>OY970242.1:0-3163949 GCA_963715505.1 uncultured Microthrixaceae bacterium
GGATGACTTCGTGCCGGAGCCGGAGCGGGATCTCGACAAGCCGTTCTTGATGCCGATCGAGGATGTGTTCTCGATCACGGGTCGGGGCACGGTGGTGACCGGGAAGGTGGAGCAGGGGGTGATCCACACGGGTGATGAGATCGAGATCGTGGGGATCCGTCCGACGCAGAAGACGACGTGCACGGGTGTGGAGATGTTCCGCAAGCTGTTGGATCAGGGCCAGGCGGGGGACAACATCGGTGCGTTGTTGCGGGGTACGAAGAAGGAGGAGGTGGAGCGTGGTCAGGTGCTGTGCAAGCCGGGGAGCATCACGCCGCACTCCGAGTTCGAGGGGCAGGTGTACGTGTTGACCCAGGCTGAGGGTGGGCGGCACAAGCCGTTCTTCTCGAACTATCGGCCGCAGTTCTTCTTCCGGACGACGGACATCACGGGGCATGTGGTGCTGCCGGAGGGCACGGAGATGTGCATGCCGGGTGACAACACGACGATGACGGTGGAGCTGATCCACCCGATCGCGATGGAAGAGGGTCTGCGCTTCGCCATCCGTGAGGGTGGCCGCACCGTCGGCGCCGGCCGCGTCACCAAGATCCTGAAGTAGTACCCGGCCGCCGGTCGGCGGCAGGGCCCGGGTTCCTTGACAAGTGAGACGAGAGCATGGCTGAGAAGCAGAAGATCCGCATCCGCCTGAAGGCGTACGACCACGAGGTCATCGACCAGTCGACGAAGAAGATCGTCGAGACGGTGCTGCGCACGCAGGCCACGGTGCGTGGTCCGATCCCGCTCCCGACCGAGAACCACCGGTACACGGTGATCCGCGGGCCTCACAAGGACAAGGACAGCCGCGAGCACTTTGAGATGCGCATCCACAAGCGCCTGCTCGACATCCTCGAGCCGTCCGCCAAGACCGTCGACTCGCTGCAGCGCATCGAGCTCCCCGCCGGGGTCGACATCGAGATCAAGATCCAGCAGGTCTAGGTCCAACCACTGCGGTCGCGGGGGCTGCGCCCCTGACGCCGCGCTTTGGACGAGGGTGGCGACCGCCGCTATCCTGCTCCTTCCGTGCCAGCGGGCCCTGCGGTCCTCTGGCCCGATCGCAAACCGAAGTCCGGGCAGGCCCGCACTCGCAGGAACCGCCTGGCACAACCGAACCACGCTCCGCCGGGTCTTCCGTGCGGAGCGTTCGCGTGGAACGGGGCGACTTGCCCCCGCAGCAGCGAAGAGAGAGACGCAGTCGTCATGGCGACAAAGGCAATCGTCGGCGAAAAGGTAGGGATGACCCAGGTCTGGGACGACGACAACCGCGTCGTCCCGGTCACCGTCCTGCGGGTCAAGCCCTGTCGCGTCGTGCAGGTGAAGACCTCCGAGCACGACGGCTACACCGCCCTCCAGGTCACCTTCGGCACGAAGCAGGCCAGCAAGCTCACCAAGCCCAAGCTCGGGCAGTTCGAGAAGGCCGGCGTGGAGCCAGGCCCGCAGCTCGTCGAGCTGCGCCTCGACGACGTGTCCGACTACGAGGTCGGCCAGGAGCTCACCGCCAGCCTGCTGAGCGACGGCGACAAGATCGACGTCACCGCCGTCAGCAAGGGCAAGGGCTTCGCCGGCACGATGAAGCGCCACGGCTTCAGCGGCATGCCCGCCTCCCACGGCGCCCACCGCGTGCACCGCGCCCCCGGCGCCATCGGTGCCTGCGCCACCCCGTCCCGGGTCTTCCGGGGCACCCGGATGGCCGGCCGCATGGGCGCACAGAAGGTCACCACGCTGAACCTCACGGTCGTCCAGGCCGACGCGGAGCGCGACCTCGTGCTCGTGCGGGGAGCGGTGCCCGGCCCCAAGGGCGGCCTGGTCCTCATCCGCGACGCAGTGAAGGCAGGTGCCTGATGGCCAAGGTCGACACCGTCGACGCCAAGGGCGCCAAGGCGGGCTCGGTGGAGCTCGACGACGCCATGTTCGGCGTCGAGCCCAACGTGCCGGTCATGCACCAGGTGGTGACCGCCCAGCTGGCGGCGCGCCGGAGCGGCACGCAGTCCACCAAGACCCGCGCCGAGGTGCGTGGCGGGGGAGCGAAGCCCTGGAAGCAGAAGGGCACCGGCCGGGCACGCGCCGGGTCGATCCGTGCCCCGCACTGGGTCGGCGGTGGCGTGACCCACGCCCCCAAGCCGCGCGACTACGCGCAGCGCACCCCCAAGAAGATGATCCGCCTGGCGCTGAAGTCGGCGCTGTCCGACCGCGCAGCGTCGGGCCGGGTGCTCGTGATCGACTGGGGCCTCGAGGCGCCCAGCACCAAGGGCGCCCTCGCCGCGCTGCGGGCCAACGGCGTCGAGGGCCGCGTGCTCGTGGTGCTGCGACCCGACGACGACGCCGTGTGGAAGAGCCTGCGCAACCTCGGCGACCACGTGCACGTCTGCGGCGCCGGCGAGCTCAACGCCTACGACGTCTTGGTCTCGGACTGGGTCGTCTTCACGCCCGACACGCTGCCGGTCGATCGCCCGGTGACTCGTGGCAGCCACGCCACCGAGGAGGCTTCGTGAAGGATCCCCGCGACGTCATCCTGGCGCCGATCGTGAGCGAGAAGTCCTACGCGCTCACCGAGGCGGGTGCCTACACCTTCAAGGTCCACCCCGACGCCTCCAAGCCCGAGATCCACGACGCCGTCGAGGCCATCTTCGGCGTCAAGGTCCTCAAGGTGAACACGCTCAACCGCAAGGGCAAGCGCAAGCGCAACCGGCGCACGTTCACCTTCGGCAGCCGACCCGACACCAAGCGGGCGATCGTCACCCTCGCCGCCGGCGAGACGATCGACCTCTTCCAGGCATAGGTCAGAACCCCATGGCACTTCGCAAGCGCAAGCCCACCAGCCCCGCCCGGCGGTTCCAGACGGTCTCCGACTTCAAGGAGATCACCCGGGACCGACCCGAGCGATCGCTGCTCGCCCCGAAGCACAACACCGGCGGCCGCAACAACTACGGCCGCAAGACCGCCCGGCACAAGGGCGGTGGTCACAAGCAGCGCTACCGCGTCATCGACTTCAAGCGGCGCAAGGACGGCGTGCCGGCCAAGGTCGCGGCCGTCGAGTACGACCCGAACCGCAACTGCCGCATCCTCCTGCTCCACTACCTCGACGGCGAGAAGCGCTACATCCTCGCCCCCCGCGACGTCGTCGTCGGCGACGTCCTCCAGTCCGGTCAGGGCTCGGAGATCCGTCCCGGCAACGCACTGCCGCTGCGCTACATCCCGGTCGGCACCACCGTGCACAACATCGAGCTCCAGCCCGGCGGCGGCGCCAAGATGGCCCGCTCCGCCGGCTCTTCGGTGCAGCTCGTCGCCAAGGAGGGCGACTTCGCCACCCTGCGCCTGCCCAGCACCGAGATGCGGCGCGTGTCGATCGACTGCCGGGCGACCGTCGGCGAGGTCGGCAACGCCGAGGCGGAGCTCATCAAGATCGGCAAGGCCGGCCGCAACCGCTGGAAGGGCGTCAAGCCCCAGACCCGCGGCGTGGCCATGAACCCCGTCGACCACCCCCTCGGCGGTGGCGAGGGCAAGACCTCCGGCGGCCGGCACCCGGTCTCGCCGTGGGGCCAGCCCGAGGGCCGTACCCGAGACACCACGAAGCCGTCCCAGAAGCTCATCGTTCGCCGGCGCCGTACGCGCGGCAGCCGGAGGTAAGGATCATGCCCCGCAGCCTCAAGAAGGGTCCCTTCGTCGACGACCATCTGCTCAAGAAGGTCGACGCGCTGAACCAGCAGGGCCAGAAGAAGGTCATCAAGACCTGGAGCCGCCGCTCCACGATCATCCCCGACATGGTCGGTCACACGATCGCCGTCCACGACGGACGCAAGCACGTGCCGGTCTACGTCACCGAGGCCATGGTCGGTCACAAGCTGGGCGAGTTCTCGCCCACCCGCACGTTCAGGTTCCACGCGGGCATGGAGAAGCAAGCCCGAGGGCGGCGATAGCGATGGCGTTCGGCACCAAGACCAACGAGCGTCCCGGCACCCGGGCCTCGGTCCGCTACCTGCGGGTCTCGGCCTACAAGGCGCGGGAGGTCCTCGACCTGATCCGTGGCCTGCACGTCGACGACGCCGACGGCGTCCTCGAGTTCACCGACCGCGCCGTCGCTGCCGACATCCGCAAGCTGCTCGCCTCGGCGGTCGCCAACGCGGAGAAGAACGACGAGATCGATCCCAACGAGCTGTTCGTCTCCGCCTGCTACGCGGACGAGGGGCCGACGCTCAAGCGCTGGCGTCCCCGCGCTCGTGGCCGAGCCACGCGCATCCGCAAGCGCACGTGCCACATCACCCTCATCGTGAGCCGCATGGATCCGGCGCGGCTCGAGCAGCGCCGGGCTCGCACCGACGCAGCCGTCAGCCGCGGCGGCGTGCGTCGCGACGCCGCCGAGGCGCGCCGCGCCCGCGTCGCCAAGAGCCGCGCGGCCGCCGCCGCAGCGCAGGACCACGACCACGACCACGACGGCGAGCCCACCGAGGACACGATCGAGGCCGCCGAGGCTGCCGAGGCTGCCGAGGCCGACCTCGAGTCGGCGACCGACGTGACCGACGAGGTCGTCGCCGACGCCGAGAACGAGGTGCCGGCGGAGCCCACCGAAGCCGTCGTCGAAGCCGTCGAGGAGGCTGCAGCCGAGCCACAGGCCTCGGATGCGCCGGAGGACGACGCCGAGGGTGGCGGAGCGCCCCTCGATGCACCAACAGACGAGCCCGAGGCGGATGCCTCGGGTGAGGAGAAGAGCTGATGGGCCAGAAGGTCAACCCCTACGGCTTCCGGCTCGGTGTCACCACCGACTGGAAGTCCCGCTGGTTCGCTGATCGCAAGGAGTACGGCAGCTTCGTCATCGAGGACTGGAAGATCCGCAACTTCCTGATGACCCAGCTCCCGCACGCGGCGATCAGCCGGGTCGAGATCGAGCGCACGCGCGACCGCCTGCGGGTCGACGTCCACACGGCGCGCCCGGGCATCGTCATCGGCCGCCGTGGCGCCGAGGCCGACCGCCTGCGAGCCGGACTCACCGCCATCACCGGCAACAACAAGGTGCAGCTCAACATCCAGGAGATCAAGCAGCCCGAGCTCGACGCCGCCCTCATCGCGCAGGGCGTCGCCGACCAGCTCGCCGGCCGCGTCGCCTTTCGCCGGGCGATGAAGCGCGCCGTGCAGAACGCGCAGAAGGCCGGTGCCCTCGGCATCCGCGTGCAGTGCTCCGGTCGCCTCGGTGGCTCCGAGATGTCCCGCACCGAGTGGTACCGCGAGGGCCGCGTCCCGCTGCACACGCTGCGCGCCGACATCGACTACGGCTTCCGCGAGGCCCGCACCCCCGCCGGGCGCATCGGCGTGAAGGTGTGGCTCTACAAGGGTGACATCCTCCCCTACAAGCCCCAGGGCGAGGACAAGATCAGCCGCGAGGCCGCCATGGCCGTCGGCGAGACCTCCGGTGGCGCCGCCGCGCCCCGCCGGGTCGTCTCGAGCTCGGCGGCTGCCCGGCGCAAGCCGGAGGGCACCGGGCCCGAGGCCGAGGCGCCCGCCGAGGCCGAGCCCCTCATCAAGGAGGCCGACCCCGAGCTGGAGCGCCTCCTCGCCGAGGAGGAGGAGATCGAGCGCCGCGTGCAGCACCACCACGAGACGCCCAAGTTCCACCCTGGGGACGGTGATTGACGTGCTGATGCCCAAGAAGGTCAAGCACCGCAAGCAGCAGCGCGGGCGCCGCAAGGGTCAGTCCAAGGGCGGCACCGAGGTCACCTTCGGCGAGTACGGCGTCCAGGCGCTCGAACCCGGGTGGATCACGGCACGCCAGATCGAGGCGGCCCGAATCGCCATGACGCGCAAGACGCGCCGCGGCGGCAAGGTCTGGATCACGATCTTCCCCGACAAGCCGGTCACCGAGAAGCCCGCCGAGACCCGCATGGGCTCGGGCAAGGGCAACCCGGAGCGCTGGGTGGCGGTCGTGAAGCCCGGCCGCATCATGTTCGAGCTGTCCTACCCCGACCCGGTCCTGGCACGCGAGGCGATCGAGCGCGCCATCCAGAAGCTGCCGATCAAGGCCCGGTTCGTGACCCGTGAGGAGCCGCTCTGATGGCCACCAAGCACGCCGCCTACCGCGACATGGACGATGCCGGCCTCGTCAAGGCGCTGGCCGACACCAAGGAAGAGCTGTTCAACCTGCGCTTCCAGAACGCCACCGGCCAGCTCGACAACAGCTCCCGGCTCACCGAGGTCCGTCGCAACGTGGCGCGGATCAACACCGAGCTGCGGGCCCGAGAGATCGCGGCCGCCGAGGCGCTTGCCGCCACCGAGAGGGAGAACGCGTGATGGCCGACGAAGCCACCCGGCCCAACACCCGCAAGGTCCGCGAGGGCATCGTGACCTCCGCGGGCATGGAGAAGACCGCGGTCGTGACCGTGACGACCCGCAAGCCGCACCCGCTCTACAAGAAGTCGATGGTGCGGACCAAGAAGCTCTACGTCCACGACGAGGCCAACGAGACCAAGGTCGGCGACAAGGTGCGCGTCCAGGAGACGCGCCCGCTGTCCAAGCTCAAGCGCTGGCGCCTCCTCGAAGTCCTGGAGCGAGCACGGTGAGCGAGCGCAGCGAGCGAATCCAGGAGCACGGTGATCCTTGGATCATGCGACCGCCGACCAGCGTGAGAGCGCCGAGGAGCTTCGCATGATCCAGCAGGAATCGCGCCTGCGGGTGGCGGACAACAGCGGGGCCAAGGAGGTCCTCTGCATCCGCGTGCTCGGCGGCACCAAGCGCCGCTACGCCACGATCGGCGACGTCTTCGTCGCCACCGTCAAGGACGCCATCCCCGGCGCCGCCGTGAAGAAGGGCGAGGTCGTGAAGTGCGTCGTCGTGCGCGTCAAGAAGGAGCGGCGCCGCCCTGACGGCAGCTACATCCGCTTCGACGAGAACGCCGCCGTGCTCATCAACGAGCAGATGAACCCGCGCGGCACGCGCATCTTCGGTCCGGTGGGCCGCGAGCTGCGCGACAAGAAGTTCATGAAGATCGTCTCACTCGCCCCCGAGGTCATCTGATGGCAGGACTCAAGATCAAGAAGGGCGACAACGTCAAGGTGCTCACCGGCAAGGACCGCGGCAAGACCGGCGTGGTCATGCGGTCGATCCCCGAGAGCGGCAAGGTGATCGTCGACGGCGTCAACGTCGCCAAGAAGCACCAGAAGCCCACGCGGTCCACGATGCAGGGCGGCATCATCGACAAGGACATGCCGATCCCGGTCGCCAACGTGGCGCTGGTGTGCCCGAGCTGCGGCAAGGCGACTCGGGTCGGCTACCGCATCGAGGCCGACGGCACGAAGCTGCGCGTCTGCAAGAAGTGCGGAGGTGACATCGCATGAGCACCACGACCCCCCAGGCCCAGGTGCCGCGCCTCAAGGGCCGGTACGACGACGAGATCCGCGCCGCGCTCAAGGAGCAGCTCGGGCTCGGCAACGTCATGGAGGTCCCCCGCCTCGAGAAGATCGTGCTCAACATGGGTGTGGGCGCGGCGCTGGGGCAGCCCTCGCTGCTCGAGGGCGCGGTCGCCGACCTCACCACGATCACCGGCCAGAAGCCCGTCGTGACGCGGGCCAAGAAGTCGATCGCCAACTTCAAGCTGCGCGAGGGCAATGCCATCGGGGCGAAGGTGACGCTGCGAGGCGCCCGCATGTGGGAGTTCCTCGACCGCCTCATCAGCCTTGCGATCCCCCGCATCCGCGACTTCCGGGGCCTCAACCCGCGGTCGTTCGACGGTCGGGGCAACTACACGTTCGGCGTGTCCGAGCAGCTGATCTTCCCGGAGGTCGACTACGACTCGATCGATGCCCCCCGCGGCATGGACATCACGATCGTGACGACCGCCAAGACCGATGCCGAAGGCAAGGCCCTCCTCGACGCCTTCGGCTTCCCGTTCAAGCGTGAGGGGCAGGGCTGATGGCCAAGAAGGCACTGATCGAGAAGCAGCAGCGGACCCCGAAGTTCAAGGTCCGCGCCTACACCCGCTGCAAGCGATGCGGGCGCCCGCACTCCGTCTACCGCAAGTTCGGGCTCTGCCGGGTCTGCCTGCGGGAGATGGTGCACGCCGGGGAGATCCCGGGCGTCACCAAGGCGAGCTGGTGAAGGGAGGCCGACCATGACGATGACCGACCCCATCTCCGACATGCTGACCCGCATCCGCAACGCCAACGTGGCGATGCACGACGACGTCCGCATGCCCTCCTCCAAGGTGAAGGAGGCGCTCGCCGAGATCCTCCACAAGGAGGGCTACATCGACGGCTTCGAGGTCGCCGACAACACCGAGCGCCCCGGCCGCGTCCTCCACATCCGCATGAAGTACTCGCCCGAGCGCGCCCGCGTGATCTCCGGCCTGCGGCGGGTGTCCAAGCCGGGCCTGCGCGTCTACAGCCAGGCCACCAAGGTCCCCCGGGTCTTCGGTGGCCTGGGCGTGGCCGTCCTCTCGACCAGCCAGGGGCTGATGACCGACCGCGAGGCGCGCAAGCGCAACGTGGGCGGCGAAGTCCTCTGCTTCGTGTGGTGATCCACATGAGCGAGCTTGCGAGCGAACCCGACAGCGCCGCCTCGTCGCTCATCGAGGCGCGGCTGAGCCAAGTGCCGGAGGCAGACTTTTGAGCCGTGTAGGCAAGAACCCCATCCCGGTCCCCAGCGGCGTCGACGTCACGATCGCCGGGTCCCATCTCACGGTGAAGGGCCCCAAGGGCACCCTCGAGCGCGACATCCCCGGTGCCATCACGGTCCGCCAGGACGGTGACCAGCTGGTGGTGGAGCGCCCCGACGACGAGCGGGAGAACCGGGCCATGCACGGCCTGGTCCGCTCGCTCGTGAACAACATGGTCGTCGGGGTCCACTCGGAGTTCACCAAGGAGCTCGAGATCATCGGCGTCGGCTACCGCGCGGCCGCCCAGGGCACCAACCGGCTCGACCTCGCCCTCGGCTTCAGCCACCCTGTGCACGTCGACGCCCCCGAGGGCATCACCTTCGAGGTGCCAACCCCGAACCGCATCGTGGTCCGGGGCATCGACAAGGAGGCGGTCGGCCAGGTCGCCGCCAACATCCGCAAGATCCGCAAGCCCGAGCCCTACAAGGGCAAGGGCGTCCGGTACCTCGGCGAGCACGTCGCCAAGAAGGCCGGGAAGACGGGCAAGTAAGGACAACGCTCATGACCGTCACCGCACAGCACAAGCGCGAGGCCCGCATCCGGCGTCACCGCCGGGTCCGCAAGAAGGTCGTCGGCACCGCCGAGCGGCCCCGCCTCGCCGTGTTCCGATCGAACAAGCACATCGCCGCCCAGGTGATCGACGACCGCAGCGGTCGCACGCTGGCGTCGGCCTCCTCCACCGAGGCCGACGCGCGCGGCGGCGCCACGAGCAACAAGGAAGCCGCCGCCAAGGTCGGGCGCGCCCTGGCCGAGCGGGCCAAGGCCGCCGGCGTCACGAAGGTCGTCTTCGACCGCGGCGGGAACCTCTACCACGGGCGCGTGGCGGCGATCGCCGACGCCGCCCGCGACGCCGGACTGGAGCTCTAGCAACATGGCCAATGGAACCGGACCGCGCCGCGACCGCGAGCGCAGCGACCGCGAGAACCCGAGGCAGTCGACCGACACGACCCTGCGCGAGTCGCGGGTCATCAACATCAACCGCGTCGCCAAGGTCGTGAAGGGCGGTCGTCGCTTCAGCTTCACGGCGCTCGTCGTGATCGGCGACGGCAACGGGCGCGTCGGCCTCGGCTACGGCAAGGCCAAGGAGGTGCCCCTCGCCATCCAGAAGGGCACCGAGGAGGCCCGCAAGAACCTCTTCCAGGTCGCCCTCGCCGGCTCCACCATCACCCACCAGGTCATCGGCCGCACGGGCGCCGGGCGGGTGCTGCTCAAGCCCGCCGCCCCGGGTACCGGCGTCATCGCCGGTGGCGCCGCCCGCGCCATCCTCGAGGAGGCCGGCGTCCACGACGTGCTCTGCAAGTCGCTCGGCTCGGCCAACCACATCAACGTCGCCCGGGCAACCATCGCCGGCCTCCGGGCCCTGAAGCGGCCTGACGAGGTCGCCCGCCTGCGCGGCCTCGACGCCGACGAGTTCGTCCCCAAGGGCATGCTCGAGGCGTACCGCCAGAGCGAGCGCGGCCCGCACGTCCCCGAAGAGGTCGCGTGATGGCCGGCGAGTCGACGATCACCGTCACCCAGGTGCGGTCCGCCATCGGCACCAAGCCGAAGCAGCGCGGGACCCTGCGGGCGCTGGGCCTGGGCCGCATCGGCAAGACCAACACCCTCCCCGATCGACCCGAGATCCGGGGGATGCTGGCCCGCGTGCCGCACCTCGTCTCGGTTGAGGAGTCCGCATGACCATCAAGATCCACGACCTGCAGCCGGTGCCCGGCTCGAACCGCCGCAAGAAGCGCGTCGGCCGCGGCATCGCCGGCAAGGGCGGCAAGACGGCCGGGCGAGGCACCAAGGGCCAGAAGGCGCGCAGCAAGGTCCCCTCGAGCTTCGAGGGCGGCCAGATGCCGCTGCACATGCGCATCCCGAAGCTCAAGGGCTTCAACAACCCCTTCCGGGTCGAGTACCAGGGCATCAACCTCGACGTGATCGAGACCTCGGGCCTCGACGAGATCAGCCCCGAGCTGCTCCACCGCAAGGGCCTGGCGCACAAGGGGGCCCTGGTCAAGGTGCTCGGCCGTGGCGAGCTCACCCGCGCCGTCACCGTCAAGGCCCATGCCTTCTCGAAGTCGGCCGAGGCAGCCATCACGGCAGCCGGCGGTACCGTTGAGATCCTGCCCAAGCCCTGGGGCGACCGACGTCCCCCGGTGCAGGGCAACCAGTTCGCCAACCGCTGACCGAGATCGCCTGCTGCCGCTGGCAGCGTCGCTGACGAGGAGCCCAGCCCGTGCTGTCCAGCGTCCGGAACATCTTCAGGATCCCCGACCTGCGGGGCAAGATCCTCTTCACGCTGCTGATGCTCGCGGTCTACCGCTTCGGCGCGTTCATCCCGGCGCCCGGCATCGATCTCGACGCCGTGCAGGAGCTGAAGCGCCAGGCCGACGAGGGTGCCGGGGTGCTGGGCTTCCTGCAGCTGTTCTCGGGCGGCGCGCTCACCCAGTTCGCCCTGTTCGCGCTCGGCATCATGCCGTACATCACCTCCTCCATCATCATGCAGATCCTCACCGTGGTGATCCCCAAGCTGGAGGAGTGGCAGAAGATGGGCGCGGTGGGCCAGCGCAAGATCACCCAGTGGACCCGCTACCTGGCGGTGTCCATCGCGCTCGTGCAGTCGACCGGCCTGGCCTTCCTGTTCCACAACGGTGGCGGCGGCCTCCTCGGCGGCAACACCACCGGGCTCGACGTGCTGCCGGAGTTCACGCCGTTCCGGGTGATCGTGGTGGTGCTGACCCTCACCGCCGGCACGGCGCTGCTGATGTGGATCGGCGAGCTGATCAGCCAGCGCGGCATCGGCAACGGCATGTCGCTGCTGATCTTCGCCTCGGTCGTCTCCGTCTTCCCCGCCGCCGGCGCCCAGCTCAAGGCCGAGAAGGGCACGACCCTGCTCGTGCTGCTGCTCGCCCTTGCCGTGGTGCTCCTCGTCGGGATCGTGTTCATCGAGCAGGGCCAGCGCCGCATCCCGGTGCAGTTCGCCAAGCGCGTCGTCGGCCGGCGCATGTACGGCGGCCAGAGCACCTACATCCCGCTCAAGGTCAACCAGTCCGGCGTGATCCCGATCATCTTCGCCAGCTCCGTGCTCTACCTGCCGATCCTGCTCACCAACGTGCTGCCCGCCGACGGCTGGGGAGCGTCGGTGCAGCGCATCGTCAACGACCACCTCGTGCAGCCCGACTCGATCGGCTACGTGGTGGTCTACGGCCTGCTGATCATCGGCTTCTCGTACTTCTACACCGCCATCGCCTTCGACCCGGTCCAGCAGGCCGAGAACATCCGCAAGCAGGGCGGCTTCATCCCCGGCATCCGCCCGGGGCCCCAGACCGAGCGGTACCTCGCCCGGATCCTCTCTCGCATCACCCTCCCCGGCGCCCTGTTCATCGCGGCGATCGCCCTGCTGCCGTCGCTGCTGCTCGCGGTGGCCGACGTGCAGAACTTCCCCTTCGCCGGCATCTCGATCCTCATCGCCGTCGGCGTCGCCCTCGAGACGATGAAGCAGATCGACAGCCAGCTGATGATGCGCAACTACGAGGGCTTCTTGAAGTGAGCGGCTCGAGGATCGGTACGTGATCCCCGGAGCCCGGCTGGTCCTCCTGGGGCGGCAGGGCGCCGGCAAGGGAACGCAGTGCGTGCGCCTGTCGCGCCACTACGTCGTGCCGCACATCTCGACCGGCGACATGCTGCGCTCTGCGGTCAAGGAGGGCACCGAGTTCGGTCTCAAGGCCAAGGAGATCATGGACCGCGGTGAGCTCGTCTCCGACGAGATCATGGGCGGCGTGGTCGAGGAGCGCCTCGACCGCGACGACACGCGCCACCGCGGCTACATCCTCGACGGCTTCCCCCGCACGGTGGGTCAGGCGGAGCTGCTCGCCGACATCACGGGGTCGGCGCCGCTCGACCTCGTCATCGACCTGGTGGTGCCCACCGACGTCGTGCTCGAGCGCCTGGCGGCACGCCGGGTCTGCACCGACTGCGGCGCCAACTACTCGGTCGACGTGCCGCCCAAGTACGGCTGGGTGTGCGACAACTGCGGGGGAGACGTGGTGCAGCGTGCCGACGACACGCCCGGGGCCATCCAGAAGCGCCTCGACCTCTACGAGCGCGAGACCGCGCCGCTGATCGCCTGGTACGCCGACCGGGGCCTGCTGGCCGCCGTCGACGGCCTCGGCTCCGCCGACGAGGTCACCCTGCGACTCATCGACGCCATCGACGCACGCCGCTCCTAGCGTTCCCCGTCGCAACCGGAGGTTGCACGACGAGCGTCTGGTGCGGCCTGCGGTGGGGGTCGCCGCCCGCCGGGATCTGACCGTGCTGGCGTTCACGTAGCCTGCCGTCGTGCTGAAGTCGTCGTCGGATCTCGCCAAGATGCGCAAGGCCGGGAAGGTCGTCGCCGAGATGCACGAGCGGATCCGGGCGGCCATCCGCCCCGGGGTCACCACGGCCGAGCTCGACCGCATCGGGCGCGAGGTCATCGAGCAGCGGGGCGCCCGATCGAACTTCCTGGGCTATGGGCACCCGCCGTTCCCCGGGGTGATCTGCGCCTCGCCGAACCACGTGATCGTCCACGGCATCCCGGGCCCGTACGTGCTCGCCGACGGGGACATCATCTCCATCGACTGCGGCGCCATCGTCGAGGGCTGGCACGGTGACGCCGCCTTCACCGCCGGCGTGGGCGCCATCGACGCCGAGGCCGCACGGCTCATCGACGTCACCGAGCGGTCCCTCGAGGCGGGCATCGCCGCCATGCAGCCGGGCGGTCGCCTCTCGGACATCGGTGCCGCCGTCCAGGCCGCCGCCGAGGAGGCAGGCTTCTCGGTGGTGCGGGAGTACACGGGCCACGGCATCGGCACCGCCATGCACGAGCCGCCCGACGTGCCCAACTGGGGCCAGCCCGGCAAGGGCCCCCGGCTGGCCCCGGGCCAGACCTACGCCGTCGAGCCGATGGTCTGCGCCGGCAGGCCCGGCACCGCCCTGCTCGAGGACCACTGGACCGTGGTCACCGCCGACGGCCGCCTCGCCGCCCACGCCGAGCACACCATCGCCATCACCGACGACGGGCCCGAGATCCTCACCCGGTAGCATCGATCGGGCTACTGTGGCGGTCGCTGCAGGCGGCTGCGGCGGCGCTGAGCGCGAGTTGGACGTTCGCGCTGCCCGCGCTAGCATCTCCCTTCGGCCCTGGGTCCTGTTCTGCGGTCGCACGCGCCCCACGCGGCGCTGAGCTGGACCCGTCACGAACCCCCGCAGGAGCACCACCCTGGCCAAGCCCAAGGAAGACGCGATCGTCCTGGAAGGGACGGTGATGGAGCCCCTCCCGAACGCGATGTTCCGGGTGGAGCTGGAGAACGGGCACAAGGTCTTGGCCCACATCTCCGGGAAGATGCGGATGCACTACATCCGCATCCTGCCCGGCGACCGCGTCCAGGTGGAGCTCACCCCCTACGACCTCACCCGGGGTCGGATCACCTACCGCTACAAGTGAACGAGAGCCTCGCGATGAAGGTCCGACCCAGCGTCAAGAAGATGTGTGACAACTGCAAGGTGATCCGCCGCCACGGGCGCGTCCAGGTCATCTGCACCAACCCCCGGCACAAGCAGCGCCAGGGCTGATCGAGACAAGGCAGGCACCCGCAGCACATGGCACGTATCGCCGGCGTCGACATCCCCCGCGAGAAGCGGCTGGAGATCTCGCTCACCTACATCTTTGGCATCGGCCGCACGACGGCGCAGAAGATCTGCGCCGACCTCGGCCTCGATTGCAACACCCGGGTCCGCGACCTCACCGATGAAGAGGTGAACCGGATCCGCGCCTACGTCGACCAGAACCTCGAGGTCGAGGGCGACCTGCGCCGCGACATCCAGCAGGACATCCGTCGCAAGATGGAGATCGGCTGCTGGCAGGGCCTCCGCCACCGCAAGGGCCTCCCGGTCCGCGGTCAGCGCACGCAGACCAACGCCCGCACCCGCAAGGGCCCCAAGAAGACCGTCGCCGGCAAGAAGAAGGTGCGCAAGTAATGGCCAAGCCCAAGCCCGGCGGCCGCCGGCCCCGCAAGCGCGAGCGCCGCAACGTCTCCCACGGCGTCGCCCACATCAAGAGCTCGTTCAACAACACGATCATCACGATCACCGACCAGGAGGGCAACGTCCTGTCCTGGGCCTCGGCCGGCAACGTCGGCTTCAAGGGCTCCCGCAAGTCGACGCCCTACGCCGCCCAGATGGCCGCCGAGAAGGCCGCCCGCGGCGCCATGGAGCACGGCGTGCGCAAGGTCGACGTGCAGGTGAAGGGGCCCGGCTCGGGCCGTGAGACCGCCATCCGGTCGCTGCAGAGCACCGGCATCGAGGTCACGGGCATCAAGGACGTCACCCCGGTCCCCCACAACGGCTGCCGCCCACCCAAGCGGCGCCGAGTCTGAGGCGGTAGGAACCATGGCTCGCTACACCGGACCCAAGGTCAAGATCTCCCGGCGCCTCGGCGTCAACGTCTTCGAGAACGAGAAGGGCCGCAAGGCCCTCGACAAGCGGCCCTACCCGCCGGGTGAGCACGGCCGCTCGCGCCGGCGCCAGCCGTCGGAGTACTCGATGCAGCTCCAGGAGAAGCAGAAGGCCAAGCACATCTACGGCCTCCTCGAGCGCCAGTTCGAGAACCTCTACAAGGAGGCGACCCGCCAGAAGGGCGTCACCGGCGAGAACCTGCTCCGCATGCTCGAGCAGCGCCTCGACAACATCGTCTTCCGTGCCGGCTGGGCCCGCACCCGTCCGCAGGCTCGCCAGTTCGTGAACCACGGCCTGATCGACGTCAACGGGCGCCGCGTCGACATCCCCAGTGCTCGCGTCCGCAAGGGCGACGTCGTGTCGCTGCGGGCGAAGAGCCAGGAGATGATCGTCATCCAGCACAACCTCGACACGCTCGACGTCCGGCTCCCCGCCTGGCTCGACGCTGGCGAGGGCGGCCGTCAGGTCACCGTGCGCGAGCTCCCGCTGCGCGAGCAGATCGACGTGCCCGTCCGAGAGCAGCTCATCGTCGAGCTGTACTCGAAGTAGTCCTGTCCCCCCGCCGCCCAGTCCCGAGGTAGATCATGCTCGTCATCCAGCGCCCCACCGTCGAGGCGATCGGCGAGGCCGAAGGCAACCGTCAGCGCTTCGCCGTCAGCCCGCTGGAGCCCGGCTTCGGCCACACCCTGGGCAACTCGCTCCGGCGCACCCTGCTGTCGTCGATCCCCGGCGCGGCCATCACCCAGCTCCGCTTCGACGATGCCCTCCACGAGTTCGACACCATCAACGGTGTCATCGAGGACGTCACCGACATCATCCTCAACCTCAAGGACCTGGTGCTCGTCTGCCACAGCGACGAGCCCGTCACCCTGCGCCTGGACGCCAAGGGTCCCGCCGAGGTGACCGCCGCTGACATCGAGACCACCTCCGACGTCGAGATCCTCAACCCGGAGATGCACATCGCCACGCTCAACAAGTCGGGGCGGCTCGCCATCGACATCACGGTGTCCAAGGGGCGTGGCTACGTGTCGGCCGACCGGAACAAGGGCAGCGCCACGATCGGCGTCATCCCGGTCGACTCCATCTTCTCGCCCGTGCGCCGGGTCGCCTTCCTGGTCGAGCCGACCCGCGTGGAGCAGTCCACGGAGTACGACCGGCTCGTCCTCGACGTCGAGACCGACGGCTCCATCAGCCCTCGCGAGGCCCTGGCCTCCGCCGGCGACACCCTGCGATCGCTCGTGGGCCTCGTCGCCGAGATGAGCGACGAGCCGCAGGGCCTCGAGCTGGGCGAGATCACCACCACGGCGGCCGGCTCGCCCGACCTCGACCTCCCCATCGAGGACCTCGACCTCTCCGAGCGGCCCCGCAACTGCCTGAAGCGGGCCCAGGTCAACTCCATCGGCGAGCTCCTCCAGAAGACCGACGACGACCTGCTCGCCATCACGAACTTCGGCCAGAAGTCGCTCGACGAGGTCATCGTGAAGCTCGACGAGCGGGGCCTCTCGCTGCGGACCAAGGACTAGCACATGCCCGCCACCCCGAAGAAGGGCCGCCGCTTCGGCGGCAGCGCCTCCCACCAGCGCCTCATGATGGCCAACCTCGTCGCCTCGCTCGTCGCGGCCGAGGGCATCGTGACCACCGAGGCCAAGGCCAAGGCCCTGCGGCCGATCGCCGAGAAGGTCATCACCAAGGCCAAGAAGGGCGGCCTGCACAACCAGCGCCAGGTCGTGTCGTACCTCGGCGACAAGGAGATGGCCCACAAGCTCTTCGCGGAGATCGGCCCGCGCTACGCGGATCGCAACGGCGGCTACACCCGCATCCTCAAGCTGGGCCCCCGCCAAGGCGACAACGCCCCCATGGCGCGCATCGAGCTGATCTAGCCGCCTGCTCCGGGCGTCGCTCCGCTCCCGCCTCCGCAGGTGCCTCCCGGCGACCGGCGAAGCCGGATCGCCTCCGGCCCCGGGGTGAGTACGGTCGGCTGCGTGACGCTGTTCGACCCGTCTGACACACCAGCGGCCCCGAGCGGGCCGCTGGTGCGCGTTCGGATGCTGGTCGCCTACGACGGCAGCGGCTTCGCAGGCTTCGCCCCGCAGCCCGGGCAGCGCACGGTGGCGGGCGTGCTCGGCGAGGCCATCGAGCGTGTGGCGCGCCACCCCGTGGAGCTGACCTGCGCGGGACGCACGGATCGTGGCGTGCACGCCTGGGGCCAGGTGGTGAGCGTCGACCTCGCCGAGAGCGTCGAGCTCGGCGGGCTCCAGCGGTCGCTGCTGAAGCTCTGCGGGCCCGAGATCGTCGTCCGTGAGGTCGCTGCCGCCGCCCCGGACTTCGACGCCCGCTTCTCGGCGCGGGCTCGCACCTATCGCTACACGGTCGTCAACCGGCCGGCGCCCGACCCGTTCCTGGCGCACCTGTCCTGGCACGTGCCCGTGCCCCTCGACCTCGAGCTGCTCCGGCTGGCCTGCGACCCGTTCCTCGGCGAGCACGACTTCTCGGCGTTCTGCCGGCGACCGAAGCGCTCCGGCGAGCCGGTGAGCCTGGTGCGCCGCGTGCGGTCGGCCGGCTGGGAGGTCGTCGACGACGGGGTCCTGCGCTTCGAGATCACCGCCACGGCCTTCTGCCACCAGATGGTCCGCAGCATCGTGGGGACCGTCGTGGCGGCCGGCCACGCCAAGGTGCGCGCCGGCGAGGTCCTCGGCATCCTGCGCAGCGGCGACCGGGCCCTGGCGGCGCCGATCGCCCCGCCGCAGGGCCTGTGCCTGTGGCACGTCGACTACCCGGAGTAGCGCGGTTCGCGTAGATTGACCGGCGGGTCAAGTCGGGCCAACGGATGCGTTCCGGCGGCACTTGCTCCAGGTCTTGCCGAAGCGGTGCCGCAGGAACGCGGGGGTTGGGGGCACAGGGGACGATGGCACGGAGGAAGGACGCGGCGGGACTGGCCGGGAGGCCGGCGGGGCCGCTCGTGGTGCTGTCGCTCGTCACGCTCGTCGACCAGCTCGACACCAGCATCCTGCGCGGCGTCCTCCCCCTCATCCAGGACGACTTCGACCTCGCCGACTGGCAGCTCGGCTCGCTGGGCTTCGCGTTCGTCTTCGTCAACGCGCTTGCCTCGATCCCGGCGGGGTGGGTGGCCGACCGGGTGCGGCGCACGCGGCTCATCGGGTGGACGCTGCTGTCGTGGAGCGCCCTGTCGCTGCTCTCCGCGCTGTCCCGCAACTACGTCCAGCTCTTCGCGGCGCGGGCCTCGCTCGGCTTCGGCCAGGCGATCGACGACCCGGCCTCCACCTCCCTGCTCGCCGACACCTACCCGGCGGAGGTGCGCGGCCGGGTGTTCTCGGTGCAGCAGGTGATGACCTTCGTCGGCCTCGGGCTCGGCATCGGCCTCGGCGGCCTGGTGGGCGGCGCCTTCGGGTGGCAGTGGGCCTTCGCCATCGTCGGCATGCCCGGCTCGGTGATCGCCTTCGCGGTGTTCCGCATGCGCGAGCCCGGGCGCGGCGAGGCCGACGGCCTGGAGCTGCCGGAGCCGGAGCGGGTCCCCACGAGCGTCCTGGCCCGCACGGCGTGGTCGGGGCTGCGGGCCGACCTCCAGATGATCTTCGGCATCCGCACGCTGCGCTACGTCCTCGTCGGGGTCTCGGCGATGCTCTTCACGGTGGCAGGCGTCGGCTACTGGCTGGCGGTGTACCACGAGCGCTTCTCGGGCCTGAGCGAGGAGCAGGCGGCCGGTGTGGCAGCCCTGCTGCTCGGCTCGGCGGGAATCGTCGGGACCTTCTGGGGTGGGCGCGTCGCCGACCGGGTGTACGGCGACGGTCCTGCGGGCCGCATCCGCGCGGCGTCCACCGCCGTGCTGACCTGCATGGTGCTCTTCACCGGCAGCATCGCCGTCCCGTTCGTGCCGCTGCGGCTGGCGATGCAGTTCGTGGCGGTGCTGGCGGCGGCGAGCGCTGCGCCGGGCATCCGGGCGTCGATGATGGACGTCACGCCCGTCCACGCCCGCGGCGTGAGCACGTCGGCGTTCGCGCTCGTCTCCACGGTGTTCGGCACGGCGCTGGCGCCCATCTTCGTCGGCGCCATCTCCGACCTCACCGGGTCGCTGGCGACGGCCTTCTACGTCGTGACGCCGCCGGTGGTGCTCGGCACGCTGATCTTCCGGCGCGCCGAGCACACCATCGTCGACGACGCCGCCGCCATCTTGACCACCATGGCGGCCCGTGCCGAGGCCACCCCGGACCCCGAGGAAGCCGCGGCGCCCGACATCGTGCTCTAGGGGCAGGCGGGCGCGCTCTGCGGGGCGCAAGTTGCGAGCGTGGGGGATCGGGCCGGTAGTTTTGCACCTCGCCCCGGGTGCCAGCGCGCCCGGTTGATCCCCCGAAGCTCCCGCAAGGTCGTCCGCGTGCGCACGTACAGTCCCAAGGCCAGCGAGATCCACCGCAAGTGGTTCGTCATCGATGCCCAGGACCTCGTCCTCGGGCGCCTCGCCACCGAGGCCGCCCGCATCCTGCGGGGCAAGCACAAGGCGATGTACGCGCCGCACCTCGACACGGGCGACCACGTGATCATCGTCAACGCCGAGAAGGTGGTCCTCACCTCCGACAAGGCCGAGAAGAAGATCGTCTACCGGCACTCCGGCTACCCGGGGGGGCTCAAGTCGGCCACCTTCGCCGCCTCGCAGGCGGCCAAGCCCGAGGAAGCCGTGCGCCGTGCGATCCGCGGCATGCTCCCCAAGAACCGGCTCGGCCGCCAGATGCTCGGCAAGCTCAAGGTGTACGCCGGTCCGGTCCATCCCCACTCGGCGCAGATGCCCGAGGCCCTCGACGTCCCCGGCGCCCGGCGCCCGGCGTAGGAGATCCGATGCCGCAGCCCCTCGTGCAGTCCACCGGTCGACGCAAGCAGGCCATCGCCCGCGTCCGCGTCCGTGCCGGAGCCGGCACCATCACGGTCAACAAGCGCGCCCTGGCCGACTACTTCCCCTCCGAGACGCACCAGATGATCCTGACGGAGCCGCTGCGGTCCACCGAGACCAGCGAGTCCTACGACATCGACGCCACGATCTTCGGCGGCGGCCCGACCGGCCAGGCCGGCGCCCTGCGCCTCGGCATCGCCCGGGCCCTGATCGAGATCGACCCCGAGCTGCGCCCCACCCTCAAGCGGGCAGGCTTCCTCACCCGCGACGCCCGCGAGAAGGAATCCAAGAAGTACGGCCTCAAGAAGGCCCGCAAGGCGCCGCAGTACTCGAAGCGCTAGGTCGAGCCCGCTCGGCGTCGCCGACCTCGCGCGAGGGCTCGGTGCGCCTTGGGCGCGCTCAGACTCCCCCCGCTCGGCTCGGCTCTGGCATTGTCTCGCCATGCTCAAGTTCGGGACGGACGGGGTTCGCGGGGTGGCCAACCTCGACCTCACGCCTGAGGTGGTGCTGGCCTTCGGGCGCGCCGCGGCTCGGGTGCTGCCGTCGTGGCGGTTCGTCGTCGGGCGCGACACCCGCCGGTCGGGCCCGTTGCTGGAGGCGTCGCTCGTGGCAGGGCTGGTGGCGGAAGGGGTGGAGGTCTCGCTGCTCGGCGTCGCGCCGACCCCATCGGTGGCATGGGTGGCCGCGCAGGAGGGGATCGCCGGCGCGGTGATCTCGGCGTCGCACAACCGCTTCGAGGACAACGGCATCAAGCTGTTCGGGCCGGGTGGCAAGAAGCTCAGCGACGACCTCGAGGCGGCGCTGGAGGAGGAGGTCCACCGGCTGCTGCGCCACGAGGCGGTCCTGGCGCCCCGGACGGGCGACGCGGTCGGCACGGTCGTCGACGGCGCCGCCCGCGTCGAGGAGTGGGCCCGCAGCGTCGCGGCGTCCATCGGCAGCCGGCGGCTCGACCGCCTGCGCGTCGTGGTCGACTGCGCCAACGGCGCCGCGTCGACCGTCGGCCCCGACGTGCTCCGCTCGCTCGGCGCCGAGGTGGACGTGCTCCATGCCGAGCCGGACGGCACCAACATCAACGCCCGCTGCGGCTCCACCGACCCCCGAGACCTGCAGCGCGCCGTGGTGGCGCGAGGCGCCGACGTCGGCATCGCCTTCGACGGCGACGCCGACCGGATGCTCGCCGTCGACGCCACCGGCCGGCTCGTCGACGGCGACCACCTCATCGCCATCGCCGCCATCGACCGCCTGGCGCAGGGCACCCTCGCCAAGCGATCCGTCGTCGTCACGGTCATGTCGAACCTCGGCTTCCGGCTGGGCATGGCCGAGCACGGCATCGAGGTCGTCGAGGTCCCCGTCGGCGACCGCAACGTGCTCGAGGCGCTCGAGGCAGGCGGGCTCACGCTCGGCGGCGAGCAGAGCGGCCACGTCATCTTCGCCGACCTCGCCACGACCGGCGACGGCGTGCTGACCGCCGTCCAGCTGCTCGACGTCGTCGCCCGCTCGGGCCGACCGCTGGCGGACCTCGCCGACGCAGCCATGACGGCGCTGCCGCAGGTCCTGCGCAACGTCCGGGTCGACGTCGCGTCGCTGGACCTCGCCGAGCGCCTCGCCGTGCCGATCGCCGACGTCGAGCGCGAGCTCGGCGATCACGGCCGCGTCCTGATCCGCTCCAGCGGCACGGAGCCGGTGGTGCGCGTCATGGTCGAGGCTCCCACCGCGGACCAGGCAGAGGCCGCCGCGGCGCGCCTCGCCGACGCCGTCGCGGCGCTCCGATAGGGCGGCCCACCGGTACGCTGTCCCGATTCCCAACCACGGAGGGTCGATCTCTCGTGTGCGGCATCATCGCCCTCCTGCGGGGCCCCGGCGACCGCCGGACGCTTCCCGCCTCTGACGTCCAGGCACGGCTCGACGCCACCCGTCGCGGGCTCGACGACGCCGCTGACGTGGTGGTCGGCGCCCGCCAGGCAGCCGCGCAGCTCGAGGATCTCGACCGCCTGCTGCGCGACCCCGACGGCCTGGCCCTGCTGGTGCGCGAGCGCGACGTGGCGACGCGGGTGGCGGCGGCCGCGGCCGCGGTCGACGCCTGGATCCGCACCACCGAGGCCGACCTGGACGCCCGCGGCGCACCCGTCGGGCACGACCTCGAAGCCGGCAACGCAGCGCTCCTCCGGCTGAAGGACGCGCTGTGGGCGGTCTCGCGCGACCGGGTGCCGACGGCGAACCGCGTGCGGGAGCTCGTCGGGTCCGACGCCGGCTGGTCCGCCATCGAGATCGGCACGTCGATCGAGCAGGCGCTCGCCGCGCTCGACCGCCTCGAGGTGCGCGGGCGCGACTCCGCAGGGATCTCCGTGCTCGTGCGCGACCACGGCATCGACCTCACCGACCCGGCGATCTCGACGATGGTCGCCGCGCGGGCGGCCGACCCGCTCTTCCGCTCCAGGGCCGTCCGCACCGCGGAGGGGCACCTCAGCTTCGTGTACAAGGCCGCGGCGGAGATCGGCGAGCTCGGCGACAACACCGCCGCCATGCGCGCCGACATCGCCGACGACGACCTGCTCCGCCTGGCGCTCGGGAACGACACCGCCTCGGCGGTGGTGCTCGGGCACACCCGCTGGGCGAGCGTCGGCATCATCTCCCAGCCCAACGCGCACCCGGTCGACAGCTTCGAGGCCGAGCGCGTCGAGGGCCCCTTCGTGACGGCCGCCCTCAACGGCGACGTCGACAACTTCGCCGACCTGAAGGCGGTCGACGGGCTCCGCGTGGCGCCGGAGATCACGACCGACGCCAAGGTCATCCCCACACTGATCTCGCGTCGGCTCGCCGATCACGGCGACCTCGTGACGGCCTTCCGCGACACCGTCGCCGCCTTCGAGGGCTCCGTGGCGATCGCTGCCAGCGCCGCATCGAGCCCCGACCACCTGATGCTCGCACTGCGGGGGAGCGGCCAAGCCCTCTACGTCGGCCTCGCCGACGGCTGCTACGTCGTCGCATCGGAGCCCTACGGGCTGGTGGAGCTGACCGACACCTACCTCCGGCTCGACGGCGAGACCCCCGCCAACCCCGACAACCCCAACGCCAGCCGCGGCCAGATCGTGGTGCTCGACGCCACCCGGGCCGGCACCGTGGAGGGCATCACCCGCCAGGCCTACGACGGCACCGGGCTGCCCGTCACCGAGGGTGATCTCCAGCACGCGGAGATCACGACCCGCGACATCGACCGCGGCAGCTTCCCGCACTTCCTGCTGAAGGAGATCAGCGAGGCGCCCCAGAGCTTCCGCAAGACGCTTCGGGGCAAGCTCGTCGGCAGCGACGGGCAGGTCGAGGTCGCGCTCGCCGACGACGTCCTCACGGCGGACGTGCGAGCCGACCTGCGAGCGGGCCGCATCGGTCGCGTGCACGTGATCGGGCAGGGCACCGCCCACGTCGCGGCGCGCAGCCTGGCGGCCGCGCTCGAGGCCACCGCACCCGACGGCTGCCTGCAGATCGACGCGCTGCCCGCCACGGAGCTGTCGGGGTTCGGCCTGCGGCCCGACATGCGCGACACGCTCGTCATCGCCATCAGCCAGTCCGGGACCACCACCGACACGAACCGCACCGTCGACCTCGTGCGGTCGCGAGGGGCGCGGGTGGTGGCGATCGTCAACCGCCGCCAGTCGGACCTGACCGACAAGGCCGACGGCGTCCTCTACACCTCCGACGGGCGCGACGTGGAGATGAGCGTCGCGTCGACGAAGGCGTTCTACGCGCAGGTCGCCGCCGGGTTCCTGCTGGCCTGGGCGATCGCCGCGGAGGTGGGCGGCAAGGTCGACCAGGAGATCGTGTCGGCGCTGCGCGAGCTGCCGGACGCGATGGAGGCAACCGTGGCGCGCCGTGCCGACATCGCCGCCGTCGCCCAGCAGCTGGCGCCGCCCAAGCGCTACTGGGCGATGGTGGGCAACGGCGCCAACCTCATCGCCGCCGAGGAGCTGCGCATCAAGCTGAGCGAGCTCTGCTACCGCTCGATCGCGTGTGACGCCACCGAGGACAAGAAGCACATCGACCTCTCCTGCGAGCCGCTGATCCTCGTGTGCGCCGCCGGCCTCGAGGGCTCGACGGCCGACGACGTCGCCAAGGAGGTGGCGATCTACCGGGCGCACAAGGCGTCGCCGGTCGTCATCGCCACCGACGGCCAGGAGCGCTTCGCTGCTGCGCTGCACGTCATCTCGGTGCCCGCCACGCACCCCGATCTCGCCTTCGTCCTGACCACCGTGGCCGGTCACCTCTTCGGGTACGAGGCGGCCCTGGCGATCGACGCTCAGGCGCTCCCGCTGCGCGAGGCCCGCGCGGCGATCGAGGACGCCATCGGCGAGCGACCGATCGCTGCCGGTGACGACCTGCTCCGTGAGCTGCGCCCGGCGGTGACCGCCTCGGCGTCGCGCTTCTTCGCCGGCCTGCGCAGCAACGCCTACGACGGCAACCTCGAGGCCAGCACGGCGGTCCGGCTGGCGTCGTCGTTCCGCTACGCCATGGGCGTCGCTCCGCTCGACGCCTACCAGGCGGAGCTGGGCCGCATCGGTACGCCGTCGGTCGTCGTGGAGGACCTCACGGCGGCGCTCACCCAGGGCATCGAGGAGCTGACCCGGCCCGTCGACGCGATCAAGCACCAGGCGAAGACCGTCACGGTGGGGATCTCCCGGACCGACGAGACGCTGCTGCAGCCGCCGCTCGTGCAGGCGATCCTGGCCGCGGGGGCCTCGCGCGACCGACTCAGCTACAAGACGCTGCGCACGCTCGCCGACCTCGACCCGGCCGTCGCCGAGGTGACCGGGTGGATCCGCTACGAGCTCGACGGGGATCCCGAGGAGGGGGAGGTGCCGGCGTCGGTGGTCGACCGAGGCGGCATCGCGCTCGACATCCCCTCGCGCATCGAGCGCAGCGGCGTGCTGCGCGGCACCAAGCACACCGTGGCCGTCGAGCGGCAGGTCTTCGTCACGAGGGGCCGTCAGGACGGCCGCACCCTGGTGATCGTCCCCGAGACGAAGGACGACCGCGCCACCGGCCTCACGCTGCTGCACGTCCGCTTCGCCGACCGGCTCTCGGTGGGCGCCGCCCGCGGCGCCCTGCAGGGCTACCGCAACCGCTGGTCGGCGCTGCGCGACGCCGTGCTCGAGACCGAACCCACCTTCCGTGAGGACCTGCTCGCCGCGGTCCCCGTAGCCGACCTGCTCGTCGACCCCATCAGAGAGCTGGCCGACCGTTGGCGCTCGTGAGGTCTCGCTCCGCCGCCGCCCGGCGTCGAGGCGCTCAGCGCCGGTCATGATCGGGATCGGCGTCGATCTCTGCGAGGTGGATCGCATGCGGGCCGCGTTGGCCCGGACGCCCACGTTGCGGGACCGGGTGTTCACCGATTCCGAGCGGGCGTACTGCGACCGGCGCAAGGACCCGACGGAGCGCTACGCGGCGCGCTTCGCCGCCAAGGAGGCGGTCATGAAGGCGATGGGCGTGGGCGTCGGCGCCTGCAAGTGGCGCGAGATCGAGGTGGCCAAGGCGCCCAGCGGCGCCCCGTCGGTGCGGCTCCACGGCGGCGCGCAGGCGCTCGCCGACGAGCGCGGCATCAGCGCCTGGCGCCTGACGATGACCCACACCCACCGCGTCGCCGAGGCCATCGCCGTCGCCCTGTAGCGCCCCTCGGGGTCCCGCGGCGGAGATGAGGCGAGGGAGCCGAAGGCAAGGGGGCCCGCCACAGGAGCGCGGCCTGGTGAGGGGGTCGTCGTACGCTGATCGACGCATGATCCCGGTGCTGACGCCCGACGAGATGGCCGCCCTCGACGCCGCGGCCGACGAGCCGCTCGACGTGCTGATCGACCGGGCCGGCGCCGCCGTGGCGCACGCCGCGCTCGACCTGCTCGGCGGCGGCTACGGGCGGCGGGCCGTCGTCCTGGCGGGCAAGGGCAACAACGGCGCCGACGGGCGGGCCGCAGCGTCGCGGCTGGCACGGCGTGGCGTGCGGGTGCAGGTCCTCGACGCCGCCGCGCCGGAGCGCCTCGCGCCCAGCGACCTCGTGATCGACGCCGCCTACGGCACCGGGTTCCGCGGCGAGCACCACGCCCCCGACCCCGCCGGCGCCCCCGTGCTCGCCGTCGACATCCCGAGCGGCGTGTCGGGCCTCACCGGCGAGGTCTGCGGTCACCCGCTGCCCGCCGTGCGGACCGTCACCTTCGCCGCCCTCAAGCCGGGGCTGCTCTTCGAACCGGGGCGATCGCTCGCCGGCGAAGTGCTGCTCGCCGACATCGGCCTCGACGCCTCCGGGGCGCGGGCCGCAGTGGTGGAGGCGGCCGACGTGGCGGCCTGGCTCCCGCGCCGGCACCCCGACACCCACAAGTGGCGTGCCCCCCTCCTCGTCGTGGCGGGCAGCCCGGGCATGACCGGCGCCGCCCACCTCGCCGCCGCGGCGGCGCAGCGAGCCGGTGCGGGCATGGTCCACGTCGCAACGCCCGGGGTCGACGACGACCCCGCCCGCCCGACCGAGGCGGTCGGGCTGCGGCTGGCGGCCTCGGGGTGGGCGGGCACCGTGCTGGCGCAGCTCGACCGGTTCCGGGCGCTCGTCGTCGGTCCGGGACTCGGCACCGCCGACGCCACCCGTGCCGCCGTGCTGGCCGTCCTGGCCGATGCCAGGGTGGCGGTCGTGGTCGACGGCGACGGACTCAGCGCGCTGGGCCGCGACGCGGCGAGGGTCCTCCGTGCCCGCGCCGCACCCACGATCCTCACGCCCCACGACGGCGAGTACGAGCGGCTCACCGGCTCCCGCCCCGGTCCCGACCGCCTCGCGGCGACGCGCGCCCTCGCCGCTGCCACGGGCGCGGTGGTGCTGCTCAAGGGCGCGACCACCGTCGTCGCCGAGCCCGGCGGCGAGGTGCGCTGCTCCACCACGGGTGGACCGAGCCTGGCCACCGCGGGCACGGGCGACGTCCTCAGCGGGATCATCGGAGCGCTGCTCGCAGCCGGCATGGCGCCCGCCGCTGCCGCCGCCGCGGGAGCCTGGCTCCACGGCGCCGCGGCGGCGCTGGGCCCGCCCGTCGGGCTCGTGGCGGGCGACCTGCCGGAGCTCCTTCCCGCCGCGCTGGCGGCGGTGAGCGCGTGATGGCACGGGCATGGGCCGACGTCTCGCTGGACGCCGTCGCGGCGAACGTGGCGACGTTGCGCGCCATGGCGGCGCCGGCCGCGCTCTGCGCCGTGGTGAAGGCCGACGGCTACGGCCACGGCGCCGTCCCCGTCGCCCGGGCCGCTCTCGAGGCGGGGGCCGCGTGGCTCGCCGTCGCCCAGGTCGACGAGGCCGTCGACCTCCGCAGCGCCGGCATCGACGCGCCGGTGCTCCTGCTCTCCCAGCCCCGCGCCGAGGAGGTGGGTGCTGCGGTGGCAGCGGGCCTCCGGATCACGGCCTACCACGAGGACCTCATCGGCCGGATCGGGGCCGCCGCCACCGACGCCGGCACCCGCGTCCCGATCCACCTCAAGGTCGACACCGGCATGCACCGAGTCGGTGCGGCGCCTGCGGCCGCGCTCGCCCTGGCGAAGGCCGTCGCGGAGCACCCCGCGCTCGATCTCGAGGGCGTCTGGACCCATTGCGCCGTCGCAGACGAGCCGGACGACCCGTTCACCGCGGTGCAGCTGGAGCGCTTCGAGGCCGCCCTCGCCGAGCTCGACGCGGCGGGGATCGTCGTGCCGATCCGCCACGCCGCCAACTCGGCGGCGGCGATCGCCCATCCCGCCAGCCGCTACGACCTCGTGCGCTGCGGCATCGCGCTGT
This sequence comes from uncultured Microthrixaceae bacterium, assembly GCA_963715505.1. Classification (GTDB taxonomy): domain Bacteria; phylum Actinomycetota; class Acidimicrobiia; order Acidimicrobiales; family VFJN01; genus VFJN01. The sequence continues at coordinate 27,835 of OY970242.1, forward strand.
ACGGCATCCCGCCGTCGCCCGGGCTCGCCGACCTCGTGCGCCTGGAACCGGCGGTCCGGCTCGTGACCGAGGTCGCCCACGTGCAGTCGGTGCCGGCTGGCGAGGGCATCTCCTACGGCCACCGCTATCGCCCGGACCGCGACACCGTGGTCGCCACGCTGCCGATCGGCTACGCCGACGGGGTGGTGCGGTCCCTGCCGTCGCTCGGCCAGGAGGTCCTCATCGGCGGGCGGCGGCTCCCGATGGCCGGCGCCGTGACGATGGACCAGCTGATGGTCGACTGCGGGCCGGGCTCGGCGGTCGCTCCCGGCGACGAGGCCGTGCTGCTCGGCACCCAGGGCGACGACCGCATCGAGCCCGACGAGTGGGCCGCCCGGCTCGGCACGATCGCCTACGAGGTCGTGTGCGCCATCGGCCCCCGGGTCGAGCGTCGACACTCGCGCTCGGGGTCCTAGGCTCGGACCGTGCCGATCCGACGTGATCCTGTCGCGGCGCCTGCCGGGCCCGCTGGTGCCGGCGGTCGGCCCGCGTGATGGTGCGGGCGAGGACGTCCTCGGTCGAGGAGACCCGCCAGCTCGGCGCCGCCCTCGCACCGCTGGCACGGCCCGGTGACGTGATCGTGCTGGCGGGCGACCTCGGTGCCGGCAAGACGGCCTTCGTCCAGGGCTTCGGGCGGGGCCTTGGCGTCGCCGAGCGCATCACCAGCCCGACCTTCACCCTGGTCCACGTCTACGAGGGTGCCCTTCCCGTGCACCACCTCGACGTGTACCGGCTCGACCAGCTCGGCGAGGCGCTCGATCTGGGCCTGGCGGAGATGCTCGACGAAGGCGGCGTCGTGCTCGTCGAGTGGGGCGACGCGATCCTCCCCGTGCTGCCCCATGACCTCCTCGAGGTGCAGCTCACCTTCGGTGCGGGCGACGACGACCGCGACCTCACGCTGCGCGCCGTCGGCGAGTCGTGGTCGGCTCGTTCGGATGGGCTGGCGGCCTGCCTCGACCCGTGGACGGTGACGTGATGCTGATCCTCGGCATCACCACGTCGACCGCCCAGGTGGGCTGCGCCATCGGCGGCCACGAGGGCGTGCTGGGCGCGGTGCACTCCTCGCGCGGCAGGCGCCACGCCGAGACCCTCACGCCCGCCATCGAGTTCCTCTGCCGGCAGAGCCGCGTGGAGCTCGCCGACGTCGGCGCCGTGGCGGTCGATCTCGGTCCGGGGATGTTCACGGGGCTGCGCGTGGGCGTGGCCGCGGCCAAGGCGCTCTCCTACGCGCGCCGGCTGCCGATGATCGGCGTGACGAGCCTCGATCTGCTGGCGTTCCCGCTCCGGCACAGCCGCCACCGCATCGTCTGCACCGTCGACGCCGGGCGCGGCGAGATCTTCCACGCCAGCTACCGGCACTCGCCCGGCGGCGTGCAGCGGCTGGCGGAACCGGCGGTGTCGAGCCCGGAGGACCTCGCCTCCGAGCTCGAGGTGGCCCACGAGGAGACCCTGCTGGTGGGCGACGGCGCCATCCGGCACCGCGCCTCGTTCGAGGGCATCGAGCGGCTCGAGCTGGCGGACCCCGGGATGGCGCACCCGTCGGCCGGCTCGCTCGTGCAGCTCGCCCACGCGCGTGCGCTGCGGGAGGAGTTCGTGGGCCCGGGGGAGGTCTCGCCGCTGTACCTCCGCAAGCCCGATGCCGAGATCAACTGGCAGACCCGGGAGCCCGCACGATGAGCGCCCGCGTGGCACCGCCGCGCGAGCCCGGCGGACTGGAGGTGGTCGTCGGACCGATGCGCCGCCGCCACCTGCGCGGCGTCATGCGCATCGAGGAGCAGGTGTACCCGCGCCCGTGGTCGCTCGGGCTGTTCATGAGCGAGCTCGGGCACCGGGAGGGCCGCCTGTACCTCACGGCGCGCGTCGACTCCGCGGTCGTCGGCTACGGCGGACTGATGCTCGTGCTCGAGGACGGGCACGTGACCACCCTCGCCGTCGACCCCCGCTGGCACCGCCACAAGCTGGGCACCCGCGTGCTGCTCGGCCTGGCACGCGCGGCGGTCGACCGCGGCGCCAAGAACCTCACCCTCGAGGTCCGGGCGAGCAACGAGCCGGCGCAGGCGCTCTACCGGTCGTTCGGCTTCGCCCCGGCCGGCATCCGCAAGGGCTACTACGTCGAGACCAACGAGGATGCGCTCGTGATGTGGGCCAACGACATCGACACGCCGGCGTACGCGGCGCGCCTCGACGCCCTGGAGGCCGCCGTGCCCGGGACGACGATCCACGAGGGGCTCGGGCGATGACCGGTGCCGCCCCGGCTCGCGGCCGCGTGCTCGGCATCGAGACCTCCTGCGACGAGACCGCCGCGGCGATCGTGGAGGCGGGCACCTCGGTGCTGTCGTCGGTGGTGAGCAGCCAGGTCGACCTCCACGCCCGCTACGGCGGCGTCGTGCCGGAGATCGCCAGCCGCGCCCACGTCGACCTCGTCGTGCCGGTCGTGGCGCAGGCCTTCGTCGAGGCCGGCCTGTCGGACCTCCCCGGCAACGGTCAGGGCTCCGACGTCGACGCCGTCGCCGCCACCTACGGACCCGGCCTCGTCGGCGCGCTGCTCGTGGGCGTCTCCACCGCCAAGGCCCTCGCCCTCGCCTGGGACGTCCCCTTCCTCGCCGTCAACCACCTCGAGGCCCACCTCTACGCCAGCCTGCTCGAGGACCCGGACCTCGAGCTGCCCGTCGTGGTGCTGCTGGTGTCGGGCGGGCACACGCTCCTGGTCCACATGGAGGGCCACGGCCGCTACCGCGTGCTCGGCTCCACCATCGACGACGCAGCGGGGGAAGCGTTCGACAAGGTCGCCCGCTTCCTCGGGCTCGGGTACCCCGGCGGCCCGGCCATCGACCGGCTCTCGCGCGAGGGGGACCGCGAGGCGATCCGCTTCCCGCGGGCCATGGCAGGCGACGGCAGCTACGACTTCTCCTTCAGCGGCCTGAAGACCGCGGTGGTCAACCACGTGCGCAAGCACCCCGACGCGTCGACCCCCGACGTGGCCGCCTCCTTCCAGGACGCCGTCGTCGACGTGCTGGTCACCAAGGCCCGCGCCGCGGCCCGATCGGTCGGAGCCAAGGGCCTCTGCCTCGGCGGAGGGGTGGCCGCCAACTCCCAGCTGCGCCAGCAGCTGCTCGCGGCGTGCGAGGAGGACGGCCTGCGCGGCTTCGTGCCGAGCATCGCCATGTGCACCGACAACGCCGCCATGGTGGCGAGCGCGGCCTGGTACCGCTGGCAGAGCGACGGCCCCTCGCCGATGGACACCGGCGCCGTGCCCAACCTCGGCATCGGCTAGCAGTCGGCAGTTGCGAGTGCTGACGGAGGACGCCTAGGGTTAGCACTCGCACGATCAGAGTGCTAACCGCATCGTCAGCGTCACGGAGGCGCCTTCCATGAACCTGCAGCCCCTCGAGGACCGGATCGTCGTCAAGCCGGGCGAAGCCGAGGAGACCACCGTCAGCGGTCTGGTCATCCCCGACACCGCCAAGGAGAAGCCCCAGCAGGGCGAGGTCCTCGCGGTCGGCCCCGGCCGCCGCTCCGAGCACACCGGCGAGATCATCCCTGTCGACGTGAAGGTCGGCGACACCGTCGTCTACAGCAAGTACGGCGGCACCGAGATCACCGAGGCCGGTGAAGACCTCCTCATCCTCAACGCTCGTGACGTCCTGGCCATCGTGGTCGCCGACAAGAAGAAGAAGTAGGACCCGCCATGCCCAAGCTCCTCAAGTTCGACGACGAGGCGCGCCGCGCACTCGAGATCGGCGTCAACAAGCTCGCGGACGCCGTCAAGGTCACGCTCGGCCCCAAGGGCCGCAACGTGGTGCTCGAGAAGAAGTTCGGCGCCCCCACGATCACCAACGACGGCGTGTCGATCGCTCGCGAGGTCGAGCTCGACGACCCCTTCGAGAACATGGGTGCCCAGCTCGTGAAGGAGGTGGCCACCAAGACCAACGACATCGCTGGTGACGGCACCACCACCGCCACCGTGCTCGCCCAGGCGCTCGTCAAGGAGGGCCTCCGCAACGTCGCCGCCGGTGCCAGCCCGCTCAGCCTCAAGCGCGGCATCGAGAAGGGCGTGGCCGCTGCGGTCGACGCCATCCAGGCCCAGGCCAAGGAGATCGACGACAAGTCCGAGATCGCCCAGGTCGCCTCCATCTCCGCTGGCGACCAGGCCATCGGTGAGGTGCTCGCCAACGCCATCGACAAGGTGGGCAAGGACGGCGTGGTCACCATCGAGGAGTCGAACACCTTCGGCATGGAGCTCGACTTCACCGAGGGCATGCAGTTCGACAAGGGCTACCTGTCGCCCTACTTCGTCACCGACCCGGAGCGCCAGGAAGCCGTCCTCGAGGATCCCTACATCCTGTTCGTGAACGGCAAGATCAGCTCCGTCCAGGACATGCTCCCCGTGCTCGAGAAGGTGATGCAGGCCGGCAAGCCGCTGGTGATCGTGGCGGAGGACGTCGAGGGCGAGGCGCTCGCCACGCTCGTCGTCAACAAGATCCGCGGCACGTTCAACTCGGTGGCCGTCAAGGCTCCCGGCTTCGGTGACCGCCGCAAGGCGATGCTCCAGGACATGGCCATCCTCACCGGCGGCCAGGTGATCGCCGAAGAGGTCGGCCTCAAGCTGGAGAACACCACGCTCGACCTGCTCGGCACGGCCCGCAAGGTCATCGTCACCAAGGACACGACCACGATCGTCGAGGGTGGCGGTTCCGAGGCCGACGTCAAGGGCCGCATCGCCCAGATCAAGCGCGAGATCGAGGACACCGACTCCGACTGGGATCGCGAGAAGCTCCAGGAGCGCCTCGCCAAGCTGGCCGGCGGTGTCGCGCTCGTGAAGGTCGGCGCGGCCACCGAGGTCGAGCTCAAGGAGAAGAAGCACCGCATCGAGGACGCCCTCTCGGCGACCCGTGCGGCCATCGAGGAGGGTGTGGTCGCCGGTGGCGGCACTGCCCTGCTCAGGGCCCGCGCCGCGGTGCAGAAGGTGGTCAAGAAGCTCGACGGCGACGAGGCCACCGGCGCCAAGTCGGTCTGGCAGGCCCTCGAGGCACCCGCACGGCTCATCGCCACCAACGCCGGTCACGAGGGAGCGGTCGTCGTGCAGCAGACCGAGCGCGAAGAGGGCGCCACGGGCTTCAACGCTGCAACCGGCCAGTTCGAGGACCTGCTCAAGGCCGGTGTCATCGACCCGGCCAAGGTCACCCGCGCCGCGCTGCAGAACGCGGCGTCGATCGCCGGGCTGCTGCTGACCACCGAGGTGCTCGTGGCCGACAAGCCCGAGGAGCCCGGTGCCGGCGGCGGTGGCATGCCCGGTGGCATGCCCGGCGGCATGGGCGGCATGGGCGGGATGATGTAGGTCTCGTCCTCGGAAGCACTGCTTCCGTGGTGAGCTGTCGGTGAGGGCCGCCCTTCGGGGCGGCCCTCGCTGTTGCAGGGCCACGTGGCTGCGGGTCGGCGACCGGTGCTCAGCCGCCGGAGCCGGCGATCTCGGCGCCTTCTGGCGGGGTGGGGTCCTCGGCCTTGTCGAGCCAGCCCTCGGGGAGGTGCACGGGCCTCGGGCCGTTGGTGTGGCCGCGTGGCGCTCGGAGGGCGTTCTCACGGATCTCGGCATCGGGGTCGAGTCGGTCGATCACCGCGTCGAGGTCTGCCAGCGTGCTCACCAGGGCGATGCGCCGGCGTGCCTCGCTGCCGGCCGGGTAGCCGGTCAGGTACCAGCTGGCGTGCTTGCGGAACGACGTCATGCCGCCGCGCTCACCGGCCCACTCCGCCAGGCGACCGGCGTGGTCGCGCATCACCGCGCAGACCTCGCCCAGGCGCGGCGGCGGCTGGACCGGGCGGCCGGCGAAGGCGTCGGCGAGGTCGCGGAAGAGCCAGGGCCGACCGAGGCACCCGCGCCCCACGACCACGCCGTCGCAACCGGTCTCGGCCATCATGGCGAGCGCGTCGGATGCCTCCCAGATGTCGCCGTTGCCCAGCACTGGGATGGACGTGACGTGCGCCTTCAGGGCGGCGATCGCGTCCCAACGGGCCGAGCCGCTGTAGAGCTGCTCGGCCGTGCGGGCGTGGAGGGCGACCGCAGCCACACCCTCCTCTTCGGCGATCCGGCCCGTGTCGAGGTAGGTCAGGATCGAGTCGTCGACGCCCATGCGGAACTTGATCGTGACCGGCACGGCGCCCGCTGCGGCCACGGCCGCCCGCACGATGTCGCGCAGCAGCGCCGTGCGCACCGGCAGCGCCGAGCCCCCGCCCTTGCGCGTCACCTTGGGCACCGGGCAGCCGAAGTTCATGTCGACGTGGTCGACGCCGATCTCCTCGACGAGGAGCCGCACCGCCGCGCCGAGCGTGCGGGGGTCCGTGCCGTAGAGCTGCACGGAGCGGGTGGCCTCGGAGCCGTCGAAGCGAAGCATCGAGAGGGTCCGCTCGTTGCGCTCCAGGAGCGCGCGTGCGGTGATCATCTCCGAGACGTAGAGGCCGGCACCGAATCGGGAGCACACCCCGCGGAAGGGCGCGTCGGTGACGCCGGCCATCGGCGCCAGCACGACGGGCGGGTCGACGCGCAGCGGCCCGACGGTGAGCGAAGCGGTGGCCGCTGCGAGCGTGCTCACCGTGCCCACAGCGCCGTGATGTCGAGGTCGATCTCGCGCAGGAGGCGCCGCAGCAGCGGTAGGGAGAGCCCCAGCACCGCGCCGTGGTCGCCGTCGATGCCGTCGACGAAGGGCGCGCCGTAGCCGTCGATCGTGAAGCCACCGGCCACCGCGAGGGACTCGCCTGTCGCGAGGTAGGCGTCGATCTCCGCGTCGGTGGGCCGCCCGTAGCGGATCAGGGTCGAGGCCACGCCACTCGCCTGCCTCCCGCTCGCCATGTCGATCACGCACAGGCCCGAGTGCAGCGTCGCCCTGCGGCCGGCGACCGACGCCCACCAGGCCCGAGCCTGCTCCACGGACGACGGCTTGCCCCTGGTCTCCCCGTCGACGTCGAGCACGGTGTCGCCGCCGAGCACGAGCGCCGGCTCGCCCGCCAGGCGCTCCGCCACGGCGGCCGCCTTGCGCTCGGCCAGCTCCAGCGCCACCTTGTCGGTCGGCCCGGTGACGTCGTCCTCGTCGACCCCACTGACGATCACCTCGGGCGCGAAGCCGCCCTCCCGAAGCACGCGCAGGCGCACGGGAGAGGCAGATGCGAGGACGAGCCGGCGGTTCACCCCACCAGCGTGCCGGAACCACGGCGATTGCGGCGAACCCGTCGCCGCGTTCGCCGGGAGCCGGAGGGCGACGCCGGTAGCCTCGCCAGCATGGACCGACCTCCCCCTGATCCCGACAAGCTGCTCACCGACTGGATGGAGTGGGAGAAGGGCGAGACGCCTCCCGGCAAGGTGATCAGCAACCTCAAGACCCACGGGATGCGCGAGCTGCTCGAGTCGCTGGTCGAGGCGCAGGCGCAGGCGGCGGATGCCACCGGCTGAGCCAGACGCCGACGATCCGCCCGAGGAAGCCGTCGACGATCCCGTCGACGGCTTCGACCCTCCGCTGCTGTCGGCCCGCCGGGCCGCGCGCGAGGGGCTGGCTGGGTGGCCCGCGCCGGGGCAGCCCTTCCCGCCGCCGCCCATGGCGGTGCCTGCGGGTCGCGGCGGTGACCAGGTCATCCCGCGGCCGCTCACCTCACGTCTGGGCGACCCGGCGCCCTGGGCGCACCTTCCGCCCGAGCGGCGGCGACCCTCGCTGGACGATGTCGCGCGCGCGCTGGCGGAGGCCGGCCCGGCGCTGCCGTCGGAGCGGGAGCTGCTGCCGGAGATCGAGCGGGCCTCGGGGGTGCTGGCGCCGCTCTACGAAGAGGACGGGGCGCTGTACGTCATCCTCACCCGCCGCACGTGGAACCTCCGCTCGCACCAGGGCGAGGTGAGCTTCCCGGGCGGGCGCCAGGAGGCCGGCGACCCCGACCTGTGGAGCACCTCGCTGCGCGAGGCACGGGAGGAGATCGGCCTCGACCCGGCGTCGGTGGCCCACCTCGGCGAGCTCGACCACCTGGCGACGGTCACCAGCCGCTCCTTCATCGTCCCCTACGTCGGCGTGCTCCCGGGGCGCCCGTCGCTGCAGGCGAACCCCGGCGAGGTCTCGGCCATCCTGCACGTGCCCGTGGCCGAGCTGCTCGCCCCGGCCAACTTCCGGGAGGAGCGCTGGACGTTCCCGGGCGGCTGGGAGCGACCGATCTTCTTCTTCGAGCTCGTCGGCGACACGGTGTGGGGCGCCACCGGCGCCATGCTGCGCCAGCTCCTGGGCCTCGCCACCGGCACGGTGGGCCGGGGCGAGCTCGGCCACGACTAGCTGTAGTGACCACGGACCTTGTTGACGCGGGTCGTGTGATGAGTTGAGCCCCCTGGGCGAGTGTGGAGCTGTCTAGGTCCCACGCTCGGCCACAGGAGGCTCGAAGTGCACGGTAACGCTCGGCTCACGCCGGTCGGTCGGCTCACGATGGTGATGCGGATCGAATCGGGTCGTCCAGTGGCTCACGTCGCGGCGGAGATGGGGATCTCCCGACCGACCGCGTACAAGTGGTGGCGGAGGTGGCAGACCGACGGGGTCGAGGGTCTGGTCGATCGCTCGAGCCGGCCAGGCTCGTGCCCTCATCAGACATCGCCGGAGGTCCAGGCGGCGATCGAGGGCCTTCGGCGGACGCTGAAGCTTGGGCCTGCGCGAATCGGGTTCCGGCTGGGTGTTCCCGCGTCGACGGTCCACCGGGTGCTGGTCCGGCTCGGGTTGAACCGCCTGGCGTGGATGGACCGGCCGACAGGCCGAGTGATCCGCCGCTACGAACGGACCCTGCCCGGCGAGCTGGTCCACGTCGACATCAAGAAGCTCGGGAAGATCCCCGATGGCGGCGGCCACAAGGTGCTCGGCCGCCAGGCCGGCGTGAAGAACAACAACGGCCACGGTCCACGCCGGGTTGGCTACGGGTTCATCCACTCCGCGGTCGATGACCACAGCCGCCTGGCGTACTCAGAGATCCTCCTCGACGAGCGCAAGGAGACAGCGTCTGGGTTCTGGACCCGGGCCCATGCCTGGTTCGCCGACCACGGCATCGAGGTCACCGAGGTCCTCACCGACAACGGATCCTGCTACCGCAGCAAGCTGTTCAACGACACCCTCGGCGACATCCGACACCGGTTCACCCGACCCTACCGACCACAGACCAACGGCAAGGTCGAGCGCTTCAACCGCACCATGCTCGACGAGTGGGCCTACGTCCGGCCCTATGACTCCGAGATGGAACGGGCAGCCGCCTTCGGCGGCTTCCTCCATTCCTACAATCACCACCGCGGCCACACAGCCCTCGGCGGTCAGCCACCAGTGAGCCGCGTCAACGACCTACCGGGTCACTACAACTAGCGGCCGCGCTCCTCGGCCAGGGCGACGACGGCGTCGGCCTGCTCGTCCTTCGACATGGTGGGGACGTCGATCACCAGGTCTGCGATCGGCACGACCAGCGGCTCGCGGACCGCGAGCTGGTGCTCGAAGAGCGCCAGCGGGTCGCCGTCGTCGAGCAGAGGCCGGTGCGGCTTCCGCGCCGCTCGCTCCGCGAAGTAGGCGGCCGGTCCGGTCAGCCACACGACGAGGTGGGGCGCCATCGCATCACGGACCACATCGGACTCGATGACCGACGCCGCCGGTCCGATCACCGCCGGCGAGGACGACGCCAGTGCGTCCATCGCGATCTCTGCCTCGAGGCGGTGGAGGGCGTCGATGCCCTCGCCCTCGGCGATTTGCGCAGCCGTCCGCCCCCCGGTGCGCTCCTCCAGCACGACGTCGCCGTCGATCAGCGGTCGGCCCAGGCGCTCGGCGACGCGCCGCCCGACGGAGGTCTTGCCGGCGCCCATCAACCCGAGCAGCACCAGGTGCTTCACCAGTAGTTGGGAGCTTCCTTGGTGATGTTGATGTCGTGCGGGTGGCTCTCGCGCAGGCCAGCGCTGGTGATGCGCACGAAGCGGCCGCGCGCCTTGAGCTCGGCGATCGTCGGCGTCCCGCAGTAGCCCATGGCCTGGCGGAGGCCGCCGACGAGCTGGTAGAGCACGTTGGCGAGCGGCCCCTTGTAGGCGACCCGACCCTCGATGCCCTCGGGGACGAGCTTGTCGGTGTCGACCACGTCGCCCTGGAAGTAGCGGTCCTTCGAGAACGAGCGGGCCTTCATCGCTCCCATCGAGCCCATGCCGCGGTACTCCTTGAAGCGCTCGCCCTGGTGCAGGACGACCTCACCGGGTGACTCGTCGACGCCGCCCAGCAGGCTCCCCAGCATGACCACGTCGGCCCCCGCGGCGAGGGCCTTCGGGATGTCCCCGGAGAGCTGGATGCCGCCGTCGGCGACGACGGTCACGCCGTGGCGCTTCGCGGCGGTCGCACAGTCATGCACGGCGGTCAGCTGCGGCACCCCCACGCCCGCGACGACGCGGGTGGTGCAGATCGACCCGGGCCCCACCCCCACCTTCACGCCGTCGGCGCCGGCGGCGACCATCGCGTCGACGGCCTCCGACGTGACGATGTTGCCGCCGATGACCTCGATGTCGAAGCTGCCCTTGATCGTCTTGACGACGTCGAGCACGCCCTGCGAGTGGCCGTGGCTGGTGTCGACGACGAGCACGTCGACCCCGGCGGCGACGAGCGCCTCGGCGCGCTCGACGGCGTCGGGTCCCACGCCCACGGCGGCTCCGACCCGCAGGCGACCGGAGCCGTCCTGGGTGGCCTGCGGGTACTCGGTCTGCTTCTTGATGTCCTTGACCGTGATGAGGCCGCGCAGCAGGCCCGACTCGTCGACGATCGGCAGCTTCTCGATGCGGTGCTGCCAGAGGATGTCCTTGGCCTGCTCGAGCGTGGTGCCGAGCGGGGCCGTGACGAGCGGCGCCCGCTTCATCACCCCGTCGATCGCCTGGCCGTGGTCGTCGACGAAGCGGAGGTCGCGGTTGGTGAGGATCCCGACCAGCTTCCCGCCGGCGGCCGTGATCGGGATGCCCGAGATCTTGTAGCGCGCCATCAGGTCGAGGGCAGCGCGCACTGGCACGTCGGGCGGCAGCGTCACCGGGTCGGTGATCATGCCGCTCTGCGAGCGCTTCACCCGGTCGACCTCGCTGACCTGGTCCTCGACGGAGAGGTTCCGGTGGATGATGCCGATGCCGCCCAGGCGCGCCATGGCGATGGCGAGGGGCGCCTCGGTGACGGTGTCCATCGCCGCGGAGACGACGGGGATCGCCAGCTCGATCTGCGGCGTCAGCCGCGTGGCCGTGCTGACCTGATGGGGCAGGACGTTCGACTCGGCGGGGAGCAGCAGGACGTCGTCGAAGGTGAGGCCCTCCTTGGCGAACTTCGGCGGGTAGCCGCTGGCGCCGGTGGCCTCACCGCTGGACGTCGCGCCTTCGGGTTCACCAGCGAAGGGGTCAGCAGGCGTCGCCATGGGTGGAGTCTAGTGGCACGGTCCCGGCGATCCCGATCCTCCTAGCCTGCGCCGATGGCCGCCGCGCACGATCCGCTGCACTGGACCCCCGACGAGTTCCGCCGGAACGGTCACGAGGTCGTGGAGTGGGTCGCCCGGTACCTCGAGACGGTGGAGTCCCACCCGGTGCAGAGCCAGGTCGAGCCGGGCTGGGTGCGTGCGCAGCTCCCGCCGTCACCTCCCGAGGACCCAGAGCCCTTCGCCGACGTGCTGCGCGACCTCGACCGCGTCGTCGTGCCGGGCCTGACCCACTGGCAGCACCCGGGCTGGTTCGCGTACTTCCCGACCGGTGCGTCAGGCCCCTCGGTGCTCGCCGACCTCGTGTCGTCGGGCCTCGGCGTGCAGGGCATGCTCTGGTCGAGCTCTCCTGCCTGCACGGAGCTCGAGGCACACGTGCTCGACTGGATGGCCGAGCTGCTGGACCTCCCCGAGCGGTTCCGCGGTCGTGGACCGGGCGGCGGGGTGATCGAGGACTCGGCTTCCGGGGCGACGCTGTGCGCCCTGGTGGCCGCGCGCTGGCGGGCAGCCGGCGACGGTCCCTTCGACCGGCTCCGTGCCTACGCGTCGAACCAGGCGCACAGCTCGATCGAGAAGGCCGTGCGCATCGCCGGCCTCGCGCCCGACCAGCTCCGGCTCGTCGACGACGGGCCGGGCTTCGCCGCCGACCCGGTCGCCCTGGCCGCGGCCATGGCCGCCGACCGGGCTGCCGGCCTCGTGCCGTTCTTCGTCGTCGCCAACGTCGGTACGACCTCCTCGACCGCGCTCGACCCGGTGGGCGCGATGGCACGCGCAGCGGCCGCCGAAGGCGCCTGGCTCCACGTCGATGCGGCCCACGCGGGGTCGGCGCTCGTCTGCCCGGAGCTGCGATGGATCGCCGAGGGCCTCGATGGCGCCGACAGCTTCTGCATGAACCCGCACAAGTGGCTGCTCACCAACTTCGACTGCGACTGCTTCTGGGTGGCGGACCGCCATGCCCTGATCGGCGCCCTCAGCGTGGCGCCGGAGTACCTGCGCAACGCCGCCAGCGAGTCGGGCGCGGTGATCGACTACCGCGACTGGCAGGTGCCGCTCGGCCGCCGCTTCCGCTCGTTGAAGCTCTGGTTCGTGCTGCGCACCTACGGGGCGAGCGGTCTGCGCCGGCACATCCGCCGCCACGTGGCGCTCGCGCAGGGCTTCGCCGCACGCGTCGCCGACCATCCGATGCTCGAGCTCGCCGCCCCGCACCCCCTCAACCTGGTGTGCTTCCGGCACACGGGGGGTGACGACGCCACCGAGCGCCTGCTGCGCGCCTGCAACGACAGCCGGACGGTGCTGCTCACCCACACCCGGCTCGACGGCCGCTACGTCATCCGCGCCTCGGTGGGGGCCAGCGCCACGACCGAGCGCCACGTCGAGGCCCTCTGGGAGCTCGTCGATCGCCTGGCCCGCTGAGTCCGGGCCCGGTAGGGGCCTCGGGTAGCATGTCGCCTTCCCCATCCACGGACGGAAGGCCCGCCGCCATGGCTGACGTGGAGATCGGCATCGGCAAGTCCGGCCGGCGCGCGTACCGCTTCGACGACATCGCCATCGTGCCCAGCCGGCGCACGCGCGACCCCGAAGACGTCGACACCTCCTGGGAGATCGACGCCTTCAGCTTCGCGCTGCCGATCATGGCGTCGCCCGCCGACAGCGTGGTGTCGCCCGCCACGGCCGTGCAGCTCGGCAACCTCGGCGGTCTCGGTGTCCTGCACCTGGAGGGCCTCTGGACCCGCTACGCCGATCCCGAGCCCGTGCTCGAGGAGATCGCCAGCCTGGCCGACGACAAGGCGACGGGGCGGCTGCAGGAGCTCTACGCCGAGCCGGTGCAGCCCGAGCTCGTGACCCAGCGCATCGAGGAGCTCAAGGCCAGCGGCATCACCGTTGCCGTGGCCTGCACGCCGCAGCGCACGCTCGGGCTCGCTCCGCACATCCTGCGCGCCGAGCCCGACCTCCTCGTCATCCAGGGCACCGTCGTCTCCGCCGAGCACGTGTCCCGCCACAACGAGCCGCTCAACCTCAAGGACTTCATCCGCCACTACGAGATCCCCGTCATCGTGGGCGGGTGCACCTCGTACCAGGCCGCCCTGCACCTCATGCGCACCGGCGCCGCCGGCGTCCTCGTGGGCGCCGGCTCGGGCGCCGCCGGCACCGCGCACCGGGTCCTCGGCGTGGGCATCCCCATGGCCACCGCCATCGCCGACGCGCGTGCCGCTCGCATGCGCCACCTCGACGAGACCGGTGTCTACGTGCACGTCATCGCCGACGGCGGCATGACCACCGGCGGCGACATCGCCAAGGCGGTCGTCTGCGGCGCCGACGCCGTGATGATCGGCACGCCGCTCGCCGCCGCGGTGGAGTCGCCCGGTCGCGGCTACCACTGGGGCATCACGGCCGCGCACGCCACGCTGCCGCCGCGGGCACCGGGTGGCCGTGCAGCCCCGCGGCTCGCTGGAGGAGATCCTCGTCGGTCCTGCGCACGAGGCCGACGGCCAGCGCAACCTGCTCGGTGCGCTCCGTCGCGCCATGGCGCTGTGCGGGTACGAGTCGCTGAAGGACTTCCAGAAGGCAGAGGTCGTGGCGCTGGCATGAACGCAGGCCTGGAGCGTCCGGTCCTCGTCGTCGACTTCGGAGCGCAGTACGCGCAGCTCATCGCCCGGCGGGTGCGCGAGGCGCGCGTGTACAGCGAGATCGTGCCGTACACGATGCCCGTGCAGGAGATGCTGGCGAAGCGCCCGGTGGCGATCATCCTCTCCGGCGGGCCGTCGTCGATCTACGCCGAGGGTGCGCCCGACGTCGACCCCGAGCTGCTGAGAACCGGAGTGCCGACCTTCGGCATCTGCTATGGCTTCCACGCCATGGCGCAGGCGCTCGGCGGCACCGTGGCGCGCACGGGCCTGGCCGAGTTCGGTCGCACGGCGCTGTCGGTCACCGCCCCCGAGGCGGTGCTCTTCCGCAGCCTGCCCGTCGAGCAGCAGGTCTGGATGAGCCACGGCGACGAGGTGTCCGCCGCACCCGAGGGCTTCGTCGTGACGGCCACGACCGCCGGCGCGGCGGTCGCCGCCTTCGAGGACCCCACCCGCGGCCTCGCCGGCGTGCAGTTCCACCCGGAGGTGCTCCACACCGAGCACGGGCAGGCGATCCTCGAGCACTTCCTCTACGAGATCGCGGGCGCTGCGCCCACCTGGACGATGGCCAACGTCATCGACGAGCAGGTCGCCGCCGTACGAGCCGCCGTGGGCGACAAGCGCGTCCTCTGCGCGCTCTCCGGCGGCGTCGACTCCTCCGTGGCCGCCGCGCTCGTGCAGCGAGCCATCGGTGACCGCCTCACGTGCGTCTTCGTGGACCACGGGCTCCTGCGAGCAGGTGAGCCCGAACAGGTCGAGCGCGACTTCGTCGCCGCGACAGGCGTCGACTTGAAGGTGGTCGACGCGCGCGACCGCTTCCTCGACGCGCTCCGGGGGGTCACCGATCCCGAGGAGAAGCGCAAGATCATCGGCCGCGAGTTCATCCGCGTCTTCGAGGCCGCCGCCCGCGAGGTGATCAGCGAGGCCGGCTCGCACGGCGAGACCGTCGACTTCCTCGTGCAGGGCACGCTCTACCCCGACGTCGTCGAGTCCGGCGGCGGCACGGGCACCGCCAACATCAAGAGCCACCACAACGTGGGTGGGCTCCCCGACGACCTGCAGTTCGAGCTCGTCGAGCCGCTGCGATCGCTGTTCAAGGACGAGGTGCGGCACGTGGGCCTCGAGCTCGGCCTGCCCGAGGGCATCGTCTGGCGCCAGCCCTTCCCCGGGCCGGGGCTCGGCATCCGCATCATCGGTGAGGTCACCCAGGAGCGCCTCGACGTGCTGCGTGCCGCCGACGCGATCGCGCGCGAGGAGCTCTCGGCTGCCGGACTCGACCGCGAGATCTGGCAGTGCCCGGTCGTGCTGCTCGCCGACGTGCGGTCCGTGGGCGTGCAGGGCGACGGGCGCACCTACGGGCATCCCGTCGTCCTGCGCCCCGTCTCCAGCGAGGACGCCATGACGGCCGACTGGACCCGCATCCCCTACGACGTCCTCGCGGCCATCTCCACCCGCATCACCAACGAGGTCCGCGAGGTGAACCGGGTGGTGCTCGACGTCACGTCGAAGCCGCCCGGCACCATCGAGTGGGAGTGAGCGCCGACGAGCCCTCGGGCCCCGACCGGGCCGACGACCGCCCGCTCCCCGAGAAGCTCGACGACCTCCAGGCTGCCCACCCCTTCGCCTACAACCTGGTGGTCGGGCTGATCGTGGGCCTCGTCGGGGTGCTCATCGGCTTCCACTGGCTCGTTGCGCCGCTCTACGCCCTCAGCTACGCGGCGCTGCGCAGCTACCTCTGGGGCGGCGAACGGATCCTCCGGCGCCAGTACGACATCCGCAAGGTGCGCGCTCGCGAGGCCCGCAGGCGCCCTCGGTGAGCGGTCGTCGACTGCGACGAGCCGTCCTCGCGAGCCTCCTCCCGCTCGCCGCGGCCGGCGCCGCGTGCTCCGGGCGATCCGGCGAGGGCGGCGACGGATCGCCGGCCAGCACCGAGCGCAGCGGGCCCGGCGCGCCCGACCCGCCGCCTGCCCCGCCGGCGGGCACGGGCGTGGTGGTGCTGGGCGACCCCGAGACCTTCGAGGTCACCTCGTGCCGGCTCGGGCCCGACGAGGAGGAGCCCGCCGGGGCACGGACGCTGCTCGCCGCGTCGGGCACGGGCACCACGGCGTCGGGCATCGGGTTCAGCCTCGACGTCCGGCGCTTCGTCACCGGCACCGACGTGCAGACCTTCACCGACACGATCACCTACCGCGACAGCGCACGCATCCTGCAGGCGCAGCGCGTCGAGGTCGTCGGCCAGGTCACCGACCTGCGCGACGCGCGGGCCGCGTCGTCGCTGATCCGCCCGCGCGACGACGGGCTCTCGGCGAGCGGCATCGCGGGCCCGCCCGGCGCCTCCCCCGGCGACCTCGAGGGCAGCGTCGGCATGGCGCTCAACCTCACCTGCCCCTGACCGCCCGGCATCCCTGCGGCGCCTGCTCTGCTCCGGGGCGTGCCGACCAGCCGCCAGCGGCGCGGGGGACCGCTCGGTCAGGTGCCCGCGAGCCGGGCGACGACGGGAGCGAACGCCCGGAGCTGGTCGCCGGAGAGGCCGAGGTAGGAGATGCCCCAGCGCTCCCGGCGCTCCACGAGCTGGTCGCAGATCTCCTCGACGGAGCCGATCAGCGCGTGCGGGGTCGCCGCCGCGTCGTCGGGGCTGAGCCCGAAGGCGGGCGCCAGCTCGCCGATCACCGACGAGCGGTCGTCGGTGATCATCGCCAGGTGGATGCGCGCCTGCAGCTCGAGGCCCCCGAAGCGCTCGCCGGCCGCCTCGCGGATCCAGGCGAGCTTGCGATCCGTCGAGTCCGGGGTGCCGTCGGGGAACGCTCGCTCATCGATCACCCCGGCGCGCAGGTTGACGTTGACGGCGACGATGTCGCCCGCTCGGGCGGCGAGCTGCAGGACTCGCCGGCCGCCGCCACCGATCACGATCGGCGGTCCGCCGAGCGTCGCGGGAGCGGGTCGCCCGTCGAGGTCGTCGACCCGGTAGTGGCTGCCCTCGAAGGAGAACGGGCCCGGCCCCCAGAGCCCGCGCAGCACGGTCACCGCCTCGGCCAGCCGATCGACCCGGGTGCCGGGATCGTCGAGCGGGATGCCTGCCGCCTCGTAGTCGGCGGTCATCCAACCGGCGCCGATGCCCAGCTCGAGGCGCCCGCCGGAGAGGACGTCGATGGTGGCGGCCTCCTTGGCGACCACCACCGGGTGCCGGTAGTCGTTCGCCAGGACCATGGTCCCCAGCCGCAGCGTCGTGGTGGCGTCCGCAGCGGCCACCAGTGCGGGCACGGGCGCCAGCGCCTCGTCGAGGTGGTCGGCGATCGTCAGCGTCGACCAGCCGAGGTCCTCGACCTCGCGCGCGAGCGCGGGCCAGCCGGCGGCGTCGACGGGACCCTTGCACTGGATGCCGAAGCGGAAGGGGTGCACGAGGGCCAGTCTGCCTGCCGGCGCGCGGGGCAGGGCTACGGTGCCCGCCCATGGCGACGCTCGACGGCTACGTGCTGGATCGCTTCACGTGGGAGGGCAAGGCAGCGCGACGTCTACCGCCGCGGCAGCGGACCCGCCGTGATCGTGCTGGCCGAGCTGCCCGGCATCACGCCGAAGGTGCTCGACTTCGCCGAGCGGGTGGTCGAGCTCGGTCGCACCGCGGTGGTCCCGCACCTCTTCGGGGTGCCCGGCGCCGCACCCAGCCCGTCGATCTACGCACGGGCGATCCTGCCGGTGTGCGTGTCGCAGCGAGTTCTCCGCCTGGGCGACGGGCAAGACCAGCCCGGTCGTCGAGTGGTGCAAGGCGCTGGCCCGCCAGGAGCACGAGCGCTGCGGCGGCCCGGGGGTGGGCGTCGTCGGCATGTGCTTCACCGGCAACTTCGCGCTCGCCATGCTGCCGGAGCCCTCGGTGGTCGCCCCGGTGATGTCGCAGCCCTCGCTGCCGCTCGGCCTGTCCAAGAAGGCGAAGGAGGGGCTCTACCTCAGCGACGACGACCTCGCCGAGGTGCGAGACCGCATGGACGCAGACCCCGAGCTCTGCGTTCTCGGACTGCGCTTCAGCCACGACCGGCTCGTGCCAGGGCAGCGCTTCGCCAAGCTCCGCGAGGTGCTCGGCGACCGCTTCGTCGCCGTGGAGATCGACTCGTCGACGCGGCAACCCGCACGGCAACCCCTCCAGCGCGCACTCCGTGCTGACCGAGCACCTCGTCGACGAGCCCGGCCACCCCACGAGCGACGCCCTCGACCAGGTGCTGGTCTTCCTCGAGCAGCGTCTCTGAAGCGCCCGCAGCCGCCATGCGGTGGCGGGCGCAGGGGCAGAGGCGGTGGTCGCTGGGCTCAGGCCAGCGGGCGGCCGAAGGGGAGCTCGTCCTGCCAGGTGCCGAGGAAGGCCTCGGCGCGGGTCACCGCTGCCATCCAGAGGCCGGTGCCCTCACCGGCGAGCTCGGCGACCGACGCCTGCACCCGCTCCATCGGGTCGCCCGCCGCGGGGTCGAGTGCGGCGAGCAGCGGCCCGGCGGTGGAGAGGAAGTCGGGCACGACCACGCTGCCGGCACGGGAGAGCACCGCGAAGGCGCGCGCTGTCACGGGGACGGGCGTGAGCGGCACGACGACCCGGGCCCGCACGGTGGCGGCGAGGTCGTGCTCCAAGACGCCCGCCTTGCCGGCGACGAGCAGGACGTCGCAGTCGGCGTCGAAGGGCGCGCCCGGCTCGGGCGTGGCGCCGTTGGCAGCGGCCGATGCGGCCGCCGCGTCGGCCACGGCGCCGCTGCCGACGATGGCCATGCGCTTGCCGTCGAGCGTTCCGCACGCCCCCATGGCTGCCGCCACCGCGCTCTCGCCGGCCGCCGTCTCGTCGAAGGCCGCGGCCCGCCCCTCGGCCCGAGGGAGCGGTGCCAGCTCGGCGGGTGTCAGGCCGACGCCCGGACCGGGCAGCCAGCGTCCCGACGACACCAGCTCCGCCACCTCGTCGACGAAGGCCGCCACGGCGCTGGCGCGCTGGTCGGGCTTGGCGTTGATCCCCGCGGAGCCACCACCGACGTGCAGGCCGAAGCTGGCGGCTGCGTAGGTCGTGGAGCGGGCCAGCAGCTCCGCCCCGTCCCGCAGGACCTTCGGGGCCAGCCGCACGACCCCGACGGCGGGTGCGCCGTCGAGGTCGAAGAGAATGAACCCGTCGGTGGAGGTCAGCTTGTGGAGCACCGGCACGGGGACGGTTCTAGCCCACGCCGGTCGATCGGGGGGTCACAGCCGGCCGGTAGCGTAGGGAAGCCATGAGCGTGCCTGCCGACTCCCTCCTCGAGGGGCTCAACCCCGTCCAGTGGGAGGCGGTGACCCACACCGACGGTCCGCTGCTCATCGTCGCGGGGGCCGGGTCGGGCAAGACGAGGGTGCTGACCCACCGCATCGCCCACCTGATCCAGGAGCACGGCGTCAGCCCCTTCGAGATCCTGGCGATCACCTTCACCAACAAGGCCGCCGACGAGATGAAGCACCGCGTCGGTGCCCTCGTGGGGCCCGTCGCCGAGAAGATGTGGGTCTCGACGTTCCACGCCGCCTGCGTGCGCATCCTGCGACGAGACGCCGACCGGCTGGGCTTCCCGAAGCAGTTCACGATCTACGACCAGGCCGACGCCAACCGCCTCACCGGCTACGTCATCCGCGATCTCGGCCTCGACCCGAAGCGGTTCCCGCCTCGCTCGGTCCACGCCACCATCAGCGCCGCCAAGAACGACAACGTGTCGGCCCAGGCCTTCGCCGAGCGCGCCCAGGTGATCTACGAGCGCAAGGTCGCCGACGTCTACCGCGAGTACCAGGCGCGCCTGCAGCGCGCCGGGGCCATGGACTTCGACGACCTGCTCGCCAACGCAGTCGTGCTCCTGCAGCGCAACCCCGACCTCCTCGAGCACTACCAGCGTCGCTTCAAGCACGTGCTCGTCGACGAGTACCAGGACACCAACACCGTGCAGAACGAGCTGGTGCTGCTGCTCACCAAGGAGCACCGCAACGTGTGCGTGGTGGGCGACGACGGGCAGTCGATCTACGCCTTCCGCGGCGCCGACATGCGCAACATCCTCGAGTTCGAGACCGCCTTCCCCGACGCCACCGTGTACCTCCTCGTGCAGAACTACCGGTCGACGCAGCGGATCCTCAGCGCCGCCAACGCGGTGATCGCCAACAACCTGAGCGGACGGCGCAAGGAGCTCTGGACCGACAAGGGCGACGGCAACCCGATCGTGCGGTACCACGCCGACGACGAGGTCGACGAGGCGCAGTGGGTCACCCGCGAGATCGCGCGGCTGCACGACGGCGGCGACCTGCGCTGGAGCGACATCGCGGTCTTCTACCGGACGAACGCCCAGAGCCGCGTCCTCGAGGAGCACCTGGCCCGCATGGGCGTCCCGTACAAGGTGATCGGCGGCACGCGCTTCTACGACCGCCGTGAGGTCAAGGACGCGCTCGCCTACCTCAAGGCGGTGATCAACCCCTCCGACGAGGTGTCGGTCAAGCGGGTGCTCAACACGCCCAAGCGCGGCGTGGGCGACTCCAGCATCGGCAAGCTCGACGCCTACGCCACCGCGCATGGCCTGTCGTTCGTCGACGCGCTGCGCCGAGCCGCCGACGCCGGTGTCGCGGGCAAGGCCGCCAAGGGCATCGAGGCCTTCCTCGCGCTGCTCGACGACGTCGCCGACCTCGCGGCCGAGGGTGGGCCGGCGCCGCTCCTCGAGGCGCTGCTCGACCGCTCCGGCTACCTCGCCGAGCTGCAGGACGAGCGCAGCATCGAGAGCGAGGGCCGCCTCGAGAACCTGGCCGAGCTGGTCGGCTCCGCGCAGGACGCCGAGTCGATCGAGGGGTTCCTCGAGCAGGTGAGCCTCGTCTCCGACGCCGACGAGATCGACGGCGACGCCAGTGAGGTCATGCTCATGACGGTCCATGCCGCCAAGGGCCTCGAGTTCCCCGCCGTCTTCATCATGGGCATGGAGGAGGGCGTCTTCCCGCACCTGCGGTCGATCGGTGAGCCCAAGGAGCTCGAGGAGGAGCGGCGGCTGGCCTACGTGGCCCTGACCCGCGCCCAGGAGCACCTCTACCTCACCCACGCCTGGAGCCGGACGCTCTACGGCGGCACGCAGTACAACCCGCCGAGCCGGTTCCTCGACGAGATCCCGGAGGAGCTGGTCGAGGTGATCGAGCAGCGCCGCGCCAGCCGCGGCGGACGCACCTACGGCAGCGGTGGCTACGGGTCGAGCGGGTCCGGCATCGGCGCCAACCGCGACCGCATCGTCGAGCGGGCGATGCGCCCGGGCGGGGGCGGTCCGGCCAAGCACGGCGCCGAGGCGATGGGTCTGAAGGTGGGCGACGACGTCGTCCACGCCACCTTCGGCGAGGGCGTGATCCTCGACCTCGACGGTCAGGGCGACAAGGCCGAGGTCGTGATCCGCTTCCCCGCCGTCGGGGAGAAGCGCCTGCTGCTCTCGTGGGCGCCGCTCAAGAAGGTCTGAGGCGGGCTCGCCGGTGGGATGGCCCCGGAGGAGGCCCTCGGGTAGACCGGATGCCGATGTCGAGGGCGATCGATCGGGCGGCGTTGCTCTTGCGCCGGGACCACCCGCTCGGCACCGTCATGGATCGCCTCGAGCGGGTGCACGGCGACCGGCGGCTGGTGGTGGAGGCCGGCGGCGGCCTCGAGCTCACCTACGTGCAGGCCGCCAAGCGCGTGCGACGCTGGGCCGGTGGCATCGCCGAGCGCAGCGCGCCGGGCGACGTCGTCGTCATCGCCACGCCGAACGGCTACGAGCAGCTGCTGCTGTGCCTGGCCGCGGCGCGCGCCGGGCGCCTGCCGGCACCGGTCAACGACCAGATGCGCCCGGAGGAGGTCGACCACGTCGTCCGCGACTCCGGTGCCACGCTGGTCGTGCGCGGCGCCGCGCAGGTCGACGGTGCGGCCGCCCTGGCCGAGCCCCACCCTGCCGATCCCGGCGACGTGGCGGCGCTCTTCTACACGTCGGGCACCACGGGGTCACCGAAGGGCGCGGCGCTCACACATCGAGCGCTCGTCGGCCAGGTGTCCCGCGCCGCCCTGTGGCCCACGCGGCTGCACCGCGACGAGGCCGTGATCGCCCTCCCCGTGGCGCACATCATGGGCTTCGCGGTCCTCACGGGCCTCGCCTTCGCCGGTATCCCGACCTACCTGCTGCCTCGCTTCAACCCTGTCCAGGTGCTCGACGCCATCGAGCAGCGCCGGGCGACCACCTTCGTCGGGGTCCCGGCGATGTACCGGATGCTCGACGAGGCAGGTGCGGAGGAGCGCGACCTGACGTCGGTCCGGGTCTGGGCGTCGGGCGCCGACGCCATGCCGCCCGAGCTCGCCGAGCGGTTCAAGCGCATGGGAGCCACCCTCACGGTCCCGGTGCTGGGTGCCGTCGGCGAGGCCGTCTTCGCGGAGGGCTACGGCATGGTTGAGGTCGGCGGCGGCGTGGCGGCCAAGCTGTCGCCGCCGTTCCTCGGCCCGGGCGCGGGACCGCTCGGCGACGCGCTCGGGTTCGCCTTGCCCGGCTACGACCTGCGCGTGGTCGACGAGGCCGGCGAGGAGGTCCGCGGCGGCCAGGTCGGCGAGCTGCAGGTGCGCGGGCCCGGCGTGCTCGACGCCTACTGGGGTGACGAGGCCGCCACCGCGGCGGTCCTCACCGACGACGGCTGGCTGCGCACCGGTGACCTCGCCCGCAAGGGTCCGCTGGGCATGCTGTCGTTCGAGGGTCGCGCCAAGCACGTCATCAAGCACGGCGGCTACTCGGTGTACGCCCTGGAGGTCGAGCAGGTGCTCGAGCAGCACCCGTCGGTGCTGGAGGCCGCCGTGGTCGGTCTGCCCGACGAGCGACTCGGCGAGATCCCCGTGGCCGCCGTGCGCCTCGCGGAGGGGGTCACGCTGCGCAAGGCGCGGCTCGGCTCGTGGGCCAAGGAGCGCCTGGCCGACTACAAGGCCCCCAAGCGCTTCGTCGCCGTCGACGACCTGCCCCGCACCGGCACCGACAAGGTCCACAAGGACGCCGTCGTCGCCCTCTTCGACTGAGCTAGGGCGCCTGCGTCGAACGCTCGTTGAGGTCGACGTAGAGGACGCCGTCCTCCACCGTGGTGGGGTAGTAGCGCAGGCCGCGGCCGTCGAGCGGGTAGGTGACGTCGCGGTCGCAGCTGTTCACCAGCACCCGGGCCTCGCGGTCGATCTCCACCGCGCAGCTCGGCTCGTCGGGGTCGAAGGCGCCGAACGCCACCCAGCCCTGCTGGGGGTCGTCGTCGAGGTGCTGCACGAAGAGGTGGCGGTCGCGGCCCACGAGGTCCTGGTAGAGCAGGGGCAGCCCGTCGCCCTCCTCGATCACCCTGGCCAGGTTCTCCACCTGTCCGGCCGCGAACCGGTCGTCGCCCAGGTTGATCTCGACCTCGCCGCGGCTCGCCAGCACGGCGACCCCGAAGGCCAGGGCCAGCGCGACGGCCACGCCGACCCCCGCCACCAGCAGCGCCTTGCCGGCGTGACCCCGGCTCTGGGCGACGGGCATCAGCCGGTGCGGGTCGGGCTCGACTGGCGGGACGTCTGCGGCACCCCCCTAGTATCGGCCGACCTGACGTGACGTCGGAAACCGAGGCCCCTCCGGGGGCGGGAGCAGCGCATGGATCTCTTCGAGTACCAGGGCAAGCAGTTCTTCGCGAGCTACGGCATCCCCGTGTCGCCCGGCGAGGCCGTGACCACGGTCGACGACGCCGTCGCCGCGGCCGAGCGGATCGGCTACCCGGTCGTCGTGAAGGCCCAGGTGCAGGTGGGAGGCCGCGGCAAGGCCGGGGGCATCAAGCTCGCCAACGACGCCGACGAGGTTCGCACCCACGCCGGGAACATCCTGGGCATGGACATCAAGGGCCACACCGTCGAGGTGCTCTGGATCGAGCTCGCCTCCGACATCGCCGAGGAGTACTACGCCAGCTTCACGCTCGACCGCTCCGCCAAGAAGCACCTCGGGATGCTCTCGGCCCAGGGCGGCGTCGAGATCGAGGCGGTCGCCGAGACCGACCCCGAGGCCATCGCCAAGATCTGGGTCGACCCGGTCGACGGGCTCAGCGAGGAGGCCGCCCGCGCCTGGGTCGAGGCTGCTCGGCTCGCCCCCGCGGCCACCGACGGCGCCGTCGACATCCTGCTGAAGCTCTACCGGGCCTACACGGAGGGCGACGCCGACCTCACCGAGATCAACCCGCTGATCCTCAAGCCCACCGGTGAGGTGCACGCCCTCGACGCCAAGGTCACCCTCGACGACAACTCGGTGTTCCGGCACCCGGAGTACGAGCAGTACGAGGCCACCCAGGTGCGCGACGAGCGCGAGCAGGCCGCCCACGACAAGGGCCTGCAGTACGTCGGCCTCGACGGCTTCGTCGGCGTCATCGCCAACGGCGCCGGTCTCGCCATGTCGACCGTCGACATCGTCAACCAGGTGGGGGGCAAGCCCGCCAACTTCCTCGACATCGGCGGCGGCGCCAACGCCGACGTGATGGCCGGCGCGCTCGAGGTCATCAACAACGACCCCGAGGTGAAGTCGATCTTCATCAACATCTTCGGCGGCATCACCAAGGGCGACGAGGTCGCCAACGGCATCGTGACCGCCATGGGCCGCGTCGACATCGGCGTGCCCATCGTGATCCGCCTCGACGGCACCAACGCCGACGAGGGCCGCGCGATCCTCGAGCCGCACCTGTCCGACACGCTGCGGATGGCCCCGACCATGGTCGAGGCCGCCGAGGTCGCCGTCGCCCTCGCCGCGAAGTAGGAGAACGAACATGGCAATCTTCGTCGACGAGACCACCAAGGTCGTCTACCAGGGGCTCACCGGCTCGCAGGGCAGGTTCTACGGGCTGCTCAACCGCGACTACGGCACCCAGGTGGTGGCCGGCACGAACCCGAAGAAGGCGGGCACCGATGTCGACGGCATCCCCGTCTACGCGACGGTCCGCGACGCGGTCGAGGCGACGGGAGCCACGGCCTCGTGCATCTTCATCCCCGCGCCGGGCGTGCGCGACGCGGTGATCGAGGCGGCCGAGGGCGGCGTGCGCTTCATCGTCGCCATCACCGAGGGCGTCCCCGCCCAGGACGAGGCCTGGTTCTTCAACAAGCTCCAGCGGGACTTCCCTGACGTGCAGCTGCTCGGCCCCAACTGCCCGGGGATCATCAGCCCCGGCAAGTGCAACATCGGCATCACGGCCGGCCACATCGCCAAGGCGCCCGTGGCGGGCAAGCCCAGCGTCGGCATCGTCAGCCGCTCCGGCACGCTCACCTACCAGGCGCTCTACGAGCTCAAGCTCAACGACATCGGCGTCACCACCTGCGTCGGCATCGGCGGTGACCCCGTGCCGGGCACCAGCTTCATCGACTGCCTCGAGGCGTTCGAGGCCGACGACGACACGAAGGCCGTCATGATGATCGGCGAGATCGGCGGCTCCGCCGAGGAGGAGGCAGCGGCCTTCATCGCCGACAAGATGACCAAGCCCGTCGTGTCCTACATCGCTGGCGTCACGGCGCCCCCCGGCAAGAAGATGGGCCACGCAGGCGCCATCGTCTCCGGAGGCAAGGGCACCGCCGCGGCCAAGCAGGAGGCGCTGCAGGCCGCCGGCGTGCGCGTGGGGCAGAACCCCACCGAGGCCGGCACGCTGATGGTCGAGGTCGTGCAGGGCCGCTAGCGGCGAGCGCCACCCCAGAGCCAAACCTGCGGCGCTGCCACCCCAGAGCCAAACCTGCGGCGCTGACACGACAAGACCTCGCCTGACTGCCGCAGGTTCGCAGGGGCTGGCATCGTGGGGGGCATGCCGACACGAGCCAGGGTCCTCCTCGCTGCCGCCCTCGTGCTGCTCCTGGGCGGCGTCGCGCTGGTCGTGGTGCGCGGCGACGACGAGGCCGCCGCCCCGGCGAGCTCGTCCTCCACCTCCTCGTCGACGACGTCGAGCTCAACGACCGAGCCGCCCTCGACCACGACCACCGAGCCGCCGGTCAGCTGGCCGGCGCTACCGGCCGACGGCGTGGCCCGAGCGGTCATCACGCCCGCGGGGCTGCCGCTGGCGGTGCTGCGCACCGCAGCGGACGGGCGCTTCGTCGCCCACTCGCCCTGCGGCAACGAGGTGACGGTGTCGGGCACGCCGGTCACGGGGGCCCACGTGGTGCTCGACGCGGGCCACGGCGGCGAGGAGCCCGGCGCGGTCGGCGCCGGGGGCCTGCGCGAGTCCGACGTGAACCTCGCCGTCGCCCGGGAGGCGCAGCGCCGGTTGGAGGCGCTCGGCGCCGAGGTCCTGCTGACCCGCACTGCCGACTACCGCATCACGCTGGCCAGCCGAGCCGACATCGTGACCAGCATCGAGCCCGCGCTGTTCATCTCGATCCACCACAACGCCGAGCCCGACGCGCCCTGGGCGGGCCCCGGTTCGGAGACCTACTTCCAGATCGCCGATCCCCAGTCGAAGCGGGCCTCGGGCCTGGTCTACGAGGAGCTCGTCCGGGCGTTCAGGCCGTACGACATCGCCTGGATGGCTGACACCGACGCCGGTGCCAAGTACCGCCTCGCCCGCGACGGCGACGACTACTACGGGATCCTGCGCCGCACCTCGGGCGTGCCGGCCGTGCTGGCCGAGGCGGCGTTCATCTCCAACCCGGCCGAGGAGGCGCTGCTCGCCGACCCGGCCTTCCAGGCCACCGAGGCCGAGGCGATCACGCAGGCGGTGGTGCGCTACGTGCGGGGCGACGAGCCCGGCGGCGTCTTCACCGAGCCCTACCCGCGCGACCAGCCCGCCGGCTCCGGCGGCGGCGCCCGCGGCTGCGTCGACCCGCCTCTCGGCTGAGGTCCGTGGCGTCGTCGTCTCCTGCGGTGGTGGACCGCGGAGTGGATCGGCGCACGTGCGTGCGACGGCGCACCGCAGCTCGGCGGCGTCGTGCCCTTCAGGCGGTGGGGTCCTCGGCGGGGGCGGGAGGGTCGTGCGGTCGCGGTCCAACGGGGACGAGCTCGCCAGCCTCGAGCTCGTCGGGCTCCTGCAGCACGCTGGCCAGGGCGTGGCCTGCCGCCACCAGCCCGATGCCGGCGGCGACGAAGAGCATGCCGCCGATCGTCGCGTCGTCGGTCATGTCGGCGAGGAACACGGCGGCGCCGACGGCGGTGGCGGCGCCGCCCACCCACGTCGTGGCACGGCGGTCGGTGGTCGAGCCGTGGTAGGCGAGGCCGAGCCCGATCGCCATGGTGAACAGCCCCGTGCCGGCCTGCTCCAGCTCGTCGGCGAGCAGCAGCGTGCCGGCGGCGAGCGCCGGCAGCGCGGCGAAGGCGAACGGGGTGGCCGCCCCGTGCCGGCCGCGCCCGTCGAGCCACCGCGTGGCGAGCACGTACGCCACGCCGAAGGCGAGCGAGATCATCGCCATCGTCGTGGCGTCGGGTACCTGGAAGCCGGCCCCGAGGCCGCCGAAGCCCGCTGCCGGCTCGTTGCCCGTCTCGTCGAAGGTGGGGGACAGGGCGACGCCGCCGAGGAAGAAGCCGAGGAAGTCGTAGGGAGCGTCGAAGACCTCCTCCGTCAGCTGCAGGGCCGTGAACCACGCACCGACGAGTCCGGCCCCGAGGAAGAGGGGCCGGCCACGTCCGGGGCCGGCCACGTAGGACGCTGCCCAGGCCAGGGTCGACACGCCCAGGATGGCCTCGGTGGAGTACGGCGGGAGGCCGTTGTCGTCGAAGGTCAGGAAGAACATGAGCGGTGGCACGCCCGCGGCCAGGGCGACCGCCCCCGCCGTGGCGATGGGCCCCCGCCGGGCGCTGCGCAGCGTCAGGAGCCCGCCGGCCACCACGAGGGCGGACAGGACGATGCCGGGCACGCGGTTGAAGCCGTCGCCGCGGCTGCCGGCATCGGCGGACACGATCAGCACGCCGAGGATGGCCAGCGCGCAGCCGGCGCCGGCGATGGCGATCGAGGCCCGCGGTTGGGCACGTCGCCGGGCCCGGACCTCGAACGAGTCGAGCAGGGAGCTGGCAGGAGCGTTCGCCGCTGGTTCGGTCATGCCGGGACGGTACGGCCGGCCGGACGCCTGATCGGGGATCTCGGCCGACGCGACGGTGCCCCGCCCGCAGGCAGGGCACCGTCGGAGCTCAGGATGGCTGGGAGGTCAGAAGGGAGCGGTGCCCGTGCCGCCGCCGGTGGTCGGGCCGACGCCCGCCTCCTGCGACTTCAAGAACCCGCCGATCGCCACGACGATGGCGGCGATGACGGCGAGGAACAGCCCGAACTGGCGGTCGAGGTCGAAGCCGGTGTCGATGCCGGCGATCTCGTCGGAGCCGATCAGCAGCCGCAGCACGAGGATGACGGCGACCGCCACGCCGGCGATGAGGTGGACCTGGCCCCAGGGCAGCGGCAGGTCGGGGACGCTGGTGTCCGGCGAGAGGCGCGTGATGAGCACGTGGGCCACCATCACCGCCACGAGGATCAGCGGCAGGATGCCGCCGAGGAAGTAGTCCCACCCGGTGTTGTCGTAGCTGCCGAAGCCGACCTCTTCGACGCCGTACCACGGGAAGAACATGAAGATCAGGTAGGCGATGCCGCCTCCGACGATCAGCTTGTCTGCGGTGCTGAACTTGCTGAGGTCCACGGTGTTCCGCCTCCGGAGCTGGGGTGCTGGGCAATCCGCGGGAACGCTAACGCACGATCGGGCGCGTCGGGAGGGATCTCTTCGGCCGCCCGGACGGTGGCTCGTGGGCCTGCTGGTACGTTCCCAGGCGTGCGCATCGCCGTGCTCGCCTCCGGCAGCGGGACCCTCCTCGAAGCAATCCTGGCCGACGGCATCCCGGTGGAGCTCGTCGTCGCCGACCGTCCCTCGCGAGCGATCGAGGTGGCGGCCGCACGCGGCGTCGAGGGGGTGCTCGTCGAGCGGGGCAGCTATGGCGCCGACTTCGACCGGCTCGGGTACACGAAGCAGGTGGTCGACGTGCTGCAGGGTGCGGGGATCGACCTGGTCGTCATGGCCGGCTTCGGCACCGTGTTCGCGGAGCCGATCCACGAGGCGTTCGACCATCGGATCCTCAACACCCACCCGGCCCTGCTCCCCGCCTTCCCCGGCTGGCACGCCGTGCCCGCCGCGCTGGCGCACGGCGTGAAGGTCACCGGCTGCACCATCCACGTCGCCACGCTCGAGGTCGACGCCGGACCGATCCTCGCCCAGGAGGCGGTGCCCGTGCTCCCCGGCGACGACGAGGCCTCCCTCCACGAGCGCATCAAGGCGGTCGAGCGCCGCCTCTACCCCCAGACCATCCGAGCGGTCCTCGACGACCCGTCCCTCCTCCAGAAGGCCACCACCACGGCATGCGAGCCCTGATCTCCGTCTACGACAAGTCCGGCATCGTCGAGCTGGCCCGGGACCTGCGCAGCCTCGGCTGGGACCTCATCTCCAGCGGCGGCACCGCCAAGGCGCTGCGCGACGCGGACCTGACCGTCACCGACATCGCCGAGCTGACCGGCACCCCCGCCATCCTCGGCCACCGCGTCGTGACCCTCCACCCCAAGGTCCACGGCGGGATCCTCGCCGACCGCCGGAACCCGGACCACCAGCGCGACATGGCCGAGCACGGGATCGACCCGATCGACCTGGTGATCACGAACCTCTACCCCTTCGGCTCGGAGACGTCCGACTTCGAGCACGGTGCCAGCCGGGCCGAGGAGCTGATCGACATCGGTGGGCCGGCGATGATCCGCGCGGCTGCCAAGAACTTCAAGGACGTCGGCGTGCTCACCCACCCCGACGACTACCGGCTGGTCGTGGACGAGCTGAAGGCCGACGGCGTCTTGTCCGACCGCACCAAGCGAACCCTCGCCCGCAAGGCGTTCGCGCACACCGCGGCCTACGACGCCGCCATCGTCGCCTGGTTCGACGAGGCCAGCGACGAACCGCTGCCGCCCACGCTGCACCTCGCCCTCGAGCGGGTGCAGGACCTGCGCTACGGCGAGAACCCGCACCAGACCGGCGCGCGCTACCGGCAGGCCGGCACCACGTCGTGGTGGGACGACGTCAGCCAGCACGGCGGCATGGCGCTGAGCTACCTGAACCTCTTCGACGCCGACGCCGCCTGGGGCCTCGCCAACGACCTGGCGGCCACCACCGGCCAGCCCGCGGTGGCCATCATCAAGCACGCCAACCCGTGCGGCGCGGCCGTCGCGCCAGCGCTGGCCGACGCCTACCAGCGCGCCTTCGAGTGCGACGAGCGCTCCGCCTTCGGTGGCATCGTGGCCCTCTCGCACCCTGTCGATGCCGCCACCGTCGAGCGCATGGTCGCCGCCGCCCAGGCCGACGTGGTCATCGCCCCCGCCTACGAGGGCGGCGTCGTCGAGGCGCTGGCGGCCAAGCGCAAGAACACCCGCCTGCTCACCGCTGCCCCACCGGCGCCCGACCGGCTCCAGGTCCGCCAGCTCACGGGCTCGTGGCTGGTGCAGGACGCCCACCACTTCGCCGCCACGCGCGACGACTGGCGCGTCGTGACCGAGCGGCAGCCCACCGACCAGGAGTGGGCCGACGCCGCCCTGGCCTGGCGCCTCGTGGGCTGGGTCAAGAGCAACTCCATCGTCCTCGTCAAGGACGGCACCGCCTGGGGGATCGGCGCCGGCCAGCAGAACCGCGTCGAGGCGGGCCAGATCGCCGCGGCCAAGGCGGCCGGGCGCGCGGCGGGCGGCGCCTGCGCGAGCGATGCGTTCTACCCCTTCCCCGACGGCATCGAGGCGGCTGCGGCCGCCGGGGTCGCCGTCGTGATCCAGCCAGGGGGCTCCGTGAAGGACGATGACAACATCGCCAAGGCCGACGAGCTCGGCCTCGCCATGGTCTTCACCGGCGAACGCCACTTCCTCCATTGACGGGAGCCACTGCATGAGCTCTGTTCTGATGCCGGGTGGGCCCGTCGCCGACGCGGTGTTCGCTTCGCTCGTGCCGCGGATCGAGGCGCTGCGCGCACGGGGGCACGTGCCCGGGCTGGCCACGGTGCTGATCGGCGACGACGAGCCCTCGGCCCGCTACGTGGCGATGAAGATGCGCAAGGCCTCCGAGCTGGGCTGCGAGAGCCCGCACGTCCACCTGCCGGCCGACGCGACCACGGCCGACGTCATCGAGGCGGTGCAGCGGCTCAACGCCGATCCCGCCGTCGACGCCATGCTCGTGCAGCACCCGGCGCCGCCGCAGGTCGACTTCGACGCCGTCCTCATGGCCGTCGACCCCGACAAGGACGTCGACGGCATGCACCCCACCAACGTCGGCCGGCTGGCCCTGGGCATCCCCGGGCCGGTGTCGTGCACCCCGGCGGGCATCGAGGCCATCCTCGCCCACTACGACGTGCCCGTGGCGGGCCGGGAGGTCGTCATCGTCGGGCGCGGGGTCACCATCGGGCGCCCCCTCAGCATCCTGCTCTCGCAGAAGCGCCCGACCGCCAACGCGGCCGTCACGATGGTGCACACCGGCGTGCCCGACTGGGCCGAGCACACCCGCCGAGCCGACATCCTCGTCGCGGCGGCCGGCGTGCCCGGCATGATCCGGCCCGAGCACATCCGCCCCGGCGGCGTGGTGGTCGGCGCCGGCGTGCGCTACGAGGGCCGCACCCTGCTGCCCGACGTGGACGAGGCCTGCGAGGCGGTTGCCGGCTGGATCACGCCGCGCGTCGGCGGCGTCGGGCCGACCACCATCGCCATGCTGTTCCGCAACCTGGTCGACGCCGCCGAGCGCCGGGCCGGGGCCGCGTGATGGCCGGCGAGCTGGTCGAGCTGCCGTCCGTCGAGATCGCCGGGCACGAGCCCTCGGGCCTGGGCTCCGAGGACCATCCGATGCGGGTCATGACCCGGCGCGCCGCCGGGCTGGCTCCGGGCGGGTGGGACGACCAGGCACGGCTCGAAGTCGCCACGTTCTTCGATGCCCTGGCGGGCGAGTGGCACACCCGCACCTCGCCCCAGCGCGACGCCGTGCTGGCCGACGCCCTCGAGCGCGGGCTGCCGCCGGACGCCGGCGGCGGCGACGTCTGCGTCGAGCTCGGCAGCGGCATCGGCGCCTACACCCCCCTGCTGGCGCCTCGCTGGCGGCGCGTGCTCGCCGTCGACGTGGCGCTGGAGATGCTGCTGCGGGCACCCGCCGCGCCCGGCCACCGGCTGCTGGCCGACGGCGCGCGCCTCCCCCTGCCGACCGGCGCCGCCTCCGCCGTCGTCCTCGTCAACTGCTTCCTCTTCCCCGCCGAGCTCGACCGGGTGCTGGCGCCGGGCGGCGTCGTCGTGTGGGTCAGCAGCAGCGGCCCGCAGACACCGATCTACCTCGCCGCGGAGGAGGTGGTGGCGGCCCTGCCCGGCCGCTGGAGCGCGCTCCGCAGCGCCGCGGGCGCGGGCACCTGGTGCGTCGCGCAGCGCGCGGAACTGGTCGCATGACCCTGGCCCGGTGACCGCCCCCCGGCCTAGCGTGGCCCGGTCATGACCCGGATCGCCGACCTCCTCGCCGCTCGGCCCACCCTGTCCTTCGAGTTCTCGCCACCGAAGACCGACGAAGCCGAGCGGGCCCTCGAGAAGGTGGTGGTCGACCTCGCCGAGCTGCGCCCCTCGTTCGTCTCGGTCACCTACGGCGCCCTCGGCAGCACCCGCGACCGCACCCGCGACGCCGTGACCCGCATGAACCACGAGCAGCCCTACCCGGCCATGCCGCACCTCACCTGCGTGGGCCACAGCCGGGCCGACATCGCCGGCCTGCTCGACCACTACGCCGCCAACGGCATCGAGAACATCCTCGCCCTCGGCGGCGACCCGCCGGCCGACGGCAGCGACCCGGGCGGCGAGTTCGCCTACGCCTGCGAGCTGGTGGAGCAGGTCCGCGCGCACCCGGCCGGGTTCTCGGTGGGGGTGGCCGCCTTCCCCGAGATGCACCCCCGTTCACCCGACCGCGCCAGCGACCGCCGGCACCTCGCCGCCAAGCTCGAGATGGCCGACTTCGGCATCACCCAGTTCTTCTTCGAGATCGACCACTACCTCCGCATGGTCGACGAGCTCGCCGAGCTGGGCTGCGACAAGCCGGTGCTGCCGGGCGTCATGCCGTTCGTCAACGTCAACGGCGTGCGGCGCATGTCCGACCTCAACGGCACGCACATCCCCGAGCCGCTCCTCGAGCGGCTCGTCGCCGTCGAGGACCAGCCCGACGAGGTCGTCAAGATCGGTGTGGAGGTCGCCACCGAGCTCGGCTCGGCCCTCCTCGCCGAGGACGCGCCCGGCCTGCACCTCTACGCCCTGAACCGGTCGGCGTCGATCCGCGCCGTCCACAGCAACCTGGGCCTGGGGTAGCCGACGTCTCAGAGACGTTGGAGGGTGGCGAGCGCCTCGTTGAAGGTGCGTGACGGCCGCATGACCGCCTCGGCTCTGGCCGGGTCGGGCGCGTAGTAGCCGCCGAGGTCGACCGGCTCGCCTTGCACCTCGAGCAGCTCGGTGGCGATGGCGGCCTCGTTCTCGGCGAGCAGCTTGGCGAGCGGGGCGAAGGTGTCGGCGAGATCCGGGTCGACGGTCTGCTCGGCGAGCGCCTGCGCCCAGTACAGCGCCAGGTAGAAGTGGCTGCCGCGGTTGTCGAGCTCGTTGACCTTGCGCGACGGGGACCGGCCGTGCTCGAGCACCTTGCCGGTGGCGTCGTCGAGCGTGTCGGCGAGGACCTTCGCCCGCGGGTTGCCGGCGCGCTCGGCCAGGTGCTCGAAGGACACTGCGAGCGCGAGGAACTCGCCGAGCGAGTCCCACCGGAGGTGGTTCTCCTTCACGAGCTGCTGCACGTGCTTGGGCGCGGACCCGCCGGCACCGGTCTCGAAGAGGCCCCCGCCGTCGATGAGGGGCACGATCGAGAGCATCTTGGCGCTGGTGCCGAGCTCGAGGATCGGGAAGAGGTCGGTGAGGTAGTCGCGCAGCACGTTGCCGGTGACGGAGATGGTGTCGTCGCCGCGGCGGATGCGCTCGAGGGAGAACCGCATGGCGTCGACCGGCGACATGATCTCGATCTGCAGGCCGTCGGTGTCGTGATCGGCGAGGTAGCGGCGCACCTTCTCGATGAGCTGCGCGTCGTGGGCCCGGTCGGGGTCGAGCCAGAACACCGCCGGCACGCCCGTGGCCCGGGCCCGCTGCACGGCGAGCTTCACCCAGTCCTGGATGGGCAGGTCCTTGGTCTGGCACATGCGCCAGATGTCGCCGGCCTCGACGGGTCGCTCGAGGACCGCGGTGCCGGCCGCGTCGACCACCCGGATCGTGCCGGCGCCAGGCGCCTCGAAGGTCTTGTCGTGCGAGCCGTACTCCTCGGCCTTCTGCGCCATGAGCCCGACGTTGGGCACCGAGCCCATCGTGGTGGGGTCGAAGGCGCCGTTGGCGCGGCAGTCGTCGATGACGACCTGGTAGATGTCGGCGTAGCTGCGATCCGGGATCACGGCCTTGGTGTCCTGCTGCTCGCCGTCGGCGTTCCACATCTGGCCCGACGTGCGGATCATGGCGGGCATGGAGGCGTCGACGATGACGTCGCTCGGCACGTGCAGGTTGGTGATGCCGCGGTCGGAGTCGACCATGGCGAGGTCGGGGCCCTCCTCGAGCGCGGCGCGGATCCCGGCCTCGATGGCCCCGCGCTGGTCGGCGGGCAGCGACTCGACGGCGGTCAGCAGGCTGGCGAGGCCGTCGTTGGCGCTCACGCCGAGCTGCTCGAGGACCTCGCCGTGCTGGGCGAAGACGTCTCGGAAGTAGGTCCGCACGGCATGGCCGAAGACGATGGGATCCGAGACCTTCATCATCGTGGCCTTCAGGTGCAGCGAGAACAGCACGTCGCGGGCCTTGGCGTCGGCCAGCTGCGCCTCGAGGAAGGCCTCGAGCTCGCGGGCGCGCATCACCGTCGCGTCGATGACCTCGCCGGGCAGCACCGGCACGCGGTCGCGCAGCACGGTGACGCTGCCGTCGGGCGCGACGAGCTCGATCCGCAGGTCGGCGCTCTCGGCCACGGTGGTCGACACCTCGTTGCCGTAGAAGTCGCCGCCGTCCATGTGGGCGACGTGGGTCCTCGACTCCGGCGACCACTCGCCCATCGAGTGGGGGTGGGCGCGGGCGTAGCGCTTCACGGCCGCCGGGGCGCGGCGGTCGGAGTTGCCCTCGCGCAGCACCGGGTTCACCGCGCTGCCCTTCACCCGGTCGTAGCGGGCGCGGATCTCGCGCTCCTCGTCGGTGGCGGGCTCGTCGGGGTGGTCGGGCACGGCGTACCCCTTGGCCTGGAGCTCGGCGATGGCGGCCTTGAGCTGGGGCAGCGAGGCGCTGATGTTCGGCAGCTTGATGATGTTCGCCTCGGGCCGCTTCGCCAGCTCGCCGAGCTCGGCCAGGGCGTCGGGAACGC
The DNA here is from genome assembly GCA_963715505.1 of uncultured Microthrixaceae bacterium. Lineage (GTDB taxonomy): Bacteria > Actinomycetota > Acidimicrobiia > Acidimicrobiales > VFJN01 > VFJN01. The sequence continues at coordinate 63,313 of OY970242.1, forward strand.
GCTGGTCGGCGGTGAGCCGCTCCGGGAAGCTGGCCAGGATGCGCCCCGCCAGGGAGATGTCGCGCGTCTCCACCGACACGCCCGCGGCTGCGCCGAAGGCCGCCACCACGGGCAGGAGCGAGTAGGTGGCCAGCGCAGGGGCCTCGTCGGTGTGGGTGTAGATGATCGTCGAGCTCGATGGCGTCATGGGGTTCTTCCGATCCGGGGGGCCGATCCGACCGAGGCTACCCAGCCCCCAGCGGGGTGCTCGCGGCCGCGCGCCCCCTGGGTAGCGTGACGGTCGCTGTCACACCCCCTTCCTAGGGTCGCGGTGTGACCAGAGCGACGAGAGGGTTGGCCGCGGTGGATGGAGGCGCGCAGCGCAAGCGAGCGACGTCGACGTCGTCGTTCGGCGTGTCCCGCCGCGAGAACCACGACGCGAGCGGGTTCTACGCCCGCTTCACCGCGCCCACGGTGAGCGACGACCACACGGTCGAGCCGCCCGGCGTCGTCGACCAGATCTACGTCGGCGACGCCCGGAGCATGGACCGCGTGCGCCCCTCCTCGGTCGCGCTGGTCGTCACCTCGCCGCCGTACTTCGCGGGCAAGGCCTACGAAGAGGCGCTCGGCGAGGGGCACATCCCCGCCACCTACGTCGAGTACCTCGCCATGCTGGAGGCGGTGTTCGCAGAGTGCGTCGCCAAGCTCGAGCCCGGCGGGCGCATCGCCGTCAACGTCGCCAACCTCGGGCGCAAGCCCTACCGCTCGCTCTCGGCGGACGTGATCGGCATCCTGCAGGACCGCCTCGGCCTGCTGCTGCGCGGCGAGGTCGTGTGGCGCAAGGGCCGAGGCGCCGGCGGCAACTGCGCGTGGGGTTCGTTCAAGCAGCCCGCCAACCCCGTGCTGCGCGACCTCACGGAGCGGATCGTCATCGCCAGCAAGGGCCGGTTCGACCGTGCGGTCAAGCGCGCCGACCGCAAGGCGCAGGGCCTGCCCTGGGAGCCGACCATCACCGCCGACGAGTTCATGGACGCGACGCTCGACGTGTGGGAGCTGGCGCCCGAGAGCGCGGTGCGGGTCGGTCACCCGGCACCGTTCCCGGTGGAGCTGCCCGAGCGCCTCATCGACCTCTACACCTACCGGGGCGACGTCGTGCTCGACCCGTTCATGGGCTCGGGCACCACCGCGGTCGCTGCCGTGCGCACCGGCCGCCACTACCTCGGCTACGACACCGACGACGCCTATGCCAGGGCAGCGCGCGAGCGCGTGGCCGCGGAGGCCGCGTCGGCCACGGCCCGCCCGCCCGACGCCCGCCCCGACAAGGCGGTCGCCGCGGCGCACGCCCTGTTGATCGGGGCCGGCTTCACCGTCGAGGACGCCAAGCTCACCAAGCGTCGCCGCTTCGCCGGCGGCCTCCAGGTCGACTGGGTCGCCACCGATGCCGCGGGCGGCGAGTGGCTCGTGGTGGTGGCCGGCTCCAGCACGGTCGTGCGCTGCGGGCTGCGCCGATCCGACGTGCTGTTCCGCACGCTCGGCGAGACCTCCGTGCTGACCGGCGCCGGGCATCGCGTCCTGGTGCTGACCACCGACCTCCCGGCGCGGAGCTCCGCCGCCTTGTCCGCCCTGCGCGACGCGCGCGGCCGGTCGCTCGTCGACGCCGTGGAGCTCACCTCGCCGGGTGCACCCGAGCGCCTGGCGTGCTACGCCGCGGGCAACGTCGGGGGCCCCGTCGGCGACGTCCTCCCTGGCCGCCCCGGGCAGTAGTGCCCTCTGCCAAGACCGAGATCACCGAGGTCGTCACCGGCCTCGCCATCACCGGTGCCGCCTCGCTCGACCAGGCGCTCGACGCCCGGCCGGTCGCCAACGTCAGCGATGCGGTGTGGGAGCGGATCGCCGGCCTGCGGCGCGCCGGCCAGCATCGTCAGGAGTTCCTGGCGGCGTGGGACAACGGCCGGGCGTTCCTGGCCGCCGCAGACGGCTTGCGCGGGCAGCCACCCCGCCTCGTCGAGTGGAAGGGACCGACCCAGGCGCCCGGCGACGAGGTGGTGCCCGCCGACCTGCGCGTCGACCACGTCTGGCTGATCAGCTGCAAGTACCTCTCGAAGGTGCTCGCCAACGCGCAGCCCGCACGGCTCTTCGACCGGGCGCTGGCCGGTGGGCCGGCGCAGTCGGCGGGTGACTGGTACGCCGAGTCGGCGCCCGACGCCTACCAGGAGCTCTACCGGCAGGTGCGCCTCGAGCTGGGAGCCCGCAGCGCCCTGCCCCCGCACGCCAGCGACCTGACGCCTGCCCACCGGGCCGAGCTGCGGGCCTACCTCGACGGCGGCTGGTCGGCCGAGGCCCAGGCCGCCTACGGCCAGCTGGGCCTGCAGGTCGGCAAGGCGTCCGCCGAGCGCTGGCGACGCGCCCTGGCCAAGAGGGCCGACGCCGAGGCGGTGCTCTGGCGCCTCCTTCGCATCGGCAGCGCGCCGTACTTCGTCCTCGGTGCCCAGCGAGATCGTACGCTGCGCCTGCGGGTCATGACGCCGTGGGACTGGCGGCAGGCGCACCGGCTCGAGCGCTTCGACGTGTGGGGAGACGACGCCGGCCAGCCCCAGGTCCGCTGGCAGGCGCGGGTGCGCGACCGCGCCGACGGCGAGGAGCGCGCGGTGGAGGGCCATGTGGAGGTGCGCTGGAGCCACGGCCGCTTCGGCAAGCCACCCGAAGCGAAGGTGTACCTCGACACGCCCCACCACCGGGTGCCGGGCTACGTGCCGCTGCGCTGAGGCGCCGGCGTCGCCCTTGTCCGGCATGTGCGGACCGTGCCGGGCGAGCGATAGCGTCGAATCGGTACGCAACGCGACGGTTCACAGCCCACAGGGGGGTTCCAGTGCAAGAGCACGACAAGATCTACATCGATGGTGCCTGGGTCAGCTCGAAGGGCTCCGGCTCGATCGACGTCTTCGACTCGACGAACGGCGAGGTCGTCGGCCGGATCCCCGAGGGCACCGCCGCCGACGTCGACGCCGCTGCCAACGCTGCGGCCGCCGCCTTCCCCGAGTGGGCCGCCAAGAGCCCCGAGGAGCGGGCGAAGTTCTCCAGCCGCATCGCCGAGGGCCTCGGCGCCCGGATGGACGAGATCGCCACGATCGTCACCCGTGAGGCGGGGATGCCGAAGTGGCTGAGCCTGCTCGTGCAGGCCGGCCTCCCGATCAACTCCTTCGCCACCGCGGCCTCGATCGCCGAGAGCTACGACTACGAGACCACCGTCGGCAACAGCCTCGTGGTGCGCGAACCGGTCGGGGTGGTCGGCTGCATCACGCCCTGGAACTACCCGCTCCACCAGGTTGCCGCCAAGGTCGCCTACGCCATGGCCGCCGGCTGCACCGTGGTGCTGAAGCCGAGCGAGATCGCGCCGCTCGACTCCTACGTGCTCGCCGAGGTGATCCACGACGCCGGGCTCCCGCCGGGCGTGTTCAACCTCGTCACCGGCACCGGCCAGGAGGTCGGTGAAGCCATCTCGAAGCACCCGCTCATCGACATGGTGTCCTTCACGGGCTCCACCCGGGCGGGCAAGGCGGTGGCCGCCTCGGCCGCCGGGACCCTCAAGCGCGTCGCCCTCGAGCTCGGCGGCAAGTCGGCGAACATCCTCCTCGACGACCTCGACGAGGCGAAGTTCGAGTCGGCCGTGCGCGACGGCGTCGGGAAGGCGTACCTCAACTCGGGCCAGACCTGCACCGCGCTCACCCGGATGCTCGTGCCGGCGTCCAAGCTCGCCGACGCGGAGCGCATCGCCGCCGACGAGGTTGAGACGAAGTTCCAGCCCACCGATCCCTTCGCCGACGGCGCCATGCTCGGACCGCTTGCCAGCCAGGCCCAGGTCGAGCGGGTCACCGGCTACATCCAGAAGGGCATCGACGAGGGCGCCAAGCTCGTCACCGGCGGCCCCGAGCGCCCCGAGGGCCTCGACAAGGGCTACTACGTGCGCCCCACCGTCTTCTCCGAGGTGCGCAACGACATGACCATCGCCCAGGAGGAGATCTTCGGGCCGGTCCTGTCGATCCTGCCCTACGACACCGAGGAGGATGCCGTCCGCATCGCCAACGACTCGCCCTACGGCCTCGCCGGTGGGGTGTGGGCGGGCGATCCCGAGCGGGCCAAGGCGGTGGCGCGTCGCATCCGCACCGGCCAGATCGAGGTCAACGGCGGCGCCTTCAACCCGAACGCCCCCTTCGGTGGGTTCAAGCAGTCGGGCTACGGCCGCGAGTACGGCACGTTCGGCTTCGAGGAGTTCCTCGAGGTCAAGTCCATGCAGCTGTAGGTCTCGCGCCGCACCCCTCGTGCTCGCCCGGGCGTCGCGCCCGGTTCGGCGCGTTTCTTGGCCGCGATCGGTGGGCGCTAGGTTCGGCACATGGCTGCTTCGAAGGACCCTGTTCGTGTCGCTGTCACCGGGGCTGCGGGGCAGATCGGGTACTCGCTGCTGTTCCGGATCGCCTCGGGATCGATGCTCGGCCCCGACCAGCCCGTCATCCTGCAGATGCTGGAGGTCACGCCGGCGCTCGGCGCGCTCGACGGCGTGGCGATGGAGCTCGAGGACTGCGCCTTCCCGCTGCTCGCCGGCATGGTGAGGACCGACGATCCCGACACCGCCTTCGGTGATGCCGAGGTGGCGCTGCTGGTGGGGGCCATGCCGCGCAAGGAGGGCATGGAGCGCTCCGACCTGCTCGGCGCCAACGGCGGGATCTTCAAGCCCCAGGGCGAGGCGCTGTCGCGCAGCGCCCGGCGCGACGTGAAGGTCCTCGTGGTCGGCAACCCGGCCAACACGAACGCCCTCATCACCCAGCAGAACGCCGCGGAGCTCGATCCGGCCTGCTTCACGGCGATGACCCGCCTCGACCACAACCGGGCCGTCGCCCAGCTCGCAGCGAAGGCGGGCGTTCCGAGCACGTCGGTCACCCGCATGACGATCTGGGGCAACCACTCGGCCACCCAGTACCCCGACGTCATGCACGCCCAGATCGACGGTGCCCCGGCCTTCGAGAAGGTCGGCAACGACCAGGCCTGGCTCGAGAGCGACTTCATCCCCACCGTGCAGCAGCGCGGTGCCGCCGTCATCAAGGCGCGTGGCTCCTCGTCGGCGGCCTCGGCCGCCAACGCCGCCGTCGACCACGTCCGCTCCTGGGTGCTCGGCACGCCGGAGGGCGACTGGGTCTCGATGGCCGTGCCCAGCGACGGCAGCTACGGCGTCGCCGAGGGAATCATCTCTGGCTTCCCGTGCACCTGCGCCGAGGGTCGCTACGAGATCGTGCAGGGCCTCGAGATCGACGACTTCAGCCGCGCCCGCATCGACCGCACCGTCGACGAGCTGCTCGACGAGCGCAAGGCAGTGGCCGACCTCGGACTGATCTAGCCGCTACCGCAGGAACTTCGACGTGGTGTTGTCGGCGAGCACCTTGCCGCCCGTCTGGCACGTCGGGCAGTACGCCACCGTGTAGCGGGCGTACTCGACTGCCCGGATGGTGTCGTCGCACACCGGGCAGGGGTCGCCGACGCGGTGGTGCACGTTGCCGGGGCGGTCGGCGGACGAGCTCATCTGGTCGAGGCCGCGCTCGTAGGCGAGACCTTCGGCGACGCACACCTGGGTGGCCTCCACGAGCGACGCCGCGTCGTCGGCGTCGAGCTTGGCGGTGCTGGCGAAGGGCGAGAGGCGGGCCCGGTGGCACACCTCGTTGGCGAGGCGCCGGCCCAGCCCGGCCACGATGCGCTGGTCGCGCAGGAACCCGTGCAAGCGCATCGGGTGCTCGTGCAGCAGGCGTCGCAGGCCCTCGGCGTCGACCTTGTCGGCGTCGGGGCCGAGGTGGGCGAGGGGCTCCTGCTCCTCGGGATCGCCGTCGATCACCCACACGCCGGCCTTGCGCTCCGTGCCGGCCTCGGTGAGCAGCAGCGCCCGGCTGTCGTCGAAGCTCCAGCGAGCCTGACCGCCCCTCGGCTTGGCCGCCTGCTTCTCGTCGACCTTGAGGCGGCCGCCCTGCATGAGGTGCACCACGTAGGTCACGACCCCGAAGTCGAGCAGGAGGTGCTTGCCGCGGCGTCCGACGAAGACCAGCTCGTGGCCCGCAGCGGCATCGGCGGCCGGCGAGGCCGTCTTCAGTACCGTGAAGGCGAGCGCCGCGAAGCGCTCGAGCGTGGCTCCGGCGAAGGCCGCGTCGAGCCGTTCGGCATGTGCCTGGATCTCGGGGAGCTCGGGCATGGCGGGCCTCAGGCCTCGAGCGCTCGCGCAGCCGCGAACAGGTCGTCGAGATCGATCACCCCACGCGCCCGGTCGATCACCGAGCGGAGGTCGCCGCCGACCCGGAGGCGGCCCGCCAGGAAGGCGGCCTGCGCGGACAGCTCGCCCCGAGCGATGGCGTCGGCGGTCGAGCGATCCTGCGTGAAGGTCACATCGGCATCCGCCGCCCGACCTGGCACCACGGCGGCCCGGCCGCCCTCCAGGCGGATGGCATACGCCACGTCGGGCTCGGCGGGATGGGTCACCACCTGCTGGATGACGAGCTGCAGGTCCGGCGGCACCGGTCTGCGCCCGATGGCGGCGTCGAGTCCTGCGATCCAGGCGGTCGTGAAGCGCTCCGTCACCAGGCGTGACGCTACCGCCACTTCGATGGCGTTGGTCCGGTCAGCCGGCCATCGGGATCAGCGGCGGCCCCGGACACGGGCGAGCAGCGTGCGGTGTCCACGCGAGCGGCGAGCGACCCGGGCGAGGCGATCGTCGCTCGCTCGCTGCCGAGCCTCGGTGATCCGTTCCTGTGCCAACCAGTCGCTCGGGAGCTCCATGGCTGCCTCCTCCGGGTAGGTAACCAGCATATGACTTACAATGGTGTCACCGTACCACACCGCTGTTCCGTGTACAGTGGTTTCACGGACCAGGAGCGCACGATGGCTGCCACCACGATGACAACGCCACCAGAGGCCGAGCTCGTGAGATCGTTCGTCAACACGGTCGATCCCGAGAGCGGCACCGACGAGCTGCGCGGCCCCGCCGACCTCGCCCGCTGGCTGCTCGACGCCGGGCTGCTCGAGCGGTCGCTCCCCGCCAGCGGGCGCGACCTGCGCCTGGCGCTTCGGCTGCGCGAGGCCATCCGGGTCGAGCTGGCGGCCAACCACGGCGGCAAGGCCCCGCCCCACGCCCTGCCGCCGCTGGATGTCGTGTGCGCCGAGCTGCCCCTGCGAGCCGGGTCGGGGACGGCGGCCCTGGTCCCCGCATCGACCGGGATCCGTGGCGCGCTGGGCCAGATCGTGGCGGCGGTCACCACCGCGCGCATCAAGGGCTCCTGGGCGCGGCTCAAGATCTGCCCGGCCGAGGACTGCGCCTGGGCCTTCTTCGACACCTCCCGCAACCGGTCCCGTCGGTGGTGCTCCATGGAGGTGTGCGGCAACCGCGAGAAGGTCCGTGCCTACCGCGACCGCGCCCGCCCCTGATCGAGGGCCGGCGCGCTACCTTCGCCGCCATGCAGGAGCTGGGACGGGGGGCCAAGGTCTTCGACCACGCAGCGGTGCGCGGCCGCTGCATGCCGCTGCGGGGGACCGACGACGTGCTGGCGCTGATGGACCGCGGCGCCGACGGCGTGGTGGCGCTGGTCCACGACGCCGGCGCCACGTTCCTCGCACCCCTCTACCACGAGCTCACCGGCATCATCTGCACGTCGGGCACGGTGCGCAGCCACATCGGCATCGTCAGCCGGGAGTTCCAGGTGCCCTGCGTGATGGCGTGCGCCTTCGCGGGTGGCGAGCCCGCCCCGGGCCAGGAGGTCGAGCTCGACTGCTCGGGTGAGCCGGGGATCGTCCGTGGCTGACACCACGGCGATCTCGGACCCGGTGGGCACGGCGAACCGCCTCATCGCCTACCACTCGCCGATCTCGAAGGCCCTCACCGGGGAGCGCACGTCGCTCGAGAGCGCCCTCATCCCCGTCACCGCCTACATCGTGGTGGCCTGCGCCGAGTCGTACCTGCGGTACCCGGCGATGATGCGGTCGATCGACGCCGCCATGCCCGCCGAGGAGATCGGTCGCCGGGCCCGACGGCCTGGCCGCCAGGTCGACACCTGCTACCTGTGGTCGATCGCCAACTTCTACCTGCTCGGGCGCAAGATCATGGCGATGGCGGACCCCGCCGGCGATGACCCTGCGGCGACGGCCGGCGTGCTCGACTTCTGGGAGCGGGCGGCCCTCGCTCACCGCGGCGACGGCACCCGCCAGGCATGGGACACGGGCACCGCGACGCCCTACGACGACGCCATGGTCGCCCGGCTGCTCGCCGGCGTGGCACCGATCGACGACGTCGAGCAGCTCGCCGGCATCAAGCGCTTCAATGCCACGCTCGTCAACCACCTCTTCCTGCTCTACTTCGACACCCGCGCCGGCTACGGCGACACCGGGCCCTACGCGGTCCCCGCTCAGCCGGGCCGCACGCTGCTCGTGCGCGACTACTACCGCCTTGGCCACGGCGACTTCCCCTGGTCCCGCGTCGCGGCCGGCGTGCCGTACCACCACCTCACCGCCGCCCTCGTCCTCGACGGCGTCGAGACGACCATCACCGACTTCGGCACGTCGAACCACCAGCCCGAGGACTACCTCGACCACCTCGTCGGATTCGCGCTGTACACCACCGATGGCATGCCACCCGGTGAGGTGCGCCTCGTGCCGGCCGACGAGTACGACGGGATCGTCGCCGCCGTGCGCGCCGCCCAGGGGCAGCACTACCGGAACATCGTGGCGATGACGCGCGACGAGAAGATCCGCGCGGGCGCCTACGTGTACTTCAGCTTCCTGCGGCCCTTCGCCGCGCTCGCCGGCGTGGCCGACGACCTCGACTGGTCGGTGCCCCGCGACCTGCCCGAGCCGATCTACGAGCTGATGTCGGCGATGCAGGGTGACAACGCCGGCGTCGCCGACGACGGCGACTACTACGCGCTCTATCCGGAGATCACCTCATGACCGAGCCCGCCATCGACAAGCGCGACGAGCGCACGCACGCCCCCGGCGCCGAGCGCCTCTGGGGCGAGTCGTGGTACTTCGACTTCACCGACGCCGAGGGCTCGCTGGGCGGCTACGTGCGCCTCGGGCTCTACCCGAACCTGGGGACCGCCTGGTACTGGGCCTGCCTGGTGGGCGAGGACCGCCCGCTGGTCACGGTCATCGACCACGCCGTGCCGCTCCCCAAGGCCCCGTCGCTGGAGATCCGCAGCGAGGGCCTCTGGGCCGACCACACCGTCGAGACGCCCTTCGAGCACATGACGCTCGGGTGCGAGGCCTTCGCCGTGTCGGTCGGCGACCCGGCCGAGACCTACGGTGAGCTGCGGGGCGAGCGGGTGCCGTTCGGGCTCGACCTGGAGTGGGAGACCGACGGCCCCGGGGCGTACCCGTACCCGGGCACCACGCGCTACGAGCTGCCCTGCACGGTGCACGGCGAGATCCTCGTCGGCGACGAGCGGATCGACTTCACCGGGGTCGGCCAGCGCGACCACAGCTGGGGCGAGCGCGACTGGTGGCGCTTCGGGTGGGTCTGGACCTCGGGCGCGCTCGACGACGGCACCCGCTTCCACACCGCCCGGATCCGCATCCCGGGGCTCGAGGGCTACGCGCCGGGCTACACGCTGGCGCCGGGCGGCCCTCTCGAGCAGATCGACCGCAGCGTCGCCGACGAGGAGCTGGGCGAGCACGGTTTCCCGGTCACCGCCAGCGCCGGCGTCGGCCCGCTCGAGCTGGCCATCGAACCCGTCGCCTTCTCGCCGGTCCTGCTCGTCGACGACGGCCCCGAGGGCCGGCGCGTCAGCCGCTTCCCGCGGGCGCTGTGCCGGTTCGAGTCCACCGACGGCCGCCGCGGCGTCGGCTGGACCGAGTGGAACCAACCCCAGCCCTGACGGCGCGGCCGCGGGGGTTCAACGACCTCGGGTGCCGTGCAGCTTGCGGTAGATCAGCCAGAGGGCGACGACGCCGAGCAGGGCCACGACGGCGTAGCTGATCGGCGTGACCCAGCTGTCGACCTGCTCCCAGCGGTCGCCCAGCTCGTAGCCGGCGCCGATGAAGAGCGCGTTCCACACGCCGCTGCCGAGCGCGGTCAGCGCCGAGAAGCGCAGCAGCGGCATGCGAGTGATGCCGGCGGGGACCGACACGATGCTGCGGACGAGGGGGATGCAGCGGCCGAAGAGCACGACCTTGTCGCCGTGGCGGTCGAAGAACCGCTCGCCCCGCTCGAGGTCGGCCCGGCTGAACAGCGGGAACCAGCGCTTGCCGGCGAGCTCCTCGAGCCGTTCGTCGCCGATCAGCGCTCCCACGGCGTAGAGGACCCAGGCCCCGACCAGCGCGCCGATCGTGGCGGCGACCCACGCGCCCAGCACGTTCACGTCGCCGCGCGCGGCACTGAAGCCGGCGAAGGGCAGGATGACCTCGGAGGGGATCGGCGGGAAGATGTTCTCGAGGGCCACGAGGCCGCCCACGCCGACGGCGCCGATGCGCTCGATGACCTCGACGACCCAGCCCGCGAGTCCGCTCAGGTCCTCCTGCTGCGCCATGCGGGGTTCAGTCCTGCGCGAGCAGCTTGCGGTTCTTGACCTGGGCCTTCAGGTAGTCGCGGTTCATGTAGGCGATGAAGTCGATCGAGATCTCCTTCGGGCACGCCTCCTGGCACTCGCCGTGGTTGGTGCAGGACCCGAAGAACTCCTCCATGGTGTCGACCATCGCCACCGTGCGCTGGTAGCGCTCGGGTTGGCCCTGCGGCAGCAGGTTGAGGTGGTTGAGCTTCGCCGAGGTGAACAGCTGCGCCGCGCTGTTCGGGCAGGCCGCAACGCACGCGCCGCAGGCGATGCACGCGGCAGCGTCCATCGCCGCGTCGGACACCTCCTTGGGAACCGGGATCAGGTTGGCGTCGGGCGCCGAGCCCGTGGGTGCGGTGATGTAGCCACCCGCCGCGACGATGGAGTCGAGGGGGGATCGGTCGACCACGAGGTCCTTCAGCACGGGGAACGCCCGGGCCCGCCACGGCTCCACGAAGATCTCGTCGCCGTCGCGGAACTTCCGCATGTGGAGCTGGCAGGTCGCCGTGCCGCGCTGGGGGCCGTGGGCCTGGCCGTTGATCATCATCCCGCACGAGCCGCAGATGCCCTCTCGGCAGTCGTGCTCGAAGGCGATGGGCTCGCGGCCTTCGACGATCAGCCGCTCGTTCACGACGTCGAGCATCTCGAGGAAGCTCATCTCCTCGCTGATGTCGGGGACGTCGTAGGTCTCCATGGTGCCTGCGGCGTCGGGGCTGGCCTGGCGCCAGACGTGGAGCGTGACGTGCATCAGGTCGTCGCCTCTACTTGTAGGACCGCTGGGTCAGGTGGACGTGCTCGAACTCGAGGGGCTCCTTGTGGAGCGTCGGCGTGCCACCCTCGCCGCCCCACTCCCAGGCCGCCACGTAGGCGAAGCGCTCGTCGTCGCGAAGCGCCTCGCCGTCGGGCGTCTGGCTCTCCTCGCGGAAGTGCCCGCCACAGGACTCCTCGCGGGCGAGGGCGTCGCGCACCATCAGCTCGCCGAGCTCGAAGAAGTCGGCGACGCGACCCGCCTTCTCCAGCGACTGGTTCATCGGCCCGTCGCCGAGCACGCGCACGTCGCGCCAGAACTCCTCGCGCAGCGCCGGGATCTCCGACAGGGCCTTCTCGAGTCCGGTCTTGTTGCGCGCCATGCCGCAGTAGTCCCACATGATCTTGCCGAGCTCGCGGTGGTAGTGGTCGACCGAGCGGGTGCCGCCGATCGACAGCAGGCGCTTCACCCGGTCCTCGACGCTGGCCTCCGCCTCCGCGAAGGCAGGGTCCTCGACCGGAAGCGGTGCGGTGCCCAGCAGGTCGGCCAGGTAGTTGGCGAGCGTGTAGGAGATCACGAAGTAGCCGTCGGCGAGCCCCTGCATCAGTGCCGACGCGCCGAGGCGGTTGGCGCCGTGGTCGGAGAAGTTGGCCTCGCCGAGCACGAACAGGCCCGGCACGTTCGACATCAGGTGGTAGTCGACCCAGAGCCCGCCCATCGTGTAGTGCACCGCCGGGTAGATGCGCATCGGCACCTGCGTCGGGTCCTCGTCGGTGATGCGCTGGTACATGTCGAAGAGGTTGCCGTAGCGCTCGTAGATCGTGCTGGCGCCGACCCGGCTGATGGCATCGGCGAAGTCGAGGTACACGCCGTTCTTGAGCGGCCCGACGCCCTTGCCCTCGTCGACCATCGTCTTGGCGTTGCGGGACGCCACGTCGCGGGGGACGAGGTTGCCGAAGCTCGGGTACTTCCGCTCGAGGAAGTAGTCGCGGTCGGCCTCGGGGATCTGGTCGGGCGGGCGGGTGTCGTCACCGTTCTTCGGCACCCAGATGCGGCCGTCGTTGCGCAGCGACTCCGACATCAGCGTCAGCTTCGACTGGAACTCGTCGGATGCCGGGATGCACGTGGGGTGGATCTGGGTGAAGCACGGGTTGGCGAAGAGCGCGCCGCGGCGGTGCGCCCGCCACGTGGCCGACGCGTTGGAGTACTTGGCGTTGGTGGAGAGGAAGAAGACGTTGCCGTAGCCGCCGGTGCAGAGCAGCACGGCGTGAGCGGAGTGCCGGCTGATCTCGCCGGTGACCAGGTCGCGCACGACGACGCCGCACGCCCGGCCGTCCTTCACGACGAGGTCGAGCATCTCGCTGCGCGTGTTCAGCGACACCGTGCCCGCCTGCACCTGGTGCATCATCTGCTGGTAGGCGCCGAGGAGCAGCTGCTGGCCGGTCTGGCCCCGCGCGTAGAAGGTGCGCGACACCTGCGCACCGCCGAAGGAGCGGTTGTCGAGCAGGCCGCCGTACTCGCGGGCGAAGGGCACGCCCTGGGCCACCATCTGGTCGATGATGTCGACGGACACCTCGGCCAGCCGGTGCACGTTGGCCTCACGGCTGCGGAAGTCACCGCCCTTCACCGTGTCGTAGAAGAGCCGCTCGACGGAGTCGCCGTCGGACTTGTAGTTCTTCGCCGCGTTGATGCCGCCCTGGGCTGCGATCGAGTGCGCCCGGCGCGGGCTGTCGTGGTAGGTGAACACCTTCACGCGGTAGCCCTGCTCGCCGAGCGTGGCTGCTGCCGAGGCGCCCGCCAGCCCCGAGCCGATGACGATGACCTCGAAGCGCCGTCGGTTGTTGGGGGCAACCAGCTTCATGTCGAACTTGTGCCGGTCCCACAGGTCGTCGAGGGCCCCATCGGGCACGTTGGAGCGCAGCTCGCCGATCACGGGTTGGCCTCCTGCTCGTACTGGGTGCAGCTGACGATGACGTCGCCCCGGACGATGCAGTCCGGGTTGTCCTCCGCGTCCACCAGACCGGTCAGGACCGACAGCGGCAGGACCACGTTCATGGCCGTCACGACCACTGCGAACCCCACGGCGAAGCTGCGGCGCCAGGAGTTCCAGCGGGGGTTGTTCAACCCCATGCTCTGGAACATCGACCAGGCGCCGTGGAAGAGGTGCAGGCCGAGCGCGAGGTTGGCGACGAGGTAGATGACGACCACCGGGGGCCGGCTGAACGTCGCCACGAAGTTCCGGTAGACGTCGCCGCGCACGAAGTCGGGGTTGGCCGTGCCCCACGTGAGATCGGCAAGGTGGAAGAGCACGAACAGGGCGATGATCACCCCGGTCCAGCGCATCGAGCGGCTGGCGATCGTGGCGACCTGCCAGTCGCGCTCCTGGTGGTAGCCGCCGGCCCGGGCGCCCTGGTTCATCCGGGTGAGGCCGTACGCCGCGTGGATGTGGAGCACGAACGCGCTGGCGAGGCCGATGCGCAAGAGCCACAGCGTCATGGTGCGCGGCACGAACGGCACCAGCAGCTCGCGGAGGAACTCCCCGTAGTGGTTGAGGTCCTCGGCGCCCATGAACACCTTCAGGTTCCCGAAGGCGTGGAAGAAGACGTAGCCCATGAGCATGATGCCGGTGAGCGCCATCACCCACTTCTTGCCGACGGCGGATCGGTAGAACTCCACGGGCCATGGGGCCCGTCGCTTGGGTCGCGGGCGCACCGGTGTCACCGCCGGGCGCTCCATCGTCGTCGCCATCGCTCGATCAGCCTCCAGGAGCCGATTCCGTGTCCTGCGGCGAACCTACTCGCCATCGGAATGCGCTCTCTAACCGGGCCGTGGCGCTGCGCGCTCGCGGATCGTCGCCTTGTACTGGTTGGCGGCGCGCTCCTCGCCGGCGACGCAGGCGAGGTCGAGCACGAGCTCGCCCTCGGTCTCGGGCACGACGATCTGCACCGTGCCGACCCGCTGGCAGGCATCGGCGGGGACGGGCCCCTCCCAAGCCCAGCTGCGCTCGCCGCCCGGCCAGGACAGCCGCGCCGTCACCTGCGCGGCGTCGATCGTCGATCGGAGGTCGCTGACGACGTGGACGTCCAGCGCCCGGGTCTCGCCGGGCCGCACGGCGGCGGGCAGGCGGTCGGCGACGACGATCACCGGCGCGCACGCCTCGCGCAGGGCGTGGAAGCCGGCCTTGGGCAGGCGGTCGTGGCCGAGCACCGACCACGTCACGGCGGGGTGGCCGTCGGCGAAGCAGAACTGCGCGAAGCCGCCCGTGGGTCGGTACTTCAGGCGGCGGAGCACCTCGACGTGCCGGCGGAGCAGCTCGGCCTGGTAGGCCTGGGTCGCTGACTGCCAGCCTTCGAACGTCGGGTGGTCGGCGGGCGGCACGTAGCGCTCGAAGATCGGCTTCTGGAGGGCGTGGTTGCGGCCGAGCCGCTCCCAGTCGAGGTCGGGCCAGCGATCGGGCTCGCAGAACTCGGCGCTGGTCGGCACGGCCTGGGCCCCGAACTCGGTGACGAAGCGGCCCATGCGCGGCACGGCTCGCAGGAAGCCGGGGAGGTCGCGCTCGTCGCCGTGGTACCACCCGAAGTAGAGGTGGGAGTCGGTGCCGTCGAGCTGCGGCGGGTGGGGGAGCACGCCGGAGTGCGCGATCACCGGCCGGCTGCCGTCCGCCTTCTCGAAGGCTCGCTTGATCGACCGGTCGAGCACGGTCTTGTTCCAGGTCGGCAGCTCCTGGGCGGCGAGCGCCTTGAGGGCCATGCGCCGCAGCGCCTTGCGGTCGCCCCACATGGAAGCGTCGTTCTCGATCGCCATCGGCTCGTTGTGGCCGCACCAGATGGCGATGGACGGGTGGTGCCCGAGCAGGTCGACCGCTGCGGTCGCCTGGCGCACGGCCTCCTTGCGGATGCCCCGCGCGTACCCCCACTGCAGCGGGAAGTCCTGCCAGATCAGCAGGCCGGCCTCGTCGGCGGCATCGTAGAGCTCGGGGCGCGTGATGTGGGCGTGGATGCGGAGCAGGTCGAGGTTCGCCTCGCCGGCGAGGGCGACGTCGCGCGCCAGCTCCTCTGGCGTCGCCTCGGCGAGCGCCATCCGGGTCGGACCCTGGTTGGCGCCCTTGAGGAAGAGCCGCTCGCCATTGACCGACGCCACCCAGCCCCGGAGCCGCACCTGGCGGAGTCCGGTGCGGAGGTGACGCTCGTCGGAGGTCGTCGTGACCCCGCCGTCGGTGAGGCGCACCGCGACGGTCAGGTCGTGCAACGTCGGGTCCCCCAGCGCCCGCGGCCACCACAGCGCCGGCTGGTCGACGGTGATGGTCCACTCGAACTCGTTGACGCCGTCGGCCAGGGGCTGGTCGACCTGGTGGTCGAGACCGCCGAGGGTCGTGTGGAGGCAGGCGGTGCGGGCACCGTCGCTGTCGAGCGTCGCCCGCAACGTCAGCACCGCACGGGCGGGGCTGGCCTCGCGGCACTGCACCCGGAGCCGGGCGATCCGCACGGGACCGGTCTCGGTGATCCGCACCGGTCGCCACAGCCCGCCGGGGTTCCAGTCCGGGTCGAGGCAGTCCCAGTGCTGGAACACGCCCGTGATGTTGCGCTTGGCCCCGCGGTCGACCTGCGGGGCGCAGGTGACCTCGACGGCCAGGTGGTGCTCGCCTCGGGCCCGCAGCTGTTCGGTCACCTCGAAGGTGTGCGGGGCGAAGTAGCCCTCGGTGTCGCCGAGGTAGCCGCCGTCGAGCCAGACGTCGCCCTGGTAGAAGAGCCCCTCGAAGCTGAGCCAGGCCCGCCGGTCCTCGGGGGGGCCCACCGCGTCGAAGGACCTGCGGTAGAGGAGCGGGCCGTCGCTGTCCGCGAACGCCGGTGCCGACCGCCAGTGTCCCGGCACCTCGACCGCCTCCCACGACGCGTCCTCGAAGCCGTCGTCGTGCCAGCTGCGTCGGAGGTCCTCGTCGGCCACCGCGGCTCGCCAGGTGCCGGTCAGGTCCATGCGGGCTGGAGGCTACCGGTGCCGGTGGTGGTCCTCGGCGGGCTCAGCTCGCCGGTGGGTCGTCGACCACGCCCTCGACGGTCCAGCCGCCCCCGGCGGCCGGGGTGAACGTGAGGTCGAAGCTGGCGGCCGAGCGCGCCAGCGTGGTGGCCGGGCCCGTGCCGTGCGCGTCGGTGAGCGTCAAGGTGCCGTCGAGGCGCACGAGGCCGGGGCCGAGGAAGCGGCGCGGCTGCTCGCTGCCGAGCATCAGGACGGTGTCGCCGCGCGCCTCGAAGAGGGAGTCGGCGGTCGCCTCGAAGCGCACCTGGTCGTGCGGCGTGGCGATCCCGGCCGAGCCGACCGCCACCGGGGTGTCGAGCTGGTGGGTCCCCGGGCGCAGCGCATGGGCGCTGCCGCCGAGCGCCAGGCGGAACCCCGCCTCGGTGAGGTCGACCGTGACGGGGTCGAGCACGAGGCCGTCGCCGGAGGACAGGACGAAGGGCCGCCCGCCGTCCCACACGATCGAGCTCGGCTGCCCGTCGACGACCACGGAGCTGAGCTCGCCGCCGTTGCCGAAGCCGCGCTCGGCGGTCACCGTCAGCGGCGCCGCGACGTGCCGCGGGTCGGGAACGGCGCCCTCGAGGTGCACCGCCGTGACCTGTCCCAACACGCGGACCTGTCCCGGCGGGAGGACCTCCACGGGCGCGCTCGTCGAGGAGGTGGTGGAGTCCCCGACACCGGGCGCCACGGTGCCGTCGGGGCGCGAGACCACCTGCTCGCCGCCGCCACCGCCCGCGTCGAGGCGGTCGATGCCGACCGCGGCCACCCCCACCGCGAAGGCGAGCACCGACCAGGAGACGAGCAACCGCCGCGCGCGCATGGCCGACAGGCTGCCGCCCGCGCGCCCAGGGCGCCAGGCACCCGCCGAGGTCCGCTGCAGCGAGCCCGGCGATAGGTTGGCCGCCATGACCTCGCTCGCCCCGGACCCCGGCCCGCACCCGGCCCCCGCGACCGTCGGCCAGCTGCGCGCCTCGGGCTGGCAGTCGATCCCGGTCAAGGAGGAGCTGCGTCGCAACGCCATCGAGCGCATCCAGTCCGGGACGCCGCTGTTCCCGGTGGTGGTCGGCTACGAGGACACGGTCCTGCCGCAGCTCGAGAACGCCCTGCTCGCCGGCCACGACGTGATCTTCCTGGGCGAGCGCGGGCAGGCGAAGACGCGGATGATCCGGGCGCTCACCGATCTGCTCGACGAGTGGATGCCGATCGTCGCCGGCTCGGAGATCAACGACGATCCCTACGCGCCCGTGTCGCGCTACGCCCGCGAGCTGCTCGCCGACCACGGCGACGACGCACCCATCGAGTGGGTCCACCGCAGCCGGCGCTTCGGCGAGAAGCTCGCCACGCCCGACACGTCCATCGCCGACCTGATCGGCGAGGTCGACCCCATCAAGGTCGCCGAGGGGCGCTACCTCTCCGACGAGCTGACGCTGCACTACGGCCTCGTGCCGCGCACGAACCGCGGCATCTTCGCCATCAACGAGCTGCCCGACCTCGCCGAGCGCATCCAGGTCGGCCTGCTCAACGTGCTCGAGGAGCGCGACATCCAGGTGCGGGGCTACAAGATCAACCTGCCGCTCGACCTGATCCTGCTCGCCTCCGCCAACCCGGAGGACTACACGAACCGCGGGCGCATCATCACGCCGCTCAAGGACCGCTTCGGGTCGCAGATCCGCACCCACTACCCGCTCGAGGTCGACACGGAGGCGCAGATCGCGCTGAGCGAGGCCCGCCCGCTCGAGGCCGCCGGGGTGCGGGTCACGGTTCCCGACTACATGACCGAGGTGATCGCCACCCTGTCGCACCTCGCCCGATCGAGCCCGCACATCAACCAGCGATCCGGTGTGTCGGTCCGCTTCACCATCACCAACCACGAGGTGATGGTCGCCAACGCCGCCCGCCGTGCCCTGCGCCACGACGAGCGAGAGGTGTCTCCGAGGGTCAGCGACCTCGAGGCGTTGCCGGCGTCGATGATGGGCAAGGTCGAGATCGAGGCGCTCGAGGAGGGCCGCGACGAGCAGATCGCGGAGAACCTCGTCCGTGCCGCCGTGCTCACGGTCTTCAAGGAGCGCTTCACGCCCGAGCGGTTCCGGCCCATCGTCACGGCCTTCGAGGAGGGCGCGGTGATCCACGCCGGCGAGGACGTCACCTCCGCCGAGTACGTGGCGCTGCTCGAGCAGCAGCCCGCCCTGCGCGAGGCGGTGTCCGAGCTCACCGGCGGCGACGAGTCGGCGGCCGCGGTGGCGTCCGCCGTCGAGCTGCTCCTCGAGGGCCTGCACCTGAGCAAGCGCCTCAACAAGGACGCCGTCGGCGCCCGCAGCACCTACCGCGCCCGCGCCTGACACCGCCCCCGCGTTCCTGCGGCGTGAGGTGTCGGGTTCCGGCGACTGCCGCCGCAGGAACCCGGTGGCCGGTGTCCGGGGCGAGTTCCTGCGGCGTGAGGTGTCGGGTTCGGGCGACTGCCGCCGCAGGAACCCGGTGGCCGGTGTCCGGGGCGAGTTCCTGCGGCGTGAGGTGTCGGGTTCGGGCGACTGCCGCCGCAGGAACCCGGTGGCCGGTGTCCGGGGCGAGTTCCTGCGGCGTGAGGTGTCGGGTTCCGGCGACTGCCGCCGCAGGAACCCCTAGGAGCGACGGGCGTGCGCGCCGAGCACGGCGCGCACGAGCCAATCCGGGTCGCGGACGTAGGTGCGCCAGGTGAACGGCAGCACGGTCCAGCCGAGCGCCTCGAGCTCGACGAGCTTGACGTGGTCGGCTTCCCAGGTCTCGCGCTGGCGGTGGTGCTGGCCGTCGAGCTCGACGGCCAGCTTGATCCGTGGCCATGCGAGATCGAGCTCGGCGACGAGCCGGCCGTTGACGCTGACCCGGTGGTGGAGCACCGGCTCGGGGACGCCCCGCTCGGCGAACAGCGCCAGCACGAGGTGCTCGAAGTCGCTGTCGCTGATCTCCTCGCGGTGCGCGTGCACGGCGAGGACCTCGCGCAGGCGGCGGACGCCGTGGCGGCCCTGGCGGGCATGGCTGACCAGCGTCTCGATCAGGTCGGCCCACGTGAGTCCCCGCTCGCGGCGCGCCTGCTCCGCCACCCGCGCCAGGCGTTGCACGCCGACGTAGCGCCCGACATCGAGGATCGTGCGAGCGAGGTCCGTCGTCGGGATGCCGTCGCGGAGCACGATCCCGCAGCGGTCCAGGTCGGTGCTCTCGTGACATCGTGCCTCGGGCGGCCGGAACCGCCGGCCGCGGGGGACGGACAGCTCGGGGCGGCCGCGCCCGAAGCCGCTCAGGCCCCACAGCGCCGCCGCGGTGAAGTGCGACGCGGCCGACCCCGGTCCGGCCGCCAGCACCGCCGCCAGGACTCGTGCCTCCCAGCTCGGCGGGATCCCCGCCACCCGGAACGTGTGGTGGTTGATCTGCACCAGCGAGCCCCGTGCCGCCCGCCGCTCCAGGTGCCGCCGGGTGCCGCCGAGCAACCGGATGTCGGCCACGGCGATGACGCCGTGGTTGCGAGCTGCCAGGCCCGCAATGATCGGATCGATGCTCATCGTCCCTCCATGCGCGACGTGCTGCATGGGGGAAGGTCGCCCCACCGTAGTGACGGCACCGATCGCCCGATAGCCCCGGTTGTTGCGGCGTGAGGTGTCGTGTTCGGGCGCGTCGCGCCGCAGGAAACGTGGGCGGAGAGCTGGGCTGCTGGTTCTTGCGGCGTGAGGTGTCGTGTTCCGGCGCGTCGCGCCGCAGGAAACGTGGGGGTTAGGTGCGGGCGGCGAGCTCGGCGTGCAGGTGGGTGAGCGCGCGGGCCCAGGCGGCGGTGTCGTGGGCGCCCTGGAGCATCCACTCGCCCTCGACGACGAACGTGGGCACGGCGGTGATGCCGTTGCGGTGCGCCTCCTCGCGGTCGGCGTGGACCCGGTCGGCGAACGCGTCGGACGCCAGCACCTCGGCGGCAGCCGAGCGGTCGAGGCCCGTGCGCTCGGCCACGTCGGCCAGGACCGCACCGTCGGCGACGTCGGCGCCCTCGGTGAAGTACGACCGCAGCAGCGCCTTCTTGAGCTGCCGCTGCGCGTCGGCGCCCGCCTCGTCGAGCGCCCATGCCACAAGCCGGTGGGCATCGAAGGTGTTGGCGCGGCGCATGCCCTCCCAGCGGAAGTCGATGCCGAGCTCGCTGCCTGCCGTCGTGAGGCGCGCATGGGCCGCTTGCACGCGGCTGCGGTCGCCGTACTTGGCGCTGAGGTAGTCGGCGAGCGGCGGGCTCGCCTCGCCGGTCGGCACCGATGGGTCGAGCTCGAAGGCCCGGTAGACGACCTCCACGTCGACACCGGTCTCGGCGACCGCCCGCTCGAGGCGCACCGTGCCGACGTAGCACCAGGGGCACGCCACGTCGCTCCAGATCTCCACCTGCACCCCCACAGTCAACCAAGCGACGTCTCCGAACCTCACATCCGCACGGCGGCCACGGGGGTTCAGAGACGTTGGTTGTTACGGTGACGGGATGGCTCGCACGCCGCGGTTCCGGTACTCGCGCTGGGACGGCTCCCAGGTCGGGTTCGACCTCGACGCGGAGGCCATCCTCGAGGAGATCACCGACGACCTCCTCTACCACGGCGACCTCCACGCGGCGCTGCGCCGCCTGATGCAGCAGGGCTTCCGCGACCGCAACGACGAGCAGCTCATGGGCATGCGCGACCTGATGGAGCGCCTGCGCCGGCGGCGCCGCGACCAGCTCGAGCGCCACGACCTGGGCGGCGTCTACGAGGACATCGCCGAGTCGCTGCGGGACGTGCTCGACATGGAGCGCGCCGGCCTCGACGAGCTCGCCCGCGAGGCACGCGAGTCAGGCGACGAGCGGCGCCAGGAGATCACCGACCAGGTCGTCGCCGAGCGGAACCTGCAGCTCGACATGCTCCCGCCCGACCTCGCGGGCATGGTGCGCGAGCTCCAGCAGTACGAGTTCACGTCGTCGGAGGCCCGCGAGCGCTTCGACGAGCTGATGGACCAGCTGCGCGAGCAGCTGGCCCAGAGCTACTTCAACCAGATGTCGGGCGCCATGCAGGACGTCAGCCCGGAGTCGATGCAGCGCATGAAGGACATGCTCGCCGACCTCAACGAGCTGCTGGCCATGAAGGAGGCGGGGCAGGACACGCAGCCGGCGTTCGAGCAGTTCATGGAGCGCTACGGCGACTTCTTCCCCGAGAACCCGCGTGATCTCGACGAGCTCCTCGAGCTGATGGCCCGGCGCATGGCCGCCATGCAGTCGATGCTCAACTCCATGACCCCGGAGCAGCGGGCGCAGCTCCAGGGCCTGTCCGAGCAGCTGCTGGAGGACATGGACCTGCGCTGGCAGATGGACCAGCTCGGCGGCCACCTGCGCCAGCTCTTCCCCGAGATGGGCTGGGAGCGCCGCTACGACTTCTCGGGCCAGGACCCGCTCGGCTTCGCCGAGGCCACCCAGATGCTCAACGAGCTCGGCGACCTCGACCAGCTCGAGCAGATGCTGCGCGGCGCGTCGAGCCCGGGTGCGCTGGCCGAGGTCGACGTCGAGCGCGCCCGCGACCTGCTCGGCGACGACGCGGCCCGCAGCCTGGAGCAGCTCAGCAAGCTGGCGCAGCAGCTCGAGGACGCCGGTCTGATCAACAACACCGAGGGGCGCCTGGAGCTGACGCCCAAGGGACTGCGCAAGATCGGCCGCAACGCCCTGTCCGACCTCTTCTCCAAGCTGGCGCGCGACAAGCTCGGCCGCCACGAGGTGGAGCGCACCGGCATCGGCCACGAGCGCACCTACGACACCAAGCCCTACGAGTTCGGCGACCCCTTCAACCTCCACATCGAGCGCACGGTCCGCAACGCCGTCCGCCGCACCGGCGGCGGCACCCCCGTGCGCCTCACGCCCGACGACTTCGAGATCGAGCGCACCGAGCAGGTCGTGCGCAGCTCCACGGTGCTGATGCTCGACCTGTCGCTGTCGATGCCCATGCGCGACAACTTCCTCGCCGCCAAGAAGGTGGCCATGGCGCTGCACTCGCTGATCTCGATGCAGTTCCCGCGCGACTACCTCGGCATCGTCGGGTTCAGCGAGGTGGCGCGGGTCATCACGCCCGAGCAGCTCCCCGAGGTGTCGTGGGACTTCGTCTACGGCACCAACATGCAGCACGCCTTCTTGCTGAGCCGCCAGCTGCTCGCCCGCCAGACCGGCACCAAGCAGATCATCATGATCACCGACGGGGAGCCCACCGCCCACTTCGAACCCGGCATGTCGGCGCCGTTCTTCAGCTACCCGCCGGTGCAGGAGACGATCGACGCCACGCTGCGCGAGGTGGCGCGCTGCACCCGGGAGGGCGTCCGCATCAACACCTTCATGCTCGACGCCACGCCGTACCTCAAGACCTTCATCGAGAAGCTGACCCGGATGAACCGCGGGCGTGCCTTCTTCACGACGCCCGAGACGTTGGGCGACTACGTGCTCGTCGACTTCATCGAGCAGAAGCGGGCGATGCGCACCAACCAGGACCGCCGGCCGGCCTGACCCGCCGCGGCCGCCGCATCAGGGGGCCGTGGTGGTGGAGGTGGTGCTCGTCGGCGCCGTGGTGGTGGTGGCCTCGGTCGTGGTGGTGGTGTTCTCGATGACCGTCGGGGGGATGAGCTCGGGCTCGGTCGAGGGGGTGGCGGTCGTGGTCGTCACGACCGGTTGCGTGGTGGGGCTCGACGGCGCCGGCGCCGCGCCGGTGCTGGCGCCGGACGCGGTGAGCACGACCGCCGAGGCCGCGGGGGCCTCCGGCAACGAGCGCTCGACGACCGAGCCCAGCACCGTCGGTGCCGTGCGCGGCACGGCGTCGCGGGCGGCGTCATCGCGCCCGCCGTCGCCGCCCAGCACGTCGGCGAGCACCACGGCGAGGAGCCCCGCGGCGATGGCGCCCGCCAGGATCGCCGCCCGCTTGCCGCGGGGGGAGTGCTGCTCCATGTGCGCCGCCATGCGCGAGCAGTGTTCCCCACGGCGGGGTGCGGAGGCAACGCAACCCCGGATTTCCGGGACTTCCCCTTGCGCACGGTCCGATCACGGGTCAAGATCACATCAACGTAATTACGGAGGTGGCATCCACTCGGTCTTCCCGGGGGAGGGTCGCTCCGACAAGCCAGAGGCGTCCACAGGGGCCCTCGACGACCAATGCGAGGAGGGCACGTGCAGATCCCGATCTCCATCGAGCCCGATGACCGGTCCTGGCAGGACTACGCCAACTGCCTGGGTGTCGACCCCGACCTCTTCTTCCCCGAGCGCGGTGCATCCACGCGGGAGGCCAAGGAGGTGTGCCGCGGCTGCGTCGTGCGCGAGGACTGCTTGGAGTTCGCGCTCGACAACGGCGAGAAGTTCGGCATCTGGGGCGGCATGAGCGAGCGGGAGCGCCGCCGCCTGCGCCGCCAGCGGGCCCTCGCCCGCCGCGACGCCACCGCCTGAGCCCTACCGCGGGCGCTCAGCGCTCGGCGAGGCGGGCCTCGATCGTCCGCTCCTCGGCGAGGTCCAGCTCCGACCAGCGGGCGCGCGGCACCGCTCCGAGCACCTCGGCGGGCACCAGCCCCACGAGCTCGGCGCCGGCGACGCTCCCACCGAGGTCCTCGACCACGCGCGCCACGCGGTCGTACGCCTGGGCGGGACCGAGCGCTGCGGGAGCGATGAGGTTCATCGACACCTGCACACGCTCGCCGACGCGCAGCGCCAGCGAGCGGAGGTCGCGGCCGCGCACGGCGCTGGCGACTTGGCGGGCCAGCGCGAGGTCGGCCGCGCCGAGCCAGACGTTGTACGCCACCAGCACGGGCCGCGCCCCGACCGCGGTCGCACCAGCGGTGGGATGCGGCTCGGGCGGCCCGTCGTCGGGTGCGAGATCGACGAACGCGCGCCGGCGCACCTCGGGGAGCGTGCGCTCGGGGCCGTAGCGGAGGCACGGCACGCCGTGCTCGGTGGCGAGCCACGCTGAGAAGCGGTCGCGGGCGGCCACGGCGTCGGCCGGCGCGCTGCCCTCGAGGGCGACGAAGGGGACGACGTCGACGACGCCCAGCCGGGGGTGGACGCCGTCGTGGCCGCGCAGGTCGAGCCGGCCGACGGCAGCGGCGGCGACGGCGCGGGGCGCCTCCTCGCCCACGAGCGTGAGCACGCAGCGGTGGTGGTGCGGGTCGGTGTGGACGTCGAGCAGGTCGGCCCCGGCAGCGCCGGCGATCGCGTCGATGACGCCCTCGTCACGGCCCTCGCTGATGTTGACCACGCACTCCAGCACCACCCGAGCCTCGCATGCCGGGCGCGATGCGGACGCGGACGGCGTGCTGGTACCGTGGGGCCGTGCCCCAAGGTCCTGAGCTGATCATCATCCTGATCGTGATCCTCGTGCTCTTCGGCGGCAGCAAGCTGCCCAAGCTGGCTCGCTCGCTCGGCCAGGCGCAGAACGAGTTCAAGAAGGGCGCTCGGGAATCCGCCGTCGACGACGACGACGACGACACCACCCCCAAGGCCTGATCCGCACGTCGTTGCCGCTCGGCGGCAGCGCTCAGCCGATGCTCACGCGCTGACCTGCCCGGCGCCGCTTGAGGATCCGTCGGCGCTCGCGCTCGGAGCAGCCGCCCCAGACGCCGTGGTCGATCCGGTGGTGCAGGGCGTGCTCGAGGCACGGCTCACGCACCGGGCAGTCGGCGCAGATCTTGCGCGCCAGCTCGACGCCGGCTCCATCGCTGGGGAAGAAGGTCGAGGGGGGCACGTTCGTGCACCGCCCCCGGGCCATCCATTCGGTATCCATGGCACCGCCTTTCGAGCGCTCACCCGTTTCTACGGACCTGGGGCCCGTTTGGTTCCCAAGATCTCGCATCGGCTCGCGCTCCCAGGCAGCTCCCAGGTCCCTCGGGGTGGCAAACCAGGCGCGGGGGGCGAGGATGTCGGTCATGGGATCCCCCGAACCTCCCGCCGACGCCGAGGGCGGCCCGCAGCCCACCAGCACCGAGGGGGCGTCGCCGTGGCGCCCGCCCCCGCCGCCGGCGCGTCCCATGCGGGCCGCGCCCGGTGACACCGAGCCCACCGCCGAGTGGCCGGCGTGGTCTCCGCCGGGCCCCGATCGCCCGGCGGCCGCGGCGCCGCAGCCCTCGGCATGGCCCGCCGAACCGGCAACCGAGCCCGTGCCGGGATCGGCGGCAGCGCGGCGCAGCGCCACGCGCCGCGCCGCGCTCGTCGGGGCGCTGGCGGGGGCCGTGGTGTCCGCCCTCGTGGCGACGGGGATCACCGTCGCCACCGACGATGCAGCGACCACCGCCCCAGCGCCGGCGGCCACGCCCGTCACCACCTCCGAGGGTGGGCTCGACATCCGGGCCATCCTGGCCAAGGTGCAGCCCTCGGTCGTGTCGGTGACGACGAGCCAGAACACCTCCCAGGGCGTGTTCGAGGGCGCCGGCTCGGGGATCGTGCTGTCCGCCGACGGGCTCGTGCTGACCAACGCCCACGTCGTCGGGGCGCTCAGCGGGATCAGCGTCGTCCTGCCCGACGGGACCGAGCACGAAGCGGCCCTCGTGGGCAGCTCGCCGGACGACGACCTCGCCGTGATCCGCCTCGAGGGCGTCGAGGGCCTCGTCCCCGCCGAGCTCGGTTCCTCGGAGGCCCTCGAGGTGGGCGACGAAGTGATCGCCATCGGCAACGCGCTGAACCTCGGAGGCGATCCGACCGTGACCCGCGGGATCGTGTCGGCCACCGACCGCGACCTCGTGGCCGAGGGCGTGCGGCTCGAGGGGCTGATCCAGACAGATGCCGCCATCAACCCCGGGAACTCCGGCGGGCCGCTCGTGAACGCCGCCGGGCAGGTCGTGGGGGTCAACACCGCCATCGTGGCCGAGGCCCAGAACCTCGGCTTCTCGATCGCCATCGACCGAGCCCGTCCCGTCATCGAGCAGCTCGAGTCGGGCGGGGGCGCGATCACCCCCGACCAGGCCTTCCTGGGCGTGTCCTCCACGACGATCGACGGGCTCAACGACGTGGTGCGCGAGCGCTTCGCGATCGACGTCGATGCGGGGGCCTTCATCACCGAGGTCGTGCCCGGCTCCGCCGCCGACGACGCCGGCCTCGAGGTCGGCGACGTCATCGTCGAGATCGATGGCGAGGTGGTCGAGGACCCGGTCGGCGTCCGCAACGCCATCCTCGAGCACGAGCCCGGCGACTCGATCACGCTGCGGATCGTGCGCGACGGCGAGGAGGAGACCATCGAGGTCGAGCTGGGCCGACGCGGCGACGACACCTGAGCCGATCGGGGAGCCGGTCGGCTCAGGCGATAGCGTGGTGACCCATGACCGACGTCGCCCCCGAGCCGCAGCTGCCCCCCGTCGCCCACGCGCGCGTCGTCTACCTCGGACCGGTCGCGCCGCACTGGGAGATCCAGTCGCAGTGGGGCGATCACCAGATCATCGACGAGTTCCGCCGTCGCGTGCTCGCCCGCCTCGTGCTGCTGCCGCCCCACGACCCGCAGTTCCGCCGCAACCGGGAGCGGGTCATCCGCGACGCCGAGCGCGAGAACCTCCTGCTCGAGTGGGATCTCGGCCTGCCCGAGGACGACGAGCCGTCGCAGCCGCGAGGCTGACCGCCCACTGGGGAGCACCGGGCCGGGCGCCGATACGCTCGGGACGATGGCTGGCCCCGCGGAGCGACTCCCGGCGCTGGCGGGTGACCGACCCGAGGCGCCGCGCTACCTGAACCGCGAGCTGTCCTGGCTCGACTTCAACGCACGGGTGCTCGCCCTGGCCGACGACCCCGCGGTCCCGCTCCTCGAGCGCGCCAAGTTCCTCGCCATCTTCAGCGAGAACCTCGACGAGTTCTTCCAGGTGCGGGTGGCGGGCTTGCGCGAGCAGGTCGTCGCCGGGGTCGCGTCGACGTCGCCCGACGGCCGCTCCCCGGCCCGCCAGCTCCTCGAGGTGCGCGAGCGCGTCGAGGCCCTCGTCGCCGACCAGGAGCGGCTCTTCCTCGAGCGTGTCGCGCCGGCCCTCGCCGACGTCGGGATCCGCTTCTCGAGCTGGGACGACCTCGACGACGACGACGAGAAGTTCCTCGTCGACACGTTCGAGCAGCGCATCTTCCCGGTGCTGACCCCGCTCGCCGTCGACCCGGGTCACCCGTTCCCGTACATCTCGAACCTCTCGCTCAACCTCGCCGTCTCGCTCATCGACCCCGTCACCAAGCAGCGGCGCTTCGCACGGGTCAAGGTGCCCAACCTGCTGCCACGCTTCGTGGTCATGCCCGACGGCGAGCGCTTCGTGCCCCTCGAGCAGGTCATCGCGGCCCACCTCGACCAGCTCTTCCCGGGCATGGAGGTCGAGAGCCACGACACCTTCCGGGTCACCCGCAACGCGGACCTCACGCTCGAGGAGGAGGAGGCCGACGACCTCCTCGCCGCCGTGGAGATCGAGCTGCGCCGGCGCCAGTTCGGCCGGGCGGTGCGGCTCGAGATCAGCGACGGCATCGCCGACGAGGTGCGCGACCTGCTCCAGCGCGAGCTCGACCTCGGCGACGACGACACCTACCGCCTGCGGGGTCCCCTCGACCTGGGCGGCCTGTGGGGGGTGCACGCCCTCGACCGACCCGAGCTCAAGGACCCGGTCTTCCAGCGGGTCACGCCGGCGCGGCTCGATGCGGTCAAGGAGGGTGACCTCGACGTCTTCGCGGCGATCCGTGACGGCGACCTCCTCGTGCACCACCCCTACGACTCGTTCCGGACCTCGGTCGAGGAGTTCATCCGGCAGGCGTCGGTCGACCCGCACGTGCTCGCCATCAAGATGACGCTCTACCGCACGTCGGGTGAGAGCCCGATCGTCCGCTCGCTGATCCGGGCCGCGGAGCGGGGCAAGCAGGTTGCGGTCATCGTGGAGCTGAAGGCCCGCTTCGACGAGGGCGCCAACATCGAGTGGGCGAAGGCGCTGGAGACGGTCGGCGTCCACGTGGTCTACGGCCTCGTCGGGCTCAAGGTGCACGCCAAGACGGCGCTGGTCGTGCGCGAGGAGCCCGACGGCATCCGTCGCTACTGCCACGTGGGCACCGGCAACTACAACTCCAAGACGGCTCGCACCTACGAGGACCTCGGTCTGCTCACCAGCGCGCCCGAGGTGGGCGACGACGTGACGCACCTGTTCAACTTCCTCACCGGCTACAGCCGCGACGTCGGCTACCACACCCTGCTCGTCGCGCCCCACACCGCGCGCGCCGGGCTGGTGTCGCTCATCGACGGCGAGGTGGCGGCGGCCCGAACGGGGGCGGCGGCCGCCATCACCATCAAGGTCAACAGCCTTGCCGACGTCGAGATCATCGATGCGCTCTACGAGGCGTCGCAGGCGGGCGTGGAGGTCGACCTGATCGTTCGCGGCATCTGCTGCCTGATCCCCGGGGTCGAGGGCCTCTCGGAGCGGATCCGTGTGCGCTCGATCGTCGGCCGCTACCTCGAGCACTCACGTGTGTTCCACTTCGCCAACGGCGCCGGTCCGGGGCGACCGCGCTACCTGATCGGCTCCGCCGACCTCATGCCCCGCAACCTCGACCGCCGCGTCGAGGTGGTCATCCCCGTCGAGGACCCCTCCCTCACGAGCTACCTGCAGCAGGTGCTCGACGTGAACCTCTCCGACGACACGCTGGCATGGACGCTGCGTCCCGACGGGACCTGGCAGCGGGCCAGCGGCGCGGGCGACGTGGAGACCCACGAGCACCTCCAGGACCTCGCCCGCGGCCGCCGTGCGAGCCGCACCCCCGCCGCCACGGCCCGCTCCTGAAGGTTGCGTCACCGTTCACCTCCGGTTCACCTCGATGACGCCGGGCCTCCACGCTCGCTCCCTACCGTGCGTGTCGTGACGACAACATCTCACTCGCCCAAGGAGGGCCACGTGCGCAAGAAGCCATCGCTCGCCTGGTTGCCGCTCATCCTCGGCCTCGGCCTCCTGGCCGCCGCATGCGGAGGACAGGAGGTCGGCTCCGGTGCAGCTGCTGGTGGGGACACGACCGCCGGCACCGTGGACGTATCCGGGTCCTCCACCGTCGCCCCCATCTCGACCCGGGTCGCCGAGCTCTTCTCGGCCGTCAACCCCAACGTCGTCGTGAACGTCGACGGGCCGGGCACCGGCGACGGGTTCGCCCTCTTCTGCGAAGGCGCCACCGACATCTCCGACGCCTCCCGCCCGATCAAGGCGGAGGAGCTGGAGACCTGCGAGGCGAACGGCGTCGAGCTCATCGAGCTCAAGGTCGCCATCGACGGCCTCTCGGTGATCACCAGCGAGGCCAACGACGCCCTGGAGTGCCTGACCTTCGCCGACCTCTACGCGCTCGTCGGGCCCGAGTCCCAGGGCATCGATTCGTGGGACGAGGCCGAGCCGCTCGCCGCCGAGCTTGGCTCCTCGACCGACCTGCCTGACGCCCCGCTGGTCGTCAGCGCCCCCGGCGAGGAGTCCGGCACCTACGACTCCTTCGTGGAGATCGTCATCGAGGAGCTCAACGAGGAGCGCGGCACCGAGGCCCAGACCCGGCCCGACTACCAGTCCTCCGCCGACGACAACGTCATCATCCAGGGCGTCACCGGCTCCAACAGCAGCCTCGGCTGGGTCGGCTACGCCTTCGCCCACGACGCCCAGGGGGTGAAGTCCTTCGAGATCGACGGTGGCGACGGCTGCGTCGCCCCGACGGACGCCACGATCGCCAGCGGCGAGTACCCGATCGCCCGCGACCTCTACATCTACGTCAACGCCGCCGAGGCGGAGGCCAACCCGGCGATCGCCGAGTACGTCGACTTCTACCTCTCCGACGACGGCATCGCCGCTGTCCCGGCCGTCGGCTACGTGGCCCTCGCCGATGACGCCCTCGAGGCGACCCGCTCGGTGTGGACGGCCCGGGAGGTCGGCACCCGCGACGGCGGATGAGGCTCCCCGGCTGCCCTAGCGTCATGGCCGTGAGCGGCGAGCCGACCACCCGGTCGGCTCGCCGAGCGCTGCTTCGTGACCTCTCCCCGACCTCGCGACCCGGAGCTTGCCTTGGCCCTTGCTGACACCCCCGCCCTGCGGCTGGAGGACCTCCGGGGCGACCGCCGCCGGCAGCGCACCGAGACGAGGATGCGCGGCGTGCTGTTCGTCGCAGCGCTCGTCTCGGTCGTGGTCAGCGCCCTCATCGTCATCTCCCTCGTGCAGGGCGCCTGGACGTTCATCTCGGAGGTGCGCTGGGGCGAGCAGGTCTTCGACGTGCCGGGCTGGTTCCCACGCCGCGGCATCTACTCCATCGCCACGCTGGTGGTCGGCAGCCTCGTCGTGACCACCATCGCCATGGGGCTGGCCGTGCCGATCGGGCTCGGTGCCGCCATCTACCTGTCGGAGTACGCCTCCCGCCGGGTGCGCAAGGTCCTGAAGCCGACCCTGGAGGTGCTCGCCGGCATCCCCAGCGTGGTGATCGGCTTCTTCACGTTGACCTTCCTGGCGCCCGAGGTGGTCCAGCGCGCCTGGAGCGAGGCACCGCAGCAGACGATGTTCGTCGCCGGCCTCGGCGTCGGGCTGCTCATCATCCCCCTCGTCGCCTCGATCGCCGAGGACGCCATGCGCTCGGTGCCCGCCGCGCTGCGCGAGGCGTCGTACGGCCTGGGCGCCAAGAAGATCACGACGACCCTGCGCGTCGTGCTGCCCGCCGCCGTGTCGGGCCTGACGGCGGCCGTGATCATCGCCGTGTCGCGGGCCATCGGCGAGACCATGGTCGTCTTCATCGCCGCGGGCCGCTCCGGCGGGTCGCTCTTCGAGCTCGATCCGCTCCAGCCGGGCCTCACGATGACCGCCGCCATGGCCTCGGTCGCATCGGGCACCGACAGCGTCGTCGGGGAGGGCCTGACCTTCGACAGCCTCTTCTTCGTCGGGCTGCTGCTGTTCATCGTGACCATGACCCTCAACCTGATCGCCGACCGCTTCGTGCGCCGCGTGCGCCAGAAGTACTAGGAGCGGACATGACCCTCATCTCCCCGCTCGTCGACACCGAGGCGACCGCCGAGACCGTGCGGCGCC
The DNA here is from genome assembly GCA_963715505.1 of uncultured Microthrixaceae bacterium. Classification (GTDB taxonomy): domain Bacteria; phylum Actinomycetota; class Acidimicrobiia; order Acidimicrobiales; family VFJN01; genus VFJN01. Next base: position 94,633 of record OY970242.1, read on the forward strand.
GGCTCGAGGGACAGAAGCTCGACGTGTCGGGCACCCTCTTCCGCCTCGCCATCTTCGCCACCCTGGTCTTCAGCGTCGCCCTCCTCGCCATCCTGCTCGTCGACCAGGTCACGACCGGCTGGAGCGTGCTCGGCTCGCGGCTCATGGACTTCATGACCGCCCCGCTGCAGTCGCTGCCGAGCGAGGCGGGGATCTACCAGGGGCTGCGAGGCTCGTTCTGGATCGGCGTGTTCACCGTGCTGATCGCCTTCCCGCTGGGCATCGGGGCGGGCATCTACCTGGAGGAGTACGCCCGCGACAGCCGGCTCACGCGGTTCATCAACGTCAACATCCGCAACCTCGCCGGGGTGCCGTCGATCGTCTACGGCATCCTCGGCTTCGCGGTGTTCGTCGAGGCGCTGGGGGGCCTCACCGGCGGTCGAAGCGTCATCGCAGCAGGGCTCACGCTGGCGATCCTCGTGCTCCCGCTCGTCATCATCACGTCCTCGGAGGCGGTGCGCGCCGTGCCCGACGGCATCCGCGAGGCGGGCTTCGGCGTGGGGGCCACCCGCTGGGAGGTGGTCCGCTCGCACGTGCTGCCCTACGCGGCGCCCGGCATCATCACCGGCACGATCCTCTCGCTGGCCCGGGCCCTGGGCGAGGCCGCCCCGCTGATCCTGATCGGGGCCGTCACCAACCGCCTCGGCTCGAACCCGCACATCGTCGACGTCTCGGCGCTGGAGGACCGCTTCACGGCGATGCCCATCGTCATCACGACCTGGGCGGGTCAGCCGGGCGAGGAGTTCGTCTCGCTGACGGCGGCGGCGATCGTCGTGCTGCTCGCCGTGGTGCTGACCGCCAACGCCGCCGCCATCTTGCTGCGCAACCGGTACGAGAAGAAGAGGACCTGACATCATGCTCCCCGAGACCGACACCATGGAGCGCAAGCTGGTGGACGAACCGTCAGACCACACCCGGGGCACCGGCGACGACCGCGACGCCGCGGCCGAGCCCGAGGTCGTGTTCGGCGTCTCGGACCTGAGCGTCTACTACGGCGACTTCCGGGCGGTGCGCGACGTCACCATCGACGTCCACCGCAACGAGATCACCGCCTTCATCGGACCCTCCGGCTGCGGCAAGACCACCGTGCTCCGATGCCTCAACCGGATGAACGACCTCATCGACACCGCCCGGGTGGACGGGAAGGTCACCTACCACGGCGTCGACCTCTACGACCGGGAGGTGAACCCCGTCGAGGTGCGGCGCCGCATCGGGATGGTCTTCCAGAAGCCCAACCCGTTCCCCAAGTCGATCTACGACAACGTGGCGTACGGGCCGAAGATCGCCGGCACCAAGGGCAACATGGACGACATCGTCGAGCGGGCCCTGCGCGGGGCCGGGCTGTGGGACGAGGTGAAGTCGCGGCTGAAGTCCTCGGGGCTCAGCCTCTCGGGCGGCCAGCAGCAGCGGCTCTGCATCGCCCGGGCCATCGCGACCGATCCCGAGGTCCTGCTCATGGACGAGCCGTGCTCCGCGCTCGACCCGATCGCCACGGCGCGGATCGAAGACCTGATGCACGAGATCAAGGACCGCTACACGATCGTGATCGTGACCCACAACATGCAGCAGGCAGCGCGCGTCAGCGACCGCACCGCCTTCTTCACGACCGAGGTGAACCAAGAGAGCGACACCCGGACGGGGATGCTCATCGAGGTGGACAGCACCGACAAGATGTTCTCCAACCCCAGCGACGAGCGCACGGAGAACTACGTCACGGGGCGGTTCGGATGACCGAGTCCCGCTCCACGTTCCACCACCAGCTCGACGAGATCCAGCGCGACCTGATCCGTGTCGCCGCCCGGGTGATCGACTCGATCATGCGAGGCACCCACGCCCTGCTCGACCTCGACCTGGCCGCCGCGGAGGCGCTCATCGAGGGCGACGACGAGATCGACGCGCTGACGCTCGACATCGAGGAGCGGTGCTTCACGGTCCTCGCTCGGCAGCAGCCGATGGCGAGCGACATGCGCGCGGTGGTCACGGCCATCCGGCTCACGTCGGAGATCGAGCGCTCCGGCGACCTGATGGTCAACGTCGCCAAGACCGCCCGTCGTCTCTACGGCAACGAGGTGCCGGTGCCGCTGCGGAGCCTCCTGCTGGCCATGGCCGAGCAGGCGACGCGCCTCTACGGGCTGGCGATGGAGGCCTACGCGGAGGGCGACGCCAACCTCGGCTCTGCGCTCGACGACCTCGACGACCGCCTCGACCAGCTCCACCGGGACTTCATCACCACCATCCTCGAGGTCCACGCCGATGGCCGCGACGTCCAGGTGGCGGTGCAGATGGCGCTCGTCGGCCGGTACTACGAGCGGATCGGTGACCACGCCGTCAACATCGGCGAGCGCGTCGGCTACATGGTCACGGGTTGGCTCCCCGAGCACACCGGTGCGGCTCGCGTCGCCGCCCGCGGGGGCGACGCCCCCGGGCCCGACGAGTCGTCGTGACCTCTGCGCTGGCGGTGCTCGCCGGGGCGCTCGCCCTCGCGCTCACCCTCGGTCTCGTCGCCCAGCGCAGGCTGGCGGCGCGGCTGCGCACCGCCGGGCAGCGCCTGGTCCCGGAGCTGGTGTCGACCGGGCCCGGCCTCGCCGAGGCCACCTCGCTCGTGGAGCGGGCGGTCGACCGCACGGTGCTGCGCGGCGCCGACATCACCGAGGCCGAGGGCCGCCTCGTGGACGCCCTCGATGCCATCCCGCTGGGGATCGTGGTCTTCGACGAGGAGGGCGACATCGCGTTCCGCAACGAGGTGGCCGGCGGCTACCTCGCCCGGCCCAGCGAGGCGCTGGTCGAGGAGGCCATCGTCGAGCTGTCGACCGAGACCGGTCGCGGCGGCGTGGCGCCCGCCGCCCGCACGATCGAGCTGTTCGGGCCGCCGCGGCGGACGCTGGTGCTGTCGGGATCGCCACTGCAGCGCCGTGGGAAGGACTTCGGCGTGCTCGTCGTGATCGAGGACGTCACCGACCGCCGTCGGCTCGAGGCCGTGCGACGCGACTTCGTCGCCAACATCAGCCACGAGCTCAAGACGCCCGTGGGGGCCTTGGCGCTCCTGGCGGAGACGCTCGCCGGCGAGGACGAGCCGGCGGTCGTCCGGGGGCTGGCGGAGCGGATGCTCGCGGAGGCGTTCCGGGTCGACCGCACCATCGACGACCTGCTCGAGCTCTCGCGCATCGAGGCGTCGGAGATCAGCGCCCTCACGCGGATCCCGGTCGAGGACTTCGTCTCCGAGGCGCTGCAGCGGGTGCGACCCGCCGCTGACCAGCAGGGCATCGTCCTGGAGGTCCAGGACGCCTCTGCCAGGGTGGTCGTCGACGGCGACCGTCGCCAGCTCGTCTCCGCCGTGTACAACCTGCTCGAGAACGCGGTGAAGTACTCCGATCCGGGATCGACGGTGCGCGTCGCGGTGCAGACCGACGGCCGATGGGTCGACATCGTCGTCGTCGACGAGGGGATCGGCATCCCGCGCCGCGACCTCGAGCGCGTCTTCGAGCGCTTCTACCGCGTCGACCGGGCGCGCAGTCGGGAGACCGGCGGCACGGGCCTGGGCCTGGCCATCGTGCGGCACGTGGCCGGCAACCACGCCGGCGAGGTGCACGTCGAGTCGCAGGAGGGGGAGGGCTCCACGTTCACCCTGCGCCTGCCGCTGGGGTCCGGCCCCGTCGCCGTCAGCGCCCAGGCGGGATGACCGCATGAGCGCCCCCGGCGTCACCGTGCTGGTCGTCGAGGACGAGGACTCCTTCGTCGAGGCGCTGACGTTGGGCCTCAAGCGCGAGGGGTTCCGGGTGCAGGTGGCGCGCGACGGCGCCGCGGCGCTCGACGTCTTCGATGCCGTCAAGCCCGACCTCGTGCTGCTCGACGTCATGCTCCCGAAGGTGTCCGGCATCGACGTCTGCCGGGAGCTGCGCCGGCGGTCGTCGGTGCCGATCATCATGGTCACCGCCAAGTCGAGCGAGATCGACACCGTGGTGGGCCTCGAGGTGGGAGCCGACGACTACGTGAGCAAGCCGTACCGGCTCCGCGAGCTGGTCGCCCGCATGCGGGCCGTGCTCCGCCGGCGAGCGGGCGAGGCGGGCGACGCGGGCGACGCCGAAGGTCCCGGCGACGTGTTGGAGGTCGGCGACGTGGCACTCGACCCCGACCGCCACGAGGTCGTGATCCGCGGCACCGCCGTGGCGCTGCCGCTCAAGGAGTTCGAGCTGCTCGAGGTGCTGCTCGCCAACGCCGGCCGGGTGGTCACCCGCGAGACCCTCATCGACCGGATCTGGGGCGCCGACTACGTGGGCGACACGAAGACCCTCGACGTGCACGTCAAGCGCCTCCGCGCCAAGGTCGAGGCCGACCCGACCCGGCCGTCGAGGATCGTGACGATCCGCGGCCTCGGCTACAAGTACGAGCTGCCCAAGCGGCCCGACTGAGCCGCCGCGAGCGGTCTCGGCCGAGCCGGCGGTCGCCACCCGTACCATGGGTCCGATGTCCCCCCCGGACGGCTGGCAGCCGCTCTCCACGCCCCGCCGCCGGGCCGGTGCCGATGCCTTCCACCTCTCGGCGTTCGCCCGGCTCGCCCGCACGCACGTGCTGTCGGCTGCGGGCGACGCCCTGGTCACCATCGCGCTGGCCGGGTCGCTCTTCTTCGAGCTCGACCCGAACGACGCCCGCTGGAAGGTCTTCCTCTACCTCGCGCTCACCATGGCGCCCCTGGCCGTGGTGGCGCCGTTCATCGGTCCTGCCCTCGACCGCTCCCACGGGGGGCGCCGCTGGATGATCGTGGCCGTCAACGCGGTGCGGGCGGCCGTCTGCCTCGTGATGATCGACGACCTCGACAGCCTGCTGCTCTTCCCCGAGGCGTTCACGGTGCTCGCCATGGGCAAGGCGTACGGCGTCGCCCGCAGCGCCATCGTCCCCACCGTCGTCCACAGCGATGACGAGCTCGTGGAGGCCAACTCCAAGCTGCAGCTCCTCTCGGGACTGGCCGCGCCCGCGGCAGCGATCCCCGCGGGGATCGCCTACGCCATCGGCGGCTCCGAGGCCGTGCTCGTGGTCGCCGTGGCCGCCTACGCGGCGGCGACGCTCGCCGCGCTCCGCGTGCCGGTCACCCAGGTCGCCGGCAGCCCCGCAACCGAGGCGGAGGCAGCCGAGCTGCGCAGCATCGGCGTGCTGCTCGCCGCGTCCGCCATCGGCCTGGTCCGGGGGATCGTCGGCTTCATGACGTTCCTGCTGCTCTTCGAGCTCCGCGACGACCCCACCTGGCACCTCGGTGTGGTGCTTGCCGTCACCGGTGTCGGTGCGCTCGTCGGGTCGATCATGGCGCCCGTGCTGCGACGGTCGCTCCCCGAGGAGCGCATGATCATGGCCACCCTGGGCGCCATGGCGGTCGTCGGGCTCGTCACGGCCTGGACCGGCGGACTCGTGGCCGCCGCGCTGCTGGCGGCCACGGTGGCGATCGCGTCCACCTGCGGGAAGCTCGCCTTCGACGCCATCGTCCAGCGCGACGCCCCCGACGCCAACCGTGGCCGCTCCTTCGCCCGCTTCGAGGTCCGCTTCCAGCTCGTCTGGGTGCTGGCCGCCATGATCGCCGTCGTGCTGCCGATCCCGCTGCGGATGGGCTTCGCCATCGTCGCGGCGGCGGCAGCCTTCGGCCTGTTCTCCTACGTCGCCGGCCAGCGCGCCGCCCGCCGCGCGCACCTCGATCGGCCCCCGGCCGGGCCTGGCCTCCCGCCGGCCCACGAGGGGCCCGCCGAGGCGACCACCCCGCCGGTGGCGCTCGACCCGACGACCCTGCACCCGGACCGCACGACCATCCAGCCGCCGGAGTGACGCTGGCGAGCTAGGAGAGGTCGAGCCGCGCCAGCCAGAGCCCGGGCGCGTCGACCTCCGGCGGGGTCGGCAGGCTGGCGTCGTCGGTCCAGAGGCGGCGGAGGCCCTCCGTGCCCGCCCGCTCGATGACGCCCTCGACGAAGCCCGAGCCTCGGTCGTAGGTCGCCTGGGTCAGCTCGAGGCCGAAGAGGCGCTCGACGAACCGGTCGGAGTCGGCCGCCTCCACCCGCCGCCGGCGAAGCGCCTCGGTCAGCATCGAGTAGGTCGGGATGAGCTTGCCGCCGACCTCGTCGAGCACGTGGTCGACGACGCCGACGACGACGGCGACGAGCGCCTCGAGCTGCGGGCGGAGAGCCTGCTGCTCGGGTGAGGAGATGGCGCCGAGGATGAGCTCGGGCGAGCCCATGAGGTCCTGGAGCCCCGCCAGGGCGTCGGGATCGGCGGGGTCGATCGCGCCGATGCGGTCCTCCAGCGTGTGGGGGTCGTTCCGGAAGCTCGACACGTGCCGGTCGAGCAGCGTGTCCATCCGGGCACGCACGTGGGGCACACCGAAGACGGCGTGGTGCGCGATCTCGTGGACGCAGATCCAGAGGCGGAGGTCGTCGCGCGCGAGGCTCCACTCCTCGGCAAAGGCGTCGAGGTTCGGCACGACGAGGAGCAGCTCGTCGGTTCCGCCGCTCGTCGCAGGCCGCGGGATCGGCAGGTCGTACTGCCCGAGGCTGCGCTGGGCGAGGTGGCCGACCATCGAGCCGGCGGTCATGGCGAGCACCATGGGCTGGAACATCTGCAGCATCCCGGCGAACATCCCGCCCATGGGGTCGGCGCCGCCCGATGGCGGGCCGAGCGCGGCCGCCAGGCGCTCCACCAGCGGTCGGTAGTCCTCGAGGGTCTGCAGCACCCATCCGGTGCGGTTCGACGGCAGGGCCACGACGGCCCGGCCGCTCACGGAGGTGCTGAGACCGGTGATGTCGGCGACGTGGAGGTCGGCGACACGTGCGATCTGCTCGATGCCGATGCGCTCCACGGGATCGACGTTGGGCTCGCTCTGGCCGTCGGTGGCGATGCTCATCGCCAGCTGGCGGGCGCTCTCCCAGCCGTGCTGGCCCTGCTGGCCGAGCATCCGAGCGATGTCGCCGAGGAAGGGCATCGCCCCGAAGGGATCGTCCGACGGGTCCTGGTCGGTCATGGCGGGTTCAACGCCCTCGCTGGTGCCGTTGCCGCTCCATGGTGGCATCGTAGGGGGATGGTCTCCGGTTCCGGCAGCGACCCCCTCGGCAGCCTCGACGGTTCGGTCGTGGTCATCACCGGCGCCGCCGGGGCGCTCGGGCGGCGGGTCTGCGCGCTGGCCGTCGCCGACCCGCAGGTGCGCCGCGTCGTGGCGATCGACCGTCGACCGCTCGGGCGGATCGACGAGCGCGTCGAGCCCCACCAGCTCGACCTCGCTGCGGGCGACCTCAAGCCGAGCTTCGAGGGCGCGACGGTCGTGGTGCACCTCGCCCAGGCCGACGGGCCCGACCGCACCGACGCCGCCAGTGCCGCGGAGGTCGGTGACGGCGCGCTGACGGCGCGGGTCCTCGACGCTGCCGCCGCCGTCGGCGCGCGCCACGCCGTGGTGCTGTCGAGCGCCCTCGCCTACGGCGCATGGTCGAACAACCCGGTCCCGATCACCGAGGACGCCCCGTTGCGGCCCAACCCGGGGGTTCGGCTGGCAGCCGAGAAGGCCGACGCCGAGCGGGCCGCCGCGGAGTGGCGCGACGACCATCCCGACGTCACCGTCGCGCTCCTCCGCCCGACGGTGACGGTGTCGGCGCAGGGCAACGGCTGGCTGGCTCGCGCCCTCGGGCGGGCACCGGCCATCCCCGTCGCCGACGAGGAGCCCCCGGCGCAGTTCCTCGACCTCGACGACCTCGCCGGCGCCGTCGACGTCGCCCGCCGCGCACGGATCGACGGTCCCCGCAACGTCGCGCCCGACGGCTGGGTCAGCGGCGAGACGGTGCGGGCTCTGGCCGGTCGGCCCCGCCTCCGGCTGCCCGAGCGCGTCGCGCTGCGCCTGGCGGGCTTCGGGTGGCGCATCGGGATCGCGCCCACGCCTCCCGAGCTGCTCCCCTACACCGTGCACCCGTGGGTCATCGCCAACGACCGGCTGCGCGCCGATGGGTGGGAGCCGGCGTCGACGAACGAGGAGGCCTTCGTCGCGGCGCACCGTGCCGGTCCTTGGGCCACCCTCAGCCCGGCGCGTCGCCAGGAGGCGGCGCTGGCCGCCGCCGGCCTCTCGCTGGCAGGCCTCGCGCTCGGCGTCGTGTCGCTCGTGCGGCGCCGCCGTCGCTGAGGGGCTACGGCCGCTCGCCGAGGGTGACGGTGCGCTCCTCTTCGCGCCCGTCGCGCCAGTAGCCGACCACGACCTCGTCGCCCGGCCCGTGCTCGCGCAGCTCGAGCACCAGTGCCGAGGTGGAGTCGATGTCGTCGCCGTCGACCTCGGTGATGACGTCCTCGGGCTCGAGGCCCGCGGTGGCGGCCGGGCCGCCGCCGGACACGTCGCGGACCAGCGCGCCACCGTCGATGCCCATGCCGGCCATCTGCGCGCGGGTCAGGTCCTCGGCGTGCACGCCGAGCCAGCCGTGGGCGACCCGACCCGTGGCGATCAGGTCGTCGGCGATCCGCCGGACGAGGTCGATGGGCAGCGCCAGCCCGAAGGAGCCAGCGGACTGGCCGGGGTTCGTCGCGATCCCGACCACGGCGCCGGAGGCATCGACGAGCGCGCCGCCGGATGCACCCGGCGCGATGGGCTGGTCGACCTCGATGAGCCCGTGCAGGTTGGCGCCCGTGGCGTCCTCGACCTGGCGGGCCAGCGCGCTGACGACGCCGGTCGCGACCCACGGGCCGCCCGAGCTGCTGGCCGAGCCGACCACGACGGTGGGCGAGCCGACGCGCAGCGTCGACGAGGAGCCGATGACCGCGACCGGCAGATCGTCCCCGTCGATGCGCAGGACCGCCACGTCGGTGAGGGGGTCGGCACCGACGAGCTCGCCCTCGAAGGCCCTGCCGTCGCTGAGCACGACCGTGAGGATCGACGCGCCCTCGACCAGGCGAGCGCTCGTGAGCAGCAGCCCGTCGTCGCGGAAGAGCACCGCTGTCCCCGTGGTCGTGTCGCCGGCACGCTCGAGGTCGATGCGGGCGATGGCCGGACCGAGACGCTCGACGACGGCAGCGACGTCGCCGTCGTCGCGGAGCAGGGGTGAGGACACGATGGGCGTGAGGGCGACCTTCTCCACCACCGAGCGCTCGACCACCCGCGAGGGCAGCGATCCCGTGGCGGCGATGGCGCCCGCCGACAGCGAGGCGCCGACCAGGCCTGCGGCGACGACGACGGGCCAGCGGGGGGAGCCGGGCGGCGGGCCGGGCGCGGGCCGGACCGCCGCGTGCGCGAGCTCCGAGGGGTGACGCCAGAGGCGGTCCTCGGGCGGCAGGGGTGGGTGCCCGCCGGGGGACTCGTCGTCAGGCTCGTCGTCCCAGGGCATGGAGCGAGACGGTAGTGGCGGGCCCTGCCGGGATGACCGCGGGCTGCGTAGAGTTGCGCGGATGGACCTCGACCGCCTTGCCGCGCCCGCCACGGGCGACGACTGGGTGGCGCTCGTGCCGGCACCCCTTCCCGTGGGCGAGGCAGCGTCGTGGGCCGTCCGGCCGGACTGCGGGGCCACCGTGACCTTCACCGGCACCGCGCGCGACCACTCCACCGGCCGTCCCGGCGTGCAGCGGTTGGAGTACGAGGCCTACGAGGAGCACGCGCTCGTGCGGATGGCCGCCGTCGTGGGCGCTGCACGCGACCGGTGGACGAGCCTGGGCCGCGTCGTGCTGCTGCACCGCACGGGCGAGGTGCCGCTCATGGAGGCAGCGGTGGTGGTGGCCGTCTCGGCGCCGCACCGCGCCGAGGCCTTCGAGGCGGCCCGCTTCGCCATCGACGAGCTCAAGCGCACCGTGCCGATCTGGAAGCGCGAGCGCTGGCAGGGTGGGGAGAGCTGGGGCCTCGAACCACAGCACCTCGTCGAGGTCGGCGAGGCCGAGGGTCCCGGCCGGTGAACGCCGTCGTCTTCCTCCTGATCGCGCTGGCGGTGTTCACCGTCGGCTGCGGCGTCCTCTGGTACCAGCACCGCGCACCGACGACGCTCGACTCGTCGATCAAGGCGTTCCAGCGCGAGCGCGACGCGCTCGGCGCCGAGGCCCGATCACGACCCCGACGGCTCTGACGGCCCCCGCTGAGCCCGTGGCCCGCGACCTCGCGATCGACCTCGGCACGGCCAACACCCTGGTGTACGAGCGGGGCCGCGGCATCGTGCTCAACGAGCCCACCGTCATCGCCCTGAACGAGCGCACGCAGGAGGTCCTGGCGATGGGCCAGGAGGCGTGGCAGATGATCGGCCGCACGCCGGGGTACATCGTGGCCGTCCGTCCCCTGCGCCAGGGCGCCATCACCGACTTCGAGATCACCGAGCGCATGATCCGGCTCCTGCTCCACCGAGTCGGCGTCAACCGGTTCAACCGGCCGCGGGTCGTGATCTGCGTGCCGTCCGCGATCACGGAGGTGGAGCGCCGGGCGGTGACCGAGGCGGCCCGGCGGGCGGGCGCGGCGGAGGCGCAGCTCATCGAGCAGCCGATGGCCGCTGCCATCGGTGCCGGCATGCCCATCCACGAGCCCGTCGCCAACATGGTCGTCGACGTCGGTGGGGGCACCTCGGAGACCGCGCTCATCTCCCTCGGAGGCGTCGTCGCCCTCAAGGCGGTGCGGATCGGCAGCTTCGACATCGACGCCGCCATCACCGCGTTCATCCGCCGCGAGTACGGCATCGCGGTCGGTGAGCGCACCGCGGAGGAGATCAAGGTCGCCATCGGCTCTGCCTGGAGCGTCCGGGACGACATGCGGGCGGAGGTGCGTGGCCGCGACCTGATGACGGGGCTGCCCAAGACGATCATCCTCTCGCCCGAGGAGGTGCGAGCCGCCATCGACGAGCCGGTCAGCACGATCATCGACTCCGTCGTCGCCTGCCTGGGCATGAGCCCGCCCGAGCTGGCGCAGGACCTCATCCTCAACGGCGTGCGCCTCGTCGGGGGTGGCGGGATGCTGGCCGGGTTCGACCAGCGCATCGCCAACGCCGCGGAGGTGCCGGTGCACCTCGTCGACGCGCCCCTCGAGTGCGTCGTGCTCGGCGCCGGCCGCTGCATCGAGGCCTACGACAGCCTCAAGGTCATGTTCATGGGTTCGAACCGCTAGCCCGGGGGCGGGGAGGTCACCCCTCGGGGTCGGTGCTGAGGTCCTGGGCGGCCTGGCGCACCTGCCAGTCGCGGTCGTCCTTGGCCCTGGTCAGGGCAGCGTCGACCTCCGGGCCCTCGAAGGGCGCCAGCGCCAGGACGGCCCGCCTGCGCACCGTGGCCTTGTCGGTCGTGGCCGCGAGGATCGCCTCGACGCCGGACTCGTCGCCGATGGCGCCGAGCGCCGCCACCGCGGCCTCGCGGACGAGCGGGTCGTCGTGGCGGGTGGCGAGCGACGACAGCACGGGCACCACGGCGGGCTCGGCCGGCTCGCGCTCGCCGCACGCCCAGGCCGCAACCTCGAGTACCGTCGGGTCCTCGCTCGCCAGCGTCGGAAGCAGCGACGGGGGGCCGTCGCCGGGGAAGCGTGCCGCCGCCTCGCAGGCCCGCCGCTGGACGGTCGCCGTGGGGTCCGTGAGCGCCATGTCGACCTCCCGGCCGGTGAGCGTGCCGATGCGCTCCAGGGCTCCCAGCGCCATGGCGCGCACCGACGGGTCGGGGTCGTGCAGCGCCTGTCGGGCCGCGGCCTCGTCACCCTGGTGACCCGCCAGCGCTGCCGCTCGGCGCCGCTCGGCGAGGCTGCGGACCCCGCTCATCCGAGCGCTCGGTCGACGAGGGCCGTGCCCGCCATGACCAGGGCGCCGAAGACGGCGGCCGTGAGGGCGCCCAGGCCGACGACGCAGAGCACGAGCAAGAAGCCCGACCGCGCCGCGAGCGCCGTGCTCGCCCCGCTGCGCGCCGGCAGGCGGGCCACCAGCAAATCGTCGTCACCCCCGGCGGCGATCGGTGCGAACAGCGCCGCCCCGCCCTCCTCGACGTCGTCGTCGGTCGGTTCGATGGCGGGCGCCGCGACGAGCGCTGCGCTGCCGTGGTGTTCGGGCTCCGCCGTGGCAGGCTGCCTGCCTTCGATGAGCACGGCACGGGCGATGGCCGCGATGACGGCTCCGGGGATGACCACGACCAGCACCGAGGAGATCACGAGGCAGTCCATGGTACCCCCGTCATCCGGTGGCAGACATGGCGACGGCCGGGGGCTCGTCGCCTGGTGGACGGCGCTGGTGGTCGCCGTGCTGCTCGTCGGCTTCGTGGTGGGCGCCGCCTTCGTCCCCGTGCCGTACGTGGCGCTGCGACCGGGGACGGCGCGGCCCGTCGCGGAGCAGGTCATCGTCCGGGGCGTGCCGAGCTACCCGCCCGAGCAGTCGATCGCGTACACGACGGTGCGCGTGGGGCAGGCGACGCTCCTCGAGGCCTTCGCGGGCTGGCTCGACGACGCCGTCGACGTGCTGCCCGAGGAGCGCGTGCGGGGCGACCGCACACCGGAGGAGAACCGCCGGCTCAACGCGGAGCTGATGGACGTGTCCAAGCTCGTGGCGGTCACGGTCGCGCTGCGCCACCTCGGCCACGACGTCGCCATACGCACCGACGGCGCGGTCGTCCGCGAGGTCGCCGAGGGCACGCCCGCGGCGGAGGTCCTCGAGCCCGGCGACGCCGTCGTCGCCGTCGACGGGGTCCCCATCGACCAGCCCGGCGAGCTCGGCACGCTGCTCCAGGCCGGCGGCCCCGGGACCGAGCACGTGCTCAGCGTGGAGCGCCCTGCCGGCTCCGAGCCCGAGATCGAGGTGACCCTCGCCACCGTGCCCGCTGAGGACGACCCCGATCGCGCCATCGTCGGGGTGCTGGCCGAGGACCGCATCGTCGACTTCGAGTTCCCCTTCGCCGTGACGATCGACTCCGCCGACGTCGGCGGGCCGTCCGCCGGCCTGGCGTTCACGCTGGCCGTCATCGACGTGCTGACCGAGGGCGAGCTGACCGGCGGCTGGCGCGTGGCGGTGACGGGCACGATGTCGATCGACGGCTCCGTGGGCCCGGTCGGCGGGCCGGCGCAGAAGGCGATCACCGTGCGCGACGCCGGCTACGAGGTGTTCCTCGTGCCCTCGGTCGAGGTCGAGGAGGTGCAGGCGGCTGTGGGAGACGACCTCCGGGTGATGCCGGTGGATACGCTCGCGGAGGCGCTGGACGCGCTCGAATCGCTCGGGGGGAACGCCGGGACGCGGATCACAGCGTCGGTAGGCGGCTCCTGAGCGACCGGGCCGAGCGCTCCACCACGAGCGAGGCAGGGACACGGGACAGATGTCGGCGACCGACGTGCAGCTGCGGTTCGCAGCCGAGTTCGCCCTCTTCCTCGTCTCGCTCGCCGGTCTGGGCTTCGTGCTGCTGCGAGCCGAGCTGGTCCTCGACCGGCGCGACGGGCGGGGTGCCGCGGCCGCCGGCTTCGCGGCACTGGCGGCCGCCGCCTTCTGCAGCGGCGCGATCATCGTCGACGATGCGTCGGCGCCGCTGGTCGTCGCCCTGCGCGCCGCGGGCATCGTGCTCGTGGGCCTGGTGTCGCGATGGTGGCGCACCAACCGCAACGGCCGATCCCTCATCTGGTTCGGCCTGCTCGCCCTCGCCGCCGCCGAGGCGGTCCGCCTCGCGGATGACCGCACCCTCCTCGTCGACGTCGCCCTCGGGCTGGGCGCGGTCGGGGTCGGTGCGGCGCTGGTGGTGGCGAGCACCCGCGCCATCTCGGCCCGCATCGCAGCGTCCGCGGCCACGATCCTCTTCGTCGTCATCACCGTCGTGGCGGTGTCCCTGTCGGCGATCATCACCGACAACGTCGAGGACGAGGCCCTCCGGCGCTACGGCGTCCGCGCCGAGGCGGAGGCCCAGGCCGCATCCGACGAGGGGCCCGCCATCTTCCGCTCGGCGACGCTGGTCGCCTCCGCGCTCGCCGGCAGCGGCCAGTACCTCCCCGACGTGCGCACCCTGACCGATCCCACGGTCGCGCCCGACCACCCGGAGGCCATCGCCGCACGGGACCGCATCGCCGCCGCCGTCGACCAGTTCCTGCAGCAGTTCAGCGACGTCGAGGTCGGCCTCGGGTCCGTCCTCATCGTCGGGCGAGAGGGTCGCATCGACGTCGCCATCTCCGCCGACGCAGCGCTCGCCGTGCAGCTGGCGGGATCCACCGTCGTCGGCCAGGCGCTCGCCACGAGCCAGCCCGCCCAGTCGGTCGGCGTCATCGCCGGTCAGCCGCTGGCGCTCGCCGCCGCGCCGATCGCACCAACCGGCACCGGCTTCCTGGGCGTCGTCGTGGTCACCAGCCGCCTCGACGCCACCTACCTCGCCATCCGGGCCGCCCCGATCCAGAACGAGGAGCCGGGCGTCGGGATCGCGCTGGTCGGGCGCGACGGGATCCTCGCCAGCGAGGGCCCGTCGATCGACGAGACGACCGCCCGGCACCTCGCCGTGGCTGCGATGGACGGCGAGGGGTCGCTCTCGCAGAACAGCGGCGACCGGTTCCTGATCGCCCGGCCCGTCACCGGCGACGACGGCGTGCCGGTCATGGCCACGGTGCTGTCGGTGCCGCGCGAGCAGATCGATGCCATCCGCGAGGACCTCTTCCGCGTGCTGTTCCTCGTCGCCATGGGAGCGGCGACCGCGGCGCTCCTGCTCTCCGCCGTCGCGGGAGAGCGCATCGGCGGCGGCCTGCGCCGGCTCACGCTCGCCGCGGCGGCCATCGAGGAGGGCAACCTCGACGCCAAGGCGGGCGTCACCACCGACGACGAGCTCGGCACGCTCGGATCGACGTTCGACTCGATGGCCGGCTCCATCCGCACGATGACCGTCGACCTGCGCACCGCGGCGATCGAGGAGGCCGACCTGCGCGGCCGTCTCGAGGCCGTCGTCGCCGGCATGGGCGAGGCGCTCGTCGCCGTCGACGCCGAGGGTCGCATCACCGACTTCAACGCCGCCGCCGAGGAGCTCTGCGACCTGCCCGCCCGTGCCGCGCGCGGCCGCCCCATCGACGAGGTCATCTACCTCGCCAGCGACAGCGGCACGCGCCTGACCGACCGGCTCGCCAGACCGGTGCTCGAAAGCTGGACAGAAGCGGGCAACCTGGTCCAAAGCGGAGGGCGCGAGGTTCCCGTCATCGTCTCCGCCGGTACGCTGCGAGGGCCGGACAACGACGTCGCGGGGGCGGTGTTCGTGCTGCGGGACGTCCGGCGGGAGCGGGAGCTGGAACGCATGAAGACGGAGTTCCTGGCCAACATCAGCCACGAGCTGCGCACGCCGCTGACGCCGATCAAGGGCTTCGCGTCGATCCTGCAGACGCGTGAGCTGGCGCCCGAGCGCGCCAAGGGCTTCGCCGACGAGATCCACGCTGCCGCCGACAAGATGGAGCGGGTCATCGGCCAGCTCGTGAACTTCGCGACCATCGTGGGCGGTCGCCTGTCCCTCGATCCCGAGCCGGTCGGCGCCCGCTCGCTGGTCGACGACGCGGTGCGGCGCTGGAAGGCGCGCCTCAACGGCTCGCACCAGATCGTCCGGCGCGTCTCGGCAGGAACCCCCCCGATCCGCGCCGACCGCACCTACCTCACGCAGTCGCTCGACGAGCTGATCGACAACGCCGTCAAGTACTCGCCCGAGGGTGGCAAGGTCATCGTGGCGGCGAGCGTCGTCGACGACGGAGACGAGCAGGCCATGCGGATCTCCGTGACCGACCAGGGTCTCGGCATCCCGGCCGACCGTCTCGAGGGCATCTTCGACGAGTTCACGCAGGGCGACGCCTCTGCGACGCGGCGCTTCGGCGGCCTCGGCCTCGGCCTGGCGCTGGTGCACCGCATCGCTCGCGCCCACGGTGGTGAGCTGACGTGCGAGTCGACGCCGGGCAAGGGCTCGCGCTTCTCGCTGGTGCTGCCGCTCGACGCGCCCGAGGGCAACGGGGCCGAGCCGTGAGGCCCCCGGTCGCCCGTCGGATCGTGGTGCTCGGGGTGGCGGTCGCCGTCCTCGCCCCGACCGCCTGCTCCGACGACGGGCCGGGCGAGGGCGAGGCGCGCCTCGAGGTCGACGGCACCGCCGTGGTGGAGCGCGACGGCCGAGCGCGAGACGATCACCGGTGCAGCGGACCTCGAGCGCGGCGACCGGGTGGAGCTCACCGAGGGCGTCGGCCTGCTGCAGCTGCGCGACGGCGTCCGGATGGAGATGCGATCAGGGGCCGACGACACCGACAACAGCGTGCTGGTGATGAACGTCGTACCCGAGCTCGAGGCCGGCGATCTGCTCGTCGCCGCACCCGGCCGCACCGAGGTCGAGGCCGCCGGCACCAAGGTGCAGGTGTCCAGCGGCGCCGCGCAGGTGTCGCGCCGGCTCGGCATGGGCGTGGCGGCCTACGACGCCGCCGTGCTCATCGACTCCGCCGGCGAGCAGCGCCCCGTGCCCGCGCTGCGAGAGATGCAGGTGCCGGCGCTCGGGCGGCCGCCGCAGGCGCCGCGTCCCGTCGTCTACGACGACCGGGATGCGTGGGACCGGCGCTACCTGGGCGCGGCGATCGAGCTCGGCACGACCCTCGAGGCGCTCGCCACGGGCTACACGTCCAACCTCGACCCGCAGGAGGGGCGCACCCCGGGCTTCTTCCGCATCGTGCTCCCGGGCCTCGACGACGAGCCGGAGTTCGGCGGGGACCTGCTCGAAGCGGTCCGCGCCACCACCGAGCGCCCGCCGGGCGAGACGCTGGTCGGCGCCGCCATCAGCGAGCTCGGCCGCAACGACACGTTCGCCCAGCGCTGGTCAGAGGTCTTCACGTTCCGCGACCAGGGGGCGGCCTGGGGCATCGTCGCCCTCGACCAGGCCGTGTCGGCGACGCCGCTGCTCGGCACGGTGGAGGAGGCCATCGGCTCGTCGCCGCTGACCTTCATCGACGAGCTGGCCGCCCCGCCCACCCCCGGCGCGGTTCCACCGCCGGTCACCACGGTGCCGCCGCAGTCGGCGCCCCCGCCGTCGACCCCGACGACCCGACCGCCGCAGTCGCCGTCGCCGACGGATCCGCCACCCACCTCGCCCCCGACGACGGATCCGCCGCCGACCGAGGTTCCCGAGGTCCCGCCCGCGCTCGAGCCCGTCGTCAACCCGGTCACCGACATCGTCGGCGACCTGGTCGGCGGGCTGCTCGGCGGTCTGGTGTCGCCGTGACGCTCGGCGCCGGAGGCGTCCGCGGCCGCTCCGACGTCGAGCCGTAGCATCGAGGGCCCATGGCCGACTCGCTCGACCCGCACGACATCGCCCGCCACTCCTTCGAGGTCGCCCGACGCGGGTACGAGCAGCAGGAGGTGCGGGGCTACCTCCACGAGGTGTCGGCGCTGGTCGAGCGGTTGCTCCGCTCGGAGAAGGAGCTGCGCGAGCGCGCCGAGCGAGCCGAGGCGCGCCTCGGCGCCGCGGAGAGCCCCGACGAGGCCGCCATGCTCGAGGTGCTGGGCGAGGAGACGACGCGGGTCCTCACGTCGGCCCGGGAGGCTGCCAGCGAGATCCGAGCCAAGGCGGAGGCGAGCGCCGAGCGGCTGATCGCCGAGGCGCTGGCGGAGGCGGCAGCAGCCCGCGG
The DNA here is from genome assembly GCA_963715505.1 of uncultured Microthrixaceae bacterium. Lineage (GTDB taxonomy): Bacteria > Actinomycetota > Acidimicrobiia > Acidimicrobiales > VFJN01 > VFJN01. The sequence goes on from OY970242.1 coordinate 112,202, forward strand.
TGCCGCGGAGGCCGAGGCTGCGGCCCTCCTGGCGGAGGCGACGGCCGAGGGCGAACGCATCCTCGAGGCGGCCCGCACGGAGCTGGCGCGCCGCACCGCCGAGGCCGAGGAGGTGGCGACGCGCATCTCCGAGGGAGGCGCCGCCCAGGCAGAGGCGTTGCGCGAGGAGGGCCAGCGGGCGCTCGACGCCGCCCAGGAGGAGGCCGACGAGCTCCTGGAGTCGGCGCGCACCGAAGGCCGCACGATGGTCGGTGAGGCGCAGGCCGTGCGCGAGCGGGTCCTGCGCGACCTCGCCGCGCGCCGCAAGAAGGCACGGATCCAGGTCGAGAAGCTCAACGCCGGACGGGAGCGCCTCCTCGAGGCCTACGAGGTCGTGCGCCGCACCATCGACGAGGCCACCGGCGAGCTCACGGTGTCGCTGTCCGAAGCGCGCCTCGCGGCCGATGCCGCCGCCCGCCGCCTCGAAGCGGAGTCCGAGCCGAGCCTCGGGCAGCTCGACGAGGAGGTGGCCAGCGCGGGCCTGATCGACCTGCCCATCGCGCAGCTGCCCGCCACCGACGCGCCGACCGACCACGACGAGCACGACACCCCGGGGCCCTTCTCGGGCGAGGTGCCTGCCGTCGAGGTCGAACCCGACGCCGACGCCTCCCCGGGGGACCCTGCGCCATCCAGCGACGATCCGGCACCGGCGGAGCCCGCGGCCGACCGGCGCAGCCGCCGGTCCCGCCGCCGCAAGGGCGCCTACGAGGGATTGCCCCAGGGTGAGGTCATCCGGGTGCAGATGCCCGACGAGGCGGAGGGCGTGCGGATCGTGGCCGACCCCGTCGTCACGCCGGAGGCGGAGGAGGCGTCCGGAGGCGCCGCGACGGCCGACGAGGGCACCGAGACGGCAGGGTCCGACGACGATGCCGCCGCTTCGCCGGGGCAGGACCCGACGCCCGCCGAGGAGCCCGAGGCCGAGGTCGCGCCCGAGGAGCCCGCCGAGGTGCAGGAGCCGGTCCAGGTCGAGGAGCCCGAGGGCGCCGAGGCAGGCGAGGCGACGCCCGGGCCAGGAGACGAGGACGCCGTGCCGGCGGCGGACGCCGGCGACGTCTTCGCCCGGCTGCGGGCCGAGCAGGCCGGCGAAGCCGCCGGCGACGAGCCCGACGCTCCCGTGGCGGCGGATGCGACCTCCGACGGCGAGGCGCCCGAGGCCGACGGGGCGCCCGAGGCGGACGACCCGGTCGCCGCCCGGTTCCGTGCCCGCGACGAGTCGCTCGCGGCGATCGACAAGGAGCTGAGCCGACGGCTCAAGCGCTCGCTCGCCGACGAGCAGAACGAGGTGCTCGACCTGCTCCGGCGCGAGAAGCCCAAGGGCGTCGACGACGTGCTGCCCGCGCTCGACGACCACGCGGCGCGCTGGGCCGAGGCCGCGGCCCCCGCGCTCCACGACGCCGCCTCCGCCGGTGCGACCTCGGCCGGGGGGAGCGCCGGGACGGTCACCGATCTCGCCGACGAGCTGGCGCGCAGCCTCGTCGGCCCGCTGCGGGAGCGCATGGAGCGCAGCTTCGTCGCGTCCGACGGGAACCTCGACGACGTCGCCGACCGGGTGCGAGCCCTCTACCGGGAGTGGAAGGGAAAGCGGCTGACGGAGACCTCGCAGCACTTCGTGGCGGCCGCCTACGCCCGGGGAGCCTTCGACGCCGTCGCCGTCGGCGCCGAGGTGCGCTGGGTCGTCGACCCGGCGGGCACGCCGTGCCCCGACTGCGACGACAACGTCCTGGCCGGCGCCCTGGCGAAGGGGGAGCCGTTCCCCACGGGCAGCCCCTGCGCACCGGCCCATCCGGGGTGCCGTTGCCTGGTGCTCCCCGCCTGAGCGCCGCTCGGCCGATCTCGCTCCCGGGCGCGCCACCGGTAGCCTCAGCCCCCATGCGCGCCCCGACCGAGATGCCCCGTCGCCGCCCCCGGACGCCCGGGCGCGGCCGCACCTGGCTGGTCGTCGGTGCCGTCGTGCTGTTCTTCCTGATCACCTCGCTGCGGGGGATCGCCGGCTTCTACACCGACTACCTGTGGTTCGAGTCGCTCGACCGCAGCGAGGTGTGGCGAGGCGTGCTCGGCGCCAAGGTGGCCCTGGCGCTCATCTTCACGGGCGCCTTCTTCCTGTTGATGTGGGTGAACCTCGTCATCGCCGACCGCCTGGCACCGGCGTTCCGGCCCGCCGGCCCGGAGGAGGAGTTCATCGAGCGGTACCACGAGATCGTGGGTGGCCGCCTCGCCTGGGTGCGCGTCGGGGTGGCCGCCGTGCTGGCGCTGATCGCGGGCGCGGGGGTGTCGAGCGAGTGGAACTCGTGGCTGCTGTTCACCAACGGCGGCGACTTCGGCATCGACGACCCGCAGTTCGGGACCGACATCGGGTTCTACGTCTTCAAGCTGCCCTTCCTCAGCTTCGTGACCGGCTGGCTCTTCGCTGCGCTGCTGATCGTGCTCATCGTCACGGCCGTGGCCCACTACCTGAACGGCGGGATCCGGGTCAGCGCCCCGCGCCAGCGCGTCACGCCGCAGGTCAAGGCGCACCTCTCCGTGCTGCTCGGCCTCCTCGCCCTCGTCAAGGCGGCGGGCTACTGGCTCCAGCGCTACGAGCTCACGGTGTCGACGCGGGGCTACGTGGACGGTGCCGGCTACACCGACGTCAACGCCCAGCTGCCCGCGATCAACCTGCTGCTGCTGATCTCGATCGCCAGCGTCGCCCTGTTCATCGTGAACATCTGGCGGCGGGGCTGGGCGCTTCCCATCCTCGGCGTGGGGCTGTGGGCGCTCATCGCCGTCGTCGCCGGTGCGATCTACCCGCAGTTCGTGCAGCGCTTCCAGGTGACGCCGAACGAGCCCGAGCGCGAGCAGCCCTACATCGCGCGCAACATCGAGGCGACCCGCGACGCCATGGGGCTGAGCGACGACGACATCGAGGTCACCCGCTTCGAGCTCAACGAGGACGTCGACGAGATCGATCTGGTGGCCAACGCAGAGTCGGTCCGCAACATCCGGATCTGGGACCCGTCGGAGGAGATCCTCGGCCAGACCTTCCCCCAGCTGCAGCGGGTCCGCAGCTACTACCGCGTCAACGACGTCGACATCGACCGCTACGAGCTCGGCGGCGTGCCCACCCAGGTCGTGCTGTCGGTCCGCGACCTCAACAAGGACGGCGTGTCCTCGACGTCGTGGTCGGCTCGCCACCTCACCTACACGCACGGCTACGGGGCCATCGTCGCTCCCGCCAACGCCAAGGAGCCCAGCGGTGAGCCCTCGTTCATCGCCGAGGACCTGCCGTACTCGACCGAGTTCGAGGAGCTGGCGCTCACGCAGCCGGCGATCTACTTCGGCGAGGAGCTGTCGGGCTACGTCGTCGTCAACTCCAAGCAGCGCGAGCTCGCCTACCAGGACGAGGACTCCACGCAGTACACCCAGTACTCGGGCGAGGACGGCGTGCGGCTCGACAACATCGTGAAGCGGGCCGCCTTCGCGCTGCGCTTCGGCGATGCCAACCCGCTGATCTCCGACCAGATCACCGGCAGCTCGAAGATGCTCTACATCCGTGACGTGCGCGAGCGGGTCGAGGCCCTGGCGCCGTTCCTGCACTACGACGCCGACCCCTATCCCGTGATCATCGACGGGCGGATCCAGTGGATCTTCGACGCCTACACGACCAGCGACCGCTACCCGTACGGGAACCGGGCCGACAACTCGCAGCTCACCGAGGGCAGCGGCCTCGACCACAGCTTCAACTACGTCCGCAACTCGGTGAAGGCCGTGGTGGATGCCTACGACGGCACCGTCGACTTCTACGTGATGCCGGTCGACGACCCGATCATCGAGGCCTACCGCAGCGCCTTCCCGGCGCTGTTCCAGGACTTCGACGACATGCCCGACGGCCTCAAGGAGCACCTCCGCTACCCGGAGGACCTGTTCCGGGTGCAGACGAACATGTGGGCCAGCTACCACATCGACGACCCGATCGAGTTCTACGGCGGCAACGATCGCTGGGACGTCGCGCGCGACCCCGGGACCGCGGGCGCAGCGGAGGCGACGCAGACCACCAACGAGCAGGGCGAGACGATCGCCTCCCGCCAGGCGCGCATCGACCCCTACTACCTCTTCACGAAGCTGCCCGGCGCCGAGGACCTCGAGTTCATCCTGATGCGGCCGTTCGTGCCGTTCTCCGACGACGACCGCTCGCAGCTGCTGACCGCCTTCATGGTCGGCAAGAGCGACGGCGCCAGCTACGGCAAGCTGCAGGTCTTCGAGATGCCGCCGGGCAACTTCCCGAACGGTCCCGCGCTGGTGCAGGGCGACATCCAGCGCGACCCGACCGTCTCGGAGCAGGAGACGCTGCTCGGCAGCCGGTCGCAGGGCTCACGGGTCGACTACGGCAGCCTGACGGCGATCCCCATCGACGGCGGGCTGATCTACGTGCGGCCGTTCTACGTCACGTCGCAGCAGGCTCCCGTGCCGGGCCTCGAGAAGGTGATCGTCTACTTCGACGGCCGCGTCGTGATCCGCGACACGCTGCAGGAGGCGCTCGAGGTCGTGTTCGGCGAGGCGCCGGAGACGCTCGAGGAGGACAGCCCGACCGACGACGACGAGCCGGAGGATCCCGGCGACCCGTCCGAGCCGGAGGAGCCCGTGGGCAACCTCACCGAGCGGGTGTCGGCGCTGCTCCTCGAGGCCAACGAGCTCTTCGCCCAGGCGGAGGAGGCGCTGCCGGACTTCGCCGAGTACGACCGGCTCAACCGCGAGGCGCGGGCCCTGATCCGCGAGGCCGAGCGCCTGCTCGAAGAGGCCGGCACCGCGTCGACGACCACCACGACCGCCCCCGACGACACCGGCACCGAGGCCTGACCTCTCAGCAGCGCTTGCTGCTCAGGCGGTGGCGGCCCAGTCGCCAGGCTCGTCGCCCAGGTCGTACGGGGTGGTGTCGAGCGAGTCGGACAGGTCGATGATCGTCTCGGCCAGCGTGCGGGCCCGCTGCATCTTGCGGTCCTCCGCGACCACCGCAGGGATCTGCACCGCGAGGTCGTCGATGCGTGCCTGCAGCTCCACCGCCACGCGGCTCAGCTCGGCCGACACGCGCGCCGAGTGGAGCCGCACCTCCAGCAGGTCGTCGTGGCTCGCCAGGTCGAGCAACCGGTCCTCGTCGTGGCCGCGGCGCTCGTCGAGGCGCGACTCGAGGCGCTCGAGCCGCTCGTCGAGCTGCTGGGCGTGGACCGCCAGCGCCACCAGGACCCGCTCGGCGCGCACGGCGGGGAGCCCGGCGGGCGCGGGCGGCTCGGCAGGCGCGGGACGGCGCGAGCGGAAGGGCAACCACATCGCGCCGACCGTACCTGCGGGCGCGCCGGCAGCGGTGGACCGAGGATCAGCCGGGCGCTGGGCCGACCATCGGCGGTGACAGGTTGCCGGTGGCAGGGGCGGCCGATACAGTCACCCCTCCACCACAAGTCGCCGCGGGGTGGAGCAGTCAGGTAGCTCGTCGGGCTCATAACCCGAAGGTCGCAGGTTCAAATCCTGCCCCCGCCACCAACTCGGGCGTTTGCCCAGGTCAGAGGCCCTTTCCGAGGCATTCGGGGAGGGCCTTCGCCGTTCTCGGAGCGACCTACGGGTCCTGCCTCGATCGGGCGTTCCGAATGCGTTCTCCCTGGTCACAGCGTTGCGGTCGGTGTTCAGGTGACCTTCGGGTTGGGTGCCCGGCCGAAGTCGGCCGGAACGCCGGCCGCAAGTCGCTGACCAGGGCAAACGCCGCGGAGTATGCGCTCGGTCGAGGCGGTGTCTAACGAGTTGTCTAACGACCTGCCTCGAAGAAGGGGCACGCCGGCCGTGGGAAGCGATCGAGGGCCATGGGGAGCGCGGGGTTCAGGGACGGTCCAGAGCCCCGCCCGTCCCCATCCCCCGCCAATGGGGGCGACTCCGGATTGCTGTGTTGTCGCCGGTGGGAGAATGTTCGAATTCATGACTGCCACCGAAGACGCCGCGAGTGAGACCCCTGCCGTCAGGTTCTCCACGGCAAGGCGGTGGGTTCGGGTGGTTGTCGTCGGCGCGATCTCGATGTGTGTGGTGTTCCTGGCGTGGATGTTCGCCGGCCTGACCATCGCCGGTGCCCGGTTCGGGTGGGCGTGGACGGCGGCGGTCTTCGCCGCTCTCGGCTACGTCGCCGCTCGCTTCACCGTCCCTCGTGGGTGGGCCGTCGCCCGGCGCCGCGCCGTGATCGGTGCGGTCGTGGTCGGTCTGGTCGGTGGGGTCGTCACCTCCCACGTCGCCCCGCCGACGCCCGGGCGGTTGCGCCACGAGGCGCGGGACCTTGCCCAGCCGGGCTGGAGCTTGGTAGGCAGCTCGACCGACGGTAACGCCCTCTGCTTCGATTACTGCACGTCGGTCACCCTGACCTCCGAGGTGGACGGCGGCTTCGAGCAGGTCGTCTCCGAAGTCACGGACGCCCTCGGGGAGGACTTCCAGGTGAGGCGCTACGAGGCCTACAACGATGGCGCACCCGCTGTCGAGTGGTCGGAGTCCCCCGATGGTGACGTCAGACGATCGGTGTCGGTGGTCGACCGCCCCGGCCTCGTACGAGTGTCGGTCCGGGCCGAAGCCACCTGACCCGGCGCATGGTTTGGCACTGGTGTCGCGTCGCGTGATGTCCGCATTGGCCGTCGTGAAAGGGCGCAAGCCTGTCTGACGCGGCACTCGTGGACGGATACCGACGCGCAACCGCGCGGTCGGCCTGTCCCGAATGCGCGTGCATACCGACCTGGGGCATCGCCCAACGGGCCGGCAGGCCACGGCGCTTGATGGTGTCCGCGAAGGCTTGCGCCTGCGGTCCTATCGGAGTGGCGTACGCCATCATCGTGGAGTGACTGCCGACGCTCACGGGGAGCTTCAGCCATCCACGGCCGATCTTGTTGATCGGCTGGATGATGAGGTCGTGCGGCGGTTGCTCGCCCATGCCGCCGGGCGGGACGAGGAGACCGCTCGGTCTGTGCGGTTGGCGGCGGCGGGTGCCTCGGAGCGACTGGCGGTGCTCGCGGCGGAGGTGGACTCGGGTCTGCGGACCCGGCGGCATCTCGGGTACTGGGAGTCCTCGGAGTGGGCTGCCGAGGCGCAGCCGGTGGTGGCGGCGTTGGCCCAGGCGGTGTCGGCTGGCCCGTCTCGGGAGCTGGTGGAGCTGTTGCAGCGGGCGGTCGGTCACGTGGTGAAGGTGATCCTGCGGGCGGATGACTCGAACGGGATGATCGGCGGCTTGGCCCATGACCTGCTGGACCTGCACGCACAGCTTGTCAGCCCGGGGTGGCGGATCCGGTGAAGCTGGCGAAGTGGATGGTGAAGTTCTGCTTCGTCGACCAGGACTTCTTCGAGGTCGACGTCGTCCGGTACGCGCCCGGCCTGGGCGACAAGGGGATCGCCACCTATCGCAAGGAGGTCACGGCACGTTCGGAGGGCTCGGATCGCTTCGCGGGTCGGTATGCGGCCGAGCGGTTGGCGGTCCTGGACCGTGACGTGGATGCGCTCGTCGAGATGCTGGGTGGGGACCTGTCATCGCCGTACCAGTACCAGTGCGTGGCCGAGGCGATGGTGGAGCTCGACCTGCTTGGTGAAGCGTTGCGCTGGGCGACCGAGGGGCTCGAGCGCACCTCGGGCTGGCAGGTCACGAAGCTCTATGACCTCGCCGCGCAGCTCCTCGCCGACCGTGGCGAGCCGGCGAGAGTTCTGGACCTGCGCCGCGCGCAGCACGAGCGGATGCCGAGCTCGACGACGTACGGCCTACTGCGGGCAGCAGCGGAGTCGACCGGCGAGTGGGTGCCGCTCCGGCCGGTCGCTCGCGAGCTGCTCGGTGCGCGGGATCGGGGCGGACTGGTCGACGTGCTCCTCGACGACGGCGAGCCCGATGCCGCGTGGACGCTCGCGACGGGCGAGCCAGCCTGGGAGGTGGGGGAGCATCGGTGGAGAAGGCTTGCCGAAGTGCGGGCGTCGTCTCATCCGGCCGATGCGATGGTGGTCTGGTTCCGGCTCGTCGATGAGGTGCTCGTGACGGCGGACAAGCGGGCGTACCAGGCGGCGGTCCGGTACTTGAAGGCGGCGAAGAAGGCCGCGGCGGCCGCGGACGCGATGGTCGAGTTCGAGGTGCGCGTCGCCGGTCTGCGCGAGACGCACCGCCGGCGGCCGTCGCTGATCGCCAGGCTCGACAAGGCCGGGTTCCTCTGAGCGAAGCCACCGTTGCTGCTGCCACGGATGCCGATCGGCTCGCCCCGATGCGCGGGACCGATCACTCGTAGACTTGGCGCCATGAGCCAGGCGACCTACGTCGGTGGGCTGTGGAACGGAAGGCCTGTGGGGGAGTGGATACCTGAGGTCGTCGATGACGTCGTCGACGGCTTCGCCCCGGCGCGGGTGATCGTGTTCGGCTCTGTGGCGCGAGACGAGGCCGGCGCCGAGAGCGACCTGGACCTGCTCGTGCTGTTCGATGATCTCGACGCGGCGGATCGCCGGCGGCTGATGGGTCAGATCCGCACGGCGATCGCTGCGCCGATCCCGATCGATGTCGTGGTCGCCGAGGTGGAGGAGTTCGAGGCGGGCAAGGACGTGAACGGCTCGCCCTACTACTGGCCGGCCAGGGACGGGCGCGTCGTCTATGACCGATCCGCGGCCTGAGCTCGATCCTGCGTCCCGTTGGTTGCGGGAAGCAGACGAGGAGCTACGGGCAGCGGAGGTCGTCGCTGCGCACGACGAGCTCCCGGATCGAGTGGCCGGGTTCCATGCGCATCTCGCAGCGGAGAAGGCGCTCAAGGCCGTGCTCATCCGGTGCGGTGTCGAGCTGCCGCGCATCCACGACCTCGTGGGGCTGCATCGCCTGCTCCCGCCGGCGATCCAGGACCGCTTCGAGGCGATCGACCTCGAGGTACTGAACCCGTGGACGATCGAAGGCCGGTACCCGGCTGATCTTCCCGATTCCGATCGCTCCTTGATCGAGGAGACGCTGGCAGCCGCACGACGGGTGGTCGATGCTGCGAGTGCCGGTTCGGCCGGCGATGTCTAACGAGATGTCTAACGAACACGCCCGTACGGGACGGTTCTCGGCGCTCCCGGCGGACGGGCCGTCACGAGAAGTCCCTGCTCAGAGCCACTGAACGACACTCGGCGACACGAGCTGGACGGGGTTCGGATCGCTCATAACCCGAAGGTCGTGGGTTCAAATCCCACCCCCGCCACCAATGAACCATGCAGGTCAGAGGCCCTTTCCGCCGAGCGGTGAGGGCCTCGCTGCTGTCACGGCGGCGGCGCCTGCTCGGCCAGCGTCCGTGACAATCAGCCAGCGACCCTGACGCCGGGGCAGTGAGCGCCGAGCTGCGTCGACGCCGGCCCGCCGCGGCGGTCGGGCTCGGGCTTCCGTGGGGCGCTGCGCTACAGGACCTCCAGCGGCACCTTCGAGGCGGGCGGCGGGAAGGCGCGATCCAACGCAGCGAGCTCGGCCGGCCCGAGCTGCAGATCGAGGGCGGCCCGGTTCTCCCGGACATGGGCGGGTGTGCCGGCCCGGGGAACGGCGCACACGCCCGGCTGGCGGAGGACCCACGCGAGCGCGACCTGTGCCGGCGTCGCCCCGATCCGCGCCGCCACGGCAGCCAGCACCTCGTGCCCGAGGATGCGCCCCTGCTCGATCGGCGAGTACGCCATGACGGGGAGCCGGCGGGCCCGGCACCACGGCAGCAGGTCCAGCTCGATCCCGCGCCGCGACAGGTTGTAGAGCACCTGGTCCGTCTCGACCCTGGTCCCACCCGGCACCGCGAGCAGCTCAGCCATGTCGCCCACGTCGAAGTTGCTGACTCCCCAGTGACGGACCACGCCGGCGGTTGCGAGCTCCTCGAACGCGTGCACGGTCTCGGTCAGTGGCACGTCGCCGCGCCAGTGGAGGAGATACAGGTCGAGCCAGTCGGTCCGCAGCCGCCGGAGGCTGGCGCGACACGCGTCCAGCACACCCCTCCGGGTGGCGTGATGGGGCAGCACCTTCGACACCAGGAAGACCTCGTCGCGGCGCCCCGAGATCGCCTCGGCGACGAGCTCCTCCGCAGCGCCGTTGCCGTACATCTCCGCGGTGTCGACGAGTGTCATGCCGAGGTCGAGCCCGAGCCGCAGGGCCGCCAGCTCGCTGGCACGCCGCTGCGCGTGCTCGGCGAAGTGCCAGGTGCCCTGGCCGAGCGCCGGCATGCGCTCCCCCGACGGGAGCGCCACGGCGCGCCCAGCCGGAGCGACGGGCCGCCGCGAGGTGTGACGCACCGGCTCAGGCCCGCGCATTGGCCGCTTGCTCGACCGCGGTCAGCAGGGTCGCCGGGTCGTGCGGGCCGTCGTACCGGATCCCGTCGACGAAGAAGATGGGCGTGCCCTGCACCCCGCTTCGCACGCAGGACAGGAGGTGCTCCTGGACCCGGTTCAGGTGAGCGTCGCCGAGGAGGTCCGCTTCGAAGCGCTCGACGTTCAGACCGATCGCCGCGGCCCGCGCCACGAGGGAGGGGACGTCGAGATGCACCTGGTCAGCCCTCCGCGAGGGCTGCCGACCGCGTCGAGCGCACGTCGCCGTTCTCCCTTAGGTCGGCGCTGTGCTCGGCACCTGCACCGAGCCAACGTGGGATGTTCCGTACGTAGTCCTTGAACACGTCGAGGCGGGAGGGGTCCCGCTTCATCTCGTCGCTCGGCGGCTCGGTCACGAACGACGGCGCGCCGGCGTCGACGTCCCAGTTCATGTCGGCGAAGTGGTGGAACGTCGAGCACGCCACCGCCCGGCCCACGGGGCCGCCATCGGCCACCGTCTCGCCGTCGAGGGCAACCGCCAGGTTGAACGTGCGGCCGCTGACCGTGCTGCGACCCCGGCCGACCACCCGGGCAAAGCCGTACTCCGGCGGCGCCGACACCGCACCCTCGTGGGGGTGGGCAGGGAACCACTCGATGCGGCCGCTGGGGTTCCGGTCGGTCTGGAGCAGCTCGTGCGCCGGTTCGTCGGCCATGACCGGCTGGTACTCGCCGTTCGCGCCCGAGTGGTAGTTCGGCCAGGAGATGTTCGGGTTGTCCTGATCGTCACGCCGGGCGTGCGGCTCGGGATTCTGGTTGTGGAAGTGGTTGATCTGGCCGATCGAACCGAGGCAGACGAGACAGGAGCCGAGGTCCTGGTGGCCGCGAGCGGTCAGCACCCCGCCACCGCGCTCGCGGAAGCGCATGGTCCCCGCCGCGTCGCCGGGCGAGAGCCCGTGGCCGGCGTCGACGGCCATCAGCCAAAGCTGGTCGTAGTCGAGCGTGTCGAGCACGCTCAGCACCGAGTCGTCGGTCGCTTCGTCGCGGTTGCGGGCCGTCACCTCGTGGCCAGCGCGTGCCAGCTCCTCGGCAAGGAGAGAGAACCGCCCGACGTTCCAGTCGTCAGCGATGTCCGGGATGGTCGTCTGCAGCAAGATGCTCGCCATCGCGCGAGCATGGCTGAGCACTGCCGGCGGCACCCCCCGCGATCTCGTAGATGGCACCGGCCACCGGCTTCGATCAGTCGCGGGCCACCAAGCGGGCCGCTCGCCCGCACCATTCGACCTGCATCGTCTCCAGTGCCGGTCAGTGCCGCTGAGCAGGGGACTCTCGTGCCGATCCGTCCACCTGGTGCATCAGGCCCATCGCAGTGCGTCGGTCTCGATGCTGCTCGGGACGGATGGGGACATGCGAGCGGCCACGACCAGCCCGGAGAGCACGCTGAGCACGGCGACGACCCACACCGCGGCGCGCAGGTCGAAGACGTCGGCGACGAGCCCGCCGAGCAGCCCGCCGACGACGTAGCCGGTGTCGCGCCACAAGCGGTACACGCCTACGGCCGTGGCCCGCCACGACGGGTGCGCGACGTCACCGACCGCTGCGATCAGCGTCGGGTACACGAGTGCCGTGCCGACGCCGATGAGCACCGAGCCAAGGGCCCATGGGCCGAAGCCCGATGAGGCCGCCATGAGCGCGAGGGCGGCTCCCTGCAGGAGCATGCCGGCGATGATGAGCGGCTTGCGCCCGACGCGGTCGGACCAGGCGCCGGTGAAGAGCTGTCCAACGCACCACACGCCCGGGTAGAGCGCGGCCAGCACCCCGATGCGCCCGACCGTCAGCCCCTCGGCGGCGAAGAGCAGGGGGAGGATCGCCCAAGCGAGCCCGTCGACGGCGTTGTTCACGAGGCCTGCCTGGCTCGCCGCTGACAGCGACGGGTCCTGCCAGGTCGTCCGAGCGAACACCTGACCGAGCCGGTCAGCGCCGTCACCGCCGACCGTCGTCGTCGCTGCTTCCTGGGCGACGTGGCCGTGGGTCTCGCGGACGAACACGCTCGAGACTCCGAGGCCGAGCGCGACGAACGCGACACCGAGGTAGAACGGCTCGGGTCGCAGCCCGTAGCGGGCGGCGATCTCGCCTGTCGCCAGTGCGGTGAGGGCGATCGCGCCGTAGCCGGCGGCCTCGTTGAGCCCGAGGGCGAACCCTCGGCGGGCTGGACCGACGAGGTCGATCTTCATGATGACCGTGGTCGACCACGTCATGCCCTGGTTCACGCCCAGCAGCACGTTGGCGACGATCACCCAGCCCCACGACGGCGCCCACATCAAGAGGAACGGAACTGGAACGGCGACGAGCCATCCCCCGACGAGGATCGGCTTGCGGCCGACTCGGTCGGCGAGCGCACCCGCCGCCAGGTTCGTGAGCGCCTTGGTCGCCCCGAACGCAACGACGAACGTGGTCGCCGCGCTCACCGCCGTGAGGCCGAACTCGCCCTCGGCGAGCAGGGGCAGCACCGTCCGTTCCTGGCCGATCATCCCGCCGACGAGCGCGTTGACGGCGACGAGCAGCGAGAACTGGGCCAGGTTCTCGCGCAACCCCAGCCGCACCGTCGGAGCGGCCGTGACCGGGGTCATCCGGCCTGCAGGCCCTCGCCGGTCGCAGCAGCCCAGTCGCTCGGCCCGCCGGCGAAGACGGACACGTCGGCGCGGCCACGGGCGGTGAGGATGCTGGCACCGGTCATGGCCCGCTCGCCGTGCCCGCACATCATCGTCACCGGCCCGGTCGTGAGCTCGACACCGCGCAGCGCGCCGAGCTCGACATGCTGCGCACCGGGGACGTGGCCCGCCTCCCACTCGGCGTCCTGACGGATGTCGAGGACCGTGTCGGCCATGGCGTCGGGACCGACGAGCGGGGTGGCTTCGATCGGCAGACCAGCGGCCTGCCAGGCGGCGATCCCCCCGTCGATCTCGCCGACGAGGTGCTCGTGGCCGATCGTGAGGCACTGGCGAACCAGGTCAGCCCGATCGCTGGCGTCGTCGAGCAGGAAGAGGACCGGCTGGTCGAGAGGCACGAGCCAACCGAGCCAGCTGGCGAACTGCGGGCGGTGCGCGATCGACAGCGAGCCGGGGACGTGGCCCTGCGCGTAGGCCGCGATCGGTCGGGCGTCGACGAGCACCGCGCCGGCGTCGAGGTGGTGACGCGCGGTCTCGAGGTCGAGCCGCTCGAGCGTCGGGAGGGTCGGGTACACGCGTGGGCCGCGGCGGTTCCGCTCGGGCAGCAACCGGAAGTAGTGCGGGAACGTCCCGAGGCCGTCGAGGAGGGCGTTGACGAACTCGTCCTCGTCGTCGATGCCCAGGAGAGGGTTCGTCGCCTTCTCGGTGCCGATCGTGGTCGTCGGGGCTCCGCCTGACGGTGCCGAGCAGAAGGATCCCGCTCCGTGGGTCGGGTACACGGCCAGGTCGTCGGGAAGGACGAGGATCTCTGACCGAAGCGACCGGAACAGGCGTCGGGCGAGGCTGTCTCGATGATCGTCGCCGAGCAGGTCGGTACGACCGAGCGAGCCGACCATGAGCGAGCCGCCGGACCACAGCCCCGTCGGTTCGCCGTCGACGACCAGGAGGTAGGCGAGGTGGTCGGGGGTGTGACCGGGAGTAGCGATCGCCCGCAGCTGAACCTCCGGGGCGAGCTCGAGCTGCTGGCCGGCCTCGACCGGCCGGTGCGGCACCTCGAGACGGGCGCCCGCCGATGCGAGGAACGTGGCGCCCGTGGCTTCGAGCTCGGGGCCGCCCGAGATGTAGTCGGCGTGGGAGTGGGTGTCGGCCACCCACGCGATCCGCCAACCCCGTTCGGCGGCGACGGCCCGCTGGCGGTCCGGAAAGCGGGCCGGGTCGACGACCAGCGCCGTGCCGTCACCGAGGCCGATGACCCACGAGCGGTGGCCCAACCCTGCGTCGAACACGGAGACGATCTGCATCTCGGGCCTCCGCTTGCCGCTTGCTGAGGCTCGGTTCATGGTGAAAGGTCTAATCCTCAAACGAGTACTTGACAAGCGCGAGTCGGGCGCCGATGGTGTGGGAGAGCCAGAGCGGGCCGTCCGCTCGCCGAAGGGGGCAGGTCGCATGGCGAACGTCGATGTCGCGGAGCTGCGAGACAAGGTCAAGGGCATGTACCGGTCGGTGGCCGAGGATCCCCATGGCGAGTTCCACTTCGAGATGGGTCGGGCGCTGGCGCTGCGGCTCGGGTACCAAGCGCCCGATCTCGACGCGATCCCGTCTGAGGCCATCGACTCGTTCGCCGGGGTCGGCTGCCCCTTGACAGCCGCCGCGATCGAGCCGGGCGACCGGGTCGTCGACCTCGGCAGCGGCTCGGGCATGGACGCCTTCGTCGCCGCCCGCCAGACCGGAGCCACCGGCGAGGTCGTCGGCGTCGACATGACCGATGGTCAGCTCGCAAAGGCCCGCGGGCTCGCCGAGCGAGACGGCGTGCCGAACGTGCGGTTCGAGGAGGGCCTGATCGAGTCCGCGCCGATCGACGATGGTTGGGCGGACGTGGTGATCAGCAACGGCGTCATCAACCTGTGCGCTGACAAGGCCGGCGTGTTCCAGGAGGTCGCTCGGATCCTGCGGCCAGGTGGCCGGTTGTCGATCTCCGACATCGTCACCGAGCGGCCGCTCACGGAGGCCATCGTGTGCGACGCCACGCTGTGGGCCGCGTGCATCGGAGGCGCCATGCAGCAGGACGACTACCGGGCCGCCATCGAGTCCGCCGGTCTCGAGGTCGTGAAGGCAGAGGACAACCCGGAGTACCGGTTCGTGTCCGACTCCGCCCAGGGCGCCACTGCCACCTTCGGCGTCAAGAGCGCCTCCATCCTCGCCCGCAAGCCGGGCTGAACCTCACCACTACGAAGGAGCAACGACATGGCGAGCGACGACAAGGTCATCATTGGCCAGACCCACGGCGACGACGACCCCGAAGCCGTGCTCATCGGCTACCTCATGGCCGTCGAGGTCGAGGGCGCACCCTCGATCGGCGACCTGCAACTGACGGGCCGGACAGACTGACCGGCATGACTGACCGAGCCACCAAGGACGCCCTCTTCGAGGGGCTCGCAGAGGTGGCCAAGGCGCTCGCCAGCGGGCGACGAGCGGAGATCATCGACGTGCTCGCTCAGGGCGAGCGCTCGGTCGAGGCCATCGCGGGCCAGCTCGACCAGTCCGTCGCCAACACCTCACACCACCTGCGAGCCCTCGCACGGGCGGGACTCGTGACCACGCGGCGGGACGGCACCCGCATCCACTACTCCCTCGCGAGCGACCGCGTCGGCGAGCTGTGGGCGGCGATGCGCGACGTGGCAGCGGCGCACGTCGCTGGCTTCGACCGTCTCGCCGCCGCCTACCTCGGCGAGCGAGACGGCATCGACCTCATCGACCGCGACGAGCTCGCAGCGCGCCTTCGCGATGGCACGATCTTCGTCCTCGATGTGCGCCCGCCCGAGGAGTACGCCGCCGGCCACATCCTCGGCGCCCGTTCCGTGCCCATCACCGAGCTCCGAAAGCACCTCCGGGCGCTGCCGAACGACGCCCAGATCGTCGCTTACTGCCGCGGGCCCTACTGCGTGTACGCCGACGACGCCGTCCGCGAGCTCACACGCCGAGGCCTCGACGCGCGGCGACTGATCGACGGGTACCCCGAATGGAAGCGCGCCGGCCTACCCGTCGGCCCGGGCGAACGACCGGACGGAGGAACGAGACCATGACCGTCGCCCAGCTCGGACTGGTCCTCGACTGCGCCGATCCCGAGCACCTTGCCGAGCTCTGGGCTCCCGCCCTCGGTACGGCGGCCAGAGCCAAGAGGGCTGACCTCGACGTGCCATCTACGTTGTAGGCATGGCGCCAGAGCGGACCGCATTCCGAATGGGACGCCTCGACCATGTGCACATCCGCGTGCCGGATCGGACCGCGGCCGCCCGGTGGTACGCGGAGCACCTCGGGTTCGAGCCCGTCCACGCGTACGACTTCTGGACGACGGGATTCGGGGGTGGCCCGTTGCAGATCTCGGCGGATGGCGGCAAGACGATGCTGGCGCTGTTCGAGGCCAGTGAGGGCCACCCGATGGTTCCTCAGAAGACCGGTGTTGCGTTCAGCGTCGACGCCGACACCTTCCTGTCCTTCGCCCGTGCGCTGCCCTGCGGCATCGACCACCCGCGCGGCGAGCGTCTCGTGGTCACCGATCTGGTGGACCTCGACATGTGCTGGGCCTTCGATCTCGTCGACCCCTGGGGAAACCAGTACGAGCTCAACTGCTACGACTACGACCGAATCAGGACCGACCTGGTCGAGGGTGACGAGGTGGAGCCGGTCCGCTACTGGCCACGCGAGCTCTACGAGACCTACCTCGACGCCACGTCCTCCTGACCGACGAGGGATCGGGCGGTCCCCGATGTGCCGGCAGGAAAGCGCACGAGGCCTGCGCTTCCGCACCGTCTCGCCTACGACGCCGTGACGGATTCGGTGTAAGCCGAACGAAGCGGTCGGCGGGACGCCCCGAGGAGTCGCCGGGAACGAGGCGGCGGCTGTCGATCTCTTGCTCGTGACCGTCGCGGACGACACGGGCGTGGGGAACGACAAGCTGCATGAGGGCGCGCACGGCACCCTCAGCCTTCGTCGGAGGTTCCTCGTCGATGTTCAGTGATCGACAGGTGGGTCATCCACCAGGACGACGGACAACCCAGCGCCGCGTGCGAGCGACGTTGCGACGCTGCCCAGCCGCGCCCGCGCCTTTCCATGGCCCCGCGTCCCCACGACGAGGACCTCGTAGCCCAGGCAATTGGCGTAGTCGCGCAACGCGGCCACGGGCTCGCCGCGGAGGATGACGAGGGAAGGGTCAAGTTCTGGGTACCGAGCCGATGCGCTGGCGAGCTGAGTTCTTGCCAGCCGCTCCGTCTCTGGGGGTGCGTCGAGGGGCAGCACTCGGGCGACTGTCATTCGGCCTGCCGTCGCTCCGAAGAGGGTGGCGGCACGATCGAGGCCGGCGCGCGCCTCCGGTGAGCCATCGAGGCCGACGAGGACGTCGACCGGTCCGTCCCTGTGATGCCCGGCGTGGAGGACCTCTGGCTTCCTCGGGCGGCTGCGGAGCGCGACGCCGAGACCGATCGCGGTGCCGACAGGGCCGAAGATGAGCCCGACGGCCGTCCACTTCCGCATGTCGTAGCCCCACCTGCCCATCGCGCCGCCGAGCACGAGAGCCTCGAGCCCCCAGGTTGCAGCGGCCAGAGCAAGAGCGATCTGGGTCATCGGAAGCATCTCCCTTCGCCTCTCTGCATCAGAGCGTGCACCTAGCGACCGTGAAGTTCGTAGAGGCGTTGGTCCCGCGCGGACCTGAGTCGTCTGACTCAGCTGAACATGAGGCCCGATGGCGTGCGCCCTTTAGGACCTTTGGCCCTGCTGTATCAACGGCGAGCAGCCGAGACTTGTGTGGTGAACATCGACCGCAACGGCCTCGAGGTGCTCGATCGTCATGAGTGTCTGCGCCTGCTGGGACACGCCTCGTTCGGTCGCATCGCGTTGACGATGCAGGCGTTGCCGACCATCCTCCCGGTCAACTACAGGCTGGTGGGTCAGCGCATCGTCTTCCGGACCGGCGCCGGCACGAAGCTGGCTGCGGCGACGATGAACGCCGTCGTCGCCTTCGAGATCGACCACGTGGATCCCTTGGACCACTCCGGCTGGAGCGTGGTCGCCACCGGCGTGGCGCGGATCGTCTCCGAGAACGACCTCGAAGGCCCCCTCGTGGCCTGCATCCCACGTTGGGCTCCGGTGAGCGCCGAGATCCTCGTGGCGATCGACATCGAGCTGCTCTCTGGTCGACGGATCGGCGCTGGGTCGGTCGCCGGTGACCATGCCCACGCCGCATCTGGGGCTTGGACCTGAACGATCGCCTTGCCCCGTCAGCTGCGGGGCACCGACCAATCGACGCGGGTGCCCCCGTGCTCGCCCCGGTCCAGGGTGAACGTGCCACCCAAGCCCTTGGCTCGAGACGCCATGTTGTCCAGGCCCTTCCCGCCCGCGCGCCCGTCGCTGGGCGGTCCGATGCCGTCGTCCTCGACCCTGAGACGAACGGCGTCGTCTGTCACCGTGACCTCGATGTCGGCCCGACCTGCTCGAGCATGGCGCCCCACGTTGGTGAGCGCCTCGCGAAGGGTTGCTAGGAGCTCGATGCCGACTGCATCACCGACGCCGAAGTCGACAGGGCCGTCGAGCATGAGGCGGGGCTCGAAACCCAGCGCGGCCGACGCCTCGCGGACCACGCCCAGGATTCGGCTGCGCAGCCCGTCAACGGATGGTCGGGCCGCTTCCAGGCCGAAGATCGCCGTACGGATCTGCTTGACCGTCTGATCAAGGTCGTCGACCGCCGCCTCGATCCGCCCGGCAACCTCAGGCCGATCGGACACCAGTCGCACGCTGCCTTGCAGGGACAGGCCCGTGGCGAAGAGCCGCTGGATCACCGTGTCGTGGAGGTCGCGGGCGATGCGCTCCCGGTCTTCGTGGAGCGTGAGCTCGTGCAGGCGGGAGTGGAGACGTGCGTTCTCGATCGCGACGCCCGCCGCTGCCGCCAAGGCGACGACGAGCTCCTCGTCGACGTCGCTGAACACCTCCGCCGAGGTCTTGTCGGTGAGGTACAGGTTGCCGAAGACCTCGTCCCGGACACGGATCGGCACACCCAGGAACGACTTCATCGGCGGGTGGTTGGCTGGGAACCCGAAGCTGTCGGGGTGCTCTCGCAGATCAGGGAGGCGCAGCGGCTTGGCATCGACGATCAGCAGGCCGAGGATGCCATGACCCTCCGGAAGGTGACCGATCTTCGCCTTGTGCTCCTCGTCGATCCCGACGGTGATGAACTGAGCGAGGCGAGTCCTCGTGTCGTCGAGCACGCCCAGGGCGGCGTATCGCGCGTCGACGAGATCGGCAGCGCTTTGCACGATCCGCCGGAGCATCGATTCCAGCTCGAGATCAGAGCCAACCAGGACGACGGCCTCCAGCAGCTGTCGGAGGCTGCGGGGCCCGGCCATCTCCACGTCCTGAGAATACGTGTCTCGGGCGATGCAAGTGACGTGCGCGGAGATGGACCAGAATCGTCCCATGGCGACCCGTGTCTTCCTGCTCGACGACCATGAGATCGTCCGGCGGGGCGTCCGCGAGCTGCTCGAGGCCGAGGACGATCTCGAGGTCGTGGGCGAGGCAGGTACCGCCGAGGAGGCGTACGGGCGCATCCCAGCCACCCGGCCGAATGTGGCAGTGCTGGATGTGCGACTGCCCGATGGGAACGGCGTGGAGGTATGCCGCGAGATCCGGTCGAAGCACCCAGAGATCGCCTGCATCATGCTGACCTCGTTCGCCGATGACGAGGCCGTCTACGCGGCTATCATGGCGGGGGCCGCCGGTTACGTGCTGAAGCAGGTCCGCGGGACCGACCTGATCGACGGCATCCGTCGTGTGGGACGGGGCGAGTCCCTGCTGGATCCAGCGGTCACGACCCGCGTGCTGGAGCGGTTGCGGCACCGGGAGGAGGACGAGCTCGAAGGTCTCACCGAGCAGGAGCGGAGGATCCTGGCGCTGATCGCTGAGGGCCTGACCAACCGCCAGATCGGTGAGCGCATGTACCTCGCGGAGAAGACGGTGAAGAACTACGTCTCGAACGTCCTCTCGAAGCTCGGCATGAGCCGGCGCACCGAGGCCGCGGTGTATGCCGCTCGGCTCTCGGAGCGCAAGGAGCGTGGCGGCGCTTCTTCCTAGCGGAGCGCGTCACCGAGTGAGGACGACCTTGAGCGCGCCGGTGTCCGCGGCCCGCGCGAAGACGTCGTAGGCCTCGACGAACTCGTCGAGCTTGAAGTGATGCGTGACGAACCACGCGGGGTCGACCTGGTTGCTGGTGGCCAGCTTGAGCAGGGTGGGCGTGGAGTAGGTGTCGACGAGGCCTGTGGTGATCGTGACGTTGCGGATCCACAGGTCCTCGAGGTGGAGGGTGGCCGGTTCGCCGTGGACGCCGATGTTGGCCACCCTGCCCCCGGGTCGGCTGAGCTGCGCTGCCAGTTCGAACGTGGCCGGCACGCCGACGGCCTCGACTGCGACATCCGCGCCCAACCCGTCGGTCAGCTCGCCGATCACCGTCGCAGGGTCTTCGCTCGCATTGCTGAGGACGATGTCGGCGCCGAAGGTCTTGGCAGCCTCGAGCCGGGTGGAAGCCAGGTCGATGGCGACGATGTGCGAGGGGGCTGAAGAGCCGATCCGGCCATCGGTCACCGTTGGGACGTCGCCCTTGAGGATGTGCACGTTCAGCCGCCGTCGGGGTAGTCGGTGGCCTCCCGGCTGGGTCGGACGCCGGGGTGGACGCGTCGACCGGTGACCTCCGTCGGCACGATCCGGATCCAGTGGGGCTTGTCCCCGGTTGCCCAATAGCACAGCGGAAGGCCTCGTACGCCCTCGAGATCCTCCGCAGTGGTGAGCTCGATGGCGCGCCCCTTCACGAGGACGCTCCACCCTGAGCGCTCCTCCACGTCGACCCCGTCGATCTGGAAGCAGACCGACGGGCTGCGGTCGAGACCTCGGAGCTTGTTGCCGCGCTCGGTCCGGAAGACGATCGTCTCGCCGTCGACGACGTGGTTGACGGGATAGATCTCCGGCGCGCTGTCCACGAGCACGCCGATGCGGCCTACCTGAGCCTCGTGCAGCAGGCTCCAGCACGTAGCAGGTGTGAGGTGCTCGAGCCAGCTTCGAGCGTCGAACACGGCCATCAGCGACCTTCTCTCATCCGGACCTGTGTCCACCCTGCCTGTGGTCCGGCTCGCTGAGCAGAGGCGATGGTCCCTACTCGACGAGCCAGGGGTCACTACCTAGCGCTCGCGCGGCAGGTGCCCGCGTGGCGCTGGACCGCTTGGAGTCCTGCTGCCAGCGAGTCGGACCGATCACCCGCGGTGTCGATCGTCGTGGCTTCCCGCCACGGCTCGGCAGCGGCCTGCATCGACGCGGCGATCTCCGGAGTCGCGTCAGACGCGTCGTCGCCGGCGGCGTGGCGACGCCGCAACCGCTCCGCCGCGACCGTGGCCGGGGCATCACACCGCAGCTCGACGAGGTCCGCGCTCGCCGCTGCCGCGATCGACCGTGCACGACTTCGCCATGAGGCAGACGACCAGGACGCGTCGAGCACCACGGTCTCGCCCAGACCGAGCGCAGCTGTCGCGCGATCGAGCATCTCCTGATAGGTCGCCTCCGTGCTGGCCGGGGAGTAGATGCCGGCGCCGTGCGGCGCCGGTGCGCGCTGGTCGGTGGGGATGCCAGCGAGCTCCTTGCGGATCTCATCGGACCGCAGCACCGATGCTCCTAGCTCGGACGCCAGACGTCGTGCCAGCGTCGACTTGCCCGTGCCCGGCAGCCCCCCGACGAGGATGAGCCTCACCCGGCCTGCGTCGAGGTGCGCGACCGAGAGGTCGAGGAGGCGTGCCGCGGAGTCCGCTGCGGTGGTGTCGCCCTGCTGGGCTCGTATCGACATCACCTTGGCTCGGACCTGGGCACGGTAGGCCACGTGATGGTGGGCGAGCGAGGACGGCCACGAGTCGCCGCTGTGCTCGGCGTAGGCGGCGAGGAACGCAGCCCCGAGATCCGGCCGCCCGAGGTGCTCGAGGTCCATGGCGAGGAACGCCGCATCGGCGAGCCCGTCGCCGAGGCGCAGGGTGTCGTCGAACTCGATGCAGTCGAGCACCCGTGGCCCGTCGTCGAGGCAGAAGATGTCATCGGCGAGGAGGTCGCCATATCCGTCCACCGCCTTGCCCCGCTCGATGCGCCACTCCAACAGCGGTCCTCGTCCGTCGAGGTAGCGGCATGCGAGACCGTGCACCAGGGCGATCACGTGGTCGTCGAGCCACTCGGGCGCCATGTCGATGAGCGCATCGGTGTTGCGCTCCCACCGAGCACGAGTCGCGGCCACGCCGGCGGCCTCGTCGGCCGAGCTGGAGCGGGGCGAGCGAGCGTGCAGAGCGGCCAGCAGGCGAGCCACGCCCGAGAGGTGACCCTCGGCCGGCTCGGAGCTGAGCAACGATGACAGCCGTCGCTCCGACGGCATGCGCCGCATCACGACGAGGTGATCGCACACCCCGCCGTCGGGCGCCATGACGTCTGCGACGCCGAGGTAGGCCTCAGGTGCCATGCGACGGTTGAGCTCGACTTCGTGGTGGCACACGGCCTCGCGCGTCTCGCGGGAACGGAAGTCCAAGAACCCGAGGTCGACGGGCTTCTTCAGCTTGTACGCGCGGTCGCCGACGAAGAACAGCACTGCGGAGTGCGTCTCTGCGACGGCAGCTGGGGCCGTCGATCTCATCGGGCGGGGCCCACCCGGCGCCCCGTGATCCGGTCGGGGACGAGCCGCATCCAGTGCTCCTTGGGCCCGCCCGCCCACTGCTCGAGGGGCAGCTCGTGCACCCGATGCCAGCGCCGCGAGTCGAAGTGGGTGATCTCCTCGAGCCGACCGGTGGCGACGACGCTCCACCCCGTCCGGCTGTTGCGATCGATCCCGTCGATCTCGAAGGATGCAGGCGAGCGGGGGCCGACATCGAGCTTCATCCCCGGATCGGTCCGGAAGACGATGTCCTCACCGTCGACCAGGTAGTTGACCGGGATGATGACCGGTGTGTGGCCGTCGAGGACGGCCAGCCGACCCACCATGTCGTTGCCCAGCAGTGCCACACATTCCTTCCGGTCGATGTGGGTGACGCCGGTGCGAGACTGGGTGTGAGGCATTGCCGTCAGCTCTCGGGTGGGATGATGACGACCGGGCAGGTGACGTGGTGCGCCACCTGATGGCTGACCGACCCCAGCAGCAGACCCTTGAACCCACCAAGGCCCCGAGATCCCACCACGACCAGATCGGCGCCCTTCGCGGCCTCGAGGATGGCAGTCGCAGGCCCGCCTGGCGTGACGATGCGCTCGATCGGGCGGGCCAGACGTGTCTTGTCGATGCGCTCGAGGGCGGCGTCGACGGTCTTCCTCGCAGCATCCTCGAAGTCCGTGGGGTCGAATGCGGCCGGGCTGTACGGGAACGCAGCCCCGATCGGTAGCTGCCATGCATGCACCACCTCGAGGGCGGCATGGTGGAGCCGGGCCTCCTCGACGGCCCAGCACAGCGAGCGCTGGGCGGTCTCCGAGCCGTCGATGCCGACAACGATGCGTTCCATGGTGTTCCTCCCTGTCGTGGCGCCGTCATGGCCGATGATGGCCAAGGCGCAGTCGGCGTGGTGGAGGCAGTGCTCGCTCACCGAGCCGAGCAGCATCCCCTTGAAGCCGCCCAGACCCCTGGCTCCGACCACGAGCAGCGACGCGTCGGTCGAAGCCGAGAGGAGGGCGGGGGCTGCGAGATCGCACGTCACGCGCCGGGCGACTGTCGTTGCAGATACGGGCCCGACGGCGTCGATCACGTACGCATCGAGGGCAGCCAGGGCGTCGCTCTCGCCGTAGCCTGGATCGAACGCGCCAGTGCCAGAGGGCGGATGGTGCTGATCGAGCAGTCCCCACGCCATCACGGCGGTCACCGGCCAGCCATGCATGTCGGCCTCGTGCAGTGCCCAGTGAAGCGCGATCGCTGCGCTATCGGATCCGTCGACTCCGACCACGATGCCTGTCATGGGTGCAGCATCGCTCAGCCGCATGGAAGCCGTGCAGGGCCGACCGGGCATGGTGGGCAGGACCAACGGCCCTATCGAGGCGGCCCGTCGGCGGTGGCGCATGGACGACGGTGCCTGCTTCGCCCCAGATGATCCGTTCGGCGTCGCGTAGCGCGTCCTCATCGAGCGGTAGCTCGTGAGGGCCGAAGGTCCCGATCATGAAGGGACTTCGCCTCGGGTGGTGGACGGGTGCCAGGCAGATGCTGGTCTCAGGCGCAGAGAGCGCCGGATCGGATCGAGGAGGTCGACCCGTGAAGAAGCTGTTCCCCATCCTGCTGGTCGCACTCGGCGTCGCCTTCCTGGGCGGAGGCGCCTACGCCACGGCGCGGGGCTTCGACGCCCGCGACCAGGTGCGCGACGAGCTCGTCGCCCAGAACATCGTCACGCCCGAGGATGCGTCGATCCCGAACGTTCGGGTAGACGACGTCGCCACCGCCCGGTCGATGGCCGAGATCATCGAGGAGCACGCCCTGGCCTCGACCGACGGGCTGACCTACTCGGAGATGGGCCGGTTCATGACCCCTGACGGTGATCCGGCAGGCACCAACGACGAGGCCCAGGCCGTCATCGGCAACGACGACCGGCCCATCGCCAACCCGCTGCGCAACGTCGCCTTCCAGGCCTCGGCGCTGCGCACGAGCCTGTACAGCTCGATCATGGCGTTCGAGGTCTCGACCCTCGTCGTCGGCATCGGCGCCCTGCTCGCCGCCCTCGGCGTGGCGGTCGGTGGCGTCGGCGTGGCCCTCGCCGGCCTTGCGGTCCCCAGGCTGGCGAAGCGGTTCCACGTCGAACCGGTGGCCGCTGACCACTGAGCCCTTCACGGGGCGAGCGGCGCCCGGTCTCTCCCAGCGGCCGGGCGCCGCTTCGCGTCCCGGGTGCACAACATGAGATGACGGTCGGTCGTGCGCTGGCTGAAAGGAGCTCCCCTTGGCAAGTGCACGATGTGTCGGCTGACCGATCGCATCCTCTCCCCGGACATCCTGGACACGGTCCTCAACGTCCTGGCGACGGTTGGGGTGGCCCCTTCGAGCAGCGCGACCGTTTCGATAGCGCCGGTGCGCATCGGTCGGATCGCTGATCGGACGCCTGGCTGCTGCAGGGTCGGTACGGTCATCGAGGTGGCGGCTGAGCTGGTGGGACGGGATGCCGAGGTGCACCGTCTCGGGGGTGGCTCGAGGAAGCGCTGGGCGGGTCGCCCCGGCTGGTGCTGGTCACCGGGGCTGCCGGCATCGGCAAGACCAGCCTGGTCGAGGCCTTGGCATCGCAGGGCCCTGCTCGACCCGGTGGCCAGCGGAGGGGACCCCGGCGTCGACCGCTTCCTGCGGTGCGATGCGGTGTCGGCCCGCCTGGCGGACGTCGCAGCGCAGCGCGGCGGGCTGCTCTCGACTCCGTCGTCGTCACCACCGCCTCGTGGCCCACGGGGCCGCACACGTCGGTGTCGACTGCGCGGTGGCCGACGTCGACGGACGAGCCGACTTCTACCAGCTCCTCCTCACCGACGTGGGACCGGTCATCCGCAAGGCGTCTTTCGGTGACGTTCCCGCCGTCACCCTCGAGGTCGTCGACGACGACGCTCCGCTCGGTAGCGGGGCCCCAGGGATCGTCGCCGGAGCTGCCCCACGGGACCGCGCGCCGGACGGTGCCGTGATCCGCTTCTCGTCCTACACGGTTCGCGACCTCGGAGGTGCGCCGTGAGCGGTCGGCGCGACCGAGTGCTGCCACGAGCGTCCGCTGGGCTGCTGTGTCACGATCGCGCGGGTTGCACGTGACGAATCGAGGGGGAGACGCTCATGGAGACGTTTGTGGTCCTTCGCCGCAACGGATGGTCATCACCCGCCGAGCTGGAGGCTGCGGCCGCCCGTTCCACGGAGGAAGGCGCCAAGATGCAGGACGAGGTGAAGTGGATCCGCACGTACGCCATCACCGAACCCGATGGCTCGCTGGGCACGATCTGCATCTACCAAGGCCGTGACGAGGATGCCATCCGACGGCACGCAGGGGCCGCCGAGCTGCCGGCCACCGAGGTCATCAAGGTGGCCGACACCCTCATCGTGAACCCCGACCCGGGAGCCGCCGGCGTCTGACCGTGCCGCATCCGCTGCCCGGCGCGCCGCTCCTGGCCGCGTCCAGCGAGGAGGAGCGCGATGACCCCGCAAGGCAGTGCCAGGCTTCCCCGGCCGCCGGCCGCGCAGCAGGTCGGCTACCTCCGGCGCATCCTGCGCGATCCCCAGCCCGTGCTCGACGAGCTGCGCGACCGCTTCGGTCCCGCCTACGGGTTGGGGGCCGGGCCGGTGCGCCTGGCGATCCTGGGCGATCCAGCGGCGCTGCACGAGCTGTTCGCCATGCCGGTCGACGCCTTTCGATGGGGTCACCGGTTCAACCTGCTCGGCTTCGTCGTCGGCGACGGATCGATGATCGTGTCCGACGGCGTCGACCACAAGCGGCGTCGATCGTCGGTGCAGGCGGCCTTCAGCCGCAAGCGCCTCAACGGCTGGATCCCGCTGATCGTCGAGCGCACCGACCATGCCGTCGACGAGCTGACCGCCTCGCTCGGCGGCAGCGGTGCCGACGTGGACCTGTACCCGCTGGGCCGGCGGATCGTCCTCGAGATCGTCGTGCGCGCCATGTTCGGCGAGGAGATGGGACGGCGAGCCGAGGAGCTCGGGGTCCTCTTCCAGCGGTCGCAGGACTACCTCGAAGGCCCGGCCCTGCGTCAGGTCCCACATCGCCTCCCCTTCACCCGGCGTGCCCGCGTGCGCGCCGATCGTCGGGCGCTCGACTCGCTCATCGACGGCGAGATGGCACGACGACGAGCGGCGCCCACCGGTGATCCGCTCGACGTCCTCGAGGCGCTCGTTGGCGACGGCGGGCTCAGCGACGCGGAGATCCGCGACCAGGTGGTCACCCTCATCGGTGCCGGCTACGACACCACCGCGGCCTCGCTGGCCTGGATGCTCTGGCGCAGCGCCCTCGCACCAGGCGTGTGGCAGCGCCTCCGATCCGAAGCCGACATGGTGCTCGGCCCACCCGGCACTGCGAGTCCGGTGGCCGACGCCGCGACGCTCGCCGGCCTCGAGTACGCCAACCGGGTCATGCGCGAGACGCTTCGCCTCCATCCCGCCGGCGTCATCAGCCCGCGCGAGGCAGCGCGCGACGTGGTCGTCGGCGGCTACCGGATCCCGAAGGGCACGCTGATCTTGTGGTCGGCCCACCTCGCGGGCCGTGACCCGCGATCGTGGCCCGATGTCCTGTCGTTCGATCCCGACAGGTTCGACCACCTGACGCCCGGGCAGCAGGCGACGGCTGACGCCGCCTGGGTGCCCTTCGGGCGGGGTGCGAGGAACTGCATCGGCTTCGCGCTCGCCCAGATGGAGCTGACGCTCATCATCGCCCGGCTCGCCCAGCGCCTCGACGTCACGCCGTCGAGCCACGACCTGCCGCGACCGGTCGGCATGGTCGTGAACCGCCCGAGCGGCGGCGTCCCCATGCACGTCACCGCCTGAACGCCGAGACTCCGCTCGGCACACCCGCGGCGAGCCGCCACCGGGTGCGGGATCAGGCGGTGCTGCCGGCCACCACCGGCGGGTTCGCCGACGCGACCACGCCCGGGGCCTCCTCTTCGGTGATGGCGAAGAGCTCGTACGGCTCGGCGCTGAAGGTCACGACGTTCGGTTCGGCGCCGAGCACGCCGAGCGACACCAGCTGGTCGCCGGCACCGCCCCACAGCTGGTAGGTACGGCCAGCGGGCAGCTCCGGCAGGCTGCCGGCACGGAGGTAGCCCGTGCCGTCCTCGGTGAGGACGCCACGGACGACGACTCGGCCGTCGGCCGATGCCAGCTCGATCAGCTCCGAGTCGGGATCGGCCAGGGCGCGCTCGAAGGCGGGCACCAGCGGCTCGGCGAGCGCAGCCTGCAGGTCGTCGATCTGCTCTTCCTGTCGGTGGACCTGCAGCCCGAGCACCCCCACGACGACCACGGCGGCGGCGGCGGCCGCGACCGCGAGGCGCGGGACCAGGCGCAGGCTCGGCGGGTGCGGTGCGGTGGCGACGAGACGCAGGTCAGGGGGCGACTCGTCGAGCGACGCCGAGATCCGGTGCCAGACGCCCTCGGGGGCGTCGCCCCCGCCGTGCGCCAGCAACGTCGCGACCTCGCGGTGCTCCTCGACCTCCGCGCGGCACCGGGCGCAGTCGACGAGGTGCTCCTCCACGACTGCCCGCTCGTCGTCCTCGACGGCATCGAGCGCGTAGGCCCCGAGCAGCTCGCTGATCTCGTCGTGGTTCACGTCGTCCCCCGGACGCCGGACTCGGCCAGGCCGGCCCGCAGCCGTCGGAGGCCTGATCTGATGCGGGTCTTCACCGTGCCCTCCGGCTGGCCGAGCATGGCGGCGACCTCCCGGTAGGTGTTGCCGCCAAAGTAGGCGAGCTCGATGGCGGCACGCTCACCGTCGGGGAGCTGCTCGAGCGCCTCGCGCACGTGATCGGCGACCACGACGTCCCACACCTCGCGCTCGAGGTCGTAGCCCGCCTCCGCCTGCTGGCGGTGCCGGCGCTCCTCACGGGTGCGCCGAGAGGTCTCGGAGCGCACGAGGTCGACCGCGCGCCCATGGCACTGCGCGAGCAGGTACGACCGCAGCGAGCCGCGCTCGGGATCGAAGCGGTCGGGCTGGTCCCACAGCCGCAGGAAGACCTCCTGCACGATCTCCTCTGCCAGGGCTCGGTCGCCCAGGACGCGCACGGCGAGCGAGAACACGGCACCACCGTGGCGCCGGTACGCCTCGGCGAGCGCGTCCTGACGCCAGCGACCGATGGCGACGACGAGGGCAGCGTCGCTCATCTGGGTGAGGTCCTCGCTCATCTCCTCCTCTTCGGCGCCGACGTCCCGTGCGGATGTGCGTCGAGATCATGTCCCATCCAAGTCCGTCGCCGGTTCCGAAGACCTCGTAGCTACCCCCACCCCATCCGGAGGACAAGAGATGGATCGCAGATTCCTGAAGATCGGAGCCGGGTTCGCCGTCGCCGCACTGCTCGGCGCCGCGTGCGGCGACGACGACGACCCGGTCGCGAGCAGCGACGGCACCGAGGCACCCGCCGATGACGGCGGCGACGGTGCGCCGGCGGAGGCAGCGGGGGTGGAGTCCGGTGCCGCAGAGCTGCGCGCCGGTCTGACCTCGCTGCTCCAGGAGCACGTGTACCTGGCGGGGGCCGCGATCTCCACCGCCGTCCAGGCCGGCGGCGACCTCGAGGCGCCGGCCGTGGCCTCGGCCGTCGGCACGCTCGACGCCAACTCGGTGGCGCTCTCCGAAGCGGTGGCGTCGATCTACGGCGACGATGCGGGCGCGCAGTTCCTCGAGCTGTGGCGCAACCACATCGGGTTCTTCGTCGACTACACGCTCGGCGGCGCCACCGGTGACACCGCCATGCAGGACGCGGCCAAGGCGGCGCTGGACGACTACCGGGCCGACTTCGGCGCCTTCATCGACAGCGCCACCGGCGGCGAGCTGCCCGCCGACGCGGTGGCCGAGAACCTCCAGGTCCACGTGAACACCCTGGTGGAGGCGGTCGACGCCGTGCTCGCCGGGAGCCCTGACGTGTACACCAAGCTCAAGGCGGCCGCCGGGCACATGCCGAGCACCGCAGCAGCGCTCGCCGGCGCCATCGCCACGCAGATGCCCGACACGTTCTCGGGTGACGCCGCCTCGGGCGCGTCGGAGCTGCGTGCCGGGTTGACGCACCTGCTCCAGGAGCACGTCTACCTGGCCGGTCTGGCCGTGAACCAGGCCGTTGCCGACGGTGGCGACCTGGAGGCCCCGGCCACGGCGGACGCGGTCGGCGCCCTCGACGCCAACTCGGTGGCCCTCTCGGAGGCGATCGGGTCGGTGTACGGCGACGACGCGGCGGCGCAGTTCCTGGAGCTGTGGCGCAACCACATCGGGTTCTTCGTCGAGTACACCCTCGGTGGCGCCACCGGTGACATGGCCATGCAGGACGCGGCCAAGGCGGCGCTGGACGACTACCGGGCCGACTTCGGTGCCTTCGTCGACAGCGCCACCGGCGGGGAGCTGCCGGCGGACACGGTGGCCGACAACCTGCAGGTCCACGTCAACACGCTGATCGAGGCGATCGACGCCGTGCTGGCCGGCAGCCCCGAGGTGTTCCCGCAGCTGCGGGAGGCCGCGCAGCACATGCCGAGCACGGCGCTGGCGCTCTCCGGCGCGATCGCCACCCAGTTCCCCGAGCAGTTCCCGGGCTGAGCCTCCCCATGGGCGTCGCAGCCGTGCCGGCTCACCGCCGGCACGGCTGTGGCGCGTCCGGGGACCGGTGACAGCCCGTCCAATCCGCAACGCGTCTCGGCGTCGAACACCGCGGCATGCATCGTTCGCTTCCCACCTTGGCCTTCGCCTCGGCCGTGCTCACGATCGGCGGGTGCGGCGCGGCCGGTGACGATCAGGCGCCGGCCGCCGCGCCCGCCAACACCGTGACCGTCGAGACCTTCGAGTTCCAGCCCGATCCCCTCGTCGTGCCGGCGGGCAGCGTCATCACCTTCGTGAACCGCGACAAGATCGACCACACCGTGACCGCCGGCACCCGCGAGGAGCCGACGCCCGAGGTCTTCGACGGCCAGCTGCCCGAGCAGGGCGCCACGTTCGAGCTCACCCTGGACGAGCCCGGCACCTACGAGTACTTCTGCGAGATCCACCCCGGACCCGGGATGACCGCCACCATCACGGTCGAATGAGCGCCACGACTCGGCTCGACGCGGCGCGCCTCGCAGCCACCGGCCTCGTGCCGAGCCTGGCGGCAGCGGCCGGCATCCACCTGGGTCTCGCCGCGCAGCACGACCTGACCAGTCCGCACGGCCCGCTCTTCCTCGGCGCGGGTCTGGCGCAGGCGGCGCTGGCGGCGGCCATCGGCGTGCGCCTGACCGCATCGCTCCTCCTGGCGGCGGTCGCCCTCAGCGCCGCCGTGATCGCCTCGTGGTCGGCGATCCGGCTGCCGGACCTGGTCACCGACGGTGTGACGCTCGGCGCGGTCGAGGCAGTCACCACTGCGCTCGAGGTGGTGACGCTCGTCTCGGCGCTGGTGCTCCTGCGTCGAGCATCGCGGGCGCCCGCGGTGCACCTGGCCCGCCCGCTGGCGCTGTACGCGGCGGTGCTCGTGGGAGCCGGGGCCACGGTGCTCGGCGCGACGTACGGCCATCACCACGACCACCACGCCCATGCCCACGCGGATGACGCACCTCAGCCGATCTTCGGCGACCTCTTCGCTGATCATCACGCCGAACCGCACGAGTGCGGCGCTGAGCAGCAGGCCGCAGGGGCGTCTTCGTCGCACTGCCCCCCGGGGTGACCCACCCCGCCGCTGCCGGTCGGATCTCGGTGGGTGCATCCGAGCGACCACCGAACACCGAACACCTGGCATGGCTGCTCGCAGCCCGTTGCGGTCACCCGGCCCTCGCTCAGCTGCTGACCCGGATCGCCGCCCAGGAGGCCCGTCACTACAGCTTCTACCTGCTGCAAGCAGAGTGGAGGCTCGCCGCGAGCCGAAGTGCGCGGGCGATCCTCCCCCGAGTCCTCGAGCGGTCCTGGACACCGGTGGGGGTCGGCGACGGCTACAAGCCGGCCGAGGAGTTCGACCGGCTCCTGTCGTTCCTGGTCGATGACGACGACGGCCGCCGGTCGCTGCAGCGGATGGACGCCCGCTTCGCCAGCCTTCCCGGCTTCGACCGCTTGCGCATCTTCCAGGCCGCGGCTGCGGCCGCGGCCTGATCGCCTGCTCGACCCGCCCTCCCACCCCCCCGGACGCGAGGAAGCGGGGTGGCTGCGACGGATCGCAACCACCCCGCCCCTTCCGGTCAGGCGGGCACGAGCTCCTGCTCGGGCTCGGGCTCGGGCTCGGGCTCCCGGCTGGTCGTGGGCGCCGTCGGAGCGCTCTCGAGATCGAGCTGCGGGAGGATCCGGTCGAGCCAGCCCGGGAGCCACCAGTTGGCACGCCCCATCAGGCTCATCGTCGCCGGGACCAGCACCATGCGCACCAGGGTGGCGTCGAGGAGCACGGCGACGGCGAGCCCGACGCCGAACAGCTTGCCGTTCGGGTCGTCGCTGAGGACGAAGGCGCCGAACACGCTGATCATGATCAGCGCCGCCGAGGTGATCACCCGGGCGGTGCTGGAGAGTCCCCGGACGACGGCCTCGTGGTTGTCGCCGGTGGCGACGTACTCCTCACGCACCCGGGAGAGGAGGAACACCTCGTAGTCCATCGAGAGCCCGAAGAGGATGGCGAACATGATCAGCGGCAGGAACGGGTTGATCGGCATGGTGCTGTGCAGCCCGATCAGCTCGGCTCCCCAGCCCCACTGGAACACGGCGACGAGCACGCCGTAGGCGGCGGCGATGGACAGCAGGTTCAGCACCGCTGCCTTGACAGGAACGAGGATCGACCGGAACACGATCATCAGGAGCACGAACGACATCGCCACGACGCCGGCGATGAACACCGGCAGGCGCTCGGTGATGCGATCCGTCAGGTCGGTGATCATCGCCCGGCCGGTCAGCGACACCCTGGCATCGGTGCCCTCGACGGTCGTGGGGAGCACGTCGGCGCGGAGGTGGCGCACGAGCTGGTCGGTGCGCTCGTCCTGGGGTGCGGTGGTCGGGTTGGCGGTGAGCACCGCGGTGTCGCCGGCCTCGTTGAACACCGGGGCGGTCACCGCGGCGACTCCGGGGTGGGCCTGCAGGGCGTCGTGCACCCGGTCGACGGCCGCCCGGTCAGCGGACGACGGCACCTCGACGACCACCTGGATGGGGCCGTTGAACCCGGGGCCGAACCCCGCGGCGAGCTGGTCGAACGCCCTGCGCTGCGTGGTGTCCACGGGGGCGTTGCCGTCGTCGGGCACACCGATCCGCATGCTGAGCGCCGGGAGGGCGATGGCGCACAGCGCAACGAGCCCGACGACGAGGTAGCGCACCGGGTGGCTGCCGACGTGGTGGGCCCACCTCCCGGAGAAGGTCTGCTCGGCCGGCTTGGTCACATGCGTCTTGCGATGGATCGACAGCTTGTCGATCTTCGTGCCGGCGAGGCCGAGCAGGCCGGGCAGGAGCGTGACGGCGGCGATCATCGACACCGTGACCACGAGGGCCACGGCGGCACCGGTGGCGCTGATGGCGGGGAGCCCCGCGAGGAACAGTCCCAGGATGGCGATCACCACGGTGGTGCCGGCGAAGAGCACGGCCTGGCCGGCGGTGGCGACTGCGGTGCCCGCCGCGTCCTCGACGCTCATGCCCTCGTGGAGGTGCTGGCGGTGCCGGGTGACGATGAACAGCGCGTAGTCGATGCCGACGCCGAGGCCGATCATGGCGCACAGGATCAGCGAGAACTCGGGGACGTCCAGGACGGCGGAGAGGACACCCACACCTGCCGCGCCGACGAAGATGCCCATGAGCGCCGTCCCGATGGGCAGGCCCATGGCGACCACGGAGCCGAAGGCCACGAGCAGCACGATGATGGCGACGCCCAGGCCGATCAGCTCGCTGCTCGGCTCCTCGGCGGCGAGGAGGGCCAGCGCACCGGTGAGCTCCACGTCGACGCCGGTGGCGTGCGCCTCGTCGGTGACCGCCATCGCATCGTCGAGCTGGGTCGCGGTGAGCTTGTCGACGGCGTAGGTCACGTCGAGGTAGGCGGTCTGGCCGTCGGCGCTGAGGGCGGCCCCGTCAGCGGCGAAGGGGTCCGTCACGCCCGCGACGTCGGTGCCCTCGGCGAGCTGGGTTCGCGCCTTGGCCACCGTCGCCTGGTGCGCTGGGTCGTCGAGCCGGCCCTGGGCGGTGTGGAGCACGATGCGGGCCGACTGCCCGCCCTGGGTCGGGAAGCGCTCGGTCAGGACGTCCGCGGCGTGCTGGGACTCCACGCCCGGCACCCGCTCGCTGTCGTTGAACTCGCCACCGGCGGCGCCCTGCAGGGCCATGACGGCGACGGCGGCCACGAGCCAGAGGCCCAGCACCCGGAACGGGTGGCGGGCGCTGCTGCGGCCGAGGCGGTACAGGAATGCGCTCACGGGGATCCTCCTGGATCGGGCCCCACCCGGTTGCGGGGGCTGCGAGCACCATCCGGGAGCGCGCTGATCTGGCGCCGCGCTGGCGCTGAACCCCGTCAGCGCGTGGTCGTGACGCCCCGGTCGAGCTGCCGCCTGAGCTGGGCGACGTCGGTCTGCTGGAACGGCGGGACCTCGACGTCCGCGGCGGCACGGAGGCGGTCGGCTTCCGCCAGGAGCGCTGCCGCATCCTCTGGTTCGTCCCGTTCCGCGTGGATGGCGGCGAGGACGGTGCAGGCCACCGCGGCGGCGACCTGCAGGTCCCAGGTCGGGTGGATCCGGTTGCGGAAGCCGGGAAAGCCTCCGGTGCGGTGGTGCTCGAGCGCCTCGGTGGCTGCCGCGGCGGCCTGCTCGCTGCGCCCGTGGATGCGGTGGAGCGCAGCCAGGCCGGCCTGCGCCTGGAAGAGGACCATGGTGTGCCGCACTCGGCGGGCCGACTCGAGCGCTCGGCCGTAGACGGCTTCGGAGCGCTCCAGCTGGCCGTCCTGGAGCAGGGCCCACCCGAGCCGAGCGTGCAGCGAGCCCGTGAAGCTCCCGAGCAGTGCGGCGTTGGTCTCGATGGCCGCGTCGAGGGTCGCGATCGCGGCCGGGTAGTCGCCCGCCCGCTCGTCGAAGTCGGCGACCAGGCCCAGGCAGATCGAGGACATGACCGGCCGATCCAGGCGGGCGAAGCCGTCCGTGGCGGCCCGGTAGTGGCGCTCGGCGGCGTCGAGGTCGCCGTCGAGCACCGCCAGCTTCGCCTCGGAGAAGGCACGGGCGGCGATGGCGAACGGATCCTCCGGTGCCTCCCCGTAGAAGTCGCGCACGACCAGCCGGCGGCGACGCGCCTCGTCGAGCTGTCCGCGGGCCGCGGCCTGCTCCGCGTAGAAGGAGTGGGCCAGCGACATCCCCTCGACGTCGTCGTGGCGCTCGAAGACCTCGAGCGCCGTCTCCAGGTCCTCGTCGCACCGCTCGATCGAGCCGGTGAGGAACTCGATGAGGCCCCGGCCCGTCAGCGCGAGGGCTCGCGTCCGCTCGTCTGCGTCGCCCTCGCAGGCGAAGGCGTCGTCGAGCCAGCGCCTGCCCTCGACCACGCCGCCCATGAGCCAGTGCGGCCATGCGGTGCCGCCGGCGATCATGAGCGCTGTCTCGGCGTCGTCGTTGTCGACCGCCCAGTCGAGGGCCGCCCTCAGGTTGTCGTGCTCCTGGTCGATGGCCGTCAGCCACACCCGTTGCCCGTCCCCGATGTACGCCGCCGCGCTCGCCGAGCACAGCCGGGCGAAGTGCCGCGCCATGGCGTTGCGGACGGCGAACGCGTCTCCCCGCTCCGCAAGTCGCTCACGCCCGTACTGGGCCAGGGTCTGGAGGAGGGTGAAGCGCACCGAGGCGCCGTGCGGCAGGGCGATGACGAGCGACTTCTCGACGAGCGCGTGGATCAGGTCCTCCAGCTCGGAGGCATCCAGTGCGTCGTCGGCGCACACGGCCTCGGCGGTGGCCAGGTCACACCCGCCCGGGAACACCGACAGCCGCTCGAAGGCGCGCTGCTCCTGGTCGAAGAGCAGCTCGTAGCTCCAGTCGACGACGGCCCGCAGCGTCTGCTGGCGGGGCAGGGCGGTGCGCGCGCCTCCGGTCAGCAGGCGGAACCGGTCGCTCAGTCGGGAGGCGATCTGCGCCAGCGGGAAGGCGCGTGCCCGGGCCGCCGCCAGCTCGATGGCGAGGGGCAGCCCGTCGAGGCGGGTGCAGATCTCAGCGACCACGGCGAGGTCCTCCTCGGAGAGCTGCTGGGCTGCTCCGGCCGCCCGCGCCCGATCGGCGAAGAGCTGGACCGCGTCGGCGGTGGCGAGGGGCGGGACCGGCCAGACCGTCTCGCCGCTGACGCGCAGCCCCTCGCGGCTCGTGGCGAGCAGGCGCAGCCCGGGACAGCGCTGCAACAGGTCCTCGGCCACCTCGGCGGCCGTGGCGATCACGTGCTCGCAGTTGTCCAGCACTAGGAGCAGCTCCCGGTCGCCGATCACCTCGGCCAGCAGCCGGGGATCGGGGAAGCCCAGGGCGGCCGCGATCGCGGCACGGACCCCGGCGGGATCGCCGACCGGGGCCAGCTCGACCAGGCAACCGCCGAGCTCGAGGCCGTCGGAGGCGGCACGGGCCACCTCCAGTGCCAGTCGGGTCTTGCCGACGCCTCCGGGCCCCACCAGCGTGACGAGGCGGTCCTCGGCCAGGCGCCGCGTGAGGTCGCGCCGCTCCTCGTCCCTGCCCACCAACGGCGTCAGCGCCTCGGGGATGCGCGAACGCGGTTCGCTGCCGGCGCTCGGTGCGGCGATCGAGGCGGTCGGAGCGTCCAGCGACCGGTCCTGGCTGAGGATCAGCGACTCCAGTCGGCGGAGCTCATGACCCGGCTCGAGCCCCAGCTCCTCGGCCAGGACCTGTCGGGTCTCCTGGTACGCCCGGAGCGCATCTGCCTGCCGGCCGCCGCGGTAGAGGGCGATCATCAGCAGCCCGCGCATGCGTTCCCGTAGGGGATGGGCCGCCACCAGCTCCTCGAGCTGCACCACGGCGCCGAGGTGCCGGCCGAGCTGCACCTCGATGTCGAGGCGATCCTCGATCGAGGCGACGCGGAGCTCCGACAGGCGCGCCACGTGCGCCGCGGCGAAGTCCTCGTAGGCGAAGTCCGCCAGGGGCGCCCCCCGCCACAGCGCCTCCGCCTCGTGCAACGAGGCAGCGGCACCCTCGAGATCGCCGCCGCTCGCAGCGGCCCGACCCGACGCCACGAGCCGCTCGTACCGGTGCACGTCCACGGCCTCGGGCGGCAGGTCGAGGGCGTACCCGTCGCCGCGCATGGCCACGAGGTCGCCCGAGCCCAAGGTGCGGCGCAGCTTCGAGGCCAGACCTTGGAGACCGTTGCGCACGGCGGCAGGCGGTTCCTCACCCCAGAGCGCGTCGATGAGCTGCTCCGTGGAGACCACCCGACCGGCATGCAGCGCCAGCACGGCGAGGAGCCCGCGCAGCTTCGCACCCGCCACCTCGACGGCGCGGTCGTGATCGTCGAACACTTCGAGCCCACCGAGAAGCCCGACCCGCATGCCTCGACGCTACCCGCAGGTCCTGCCGCGGCCTCAGCGTCGGGTCAGCGCCGCGTCAGCCGCTCGGCGCACGGTGCGGTCATGCACCCGATCAGGCACGCGCTGCTGGCCATGCTGGCCGCGGACGACGGGGACCTCGTCGCCGCCGAGGGGCACGTCGCGACGGCCCAACACCTTGCGCGCCTGAACGCTCGACGCGATCGCCAGATCGTGGAGATCGCCGTGCTCGTCGTCGCCGGATCCCGAGATCGGGCTGCCGGGCTCGCACTCGAGCACACCGCCGAGTTCCCCGACGACCTGGCGCTCCTGGCCCGGGTCGCCGATCCCATCGCCCAATGACGTCCGGTCCGGCGCCGGCAGCGGCGTCAGGCCGGGACGTGGCCGGGCTTCTGCGAGACCGTGGTGGGGGCGCCCTGGCGGATCTTGCGCAGCTTCGCCTCGTTGAGGCTGTAGACCTCCGGCTCGTCGGTGGGGAGCGAGAGGTCGGTGTAGAGGACGCGGCGCTCGCGGGTCACCGGCGGATGGGCCATGTGGAGCGTGCAGCTGCAGTGGATGGTGACGTCGCCCGTGGCGGTTGGGAGCTCGAGCTGGGGGAGGTCGAGGCCCTTGCGCACGAAGCCCGGCCACGTGAGCGCCCGGTGCGATCCGGCCACCACGCCCAGCTGGCCCGAGGTGGCGTCGGCGCCGGTCACCGAGATGCCGACCGTGAGCGAGCAGCACCGGTACGAGTGGCTGCCGAGGCTGCAGTCCTTGTGCCACGGCACGTCGGAGATTCCCTCCACCACGCCGATCGGCTTGACGAGGGCCTCGACCCAGCTCGGGTTGCCGCCCGGCTTGCCGAGCCGGTGGCCGTCGTCGGTGAGGCGGGAGATGCCGACCAGCCGGTCGTCGGTGAGCAGCCTGGCGGTGGTGGGGGACACCTCCTGGAACCGCTGCATCCGCACGAGCCGCTCGTCGCCGGCGTGCGTCCGGGCCCACCAGGAACGACCGTCGCCGGGGACGTAGCCGGGCGCCGCCTCGTCCATCTCGGACGACACGGCCGCCATCTCCTCCTCGGTGAACACAGCCCGTAGGTGGACGAAGCCGGCCTCGGCGAGGAAGTGGCCGATGACGCGAGGATCGTCGTCGAGCGTGAACGAGCGGCCGAGGTCGAGGGCGGCGCCGTCGACATCGCGGAAGGTGATGTCGCCGGCCGAGTGGGCGACGCGCTCGTCGAGCACGGCCCGCAGGACGACCCACCAGTCGAGGAACGTCTCGAAGCGGCCGGACCGCACGTCGAGGTCGCCGCCGGCCAGGAAGCCCACCGGCGTGCGCAGGTCGTTGACGAGATCGGCCAGCTGCTCGCGATCGAGCCCGACCACGGTGTGGGCGCCGTCGGCGCCCCCGGGGCGGGCCGAGAACCGGTCGCCGTCGAAATCGAGCACCCAGGATGCATCGCCGAGGACGAGCGCCATCGGTCGGAGCGCCATCTCGCGGGCCGCCGGAGCGGCCAGCTCGCCCCGCGCCGCCATCAGGGACGGCAGCTCGTCACCGAGGAAGGCCTCCGCCTCGACGGCTCGGATGTCCGCCTCCCCCCGCGTCCGGAAGTCGATCGAGGCCATCGCGCGACCGTACCCCTCACGGTCGAGCGATGGCCGGTAGAGGACACGTGGTGCGCGCCGTCCTCGTTGCCAACCACGGCCGCGATGCTCGCCGAGTCACTCGGTGGAGCGCGAGGCCGGTTCAGGCAAGAGTGTGGCGGTGACCGCCGACGACGCTGCGCTCCGCGCCCGCAGGCTCGAGATCCTCGAGCAGCACTTCCAGTCCGAGATCGACCACGACTGGGAGGCGTGCCTGGCGACGTTCCGAGACGTGCCGCGCTATGAGATCGTCGCGACCGGTCAGGTCCACGAGGGGCGTGACGCGGTCCTCGCCTACCACCGCGGCCAGCGGACGGCCTTCCCCGACCAGCGGCACGAGCACGTGCGGATGCACGTCGCCGACGACGACACGGTGATCTCCGAGTTCGATCTGCTCGGCACGAACCAGGGGGAGTTCCTCGGCCTGCCACCGACCGGGAAGGCCTTCCGCGTGCCGGTGATCGCCGTGTTCAGCTTCGACGGCGATCGGATCACGAACGAGCGCGTCTACCTCGACGGGGCCAGCCTGCTCCGCCAGATCGGCCGCGAGGAGCTGCTCCCCCTCGCCGGGACCGAGCGCTTCTCTGCCGCCGACATGCGCTGACGGACGGGGCCCGACCCCAAACCTGAGGTTGGGGGCATGAGGGTGCCGATTCGGGCACTCGCATGCCCCGAACCTCCGGGGTCCTCGACGTTGGGGGCATGAGGGTGCCGATTCGGGCACTCGGGTGCCCCCAACCTCGACCGCGTGCGCAGCCGCCAGGCGGAGCAGCACCCACGAAGACCACCGATGGGCGAAGCCCGGAGCCCCGAAGAGGGGCGACCACGCAGCTCAGACCGGCAGGTCGAACCACTCGGTGGAGCGGGCGGGCACCCGTTCGCCGGGCAGCACGACGCTCGTGAGGTTGAGCGGATCGGTGCCGGGCAGGTGCACGCTCCGGCCGCTCGGCTCGGCCCGGCGGATGGCCTGGAGGGCCTCGGCCGCCTGCGGGAGCGCGAACTGCTCGCCGGTGAAGCCGCGCACGAAGCGGCCGCCGGCGACGAGGCCGCGGTCCTCCATGCGGCGCAGCGCCCACTGGAGGTCGCGCCAGCGCAGCGCGGGGTGCTCGGCGGCCACGAGGTCGTAGAAGACGACGCCCCACCGCTCGAGGAGCTGGTCGGCGAGCGCCTCGGCGAGCTCCTCGCGGTCGATGTCGGTGGCTGGCGGTGGCACGAGCGACCAGCGCCCGGCGGTCTCCGTGACGCGCCTCGCGCCCCCCGATCGGATGCGGGCTCGTCGCGACGTGGTGGGCGCCGCGTGCCGGCGACCCGAGGCGACGGCACGCACCGGCTCGAAGCCGTCGGAGGCGAGCAGGCCCCGCGCCATGCCCTCCCAGAGCGCGGCTTCGATGTCGGCCAGGACCCGGCCCGTGGCGCTCGCCAGCTCGCCGGCGAAGCACGCGCCCCGCGCGGTGAGCACCTCGACCACCTCGGCCACCGCCCCGCGGGCCGGCACGGGCGGCGACGCGTCGCCGCGGTGGGCGGCGAGCAGCCACGGCAGGTCGGCGCGCAGCACGAGCGACACCGGGGTGGTGCGCGTGGCGCCGGCGACGCGCCGATCGGGATCGTCGGGCGAGGGCGGTCGGAGCCGCAGCCAGGTGACCTCACCCTGGTGGCAGAGGCGGTCGAGCCACTTGGGGTCGTAGTCGCGCACCCGGCGGGCCAGCACCTGCGGCTCCCAGGCGCCGACCGCCGTCTCGTAGCCCTGCAGCTGGCCGATCACCCGGGCCAGCCCGTCGACCCCGCGGTGCTGCGTGGCGACGGTGACGTGCTGCCACTGCACCAGGAAGCGCATGAGCTGCTCGGCGCTGACCGGCTCCACGCGCCGGCGCCGCTGGGCGCGCGAGTAGGCGTGGATGCGGGTGAGCAGGCGACGGCTCGACCACTCCACCGAGGCCGGGTCGCCCCCGGCATCGACGGCCCGCTCGCTGAAGCGGCCCTGGATGGCGAAGCCCTCGGCCTCCAGGGCGGCGAGCCCGATGGTGACCCGGCCCGACGGCAGGCCGGTGCGCGCCGCCAGGTCGCCCTGCGTCAGCGGGGAGGCCACCTCGAGGTGCCCGCGGAGGACCTGGCTGGCCGCCTGCTCGGCGGTGGCGCCCTCGACGTCGACGCCCTCGACCAGGGCGCGCACCGTGGCGGTCGCCTCGACGGTGTGCCACCGCCGCGCGCCGTCGTCGCCGACGAGCGACGCCACGCGGCCGCGGCTGCGGAGGGCCTCGAGGAGCTCGTCCCACGCCGGTGGGCAGGCGCTCAGCAGCAGCATGGCGAGGAGGTCGTGGAGCTCGTCGGGCGTGGTGGGCGCCGGCTCGATCTCGGCCCGCACCCGGTCGATCGCCTCCTGGGTGACCCGCCCGATCTCGCCGAGCTCGGTGGGCAGGCCCCGGCGGAGGGAGACTGCGTTGGTGCGACGATCGACGGCCTCACCGTCGTCGAGGAAGGCGTAGGGCTTGACGGTGAGGATCTCGTGGGCGAGCAGCGACGGCTCGGTGGAGTCGACGAAGTGGAAGCGCACCTCACCTGCCTCCACCTTCCGCCACAGCTCGACGAGCCCGGCGCAGTCGAGCGCCTCGGTGAGGCAGTCGTGCACCGCCTGGCGGGGGAGCGGGTGGTCGGGCACCTCGATCGGCCCGACGACGTTCTCCTGGCAGGCGGCGGCGCCGGGGAACACGGCGGCGAGCAGGTCGTCGCTCTGCATCCGCTGCAGCGGCGGCGGCACCTTCTTGCCGCCGCGGAAGCGCAGGACGATCAGGCTCCGGTTGAGGTTCCAGCGCCAGCGGCTCTGGAAGACGGGCTGATCGAGGACGGCCTGCTGCAGGGTGGCCGGGATCGAGCCCGAGGTGAGGAAGCGCGGCACGTCGGCGAGCGGGAAGCTGTGGTGGGGCCCGAGGGAGATGACCACGGCGTCGTCGTTGGCGCTTGCCTGGAGCTCGAAGTTGAACCCGGCGCAGAACTTCTTGCGCAGCGCGTACCCCAGCGCCCGGTTGAGGCGCCCGCCGTAGGGCGAGTGGATCACGAGCTGCATGCCGCCCGACTCGTCGAAGAACCGCTCGATCACGAGGTCGTGCTGGGTGGGCATGACGCCGAGCACGGCCCGGCCTGCTGCCAGGTAGGTGACGATGGTGGCGGCCGCGTCGCGCTCGACGCCGGCGAGCTCGACGAT
Source organism: uncultured Microthrixaceae bacterium (assembly GCA_963715505.1). GTDB lineage: Bacteria > Actinomycetota > Acidimicrobiia > Acidimicrobiales > VFJN01 > VFJN01. The sequence goes on from OY970242.1 coordinate 154,165, forward strand.
CTCGTCGACGGCCCGGGCCAGGTCGTCGTCGACCACGGCGCGCTCCACCACCGAGCGGATGCGGGCGACCTCCTCGCTCAGCTCGACGGTGCGGGCGGGGGCCTCGCCGCGCCAGAACGGGATCGTGGGGTGCCGGTCGCCGGCGTCGACCACGCGGACCTCGCCGCCGGTGACCTGGCGGATCTGCCAGTGGTGCGTGCCGAGGATGAACACGTCGCCGGCCATCGACTCGGTGGCCCAGTCCTCGTTGACGCTGCCGATGAGGGTCTCGTCGGGCTCGGCGATGACCCGGAAGTCGCCCAGCTCGGGGATGGCGCCGCCGCTGGTGAGGGCGGCGAGGCGGGCGCCCCTGCGGCCCCGCAGCTCGCCGTTGACCCGGTCGTGGTGGACGTAGGCGGCTCGGGTGCCCCGGCCCGTCTCGATGCCCTCGCTGACCAGGTCGAGCACCTCGTCGAAGGCCGCCCGGCTGAGCGACCGGTAGGGGTGGGCGGTGGTGACGAGGGCGTAGAGCTCGTCTGCCGTCCACTCCTGCGCGGCCGTCTCGGCGATGACCTGCTGGGCGAGGATGTCGAGCGGAGCGACCGGCGCCTCGATGGCGTCGAGGCGCCCGGCCCGCACCGCGGCGAGCAGGCCCGTGCACTCGACGAGCTCGTCGCGGGTGAGCGGGTAGAGGCGGCCCCGTGGCGTGCCGGTGCGGGTGTGGTTGGACCGACCGACGCGCTGGAGGAACGTGGCGATCGATCGCGGCGAGCCGATCTGGCACACGAGCTCCACCGGGCCGATGTCGATCCCCAGCTCGAGCGAAGCGGTGGCCACCAGCGCCTTGAGCTCCCCCGCCCGGAGCCGGCGCTCGACGCGCAGCCGGCGGTCCTTCGAGAGGCTCCCGTGGTGGGCGGCGACCACGTCGTCGCCGAGCCGCTCGCCCAGCTCGTGGGCCAGCCGCTCCGCCAGCCGGCGGGTGTTGACGAACACGATGGTCGTGCGGTGCGCGGTGACGAGCTCGGCGATCCGGTCGAGCACGTTGCCCATCTGCGCCGCCGATGCCATCGCCTCGAGCTCGCCGTCGGGGAGCTCGAGGGCGACGTCGAGCGCTCGCTGGTGCCCCGTGTCGACGATCGTGCAGCGCGGCTGGCCGTCAGGACCGGTGCGGGTGCCGACCAGGAGCGCCGCGACGAGCTCGATCGGCTTCTGCGTGGCGGACAGCCCGATGCGTGCGGGCTCGACGGCGCAGACGTGGGCGAGGCGCTCCAGGGTGAGGCAGAGGTGGCTGCCCCGCTTGTCTCGCGCCAGAGCGTGGATCTCGTCGACGATGACGGTCTCGACGCTGCGCAGCGCCTCCCGGCTCTTCGTCGCGGTGACGAGCAGGTACAGCGACTCCGGCGTGGTGACCACGAACGTGCGCGGCGACCGGACCATCGCCGCCCGCTCGCCGGCGGTGGTGTCGCCGGTGCGGACGCCGACGGTCAGGTCGGGCGCCGCCAGCCCGAGCTCGGTCGCCTTGCTGCGGATCTCGGCCAGGGGCCGTTCGAGGTTCTCGGCGATGTCGACCGCCAGCGCCTTCAGCGGCGAGACGTAGACGACCCGCGTGCCGGTGATCGGCTCGCCTCGGGCGAAGGCGAGGTAGAGGCGGTTGATGGCCATGAGGAAGCCGGCCAGCGTCTTGCCCGAGCCCGTCGGCGCGGCGACCAGGGTGTGCTCGCCAGCGGCGATGGGCGGCCAGGCGGCCTCCTGCGCCGGCGTCGGCCCCTCGGGGAACCGCTCCCGGAACCAGGCTGCGACGGCCGGGTGCAGCTCCACCGCCGGCAGCAGCGTCGTGTCGAGCGCGAGCGCGCCCAGGTCGAGCGGGTCGAAGAGCGGCTCCTGCACCGGGACGGACACGCCGTCAGCCTAGGGCTGAGGTGAGACATCCATTCCTCGCCCCGCGCCCGTGCGGCGGGCGGTACGAGCCACCGCGCCGGTCGGTCAGGTGTCCTGGTCGTGCCGAGCCGATTCGGTGGGCTCGCTGCGATCTCGCACCACGCACACCGGGCACGGGGCGGTGCGGACCACGTCGCGGGTGGTGCTCCCGAGCAGCAGCTCGCGGACCGCACGGTGCCCGTGGTCGCCCACGACCACCGCCGGTGCTGCGAGCTCCTCGGCCAGCCGCACGAGCGTCCTCGCCGGCGTCAGCACGTCGACCACCGCGAGGCCCAGGGCGTCGAGGCCCAGCTCGCGTGCGATCGCCGCCCCTTGCTCGGCGGTGCGCCGGGCAGCCTCGTAGAGGGCCTGGTCGATCTCCATGGCGGTGCGGATGTCGATGGGAGCAGGCACGATCGACGGCGCGAAGGCCTCGTAGGCCACGCCCGGCTCCCACACCGTCACCACGAGGCCGTGCCTCGCGGCCAGGATCGGAGCGGTCAGGCGGATCGCCCGCACCGCGGCGGGAGATCCGTCGTAGCCGAAGACCACCGCCCCGTGCTGCAGGACGTCCGCGCCTGGGTCGTCGGCCACTCGAGCAGCATGGGCGCGCTGCGCGCGGTGCCGCACCCCGTCCCCGCGTGGTCGCACGCAGCCCTGCCCGTGCGGATCGCCCATCGCAGGGGCCGACGAGGCGCCTCGGACTCCACCGGCATCCGAGCGCGACGTCCGCGAGACTTCCCGGGTGCGAACCGACGAGTCCTCGACCGGCCCCGCCCGCCTCGACCCGGAGGCGTTCCTGGCGGACGGGGGCGTCGAGCTGCGCCGCTGCGCAGCGCAGCACTGGTGGGCCCACGCCATGGATCGCAACGGGCACCCCATGGCCGTGGTGACGGGCTGGGAGGCGAACCGGGAGACGCTCGCCGATCGGCGCCTGTCGGCCCGATCCTTCGCCGAGGACATGGTGGCCGGGGGGCTCTCGCCCGAGACGGCGATGCAGGTGGCACCGCTCTTCAGCCGCCACGGCGCCGACCATCGCCACCTGCGCGCCGTCCTGTCCAGCGCCTTCACGCCCAGGAAGGTGGAGCAGCTGCGGCCGGCGACGCGCGAGATCGCCGAGCGCCTGGTCGACGGCATCGAGGCCACCGGGGGCGTGTGCGACTTCGTCGCAGCCTTCGCCGAGCCGCTGCCCCCGGAGGTGTTCGCCATCCTCTTCGGGCTGCCCACCGAGGACCGAGATCGCATGGCCGGCTGGGCCGCGGCGATCGCGCGGGCCTTCAGCCCGGCGATGACCGCGGACGACGTCGCGGCGGTCGAGTCTGCCGCCGCCGAGATGCGGACCTACGGTCTCGAGCGGATCGCCGCCCGTCGAGCCGAACCGGCAGACGACCTCGTCACGCGTCTCGTCGAGGCGGAGGTCGACGGCCAGCGGCTCGACGAGGACGACGTCATCGCCATGATCACCGGCTTCGTCTTCGCGGGCGCGGAGACGACCCGGCGTCAGCTCACGGCGGCGGTGCTCGTGCTGGCGGAGCACCCCGAGGACTGGGAGCGGCTGGCGGCCGACCCTGCGCTGGTGCCGGCCGCGGTCGAGGAGATCCTGCGGTTCCAGCCGATCGTGCCCGGGCTGACGCGGCGCGCCGAGGAGCCCTTCGAGCGCGGCGACCTGGCGGTCCCCGACGGGGGCCGACTCCTCCTGTCCTTCACGACCGCAAACCGCGACCCCGACCGCTTCTCGCAGCCGGACGCGTTCGTGGTCGACCGAGCCGACGCCCACGCCCACCTCACCTTCGGTTGGGGCCCGCACCTCTGCGTCGGCGCGGGCCTCGCCCGACTGGAGCTGGCCGAGGGCCTCCGAGCCCTCACGGCTCGCTTCGGGCCCCCCGTGGTCGAGGCCGCCGGACCGGTCACCGGCTTCGGCGCCCCGGACTGGGCGCGCGTCCGCTTCCCGATCCGCACCTCCTAGTGCGACCTCGTCGGAGACCGCCCGCGGTCGCATCGGGACCGCCAGCGCGACCCGGCGATCCTCGAGGAGCTCATCGCCAACCGACAGGAGATCACCGATGGAACCCATCACCACCGCCTACCCGGTGGAGCTCGACGTCGACTATCCCGACCGACAGCTCGACCGGCTCTCGAGCTTCTTCCGAGTCGTCTTCGCCATCCCCGTCCTCGTCGTCCTCGCCGCGCTCAGCGGCCCGGCGTTCGGTGCCGGCGGGGACGACGGCGGCGGGCTCTTCCTCACCGGGCTCGCCGGGGGGATCCTCTTCGTCCCGCCCCTGCTGACGATCGTCTTCCGCCGGAAGTACCCACGCTGGTGGTTCGACTTCAACCTCGCCTACCTGCGGTTCGACAACCGCGTGATCGCCTACCTCCTGCTGCTGCGCGACGAGTACCCCTCGACCGACGAGGAGCAGGCCGTGCACCTGCGCATGCCCTACCCCGACGTCCCCACGGAGCTGAACCGGTGGATGCCGCTCGTGAAGTGGTTCCTCGCCGTCCCGCACTACCTCGTCCTCATCGTGCTGGACATCGCGGTCGTGCTGGCCGCGCTCGGCGCGTGGGTGGCGATCCTCTTCACCGGCCGGTACCCGCGTGGGCTGTTCGACTTCGTCGTGAGCGTCATGCGCTGGCACAACCGCGTGGTCGGCTACGCGTTCGCGCTCGTCACCGACCGCTACCCGCCGTTCCGCCTCGCCGCGTGATGCGAAGGGTGTGAGCATCGGCGAGGACCTGGGCTCCGCCGACGACGCGCCTTCGCCCCGACGGCTGTCGCTGCTCGCCGGCCTGCGACCCGGCATCGCTAACGTGAGGGCATCGCAGCTGCCCCGCCGAACCCGTCCGAGGGCGAGATGCCCGGTCCGACGACGGGCACCGGTGGTGACCACCAGCTGCCAGCGGCGGTAGCGGAGCTCCTGGCCTCGCCCCTGCGAGTCGGTGCACCTGCGCAGGCCTTCCCGCTCCTGACCACGGGTGAGAGCGGCCACCCGCACCTCATGCTGCTCTCCGCGGCAGAGCTCCGCCTTCGATCCGACGGCGCCCTGCTCCTGGCGCTCGCGGGACCGACGACCCAGCAGAACCTCCTGCGCAGCGGGCAGGCCACGCTCCTCGCGGTGGAAGGGACCACCGTGCACGTCCTCAAGCTGGACCTGGCGCGCAGCACGCAGGTGGAGGGTCTGCTCGGCGCGGTCATGACCTGTCACGCTCACAAGGGCGACTCGCTGGGGATCGCGCTGTCGCCGCTGGGGTTCACCCCCACCGAGGAGCTGGCGACCTTGGAGCGCTGGGACCGCTCCGAGCGCGTCCTCGACGCCTTGGACCTCCCGGGCTGACCGGGCGGTGCTTCGGCGCCGGATCGACCCGCCCGCAGGACCAGGTGGGCGGCCAGCAGGGCGAGCGGCGCACCCATGGCCGCCCCGGCGAGCTCGTAGCCGGCCAGCTCGCCGAGCGCGCCGGTGGCAAGGCTGGCCAGCGGGCGGGACCCGAGGAAGCAGATCGTCCAGATGCCCATGGTGCGGCCCCGCAGATCGTCGGGGATCGCTGCGTGGATCGTGGCGGTGGCGAACGAGCTGGCGGTGACGAAGGCGCCGCCAGCCACCACGAGGCCGATCACGACCGGGGCCAGCGCGAGGTCGAGCCACATGGGGGCGAACCCGGCCAGCACGACGGCCATCGACAGGCCGAGGGAGCGGTGGGATCGGCGGACCCGTCCGAGGGTGAACACCGACACGACCGCACCCAGCCCGAACGCGGACACGAGGACGCCGGCGAACGCGGCATCCCGGCCGAGGCCGTGCACGGCCACTGCGGGGGTCAGCGTGTTGATGGGCTCCATGGCGGTCGACAGCGCAGCCATCGCAGCGAGCATCACGAGCACCTGCGGCAGGCCGAGCACCTGCCGCAGCCAGCGCCTCGACGCGCCCGGGGCCGGCGCCGGGGGCCGGAAGGCGCCGCGCATCGTCCAGGCCACCATCGCCAAGCCCATGAACGAGGCGACGTTGGCGGCGAAGACGCCGCCAGCGCCGCCGGTGGCCACGATGGCCGCACCCAGCACCGGCCCCGTGGCCCGCGCCGCGTTGAACGAGGTGGCGTTGAGCGCCAGCGCCACGGGGAGCTGGTGGGGGCGCACCAGCGACGGGATGAGCGCGTGCATCACCGGCGCGGCGATCGAGTCGCACAAGCCGATCCCCACGGCGTAGACGAACATGCGCGGGAACGTCGATCCGGTCGTCGTGTGGTCCACGAAGAGGATCAGCGCGAACGCCGCGGCGGCGAGCTGTGAGACCGCCAGCAGGGCGGCGCGGTCGTGGCGGTCGGCGATGCGGCCGCTGAGCGGTGGGAGGAACAGCGAGCCGAAGAACCGCGCGAAGTTGATGAGCGCGACGTCGGCGACCGAGCCGGTGGCGTCGTAGATGACGACGGAGAGCACGACCGCCTGCGCCCAGGTGCCGAGGTTGGAGACCGCGCTGGCCAGGAAGTAGCGGCGGAAGAGGGGCACCGTCGCCAGCAGGCGCCAGGGCGTCACCCGCTCCTGGTGCTCAGCCATGCGCACGTGGGAAGAGCCGGCCACGCTCCGCCCACAGCACGAGCACGAGGGCGAGGCCCCCGAGGCCGACGAACCCGTACGAGATCGGTCGCACCGTGCCGTCGAATGCCCGGTCGATGAGGGTGCCGAGCAGCGCCCCGCCCGCGACCTGCACCGACCCGATCACCGACGATGCGGTGCCCGCCACCGGGCCCATCGGCGCCATGGCGATGGTGTTCAGGTTGGGGAGCATCAGCGAGTGGGCGCAGAGCATGGCGCCCAGGCCGAGCACGAACAGCGCGAGGTGCGGGCGCCCGTCGGCGAGGACCACGACGAGCGTCAGCGCCCCTGCCATCGCGACGTAGGCCACCAGCGCGCCGTGTGCCACGCGCGTCGGTCCGTGCCGGCCGACGAGGCGCGCGTTCACGAGCATCGCGGTGCCCATGGTGAGGGCGAGCGCCCCGAAGATGAGCGGATAGGCGCGGTCCTGGGCGAAGACCTCGCGGAAGATGAGCTCCGAGCTGGCCAGGTACGAGGTGAAGACCCCGTAGAGCGCCGCCTGGGCGAGCATGTAGCCGAGCGAGCGGCGATCGGAGACCACGTACCGGGCGGCCCGGCCGACCCTGGCGAACCCGAGCTCCAGCCGGTGCGCGGGCGCGAGCGTCTCCTCGAGGCGCCGCGACCACAGCGCCATGGCGCCCGCTGCGAGCGCGCAGCAGGCGAACAGCCAGCGCCACGAGCTCAGCGACACGGCAGCCGCTCCGAGCGACGGCGCGACGACGGGCACGAGCAGGAAGACCGCCATCACCAGCGACATGACCCTCGCCATGTGCTCGCCCTGGAACTTGTCGCGCACGATGGCGACGGCCATCACCCGTGGGCCGGCTGCGCCCAGGCCCCACACGAAGCGGCTGACGAGGAGCCAGCCGAGCGACGCGGTGACGGCGGAGGCCAAGGCGCCGAGGGCGTACACCCCGTAGCCCGCGTAGAGCATCGGCTTGCGCCCGAAGCGGTCCGACAGCGGGCCGTAGACGAGGCCTCCGACCGCCAGGCCCAGGAAGTACGTGGTCACGATGCCGCTGACCCGGGTCGAGTCGGGCGCCAGCCCGAGGTCGAGCCGCACCTGGTCCAGGCCGGGGAGCATCAGGTCGATCCCGAGCGCGGTCATCGCCATGCCCAGCGCGATGATCGCGATGAGCTCGCGCGGCCCGACGCCGATGGCGGCGGTTGGCGACGCCGGTGCCACGGTCGCCTCGCCGGCCACCGGACGCGGCACCGGCACGGTCACCGGTCGGCCAGCCCGAGCCGGTCGAAGCGCGCCCGGCGCGCTGCTCGACGGGCAGGCCGTGGTTGCGACTCGAGCGCGGCGAAGGCGCCGCCGAGCGTGCCCGCGAGGTCGTGCAGGTCCGCGTCGCGCTCCAAGCGGACCACCCGGTCCACGATCCCCAGCGACTGCAGCTCGCCGGGGCCCACGCGCTGCATGTCCGCCACCGTCGCGGCGTGCTCCGAGGACCGGTGCAGGATCACCGAACCGGCCTCGGGCGCGATCGGGCCCAGCCAGGCGGTCGTCGACGCCAGCACGACGTCCGCGCCCACGAGGGCGATCGCTGCACCGCCGCTGCCCTCCCCGACGAGCACCGCCACGGTCGGCACCCCGAGCCCGAGCATGGTCCGCAGCGAGCAGGCGATCCCGCCCGCCAAGCCCTGGCGCTCGGCCTGCGCGTCGACCGAGGCGCCGGACGTGTCGATCAGCGTGAGGACGCCGATGCCCATCGACTCGGCGATGGCCATGGCGCGGACCCCGAGGCGCAGGCCGGCCGGCGTGGGGCGCGCCGGCTGAGCGGCCGTCGAGGCGTGCGCGATGGCCATGATCGGCCGGTCACCGAGCCGGCAGAGCGAGACGTGCACCGCCGGGTCGTCCGACCCCATGCGGTCACCACGAAGGCGCGTGCCATGGTCGGTGCAGGAGGCCAGGAGATCGACGGGGCGGGGCCGATCGACCGAGCGCGCTGCCTGGACCGCCGCCCAGCCCGAGGGCGGCGCCGCCTCGCCGGCCGGCTCGGGGGCCGCTGCCGGCGTGGCCGGTGCAGCCGCCCGGCGCGCTCCACCGCAGGGCGGGGCGAGGGCGGCGAGGACGTTGGCCACGGCACTCGACAGCCGCTGCAGGGGGACGACGGCGTCGACGTGCCCGTCCGCCAGCCGGCGCTCGGCGCGCACGTCGGCCTCGCCGGCGTGCGCGTCCTCCGTGGCGGCGGCGACGCGGGTCCCGGTGAAGGCGATCGTCGCAGCTGGCTCGGCGAAGGTGACGTGGCCGAGCGACGCCCATGACGCGAGGACCCCACCCGTGGTGGGGTGCGCCAGGTAGACGAGGAAGGGGAGTCGCTCGTCACGGAGGTCTTCGAGTGCGGCGACGCACTTGAGCATCTGCGCGAAGGCGGCGCTCCCCTCCTGCATGCGGGCGCCGCCCGAGTTGGCCACCGCGACCAAGGCACGGCGCCCCTCGATCGCGGCCCGCACCGCGGCCGTGAAGGCTTCGCCCGCCGCCACGCTCAGCGTGCCGGCGAGGAAGTCGAACTCGCAGACCACCACGACGCTGTCGTGCCCGCCGATGGTGGCGGTGCCTGCGATGAGGGAGTCGTCGCTGCCGGTGCGGCGCCGGGCGTCGGCGACCAGGCGGTCGTAGCCGGCGACCGGGGAGCGCTCGCCGGCCGGCGTCACCGGGCGCGGCAGGAGCGGCTGGAAGCTGCCGGCATCCACGAGCGCCGCGAGCATGGCGCGTCCACGCGTGGGGCCCGACACGCCCGGAGACTACCGCATCTATCGATCAACCGATAAACAGTGGACATGTGGCGCAGGAACGGCATCGAGCAGGTAGCCCGTGAGATCCGGGCGCGCCAGCGCTCGGCGCGGGAGGTCGTGGCGTGGACCCTCGAGGTGGTCGATGCCTTGAACCCCGGGCTCAACGCCTTCACCGTCGTCGACGGCGACCGCGCCATGGAGGCGGCGGGGCGCGTGGACGAGGCGCTCGTCCGCGGCAGCCACGTGGGGCCCCTGGCCGGCATCCCGTTGGCGGTCAAGGACCTGCACCACGCTGCGGGCCTCCCCACCAGCTTCGGCTCGGCCGCGCTGGCGCGGGAGGTCCCGGCGAGCGACTCCCCGCTGGTCGCGCGCCTCCGGACGGCCGGGTGCATCGTCGTGGGGAAGACCAACACCTCCGAGCTGGGCTGGAAGCCGCTCACCGACAACCCGAGCTTCGGGGCGACGCGCCACCTGCTCGACGCAGCCCGCTCTCCGGGCGGCTCCTCGGGCGGCAGCGCGGTCGCCATCGCGTCGGGCATGGTGCCCCTCGCCACCGGGAGCGACGGCGGGGGCTCCATCCGGATCCCGGCGTCGGTCTGCGGGCTGCCGGGCTACAAGGCGTCTCCCGGGCGGATCGCCTCGGACCCCGGCGCCCTCTGGCCCACGCTGTCGGTCGACGGCGTGCTCACGGCGAACGTCGCGGACCTGCGGTCGGTCCTGCCGACGATCGACGAGGTGGGGGAGGGGGCCGGCCCTGCGGTGCTGCCCGACCGGGTGCGGTGGTCGTCCTCGCTCGGCTACGCCGACGTCGATCCCGAGGTGCTCGCGGTGTGCCAGCGGTTCATCCAGCGGCTGGCCGATGCCGGCACGGAGCTCACCACCTCGGAGGAGGTGCTCGACGAGGACCCGCTTGCCGCGTGGCTGGCCCTCACGGCCACGGAGAACCGCGACCGGATCGGTCACCTGCGGGGCACCGCCGCCTGGGAGCTGCTCGACGAGGGGCTTCGCCGGCAGGTCGAGCGGTTCGAGGCCTCCGGCATCGACGCCTCGCTCGAGCGTGCAGCATCGACCCGCTCGCACGTGGCCGAGCGGCTCGCCACGGCGCTGGAGGGGGTCGACGCCGTCCTCACGCCCACCGTCGCGACGGCGGCGCCGGCGCTGGACGGTCGCGGCCTCCTCGCCGGGCGCCCGACCGCCGGCTGGGTGCGGTTCACCTACCCCTGCAACCTCGCCGGCCTGCCGGCGGTCACGCTCCTCGCCGGCCACACGGCGGACGGGTGGCCGGTCGGCATCCAGGTCATCGGCAGGCGCGACAGCGACTCGAGGCTGCTCGGCTACCTCGACGCGCTCACCGAGCTGGCGGGATCTGACGCGATGCTTGCGCCGGCGGCCCGCTCCTTATAGGCTGATCAATCAATGCAGGAGCGACCCGACAGGCTTGCGACGGACCAGGTGCTGACGGCCTCGTGCTGCACCTCGTGTGGCCGTCCGGTGCTCCCTGCCCGTGAGCTCTGCCCGGACTGCTGGGGTCCCACCGAGCCGCTCCCGCTGTCGGGATCGGGCCAGGTGGAGACCTGCACCGTCATCCACCGCGCCCCGGCGGGCTTCGAGTCGCCCTACGCCGTGGCCTACGTCGCGCTGCAGGAGGGCGTCCGTGCCTTCGGGCCGGTCCGCGACATCGATCCCGAGGCGGTGCGCCCCGGCCTGCAGGTGCGCGTCGTGCCCGGTGGCGAGGGCGAGCCGCCCTACTGGTTCAGCCCCGCAGGCGCGTCATGACCGCCGCCATCGTCGGCGTGGGCATGACGCCCTTCGAGCGCCGCAGCAGCTCCACGATCGAACAGCTCGGCCAGCGCGCCGTGCGAGCGGCGGTGCACGACGCAGGGATCGACCACCGCCGGATCGGCGCTGCCTTCGTCGGCTCCGCGTACGGCGCCGCCGGGCAGGGGCAGCGGATCCTGAAGGACCTGGGCCTCACGGGCATCCCGGTCGCCAACCTCGAGAACGCCTGCGCCTCGGGTGCCGAGGCGGCGCTGCTCGCGGCGCGCGCGGTGGCGAGCGGTGAGGTCGAGGTGGCCCTCGCGGTCGGCGCCGAGGCGCCGAGTCGCTCGCTCTCGCCGGGGATGATCCCGCTCGACCCGGCGGAGGAGGCCATGACCAGGCTCGGCATGACCTTTCCGGCCCTCTACGGCATGCGGGCCACCTCGCACATGGCCGACTACGGCACCACCGCCGCGCAGCTCGCCGCCGTGTCCGTCAAGAACCGACGTCACGGTGCCGCCAACCCGAACGCCGCGTTCCGATCTCCAGTCACCGTCGAGGAGGTGCTGACCTCGCCGATGATCGCCAGCCCGCTCACGCGGCTGATGTCCTGCCCGTCGGCCGACGGCGCCGCGGCGGTCGTCTTCGCGCGAGCCGACCTCGGCGAGCCGCTGGCCTGGCTGGCGGGCGGCTGGGTCGGCTCGGGCCGGCTCCACGACGTCGCGACGGCGCACGACACGCTCAGCAGCCGCACCGCATCGGCAGCCTTCGAGGCCGCAGCCATCGGCCCGGAGGACATCGACGTCGCGGAGGTCCACGACGCCTTCACGATCGGGGAGCTGAGCGCCATCGAAGCGCTGGGCATCGTCGCTCCGGGCGAGGCAGGGCCCTACGTCGAGCGCGGCTCCGCCGACGTCGGCGGTGGCGGCGTCGCCGTGAACCCAGGCGGCGGCCTGCTCGCCCGCGGGCACCCCATGGGTGCCACGGGGGTGGCGCAGCTCGTCGAGATCGTGCAGCAGCTGGCCGCCCGAGCCGAGGGCCGGCAAGTGGAAGGAGCGCGCGTGGGCGTGTGCCACACGCGGGGCGGAGGCGTCTTCGATCTCGAAGCCAACGCCTGCGCGGTGCTCGTGCTCAAGCGCTGAGGCGACGACGTCGCCGATCGGCGGTCAGCGCCATCGCTACGAGGAGGTTGTTGTGAGGAGTGATGAGGTGGAGGTCGCGGGGGCGTCGGGGACGGGTGTGGCGTTCCATGAGTTCGCGTCGAGCTGGTATCAGGTGGCGTGGTCGCATGAGCTGGCGGTTGGTGGGGTGGTGCCGTTGCGGTACTTCGGTCGTGAGCTGGTGCTGTATCGGGGTGAGGATGGGGTGGCGGTGGTGTTGGATGCGATCTGTCCGCATCTGGGTGCGCACCTTGGTCATGGTGGGTGTGTGGTGGGGGGTGACATCGTGTGCCCGTTCCATGGGTGGCGGTGGGGTGGTGATGGGGCGAACGTGGAGATCCCGTACGCGAAGCGGCCGAACAAGGCGGCGCGGGTGGGGTCGTATCCGGTTCGTGAGGTCAATGGTTGCGTGATGATGTGGTTCGATCACGAGGGCGCGGAGCCGTCGTGGGAGCCGCCGCGCTTCGAGGAGTTCTACTCGTCGGAGTTCTTCGATCTGTGGCCGCATGGGACGGCGCACGTCTGGCGGAACGTGGGGTTCGCGCCGCAGCACGTGATGGAGAACTCGGCGGACTTCGCGCACTTCAAGTTCGTGCACAAGAACGCTGAGGTGGCGGTGATCGACTACGTGCGGCCGGACTGGCCGGTGTTCCGGTATCAGATGGCGACGACGTATCGGACGCCGGAGGCGCCGTCGGTGCCTGGTGAGCTGCCCGGGGAGATGTGGGGGCTGGGGTTGTTGATGTTCCGGGTGCTGGGGGTGCATGACACGACGCAGCTGGTGACGGTGACGCCGGTCGATGCGACGCATTCGGATCTGCGGATCTCGGTGGTGTCGCGCAACACGGATGGGACCGATGAGCCTGATGGGATGGCGTTGCGGATCATGCGTCATCAGATCAAGGAGATCGAGCGGGATCTGCCGATCTGGGAGAACATGGCGTACTTGAACCGGCCGTTGCTGACTCCGGATGAGGCCAAGGCGTTCCGGATCCTGCGGGCGTGGACGCGGCAGTTCTATCCGGGGGGTGAGCGCGTCGAGCTCGAGAGCATCGAGCGTGGCGATCCGCCCGAGCCCGACACCGAGCCCGACGCCGAGCTCACCGGCTCCCACTGAAGCCCATGACCCCTGACCCCACCGCCCGCAGGCGTCGCCTCATCGTTGCGATCTCGGGCGCCTCGGGGGCGATCTACGGCATCCGGATCCTGCAGCTCATCCGGCAGTACGAGCTGGCGGAGTCGCACCTCGTGATCACGAAGTCGGCGCGCCGCACGATCGCCCTGGAGACCGACCTGTCGCTGGGCGAGGTCCAGGCGCTCGCGGACCACACGGAGGACGACCACGACATCGGCGCTTCGATCGCCAGCGGGTCGTTCCGGACCGACGGCATGATCGTGGCCCCGTGCAGCATCAAGACGCTCTCGGCCGTGGCGAACAGCCATGCCGACTCGCTCGCCGCCCGCGCCGCCGACGTGGTGCTCAAGGAGCGCCGTCGGCTGGTCCTGCTCGTCCGCGAGACGCCGTTGCACCTCGGGCACCTGCGGCTCATGGTCGCGGCGGCAGAGGCGGGGGCGGTGCTCGCTCCTCCCGTGCCCGCCTTCTACAACCGCCCGGGCTCGCTCGACGAGATGGTCACCCACACGGCCGGAAGGGTCCTCGACCTCTTCGGCCTCGACGTCCCCGACGTCGTTCGATGGCCCGACGCGCGCCCCTGAGCCGCGCCCGACGCCCGATCTCCGATCGCCGACCAGGAACGAGGTCCCAACATGCTCTCCGATCCGGCAGCCAGCTCCGAGGTGGCACCGACGGGCGCTGCCGCGCCCGGTTCCGCTCCCGCCGACCTGCGGTCGTGGCTCGACGCGGCGAAGCAGCTCGGCGAGCTGCACGAGGTGACCGCCCCGGTCTCCTGGGACCACGAGATGGCCGCCATCACCTACCTGCGCTGCGCCCAGGGCCGCGACGGGGACGGTCGCTACCCGCCGGCCCTGCTCTTCCGGAACATCACCGGCTACCCTGGGCATGCCGCGCTGTGGAACCTGGTGGGATCGAGCGCACGGCGCCTGGCGCTCAGCTGGGGGCTGCCGACCGAGGGCGGTGAGATGCAGCTGGTCCGGCACGTCCGCGATCGCCTCGACGTGGTGATCCCACCGACCTACGTCGACGCGTCGGCGGCGCCCGTCTTCGAGCACACCCTGACCGGTGACGACATCGACGTGCTGCGGTTCCCCGTTCCGAAGCACTGGCCGCTCGACGGTGGGCGCTACGCCGGCACCGGCGACCTCGTCATCACGCGCGACCCGGACACCGGCGTGGTCAACGCCGGGACGTACCGGATGATGGTCCACGACGCGAAGCACGTCGGGCTCCACCTCTCGCCGGGCAAGGACGCTCGCCCGCACATCGAGAAGTGCTGGGCAAAGGGCGAGCCTGCCGAGGTCGTGGCCTGCTGGGGCATCGCCCCCTCCTGGTTCATCATGGGCTCGCACCGCTTCCCGTCGAGCCACTCCGAGCTCGACCACATCGGCGGCCTGATGGGCCAGCCGATGGAGCTGGTGCAGGGGCGGGCGACGTCGCTGCCGATCCCTGCCCATGCCGAGATCGTCATCGAGGGCCTCATCCACCCCGACGCGTTCCAGCAGGACGGCCCCTTCGGTGAGTTCATGGGCTACTACGGCACGCCGTCCCCGACCAGCTACGTGGTGGAGGTGACCGCCATCCACCACCGGAGCTCGCCCATCATGACCAACGCGCTGATGGCGGACACGACGGCGAACGAGTGCGGGATGCTCTACGCCGTCGGACGCTCGGCGGGCGCCTGGAGCGATCTCGACCGCCTCGGCGTGGCCGGCGTGCGAGGCGTGTGGGCCTATCCCTCCGCGGCCAGCGGCCTGGGCATGACCGTCGTCTCGGTCGACCAGCAGTACGCGGGGCACTCCGCACAGGTGCTGGCGCTGGTCGCCCAGTGCCCGAGCACCGCCTACTTCAACAAGTGGGTGGTGGCCGTCGACGGCGACGTGGCGCCGAACGACATCGATCAGGTGCTGTGGGCCATGTCGACGCGCTGCGATGCGGCCCGTGACGTCGACTTCCTGCGGCAGACCTACTCGACGAAGCTCGACCCGAGCATGACCGACATCGACGAGCGCCCCTACTCGGCCAAGGTGCTCATCAACGCGTGCAAGGACTACCGGCGCATCACGTCCTTCCCGGCGCGCACGGCGATCTCCGCCAGCGCCTACGACAGCATCCGGGCGCGGTGGGAGGACCTCGGCTTCGTCGGCATCGCGCCGGAGCTGTCGCTGCTCGAACCCGATCCTCCCAGCTGACCCTTGCACCTCGGTGGCTTATAGAGTAATCAATCAGGTCAGTCCAGGATGCAACCGGCGCACGGCCTCTGGGCACGAGCAGTGGAGGACCACTTGACCAGCACGACTGAAGGCGGCGAGTACTACCGCGACCTGCGCGACCACCTCGAGGCGCTGCGCGCAGCAGGCAAGCTCGTGGAGATCGACGCCCCGGTGAACAAGGACACCGAGCTCCACCCGCTGGTGCGCCTGCAGTTCCGCGGCCTGCCGGAGTCGGAGCGCAAGGCGTTCCTGTTCTCCAACGTCGTGGACGGCTCGGGCCGGAAGTACGACGCACCCGTCGTGGTGGGCCTGGTCGCGGGCTCACGAGACATCTACGCGCTGGGCATGCAGTGCGCGCCCGACGAGATCGACGCGACCTGGAAGCTGGCACAGACCAACCCGGTGAAGCCGCGGACGGTCGAGACCGGGCCCGCGCAGGAGGTGGTCACCTACCGCGAGGACTTCGGCGACGACGGCGGGCTGGCGGCGCTGCCGATCCCGATCTCCACCCCCGGCTTCGACAACGCCCCGTACACGACCGCCTCGCACTGGGTCACCGTCGACCCTGACACCGGCCAGCACAACGTGGGCAACTACCGGGGCCAGATCAAGTCGGCCGACCGCATCGGCTGCTTCAACGGCGGCGTCCAGCACCTCCGGCTGCACTGGGAGAAGTACCGCAAGCTCGGCAAGCCGATGCCGGCCGCGGTGGTCATCGGCGTGCCTCCGAGCATCTCCTACACGGCCGTCAGCAAGATCCCCGAGGGCGTGGAGGAGTACGAGGTGGCAGGCGGCATCGCCGGTGCGCCGGTCGAGCTCGTCCGCTGCAAGACCAACGACCTGCTCGTGCCCGCCCAGGCGGAGATCGTCATCGAGGGCGTGATCCCCACCGACCAGCTCGAGCCGGAGGGCCCCTTCGGCGAGTTCGTCGGCTACGTCGCCAAGAGCGAGATGGCCTTCTTCATGGACGTGCACTGCATCACGCACCGGGCGGATCCCATCTACGTCTCGTTCATCAGCCAGTACCCGCCCAGCGAGAGCAGCATGCTGCGCAAGGTGGCCCGCGAGGGGATCCTCTTCAAGCAGTTCACCGCCGACGCCGGCTTCGACAACGTCAAGGCGGTCGTGATCCACGAGTCGACCTCGTCGTGGGGCGTGATCGTCGTGCAGGTGGCGGATCCCGAGCCGGGACAGGGCTTCAAGATGCTCGACGCCTTCCTCGACAAGATGGAGCAGTTCGGCAAGCTCTTGATCCTGGTCGACGAGGACATCGATCCCCACAACCTCGAGTCGGTGATGTGGGCGGCGTCGTTCCGGATGCAGCCGGATCGCGACACCCGCATCGTCACCATCAAGGAGCAGCCGCTCGACCCGTCGGTCGCCGCGCCCTCCAGCGACGAGGCCCGCGACGTGCGCCGCACGGGGGAGAGCCGCTCGAAGCTGCTCTTCATCGACGCCACCCGCAAGTGGGCGTACTCGCCGACCTCGCTGCCCCGCCAGGAGCACATGGAGCGGGCCGTCGCGCTCTGGGAGGAGCTCGGCCTGCCAGACCTGAACCTGAAGACGCCGTGGTACGGCTACGAGCTCGGGTTCTGGCCGGAGCACCAGGCGAGCATGGCCCAGCTCGCCGTCGAGGGCCGCTACTTCGAGACCGGCGAGGAGGCCGTCGGTCGCCGGCTCGACCTGTGAGCGACCTCGGGGGCGGCGGCACCGCCGATTCCCCCGAGGTCGTGGTGAGGGTCAACGGGACCGACCACCGGCTCCGAGTGGCGCCGGGTGAGCTCCTCGCCGAGACGCTGCGAGAGCGGCTCGGCCTCGTGCAGACCCGCGTGGGCTGCGGTGTGGGCGAGTGCGGAGCGTGCACCGTCCTCAAGGACGGCGAGCTCGCCGGCGCGTGCATCGTGCCGACGGAGCTCGCCGGGGGCTGCGAGATCGTGACGCTCGAGGGCCTCGAGGGCGACGACGCCATGACGCAGCTTCGTGGCGCCTACGAGCGCGCCGGTGGCCCCCAGTGCGGGTTCTGCACGTCGGGCCTGCTGGTGGCGGCATGGCACTTCCTCGCCGGCGCCGGCGCAGCGAGCGCGCCGCAGGACAGCACCCGCTGGCTCGACGGCAACCTGTGCCGCTGCACCGGCTACTACGGCTTCGTGCGGGCCGTGGACGACCTTCGCGGGGGCGACGCGCCCCCGGAGCAGCGGGGACATGGGCCTGCTTGAGCCACGCTCGCTCGCCGAGGTGCGCGAGCTCCTGGGCCGCGGGCGCGCCGTGCTGGTCGCCGGCGGGGTCGACGTCGGGCTCCGGCTGCGCGAGCGGTCGCTGCCGGCGAGCACCGATCTCGTGACGCTGCGCCGCGTCGAGGAGGCCGGGCTGCGCGGCATCGCCCCCGGGGACGAGTCCGTGGTGATCGGTGCGCTGTGCACGCACGCGGACCTGGCGCGCCATGCCCTCCTCGCCGACCGGCTCCCCGGCCTCGCCGCGGTCTTCGCGGCGCTCGGCAACCCCCGGGTCCGCAGCCAGGGCACGCTCGGGGGCAACCTGGCGATCTCCGACCCGAGCCACGATCCGGTGGTGGCGCTGCGGGCGCTGCGCGCCTCGCTGGCCGTCGACACCGTGGACGGGGAGCGGATCCAGCCGCTCGGCGAGCCCGGTGCTCCGGCGCTCGGGCCCGGAGACGTCCTCACGAGGGTGGTCGTTCCTGCCGTCCCCCCGGGCTGGCGCCTGCGCTACCACAAGCTCGCCACGGGCGCCGGAGCGGACCCCGGTCTCGTCTCGGTCGCCGTCCTCGCCCCCGTCTCGCCCCCGCCGGCCGGCGCGGACCTCGCACCGCTGGAGGTCGTGGTCGGCTGCGTCGGCCCGGTTCCGGTCCGGCTCCCCGGCTGTGCCGCTGCCGCCCGCCGCTTCCTCGTCGGCTCGGCCAGCAGCGACGACGTGCAGCTCGCCGCGGGCGAGGAGCTCGCGGTCGAGCCCGCCGGTGGCCACGCCGCGGACCACCGGCGCCAGGTGGCGGCGGTGGTCGTCCGACGCATGGTCGAGGAGGCGTTCCTGGGGGTCGGCGGGTGACGGGCGTGGCGCCGGGCGGCGGTCCCGGTCACTACGCGGACGACGTCGCCGTGCCGGGGGAGCTGCGCGCGGTGTGGGTGCGCGCCGAGGTTGCCGCCGCGCAGCTGGTGCACGTCGACGTCGGCTCGGCACGCGCGGCGCCCGGCGTTGCCGCCGTGCTCACGGGCGGGGACGTCGGTGCGCTGCTCCTCGGGCGCCGGGTGCGGGACTACCCTCTGCTCGCCGTCGACCAGGTCCGCTTCCACGGCCAGCCGATCGCCCTCATCGCCGCCACGACGGCCGACGCCGCGGCTACGGCGGCGCGCCTGGTGCGCGCGGAGTACGCCGAGCACGAGGCGGTCTTCGACGCCGCCACAGCGCTCGGGCCGGGCTCTCCGCTGCTCCATCCCGACTACGCCAGCTACCGCGGCGCCGTCGAGGTGCCGCCGGGCCTGCGCAACGTGCAGGGCTACCGCCGGTGGTCACGCGGCGACGCGGCCGCCGGCTTCGCGGCGTGCGACGAGGTGGTGGAGGCGGAGTACCGCTTCCCGCGGCAGCACGCCGCCCCCATCGAACCCCACTCCTGCCTGGCGATCCCGACGGCCGACGGCGTCGAGATCCACACGACCAACAAGGAGCCGGCAGACACGGCCCGGGCGGTCGCCGAGGCGTGCGGGCTGGCGCCCGGAGCGGTGGTCGTGCGCCCCGTGCGCATCGGCGGCGACTTCGGGTCCAAGGGCGCACTGGCCCTCAACGAGGTCGGCGCAGCACTGCTCGCCCGGGCCACCGGTGCCCCGGTCCGCCTGCGGATGGCCCACAGCGAGATGCTCGCGTCGATGCCGGGACGCCATGCCGGCCACGTCCGGCTGCGCACCGGGCTCAGGGGTGGACGCCTCTGGGCGGTGCAGGCCTCCTTCCACTTCGACGGCGGTGCATTCGCGGGGGCGAAGCCCGGGCTCGGCGCAGCGCTGGGCGGGGTCGATGCCTTCCTCGAGCCCTATGACGCCCCCCACCGCGACATCGAGTGCGTGGTCGCCTACACCAACAACCCGCCGTCCGGGCACGCTCGCTCCCCGGGCGAGGTGCAGGCGTGCTTCGCGGGCGAGTCGCACCTCGACGTGCTGGCCGGGCGCCAGGGCAGCGATCCGGCGGCCTTGCGCCGCGCGCTCGTGGCCTCCCCGGCGATCGCTGCGGTGCTGGATCGTGCGATGGCCGCCAGCGCCTGGGGCGAGCCCCGCCCGCCCGGCCTGGGCGTCGGCATGGCGCTCGGAGTGCGCGGCTCCGGTGCCGGCTCGGCGGCAGTCGGGCTGCACCTCGGACGTGACGGACGCTGCGCGATCCACCTCCAGGTGCCCGACCAGGGCTCAGGGGTGGCGGGCATCGTCGCGGCCGTCGTCCACGCCACCCTCGGCGTCGCCGACGACCGCCTCGACGTGCTGTGGGACCCGGTGACGGCCGCCGACGTGCACTCCGGCGCGGGAGCGAGCCGGGTGACGAGGGTCGTGGGGCACGCGCTCGCCGACGCCGCGGCGGACCTCAAGGCGCAGCTCGGCGACCTCGCCGCCCGATGGCGCAACGAGCCCGCCTCCGCGGCGGTCGCCATCGAGGGCGCCGCCGTGCGCCTCGACGACGGCGCGGTGGTCCCCCTTGCCGACCTGCTCGACATGGCGGGCGTGCCGCGGCTCGAGGCCGACGGCGCCTATGACAGCGCGACGGCCAGCGGTGAGCCCGACCCGGCGACTGCCTGCCTCGTGGTGCAGGTGGCGCTCGACGGCGAGACCGGTGGCTTCGAGGTGCAGCGAGCGATCCTGGTGTGCGAGACCGGGACGGTCCTCAACCCCAACGGGCACCGCGGCCAGCTCGAGGGCGGCTTCGCCTTCGGCTTCGGGCAGGCGCTCATGGAGGAGCAGACCTGCGTGGCGGGCGCCGTCCGCCCCGACCGGCTCGGCCCCTACCGGCTGCCCCGTGCCGCTGATCTCCCCTCACTCGAGGTGCACGTGCTGAGCGGTTCGGACCGCAACGGCGGGCCACTCGGTGCGAAGGCGGTCGGCGAGCTCGTCAACCCGCTGGTCGCGCCGGCGATCGCCAACGCCATCGCCGATGCTGGCGGCGGGCGCGTGATGGAGCTGCCGCTCACCCCGGAGCGGGTGTGGCGCAGCGGTCGCAGCCAGCGCGCTCGCCCCTGAGCCCCGCCCGGTCCAGGCCGGCGCGCTCATCCACGCTGGCGCCCCTCCCGCAGCTCCCGTCGGTGCAGCTTGCCGTTGTCGTAGCGCGGCAGCGGGTCCCAGAACTCCAGTGACCGTGGCACCTTGAACGAGGCGAGGCGGGCACGGGCCCAGGCGAGGATCTCCTCGCCGAGCTCGGCGGAGGCCGTGACCCCCGGCATGGGCTCGACCGCGGCCACGACCGCGTGCCCGAGGTCGTCGTCGGCCTGGGCGAAGACCCCCACGTCGGCGACCGCCGGGTGCTCGAGGAGGGCGGCTTCGACCTCGGCGGGGTAGACGTTGACGCCGCCGCGCACGATGAGGTCCTCGCGCCGGTCCGCCAGGTAGAGGTAGCCGTCGTCATCAAGGTGGCCGATGTCGCCGAGGGTGAACTGGAACGGCCCGCGGTGCGATGCGGCCGTCTTCTCCGGATCGTCGAGGTAGACGAGGTCCACCGCACCATGGCTGTCGACGTAGATCTGACCGATCTCCCCCGGCGGCAGCAGCGAGCCGTCAGGCGCGACGATGTCGATCGTGAACGGCGCCACCGGCCGGCCCACCGATCCTCGCCTCTCCAGCCACTCCTCGCTCGTGATCCGGCTGATGACGCCGATCTCCGAGGCGCCGTACGCGTCGTCGAGGATCGGACCCCACCAGTCGATCATCTGCTCCTTCACCTCGGGCGGCATCATGGCGGCGATGTGCAGCACGGCCCGCAGGCTCGAGGTGTCGTAGCGCTCCTTGACCGCCGCCGGCAGCCGGAGCAGGCGCACGCAGTGGCTGGGCACCACCAGGGTGGACGTCACCCGATGTGCCTCGATGAGCCGCAGCATCTCCTCCGCGTCGAAGCGCGGCATGACGTGGAGCTGCCCGCCGGTGAGGATCGTGCGCAGGGCTGGTGTGAGCGGACCGGCGTGGTAGAGGGGCGACGCCGTGAGGTGGACCGTTGCCGCATCGTGGCCGGCGGCCGCCGCCGCGCGCACTGCCTCCGCGACGGACAGCCCTTCGGACATCTCTGCCTGGCGCGTCGGCTTCGGTCGGCCGGTGGTGCCCGAGGTGTAGTAGATCGGCATCGAGACGGGGTTCGGGCTCGGTTCGGCCGGATCGCCGTGCGCGAGGATCTCGTCGAGCGCTCGCAACGTGGTCGGTGGACCCGTCCCGAGCGTGGCGGTGACCTCCTCGGCGAGCTCGTGTGCAGCGTCGTCCACGAAGACGGCGCGGCTCTGTGACGACTCCAGGATGTAGCGGGTCTCCGCCGGGGTGAGGTGCGTGTTCACCGGCACCACCGAGATCCCGGCCAGGCCGGCGCCGACGGCCACGGTCATGTAGTCGGCGCAGTTCTGCGCGATGAGGGCCACCCGATCACCCGGCCCCAGCTGCGAGCCGTGCAGGTGGTTGACGAGCCGGTTCACCCGGTCGTCGAGCTCCCAGCGGGTGTAGGTGCGCGTGCCGTCCGACACGGCGAGCCGCTCCGGCGCCTCGATCGCCCAGTCCCGAAGCCCGCCTGCCATGTCGACCTCCGCTCCTCGCCACCGAGCGCCGATGGCATGGGGCAGTTTGATCAATCGATCAGATTCGGTCAAGGGAACCCTTGCGCACGCCACGGTCTTGCCCTACCTTTGAGTGATCGCTCAATAGAAAGCATCTCGGGCGATCAGGGTGGACCAGGGAGGGAACCGGGGACGTGCGCCAGCCATGCATCACGCCATCACGCCCACGCACCCTTCGCCGCTCGTCATGAGGTCGACGGTCGGCGCGCCTGCGCTCCCGACGATCACCATCTCGACGTGGATCCCGCACAGACGTGCTGGCGGCCACCAGAGGTGACAGCAGTAGGTGGTGCGCCGTCTGGCGGACCAACGACCGAGAAGGAGCATCTCCACGATGGTTCGTAAGCGGGGGTTCATCTACATTGCACTCGCCCTGGCGCTGGTCGGTGCCGCGTGCGGCAGCGACGACGACGAGACGACGACGACCACGGCTGAGCCGGCGGCCCAGTCCGACGAAGGTGCGGCCGAGGACGAGCCGGTAGCGGTCGAGAGCATCAAGGTCGGCCAGGTCGGCGACAACTCGTCCTACGCCTGGGGCTACGTCGCCCGCGAGGCAGGCTTCTTCGAGGACAACGGCCTCGACGTCGAATCGGTGTTCATCGGATCCTCCGAGGCCATCGCGGGCATCGTGGGCGGCGAGATGTTCGGGACGCTCAACATCGGCACGAGCTGCCGCGCCTCCGGTGAGGGCGTGCCGGTCACGGTGGCCTACGTGGGCGCCCGCCAGAGCGACTTCGTCGTGCTCTCCAACACCGATGAGGTGCAGTCGCTCACAGACCTGGAGGGTCGCAGCGTCATCACCGGCCCGCCCTCCTCCAGCCCGACGGTGGCACTGCGCGCGGCGCTCGAGGCTGCGGGCGTCGACGTGTCCCAGGTCGAGTTCGTCGAGGTGACGTCCTCTGCCGACCGCCCGCCGCTGTTCCTCAACAAGGAGGCGGACGCCATGCTGGGCACGGCCACGGACTACCTCAACCTGCAGGACCAGCCTGGCGTGAGCCTCATCGCCGAGCCCGAGGAGTTCGGCATCTTCCCGTACACCGGCCTGGCCGTGCACGAGGACTCCATCGAGGAGGACCGCGAGGTCATCAAGCGCTACATCCGAGCCGGCCTCGAGACCAACAAGTACATCCTGGAGCACCCGGCCGAGGTGGCGGACATCTACGCCGAGGTGTTCGACCTCACGGACGAGCAGGCGGCGGAGCTCTACGACCTGCTGCTCCCCTCGGTCAACGAGGACGGCATGTCCACCGAGGCGATGATCGAGACCCAGGCCCAGCTCGAGCGGGTGGCCCTGGAGACCGAGGTGAGCCCGGACGAGATCCGCGAGTGCCACGACTTCTCGATCGCCGAAGAGGTCCTCGCCGAGTTCGAGGCGTCGAACTAGCGCTGCAGGCGGTCGGGCGGCCGCCTGCTCCTGCGTCCCGGCACCCTCGACGAGGGGGTGCCGGGACGCTGCACCAGACCTCCGAGTGAGCAAGGGAGACACGCTTCATGAACGCAGTGGGCGCCGCCGAGGCACGCCGATCGGTGACCGGCACCCGCCCTCGCCTCCGAGGGTCGGTGGCCCGTTGGGTCTACTACCACGAGCGTCTCGTGCTCGGCGGCAGCGCCTTGCTCCTCGCGCTCGTCGTCTGGGAGGTGGCGGCGGCCCGCGAGATGATCGACCCGCTGTTCTTCAGCTCGCCGAGCAGGGTGCTCGAGGCCGCCCGGGAGTACCTCCCGTCACCGGAGTTCCGCGAAGACCTTCGAGCCAGTGGCCACGCACTCGGCGTGGGGTTCGGCCTGTCGCTGCTGATCGGCATCCCGGTGGGGTTGCTGATGGGCTGGTACCGGGTGGTCGACTCGCTGCTCGATCCCTTCGTCGCCCTCGGCAACTCCATGCCGAGGATCGCCCTGACGCCGTTGCTCATCCTGTGGTTCGGGATCGGCATCGGGGCCAAGGTCGTGCTCATCATCCTCATCTCGGTGTTCCCGCTGATCGTGAACGTCGCGAGTGCAGCGAGGACGATCGACCAGGACATCTTGCGGGTCGCCTGGTCGTTCAACGCCCGCGACTGGCAGATCTTCCGCACCGTGCTGCTCCCTGCGACGGTGCCCGGCATCATCGCCGGCGTCCGGATCGCACTGGCGTACTCGCTCATCGGCGTGATCGTGGGCGAGTTCCTGGTGTCCACCGAGGGCCTCGGCTACATGATGAAGACCGCCTCCTCACGGTTCCAGACGGATCTCGTCATGGCAGGCGTGATGGTCGTGTCCGTCTTCGGTGTCGTCCTGACCAGTGCCATCCGACGCATCGAGCGGCACTTCGACGGATGGCGTCCCGAGCGTCCGAACGTCCGCTGAGAGAGGGATCAAGATGACCAGTCCTCGCCTTGTCCAAGGCCTCCACGAGCACGGCCCGGAGACTGCGGGCACGCCGAGCGCCCCAACGCCCGACCCGACGTCGGGCCTGACCGCTCGCAACGTGCGGATCGAGTACGTCAAGGACCGCTACGGCGAGCCCTTCTGCGCCGTCAAGGACGTCAGCTTCCACGTCCCCGAGGGCAAGGTCGTCTGCGTCGTGGGACCCAGCGGCTGCGGCAAGTCGACGCTGCTGAACGCCGTGGCGGGTCTGGTCCGCACCGCCGGCGGCGAGCTGTCGCTCAACGGTCAGCCCATCACGGGCCCCGCCAAGGGCCGGGCCGTGGTCTTCCAGGCGGCGTCGTTGCTCCCGTGGCGCACGGTCGCCCGGAACGTGCGGTACGGCCTGGAGCTCTGGCGGGTGAAGGACAAGGCGGCGTACGCCCGGGTCAGCGAGCTCATCCGGCTCGTGGGGCTCGAGGGCTACGAGGACGTCCACCCCCACGAGCTCTCCGGCGGCATGAAGCAGCGCGTCAACCTCGCCCGGGCCCTGGCCGTGGACCCGGACCTGGTCCTGCTCGACGAGCCGTTCGCCGCGCTCGACGCGCAGACGCGCGAGCTGATGCAGATCGAGTTCCTCAAGGTGCTCGAGGGCACGAGGAAGACGTCGCTGTTCATCACCCACCAGATCGACGAGGCCGTCCTGCTCGGCGACCAGGTCGTGGTGCTGTCCAAGGGTCCCGAGAGCGTCGTGCTCAAGACCATCGACGTCGACCTGCCGCGCCCCAGGCACGAGAGCATGCGACGGGGAGCGGAGTTCAACGCGCTGACCGACGAGATCCGCGAGCTGATCGTCCACTCCTCGCCGTGAGCGCACCGCCCTCGACGATGCTGCGCTTCGCCGGCTTCGAGTACTGGGACCGCACGGGGCCGCTGCAGGACGGCACGGTGAGCGTCGACGGGTTCGGCCTGGAGTACCTGGCCCTTGCCCCTCCCGCGCTCGGGCGTCGCCTCAACCACGACGCGGAGTTCGAAGCCGGCGAGCTCTGGGCAGCGTCGTTCATCGCCGCGGTGGCCGACGGATCCAGCGACTACGTGGGCATCCCGGTCTTCCCCGCCCGCTGCTTCCGCCACGGCTACGTGTTCGTCAACACCTCGTCGGGCATCCGCCGGCCCGAGGACCTCGCCGGCGCGCGGGTCGGCGTGCCGGAGTACTCCCTGACCGCGGCGGTGTGGGTGCGCGCCTTCCTCCAGCACGACCACGGGGTGGAGCCGAGCGCGGTCCGCTGGCACGTCGGCACGGAGGTCCTCCACGCCACCGTCGAGCCCCCGGGGGTGGAGATCCGCTCCGTCGAGGGCGGCGGTGCGGAGCTCGAGGAGCTCCTGCTGGCCGGCGGGCTCGACGCGCTCGTGACGACCCGGAGGCCCCGCGCCTTCCTCGCCGGCGACCCGCGCGTGGCTCGTCTCTTCCCGAACCACCGCCAGGCCGAGGAGGACTACTTCCGCCGCACCGGCTTCTTCCCGATCATGCACGTGATCGGCGTCCGGCGCGACGTCCTCGAGGCGCACTCCGGCGTCGCGTCCGCGCTGATGCGCGCCTTCGAGGAGGCGAAGCGGATCGGCAACGAGCGGCTCCACGAGACCGGTGCGCCGGCGGTGGGGCTCCCGTGGATCACCGATGAGCTGGAGCGGCAGGCGTCGGTCCTGGGACCGGACCCCTATCCCTACGGGTTCCGCGCCAACCGGGCCGCGCTGGTGGCGCTGGCGACCTATGCCCTCGAGCAGGGGGTCGTCAGCCGCATGGTCGAGCCGGAGGAGCTCTTCGCTCCCGAGCTGCTCGACACCTGACCGGACCACCTCCTCGACCGCAAAGGACCCGCGATGGCCT
Organism: uncultured Microthrixaceae bacterium; assembly: GCA_963715505.1. Classification (GTDB taxonomy): domain Bacteria; phylum Actinomycetota; class Acidimicrobiia; order Acidimicrobiales; family VFJN01; genus VFJN01. The sequence goes on from OY970242.1 coordinate 180,672, forward strand.
GGACCCTCCCCCCCAAGACCGTCACGCTCGAGATCGAGATGCCCGAGCCGCAGCCCTTCGAGCTCGATCCGGGCAAGACCGCGCTGGTGATCGTCGACATGCAGGAGCGCTCCGTGCGCATGCGCGACGCGGACGTCTCGACGCGCCGCGTCGACATCATCGAGGGAACGGTCCGCCTGCTGGGGTCGGTGCGAGACGCGGGGCGCGGGTCATCCACATCCAGTCCGTCCGCCTCCCCGACAACCTCGAGGTCAGCCGGTTCGGATGCGAGGCGATCCTCGCGGTCGGCTCGCCGGAGGCCGAGATCCTTCCCGAGGTCGCGCCGATCGAGGGCGAGTCGGTGGTCCTCAAGGGCGGGCACGATCCCTTCGCGCGCACCGAGCTCGACGCCGAGCTCGAGCGATTGGGGGTCTCCCCGGTGGACTGGAACGTGCTGGTGGCCGGGGTCGGCGCCGCCACCTGCGCCCATGCCTGCACGCTGGGGTTCAGCAACCGCCACTTCCTGACGCTCGTGCCGATGGACTGCACCGCTGCCACGACGCTCGAGGACGAGGCGAGGATCTACGCCCAGTACCGGTCGCGGGGCTATCGCCACAACATCGGCTTCACGACGAGCGAGCTGGTCAGCTTCCGCCCGGGCGCACAGCCCGGCGAGACGCAGCTCCCGCCCACGGGCGATCTCGGCTGGTAGTCGCTGCGCGCCTCGGGTTGTCCCGTGCGCGGATTTCTCTATAGACTGATCAATAAATCAACTGTGCTGTGGCCCCCGCCGCGCGGCCGGTCAGCGCCATCGCTACGAGGAGGTTGTTGTGAGGAGTGATGAGGTGGAGGTCGCGGGGGCGTCGGGGACGGGTGTGGCGTTCCATGAGTTCGCGTCGAGCTGGTATCAGGTGGCGTGGTCGCATGAGCTGGCGGTTGGTGGGGTGGTGCCGTTGCGGTACTTCGGTCGTGAGCTGGTGCTGTATCGGGGTGAGGATGGGGTGGCGGTGGTGTTGGATGCGATCTGTCCGCATCTGGGTGCGCACCTTGGTCATGGTGGGTGTGTGGTGGGGGGTGACATCGTGTGCCCGTTCCATGGGTGGCGGTGGGGTGGTGATGGGGCGAACGTGGAGATCCCGTACGCGAAGCGGCCGAACAAGGCGGCGCGGGTGGGGTCGTATCCGGTTCGTGAGGTCAATGGTTGCGTGATGATGTGGTTCGATCACGAGGGCGCGGAGCCGTCGTGGGAGCCGCCGCGCTTCGAGGAGTTCTACTCGTCGGAGTTCTTCGATCTGTGGCCGCATGGGACGGCGCACGTCTGGCGGAACGTGGGGTTCGCGCCGCAGCACGTGATGGAGAACTCGGCGGACTTCGCGCACTTCAAGTTCGTGCACAAGAACGCTGAGGTGGCGGTGATCGACTACGTGCGGCCGGATTGGCCGGTGTTCCGGTATCAGATGGCGACGACGTATCGGACGCCGGAGGCGCCGTCGGTGCCTGGTGAGCTGCCCGGGGAGATGTGGGGGCTGGGGTTGTTGATGTTCCGGGTGCTGGGGGTGCATGACACGACGCAGCTGGTGACGGTGACGCCGGTCGATGCGACGCATTCGGATCTGCGGATCTCGGTGGTGTCGCGCAACACGGATGGGACCGATGAGCCTGATGGGATGGCGTTGCGGATCATGCGTCATCAGATCAAGGAGATCGAGCGGGATCTGCCGATCTGGGAGAACATGGCGTACTTGAACCGGCCGTTGCTGACTCCGGATGAGGCCAAGGCGTTCCGGATCCTGCGGGCGTGGACGCGGCAGTTCTATCCGGGGGGTGAGCGCGTCGAGCTCGAGAGCATCGAGCGTGGCGATCCGCCCGAGCCCGACACCGAGCCCGACGCCGAGCTCACCGGCTCCCACTGAAGCCCATGACCCCTGACCCCACCGCGCCGCGGCGCGTCGGCGTCGTCGGCGGCGGCACCATGGGACGCGGGATCGCCGGCGCGTTCCTCGCCGCCGGTGCCGACGTCGTGCTGCTCGACGTCGATGCCGACGCGGCATCGCAGGCCGTGGCCGACGTCGTCGCGGCACGCCGTGACGACGCGGGCGGCGGGTCGATCGAGGCCGGGACGCGCTCCGAGCACCTCGCGGGATGCGACCTCGTCGTGGAGGCCGTTCCCGAGGACGCCGGTCTGAAGGCCAGCGTGCTGGCGGGCGCCGAGGCGGTGATCGACCGCGAGGCGATCCTCGTCTCCAACACGAGCTCCCTGTCGATCGACGGGCTGGCCGGCTCCCTCACCCGCCCGGAGCGCTTCGCAGGGATGCACTTCTTCAACCCCGTGGAGCGATCGGCGCTCATCGAGGTCGTCCGCGGCTCGCGCACCGACCCAGCCGTGCTGGCACGCCTCCGCGAGCTCGCGACGGCGCTCGGCAAGGAGGCCATCGAGGTGGGTGACTCGCCCGGCTTCGCCACGAGCCGCCTCGGTCTCGCCATCGGTCTCGAGGCCATCCGGATGCTCGAGAGCGAGGTTGCCTCCGCCGAGGACATCGACCGCGCGATGGTGCTGGGCTACCGCTTCCCGATCGGGCCGCTGCGCCTCACCGACCTCGTCGGCCTCGATGTCCGCCTCGGCATCGCCCGTCACCTGGAGGCGACGCTCGGCGAGCGGTTCGCTCCGCCGGAGCTGCTCGTCGCCAAGGTCGAGGCCGGCGAGCTCGGTCGCAAGGTCGGCCGGGGGTTCTTCGTCTGGTGAGCATCTACGTGATCGACGCGCTGCGCAGCCCCATCGGCCGCTACCGGGGCGCCCTCAGCGGGGTGCGCCCGGACGACCTGGCGGCGCAGCTGCTGCCCGAGCTGTTCCGCCGCAACCCCCAGGTCGATCCCGCGCAGGTCGACGACGTGATCATGGGCGCCGCCAACCAGGCAGGCGAGGACAACCGCAACGTGGCGCGCATGGCCTGGCTCCTGGCGGGACTCCCGCTGGAGGTTCCGGCAGCCACGGTCAACCGCCTCTGCGGTTCGGGCCTCGACGCCGTGAACATGGCTGCCGCCTCGCTCCTGGCGACGGGCGGACGCTTCGCCGTGGCCGGCGGCGTCGAGTCGATGAGCCGGGCGCCGGCGGTCGTCCCCAAGCCCGACGAGCGGCTGCCGCGAAGCCTCGAGCTGGCCGACACGACGATCGGTTGGCGCCTCGTCAACCCGGCGATGCCCGGCGAGCACACCGTCGCGCTCGGCGTCACCGCCGAGAACCTCGCCCGTGAGTTCGAGATCACACGGGAGGAGCAGGACGAGTTCGCTCTCGCCAGCCACGCCAAGGCGATCGAGGCGTGGGACGGCGGTCGCTTCGACCGGGAGGTCGTCGCCGTCGATGCCGGTGACGCCCGCGTGGAGCGCGACGAGGGCCCGCGCCCGGGGACCACCATGGAGAAGCTGCGCACCCTGCGCCCGGCGTTCGCCGCCGACGGCACGGTGACTGCTGGCAACTCCAGCTCCCTCAACGACGGAGCCGCGATGGTGCTGCTCGGCTCCGCCGAGGCCTGCGACGCCGCCGGCGTCGAGCCCCTCGCCGAGGTGGTGGGATGGGCGACGGCAGGCGTGGAGCCGGCACGGATGGGCATCGGGCCCGTCCCGGCGCTCGCCCGACTCGAGCAGCGGACCGGGCGCGCCGTCGGCGAGGCGGCGGTGGTCGAGCTCAACGAAGCGTTCGCCGCCCAGGCCCTGGCGGTGCTGCGCTGCATCGAGATCGAGGACTCGGCACTGAACCCGCTGGGCGGGGCCATCGCGCTCGGGCACCCGCTCGGCTGCTCTGGCGCGCGGCTGCTGGGCACGGTCGCCCACCAGCTGGCGGCCTTGCCGACAGGCACGATCGGTGTCGCCACGATGTGCATCGGCGTGGGGCAGGGGATCGCGACGATGCTGCGCCGGCCATGAGCGTCCTCGACGTGCGCGTGGAGGGGCCGGTGGCCTTCATCGGCATCGATCGGCCTGAACGCCGCAACGCGCTGGACGAGGCGACCGTGGGTGCGCTCCACGCGGCGCTCGATCGCTTCCGCGACACGCCGAGCATCCTGGTGATCCACTCCTCGGTGCCGGGGATCTTCGTGTCCGGCGCCGACATCGCCGAGCTCGTGGAGCGCGATGCCGACGATGCGCTGCGGGCGATCAACGCCGGCCTGTTCGACCGGGTGGAGTCGCATCGCTGGCCGACGATCGCCGCGGTCGACGGGTGGGCGCTGGGGGGTGGCTGCGAGCTGGCGCTGGCCTGCGACCTGCGCATCGCGTCGCCGGCAGCCGTGTTCGGTCAACCCGAGCTCGGGCTCGGCATCCTCGCCGGCGCCGGGGCCAACTCCCGGCTGCCGGTCACCGCGGGCCTCCAGACGGCCAGGCGGATGCTGTACCTCGGCGCTCGGCTGCGGGCGGAGGAGGCGCTGGCGTGCGGGCTCGTCGACGAGGTCGTCGAGGCCGACGTGCTGCTGGATCGGGCGGGGGAGATGGCCCAGCGCATCGCGGGCGTGTCCTGGCGCGCCCTGGAGCTCACCAAGCTGGCCCTGCGACTCCAGCGCCCGTCGACCACGAGCTTCGACCTGGTGGCGCAGGCGCTCTGCTTCGAGAGCGACGACAAGCGCGCCCGCATGCGCGCCTTCCTCGACCGCCCGTCCAAGGGTTGATCGATAGATCGATAATGCTACTAGGGTGGGAGGCATGATCTCCGCAGCGCCCCTCGAGCACACCGAGTCAGGTACCGGCGCCCCGCTGATCCTCGTCCACGGCTGGACTGCCGGCAGCCGAGTGTGGGAATCGCTGGCGCACCGGCTCTCGCCCAGCCGCAGGGTGCTCATGCCCGACCTGCCCGGCCACGGCGCCACCCCGATGCGTGGCTCCGGTCACGGCTACAACGACGAGTGCGCCGAGGCGCTGGCGGCGTGGGCGCAGGACCTGGGCGTGTCGAGCGCACCCGTCGTGGCGTGGGCGCAGGGCGCACGGGTGGTCATCGACGCCGCCGCCCGGGGGCTGATCGACCCCGCGTCGATGCTCCTCGTCGCGGTCCCGCCGCCCGCCGACGTGCCCGACCCCTACAGCGGGCCGCTGTGGCGCGACTACCCCCGCTACATCCGCGCCATCGTGCGCATGATGACGGCCGATCCGGCCTCCCCCGAGCGGGAGGAGTGGCTCACGGACCTGATGAGCTCGGCGTCCATCGCCGCCGCCGGTGGCTCGCACGCCCAGCCGTGGGAGCCGGCGGAGGACCTCCGCCTGCCGCGGGGCACCGTCGCCGTCCTCGGCGGCCAGGACCGCATCGGCAGCACCGAGCCCGCCGCCGCGCTCCTCGCCTCCTGGGGTGCCGCCGTCGAGGTGTGGCCCGACGTGGGTCACCTGCCCTTCATCGAGCAGGCCAACCGCTTCCAGGAGCGGACCCTGGCCTGGCTCACGGACATCGAGAGGAACCCAGCATGACGCTCGCCGCCGACACCGCCGGCCGAGGCCCGAAGATCGTCCTCATCCACGGAGGGCTCTCCACGCGCCGCGTCTGGGGCTACCAGCTCCTGGCGCTGAGCCGCGAGTTCGAGGTCACGGCGCTCGATCTGCCGGGCCACGGTGGCTCACCGTGGGCCCGCGGCGGGCGGTGGTTCGACGACGCCGTCGCCGCCGTGGCGGAGTCGCCGGCGCTGGCAGGCGACGATCCGCTGACCCTGGTCGGCTGGTCGATCGGCGCCTCGGTCGCCACCGCGGTGGCGGCCGGTCGTGACCGCACGCGGCTGGTGGTGGTGGGCGCCAACGCCGCACCTGCGGGTGAGAAGGCCGCCGCCTCGGTGGAGCGCCTCGCCACGGGTGACTTCCCGCGCTACGCCCGGGGCATCGCTCGCATGTTCTCGGCGTCGGCCTCCGCGGACACGGAGCAGTGGCTCGCATCGCAGGCCTACGCCACGCCCGTCGACGTGACGGTGGCGTCGCTCACCACGCCGCCTCCGGTGACGGCGCTCCCCGCCGATGCCGTGGTGATCCACGGCGCGCTCGACATCATCACGCCGCCCGAGAGCCGTCCGACCGGGGGCGCCGAGGACCACGTGCTCGAGCGAGCCGGTCATGCCGTCTTCCTCGACGCCAAGGACCGGTTCAACGAGATCGTGCGTGCGGTCGCCGGGGCGAGCGCCTGATGGCCGCCAAGCTCGGCGTGCAGCTGTCGCCCAACGGCGCCAACGTGTCCCAGATCGTCGAGGCCGCCGTGGCCTTCGAGGAGGCCGGCTTCGAGTCGGTGTGGTGCGGCGATCACCTCCTCGACTACTTCGGGTGGACGCGTGAGGTCGCCTCGGAGTGCTTCGTCACCCTGACCGCCGTCGCGGCGGCGACGTCGCGGGTGCGGCTCGGCTCGATGGTCGTCAGCTCGCTGTTCCGGCACCCGTCGCTGCTCGCCCAGACGGCGGGGACGCTGGCGGACTTCAGCGGCGACCGGATGGAGCTCGGTCTCGGGACCGGCGGGGTCAAGGCAGAGCACATCGCCCTCGGCTTCCCGTGGCCGCGCCGCGGCGACCGCCTGCGCCGGCTGCGCGACCTGCTCCTCGCGCTGCGGGCGCTCCAATCCCCTGATCGGGTCAGCTTCGAGTCGCCGACCGTGACGCTGGACGGCGCCATCGGCCATCCCTCCCTCGGACGGGTGCCGCTCCTCGTCTCGTCGCTCGCCGAGGGCACCGCGCGCCTGGCGGGGCGCTACGCCGACGGCGTCCTCACCAACGACTACGCGGAGATCGACTCCCAGAAGATCATCGATCTCTCACGCGCCGCCGCCGAGGCTGCGGGGCGGCAGATCAGCGTGTCCATGATGATCCCCGACCTCGAGACCACCGTGGCCGGTGGCCGTCACGAGGGAGCGGGCGTCGAGCGGTCCGAGCGCATGGGCGCCGATCGAGTGATCTACCGGGTGCTCCCGCCGTATCCAGATCCGCAGGTGGTGCTCGACGGCGGGGCCTGAGCATCGCTGCGGCGGGACGGGCAGCACGCCACCGTCGCGCTGGACGCCAAGGCTGCGAGGTTACGATCCGCCACGGCATCGGCGCTACCGGGGAGCCCGCCACAGACGGTTCATGCGAGCGGCAACACCGGCAATGGAGGGACAGGATGGCCAAGGCGCCTGGGAAGCGGTCGGAGACAGGCAGTGGAGACGGCGAGGCGCGCCCCCGCTACGACAGCCGGCGCGAGAAGATCATCGAGCTCGCCGTCGAGGTGTTCGCCACCGAGGGGTTCAAGGCCGGGACCACGACGGAGATCGCCCGCCGAGCAGGGCTGACGCAGCCTGCGATCTACCACTACGTGGGGAGCAAGAACGCCCTGCTCGTGGAGATCTGCCATCGGATGGGCCTCCGGCTCCAGGCCGTGCTCGACGACGTGCTCGCTCGTGACGACCTGAACGCCATGGAGCGGTTGCGAGCGTTCATCGACGGGTACGCCCGGGCCGTGATGCGCGACCCTGGGGCGATGAGCGTGCGGGCCACCGAGGCGCGGCACCTGCCGTCGAAGATGCTCAAGGCGATCCACGCCGAGGAGCGCGACTACCTGGCCACGATCGAGCGCCTGGTGGCGGATGCCCGCGACGAGGGGCACCTGCCGGCGGCCCTCAACCCCTGGATCGCCACCCGGGCGCTGCTCGGCATGATGAACTGGACCTACATCTGGTACCACAGCGACTCGGGCCCCTCCGAGGACGCGGTGGTCGACACGATCTCGTCCATCGCGCTCGGGGCGTCGTGAGCGCCGCCTCGGCGGCTGGCTCTTTGATTGAGTAAACGATAAACTCACGAGCCGAGGCGACCGAGGAGCAGCACCGTGGGCGATTCGCCGTACTGGAACCCGAAGTTCGAGACCGCGCCGCGCGAGCAGCTGCAGCGGCTCCAGCTGGCGAAGTGGCAGCGGCTGGTGGCCTACGCCGACCAGCACAGCCCCTTCTACGCCCGGAAGTTCCGCGCCGCGGGCTTCGAGCCGTCGCAGCTCAAGACGCTGGACGACGTGCGCCGCATCCCCTGCACGACCAAGGACGAGTGGCTGGCGGCCCAAGCGGAGATGCCGCTCTTCGGTGACCTGGTCACGGCCCCGCAGGACGTGGCGACCCGCTATCACCTGACGTCGGGGACCAGCGGGCGCACCCCCCTGCGGGTGCTCGACTCCACCAGGGACTGGGCATGGATCAGCGAGATCTGGGCCTACGGTCTGTGGGCGTTCGGCGTGCGCCCCACCGACGTCGTCTACTTCGCGTTCTCCTACGCCTCGTTCATCGGCTTCTGGGGTGCCCACTACGGCTCCGAGAAGATCGGCGCGCTCACCGTGGCGAGCGGCAACCTGCCGACCGAGACGCGCGTGCGCCAGATCATGGAGCTCGGCGTCACCACCGTCTGCGCCACGCCCACCTATGCCCTCCGCCTGGGGACGGCCGCTCGGGAGATGGGGATCGACCTCGCGACGGAGTCGAAGATCGACAAGGTCGTCCTCGGTGGCGAACCGGGTGCCAACATCCCCGCGACGCGCCGGCTGATCACCGAGACGCTCGGCGGCCGCTGCGGCGACTTCGCCGGCATGACCGAGATCGGCACCAACATGGTCGTCGAGTGCTCCCACGCTCCCGGCGGTCCCCACATCGTCGAGGACCACATCTTCGAGGAGGTGGTGGATCCGCTCACGGGCGAGCCGTCCGGCTACGGCGAGCGAGGCGAGCGCATCGTCACCTCCTTCGGCCGCGCGCTCCTGCCGCTCATCCGGTACAAGGCATGCGACCTCGTGGAACGGGTGCCGCACACGTCCTGCACCTGTGGGCGCACCTTCGACCTGTACCGAGGGGGCATCCTCGGTCGGGTCGACGACATGAAGGTCATCCGCGGCACCAACGTCTTCCCCTCCAGCATCGAGGCCGTCGTGCGGGAGTACGCCGAGGTCGAGGAGTTCCAGATCGAGCTGGCCCACCTCAACGGCCGCGACGAGATCACGCTGCGCATCGAGCTCGGCGCGGTCGTCGGTGACGAGCGCGACGCGCTCTGCGCCCGCCTTGGCAAGGACCTCCAGGAGTGCCACGAGGGCCTGCGCTTCTTGATCGACGTGGCCCCTGCAGGCTCGCTCCCACGCTACGAGCTGAAGGCTCGACGGCTGGTCGATCTCCGAGACGAAGGAGCCCGCTCATGAGCACCACCGGAACCGACATGCTGGGCCAGGAGCTGACCCCGGTCGAGGCCGAGCTGCTCGAGCTGTACGAGCGCGCCAAGGCGCTGCTCGGGCGCGACGACCTGGCGCCGTGCGCGCGGCGCAACGTGGTGCAGAGCGCCGCCGCGCTCAACCAGGCAGTGAACGACCTGGGCATCACGTGGGAGCCGCTCTATGACCTCGGGGTCTGAGCCGGGGGAGCCACCGCTGGGCCCGCTCGTCCCGGCCGCGGTCGCGGACGAGATCGTGCTCGCCAGCCGCATGGTGAGCAGCCTCGGGCTCGTGGAGGCGTTCGGGCACGTCAGCGCCCGCGTCGGCGACCACGTCGTCGTCACGCCGGGGTCGGCGATCGGCGACGCCGCCGCGAGCGACCTGGTGGTCGTGGACCTCGACGGCGAGCGGGTGGGCGGTGGCGACAACGCACCGCTGGAGCTGCCCCTCCACCTGCGCATCTACCGGCACCGACCCGACGTCGGGGCGGTGGTCCGCACCCACCCGCACGCGCTGACGGTCCTGACCGTCATGGGCCGCCCGGTGCGGCCGGTGCACGACCTCGGCGCGGTCGTGGCCAGCCCGCCGCCGCTGCTCGACGATCCCGCGCTGGTCTCCACCGACGCCCTCGGCGACGCGGCCGCCGCGGCGCTGGGCGACGCAGCGGCCCTGCTGCTGCGCGGCAACGGGGCCCTGACCGTGGGCGCTGGGATCCGCGAGGCCACCATCCGGGCGATCTACCTCGACGAGACGGCCCGGATCCTGCTCGACGGGCTGCCGCTGGGCCAGCCCACCTACCTGGACCCCGAGGTCGCGGCGCAGCTCGGCGCAGTGCTGCTGCACCCCAAGCACGTCGCCCGCACCTGGGACCACTTCGCACGGCGGATCGCACCGCAACCCGCCCTCGGCACGTGAGGCTCAGCCGCTCCGTTCGCGTGCACGTCGGCGACGACGACAGCTCCGGGCTGCTGTTCTTCGGGTCGATCTTCCGGTACGTCTCCGAGGGCGAGCAGCAGCTCTTCGAGGCGCTGGGGCACCCCGCCTGGGCGCAGATCCAAGAGGGCACGGCGGCGCCGGTGGTCCACGCGTCGTGCGACTTCCGCGCGCCGGCCCGGACGGGCACCGAGCTGGTGCAGGACATCGAGCTCGTCGCCGGTGCGCGCAGCAGCATGACGTTCACCCACGAGTTCACCTCGGCGGCCAGCGGCGAGCTGGTGGCACAGGCCCGCACCGTCCGCTGCTGGGTGGACCTTGAGCACATGGTGCCCCAGGCGCTGCCGGGCTGGCTCTCGGGCGCCGAGTTGACGCCGAGTTCTATCGAGTGATAAATCAACAGGCGTGGTCCGCCGACCCCCGCACTCCCCTTCGGGGACCGGTGGCCAGGCCCGGGGGCACCAGCCCCCGGGCATCAGATCCGCACCGCTGCGTCGCGGTGGTCGTCCAGGCGCGCAGCGCGCGCCCCAGGGAGGTTGCGTGACGGCAACGTTCGAGGTCGTTGGCACCAGGTTGCCGAAGATCGATGCCCCGGAGAAGGTCTCTGGCCTGATCCAGTACGGAGACGACCTGCAGGTCGCAGGGCTGCTGGTGGGTGCCGTCAAGCGCAGCCCCCACGCGCACGCGCGCATCGTGCGCATCGACACCAGCGCCGCGGAGGCCCTCCCGGGGGTCAAGGCCGTGCTGCATGCCGGGAACGTCCAGCAGCGTCCGTACGGCTTCTACGGCGACAACATCCCGCTGAAGACGGACATCGTCCGCTTCATCGGCGACGAGGTCGCGGCCGTCGCCGCGGTCGACGAGGAGACGGCGGCGCGCGCCATCGACCTGATCGAGGTCGAGTACGAGGTGCTGCCCGCCGTCTTCGACGCCTACGAGGCGTTGAAGGACGACGCCCCGCTCATCCACCCCGAGCGCGATCTGGACTCCAACGTCTCGATGCGCTGGGACTTCGACCACGGTGACGTGGCGAAGGCAGAGACCGAGGCCGCGGTCGTGGTGGAGGGCCTCTACCAGAGCCCCCTGGCGGCGCCTGCGCCGATCGAGACCCACGTGACGATCGCCTCCTACGACGCGCACGACCACGTCACCATCTGGGCGCCCATCCACATGGTGTTCCTCTACCGCAAGGAGATCTCGCAGTGCCTGGGGATCCCGTGGGACAAGATCACGGTGATCCAACCGCCGGTCGGCGGGAGCTTCGGGGCGAAGATCGACATCGATCCCCACGACTTCATCACCGTCATGCTCGCCAAGGCGACGCGCCGCCCGGTGAAGATCGTCTTCAGCCGTGAGGACGAGTTCATCTCGACCCGGACCCGCCAGCCGATCCACTTCCGCATGCGCTCCGGGGCCGACGCCGAGGGGAACCTGCTGTTCCGCGACGTCGACATCGTGTCGGACAACGGCGCGTACAACGGCTGGGGATCCCACGCGATGCTCGTCGCGATGCAGACGTGCTCGTCGCACTACCGGGTGCCCAACGTCCGCATCCGCTGCGCCGTCGCCTACACCAACAAGCCCTGGGGCGGCTCGGTGCGCGGCTTCGGCAACCCGCAGGCAACCTTCGCCGTCGAGCAGCAGATGGAGCAGATCGCAGACGCCCTCGGCGTCGATCCGATGGACCTTCGCAAGCAGAACGCCTACCACGAGGGTGACGTGACGCCGCAGGGCCTGGAGATCACGTCGTGCGGGCTCGACGAGTGCATCGACATCGTGCGCGAGGCGTCGGGCTGGGACCAGCGCCGCGGGAAGATGAAGCACCTGCGCCGAGGCCTCGGGGCCGCCGCCTTCACCCACGTCGGTGGGGGTGCGCGCGTCTACGGCTCCGACGGCTGCGGCGCCATGATCAAGCTCGACGACTCCGGGCGCGTCACGCTCATCTCCGGATCCTCCGAGCTCGGCCAGGGTTCCGAGACGGCGCTCGCGATGATCGTCGCCGAGGAGCTCGGCGTCGCCGTCGAGATGGTTGGGGTGGTGAACTCCAACACCGACATCAAGCCGTGGGACGTCGGGGTGCACGCCAGCCGGACGACCTTCATCGCCGGCAACGCAGCCCGCCTGGCGGCCGCAGAGGCCAAGGGGATGCTCTTCGCCACCGCAGCTCCCTTGCTCGAGTCCTCCCCAGAGGAGCTGGCGAGCGCCAACGGCGAGATCTTCGTCCGCGACGATCCCGCTCGCAGGATCGGCATCGCCAAGGTGGCCCGCCGCCGCCTGCTCTCCGAGGGTGGCAGCGCCGTGCTCGCCAACGCCTTCTACGACCCGCCCAGCGAGCCCATGGACGAGACGCATCGCGGCAACTACTCCGCGGCCTACGGCTTCGGCGCCCATGTCGCCGAGGTCGAGGTCGACACCGAGACCGGCATGGTGCGGCTGTTGAACCTGTGGACCGCGCACGACGTGGGCAGGGCCATCAACCCGATGGCGGTCGAGGGCCAGATCGAGGGCGGCGCCGCGATGGGCATCGGCCTGGCCCTCTCGGAGGAGCTGACCGTACGGGCGGGGATGGTCCTGGGGGCCAACTTCCACGACTACGGGATGCCGACCGCCGTCGACGTGCCGAGGATCCACGTCGAGCTCGTCGAGACGATCGACGGCGAGGGTCCCTTCGGCGCCAAGGGCGTCGGGGAGGGCGGGCTGATCCCCGTGCCAGCGGCCATCGCCAACGCGGTGGCGGACGCCGTGGGCATCCGCCCCAGTCAGTACCCGATGCGGCCATGGAAGGTGCTGGAGTGGCTCGATGGCACCTATGAGCTGCCGACCGTGATGGGACCGGCCCGTGACTGAGCTCCTCGTCCCCACATCCCTCACCGACGCCGTGGGCCTGCTGCGGGACAACCCCGACGCACGCCTGGTCGCCGGTGGCACCGACGTGATGCTGGATCTGCGCATCGGGCGAGCCAGCGCCGAGTTTCTCATCGACCTCAGCGCCTTGGCCCCCGAGCTCAGCGGTATCGTCATCGAGGGTGACAGCTGCCGCATCGGAGCGATGACGACCATCCGCTCGATCGAAGACCATCCCGGTCTCGCCCGACAGGCGGCGGGCATCGGGGAGGCGGCCCGCGTCCTCGGGTCGCCGCAGATCCGGACCATGGCGACGCTCGGCGGCAACCTGGCGCACGGGACGCCGTCGGCCGAGATGCCCCCGCCGCTGCTCGTCCACGGCGCATCGGTGGAGCTCGTCGGCGACGACGGTGCTCGCACGATCCCGCTCGGCGAGCTCTTCGTCGCCCCGGGTCGCACGTCGATGCAGCGCTCCGAGATCCTGACCGCGGTGGTGTGCGACGTTCCCGCCGGCGGCTTCGGCTCGGTCTACCTGCGCCAGACCGTCCGGTGGGCGATGGACCTCGCAGGCGTCGGTGTGGCCGCGGGCGTCGAGGTCGACGACGGCCGGATCGTCGCCGCGCGGGTCGCTCTGGGAGCGGTCAACCCCGTACCGCTCCTCGTGTCCGAGGCCGAGGGGGTGCTCGTCGGCGAGCCCTACGACGCCGAGCGCGCTCGCGAGGCGGGGCGCCTGGCTGCGGCCGCCTGCAGTCCCATCACCGATGCCAGAGGGAGCACCGACTACCGCCGGCGTGTCGTCGGCGCCCTGGTGCCGCGTGCGATCAAGATCGCCTGGCTCCGTGCCACTGACCAGTTCAACGAACGCTGGGCGCCCATCAACGGCGTGCTCGGCGAGGAGGCGCAATGAGGCTCGAGCTCACCGTCAACGGAGACCCGGTCCGGCGCGAGATCGAGCCGGATGCGCTGCTGCTGTCCGTGCTGCGCGAGGACCTGGAGATGGTCGGCACGAAGTGGGGGTGCCTGACCGGCGACTGCGGTGCCTGCACCGTGCTGGTCGACGGGGCGCCGGTGGTGTCCTGCCTGCAGCTCGCGGGGCAGGTGGCCGGCCGATGCGTCACCACGATCGAGGGCGTGGCCGACCGTGGCGTCCTCGACGAGGTCCAGGCGGCGTTCGTCCGCAACGGCGCCGCCCAGTGCGGCTTCTGCACCCCCGGCATGATCATGTCCGTGGAGGCCCTCCTCGAGCGCCACGCGGGTGAGGTCCTCGACGAGGCCGTGATCCGTGAGGAGCTGGCCGGGAACCTCTGCCGGTGCACCGGGTACAACAAGATCATCGATGCGGTGGTCGAGGCAGCCGGCGTCCGGGCCGAGCGTCACGTCGCGCTGCGACCGCCCGAAGGCAAGGCGGCCGTGCCGGCTGGGGACGGCGATGCTCGTCGTTGAGCCCGCTGCTTGCGTGTCACTACTGAGTGATCTATAAATCGACGATGGATCCCGCTTCGGGCCTCGCGGAGGCGCGCATCGCCCCGCCGGGTCGTGGCGCTGCAGCGCGGTGGGCCCGCCGGCTCTCCGCCCTGCTCCCGGGCCTGGCAACGGTCCTGGTCCTGCTGGGGATCCTCGAGCTCGCCTCGCGCCATGGCGTGCTCGATGCCAGGTGGTTCCCTCCGGTCACGGAGATCTTCGCGGAGCTCGCCAGGCAGGCAGGCACGGCGACGTTCCGCACGGCCACGCTCGACACGGTGCAGAGCTGGGCCACGGGCCTCGGCACGGCGCTCCTGCTCGCCATCCCGCTCGGCATCGTCATCGGGTCCAGCGCCCGGATCTACGACGTCGTCAAGCTCGTCATCGAGTTCGTCCGGCCGGTCCCCTCCGTGGCGCTGATCCCGCTCGCCGTCGTGATGTGGGGCACCGGCGAGGAGACGAAGTTCTTCCTCATCACCTTCGCCGCGTTCTGGCCGCTGCTCTTCCAGGCCATCTACGGGGTCCAGGACGTCGATCCGGTGGCGCTGGACACGGCGCGGTCCTTCGGGGTCGGCAAGGTCGCCCGCTGGTGCCTGGTGACCCTGCCGAGCACCTTGCCCTACATCGCCACCGGCGCGCGGATCGCCTCCTCGATCGCGCTGCTCCTGGCCGTGGGCACCGAGCTCATCGTGGGTGCCCCGGGCCTCGGCCGCGAGATCGGCCTCGCCCAGTCGGGCGGCGCCACCGTGCGGATGTACGCGTACATCGTCACCACCGGGCTGCTGGGCATGGTGCTCAACTCGATCCTGGGTCGGGGCGAGCGTGCGCTGCTCTCCTGGCACCCCAGCCACCGGGCCGTGCCGACGTGAGGCGCGGCGCCGCACGGATCGCCACCCAGGCCGCGCTCCCGGCAGCGCTGCTCGTCGGCTGGTGGGTCTGGTCCGGGTCCAACGACTCGTTCTTCTTCCCACCGCTCTCCGAGATCGTCGCTGCCTTCCAGCGGGTGTGGATCTGGGAGCGCGTCGGCTCCGACGTGGTGCCGAGCCTCGTCCGCCTCCTGGCGGGCTACGGCCTGGCGGTCGTCGGCGGCGTGAGCGTCGGCCTGCTGCTGGGCACGAGCCGGCTCGCCTACCGCGCCGCGCAGCCCGTCATCGAGTTCCTCCGGGCGCTGCCCCCGCCGGCGATCATCCCGTTCGGCATCCTGGTCTTCGGCCTGGGCGACGGGATGAAGGTCATCGTCATCGCCGCGGGCTGCGTCTGGCCGATCCTGCTCAACACCGTCCAGGGCGTCCGCGCCATCGAGCCCACCTATGCCGACGTCAACCGCGTGTACCGGGTGCCCGCTCGCGACCGCCTCTTCCACACGCTGCTGCCCGCCTCGTCGCCGTACATCTTCGCGGGGCTCCGCTCGAGCCTCTCGATCGCCGTGATCCTCATGGTGCTGAGCGAGATGACCGCCAGCACCAACGGCGTGGGCTTCTTCCTCGTGCAGTCGCAGCGCAGCTTCGACCTCCCGGAGATGTGGGCCGCGATCCTGCTCCTCGGTCTCATCGGCAGCGTGCTCAGCCTCGTCCTGGTCCTGATCCAGCGCCGGGTGCTCGCCTGGCACGACGGCGCCCGCGCCTCGGCGCTCACCCAACGGAGCGCATCGCCACGCGCTCGGCGCCGCGCCGCGCGCCGGGCCGCGCAGCCGCCGTCGACTGCCACCGGTCCGTCTCCTGCCGCCATCGTCGACTCGCCCGACCGGGCGACCACCCTCCACGAGGTCCGCTGATCGTGCTCGAAGTCGTCCACCTCTCCAAGCGCTACGGGTCCGACGCCCAGTCGACCCTGGCGATCGCCGACCTCCACTTCAGCGTCGCCGACGGCGAGTTCGTGTGCATCGTGGGCCCCTCGGGCTGCGGCAAGACCACCTTGCTCAAGTCCCTGTCCGGGCTGATCAGCCCGAGCGGCGGCGAGGCACTGCTGCACGGTCGTGCCATCGACGGTCCTCCCGAGTCGATGGCGCTCGTGTTCCAGGACTACAGCAGGTCCCTCTTCCCGTGGATGACGGTCGGGCGCAACGTGGGGTTCCCGCTCCGCCGCAAGGGCCTCCGGAAGGTGGAGAAGCAGGCCAAGGTCGACCAGGCGCTCGCCGCCGTGGGGCTGGAGGGCTCGGCGAGCAAGTACCCCTGGCAGCTCTCGGGCGGCATGCAGCAGCGAGTCGCGATCGCTCGTGCCCTGGCGTACGAGCCGGAGATCCTGCTCATGGACGAGCCGTTCGCGTCGGTGGACGCGCAGACCCGCACCGACCTCGAGGATCTCCTCCTCGACGTCTGGAGCTCCATGGACCTGACGGTGGTCTTCGTCACCCACGACGTGGACGAGGCCGTGTACCTGGCCGATCGGGTCGTGGTGCTCTCGCCGTCGCCCTGCACCGTCGACCGGGTCCTGACCATCGACCTGCCCCGGCCCCGCGATCAGCTCACCACGAAATCGCTTCCCCGCTATGTCGAGCTGCGGGCGGAGGTCTTCACGTCGATCGTCAAGCGCGGTTGAGCCATCCCGCGCCGGTGCAGGCACCGGCGCCACCCAGAGATGTTGTCTTCCCCTCAAGAGAAAGCGTGGTTCAGAGAATGCGAAAGAGCATGGTTGCGTTCATGGCGGTCCCCCTGCTGCTCCTCATCGGCTGCGGTGACGACTCCAGCGACTCCGAGGCGTCCGGGTCGGACCCGGCGTCGGAGGAGACCGAGCTGGAGACGGTGCAGCTGATCATCCAGCCGCTCGTGGACTACGCCCCGCTGTACCTGGGGGTCGAGCAGGGCTTCTTCGAGGACGAGGGCATCGATCTGAAGATGGACCTCGGTCAGGGCGGCGCCGCGGCGATCCCTGCCGTGATGAGCGGCGAGGCGCACATCGGCGGGTCGAACGTCGTCTCCCTCATCACCGCCCGCAGCAAGGGGCTCGGCATCGTCGCCGTCGCACCCGGGGTGCAGGCGGACAAGGAGTACTCGGCCGTGCTGGTGCCGGGGGAGAGCGACATCGCCTCGGTGGCGGACCTCGCCGGCAAGACGATCGCGGTGAACACGCTCGGGAACATCGGCGAGGTGACGATCCGCGAGGCGTTCGCGGGAGAGGTCGACGTCGACAGCATCCAGTTCGTCGAGCTCGGGTTCGGTGACATGCTCCCGGCGCTGGAGCAGGGACAGATCGACGCTGCGTGGGTCGTGCAGCCCTTCGTCACCCAGGCCGTCGAGGCCGGGGCGCGCGTGATCTCCTACAACTTCGAGGAGACCGAGCCCGAGCTCCAGGTCGCGCTGATGTTCACGAGCGAGAAGCTCGCCCAGGAGGACCCGGAGCTCATCGAGGCGTTCCAGCGGGCCTACGCCGCATCGCTCGACTACGCGACGGAGAACCAGGACGAGGTGCGCGCCATCCTGCCGAGCTTCGCCGGGATCGACGCCGCGGTGGCAGAGGCGATGTCGCTGCCGATCTGGCCGCAAGAGGTCGATCGTGCCTCGGTGGAGGCGATGGGTGCACGGGTGGTCGACTACGGCATCATCACCGAGGAGATCGACTATGACGCCTTCTTCGGTGGCTGATCCGCCGCACCGACGGCGGATGCGGTGAAGGAGATCATCTCTGACCTCGAGCGGTGGCGGCGACAGGGGCGGCGCGTCGCCATCGCTCGAGTGATCGGCGTCGAGGGATCCGGGCCTCGTCTGCCCGGTGCCGCCATGGCGGTGAGCGACGACGGTCAGGTCGCCGGCTCGGTGTCGGGCGGGTGCGTCGAGGGTGCGGTGGTGGCGGAGGCGCTCACCCTGCTCGACTCACGCGGCGGGGGCCGTCTCGTGAGCTTCGGCTACAGCGACGACGACGCCTTCGCCGTCGGCCTCACGTGCGGTGGAACGATCCACGTCTACCTGGAGGAGCCCGACTGGGAGGTCGTCGCCCGCCTTGCAGCGGAGATCGCCGCGCAGCGTCCCGTCGCGCTCGCCACCGTCGTGGCGGGGACGGGCAGCGGTGGAGCGCTCGTGGCGCGTGCGACCGGTGAGGTGGAGGGGGAGCTGGGCAGCGATGGCCTCACCCGCGTCGTCGCCCGCGACACGCTGGCCGAGCTGGGGGCCGGCAGGTCCGGCACGCGCCACTACGGGCGCGATGGCGAGGCACGACAGGACGAGGTCACGGTGTTCATCGAGACCTTCGCGCCTCCGCCACGGATGCTCATCTTCGGCGCGGTCGACTTCACGGGAGCCCTGGTCCGCGTGGCCAAGGTGCTCGGCTACGTCGTCACCGTGTGCGACGCGCGGGAGGTGTTCGCGACCACGCAGCGGTTCCCGTTCGCGGACGAGGTGGTCGTCGACTGGCCACATCGCCTGCTGGAGCGGGTCGGCCCGTCGCTGGGCTCGCGCGACGCCGTGTGCGTGCTGACCCACGACCACAAGTTCGACGTGCCCGCCATCGTCGCAGCGCTCGCCACCGACGTCGGCTACCTCGGTGCGATGGGGTCTCGCCGCACGACCGCCCAGCGCCACCAGCGCCTCTTGGAGGCCGGGGTCGCCGAGCACGACCTGGCGCGGCTGCGGAGCCCCATCGGTCTCGACATCGGCGCGCGCACGCCCGAGGAGACGGCCGTGTCGATCTGTGCCGAGATCATCAGCGATGCCACCGGCCGCGCGGCACGGCGGCTGTCCGAGGGGGACGGGCCCATCCACGCCAGCGCGCCGGCGCCTGCATGATCGTGATCGACGAGCCCCCGCCAGGCGCGCTGCGGCGTCCGGCCGGCTCGGTCAGCCGCCGATCTGGCTCATCGAGCGTCGGGGCCGGACGAACTGCACCTGGTTGATGGCGTGGCCGGCCCACTTGGCGCCGACACAGGCCTCGATGGCGCTCGAGACGGCATCGTCGTCGCCGCCGCCTCGAAGCACGCCGCGCAGGTCGTGGTCATCGAGCGAGAAGAGGCAGCTGCGGAGCTGACCGTCGGCGGTGAGCCGGATCCGGTCGCATCGGTCGCAGAACGGCTCCGAGACGCTGGGGATGACCCCGACCTCACCGGCACCGTCGAGGTAGCGGAAGCGCGACGACGGCTCGTGCTCGCGCGCCAGCGGCTCGACCGGGAACACGGCGCCGATCCGCTCGAGGACCTCGGCCTGGGACACCACCTGCTCGCCGCGCCAGCCACCCGAGGCGTCGAGCGGCATGAACTCGATGAAGCGGACGATCACGCCACGATCCCGACCGAACCGGGCCAGGTCGACGATCTCGTCGTCGTTGACCCCGCGCACGACGACGACGTTGAGCTTCACGGGGCTGAGGCCGGCATCGAGGGCAGCATCGACGCCGTCGAGGACCTGCTGGAGCGCGTCGCGCCGGGTGAGCGCCGCGAAGCGTGGCGCCTGCAGCGAGTCGAGCGAGATGTTGACCCGCTGCAGGCCAGCGGCCGCCAGTGCTCGCGCGGTCTGGCGAAGGGTCGCGCCGTTGGTGGTCAGGGACAGGTCGATCGGGAGCCGGGCCAGCTTGGCGACGAGGAGCGGCAGGTGCGAGCGGACCGTCGGCTCGCCGCCGGTCAGCCGGATGGCGGTGATCCCGTGCTGCAGCACGAAGATCCTCGCCAGCCGCTCGATCTCCTCGAAGCTGAGCAGCTCCTCGCGGGGCAGCCACTGCATCCCCTCCGCAGGCATGCAGTAGGTGCAGCGGAAGTTGCAGCGATCCGTCACGGAGATCCGCAGGTCGCGATGCACGCGCCCGAAGGAGTCGACCAGTGGTCGGGCAGCAGCCGGCTGGGCCGAAGATTGATCGATCACTCCATAAGCATATGACGGCCGGGCACGGGCCCCACCTGCGCCGGCCGGTCCGGCAGACGAGCCGCAATAGGCTGCCGCGGCGGCAGCGGGCGCCGCGCGGATCGAGGTGTCGCCATGGGAGCAGGTCGTCGAGCGCGCTGGCTGGCCCGGGTGGCGCTGGTCGGCGCGCTGGCTGGCGCGCATCTCCCGGCCTCGGCGGCGGCCGGCCCGCCCCGAGACGTCGCCGGCTTCGCCTGCCCACCTGGCCTCGTCAGCCCCTTCACCGACGTCGACGGCTCCGTGCACGCCGCGGCGATCCGTTGCCTCGACGCGTACGGCGTCACGAAGGGCACGACGGCGACCGCCTTCTCGCCCGCCCGGGTCGTGACCCGCGGCCAGATGGCGTCGTTCGTCGCCCGGGCGCTGGCCTTCAGCGGCGTGACGAGCGAGCCGGGCGACAGCGGCTTCAGCGACGTCGCCGGTTCGCCCCACGCTCCCGCCATCGAGGTGCTGGCGCGCTTCGGGGTCGTCCAGGGCACCACCGCGGCCAGCTACGCACCGGGCGCACCGGTCAGCCGGGCCCAGGCGGCGACGCTGCTGGCACGGGCGATCGAGCTGGGCACGGTGCTGCCCGCGAACCCGCCCGACGCCTTCGTCGACGACGAGGCGGCGACCGCCCACGAGCGCTCCATCAACGCCCTCGCCGCGCTCGGCATCATCGGTGGCGTCACGGCAGACCGCTTCGCCCCGCGCGCGCAGGTGACGCGCGCAGCGATGGCGTCGCTCGTGGCGCGGACGATCGACTTCATGATCGAGTCGAGCACGGCGCGCCCGCTCCAGCACGTTGCTGCGCTCGCTGCCGACCTGCGCGGGGCCGAGCAGGTCCCGGGCCCGGGCGACGCCGGCGCGCAGGTGACCGCTCGCTTCGAGCGCTCCACCACGCCGGGCATGCTGTGCGTCACCTGGGACGTCGACGGTCCCCTGACGGAGGGCGCGACCGGCGCCCACGTCCGCGCCGGCGCCGCAGGCCTCACGGGCCCTGTGCTGTTCGCGCTCCCGACGCCGGGCACCCCCGGCGGCGAGCGCGGCTGGGAGCGCAGCTGCATCGACGGCATCCACGAGGACCAGATCGAGCAGGTCTTCGCGGATCCGCACCGCCACCACGTCGAGATCCGCACGGCGGCCTTCCCCGAGGGCGCGGTGCGCGGGCAGCTCTCGCCGCTCGCCACCCTCCTCGGCACGACGCTCAGCGGCGACGAGGAGGGCCCTCCGGGTGAGGTCGACGCCGGTGGTGTGGCGTTCGTCGACCTCCTCGAGGACGGCACCACCGTGTGCGCGTCCATCGACTACGTCGGTGCTGCGGTCCCGACGGCGGCGCACGTCCACGCGGCGGAGGCCGGGGCGGACGGACCCGTGGTCGTCACCCTGGCGCCGTTCGACGGCGACGAGGCAGTCGCCGACGGTTGCGTCGGCGGGCTCGACCCGCGCCTCGTGGCCGACATCGCCGCCGACCCGGCCGGCTACTACGTCGACGTGCACACCGACGCCTACCCCGACGGCGCGGTCCGCGGCCGGCTCGCCGTCAGCGTCCAGCTCGAGGCACCCCTGACGGGAGCGGCCGCGGCGCCCGGCGCCGGTGACCCCCACGGGGCCGGCCACGTCTACCTCGATCTCGTCGGCGACGGCCACATCTGCGTGCAGCTCGAGGTGCGCGGCACCGACACGCCCGTTGCCGCGCACCTCCACGAAGGCGCCTCCGGCGCCCACGGGCCGGTGATCGTGCCGCTCCCGACGCCGACGTTCAACGCCGTGCGCACCTGCATCGACGTGCCACCGGGCCGCAGCGACCAGCTCGCCGCGAGCCCCAGCGACTTCTCCGTCGACGTCCACACCGCCGCCTTGCCCGACGGTGCGCTCCGAGGTCAGCTGGTGGTCGATCCCCCGTAGGGGGCGGGGTGGCGCAGCACCTGCTCGCGGCCGTCGCTCAGGATCGCGGCGTCGGGTCGAGCGCGGCCTCGAACACCGCGGCGACGTCGGTCCGCGTAGGCGAGCGCCGCGCTCGCGGCCGACCTGCACGACCGACATCAGCAGCGACAGCATGATCGACGACGATGCCGTTGCCGATGGCGACGGGGTCGATGTCGGCGCGGACCGTGCCCGCGAGCTGCTCGGCGCGGATGCGCTCGGCGCACGCCTTGCGCAGCTCGGCCAGGGCCGGGATCTCGAGCACCCGGTCGGTGACCTCGGGCTCGAGGCCGGCGAGCAGGCGCCGGGCCAGCGGGTGGCGCTCGACGGCGGCGAGCGAGCGTGAAGATCAGCGTCTGGCGCCAGTCCTGGATGCCGGGCTCGTCGATGACGCTCGAGAGCGCCCTCGTGGATGACGGCGGCGGCGTCCTCGTCGATGGCGGCGAGGAACAGCGCCTCCTTGTTGGGGAAGTAGGCGTAGGCGACGCGTGCCGCCGACGCCGGCGTCGCGGGCGATGTCGGCCACCGACGTGGCCCGGTAGCCGTCGCGGCCGAAGCGGGCGATGGCGGCGTCGAGGATGGCCCGCCGGGTCTGCTCGCCCTTGGTCTGGCCCGGGTCGGCCATGTGACAAGCGTAACAGAATTGAGGGATTGAGGAAATCACTCAAATCGTCTACGATGACCCGCACCAGCCGGCGAGGAGCAGACGATGGCCCAGCCCAGCAACTCCGACCGCAAGGTCCCCACCCGGCGCATCTCCTTCGAGGAGTCGCTGCGCGACCTGCCGAAGCACTTCGCCGCCGACGGCGACCTCATCCTGAGCCACCTGGCCGCCGTCGCTGTCGGCGGTGTTCCCCGACGGCGAGGACTTCTTCGTCCGCTCGGTCCGGCACTTCCGCGACCAGATCACCGACCCCGAGCTCAAGCGCCAGGTCGCCGGCTTCATCGGCCAGGAGGCCATGCACGGCCGCGAGCACCGGGCGCTCAACGACCGCCTCGACGAGCTCGGCTACCCGACGAAGCGATTCGAGCGGTTCACCAGCGTCGGGCCTCGGCCTGCGCGAGCGGTTCGCTGCCCGACTCGGCCAACCTGGCCGCCACCGCCGCCCTCGAGCACTTCACCGCCACGCTGGCCGAGCTCGCTGCTGACCGAGCGAGGAGGCGCGGGACCTGTTCGGCCACGAGGAGGTCCGCAACCTGTTCCTCTGGCACGCCCTCGAGGAGTCCGAGCACAAGGCCGTCGCCTTCGACGTCTACAAGGCGGTCGGCGGCAGCGAGCGCATGCGGGTGCTGGACGATGAACTTCGCTCACGCGTCGGCTTCGTCGTCGGCATGGCCGTCCAGGTCGTCATCTCGCTGCTCGGCGACCGCGGCCACCTACCGCCGCGGCAACGCTCCGCCGGAGCTGGCGGCGCTTCCGGCGCTCGCCGCTCGTGCAGCCGCGAGCTGTGGCACCAGCTGCAGCGACTACAACCGCCCCGACTTCCACCCCGACGACCGCGACACCACCGAGCTCGTCGAGCAGTGGCGCGAGCGAGCTGTTCGGCGACGAACGGCACGCTGAACGACAAGCTCGCCACCTCCCCGGCCGCATGAGCGATGCACCGCACCGTCGAGCACCTCGACGTCCTGATCGTCGGCGCCGGCCTGTCCGGCATCGGCGCCGGCGCACTACCTCCAGACCGAGTGCCCGTGGGCCAGCTACGCCATCTTCGAGGCGCGCGACGCCATCGGCGGCACGTGGGACCTGTTCCGCTACCCGGGCATCCGGTCCGACTCCGACATGTACACCCTCGGCTACTCGTTCCGGCCGTGGGACGGCGAGAAGTCGATCGCCGACGGCGCGTCGATCCTGCAGTACATCCAGCGACACCGCGGCCGAGGCGGGCATCGACGAGCACATCCGCTTCCACCACCGCATCGTCGCGCGCCGACTGGTCGACCGACGAGGCACGCTGGCACGTCACCGCCGAGCGCACCGACACCGGCGAGACGGTCGAGCTCACCTGCGGCTTCCTGTTCTCGTGCAGCGGCTACTACCGCTACGACCAGGGCTACCAGCCCGACTTCGCCGGCATGGACCGCTTCGCGGGGCACGATCGTGCACCCGCAGGCCTGGCCCGAGGACCTCGACTACGCCGGCAAGCGGGTCGTGGTGATCGGCAGCGGCGCCACCGCCGTCACGCTCATCCCGTCGCTGGCCGACGACGGCCGCGCACGTCACGATGCTGCAGCGGTCGCCGACCTACATCGCGTCGCTGCCGGCCAAGAACCCGCGTCGCCCACGCTGCTGCGCCGGGTGCTGCCCGACGCGCGTCGTCGGGCCCGGCCATCCGCTGGTGCATCGCGCTCGGCACCCAGGCGCTTCTACCAGCTCAGCCAGCGCCGGCCCGGCGCTCGTGAAGCGGATGCTGCGCAAGGGCGTCGAGCGCGCAGCTGCCCGACGGGCTACGACATCGACACCCACTTCACGCCCCGCTACGACCCGTGGGACCAGCGGCTGTGCGTCGTGCCCGACGGCGACCTGTTCAAGGCGATCCGCGCCGGGCACGGCGTCGGTGGTCACCGACCACATCGACACGTTCACCGAGACCGGGCATCGCTGCTCGAGTCGGGCGACGAGCTCGAGGCCGACATCATCGTCACCGCCACCGGGCTCGAGCTGCTGTTCATCGGCGGCATCGAGCTGTCGCGTCGACGGCGAGGCGGTCGACATCGCCGACGCGGCTCACCTACAAGGGGATGATGCTCGAGGGCGTGCCCGAACCTGGCGCTGGCCGATCGGCTACACGAACGCCTCGTGGACGCTGAAGTGCGACCTCACCTGCGACTACGTGATGCCGGCTGCTCAACCACATGCGCGACACCGGGCCTGCGCCAGTGCACGCCGCGTGAACCACGACGCCGTCGGTCACCGCCGCAGCCGCTGCTCGGCCTGTCGTCCGGGCTACGTGCAGCGCTCGGCCGACCGGTTCCCGAAGCAGGGCTCGCGGTTCCCGTGGCAGGTGCACCAGAGCTACCTGCGCGACTACCGGGCCCTGAAGCTGCGCCGGCATCGACGACGACGCCATGGTGTTCTCCAACCCGGCCCCCGCCGGACGATGCCGCGCCCGAGCTGGCGCGGGTCTGACGTCGTGAAGGGCTTCGACGGGCGGGTCGCCGCCATCACCGGCGCCGGGTCCGGCATCGGCCGGGCGCTCGCCGACGAGCTGGCCCGGCGGGGCGCGCACCTCGCGCTGTCCGACATCGACGAGGTCGGCCTGGCCGAGACGGTCGCGCTGCTGCGAGGGCGCGCGGCGTGAAGGTCACCTCGCAGCGCGTCGACGTCGCCGACCGCGACGCGGTGTACGCGTGGGCCGACCAGGTCGTCGCCGACCACGGCAAGGTCAACCTCGATCTTCAACAACGCCGGCGTCGCCCTCGGCGCCACGATCGAGGCGATGTCCTACGAGGACTTCGAGTGGCTGATGGGCATCAACTTCTGGGGCGTGGTGCACGGCACCAAGGCGTTCCTGCCGCACCTCAAGGCGGCCGGCGAGGGCCACATCGTCAACCTCTCGAGCGTGTTCGGGCTCGTCAGCATCCCGTCGCAGTCGGCGTACAACGCGGCCAAGTTCGGCGTGCGGGGCTTCACCGACGCGCTGCGCATCGAGCTCGAGATCGAGCGGCTGCGGCGTGTCGTCGCACGACGGTCCACCCCGGCGGCATCAAGACCAACATCGCCCGCAACGCCCGCATGGACGACAGCGCGCTGGCCCTCACCGGCTCACCCGAGCAGGCTCGCCGAGACTTCGACCAGGTCGCCATGACCACGCCGGAGAAGGCGGCCCGCCAGATCCTCCCGGCGGTCGAGAAGGACCGTCGCCGGGCGCTCATCGGCCCCGACGCCAAGGTGCTCGACCTCGTCTCCCGGCTGCCCGCCGGCCTCTACCAGCGGGTGCTCGTGCACGGTGCCCGGCGGCGGCGCTGAGCGCGCCGGTTGCAGCCCCCGGTCCGGCCTGACCACGATCAGGGTCGACCGCCGGATCGGAGGAGCGATGGCTGACAGCGGGGGGAGGGGTCCGCGCGGCGCCAGCGGCGACCTGGCGATCACCGGCGGCGATGTCGAGGTGATCGTGCGGGGCGGCACCATCGAGGCCGTGGGCGCGCGCCTGCGCCCGACCCGGGGGATCGACGTGCTCGACGCCGCAGGCGCCGTGGTGGTGCCCGGCTTCGTCGACCTGCAATGCAACGGCGGCTTCGGGATCGATCTCACGTCCGAACCCGAGGCGCTCTGGGAGCTGGCCCGGCTGCTGCCCCGCACCGGAGTCACCGCGTGGCTGCCCACCATCGTCTCCTCGCCCCCGGGTGCCATCGAGCGGGCGCTGGCGGCGTGGGCCCGCCACCCCGGTGGGGTCGTCGCCGAGCCGCTGGGCCTCCACCTCGAAGGCCCCTTCCTGGCGCCCGGCCGCCGCGGCGCGCACGACCCACGCCACCTCAGCGCCCCGGACCCCCAGCGCGCGGCGAGCTGGTCGGCTGCGACCGGTGTCGCCCTCGTGACCCTCGCGCCCGAGCTGCCCGGCGCGCTGCCGCTCGTGCGCGAGCTCGTCGGGCGTGGCGTGGTCGTGGCCGCCGGGCACACCGACGCCACGGCCGAGGAGGCCGCGGCGGCGATCGAGGCCGGCGTGTCGTTCGTGACGCACCTGTTCAACGCCATGGCGCCGCTGCACCACCGCAGCCCGGGCCTCGCCGGCGTCGCGCTGGCGGACGGCCGGGTGCGGGCCGGGGTGATCGCGGACGGCGTGCACCTCCACCCCCTCACCGTCGCCGTTGCGTGGCGGTCCCTGGGCCCGCGCCTGGTGCTGGTCACCGATGCCGTCGCCGCGCTCGGGAGCCACGAGCGCACGAGGCTCGCTGGCCGCGCCCTCAGCCAGAGCCCGGAGGGAGTGCGCCTGGCCGATGGCACCCTGGCCGGCAGCGACCTGTCGATGGACCGCGCCGTGCGGAACCTGGTCGAGCTGACCGGGTGCCCGTTGCGGGATGCCGCGGCCGCCGCGTCGGCCGCGCCCGCTGCGGTCCTCGGGCGAGGAGCGCTCGGCCGTCTCGCGCCGGGCGCCCGAGGCGATGTCGTGGTGCTGACGAGCGCCGGCGAGGTCGCCGCCACCGTCATCGGCGGTCAGGTCGCCTGGCAGGCGAGCTGACCGACGGCGATCAGGCGGGCTCGTTCGGCTCGACGGCCTGGTCGGGCGGGTCGTCCGCTTCGTCGTCGTCGACGCTGCTCCCCGGCGCCATCGGATCGGCCGGGAGGCCCGACGGCGCATCCGGCTCGAGGCGGTCGGTCTCGTCGGGTCGGTCCTGCACGGCGGTCTCCTACCCACGGCGAGCATCGGGAGACGTCGGCGCGCTCAGCGGGCGGCTCGCAGCGCCCACACCGCCGCGCCCACCCCGAGCACGGCGACCCCTGCGGTGACGCCGGCGAGGGGGAGGGTCGCGGCCAGCGTCACGCACCCGACCAGGCCGAGCCCGGCGAGCGGCCGTGGCCAGCGTCGCTCGTCGCCCGGCAGGGTCCATGCCGCCGCGTTGGCGATCGCGTAGTACGCCAGCACGGTGAAGGAGCTGAACCCGATCGCCCCGCGCAGGTCGACGGCGATCACCGCGGCGACGACCACGGCGCCGATCGTCGCCTCTGCCCGGTGGGGAACCCGCCATCGGGGGTGGACCGCCGCGAGCCAGCTGGGCAGGTGGCCGTCGGCCGCCATGGCGAAGGCGGTCCTCGACACGCCCGCGAGCAGCGAGAGCAGCACGCCGAGCGCTGCCACCGTGCCCCCGATGCGCACCGCGGGTGCCAACCGGTCCAGCGAGCCCTGCTCCACCGCGGCCGCGAGGGGCGCGCCAGCGGTGGCAAGCAGCTCCGGCCCCGCGGCCAGCAGCGCCGCCCCCGCGACCGCGGCGTAGACCACCAGCGTGATCGCCAGGGCCAGCGGGATCGCCCTCGGGATGGTGCGCGCGGGATCGACCACCTCCTCGCTGAGCGTGGCGATCCGGGCGTAGCCCGCGAACGCGAAGAACAGAAGACCGGCGGCTTGCAGGATCCCGCCGACACCGGCGTCCAAGAGCGGCCCCAGCCGGTCGGCGCTCGCCGAGCCGCCAAGCAGGGCACCGGCGACGACCGCAGCCAGGGCTGCGAGCACCACGGCGACGATGAGCCGGGTGAGCCAGGCGGTCTTGCGGATGCCCCGGTAGTTGACTGCGGTGAGCGCGACCACCGAGGCGACTGCCAGGGGGCGAGCCGCGCTGGGTGCGGCATAGGCCCCGAACGTCAGTGCCATGGCAGCGCAGCTCGCGATCTTGCCGGCGATGAAGCCCCAGCCGGCGAGGTACCCCCACACCTCACCCAGCCGCTCGCGGCCGTACACGTAGGTGCCGCCCGACTCGGGGTGGAGCGCGGCCAGCTGTGCCGACGAGGTCGCGTTGCAGAAGGCGACCACGGCGGCGACGGCCAAGCCGACGAGCAGCCCGGCCCCGGCCGCATCGGCTGCCGGCCCGATGGCGGCGAAGACGCCGGCACCGATCATCGAGCCCAGGCCGATCACCACTGCATCGAACGTGCCGAGCCGTCGAGCAAGGCGCGACGGCTCGGGGCCGGCGCTCTCGGCCTTCACCGCTCGGGTCCCGGCACGGTCAACCCGGTTCGGTGGCGGGCATCGGGTCCGCGTCGAGCACCGGCGGCCATGCCGGCATGACGCCCCGGTCTCGCCGGTCGGCCAGCGTGAGCCACGCTGCCGCGCCGCTCACCGCCGCCCCCACCCAGAGGATCGACCACTGCACGCCGAGCGCGCCGACCAGCACGCCGGCGATGCCGATGCCGACGAGCTCGGCGGAGCTGCCGGCGACGTAGTCGGCCGACAGGACGCGACCGTGCGCCCGCTGCGGGCTCCCGCGCTGGAGCACCGTGCGGGAGGGGCCCGAGATCACCGCGGTGGCGACCCCCCACAGCGCCACGCCGACGAAGGCCACGAGCACCCACGGGGTCCCGAGGTAGACGATGGCAGCGAGCCCGGAGGCAGCGACGCCGAA
Source organism: uncultured Microthrixaceae bacterium (assembly GCA_963715505.1). GTDB lineage: Bacteria > Actinomycetota > Acidimicrobiia > Acidimicrobiales > VFJN01 > VFJN01. The sequence goes on from OY970242.1 coordinate 209,834, forward strand.
CGTCACCCACCCGAACGACGCCAGGCGCTCGCCTAGGCGCGCCGCCAGGAGCCCACCGGCGACGAGGCAGATCCCGAAGACGGTCTGCAGCGCGGCGAACACCTCCTCGGACCGGTCGAGCACATCCCGCACGTAGAGCGGCTCGGAGAGCAGCGCCATGCCGTAGAGCAGGTGCACCGCGAAGGTGCACGCCACCGTTCGGCGCAGCAGCGCGAGCGATGCCGCCACGCCGACGACCTTGGCGATCACCAGCGTCACCTTCGGTCCGAGCCGATCGATGATCGTGCCCGTGACGGGTCCGAGCACCACGCCGGGCAGCGCGAACGCCACGCCGAAGAGCGACACGTCACCCGCCGAGGCGTCGTACTCGTAGGCCGCGTACCCCCAGATCGCGACGATCGTGGCCCACGAGCCGATGGCGCTGAGGGCCTCGGCCCCGAGGAACCCCGCCACGCGCACCGGCAGCCGGCCTCGGGCGGCGCTCGGCCAGGGTGCGCGCATGGCCGCAAGGTACGCGGCCCCCTGCGGCGGGGTGCGGTCGTTTCCGGGCGTGCGTCGCCGCGCGACCCTGGCGTGATGCGATCCCTCCCGCGGCGCCTCCGGTCAGCCATGGAACGGCCGGGTCACCTCGGCGCGGTGCTGGTGCGCGAGTGGCGCGACGACCGGGTCGGTGGGCTCGCCGCGGAGGTGGCGTTCTTCGGGCTGCTGAGCCTGTTCCCGGCGCTGCTCGCCGTCGCCGCCGCGCTCAGCTCCCTGGAGGCGCTCGCGGGCGGCGACGTGGCGGCCCGCGTGGAGCGGGGCGTGGTGGGCTTCCTCGAGCGCGTCCTGACCGACGAGGCGTCCGGCACCATCGACGCCGTCCGGACGCTGTTCGTCGACGCCAGCCCGGGCACCTTCACCGTCGGTGCCCTGCTCGCGCTCTGGGCTGCCTCCCGCGGCTTCGTGGCCGTCATCAACGGCCTCGACGTCGTCTACGACCTCGACGAGCGGCGCAGCTACGTCGGGCTCCGTGCCCTGGCGCTCGCCCTGGCACTGGGCACCGTGGTCGTGGTGGCGCTGGTCCTCGCCATGGTGGTGCTGGGGCCCCTGCTCGGCACCGGCCGCGACGTTGCCGACCACCTGGGAGCGGGGGACCTCTTCGCGGCGCTGTGGACCTGGGCCCGGTGGCCGCTCGTCGTCGCTCTCATGGTGACGTGGGCGGCGACGGTGTTCCACATCGCTCCCAACCACCGCACGCCGTGGCGCTGGGACCTGCCGGGCGCGATGCTCACCGCGCTGCTGTGGGCGCTGCTCTCGGCCGGCTTCCGCCTGTACCTGGCGGTGGCGGCCGAGGCCAACCAGGTGATGGGAGCGCTCGGCGGCGCCCTCATCGTCCTGCTGTGGCTCTACCTCCTCGCGGTCGGCCTGCTGCTCGGTGGCGAGCTCAACGCCGTGCTCGCGGAGCGCCACAGGGTGGCCCAGGTCCCGCGCCGCTGAGGGGTATCAGGTCGGCGCGGAACGGTTATACGGCGTGGGTCAGGCCTCTCCTGCCGCTCGACGGCCGGGGTGAGGCGAGCCCACTCGACCCGAGGGACGGCATGCAGCTTCGACGCCTCACCCCAGCGCTGATCGCGATCGCAGGGCTGAGCGTGCTCGGAGCGTGCGGCGACACCGACGAGGACGGCGACGACGCGGCGACCGACGAGACGTCGGAGGGCGCCACGGACAGCGGCGAGACCGACGGCGCCGAGGTCGCCGGCGGGTCGCTCGAGTTCATCGCGCTCGACATCGCATGGGATCCCGCCGAGGCATCCGCCTCCCCGGGCGAGCTCGACGTGACCCTCGTCAACGAGGGGGAGCTGGAGCACACCTGGCTCGTCGAGGACCACGAGGACGAGCTCAAGCTCGAGGTGACGGAGAACGGCGACACGGATCAGGGCACCATCACGCTCGAGTCCGGCAGCTACACGTACTACTGCGACGTGCCCGGCCACCGCGCAGCGGGCATGGAGGGGAGCCTCCTCCTTGAGTGAGGTCCTCCGGTCCATCCCGCGCCGTCACTTCCTCGGCCTGCTGGGCGTGACCGGTGGCTCCACCGCAGTCTTCAACGCCCTCGATGCATGGCAGCTGCTGGGCCGGCCGAGCCAGTCGGCGCCCCCGCCGCTGGAGGGGTCGGCCAACGGCACGAGCGTCGTGATCCTCGGGGCGGGCCTGGCCGGGATGACCACCGCCTACGAGATGGCGCAGCTGGGCTACGACACCCGGGTCTTCGAGGCCCGGCAGCGAGCGGGTGGCCGGGTGCAGACGCTGCGCGCGGGCTCGGTGATCGAGGAGCTGGGCAAGCCCGCCGTCACGGTCGACTACGACGATGGGCACTACTTCAACATCGGGCCGTGGCGCATCCCGCACCACCATGCGTCGACCATGCACTACTGCCGGGCCTTCGGCGTGCCGCTCGAGACGTTCAACAACGACAACCAGGCGGGTTGGGTCGTGGCGGGCGAGGACCGGGTGCGCCTGCGTGCCCATCGCGCGGACGGGCGGGGACACATCGCCGAGCTGCTCGCCAAGGCGACCGACCAGGGGGCGCTCGACCAGCCCATGGACGACGACGACGCGGAGGCGCTCATCGACCTGCTCGTGAGCTCCACCGGGCTCGACCCCGACGAGCTGGCCTACGTCGGCACCGATCAGCGTGGCTACGAGGTCCCTCCCGGCGCGGCGCGCCAGGAGGGCGAGATCGGCGAGCCCATGTCGCTCGAGCAGGTCCTCGGGATCTACAGCCAGGTCCCTGGCGCCAGCGTGCTCGGCCTCGAGTCGTACAACTTCCAGCAGACGATGTTCCAGCCCGTCGGGGGGATGGACCGCATCGCCGACGCCTTCCGCGACCGCATCGCCGACCGCATCACCTACGGCGCCGAGGTGCAGGAGCTGCGCCAGGACGACAACGGCGTGCGGGTCGTCTACCGCGACATCGCCACGGGCGAGATCCGCGAGCACGCCGCCGACTACGGCGTCGTCACCATCCCGACGTCGGTCCTGAACCAGCTGCCGGGCGACCTCAGCGGGCGCACGCGACAGGCGTTCGAGCGCATCGCCTACTTCCCCACCGGGAAGATGGGCATCCAGATGGATCGACGCTTCTGGGAGGAGGACGAGAGCATCTTCGGCGGTCACTCGTACAGCGACACGCCGGCGGGCACCATCTCCTACCCGAACTACGGCTATCTCGGGTCCAAGGGCGTGGTGCAGGGCTTCTACCTCTTCCTCGACCAGGCCACCGAGGTCAGCCGGTGGTCGCAGGAGGAGCGGGCCCGGTGGGCCATCGAGTCAGGGGAGCAGATCCACCCCGGGCTCTACGAGCGACATGCCGAGAAGGTCTTCTCCCACTTCTGGCACCTCGAGCGGTACAGCCTCGGCGGCTGGGCGGAGCACACCGAGGAGAGCCGCGGCGTGCCGTACGAGACGCTCCTCGAGCCCGACGGGCGCTACTACTTCGCGGGTGAGCACCTCAGCTACCTGCCGGCGTGGATGGCCGGGGCCATCGAGTCGGCCTGGTACACGATGGAGCGGCTGCACGAGCGGGTGCAGCAGAGCGCGTGAGCCCCCGACCTCTGCCCCAGCTGCTCCTGGCGACCGTCGCCGCCCTCACCTTCGTGGCTGCCTGCGCCGACGACGACGATGGCGACGGTGAGGCCGCGCCGGACACCACCGAGGCGCAGGGGGTCACGGGTCCGCCGGTCGAGGAGCTCGACGGTCGCGAGCTGTTCGTCCAGGTCTGCTCCGCCTGCCACCAGGAGGACGGCACCGGGATCGAGGGCGTGTTCCCGCCGCTCGCGGACAGCGCCTTCGTCTCGATCGACGACCCGCGCGTCGTCGCCGAGACGGTGCTCCACGGGCGCGGCGGCATGCCGGCGTTCGGGCCCGCGCTGAGCGACACCGAGATCGCCGCGATCCTCACCTACTTGCGCACCGAGCTCAACGACGCCGACCCGGTCGACCCCGAGACGGTCGCCGCGGCGCGCGAGCGCGACGCCCTTGACGAGGATCCCCGCGACGAGCAGGAGGACGACGCCGGCGAGGAGGACGACGGCGGTCAGGCGCTCCAGGGGTAGGTCTCGAGCTCGCCGCGGCGGCGGGGCTCCTCGCTCTGCAGGGGGTGGAGCGCGTCGGTCTCGTCGAACGACAGCAGGGCGTCGTAGCGCTCACCCATGACCGTGGGCACCCAGTTGCCGCGCCGCTCGGCCTCGGGCTCGTAGACGACCCCGATGGCCCGGTGGCCTCGGCGGCCCGCCAGCCAGGCACCGTCGCGCCGCTCGGGGAAGGTCAGCAGCGACGGCTGGCCCAGGGCGCGGTGGAGGAGGTCCTCGTGCGTGCCCGCCAGGGCGGGTGGCACGGGCGTCCGGCGCGGCGGGTCGCCCCATGCCGGTGCAGCGATGACGCTGCCGCGGTGGCCGGCGAAGCCGACGAGCATGACGCCGTCGTCCGCGTGCCGCTCACGTGCCAGCTGCCCGAGGTTGAGCATGCCGGCGCGGGCCATGTCGGTGGCCCGGGCGTCGCCCACATGGGTGTTGTGCGCCCACACGACCCCCCGGGCCGAGGGGCCGTGGTGGGCCATGAGGCGGTCGAGGGTGTCGGCCATGTGGCCGTCGCGCACGTTCCACGACTCGCCGTCGGCGCGGACCATCGTGCGGTAGTAGCGCTCCGCGCCGGCGACCACCTCGGCGTTCTGGAGCGCATCGAAGGCGTCGTCCGCGTCGCCCGTGCTCGCCGCGTCGTCGAGCGCGGCGCGCCGCACCTCGGCCAGCAGCTCCACGACCTCCGCCTCGCAGGACTCGCTGACCATGCGGGTGGCCCACGCATAGGCCTGGGGATCCTCGTCGTAGGGCTCGAAGCACCGGTACGCCGCGATGGCCTGGTCGAGCTCCTCGGGGTGGTGCTCGGCGAGGTACGCGAACACCCGGCGCAGCGAGTCCCACAGCGAGTAGACGTCGAGCCCGAAGAACCCCACCTGGGCTCCGGTCGAGGCGTTGTGGGCCCGCAGCCAGTCGAGGAAGGTCGCGACCTCATGGTTGGCCCACATCCAGGTGGGCCAGCGCTCGAACCGGCCGAGCACGTCGGCCGCGCTCGCCTCGTCGCTGCGCCCCTTCACCCAGCGGTCGACCATGGCGCAGTCGGGCCAGTCCCCTTCCACGGCCACGAACGAGAACCCGTGCTCCACGACGAGGCGGCGCGTCAGGTCGGCACGCGAGGCGTAGTACTCCGACGTGCCGTGCGAGGCCTCGCCGAGCAGCACGTAGCGGGCGTCACCGACCGCGTCGAGCAGAGGATCGAGGTCCGGCGCGCTCCTGAGCGGCCGCGCGAGCGACCGGATGTCGTCGATCTCCTCGTCGAGGCCTCGGAGGCGGTCCGCTCCGATCAACGCTCGCTCCCTCCGGTGCCGTTGGCGATGGGCTCGGCCAGGTGGCGGGTGAACCAGTCGGCGGCGAGGCGCGAGACCTGCTCGAGGGCGCCGGGCTCCTCGAAGAGGTGCGTCGCACCTTCGACGATCTCCAGCCGTCGCTCCCCGGGCAGCTGCTCGTACGCCTGCCGGTTCAGGTCGACGACGACGCCGTCGTTGCCGCCGACGATGAGCAGCGTCGGGGCCTGCACGTGGGCGAGGTGCTCGCCGGCGAGGTCTGGCCGGCCGCCGCGCGACACGATCGCGCCGATGCCCCGGGGGTGGCGGGCCGCCGCCACGAGCGCTGCGGCTGCACCGGTGCTGGCCCCGAAGTACCCGATGGGCCGGCGGTGGTGCTCGGCCTGGCTGCCGAGCCAGGCGGCGGTGCCGGCGAGGCGCTCGGCCAGCAGCGCGATGTCGAACCGGAGCCGGCGCGTCTGCAGGTCCTCGGTCTCCTCCTCGGCGCTGAGCAGGTCGACCAGCAGCGTGGCGAGCCCGGCGTCCTGCAGCGCCCGGGCGACCTGGCGGTTGCGGGGGCTGTGGCGGCTGCTCCCGCTGCCGTGCGCGAACACCACCACGCCCTGCGCGCCGTCGGGCGCACCGAAGGTGCCGTGCAGCACTGTGCCGTCCGGTTGAGGCACCTCGACGTCCTGCTCGACGAGCGTCATCGCAGCTCCCGGTCTCGACGCGGTCTCCCTACCCCCCGGACGGCCCGGGCTACACGAGCCGGCACGCTCGACGGCGGACGGCTACGACGGTCGCAGGATCACCGCCTCGGTGCCGGCGAGGGAGCCGTCCCAGGGCGCTCCCTCGCGGGTGGCGTCGGTCGAGACCTCCACGGACCAGGCCGCCCCGAGCAGACCGCGCACCGGGTCGTCGCCGAAGTTGGCGACGATGCGCCGGCGATCGCCGTCGGCCTCACGCTCGTAGGACAGCACCGTCGCCGGCGAGTCGATGAGGCGCCACTCGCCGGCGTGCAGCGCCCGCGAGGCGCGGCGAGCGGCCAGCAGGCGGCGGTACAGGTGGAGGATCGATTCCTCGTCGGCGCGCATCGTGGCGGCGTTGCGGGCCTGGGCGTCGGGTGGCCACGGCAGCCATGGCTCCGCCGACCAGCCGTGCCCGGGCTCGGCGTCCCAGGGGACCGGCGCCCGGCAGCCGTCGCGACCGCCGGGGTCGACCCGGCGCTCCCGCGGGACGCGGGCGTCCTCGAGCCCGAGCTCCTCGCCGGCGTAGAGGAACGGGGTGCCGCGCAGCGTGAGCAGGACGGTGGCAGCGACGCTCGCCCGCCGCGCCGAGCCGCCGTAGCGGCTCCGGTGGCGCACCACGTCGTGGTTCGACAGCACCCACACCGGCCAGGCCGCGGCGTGCGCCAGCGCCTGCTCGGACTCGCGCACGAGCTCGGCCCACTGCAGCGCGTCCCAGCCTGCCCGCAGGAGCGTGAAGTTGAACACCATGTGCAGCTCGTCGCCGCGCCCGTAGTACGGCGCCAGCAGGCCGGCCGACCCGAGGTTGACCTCGCCCACCATGGCCCGCTCGCCCGGGTACGCGTCGAGCACGGTGCGGATGCGCCGGAGCAGCTCGTGGGTGTGCGGGTGGTCGTACATCCCGACCAGGTCGAGGTGTGCCAGCTCCGCCGGCCGGTCGGGCAGCGCCTCGTCCTTGCCGATGAGGTGCACCACGTCGGCTCTGAAGCCGTCGACGCCGCGGTCGAGCCAGAAGCGCAGGCTGTCGTGCATCGCCTGCTCGACGGCGGGGTTCGCCCAGTTCAGGTCGGGTTGCTGCGGGAGGAAGAGGTGCAGGTACCACTGGCGGGTGCGCTCGTCGAACGTCCAGGCAGAGCCACCGAAGGCACCGGGCCAGTTGTTCGGCTCGGCGTCGCCCCGTCCGTCGCGCCACAGGTACCAGTCGCGCTTGGCGGCGTCTCGCGACGACCGCGAGTCGACGAACCAGGGGTGCTGGTCGCTGGTGTGGTTGGGCACCCAGTCGAGCATCAGGCGGAGATCCCGCGCGTGGACGTCGTCGAGGAGCCGGTCGAAGGCGGCGAGGTCGCCGAAGACCGGGTCGATGTCGCAGTGGTCGCTCACGTCGTAGCCGAAGTCCGCCATCGGCGAGCGGTAGATGGGGGAGAGCCAGAGCGCATCGACGCCGAGCCAGTGGACGTGGTCGAGCTGTCGACGGATGCCGTCCAGGTCGCCGACGCCGTCGCCGCTGCTGTCGAGGAACGAGCGAGGGTAGATCTGGTAGATGACGCCTCGCTGCCACCAGGGCGTGGCGCTGTCGGTCCCCATGCGCGATCTCCTCCGGCCCTGCGATGTCGGTGCGATGCCGCGGCGCCCGAGGTTACGGGCATGCTGTTCGACCCATGACCACCGACGCCGTCACGCTGTTCTTCGCCCTGCTGGCCGTGGGCGCGCAGGCCGCGGCGGTCGGCCTGGCGCTGCTGGCGGTCGGCGGGGCCATGTCGGGCCGGCTCGCCGCGCTGCGCTCCCGCCTCATGGCGGCGCTGGGTCCCCAAGCCCTCGCGCTGGCGCTGGTGGTGGCGGTCGTGGCCACGGGCGGCAGCCTCTACCTGTCGGAGGTGGCGGGCTTCCCGCCGTGTCGCCTGTGCTGGTACCAACGGTACGCGATGTACCCGCTCGTGCCGCTCCTCGCCGTCGCCGCCCTGCGGCGGTGGACGGCGGTGCGCTTCGTCGTGCTGCCCGTCGCCGTCGTCGGCGCGGCCATCTCGACCTGGCACGTCCTCGTCGAGCGGTACCCCACCCTCGAGACGGGCGCGTGCGACCCCACCAACCCCTGCAGCCTGGTGTGGGTGCGCCGCTTCGGCTACCTGACCATCCCCACCATGGCGCTGTCGGCCTTCGTGCTGATCGCCGCCATCATGCTCACCATCCGCCCGAACCACGACTGACGGAGCACCCATGGCCCCCAACCGCCGCGCTCGACCCGCCACCCCCGCCAACCGGCGCAGCCTCCCGCTGGTCCCCGTCGTCGTCGGGCTCGTCGTCCTCGCCGCGGTCGTCGCGGCGCTGCTCAGCGCGGGGGGCGACGACGACACCGAGACGGGCACCGACGCCGGCCTCGAGCAGACGCGACCGGTCACCGTCACCGGCGATGCGCTGCCACCGCTGGGCGAGGGCCCCGACCCGGCCGTCGGTGCGGTCGCGCCCGAGGTGCGCGGGGCCGGCTTCGACGGGGAGCCCGTGTCCATCACCCACGACGGCACGCCGAAGCTCCTCGTGTTCCTCGCGCACTGGTGCCCGCACTGCCAGCGCGAGGTGCCGGTGATCGTCGACTGGCTGGAGGAGCGGGGACGTCCCGACGGCGTCGACGTGTACGCCATCGCCACGGGGACCAGCCCGGACCGGCCCAACTACCCGCCCTCCGAGTGGCTCGCCCGTGAGGGCCTCGACGTGCCGACGCTCGCCGACGACGAGGAGGGCACCGCGGCGAACGCCTTCGGGCTGACGGCGTACCCGTACTTCGTGGTCCTCGACGGGGAGGGCCGGGTCGTCGTCCGGGGGAGTGGCGAGCTGGGGCCCGACCAGCTCGACGCCTTGGTGGAGGCAGCGCGCTCGGGCGGTTGAGCGCCCGAGGCAGGTGCGGCAGGGCTCGGCAGCGAACCAGGCGGGCGGCGGATGTCGGATTCGCACCCTTCGCGGTGTTCGATGTTTCATGTCAGTCCCGAGCGAAAGCCGGGCGCCGCCGCGGCGCCGGCCACGAGGTCCACCATGCGCCGACGACGAGCAGCCAGGGTCGCTTCCGCCGCTGCCGCCGCGGGCGCGCTCCTCCTCCTCGCCGTCGCGGCCGCCTCGGCCCAGGACGCCGCCGCCATGGAGGGGGCCGAGATCACCGACGCCGGGTGGTGGAACCGGGCCCGCCCCCAGGTCGACCTCCCGACCGGCCCGCCACCGCCGCCCCCGGTCCCGGGGGTGCCGGAGGGCAGCCTGGTGGTGGGCGCGAGCGTCGGTGAGCCCGACGCCGTCACCGCCGTCGACATCGCCCCCGACAGCCTCCCGGGCGCGACGGTCGCCACGTTCGAGCTGTCCATGCGCGAGGTCCCCGACGGCGGGGCCAACCTCAACTCGCCGTTCGCGGCGATCGTGGCGTGCCCCATCACGGAGTTCTGGCTCGGCGGCGAGAACGGCATCTGGGAGACGCGCCCCCGCTTCGACTGCGATCTCGCCGAAGCACCCGGCACCCGCGCCGACGACGGCAGCTGGACCTGGGACCTGCGACCGATCGGTGCGCTCTGGAGCTCCGGCGACCTCGAGGCGCGCGGCGTCGCCCTCGTCGAGAAGGTCGAGCCGCCCACCTCGTTCCGCACCGCCTTCGCCGGCCTGGCGGCACAGGCGATCGGCGTCCGCTACGAGGCGACCGGCGGCGACGAGCCCGACGATCCCTTCGGAGGCGGCGGCTTCGACTCCGGCGGTGGCGGCGGGTTCGACAGCGCCCCACCAGGCGGTGGCGGCGACTTCGGCGGTGACGGCGGCCTCGCCCTGCCACCGGTCGGTGTGCCGGACCCGATCGGCGAGGGCACGGGGGGGCCATCCACCACGGTGCCGGACGATGCCGAGGAGGTGGCGGCGCCACCGCTCGCCAACAGCGCCATGTCGCCGCTGGGCACGCTTCGCTGGTGGACCTGGCCCTTGCTGGCTGTGCTCCTCGGTGTCGCCGTGCTCTGCATGCTGGCGCTCGGGCCGGACGGGGCCCCGCTCGTCGAGTCGACCCGTCGCGGCGTCACCCGTGCCCTCGAGGCGCGATCTCGAACGGAGGAACCATGATCGGACGGCACCGTGCCCGCTCCACCTTCTCGGCGTTGGCCGTGCTGGCCTTGCTCGCGATGGGCTGCGGCCAGAAGCCGGGCGTGTCGGAGCTGTCCTCGGGCGGCGGGTTCAGCGCCGACGCCGACGACCTCGGCGGCTCGGGTGGCGACGACCTCGGGGTCGGCGCATCGGGCGGCGACTCCGGCCTCGGCGGGGCCTCGGGCAGCGGCGGCACCGGAGGATCCTCCAGCGGTGGCGGTGGGTCGACGGGCGGCTCGACGGGAGGCGGCGGCTCCACCGGGGGCGGCGCCGGCGGTGGCAGCGGCGGTGCGGGCGACCGCACGGGCATCACCGACGACCGCATCGTGATCGGCATCCACGCGCCCGTGACCGGCGCTGCGCCCTTCCCGCAGAACTCCTTCGAGCGCGGCAAGGACATCTACTTCCAGTTCCTCAACGAGCAGGGGGGCATCCACGGCAGGCAGATCCAGGTGGTGTTCCGCGACGACAAGTTCGATCCGCGCTCCGCGGTCGCGGCATGCCGGGAGATGGTCGAGAACGACAAGGCCTTCCTGCTCATCGGTGGTGGCGGGAGCGACCAGATCGGCGCCTGCGCCGCCTACGCCAACAGCGTCGGCGTGCCCTACCTCTCGGGGGGCGTGCAGACGGCCCGCCTCGACGAGCTGCGCGGCTACTTCGCGCTCTCCCTCACGTACGCGCAGCAGGCGCCGCTGCTCGCCCAGATGATCGCCAAGCAGCTGGCGGGCCAGCCGGTCGCCGTCGTGGTCGCCCAGGGCGAGAACCTCGACGACTACTACGACGCCCAGATGGGCGCCCTTCGTGACGTGGGCATCACCCCCGTCTACAACAAGCGCATCCCGAAGACGACCAGCCAGTCCGATGCGCTCAACCTCGCGACGGAGCTGCGGGCGAGCGGCGCGCAGGCCGTGCTCTTCAACGCCAGCCCGGTGTCGTTCCTGAACGTCGCCGCGGCGGGGGCCGGGCAGGGCTACCGCCCCCGCTACCTCGGTCCGGGGGTGACGAACGGCCTCAACACCGTGGCTCAGGTCGGTTGCGGCGCGGCGAGCTCCGTCGACGGCGCCCGCTTCTTCTCGCCCTTCCCCCAGCTCGACGCCATCGGCGGGCTCGATCCTGACTTCGCGCCGGCTTACCGGCGCTACGCAGGCGCCGAGCCCGACGACCTCGGCATCGCCCTGTGGGGCCTGGACAAGCTGGTCGCCGCCATGCTCGAGGCGGCGGGCCCCGACGTCAGCCGGCAGAGCTTCGTGCAGCTGCTCGAGAGTGGCCAGGTCTTCGAGACCGGGGTGTTCCCGCCGGTGCGCTACAGCGCAGAGAACCACTTCGGCGGCAGCTCCGTCCACGTGCTCGAGGCTGCGTGCAGCGCCAGCTCCTTCCGGACCATCGGCACCTTCGTGCGCGGGTTCTGATGCCGCCCCGTCCGTCCCGACCGGCCGGACCTCGGTCGCACGGAGCCCGCTGACGTGCTCGCCATCTCCCTGCTCGACCAGCTCTCCAGCGCCGTGGTCATCGGTGTGATCAGCGGCGGCGTGTACGCGCTGGTGGCGCTCGGCCTGGTGCTCGTCTACAAGGCCAGCGGCGTCTTCAACTTCGCGCAGGCCGAGTTCGGCACCGTGGCCGTCTACGCCGCCTACACCGCGCTCGAGATCTTCGACCTGCCCTACGGCATCGCCATCGCCATCGGGCTCCTCTCGGGGCTGGCGATGGGGCTGCTCACCGAGCGGCTCATCATCCGGCCGCTGTTCGACGCGCCACGGGTGACGCTGCTCGTCGCCACCGCCGGCGTGGCGCTGCTGGCCATCGGGATCCAGTTCTGGCGTGCCAACAACCCGGCGCTGCGCGTGCTGGCGCCGGTCACCGAGGAGGCCAACCGCATCACCGTCCTGGGCATCCAGATCTCGGATCAGCGCCTCATCATCCTTGCGGCCCTCGCGGTGACGGTCCTGCTCCTCACGGCGTTCTTCCGGTCGCCGCTGGGCCTCGCGGTCCTGGCGGCCTCGCAGGAGCCCGTCGCGGCCGAGCTCGTCGGCGTCAGCGTGCGCCGCGTGTCCAGCCTCACCTGGGGCCTGGCTGCCGTGCTCGGCGCCGTCGCCGGGTTGCTCACCGCACCGATCTCGAACTTCTCGCCGGGCTTCCTGACCTCGGGTGCGAGCGGCGCGCTCATCCCGGGGTTCACCGCTGCGGTCATCGGCGGCATGACGAGCTTGCCGGGCGCCATCGTCGGCGGGCTGGTCGTGGGCGTGGTGGAGAGCATGGGCGGGCTCGACCTCTTCGAGGGCCTGCCAGGGTCGCGCGCCGTGCTCGTGTTCGCCTCGCTGCTCGTCGTGCTGCTCGTGCGCCCGCAAGGCCTCTTCGGACGGGGCGCGGCGTGACGTCGACGCAGCGCGGCGGCGCAGATCAGACGGTCGCGATCCGCGTCGTCTCCCCCGGTGGCGACGACGACACGCTCGTCGACGTCGACCTGGGCGACGACCTCGAGATGGCGCGCAGGCTGACCGAGGGGACCGGGGCTGCGCCGTTCCGGCCGAGCCTGCCCGGCTGGCTCGCTCGCGGCGCGCTGTGGGCCGCGCTGGCATGGATCGTGGTCTGCCTGCCCGGCAACGTGCTCTCGCCGATCTCCGTCTCGCTCAGCGAGGCTCGCGGCGCCTCGGAGGCGGTGATCTTCGCGATCATCGGGCTGTCGCTCAACGTGCTGATCGGCTACTCGGGCCAGATCTCGCTGGGGCACCAGGCCTTCGTGGGCATCGGCGCCTTCACGTCCGCCTACGTCGTCACCGAGCTGGGCCAGGAGTTCCTGGCCGGCGTCGCCGTGGCCGCGCTCGTCGGTGGTCTCCAAGCCCTCGTCCTCGGCGGCGTCGCGCTGCGCGTGACCGGTCTGTACTTCGCGCTGGTCACGCTGTCCTACGGCGTCATGGTCAAGGAGAGCCTCTTCAACGTCGAGTCGCTCACCGGCGGGGTGGCGGGTCGCGACGCGCCCCTGCCGACGGGCATCGAGAGCCCCTACGGCTACTACTACGTCTGTCTCGCGCTCCTCGCGCTCGTCCTCTGGCTCGACTGGCGGCTCACCCGCACGAAGGCCGGCCGGGCGCTGCTCGCCCTGCGCGAGAACCCCAAGGTCGCCGCCACGATGGCCATCGACGTGCGCGGCTACACGGTGCTCGCCTTCGTGGTGTCGGGGGTCTTCGCCGGCATCGGCGGTGCGCTGTTCGCACACCGCGACGGCTTCGTGGTGGCCGAGCCGTTCACCTTCCAGCTGGCGCTCATCTTCATCATCATGACCGTGGTCGGCGGGTTGCGCAGCCGGTCCGGCGTGGTGCTGGGCTCGGCGTTCTTCGCGCTGATGGGCGACGGCATCCTCCTCAAGGCCCTGCGCCTCGAGGGCTTCTTCGAGGACGTCGTCAGGCTGCCGGCGGAGTTCGTGCCGCTCGTGATCGGACCGCTCCTGCTGCTCCTCACCCTCACCCTGTACCCGGGCGGCCTGGGGCAGCAGATCGCCCCGATCCGGGGCTGGCTGCTGGGCCGCCGGTTCGACGTGCACGCGGGCGGCGAGAAGGAGGTGCAGGTCTCCGATGTCCGTGCTTGAGGTGCGCAGCGTGTCGATCCGCTTCGGCGGGGTGCAGGCGCTCGCCGAGGTGGACCTCCGCGTCGGCGAGTGGGAGATCGTCGGCATCATCGGCCCCAACGGGGCGGGCAAGACCACGCTGTTCAACTGCATCACCGGCTTCTACGCACCGACGTCGGGCCGGGTCCTGCACCGTGGCGTCGACGTCACCGAGCTGCCGGTCCACGTGCGCGCGGCACGCGGGCTCGGTCGCACCTTCCAGAACGTCGGGCTCGTCAAGGGCTCGACGGCGATGGAGAACCTCCTCACCGCGCAGCACCGCGAGGCGAGCTACAGCGCGCTGGCGGGCGTCCTGGGCACCCCTCGGACCTTCGAGGAGGAGGCGACGCTGCGGCGCCGCGCGCTGGCGCTGCTCGAGCTGATGGGTCTCGACGACCTCGCCGATGCTCGGGTCGCCGACCTGCCCTATGGCGTGCTGAAGCGCCTCGAGATCGCCGCCGTCCTCGCCACCGATCCCGATGTCCTGCTCCTCGACGAGCCCGGGTCGGGGATGGGACCCGAGGAGGCCCACGCCCTGGGCGACACGTTGCTCGACATCCGACGCGAGTTCGGCGTGACGATCGTGATGATCGACCACCACGTCCCCCTGGTGACCCGGATCTCCGACTTCGTGTACTGCCTCAACTTCGGCGCGGTGCTGGCGGAGGGCCCGCCCGAGGTCGTGCGCGCGCATCCTGAGGTCGTGAAGGCGTACCTGGGCGAGGACGCCGATGCGGAGGTGCCCGCCTGATGGCGCTCCTCGAGGTGCGGGACCTGGTGGTGGGCTACGGCCCCTACCCGGTGCTCCACGGCATCTCCTTCGAGGTCGAGGCGGGGGAGACGTGCGTGCTCTTCGGCCTCAACGGGGCCGGCAAGACGACGACGGTCGCGACCATCGCCGGGCTGCTGAAGCCGGCGTCGGGCGAGATCCGCTTCGACGGCGAAGCCATCGGCGGCCGGCCGCCGGCGTCGCTCGTCGCCCGAGGCATCTCGCTCTCGCCGGAGGGCCGGCGCGTGTTCCCACGGCTCTCGGTCGAGCAGAACCTGCGCCTCGGCGCCTGGGTGCGCCGCCGGGAGTCGCAGGTCGCCAGGGAGCAGCGCGAGCTCGTGCTCGACTACTTCCCCCGCCTCGCCGAGCGCCGGGAGCAGCTGGCCGGCACCCTGTCGGGCGGCGAGCAGCAGATGCTCGCCATCGGTCGAGCCCTCATGTCACGGCCCCGCCTGCTCCTGGTCGACGAGGCGTCGCTGGGCCTGAGCCCGACCGTGGCCAAGACCGTCTTCGAGGTCATGGCCCGCATCAACCGCGACGGCACCACCGTGGTCGTCGTCGAGCAGAACGCAGGCGTGCTGCCCGTACGCCGACCGCGCCCTGATCATGGAGAAGGGCACCCTCGTCTACAGCGGCGTCGGCGACGAGATCCGCAACGCCGATCTCCGCGCCACCTACCTCGGAGCGTGACAACGTGAAGCGACATCTCAGCCGTCTCGGTGGGCAGCTCGGCGTCGGGCTGTGCGTCTTGGGGTTCATCCTCGTCTTCCTCGGGTGGAACGGCGCCGCCAGCCGCGATCGCGTGCCGGCGCAGTTCCCGTACCTGCTGTCGGGCGGCATCGCGGGGCTGTGCCTCGTCGTGGTCGGCGTCGGCATGATCGTCGTGCAGAACCAGCGCGCCGACCGTGCGGCCCTGCAGGCGAGCGTCGACCGCCTCCGCGAGGTGCTCGAGCGCGGCGCTCCGTCGGGCAACGGCCATCGACCGCCTGGCGCCGCCCCCGCCGGGTCGGTCGTGGCGGGACGGAGCTCGTACCACGGCGCCGGCTGCCACCTCGTTCGTGACCGCGACGATGCCGAGGTGCTGGCCGAGGCCGACGCCCTCGCCCGGGGCCTGGAGCCCTGCCGGATCTGCAACCCCACGCCCGCCGAGCCGGCACGGCGGGGCCGGCTCGAGGCGGGCTGAGGCGAGCCGATGGCGGGGTAGGGAGGTCGCCATGACCACTGCACCCGCTTCCGCCGACGTCCGCACGGGCATGTCGGACCCCGACTACAACGTCGTCCTGCTCCTCCAGCAGGCGCTCGAGGACTGCTACCGCTACCAGTGCTTCGCCGAGGATGCCCGCGCTGCCGGCGACGAGGAGCTCGTGGCGCTCTTCGAGGAGCTGGCGGAGTCCGACCGCGAGATCGCGGCACACGTCAAGGCCATCCTCGCCAAGCGCCTCGCCCCCTAGGGGCTGTCGAGGTCCGAGGAGCGGGTGAACGTGAAGCCGTCGTAGCCGTCGCGCCGCGACCTGCTCGCACTTGCCGACGTAGCTGGGGAAGCCGGGGAGCGGCATGAACACCCGCGTCTTGCCCGGCACGTTGGCGCCCAGGTACCAGGAGTTGCAGGTGGGGAACAGCGTGAAGCCGGCCGACCATGTTGACGTAGTCGACCCAGGCCTCCTGCGCCTCGGGCGTGGGCTCGATGGCTCGGTGACCGGCGCGGCGCAGGTGGTCGACGCAGGCGGCGATCCACTCGACGTGCTGCTCGATCGACACCAGCATGTTGGTGAGCACCGAGGGGCTGCCCGGTCCGGTGATCGTGAAGAGGTTCGGGAAGCCGGCGACGCCCAGCCCGAGGTAGGTGCGCGGACCAGCCGCCCAGGCGTCCTGCAGGGCCATGCCGCCACGACCGCGGATGTCGATCCGCGCCAGCGCTCCCGGTCATGGCGTCGAAGCCCGTGCGCGTAGACGATGGCGTCGAGCGGGTGCTCCTCGTCGCTGGTGCGGATGCCGGCGGGGGTGATTGCCTCGATGGGCGTCTTGCGCAGGTCGACGAGGCGCACGTTGGGCCGGTTGAACGTGGCGTAGTAGCCGGTGTCCACGCAGAGCCGCTTGCAGCCCACGACCTGGTCCGGTGAGAGGCGCTCGGCCACCTCGGGGTCGTCGACGATCTCGTGGATCCGGGCGCGGAGGAACGCTGCGGCCGTCTCGTTCGCCTCACGGTCGAGGAGCAGGTCGGTGAAGGCGCCGATGAACGACAGGCCACCCCGCTCCCAGCGCGCGCCTGGTACTCGACGAGCCGCTCCTGGTCCGAGACCTCGAGCGCGCCGTGCTGCGGCGCCGGGATGCGCGAGCCGAACGCGGCGTTCATCTGCGCGTTGGCCTGCCGGAACTCGCGGTAGCGGGCCTTGATGTCGGCCACCTCGCCGCGGTCGAGCGGCCGGTTCCAGGCCGGCACGCTGTAGGACGCGGTCCGCTGGAACACCACCAGCTCGCCGGCCTGCTCGGCGATGATCGGGATCGACTGGATGGCGGACGACCCCGTGCCGATGACACCGACGCGCTGCCCGCTGAAGTCGACGCCTTCGTGCGGCCACCGGCCGGTGTGGTGGCTCGGGCCGGCGAAGGTGTCGGCGCCGTCGATGCCGGGCACGTTCGCTGCCGACAGGCAGCCGGTCGCCATGACGACGAACTGTGCCGCCATCTCCTCGCCCGCGTCGGTCGTGACGCGCCAGGTCATGGTCGCGTCGTCGAAGACGGCGGCGGTGACCCTCGTCTCGAAGCGGATGTCGCGGCGCAGGTCGAAGCGATCGGCGACGTGCTCGGCGTAGCGCAGGATCTCGGGCTGGGGCGCGTAGCGCTCGGACCACTCCCACTCCTGCTGGAGCTGCTCGTCGAAGCCGTAGGAGTACTCCATGCTCTCGATGTCGCAGCGCGCGCCCGGGTAGCGGTTCCAGTACCAGGTGCCGCCGACGCCCGCGCCCGCCTCGAGCACCACGCAGCTCAGCCCGAGCCGGCGCGCCTCGTGCAGCATGTACATGCCGGCGAAGCCGGCGCCCACGATCACCATGTCGAGCGTGCGCCGCTCGTCGGACATCCGCTCCCCCTGTGCCTGGTGGGGGCACCGTAGATGGCGCGCGACGCCGGGCGCACCACGAGCGCGCGTCCTAGCCTCGGCACATGGACGAGCTCGGTCACCCGGTCTGGGACGCGGACAACCACTACTACGAGGCGCTCGACGCCTTCACCCGCCACCTCGATCCCGCCCACGGGCCGCGCTGCGTGCAGTGGGCGACCATCGAGGGCCGGCAGTACCACGTGCTGGGCGGCAAGGTCTCCCGCGCCGTCGCCAACCCGACGTTCGACCCGATCTCCAAGCCGGGCTGCCTGAGCGAGTACTTCCGCGGCAACCCGAACCAGGCGAACCCCCTCGAGCTGCTCGCCGACCACGAGCCGATCCGGCCCGAGTACCGCGACCCGGTGGCCCGCACCAAGGTGCTCGACGAGCAGGGCCTCGAGGGCTGCTTCCTCTTCCCCACGCTGGGCATGCTCTACGAGGAGGCGCTGCGACATGACCCCGGTGCCGTGTGCCTCACCTTCCGCGCCTTCAACCGCTGGCTGCTCGACGACTGGGGCTTCGACCACGAGGGTCGCATCCTCTCGGCGCCCTACCTGTCGCTCGCCGACGTCGACTGGGCGGTCGACGAGCTCGAGTGGGCGCTCGACCACGGCGCACGGCTGGTCGTGATGCGCGCTGCTGCGCCCACCACCGTCACCGGCCGCCGCAACCCCTTCGACGAGTCGTTCGACCCGTTCTGGTCCCGGGTCGACGAGGCCGGCATCACCGTCGTCGTCCATGCCGGCGACGGCGGCGCGTCGTCGAACGGGTACGCCGACGACGGGTTCGCCGCCGACTTCAAGGGCGGTGGCTGGCGTCCCTCGATCAAGAGCTTCGCCATCGAGCAGGCCGTGCACGACTTCCTGCTCTCGATGATGTTCGCCAACCACCTGGCTCGCTTCCCCCACCTGCGGATCGCCTCGATCGAGAACGGCGCCGAGTTCCTGCCCGACCTCTTCCGCAAGCTGCGCTCGCAGGACAAGAAGATGCCGGGCTACTTCGGCGACGATCCCGTCGAGATCTTCCGGCGCCAGGTGTGGATCAACCCCTTCTGGGAGGACGACCTGCTCACGGTGGTCGACCAGATGGGGCCCGACCGGGTGATCTTCGGCTCCGACTGGCCCCACATCGAGGCCCTGCCCCAGCCGCTCGACTACCTCCCGGAGACCAAGCCGCTCGCCGCCGCCGACCGGCGACGGGTGCTGCGCGACAACGCTGTCGAGCTGGCACGCCCGGCTCGCGCCTGACGGCCAGGCGTCGCAACGGCGCCGCTTGGCACGAATCATCACGATCTTGTCGTTGCGGCCAGATCGTCGAGCGGTGATGATCAGCGTCGTGGACGTCGCCCTGGTGCTGCCCGAGGACTTCCAGCTCCTCGACCTGGCCGGCCCGGTCGAGGTGCTGCGCACGGCGTCGCTGCTCGGCGCCGACCCCGCCTACCGCCTCGTGCTGTGCTCTGCCGACGGCCGCCCGGTCCGCTCGGCGAGCGGCGTCACCGTGGAGGTCGACGACTCGCTGGCGGGGTTCCGCCGCCGCACCACGGCGCTCCACACGCTCATGGTCATCGGCGGGCTCGGCGCGCGCCGCGCCGCGCAGGACCCGGCGCTGGTCGACGAGGTGGCGCAGCTCGCCGCCGCACGCCGAGCGCGTCACCAGCGTGTGCACCGGCGCCCTCGTCCTGGCCGCCGCCGGCCTGCTCGACGGCTACCGCGCCACCACCCACTGGTCGGCGTGCGACGAGCTCGCCGCCCACGGCGACGTCGAGGTCGACGCCGACCGCATCTACGTGCACGACCGCGACCGGTGGACCTCCGCCGGCGTCACGGCGGGGATCGACCTCGCGCTGGCCCTCGTCGAGACCGACCACGGCGCGGAGCTGGCGCACCAGGTGGCGGGCTGGCTCGTCGTGTTCGTGCGCCGGCCCGGAGGACAGGCGCAGTTCAGCGCCCAGCTGCGGGCGCAGCCGGCGCGCACGCCCGCCATCGCGGACCTGCAGCGCTGGCTGCCCGACCACCTCGGCGAGGACTGCTCGGTGGACGCGCTGGCGCAGCGGGCCGGCATGGCCAAGCGCACCTTCGCCCGGGCCTTCGCCGCCGAGACGGGCTCGACGCCGGCCGCCTTCGTCGAAGATCTCCGCATCGAAGCCGCCCGGCGCCTCCTCGAAGGCTCCGAGCTCACCGTCGCGGCCGTCGCGCGCGCGGTGGGCATCCGCCACGCCGAGACGCTCCACCGGGTGTTCCAGCGTCGCATCGGCACCTCGCCGGACCGCTACCGCCAGCACTTCAGCCGCCGCGCCTCCTGACGCGGCCGCTCCTCGCACCCACCGACCACCACCTTCGGAAGGATGAGCACATGCAGATCGCCTTCGGGCTCTACGAGGGCTTCACCGCCCTC
Organism: uncultured Microthrixaceae bacterium; assembly: GCA_963715505.1. GTDB lineage: Bacteria > Actinomycetota > Acidimicrobiia > Acidimicrobiales > VFJN01 > VFJN01. The sequence goes on from OY970242.1 coordinate 229,919, forward strand.
GACGCCATCGGGCCCTACCAGGTCTTCGCCAACCTGCCCGGCGCGGAGGTCGTCCTCTGCGCGGAGCGCACGGGAGCGCTCCGCGACGAGAACGGCCTGCTCGAGCTCGACGTCGCGCACACCTTCGCCGACGTCGCCTCGCCCGACGTGGTCGTGGTGCCCGGCGGCACGATCACCCGCAAGCTCGCACGCGACCGCGCCGCCATCGTCGACTGGGTGGCGGCGGCGCACGAGCGCACCACCTGGACGACCTCGGTCTGCACCGGGGCGCTCCTGCTGGGCGCGGCGGGGGTGCTCGACGGCAAGCCGGCGACCACCCACTGGATCGCCTACGAGGAGCTCGCCGGCTACGGCGCGGCCCCGACCGACCAGCGCGTCGTGATCGCCGGCAAGGTCGTCACCGCCGCGGGCGTGTCCGCCGGCATCGACATGGCCCTGACCCTCGTCGGCCTCATGGCGGGGCCGGAGGTGGCACAGGCCATCCAGCTCGGGATCGAGTACGACCCCCAGCCGCCCTACGACGCCGGGTCGCCGTCGAAGGCGCCGGCGGAAATCCTCGAGCTCGTCACGGCGCTCATGCACGCCGCGGAGGCCGAGGTGCTCGGCGCCTGAGCGTCGCAGTGCGCCCACGGCGATGTCCTACGCTGCACGGCGTGGACCTCCGAAGCATCCGTGACCGGATGATCGATCTGGGTGGCAAGGCGATGAGCTCGGGTCACCGCGGCCTGCTGCGGCTGAGCGGTGGCCGGGTGCTCGGCTCGGTGTTCGGCATGCCCGCCCTCGAGCTGCACACCACCGGGCGCACCTCGGGGAAGCGCCGATCCACCATGCTCTCGACGCCTGTCCACGACGAGCGCCGCGTCGTGCTCGTCGCGTCGAAGGGCGGCGACGACCGCCACCCCGACTGGTACCGCAACCTCCAGGCGAACCCCGATGTCGAGATCACGATGGACGGCGTCACCCGGCCCATGCGGGCCCGCACCGCGAGCGCAGCGGAGAAGGCCGACCTGTGGCCCCAGATCACGAAGGCCTACAAGGGCTACGCCGGCTACCAGCGGCGAACCGACCGCGAGATCCCGGTCGTGATCTGCGAGCCTCGCTGACGCACCCGCTCAGGGCAGGGCGCCCAGGACCGCGCGGTCGCGGTCGTAGCTGAGCAGATCGGCGGCGCTGCGCAGGGGGAGCCATCGCACCTCGTCGACCTCGTCGTTCGGGCTGAACGAGCCATCGATGGGCTCCATCGCCCAGTAGCGAGCCCGCTTCTCGTCGCCGTGGTGGTCGCGGTAGCGGACCTCCGGCAGCTCGTCGCCGAGCGCGCACCGCAGGCCGGTCTCCTCCTCCACCTCCCGCAGCGCCGCCGCATCGGCCGACTCCCCGACGTCGAGCTTGCCCTTCGGCAGCGACCAGTCGTCGTAGCGGGGCCGGTGCACGACCAGCACCTCCTTGTCGCCGGCGGACGTCTGGCGCCACACCACCCCGCCCGCTGCCTCGATCAACGTGCTCGCCGCCCGCTCAGTCGCCGACCTGCCCGTCGACGAGCTCGCGGATGAGGTCCGCGTGCCCGTTGTGGCGGGCGTACTCCTCGATCATGTGCAGGTACACCCACCGCAGCGAGACCGGCTCGCCACGCCGCAGGCCCGTGTCGTCGAGCGTGCGCTCGGCGGCGATGGCGCGCGCCAGGTCGCACTCGTGCTGCCAGACGGCGAGATCGTCGTCCCAGCGGTCGTCGTCGCCGACCTCGAAGTCGCCGTCGGGGTGCTCCCGATCCGAGTAGATGCCCTGCACCGGCTCCTCGGCGAGGACCCTGCGGAACCACCCGCGCTCCACCTCCGCCATGTGGCGCACCAGGCCGTGCAGGCTCATCAGCGACGTGGCCACGGGGCGGGCGCGCCGGCCCTCCTCGTCGAGTCCCTCGCACTTCAGCAGGAGGGTGGTGCGGTGCCAGTCGAGCCAGCCTTCGAGCAGGGGCCGCTCGTCCGCCACGAAGGACGGCTCGCTGCGCCGCGGGTCCGAGAGGGACTCGACCATGCCGGCAGCCTCGCGCGTCGCGGTCAGGGCCGCAGGAGCGACCCGGTGAGGACCTCGATGACCGCCTCGGCGGCCTCCTCGGGGCCGAGGTCGTCGACCTGCACGACGTGGTCGGAGAGGTCCTCGTAGCAGTGGTCACGCGCGGCGAACATCGTCTGGACCGCCGATTCGGGGTGGTTGCTGAGCAGCGGCCGCAGCCGATCGTCGGCCATGATGCGCACGGCGAGCGTGTCGGGTCGCGCCCGCAGGTAGACCGACACGACGTCGGCCGTCTCGATGGCGCTCGTCGCGTCGTGGTCCAGCACGACGCCCCCCGGCGTGGCGAGGACCGAGCACTCCGAGGACTCGAGCGCCTCGACGACGACGTCACGCTCCATCGGCCGGTAGGCGCCTTCGCCACCGACGTCCCAGAGCTGGCTCACCTCGCAGCCGGTCCGAGCCTCGATGACCTCGTCGACGTCGACGAAGGCCCATCCGAGGCGCTCGGCGACGAGGCGACCAACCGTCGACTTGCCCGCTCCCATCAGCCCGATGCACGCCAGGTGTCGCACGTCGGGGAACGGATGGAGGTCGGCCGAGTGGCGAGGTTCTGGGCTGGTCGACCCTGCGCTGCCCATGCTGCCCCCTTCGGACGGCCCGCCCACCCTCCAGCGTCTACCACGGCCGGCGCGTTCGCAAGCGGTGGCGGGTGGCGGCGAGCAGCTGCAGCCGGCGTCACACCACGACCAGGCGCGACGCCAGCTCGCCGTCCGGGCCCAGCTCGAGCGAGCGGACGCCCCGCGGGCCGTCGGCGGCCACCTCCATCTCGGCGCCGCGGTGCGTGAAGGCCGTCAGCGTGGAGGGGCACCCCAGCACCGCGAGCCCGCCGGGCGCGTGCAGCTCGAAGGGGGCGTGGAGGTGACCGGCGACGACGGCCCGCACCTGCGGCCGCTCGGCCAGGCCGGCCAGCAGCGCGTCGGAGCCGTCGAGCCGGAACGCCGGGTGGGTGCTCGGCGAGATCGGCGGGTGGTGGAGCGCCACGACCGTCGGTCGGCGATCGAGCGCGTCGAGCGTCGCGAGGGCGCCGGGCACGTCGAGCGCGCCGTGGACGGCACCAGGCAGCGACGTGTCGAAGCCGACGATGCGCCAGCCGCCGACCTCGGCCACGTGCTGCGCGCCGAAGGCCCCTGCGACCGCCTCGGGGCGGTCGTGGTTGCCCGGAACGGCCAGGACCGGTGCGCCGAGCGGGCGCAGCGCCGCGGCCAGTCGCTGGCAGGCCTGCGGCGAAGCGTCGTCGGAGCCGTCACCGGTCACCAGCACGAGGTCGGGCGCCGCTGCGGTGGCGCGCCATGCCGCGAGCGCCTCGGCCAAGCGGGCATCGGGGTCGGCGCCGTGCACCAGAGCGCCCGGCTCGGCCGTGAGGTGCGTGTCGCTCAGCTGCAGCACGGTCGCGGCCACCGTCCCAGTGTGCCGCCCTGAGGACCCGACCCCGACCGTGCCGCGCCCGGCCGCCCATGGCACGCCGGCTGCCCCCGGAACGGTGTGGGTAGCCTGGGCGCAGGAGCCGACGAGCCGCGGGGGCAGGGCGCACCGCCCCGAGAAGGGAGTGATCCTCGTCATCGGTCCCGTTCCGATCCCGATGGGGTCGGCGCGACGGCGCTGGCCCACCCGCCTGCTGGCGGCGCAGGCGGCCCTGGCCGCGCTGGTGGTGCTGGGTGGTGGGGGAGCAGCGGGACAGGCGGGCAGCGAGGCGGTGCTCGCCACCACCGTCGACGGGCCGATCACCCCCGTGATCGCCGACCACGTCGAGGACGGCATCGACCAGGCAGAGCGCGAGGGCCACGCCGCCTATCTGATCCGGATGGACACGCCCGGGGGGCTGGACTCCTCGATGCGGGCGATCGTCCGCGACATCCTCGCCAGCGAGGTGCCCGTCGTCGTCTACATCAGCCCGCCGGGCGCGCGCGGCGCCTCGGCCGGGGCGATCATCGCCTTCTCGGCGCACGTGGCGGCGATGGCCCCCGGCACGACGATCGGTGCGGCGACCCCGGTGAGCGGGCAGGGCGGTGACGACCTCGACGACAAGATCATCAACGACGCCATCGCCTACGCCGAGGCGCTGGCCGAGCTGCGCGGCCGCGACGTCGAGTTCGTGACCGACACCGTGCGCGAGGGGCGCTCCGCCAGCGCGTCGGAGGCCCTCGAGGCGGGCGCCATCGACCTCGTGGCGTCCTCGCTGGAGGACCTCCTCGAGGGGATCGACGGCAGGACCGTGACCGTCGCCGGTGACCGCGAGGTGGTGCTCTCGACGGCGGGCGCGACCGTGGAGGACCACGACCTGGGGCTCCTGCGTGCCATCCAGCAGCGCCTGGCCGATCCGAACATCGCCTTCCTCCTCCTGTCGATCGGGACCCTCGGGCTCATCTACGAGCTGGCCTCCCCCGGGCTCGGTGTCGGAGGGGCGCTGGGGCTGACGTTCATCCTGCTGGCCATGTTCGGCCTCGCCGTGCTGCCCGTCGACATCGTCGGCGTGCTGTTCCTGCTCCTCGCCGCCACCCTGTTCGTGGCAGAGGTGGTCGCCCCCGGGCTCGGGCTCGCGGCCGCAGGTGGGGTGCTCTCGCTCTTCCTCAGCGGCGTGTTCCTGTTCGACGACGTCCCCGGCCTGGAGCTGAGCGTGGCCGTGGTCGTCCCCACCGCGCTCGTCGTGGGCGTCTTCGTGGTCCTCGCCGGGCGGTTCGCGCTGCGGGCACGTTCGGCGCCGTCGACGACGACGGGCCGCGGATCGCTCGTCGGGCGTCAGGCGCGGCGTCGCGCGCCCGCGACGGCGCCCCGCAGGTGTTCGTGCAGGGCGCCTGGTGGAGCGCCCGGCCGCGCGATCCCGATGTCGTCCTCGCCGACGGCGTCACCGTGGAGGTCGTCGACGTGGACGGCCTCCACCTGATCGTCGATCCCAGCCCCGCCGCCTCGCCGGTGGGGCCCGACCAGGAAGGTGTGACATGAACGCAGCAGTCCTCTACGGACTGGGAGCAGCGCTCTTCGTGGCGGTGCTCCTCCTCACGGCCGCCATCAAGATCGTCAACGAGTACGAGCGGGGGGTGATCTTCCGGCTCGGGCGGGTCATCGGGGCCAAGGGGCCGGGCCTGTTCTTCATCATCCCGATCATCGACAAGATGGTGAAGGTCAACCTGCAGACCGTCACCGCCGACATCCCGCCCCAGGACGTCATCACCAAGGACAACGTCACGCTGCGGGTCAACGCGGTTACCTACTTCAACGTCGTCGACCCGGTGCGTGCCGTGGTCGCCGTGCAGAACTACCTCATCGCGACGTCGCAGATCGCGCAGACCACGCTGCGGTCGATCCTCGGGCAGGTCGAGCTCGACGACCTGCTGATCAAGCGCGACGAGATCAACGCGCAGCTGCAGCAGATCATCGACGGCGTGACCGACCCGTGGGGCGTCAAGGTGACCCTCGTCGAGGTCAAGGACGTCGAGCTGCCCGAGAGCATGCGCCGGGCGATGGGCCGCCAGGCCGAGGCGGAGCGCGAGCGCCGGTCGAAGGTCATCCACGCCGAGGGCGAGCGCGAGGCCGCGGCAGCGCTCGGCGCGGCGGCCACCACGCTGCAGCAGAGCCCCGGCGCCATGCAGCTGCGGCTGCTGTCGACGATGACCGAGGTGGCCGCGGAGCGAAACTCGACGCTGATCTTCCCCGTGCCGGTCGAGCTGCTCCGCTTCGCGGAGGCCATGACCCCGTCGACCGATCGGGCCCAGCGCCCCTGAGCGAGGCCGTTCCGGGGCCAGGCGATCGCCTCGGGCCCCTCAGCCGGGGACGGGGTCGTCCTCGTAGGTCCAGTCGGGGCGCTTGCGGGCCTGGCGGGCGTCATAGGTGGCCACGCCGTCGCGGAGGTCGACCAGCTTGGGCAGCACGAGCTGGCGGGGCCGGGGGCAGGACCCGAGCGCCAGGTGCTCGTCGACCTCGTCCCGGAACGCCTCGAGCGTGCTCGACACGACGAGCTGCTCCTCCACTGCCAGGTAGCACCGGTTGCCGTCGGTCACCTTGCCCAGCCAGGCGACGAGGCTGTCGTTGGTGCGATCGCTGGCGGTGCCGGCTTCGATGCGCGCCAGCGACTCGGTGATCTCCGCCGAGCCCAGCTTGCAGGCGGAGCACTGGCCGCAGCTCTCCACGGCGAGGAACCGGGAGAAGAGGTGCGCCACCGCCACCATGCAGGTGGTGTCGTCGTAGACGATGAACCCGCCAGCGCCCATGCCCGAGCCGATCGCCGCCATGTCCTCGTAGGTCACCGGCGTGTCGAGGTGGTCGGCGGTCACGACCGCGTTGGCGACCCCGGAGTAGACGGCCTTCACCGCCCGACCCGGGGCCACACCTCCGCCGACGCCCTCGATCACCGCGCCCAGCGGCGCGCCCAGCGCGACCTCGGCGACGGCCGGGCGCACGACGTCACCGACGACCGTGCAGAGCAGGTTGCCGGGCGACGCCTCGGTGCCCATCGACCGGAACCACTCGGCGCCGCGCGCCATGATGGCGGCCGCCGTGGCGAGCGTCTCGACGTTGTTGACGAGGGTCGGGTTCGACTCGCGGCGTCCGGCCTGCCCGGGCTCGGGCTCCGTGGCGGTCCAGCCGGTCTGGGGTGCCGTGGCGAAGAGGCCGTGCTCGTGCGGTGGCAGCAGGCGCGGCATCGGAGCGTTGCCCTCGATGACCTCGAGCAGCGCCTTCTCCTCACCGAAGAGGTACTCGTCGGGCCCGTGGACGATCGTCACCGTGCAGTCGCGGCAGATGCCCGCGGCCTGCATCTCCTGCACGGCGCGGGTGACCAGCTCCAGCTCCTCGGTGAAGCTCGCCTTGAGCGCCAGGAACGCCTGCTCCGCCTCGACCACGAAGGCGGCGATGATGAGCCCCTCGACCACCTGGTAGGGGTTGGTGCGGAGCAGCTGGCGGTCCTTGAACGTGCCCGGCTCACCCTCGGCGCCGTTGGCCACCACGTAGTGGGCCGAGCCGGCCTGCGATCGCACGCCACCCCACTTGGTGCCCGTGGGGAACCCGCCGCCGCCTCGTCCGCGCAGCCCGGCGGAACGGATCTCGTCCACCGTGGCTTCGGCGCCGAGCTCGACCGCGCGCGCCAGCCCACGTCCGCCCCACACGCTGGCCAGGTACTGCTCCACCGAGCGGATCGGCTGGGCCGGGAGGAGGTAGCGGAGGTCGGGGTCGTGATCGGGCACGGACGGCTCCCTGGTGGCGCGGCGCGTGTGCGGCTCCCACGGTAGGGGCGATCGCCGTGTCGCACCCGCCCCGCCGTCGGAGCGACGGTGGCGCTCTCAGCCCCGGTCGTCGAGCACGTCGAGGTCGTGGAAGGTGGGCGGCCCGTCGGCGAGCTCGCCCATCCGTGCGGAGAACTCCCGGGTGACGGGGAGCTGTGAGTTCTCCATCGCCGCCTCGTAGGAGTCGAAGAACACGATGTTCAGGAAGCGTCCAGGATCGTCGCGGTCCTGGCCCAGCACTCGGCGACGGGCCCTGCTGTCCTCGCCGGCGTTCGCCTCCCACTCCTCGCTCAGCGCCTGCATCTCGTCGATCTTCGACGTGCGGAACTCGATGATCTGGACGAACGCCATCTTCGACACCCCCTGGTTCGCCCGCCCCTCGGCCGGCGCCTCGCTCACCGTGCGCTCTCGTCGCTGCCCCGTCAACCCGTCACAGCGCCATTCCCATGCGGCGGGTCACGGCGTCGCCGCCGAGCTCCACGAAGCCGACGTGCTCGTAGAAGCCGATGGCCCGCTCGTTCGCCACGCTGACGCCGAGGTGGACGCCGCGCGACCCCCCGGCCCGCAGCTCGTCGAGGAGCCGCTCGAGCAGCCGACGCCCCCAGCCTGCGCCCCGTACCTCCGCCAGCAGGTCGATGTGGAGGTGCGAGGGGTAGGCGGCCACGACGGCGTCGTCGGCATGGCGGCGGTGGTGGATCAGGCCCACGAGGAGGTCGTCGAGGGCGCCGGTCGCCGCATCGCCCGTGCGCTCCGGGTAGCGCTCGCGCAGCGCCGGCCACCACGTCCGCTCGCAGGCTTCCTCGAACGAGCGGGTGTCGAGCGCACCGAGCACGTAGCCCGCCGCGGTGCCTGTCCCGTCGTCCACGACGAACGCCAGCTCGGGGGCCAGCACGGCGTAGGGGGCCGCGTAGATCTCGCCGAGCAACCGGCGGTCCTCGATGACGTCGCTGGCGTCCTCGCCCGCCAGGCCGGTGCGCAGGCAGACCTCGTAGAGGGCATCGAGGTCACCGCGCCGGTAGGGGCGGATGCTGGGAGCGGCCACACGGGCGGTCTACCACCGCCGGTGGCCGGATCGGCGACTCAGCGCCTGCCGACGTGGGTAGGGGCGCGCCATGGGAGATCAGCAGCCAGAGCAGCCCGAGGACCACGGCACCATCGAGGAGCCACCGAACAGCACCGTCGATGACTGGTTCGGCCAGAACGTGGCGCGCGACCAGGATCTCGCCGACGAGATCGTCGAGGAGGAGGGCGGCGACACCGAGGCCGCCGAGCGGCGCTTCGAGCAAGAGGCGCAGGGCGAGGAGAAGTACGAGCAGGGTCATCCCCGCCCCTGAGCGCCCGCCGGCGGGCTCGTCAGGTGCCGGCGCTCGGGCGCTGCATCCGCTCGCGCACGCGCTGCTCGAGGATCGCCAGGCTGGCGCGGTTGCGGGCCAGCGTGGTGGGGGCGGCGAGCGGCGCGAGCAGCCGGTGCAGCCCGATGGGGTGCTCCTCCATGGTGAGGTCGGTGCTTCCCGAGCTCGGAGTCAGCTCGAAGGTGACCTTGCCGTGGACGAGCGGCAGCGCGCGGACGTCGAGCTCGAGGCGCCGCGGCGGGTCGATCGCATCGCAGCGGGTGCGGTCGGCGATGCGGATCGGCCCGAAGCCGACCTCGTGGTGGAAGGCGCTGCCGGGTGCCGGCCAGTCGGGGTCGACCCGACGGATCCTGCGGGCGCCGATGAGCCACGTGGGGTAGCTGCGGACGTCGACCACCGCGTCCCACACGACCTCGAGCGGTGCCTCGATCGTGGTCTGGACCGTCGTCATGGCCGTTGCGTGCCCCGCCGGCCGCTTCGCCAAACGGCAGCGTCGAGGAGCGGCCCCGCCCGGTGAGGCTGGCTGGCGGGCGTGGACTTCGAGGAGAGCGAGACCCATGGCGACATCCGTGCAGGCGTGCGCCGGGTCTGCCAGCACTTCGACGACGCCTACTGGCGCGACCTCGACGCCCGGCACGAGTTCCCCTGGGCCTTCTACGAGGCGATGGCCGCCGGCGGGTGGATCGGCGTGGCGCTACCGGAGGCGCACGGCGGCGGCGGGCTCGGCATCACCGAGGCCTCGATCGTCCTCGAGGAGGTTGCGGCGTCAGGCGCCGCCATGAACGGGTGCAGCGCGCTGCACACCTCCATCTTCGGGATGAACCCGCTCGTCAAGCACGGCAGCGACGACCTGCGCGACCGCTACCTGCCCGAGGTCGTGGCCGGGACGCTGCACGTCGCCTTCGGGGTCACGGAGCCTGATGCCGGCACCGACACCACCGCCATCACGACGCGGGCCCGGCTCGACGGCGACCGCTACGTCGTGCGCGGCCGCAAGGTGTGGATGACCAAGGCGCCCTACTGCCAGAAGGTGCTGCTGCTCGTGCGGACGACGCCGCTCGCCGAGCTGGACCGCAAGACCGACGGCCTCACCCTCCTGCTGGCTGACCTCGAGTCACCGCGCGTGGAGATCACCCCGATCACCAAGCTGGGCCGCAACGCGGTGGTGTCGTGCGAGGTCACCTTCGACGATCTCGAGGTGCCCATCGACCACCGGATCGGTGAGGAGGGCCGCGGCTTCACCTACCTGCTCGACGGCCTCAACCCCGAGCGCATCCTCATCGCAGCGGAAGCGCTCGGCATCGGGCGGGTCGCCGTGCAGCGCGCCGTCGCCTACGCCAACGAGCGCGTCGTCTACGGGCGTCCCATCGGGCAGAACCAGGGGATCGCCTTCCCGTTGGCGCAGGCCTACGCGCGGCTGCACGCAGCGACGCTCGTGGTGCGCGAGGCCGGCTGGCGCTACGACCGGGGGCTGCCCTGCGGCGAGCAGGCCAACATGGGCAAGCTGCTCGCCGCCGATGCCGCCTTCGCGGCCGCCGACCAGGCCATGCAGACCCTCGGCGGCTTCGGCTACGCGACGGACTACGACGTCGAGCGCTACTGGAAGGAGGCCCGCCTGATGCGGTTGGCACCGATCCCCCAGGAGATGGTCCTCAACTACCTCGCAGAGCACGTCCTCGGCCTCCCCCGCTCGTACTGACCGGCCAGGCGACCGACGCCGGTCGCGGCGCGCTCAGCCGCCCAGGGTCGGGCCCAGGGACTCGTGCGGGCCTGGGGTCTCCACGACGGGGTCGTCGCGGTCGTCCTGCTCGGTGCGCAGCGCCCGCGACATCACGGCATGCATGTCGTACATGGCGGTGATGTAGGTGAGCTCGAGGACCTCCACCTCGTCGAGGTGCTCGCGCAGCGCCTCGAAGACCCCGTCGGCGACGCGGCCGCCGTCGTAGACGAGCGCGTCGGTGTAGGCGAGCACGGCGCGCTCCGCGGCGTCGAACACCTCGGCGGTCTGCCAGTGGGGGACCGCGGCGATCTTGGCCTCGTCCATGCCCAGGGCGCGGCACGACTTGCAGTGCTGCGAGAAGACGAACTGGCTCCCCCTGGCCCAACCGACCCGCGTCTGCCCGAGCTCTCGCAGCTCGGGGTCGAGGCGGCGCTCGGGGCTGCGGTACAGGGCGAAGCCGGCGACGCAGTGGCGCATCACCTCGGGGAGCGCGGCGAACACCGTCCACCAGTCACCGGTCGTGCCGGTCGGCGTGCCCGGCTCGGCGACGGGGTCGCGCTCGCCGAACATGAGGTCGTACATGGCGAGCACCACCGAGTCGCGCACCTCGGCGCGCGGAACCTGACGAAGTCGTGGCACGGCCATCTCCTTGCCCTCGGTGGCTGGTGGTGACGCTACCGACCCCAGAGATCGCCCGAGGTCAGCCCCCGCCGTGCGGCCTGCGCCTCGACCGCGCCGGCGCAATCGGTCGCGACCCGGCGGAAATCCCGCAGCCGGCGCCGGGGCCGGCTGCCAGCATGACGGCCATGGGCGACCAGCTGGCAGCGACGGACCGCACGAGGATCCGGCGCCTCCCCGACCGGGGCACCTTCGACCGCGCGACGGTCGAGGCCATCCTCGACGAGGCGTACCTCGCCCACGTCGGCTTCGTGGTCGACGGCCAGCCGCGGGTGCTGCCGATGACCTACGGGCGTGACGGCGAGGTCCTCTACCTCCACGGCGCGGTCGCCAACGCCATGCTCGCGCGCGTCAGCCGGGGCCGAGGTGTGCGTCACCGTCACGCTGCTCGACGGGCTGGTCCTGGCGCGCTCGGCCTTCCACCACTCGATGAACTACCGCTCCGTCGTGCTGCTCGGCACGGCGACCAAGGTCGACGACGCAGCGGAGAAGGCCCGGGCGCTCGACGTCGTCATGGAGCACGTGCTGCCCGGTCGCAGCCGGCAGGCCCGGCCCGCCGACGAGCGCGAGCTGCGGGCGACGCTCGTGCTGCGCCTGCCCATCGAGGAGGGCTCGGCCAAGCTGCGCAGCGGCGGCCCGATCGACGACGACGCCGACCTGGCGCTGCCGGTCTGGGCCGGCCACGTGCCCCTGGAGCTCGCCGCCGGCGACCCGGTGCAGGACCCGGCGCAGGCGATCGAGGGGCTCCTGCCACCGGCCGTGCGATCCCGGGGGCGCCGCGGCGGTTAGGTTCCCCCGCCATGGCGTACCGAGTGATCCAGTGGGCGACGGGCACGGTCGGCATCCACGCCCTGCCCGCCATCGTCGCCCACCCCGAGCTCGAGCTGGCGGGGCTGTGGGTGCACTCCGACAGCAAGGCGGGGCGCGACGCGGGCGAGCTGTGCGGCATCGGGCCGGTCGGGATCGAGGCGACCCAGGACGGCGAGGCGCTGCTCGCCGGCGACGCCGAGTGCGTCTGCTACACCGCCAGCTCCGACATCCGTCCGGGCCAGGTGATCGAGGACCTCTGCCGCATGCTGGCCAGCGGCAAGAACGTCGTGAACACCTCGTTCGTGCCGCTGCTGCTCCCCAAGGCGGCCGGCGACGGCGTGCACGACCAGCTCCAGGCCGCCTGCGAGGCCGGCGGCACCAGCTTCTACACCTCCGGCATCGACCCGGGCTTCGGCAACGCCGGCCTGGCGATCCATGCGCTGGCGCTCTGCAAGGAGCTGCGCAGCGTCCGGATGCAGGAGATCGTCAACTACGACACCTGGGACAACCCCTTCACGCTCTTCGAGATCATGGGCTTCGGGAAGCCCGACGCCTCGCAGTCGATCCTGCTGGCGCCGGGCTCCACCGCGCTGGCATGGGGACCGGTGGTCACGCTCGTGGCGGAAGCGATGGGCCGGTCGCTCGACGGGATCGAGGAGCGCCACGAGGTCCTCCTGGCCGACCGTGACATCCCCATCGCATCGGGCACGGTGGCCAAGGGGACGATCTCGGGCATCCGCTTCGAGGTGATCGGCATGGTCGGCGGCGAGCCGACCGTCGTGGTCGAGCACGTCACCCGCCTGCGCGACGACGACGCACCCGACTGGCCGCAGGGGCAGGGCTACCGGATCCACGTCGAGGGCGAGCCGCACCTCAAGATCGACCTCGAGCTGTCGTCGGACCACGGCGACCACAACCACGCCGGCTGCCTGGCCACCGCCATGCACGTCGTCAACGCCATCCCCGCCGTGGTCCGGGCGAGTCCCGGCGTCAAGACCCTGCTCGACCTGCCCGTCTACACCACCAACCAGGCTCGCTGAACCGCGGCGCCCACGGCGGCCGCCGGCCTCGAGCGGCGCCGTCGCCGGGCTAGAGGTCCGGGAGGCCCATGTCGAGGTTCGGCTGCTCGATGCCGCCGTCGACCTCGATGACCTTGCCGGTGACGTAGCCGCCGGCGGCCGACGCCAGGAACAGGACCGTGGCGGCGATCTCCTCCGGCTCGCCGATGCGCCGCAGCGGCGTGCCCTGCTCCATGGTGGTGCGCAGGTCGTCGTCGTCGAGCACCACCTCCAAGGCGGAGGTGGCGACCGAGCCCACGGCGATGGCGTTGACCCGGATCCGCGGCGCCAGGTCCTGCGCCGCCAGCCGGGTCCAGTGCGCCAGGCCGGCCTTGGCGGTGCCGTAGGCCACGAAGCCCCGCCCCGAGGTGCGGCCCATCATCGACGAGATCCCGACCACGGCGCCGCCGCCTCCCTCGAGCATGAGCGGCACGGCCGCACGGGTGAGGGCGTGGGCGGTGGCGACGTTGAACGAGAACGCCTCGATGAGCCGGCGCGGGGACGTGTCGAGGAACGGCCGCGGCATCGTGCCGCCGACGTTGTTGACGACGATGTCGAGGCGCCCGAAGGAGGTTCGTGCCGCCTCGGCGAGGCTGGCGACCGCGTCGAGGTCGCTGAGGTCGGCCGGGACGACGGCGGCACGCCGGCCCGCGGCTTCGACCTGCTTGGCCACCGCCTCGATCTGGTCGGCGCTGCGGGCCGAGAGCACCACGTCCGCTCCGGCCTCGGCGAGGGCGACGGCGGTGGCTGCGCCGATGCCGCGGCCGGCACCGGTCACCACGGCGACCTGGTCGTCGAGGCGGAAGCGGTCCTGGATCATGCCCGCAGCATGGCACGGCGCCCGGGCGCCATCGGGTTCTGGCGGCCGCGACCTGAAGATGACATCGGTCACATCAGGGTCATCCACGATGACCTTGGTCCTGCCGTCCCGTCATACTGCACAGCGAGCACCAGTCGGCGGAACCACGACCGGGCTCGCCCCCCGTCACCAGTGCCCCGGAGGTTGCTGTGTTCGCTCGTCTCGGCACGTGGTGCCATGACCGCCGCAAGACGGTCGTGGTCCTGTGGGTGGTCGCACTCGTGGTCCTCGGCGGCCTCTCCGGTGCGGTCGGCACCGACTTCAAGGAGGACTTCCACGGCCCCGACGTCGAGAGCCAGACCGGCTTCGACACGCTGAACGAGCACTTCGGCGGCCAGGGCGCGGGGCTCACGGGCACGATCGTCTTCCGGGCCGAGCAGGGCGTCGAGGACCCCGCCGTCAGGGCGGCCATGGAGGAGCTCTTCGTCGAGCTCGACGCCCGCGACGACATCTCCATCGCCAGCCCGTACGCGCCCGGCGGCGAGCACCAGATCGCCGGCCAGGGCCCCGACGCCGGGAAGATCGCCTACGCGGGCCTCGAGATGCCCGACGGCACGGCGTGGTCCGACGCCCAGGAGGTCGGGCTCCTCGTGCGCCAGGAGGCTCCCGAGCTCGACGGCCTGCAGGTCGAGGTCGGCGGCCAGAACTTCGCGGAGTTCGAGGAGCCGTCCTCGGAGGTGATCGGCCTGTCGTTCGCGGTCGTCATCCTCATCGTCTCGTTCGGCTCCGTGCTCGCCATGGGCCTCCCCGTGGCCGTGGCGCTCGCCGGCATCAGCGTCGGCACGACGTTGCTGCTGCTGTCGACCAACGTGCTGGCCGTACCGGACTTCGCCCAGTTCCTCGGCCTGATGATCGGTCTCGGCGTCGGCATCGACTACGCGCTGTTCATCGTCACCCGCTACCGCGAGAACCTGCACCACGGCCACACCGTGGCCGAGGCGACGTCGATCGCGATCGACACCGCGGGCCGCGCCGTCACCTTCGCCGGCGTCACGGTCGTCATCTCCTTCCTCGGCATGCTCGTGATGGGCGTGGCCTTCGTGTCGGGCCTGGCGATCTCGGCGGCGCTCGTCGTGGCGACCACCGTCGTCGCGTCCCTCACGCTGCTCCCGGCGCTGCTGGGCTTCGCCGGCGAGAAGGTGGAGGTCACCCGCTGGCGTGGGCTCATCGCCGCCGGGCTCGTGGCTGTGGCGCTGCTCGCCGTGGGCCTGGGCGCCCCGGCCGTCGCCGTGCCCGCCCTCGTGCTGGCGGCAGTCGTCATCGCGCTCGGGTTCGCGCTCGCGCCCCTCAAGCGCGCGGTGCCCCTGCGCGAGACCAAGCCGCTGACGCAGACCGCCGCCTACCGCTGGAGCCGGCTCATCCAGCGACGGCCCTGGCCGGCCCTGGTCTTCGGCACCGTGCTGCTCGGCGCCCTCGCCGTGCCGGTGTTCGGCCTGCGCCTCGGCTTCTCCGACGAGGGCAACTTCGCGGAGAGCACCACCACCCGCAAGGCGTACGACCTCCTCGCCGAGGGCTTCGGGCCGGGCTTCAACGGGCCGCTGGTGCTCACCGCCGAGCTGGCCCCCGGCACAGACCCCGCCGCGCTCGCTGCGATCACCGACGCTGTGGCCGCCGACCCCGACATCGCCTTCGTCACGCCGCCGATCCCGAACGATCCGCAGGAGCCGAGCGCCGTCGTCTGGCAGGCGATCCCGCGGACCGCTCCCCAGGACGAGGCGACGACGAGCCTGGTGAAGCGCCTGCGCGCCGACGTGCTGCCGGGGCCGGAGGCCGAGGTGGGCGTCGACGTCGCCATCACCGGGTTCACGGCCGTCGGCGTGGACTTCTCCGACTACCTCGCCGAGCGGCTGCCGTACTTCTTCGTGGCCGTGCTGGTGCTGTCGTTCCTGCTGCTCATGGCCGTGTTCCGCAGCATCCTGGTGCCGCTCAAGGCCGTCATCATGAACCTGCTGTCGGTCGGTGCCGCCTACGGCGTCGTGGTCGCCATCTTCCAGTGGGGCTGGCTCGGCGGGCTCACCGGCGTCGAACCGGCACCGATCGAGCCGTTCATGCCGATGATGCTCTTCGCCATCGTGTTCGGCCTCTCGATGGACTACGAGGTGTTCCTGCTCTCGCGGGTGAAGGAGGAGTGGACGCGCACCCACGACAGCCACCGCTCCGTCGCCAACGGGCTGGCCGCCACCGCCAAGGTCATCACCGCGGCCGCGGCGATCATGGTGGTCGTGTTCGGCAGCTTCCTGCTCGAGCCCGACCGGGTGTTCAAGCTCTTCGGGCTGGGCCTGGCGGTCGCGGTGCTGCTCGACGCCACGGTCGTGCGGATGCTGCTCGTGCCCGCCACGATGGAGCTCCTGGGTGACCGCAACTGGTGGCTGCCCCGCTGGCTCGACCGGATCCTGCCGACCATCGACGTCGAGGGGCATCCCGACGACGTCGACGACTTCGACGAAGGTCAGCCCGAGCGCCAGCTCGAGCCGGTGTAGGGCGCTGCCCGGGCGGCCGTGCGGGCAGCGCCCTAGGCTCGCCGGCATGGCACGCATCGACTTCCCCGACCGGGGCATGGGCGAGCACGTCGACTGGGCGCTGTCGCGCACGCAGATGGCGGTCGGCATGGGGCAGCTCTCCGAGGCCGTCTACGGCAACACCCAGCTCGCCCTGCGCGAGCGCGAGGCGGCTCGCTGGACCATCGCCCTCGTCAACGACTGCGTGGTGTGCCAGGACACCCGCGCTCGTGATGCCGATCTCCACGGCGTCGACGAGGGCTTCTACGCCGAGGTCGCCTCGTGGCGCACCAGCACCGCGCTCAGCGACCGCGAGCGGCTCGCTGCCGAGTTCGCGCAGCGCTTCGCGCTCGACCACCAGGCCATGGACGACGAGCTGTGGGGGCGCCTGCGCGCCGCCTACGCCGACGACGAGCTCGCCGACCTGACGATCTGCTGCGGCATGTTCCTGGGCCTGGGCCGTGCCCTCGCGGTCGTGGGCGTCCGGGCACCCGACGAGCGCATCATCATCTAGTGCACGACCTCGTCATCCGGGGCGGCGAGGTCATCGACGGGACGGCGCGGCCGGCGGTGACGGCCGACGTCGCGATCAGCGGCGGCGTGGTGACCGAGGTCGGGCGGGTCGACGGGGCGGCGGCGCGCAGCATCGACGCCGACGGGCTGGTCGTCACCCCCGGCTTCGTCGACATCCACGTGCACTACGACGGCCAGGCGACCTGGGACGACCGCCTGATCCCGTCGTCCTGGCACGGCGTGACCACCGTGGTCGCCGGGAACTGCGGCGTCGGCTTCGCACCGGTCCGCCCCGCCGACCACGAACGGCTCATCCAGCTCATGGAGGGCGTCGAGGACATCCCCGGTGCGGCGCTGCACGAGGGGCTGCCCTGGACGTGGGAGTCCTTCCCGCAGTTCCTCGACGCGCTCGACGGCCGCCGCTTCGACGTCGACCTCGCCACGCAGGTGCCCCACGGTGCCCTGCGACTGCACGTCATGGGCGAGCGCGGCGCAGCCCGTGAAGCGGCGACCGCCCTCGACATCGACGCCATGGCTGCCCTGGCCCGCCAGGGCATCGAGGCCGGCGCGCTGGGCTTCAGCACGTCGCGCACGCGCAACCACCGCAGCAGCAGCGGCGAGCTGACGCCGACCCTCACGGCGGAGGCCGACGAGCTGGTCGGCATCGCCCGAGCGGTGGGCGCGACCGGTCGCGGCGTGCTCCAGGTGGTGTCCGACTTCGACGACGTCGACGCCGAGTTCGCGCTCTTCCGGGCCATGGCGGCGAGCGCCGGCCGGCCGCTGTCGTTCTCGCTGGCTGACGCGACAGGACGCACCTGGCGACGCCAGCTCGAGCTGCTCGAGCAGGCGAACGCCGACGGGATCCCCATGCGTGGCCAGGCCGCAGCCCGCGCCATCGGCATCCTGCTCGGGCTGCAGTGCACCCTCAACCCCCTGCTCGACAACGCTGCCTGGCGCGAGGAGGTCGCGCCCCTGCCCGTGGCTGACCAGGCGAGGGCGATGGCGAGCGCCGGCGTGAAGGAGCGGGTGCTGGCCGCCGCGCAGGCGGGCCGTCCGGGCCTCCTGAGCGACTTCGGCCGCATGTTCGAGCTCGCCGACCCTCCCGACTACGAGCCCCGTGCCTCGACGAGCATCGCGGCGCGGGCCCAGCGCGAGGGGCGCCAGCCACTCGAGCTCGCCTACGACCTGCTCGCCGGCGACGACGGCCGCGGCTTCCTCTACCTGCCGATCATCAACTGGTTCGACGGCAGCCTCGACGCCGTCGGCGAGATGCTCGCCCACGAGCACACGGTGCCGGGGCTCTCCGACGGCGGTGCGCACGTCGGCACGATCTGCGACGCCAGCTTCCCGACGACGCTGCTGTCGTGGTGGGGGCGCGACCGCGACCGGGGGCGCATGGAGCTGCCGTTCCTCGTGGAGCGTCAGACGCGCGCGACCGCACGGGCCGTTGGTCTGCTCGACCGTGGCGTGATCGCACCCGGCTACCGCGCCGACCTGAACCTGATCGACTTCGAGCACCTGCGCCCGCGCCGGCCCGAGATGCGAAGCGACCTGCCGGCCGGCGGTCGCCGGCTCGTGCAGCCGGCCGACGGCTACGTGGCCACCGTCGTCGCTGGTCACGTCACCTACCGGGGCGGCGAGCCGACCGACGCGCTGCCCGGTCGCCTCATCCGGGGCCCCCGCCCCGCACCCGGCGCGCCACGATCCGCGTGCGAGCGCGCCAGCGCATCGCCGCGTCGCGCTCGTCGCGGCAGCGATCGCCCTGGCCGCCTGTTCCTCGGCCGACGACGCAGCGCCGAGGACCTCCACGTCGCCTCCCGATGCCACCACGTCGAGCACGGTCCTCGAGCTCGACGCGTCCGCCGACCTCTACGCCCTGGCACAGGACATGGCGCCCGGCGAGCCGGGGGAGCCGATCGCCGTCCAGGAGGTCGCGGCCCCCGAGGTCGACGGCACCGTGCTGCGGGTGCTGCACCACTCCCGGTCGCTGGCGGGCGAGGACATCGCGGTCAGCGGCATCATCGTCGTGCCGTCCGGCCGCGCCCCGGACGGCGGGCGGCCCGTGCTCAGCTGGGCGCACGGCACCACGGGCATCGCCGACCAGTGCGCCCCGAGCCTCGAGCCCGGCGCAGGGCTGGCCGCGCCCTTCCTCGAGCGCGACATGGTCTTCGTGGCCACCGACTACGAGGGGCTCGGCACGCCCGGGCGCCATCCGTACCTGGCCGGCGAGAGCGAGGGTCGCGGCGTGCTCGACATCGTGCGCGCGGCGCGAGCGCTCGGAGATCGCGTCGGCGCATCCGACGAGGTCGTCATCTGGGGCCACTCGCAGGGCGGCCACGCTGCGCTCTTCGCCAACCAGATCGCCGAGGAGTGGGCACCCGAGCTGCAGGTCGCCGGCACGGTCGCCGGCGCACCGCCGTCGCAGCTCCCGCTCATCGCCGCGGCGCTGCAGGACTCCCCGTTCCGCTTCTACCTCGGCATGGTCGCTGCCGGCTGGGCAGCGGCCTATCCCGACGCCGACCCCGACCTGGTCCTCACGCCGCTCGGCCTCGAGCGGCTCGACCTCGTCGACGCCGGCTGCGCAGGTGAGCTCGCAGCAGCCTGGAACGACGTGCCCTACGGCGACCTGGTGGACGCCGACCCCGCCTCGGTGGAGCCCTGGGCGACCCTGCTGGTGGAGAACGACCCCGGCTACGAGCCCGGTGCGTCACCCGTGCTGATCATCCACGGCGAGGACGACGAGCAGATCCCCGTGGTGAGCTCGGCGCTGCTCCTCGAGCGCATGTGCCAGGTCGGCCAGGTCGTCGAGCGGCGCACCTATGCCGGGCAGAGCCATGCCGGGGTGATCGGCCCCTCCCTCCCCGACATGCTGACCTGGATCGAGGCCCGCCTCGCCGGTGTGGCGGCGCCGGACCAGTGCGAGGGTGCGCCAGGCCCCTAGATCTGCACCGGGCGGCCGCCCCGGCTGAGCTGCTTCTCGATCCGGCACACGGCCGTGCCGCCGGTGCTGCGCCACTCGTGCGAGCTGGCCACCGCGTCGAGGATCCGATCGGTGAGGGGATCGACCTCGAGCTTGCCCGAGTCGCCGAGCTGCGTGCTGCCCTCGACGGCGAGCACGTCGGCCGACAGGTCGAACGTGAGGGAGACCGCGGTGCCGTCGCTGGCGGCGATCAGGGTCGACCCGAGCTCGTCGACGGCGACCCGGACCTCCTCGACGGCGTCGAGGTCGAGCTCACCGAGCGAGGCCACGCCGCTGGCGACGAGGCGCAGCACGCGCAGCACCCGTGGATCGGGCGGGACGACGATCTCGAGGGTCGTGTTCTGGGTCGAGGTATCGGTCTGCATGGCGGCCCCCTCCCGGGGGTCAGGCCTGCTCGGGGAGGACGTCGAAGGCATCTGGGTGCTCGGTCAGGCCGGTGATCTCCAGCACCCGCGAGACGATGGCGGAACGGGGTCCGATGCGGAGGCGCCGACCCCCGCCGGAGAGCTCCTGGCCGGCGGCGATGATCGCCCCGATGGCTGAGGAGTCGAGGAAGCTGACGTTGCGCAGGTCGAGCGTGACGGTCGTGCTGCCGCCGCCGGCGCCCACGATCGCTTCGGTGAGATCGCTGGCGGAGCTCAGATCGAGCTCGCCGTGAACCGTGAGCCCGATGTCGTCGCCGACGGGGTCTCCGACGTCGACGGAGAAGGCATGCGGCGATGCTGACATGGCACTCCCTGCTGGTGGTTCGTCGCTGTTCGTGACGCTGACCCGAGGGAGGCTACACGGCCGGCGAGCAGCCTCCGCCCGGTGCGCAGCGCTCCCTCGGCGCCTCACGCGCGGCCGGGAGAGGGCGGCGCGGTCGGCGCGCACGGTGTCGCCGTCAGCGTCGGAACCGGGCATCAGCGTCCTCCACAGGATGTGCCTTGCCGCTGCGCCCTACCCCCGGCCGTCCTCGCACAGACGGCGGGCGCGCGCCCGGTCACCCCGCGTCGAGGTGGTCCGCGAGCTCGTCGACGTCGAGCTCGTCGCCCAGCCGGGCGAGCGTCGACCGCAGGATGCGCGACACGTGCACCTGGCTGACGCCGATCTCCTCGGCGATCTCGGACTGCGTCATGCCGAGGTAGAACCGGAGGTAGACCACGCGCCGCTCCCGCTCGGGGAGCTGTCGCAGCGCGTCTTGCACCACGACGCGTGCGCCGGTCTCGGCCATCTCCGGGTCCTCGGCTCCGGGGATGATCTCCTCGTCGGCATCGCTGCCGACCGGGCCCGCGTTGAGGCTCGTCGGGCGGTAGGCCGCGCCGGCCTCGAGCGCTTCGAGGACGTCCTCAGGCGTGCTGTCGAGCGCATCGGCGAGCTCGTCGATGGTCGGCGACCGACCGAGGTCGTGCGAGAGGTGCTCGCTCGCGGCCTTCAGCTCCAGGTGGAGGTCCTTCAGCCGGCGGCTCACCCGCAGGGACCAGGTGCGATCGCGGAAGTGGCGCCGCAGCTCGCCCACCATCGTGGGCACCGCGAAGGTGGCGAAGCGCACGTTGAACTCCGGATCGAACCGGTCGACCGCTCGCACGAGCGCCATCATCGCCACCTGGTTGAGGTCATCAGGCGACTCGCCCCGGCCCGCGAAGCGCCGGGCGCAGTGCCGGGCGAGCCAGAGGTACTCCTCGACGAGCTCGTTGCGGAGCTTCGGGTCGCCGGTGCTGCACAGCTTGGCGAACCGCTCTTGTTCGATCTCCCGCTCGTCGGGCATGTAGGTGGTGGACCTCTGACCTCGTTGGGCGCCCAAGGGGTCAGTCTAGGTCGGCCCCGATGAGCCTCCCACCGCCGCGGCGATGCGTGGGAGGTGCCGGCGCAACCGCCGGCACCTCCCCGACGACGGTGCCGACGGTCAAACGCGTCCCACCGAGCGGTTGTCCGACGCCGCCCGGTAGACGAGCAGCGCCACGATGGCGCCGATGATGGAGCCGATCAGTCCGGAGGGCTGCAGGGCGCCCTCTTCGATGTCGCTGCCGAAGAGCAGCCAGCCGAGGAAGCCGCCGACGAACGAGCCGACGATGCCGAGCAGGATCGTGCCGCCGATTCCCATCGGGTCCCGACCCGGGACGAGGGCGCGTGCGATGAGGCCGGCGAGCAGGGCGACGATGAGCAGCATCAGGATGAACCCGAGCATCTGTGGACCTCCAGAGAGATGATCTCGACGAGGACGATCCTCGTGCCCGGAGCAGGTACCCCTCGCTCGCGGCGCGCATACCGCAGCCCGGGCCGAGCTAGGAGCAGCTGAACCAGACGGCCTTGCCCTTGCCCTCGATCGTGCGCGACCCCCATCTCGTGGCGAGCTGCTCGACGATGTAGAGACCACGACCGCTGGTGGCCTCAGGATCCTGCTCCTGCACGCGGGGCTGGCGGGTGGTGTCCTGGTCGACGACGGTCACGCGCACCTCGGAGCGGCCCACGTCGACGGTCAGCTCGAAGGGGGTGCCAGCGTGGCGCACCGCGTTGGACACGACCTCGCTGACGAGGAGCAGCACGGTGTCGACGTCACCGGTGAAGCTGTCGTCCTCGATCGCCTCCGCAACGAAGCGTCGGGCCGCTCGAGCGCTCGACGCCACAGGCTGGAACCGCCGTCGCCGTTCGATGCGGTGCACGCTACCGGCCGGCGTATGGGGCAGGGGTCGATGGGGAAGTGTCCTGCCTGGCCGCGCCGTCGTGCTTCGGGCGCCGCCGACCGACCAAGACGGAGGCGAGGATGTACATCGGCATCGGCACGCTCATCATCATCATCATCCTGATCCTGCTGCTCACCTGACCACGGCGCCCCCGGTGGGCGGCAGGTGGCAGGCGCGCCGACCGTACCCAGACGAACGGCTGCCCAAACCAGCGACGGCAGCCGTTCTGGCCGCTTTCCGACAGGTTCCGGACGCCGCGGCGAACCGGTGCAGGTGCGCGTCGGTTCGTGCGGTAGTACTCGTGCGTGACCGAGGCCCTCCCCGTCCCACGGCCTGCAGCACCGATCGCCACCAACGCCTTCACCGCGACGGACTGGGCGCTGTTCTCTGCCGTCTCGACGATCTGGGGCGCGTCGTTCCTGTTCATCGCGGTCGGGCTGGAGAGCCTCAGCCCCGGGCTGATCACGCTGCTGCGGGTCGGTCTCGGCGCCTCGATCCTCCACGTCCTGCCCGGCCCGCGCGTGCGCTTCGAGCGAGAGGACCGCGGGCGTGTGCTGGCGGTCTCGATGCTCTGGGTCGGGTTGCCCTTCACCCTGTTCCCGCTCGCCGAGCAGCACATCAACTCCGCGGTCACCGGTCTGCTCAACGGCGCCACCCCGGTGTTCACCGCGCTCTTCGCGGCGTTGCTCTTCGGTCGCCGCACGGCTGGGCCCCAGCTGCTCGGGGTGGCGGTCGGGTTCGCCGGCGTCGTGCTCATCAGCCTGCCGAGCCTCGGTGAGGGATCGAGCCAGGCGAGCGGCGTGGGCCTCGTGGTGCTGGCGACGCTCTGCTACGGCCTTGCCATCAACATCGCGGCGCCGCTCCAGGCTCGCTACGGCTCGCGCCCGCTGATGGCGAGGATGCTCGCGCTGGCGACCCTGTGGACCCTGCCGTTCGGGTTGGCGAGCGTGCCGTCCTCCGACGTGGAGCTCGTGCCGCTGCTCGCCGTCTCGGTGCTCGGGCTCGTCGGCACGGGGGTCGCCTTCCTCGTGATGGGCACGCTGGTGGGGCGGATCGGATCGACGCGGGCGTCGTTCATCACCTACCTGGTGCCCGTCGTGGCGCTGGCGCTCGGCGTGGCGTTCCAGGGCGACCACGTGGCACCGCCGGCCCTCGTCGGCGTGGTGCTGGTGGTGGGCGGCGCCGTGCTGGCCAGCCGGAGCGAGCGCTGAGGGCTCAGCGACCCCGCTCGTCGGTCCCGGGGTCACGTGGCGTCGACCCGATCTGCGCCTCGCCACCGGCGGTCATGGTCTCGTTCTCGAGCTCCGGCGTGCGTCCGCCCCAGTAGACGAAGCCGGCGGCGGAGCCTGCCGCGGCGCCCACGATGAGCGGGATGGCGATGCGCAGCCCGGTGTCGAGGCCGGAGAGCACGAACCAGCCGACGATGCCGATCAGCACGGCGCCGAGGACGGCTCCGGTGACCGTGCCGAACACGGCGCCCTTGAACTGGCTCGGTGTGCCGAGCCCCACGTGCGCCATCTCGTGCTGCTGCTGGCGCCGCAGCTCGGCCGGACCCGGGGCGCCCTCGACGTCCTCGAGGCCCTTCGGTCGGTTGCCCTCGGGGCGGGTGTGCTCGTCCAGCCACTCCTCGGCCCGCCGTGCCGGCTCCGGCTTCGCCGCCTGCTCCTCCGCCATCGTCATCGCCCTCCCGAAGCGAGCGCGTCGTCGAGGGTGGGGTGCTCCGCTGCCTCGGTGCGCACGTCGAGCACGTCGCGCAGCGAGCAGAGCGCATCGTGCGCCTTCTGGAGCTTCGGGCCGGCCAGCGTGTCACGCAGGACGACACCACCCTCGTCGATGCCCGTGATGCGAACGTCGGTGTCCGAAGCGAAGTCCTTGTCGAGCGCCACGATGGCCCGCGCCTCGGTCGTCAGCGCGTCCATGCGCCCGTCCTGCAGCAGCTGCGGCGCCCGGCGCAGCATGTCGGCTGCCCGCACCATCGAGCCACGGTGCTGCCAAGCCCAGCTGGCCAGGGTCAGCAACCCGACCTTGCCCACGATCCGTCGAATCAGCCTGATCATGCAGGCTTCCTTTTCCGACTCGCCCCGGTTCCAACCGCCCGCAGCGCCGGCCCGGGGGCGATCAGCTACTCGGCGGCGCCGCTGAGCCGGATCCGCTGCAGCCGGAGGGCGGCGATCACGAGCGCGATGGCCGTCACCACGGCGAGGCGCACCAGGGCGCCCCCACCTTGGGGCACGCCGTCGCGCACGATGGAGGCGGGGGCGTCGGCGAGGTCGGCGAAGGCCTGCCGGGCGAGCCACTGGGGCGAGAGCTGCGCGATGCCCGAGAGCGCCGCCCCGAGCAGGCGCTCCACGAGGAACACGAAGGCCAGCGACCACACCGCAGCGCGACGTGCCATGCAGCCGATGGCGACGAAGACCGCGACGTAGGCCGTGGCGCCGAGCGCCGCGGCCAGCGCGGCCGCGCCGGCGCTCTCGCCGGCGCCGGCGACCACCGCGGCGAGCGCGAAGGACAGCGCCAGGCAGCCGGCCGCAACCAGCGAGCCACCGAGCCAGCGGGCCACGACGATCAGCCAGGCCGGCAGGGGAGACATCCAGGTGAAGGCGAAGGATCCGCTGCGCACCTCGGCGCCGAGCACGGCGTCGCCGATGACGAGGCACGTGACGGGCAGGATCAAGCTGAAGAGCGCCTCGGTGGCGACCTCGGCGAAGTCGTCGGCGGGCGCGCCGTCGAGCCCTCGGACGATGAGGCCGAAGAGGAGCGCCGCGGCGCACGGGAGCAGGATTCCGAGCCATCGTCGGCCCGAGAGGCAGACCCGCAGCGTGTAGTCGAGCAGGGCCGCGAGGGGTGGGCGTCGTCGGGTCGGTGCTCCGGCGGGGGCCGTCACCGGACGAGCTCCCGGAAGAGGCTCTCCAGCGAGTCGTCGAGCGGCCGCACCTCGATCAGGCGCACGTCGAGGTCTCGGGCGGTGCGCGGCAGGGCCACGGCCAGGTCACCCGCCCGTGTGGTCGACACCACGAGGTCGTCGCCGTCGACGGAGACGGCCGCCACCGCGTCGTGCGCCAGCAGGGCGGCGGCGAGCCGCCGCGCCCCGCCGGCGCGGACCAGCACCTGGCGCGGGACGTCGTCCATCGCGTCGCGGATGGCGCGCCGGCTGCCCGCCGCGGCGAGCCGGCCGCGCACCACGACGATGACCCGCTCGGCCATCGACTCGACCTCGTGGAGCACGTGTGAGCTGACGATCACCGTGCGGCCCTCGTCGCCCAGTCGGCGGAACAGCTCGATGAGGTGCAGCCGCTGCACCGGGTCCGCGCCGTTGAGCGGCTCGTCGAGCACCAGCACGAGGGGGTTGGTGACGAGGGCCGCGGCGACCTTGGAGCGCTGCCGCATCCCCTTGCTGAACCCGGCGAGGGGCCGGTCCGCGGCCGGCACCATGTCGACGACGTGCAGGGCCCAGTCGACGATGCGCCGGTCCTGGACGCGGTGGAGGTCCGCGACGTAGCGGCACAGCTGCCGCGGCGTGAGGCTCGCCGGGACGGCATCGTCCTCGGGCACGAGCGCCAGCCGGCCGTAGACGCTGCGGTCGTGCCTCGGGTCTCGCCCGTCCACGCGCACGGCGCCCTGGTTGAGCGGCAGGAGCCCGGTGACGGCTCGCATGAGCGTGGTCTTGCCGGCCCCGTTCGGGCCCAGCAGGCCCGTGACGCCGGCGCCGAAGGAGCAGCTCAGCTCGGAGAGCGCGACCTTCTGCCCGAACCAGACCGAGGCGTCCGAGACCACCACCGTCGGGTCGACCACGAACGCCGGGTCGAGCGGCGGGGGCGGTGGGAGGGCCGTCTCGGTGGTCAACGCTCGACCTCGTCGTAGCGGACCACGAGGGCGGCGAGCGCGGCGCCGACCACGAGCGCGTACACGCCGGTGGCGTAGGCACCCGCGTTCGCCAGGCCCGACATGGGGTGGTCCTCGTCGACGTGGCCGAGGAAGACGATGTCGCGCAGCACGAGCGGCAGGCCCAGCAGGTCGAGCAGGCCGGCGGCGGTGGGCTCGTCGCGGTCGATGACGACGGGCGTCGGGCGCGACAGGTCCGTCGGCGGCTCCCCGGCGACCGTGGTCGACGGCGCGAACACCGGGCCGTCCTGCGAGGAGGTCGTCTCGGGGCCGATGAGGACGCTGGACACGATCGACGTCACGATGAAGACCCCGATGATCGTCGCGCCCGCGATGATCCGCCGCGCGGTGAGCGACGAGATGGCGACGCCGATCGAGGCGTAGAACAAGGAGAGCAGCGCGACCGCGACCGGGACCTGCCAGAGCACCTCGGCGTTGTCGCGCAGGTAGCGCAGCGCGCCGTCGTCGCTGACGAGCATCTGCCCGACGAAGAGCACGACCTGGGGGAGGAACGAGAAGGCGAAGAGGATCGACGCCATCGCCCCGACCTTGGCGACCACGTAGTCGACGCCGGTGAGCGGCCGGGCGAAGATCAGGGGCAGCACCCGGTGGCGCCGGTCGGGGCAGATGATGTCGGGAGCGGTGACCGCCACGAACACGAGCAGCGCGTTGGAGACGCCGACGTACTCCCGGTAGGTGATGAAGTCGATGTCGGAGGCGGGCGTGTTGCGGGTGAGGTACTTGACGCCGACGTTGACGATGGCCGGCACGACCGCGAGCGCGAGCAGCACGAAGGGCGCGACCTTCTGTCGCCAGCTCCGGCGGATGCCAAGCGCCCGGCGGATGCTCGCCCGCGCCAGCGCCAGGCGAGCATCCGCACGCCCGCCGCGCTCGCCCTCGAAGGGGCGGTAGCCCCGGTCGTAGATGGCGCCCGTCATGCCGGGCGACCGGTGCCGGTCCGGTCGAGGAAGACCTCGTCGAGCGACGTCAGCCGGGAGGTCATGCGGTGCAGCGGCAGGCCGAGCTCGGCGACGGCGTCGCGCACGGCGTCGACGTCGTCGTCACCGTTGACCTGGACCTCCACGGCGTCGCTCACGGCCGCAGCGACGAGCGAGCGCGCCGTCAGCAGCGCGACGAGGCCGTCGTGGTCGGGCCCGACGTCGACGCTCAGCACGCCCGTGCGCTCGAGCAGCGAGTGGGTGCCGCCGGAGACGACGAGCCGTCCGGCGTCGAGCATGACGACGTGGTCGCAGACCTGCTGGACGTCGTCGAGCAGGTGCGTGGCGAGCAGCACGGAGATGCCGAGCGTCCCCAGCCGGGCGACCAGGCCCAGCATCTCCTCGCGGCCCATCGGATCGAGGCCGGCGGTCGGCTCGTCGAGCAGCACGAGCTCCGGGTCGGCCACCAGCGACTGGGCGAGCTTGGCCCGCTGGCGCATCCCGGTCGAGAACCCGCTGATGGGCCGGAAGCGCGCCTCGTCGAGGCCGACCAGGTCGAGCACGTCCGACGCCCGCTGGCGCGCCGCCCGCGACGGCAGGCCGGCGAGCTCGCCGAAGGTGGCGACCACGTCGGCGGCCGTCTGGTCGAGCGGCAGGCACTCGTGCTCGGGCATGTAGCCCACCCGGCTGCGGGCCGCGAGGGGATCTGCCGCGACGTCGACCCCGCAGACCTCGATCGAGCCCTCGTCGGGGTGGCTGAGGCCGAGCATCATGCGGAACAGCGTCGTCTTGCCGGCACCGTTGGCGCCGACCAGGCCCACCCGCCCCCGCGGCACCTCGAGGTCGAGCCCGTCGACCGCCGTCACGGCGGGATACCGCTTGGTCAGGGCGCGGGTGCGCAGGAGCGGATCGGCCACCGGCATCGGGGCAGTCTTGCAGGGCGTGGCTCGCCGAGAGGCCGCAGGGATGGCGTGAAGGCACCCCCGAGGGCGTAGGCTTGGAGCAATCGAGGAAGTCAGTCGGACTTGCTTGCATTGCAGATAGAGAGACACATCAAGTGGCAACTGGAACCGTGAAGTTTTTCAATGCCGAGAAGGGCTTCGGCTTCATCTCGCGTGAGCAGGGTGACGACGTCTTCGTTCACTTCTCCAACATCCAGGGAACTGGCTACAAGACCCTCGACGAGGGTCAGCGCGTCGAGTTCGACGTGGCTCCGGGCCGCAAGGGCGAGGAAGCCCAGAACGTCCGGGTCATCTAGTCCCGAGTCCTGCTGAGCGGAGCCGCCGGCACTCGTGCCGGCGGCTCCGTCATGCTGGTGGTCAGGTCGACCCCCACCAGCATGATCGACGAGGGTCGACCAGGGGCACCGGCAGCGAGAGCTGCTGCCGAGAGTCGGAAGGAGACGCCATGGCCGCACAACGGACGAGCTTCGAGAAGCTGCAGCGGGACCGGGCGAAGAAGGCCAAGGCCGCCGCGAAGCGCGAGAAGCGCTTCGACAAGACCCCGTCCGAGACCGACGAGGAGCTGGAGCCGATGGCGCCGGCCGAGCCCGGCACCGAGCTGTCTGCCGCAGAGCTGCTCGCCCGGGTCGAGGAGATCCACCGCCTCTTCGAGGCGAAGAAGATCAGCTTCGAGGACTTCGAGGAGCAGAAGGCGGACCTGATGGCCCGCATCTCGGTCGACTGAACCACGATGGCTGGCACCTCCAGGTGGGCGAAGCGGTTGGCGGGCGGCGGGATCGATCCCGACCCGCGCTTCACCTTCGCCAACGAGCGGACGTTCCTGGCCTGGATCCGCACGGCACTGGCACTGGTCGCCGCCGGGGTCGCGGTCGATGCCTTCGCCACCGACATCCCGGAGTGGGGTCGGCGCTCCCTCGGGAGCCTGCTCGTGATCCTCGGTGGGCTGCTCTCGGCGTCGGCCTTCCGCCGCTGGCTGCGGGCCGAGGCTGCGCTGCGGCAGGGCGAGCCGCTGCCGACCAACCAGCTGGCGCCGATCATCGCCTACGGCCTGAGCCTCGGTGCCGGCTTGGCGCTGGTGCTGGTGCTGCTCGAGCGATGAGCCCGCCCCACGACCCGGGGCTGGCCAGCGAGCGGACGACCATGGCGTGGCTCCGCACCGCGCTGTCGCTGGTGGCGGTGGGCGTGCTCGTGGCCAGGCAGTCCGGGTCGGTCCCGATGGCCGCGGTGGTCCTCGTCGCCGTGCTGCTCGCCGCCGGCTCGATCGTCAACGAGGCGGAGCACCGCCATCACCTGCGCGCCGGCGGCGCCGACGCCGACGAGGTGACCGTGCTGGTCCGCCACGTCGGGGGCACCGCGGCCGTCGCCACGGCGCTCGCGTTGTCCTCGCTGCTGCTCGTGGCGGTATGACGGGGCGCTAGTCGACGAGGAGCTGCGGCTCGACGTGGATGCTGTCGCGCAGCTCGGTCTCGCGCAGGCCGAGCGCCAGGATCACGGCGAGGCCGAGCAGGGGCACCACGAACCAGAACGTGCCTGCCAGCGCGTCGGCGAAGCCGTCGACGTAGGCGCTGCGGGTGCCGGCGGGCAGGGCCTGCACCTCGGCCGGGTCGAGGGCCTCACCGTCTCGGACCACGTCGCCGACGGCGGAGCTGAGGCGGTTGGCGAAGACGGCGCCGACGAGCGCGACGCCGATGGAGCCGCCGATGGACCGGAAGAAGTTGACCGCCGAGGTGGCGACGCCCAGATCGCTGCGGGGCACCTCGTTCTGCGTGGCCAGGACGATGATCTGCATCGTGAGGCCGAGGCCGATGCCGACGAGGACCATGTCGATGCCCGACTCGAGGCGGCTCGAGGAGCTGTCGAGCATGCCGAGCAGCACGATGCCCAGCGTCGTGATGGCGGTGCCGACGACGGGGAAGATCCGGTAGCGGCCGGTGCGGGTGACGATGTTGCCTGCCAGGACTGACGAGGCGACCATCCCGAGCACGAGCGGGATCAGCAGCAGCCCCGAATCGGTCGCGCTCACGCCGTTGACGGTCTGCAGGAACAGCGGGATGTAGTTGAGGGCGCCGAACATGGCGACGCCGATCAGCAGCCCGATGCCGCTCGCCAGGGCGAACGTGCGGAAGCGGAAGAGCCGCAGCGGGAGCAGCGGATCGGGTGCACGCAGCTCGACGACCACGAACGCCGCGGAGAGGGCCAACGAAGCGGCGATCAGCGCCACGATGGTCGGCGAGCCCCACGGGTACTGGGTGCCGCCCCACGTCGTGAGGAGGACGACGGCCGTGACGGCCGCCGTGAGCAGCACCGCCCCGCGGACGTCGATGCGCACCGACGGTCGCCGCGGGGACGAGGGCAGCACGGCGGCCGTCACCGCCAGGGCGAGCAGGCCCAGCGGGATGTTGACGTAGAAGACCCATCGCCACGAGAGGTGGTCGGTGAAGAAGCCGCCGGCGAGCGGGCCGATCACGCTGGCGCCGCCGAAGAAGGCCCCGAAGAGACCCTGGTAGCGGCCCCGCTCACGTGGGCTGACCACATCGGCGATGATCGCCTGGCCCAGCACGATGAGGCCGCCGGCGCCGAGGCCCTGCACCGCCCGGAAGGCGATGAGCTGCACCATCGAGGTCGCCACGCCGGAGAGGGCGCTGCCGACGAGGAACACGACGATGGCGCCCTGGAAGAGCCTCTTGCGGCCGTAGAGGTCGCCCAGCTTGCCGTAGAGCGGCGTGGAGATCGTCGTGGTGAGGAGGTAGGCGGTGATGACCCACGAGATGTGGTCGACGCCGCCCAGCTCGCCGACGATCGTCGGCAGCGCGGTCGCCACGATCGTCGCGTCGAGCGCGGCGAGCAGCATGCCGAGCATCAGCCCGGAGAAGATGACGACGATCTGGCGGTGCGTGAACTGCCCCGACGCCGGGACGGTCGTCGGGGGCGGTCGGTCGGTGATGCTCATCGGGATCCTGGGGTCGGGGGGACGAGACCGCCGGCGACGGCGGCGAAGGCGGTGTCGATCTCCCGGCGAAGCCGCGGGAGCCGGCTGGTGGCGCAGCGCTCGAGCACCGTGCGGAGCGTGGCCAGGGCGATCGTGACGACGAGGAGCGGGTAGGGGTCGCGCTCGGCGTGCAGGCCCGTCCGGTCGGCGACGGCGGCGGCGAGCTCGCGCTCGAGCGCGGCCTGCGACGCCACCTGCGCGGCCCGCAGCTGCGGGTGCTCGGTCACGAGTCGGGCGCGTGCCAGCCACAGGTTCCCGGTGTCGGGCGCGCCGGACAGCACCTCGAGGAACACGGCGGCGAGCGCGTCGAGGGGTGCCTCGGCCACGGGTCGCCCGCGGACGGCAGCTGCGATCTCCGCCCGCCGGTCGGGGTCGATGCCGAGGATCGCCTCGTCCTTGGTGCCGAAGTGGTTGAAGACGGTGCGCGCGGAGACGTTGGCTGCGGCGGCGATGTCCTCGACGGTGATCGCGTCGGGGCCTCGCTCGATTGCGAGCTCGAGCGCCACCCGGGCGACGGCGCGCCGGGTGTCGCCCTTCTTGCGCTCGCGGAGCCCGTCGACGGCGGTCATCCCCGACAGGGTGGCCGACGAAGTGCAGTGCCTGCAAGTTTGCAGGCGCTGCACCTACCGCCAGGTTCAGACGTTGCGTCGGTAGCGCCCACCCACCTCGAAGAGGGTGGTGGTGATCTCGCCGAGGGTGCAGACGCGGACCGCGTCCATCAGCACCGCGAAGAGGTTGTCGCCGCCGAGGGCGGCGTCGCGGAGGCGGTCGAGCATGGCGGGTCGCTCGTCGGCGTGGCGGGCCTGGAAGTCACGCAGCCGCCGGATCTGGCTCTGCTTCTCCTCTTCGGTGCTGCGCGCCAGCTCGACCTCGCTCGGCTGCGCCTCGGGACCGTCGGGCCCGAGGAAGGTGTTGACCCCGACGATCGGCAGCGTGCCGTCGTGCTTGCGGTGCTCGTAGCGCATCGACTCGTCCTGGATGCGGCCCCGCTGGTAGCCGGTCTCCATGGCTCCGAGCACGCCGCCGCGCTCGGAGATCCGCTCGAGCTCGGCGAGCACCGCCTCCTCGACGAGGTCGGTGAGCTGGTCGATCACGAAGCTGCCCTGGTTGGGGTTCTCGTTCATCGCCAGGCCCCACTCCTTGTTGATGACCATCTGGATCGCGAGCGCCCGGCGCACGGACTCGCTGGTGGGCGTGGTGACCGCCTCGTCGTAGGCGTTGGTGTGGAGGCTGTTGCAGTTGTCGTAGATGGCGATCAGCGCCTGGAGCGTCGTGCGGATGTCGTTGAACGACATCTCCTGCGCGTGCAGCGACCGGCCGGAGGTCTGCACGTGGTACTTGAGCCGCTGGCTGCGCTCGTCGGCGCCGTAGCGGTCGCGCATGGCGACGGCCCAGATGCGCCGCGCCACCCGTCCCAGCACCGAGTACTCGGGATCCATGCCGTTGGAGAAGAAGAAGCTGAGGTTCGGCGCGAAGGAGTCGACGGGAAGGCCGCGGGCCAGGTAGCTCTCGACGTAGGTGAAGCCGTTGGCGAGGGTGAACGCCAGCTGCGTGAGGGGGTTCGCGCCGGCCTCGGCGATGTGGTAGCCGCTGATCGACACCGAGTAGAAGCTGCGGACCTCGTGCTCGACGAACCACTCCTGGATGTCGGCCATCATCCCGAGCGCGAAGTCGGTCGAGAAGATGCAGGTGTTCTGCCCCTGGTCCTCCTTCAAGATGTCGGCCTGCACGGTGCCGCGCACCGTGCGCAGCGTGTGCGCTCGGAGCGCGTCCGCCTCGTCGGGCGACGGAGCGCGGCCGTGCTCGTCGGCGAAGGCGTCGAGCTGCTGGTCGATGGCCGCGTTGAGGAACATGGCGAGGATCGTGGGTGCCGGCCCGTTGATCGTCATCGACACCGACGTCGTCGGGTCGAGCAGGTCGAAGCCCTGGTAGAGCACCTTCATGTCGTCGAGGGTGGCGATCGACACGCCGGCGTTGCCGACCTTGCCGTAGATGTCGGGGCGCTCGTCGGGATCGAAGCCGTAGAGCGTCACGGAGTCGAACGCCGTCGACAGGCGCGTGGCGGGCTGGCCCTCGGCGAGCAGGTGGAAGCGCCGGTTGGTGCGGAAGGCGTCGCCCTCGCCGGCGAACATGCGAGCCGGGTCCTCGCCGTCGCGCTTGAACGGGAACACGCCGGCGGTGAAGGGGTAGCGGCCGGGGAGGTTCTCGCTGCGCAGGAAGCGCAGGAGCTCGCCGTGGTCCTCGTAGCGGGGCAGCGCCACGCGCGGGACCGCGGACCCCGACAGCGACTCGCGGTGCAGCACCGCTCCCGTGCCCGGGTGGACCTCGCCGGCGTAGGCCTCGACCGTGGACGGCCACGCGTCGAGCAGCGCCCGGCTCTCCGGGTCGACCTCCACCGCGGCCTCGGCGATGGCGGCATCGAGCTCGTCGCCCGCCGCACCGCGGGCCGCCAGCGTCGCTCGTGCCGTCTCGAGGTGCTGGAGGCGACGTACGGCGACGGCCTGCTCGCCGGTGCGGCGGTGGTGGGCTCGGACCGTCTCGGCGATCTCCGCCAGGTAGCGCGTGCGCGACGCCGGCACGATGGCGGACACCTTCGAGCTCGTCCGCTCGGGGGCCGGCTCGAGCAGGCCCTCCGACACCGCCAGGCCGAGGCCCGCGAGGCGGTCGCGCAGGTGCTGGTAGAGCGCGGTCACGCCGTCGTCGTTGAAGCGCGACGCGATGGTGCCGAAGACGGGAAGCTCCGACGGGTCGACGTCGAAGCGCTCCTGGTTTCGGGCCATCTGTCGCCGGACGTCGCGCAGCGCATCCTCGGCGCCGCGCCGCTCGAACTTGTTGATGACGGCGACCTCGGCGAGGTCGAGCATGTCGATCTTCTCGAGCTGCGTGGCGGCGCCGAACTCCGGTGTCATGACGTAGACCGGCAGGTCGACGTGGTCCACGATGCCGGCGTCGCCCTGGCCGATGCCAGGCGTCTCGACGACGACGAGGTCGAACCCGGCTGCCTTGCAGGCGGCCACGCAGTCGTCGATGGCGGCGGGCACCTCGCTGCTGCCACGCGTCGCGAGCGAGCGGAACAGCACCTGCGGCCGCTCGACGGCGTTCATGCGGATGCGGTCGCCGAGCAGGGCGCCACCGCCGCGCCGGCGCGTCGGGTCGACGGCGAGCACCGCGACGCGGAGCTTGTCCTCCTGGTCGAGCCGGATGCGCTGCACCAGCTCGTCGGTGAGGGACGACTTCCCCGAGCCCCCCGTGCCGGTGATGCCGAGCACCGGCACGGCGCTTCGCCCGGCGGCGCTGCGCAGCTCGTCGACGAGGCTCGGGTCCAGAGCGCCTGCCTCGATGGCGGTGATGGCGCGGGCGAGGGCCAGGTGGTCGCCGGCGAGCAGCGCGTCGAGCGACGTGATCGGCTCGACCACGGGATCGACGTCGCACTCGCGCACGATCGTGTTGACCATCGCTGCCAGTCCCATCCGCTGGCCGTCGTCGGGCGAGAAGATGCGGGCGACGCCGTAGTCGTGCAGCGCCGTGATCTCGGCCGGGACGATCACGCCGCCCCCGCCGCCGTAGACGCGGACGTGGCCGCAGCCCTCCGCTCGCAGCCGATCGACCAGGTAGCGGAAGTACTCCAGGTGGCCGCCCTGGTACGACGACACGGCCACGCCCTGCACGTCCTCCTGCACGACGGCGGTCACGACCTCGTCGACCGAGCGGTTGTGGCCGAGGTGGATCACCTCGCAGCCCTGTGACTGCAGGATGCGCCGCATGATGTTGATGGCGGCGTCGTGGCCGTCGAAGAGGCTGGTCGCCGTCACGATGCGGATCGGATGCGTCGGTTGGTGCAGGTCGGCGGTGCCCCGGGTCATGGCGCCACAATAGTAGGACTTCCGACCTTCTGTCCCCCTTCCTCTGTGGTCGGTATCGTCACGGCGTGCCCTCGCCGTCGCGCTCGCTGCCCTTCGACCCGATCGCCGAGGCGCGCCGCCACTGGGACGAGCGCTGGCCCGGCGGCGCCGCCATGGCGGCCGCCACCTCGATCATGCGCGCTCAGCAGATCGTGCTCGCCCGCGTCGACGAGGCGCTGCGCCCCTTCGGACTGACCTTCGCCCGCTTCGAGGCGCTCGTGCTGCTCTCCTTCAGCCGCAGCGGCTCCCTGCCGCTCGGCAAGATGGGCGAGCGGCTCATGATCCACCCCACCAGCGTGACGAACGTCGTCGATCGGCTGGAGGGGCAGGGCCTCGTGCGTCGGCGCCCGCACCCCAGCGACCGTCGCACGACGCTCTGCGAGATCACCACGGACGGCCGTCGCCTCGTCGGCAAGGCAACGGAAGCGGTCACCGCGGTCGACCTCGGGGTCGGTGGCATGTCGAGCGCGCAGCTCGAGCGGCTGACCGACCTGCTGGGCGCCCTGCGGGGCGCCGCGGGCGACTTCACCACCTGACCGTCCCGGGGCGCCGCGGGCTCCTCGACGGCGTGAGGTGCCCGCTCGGCTGTGATGAGATGACAGCGTGCGCGTCGATCGCTGCTTCGGGTTCGTGGACCTGTGCGGCTTCACCGCGTTCGCCGAGCGGCATGGCGACGAGCGCGTCGTGCTGGTGCTGGCCGAGCTCCGGACGGCGCTGCGTGAGGCAGCGGCGCGACGCGGCGTGCGGATCGTGAAGTGGCTCGGCGACGGGGCCATGCTCAGCTCCACCATGAACGACGCGGTCATCGGCCTGGTCGTCGAGCTCGACGTGAGGATGCGCACGACGATCCCGTCGCTGCCGCTGCCGCGCCGGCCTGGCGTCAGGTCCGGTGATCATGTTCGAGGGCGACGACTACATCGGCTTCCCCGTCAACGTCGCCGCCCGGCTCTGCGACCAGGCCCAGCCGCACCAGGTGCTCGCCACCGTGGAGGTGGCGTCGCAGCGGCCAGGGTGGATCGGCGCCGAGCCCGGCAAGTCGGTGGTCGTGCGTGGCCTGCAGCGCGAGGTCGAGGCGCGGGCGCTCTTCCTGGCCGACCCTGGCCAGGACCCCGTCGTGGATCCGGTCTGCAGCCTGGCCATCCCGCGCGCCCTCAGCATCGGCACCGACCCCGAGCCCAGGTTCTGCTCCGATGCCTGCTCGGGCTCGTGGGACGAGCGGGTGCCGGCGCCGGTCAGCTGAGGCGGCGGTCGCCCGGGGTCATCACCCGGAGCCAGCGGAAGCCGTAGCCCTCCAGCTGGAGCTCGACCTCCTCGGACGTCTCGATCGGCGCCGCGCCGTCGCAGAGCTGGTCGACCAGGGTCGAGCCCTCCGGCAGGTCGCCGAGCGCCAGCGGCACGGTGCACGGCTCGGCGCCGAGGTTGTGCACGGCGACCGTCGAGGCGTCGTCCCACGAGAGCCGGTGGGCGAGCACGGCGTCGTGGGGCTGCTCGAGGATGTCGAGCACGCCCCACCCGAGCTCAGGGGTCTCCCGGTAGCGCTGCGCCAGCAGCGCGACGAAGCGCAGGAGCGAGTCGGGGTCGCGGCGCTGCTGCTCGACGTTGACGTGCTCCGGGCCGAAGCCGCCCTGCACCACGGGGGCCGGGAGCTGCGACGCGTCGGCTTCGGAGAACCCGCCGTTGCGGCCGGCTCGCCACTGCATGGGCGTGCGGACGGCGTCTCGCCCCTCGGCGGAGAGCTCCTCGCCCATCCCGATCTCCTCGCCGTAGAAGAGCACGGGCGTGCCCGGCAGCGAGAAGAGCAGGCTGTACACCATCCGGATGCGGCGCGGGTCGCCGTCGAGCATCGGCGGCAGCCGTCGTCGCAGGCCCCGCCCGTAGATCTGCATGTCCGGCTCGGGGCCGAAGGCCGCGAACACCTCCTGGCGCTCGTCCTCGGAGAGCTTGTCGAGCGTGAGCTCGTCGTGGTTCCGCACGAAGTTCGCCCAGTGGCACGACAGCGGGATGTCCGGACGGTCGAGCAGGGCACGTCGGAGCGGGCGGGCGTCGGCGCGCGCCAGCGACAGGTAGAGCTGCTGCATCCCGATGAAGTCGAAGAGCATCTGGAGCTGATCGCCGTCGTCGCCGAAGTAGCTCCGCTGCTCGTCGTAGGGGAGGTTCACCTCGCCGAGCATGAGCGCATCGCCCGAGCGGCGTGCCATGAACGAGCGGAGCTGTCGGAGGTAGGCGTGCGGATCGGGGCCCTCGTCGGTCACGGAGGGCCGCTGCTCGATGAGGTACGGCACCGCGTCGACGCGGAAGCCCGACACGCCGATCTGCAGCCAGAAGCCGATGGCCTTCTGGATCTCGTCGCGCACCTTCGGGTTCGCCACGTTGAGGTCCGGCTGGTGGCGGTAGAAGCGGTGCAGGTAGTGGCTGCCCGCCTGCTCGTCGTAGGACCAGATGCTGTCCTCCTCGTCGGGGAAGACGAGCTCGGAGGGATCGGTCGGCGGCGGGTCGTCGTTCCACACATACCAGTCGCGATGGGGCGAGTCGGGGCTCGAGCGCGCCGACTGGAACCAGGGGTGGCGGTCGGACGTGTGGTTCACGACCAGGTCGACGATCACGCGGATGCCGCGGTCGCGCGCCGTGCGCACCAGCTCGACGAAGTCACCGTGGCTGCCGAGCCTCGGGTCGACGCCGAACAGGTCGGTGACGTCGTAGCCGTCGTCGCGGTCGGGGGTGGGGTAGAAGGGCATCAACCAGAGGCAGGTGACGCCG
Organism: uncultured Microthrixaceae bacterium; assembly: GCA_963715505.1. Lineage (GTDB taxonomy): Bacteria > Actinomycetota > Acidimicrobiia > Acidimicrobiales > VFJN01 > VFJN01. Next base: position 267,763 of record OY970242.1, read on the forward strand.
ATCTCCGCGAGGTAGTCGATGCGCTGCGCGAGCCCCGCCAGGTCGCCGGTGCCGTCCCCGTCCCAGTCGAGGAACGTCTGCACGTCGAGGCAGTAGACCACGGCGGTCTTCCACCAGAGGTCGCTCGTCTCGGTGATCTTCACGGGCGCACGAGATCGCCGGGGACGGTCACGGCGGGGTGCCTTCCCGGCACCGGCACCGGGCACACAAGGGGGGAGGTCGGCGATAGGTTGCCGCCATGGCCGAGATCCTCGAGGTCGACCTGCTGCGCTTCGAGCGAGGTGATGCCGCGGCCCGTGCGGCGGTGGTCGACGGCGTGCGCCGCAGCCTGGCGACGGGCTTCGTCTACACGAGCCACGACCTGCCCGAGGAGGTCATCGACGAGGCCTACGCCAAGCTCGCCGAGTTCTTCTCCCTCGACCAGGCCACCAAGTCCGAGTTCGTGGCCCCCGGCTCGAACGGGCAGACCGGCTACACCGGGCTGCTCGTCGAGACCGCCGCGTCGGCCGACGTCCCGGACTGGAAGGAGATGCTCAACTGGAGCGACGAGCCCCCGGCGGGCCACCCGCTGCGGCGCAAGTACCCGCACCGGTACATGGACCAGGTGCTCCCGGAGCGGGCCGTCCCGGGCATCACCGAGGTCCTGATGCTCTTCCACCAGCGCATCTTCGACCTGCAGCGCCGCTTCCTGCGCGTCATCGCCGTCGGGCTCGGCGCCCACGAGGACCTCTTCGAGATGATGCTGCGCGACGGCTCGAGCCTGACCCGGGCGATCCGCTACCCGGCCATGACCGAGGCGCCGGGCGGCGAGCACGTGTGGGCGGGCGAGCACGGCGACATCAACCTCATCACGGCGCTGCCGCGCGCCACCGCCCCCGGTCTCCAGGTGAAGACCGTCGACGGCTGGGTCGACGCCGTCGCGCCCGAGGGCAAGGTCATCATCAACACGGGGATGATGCTCGAGCAGCTCTCCAACGGGATCATCCCCACCGGGATCCATCGCGTGGTGGCCGACCCGACCTACCAGGGCGAGCGCTACAGCGTGGTGCAGTTCTGCCACCCGACGCCGTGGACGATCCTGTCGCCGCTGCCGTCGTGCTGCACCCCCGAGAACCCCCAGCGCTTCGGCGCCATCGAGGCGGGCGACAAGCTCGACGAGGTCCTCTACCAGATCAACCTGGTCGAGGACGCCCGGCGCGTCCAGGGTTGAGGCCGGCCACGACCCGTTAGGTTGAGGCCCCGTGCTCGCACAGGTCGACCCCACCCAGCTGCTCGAGGCCTGTGGCGAGGACGCCTCGTTCATCTGCCGGGAGGTGCTGGACCGCACCGGCAGCGTCCGGTGGGCCGAGCTCGCCGACGTCTTGTTCGCCAAGCCGCTGAAGATCGCGCTCGTCGTCTTCGTCGCCTGGCTCGCCAGCCGCCTGGTCCGGCGGGCGATCGACCGCTCCATGGCGAGCCTCTCGGGCGACCGCCACGCCACGCGCCGGCTCAAGCGGCGCCTGCGGGGCAGCACGCTGGGATCGCGGCTCCCGCCCAGCGTGCTCGAGACGGGCCAGCTGTCGCTCCGGTCGGCGGCGCGCGCCGAGACGCTCGGCTACGTGCTGCGCTCGGTGGCGTCCTTCGTCATCTGGGCCATCGCCCTCATCACGATCCTGGGTGAGCTCGGCATCAACCTCGGCCCGCTCATCGCCGGCGCCGGCGTCGTCGGCGTGGCCCTGGGCTTCGGCGCCCAGAGCCTCGTGAAGGACTTCCTCGCGGGCATCTTCATCCTCATCGAGGACCAGTACGGCGTGGGCGACATCGTGGACGTCGGCGAGGCGAGCGGCGTGATCGAGGCGGTCTCGCTGCGCACCACCCGCCTGCGCGACGTCCAGGGGACCATGTGGCACGTCCCCAACGGCCAGATCCTGCGCGTCGGCAACATGAGCCAGCAGTGGGCGCGGGCGCTGCTCGACGTGTCGGTCGCCTACGGCACCGACGTCGACGAGGCGCAGCGGGTGATCAAGGAGGTCGCCGACGAGGTCTGGCGCGATCCGGACTGGTCTGGTCGGGTGCTCGACGAGCCCGAGGTCTGGGGCGTCGAGCAGCTCGGCGCCGACGGCATCGCCATCCGCCTCGTGGTGAAGACGCTGCCGTCGGCCCAGTTCGAGGTGATGCGCGAGCTGCGACGCCGGCTCAAGGCCGCCTTCGACGCCGCCGGCATCGAGATCCCCTACCCGCAGCGGACGGTCTGGGTCCGCCGGGACGAGGGCTCCTCCGCCGAGTCGGAGAGCGGCGAGGAGGATGATCTGCGTCTCTGAGCGCCGCGTCCGCCCTGCCGGTGTCAGGCGTCAGAGACGTCGGCGGGTTGCTCCGGGGCCAGGGTGACGGCCACCTCGAAGGCGTCGCCCTGGCGGACGATCAGCTCCTCGACCGCGCCGGCCGAGCGCAGGTCGGCGGCGACGGCCTCGACCGCGGCGAGCCGCTCCGGCGTGTCGGTGACGAGCACCTGCAGCACCGGGGCGCGCATCGAGCGCTTCGCCTCCGACTTCGAGCGCCGCACCTCGCGCAGCACGTCGGCGGCGACGGCGAGCACGGTCGGCTCGCCGCCCGAGGCGGCGTCTCGCAGCGGGTCGGCTGCGGGCCAGGCGGCGCGGTGGATGCTGCCCTCCTGCCACCACGACCACACCTCTTCGGTGGCGTAGGGCAGGAACGGCGCGAAGAGCTTGAGGATGGTCTCGAGCGCCAGGGCCAGCGCGGCGCGCGCCGACTCGGCGCCGGCAGCGTCGGCGTCGCTGTAGGCCCGGTTCTTCACGAGCTCCAGGTAGTCGTCGCAGAACGACCAGAAGTGCGCCTCGGTGCGCTCCAGCGCACGGGCGTAGTCGTAGCGCTCGAAGGCGGCGGTGGCGTCGTCGACGAGCGCCGCCAGCCCCACCAGCATCGACCGGTCGAGCGGGTCGGTGACGCTGCCACCGCGACGTGCCCCGGCGCCCAGCGCGAACTTCGATGCGTTCAGCAGCTTGATCGCCAGGCGCCGGCCGATCTTCATCTGGCCCTCGTCGAAGGCGGTGTCGGTGCCGGGCCGCCCGTTGGCCGCCCAGTAGCGGACCGCGTCGGCCCCGTGGCGCTCGAGCAGCACCGCGGGTCGTCGGGGATGTTGCCCGCCGACTTCGACAGCTTCTTGCGATCGGGATCGACGATGAAGCCGGAGATGGCGACGTTGGCCCACGGCACGGTGTCGTGCAGGTAGTGGCTCCGCACCACGGTGGAGAACAGCCAGGTGCGGATGATGTCGTGGGCCTGGGGGCGCAGGTCCATCGGGAAGGTGCGCTCGAAGAGGTCCTCGTCGTCCTCCCAGCCGCACACGATCTGCGGGCTGAGCGACGACGTCGCCCAGGTGTCCATCACGTCGGGGTCGGCCGCGAAGCCGCCGGGCTGGTTGCGCTGCGACTCGTCGTAGCCGGGGGGCACCGTGGTGGTCGGGTCGATCGGCAGGTCCTCCTCGTCGGCGAGGATCGGCGAGAGCCAGTCGACCGTGCCGTCGTCGCCGATCGGGTACCACGCGGGGAAGGCGACGCCGAAGAAGCGCTGGCGGGTGATGTTCCAGTCGCCGACGAGCCCGTTGACCCAGTTCTCGTACCGGACCTGCATGTACTCGGGCCACCACGCCAGCTCCTTGCCGCGGGCGAGGAGCTCGTCCTTCGGCGGGTAGCGGATGAACCACTGCTGGCTGGTGACGATCTCGAGGGGGCGGGTGCCGTTCTCCCAGAACTTCACGGCGTGGGTGATGGCGCGGGCGTCGCCCTCGAGGGCGCCGGCTTCGGTCAGCAGCTCCACGATCCGCGCCTGCGCCTGCTTCACGGTCTTGCCCGCCAGCTCGTCGTAGGCGGCCTGGGCCGCCGCCGCATCGGTGGTCTCCCAGCCCGGCTCACCCCAGACCACGGGCCGCAGCCGGCCGTCGCGCTGCACGACGGCGCGGACAGGCAGCGACAGCTCTCGCCACCAGGTGACGTCGGTGGTGTCGCCGAAGGTGCAGATCATGGCGATGCCCGTTCCCTTGTCGGGATCGGCCAGCTCGTGGGCGACGATCGGCACCGAGGCGCCGAAGAGCGGCGTGGTGGCCGACTTGCCGAACAGCGGCCGGTAGCGCTCGTCGTCGGGGTGGGCGACGACCGCCACGCAGGCGGGGAGCAGCTCGGGGCGGGTGGTGTCGATCAGCAGCGGCTCGCCGTCGGGCCCGGTGAAGACGAGCCGGTGGTAGGCGCCGGGCAGCTCCCGGTCGGCGAGCTCGGCCTGGGCCACCGCCGTCTTCATGTCGACGTCCCAGAGGGTCGGTGACTCGCTGCGGTACGCCAGGCCCTGCCGCGCCAGGCGGAGGAAGCCGCGCTGCGAGGTGCGCACGGCCTTGGCGCCGATGGTCGTGTAGGTGTGGTCCCAGTCGACCGACAGGCCGACCGTGGCCCACAGGTCGTGGTACGTCCGCTCCAGCTCCGGGACGACCGCCTCGCACAGCTCGATGAAGTTCGGGCGGCTGACCGGCACCGGACGCGCCTTCTTGTCGACCTTCTCCGGACGCTCGAAGCTCGGGTCGTAGGGCAGCGTCGGGTCGACGATGGTGCCGGTCATGAGCTGGACGCGGCGCTCGACGTTGAGCCCGTTGTCGTCCCAGCCCATCGGGTAGAAGACCTCCTTGCCGCGCATCCGCTGGTAGCGGGCGATGAGGTCGGTGTGGGTGTAGCTGAACACGTGGCCCGGGTGCAGCGTGCCGCTGACCGTGGGGGGCGGCGTGTCGATGGAGTAGACCTCGCCGCGCGGCTTCGAGCGGTCGAACCGGTAGGTCCCCTCGGCCTCCCAGCGCTGGCGCCACTTGGCCTCGAGGCCCTCGAGCGTCGGCTTCTCCGGGATGCGCGTCACAGCGTCGCAGGGTAGTTGCGCCCGGACGGTGCTCCGAAGTCGGTCGCGGTTGCTGACCGGCACGGGCGGGTAGCACGCGCGGGCATCCCCACGGCGGGCCCGACGCAGGAGGACGACATGGCCGACGACCTCGACGGCAGCAAGGTGGCCTTCGTCATGGCGAACGAGGGCGTGGAGCAGGTGGAGCTCACCGAGCCATGGGGCGCGGTGGCCCGAGCCGGCGGGCAGCCGGTGCTGCTCGCGCCCGAGCCGGGGAAGGTGCAGGCGTTCAACCACCTCACCAAGGCCGACGAGTTCGACGTCGACCAGACCCTTGGCGACGCGGCCGTCGACGACTTCGTGGGCATGGTGCTCCCCGGTGGTGTCGCCAACCCCGACCAGCTCCGCATGTCGGCGGTCGCCGTCTCCTTCGTCCGCCGCTTCGCCGAGGCCGGCAAGCCGATCGCCGCCATCTGCCACGCGCCCTGGACGCTGATCGAGGCGGACCTGGTGCGTGACCGCACGGTGACGAGCTGGCCCAGCCTCAAGACCGACCTCCGCAACGCCGGTGCGTCCTGGGTCGACGAGGAGCTCTGCGTCGACGACGGCGCTGGCTGGCGCCTGGTGACGAGCCGCAAGCCCGACGACCTCCCCGCCTTCTGCCGGGAGGCGGTGCGCACCTTCGCTGGCGTGGCGGTGGGCTGAGCCGATCTCCCCGTTCTGGCGGGCTTGCGGCGGCTCGGGCAACCACGCCGCCCGGCCGCACGCAAGTCCGCCGAGGGTCCGTCGCTGATCGGCCATGATCGCGGGGTGAGCGAGCGCGCACCCGCCCCGGGCCTCGAGGACCTCCGCCTCCACGACACCCGGACGCGCCGGCTCGAGCGCTTCGCGCCCCTGGCCCCGCCGGCGGTCGGCGTGTACAGCTGCGGTCCGACGGTCTACGCGCCGCAGCACCTCGGCAACATGCGCAGCCAGCTGGTCCCGGACCTGCTGCGCCGCGTGCTGCAGGCCGCCGGCTACGACGTCACCTACGTCACCAACGTGACCGACGTGGGCCACCTCGTCTCCGACGCCGACGAGGGCGAGGACAAGATGGAGCAGGCGGCCGCCAGCAGCGGGCAGTCGGCCGGCGAGATCGCCGCCCGCTGGACCCGGCAGTGGCAGGACGACCGCCGCCGTCTCGGGTGCCTGGAGCCCGACCTGGTGCCGCGCGCCGCCGACCACATCGCCGAGCAGATCGCGATGATCTCCACGCTCGAGGAGCGCGGCCACACCTACGTGATCGACGACGGCGTGTACTTCGACGTCGCCACCTTCCCCCGCTACGCGGACTTCGCGGGCCTCGACCTCGACGAGCTGGCGCCCACGGGGCGCGTCGAGCACGTCGAGGCGAAGCGCCACCCGGCCGACTTCGCGCTCTGGAAGCGGACACCGGCGGGCGTGGCGCGCCAGCAGGAGTGGGACTCGCCGTGGGGCCGCGGGTTCCCCGGCTGGCACATCGAGTGCTCCGCCATGGCGACGAAGTACCTGGGCGAGCGCTTCGACATCCACACCGGCGGCATCGACCACGTGCGCGTGCACCACACCAACGAGGTCGCCCAGAGCGAGAGCGCGCTGGGCGTGCACCCCTGGGTGCAGCTGTGGCTGCACAACGAGTTCCTCGACCTCGGCGGGGCCAAGATCTCCAAGTCGAAGGGCCACGTCCTCACCGTCGACACGCTCGTCGAGCGCGGCATCGAGCCCAGGGCGTTCCGCTACTTCACCTACCAGGCGCACTACCGCCAGCAGCAGGCCTTCACCTGGGAGGCGGCCGAGGCGGCCGCCACGGCCTACCGCCGCCTGGTGGGCCACGCCGTGGCCGCCCGCGACGCCGGCGGCACCCCCGACCCGGCTCGGGTGGAGCCGCACCGGCGACGCTTCTGGTCGGCGCTGGCGGACGACCTCAACGCGCCGCAGGCCCTCGCCGCCATCTGGGAGGCCGTGCGGGCCGACGACCTCAGCCCCGCCGATCGCTGGGCGGTGCTCGCCGACGCGGACCGGGCGCTGGGCTTCGGGCTGGCCGAGGCCAGCGCGCCCGATGCCGACGAGAGCGGCTCGGACCCGCGCATCGACGCCCTCGTCGCCCAGCGCCAGGCGGCGCGCGACGCCAGGGACTTCGCGGCGTCGGACCGCATCCGCGACGAGCTCGCCGCCGAGGGCGTCGAGCTCGTCGACACGCCCGTCGGACCCATCTGGCGTCGCCGCAGCTGACGGAGCGCGGCTGCCACCGTCGACCCGGCTGGTCCCCGTCTCGCCTTCGTGAGGCCTGGTGGACGCAGGCGGTCAGAGCCCGAGCGAGTCGAGCAGCGGCTCGAGCACGTCACCGCCGAGGTCGATGCTGACCCCGTCATCGACGCTCGAGGGATCGCAGAGCAGCGGTGTGCCCAGCACCTCCACGCCGGTGCACTCGCTGCCGACGGCGACGCCGGCGACATCTTCGATCTCGACCGTCAGCTGCGCCCGAGTCGGCGGCGGGGCCGGCGCCTCCGGGGCGGGATCGGGCGCCCTGGGCACGCCCGGGGTCGGGCCTGGCGCTCCCGGTCGGGTGGGTCCGCCGGTCGGCGGCGTCGCCGGAGGCCGGGTGCCCTGATCCGACGGCAGCGGCGACTGCGCCGGCCCGTCGATCACGAGCGCGTCGCCGATCTGCGGCGCCGGCACGACGGGGGCAGGAGCGGAGGCACCGCCGTCGGGCACGACGAGCGGCAGGTCGCTGCCTCCGCCGAGCGCGCTCTCGCCGTCAGCCGCGCCGAAGTCGTCGCCATCCGCGTCGAACGGCTGCCCCGACGAGGACTGGCGGGCGAGGCGCTCGTCGCGACCCCTGTCGCGGCCACCGGCGATGATGGCGCCGGTGATGCCCAGGGTGATGACGATGGCCGCAGCTCCGGCCAGGGCACGTTCGGCCCAGGCGGGAGCCATGCGTCCGCCCGGGAGCGAGACGTGCAGTGGGCCGGGCACGGACACGGCTGCGCCCCGCCAGCGCTGGTCGGCCTCGGCGAAGAGCAGCAGCGGCACGGCCGGCGCCGCTCGGCGCAGGCGGGCCATGAGGTCGTCGAGGGCCAGCAGGCGGTCACGGCACGGCGTGCAGCCGTCGAGGTGGCGGCGGACTCGGGTCGACTCGCGGGTCGGCAACGAGCCGGCGGCGTAGCGATCGAGGTGCTCGATGCTGCGCTGGCAGTCACCGTCGTCGGCAGCGGTCACCTCGGCTTGGACGAACCGCTCACGCAGCCCGGCCATCGCCCGGTCGGTGAGGGGCATGGCGGCACCGGCGGACATGTCGAGGACGGCGGCGGACTGCTCGGCGGTGAGCCCTTCCACCGCTCGCAGCCACAGCACCGACCGCCACCGCTCGGGGAGGCTCTCGAATGCCTGCATCGCCATGTTGACGTCTGCCGGCGCGGGTGCGCCGGCGGGCTCGGGCTCGCCGAGCGACATGGGCACCGACTGGCTCGCCGCGGGGTCGCCGTCGATGACGGCGTGGCGCGTGGCGGTGAGGATCTGCGTGCGCAGTCCCAGGTCGCGGTCAGGGCGCGACCGCCCGTTCTCGGCGAGCACCCCCGCGAACGCGCTGGCCACCGCCGGGCGGGCCAGGCGCGGCTGCCGGCTGACGGCGAGCGCCAGGCGCCAGGCCGCCGGCGCCTCGCGCCGGTAGAGCTCCGCGAAGGCCGTCCGGTCGCCGTGGCGCGCGCGATCGACGAGCACTCGCTCATGCAGCAGCACGATGTCGGGGTCGTCCGCAGCCATAGTCCGCTCCAGGGTTTCGACCCGCGGGCCCGTCGTTCCTGCCGGCACCGTCCGCATCCTCCACGTGCACGGTGGGGGCGAAGTTGGGTGGGGATGTGCGCCGGAGTGTAGGTTGGCAGGGTTGTTACCCGTGGGTAACTTGATGGTTCGACATTCCGGCCCGCACGAACGACGAGGTGCCTCCATGGCCGAGTTCTCCCTCCAGCTCAACGACGACCAGAAGCAGATCCAGTCCTGGGTCCACGACTTCGCCGATTCCGTGATCCGCCCGGCCGGCGAGGAGTGGGACGAGCGCGAGGAGACGCCCTGGCCCATCATCCAGGAGGCCGCCAAGATCGGCCTCTACTCCATGGACTTCATGGGCAACGCCATGATGGACCCGACGGGCCTCACCCTGCCGGTCGCCATGGAGGAGCTGTTCTGGGGCGACGCCGGCATCGCGCTCTCGATCTTCGGCTCGGGCCTTGCCGCGGCGGGCATCGCCGGCACCGGCACGCCCGAGCAGGTCTTCGAGTGGGTGCCGCAGTGCTACGGCGACGCCGACGACGTGAAGCTGGGCGCCTACTGCGTGTCCGAGCCCGACGCCGGATCCGACGTGAGCTCCCTGCGGACCCGGGCCGTCTACGACGAGGCCAAGGACGAGTGGGTGCTCAACGGCACCAAGGCGTGGATCACCAACGGCGGCATCGCCGACATCCACGTCGTCGTGGCCACCGTCGACCCCGAGCTGCGCGGCCGCGGCCAGGCGAGCTTCGTGGTCCCCCCGGGCACCCCGGGCCTGTCGCAGGGCCAGAAGTACAAGAAGCACGGCATCCGCGCCTCGCACACCGCCGAGGTGGTGCTCGACGACGTGCGCGTCCCCGGCTCGTGCCTGCTCGGCGGCAAGGAGAAGCTCGACGCCAAGCTGGCCAAGGCTCGCGAGGGTCAGCGCACCGGTGAGAAGCAGCCGGCCATGTCGACCTTCGAGTCGACCCGACCGGCCGTTGCGGCCATGGCGGTGGGCATCGCCCGGGCCGCCTACGAGTACGCCCTCGACTACGCCAAGGAGCGCCAGGCGTTCGGCAAGCCGATCATCATGAACCAGGCCATCGCCTTCATGCTCGCCGACATGGCGACCGAGATCGATGCGTCCCGGCTGCTCGTGTGGCGCGCTGCGTGGCTGGCCAACAACGGCGGCTACACCAACGCCGAGGGCTCGATGTGCAAGCTCAAGGCCGGTCGCACCGCCACCTGGGTGACCGAGCGCGCCATCCAGATCCTCGGCGGCTATGGCTACGTCCGCGAGTACCCCGTCGAGCGCTTCCACCGCGACGCCAAGATCATGGACATCTTCGAGGGCACCGAGCAGATCCAGCAGCTGGTTATCTCTCGGGCGATCAGCGGTCTGCGCATCGAGTAGCGGTGCGGCGCGTTCTCCCAGGTCAGGAGCTACTTGGGCGTTCGACCGGGACCGCCGGCGCATCCGCCTGAGCACTCCGCGGCAGCGCGCCCGAAAGGTGGCAGACGCCGTACCTTCTCGTGGCCCACTGGTGGCCAGGCTTCGGCAAGAGCCTGGAATTGCTGAGGTCAAAACCCAGGTCAACTCTCTCGTGGCCCACTGGTGGCCCAGCAGAGACTCGGCCGTTTGTGCGAAAGGCCATGCCGGCGAGAGGCTGCCGAGCGCCCCTTCGGAGTTGCGGCACTCGACGTGGCATAGCGGCAGGAATGGGTCAGGGAAGAAGAGCCTTGAAGGCGGCCCAGGCTTCACGCCATCCGCCGGCGGAGCCGATCGCACCGACCCCGCCTACGAACAACGCGAGGCCGAGCGCCGACACCGCACCGGGCGGCGATGCGACGAACGAGCTAGCGAGCAGCAGACCACCTGTTCCAGTCGCGAGTGCTCCCACCAGCATCATGCGCTCACGACCGGGACTCGCCACTCGCTCATCCTGCCCCGCGATGCCCATCCGACGCGTCGACCTCCGGCAGATGAGGGTCACTACTTGGACGCGGCTACCACCGCCGGGTCTGCCGCGGGTTCGGTTGACATTCTTTATGCCCGGTCCGGCCGGGCGGGAAGGATGTTGCGATGCCCAAGAAGTTCCCTGCGGAGTTCAAGCGTGATGTGGTCACCGTCGCTCGTCGCGGTGACCTGACCCGCGCCGAGGTAGCGGCCGACTTCGACATCTCGGTCGAGTCGGTCAGTCGGTGGATGCGCCAGGCCGACATCGACGACGGCGTCAAGGATGGCCTCACCACCGCCGAGCAGTCCGAGCTGGTGCAGCTGCGCCGAAAGGCGCGTCGGCTCGAGATGGAGAACGAGATCCTCCGGCGCGCGGCCGCGTACTTCGCCAAGGACGCCCTTCCCCAATGATGTTCCCGCTGGTCCGTGACCTGGCCGCCGAGGGGATTCCCGTGCGGTTGACCTGCGGGGTGCTCGGGTTCTCGCCTCAGGCGTTCTACAAGTGGCGGGCACGTCCGTGCTCGCCGCGGGTCCTCGACGATGCGCACCTCGTCAACGCGATCGTCGACGTGCATGCCGATGACCCGGAGTTCGACTACCGGCTCATCGCCGATGAAGCTCCAGGCCGCCGGCCACAAGGTGAGCGAGCGGCGGGTGTGGCGCCTGTGCCGTGACCACCGGGTCTGGTCGACCACCACGCGCAAGGGCCGGCGCAGCTCAGGGAAGACCCCGGGCCCGGCCGTGCACGACGACCTCGTGCAGCGCCAGTTCGGGACCGACCGGCCCGATGCGCTGTGGCTCACGGACATCACCGAGCACCCCACCGCGGAAGGAAAAGCTCTACCTCTGCGCGATCAAGGACTGCTTCTCGAACCGGATCGTGGGCTACTCGATCGGTGATCGGATGACCGCGCAGCTCGCCTGCTCGGCGCTGCGCTCGGCGATCGCCCGGCGCCAACCGGTCGGGACCGTGGTGGTTCACAGCGACAGGGGCGGTCAGTTTCGCGCTCGAAGCTTCCGAGCCGTGTTGCGCTCCGCGCAGCTCACCGGGTCGATGGGCCGGGTCGGCCGCGGCAGGTGACAACGCCGCCATGGAATCCTTCTACCCGCTGGTCCAGAAGAACGTGCTCAACCGTCGCCGCCGCTGGAGGACTCGAGGGGAGCTTCGCTACGAGCTCGTCGTCTGGATCGAGCACACCTACAACCGACGCCGCCGACAGCGCGCCCTCGGCAAGCTCACCCCCGTCGAGTTCGAGCTCGCCTTCACCCCTCAACCCGCCCACGAGAGCACCGAAGAGGCGGCATGATCAGTCACAACCACCGTCAACCGAACCCGCGGCAGACCCCTGCGGTGAGACAGCGTTGCTAGCACGCCTGGGCATGCGGACGGACCGTCCTTGCGCGGTCAGGGCGGTGCCGATGGTGACGAGGCCGACAGCGGCGAAGAGGGTCGCTGGCGCCGGATCGCGGAGCAGGAGGACTCCGAGGAGCAGAGCAACGAAAGGTACGAGGTAGATCGCCGCGGACGCTCGGACCCCACCCACGCGGCCTGCGAGCGCCGCCATCGCGAGGTAGGCGATGCCGGTGTGGCCTAGGCCGAGCACGAGGACCGACAGGACTGCGGAGGCTTCGAGGTCGACGGTTGGCCTTGTGATCATCGCCATGGGCAACAGGATCGCGAGCGCCGCCAGCTGCGCGCCTGCGATCGTCCGCAGGCCACCGAAGCGCTGCTGGAGCGGGACGACGAGGTTGACGGCGACCGCGTAGCACGCCGTTGCGACCAAGGCCTGACCGATCCCGAGCAACGCTAGCTGGTCGGTCCCGCTCGGTTCGGCTCCGAAGGCGAGCGTGACGGCGCCAGTAAAGCCGATCAGCAGCCCCAGCGTGACACGCACATCCGGGGCTCGTCGCAGGATGAGTGCGGCAACGACTGCCGCGAGCAACGGTTGGGCGCCCGTGATCACGCCCGCGGTCGACGCGGTGATGCGCTCCTGCGCGAGCGGGAACAGGGTCAGCGGAGCGGCGATCCACACGACGCCGAGCAAGAAGACGCGCCCTCTGGGCAACGGCAACCGATCCGGTGGCCGGGCTGAGCAGCACAAGGCGACGAGGAGCACGGTGCTGCCGATGAGAACCCGGCTGAGGGCGATCGCAGCAGGCGAGAAGCCCCGGAGAGCGAGTTCGGTGAAGTACGACGTGCTTCCCCACAGTACGGCGACGAGGGCGAACATCGTCCACTCCACGGCACCGAACGCTCGCCCGCTGGGGTTGTTCGTCCAACGTGCGTCGAGGAGGGACCGTTGCACCGGGCCATCGTGAGGGGGCCTCGCAGGGCTGGAAAGCAATCAGTTTCACTAGGCGGAAGATTTCGATCGCGAAATCCGCGACCGCGTTCCGGATAGTGGAACGCGCTGCTTGCCGGGACGGGCCGGGACTTTGAAGATGCCGGCGGCACGGTCGAAACGTCTAGATGACCGCCGCTTCGCTCGACCCGGGGCTTCCATGACCCTCACCGAGCGCCCACATCGAACAAACGCCACGGGGGGAACAATGAGGACAGATCTCGACGCCCGGCTCAGCCGGCGACTCGCTCGCATGACGGCGTGCCTGCTCGTGGGGCTCGTCGTGCTCGCTGGATGCGGTGACGACGACGATGCTGCTGACAGCCCGGCTGAGGTGCCCGAGACCACCGTTGAAGGCACCACAAGCGACCTGTCAGGCAGGACCCTCCGCATCGGCACGTCCGGATCTGGGATCGACGACCTGCCGCTGTTCGTCGCCATCGAGCTCCTGGAGGAGCAGGGCATCGAGGTCGAGATGACCGACTACGCGGAGCAGGAGGAGACCGTCCGGGCGATGGCATCGGGCGACATCGATGTGACGGCATTCATCGCCTCATCGACAGCGATCGGGGGCATCAACCAGGGAGCCGCGATCGACATCATCGCCGGCTACACGAAGCACCGCTGGGCGCTCGTTGGCGCAACCGGGTTCGACACCGTCGAGTCCCTCGAGGGACGGCGAGTCGGAGTCCACAGCGAGAGCTCCTTCACCAAGGCGGTCGCCGATCACTACCTGGACACCTACCAGATCGACGCCGAGGTGCTCATCGTGCCCGGTTCGGAGGTGCGGGCGCAGGCGCTCGCCAACGGTCAGCTCGACGCTACGGTCATCTCACTCGACGACTTTCTGTTCCTCTCGGACCAGTTTCCCGGAGCGTTCACGGTCATCTCCGAGTTCGGGGACGAGCTTCCCGACCTGATCTCGGGTGTCACCACTGCCGCGGAGTCGTTCCTCGAGGAGCAACCCGACCTCGCGCTCGCCTACCTGGTGGCCTACCTGGAGGGCATCCGCACGGTCAACGACCTCGAGGAGGCGCAGCGGGTGGCGGTGGAAAACATCGCCGACTCCGCACCGTCGGCGGAGCTGCTCCAGCAGCAGGTCGAGATGCTGGTCAGCGGTGGTTTCTACCCCGAGGACGGCCACCTGAGCGAGGCGACCTGCTCCGCTACCCTGACCTTCCTGATCGAGGCCGAGCAGGTGGAAGCAGGCGGCTCGAGCTCCGACGACGAGACCTACTGCCGATACGACCTGCTCGAACAGGCGAAGGAGGTCGCGGGCTGAGCGGGACAGAGGCGACGATGAGCATCGCTGACCCGGTGGTCGTCGCGGCGTCCCCCCACGACACTGGGTTGCAGATCGGGCGTGGGCGGTGGGGCGACGTCGGCATCCAGGCGGCTTCCATCGCCACAGGGCTCGTCATCTGGGAGGTGTACGGCCGGCGGAGTGGATCAGATCTAACCTTCCCGCCGCTGTCCAGGGTCGTGCAGGCCGCACCCTCGGTGGTGGGTAGCGGTGAGTTCTGGGAAGCCGTCTCCGTCACCCTTCGGTCCACGCTGGTCGGATTGCTGCTCTCGCTGCTCATCGGGTTCGCCCTCGGCGTCGTGGTGGGGATGACGCGGTTGGGGACGGCGCTGATCCGGCCCTTCCTGAACGTCGGGATCGCGGCGCCGATGGTGGCGGTCATCCCAGTCGTTGTCGCGATCTTCGGCTTGACGCTCGAGGCGAGGCTGACCACGGTCGTGCTCTTTGCGGCACCGATCGTCGCCGTAAACGTTGCTGCGGGCTACCGCGACGTACCTCTCGACCTCGTGGAGATGGCGCAGGTGTTCGGCGTCAGCCGAGTCCGGATCTTCGCGTGGGTCCGGTCGCAGAAGGCCCTGCCGGCGATGATCACCGGCGCTCGCCTCGGGGTGGGCCGCGCCTACGTCGGTGTCATCGTCGTCGAGCTGCTCGTCTTGACCGAGGGCATGGGACGGCTACTCGTACGATTCAACGCCCGGTTCGAGGCCTCCAAGATGTACGTGATGGCTGCCGCCATCCTCGTCATCGGGGTCCTGTGCCTCAAGGTCGTCGGCATTCTGGAGAAGCGAGCACTTGCCTGGAGGGACGATGGCGGATGACCCGATGATCGAGCTGCGCTCGGTCTCTAAGACCTACTTCGGCAAGCACGGGGGGACCCCAGCGCTCGACGACGTGTCGCTGACGGTCGCGCGGAACGAGTTCGTGAGCGTGATCGGCCCCAGTGGCTGCGGCAAGACGACGCTGCTCAAGGTGGTCGCAGGCCTCCTGGAGGCTGACGAGGGCACCGTCGTGATCGCCGGGAGACCGGTGTGCGGGCCTGCGTCGGACAGGATCGGCATGGTCTTCCAGAACTTCGCACTGCTGCCCTGGGCGACCGTACGGGCGAACATCATGTTCGCCCTCGGCCCGCGCAACATGTCCAAGAAGGAAGCCACCGAGCGCACCGAGGACGCCCTCATGCGGGTCGGCCTCACTGAGTTCCGCGACCGGCACCCTCACCAGCTCTCGGGTGGGATGCAGCAGCGCGTCGGTCTGGCACGAGCGCTTGCGGTCGACCCCGACGTGCTTCTCATGGACGAGCCCTTCGGAGCGGTTGACGCCCAGACGCGCCGCGTCCTGCAAGAGGATCTGCTCACCCTGTGGCAGGAGCAGAACAAGACCGTGCTGTTCATCACCCATGCCATGGATGAAGCGGTCTACCTGTCCGACCGGGTCATCGTGATGAAGCCGCGGCCGGCTCGCATCGCGGATGAGCTCGTCATCGACATCGAGCGGCCGCGCGTTAGCAACGCCGCTGAGCGCGATTCCCGCTACGGCGAGTATGAGAACACGATCTGGTCGTCACTGGCCAGCAGCGCTCGCGACAGCCAGCTGGACGGGATGCGATGAACGGTGATGTCGGGGCAGCGCTGCCAGCGCGTACCCTTCGCGTTCCCAGGGCGCGAGGCTCCAGCCACCGGAGGCGCGGACAGCGGTGGTTCAGCGTGGAGCGGGGGTGGAATGGACCGATCCTCGCGGTGGTCATCGCGGTGGTCGGCTGGGAGGCCTCGTCGATGGCGACCGGCTCGCCGTACCTCCCGCCCCTTGGAGACGTCATCGACGCCTGGCAGGGACTCTGGAGCCGCGGCGAGCTCGGTCCCAACGTGCTGCGAAGCCTCTCCGGCGTCTCGCAGGGACTGCTGCTGTCACTCGTCGGCGGCGTATCGATCGGCCTCGCTATGGCGCGCGTCCGCTGGCTCGGGGTCGCGCTGCGTCCTTACGTCGACCTGATGATCGCGATGCCGCTGGCCGTGATGATCCCGGTCTTCGCGGTGGTCTTCTCCCGAGCCGAGTCGGTGGTGATCGCCACCGTCGTGGTGTACTGCACCTTCGACATCCTCGAGAACACGAGGATGGGCGTGCTCGGCACCCGACCGGAGCTGCTGGACATGTCTCGCGCCTTCGGAGTGAGCCGAATCAGGTGCCTGCTCGGCGTGGTGATTCCCTCGGCGATGCACATGATGCTGACCGGCATCGGCGTCGCCGTCAGCAAGGCGTTCAAGGCGGCCATCCTCGGCGAGATGCTGATAACGGTCGTCGGCCTCGGGGGGAGGATTCGCTACTACGGCGACGGCTTCCGCGTGCCCGAGCTCTACGCCTTGACGGGGACCACCGTGGTCCTCGCCGTCGTGGCCTCATTCGTCACCGAGCACCTGTCGAGTCGCCTCCGGGCCCGCTACCCCCTCGGTCGCACCGCCTGAGCCGTGCTCCTACCGCCACCTGAGACTGATCCCGATCAACCCCCCAAGGAGAGGGCCCGTGAGTGAACTGAGGCAATGGCTCGACGCCATGAGAGAAGCCGACCGTCTCGTGCGCGTCGGTCGGGAGGTCGATCCGTACGACTACGAGGCGGCCGCCTTTGTCGCCAAGCTCGGATCGGAGCGCGGCCTGCGGCACGCCGTGCTGTTCGACCGTCCGCGACCGCTCAGCGGCGAGTCGATCAACGCGAGGTTGCTGTTCAACGTCTACGGCGAGGCGGAGCACATCGCGATCGCGCTCGGTAGCCCGGGTGCGAGCTGGTCGGCGCTGCTCGAAGAGTTTGCGTCGCGCATGCACAGGGACATCGTGCCCGAGGAGACGCACGACGTGCCGGTGCAAGATGTCGTGCTGGACGGCGCGGCGCTCGACGTGTCCCGTCTGCCCTTCGCCCGGCACGTGGAGATGGAGGGCGGCCCCTATTTCACGCCCGTCGTCGTCGCCCGCAAGCCGCACGGGACCAGGTACAACCTTTCCTGGAACCGCTGCATGTTTCTCGATGAGCAGCACGTGGCCCTGCACATCTCGCCTCGCCAGCTCTGGTCGTACGTCATGGAAGCCGAGGAGCTTGACGAGCCCCTGCCGCTGGCCATCGTCCTCGGGCACCACCCGCTCTTCAACCAGGCCGCCGCGTCACTCGTCTCGATGGACCGCGACGAGTACGCCGCCGCCGGTGGGCTGATGGGTGAGCCGGTGCGCCTCGCGCCGTCGGTCACCTTCGGCCCTGACCTCATGGTTCCTGCCGACGCCGAGATCCTCCTCGAAGGTGAGCTCCTGCCCGGCGTGCGGACGCCGGAAGGACCCTTCGGTGAGTATCTGCGTTATGTAGGACCGCAGAAGCTGTCGAACGTGATCCGAGTTCGGGCCATCACTCACCGTGTGGCACCCATCATCACCGAGATCCTGGCCTCCTATCCCGACCACCTCAATGCGTCGGTGGGGATCGAGGCGAGCCTCCTGGAGACGGCGCGTCGTGCCGTTCCGACGGTCACCGGTGTCTCGTGGTCGGGAATGCACGGTCCGACGACGTTGGTCATCGCCCTGCGAAAGACGGCCGACGGACTGGCTATGCGGGCAGCCTTCGCCGTGCTCAGCGTCAGCAACTTCATCAAGCAGGTCATCGTCGTCGACGACGACATCGACCCTCGCGACCCCGGCGAGGTGCTTTGGGCGGTCTCGACGCGGATGGTCGCCGACCGCGACATCGTCGTCATGCGCGGCTTGCAGGGAGCGCTGCTGGACCCGAGCCTCGGCGACACGCTCAGCACGAGTGGTGTGGTGATCGATGCGACGATGCCCCTCGACCGGCCCTACCCGGCTCGAGCGACGGTCCCAGCGGGGGCGCTCGCCGCCATGGACCTGAGCGCGTACCTCGACCAAGGGGAGCTCTAGTGCAGATCTACCGAGTGCAGTGCCCGCAGTGCGAGCAGGACACGGATTGCGCCGTGGAGGTCAACGCAGCCGGGACCGACCGGGTCATGTGTGCATGGTGCGGGTCCTACTTCGACCGGTCGGAGAGCCCGCGCGTGCTTGGCAGCGCCGCCACCGTGAGACGGGCACCCGCCGGCACGCGGCGGCCCGAGGTGATCCGGGAGTTCCCACACCAGCCGTTCCGCGACGGACCCGCCCGGTGACATCGCTCGAGCGGATCGACCCGGAGGCCCTCCTCGTCTCGTCGAGCTACGCGCAGCTCGTGCGCCACGGTGACACCGTGTGGCTAGCCGGGCAGGTCGGGGTGCTCGTCGACGGACAGCTCGTGGGGCCCGACGCCCTCGCCCAAACCGAGCAGATCTACGAGAACATGGCAGCGGCGCTCGCCGCGGTGGGCGGGACCTTGGACGACCTCGTGCGGACGTGCACCTATGTCGTCGGGCGCGGGAATGTCGAGCACGTGCGCGCCGTCCGGCGTTCATTGTTGAAGGATGGCCGGATGGCGCAGCGTCCGGCGAGCACGCTCGTTCTGGTGGACGGGCTCGCCGAACCGGGCTGGCTCGTGGAGGTCGAGGGAGTAGCGGTGGTCGCTCAGGGGCGACGGTGACGGACCGCTGCGAGGCTCCGTCCGATCCCGAGCGCGGCGGTTCGTAGGGCCGGCGCGAAGCCGTCGAGGTTGATCCCTGGGTATGGGCCGGCAATCGAGATGGCGGCGATGGCGCGTTCGCTCCGGTCGAGGATCGCGGCGGCGACGCAGCCGAGCGCCCGGGATGTCTCCTCGCGCTCGAAGGCCGTCCCGCGCTCCCCGCGACGGAAAGCTCAGTCCGAAGGACCGCAGGCACAACGATCGTGTAAGGCGTGCGGGCGACTAGTGGTGAGTGCAGGATCGTCTCGACGGCTGCGGGGTCGGCGAACGCCAGCAGTGCCTTGCCCAGAGCAGTGCAGTGGGCGGGGAGGCGGCCGCCGACACGCGATGGTGAGCGGGCCGCCTTGTGGCCGCGGATCTTCTCGACGTAGAGGATCTCGGGGCCGTCGAGGACCGCTAGGTGTACCGTCTGGTTGGTGGCGGCGTAGAGGTCCTCCATAAAGGGGAGCGCGACCTCACGCAGCGTCCTGCGCAGTGGGACGAGCTCGCCGAGCTCGAAGAGGCGGGCGCCTAGGCAGTAGCGCTCACCATCGCGCTGGAGCGCACCCCAGCGCACGAGCTCGGCGACCATGCGGTGCGCGGTCGAAGGCGGCAGGCCCCCGCGCTGCGCAAGCTCGCTGAGCCGCAACGACTCGTGGTCGTGATCGAAGGCGTCGAGCAGGCCGAGCGCCCGTCCCAACGAAGAGGTCGACTTCGAGTTCGGCAGATCCCCCATAGCAAACCGTACCGTCGTGACGCGCCGGCATCGGGCATGTGGTTCCGCATGGTGGAACGCGTTCCTTGGCAAACCCGAGGAGAGGTCGCAGATTACCGAAGCGTCCCAGCGCTTCCTCGCACGATCGCCTGGAAGCAAGACGGGCGCGGGAGGAGATCATGGTGCACACTGCAATGGCAGCCATTGTCGGACCGGGCAACATCGGTACGGACCTGCTGTGCAAGTTGCTGCGCTCGACGTCGATCGAGCCGTGCTGGATGGTGGGCGTCGACCCGGCGAGCGAGGGCCTCCGTTGGGCGAGCGATGCCGGCTTGGCGGTGTCCTCCGAGGGCGTCGACTGGCTTCTCGCGCAACCGTCCCTGCCCGACATCGTCTTCGAGGCGACGTCCGCCAAGGTCCATGCCGCCAACGCCCCTCGCTATGCGGAAGCGGGCATCAGGGTGGTGGACCTCACACCTGCGGCCTGCGGTCCCTACGTCGTGCCGCCCGTGAACCTCCGCGAGCACATCGATCAGCCCAACGTGAACATGATCACCTGCGGGGGACAGGCCACCATCCCGATCGTGCACGCGGTGTCACGAATCGTTGACGTCGACTACGCGGAGATCGTGGCAACCGTCGCGTCGCTCTCCGCCGGTCCGGGCACGAGAGCGAACATCGACGAGTTCACCAAGGTCACGGGTCGGGGCGTCGAGGTCTTGGGGGGTGCCCGGCGCGGCAAGGCGATCATCGTTCTGAATCCCGCTGATCCACCTCTGATCATGCGCGACTCCGTCTTCTGCTCCCTGCCCGACGATGTCGACGAGGGCGCGGTGGCCGCCTCGATCCACGCCATGGTCGCCGAAGTCGCCGAGTACGCTCCTGGGTACCGGCTCAGGCAGGAGCCCCAGTTCGAGCCCGGGCGGGTGGCGGTGTTTCTCGCAGTTGAGGGAGCGGGCGATTTCCTCCCGCCCTACGCCGGGAACCTGGACATCATGACCGCGGCTGCCACGAAGGTCGGCGAGGAGATCGCTAGCTCGTTCGAGCGCGTCGCATGAGAGCCACCGCGTCGTACTCCGACGAACTCGACGTTCGCATCACTGACTCGGCGCTCCGTGACGGCAGCCACGCCAAGCGGCACGCTTTCACGGTCGAGGACGTCCAGCAGGTCGTGGGCGGGCTCGACGAGGCGGGGGTGCCGGTCATCGAAGTCTCCCACGGCGACGGTCTGGGCGGCTCGTCGTTCATCTACGGGTTCTCCGCCGTCGACGAGCGCGTGCTTCTGCACGAGGCCGTGCGATCTGCCGAGCGGGCCAAAATTGCCGCCCTCATGCTCCCTGGCGTCGGCGTCGTCGACGACATCCGGGCGGCGGCCGACCTCGGCGTGTCGGTGATCCGGATCGCCACGCACTGCACCGAGGCCGACATCGCGCGGCAGCACTTCGGCATTGCGCGGTCCGTCGGCCTGGAGGCCGTCGGGTTCCTCATGATGTCCCACTCGCAGGCGCCGGCCGTCCTGGCGCAGCAGGCTCGGATAATGGTCGACGCCGGATGCGAGTGCGTGTACGTGGTCGACTCCGCTGGTGCGATGATCCTGGACGAGGCTGCCGTGCGGGTCGCTGCGCTGGTCGACGAGGTCGGCACCGACGCGCAGGTCGGCTTCCACGGTCATCAGAACCTGAGCCTCGGTGTCGCCAACACGATGCTCGCGATCCGGGCCGGAGCAACGCAGGTGGATGGCTGCGCCCGAAGCTTCGGCGCCGGTTCGGGCAACACCCCCACAGAAGCGCTCGTCGCCGTGTGCGACCGGCTCGGTGTTCGCACGGGCATCGATCCGCTCCGGATTATCGACGTCGCCGAAGACGTCGTGCGGCCCGTGATGGACCAGGAGTGCATCCTCGACCGTCTGAGCATCCTGATGGGCTATGCGGGCGTGTACAGCTCCTTCCTGTTGCACGCCTATCGTGCGGCGGAGCGATACGACGTCTCGGGCGCGGAGATCCTCCTGCGATGCGGGCGAGCCAAACTCGTCGGTGGGCAAGAGGACCAGATCATCGAGATCGCCGCGCAGCTCGCAAGCGAGGGCGCGGGCGCAGCACCAATGGCGAGCGAGGTTCCGTGAGTCCGACATCCGGCGAGGGGGGATCGGTCCCGTGGTAGACGCTGGAAGGTGGGCTCGGTACCTGCTCGAGGCGGCCGACGGGCGATCTGCCGTCGCGCCGGTGAGCGATACGGTCCCGGACCTCTCGATCGCCGACGCCTACGCGATCCAGTCCGAGTGGCTTGCCCTGCGACTGGCTCGGGGTGAGCGCATCGTAGGCGCCAAGCTCGGCTTGACGTCACGCGCGAAACAACAGCAGATGGGGGTGAGCCAGCCCATCTATGGCTGGCTCACCGATGCGATGCTGCACCCGGCGGGCGCTCAGCTCGCCCTGTCCAGGCTGATCCACCCGCGCGTCGAGCCAGAAATCTGCTTCCTGCTCCACGACGGGCTCGGCGGACCGGGCGTCACCTCGCTGGACGTCTTGCGAGCCTCCACGCTCTGCTGCGCGCTGGAGGTCATCGACAGCCGCTACACCGACTTCAAGTTCACCCTGCCCGACGTGATCGCCGACGACGCGTCAGCTGCTCAGTTCGTCCTCGGCCCAATAGCGGTCGCCGCTGACTTCGACTGTTCGCTCGTCGGCTGCCTCCTCGAGGTCGACGGCTCGCCGGTGGCGACCGCCGCCGGAGCAGCGATCCTCGGCCACCCAGCAGAGGCGGTTGCGGTTCTGGCGAACGAGCTCGGTGCTCGTGGCCTTGAGCTCGAGGCCGGCTGGTTGGTGCTGGCCGGGAGCCTGACCGACGCGGTCACCCTGGCGCCCGGCATGAGCGTCGAGGCCACCTATGGGCGGCTCGGGCGCGTCGGCGTGCGGGCTGCGCCGTGAGGCGAGCGACCGACACGATGCATGAGGAAGGGTGCCCGTGATCGAGGACGACCAGCGACGCGAGCTCGCCCAGCTCTTGGCGGCGGCGGAGCGCGACGGTGCGCCGATTGAACCAATCAGCGACGCGCATCCCAATCTCGACGTGGCGGATGCGTACGAGATCCAGCTCCTAAACATCCGCCGTCGAGTGGAGGGCGGATCGGTCGTGCGAGGCCACAAGGTCGGCCTCTCCGCCAAGGTGATGCAGCGGATGTTCGGCGTCGACGAGCCCGACTACGGCCATCTCCTCCACGAGATGTTCGTGTACGAGGGCGAAGCCGTCCCGACTGTCGAGCTATGCGCGCCGCGCGTGGAGGTGGAAATCGGCTTCGTCCTTGGAGCACCGCTCGCTGGTCCGGGTGTCACGGCCGCGGACGTCGTCCGCGCCACCGACCACATCGTGCCGGCCATCGAGATCATCGACAGCCGCATCCGCGACTGGAACATCAAGCTGGTCGACACGATCGCTGACAACGCCTCTGCGTCTCGAGTCGTGCTGGGCGCCAACCCGACCCTGCTGCGCGACGTCGATGTCCGCCTCATCGGCGCCGTCCTCCGGCACAACGGCGAGGTGGCCGAGACCGGCTGCGCGGCGGCGGTGCTGGGGAATCCAGTTACCGCGGTCGCCTGGCTCGCCAACAAGGTGGCGTCCTTCGGCGTGGAGCTCAAGGCAGGGGATGTCGTGCTGCCGGGCTCGTGCACACGAGCGCTCGACGTCAGCCCCGGTGACTTCATACGCGCGGACTTCGACACGCTCGGGCACGTCACCGTGCGCTTCCGGTAGCCCACCGTGAGCGCAGCACAGGAGCGATCGTGAAGCTGGCCGCGACGACTGCGGGTCTCGGCGTGTGGTGTCGCGATGGCATCGACCTGCTCGACACGCCCTTCGACGACCTCGGAGCGGCGCTTCGGGCGGGCGTGACGCCCGCCGGGCTGGTGACCTCCCCACGCCGGCCCGGCGGGTCGTCGCCTGTCTCGCTCCGACCGATCATCGGGCGTGGCTCGACGGTCTGGGGCGTGGGCATGAACTACTACTCGAAGGCGGCCGCCACGAAGCGGGAGATCCCGAGTAGCCCCATCATCTTCGGCAAGCCAGCCTCGGCGATGGCCGAGGGCACCGTCGACATCCCGGCGCTCTTCCCCGAGCAGGTCGACTACGAGGGGGAGGTCGCCGTCGTGGTCGGGGCTCGTCTCTACCGAGCGAGTGCCGAGGAGTGCATGGGCGCCGTCGCGGCCTTCGTCCCGGCGAACGACGTCACGGCGCGAGATGTCCACGCGAGCGTCGGTAACCCGATGCTCTCTAAGAGCTTTCCGGGCTTCCTCGCGGTCGGCGCCGTGTGCGCGACGCCTGACGAGTTCGACGACCCTGCCGACGTCCCGTTGCAGACCCACCTCAACGGCGCGCTGGTGCAGGACTCCTCCACCGCCGAGATGATCTTCCCAACAGCAGAGGTGCTGAGCTACCTCTCGCGGTTCGCAGCCCTCGAGCCAGGTGACGTGCTCCTGACTGGCACGCCCGTCGGAACCGGCCAGGACCGCGGTACCTATCTGGTAGATGGTGACGAGGTGATCGTCACCATCCCCGGCCTTCCGTCGCTCCACACCATGATGCGACGTCTGCCAGCCGACCGACAGGAGTAGTGATGCCCAGTCCCGAAGACCTGGCCGGAAGGCTCGTCATCCGAGGAGGGAGGGTCGTCGACCCACTTGCAGGGCGGGATGCCATCACCGACATCGTGATCACCGATGGCGATGTCGCGGCCGTGACCGATCACTTCGACGGCCACGCGGACGTGGAGATCGACGCAGCCGGCGCGCTCGTCACGCCGGGGCTCATCGATTTCCACTCGCACATCTTCTGCGACGTGTCCAGGCTCGGAGCGCCGCCCGACGAGGCGCACCTCCGGCGGGGCGTCGTCGCCGCAGCCGACGCCGGCACCGCCGGCGCATCGACCTTCGCCGCCTTCGAGCGCTATATCGTCCGGGAGTCGCAGACGCGCATCCTGTCGTTCCTGAACGTGTCGGTGCTCGGACTCATCGACTTCAGGTTCGGCGAGCTGCTGAACCCTGACCTGCTCAGCCTGGACGATGCCGTGGCGACCGCCGAGGCGCACCCCCACATTGTGCGCGGCATCAAGGCTCGCCTCTCCGAGGAGGTGGTCGGCGGCAGTTCGATCGAGATCCTCGATCGTTCGGTCAAGGTCGGTGAGGCGTGTGGCCTTCCGCTGATGATCCACATCGGCGAGACGCTCGAGCCGCTCGACGAGGTGATCGACCACCTGCGACCTGGAGACATCGTGAGCCACTGCTACACCGGTCGGCGCCACGGAATCCTCGGCCCGGACGGGCTGCTCGAGGCCGTAAAGCATGCCAGGGCACGCGGCGTCATCTTCGACAGCGCCCATGGTCGCGGCAACCTCGACTTCGCGGTTGTTCGTGCCGCCCTGGACGCGGGCTTCCTGCCAGACGTCATCAGCTCGGACACGAGCATGCGGAACTGGCACGGACCGGTGTTCGATCTCGTCACGACGATGTCGAAGTTCCTGGCCCTGGGGATGGAGCTGGGCGAGGTCATCGAGCGGACGACCATCGCTCCCGCTCGGCTGCTGGGCATCGACCGTGAGGGGTTCGGGACGATCGAGGTCGGCCAACCTGCCAACGTCACGGTCCTGCGCATGACCGACGAGGCGCACGAGCTCACGGATGCCGCAGGCAACACTGTGGTCACGCCGAGATTGGAACCGGCGCTGACGATTCGGGCTGGCGTGGTCGTCGAGCCGGTCGCCTGGCGTGGATCAGCTCCAGGCTGAGTTCCGCATGGTGGAACCAGGTCCTTGGCGCGGCGGACGGCGTCATACAAGATCGCCGACGGGGGCAGCTAGAAGGTACGCGATGCCCTTCGACATGAAGCTTTGACAAGCGGACGCGCGGGCGCAGCACAGCTGCTCGCGTCATCTCCTGTCCGGGCTCACCGCCGCCGCACCACGGCGCGAACATCACAAAGGATGGGCATGAACGAGATCCACAGTGGCCTGGGACGACGCGACTTCATGCGGCGTGCCGCTGCGGCCGGTTTCTTCATCGGCGTGCCGAGCCTGCTCGCTGCCTGCGGGAGCGACGACAAGTCGTCCAGTGAGCCGGATGCAGCTCCGGGAGCCGGCGGCGCCTCGCCGCTGAAGATCGGCGAGCTGCTCGATCTCTCGGGGCCGCTCGGCGCCGTGGGGGAGGACATCCAGGCGGGCTTCGCCGTCTACCTCGGTTTCAACGATGGGAAGCTCGGTGGGCGAAAGATCGAGGTCATGACCGAGGACGACGAGGGCAACCCCGACATCGCGCAGCGCAAGGCGCGCCGCCTGGTCGAGGAGATCGGCGTGCCGATCGTCACCGGACTCGTGAGCTCGAGCGTTGCCCTTGCAGTGCGCGACTACTTTGACGAGCGCAAGGTGCCTGTCGTCGTCTCGAACGCTGCGGCGGACGCGCTGACCCGCGATCTGCGGTCGGACTACATCTACCGAGTCGCCACCTCCGCCTATCAGGTGCCCTACGGGTCTGCGGAGTGGGTGTACGAGAACGTCGGTCAGAACGTGTTCGTGAGCGTGCCCGACTACGCGGCGGGCACCGCCATTGGTGACGCGTTCGTCCAAGGGTTCGAGGAGGCGGGAGGAACGATCGCTGGTCGTCAGCTCACCCCACCGTTCGGTGCCGCTCGTGACTACCAGCCCTTCCTCAGCGAGATCCAGGCATCGGACGCCGACGTGGTGTTCGCCTTTTACGCCGGCGCCGACGCGATCAACTTCGTGCGGCAGTACGACGACTTCGGCCTCAAGGACCGCCTCCCGTTGGTCGGCTACGCGGCCGTCGAGGAGGAAGTCCTCCACGAGCAGGGCGACTCGGCGCTTGGCGTGCTGAGCCAGTCGCACTACGCACACAGCCTCGACAATCCGGAGAACATCCGGTTCGTGGAGGCCTATAAGGAGAGGACCGGCCGCAATCCATCTGCCTACTCGGTGCAGGGCTACGACGCCGCGCAGTTCATCGACTTGGCGCTTCAAGCGACCGACGGCAGTGCCGACGACGGGGCCCTGCTGGCCGCCGAGATGGGCAAGATTGTCAAGTTCCCGAGCCCGCGTGGCGAAGCCTTCGAGATGGATCCGGCGACGCACAACGCCGTCAACCCCGTCTACATGCTCCGGGTCGAGGATGTGGACGGCGAGCTAGTCAACACCGTCCTGGCCGAGGTCGGCGTTGCGCGTGACCCGGGATGACGGATGCCGCCGCAGTGCGACAGCGCGGGGGACACACATGATCCCGTGGCTCGACGAGAACTTCGTCAGCCTCCTCAACGGCCTATCGCGCGCCTCGATCCTGTTCGTCCTCGCAGCGGGGCTGGCGTTGATCTTCGGTCTCATGGACGTGCTCAATCTCGCCCACGGTGCGCTGTACCTCGTTGGCTCCTATCTCGCGGTCCAGTTCGCTGGCGGCGGGGGCTCGTTCCTGACGGCGCTCGTCGTGGCGGTGCTCGTCGGTGTGGTCGGGGGGCTCTTCCTGATGCTCGCGCTCCAACCGGTGAGCCGACGAGGGCACCTTGATCAGGTGCTCCTCACACTTGGGCTGTCGCTGATCATCTCCGACGTCTGTACGTGGATCTGGGGGCGCGGGTTCTTCGGTGTGGACGCACCGTCATTCGCATCCGGTTCGATGCAGATCATCGGGCACGCCTATCCGACCTATCGGGTCGCACTGATCCTCGTCGGGTTCGGGGTCGCGATCTTCCTTCTCCTTCTGTTGGAGCGCACGAACTTCGGTGCCACGGTGCGTGCCACGGTCGCGGATCGCGACATGGTGGCCGCGATGGGGGTGCGGGTGGATCGCATCACCGCCTCGGTGTTCGTCCTCGGTTCGGTGCTTGCCATCGTGGGCGGTGTGTTCGGCAGCGTCGTGTTCAGCGTCAGCCCCAGCACCGACGACAACGTCCTCGTGCTCGCGCTGATCGTGCTTGCGGTTGGAGGGGTGACCTCGCTCAAGGGGGCCCTCATCGCCGCGGTGATCATCGGTCAGGCGGAGGTCCTCGGGGTCACGCTCGCTCCGCCCGGCTTGGCGGGTTTCGTGCTCTTCGGGGCGATGGCGCTAGTCCTCGCAATGCGGCCCCAGGGCCTGATGGGTGCATGATCATCGTGCAGCGCCTCGGGCGGAGAATCCTGCCGATCATGATCGTCATGGCCGTCGTCGCGCTCGCACCTTCGATGGTGGGCACCTTCCGGCTCGGTGTGCTGATCGAGATCCTCATCCTCGGATTGCTGGCGATGAGCCTAGATATCCTGATCGGGTACACGGGTTTGCCGTCGCTCGGACATGCGGCGTACTACGGCATCGGAGGCTATGCCGTGGCCTTCGCCGCCGAGCCGCTCTCGCAGGCGGGACCGATCGCCCTGGCCCTCGCCATGGTGTGCGGCGGCATTTTTGCCGTAGTGACCTCATGGCTCGCCGTCCGTGCGCGAGGGATCTACTTCCTCATGCTGACCCTGGCGTTCTCGCAGATTCTGTTCGAGTTCGCCTTCGGGCGGACCGAGCTGACCGGAGGCGAGGAGGGAAAGATCGGCCTGCCTACCTTCGCCGTGCTGCCCGGCGTCGAAGCCAGCTCCCTGACCGCCCAGCGTGCCTTCTACTTCTACACCGCCGGTGTGTGCGTCGTCAGCTTCCTCCTGCTGCGCCAGGTCGTGCGCTCTCCGTTCGGTCGGGCACTACAGGGAGTCCGTGACAACGAGGCTCGCATGCGGTCGCTCGGGTACAGCGTCGTGGGCCAGCGCTTGGCGGCGTCGGTCGTCGCCGGTGCCGGCGGGGCGCTTGCGGGTGCGCTGGCGGTGCAGTACTCGAGGTCCGTCTTCCCCGATGCCTTCGCGGTGAGCCTGTCGGTCCTGGCGCTTCTCATGGTGATCGTTGGCGGGGTCGGCACCCTCTATGGTCCGCTGGTCGGCGCGGCAGTCGTGCTCGCCATTCGCGACGAGCTGTCGTCGCAGTTCGAACGATGGGAGATGATCCTCGGCGTCTTGTTCGTCGCGACGGTGTACTTTGCCCCGAAGGGCCTGGCCGGGTTCGTCGGCTGGATGAGCGCCCGGGTGCGACGATCGAACGACTGCACCGACTCCCCGGATGACGTGGAACAGGAGCGGTGGCAGAGCCTCGCCGCGCTGTCGACGCTGCTCGACGAGGCCGAGACCTCCCACTCGGAGGCTGTCGAGGTGGTGCTCCATCTGGATCAGGTCGGGCGATCGTTCGGTGCCCTGCGCGCGGTTGACGACGTGTCCTTCACCGTCCACGCCGGTGAGCGCATCGCGCTGATCGGTCCAAACGGCGCTGGCAAGACGACCCTGTGCAACCTCATCGGAGGCGGGCTGTCGACAACATCCGGTCGTATCTGGCTCAAAGGCCGCGACGTAACACATGTGAGCGAGCACCACCGGGCGCGACTGGGCGTGGCCAAGACGTTCCAGCACAGCTCACTCTTCCAGGGGCTCCTCGTCCGCGACAACGTTGGCATGGCGCTGCAGCGCACGCTGGGTGTGGATCGAAGAGCCCTCCGCAGCGTTGCCGCCTTGGAGTCGCTGCGTCGCGCCGAGGACGCCACGCTCGCAGCGGTCGGCCTCGGCGGCCGAGCGGACGAACCTGTCACCTCGCTATCGCACGGCGAGCGCCGTCAGCTCGAGTTGGGCATGGCCCTTGCCACCAGGCCGCAGCTCCTCTTGCTCGACGAGCCGACCGCGGGCATGTCGGCGGCCGAAACGGCGGCCTTTGTGAACCTCGTCGCGAGCCTGCCGCCGAGCATCACGATCGTGCTGATCGAGCACGACATGGAGGTGGTCTTCCGACTGGCGACTCGAGTCGTGGTCCTAGAGACCGGATCATTGCTGGCCGACGGCACGCCGGCCGTCATCGCCGAGGATCCCGGGGTGCAACGCGCCTACCTGGGATCAGCAGCCCCGGTCGGCGTGGTGTCGTGACCGCTCGGCTGCTCGACGTTCGGGACCTGCACGTCCACTACGGAGCGAGCCATGTGCTTCAAGGCGTCGATGTGCAGGTCGACCAGGGAGAGATCCTCGTTGTCCTTGGCCGGAACGGAGCCGGCAAGACGACGCTGGTCCACGCACTGATGGGGCTCGTACGGCCCAGCGGCGGCTCCATACGGTTGGACGGTGCGGAGATCGCCGGGCAGCGCACCGATCGCATCGCTCGGGCGGGCATGGGCGTCGTGCCGCAAGGCCGTCGGGTGTTCGGCCCGCTCACGGTGCAGCAGAACCTAGCGATAGCGGTTCGTCGAGGCCGTAGCCGGACGTGGACGATCGACGACGTTTACGACCTGTTTCCGTCGCTCACGCAACGGCGCCAGGCTCGCGCATCCTCGTTGTCGGGCGGTGAGCAGCAGATGCTCGCCATCGGTCGTGCCCTGCTTTCTGATCCCAAACTCCTCCTTCTCGACGAGCCGTCCGATGGCCTGGCGCCGATGATCGTCGAACGGGTCCGCGAGATCCTTGAGGACCTGCGGCGTCGAGGTGTCTCCATGCTGCTGGTCGAGCAGAACCTCGGCCTGGGTCTCGCGCTCGCGACACGCGTCGTGGTGATCGTGAAGGGGACTGTCGCCTTCTCCGGTGGTGCCGACGAGCTTCGATCCGACGCATCCCGGCTGCAGATACTCCTCGGCGCGGCATCGGGAGCGGTGGCCACCGCTCGCCCGCTCCTGCCCGAGACCGTCACCAACCAAGGAGGATGATCGATGGCGATCGTGACCGACGATTCGGCGTCAGCGCTTGACGGGCTGATCGATGAGAACCTGGACGCCCCGCACTTTCGGGTCAGTCGACGGGCGTTCACCTCGCAAGAGGTCTTCGACGCCGAGCTCGACCGGTTCTGGCGGCGCGCATGGCTCTACCTCGGCCACGAGAGCGAGGTCGCCGAACCGGGCGACTTCGTCACTAGGACCGTTGCCGGGCGACCGCTGATCTTTGTTCGCGACGAGGTCGGCGACGTGCGGGTGTTCGTGAACGCGTGCCCCCACCGCGGCACCACCGTGTGTCGCCAGGAGGCAGGGAACACCCGCTTCTTCCAATGCTTCTACCACGCGTGGACCTTCCGGAACTCCGGTCAACTGGTCAGCATGCCGGGTGAAGACGCGTACGAGGGGATCGATATCCAGAGTCGCTATGGGCTCGTCGAGGTCCCCCGAGTGGAGTCGTACCGGGGGTTCGTCTTCATCTCGCTGACCGACCGCCAGGATGACATCGTCACCTACCTTGGTGGAGCGGCCGAGTGCCTCGACCTGATCGCCGACCAGTCGCCCGACGGCGTCGAGGTCGTGGCAGGCAGCCATCAGTACGTCTCTCGGACGAATTGGAAGCTTGCCGTTGAGAACGCCCTCGACCAGTACCACTTCATGCCGACGCACACGACCTTCACCGAGTACCGCAAGTCGAGCGGCTTCGCCGCACGGGGGACCGGCGGGTGGTCCCAGCATGCTGAGGGCCGGCACGTGGTCCTTGAGAGCTCCGGGCTCTACGGCAGGGCCGGTCTGACGTGGGAGCCCGCCTGGGGCGAGGATGAGCGGCAGCGGATCGAGGACAATCGGGTCGAGCTTGTGAGTCGTCTGGGTGACGCCAAGGCGGACCGGATTGCGTCGTGGAGCCGCAACACCTTCATCTTCCCGAACCTGCTGACATTCGACTTCATCGGCCTCTCGCTGCGCGTGCTGGAACCCGTCGCGCCCGGCGTCACCCAGGTTCGCGCCTCGTTCCTTGGGCCGAAGGGTGAGCCCGAAGCCGCCCGCAAATTGCGCCTGAACCAGGTGGTCATGTTCATGGGCCCCGGTGGGTTCGCCACGCCCGACGACGTCGAGGCGCAGCAGTGCGCGCAGGAAGGCTACGGGGCGACGGCGGACGATCCCCGCGACGGGGTCGCTTGGAACGATGTGTCGCGTGGCCTGCTGCGCGAGATCGCCGGCGAAGCGAATGACATGAACGACGAGGCCCATCTGCGCACTTTCTGGCGCCACTGGGCGAAGGAGTTGACTCGATGAGCGAACTGGCACCGGAGTCCACCGTGCCTCTGGAGGATCTGCTCGAGCTGGTCGAGGTGCAGGCCTTTCTCGCGCGAGAGGCAGCGCTCCTCGACGCATGGGAACTCGACGAGTGGCTAACGCTGTTCGAGCCGGGTGCGACCTACGAGGTGCCCGCCACGGACAACCCGGGGGCCCTTCCGATCGGGGACCTGTTCCTCATTGACGACCCCTATGACCAGATCAAGGCACGCGTGAAGCGCCTGAAGAGCAAGCACGCGCACGCTGAGAACCCACGGTCGCGGACGCGCCACCTCGTCACGAATGTGCGAATCGTCGACCACCCCCAGCCCGGTCTGCTCGAGGTGGAGGCGGGCTTCCTCGTCTTCCGCCTTAAGGGCAAGCGGGTGGCGGAGTACGTAGGGACCTACCGCCATGTCCTCGTCCGGGACGGCGCGACGTTCCTCTTCCGTCGCCGCCGGGCGGAGCTCGATCTGGAGGTCCTCAGCCAAGAAGGACGGATCAGCTTCATCCTGTAGTTCCCCCGACGTCCAGGAGTCCCGATGTCTGTAGAACGACCAGAGCACTTCCACTACACCCGCCTCCGAGTCCCCGACGTGACAAGCAGCGTCCACTTCTACGAGTGGCACTGCGGGCTGGAGGTGGTCCAACGGGAGCCATCAGCGGCGTTCCTGCGCGCCGGCAAGTGGCATCACGCCATCCGGCTTGTCGAGGATCGATCCCTCAAGGATGCCGTGGTCGACGGCTTCGGGTACGGCATGGCCGATGAGGGGTCCCTCGAAGCACTGCGTGCGAGAGTGGACCGGGCTGGCATCTCGGCGGAGCCATTGCCGGAGACGGCGGTGCCCTACTGCATCAACGGGTTCACCTTCAAGGATGTCCATGGCCTGCAGTGGGACTTCGTGACTGGCTTCTTCGAGTTCGCCGAGGAGCCGTTCCTTGCCTACGCGCCAGAACGAGCGATGCACCCGTTCATCATGACCGACCGTTACGAGGAGACAGTCGACCTCTTCACCAATGTGGTCGGCATGATCGTGTCCGACTACATCGAGGACTCGACCGCATTTCTGCGGACCGATGACCGCTACCACCACTCGCTCGCGATCATGAGGCACACCAGCTTCCGCCTGAACCACATCAACTTTTTGATGCCATCGCTTGACCAGGTGATGCGCGGGCGAGCGCGTGCGATCCATGCCGGCGTGCCGATCCAGACCGACATCGTGAACCACTCAGGCTCAGCAAGCATCGCGTTCTACATGGTCGACCTCCGCCACGGCCCCCCGATCGAGCTGTCATACGGTCACCGGATCCTCACGCCCGAGGAGCATGAGTCTGCCCGCCCGAGGCGGCTGGCGCGCGGTGCGCGCAACGAGTTCGACACGTGGCGCGTCGATGACGACGACTGGCGCGAGGGAGGTTGACGCACACTTCGCAGGCGACGACAGGACGGAGGCGGGGGTGCCCTGGCTGCTAGTCATCGTCGGCGCGCTCTTCGAGATCGCGTGGGCGCTGCTCCTTCCCACGACGCGCACCTTCACCAAACTGTTGCCGAGCATCGCGGTGGTGGTGTGCGTCGTGGCCTCGCTCCTCGCTCTGACAGTGGGGGCCCGATCACTGCCAATCGGCACGGCGTACGCCGTCTGGGTGGGCATCGGTGCGACCGGAACCGCTGTGCTCGGCATGGTGGTACACCACGATCCCGTAACGACGAGCCGGCTGGTCTTCCTCGGCCTGCTCATTGTGTCGATCCTCGGCCTGAAGGCGACGGGGGGCGCCTAGTGGAGTCGCCCCCCCCCCCCCCCGCATGACGGGTCACCCGATCGGGATCCTTAGGCGGGCTGAGCTGAACCATGGAATCGGTCAACGAATCCCCTGTCGGTCCTGGCGAACAGCCGCTCGAGCGTAGGAGTCGAAAGAACATGAGCCCCAGGCATCGCCTCGTGGTCGGCATCTCCGGCTCGAGCGCACCGCAACTAGGTATCGTGTTGTTGGAAGCGCTTCGAGAGATCCACGAGGTGGAGACGCACCTCGTGGTTTCACCCGGGGCGCACCGCACCATCGAGTTGGAGACAGACTGCACCGTCGCAGATGTCGAAGGGCTGGCCGATGTGGTCCACGGGGCGGGTGACCTGGCTGCGTCCATCTCCTCCGGATCTTTCGCCACTATGGGTATGGTCGTCGTTCCCTGCTCGATGCGAACCCTCGCTGCGGTCGCCAGCGGAATGACGTCGGACCTCTTGACGCGGGCCGCCGACGTCACGCTGAAGGAGCGTCGGAAGCTTGTGCTCGTTCCACGCGAGACACCGCTCAACCTGATCCACATCAGGAACCTTGAGACTGTGACGCTCGCTGGAGCCACGGTCCTGCCGCCGACACCGGCGTTCTATCACCGACCGCAGACGATCGATGACCTGTTACGACACATCGCAGGAAAGGTTCTGGATCAGTTCGGGGTCGACCACGACCTCTTCGATCGCTGGCGCGGCCCTTCGTCGCTTGGATGACGCTTGCGACGGGCCCTGGCAGCGTCTTGTGTGACGGCCGGGGATGTGCATTGACTGGGGTGTTTGCAGACCTAGCCGCCGCGTCGTCGATGACCTTCGGTGACCGACGCGTGCCGTGGCGAGGTGAAGACGCGGTTCGGTTGGGCGGAATCCACCGGTGGGCGCTCGACGAGATGGTCGCCGAGTTCCAGAACCGGCCCCTCGATGCCGGGCCCTACACGTACGTGTGGATGGACGCGCTGACCCAGAAGGTCCGCGAGGGCGGCCGCATCATCAACGTCGCCGTGGTCATCGCTGTCGGGGTCAACAGCGAAGGTCACCGCGAGATCCTCGGGGTCGATGTGATCACCACCGAAGACGGCGCCGGCTGGCTGGCGTTCCTGCGCGGCCTCGTCGCCCGAGGGCTCTCCGGGACATCGCTGGTCATCAGCGACGCCCATCCCGGCCTGGTCGACGCCATCGCCTCGACGCTCACCGGGGCGAGCTGGCAGCGCTGTCGTACGCACTACATGCGCAACCTGCTGACCCGGGTCCCGAAGTCGGCGCAGTCGATGGTCGCCACCCTCGTCCGCACGATCTTCGAGCAGCCCGACGCGGCGTCGGTGTGGGCCCAGCACGCCCGCGTCGTCGAGCAGCTCCACGAACGGTTCCCCGACGCCGCCACCCACCTCGCTGACGCGGCGCCCGACGTGCTCGCGTTCACCGGGTTCCCGAAGGAGCACTGGCGCCAGATCTGGTCGAACAACCCCCAGGAGCGGCTCAACAAGGAACTCCGCCGCCGCACCGACGTCGTCGGCATCTTCCCCAACCGCGACGCCGTTCTCCGCCTCGTCGGCGCGGTGCTCGCCGAACAAGCACGACGAGTGGGCCGTCGCCCGGCGCTACATGGGTGCCGAAGGCCTCGCCAAAGCCCGGCTCCGGATCATCACCGGCGACCTCGAGGAGGTGGCCGCCCACGCCCTGACCGAAGTCATGTAGAACACCCATCGAGGCTGACGCAGTGACCGTCGCCTACACCACCTCCCGGGGCGTGACCAGACCATGGACATCTTCGAGGGCACCGAGCAGATCCAGCAGCTCGTGATCAGCCGAGCGATCAGCGGCCTGCGCATCGAGTAGCGGTCACACAGCATCCGGTACCGGCGATGGTGCCGGATGCCGCCATTGCGTCAGTCGAGCGTCGGCGCGAGCGTGGAACGGACCGCGTCCAGGGAGGCAACATGCCGAAGTTCCTGTTCCAGGTGTCGCTCAACGCCGAGGGTGTGGCAGGTGTGCTGGCCGAAGGCGGAACAGCCCGACGGGAAGTCGTCAACAGCGCCATCGAGAGCGTGGGCGGCTCCCTCGAGGCCTTCTACTTCGCATTCGGAGACGACGATGTGATCGCCATCGTCGATGTCCCCGACCAGGAGACGGCGGCGGGGCTGGCGATGCAGTTCTCCTCCTCGGGCCGCATGGCCGTCGCCACGACGGTGCTGCTCACGCCCGAGCAGGTCGACCGGGCACGCGAGACAAAGAGCAGCTGGCGTCCACCGGGCGGCTGAAGGCCTGCCGGCGGCGGGCTGCGTGATGACTGGGACGAAGCGAACTCGGGCGATCGTTCCGGCCCTGAGGCGGAAGGATCGCCCGAGGAACGAGTTGGCTCAGCGAGGTCAGCTCCCCGGTTCGCCCTGGGTGTCGACCATCCAGTTCACCCCGAAGCGGTCGAGGCACGAGCCGAAGCCCTTCGAGAAGAACGTCGGTTCGAACGGCATGAAGGCCTGGCCGCCCTCGCAGAGCGCCGCGAAGACGCGCTCGCCCTCTTGCTCGTCGGGCGCGGTGAAGGTCACCGCCACGCCGACCTTCGGGCCACCGTCGCCGGTCGGGTCGTCGGAACCCATCAGGAGCCCATCGCCGACCTTGATCGCTGCGTGCATCACGTGCTCGGGCGATGCCCCGGGCATCGGGTCTACGCCCTCGGGCAGCTCGGCGTTGGTCATCACCTGGAGCTCGCCGCCGAAGATCTCGTGGTAGCGGCGGAACGCCTCGGTGCACTGGCCGCTGCTGAAGAAGAGGTACGGGTGGAAGCTCATCGTGGTCCTCCGTCGGGACGATCGGCTCGGTCACCATGCTGACGTCGCAGTCGTCCCAAACTCATCGCGGGCCGGCCGGACCGCCGTGGTCCGGTTGCGAACTGCCGAGCCTGCATGCAGCACGGCGCCGCGGTCGCCGAGTGCGGATCGCCCCTCCAATAGGCTGAACGACGCATGACCACGTCACGAACCGACGGGCGCCGGCCGACCGCCGAGGTGCTCTCGCTCCCCGGCCTCGGATCCACCCACTCCGAGCGCGTGCGCGACGCGGCGAAGACCCGCTGGGCCAAGGTCCACGGCCACGACGTCGCCTACCGCCAGGTCGGCTCGGGCCCGCTGCTCGTGATGATCCACGGCATCGCGGGCAGCTCGGGAACCTGGGTGCCGGTCATGCCGCTGCTCGGCGAGCACTTCACCGTGATCGCCCCCGACCTGCTCGGCCATGGGGAGTCGGCGAAGCCCCGCGGCGACTACAGCCTGGGCGCCTACGCGTCGGGCATCCGCGACCTGCTCGGCGTGCTCGGCCACGAGCGAGCGACCGTCGTCGGCCACAGCCTCGGTGGCGGCATCGCCATGCAGTTCGCCTACCAGTTCCCGCAGATGTGCGAGCGGCTGGTGCTGGTGGCCAGCGGCGGCCTCGGCAAGGAGGTCACGTTCCTGCTGCGGGCGCTCACCGTGCCGGGCACGGAGTTCGTGCTGCCCGTGGTGCTGGCGCCGCAGCTCCACAGCCTGGTGGCCACGCTCGGCGGCATCGCAGGCCGCTTCGGCCTGCGGACCGATCCCTTCCTCAGCGAGGTGTGGGCTGCGTGGACGCGCCTCACCGACGTGCGGGCCCAGCGGGCGTTCATCCACACGATCCGCGCGGTGATCGACGTCGCCGGCCAGCGGGTCAGCGCGCGCGACCGCCTCTACCTCGCCCACGAGGTGCCCACGCTGATCGTGTGGGGTGAGCGCGATGCCGTCATCCCGGTCAGCCACGCCCACGCGGCACACGAGCTCATGCCGGGCAGCCGGCTCGAGGTCGTCCCCGACGCGGGCCACTTCCTGCCGCTCGAGCGCCCCGAGCTGCTCGACCGCCTGCTGCGCGACTTCCTCGCCACCACCCAGCCCGCCGACGTGTCGCCCGCCCGCTGGCAAGAGGTCCTCACCTCCCACGGCTGAGCCGACGACGACCGACCCCGTCGCACCGTGCCGGCGGAGCGCAGAGGTTCAGCGACGCCGGTCGATGTCGCGCAGGCCGCGCCAGGCCAGGCCCGCGACGAGGCGGGCGAGCGCCTCGGGTGGCTCCTCGGCGCCCTCGGACATCCACACGCGGCTCGTCCCCTCGGCGAGGCCGACGAGACCGTGGGCCAGCAGGCGCCGCTGCCCGGCCTCGAGGCCCTCCACGTCGATCAGCGCCGCGATCGCATCGGCGATGGCGCCCTCGAGCGTGGCGACCTGCGCCGCGAACTCGTCATCTCGGCGGGTGCCGCCACCGAAGAGGACCCGGAAGGCCGCTTCGTTGGCGGCGACGAAGCGGAAGTAGGCGACGAAGCCCAGCTCGACCTGCTCGTGCGGGGTCGTGGCCGCCGCGGTGGCCTTGGTGATCTCGTCGAGCAGGTGGGCGCCGACGTCGGTGAGCACCTCTCGGTAGAGGTCGCGCTTGGAGCGGAAGTGCTGGTAGAGCACCGGCTTGGTGACCCCCGCCCCCTCGGCCACGTCGTTCATCGACGCCAGGTGGAAGCCCCGCTCGCCGAACACCCGCAGCGCCGCCGCGAGCAGCTGCTCGCGCCGGCGGGCGGCGGGCAAACGGGGCGAGTGGGGACGTTCCGTCACGTCGTCGAGCGTAGGCGCGCCATGGCAGCAGGAGACCGACCGCGAGAAGCGGAACCACACGTTGTGCGACCGCCCAAGCAGACCCCGGCCAGCTCCGCCCGTCGCCCGCCGGAGCCGTTCCGACCCATCCCCGCCCGCAAGCTGGGCGTCAGCCTGCTCTCCGTGCAGGCCCGTCGACGCCGCTACACGAAGAGCCTCCCGCCCCGCGCCGGCGAAGCCGGCTGGTAGCGGCGTCGAGCTCGACGCCTCAGTGGGTGTGGGTGATCAGGCTCCGGGCGACCTCGCCGGACTGCATGGCGGTGAAGGCCTCGTTGACGCCCTCGACGCCGATCTCGCGTGAGACCAGCTCCTCGAGCTTGAGCTTGCCCTCCTTGTAGAGGGCGATCAGCTTCGGCACGTCCTCGCGCACGTTGGCCGACCCGTACCAGCAGCCCTTCACGGTCTTCGCCAGGTAGAGGAACGTGAACGCCGCGTTGAGGTTGAGCATGACGTCCATGCGGGGCACGCCGACGAGGACGGCCTCGCCGCCGTTGCGCGCCATGTTGATCGCCTGCTCGATGGTGGGGCCGAGGCCGATCACCTCGAAGGCGACGTCGGCGCCGCGCCCGCCGGTGAGGCTCATGACCTGGCCCACCGGGTCGCCCTCGTCGGCCTTGACGACGTCGGTGGCGCCGAAGTCCTGGGCCATCTTGAGCTTCGACTCGAACATGTCGATGGCGATGATCTTCTCGGCGCCGGCGATCTTGGCGCCCTGGATCACGTTGAGGCCCACGCCGCCGCAACCGATGACCGCCACCGAGTCGCCCGGGCGGATGTCGGCCGTGTTGAGCGCCGCACCGACGCCGGTGAGCACACCGCAGCCGATGAGCGCGGCGTAGCGCAGGTCGACGTCGTCGTCGATCTTCACGGCGGAGATCTCGGGCACGACGGCGTAGTTGCCGTAGGTGCCGCACATCGCCATCTGGTGCAGCGGCGTGCCGTCGAGCGACAGGCGGGTGCTGCCGTCGATGAGCCCGCCGGCGGCCGACATGGCGCTCTTCTCGCAGAGGAACGCCTGGCCCCGGCTGCAGTAGTAGCACTCGCCGCAGGAGGGAACGAAGGAGAGCACGACGTGGTCGCCGACCGTCAGGCCGGTGACGCCCTCGCCGACCTCCTCGACGATGCCCGCACCCTCGTGGCCGAGCACGATGGGCGTGGGGAGCGGGATCGTGCCGTTCTGGACGGACAGGTCGGAGTGGCAGACGCCCGACGCCACGACCTTCACCTTCACCTCACCGGCACCGGGCGGCGCCAGCTCGATGTCGTCATGGACGTCGAGATCCTGCTCGACGCCCTTCAGGACTGCTGCGGTCACCATGTGCGTTCCCCCTGGGGCGATAACGGTCGTGATCGAGCGTGCCACCGCACCGGGCGGGCCAGCAAGACGAGGCTCAGAAGCCCCGTTCCCGGTCGTCGCGCTCGCCGGCCTTCACGGCGTAGCCGAAGACGATGGCGGGGGCGAGGACCGCCGAGCCGACCAGCAGCGAGCCGACGACGAGCTGGCCGACCGGCGGTCCGAAGTCGGTCACGAAGCCGATCACGAACGCCACGACCGCCAGCGCGTAGAGGCCGTACCCGATCCGCTTGCCGAGCACGACGAGCTTGGCGATGCGAGCACGTCGCTCGCGCACGGGGTCGACCCTGCCTGCGGCGCTCATGGGGTCCAGCCTGCCCGATCGAGCAGCGCCGCGAGGTCGTCGCGCAGCCGGTCGAGGCCGAAGTGCGCCCTCGCCAGCGCGGCGTTGCGGTCGTGGACCCCGTCGTCGGGATGGCGCAGGAAGGCGTCGAGCGAGCCCGGCTCGCTCGGGTCGAACCACTCGAAGCCCAGGCTGCGCAGCTCCTCGGCGACCGGGTACGGGCCGACGGCGACCGGTCGCCGGTGGATGGCCGCCTCGATCGGCGGGTTGCCGAAGCCCTCCCAGGTCGACGGGAACGCCACCGCGTCGCACGCCGCGTAGGCGTCGGCCATCGATCCCGGCGAGGCCCGGTGGATCACCCGGCGCGTCGCCCCGGCGAGCAGGCGCGCCAGCTCGTCGTCGTAGCCGAGCTCGGCAGGTCCGACGAGCCAGTAGGTCGCGTCGAGCGCCTCGGCCAGCGCCAGCGCCGCGGGGATGTCCTTGCGGGGGACGGCGCGGACCGGGTGGAGCAGCAGCCGCTCGTCGTCGGCGACGCCCAGCGCCTGGCGCGTCGCCTGGCGCGCCCCGGGCGCCTCGTCGACGTCGAAGCCGTTGTAGATCGTGGTGGCGGCGATGCCCCGCTCGGCCATCTGGCGCTCCGTGAGCCGGTTGATCGTGGCGTGCCGCCACGTCGGATCGTCCGGCGGGAGCTCGGTGACGTGGGCCCACTGCGCACGCTGCCAGGGGGGATCGTGGTGGTGGAGCAGCGCGGGACGGCCCCGCAGCAGCCCGGCCACGGCGCGCGCCGCCGGTAGGTTGAGCGGGATCGTGCAGAGGTTCTCCACCACCACGAGGTCGGCCGCCGCCAGCGCCCGACGCAGCTGGACCTCCTCGGGAGGCGCGGCGGTCACCATGGCCAGGCCCGGCACGAGGTGGTCGACGGGCCCCTCGCCCGCGACGGTGACCACCGACCACCCCAGCTCCTGCAGGACTCGGCTCCATGCCGAGGCGACCACCGACACGCCGTCGTGAAGGCCGAGGCGGAACGAGACGAAGGCGACGGTGGCCACGGCGGCCAGAGCGTACCGACGCCGTCTCGGACCCACCTCGGCGCGCAGGCGCGCGCCATCCTCGAGGCCGCCTGGCGCAGCGAAGACGACGACCGCGGCTTCTGCGTCCCCCACGCCGTCACCTACCCCTGGCAGTGGCTGTGGGACAGCTGCTTCCACGCGGTGGTCTGGACCCACCTCGGCGACGCCCGGGCCGTGGCGGAGCTGCGCGCCGCGCTGGGCGCGCAGGACGCCGACGGCTTCGTGCCCCACCTCCGCTACGTCGGCGGGCCCGAGCCGCACCGGGACCTCTGGGGACGGCCCGCCACGTCGTCGATCACCCAGCCGCCGATGTACGGCCACGCCATCGCCACGGTGCAGCGCGCCGGCGCCGACCTCGACGACGAGCTCGTCGAGCGTGGCGTCGCCGGGCTGCGCTTCCTCCTCGAGCGCCGGCGGCGCTCAGCTGCGGGGCTCGTCGAGCTGTGCCACCCCTGGGAGTCCGGTTGCGACGACAGCCCCCGCTGGGACGGTGTGCTCTCCGAGGCCTGGACGCCAGCGCGCTGGTACGACGCCAAGGGCGCCCTCGTGGCGACGATCGAGCGCTCGGGGGCGGGGGCGCCCCTGCACAACCCGGCCTTCGCCGTGGGCTCCGTCGGCTTCTCCGCGCTCGTGGCGTGGAACGCGCGCGAGCTGGCGGGGGTCACCGGCGACGACGGCCTGCGCGCCGCCGGCGACGACCTCGCCGCCGCCATCGATGCGCGCTGGGACGCCGAGGCGCTGACCTGGGTCGACGACGGCCCGACCCGATCGGCAGGCGTCCGCACGCTCGACGCGCTCCTGCCGGCCCTCGTCTGCCCGCGACCCGCGGCGCTCGCCCAGCTGCGTGACCCGTCGGCGTTCCACGCGCCCTTCGGACCTCGGGGCCTGCATCGCGCCGAGCCCGCCTACGAGCCCGACCGCTACTGGCGCGGCTCGGCGTGGCCCCAGCTGACCTACCTGCTGTGGGTGGCGTCGGGCGCAGTGGGTGACCACGACACGTCCGCGGCGCTGTCCCGCTCGTTCGTGGCCGGGGCCGCGGCGACGGGCTTCGCGGAGCACTGGAACCCCGAGACCGCCGCGCCGCTCGGCGCCGTGCCGCAGTCGTGGACGACCCTGGCGAGCGTCGTCGCGGCCGACACGTCGCTCACCGCTGGTCGTGAGGGCAGCTGAGCGGGGGCCATGGCCCGTCTGCGGCCCGAGAACGGCCGTGGGGGAGCCGGTAGGTTGCGGCCATGGCCGACCGCTTCGACGCACTGCGCTACGAGGTCCGTGATGGCATCGCCCGCATCACCATCGACCGGCCGGAGCGACGCAACGCGCTGAGCTGGGCGGCGACCGCGGAGCTGCGCGCCGCGCTCGCCGGCGCCAAGGCCGACGACGCGGTTCGGGTGGTCGTGCTCACCGGTGCAGGCGAGGTGGCGTTCTGCGCAGGCGCCGACCTCGGCGGGATGGCGGACGGCGCCGACTTCACGGAGCTGCACGACAACCGCGGTGAGCTGGCGGAGCTGTTCCGCGACCTCTACGCGCTCGGCAAGCCGACGATCGCCCGCGTCCGCGGCTACGCCCTGGCGGGCGGCTTCGGCCTCGCCCTCGCCTGCGACCTGCTCGTCGCGGCCGACGACGCCGTGTTCGCCACGCCCGAGATCGAGGTGGGGCTCTGGCCGCACATGATCACGGTCCCCCTGATCCGCTCGATGCCACCCAAGCGGGCCCTGGAGCTCATGCTCACGGGCCGACGGGTCGACGCGGCCGAAGCCGACCGGTTGGGCTTCGTGACCCGCGTCGTGGCCCCCGGCGAGCTCGACGCGGCGGTGGGCGAGCTGGCGTCGGCGTTGGCGGCACGTTCACCCCTCGCCCTGCGCCAGGGTCGCGACTCCTTCTACGGGGTGTGGGACCAGTCCGTCGACGCCAGCCTCCGGCTCCTGCACCCGCTGCTCACCGTGACCGCCAGCAGCGAGGACGCAGCGGAGGGCATCGCCGCCTTCCGCGAGAAACGCCCGGCGGCCTGGAAGGGCCGCTAGCCACGCGTCAGGGCCCTTCGTCGGGCAGCGACCGCGGCGGCACGGCGGTGGTGGGGGCGCCGAGCAGCGCCGCAGCGACGTCCGGGGGGACGCAGGCGACGACGCCCTGGACCAGGAGCCCGCGCTCGGCATCGGTGACGGCGGCCAGCGGAGCGGGCTCACCGACGAGGACCTCGAGCCGCTCCGTGCCCACCACGTCGACGACGACCGCGGCGATGCAGGCGGCCTCGCCTGCGCTGAGCTCGACGGCGAGGTCGCCGAGGAGCGCCTGGGCGACGGCCGCAGCGACCGCCGACGCCGGCACGGTGGTCGAGGTGGTGGAAGTCGTCGTGGGCGGCGACGGGTCGCCGTCGCGCGCCGCCACGAAGGCGCCGGCGGCGATCAGCGCTGCGAGGACGAGCAGGCCGGCAGCCGCAGCCGTCGCCCTCGATCCAGCCGGGTGCATGCGCGGGCCGCTAGTTGGCGCCGATCTCCTCGAGGGAGATGTCGCAGTCGGACAGGTAGGAGAAGATGTCCGTCATGGCCTCCTCCTCGGTCAGGCTGCCCGAGGAGATCGCCTCGGCGAGCCGGTCGGGGTCGGCGGCAGGGGAGCGGCGGGCCACTCCGTCGTGGTGTCCCCGGGCGCGGCGGGCGCCACGGTGGTCGGGTCGGTGCCGGCCGCAGCGGGCGCGTCGTAGGCGTCGGTCGCCGCGACGCCGCCGTCGGCGACGTCGTCGGTCCAGCGGGAGCCGTCCCAGTAGCGGTGCTCGTGGCGCCCGGTGGGATCGGGCTGCCACCGCGGGGTGCTGTCGGTCATCTG
This sequence comes from uncultured Microthrixaceae bacterium, assembly GCA_963715505.1. GTDB lineage: Bacteria > Actinomycetota > Acidimicrobiia > Acidimicrobiales > VFJN01 > VFJN01. The sequence goes on from OY970242.1 coordinate 311,274, forward strand.
CTGTCCTCGCTCGGTCGGTCAGCCGGTGGGGCGCTCGGGATCGATGTCGCAGCGGTCGATGGCGATGCGGGCCGCAGCCGCGAGCTCCTCCTGGAGCTCCTCCGGCGGCGCTTCGTCGGAGAAGTCGATGTCGGCGAGCTCGTCGGCCCCGATCTCCTCGACCAGAACCTCCGCGAAGCACTCGGCTGCCGCCTCGTCGAGGCCCTCGTCCTGGAACTGCTCGGCGAGCTCGGCCTGGATGTCCTCGGGGCTGTCGTCGGAGCCCCCGCCGCCGCAGGCGCCGAGGCCGAGCCCGAGCGCCACGGCCGACAGGGCGACGGCGAGGGGGTTGAGAGGCATCTGATCCGCCTTGCCATCGATCCGGACAGGGACCTCGCGAGCATAGGTGTCGCTCGCGTGCCGCCGTGCCCGGCGGCGCCCGCCGTCCTCACGGCCGTCGCTTGACCCCCGTGAGGGCCAGGCTGACGATCTTGCGTGGCGCCTCGACCGCGCCGACGAAGGGCATCGCCCGCCGCGGCAGGTACACGGTGCGGCGCCGCTGCTCCACGGCCTTGACGACCGCGGCCGCCAGCACGTCCGCAGGCGTGTCCGGCAGCAGCTGAATGCGGCGCAGCCGGTTGAACGCCTTCTGGAACGGTGCGTACGACTCGCCCTGGGCGAGCAGGTCGGTGGGCACGCCCCCCACCATGACCGTCGTGACGGCGATGGGCAGCCCGCGCAGCTCGTCGCGCAGGGCCGAGGCGCCGTGCGCCAGCCCGGCCTTGGTGGCGGCGTAGGCCGTCATGCCCGGCACGGCCGCCACCGCAGCCAGCGAGGCGACGTTGACGAGCTGCCCCCCGCCCCTGCGGAGCATGCGCGGGACCGCCTGGCGGCACAGCTCGAGCGGTGCGGTGAGGTTGAGGCGGATGGTGGCGTCGAGCTGGTCCGCCGTGAGGTCCCACAGGGCGCCGTCGTAGGCGATCCCTGCGTTGTTGACGAGCACGTCGACGGCGCCGATGTCGTCCTCCACCCGGTGGATCAGGCGACCGAGCTGCGCCGGATCGAGGAGGTCGGCCGCATGGGCGGTGCCACCCAGCTCGGCGGCGAGCGACTCCAGCGCGGCGTGGTCGCGGGCGACCAGCGCCACCGTCGCTCCGGCCCCTGCGAACTGCGTCGCCAGCGCGCGGCCGATGCCTCGCGACGCGCCGGTGATCAGCACCCGCTTGCCGTGCAGTCCCATCCCGCCCCCTCTCGCCGGGGGAGGCTAGTGGGGTGGGTACAGTGCCGCCGCGTGATCCACCTCGACGACCGCGGCACGGTCGCGCTGCTGACGATCGACCGGCCCGAGCGCCGCAACGCGCTCGACCGCGAGGCCCTCGAGCAGCTCCTCGACGCGCACCGCCGGACCAGCGGCGCTGCGGTCGTCGTCCTCACCGGCGCCGGCGGGCACTTCTGCGCGGGGGCGGACCTCGCGGGCGTCGACGACCTCGCCTACACGGACCTGCTGCGCGACGTGCTGCGGGCGCTCCGCGACGACGCGCGGCCCGTCATCGCGGCGGTCGACGGCACGGCGCTGGGCGCCGGGACGCAGCTCGCTGTGGCGTGCGACCTGCGCGTCGCCACGCCCTCGGCACGCTTCGGGATCCCGGCCGCCAAGCTGGGCCTGATGGTGGACCACTGGACCGTCGAGCGCCTGGCGCGCCTGGCGGGCGCGGGCCCGGCGCGCGCCATGCTGCTGGCTGCGGAGACCTACGGCGGCGAGGACGCCGCGCGGCTCGGTCTCGTCCAGCGGCTCGGCGACCTCGACGACGCGCTGGGCTGGGCCGACGAGGTGGCCGCGCTGGCGCCGCTGACGGTCGCCGGCCACAAGCTGGCGCTCAACCGCCTGGAGATGCCCGTGGGACGCGGCGACGACCCCGACGTGCAGGCTGCCGCCGACCGGGCGTGGCGCAGCGACGACCTGCGGGAGGGCATCGCGGCGTTCCGCGACCGGCGCCGGCCGATCTTCAAGGGCCACTAGGCCCGCGCCGTCAGTAGTTCGCCGGCAGGAAGCGGCTGAACTCCTCGAAGAAGTAGAAGAGGCTGACGAGGAAGAACGGCAGCGCGACGCCGTAGCTGGGCCAGGGCCGCCACCGCCGGCCGACGAACCAGGCGAGCAGCGCGACGGCGGCGCACAGCACTCCCAGAGCGATCGCCGGCCAGACGGCCACCGGCGCTCCGTCGAGGTCGGGCGAGGCCGGCGCGGTGGCCGCGACGCCCTCGGCGGGCGCTCGGGGGGCGGGCGGCAGCGCCTCGGTGCCCGGGTCGAGCAGGGCGATCACGACGATCCGCTGGGCGGCGCTGTACCTGGGGTGGCACGCCGTGAGGGTGAGGCGGTCGTCGTCCTGGTCGTGCAGGATCTCGACCGCCGTCGGCTCGACGATGCGCTGCTCGTGGACCACGTAGCGGAAGCGGCCCTGCACGGTCTCGACGAAGACCTCGTCGCCGGGCACCAGCTCGTCGACCCGGTTGAAGGGCGCCCCGTAGGTGGTGCGGTGGCCGGCGATGGCGGCGTTGCCGGCCTGCCCGGGGAGCGGCGTCTCGGGGTAGTGGCCCGGCCCCTTCTTCAGGTCGCCGAGCGACACGCCCTCGACGACGGTCTTGTCGAGGCCGATCGCCGGGATCGAGAGGTGCGCGACCGCCCGACCCTGGGACACCGGCGGGGGTGGGGGCGGCGCCGCGGCCGTCGGTGGTTCGGCCGTCGAGGGGCCCGCGCGCGCCTCCTCGAGCAGCTCGGCGAACTCGTCCTCGAGCCGTGCTTGCGACTGGGCCTCGCGGATGCCGGTGCCCCACAGCTGGTAGGCGACGAAGAGGAGGACGAGCGCGCCGGCGCCCACGAGGGTCCGCCCGAACGCCCCGACGACCCTTGCCACACCCACCGCCGGAGGGTACCGGTCGCCACCGCCGCGCATTGGTCGGATCGAGGGGCACGTCAGTAGCCTTGAGCGGCCCCATGGATGCCGTCGTCCAGCTCCGAGGTGCGGTGACCGTCCTCGGACGGTTCCCCGCCCTGGCCGGGATCGACCTCGAGGTCGACACCGGTGAGATCGTGCTGCTGCGCGGGCCGAACGGCGCCGGCAAGACCACCCTCCTGCGGTTGTGCGCCGGGCTCCTCCCGGTCGCCCGCGGGAGCGCCCGGGTGCTCGGCCACGACCTGACCGACCGCCGCCAGGCCCGCCGCATGCGGCGCCGGGTCGGCCTGCTGGGCCACGCCACCGGGCTCTACGAGGAGCTCAGCGTGGCCGACAACGTGCGGTTCTGGGGGCGAGCCGCTGGCGCGTCGTCGGTCGACGTCGACGCCGCCCTCGCCGCCTGCGGCCTCGAGGGCCGCCTCGCCGACCTCGCCGTGGCGCGCTGCTCGGCCGGGCAGCGCCGCCGCGCCTCGCTCGCCTGCCTGGCCGCCCGGCGCCCCGAGCTCTGGCTGCTCGACGAGCCCCACGCCGGGCTCGACCAGCAGGGTCGGGACCTCCTCGACGAGCTGGTGCGCGGTGCCGTCGCGGCAGGCGCCACCGTCGTCATGTCGTCCCACGAGCTCGACCGGGCCGAGGCGCTGGCGCACCGGGTCGTCGCCATGGCCGCGGGCACCACCACCGCCCCCGTCGGGGCGACGACCGCCGGGGAGGCCGTCCTTGTTCCGTGACGCAGCGCTCGTCGCCGGCAAGGACCTGCGCATCGAGCTCCGATCCCAGGTCACCACCCAGCAGGTCGCGCCGTTCGCGGTGCTCGTGCTCATCCTCTTCGCCGTCGCCCTCGACCCCGACCGCGGCTTCCTGGCGCGCGCCAGCGCCGGGCTGTTCTGGGTCGCCGTGCTGTTCTGCGCGCTGCTGGCGATCCAGCGGGCGTTCACCATCGAGGCCGCCGACGGCGGCCGCGACGCCCTGCGGCTCTCGGGCCTCGCCCCGGCCGGCATCTTCCTCGGCAAGGCGGCCGCCGTCGCCGTGCAGCTGCTGGCGCTCGAGGCCGTGCTCGCCGTCGGCGTCGTGGTGATGTACGGCACCGAGGTGACCGGCGTCTCGCTGCTCATCGCCACCTGCGCGGCCGCGACCGCGGGCCTCGCCGCAGCAGGCACCCTGTACGGCGTGCTCGCCGCCGGCCTGCGCGTCCGTGAGACGCTCCTCCCGATCCTCCTGCTGCCCGTCCTGGCGCCCGTGCTGATCGGCGCCACCAAGGCCTTCGAAGCCGCGCTGGGCGGCATGGCCGCTGACGGCTGGCCCTGGTGCGGGCTGCTCGTCACGTTCGCGCTGCTCTACCTCGCGGCCGGCACCCTCGCCTTCGGCTCCCTCCTGGAGGACTCCTGATGCCCGCCCCCGCTTCGCCGTCGACGCCGACCGTGGGCACCTCGTCGCCGGCCACCCGCGCCCTCGGCGGGCTGTCGCTCGCCGGTCTGGCGCTCCTGGCCGCCTACGCCCTGGTGTGGAGCCCGGCCGACCGCGCCCAGCGCGACGCGGTGCGCCTCATGTACGTCCACGTCCCCACCGCCATCGTCGCCTTCGCGGCGTGCGCCATCACCACCCTCGCCGCGGCCATGTGGCTGCGGCGGCGCAGTGACGGCTGGTGGGTGCTCGGCGGCGCGGCGGCCGAGGTCGGTCTCGTGTTCACCGGGCTGTGCCTCGTCACCGGGTCGATCTGGGGCCGCCCGACGTGGGGGACCTACTGGGACTGGGACCCGCGCATCACCTCCACGACGCTGCTCTTCGTGCTCCTCGTCGGGTACCTCGCGCTGCGCCGGATCGACGACGAGAGCGGCGACGCCGCCCAGCGCGGCTCGCGCGCCGCCATCGTCGGGCTGCTGCTCTTCCCCAACGTGGTGATCGTGCACTACTCGGTCGACTGGTGGCGGTCGCTGCACCAGCCGGCCACCATCACGCGCCTCGACCCCACCATCGAGGGCACCATGCTCTTCACCTTGATGCTCGGCATCGTGGTGTTCGCCGTGATCTTCGCCTGGCTGCTCGTCCACCGCTTCCGCATGGGGTGGCTGGCAGAGCGGGCCGAGCGGATCGGCCTCGACCAGGCGCTCGTCGAGCGCCGTGCCGAGGCAGCGGTCGGTGCCGCCCCGACCGTCGGGAGAGCGGGCTGATGGTCGCCATGACCCACGCCGGCTACGTCGCCGCCGGCTGGGGCATCTCGCTCGCCGTGCTCGCCGCCTACGCGCTCCGCACCCTGCGGCGCGGGCGCTCCCTGGCCCAGCGCGTCCCGCCGGAGGAGCAACGGTGGAGCTGACGCCGCGCACCTCCGCCGAGGTCGACGACCGCCCGGGCCCTCGCCGGCGCAGCATCCTCGCCTACGGCGTGCTGCTGGCCGTGCTCGTCGGGCTCGGTGTCGTCGTGTGGCAGGGGCTCACCTCCGCCTCGCTGTACTTCTACAACGCCGACGAAGCCGTCGAGCAGCGCACCGAGCTCGGCGACCGCCGCTTCCGCCTCCAGGGCACGGTGCTCGACGGCACCGTCGAGCCCAGCGACGACGGGGTCGACTTCGCCGTCGAGTTCAACGCGGTCCGCGTCGATGTCCGCCACGAGGGCGATCCTCCCGAGCTGTTCCAGCCGGGCATCCCCGTCGTGCTCGAGGGCCGCTGGAGCGACGACGAGGCCTTCGCCAGCGACACCATCCGCGTGAAGCACTCCGAGCAGTACGAGGCCGACAACGGCGACCGGCTCGACGACGCCGAGGACGGCACGTCGGCGCGGGCCTCCGCCGGCGCCAGCGGCGACCCGTGAACGCCACGCTCGGCACCGCAGGCGTCGTGCTCGGCGCGGCGGCCTCGCTGCTGGGGGCGGGCAGCCTGGCCGTCGGGCTGCGCCAGCGGCGCGCCCAGGCGCTGCAGGCCGGCTGGGCGTACAGCGTCCTCGTGGCGATCGGCGCGGTCGTCGCCGTCGTCGCCATGCAGCGCGCGCTCATCACCCGTGACTTCTCGGTCGGCTTCGTCCACGACAACGGCAGCAGCCGCACGCCCGCGCTGTTCAACGTGGCGACCATGTGGTCGGCGCTGGAGGGCTCGATCCTGCTGTGGGCGCTGGTCCTGGCGGGCTACACGCTCCACGTCGCCCGGCGCTTCCGCCAGCGCATGTCCGACCCGCTCGTCGGGTGGGCCCTGCTGGTGATGTTCGCGGTGTGCGCCTTCTTCTTCCTGCTGATGCTCGGCCCGGCCAACCCCTTCACGTCCGTCGACGTGGCGCCCGGCTACGACGGGCGGGGGCCCAACCCGCTGCTGCAGGAGCACATCCTCATGGCGGTGCACCCGCCGATGCTCTACCTCGGCTACGTCGGGTTCACCGTGCCCTTCGCGTTCGCCGTCGCAGCCCTGGCGACGGGTCGGCTGGGCGAGGGCTGGCTCGTCGAGACCCGGCGGGCGACCCTGATGGCCTGGGGCTTCCTCACCGCCGGCATCATGCTCGGGGCCTGGTGGAGCTACGAGGTGCTCGGCTGGGGTGGCTTCTGGGGCTGGGACCCGGTGGAGAACGCCTCCCTGCTGCCGTGGCTCACCGGCACCGCGTACCTGCACTCGGTGATGATCCAGGAGCGCCGGGGCATGCTGCGCGTCTGGAACCTGTCGCTGCTCTGCGCCACGTTCAGCCTCACGATCCTCGGCACGTTCCTGACGCGCTCGGGCGTCCTCGAGTCGGTGCACGCGTTCAGCGACGGTGACATCGGGCTCTGGCTGCTCAGCTTCTTCGGGATCGTGGTCGCCGTCACCCTGGGCCTCATCGGGCTGCGAGGCGACCGGCTGCGGGCGCCGGGACGGATCGACTCGCCGCTGTCGCGGGAGGGCGCCTTCCTCGCCAACAACGTGCTGTTCGCGGGCTTCGCGTTCGTGGTCCTGCTCGGCACGGTGTTCCCGCTGATCGTCGAGGCCCTGCAGGACCGCACGCTGTCGATCGGGGCGCCGTACTTCAACCGCATGACCGTGCCGATCGGCATCTCGCTGCTCTTCCTCATGGCCATCGCGCCGGTGCTGCCGTGGCGCAAGGCCTCGACCGAGCTGCTCTCGCAGCGCTTGCTGTGGCCGGCGCTGGCCGGTGCGCTGGTGCTCTTCACGGTGGTCGCCCTCGGTGCCCGCGGGTGGGCCCCGATCGCCGCCTTCGGGCTCGGCGGGTTCGCCGCCGGGGCGGCCGTACGCCAGGTCGTGCTGGCCACCCGCCGGCAGGGCTGGCGCGGCCTCGTGGGGCGCACCAACGGCGGGATGATCGTGCACCTCGGCGTCATCATCGTCGCCGTGGCCATCGCCGCCCACGGCAGCTACGTGCAGGAGTCCGAGGCCCGCTACGCCCCCGGCGAGACCCGCACGGTGGCGGGCCACGAGATCACCTACCTCGGCACGGAGGTCGTCGAGGAGCGCAACCGCACCGCCACCAAGGTGGCCGTCCAGGTCGACGGCGGCCAGGTCTACGAGCCGGCGCTGTCGCAGTACCCGGGCTTCGGGCAGCTCATCCCGACGCCCTCGGTCAAGACCGGCTTCCGGGAGGACGTCTTCCTCACCATCACGCGCCTCGCCGACGAGCCGGGGGGCGAGGTGACGCTGCGGGTGATCATCCAGCCGATGGTGCTCTGGCTCTGGATCGGTGGCGGCGTGATCGCCCTCGGCACGCTGCTGGCGGCCTGGCCCGGGCGTCGCCGCCGTCCGACCGACGCCACCTCTGCGCCCCTCGCCGGCGCGAACGCCGGCCCCGACGACCGGCACGACGCGTCGACGGAGAGCGCCGACGAGGACGATCTCGACGCGCGCGAGCCCGTGGGGAGCGCCTGATGCACGCCAGCGGCGGCGACGGCCAGCCCGCGGTGGACGGCGCCGTGGCCGCCGACCAGCCCGCGCGGGGCCGCACCGCGCTCGTCGCGTCCGGCGTCGTCGCCGTGCTCGTGGCGCTCCTCGTGGCGGTGCTCGCCACCGGCGACCCCAGCTCCGAGCGGGCTACGCAGAGCCCGTTGCTCGGCCGCATCGCTCCCGAGACCGCCGGCGCGACGCTCGGTGGCGAAGCCTTCTCGATCGACGACCACCGCGGCCAGTGGGTGATCGTCAACTTCTTCGCCAGCTGGTGCGTCCCGTGCATCGAGGAGCATCCCGAGCTCATCGCCTTCGACGAGGCACACCGCGCGGCGGGCGACGCGGTGCTGGTCAGCGTCACGTTCGACAACGAGGCCGACGACGCCCGCCGGTTCTTCGCCGAGCGTGGGGGCGACTGGCCGGTGATCGACGACCCCGAGAACAGCATCGGCGTGGCCTACGGGGTCGCCCAGGTGCCGGAGACCTTCGTCGTCGCACCCGACGGCACCGTCGTGCAGCGCCTCGTCGGCGGCGTGACCGCCGCCCAGCTCGAGACGCTCCTCGCCCGCTACGAGGCCGCGGCATGAGCCCCCGAGACCAGCGCAGGCGCAGCCCCTCGTCGCGGACCTTCCGGCGCTGGGCCTGGCTGTTCGTCGTGGCGCTGGTGGCGGTGTCCCTCGTGCGCAACGCGATCGACGAGGGCCCCCCACGCACCAGCCAGGATCGGGTGCGCGCCGTTGCTGCCACCATCCGCTGCCCCACCTGCAGCGGCCAGTCGGTCGCCGACTCCGATTCCGCGGCGGCGCGCTCGATCCGCACCGAGGTGGCGTCGCGGGTCGAGCGCGGCGAGTCCGCCGACGAGATCCGCTCCGCCATCGCGTCCACCTACGGCGACGACGTCCTGCTCACGCCGGGCGCGTCGGGCATGGAGGGGCTGGTGTGGATCCTCCCGGTCCTGGTCCTGGTCCTGGCCCTGGCCGCGCTGAGCGCAACGCTCGCACGCTGGCGGCGGGCGCCGATGACGCACGCCAGCGACGCCGACCGCGCCCTCGTCGACGAGGCCCTGTCGGAGCGGTGAACGTGCGCGATGCCCCTGCCCCGGTGACGGGCCGGCTCGACCCCGACCAGCTGGCGGCCCTCGAGGACCAGCGCGACTTCCTCCTCGGGTCGCTGGAGGACCTCGAGCGCGAGCGCGCCGCGGGCGACGTCGACGAGCACGACTACCTCGCCCTCAAGGACGACTACACGGCGCGGGCCGCGGCGGTGCTGCGGGCGATCGACGCCGGCCGCCCCCGCCCGGCTGCGGTCGCCCCCGCCCGGTCCCGTGGCCGCACGGCGGCGGTGCTGGCCGGCGTCGTGGCCTTCGCCGTCCTGGCGGGGGTGCTCGTGGCGCAGAGCTCGGGGCGGCGCGACGCGAACGACACCATCACCGGCGACATCCGCCAGTCGGTCACCCAGAAGCTCAACGAGGCGGGCCGGCGCAGCGCCGAGGGCGACCTCGAGGCCGCCCTCGAGCTCTACGACGAGGTGCTCGAGGAGCAGCCCACCAACGTGGAGGCGCTCACCTACAAGGGGTGGCTGCTCACGCTCTCCGGGGAGCAGGAGGCCGGCCTCACGGCGCTCATCGAAGCGGCCACCACCGACCCCGACTACCCCGACGTGCACGCCTTCCTCGCCGTCGTGCTGCTGCGCGGCGGCCTCGTCGACGAGGCGGAGCGCGAGCTCGACCGGCTGGACGCGCTCGACCCGCCACCTGCCATCCGCGAGCTCACCGAGGGCCTGCGCCAGCAGATCGACGAGCGCCGCTCCTCCTCCACCACCACGACCGCCGCGGCTCCCTGACCGCCCGCCGCGCCGGTCGCGGGCGGGCTAGGTCGGCGGGGGCGGGAGGTAGCGACCCGTGCCGAGGCGGTCACCGTCCCAGTCGAACGCCCAGGTGGATGCCTTCTGCCAGCGCAGGTCGTCCTCGAGCGTCGCGCCGCGGCGGACCAGCTCGTCGAGGATGTCGGGGATCACGTCGCCGTGGCTGCAGAACACCGTCGGCGCGTCGCGCAGCTGCTCGGCCAGCTCCAGCGGCGAGATCGCCCCGCTGCCCTCGGCCAGGCGACGCTCCGGCTCGACCGGGACGCCGAGCCGCTCCCCGAGCGGCTCCAGGCTCTGGACGCAGCGCACGAACGGGCTGGCGAGGAGCCGCACGATCCCCGCGTCGGCGAGCCCGTCGGCGAGGCGCTCGGCCTGCCGTCGACCACGCTCGGACAGCGGGCGCTCGCGGTCCGGGCCGTCGAAGTCGCTGCGATGCCCCGCGTCGGCGTGGCGCACGAGGTACAGCTTCGCCATCAGCGCAACGCTATCCCCGGGGCACGCCCGGCCAGGACGCCCGCTCAGCGGGCGAGCGCGCGCAGGTCGTCGAGCACCTTCGGCAGCGCGGCGAGCACCGCGTCGACGTCGTCGCCGCCGCTCGACCACCCCACGGAGAGCCGCAGGCTGCGATGCGCGTCGACGCCCATCGCCTCCAGCACCGGCGAGGGCTCCAGGGCCTCGGACGAGCACGCCGAGCCGGAGTGCGCGGCGACGCCGGCCCGGTCGAGCCCGAGCAGCACGGCCTGCGGCTCGATGCCCTCGATGCCGAGGCACACGAGGTGGGGGAGCCGCCCCTCCGGGTCGCCGTAGCCGTGCACCCCCGGCAGCGAGGTGGCCGCCGCGAGCAGGCGCTCGGTGAGGGTGCGCTGGGTCGCGGCCTCCACCTCGAGCGCCCCGCCCTCCAGCGTGGCGGCTGCCGCCCCGAAGCCGGCGATGGCGGCCACCGGCTCGAGGCCGGCACGGCGGGCGCGCTCCTGGTCACCGCCGAGCAGCAGGGGCCGCAGCCGCAGGCCACGGCGGACGAGCAGCGCGCCCACCCCCGGCGGGCCACCGAGCTTGTGGCCCGAGACCGACAGCAGGTCGGCGCCGAGCTCGTCGAACGCGATCGGCACGTGCCCGGCCGCCTGCGCCGCGTCGACGTGCACGAGGACGCCGCGCTCGCGGCACGCAGCGACGACCTCGGCGACGGGCTGCAGCGTGCCGACCTCGTGGTTGCCCCACTGGACGTGCACGAGCGACGTGTCCGGGCGCACCTCGGCGAGGAGCGCGCCCGGGTCGACGCGCCCGTGGCGGTCGACGCCCACCACGCTCACCTCGCCGTGCGCGGCTGCGGCCAACCGAACCGCCGAGTGCTCGACCGCGGCGAGCACCTGGTGCCCGCCGCGCTCCGCCGCGCCCCAGCATGCGGCGGTGATGGCCTCCGTCGCGCCGCTCGTGAACACGACCGAACGGGGGCGGGCGCCGAGCAGCGCTGCGACCTGCTGACGGGCGGCCTCCACGGCGACGCGCGCCTCGAGCCCCTCCGCGTGGATGCGGCCCGGGTCGCCGCCGGGTCGCTCCAACCAGCGCACCACCGCAGCCACGGCCTCGGGCCGCACCGGCGACGTCGACGCGTGGTCCAGGTAGTGCCGCGTCGTCATCGCGAGCGGGGCTCGGCGACGCCGTGCGCCACGTCGGCGACCGGCGTCATCAGCTCGTGATCGAGGTCACGCACTTCGTGTCGCCCATGGGGCGGCTGGAGCTGGTCGCCGTCTCGGACTGGCCGTAGAGGGCGCCGAGCATGCCTCGCACGAGACCGCGGTCGACGGCGCAGATCACGGGGTGCTCGATCGCCGCACCGCCGAACGGGCAGTGCTCCGACACGATGCGCAAGCCCTCACCGTGGCGCTCGGCGTGGGCGGCGAAGCCGTGGGCGGTGAGCGCGTCGGCCACGGCGTGCAAGGCGGTGCGGAACGACTTCTGCGCTGCTCCGGTGGCGGGCGCGCCGGCGAGCAGCGAGGCGTCGGTGCCGCCCATGGCGGCGGCCATGGTGCGGCCGTACTCGAGGCCGACCTCCTCCGCCATGGCCTCCGCGGCGTCGTCGGGGAGCAGCGACAGCGCCCTGCCGAGCAGCGTCACGAGCAGGTCGTCGTGGCGCACCGGCAGCTCGAGCGACATCTCCGGCGACGTGACGCGGTAGCGCTTCGAGGGCCGGCCGGCGCCGGCGCCGCTGCGCCCGCCCGTGGCCACCTCGAGGTAGCCGCCGCCCGCCAGCTTGTCGAGGTGGTGCCGGGCGACGTTGGGGTGCAGCACGAAGCGCTCCGCCACCTCTGCCGCCGTCACCCCCGCGCCGTCGGGCTCGTCGTGGGTGCCCTCGCTGCGCTCGTGGACGAAGAGGTAGATCTCCCGCCGCGTGGGATCGCCGAACGCCGACGTGATGGCGGTCACCGCGGACGAGAACTCCGTCGGCGTGAGGGACGGCTGGGACATCACCGGTATTCTACCTATGGCCGTAGGGGAAATCCCCGGCCTGCCACCGCACCCAGCCCGGAGCCGCTCTCACCATGCCCGTCACCGTCGACGACGTCATCGCCGCCCTCCGTCCCGTCGAGGACCCGGAGCTGCACCGCTCCATCGTCGACCTCGACATGGTGCGCGACATCCGGGTCGACGGTGACGCCGTCGCCCTCGAGGTGACCCTCACCGTGGCTGGCTGCCCATTGCGCAACGAGATCCAGAGCCAGGTCACGGGCGCACTGACCGGCATCGGCGTCAGCACGGTCGACCTCTCCTTCGGCGTGATGACCGACGAGCAGCGCGCCGGCGTGCGCGAGAAGCTCCACGGCGACCCGGGCGCGACCGCCGGGAGCCAGCACGCCCACGGCCACGCCGAGGGCCGCGCCATCCCCTTCGCCGACCCGTCCAGCCGCACGAGGGTCCTGCTGATCGCCTCGGGCAAGGGCGGCGTGGGCAAGTCGTCGGTCACCACCAACCTCTCCGTGGCGCTCGCCCAGCGCGGGCACAGCGTGGCGGTCGTCGACGCCGACGTGTGGGGCTTCTCGATCCCGCGCATGCTCGGCGTGGAGCACCCGCCGGCGGTCATCGACTCGATGCTGGTCCCGCCGACCGGCGCCGGCGGCGTCCGCTGCATCTCGATGGGGTTCTTCGCCAAGGAGGACCAGCCCGTCATCTGGCGTGGGCCGATGCTGCACAAGGCGCTGGAGCAGTTCCTCACCGACGTCTTCTGGGACGACCCCGACTTCCTGCTCGTCGACCTCCCCCCGGGACGGGCGACATCTCGCTGTCGCTCGCCCAGTTCCTGCCCCGCTCCGAGGTCTACATCGTCACCACGCCCCAGCCGGCGGCGCAGCGGGTGGCCCAGCGTGCCGGCTTCATGGCCCAGAAGGTCAACCTCGAGGTCAAGGGCATCATCGAGAACATGAGCTGGTTCACCGGCGACGACGGCAAGCGCTACGAGCTCTTCGGCGCGGGGGGCGGCGACGACCTCGCCGAGCGCCTCGGCGCCCCGCTGCTCGCCCAGGTGCCCCTCGTCGAGGAGCTGCGCGCCGGTGGCGATGCCGGTCGACCCATCGCGCTGACCGAGCCCGACGGCGAGGCCGCCGCGGCGTTCGCCAGCATCGCGGAGCAGATCGACGTGAAGCTGGCGCCGACGCGGCGCGCCCACCCCGAGCTGAAGATCCTCTAGCCCGTCGAGCGCTGCGCCCGCGCGGCGGCCTGGTGGAGGGCCATCGCCAGTGGTGCCGCGTCACCGCTCTTGAGCAGCAGCGGGATGCCGAGGCGAGCCATCTCCCGGCGGACGACGTCGCCGGCCACCGCCGTGTAGGCCACGATGCCGACCTCGGGGTGATCGCGCTGGAGCTCGGGGATGACCTCGAAGCCGTTCATCCTGGGCATCAGCAGGTCGAGGACGACGGCGTCGACGGGGTGCGCGTCGCATGCCGCGAGGACCTCGAACCCGTCGCCCGCCTCGCCGACCACGGTGATGGCGTGGTGCCGGAGGCCCAGCCGCAGCAGCAGGCGGACATCGCCCTCGTCGTCGGCGACGAGGACGCGCAGCGCCGGGCCGTCGAGGTGATCGGGACCGCTCAACCCGCGGCCGGCAGGTCGATGATGGCGTCGAGTCCCCCGCCGGGGTGCGGCTCGACCGTGAGGTCGCCGTCGTGCTGGCGGGCGAGCGCCCGAGCGACGGGCAGGCCGAGCCCGAAGCCCGGCGCGGCGGTGACGGCGCCCTCGCCCCGGTAGAAGAGCTCGAAGGCGAGGTGCACGTCGTCGGGCTGGAGCACCGCTCCGCGGCTCGACACCGTCAGGCGGATCCGGTCGCCGGCGCGGGCGGCGTGCAGCGAGAACGGCGGCTCGCCGTAGCGATGGGCGTTGTCGAGCACCCGCTCGAGCATGGTGTCCGCCGCACCGGGGCGCATCGCAGCGAACGCCTCGGCCTCACCGGAGAGGGCCAGCTCCTCGTCGCGCTCGGCTGCGTCCCAGATGGCATGCGCCGTGGAGACCAGGTCGATCGGCTCCGGCGTCGCCGACGGGGAGCGCGGTGATGATCTCCGTGGCGAGGAGGAGGTCGTCGAGGAGCTGCTCCACGCGCCTGGCGTTGCGCACGATGGCGGGCACCAGGTCCTGCGCCGCGTCGGACTCGGCGGCGGCCAGCTCCTCGGCGAAGCCGCGGAGGGTGGTGACCGGGGTGCGCAGCTCGTGGCCGACGACCGCGACGAACCGGCGCCGCGCCGAGTCGAGCGCCTCCAGCGCACCCAGCACGTCCTCGTCCACGGGTGTGTCGACCATCGCCGCACCTTACGGCCCCGTCGAGCGCGCCGTCGCTGACTCCCGCCACGGGGTCGGCGCCCAACGCGCCCCCACGTAGGATGACCGCCGCCCCCACACCCCGAGGAGACCCCGTGGATGTCCGCATCGGCCTGACCCAGACCCCCAAGGAGCTCGAGGTGAACCTCGAGGAGGGCACCGACCCCGCCGTGGTGCGCCAGCAGGTGGAGTCGGCGATGGCGGACGGCACGACGCTCTGGCTCACCGATCGCCGGGGCCGGCAGTTCGGGGTGCCGGCGGCCAAGCTGGCCTACGTCGAGATCGGCAGCCCGCAGGACGAGCGCCGCATCGGCTTCGGAGGCTGAGCCGCTCCCGGTCGTCGGGGGCCCCGCTGCCATGACCGACCTGCTCGAGCGCAAGCTGCTCTTCGTCACCGGCAAGGGCGGCGTCGGCAAGACCACCATCGCGGCGTCGCTGGCGCTGCTCGGGGCGCAGCGCGGCAAGCGGACGCTCGTGGGCGAGATCGACGCCAAGGGCAACCTCGCCGACTTCTACGAGACCGGTCCGACCACGTTCAAGGAGCGGGAGCTCTCCCCGGGCCTGTGGGCCATGTCGATGGACACCGAGGAGTCGCTCAAGGAGTACCTGAGCGTCCAGCTGAAGCTGCCGCTCGTGGCGCGCATCGGCCCGCTCGCCCGCACCTTCGACTTCGTCGCCAACGCGGCGCCCGGCGTGAAGGAGATCCTCACCGTCGGGAAGTTCCTCTGGGAGGTCCGCGAGCGCCACTACGACCTCGTCGTCGTCGACGCCGTGGCCAGCGGGCACATCACCGGCCAGCTCGCTGCCCCGCAGGCCATCCAGGACCTCGTCCACGTGGGCATGGTGCGCGACCAGACGGGCTGGATGCTCGAGATCCTCGGCGACCCCGAGACGACCGGCGTCGTCATCGTGTCGGCGCCCGAGGAGATGCCCGTCAACGAGACGCTCGAGCTGGCGGCACGTCTGCGCACCGAGACGGTCGTCGACCTCGCCGCCGTCGTCGCCAACCGCGTGCTGCCCGAGCTGTTCGGCCGCGGGGAGGAGGCGGTGTTCGACGCGCTGACCGACGAGGCGCGCGAGCCCCGGCCGGCAGAGATCCTCTCCGCTGCCGTGGGCGGCCCGGTGCAGCCGATCCTCGACGGCGCGCGAGCTCGCCGTGCGCCTGCGACGCACGCGCGGCGCGCATCTCGCTCGCCTGCGCTCGGAGCTCCCCGAGGGCACCCCGCTGCTCTACGTGCCCTACCTCTTCCAGCGCAGCCACGGCGTGCGCGCCACCCGCCAGGTGGCGGCCCACCTCGGCGAGGAGCTCGGCTACTGATGGGCGCCGCGTGACCCCCCGCCGCCGGACGCCTTCGACTGGCTCCATCGAGCAGCTGCTCGCGGCCAAGGAGATCGTCATCCACTGCGGCTCCGGGGGCGTCGGGAAGACCACCACCGCGGCCGCGGCGGCCGCCATGGCCGCGGTGCACCACGGCGGGAAGGTCCTCGTCGTCACGGTCGACCCCGCC
The DNA here is from genome assembly GCA_963715505.1 of uncultured Microthrixaceae bacterium. Classification (GTDB taxonomy): domain Bacteria; phylum Actinomycetota; class Acidimicrobiia; order Acidimicrobiales; family VFJN01; genus VFJN01. The sequence goes on from OY970242.1 coordinate 327,225, forward strand.
AAGCGCCTCGCCAACGCCCTGGGGCTGGAGGCCTTCGGCAACGTGGAGTCCCAGGTGCCGAGGGCGGCGTTCGTCGAGGCCGGCGTCACGCCCCGCGGCGAGCTCTGGGCCGCCATGCTCGACACCAAGCAGAGCTGGGACGACCTCGTCCGCCGGCACGCACCCGACGCGGCCACGTGCGAGGCGATCCTCGCCAACCCGCTCTACAAGAACATCACCGGGCGCTTCGTGCAGAGCCACGACTACATCGCCATGGAGCGCCTCTATGAGCTCCACGCCTCGGGCCGCTACGACCTGATCGTCGTCGACACCCCCCCGACCCGCAACGCCATCGACTTCCTCGAGGCGCCCGAGCGCATGGCCGACTTCTTCTCGAGCCGCCTGCTGCGCTGGCTCACGGTGCCCGCCCGCAGCCGGGTCCTCACCCTGGCGTCGAAGCCGTTCTACTCCGTGGCCGACCGCATCCTCGGGTCGAAGTTCCTCGAGGACATCGCCGAGTTCTTCCTGCTCTTCCAGACGATGTACGACGGCTTCGTGGAGCGTGCCCAGGCGGTCACGCGCACGCTGGAGGACAAGCGCACGACCTTCGTGGTCGTCTCGACGCTGGAGTCCGCACCCGTGCGCGAGGCGGAGTACTTCATCGACGCGCTGGAGGGCCGCCGCCTGCACCTCGGCGCGGTCGTGCTCAACAAGGTGCTGCCCGACTGGTTCCTCGACAAGGGCACGGAGGCCGCGGCCAAGGCGCTCTGCACCGAGGCCGAGGCGCTGGCGGCCGCGCTTCCCGACGACCTCGGTGCGCCCGAGCAGGTCGGGCGGGTGCTGCGCGAGGTGGGGGAGAGCTTCTTGAACTTCCAGGTGGTGGCCAAGCGCGAGGCGGAGACCAGGGCGGAGCTGTCCGCTGCCCCTGAGGTGGTCGCGTCGGTGCCCTACTTCGACCACGACATCACCGACCTGGCCGGGCTGCTGCAGCTCGGCCAGCAGATCTGGCGCTGAGCATCCGTCGGCGGCGTCGGTGCCGCGACCTATGCTCGGCGCACGGATCCGACGGCCGCGGCGGTGGCACGAGGCGGAGGGGAGCCCACGAGCGATGGGTCTGTTCAGCAGGAAGCCCAAGGCCGTGAGGGTCATCGATCTGCGAGCGCCGGCCGGGGGCTCGGCGCCCGCCTGGGGCTCACCGGTGCCCTGCCCGGTCTGCCGGGGCCGCGGCTACCTCGACCACATCGACCCCTTCCGAGAGGTCATGTACCTGCACTGCCTCGAGTGCCCGGCCACCTACGACGTCACGCGTGCCGAGCTCGAGTCGAGCCGGTACCGCAGCACGGTCTGACACCGCCCGGCTCGTAGCCTGAGCGAGCCATGGCCTCGCTCACCGAGCTCGCCCGCTTCCACACCACCCTCGACGCGCGCGGCGTCAGCCACCTGCAGCGCCTCGTCGCGGGCTGGGGGCTGCTCGCCGACTTCTGCTTCGCGGACCTGCTCCTCTTCGCCCCCACGGCCGACTCGACCGATGGCGATCGCTTCATGGTGCTGGGCCAGGTGCGCCCGAGCACCTCGCAGACGGTCTACCGGGCGGACTGGATCGGCACGATCGTCGACGCCGAGGAGCGACCCCTCATCACCCGCGCCTACCAGCTCGGCGAGATCATCGAGGGCGAGACCACGATCGCCGCGCTGAAGGAGCGGGTGCGCGTCCTGTGCATCCCGATCCGCTGCCGGGGCGAGGTGATCGGCGTCCTCACCCGGGAGTCGGCCCCGTCGTTCGGCCGGCAGCCCGGAGAGCTCGAGCGCACCTACGTGGAGATCTTCAACCGCTTCGCCCGGATGATCGCCGCCGGCGACTTCCCCTTCGACGCCCAGGACGCCGAGACCGAGGAGGCGCCCCGCGTCGGCGACGGCGTCATCCTGCTCGACGCCTCGGGGCGGGTGGAGTACACGTCGCCGAACGGGGTCTCGGCACTGCACCGCATCGGCGTCCACGCCAACGCCGAGGGCCTCCGCTTCGACGAGCTCGGCATGGACGACGACGTCGTCCGCACCGCCTTCTCGATCGGCGCACCCGTGACCCAGGAGGTCGAGCGCGGCTCGGACATCACCGTCCTGATCCGCTGCATCCCGCTCGTCGAGCACGAGGTCGTCTCCGGTGCGGTGGTCCTCACCCGCGACATCTCCGAGCTCCGTCGCCGGGACCGGCTGCTGCTGTCCAAGGACGCCACGATCCGGGAGATCCACCACCGGGTGAAGAACAACCTGCAGACGATCTCCTCGCTGCTGCGGCTCCAAGGTCGGCGCTTCTCCTCGCCGGAGGCCAAGCTCGCCATCGAGGAGTCGGTGCGCCGCATCCGGTCGATCGCCCTCGTGCACGAGACGCTCTCGCGCGAGGCGGGCGACGACGTGGCCTTCATCGAGATCGTGCGGCCGCTCGTTCGGATGGTGGAGGAGGGGATGTCGTCGCCGGATCGGCCGGTCCGCTTCCACGTCGACGGCGAGGCCGGCTTCCTGCCGGCGACGGTCGCCACGCCGCTTGCGGTCGTGCTCAACGAGCTGCTGCAGAACGCCATCGACCACGCCTTCCCGCCCGATCTCGACCTGCAGGCGTCGCCCGGGTCGGTCGAGGTGGCGCTCCACAACGACGGGATGCGCCTGCGCGCCACCGTCGTCGACGACGGCGTGGGGCTCTCCCACGGCTTCGACCTCGAGGCCACCGCGGGCCTGGGCCTGTCGATCGTGCGGACGCTCGTCACGACCGAGCTCGCCGGCACGATCGAGCTGCGCCGGGGCCCCGGTGGTGGCGACCGCCCCGGCACCGTCGTGGAGCTCGAGGTGCCCGTCGCCGCCCGCGAGTGAGCCTGGCCCGGACGCGAACCGACCTCCCGGCGAGGGGAGGTCGGACGACCGGGGCTCGGGGCCCCGGGTGCGGTGCGGTCGTGCGTGCTAGGCGCTGCGGCGCTGGCGGGCCACGTACTGCTTGCGCAGCTGGCGCCGCTCCTCCTCGGAGGTGCCGCCCCAGACCCCGGAGTCCTGGTTGGTGGCGAGGGCGTACTCGAGGCAGGGCACCTGCGCCTCGCACTCCTGGCAGACGGCCTTGGCGTTCTCGATCTGCTCGATGGCGGGGCCGGTGGTGCCGACGGGGAAGAACAGGTCGGGGTCGGTGTCGCGGCAGGACGCGACATCGCGCCAGTCGTCGCGTTCGATGGACAGGTGGAGGGCGAGGGCCACGTGGTTCCTCCGCGGCGTCGGGGGGTCACGGGTGTTCGTGACGTGTTTCACATGCCGCCGCGCTACCTTCAGGGTCGAAGACCATGCGTGCGGTTGCGTTTGGAGATCGTAGCGGCGATGCGCTATGGGCTCAAGCGCCTTTTTGATGCATCGAAGGTGACATTTGCCATGCTCGTCTTCGGACACCGAGGCGCATCCGAGGCGTTCGGCGACAACACGCTCGCCGCCTTCCGCGGCGCGGTCGACCAGGGCGCCGACGGCGTGGAGCTCGACGTGCGCCGCACCGGCGACGGCGCGCTGGCGGTGGTCCACGACGCGGTGCTCCCCGACGGGCGGGCGGTGGTGGAGACGCGGAGCGGCGACCTGCCGCCCGGCGTCGTGCTGCTCGACGAGGCGCTCGACGCCTGCGCGCCGCTGGCGCTCGTCAACATCGAGATCAAGAACTGGCCCGCCGACCGCGACTTCGACCCGACGGCACGGCTCGCCGACGACGTCGTGGCGCTGCTCGACGCCCGCGGCGAGCTCGACGCCGGCCGCGCCCTGGTGTCGTGCTTCGACCTCGCCACCGTCGACCGTGTCCTCCACCTGGCGCCCGTCCTGGCGACGGCCTGGCTGGTCGGGCTCGTCGACGACGCCCGTGCGCTGGTGGAGCGCACCGCGGCGCACGGGCACGTCGCCGTCCACCCGCACCACGTGTTCGTCGACGAGGCACTGGTGGGGCTGGCCCACGACGCCGGCCTCGCCGTCAACACCTGGACCTGCGACGACCCCGACCGGATCCGCTGGCTCGCCGAGATCGGGGTCGACGCCGTGGTCACCAACACCCCCGACATCGCCCTGCGAGCCCTCGGCCGCTGAGCCCACCAACGGAGGTTGGGGGCATCGGAGTGCCCGAAGCGGGCACTGCCATGCCCCCAACCTCCTCGGTGCTGGACGTTCGGGGCATTGGAGTGCCCGAAGCGGGCACTGCCATGCCCCCAACCTCTCGGAGCGCCTTGGTGTTGACCTTGGCTAGGGCGTGACGAGGTCGAGGACGTCGGGTTCGTGGCGGAGCTCGAGGCGCTCGGTGTCGCCGAGGTGGTCGCCGTCGACCTGGTACGGGAAGGGCCCGTAGCCCTCGACCGTGACGGTCGTGAGGTCGGTGCGGTGCTCCGTCCAGCGAGAGGTGCGCAGGTGGCGGCCCGTGCCGAGCGCGGAGCCGATGATCCGCATCGTGCGACCGAAGGCGAGGGTGCGCAAGGTGACGAGCGCCAGGCCCCGATCGAGCGTCGCCTCCGGCGCCAGGCTCAGCGGCCGGTTGCCGAGGTAGGTGTAGGGGTTGGTGTTGAGGCAGATCGACAGGTAGGCGTCGTCGACGACGGTGCCGTCGGCGTGGCGCACCGAGAAGCGGGGGCGGCTGCGGTCGTAGTGGCGGATCCAGGTGTCGAAGCCGGCGTAGACGAACAGCGGGTGGCCCGCGTAGCGCTTCAGGCCCGAGCGCCGCTCCACCTGTGCGACCACCGCGGCGTCGAAGCCCATGCCGACGTGGAAGAGGAAGTAGCGGCCGTTCACGGAGCCGAGCCCGACCCGGCGGATGCTGCCCCGACCGAGCGCGCCGAGCAGCTCGCCGGTTGCCTCGATGGGGTCGTTGGGCAGCCCGATCGTGCGGGCGAAGACGTTCGTCGACCCGCCCGGCAGCGCCGCCAGCGCGCACGACGACCCGGCGAGGCCGTTGGCCGCCTCGTTGAGGGTGCCGTCGCCACCGAGCACCACCACCACCTCCTGGCCCGCGGCCGCCGCCCCCTGCGCCAGGCGGGTGGCGTGACCTCGCCGGCTCGTCTCGGCCAACGTGACCTCGTGGTCGGCCGACAGGGCCTTTTGGATCACGACCCGGCTCCGCGCCGTCACCGACGACGCCGAGGAGTTGACCAGCAGCAGCAGCTTCATGGCGGCCGTGAACCTACCCGGGGCCCCTCGGGCGAGATGTCCGACTCAGTTGGAACCGCCGTGGCGCGGCATGCGACGATGCCCGGCATGCACGTCGTCGTCTGCGTGAAGCAGATCCCCGATCCCGCCGAGCCCGGCAAGCTCGAAGGTGACAACACGCTGGACCGCAGCGGGAAGCTCATCCTCGACGAGTCCGACAGCTACGGCGTCGAGATGGCCCTCCAGCTGGTCGACAAGGCCGGCGGCGGTGAGGTCACCCTCGTGTCCATGGCCCCCAACAACGAGACCAGCGGCCTGCGCACGGCGCTCGCCATGGGCGCCGCCAAGGCGATCCTGATCTCCGACGAGGCGCTCTCGGGCGCCGGGGCGCTCGACACCGCCAAGGTGCTCGCCGCCGCCATCAAGCGCGCCGAGCCCGACCTGGTGCTGGCCGCCACGGAGTCCAGCGACGGCTACACCGGCACGGTGCCCGAGCAGGTCGCCGCGCTGCTGGAGCTGCCGTCGATCACCTTCGCCAAGGAGATCCACCTCGAGGGCGAGACGGTCCAGGTCCAGCGCCAGACCGAGGCCGGCTACGACGAGGTCAGCAGCCCGATGCCCGCCGTGGTGTCGGTGACCGCCGGCGTGGTCGAGCCCCGCTACCCCTCCTTCAAGGGGATCATGGCCGCCAAGTCGAAGCCGGTCGAGGAGCTGACCGTCGCCGACCTGGGCCTCGACGCCTCCGCCGTGGGCGCCGCCGGCGCCGGTCAGGAGATCGTCGCCGTCGACGACGCGCCCGCCCGCGAGGCCGGCGAGGTCATCGAGGACGACGGCGAGGCCTACACCAGGATCGTCGCCTTCCTCGACGGTCTCAAGGTCATCTGAGCACCCAGGACAACGAGAGAGGAAGCACATGGCTCTGAACCGGATCTGGGTGTACGCCGAGGGCTCCGACGGCAACGTCAGCCCGCTCACCCTCGAGCTGCTGGCCAAGGCCCGCGAGCTGGGTGGCACCGTCGAGGCGGTCTACGCCGGCGCGGACGCCGACGCCGTGGCCGCCACGCTCGGCGCCCACGGGGCGTCGAAGGTCTTGTCGACCGGCGACCTGGGCGGCTCGCTGCCCGGCGTCCCCGTCGCCTCGGCGATGGCCAAGCAGTGCGGTGACGGCAACGGCCCCGACCTGATCATGTTCGGCACCACCTACGACGGCCGCGACATCGCGGCGCGCCTCTCGGTGGCGCTCGACCGGCCGGTCATCACCAACAACGTCGACATCGAGGTCGACGGGGATGCCGTGGTCGTCACCGAGCCCGTCTTCGGTGGCACGAAGCTCGTGAAGACCAGGTTCACGGCTGGCGGCCCGCACATCGCCCTGTTCCGGCCGAAGTCGTTCGTGGCCGAGGAGGCGGGCGGCGGTCCCGCCGAGGTCGCCACCATCGACGTCCCCGATGCCGGCCAGGCCAAGATCACCAACCGCCACGTCGAGGAGGCCACCGGCCCCAAGCTCGACGAGGCGGCCGTGGTCGTCTCGGGTGGCCGCGGCCTCGGCGAGGCGGAGAAGTTCGAGATGATCGAGCAGCTCGCCAAGCTCCTCAAGGCCGCTCCCGGCGCCTCGCGGGCCATCGTCGACGCCGGCTGGGTGCCGTACAGCTACCAGGTCGGCCAGACGGGCAAGGTCGTCAAGCCCACCGTCTACATCGCGGCCGGCATCTCCGGTGCCACGCAGCACCTGGTGGGCATGAAGGGATCCAAGAACATCATCGCCATCAACAAGGACCCCGAGGCGCCGATCTTCTCGGTCGCCGACCTCGGCATCGTGGGCGACGTCCACAAGGTCCTGCCGAAGCTGATCGAGGCGCTGCAGTCCCGCTGACCGGCGCCGAGGTGGGAGCCACGACCGGGGCCTCGGCCCCGGTCGTGGCGCGTCCGGGCCAGCACGCACCCCACTAGGGTCGCTCCCGGTGAGCATGAAGGACCGCGCGACCTGGACCAACTGGGCCGGCAACCAGTCGTGCGCACCGGTGGCGATCCGCCGACCGACGTCGGAGGCCGAGCTCGTGGCCATCGTGCGCGAGGCGGCGGCGAGCGGTCGCCGCGTGAAGTGCGTCGGCGCCGGCCACTCGTTCACGCCCATCGCCTGCACCGACGGCGTGATGGTCGACCTCAGCGGCTACCGCCGGGTGCTGGGTCACGACCAGGCGGCGCGCACCGTCACCGTGGAGGCGGGGATCTCGCTGAGCGCGCTGTGCGACGAGCTCGATCGCCGGGGCCTCGCGCTGCAGAACATGGGCGACATCGCCTACCAGTCGATCGCCGGCGCGACGGCGACCGCCACGCACGGCACCGGATGGCACTTCGGGAACATCTCCAGCCAGATCCTCGGCATGCGCCTGGTGACCGCTGACGGGACGGTGCTCGACTGCACGCCGTCGGAGAACGCCGACGTGCTCGATGCCGCTCGAGTCGGCGTGGGCGCCCTCGGCATCGTCTCGACCGTGACACTGCAGGCGGTCCCGGCCTTCCGGCTCCACGCCATCGAGGAGCCCGTTCGCCTCGACGAGGTCCTCGCCGACTTCGACGGCTTCATGTCCAGCGCCGACCACGTCGAGTTCTACTGGGTCCCCCACACCGGTTGGGCGCTGACCAAGCGCAACCGGCGCACCGACGAGCCGGCACGGCCGCGGCCTCGCCACCGGGAGCTGCTCGACGATCTCATCCTGCCGAACGTGGCGTTCGGCGCGCTGTGCCGAATCGGCCTGCGCCGACCGGGCTGGATCCCGCGCATGGCGAAGATCCTGCCGTCGACGGGGCGGTCGGAGTACACCGACCGCAGCGACCGGGTGTTCACGAGCCCGCGCAAGGTCCGCTTCTACGAGATGGAGTACGCCATCCCCCGCGAGGCGGTGCCCGAGGCGCTCGAGCGCGTTCGGCGACTCGTCGACGAGGCAGGCATCCAGCTGAGCTTCCCCGTCGAGGTCCGCGTCGTCGCGCCCGACGACATCCCGCTGTCGACGGCGTTCGGCCGCCCGACGGGCTACATCGCGGTGCACGTGTACCGGGGGACTCCCTACGACGCCTACTTCCAGGGCGTCGAGCGCATCATGGACGGCTACGGCGGCCGCCCGCACTGGGGGAAGATGCACTTCCAGCGGGCCGAGACGCTCGCCGGGCGCTATCCCCGCTGGGAAGATTTCCAGGCGATCCGACGCCGGACGGATCCCGAGGGCCGGTTCACGAACCCGTACCTCGACCGCGTCCTCGGCGCTGCTGTCACGCAACGCGGCTAAGCCGCCGCGCCAGGTGCTGATCTTGAGACGCGCGCGCCCAGATCATCACGCTGCGTGGTCACTCGTCCACGGTCAGTTATTTACTGCAAATACCACGTTTAGTGGTCGGCCAAACGCTACCAGTAATAGCCTCTGACCAGGACTTTTGGCCCCTTGTGCTCCCAGCGCGGGTTCCGTATGGTCACCCGCAGTGAGCCGCGGAACGGCAGAAATCGGCAGCACCAGAACACCGGAATTGCCACCGACAGCGGTTAACCATCTCAGAGCAGTACCAAACACACAGACCACTGATTTGCTGGAGGGCGAAAGATGAAGACGACCGGAGTCGAGTGGGGCGGGCGTGGAGTCGAGTGGGGCGGCCGTGGCAACGGCATGCGGGGCAACGGCATGCGGGGCAACGGCATGCGCGGCAACGGCATGCGCGGCAACGGCATGCGCGGCAACGGGATGCGCTAGTCCATCCTCTGGTCTAGAAGTCTGGACAAGTGGCCCGGTTCGCCGGGCCACTTGCGCGTTTTGCCAGCGGTGAGACCAACAATGAGGCATTGCGCGAGCCGACCTCAGACGGTTCCCTATCAGCGGGCATCACCATGACGAACGCAGTCACCTCCCCCGTCGGCTCCGAGCCAATCGCCGCGCCGCGCCGTAATGGCGCGGGGCTTGCCGTCGTGACTGCTCTGGTCGTGTTGGTCAGCGGCCTCGGTTGGCAGTGGCTGCTGGACGGTCGTGGGGCACTCGAAGGGGCACCATTCCATCTTCCGGTACTGGCGTTGGCCGCTGCGTTTGTCGCCGTTGAGCTGATGACCGTGAACCTGGAGACGAAGCATGAGGCTCATGCCCTCACGTTCTCCGAGGTTCCGCTTGTCGTAGGTCTGTACTTCGCCTCGCCGCCTGATCTGTTGCTTGGACGGGTCCTCGGCGGACTCATCGTGCTCGCGGTGCTTCGCCGCCAGCACTTGGCGAAGCTGCTATTCAACCTGTCGTTCTTCTTCTTGGAGTGCACGATCGCGATTGGGCTATTCCGAGCCTTGCTTCAGGCCGGCGACCCGACCGCCATCGCCAACTGGCCGGCTGTCTTCGGCGCGATGCTCGTGTCGCAGGTGGTTGGCGTGGGCGTGGTTGCGTTGGGCATCACGGTGTACGGGGGGTGGCCCGGTGGTCAGCTCATCAGGCGGGTCCTGCTATTCGGCACCCTGACCGCCGTAGCCAACACGGCAAGCGGGCTGGCACTTGGAGTGTCGCTATGGGATCGCTCATATGTTGGGCTGCTGTTCATCGTTCTGGCAGTGGTGATGTTCGTCCTTCATCGAGCGCACATCAGGCTGACCGAACGCCACAAGAACCTCTCCACATTGCATGACTTCACTCGCGGACTCGGTGACTCGGTGGAGATCGACGAACTCGAGCAGGCCATCGTCCAGGGCGCTCGGACGATTCTGCGAGGAGAGCAGGCTGTCTTGCTGCTTCCGCCAATTCGGACTGGAGAACCGGCGCGACGGATCGTTGCCCGCGGCGACGACCTGGAGCGGTCGAGCGTTTCACCGACCGAGCTGGCGGCGGACCTCACGATGCTCCTCCCGGCGGGGACTTCACGCCTCTACGAACTCGGACAGCCGCTCCCTGGTTGGCTCGCCGCGATTGGAGTTAAGGACGTAGCCATCGTCCCTCTTACAACAGACGGGATGACGTCTGGGGCCATGCTCGTGGTGAACCGACTTACCGAGGTGAGCTCGTTCGTGGAGGAGGACCTGCGGGTCTTCGAGACGTTGGCCAGCCATGCGAGTGTGGCCCTGGAGAACGGGCGGCTGGTCGCGCACCTGCAGCACGAGGCGCAGGAGAAGGCGTATCAGGCGCTGCACGATCCCGTCACCGAGCTTCCCAACCGGACGTCGCTGCACGAGCAGCTCGTGCGGGCCATCGCCGAGGCCAAGACGAGCGAGCTCGGGGTGGCCCTCGTGTTCGTCGACCTCGACACCTTCAAGGAGGTCACCGACACGCTCGGCACCGCGACGAGCGACCGGTTGCTCGCCGAGGTGCGCGACCGGCTGCGCCCTCTGCTGCCTCCCAGCGCGACGCTCGCACGCTTCACCGGCGACCAGTTCGCCGTGCTGATGACGCGGGTGGTCGACCAGGCCGAGGTCGTGCGCCTGGCCGAGACCATCCACGCCGAGTTCGAGACGCCGTTCACCGCCGAGGACGTGTCCCTGGTCCTCGGCGCCAGCATCGGCATCGCGTTCTACCCGGAGCACGCGCCCTCCGCCGACCTGCTGCTGCAACGGGCCGACGCCGCCACCTACACGGCGCGCCTGGCGGGTTCGGGCATCGAGATCTACGTCGCCGAGACCGATCCCTACGCCCCGCGCCGCCTCGCGCTGGCGGCCGACCTGCGGGAGGCCCTCGAGCGCGACGAGGTCGAGGTGTACGTGCAGCCGAAGGTGGCGCTGGCCGACGGCTACGTCCTCGGTGCCGAAGCGCTCGTCCGCTGGACCCATCCGCGGCTCGGCTTCCTGAGCCCCGACCAGTTCATCCCGGCCGCAGAGCACACCGGCGTCATCCGCGCGCTGACCCTCTACGTGGTCCGCAACGCCCTGGCCCAGTGCCGGGGGTGGCGCGACGCCGGACTCGACCTGTCGGTCTCGGTGAACCTGTCCGCGCGGAACCTCTTCGACGGCCACTTCGTCGAGGACATCGGCCTGGCTGTGGCAGGGGCCGGCGTCCCGGCGTCGAGCCTGACGCTCGAGCTCACGGAGTCGACCGTCATGAGCGAGTCGCACCGGTCGATGGCGGTGCTCGAAGGGCTCCACGACCTCGGCGTCGGCCTCTCCGTCGACGACTTCGGGACCGGCTACTCGTCGATCTCGCACCTGCGGCGCCTGCCGGTCTCCGAGCTCAAGGTCGACAAGTCCTTCGTGTCGACCATGACCGTCAACGAGCACGACGCCGTGATCGTGCGCACGCTCATCGAGCTCGGTGCCCGGATGGGCCTCCACACCGTCGCCGAGGGGGTCGAGAGCACCGATGCGTACGACCTGCTGAAGGAGTACGGCTGCGAGCAGGCGCAGGGCTACCTGCTCAGCCGCCCGATCCCCGGGCCGCAGTTCAACGCCTGGCTCGCCCGCCAGAAGGTGCACCGCCTCCACCGCGGCGACGAGGTCGTGCCCATCACCCGTCTGACGCGCGCGGCGAGCGACCTGGTCTAGTGACCTGAGTCGTTGATTCGCTGGCAGTAGGCGGCGAGGTTGTCGAGGATTTCGTCGGCGGTCTTGTGCCAGACGAACGGCTTGGGGTCGTCGTTCCAGTTGGTGATCCAGGTGCGGATCGACGCGACGAGGTCTTTGACCGAGCGGTGAGCGCTGCGCTTGAGCCACTTGGTCGTCAGCTCGGCGAACCACCGCTCGACCAGGTTCAGCCAGCTCGAGTAGGTCGGCGTGAAGTGCAGCGTGAAGCGGGGATGGCGCACGAGCCATCTCTGGATCGAGGGTGTCTTGTGCGTCGAGCTGTTGTCGACGACGACATGCACGTCGAGGTGCTCGGGGACGTTGCGGTCGATGAGGTTCAAGAACCGACGGAACTCCTCGGCGCGGTGCCTGGGCGTCAGATCCGCGATCACCTGGCCGGACGCGACATCGAGCGCCGCGTAGAGGTTCGTGGTCCCGTTGCGCTTGTAGTCGTGTGTCTGGCGGGCCGGCGTGCCTGGCAACAGCGGCAGGATCGGCGCTGACCGGTCGAGCGCTTGGACCTGGGTCTTCTCATCCACGCAGAGCACGACCGCCGACTCGGGCGGGTTCAGATAGAGCCCGACCACGTCGCGGACCTTGTCGATGAACTGCGGGTCCGGTGACAGCTTGAAGTCCTCGACCCGGTGCGGCTTCAGACCAAAGGCCCGCCAGATCTTCGAGACCGCCGTCTGCGACATCCCTGTCGCCGCCGCCATCGACCGCGTCGACCAGTGCGTCGCGTTGACGGGCGTCTCCTCGAGCGTCTTGACGATCACCCGCTCCACATCGTCATCGCTGATCGTCCGCGGCTTTCCCGGACGAGGCTCGTCGTGCAGGCCATCGATGCCCTTGGCCGCGAAGCGCACCCGCCACCTCCCCACCGTCGACGGCGTGCACCCCAAACGGGCCGCGATGTCGGTGCTCGACTCCCCGTCAGCGGCCCCCAAGATGATCCGGCACCGCAACGCCAGCGCCTGCGCGCTGTTCCGTCGCCGAGCCCACCGCTCCAGCGTCTCCCGTTCCTCGTCGGTGAGCGTGATCGTCGTCCGTTGCGCCATCGCGAACCCCCATCGTCGTCGTTGACGACAGACTTCGCGACCACACCCACCCGTTCCTGCGAACTAACGACTCAGATCACTAGCGCGCCGCTGGCGGGCTCAGACCAGGGGCCAGGGGTAGCGCCGGCCCGTCTCGTCGATCGGGAACCGGCCGGCGTCGACCAGGGCGCGGGCCCGGGCGAGGAGCGCCTCGCGCTCGAAGGGGTCGAGCAGCTCGCACAGCGCGTCGGGCAGCCCGCCCTGCGCCAGCGCGGCGATGTCGTGGAGCAGGCCTTCGGGCACCGCCTCGCCGCCGAACTCCCAGATCACGGTCCGCAGCTTGAACTCGCGGTGGAACATCAGGCCGTGGTCGATGCCCCGGATGCGGCCGTCGAGGCCGAGCAGGCAGTGACCGCTCTTGCGGTCGGTGTTGTTGCCCACGAAGTCGAAGGCGCACATCGCCCGCAGGGCGTCGTGGTTGGCCTCGTCCTCGTAGAGCGTGAAGTAGTGCTGCTCGAAGTCGGCGTCGACGAACTCCTGCAGCGAGCCGAGCCCGAGCGGCCCGTCGCGCCGGACGGTGACCGGCACCAGATCCCACCCCAGCGCGCTGGACAGCTCGTACGCGGCGACCTCGCGATGGTCCAGCCCCGACGGGAAGTCCCACAGCGGACGCTCGCCGCGCCGAGGCTTGTAGATGGCGCGGACGACGTCGCCGTCGGCGCAGACGTCGCAGAGGAAGGTGCCGTTCGAGCTCCACGGCATCCGTCCGATCACCTCGATGTCGCCCGCGCGGAGCACCGCCGTGATCCGGGCGTGGTCCGCACCCGCCATCGACCCGTCAGTTCATCCGGGGGCAGGGATGGCCCTCGGGGTCCATCGACAGCCCGCAGAACCGGCAGGCCGGCCGGCCCGCCGACACCAGCTCGCGGCTGTGGCGGACGAACGCCGCCACCTGTGCCCTGCTGAGCTGCACCTTGACCGACGCGGCCGCCCCGGGCTCAGGTGCCTCGTCGTCGGTGAGCGCCTCGAGCACCACCACGATGCGGTCGGCAGGCTCGTCGTAGGCCACGCCGATCGGTCCCACCGTCCAGAGCTCCTGGAAGGGCTCGATCATGGCGACATCGGCACCGGACACCCCGTAGAGCGCCGGCTCGAGGTCCTCGAGCAGGCCATCGAAGTACTCGGCCAGCGCGGCGACCTGCTGCTTCTCGCAGCGCAGGGTGACCACCAGCTCGCCGTCGCGCACCTGCAGGTAGAAGACCCGCTGGCCGGGGGGGCCCACGGTGCCGGCGGTGAAGACGTCGGGGTTGGGGAGGTCGAAGGACGTCATGAGGGCGCGAGGGCCGACAGCTCGGCCGTGGAGTTGACCGCGAGCACGATCGGCCCCTCGGCGCCGTAGAGGACGGCGGACACCGAGCAGGGCGACACGACGATGCGCTGGAAGAGGTCGAGCGGCGTGCCGGTCGCCTGCGCGACGGCCGCCTTGATCGGGTCGGCGTGCGACACGGCCACGACGGTCTCACCCGGGTGCGCGGCCCGGATGGCGTCGACCGCCCCGGTGACGCGGGCCTGCATCTCGCTGAACGACTCGCCACCCGGGAAGCGGAAGCCGCTCGGGTTTCGCTGGACGGCTCGCCACTCGGGGAGCTTGGCGAGGCGCTTGAGCTCTGCCCCGGTCCACTCGCCGAAGTCGCACTCGAGCAGGCCCTTGGACCTCCGCACCCGCACGTCCAGCGCCTTGGCGATGGGCGTCGCGGTCTCCTGCGTGCGCTCGAGCGGCGAGGCGTAGACGGCTGCGATGCGGCGCTTGCCGTTCTGGAGCGCCGCGATCCGGCCGGCGACGAGCTGCGCCTGCTCCCGCCCCTTGTCGGCGAGGTGCAGGCCCGGCGCGCGACCCGGCAGCACCTTGCCGGTCGTCGCGGTCTGGCCGTGGCGGACGAACAGCACCAGCGTGGGCGGCGGGGATGAGGGCGCACGTGCCATGGTCGGGCGTCAACCTATCGTCGGAGCCGTGACATCCGATGAGCTCGCGGCGCTCGAGGACCTGGGCCGGGAGGTCATCGCCTGCCGTGCCTGCCCACGGCTCGTCGCCTGGCGCGAGCTCGTCGCCTCCGAGCGGCGCGCCGCCTTCCAGCACGAGCAGTACTGGGGCCGGCCGGTGCCGGGCTTCGGCGATCCGGGCGCGCGGGTGGTGCTGGTCGGCCTCGCGCCGGCCGCCCACGGGGCCAACCGCACGGGGCGGGTGTTCACCGGGGACCGCTCGGGCGACTTCCTCTTCGGCGCCCTGCACCGCACCGGCTTCGCCAACCAGCCGACCAGCACGAGCCGCGACGACGGCCTGGTGCTCACCGGCGCCTGGATCACCGCGCCCGTGCGCTGCGCCCCGCCGGCCAACAAGCCCACCGTGGCCGAGCGCGACCGGTGCCGGCCGTACCTCGAGCGGGAGCTGGCGCTGCTCGACGCCCGCGTCTTCGTGGCGCTGGGCTCCTTCGGCTACCAGGTGCTCTGCGGGGTCCTCGGCGTCACCCGCCGGCCGCGCTTCGCCCACGGCGTCGAGGTCCCCCTGGCCGACGGCCGCTGGATCATCGGCAGCTACCACGTCAGCCAGCAGAACACCTTCACCGGCAAGCTCACCGAGCCGATGTTCGACCGCATCCTCCACCGGGCCCGTGAGCTCGCCGCGCCCTGACCGCGGGTCGGGGTACTAGCACGCCTGCACCAGGCCGGGCCGCCACGGGCCATGCGCGAAATGGCCCGATCGGGCCATTACACCCGTCGGCGCACGATGCAACGCTGTCCGCATGTTCCGACGCCGCTTGGAAGAGCTCGACGCCTACGAGGTGATCGGCACCCCGGTCGTCTCTCCGGAGGGGCTGGCCTACGTGCCGTGGATCGACGCCGCCATCGAGCCGTACAACATCACCCGCCTCCCCAACTGCACCGTCCACGGGCTCTGGGACGCGCTGCGCCGCAGCGATCTCGACTCCGACGACGGCGTGCAGGCCCTGGCGCACAGCGCGTAGCCCGCGGGGCGAGCACGGCGGGTCAGGCGGGGGTCTTGGCCGGGTTGCGCGGGAAGTCGACCGCGGTGGCAGGCCAGCGGTCACGGCTCTTGGCGGCCAGCTTGTGCATGAGGGCGATGGCACCGGGGTCCTCGTCGCCGGGCCGGACGATGATCGAGCCGTCGGCGACCATGCGGCTGATGATCTCGCGGCCGAGGTCGGTCCGCACGATGGTCAGCGTCCAGTCGTTGTCCTTGCCGATGCCCCCCGTGGAGATGTCGGCGTGCTCGGCCGCGAAGTCGGGGCAGTGGGTGCAGCCCAGCCGCGTCCAGGCGTGGCACTCCTTGAGGTTGATCTCGTGGTAGCTGCCGTCGCGCATCCAGATCTGGAAGACGCCCTTGATGTTCATCTTCACCATGTCCTGCTTGGCGAGGCCGTACTTCGTCCAGAACAGCTCGTCGAAGATGGAGTCGTCGAAGGTCTTCGAGCACAGCAGGCCGATGTTGAAGACGAACGGCTTGCCGACCTTGCCGATCTTGCGGCTCCACATGACGGGCGGCACGGAGCTCTGGCACCCCATGCCGACCAGCGCCAGCTTGGAGAAGCCGCGTTCGAGGGCCTCGGGGAGCGCCAGCGTGTTCGCCGAGTACGTGTAGCGGGAGCCGGCGGACTCGAGCACCTCGTCGCGGTTGGTGGCGACGCCCGGACGCGCCCGCCACTCCCCGCCGTCGCCCTCGAGGTAGGAGGTGAGGGCAGCGTCGATGTAGCCCTCGTCGAGCGCCCAGATCAGCAGCGCCGACACCAGGCCACCGTCCTGGCCCATGCGGTGCACCATGTCCTCGCTGGCTCGCGCCAGCAGGATGTCCTGGTAGATGCCAGAGACCTCCTCGGGTCGACGCACTCGTGCGAAGAGGTGCTCGTCGGCCATCGGCTCCCAGGCCCGGAACCGGGGGCACGCCCGCGTGCACGAGGTGCAGCCCTTGCGGCCGTGGATGCAGTCGTCGAGGCCCAGCTCCTCCTCGAGGTGGAACGGCTGGTAGGCGCCGGGGGCGTGCTCGTAGCCGATGACGTCGTGCGGGCAGGCGATCACGCAGCCGGCGCAGCCGGTGCAGAGACCTGTGGTGATGACCTCGTCGTAGAGCTCCTTCCACTGCGCCTGCCAGCGCTCCTTGTTCCCCGCTGACAGCGCGTAGGGCCCCGCGGCGTCGGTGTCGGTGACGGCCATGTACCGACTCTAGGCACCGCTTCCTCGCTCGACCGAGCCCGTGGCGGTCGGACAACATGCGGGGATGGACCTGACCTACCCGCCCGAGGCCGAGCAGTTCCGAGGCGAGATCCGCGCCTGGCTCGAGGAGAACCTTCCCGAGGGGTGGTTTGACGACGACTTCGAGATGAGCGCCGAGGATCGCGCGGCGTTCAACGACGCCTGGCCCGCCAAGCTGTACGACGGTGGCTGGATCTGTGCGACGTGGCCGGAGGAGTACGGCGGCAAGGGCCTGACCCTGATGCAGGGGGTGGTCCTGGCGGAGGAGTTCGCGCGGGCCAAGGCGCCGCTGCGGGCCGACTTCTTCGGCGACACGCTCGTCGGTCCGACGATCCTGCAGTGGGGCACCGAGGAGCAGAAGCAGGAGTACCTGCCCGGCATCATGAACGGCACGATCCGCTGGTGCCAGGGGTTCAGCGAACCCGACTCCGGCTCCGACCTGGCGTCGCTCAAGACGACCGCCGTGCTCGACGGCGACGACTGGGTCATCAACGGGCAGAAGATCTGGACGACCCAGGCGCAGTTCGCCGACTACTGCTTCCTGCTCGCCCGAACCGACCCGGACGTCGTCAAGCAGGCCGGCATCTCCTACCTGCTCGTGCCGATGGACCAGCCCGGCGTGGAGGTCCGTCCCATCGTCCAGCCCGACGGCACCGCGGAGTTCAACGAGGTCTTCTTCACCGATGCCCGCTGCCCGGAGGCCAACGTGGTCGGCGGGCTCCACAACGGCTGGGCGGTCGCCAACACCACCCTGGGCTTCGAGCGCGGTCAGTCCGCCACCACGGGCTACCGGCGCTTCGAGGAGGAGCTGCGGCTCATGATCGACGCCGCCGAGGCGAAGGGCCTCCTCGGCGACCCGCTCATCCGCCAGCGCCTCGCGAAGTACCACGCCAAGGTGCAGATCACCCGCATCAACGGCCTCCGCAGCCTCACGGTCGCCGTGTCGGGCCGCAAGGACCCGGCGGTCAGCGCGCTGGGCGCCACCAACAAGATGTGGTGGTCCGAGATGCACCAGGAGGCCATGGACCTGGCCCTCGACATCTACGGCGCCGAGGCGATGCTGCGCACGTGCGGGCCGGAGTCGTGGCCGGCCACGATGCGCGCCCCGAAGTCGCCCGTGGGCTACTCGGTGACGCCCATGCTCTCGGCCTTCTTCTTCAGCCGGTCCGAGACGATCTGGGGCGGGACCTCGCAGATCCAGCGCAACATCGTCGGCGAGCGCGTCCTGGGTCTCCCGAAGGAGCCGAAGCCGGCCTGACGCCAGCCGGGGTGCGACTGGGAGGCCGGCGGGTACGTCGGTAGCCTCGCCCCGCCATGGTCACCGCACGCCCACCGCGCACGCGCGGCCGCACCTGGGCACAGCGCACGATCCTCGTCACGGGCTGCGCGGTCGTGGCGGTCTGCGCCGCCGGGGCCGTGGCGGCGGGCTACGTGGGCCTCCGCCTGTCCCAGATCGACCGGGTCGACGGCATCGAGACGCTCGCCGCGGCTCGTGGCGAGCCCGCCAACTACCTGCTCGTCGGCACCGACAGCCGCGAGGGCATCGACCCCGACGACCCCGACAGCAGCGGGCTCATCGGTGACGGGGAGCAGGGCTGCGACTGCACCGACACGATCATGGTGCTGCGGGTCGATCCGAAGCAGACGACCGCGCAGATCCTGTCGTTCCCCCGGGATCTGTGGCTGCCCATCGCCGACGGCTCGACCGGGCGCATCAACGGCGCCCACGCCAAGGGGGAGCAGGTCCTCATCGACACGATCGAGGAGAACTTCGGCATCCCCATCCACCACTACGTCGAGATCGACTTCGTGGGCTTCGCGCGGGTGGTGGACGCGGTCGGCGGGATCCCGATGTGGTTCGACGCACCCGTGCGCGACCCGCGAGATCGGCCTCTCCATCCCTGAGCCGGAGTGCCAGGTGCTCGACGGAGAGGCGGCGCGCAAGTTCGTGCGGTCACGACACCTCGAGTTCCAGGACGACGACGGTGACTGGTCGACCGACGCCTCGAACGATCTCGGCCGCATCACCCGCCAGCAGATCTTCCTGCGCCGGGCGGTGTCCAACGCGGTCGGCAAGGGGCTGACCGACCTCACGACGTTGAACGAGCTGGTCTCCGCCGGCGTGGACAACGTCCGGCTCGACCACGGCCTCGATGCCAGCGACCTCGTCGCGCTCGGCCGGCAGTTCGCCGGGTTCGACGCCGACGAGCTGCAGGGCCACAGCATCCCCTCCGAGCGGCACCTCACGCGCGGTGGCGCCGACGTGCAGCTGCCGCTGATGCGCGAGGCGGAGCCGATCCTCAACATCTTCCGGGGCCTGCCGCCGGGCACCATCAGCCCCCAGGCCATCGACGTGACGGTGCTCAACGGAACCCAGGTGCCGGGCCAGGCGGCCGACGTCGGCGGCGCGCTCGAGGTGATCGGCTTCAACGTCGTCGACGTCGACGACGCCCAGGAGGTGGTCGGGCGCACCACCGTGCGCTTCGGTGACGGCGGGGAGGCGGCCGGTCGGCGCGTCGCCCGCCACATCACCGGCGGCGCGGCGCTCGTCCACGACGGCGCACTCGATCCGGCCGAGGTGGTGCTCGTCACGGGCAGCGACCTCACGACGATCCACGACCAGCCAGCCCCGGAGGGATCCGCCGACGACCTCCGGACCACCACCTCCACCACGGCGCCGTCGTCGGCAGGCGAGGGGGAGTCGCCGACGACGAGCGCCCCGGAGCACACCACGACCACCGTGGTGGGCTACGCCACCGGCGAGCCCCCGCCCGGCGTCGAGTGCGGATGAGCGTGACCAGCCCTTGCCAGCCAGCATGAGGGTGCCTTAACATCACCGGCGTGTTCGTCTGCTCCTGCCTCGCCGTCACGGACCGCACGGTCGACGCGGCGATCATGGCCGGGGCAGCGACGATCGCCGAGGTGACCGACCGCTGCGCAGCGGGAGGTCGCTGCGGCGGCTGCTGGCCCGAGCTGCAGCGCCTCCTCGACGCGCACGACGAGCGCGCTGAGCCCGTCGCACCGCCACGCCGCAGCCTGAGCGGCGCGCCGCCTAGTGTGCGTCCGGAGAAGGAGGACGCGATGCAAGGCGACGACGAGGTCATCGAGCTGCTCAACGAGGTGCTGACTGCGGAGCTCACCGCGGTGAACCAGTACTTCCTGGACGCCAAGATGCTCTCCAACTGGGGCTACGAGCGGCTCGGGTCGAAGTTCCGCGACGAGTCGATCGACGAGATGAAGGACGCCGATCAGCTCATCGAGCGCATCCTCTACCTCGACGGCATGCCGAACCTGCAGCGCCTCAGCACGGTGCGCGTCGGCGAGACCGCGGCCGAGAAGCTGCGCCTCGCCCTCGAGCTCGAGCGCGAGGCCGTCGCTCGGCTCAACCGTGGCATCGCCCTGTGCGTCTCGAGGAGCGACAACGGCAGCCGTGAGCTCCTCGAGGAGATCCTCGGAGGCGAGGAGGAGCACGCCGACTGGCTGGAGTCGCAGCTCGAGCTGATCGGCCAGGTCGGCGAGGCCCACTACCTCGCGCAGCAGATCCGCGACTGACGCCGCGGCGCCGTGCTGCCTGATCGCATCTACCACCTCGCCCTGCGGGGGGCGTGGGAGGCGGCCCTGGAGCGGCACGAGCCCTACCGGCGCTCGACCATCGACACCTCGCTGGAGGAGGAGGGCTTCATCCACTGCTCGCTGCCCAGCCAGGTGCAGCGCGTGGCGGATCGCTACTACCGCGACCGCGGCGACGTCGTCCTGCTGACGATCGACCCCTCCCTCGTGCCCGACGAGATCCGCGTCGAGAACCTCGGCGGCGGCGAGGAGCGCTACCCGCACATCTACGGTCCGCTGCCGCTGGAGGCGGTCGTCGACGTCACCGCGCTGCGGTCCGACGACGAGGGCAGGCTCGTCACGGGGATGTGACCTTCGGCGTCTCCGGGACCGACCGGGGGTGGCGGGCGCCGGAGGAGTGAGCGGTCGGCAGACCGGGAAGGCGCGACGCGGGTCGGGCCCGGCCGGGATGCGAGGGGGCCGCATGAAGACCATCGACACCAACCCGCTCGACCGCGAGGAGCTCGCGCGGCTCGACCGCCACTGGCGGGCCGCCAACTACCTGTCGGTCGGCCAGATCTACCTCCTCGCCAACCCCCTGTTGAAGGAGCCCCTCGCACCCGAGCACGTGAAGCCCCGGCTGCTGGGGCACTGGGGGACCACGCCGGGGCTCAACCTGATCTACACGCACCTCAACCGGGTGATCGCGCAGCGCGACCTCGACGTGATCTACATCGCCGGGCCGGGCCACGGCGGCCCCGCGCTGGTCGCCAACACGTGGCTCGAGGGCAGCTGGTCCGAGACCTACCCGGCGGTCGGCCGCGACGAGGCCGGCATGGCGCAGCTCTTCCGGCAGTTCTCCTTCCCCGGGGGCATCCCGAGCCACGTCGCCGCCGAGGTGCCCGGCTCGATCCACGAAGGCGGCGAGCTCGGGTACTCGCTCGCCCACGCGTTCGGTGCGGCATTCGACAACCCGGACCTGATCGTGGCGTGCGTGATCGGCGACGGCGAGGCCGAGACGGGCCCGCTGGCCACCGCCTGGCACGCCAACAAGTTCCTCGACCCCGTGCGGGACGGCGCGGTGCTCCCGATCCTGCACCTGAACGGCTACAAGATCGCAAACCCGGCGATCCTCGACCGCATCGGCGACGACGAGCTCGCCGACCTGCTGCGGGGCTACGGCTGGGAGCCGCACCTCGTGGCCGGCAGCGACCCCGCCCCGGTGCACCAGCAGCTCGCGGCCACGCTCGACGCCACCCTCGAGGACATCGCCGCTGCCCAGCGCCAGGCCCGCGACGGCGGCGTCGTGGCGCGCCCGAGGTGGCCCATGATCGTGCTGCGGACGCCGAAGGGCTGGACGGGGCCCAAGGAGGTCGAGGGCAAGCCGGTCGAGGGCACCTGGCGGTCGCACCAGGTGCCCTTCGCGGACGTGCGCGGCCACGACGAGCGACGGCGCCGGCTGGAGGACTGGATGCGGAGCTACGCCCCGGAGGAGCTCTTCGACGAGGACGGCCGCCCCGGACCCGACGTCGTGTCTTGGCTGCCCAGTGGCGACCGGCGCATGGGATCGAACCCCCATGCCAACGGCGGCCGCCTCCTGCGGCCGCTCGTGCTCCCCGAGATCGGCGACTTCGCCGTGCAGGTGGAGCGACCGGGCGCAGTGCTCTCCGAACCGACCCGGGTGCTCGGCAGCTGGCTCCGCGACGTCGTCCGGGCCAACGAGCCGACCGCCAACTTCCGGCTGTTCGGGCCCGACGAGACGTCGTCCAACCGGCTCGACGACGTCTTCCAGGCCACCGACAAGGCGTGGCTGGCAGAGATCCGTGAGGTCGACGAGCACCTCTCGCCCCACGGTCGGGTGCTCGAGATCCTCTCCGAGCACACCTGCCAGGGATGGCTGGAGGGCTACCTCCTCACCGGCCGCCACGGGCTCTTCTCCTGCTACGAGGCCTTCATCCACATCGTCGCCTCGATGTTCAACCAGCACGCCAAGTGGCTCAAGGTCAGCAGGAACCTCGACTGGCGGCGCGACATCGCATCGCTCACCTACCTGCTGACCTCCCACGTCTGGCGCCAGGACCACAACGGCTTCAGCCACCAGGACCCCGGGTTCATCGACCACGTGGTCAACAAGAAGGCCGACGTGATCCGGGTCTACCTGCCGCCCGACACCAACTGCCTGCTGTCCACCGCCGACCACTGCCTGCGGACCCGCGACTACGTCAACGTGATCGTGTCGGGCAAGCAGCCGACCCCGACGTGGCTCGGCATGGACGACGCCCGGCTGCACTGCGCCCGGGGCATCGGCGTGTGGGACTGGGCCAGCAACGACGACGGTGACCCCGATGTCGTGCTCGCCTGCGCCGGCGACATCCCCACGGTCGAGGTCCTCGCGGCCACCTCGATCCTGCGAGAGCGGCTCCCCGACCTGCGCGTGCGGGTCGTGAACGTGGTCGACCTCATGCGCCTGCAGTGCGAGACCGAGCACCCCCACGGCCTGCCCGACCGCGAGCACGACACGATCTTCACGACCGACAAGCCGGTGATCTTCGCCTACCACGGCTACCCCTGGCTGATCCACCGCCTCACCTACCGGCGGCGGGGGCACGGCAACCTCCACGTGCGCGGCTACAAGGAGGAGGGCACCACCACGACGCCGTTCGACATGCTCGTGATGAACGACGTCGACCGCTACCACCTCGTCATGGACGTCATCGACCGCGTGCCGAGCCTCGGCTCGCGCGCGGCGATGGTGCGCCAGGACATGGTCGACATGCGAACGCTGCACCATCGCTACACGCGCCTCGAGGGCGAGGACCTCCCCGACGTCGTCCAGTGGACGTGGCCCGGTTGACGACGGTCCTCGTCGTCAACGCCGGCTCCTCGTCGCTGAAGCTGCACCGGGTCGACCCCACCGGCGCGGTGGCGGCCGGGGTGGAGATCGACCGGTGGGACGGCGCGGGCGTGCCCGACGCGCTCGCCGAGGTGCTCGGCGGCGAGCCCGTGGACGTGGTCGGCCACCGCGTCGTCCACGGGGGCCGCGAGCTCAGCGAGGCGACGCTGATCACGCCGGAGGTCCTGCGCCGCATCGAGGAGCTGGCGCCGCTGGCGCCCCTGCACCAGCCCCGCGCGCTCGCCGGGATCCGCTTCGCGCAGGAGGCGCTGGGCGGTGTCCCCCACGTCGCCTGCTTCGACACGGCCTTCCACCGCACGTTGTCGCCCGCTGCCCGCACCTACGCGCTGCCCGCCGACTGGCGCCGCCGCTGGGACCTCGGCCGCTTCGGGTTCCACGGGCTGTCCCACCGCTGGGCGGCACATCGCGCCGTCGAGCTCTCCGGCGGCTCGCCAGGGGAGCGCGTCGTCACCTGCCACCTCGGTGCCGGGGCATCCCTCTGCGCCGTGCTGCGCGGCCGCTCGGTCGACACCACCATGGGCTTCACCCCCCTCGAGGGCCTGGTGATGGCGACCCGTTCCGGCTCGGTCGACCCCGGGCTGCTGCTCTGGTTGCAGGCCGAGCGCGACCTCGGCGCCGCCGAGCTCGCCGACGGGCTCGAGCACCACGCGGGCCTGGCAGGGCTGAGCGGCACCAGCGGGGACATGCGCGACGTCCTGGCCGCGCGGGCGGCCGGCGACCGCGACGCGGGCCTCGCCTTCGACGTCTACATCCACCGGCTGCGCCGCGAGGTCGCGGCGATGGCGGCAGCCCTCGGCGGTGTCGACGGGCTCGCCTTCACCGGGGGCGTCGGCGAGCACGCCCCTGCGGTGCGCGCCGCCGCGGCGGAGGGCCTGCGCTTCCTCGGCGTCGCGGTCGACGCGTCGGCCAACGAGGCGGCCGACGGCGATGCGGACATCACCGCGCCGGCCGCGCCCGTGCGAACGGTCGTCGTGACGGCGCGCGAGCACCTCGAGATCGCCCGCCAGGTGCGCGAGCTCCTGGCCGGGTCGCGGCAGCCACCCGGCGCCGGCTCGCCTGAGTAGGGTCCCGGCGACGAGGGGGAGCCATGACGGAGATCCACGGGACCTGTGCCGACGCGTTCGCGGCGGTGCGAGCAGCCTTCGAGGCGAGCTTCGAGCGAGGCGAGGAGCTCGGCGCATCGGCCTTCGTCACGCTGGACGGCAGACCCGTCGTCGACCTGTGGGCCGGTGACGCCGACACCGACGGGACGCCCTGGCAGCGCGACACCATCGCCAACGTGTACTCGACCACCAAGACGATGGCGGCGCTGTGCGTGCTGATGCTGGCCGACCGCGGCGAGCTCGACCTGCACGGCCCCGTGGCCGACCACTGGCCCGAGTTCGCCGCCAACGGCAAGGCCGGGATCACGGTGGCCCAGGTGATGAGCCACACCGCAGGCCTGCCCGGCTTCGACCCGCCCGTCGATCCCACCGACCTCTACCGACTGGGACGCGATGGCCGCCAACCTCGCCGCCCAGGCGCCGTGGTGGGAGCCGGGGACCGCCTCGGGCTACCACGCCATCTCGCAGGGCTACCTCCAGGGCGAGCTCGTGCGCCGGGTCACCGGTCGCAGCATCGGCACCTTCTTCCGCGAGGAGGTGGCCGAGCCGCTCGGCGCCGACTTCCACATCGGGCTGCCCGCCTCCGAGGACCACCGGGTCGCCGAGCTCGTCCCGCCGGCGGCGCCGCTGTCGGTCATGGGCGAGATCGACCCTGCCTCCATCCCCGGCCGTGCCCTCCTCAGCTGCCCGATCGATGCCACCGAGCCCCGCACCCGGGCGTGGCGCGGCGCGGAGATCCCCGCCGCCGGGGGTACGGGCAACGCACGATCCGTCGGGCGGGTGCATTCGGCGCTGGCCTGCGGCGGCGCGGTCGACGGCGTGCGCCTCCTCTCCGAGGCCGGCGTCGAGCGCATCCTCGAGGAGCAGAGCCACGACGAGGACCTCGTCCTCGGCATCAAGATCCGATTCGGCATGGGGTTCGGGCTCATGAGCGAGACCATCCCGTTGAGCCCCAGCGAGCGGGCGTTCTTCTGGGGTGGCTACGGGGGCTCGCTGGCCCTGACCGACCTCGACCGGCGACTGACCGTCAGCTACGTGATGAACCGCATGGGCGACGGCCTCGTGGGTGATCTGCGCGGCGCCTCGCTCGTCCTCGCCGCCTACGCGTCGCTCGCCGCCTGAGGAGACCTGGAGCTGACGAGCGCCCTCGGCAGTGTGTGAGTTCATGAGATCGGCGACACGCGGGGCGCCGGGTGTGTCAAGACATCGGAGACACTGACGGGTGGGGGTGCTTCGTGGACAAGGGTCGGTTTCTGATCGAGACGCATCTGCGCACGGGCCGGCCCATCGCCGAGCTCGCCGCCGCTCACGGGGTGCACCGGAGCTGGCTCTACAAGCTGCTCGCCCGCTACCGAGCCCAGGGCGAAGCCGGGCTCGAACCACGATCACGCCGCCCACATCGCAGCCCGAGTCGGATCGCTGACCGCCATGAGGACGCGATCGTCGAGCTCCGCAAGGAGCTGACCGATGCCGGCTTCGATGCCGGAGCGGCCACGATCCACGCCCACCTCACCCGCCGAGGTGGCGACGTCCCGTCGGTGTCGACGATCTGGCGGGTGCTGAAGGCCCGCGGGTTCGTCACCCCCCAGCCCCACAAGCGCCCCCGCAGCTCCTGGATCCGGTTCCAGGCCGAGTTCCCGAACGAGTGCTGGCAGGCCGACGTCACCCACGTCAGCGGCGCAGAGGGCACCGTGTTCGAGGCCCTCAACCTCATCGACGATCACTCGACGCTCTGCGTTCAGAGCCGAGCGTTCATCACGACCCGCTCACCCGACGTCGTGAGGGCCCTGCACCGAGCGGCCGGCCAGTGGGGCTATCCGGCCGCGTTCCTGACCGACAACGGCGCGATCTTCACCGCATCAGCGCTCAAGAACGACGCCGGAGCCATGGAGACCGAGCTGCTCTCCCTCGGCATCGCCTCGAAGCACTCCCGGCCCTACCACCCCCAGACCTGCGGCAAGGTCGAACGCTTCCACCAGACACTCAAGCGGTTCCTCGACAAACAAGAACCACCAGCCACCAAGAAGCAGCTCCAGGCCCAGCTCGACCGCTTCGTCAGCTACTACAACGAGTCCCGACCCCACCGAGCCATCGGCCGGCGCACCCCCGCCGAAGCATTCGCCGCCCGAGAGCGCGCCGTCCCCACGGGACCGATGATCGACTGCGTCGGCTACCGAGTCCGCCACGACCGGATCTCCAAAGCTGGCAACGTCACCATCCGCCACCACAGCCGCCTCCACCACATCGGCCTCGGCCGCGCCTACGCCGGCTGGCGCGTCGTCCTGCTCATCGCCGGGACCGAGGTCCGCATCCTCAGCACCGAAGGCACCCAGCTCCGCCGCCTCACCCTCGACCCCCAAAACGACTACCAGCCCATCGGCTGACCGACGGGCTGGCGTCTAGGATGTCTCGCGACATCAGTCTCCGATGTCTCGCGACATCACACAGCGCCCTCGGCAGGACTCGAACCTGCGCACACGGCTCCGGAGGCTTCGAGCGAGTGAGGGTGTTCTTCCTGGTCACGGGACGTTTTCGGTGACCGACTGACGCATTGCTCCCCCGAGGCTCCCAGCCACGACGAGCCCCAGGGGGTAGCGATGAGTCATCCGATGCAGGACGTACGGATCCACGGGATTCAGCACAGGGCCGCGTCGGCCAAGCACACCAAACCGTGGGTCGTTCGCTGGACCGTGGATGGTCGGTCTCGATCGAAGTCGTTCGCCACGAACAACGAAGCGAACCGCTACCGCTCTCTGCTGATCGCCGCGCATCACACCGGCGAGCGATTCGATCGCACATCGTGCGAGCCGGTCTCGTGGGTGCCTCGGAGCGATCCGCTGCAGGTGCACGCGTGGGCACGCCGCTGGGTTGCGGAGCAGTGGAACGAGTGGCAGCCGCGCACGCGCGCTTCCGCGGTCGAAGCCCTCGCTCGCTTCGTACCGCTGGCTGTCGTCCCGTCCGCCCCTTCCAGGCCGGAGGGGCTGCGGCGCTACTTGGTTCGCACCCTCGCGGCCGGCGGGGAGCCGTGCGAGGACGACCCACGCGAGCGATGGTTGGCCAGGGCATCGCTCAGGCTCGAGGATCTCGACCGCGCCGTTCTTGCCGATGTCGATCGTCGCCTTGCGGTCGGTGACGCCGGCCAGACGCTCTCAGCGTGGACCGCAGCTCGCCATCGCAAGGTCGCACGTGCCTGCATCCGCCGGGCAGTCGAGCTGGATGTCCTGAGTGCCGACCCGTGGCCGCCGCCTCCCAAGGGCCGGTCGCGTCGGAAGGCTGTGCGGACACGCAGGGCGGTCGATGTCCGGTCGCTCCCTGACCCGCAGACGATGGCTCGCGCGATCGGCGCCATCCCGAGTCACCAGCCTTCGAGCCGCATGTACCAGGTGATGGTCGCGGTCATGTACTACGGGGGCCTGCGACCGTCCGAGGTGATCATGCTGCGGCCGGCCGCGCTTCATCTTCCGGAGGAGGGTTGGGGCCGGATCGACGTTCGCGAGGCCGACATCGACTTCGACGAGCCCGGCGAGCCGAAGACCGGCGAGCGCGCCGTGCCGATTCCGGCGGTGCTCGTGGCGATGTTGCGGAGCTGGATCGAGGCCAAGCAGATCGATGAGCGCGAGCTGCTGTTCCGGACGCGCAACGACCGGCGACCAACGCCGTCGAACTGGGCTCGTACATGGCAACGGGCGCTTCGCCAGATCGGGCATCCATCGCTGCGCGTGTACGACATCCGTCACGCCGCCGCGACGACGTGGTTGGCGGCGGGCATGCCACTTGGTGAGGTCGCCCGGCGAATGGGACACAGCGTGGAGACTCTCGTCTCGACCTACGTCGGCGCCCTCACCGGCGATGAGCAGGTCGCCAACGAACGTGTCGATGTGCTGCTCGCGCCATCGCTACGTCCCGATCTGAAGGTGGTGGGCTGATCGGATCTGACGGCCGCCGTTAGAACTGGGGAGGGAATGCTCCAGCGCAGCCGCTCCTCGACGCTGTTGAAGTCGGGCGCGAGCCGAGACAGAGACGCAGAAGTGGGGGCGGCGCCCCGCTGGGTCGTCCGCGCACTCCTCACAATGGGCTCCGTTCGTTGCAGAGTCCGCTGCTCGGTCATCGGCATTGGGGGGCGGTCAGAGCATGGAGGCGAGGTCGGAGCCGAAGGTCCCAAGCATCGGTTGTTGCCGATAACATCAGCTTATGGTCACAACACAAGCGACGCCCGCGAGCCTGGCTGCGCGCATGTTTCGAGGTTTCGCGGAGCCGACTCGGGTGGCGATCCTATTGGAGCTACTTGCCGGCGAGCGCCGGGTGAGCGATCTCGTGGACGCGGTCGGTGGATCGCAGTCGAACGTCTCCGGGCACCTGGCATGCCTGAAGGATTGTGGCCTGGTGGTAGATCGCCCGGGCGAGCGGCGCCAGGTGTTCTACCGGCTCGCCGGCCCCGAGGTGAGCGACCTGCTGGCTGCTGCCGAGCGGCTCCTGTCCGCGAACGGGACGGCGATCGAGCTGTGTCGCAATCCGCTCATGCAAGGCGACGGCGATGAGTGACGCCTGCAGCTCACACGACGACGACCATGACTCCGCCGACGAGGCGCAGCGGTTCTGGGAGATCCGTGAGGTTCGTGCTGCGACCGCCGCGGGGGTGCTGCTCGGCACCGGGCTGATCGTCGGCTTCAGCGACGCGGAGACCCTCGCTGCGGTGCTGTTCGTCGCCGCGCTGATGGTCGGGGGGTCGACGTTCGTACCTGAGACCCTGCGAGGGCTCAGGCACGGGAGGCTCGGCGTCGGCACGCTGATGACGATCGCCGGAGCTGGGGCGGTCCTTCTCGGTGAGCTCGGGGAAGCGGCCTCGCTGGCGTTCCTGTTCTCGATCTCCGAGGCGCTCGAGGGCTACGCGCTCGCGCGCACGCGTCGCGGGTTGCGAGCGCTGCTGGCCCTCGTACCGGAACGCGTGACCATCCGACGCGACCGTGAGGAGCTCGATGTCGCTCCCGACGAGCTTCTGGTGGGCGACGTTATGGTCGTCGGCCCGGGCGACCGGCTCGCCACCGATGGCATCGTGCGGCGCGGGCGCTCAGCGCTCGACGTGTCGGCCATCACCGGCGAGTCCGTCCCGGTCGAGGCCGAGATCGGCACGGAGGTCTTCGCTGCATCGGTTAACGGTGGTGGCGTCCTCGAGGTCGAGGTCACGGCGCGTACGACGGAGAGCTCGCTGGCACGTGTCGTCCACATCGTCGAGGAGGCGCAGGACCGCAAGGGGAGCAGCCAGCGCCTTGCCGAGCGGATCGCTCAGCCGCTCGTACCAGGGATCATGGTCGTCGCCTTCGGCATAGCGGTCCTCGGCTCGCTCTTCGGTGATCCTCAGCTGTGGATCGGGCGCTCACTCGTCGTGCTGGTCGCTGCTGCGCCGTGCGCCTTCGCCATCGCCGTGCCGGTGACGGTGGTTGCGGCCGTCGGCTCGGCCGCTCGCATGGGCGTCCTCGTCAAGGGCGGGGCAGCGCTGGAAGCACTCGCCGGGGTGAAGATTGTCGCGCTCGACAAGACCGGCACCCTCACCCGCAATCGGCCCACCGTCATCGACGTGGTCACTGTCGACGGAATCGATCGCGACACTGTGCTGTCGGTGGCCGCCGCACTCGAGGCCCGTAGCGAGCACCCGCTCGCAGCTGCCATCCTGACGGCAGCCCCGGCCGTGCCGGAGGCCGACGACGTGCAGGCGATCACTGGCAATGGCATCACCGGCACCGTCGAGGGTCGCACCGCCCGGCTCGGCAAGCCAGGCTTCATCCACGCCGGTGAGCTGGACCGCACCGTCCAGCACCTCCAACATGAAGGCAGCACCGTCGTGCTCATCGAGCACGACGGGGATCTCCTGGGCCTCGTCGCCGTGCGCGACGAGCTGCGACCGGAGGCTGCTGATGTCGTGGGCCGGCTCCGCGACCACGGGATCGACCACGTCGCCATGCTCACGGGTGACAACCGCCGCACCGCGGAGGCCCTGGGCCACGCTGCAGCCGTCGACGAGATCCATGCCGAGCTGCTCCCCGAGGACAAGGTCCGTACCGTCCAAGCGCTTCAGAGTGCTGGCAGGACCGCCATGGTCGGCGACGGGATCAACGACGCCCCAGCGCTCGCCACCGCGCATGTCGGCATCGCCATGGGAGCGATGGGCAGCGACGTCGCCATCGAGGCAGCGGACGTCGCCTTGATGGGCGAGGACCTCAACCACCTTCCCACCGCCGTCGCCCACGCCAAGCGCGCCGGGCGGATCATGCGCCAGAACCTCGCTCTGTCCGGACTCATCCTCGTCGTACTGATCCCGCTGGCCGCCGCGGGCATCCTCGGACTTGCCGCCGTCGTCGCCACCCACGAGCTCGCCGAGGTGCTCGTGATCGCCAACGGCGTCCGTGCCGGCCGCCGCCCCGCGTCGAAGACGAGGACGCCTTTACCATCGACGGCTCCACCAAGCCCCTCGCTGCGGCCAAGGATCCGCTCGCCACTCACACCGGAAGGACAGCGTGAGGCTGCGCCCTAGATTCGCGTCGGGTTGGGTGGCAGACGTGGGGCGAGACCGGCGGTCGATTCCCATAGGCTGCGCGCGAGCAGGTCACTGGGACCCCAAATGAGACCGAAGAGAGAATGCTGTGGCTACTGGAACTGTGAAGTTCTTCAACAACGAGAAGGGCTTCGGCTTCATCTCTCGTGAGCAGGGCGATGACGTGTTCGTCCACTTCTCCAACATCCAGGGCGACGGCTACAAGTCCCTTGATGAAGGTCAGCGCGTGGAGTTCGACGTGGCACCCGGCCGCAAGGGCGAGGAAGCCCAGAACGTCCGGGTGATCTGACAGGCCCCCCAACGGTCACGGCACGGAGAGCGATCGGCGGTTGCACGGCATCGATGATCCGTTGGGCCCGCCTCAACCTTCTGCGCCGAGTATGAACTCCTGTGAACAAGCGGGATGCTCAACCGACCGTGCGCGGTCCCGGCTCCTTCATCAGCGGCCGCTTCGCAATCCGTCGAGCGTAATGGTGACGAGTCGTTGGACCGCCGGCTTGTTCGGGAGGCTGCTCGCAGCGCCCAGCGCCTGGAGGCAGTACGTGGTGAGCTCCCGAGGAGCGATGTCGGTCCGGATGTCGTTGATCTCCGCGCAACTCGTCAACGCATCTTCGACCAGGTCGCGGAGCAGCCTCTGCGCTTGCGCGACCTGGTCATCTCGGTGGAGGAAAGCCGCCAACTCGGCGTCGTGGTGCCCGCGGGATTCATGCAAGATGACCGCATATGCCTCGAGCACCGCGTCCAGCCGGGCCCCAGGCTCGACGGCTCGACTTTGAACCTCGACGAGATACTCGAGGTGGGAATCGATCTTCCGACCGTGCCACGCGACGAGGATCGCCTCGACGTCCGGGAAGTACTTGTAGAGAGTTGCGCGACCGATCCCCGCGTCCTCAGCGATCTGCGACATCGTCACTGCCCGAAGCCCATGCTGCGCCACCAACGCCGTTGCGGTGTGCAGGATCGCATCGTGGACTTTGCGACGGTGCGCCTCGATCGTTGCGGTCCAGAGCTTGGGCACCGCCGCAGTGTATGGATCCTTCGGCCCGGTGTGCATGGTGACTTGACGAAGACACCCTGTCTCGTAAAACTCCAGAAGCGGGCCACCGCTGGCTTCGAGGGGACGACCGCTGACGATGTCCGACACAACTCGGGAACCTGATCCCGGAGACGACAACACGGACTACGGCGACGAGCCCGCAGCGGGGGTCCCGCGCTGGGTAAAGGTCTTCGGGATCATCGCACTCGTCCTGCTCGCGCTGTTCGTCGTCGTCCTGGCATCCGGCGGCGGGGGGACACGGTCCCGGGCGGCACACCGGTGAGGGCGCCGGCGAGGCGCCGCTATCGAGCGCGACGGATCACGCCACGCTCGAGAGCGGCCACTCGTCCGGATGACGATGTCGCCCGGACTTCGCAAGTTCGCCCTGACTGTTCACGTGGCTTCGTCGGTCGGTTGGCTTGGTGCCGTCGGCGGGTTCCTGGCCCTTTCCATCACGGGGCTGACGAGCGACGATGCGCAGACGGTCCGAGCCGTGTATCTCGCCATGGCGGCGGTCGGCTGGTATGTGCTCGTTCCGCTCAGCTTCGCGTCCCTGCTGACTGGCATCGTCCAGTCGCTCGGTTCGCCATGGGGACTGTTTCGCCACTACTGGGTTCTCGCCAAGCTTGCGATCAACGTCTTCGCGACTGTCGTGCTCGTCATGTACATGCAGACGCTCGACTACTTCGCTGACCTGGCGACGGCCACGTCCGGGGGCGATCTCGACGATCTGCGGACTGCCTCCCCTGCGATCCATGCCGGTGGGGCTCTCTTCCTGTTGCTCGTCGCCACAACGCTCTCCATCTACAAGCCACGGGGAGTTACCCGCTACGGCCGGCGAAAGCAGGGCGAACGGCGAGCCGCGCCGCAAAGCGCGAGTTCGCTCGCCCAGTCGTAGAAGGCCTGCCGCGACAAGCCCAAGCGGGGCCTATGGCGCACGCAGCAGTCCGTCGGCTCGTCGCGTGTCTCGAGCCTGTCCGACGGGTAGGGCATCTCGGACAGCGTGTAGGCGGTGGGCCGACAGAGGGAGTCACGATGAAGGACAAGCCGTACGCGACCTTGGCGCTAGCCGTCGGGGTTCACTTCTTCATCATGTGGGCGCTGACCTATGTCGGCGTCAATGCGTTCGATGACATCTTCCTCAACGTGAACCGCTTCTACATGGCCGTCATCATGGTCGCCGCGATGGTCGTCGTCATGCTCGGGTTCATGTCCCACATGTTCAAGAACAAGCGCCTCAACATCGGGATCTACGCCGCGAGCGCCCTTGTCTTCGTTGCCGCGTTCTTGGCGATCCGCAGCCAGGCCTTCGTCGGCGACGAGCAGCTCTCGCGATCGATGATTCCCCACCACTCCATCGCCATCAAGACCTGCGAGCAGGCGACGCTCGACGATCCCGAGACCATCGAGCTGTGCGATCAGATCGTCGAGGCGCAGCGCGAGGAGATCGCCCAGATGCGGGACATCCTCGAGCGATTGGGCTGATCTCCCGACCCGTCCACACTGGCCGGAGAGCCCACTCCTAAGACGTGGGTCGGGAGCGGGGCCTAAGAGGACCAGGTAGTGACCTGGAACGGCTCATCCCGTGGAGGTTGATCTTTATACCCCAGGGGGGTATAAAGATGATACTGCCGAGGGCCAAGGAAGCCGACCGAAGCCACAGCCGCTATCGAGCGCCTGCTGAAGACGTGAGGTACGAGACATGAGTGATCACCGCGACCACGAGAAGCACGCGACGCATGTCGCAATCGCCGGCGAGGTCATCGATGACACGATGACCGATCACAGCGGTCATGAGGGCCACGGCGCCAAGGGCGGCCACGGCAAGCACGCCGGGCACCACGTGGAGATGTTCCGCCGTCGGTTCTGGTGGAGCTTGCTGCTCACCATCCCGTTGGTGGTGACCAGCCACATGGTCATGGACTGGTTCGGCTACGAGCTCGACTTCTACGGCATGGACTGGGTCGGGCCGGTGCTCGGCACGTTCGTGTTCCTGTGGGGCGGCTGGCCCTTCCTCGCCGGCGGGGTTCAGGAGGCCAACGACCGCAAGCCCGGGATGATGCTCCTCATCGCGATGGCGATCACCGTCGCCTACGTGGCCTCGATGGCCACGTCGCTCGACTGGTTCGACCTGGACTTCTGGTGGGAGCTGGGCGCGCTGATCTCGATCATGCTGCTGGGCCACTGGCAGGAGATGAAGGCCCTTGGTCAGGCCCAGGATGCGCTCGCAGCCCTGGCGGCCCTGCTTCCCGACGAGGCTGAGCGTCTCAGCGGCGACGGGTCCGTCGAGACCGTCCCGGTGGCCGAGCTGCGAACAAGCGACACGGTCCTTGTCCGCTCCGGCGCACGCGTCCCAGCCGACGGAGAGATCGTCGACGGCGCGGCTGAGCTCGACGAGTCGATGATCACCGGCGAGTCCCGGCCCGTGTCCAAGGCGGTCGGCGACAAGGTCGTCGCCGGGACCGTTTCCACCGACTCCTCGATCCGGGTTCGCGTCACCGCCGTGGGCGACGACACGACCCTGGCAGGCATCGGCCGGCTGGTCGCGGAGGCGCAGGAGTCGCAGTCACGCAGCCAGGTCCTGGCCGACCGGGCCGCCGCCCTCCTCTTCTACGTGGCGATGGGTGCGGCGATCATCACGGCGATCGTGTGGACAGTGCTCGGTGACGCTGACGAAGCCGTCGTACGGGTCGTCACCGTCCTCGTCATCTCCTGCCCCCACGCGCTCGGCCTAGCGATTCCGCTGACGACATCGCTGTCGAGCGCGCTGGCTGCCCGCAACGGGATCCTGATCAAGGACCGTCTCGCGCTGGAGGCCAGCCGCACCGTCGACACCGTGCTGTTCGACAAGACGGGGACCTTGACCAAGGGCGAGCACGCGGTCATCGGCGTCGCCGCCACGGCCGGCCACAGCGACGACGAGATCCTGCGGATCGCGGGCGCCGTCGAGGCCGACAGCGAACACCCCCTCGCCCGCGCCATCGTGGCCGCGGCAAGGGAACGAGGCGACATCGCCACCGCGAGCGACTTCCGGTCGATCACCGGCAGGGGCGTCGGGGCCACCGTCGAAGGCGTCGACTACGCCGTCGGTGGCCCCGCCCTGCTGCGGGAGCGCCAGCTCACCGAACCCGACGACCTGACCAGCCAGATCGAGGCATGGGAGGGACGTGGCGCCGCAGTGCTGCATCTCGTCAAGGGAACCGAGATCGTCGGGGTGTTGGCCCTCGAGGACGAGATCCGCCCCGAAGCACGCCAAGCCGTCGACGAGCTGCGCCAGCAGGGCCGCAGGGTCGTGATGATCACCGGAGACGCGCAGCAGGTCGCGGCTGCCGTCGGTGCTGACCTCGGGCTCGACGAGGTCTTCGCCGAGGTCCTTCCCGAGGACAAGTCCGCCAAGGTCGCCGAGCTCCAAGAACGGGGCCTTAAAGTGGCGATGGTCGGCGACGGCGTCAACGACGCCCCCGCCCTGGCACGGGCCGACGTGGGCATCGCCATCGGGGCCGGCACTGACGTCGCCATCGAGTCCGCCGGCCTTATCCTGGCGAGCTCGGATCCCCGCTCGGTCGTGTCGATCATCGAGCTGTCCAAGGCGACCTACCGCAAGTCGCTCCAGAACCTCACCTGGGCCGCCGGATACAACGTGATCGCCATCCCCGTGGCAGCCGGAGCACTCCAGTGGGCAGGCATCACGATGCCACCAGCCGTCGGCGCGGTGCTGATGAGCGTCTCGACGATCGTGGTCGCCCTCAACGCCCAGCTCCTCCGACGCCTCGATCTCCGTCGCCCCGACCCCGAGACGTCGCCTCGCGCGACCTCGACGACGCCGCCCGGACCGGGCGCTCCGATGGCTCAACCCGGGCCGGCCGGGACCGCAGTCCACACCCACTGACCACCAGCGAGACCGCCAGCCCCAACGGAGATGCACGACATGACCAGATCCCGATCCGTTCTCATCGTCACGACGACCGCAATAGCGCTCCTCGCCGCCGCCTGTGGCAGCGACGACGACACCAGCACCAGCACCAGCACGGGCGACGACCCCCGGACGGTCGAGGTCGACATGGTCGACATTGCGTTCGAGCCCGACACCATCGAGGTCACCGAAGGAGAGACTGTGCGGTTCGTGTTCACCAACACTGGTGAGATCGCCCATGACGCCTTCATCGGTGACAGCGACGCTCAGGACGACCACGAGGCCGAGATGCGAGAAGGCGACGGCGATGCCCACGGCGGTCACGGAGATGACGACAGCGAGGCGGTCACGGTTGAACCCGGCGACACCGCCGAGCTCACCCACACCTTCGAGGCCGGTGACGCCATCGAGATCGGCTGCCACCAGCCCGGCCACTACGACGCCGGCATGAAGCTCGCGATCGACGTCACCTGACGCCGCTCACCCGACCCCAGGAGAACGACAAGTCATGAGCACGACCACCACATACCGCGTCGAAGGCATGACCTGCGGGCACTGCGTCAGCTCCGTCAGCAACGAGATCTCCAAGCTCGACGGTGTAACCGACGTCGAGGTAGTCCTCACCACCGGTGAGGTCACCGTCACCAGCGACACCCCCGTCGATGAGAATGCAATGCGAGCCGCCGTCGACGAGGCGGGATACGAGCTGACTCCATGACCGCCCCGGATTTTGAGTTGGGCAGTCGACGGGAACGATCAGGGTCTGGTTGACGCCGAGCGGTTAGAGCGGATCACACGGACGGGAGCGAGCGAGTTCAACGTCCGGGCACCACCAGGCGTGGTGAAGCGAAGGTTCTCGCCTTCCCGCGGCTTTCGCCCCTGCGCCCTACGGATCTTCTCAACCGGAAGCTCCTCGCCGTCGAGAACGATGATGTCGCCCTCAAGGATGCTCCCGGCGAAGGTCAGTGCAGGTCTCATGAAGCGAACGATAAGCGAGGTCATGCACTGTTGTTTGGTGCCCGCTCGCTATGTCCTCAGGCGGCCTGGCCGCGGCAACGGTCGTACCAATCGCACAGCCACTGCTCCATCTGCCTGATCTCGCCGCTTTGCGTGGCGATGATGTTCTCGCACAGATCGAGAAGCTCCTCGTGGGATGCCCGGCGCAGGCAGAGCTCACCCTCACGGATCGCCATGCGGTGGTGCTTGATCATCGACTCCATGAACTCGATCTCGAACTCAGCGCCGGAAAGCGAGGCTAGGCGCTCCATCTGGCGCATCTGGCCGGGGTTCATCATGGGCTCGTGCGAGATTCCGTACCACTCCTGGAGCCACGACTGCATCTGCTCGTTCTGCTGTGCTTGTGACGTCCTGATGTTCTCGCATGTCGCCGACAACTCAGGGTGCACGGCCTTGTCCAGGCAGATCTCCGCCATCTCCACCGCCATGGCATGGTGATCGATCATCCCCATGAGGAAGTCGACCTCGAACCGGGCTGCGCCTTGTTCCGGCGCAGGAGCTTCGGCAGCGGCCGGCGACGCGATGACCAAGCCGGCGCTGCCCACCGCGATGAGCGCGAACATCGCTAAACGCCTGACCGCTCTGCCCATCACGCTGCCGCCCCTGCCATCTCGCGGCATGACTGGGCGCATGCCCGGCAGGCCTCGGCACAACGTTGCATCTGCTCGTCATCGGCCATCTGCTCGCACGAATCGGCGCAGCGGTCACAGATCTCCGCGCACGTTGCGCAGGTCAAGGCGTGAGTATCGGAATCGCGAGCCATGAAGTTCGCTGCGGTCTGGCAGATCTCTGCGCAGTCGAGCAAGAGCTTCATGTGTGGGGGTCGGGTGTGCTCGCCGCCCTTTGTGAGGCAGTAGGTCAGAGTCTCTAGACATGTGGTGCTGCAATCACCTGCGGCTCGGATGCCGCTGGTCATCTTGGTGTCGGGCACAGGTGCTCCTCAGGGTCAGAGTCCTACGACGTGGTGTCGTGGTCGTCCTTACCTGCATCTGCGCCGCGGTAAACGACTAGACCTGAGCGAGTCCGTGGAGGCCGACTACGACACCATGTCGGAGCCGGGCTAGCGTCACCGCAACGAACCTTCCGTAGGAGGCCCCCCGATGCGCTTGCGCTTCACCGTCGCTGCCCTCAGCTT
Organism: uncultured Microthrixaceae bacterium; assembly: GCA_963715505.1. Lineage (GTDB taxonomy): Bacteria > Actinomycetota > Acidimicrobiia > Acidimicrobiales > VFJN01 > VFJN01. The sequence goes on from OY970242.1 coordinate 365,371, forward strand.
GACCGCTGTGCTGGGTGCAGCCTGCTCGTCTGATGACCCATCGACGGTCAACGTGGGTGACACCACATCTGCGGACCACAACGACGCGGATGTGACCTTTGCCCAGTTGATGATCCCGCACCACAGCCAGGCCGTGGAGATGGCCCGGCTGGCCGGTGATCGAGCTCAGGACCCTGAGGTGAAGGAGCTTGCAACTCGGATCGAGGGCGCCCAAGAGCCTGAGATCGAGCAGATGCAGGGATGGCTGGAGGCGTGGGGAGAGGACCCCGAGGCCCGGGTGATGGACGGGATGAAGCACGGCGGCGCCGGGATGATGACCGACGAAGACATGTCCCAGCTCGAGGCCGCCACTGGTGCAGAGTTCGACGCGATGTTCCTCGAGATGATGATCCTGCATCACAACGGCGCCGTGGAAATGGCTGAGACCGAACTGGCCGAGGGTCAGTTCCCCGAGGCGCTTGAGCTGGCGAGTGCGATCGAGGTGGCTCAGGAAGCCGAGATCGGCGAGATGCAGCAGCTGCTCGAAGACCTTGGCTCCTGATCGTCGCCGTGCAGCAAGCGGTGCGTCAGGCTCGTCGGAGCTCTGGCCGAGGGTTGGCCGGTTCCTCCGGAACCTCGTTCTGATCGGCTTCGTCGCGTTGGCTGCTGCTGGGGTCCTCGTGCGGTTGCGCGACGACGGCTCGCCGTCGCGGTCCAGTCGAGTCCCCGCGGAGGAGGTGGTCCACCTGCACGGGATCGGACTCAACCCGTCGGACGGCCAGCTCTATGTGGCCTCTCACACCGGCGTCCTCACGACGGGACCCGATGGCAAGCTCGTCCGGGTCGGCGATCGCTATCAGGACACCATGGGCTTCACGGTGCTCGGGCCAGACACATTCCTCGGCAGTGGCCATCCCGACCTGCGAGAAGATGCCCCGAGGTCTCTGGGGCTGATCAGGTCCGAGGATGCAGCGGAGACCTGGGAACCGGTCTCCTTGTACGGCGAGGCCGACCTGCACGCCATCGTGTACGCACACGACCGCATCTACGCAGCCGACGCTACGGCAGGCGAGCTGATCGTAAGCACCGACGAGGGGCGGAGTTGGCAGAGACGGGGCGAGGTCGAGCTGGCCGCCCTAGCCGTTGATCCGTCGGACTCCGACAGGCTCGTCGGCAGTGACTACGCAGGGTCGCTGCATCGCAGTGAGGACGGCGGCCTGACATGGCAGCCAGTCGACGGTCCAACGGTCACCACACTCGCTTGGGGGGACGAGGTCGGGCTGCTGGGCGCCGAGCCCGAAGGCGATGTGCATGCCAGCTCTGATGGTGGTGTGACGTGGGAGGAAGTCGGGCGCATCGACGGCAGCGGACCCGTGATCACGATCGTCGACGGAGTCGTCTGGGCCGCCGCAGACGGCGCCCGGTTCGTCCACTCCGACGACGGTGGCGTCACCTGGACCGCTACCGACCGCTCATCCACCTGACAATCCAAGGGAGCTCACCTTGCTCGGCCTGATCGAGTTCGACACCATCGTCAAGATCGGCATCGGTCCGCTGCAGGTGTCGCCGCACGGCATCTTCACCGCGATCGGCTTCGTGGCAGGCGCGCGGCTGCTGCTGGCGACGACACGTCGCTGGGGCATCGATGACGAGCTCATCTATTCGATGCTCTATCGAGGAGCGATCGGTGCCCTGATTGGTGCTCGGATCGCGTACGCGCTCAACCACTGGTCCGACTACGCCGACGACCCGCTGTCGGCGTTGGCGGTCTGGGAAGGTGGCATCTCCCTGTTTGGCGGGATCTTCGGTGGCGTCATCGCCGCCGTGCCGGTGATGTACCGAGAGCGACTGTCGTTCTGGAGGCTCATGGACGCAGCAGCGCCCGGCCTTGCCCTGGGCATCTTCATCGGCCGGATCGGCGACCTGATGGTGGGCGATCACCTCGGCAAGCCGACCGACTTCGTGCTCGGCTTCCGGTGCACCGAGCAGGAGACTGCCTCTCACTGTGCCGCGGCCCTCGGGGAAGGGGTCCACCAGCCCGCGCTCTATGACATGGCGAACGCTGGCACCCTGCTGGTGGCACTGCTCGTGCTACGTCGGCGCCGGCGCTGGGACGGCTTCCTCATCCTCGTGTTCGCAGCCTGGTACGGCGCAGGGCGCTTCCTCGAGGACTTCTTCCGCATCGACGACACGGTGGCTCTGGGCCTGTCGGGCAGTCAGCTGACAGCGCTCACCTTGGTCGTCGTTGCGGGGGGCTGGCTGGCGTTCGTGCGCCGAACGCCCGGTCTCGACACAGCGGCTCACGGAGGAGACGAGACCGAGGTGGAGAGGTCTGGATCAGACAGCCCGAGGTCCGCACCCGGTGGATGAGAACCGGTGACGTTGGTCCTCAGGGCCCGTCATATGCGAAGTGCAGGTGGTCCTGGTGCACGGTGTTCGTGAACGACGCACCCGTCCCTGCGCCATCGAGGTCCCAAGGGGAGCCGACCTCGGTCACGCCCAGGGCGAGCGCTGCCTCGACCAGCTGGTAGGCAGGGCTGCCGACCGAGCGCTGATCGATGACCGGCACTCCGTCGACGGCCCAGATGTCTACACCTCGACCGGCGGTGTGGTTGCTGACCGACTCTGCCCCGAACACGTTGTGCGGGTGACCGGTCGCCAGCACCGTGACGGAGAGCCGGAGTTCGCTGGCGAGACCATTCAGCGCCTCGACGATCGGGTCGCTGATCCGACCTGCTTCGATGTCCCATCGAGCGGTGTCCGGCAGGTCGAGGTTCGGGTTGGCGAGGGCAGCCTCGCCGGTGGGCGTGAGAGAAGATCTCTCGGGAGGTTCGCCCCCGGTCGAGGCGAGCTCGCTGACGGTCCAGCCGTCGGCGCCCTTTTCGAGTCGAACGTCAACCGTTCGGGTCAGCGTGCGCTCCTCGTTGCCGACGAGCGTCCGGTGACGCACGACGACCATCATCGACGCAGCAGAGTCCGTCAGTCCCCCAAGCTGGGGGTAGACGATGTCGAGCTCGGACGAGGCGTTCTCGACCAGGAACGGCGCAGCCGCAGCCGCTACATCGAGGCGGACTGGCTGGCCGGCGAGCCGTCGCGTGACCGCCTCGACGGTTCCGCTGCCCGCGTCATAGATAGCGATCGCCTGGAGCGTGTCTGCGGCCATCTGCTTCAGCTCGGGAACCGGCTCGCCAGCGATGGGGCGATAGGGGGCAGCCGGACTGAGCACCAGCCTCGTCGTGGTTGTCGACGACGATGTCGACGGCGCCCTCGGCGCTGCATCAGGGTCACTCGAGGAGCTCGAGCACGCCGTCGCCAGGAGGGTCAGCGCGACGAGTAGGAGCAGGGGAGACCGCCGTCTCATCCGAGCAGCTTCTGGTAGCGGACCCAGCTCACCCCATCACGATCGCTGCAGAGCTCTCCCGAGCGCCACCCCAGCCGTTCATAGAACCTGCCCGCGCCTGCTTCACCGGGCAGCGTGAGGAGCTCTGCCCGTGCGAGGCCGCGCTCGCGGGCTACAGCCTCGAACGCCCCGACCAGTGCTGCCCCAGCCCCTGCACACCTGCCCTGAGGTGTCACCACGAGGTGGGCGAGCACCGCTGGCGATGCCTGATTGTGGGCGCCTGCCGTTGGGGCCTCAGCGCGTCTGCGGCGAGCGACCTGCAGCAGGGCAATGAGGTAGCGCCACGCGCGCGTCCGAAGGAAGCGCACGGCCACCGCTGGATGCAACGTCAACGAGATGACACCGCCGCGCACAAGGCTGGCTGCGTGGTGGCGAAGGACATGCTCGCGGTGGCTGCGGTCGACCGTGCCGCAGAGGAAGCCGAACATCCCATGCTCGCCCTCGATGGCCAATGCCACGGCGGTCGGGGTGTTTAGGTAGGTCCTCAGATACCGCCGGAGGAACCGATCTCCCAAGCTCGGGAACAGTCCATGCGGGAGGTGCTCCCGGTGGAGCCTCGCAGCCCTCGCCAGGTCCCCCTCGTTCATGGGGCGGACGCCGATGACGGGAGCGGTGGCCCGACAGTGGCTAGGCATCCGGGCAACGTACTACACGGTGTCATACTACAGGGAACGTCCGGTTGACTCGGGCACATACCAGCAAGTGACACCTCTCGACGCAATCGGGGCGAACACCCTTGCCCTACTCGGGGATCAGGCCATGAGTAGGTCAGCGTTCAGCTGCTGGTTGATCTCTAGGGCAACTACGGCGATCGCGATGAGGGCGGTCGAGATGGTGGTGCGTCGGTAGTCAACGGTCAGCCATCGACCTGCGAATCGGCCGCAACCCGTTCGCACTAGCGCTGCCACGCCTAGAAGCAGGATGAGAGGACTCGCCGGGTTGAAGCGCCAGGCGGTCAGGAGCTCGCCGCGCATGGTTGCTGCGGCCCCGCGGGTCATCCCGCAGAACGGGTCCATGATCCCCATGAAGTGCAGTGGGCTGTGCAGGTTCACGGGTGGCATGCCAATGATCGCAAGCAAGGTGGCGGCCACGAGCCCGCAGGCGGCTAACGGTGACAACCAGGGGAAAGCGTCGTCCTGGTCCCATCGCATGGCTAGACCAAGCTGTGCGGCTACCGACCGGTCGGGGGCCGTGCCTCGACTCACAGCGGGCAGAAGCCGATGAGCCCGATGATGCCGTGGTGGGTATAGGTGCTCCAAAGGATCACGCAGGCGGCGACGATGCTGGTGAGCAGCAGCACGGGCGCGATGAGCGCTGCTCGTCGCGGAAGGCTCGGGTGGTTCGGCGGCGTGTCGAGCGCGGTCAGGCGGTCGACGATGGTGCAAGAGCTGGCGAAGGCGGGAACGGGGCTGAGGATCGTCTGGGTCGTCTTCAGGAGGGCCTGCCGGAGAACGTCTCGGGCGCCTGGTCGCGTCGCGGCCTCCTCGTCGGCCCAGCGCTCGACGCCGAGCCGGACCGCTCCGATGCTCGCTTGGATTCCCGGCAGCCAGCCGAGGGCCCGGTCGAGCACCGCCGCGAGCGTCACGTAGCGGTCGTGGTGGTGGCGGAGGTGTGCCATCTCATGCCGCACGACGGCATCGAGCTCCTCTGGGCTTAGCGCTGCCGCGAGGCCCTCCGAGATGACGACTTGGGCCGGTGGTCCGGGGGCGGCGTAGGCGAGGACTTCCGTCGTCGGGAGCATCACGAGCTCACCGGCCTCGAGCTCGCGGTGCTCGCCGAGCCAGCTCTCGATCCGAGCATCGCGCTGCAGGCGCTGGACGTTGGTCCGAGCCGAGTGGCAGCGCAACGCGAGCGCTACGAAGCCGACGGCGCTCACCCAGCCGCTGAACGAACCACCAGGCATCGCAGGTCCGAGCACGCGATGGCAGGCATCGGCCACCGAGTCGACGTGCACTGCTCGGAACACGGTGGGTACGGCGGCCAGGAAGAGGCCGAGCTGCAGCGCCAGCAGGCCGGTCCACAGGGAGGCCCGGGAGATCCGGCCCCATTCGCTCGGCTGTAGGTCTCTACCGAGCCTGGCGACCGCCCCGGGGAACAGGATGAGCGACAGCCCGACGCCGAGCAGGACGATGCTCACCGCTTGCCACGCGTCCGCTTGATCACGTCGCGCAGGTCAGACAGCTGATCGGCCGGGAGCGACTGCACGAAGTGGTTGAGCGCCAGTGAACGATCACCGGAGCTGGCGAGAACGTCGCTCATGCGAGCTGCCGCCCGCTCCTCCTGCGAAACCTTCGGGCGGTACGCGAACGAGCGACCTGACCGCTCACGATCCAGCAGACCTTTGCGCCACAACCGCACGAGGATCGTCATCGTCGTCGTGTACGCCAGTCCCCTGGGTGCGCCGAGCGCATCATGGACGTCGCGCGGTGTGAGCGCACCGCCGTCAGCCCAGAGCACGCCGAGCACCTGGTTCTCCAACTCACCGCTAGGCAGCTTTGCCATCGACCTTCCTTCGTCTCAGTCCTGATCGTAGTGGCCGACCTCCACAGCCGGTGTTGGCCGTCGCGCCGGTGTCAGGTCAATCACGACAGGCTGTAGTATCTGTCGGCTTGCTGCTGCAGAGGCAGCGAGAACTACTGAGTAGGGAGGGTTGTGCGGATCGGTCGTGGGGTGCTGCTGGGACGGTCTCTGCAGGTGGCTGCGATCGCCGTCGTTGGGATCGTCCTCGTCACAGTCCTGGCTCCGCAGTCACCGACGACTGCGTTTGAACCCAGCGGGGATCCGATGTCGCTCCCCAAGGAGCAGTTCGCCCCGGTCGGCACCGAGCAGTTCGGGCGCATCCTGGTGGGCTTGTCAGGGGCACCGGTCGTGGTCAACATCTGGGCGTCCTGGTGTGGGCCGTGCCGAGCCGAGATGCCACTACTCGAGCAGGCCGCCAGCGACTACGCGGGCCGGGTCGCCTTCGTCGGTCTGGCCAGCAAGGACGACAGATCCTCCGCCCTGAGCTTTCTCGCCGATGTCGGGGTGACGTACCCGAACCTCTTCGATCACTCCGGTGAGGTGCGTAGTGAGCTCGGTCTGCGTGGGTTCCCGACGACCTATGTGTTCGACGGGGCCGGCGAGATGCGTGATGCAATCGTCGGCGGCGTCTCCGAGCAGCAGCTCGCAGCGCTCCTCGACGACGTCTTGCGCTGATGCTCGACATAGGTCTCATCGCCACCGGTGTCGTGATCTGGGCGGTCCTGGCGGCTTCGGCGCGGTGGGCGCCGACATCGAGCTTTCGACGAGAGGAGATCATCGACCGCCTGTACGTCCCGGCCTTCACAGGCCTGCTGGTGGGTCGGATCGTCGCCGTGATCCTGGATGATCCAACCTCGCTGCGCTCACTGCGGGCATTGATCGTCATTCGAAGCGGCGTGGAGTTCTGGCCCGCCGTGGCCGCCGCCCTTGTGGTCGTGGCCTGGTCACTGCGGCGAGCGCGGCGCGATGTGCTGCTGGGCTTGGCCGAGCTTGCGCCTTTCCTCCTCTGGGCCTACGCCGCCTACGAAGCCTCATGCGTCCTCCGCGACGGCTGCTACGGCCCGGAGAGTGCCTTCGGACTCATGCCCGATGGCCTCCAGACCCGCCAGCTACCCATCGGCCTCCTCGTCGCGTTGGCGGCGACCGCGCTCGCCTTCGCACTGCGGCAGCTATGGTCGCTGACGCCGGGGGGCAAGTTGCTGCTCGCGGTCGGCGGTCTCGCACTGATCCGATCCGTAGCAGCGTTCTGGCTGCCACGAATCGGTCCCGGGCTGACGAGGCCCCACGTCGAGTCGCTCACGATCGCTGCAGCTGTGACGGTCGTCGCCGGAGCGATGGTGCTGCGCCGATCCCGGCGCCGCCGCAGGATCCCGACCGCCACGTCGGAGGCGCCACATGCGCGGCCGCCGCGCAAGGACTTCATCAGGTGAGCGAGGCCCTCCTGCCGCTCGTCGCGGTCGTCGCTGGCGTGATCTCGTTCAGCTCGCCGTGCTGTCTGCCGCTCGTACCGGGATACCTGTCGTACGTGTCTGCGTTGCCCGTGGCAGAGCTCGGCGAGCGTGACGCTCGGCGCGTCACGCTGCGGGCTGCGCTGCTCTTCGTCGGCGGCTTCACGACGGTGTTCACTGTCCTAGGTGTGGGTGCGAGCGCACTCGGCTCGGTGCTGCTCCGCAACCAAGACGACCTGACCCGCTGGTTCGGGGTGGTGATCATCCTGCTCGGGCTCTCCACGATGGGGCTGCTCCGCGTTCCGTTCCTGCTCAAGGAGAGGCGGCTCGATCTTGCTCGGGTGCCGCGTGGGCCGGCCTGGGCGTTCCCTATGGGCATGGCCTTCGCTGTCGGGTGGACCCCGTGCATCGGACCCGCGCTTGCGACGATCGTGGCGACCGCCTCCGTCAGCGGCACGGCGGTCTGGGGCGGGGTGCTCCTCGCGCTCTACTCCCTCGGGCTCGGCATCCCGTTCATCGTCCTCGCACTCGGCTGGAACCGTGCGCACCGCTCGGTTCGCTGGCTACGCGACCACGGCAGAGCGATCGAGCGAGCTGGGGGGCTGCTCCTCGTGTTCGTCGGCCTCATGTTCGTGAGCGGTCGCTGGCAGGAGCTGTTCCGGCCGCTGCAGCGGTGGTTCGCCGAGACCGGCTGGCCGCCGATCTGACCGACTAGAGACGACAGCGTGTCGTAGATAGGGTTGTGGCATGCCCTCGTCGAAGCGCCGTCGGCAGCAGTCGAACAAGAAGGGACCGACACCCCGCAAGGCGCGCTCGGCCAGCACCACCGAAGCGGAGCTCAGCTCGAGCGTAGAGGAGCATCCGTCCATGGTCGGGAGACGCCTGGAACGTTCCGACCCGCAGGCTGGAGCACGGGCAAGTTCGCGCTACACGCCCAAGTTCAAGGCTCGCGGTCCCTTCCGTCCCAGCTGGCACAAGGTTGTAGGGGCGTTGCTGGTCATGCTGGGCGTGAGCATCTTCGTGATCAACGATCTGGCCTGGTTCGACATCAACATCATTCCGGGAGGGCACAACGAGCTCTGGGCTCTCCTCGCCTTCGCCGTCGCCGGCACCAGCACCTGGTGGTTCGGCTGGTTCGACCGACCCCCCGGTCAGCCCGGACGATGACCCACATCGGCTATGTCGCCGCCGGTTGGATCATCCCGCTCGCTGTGCTCGGCGCATACGCGGTGTGGATCCTGCGACGGGGTCGGCGGCTCGCGGAACGCGTCCCGCCCGATGAGCGCCGGTGGAGCCCGTAATCCGCAGACAGGTTCGCGGCATGCTGTGTCGGCGGGATCGGATACACAACCAGCTGGAGGTGAGGCATGAGCGACCATGAGCTGACGGGAGCCGGACGAGCCGGCTTCGGTGCCGCGTGCGTGGTGTGCTGCGCGGCGCCGATTCTGGTGCTCGCTGGCGTGGTGTCCCTCGCGTCGCTTTTCGCGGGCGGCGTCGCCGCCGGATCGGTGGTCTTGATCGGCTGGACTGTCTGGGCCCTGCACCGTCAGAAGATCCCGAGGCTCGGTCGATCGGCGAGGCTCGCGGTCGGTGCCGTCGGCGCGCTGCTGGCTCTGGTCGGCCTCGTCACTATCGACGGTTCCGCGAGCATCGGTCGATCGATGGTGTCGGGTGGCGTGGCACTGCTGGCATGCGCAGCCGTCCTCTCGCTGGCGACCGCGCCGCCGAGCGACGGCGATGCCTGCTCAGCGCCCGGGACCGGGTGACGCGACGGTCCGACGCCGACACGAGAGCCGCCGCGTGGCACGTCGGTGTGCTCGCGGCGTCATTGCTCCTGACGGCATGTAACTCTGGCCCAGAGGACGCAGCAACAGAACGCCCGCCGGCCGTTCGGAGCTCCAGCTCGCTGGTCGACTCGACGACGCCTACGACGACTCCGGCGCCCCAGTTCACCTCGTCCATTCGACTCATCGCTGAGCCGACACGGCAACGGATGGCGGCATCGTGGCGCTCCGGTTGCCCCGTCCCGTTACAGGACCTTCGGCTTGTGAACGTCTCGCACTGGGGCTTTGATGGCGCGGAGCGAATCGGCGAGATCATCGTCCACGCCGATCACGCGACCGACGTGGTGTCCGTATTCGATGCGCTGTTCATGGCTCGTTTCCCGATCGAGCAGATGCGCCTAGTTGTAGTGACCACGGACCTTGTTGACGCGGGTCGTGTGATGAGTTGAGCCCCCTGGGCGAGTGTGGAGCTGTCTAGGTCCCACGCTCGGCCACAGGAGGCTCGAAGTGCACGGTAACGCTCGGCTCACGCCGGTCGGTCGGCTCACGATGGTGATGCGGATCGAATCGGGTCGTCCAGTGGCTCACGTCGCGGCGGAGATGGGGATCTCCCGACCGACCGCGTACAAGTGGTGGCGGAGGTGGCAGACCGACGGGGTCGAGGGTCTGGTCGATCGCTCGAGCCGGCCAGGCTCGTGCCCTCATCAGACATCGCCGGAGGTCCAGGCGGCGATCGAGGGCCTTCGGCGGACGCTGAAGCTTGGGCCTGCGCGAATCGGGTTCCGGCTGGGTGTTCCCGCGTCGACGGTCCACCGGGTGCTGGTCCGGCTCGGGTTGAACCGCCTGGCGTGGATGGACCGGCCGACAGGCCGAGTGATCCGCCGCTACGAACGGACCCTGCCCGGCGAGCTGGTCCACGTCGACATCAAGAAGCTCGGGAAGATCCCCGATGGCGGCGGCCACAAGGTGCTCGGCCGCCAGGCCGGCGTGAAGAACAACAACGGCCACGGTCCACGCCGGGTTGGCTACGGGTTCATCCACTCCGCGGTCGATGACCACAGCCGCCTGGCGTACTCAGAGATCCTCCTCGACGAGCGCAAGGAGACAGCGTCTGGGTTCTGGACCCGGGCCCATGCCTGGTTCGCCGACCACGGCATCGAGGTCACCGAGGTCCTCACCGACAACGGATCCTGCTACCGCAGCAAGCTGTTCAACGACACCCTCGGCGACATCCGACACCGGTTCACCCGACCCTACCGACCACAGACCAACGGCAAGGTCGAGCGCTTCAACCGCACCATGCTCGACGAGTGGGCCTACGTCCGGCCCTATGACTCCGAGATGGAACGGGCAGCCGCCTTCGGCGGCTTCCTCCATTCCTACAATCACCACCGCGGCCACACAGCCCTCGGCGGTCAGCCACCAGTGAGCCGCGTCAACGACCTACCGGGTCACTACACCTAGTCGACGACTTCGGGGGTGACGACGATCGCTCGATGGCGGCCAACAACACCTCGGGGTTCAACTGCCGAGCAGCCACCGGATCGGATGGTTGGTCTGAGCATGCGTACGGGCGGGCCATCGACATCAATCCCGTCCAGAACCCGTTCGTGACCGCCTCAGGAAACGTGCTGCCCCCCGCAGGCGAACCTCACCGCGACCGTGACGTCACCGAGCCAGGACTCATCACCGGCGATGGTCCGGTCGTGGCGGCGTTCGCGGCCGTCGGATGGCGATGGGGTGGGGAGTGGACGATCGGCCAGGACTACCAGCACTTCTCCGTCACCGGGCGCTGAAACCCGGCACAGAGCCGTGTTCGCGAGGACTGTCTGCAGACGTTCCGCGGCCCGTGCTCGCCGACAGCAGCCCGATGCCGCCGGCGACGAGCCCTGCGAGGACCGCCGTGCCGGTCCAGAGTGGTGCCGTCCAAGCGACGCCATCCTCGGCAACTTGGTAGAGCCCGAAGTAGCCGAGCCACATCAGGGTCACTCCGGCCGCGACCGCTATCCATGCGGGAGAACGGTCGGCGAGAAGATCGATCACGAGTCCACCGGCGACACCGGCCAGCACCAGGGACGGCTGGCTGAACTCGTCGAGCCCGACGAACAGCAACGTGACCACCCCGAACAGGAGGGCGAACGAACCCGCAGGCGGACGCCAGCGGCGCAACACGAGGTGAGCGGGCACCGAGAAGAGCACGCTGGTCATGAGGATGGAGGCGATGCCGAGCAGCTGCTGAAGTTCACTCACATCGCTGCTGGGATGATCGTGCTGGACGTCAGAAACTCGGTTGAATCGGGTGCCGGCAGCGTCGTTGAGGAACGGTGAGAGATAGAGAAGGAAGAAGCCGACCAGTCCGGTGAGCAACGCGAGGGCAAGGACGGTGGGCGCGAACGCTCGCAAGGAGGCACCCAGGTCGTGGTCGTCGCCGGCCCACGCCGCCCGGAATGGCGCGCTCAGCGCGACCACGCCACCGACGAGCAGCAGCAGATGGGTGGGCGAGAGCAGCGCCTCGACGCCCACTTCAACTCCGAAGGCCTCGTGCCAGACCAGGTCTCCACCCGCACCGACCGCGAACACGGCCAAGGCGGCGAGAGTCAACCCGTGCCCGGCGGGGAGAGTCTCTCGCCATGGCCGATCGGACGTTCGCGAACGGGCGGCCACAAGCACTGCCGCCAGCGTTGCCGCGGCGAATCCTGAGTAGAGCACGCCGTGCCACGGCGTGAAGAATGACTCTGGCTTGTTGTTGTCGTGCGCCCAGCCGTCGAGGAACAACCCGACGATCATCCAGATGCCGAAGGCAACGGCCACAGTCCGCTCACGCGGGTTCAGGGAGGGGCGTTCGACAAGTTGTGTGGTCATCTTCGGCTGCTCCCTGTCGATCCCGTAAGGATACCCGGGCGGGGTACCACGTTGCAGCGGAACTACCGCCGCCTTCGAAATGCATGACTACGACAACATGTCGTAGCCTCGCCATGTGCACACGGTCCAGCGCCAGGAAGAGGCCGCGGGGCGATCGGGCCGCGTATTCGTCGTCGCGGGAATCGCCGCGGTGCTGCTCCTCGGTGCCTACCTCGCCCTTGGGATGCCAGGCATGGACCACTCGAGTGATCCGATGGCGGACATGGACCACAGCGGTACAGACGGCCTGCGCGAGCTCAGCCCCCTGGAGTTCGAGACGCGCCTCGCCGACGATGATGCGTTCGTGGTGAACGTCCACGTTCCTCCCGGTGACAGCCTCGTCGGCACCGATCAGACCATCGCCTTCGACGAGATCGTCGGCTCCGAACGACTGCCGGATGCCGATACAAGCAGCAGCATCCTCTTGTACTGCGAGTCCGGGACGATGTCCGAGACAGCGGGTCGTGCCCTGGTGGAGGCCGGCTACAGCGACGTCGGTCACCTCATGGGAGGGCTCGAGGCCTGGAGGCGAGCAGGCCTGGAGCTGGCGCCCTCACCATCGCCGGCCCAGCCCTCTGGCCGCTGATGACCGCGCCGCTCATCGGCGGGGTGATCCTGATCTTCGGATGGATCGCGGCCTTCGTCGTCATGCTCCGCCGCTCGCAACGTCGTCGAAACAGCGACTGAGAGTCACGAAGGCGGGATCGACCGGCGCGCAAGTTGTCATCGGCTTGACGACTACGACAGCTTGTAGGTGAACAAGAGCCTGATGCTGCAGCATGATCGAGCTGTCGCAGCTCCGCACCTAGGTTGCGACACTCCGAGCAGCACAGGTCGACGAGGCCGCGACCGCCGCGCAGCACTCGCGCTGAACCTAGGGGCCAGCTTCGGTGCTGCTGCTCGTAGCAGGCGCTGCGGAAGTCGTCGTTGTGTTCTCGGTTCCCACCGTGGTGGTGGTGGAGGAGTCGGAATCTGGGACTGCGCCCACCGCCGGGAGGCTGTCCGTACTGGGCGGCTTGGGGATCTCTGCGTCCGGTGCGCCGTAGTAGAGGGTCAGAGCAGCCCCGTCGTCGGTGAGCAGCCGATCACCGAAGTCGCCGGTCGTGACCTCGGGCGTCGCCGAGCCAGCGTCGGTCCAGTAGCCCATCCGGAGCTGAGGCTCCTCAACATCCTCGCATTCCGTTGCGCCCTCCTCGTACGTCTCGCCGAGGTACGTCAGGCTCTCTGCGCTGAGCTCGACATCGAGACCGCCGTCGTCGCGAGCGTCGTCGATGAAGCGATCGAGCACCGCGTTGCTGCCGACGGCCAAGGCGGACGTGGGCTCCACGTGGATGAGGCCGTCGCTGTGGGTGTGAATCCCCACCGGGGTGGCGAACTCGGGCAGGGGACCCTTGAACTCTCCGCAGACGTTGACTCCGAGGGCCGTGTGGATGTGGTCGCCGAGCTGTGGAAATGCCGCTAGGTCTTCGGCACGGCGCTCGGCGCGTGCATAGACGACAAGCGAGACGCCGAGCACGACGACGAGGACGAGCGACGCTGGGAAGAGCAGGCTCCGCGGTTCGCGAGCGGAGGCCCGACCTCCCGCTCTGGCTGCTCGGGCGACCTTCTTGGCCGATGACGCCTTCCCCATGGAGGCCGCACGCTATCGACGTCGACCCCTCCGGTCAACGACACCATGTCGTAGAGGCGTGCATGTGGCGTCAACCGGACACCTCGTCGGCGGAGTGCCGCTCGAATCTGTCGTCTACGACGCCGTGTCGTACTATGGTCCCGGGTCTCGCACCACCAGATCGACACCGCATGAAGCTCGTCAGCCGTCGCCGCACCGTCTGATCCGACTTGCCTGCAGCGTCAGCCACGTGCACGAGGGCCCGGAGACCCACAACATCCAGCCATGCCTGAGCTCATCGCAACCGCCGTCATCGTCCTCGTCGTCGCAGCCCTGACGGTCTACGCCCCGATGCTACGGTCCCGCCGGCCGGCGCACCTCAGCACCGGCGAGCTGACGTCGGTCCCGTCGCCACAGCTCGGGAACGACCCGATAAGCCGCTTCGTCGCCGTGCTCCGCACGCGCCGATGGGCTCGCATGGGCTTGACGACGCTCTCGATCGGCCTGCTCGTCGCGGCCGTCGGCACGATCGGCTACCCCTTCTACACAAACCTCTACCAGCAGCGGCTGCAGGACAGGCTCGACCGCCAGATCGCGAGCCCAGAGCTCAAGCAGGACTACCTCGACCGCAACGTCGACGTCGGTGACAGCCTCACCCGGATCATCATCCCTGCGATCGAAGTCGACGTCGTGGTCGTCGAGGGCACGACCGCCAGCGCCCTGCGGGCCGGCGCCGGCCACTACGCCGACACGCCCCTGCCCTGTGAGATCGGCAACGTCGCGATCGCTGGTCACCGCACGACCTACGGGCGCCCGTTCCACAACCTCGACCTCCTCGACGTCGGCCAGCAGATCACGCTCGAGACGCCTATCGGTAGCTGCACCTACGAGGTGAATCGGGACCCCTTCGTCGTCTCGCCGACCCAAACTGAGGTCGTCGCCAACACGCCCGACGAAGCGACCCTCACGCTCACAACGTGCCACCCCAAGGGCAGCGCCCGGCAGCGCCTCATCGTCAAGGCCACACTCGTCAGCAGTAGCGTCGCCAGCGCCGCCACCTAGCCGGCGCATGTCGGCCTCGGTCGCCACCAGACGTTCGCAACCCAGCGGTTCGGAAGAATCGGCTAGGGAGCGGTCGTGACCAATGCGTCGGCCAGGGCGTCCTGCAGCGACCGGGCCGAGCTGCCATGCGTAAGGCCGTTGACCACGTAGGAGAAGGCCAGCGTCGTCCCGCTGCTGTTGTCGACGTAGCCGCCGAGCGCGGCGACGCCGTCGAGTGACCCGGTCTTGGCACGCAGCCTCCCGGCGACCGGCGTGCCCACGAACCGGCGGGCAAGGGTGCCGTCCTGGCCGGCGACAGCGAGCATCCCGGCCAGGTCCGCGGCCCTCGTGGTGAGCAAGGTCGTGACCGATGTGCAGGTGAGACGGGCGGCGTCGCTCAGCCCGGAGCCGTCGGCGAGGATCACGCTAGCCAGCGGGATCCCAGCTCGCGTGAGGATCTCACCGACGGCTCGCACGCCCGCGGCAGTCGACCCCTGGCCGAACCGTTGGAGACCGAGCTCCTTCACAAACAGCTCAGCAGTGCCGTTGTCGCTGTCGCGCAGCATGGCCTTGACGAGCTCGCCCACTGTCGGACCCTCGATGGCAGCGACCTCGACTGCTCCTGCGCCTGCTGGCCCGGCGGCTGCCGGAGCGGTGAAGGTGACGCCGCGGGCGGCGAGCAGCTCGGCGAAGATCTTCGCGGCGTCCGCTGGGGGGTCATCGAACGGGACGCCAGGATGGCCCCAGGTCAGGAATCCGTCGTTGACGGTCAAAGCGCTGAGCGGACCAACTTCGCCATCGGCGATCAGCCGATCAGGCCAGGTGTCGACGTAGCGCTCAGCGTCGTAGCGGCTCTCGTCGCCGACCACGCGGCCCTCGACTCGACGGACACCCGCAGCAACCACCCGGTCGGCGAGCACATCGAGGGATGTGTGCGGCTGCGGCGAGGTGTCCAGCTGGCCCGCCCAGGCGTCGGTGCCAAGCACAGGGTCCCCACCACCGACGAGCCACAGATCCCCGGCCACCACGCCGTCCACCGGTGGGGCTGCGGCTCGCACCGCTGTCCGCAACCGCGCATCGGCACCGAATCCATCGAGCGCAGCGGCCGCGGTGAAGAGCTTGGTAAGGGACGCGGGTATCACCGCCGTGTCAGCGTTCGCCTCATACACGACCTGGTCGCCGTCTGTGACGCTTAGGCAGCCGCCCGGCGTGTCCCGCCACACCGGGTCCAGCGCCGTGGCCAGCGCCGCAGATGGTCCCAACGGCGCAGGCGGCTGCGCACCGTCGGGCTCGGTCGTCGCGGGTGGCGAGACGGAAGTGGTGATGGTGGCCACCTGCGGTGCCGTGGACCGCTGATCGGGATCCTGCGGGCGGGTCGTGGCGCCTGCAGCGACCACGACGATCGCCAGGACGGCCGCGGCGGCGGCCAGCCACTGAATGCCCTGTCGGTGGAGCGAAGGCGTCATGACGCAGCTCTCTCGGCAGCCGTCAGTTCGGATCCCGGTCACCGGTCAAGCTAGGGCGCCAGGGGTGTGGGTGAGGTGGAGCGGCGCCTTCGGCGACGTCAATGGCCCGACACGGTCGTCGCCGATGGTGCCATTCGAGGAGCGCCTCGACTGCGAGCAGATAGAGAGCGCCAAGGAGCAGCGCACCCACCACGTCGCTGAGCCAATGGACACCGAGGTACACCCGGCTGAACGCGACTGAGGCGATCACTATGGCGGAGATGGCGACGGACCACCACCAGGCCGAGCGGCGCCCGTTGAGCAGGGCGACCACTGGCGGCAGCAACCCCCAGATGGCGATGGCGGCCATGACGTGGCCGCTCGGGAACGATGGCCCGTTGCCGGCGACGAGGCGGTCGATGTCCGGTCGAGGCCGGTCGACGAGCTCCTTGAGTGTCCACTCCAGCAAGGGCCGGGCAGCAGTCGCCGCCAGAAGCGTCCAGGCCAGGGGCCGGCATTCATGCCACACCAAGAGCAGCAACAAGACGGCGACGGCGGCGACGACGGTGAGCCCACCCAGAGCGCTGACGGTCTTGACGACCCTGTCGAGTGGCTCCGATCGCAGATCGAGGAGCGTCCGGGTGACCGGTTCGTCGATGCCGCGGAGGGTGGCGCCGGCATCGACGGCGGCGAGCACCGCCAGGCCCAGAAATACAAGTGCGATCACCGGCGCCGCCCACCTACCTCGCAGGAGGACTCCCGCCGGCGTGAGCGGAGGATGGTGGTGCAGTGACCTTTGCGTACCGGTCACGGCCGCGAGCAACAGAAGGAGGATCCCGAGCGTACGCGGCCGAGGCTGCCGTCGAGGACGGCGAGTCGCACGCCGTCGACGCCCGAAATGGCGAGTCCCGACCCAGGAGCGGTTTGGGCGCACGTGTCCACGCCCGACGATCGTACGACAGCGCGTCGTATGTCGAGGTCCGACACGACGGGTGGAACGGCGTACGAGGAGGCAGGCGATCATCGAGGTCCGGTCGGCTCTCCCGCAGTCGGTCAGCGAAAGCACCGGCTGCGGACCCTGGGAGCTCGCCCGCCAAAGTTACGACGACAGCATGTCGTAGGGTGTCGGTCATGACCGGTCCGGCTGGACCCCACAAAAGGGCCGAGTCGTGACGGGCATCGCATGGCGCAACCTGGTGTGGGAGAAGACGCGCCCGGGCGGGTCAGCGCCGAGGCGGCCGCATGGCACATACCCAACGGCGTGCTCGCCTTCGGGCTCGCCGCTCACCAGCTCACCTTCGCCTGGTCGACGCGGCGGACGGCATGATCGCAGCGATCGACTTGCACCGGGCGGCGCGGCAGTGAGCAAGGGCACCAAAGCGGCGAAGCGGCGCCGCCCGCCCTCGTCCTCCCGTCGACCGCCCAGAGGTGCCGCCGCGAGCACGCTCTCGGTCCGGCGGCGCGGTGCCCGTCCGGTCGTGCGGCATCTGACGGTGGCCGGGCTGGCCGCTGCGCTGGTGTGGTTGTTCTGGTCGACGAGGCCGACCTGGGATGGCGAGATGCGGCTGTGGAAGGCCGTAGGTGACGCCGCGTTCGTGCTGCTGCTCGTCACGCTGAGCCTCGGCCCGCTGGCCCGCCTCGCCCGTCCGTGACCCGCCTGCTGCCGTGGCGCCGCGAGTTCGGCATCTGGTTCGCCCTCGTTGCTGCTCTCCATGGCGTGCTTGTCGTCCACGGCTGGGCCCGCTGGAGCCTCCGCCGCTTCCTCGGCTACGAGGAGATCCCCCAGCTCGGCCCGGAGGTCCGCCTCGAGCCCGGGTTCGGGCTGGCCAACCTGGTCGGGGTGGCGGCCCTGCTGTTCGCGCTGGTGCTGGCCGCCACGTCGTCGGACCGGGCGCTGCGCCGGCTGGGTGCGTCGGCGTGGAAATGGCTGCACCACAGCGCCCTGTTCGTGTTCCACCTCTCGTTGCTGCACGCGGGGTACCTCCTCTTCCTGCACTACACGGTCTCGATCCACAAGCAGGTTCCGCCCCCGGACTGGTTCCGGTTCCCGTTCGTCGCCCTCGGCGCCGGGCTGCTGGTGCTGCAGGGGGCCGCGTTCGTGAAGACCGCCGCCCGCCCGAACCGGGCCACAGCGACGTGAGCGTGTACACCACCACCACGGCGACGCGCGTGCTGGCCGCTGCACGCCCGCGGCGTGTTGCTGCGTCGAGGTCGCTCACTGCGGTCGCGGGCGGCCTGCTGATCGGGGCCTCGCTGCCACCGGTGGGGATCTGGCCGCTCGCGCTGGCGGGCATCGCTCTCGTCGACCGGGCGATCACCGACGCCCCGATGCCGGCCCGGTTCCGGCGGGGATGGCTGGCCGGGGTCGCCCTGCTGGCACCGACGACGTGGTGGATGCGCGAGCTGACGTTGCCGGGCTGGCTGCTGGCGTCGCTGCTGCTCGGCGCGTTCCTCGGCGTGGCCTTGGCCGCCACCCCGCCCGGCGTGGGGCATTGGGTGGCCCTGCCCGGTGCGTGGGTGCTGTTCGAGGCGGTCCGGGGCCGCTGGCCATTCGGGGGCGTGCCGCTGTCGACACTCGCAGTCGGTCAGGCGGGCGGGCCGCTGGCTCCCGTCGCCCGGGTCGGTGCCAGTCTGCTGGTAGCGGCGGTGACCGTGACCGCTGCTGTCGCGCTCGTCGCTCTGCTCGCCCGACGGTACCAGTCGGCGGTGGCCGCCGCCGTGGCCGTGGCGGCGGTGATGGTGCTCGCCGTGGTGGCGCCCGACGGTGCTGGTACGGGCCGCTGGCTGGAGGCGGACGTGGTGCAGGGCGGCGGCCCCCAGGGCACCCGGGCGATCGACACCGTCGAGCGCGACGTCGTCGAGCGCCACCTCGCCGCCAGTGGCCAGGTCCGCAGCGATGCTGATCTGGTGGTGTGGCCTGAGGACGTGGTCGACGTCGACGCCCCCTTCGAGGCCAGCCCCGAGGCGGGCGAGCTGGCGGACCTGTCCCGCCGGCTCGACGGTGTCCTCGTCGTCGGGGTGATCGCGCAGACCGACGACCGATTCACCAACGAAGCCGTCGCATTCTCGGGGGGCGAGGTGCAGGACCGGGTCGGCAAGGAGCGGCGGGTGCCCTTCGGTGAGTACGTGCCGTTCCGGTCCCTGATCGAGCCGTTCGCCCCCGCCGCTCTTCCACGGCGTGACGCCATCGTCGGCCGCGGGCCGGCGGTGCTGAACACGGTTGCGGGTCGGTTGGGTGTGGTGATCTCGTGGGAGGTGTTCTTCCCGGACCGGGCTCGGGATGCGGTCGGCAACGGCGGCCAGCTGCTGCTCAACCCGACGAACGGGTCGAGCTTCACCGGCACGCAGGTCCAGGCGCAGCAGGTGGCCTCGAGCCGGCTGCGGGCGATTGAGACCGGGCGGTGGGTGCTGCAGGCGGCGCCGACCGGCTTCTCGGCGGTGATCGACCCGAACGGCCGGGTCTTGCAGCGCACCGCAGTTTCGGAGCGGGCGGTGCTGCAGGCCACTGTCGAGCTGCGGGACGGCCGCACGTGGGCGGTGACCTTCGGTGACTGGCCGCCCCTCGTGCTCGCCGTCGTGCTGGTCGCCGCTGGCTGGGTCCTCGCCCGCCGCGCCCCGCGCCTCAGTCTCGCGTGAGGAGCTGGTCGACGGGCGTCGTCGTCCCGTAGAGCGCGGGTGTCGCAGATGAACTCGTCGTGCGCGTCGGCGGCGACGAGGGCACCGTCATCGCGGCCGATGAGGTGTCCACGGCCAAGACTTCTTACGACAGCGCGTCGTATGCCGAACGGGCGGCCTTGCGAGGCTTTGGATCAGGGTCGCCGGCAAGGACGTGGCATCGCCGAGGGCTCGACCCCACCGCCGTGTCAGAGCATCGAGCCGAGGTCCGAGCCGACGGTGGGGTAGGCGGCGGTCATCGACTTGAGCTGGCGGGTCGTGAGATCGAGCTTCATGGCGAGCCCACAGAAGTTGATGAGCTCGCCGTACTCCGGTCCGAGCATGTGCGCGCCGATGATCGTGTCGGTGGCCTTGTCGATGAGGATCTTCACTGCTGCGGTGCGCTCACCGACGCGGTAGTTCGAGTACCACCCGCTCGTGTCGGTGTAGCGCACGTCGATGTCGAGGCCGCGTGCTCGCGCATCGTGCTCCAGTAGACCGACGCGCACCAGCTCCGGAACGGTGAACACGGCGGTGGGCACACCGTCGTAGTCGGGCTCGTTCATACGGCTATCGAGCAGGTTGGCGGTTGCGACCTTGGCCTCGAACACGGCGACCGGCGTCAGCGGCATCCCAGGGGTGTCGGCGGCGTCGCCAGCGGCGTACACGCCGGGGTTCGTGGTGCTCTGAAGGTGCCGCCCGACCATCACGCCCTTCTCTCCGTGCGCGATCCCGGCGGCGTCGAGGTCGAGAGCGGATAGCTGCGGGACGCGGCCGGCGCCGTGGACGACAAGGTCGACTTCGACCGCGGAGAGCTCGCCTGCGGTGTCGAGGACGACGCGGTAGCCGGAACCGATCTCCTCGATGGAGTTGATCGTCGTCTCTCTACGGACCTCGATGCCGACTTCGGCACCGCGGGCGACGAGGAGCTCGACGAGATCGGGGTCGAACCCCTTCAGCGGCCGGGCTCCCCGATCGACGATCGTCGTCCGTGCGCCGGCCCGTGCGGCGATGTGGGCAAACTCGAACGAGACGAACCCACCGCCGAGAAACAGGATCCGCGCTGGCAACCGCTCGAGGTTCAAGAAGTCGGTGCTGTCGATCACGTAGTCCGCTCCGGCGAAATCGAGCGAGCGGGGCCGGGCACCAGCGGCGATGAGGAAGTGCCGCGAGTCGTAGGTTGCCCCGTCCACCTCGAGGCTGTTCGTACCCGTGAACGCGGCCGTGCCGTGCAGCGTCTCGACGCCAGCGGATGACAGGCCTCGTTCTGTGTTCTCCGGCACCGGATCGGTGAAGCCGCGCTTGTGCTTCATCAAGTCTGCCCAGTTGATCGAGAGCCCATCAGCGTCGATGCCCTTGCCGCGCATCAATCGCACGGCATCCATGATCTCGGCGCCTCGACGCAGGATCTTCTTCGGATCGCACCCGCGGAGCGCACAGGTGCCGCCGTACGGCAGCTCGTCGACGATCGCAGTGCGCCAACCTCTGGCGGCGGCCTTGTTCGCCGCGGCGAGGCCAGCCATGCCGGCGCCGATCACGATCAGGTCATGCGTCGCTGGCACCTTGGTCCTCTCCAGATCTCGCAGGTGGCCGCCGTGGAGTTCTTCACCGGTCCCTCCGATCAGCGCCGAAGGTCGTCGCGGCGCTGCAAGTACTCGTCACGAGAGATCTCGCCAGCGGCGTACCGGCTGTCGAGCACACGGCTCGCACGACCAGACCGCCCCCAAACGCGCCAGGCAACACCGCCACCGATGGCGACCACGACTACAACGACCGCCAGCATCGGCCAGCCACCGTTGCCCCCGTCCATCATCATCATCCCGTCTCCATCGCTGCCTGGTCCGAAGTTGCGTGGCCCGTCGGGCAGCGAGGCGATGTAGGCCATCACGTCCTCGATCTCCCGATCACTGAGTCGGCCCTCCCAGGCCGGCATCGGTGGTTCGGTGGCGCGGCCTTCCCGGATCGCCACCTCAACCCCTGCTGGGGACAACCGCTCGGTCGCTCCGTGAAGCGAGGGATGCATGCCCATCATCCCGGCCGCATCGGAGCCATGGCACATCGCACAGTTCGTGCGGAACACGCGCTCGCCCGCCTCCACATCACCGGACTCAGCGCCTCGCGCCTGGTCGGGTTGGCCTGCCGCAGGCCGTGTGGCATCGCCAAGCAAGGACGATGCGGCGAGCGCGATGCCGATGAGCACAACCGGCACAGTCCAGCGTCTTCGTTGACGATGATGGTTCATGCTTCGAGCTGCTCCTCGGTCAGGCCACGTCCTACCCGGCGTCGCTGCTCTGAGTCGCGCCGATGGAACCACGAGGAGCTCTAGGCCCAGCCGACCTCCCCCTGGGTTCGTGGCCGTTCGGGAACTGCACCCCGGTCTCGGCAAGTAGCTCGGGGGCGTCGGTGCGGCCGTCGCTCACGCGGGCCTCCAGCTGTCACCGGCGTCTCGGCTGATCTGGACGCGCACGGCCACGCCGTCGTGGATGCCGGCATAGAGCACGACGGGATCGTGCGGATCGACCTCGACGAGCGACGCGCCGTCGGGTAGGGCCAGTGGCTCCCAGGTTCGTCCTCCGTCGAGCGACCGTGCTGCGCCGCCAGGTCCCCCGGAGGCGGTGAGGACGTCCAGGCTGTCGCCGCTCCGCGACAGCCACGTCGCGGACGGCAGGCCGGTCTCTAGCTGTAGGTCCCATGGACGTTGCTGACAGGTAGGCGGGTCCACCGATGAGTTGAGCCTCCGAGGAAACGTGTGGCTGTCGAGGTCACAACGCTTCCAAGGAGGCTCGATTGCACCGTAACGCCAGGCTCACCGAGTGGGGCCGACAAGAGCTCGTTCGTCGAATGGACGCCGGGACTCCGGCCGCGACGGTCGCCCGGCAGATGAACGTGTCGCGAGACACGGTCTACAAGTGGTGGCGGCGCGCCCATGCCGAACCTGACGGCGCGTGGTGGCGGGACCGGTCCAGCCGCCCCCACCGCTCGCCGGCGAAGACCCGCCGGAAGCTCGAACGGAAGATCCTGAGCCTTCGTCGCAACAAGAAGCTTGGCCCCGGCCGCATCGCGGGGCGTCTGGAGATCGCCCCATCGACAGTGCACGCGGTCCTCGTCCGCAACGAGGTCTCTCGGTTGGCGTGGATGGACCGCCCGACCGGTCGGGTGATCCGCCGCTACGAGCACGACCACCCCGGCGACCTGGTCCACGTCGACATCAAGAAGCTCGGTCAGATCCCACCGGGCGGCGGCTGGCGCGCCAACGGTCGCACGACCGAGAGCCGCTCGGCGGCCCGCCGACGCAAGGTCGGCTACTGCTACGTGCACTCAGCCATCGATGACCACTCCCGACTCGCCTACAGCGAGATCCACGACGACGAACAAGCCGTCACGGCCGCCGGGTTCTGGCGGCGAGCCCGCACCTTCTTCGAAGCCCACGACGTCACCGTGCGTGCCGTGCTCACCGACAACGGCGGCTGCTACCGCTCTCGCGAGTGGCTGAAGGAAGTCGTCGCCGGAGGCGCCTCCGCCCGCTACACCCGGCCCTACCGGCCCCAGACCAATGGCAAGGTCGAACGCTTCAACCGCACCCTCCTCGAGGAATGGGCCTACACCCGCACCTACCGCTCAGAAGCCGAACGACGTCGACGACTCGACACCTGGCTCCACCTCTACAACCATCACCGCTGCCACACCGCCCTCGGCGGCCAACCACCCATCACCCGCGTCGACAACGTGTCTGGGACCTACATCTAGCACCGCCCAGCTGCGCCCTCCATCGGTGCTCTCCACGACACCACGCTGGGCGTCGGCGACGAAGAGGTGCTCGTCGTCGCCGGGGTCGACGACGATGCGACCGAAGAACGGTTGGGTGCCATCGGTCGCTCGCACCTCCCACGTCGCACCGTCGTCAGTGGATGCGAAGAAGCCGCCATCGACTGCCGAGCCGTAGAGGACATTCTGTCCCGCACCGAAGGCGTGGACGTCGGTACCTGGCAGGCCCTCGTTGATCCGCTCGAAGGAGCTCGCACCGTCGTCGCTCCGGTTGAGGCCCGGGTGCCCGCTGACGAAGACCGCACCGTCGTGGAAGGCCCAACCCATGGCATCGGCGTCGTCGAGCGACCCCACTCGCGTCCAGGTCGTGCCTCCGTCCTCGGATGCTGACACGGCCTGGTGCCCGCCGACGAAGAGTCGGCCTGGCGTCGTGGGATCGGCGACGAGGGAGTGGACGTCCGGTCCCGTAACACCAGCGGTGCCGCCGTCGACCTTGTCGGGCGGCTCGTCGCTTCCGCTGGCCGCGAGGTACACGAGAAAGCCGCCGAGCGCGAGCACCACGAGCCCGAGCAACACCTCCGCGCCACTCGGACGCCACGGCGGTCGTTTGACGGGTGCCGTCTTCCGTCCAGCCGTTGCTCGGCGCCGGTTGCCTGTCTTGGCCATCAGATAGTTCCTCCTGACGCCTCACCGAGGAGGCGTTCGAACCGATCGAACCGGGCACAGCCCGCATGCAGTCGAGCCGACCATGCCTGTTACGTCATCAGGTCAACCTCGCAGGCGGCCGGCGACGCCCACTGCCGCTCCCTGTCCCGGCTGGCGCACCAACCCGCGCATCCTACAGAGTGTAAGGCGATGTCGAGGGCGCCAGGGATGCTGCGATGGGCACCGTGCCTCGTCTGCCTGTTCGTCGCCGTCGGCGTGGTTGTGGTCGGCTGGGCGTTACCAGCGGGTGCGCACTCGTTCCTGGTCAGCACGAGCCCGTTCCAAGGTCAGCGACTCCAGGCCGCACCACAGGCGGTCCTGCTCGAGTTCAGCGAGGCGGTCGATCTCGATTCCGTCCGCGTTGACCTGCAGACAGCATCTGGCGAGATCGAACAGGAGCTGGAGCCTGAGATCGTCCAGGCCGGACTCGGTGTCCGTGCCGCTGTCCAACCGTTGGACGACGGTGTCTACGTGATCACATGGGAGGCGCTGTCTGCTGTCGATGGCCACGGCTCGTCCGGGGAGTTCGCCTTCTCCCTGGGAACGACGGCGGAGACCGTTCCGGCATCGAACCAGTCCGAGCCGATCGATACCTCGTCGCTGCTGGCGTCGTGGCTGTTCACTGCGGGGCTCGCTGTCGCCCTGGGCGCGAACGTGCTGGTTGCCGTCCGGGCGTGCGATGCCGACCTGGTGCGCAGCTTCGCACGACCCGGGCTGCTCGTCGCCCTCGCTGGCGCCGCCACCGCGGCTTGGAACGACCGGTCAGGGATCATCGTTCTCGTCGTGGTCATCGAGCTGTTGTTGGCCGCTCTTGTCCTCGCCGGCCTCGGCTCGTCGTGGCGCTGGCAGAGCGCTGCACTCGTGGCCTCGGCGGCGGCCTGGGCGACTCGCAGCCATGGGAGCGGCGATGGCATGGTGGGTTGGGCGATCGACTTCGTGCACCTTGCTGCAGGCACGGCTTGGCTCGGGTCGCTGTTGCTCGTGGTCGCCGTCGCCTGGCGCATGCGCCGGAGGGAGCTGGATTGGCTGTCGGTGATGCGTCGGTATGCACGACCGGCGCTGTGGTTCGTTGTGGTCCTCGGAGCAGCCGGGACGGTCGGTGCCATCCGACTGGTCCCCTCGTGGTCACAGCTCTGGTCCACGACGTACGGGACGGTCGTGATCGCCAAGGTCGCGCTGTTGGTGCTCGCCCTGTCTGCAGCGATCCTTGCTCGGTGGCGTGGCATCCACGGAGCTCGTGCCACGCTCGCCCGTCGCGTCATGACGGGTGAGGCGGTCGCGGTTATCGCTGCGGCAGGGCTGGCCGGGCTGTTGTCGGCAGGCGCGCCGCCCCTTCCGGCCAGTGCGGCCGAGCAGCTCCTGGGTGCGCCGCCACTGGGCCCCAACGTCACGCGCGACGCCGGCCTGGCCGGTCAGGTCAACGTGGAGGTGACGTCGAACGGCCGTCGCCTCGACGTGTCGGTGTTCGGTCCCTCGGGGCCACTCGCGGGCAGCGAGGTCCACATCTCGATGGCCGCACCTGGGCGGAATCGCACCGAGCTCCTGCCTCGCCCCTGCGGTCCAGGGTGCTTCACACAGGCCGTGGATCTTCGGCCGGGGTCGACGACGATCACCGTGACCGCCACCAGCTCTGATCTGACAGGGGGCGACTTCGAGGGTGTCCTTCAGTGGCCTGCTGGTGACCGAGAACCGGACCGCCTCGTCGAGCTCGTCGAGCGGATGCGGCAGGTGCCTAAGGTCACCCTCATCGAAACGGTCGATAGCGGCCCCGGATCGCTAGTGGAGCCCGCGACCTTCACGGTCGGTGGAGACGCGTTCGTGGACGCGCAGCCCTACGCGGCGGCCAACCTCGAGCAGGTGCGGTTCGAACCTGGCCCACCCGGGCGATTGATGTTGTACCTACCTGGGTCGCGGATCTTCGTGGAGATGGAGTTGGACGACTCCGGCCGACTGGCCTCGGAGCGGCTCGTGACACCTGGCCACCTGATCACCCGGACCTTCCGCTATCAGGATTGAGGCGGGGTTCGAGGCGGTGGTCAGCACGCGGGTGCCGGTTGAGCTCGCGCTCATCCGGCTCCTCTCGTAGGCCCCGTCGGGTCACGAACACCACGACCGCTATTCCGAGGGTGACGGCTGCCTTCCTACCGTCTCGGGTGCGTACGTGAGGAAGTCGCCCATACGACGCCGAGCACCGCGAGTGCACCGCCGCCGAGCTGACCGACGATGTGGTGGCTGTCGAACGGAAGGATGACCGTGCCGGTCATGGAACCGACGTAGCTAGCGACGAAGAGGAGGCCCCCGACTAGGGCCAATGGCCAGCCGAGTCGCCGGCGCAGCGCACCGAAGGGCCGGGCGTCCGACGCGGCTCGACGCTCCGCCCGCATCTCGGCACGTATGCGCCGATCCAGGTCAGTGCCCCGACCGATCGACCTGATCCGAGGACGACGCGGATTGTTCGACACGGCGCTCCCTACTGTCGGTCCTCGAGGATGCCGCCGCGCGTGACGTCAGCTTCAGCGCCTTGCCTCGCCGGAGCCATCACGCGGCGCTGGTGTGGCGCGCGAGGTGCCGGCGGAGCTTCCGCTCGGAGAGCCGGCCATAGGAGAACAGCTCGCCGTCGACGTAGATGCCGGGCGCGAAGGCGAGCCCCGACGTCTCGGCCAGCGAGCGTCCTTCCGGCTCCGTGACGTCGAGCCTTCGGACCCGGAGGTCGAACTCGGCGGCGAGGTGATCGAGCGACCTCTCGGCCTTCTCGCAGTGGGCGCATCCCTCCTGCGTGAGCAGCGTGATCGAGATGGGCATCAGCTGGCGGCTTCCGTCGAGCCCTCGAGCCCGTCCACCATGTCGGCGAGGAGCGCGTCGACGGGCAGGTACATCGTGTAGTTCGGGGCGCCGCCGTAGTCGCCGCGCCATTCGATGGTGCCGTCAGGGCCGACGATCACGAAGCTGTGGCCGTTCATGGAGTCGCCCATCATCCCGTACTCGTTGGCTTCGTAGGTGCGGGACACCTCGACTCCGGGGTCTGAGAGCAGGGGCGTGTCGAGTCCTTCGAGGTCGACCTTGTCCTCGAGCACGTCGAGGGGGTCGCTCGTGATCGACACCACTGCGTCGATGCCGAGGCGATCGAACTCCTCCCAGCGCGCTTCGATGTCTCGCAGCTGGTCCCAGCACGGCTGGCACATCACTCCTTCCTGGAAGTAGAGCATGACGCGCTGCCCTTGGAGGTCGGCGAGGTCGAAGGTTCCTCCGTCGGTCGAGGGCAGGCGCATGGGTGGCGCTGTCTCGCCGGGCCCGGGGCTCCCCACGGCGTAGGGGTAGGCGCTGTCGGAACCGGTTGAACCGCCGGTCGAGGAGGACGAGAAGATCGCGAACAGCCCGGCGATCACCACCGCAGCGACAGCGCCTGTGATCAGCAGCCCTCGGCGGGCGCTCGTGGAGGCTTGGCTCATCTGGTTGCCGTCAGACCGGCGTTGCCTGGCTCGTGTGCTGGTGGTCCTCATGGTCGTCCTTTCGTGAGAGCTCAACGGGGGGTCGTGGCGAGGAAGGCGATGCGAGCAGGCCGACCTGTCGGGCGGCTCGCCGGAGGATGAGACCGGCGGCGAGGAGCAGCAGGGCAGCGCTGGCCCACCCGGGCAGCCAGCCCAGCGCCTCCGTGACGGATCGACCGGCTTCCTGCAGCGTGAGCGACAGCCGGGCCTGCCAGCCGCTGGTCGACATCGCCTGACCCGTGAAGCCGATGACGATCGACGCCAGGCCCATGACGGTTAGCAACAAGCCGCTCGCGAGGGCCGCTCCCGACACCGTGCGACGGAGAGGACCGACGCCGAGGGTGAAGGTGCGGGGCTGGAAGATCCGGCTGGAACGCCAATCGTACCGGTCCCAGAGCAACGAGATCACGAACAGCGGCGCCACCATGCCAGCGACGTAGGCGAGTCCGAGGCCAGACGCCCACGCGAACGACGACGCCACGCCGGAGAGGGCGAGCACGCCTGCGAGCACTGGTGCGCAGCAGCTGCTCGCGATGCCGGAGAACAGGCCGAGCGAGTAGACGCCGGCGATGCCCGTGGACCCGGACCGACCAAAGCTGGGAGTGGGCAACTTGATCTGACCGCCGGCCAGGCTGAACGCGCCGAGGCCAACCATGAGGACACCGCCGATCGCGTAGATCGTCGTGTGCTCAGCGGTGACCAGCGTGCGCAGGAAAGACGCGCCCAGCGCCAACGGCAGGATGATCGTGGCGATGCCGCCGGCGAAGACGACGGTCATCGCGGCCAGCAGTCGGCGGTTCTGGAACGACGACGCGAAGAACGCTGGGAGCATCACCGACAGGCAGCACGGCGCCAGCAGGGCGATGATGCCGGCCACGAAGGCGGCCAGCACCGAGCCGCCGAGGAACACACTCGTATCCAAGATCGCGATCCTCCGCGGCCGCTGTACCTACAACGAGTAAGAGTAGCGGGAGATCCGCCGCATCGCGCGGTCAGGCCCGGGATTCGCGCAGCGCGCGCGCGACGAGCTCGACATCCGCCTCAGACGCGGTGTAGCGGCGTTGCTTGCGCCAGCGCCAGAGCCCTACCGTGAGCCCGGCCGCGCCGGCGGCCGCAACCACCGGGGGGACGAGCCACACCAGGCCGCCCAGGCCGTCTCGCTCGGGCCGCAGGAGCACCCATTCGCCGAAGCGGGCGACGTAGGCGTCGCGGATCTCGTCGCCGCTCTGCCCGACAGCCACCCGCTTGGCGATGTCGTTTCGGATGTCCCGTGCGGTGGGCGAGTCGCTGTCGGCCACCGACAGGCCCTGGCACACCGGGCAGCGCAGCTCGCTGGCGATGGCCGTGACCCGGTCGCCGTCCATCGTCGGGCCCTGTGGCCGGGCCGCTGCGACCAGCGCGAACACGACGACGGAGGCAACGACCGCCCAGAACGACAGGCGCTTCATGTCCCTCGGCTCATGAGCGCCGCAACGGGTTCAGGCGTGTGGGTGCTGGTCGTCTCGTCGCCGGGAGCGTCGGAACGGCCAGGACGTCCCCAGGTCGACTCGCGGTCGGAGGGACGAGACCTTCGAGAGCGCTGGGGCCAGCCGGCCAGGATGGTGCCTGCCGCCATCAGCGCTGCGCCGATCCAGAGCCAGACGAT
Organism: uncultured Microthrixaceae bacterium; assembly: GCA_963715505.1. Taxonomy (GTDB): domain Bacteria; phylum Actinomycetota; class Acidimicrobiia; order Acidimicrobiales; family VFJN01; genus VFJN01. The sequence continues at coordinate 394,755 of OY970242.1, forward strand.
GAGCCGGTTGATCTTGACGGCGACCGTGACCGCGTCTTCGTCAGCGGTCGGTGTGCGGATGAGGCTGAGATAGACGTCCTCGATGATCCCGGTCCGCACCGAGGGCGTCCCGATCAGCTGCGTGAAGTTGGGGTACTGGGTCAAGGCAGGCGCGTAGGTGCCCAGCTCACGTGCACCGTCGCGGAGAGCGAACCGGGATGAGATGCGCTGCTTGTCGGAGACCGTCGACTCGACCGTGTCGAGGTAGGTGATTTGGTAGCCGCCGACGGACACCTCCTCTCCTGGCTCCAGCCGTGCCTCTCGCTCGATCGTGTACGAGGATGACACCGCGAGGGCGATGGCGATGAGCACCACGCCGAAGTGGACGACCAGACCTCCGTAGAACCGCCGATTGCCCGCGACGACACGAACGAGTGCAGCGAGCCAACCAACGCCCCGGTGGGCTTGCTGGGATCGTGTGGCGACGACGGCCTGGCGCACGATGCCTGCCGTGGCGAACATTCCCAGCCCGATCGCCAGCACGGGTGCGACGCCCCGCATCCCGAGGATGACGGCCGCCAGCACCGTCGCCGCAGCGACTGCCGCGGGCACCGCGAGGCGCCGGTGGAGGAGATCGGCGTTGGCGACGCGCCAGGACAGTGCCGGGGCGACGGCCATGAGGAACAGCAGCAGGAACCCCACCGGACGGGTCATGTCGTCGAAGAACGGCGCACCGACCGAGAGCTGCTCGCCGTTGTAGGCCTCGACGATCAACGGGAACACCGTGCCAATCAGCACGACGGCGGTGAATACGGCGAAGAGCAGGTTGTTGGCGAGGAACGCCGCCTCGCGGGAGATCGGGGAGTCGATCCGGCCCGGCGAGCGAAGACGCTCGGCCCGCCAAGCCACGAGGCCGATCGACACGACGGCGCAGAGGCCGAGGAAGCCCAACAAGGCGGGGCCGATGGGCGACTGCGTGAAGGCGTGCACCGAGTTGATGACGCCCGAGCGCGTCAGGAACGTGCCGAGGATCGTGAGGCAGAACGTGGCGAGCACGAGCGAGAGGTTCCAAACGCGGAGCATGCCGCGGCGCTCCTGGATCATCACCGAGTGCAGGTAGGCAGTCGCCGTCAGCCATGGGAGCAGCGAGGCGTTCTCGACGGGATCCCACGCCCAGTAGCCACCCCAGCCGAGCACCTCGTAGCTCCACCAGGCTCCGAGGACGATGCCGGTCGTCAGGCAGCCCCAGGCGAACAGCGTCGCCCGGCGAGTCGCCACCAGCCAGCCCTCCCCAAGCCGGCCGGTGATGAGCCCGGCGATCGCAAACATGAACGGCACCGTGAAGCCGACGTAGCCCAGATAGAGGATCGGCGGGTGGAACGCCATCAGCACGTGGTTCTGGAGCAGCGGGTTCGGGCCGGGGCCGTCGGCTGGCACGGGGCTCACCAGGCCGAACGGGTTGGCCGGGCCCAGCATGAGGCCGAAGAAGAAGGCACCGACGAGCAAGCCGGCCACGAGCGCCCATGCGACCAGCGGGTCGTCGAGCCGGTCGCGGAAGCGCCAGGTCACCCACGACAGGTAGGCCGCGAGGACCAGACCCCACAGCAGGATCGAGCCCTCCAGGGCCCCCCACATCGTGGCGATCGTGAAGAGCAGCGGCGTGGAGCGGGAGTGGTTGTTGGCGAGGTACGCGAGCGAGAAGTCATCGGTGAGCAGCGCCCACTGCATGGCGCCCACCGCGATCAGCGCTCCGGCCAGGACCAGAGCCACCATGCCGCGAGCCGCCCACGCCATGCGTGTGTCGCGGCGGAGGAGCGCGGTCACCAACAGGCCGGCGCCGATGACGCACGCGGTGAAGCCGAGCGTGACGCCCGCGGTTCCAAGCGAGGCACGCATCAGATCGGTGGCCAGCCGAACTGGGCGAAGTAGCGCTGGAGCGGGATGAAGAAGCGGCTCCACGCCCCGGAGATGAACAGCGCACCGACGCCGACCAGCAGAAGCCCGCCTGCGGCCTCGACGTGGCGACCATGGCGGGTGAGCCACGCCATCGACCGTCGTGCCCGCTGGAGCCCGAGGGCGAGCCCGATGAACGGGATGCCCAGCCCGATCGAGTACAGCGCAAGCAGGATTGCACCCCAACCCGCTGTCTGCGTTGCCGCAGCGGTCGCGAGGATGGTGGCGAGGACGGGCCCGATGCAGGGCGCCCATCCGAACGCGAACGCCATCCCCATCGGCAGCGCGCCTCGCGGGCCCGCCGGGACCTTCGCCATGGCGAAGCGGCCCTCCCTGTACAGCAGCGGGATGCGGATGACGCCCAGCATCGCCAACCCCATCACCACGATCAGCACGCCGGAAGCCCGGGTGATGGTGGGCAGGTTCCGCTGCAGCGTGGAGCCGAGGAGCGCGAACGAGCTGCCGAGTGCCGTGAACACCAAGGTGAAGCCCGCGACGAACAGCAGCGCCGCCCGCAGCGTGGTCTGTCGAGCCTGCCGCTCGTTCAGCTCGCTCACCGGGAGACCCGAGACGTAGGACAGGTAACCCGGCACGAGCGGCAGGCAGCACGGTGACGAGAACGAGATGACGCCGGCGACGAGCGCAAGGAGCGGAAGGGTCACACCAGACACGACCTACATAGCGTAGGTTGATCTGTTCCTGCTGCGGGAATCGGGGCTGGAGCACCTCTCGTGCCATTGCCGCCTGATGAGGGTCCCCGCCTAGTCGTCGTCGGGCGAGGTGCGGTATCTCTCGTTTCGGTCGGTCACCGTCTGGCCGGATCGGATCTGTGCGAGCACGTCGTCGAGCGTGGTCGGCCCGACCGCACCAACGAGCTTCGCCATGACGATCCCCCGCTCGTCGACGACGTAGGTCTCCGGTATGCCGAACACCCCGAAGTCGATCGCGGTCGTACCGTCAGGGTCCACGGCCTGCGGGAAGGTCAGGCCGAACTCGTCTCGGAAGCCCTCCGCCTTCGATGCGGTGTCCTGGTACACCACGCCGATCAGCCGGACGCCGCGGTCCGACCAGCGCTCGTGGAACGCCTGCAGAACCGGCGCCTCCTCGCGGCAGGGCACGCACCAGGAGGCCCAGAAGTTCACGACGTAGGCCTGGCCCTGGAGGTCAGCGCTGTCGATGGTCCCGCCGTCGAGGAGCGGCAGCTCGAACGACGGCGCCGGCTCGCCGAGCAGTGGCGACTGCACCTGCGTGGCGTCCTGGCCCAGACGGGAGCCGGCGACGAGCGCCCACGCGCCGACCGCCGTCAAGGCGACGGTAGCGAGCGTCCAACGCAGCCACCTCCCGCGAGGTCGCGCGGTCCAGACCTCCGGCACGTCCGCGGCTGTGTCCGCACCAGCGCGGCGGGGTCCGTCCTCGCCGGCCTCGAGCCCCGGCGAGGGACGGTCATCTGCTGCCATCGAGTGTGAACCTACATCGCGTCGGTGCAACGATCCGTTCGGGAGCGAAGGATCTGTGGGGCAGGAGACCGACACTGTGTAGGTTCTACGATGATGGATCGTCGAGCGGTGCGAGCGTGATGGCGAGCATCCGGCACAGGAAGTGGCTCCTCGTCATCGGAGCCCTGTCACTCGCCGCCGTCGTGATCGCGCTGTTGGGGTTCGAGAGCGCCGACGACGATGCCTTGCTCAGCACAGAGGAGCGGTCCGCACCACCCATCGAACTGCCGGGCCTCGCCGACCCCACGGAGAGTGTGGCGGTCCCGCGCCTCGGCACGCCGGTCGTGCTCAACATCTGGGCATCCTGGTGCGTTCCCTGCCGACAGGAGATGCCGGTCCTCCAGGATGGGCACGCCAGGTTCGGCGACGAAGTCGCGTTCATCGGCGTGAACCACCTGGACCAGCGCGAGGAAGCGGTCGACTTCCTCGCCGAGACCGGCGTCAGCTACCCGTCGGGATACGACCCCGACGGCTCGGTCGCACGCACCTACGGGGCGTTCGGCGTACCGACCACCTACTTCATCACCGCATCAGGCACCATCATCGCCACCAAGACGGGCGAGCTGAGCGAAGCAGAGCTGAGTTCACAGATCGATCGCCTTCTCGCGGAGGACGCCTAGCCGCCACCTGGGCAACGGGGCGGCACGCCGCTTCTCCCACACATTGTCGTACATTGGGTTCATGGCACCGGTCGCTGCCATCGAGCTCTCCAGCGCTCTGGTGGTGTCCGTCCCGGTTCTCGTCCTGCTAGCGGGAGTGCTGCTCGTCGGCGTCGCTTCTCGGAACGACCGGGACGAGATGATCGGCCGGCTCTCGCGCGAGACGAGACGAGCGGATCGCTCGATCTCCGGGTCGGTGCCTCCTACGGCATCCGGCCGAGAGATCGAGCGCCGCGCCGAGATGGAGCGGTCGAAGGGCGGTGGCAGCGTGGCCACGCTCGCAAAGGCGCCGCCAACGCCGTTCGTTGCGCCCGACGCCGAGACGATGGGCGTCACCCGCCGCCAGTTCTTCAACCGCGGCATCATCACCTTCTTCGGGCTCGGCCTCTCCGGCTTCGGCGCGGCAGTGCTCGCCTTCCTATGGCCCAAGCTCGGTGCAGGGTTCGGGTCCGTCATCAACCTCGGAAGCGCCCAAGCGGTGCGGGCGAAGATCGAGGAAGGCGACGGCTTCGCCTACTACCCGGAGGGCCGGATGTGGCTGACCGAGTACCCGCAAGCGGCGCTGGCGACCGCACGGCGCGTGTACTCAGCGGCGGAGCTCGCCGGGATGGAGGCCGGCTTCGTGGCCCTCTACCAGAAGTGCCCCCACCTCGGTTGGCGGGTACCGGAGTGCAAGTCGTCGCAGTGGTTCGAGTGCCAGTGCCACGGCTCGCAGTACAACCAGGTCGGGGAGAAGAAGGGCGGACCGGCCCCGCGCGGCATGGATCGGTTCGCGATGGACATCGGCGGAGGGCGGCTCGTCGTGGATACCGGTGTGATCATCACGGGCCCGCCCATCGGGACCAACACCACGGGGCAGGAGGCGGAGGGGCCGCACTGCGTCGCAACCGGCAGCGAATAGCGAGCCGCCGACCTCGTTCAGAGCGGACAGCGACCGGCCATGGCGAGCACTGCCTGCATCTGACCGATCCAGCCGCCCATCGCGCCCACCGCGACTCCGAACGCCGCCGCGCCCGGTAGGTAGATGCCGGCATGCATGGCGAGCGAGGCTCGTGGTGGCGTGTCCATGGCCTCGATCCGCTCGGCGGTCGCCTCGGCGAGCGAGAAGGCGGCGACACCCTGGGGCGCGTCTGCCATCACCACGGCCAGGAGCGCATCGCGCAGCGCCAGCCGCCGTTCCGGCCGGCCGGCGGTGGCCCCGTCGTCAGCCCAGCGCTCGAACCCCGCTCGCAGCGCCTGGTTCGAGGATCTTGCGTGCGGCCACCATCGAAGCGCAGCGGCCGCCAGCGCTGCCCACGACAGAAGCTGCGGGTGACGATGCGCCAGGTGCGCCTGCTCGTGCGACACCACCGCCGCCAGCTGGTCGTCGGTGAGCGCATCGCACAGCCCCTGCGAGATCACGACCTGAGGTACGCCCTCATCGACGCTGTACGCCAGTGGCTCGTTCGTCGGCAGGACGACCAGCTCGAAGCCCACCCGCTGCTCGTGCCGGCCGAGCTCAGGCTCGATCGCCAGGGCATCGGCTTGCGCACGAGTTCGGCGGCGGCTCTCCCAGGCGAGAACCGGCAGTGCGGTGGCGAGCAGGATCCCGACGAGCCCGCCCGGAACGCCGAGCGGCTGGAGCGGGCCCAGCACCTGCTCGCATGCCATCGCGAGGGCATCCACTCCTGCAGCTCGCAGCACCGTGGGCGCCGCCCAGAGCAGCGCACCGAGCTCAACGAGCACTGCACCGGCCACCATGGCTACGACGCACAGCTGCGCCCACTCAGAGGCGGCGAGCCGGCGACCCACACGGCGCAGCAGCGCCGGCAAGGATGCGAGCGTCAAGCCGCCGATCAGCAGGAGCGGCGCCAAGGTCAGCGCCTCTTCGCCGGTTGACCGAGAAGCCGCCGGAGCTGCTTGCGGTCGCTCTCGCCCAGCGTCTCGAGGAAGCTGGCGAGTGCCGCCGGACGGTCTCGCGCCTGTCGCAGCACACCATCCATGCGGGCCGCCGCGTACGCCTCACGGCTCTGCAGCGGCCGGAAGGCGAAGGCTCGACCATCCCGCTGGCGCTCGAGCCTGCCCTTCTGGCACAGGCGCACGAGGATCGTCAGCACCGTGTTGTACGCCAGCGGGCGGGACGTCGCGAGGACCTCGTGCACCTCGCCGGCCGTGAGCCAGCCGCTCTGGTCCCAGAGCACCTCCATCACCGCCGATTCCAGCTCGCCCCCTCCGAGCTGCCGCTTCCGGGCCATGCCACTTCCTTTCGCACCTGGTGAACCGACACAGTGTAGTCAGCGGGTCTCAGCGTCCGCTCGAGTGACTCCGACACGTTGTAGGTGTAGGATCTGTGGCACAGCAACCGGAAGGGAATCCGCACCATGTGCTTCAACAAGAAGGTCGTCGCCGCTCTCGCGATCGCTGGGCTCGGGATCTACCTCTTCGCACCGAACGTCTTCGGAGCGGCCTTGCCTCTGCTCATCCTCGCGGCCTGCCCGCTCTCGATGATCGTGATGATGCGCATGATGCCCGGCTCAGGCGACCGTTCGTGTGCCAGCGAGAAGGGCCAGACCGACGACGAGCTCTCACAGCTGCGTGCCGAGGTGGAACGCCTGCGCGCCGATCAGCGCACCAGCTCTGGGCGCGCGCCGGAGACACACCAGTTCAACTGAAGGCCGAAACCTTGATACGAAGTCTCCTGTGAGGAGAGAAGGGGTCCACCACCCGATCTTTGCCCGCCTCTACGCGTGGTTCGGTCGGCTCGCCGAGGCGAAGGGCGCGGCAGAGCATCGCGACGAGTTGCTGAGCGGTCTGAGCGGCCGGGTCATCGAGGTTGGTGCCGGCAACGGCTTGAACTTCGGCCACTACCCCACGTCCGTGAGTGAGGTCGTGGCCGTCGAACCCGAGTCGTACATGCGCGAGCGCGCCGCGGCGGCAGCCCGAGCCGCAACGGTCTCCGTGACCGTCGTTGACGGCACCGCAGACCGCCTCCCTGTCGACGACGCGAGCGTCGACGCCGGCGTCGCCTCGCTGGTGCTGTGCTCGGTCGACGACCCTTCAGCCGCGCTCGCAGAACTGCACCGGGTGATCCGGCCAGGCGGCGAGCTCCGCTTCTACGAGCATGTGGCGTCCGACCGTCCCCGCCTCGCCCGCATGCAACGGGCGCTCGACCGCACCGTCTGGCCCCGGTTGGCGGGCGGTTGCCACGCGAGCCGCGACACCCTCGCCGCCATCAAGGCAGCCGGGTTCATCGTCGAACGATCCCGTGATTTCGAGTTCCGCCCAGCGCCCGCCATCCCGACGGCTCCGCACATCCTCGGCATCGCTGTCCGGCCATGAACCTGTCGGCGCGCACGCTGGTGCCCTCGCTCTGGGCCGGTCTCAGCGTCTCAACCGCCGGCCGCGCCCTCGACCTTCGGTGGCACGCCACCCACGACGAGTTCGAGACCGCCAACGACCAGCTCGACGACCCACTCCGAAGCCGCCCGCAGGGCGATGCCGACGCTTGCGTGCGGAGGTGAGCGCCTGCGCGCCGAGCAGGGAGTCATCCCGAGCGATCCCGGCGAGCACAGACCTCCGCTGAATGCCGGATGCGCTAGGTGCGTTCCCCGATCACCGCCGGCGTTGCCCGCGAGCGACGCGTCTAGCCGTCCGCGGTAGCCCCCGGGGCGCCCTGGCGCAGGTCGGCGACCTCTTGACGAAGCGCGTCGATCTCCTTGGTGCGCGCAGCATCAGGCGTGTCGGTCTTGGCTCCGTTACCGCGGCCCATCATCCACATCATCCCGCCCATCATGGCGGCACAGCCCAATGCTGGCAGCAGGTAAGCGATCGTCTCCATCACGTGTCCTTTCGGTGGTAGGTACTAGTTCCTCTTGTCCCAGGTGCGGCCGGCATCGTCGCTCGCGAAGACCTCACCCAGCTCGCTCACGGCAGTGACCGCAGCAGGATCGGATGGATCGATCGCCACCGCGGCGACCCGTCCCTCGACACCGTCGAGCCGTTCCCAGGTCTTGCCCTCGTCGGTGGACTTCCACAAGCCATCGGTGGTGCCGGCGTACATCGTTCGGAGGTCGGCGTGCACCGTCGCGAGCGAGTACACCGTCGCTCCGTCGAACTGATCCGTGGTCTGGCGCCACCCGCAGAAGCAGCTGTAGGAGTCGTAGATGCCGTCGGCCGTGCCCGCGAACAGCAAACCCCAGTTGTCGGAGCCCATCGAGCGGTCCATGTCCGTCTGCACCGCCATGTATGCGAAGGAGCGGACACCAGGATTCTCGGGACCGTCATCGAGGCGATCCCAGCTCGCTCCACCGTCGGAGCTGCGGTACAGGCCCTTGCCGGCCGAGTAGGCGAACAGGTACTCGGGCTGCCGCTGGTTGATGGCCAGTGCGTGGATGTCGGTTCCATCGATGCCCGCATCCGACCGAACCCAGGTGCGGCCGCCGTCCGTGCTCTTCACGACGCCGAGCCCGTGTCCGCCGGCGAACAGCGTGCCAGGCTCAGACGGGTGGCGGACAAGGCTCATGAAGTCGGTCGACTCCAGCTGCCCGCTCGGGTCGATCTTCGCCCATCCGCTGCCCCCGTCATCGCTGCGGTAGAGACCGCTGTGAGCGCCTAACAGCAGGTCACCGTCGGGGAGGTAGGTGACGGCATGGATGTGCTCAGCACCGGCGATGACGGCCCGCCCCGACGCGGGCTCATCAGATTCATGCCCGGCATTTTCACCAGCTTCGTGCCCGGCGACTTCGCCGCTCGCGGATACCGGCTCGGTGTCCGAGTCGCCCGACGCCCGGCCGAGGGCGAACGCCACACCTGCGGCGATGAGCGCCGTGACGGCGACGGTGAGGATCGTGCGCTTCAAGCGGTGCTCCGGTCGGAATCGGGACGGCTACAACGGCAGCAAGCCTACACACTGTAGGAGCCCTGAGGGCGGTCAGGCCCGGCTCTGAAGCTCGCGCCGACGCCGGTGGTACTCCTCCTCGTCGATCTCACCGCTCGCGTACCGCTCCTGCAGGAGGCCGAGCGCCCTCCTCGGATCCGAGGTGCCTCCGAAGCGTCGAACCGCGATCACGGCGATCACGGCCAGGAGCGCGACCGCCGAGAGCGCGAAGAGCCACCACAGGCCCATCATCCAGCCGTGCATCATTGCCATGCGCTCCCCCTACGCGCCCGGCCGCGTGGTGTTACCTGGCGAGCCATCGATGGGGGTCGGTGGGGTCGGCTTGCGCAGGGGCGGGCGGCCCTCGGCGATCCACATCAGGCGGGCCATCGCCAGCCCGCACAGAAGCATCAATCCACCCACGATGAGCCACGAGGCAACGGCCAAGAGCTTCACTCCTTCTCCGTCGGCAGTCCCGTCTCCAGCGGAGCCGAGATCCTGCTTGGGGACGACTCGCTATCCATGTCATCCTTACACAGTGTCGGAGGAGGTGCGCCGCCCAGCGATCCACGCGACGTCGGGCAGCAGACCGCGGAAGCAGGATCGGCTGACGCTCATGGGGAAAGAAGGGCTTCCAATGCTGCTCACCGCGCCGCCATTCGTCCGCGTCGATGACGTAGAGCTGCATCCGATCCCTGCCGCGCGGCGGTCACCGTGAGCTCGCTGTGGGACGCGGTCGCCACGGCCGCTGGGTTGTTCTGGCGCGCGGCGTGGGCGCTGGCGCTCGGCTACGCCATCTCCGCAGCGATCCAGGTCTTCGTGTCGCGAAGGGAGGCAGCGACACGTCTCGGCCAGGGTTCACCGGCCCAGCTGGGGCTGGCGATGCTCCTCGGCTTCGCGTCGTCGTCCTGCTCGTTCGCCGCTCTCTCCGCAACCCGGAGCCTCTTCACCAAAGGTGCTGCGCTCACCAGCGCCTTGGCGTTCATGTTCGCTTCCACGAACCTCGCCATCGAGGTGGCCGCGCTCGCGGTCATCTTCCTGGGCTGGGAGTACGCCGTGGCGCTCTTCGTGGGCGCTCCCGTTCTGGTGGCGGTCATGGCCGTCCTTGTGCGCCTGACCGTCCCAGACGGACTCGCGGATGCCGCGCTCGAGCATGCACGCCGGGTCGAGGCGGGCGACATGGAGCGCTCTGAAGGGCTACCGGAGTCGCTCGCCGCTCGCCTGCGCGATCGGCGCGCGTGGTCCCGGGTGGGCGATGCGTACGTCTCCGAGTGGGGCATGGTCTGGAAGGAGCTGCTCGTGGGCTTCGCGGTTGCCGGCGCCATCGCTTCTCTGGTGCCGGACGAGGTGTTCGAGGCCCTGTTCCCGCAGGGCGACTCGTGGTGGGTGGTGCCCGTGCAGGTGCTGATGGCACCGGTCCTCGCGGTCGCCACCTTCAGGTCGACTACACCCTGTTCCTCAACGCCGGCGCGCTCGCCGTGGCCGGTGCTCTTCTGATGGTGCGGCGGTCAGCGGCGGCGGAAGCCGTAGAGGCGAAGGCTGTTCCCCACGACCGACACGCTGGAGAACGCCATGGCCGCGCCGGCCAGGATCGGGTTGAGCAGGCCGATCGCAGCGACCGGGATGAGCACGACGTTGTAGACGAAGGCCCAGCCCGAGGTTCTGCAGGATCGTGCGGAAGGTGCGCCGTGCCAGCTGCATGGCGGTGGGCGACACCGCGCAGGTCGCCGGAGAGCAGCGTGATGTCCGACGACTCGATCGCGACGTCGGTGCCTGTGCCCGATGGCGATGCCGAGGTCGGCCTGCACCAGCGCCGGAGCGTCGTTGACCCCGTCGCCGACCATGGCCACCACCCGACCTTCTTCGGCTTGGAGCCGCCGGACCTCGTGCCACCTTGTCCTCGGGCAGCACCTCGGCCAGCACTCGATCGATGCCGACCGCCGAAGCGATCGCCGCCGCCGTGCGCCGGTTGTCGCCGGTGATCATGACGACCTCGATGCCCATCGCCCGCAGCTCGGCCACGCACCGGTGCCGCCTCGTCCTTGAGCGTGTCGGCGACCGCCAGGACGGCTCGGACACGACCGTCCCAGCCGACGAACATCGCCGTCTTGCCGTCCGCCTCGAGGCGCTCGGCGGCTGCGTCGAGATCAGTGCAACCCATCAGGCCGGCCTCGGCCAGCATCGTGCGACGACCGACCGATACGACAGTGCCCTCGATGGTGGCGGTCACCCCCTTGCCGGGTAGCGCCCGGAAGTCGCCGGCGGTGGGCAACGGCCCCACCTCGCTCCGGGCAGCGTCGACGACGGCCCTGCCCACGGGGTGCTCGGAGGCATCCTCCACCGCCGCCTGCCCGACGCAGCAGCGTCGACGCGATCTTCGCCGCCGCCGGCGACGACGTCGGTCAAGCTCATCTGCCCTCTCGTGAGCGTGCCGGTCTTGTCGAAGACAACGGTGTCGATGCGCTTGGACCGCTCGAGAACCTCGCCGCCCTTGATCAGCACGCCCATCGCCGCGCCCCGTCCGGTACCGACCATGATCGCCGTCGGTGTGGCCAGACCGAGTGCGCAAGGGCAGGCGATGATCAGGACCGCCACCGCAGCGACCAGTCCTGCAGTGGCCTCGCCGCTGAGCGCCCAGGCCGCGAAGGTCACCGCGGCCACGGCCAGCACGACCGGCACGAAGACGGCCGAGATCCGATCGGCGAGGCGCTGCACGGGCGCCTTGTGTGCCCTGCGCCTCCTCGACCAGCCGGACGATCTGCGCCAGCGCGGTGTCGGCGCCGACTGCTGTGGCCCGCACGGTCAGCACGCCGTGAGCGTTGATGGTGGCGCCCGCCACCCGGTCGCCCGGCCCCTTGTCGACCGGGACCGACTCGCCGGTGAGCATCGACTCGTCGACCGCCGACGCGCCCTCGACGATCTCCCCGTCGACGGGGATCTTCTCGCCGGGCCGCACCCGCAGCCGGTCCGCCGACGCGAACCTGGCTCGACTGGCACCAACCGCTCCTCGCCGTCGTCCCCCAGCACGCGGGCCTCCTTGGCACCCAGCTCCAGCAGCGAGCGGATGGCGCTCGAGGCTCGCCCCTTCGCGCGGGCCTCGAAGTACCGGCCCAGCAGGAGGAAGGCGATGATCAGCGCCGAGGTGTCGAAGTAGTGCTCGGCATGACGGCCACCGAACACCACCTGGCATGTGGAGAACGCGAACGCCGCCAGGGTGCCCATGGCGATGAGCGTGTCCATGTTCGCCGTGCGCGCCCTTGCCCTGACCGCGGCCTGGTGCAGGAACGGCCAGCCAGCCCAGAACTGGACCGGCACCGTGAGCACGAACGCGCCCCACCGGGCCCACGGATCGTCCATGAACCACAGCGACAGCACCAACACGAGCACGCCGAGCGGCCAGGCCACCAGCACGCGGCGCAGCCACATGCGCTGCAACACCGCCTCGCTACCAACCCCGTCGGCCTGCGTGGTGTCGGTGAGCGGCGCCAGGCCATAGCCGAGCCGGCCCACGGCTTCGACCAGTTCGTCGGGGGTAGTGCGGTCGGCGTCGAAGCTGACGGTGGCCCGCTCGGTCGCCAGGTTCACCGAGGCGGCGGTCACTCCATCGGATCGCTCGAGGCTCTTCTGCACCCGCGCCGCACAGGACGCACACGTCATGCCCGACACAGCGAAATCGGCCTCTGTGGTCTCCAGGTCCTGGCGGTCGGCAGCGGTCTGGACCATCAGCTCGCCTCGGTGAGCGGGAGCTCTTTGCCGGGACCGGTCGTGATCCGGTCGTAGCGCAGCGCCTCCATCAGCTCCTCGACGATCTCGTCGGTGCGGCCCGCAACCATCGCGGCGGCGACACAGGTCTCGAGGTGGTTCTGCAGCACGATGCGGCTCGCCCGCTCCAGCGACCCTTGCACGGCGGAGAGCTGCTTCATGACATCGGGGCAGTACGCGTCGTCCTCCACCATCCGCACCACCGCATCGAGGTGTCCCCGAGCGGTCTTCAGTCGATTCAGGACGTTGCTCTGATGGTGTTGCTTCATGGGCCTACCCTACCCACCCGGGGTGGGTGTCGCGAAGCCGGACAAATGTTGCGAGCCCGCCGTTGAAGCGACGGCGCTCGACCACCGTGAAGCCCGAGAGCTGCGTCATCTGGGCGTCGTCGACGGTGGCGCCGAGCAGACCAAGCATGGCCATGTCGAGCAGGCGTGAGAACAGGCGCGCCCGGCCGGAGGCCTTCGTGTAGGCGACGATCAGGAGCATGCCGCCGGGACGCACCGCAAGGGCGAAGCTCGTGCGCGGCCGCGGAGGGATCGACCAGCGTCTCCCACACCCACCCGGCGATCGCAGCGTCGAACGACTCCCGCCGGAACGGCAGGTCGTGGGCCTCGCCTGCCACCGGGGACGCCGTCGGCAGTCGCTGCGCCATACGACGCAGCAGGGGCTCGACCGGGTCGAGGCCGATCGCCTTGGTCTGCGGGCTCGTGGCGAGCGGGCCGAGCTGGCGCCCGGTGCCTGTGCCGACGTCGAGGATGCGCCCATCGGGGAGCTGCCGTACGGCACGTTGCAGGTGGCGGGCGGCGCTCGCGCCGATGGTGTGCTCGAAGGCGTACATGGCGGGCGCGAGACCCGGAGCGACGACTCGATACACCGCACTCGTCCGGCGAGCTCGAGGAGCTACGAGCAAGGTCGGGGCGATCGGGCGTCGAGCTGGACGATGTCGGCTCATGGGTGGGATAGCTTCCCGCCGCGACGACCAACTACACGCAGTAGAGGCAGCCGCACGGGATTCATCGTTGAGTGCCCGGGTAGAAGCGCGACCGATGTCTGAACATGATGTCGTACTGGTGACCGGAAGCAGTGGCTTCATCGGCACTCCGTTCATTCGCGCGCTCGCTGCGAATCACGCCATGGTGGGCTTCGATCGGGCCGGTGACCCGCACCCACCGGTCGAGGCGGAGTGCGTCTGCGTCGATCTGACCGACGACGCCAGCGTCGCTGCGGGTCTCGCTCGAGTCCGCTACGCCTACGGCGAGCGCATCGCCTCGGTGATGCACCTCGCCGCCTACTACGACTTCTCAGGCGAACCCAGCCCGAAGTACGACCAGATCACCGTCGAGGGCACCCGCCGGCTGCTGGACGCGCTGCAGCCCTTCACCGTCGAGCAGTTCGTGTTCTCCAGCACCCTGCTGGTGCACCGACCTGCCACACCGGGCCAACGCATTGACGAGGGCGCATCCCTGGCGCCGGCATGGCCGTACCCGCAGTCGAAGGTCGACACCGAGCAGGTCATCCGGGAGCGCCACGGCGACACCCCGATCGTGCTCCTGCGCATCGCCGGGGTGTACGACGACCTCGGCCACGCGCCACCGCTGGCCAACCAGATCCGCCGCATCTGGGAACGCCGTCTCACCAGCCACCTCTTTCCCGCCCCGACCGCCACCGTCACCCCGTACCTGCACATCACCGACCTCGTCGAGGCCATGGCCGCCGTGGTCGACCGACGACACGACCTGCCCGACGAGGCAGCGATCCTGCTCGGCGAGGACGACGCACCCACCTTCGCGGAGCTGCAGGACCTGATCGGACTGGCCCTCCACGGCCGGCCCTGGCGCACCCAGCGGGTCCCCCGGGCCGTGGCGAAGGCTGGCGCCTGGCTCCAGGACCTGCTCCCTGGGGGTGACCCTTTCGTCAAGCCCTGGATGGTGGAGCGCACGGCGGACCACTACGCCCTCGACACGACCACCGCCCGCACGCTGCTCGGCTGGCGGGCCAAGCGGTCGCTGCGCGACACGGTGCCGGTGATCGCGGCCGCGCTCAGGGACGACCCCGGCGCCTGGTACCGCGCCAACGGGTTCGACCCGGAGCAGGCGACACGGTGAACGGCGACGATCACACCGGCATGCCAGTGCGCGGCAACGCCCGGCCGTCGATGGACATGGGCTCTGAGGGCGACGAGTCCAAAGGTCACGCCATGTCCGCCGATGAGATGGAAGGAATGCAGGAGCAGCACGCGGGCAAGACGCTGTGGCTGCTCAGCGTCGTCGTCCTGCTCGGCGTGTGGCTCGTCTTCTCGCCGTCGACGTTCGGCTACGGCGACCCGGGGCAGGTGGCCGACGGTGTGCGGGAGACGACCTCCACCCGCGGCCTCTCACCCGTCGGCGTCCGTGGGCAGTGGATGACCTGGAGCGACATCGCCAGCGGCATTGCGCTCCTTGTCTTCGCCGCGCTGTCACTCGACGCGCGCCGCTACTGGGCCCGCTGGGCGGCATGCCTGGTCGGCGTGTGGGTCATGTTCGCACCGCTCGTGCTCTGGGCACCCGACGAAGCGGCCTACCTCAACGGCCTGCTCGTCGGCGGCCTGGTGATCGCCCTCACCGTCCTGATCCCTGCGATGCCCGGGATGATGGCGATCATGCAGCCGGGCCCGGAGCGGCCGCCGGGATGGTCCTACAACCCGTCGTCGTGGCTGCAGCGCACGCCGATCATCGCGCTCGGCTGGATCGGCTTCTTCTTCGCTCGGCTCATGGCTGCCTACCAGCTCGGCTACACCGACAGCCTCTGGGACCCGTTCTTCGGCAACGGCACCGAGGAGATCCTCGACTCCGACATCTCCATGGCGTGGCCCATCTCCGACGCCGGCCTCGGCGTCTTCGCCTACAGCATCGAGGCGCTCATGGGCTACATGGGCGGAACACAGCGCTGGCGCACCATGCCGTGGATGGTGAGCTTCTTCGGGATCCTCGTCATCCCGCTCAGCGCGGTGAGCATCTTCCTGATCATCATGCAGCCGGTCTCTGTCGGGACATGGAGCACCTACGCGCTCGTCACCGCTGCTGCGATGCTCGTGATGATCCCGCTCACCCTCGACGAGGTCGTCGCCATGTTGCAGTTCCTCGCTCGACGGAGGCGTGAGGGCGCCGGCCTGTGGCACACCTTCTGGTATGGCGACACCGACGAGGACGGCGGAACCGACGACCGGTCACCGCAGTACCCCGCCCCGATGGGCCCGGCGGCCCGCGCATCGGTCTGGGGCATGACACCGTCGTGGACCCTGCTAGCGAGCACCGCAGTCGGTGTGTGGCTCATGGCCGCACCCGCGGTGCTCGGCACCACGGGCGGTGCCGCCGACAGCGATCACCTCGTCGGAGCACTCGCCGTCTGCGTCGCCGTCATCGCCATGGCCGAGGTCGGACGAGCGCTGCGGTTCGTCAACGTCGCCTTCGGTGCCTGGCTCGTCGTCGCACCGCTACTCCTCGATGGCGGAGCAATGGACTACACCGTCAGCTCCATCGTCAGCGGAGCCGCGCTGATCGCTCTGGCCATTCCACGAGGTGCGGTCCAGGAGCGGTATGGCACCGCGATGCGCTACATCAGATGAAGCGTGAACGACCGATGCGGCAGAACGTCGGCGGGGTGACCGAGTGCTCCCGCTCCATCGCGGGTACGTGGCCAGCACGCCAGCTGACGAGGGAGACGGCCCATGGCGACAGCCCCAAATGACCGATCTGTGACTGCGACATCGCGCCGAGATGCCAAGCAGCCCGTCACACCGCTCGCTGGTCCCTACGGCCACCCGTTCCACCCGATCCTGGTCACGATCCCCATCGGCGCCTGGGTCGTCAGCTTCGTCTTCGACCTCGCGTCGCGATGGGCCGGCGAACCCGAGGTCTTCGTCAAGGGCTCCTTCTGGCTGATCGGCATCGGCATCCTCGGCGCGGTCGCCGCAGCGCTGTTCGGGCTGCTCGACCTGCTCACCATCCCGCGTGGCACCCCGGCGTTCCGCACGGGACTCACGCACATGGCCCTCAACCTCACCGCGGTTGCGCTCTATGCGATCTCGTTCGCGCTGCGTCGAGACCACCTCGATGAGGGCGACGTGACGATCGCCGCGTTCGTGTGCTCAACAGTCGCCCTCGCCATCCTCGCCGTGTCCGGATGGCTCGGAGGAAAGCTCGCCTACCACTACGGCGTCCGGGTCGCTGACGAGGACACGCAGGCAGAGGGCTACGCGAGCACCTGACCGCTCTCGCTGGTACTACTTCCACATGCCCAACGAAGACCAGATCGCCCACTGGGCCGGCACCGGTGGCGAGCACTGGGCCGACCAGTACGAGCGCTACGACCGGATGCTCGCCCCATTCGCGGCGCGGATCATCGATGCGTTGAAGCCCGCCCCTGGCGAGCGGGTTCTCGATGTCGGGTGCGGCAACGGAGCGCTGTCGCTCACGATCGCCCCGCGCCTGTTGCCTGACGGGGAGGCCTTCAGTGTCGACATCGCCACACCGATGCTCGAGCGTGCGCGCCAGCGAGCGAACGATGCCGAGATCGGCAACGCCAGCTTCGTCCAGGCGGATGCGGAGGTCGCCGCGTTCGAGCCTGCGACCTTCGACGCCTGGGTCAGTCGCTTCGGCATCATGTTCTTCGACCACCCCGATGTCGCCTTCGCCAACCTCGCGTCAGCGCTTCGACCCGGTGGCCGCGCCGTCTTCACGTGCTGGCGCGACCTGCTCGTGAACGACTGGCTCATGGTCCCTGCCGGCGCGGCGCTGCAGCACATCCCGATGCCCGACCTCGGCGCGGCTGGCGGTCCCGGCCCGTTCTCACTCGCCGATGCCGACCGGATCAACACCTTGCTGAGCGGCGCTGGCCTCGTCGACGTCTCGATCACCCAAGTCGACGAGCCGACCTGGATGGGTGCCGACGGCACCGACACGCTCGCCTTCCTGCGACAGACCGAGATGGCAGCAACCCTCTTCGATGGAGTGAGCGAGGACGCAGCTCAACGTGCATGGGCGGCGGTCGCCGACACGATGGAGAGCCATGCCGGACCCGACGGCGTGGTGCTCAACGGGAGCGCCTGGCTCGTGGCTGCTCGACGTGCGGAGTGAAACGCCTTCGCCAAGCGCCCAGCGTGCCGTTCGTGACATCTACCCGCGGAGAAGCAGTTTGGGCCACATGGTGGTGAGAGGTCATGCCTGTGAGGGGGCGGGCATGGTACGCCCGACGCTGCCGATGGCTTGGAAGAGCAGGGACGGCCGGCCACCGAGGGAGTTGACGAAGATCGTGGTGACCGACAGGGCCATTGCGATCATCGCCCATACCGGCTCCACCAAGCCGGTGGCGGCGAGGGGGATCCCGACGCCGTTGAAGAGGAACGCAAGGGCCACGTTGTGGCGGGTGCGGCGGTAGCTGGATCGACTGATCTCCTGGGCGGTGAGGACGGCGGAGATGTCGTCTCGCAGGATGATGACGTCAGCGGACTCGACGGCGATGTCGGTGCCGCCGCCCATGGCGATGCCGACGTCGGCTTGCATTAGGGCGGGGGCGTCGTTGATGCCGTCGCCCACCATCGCCACCCGTGTTCCGTCAGCCTGGAGGCGGCGGACGATGTCGGCCTTTCCGTCGGGCAGGACGCCGGCGTGGATCTCGTCGATCCCCACTTGCTGCGCGATCACACGAGCGGTCTCCGCGTTGTCACCCGTCACGAGCACCGGGTGCATGCCCGCGGCCCGCATCCGTCTGACGGCCTCCGCTGCGTCAGCCCGGGGCTCGTCACCGAGACCGATGGCCCCGACGAAGGCACTATCGACGGCGACGGCCGCCACCGTGCGGCCTGCACGCTCCAGAGGTTCGACGATCGCAGCTACGTCGCTGGCGGGCACGCCGTTGTCGATCAGGAACTGCGCCCGACCGACCAGGACGCGCTGGGTGCCAACGGTGGCGTCGACACCGAAGCCGGTGACCGACTCGAAGCGGTCGGGATCTGCCACGGTGAGCCCCCGGGCACGCGCTGCGTCGACGATCGCCCGGGCCAGGGGGTGCTGTGAGGGGCTCTCGGCGGCGGCCGCGAACGCCAGCAGCTCGCTGCCGGCTCGATCGACGGGGACGATCTCCCGCACGGCCGGCCGGCCCTCGGTGAGAGTGCCCGTCTTGTCGAGCACGACCTGGCGGATCTGGCCGAAGGTCTGGAAGGCCTCACCCGTACGCATGATGACCCCGAGGTCGGCCGCCTCACCGGCGCCACGGACGATGGCGAGCGGCGCGGCGATGCCGACAGCGCAGGGGTAGCCCATGACCAGCACGGAGATGCCGGCAAACACGGCGCGGCGTACGTCAGGCTGGCCATCGATGAGTGCGCTGCTGGCGAGCCAGGCGGTCAGGGCGCCTGCCGCTATCAGCAGCACCGTCGGGGTGTAGACCCGCAGGACCCGGTCGACGAGGTGGAGGATGCCGGGCTTGAGCGCGCGGGCGTCCTCGACGTGGCGGACGACCTGTGACAGGAAGCTGTCGGCGCCGACGCGGGTCACACGCACGACGAGGGTGCCGTCGCCGTTGATCGATCCGCCGATCACGTCGTCGCCCACGGAGCGCTCGACCGGCACGGGCTCACCAGTCACGAGGGCGAGGTCGACCGCAGAGTGGCCGCGCTCGACCTGGCCATCGACGGGGATGCGCTCGCCGGGCCGTACCCGTACCAGGTCGGACACTTGTATGGCTTCGATCGGGACGTCGAGTTCGCCGCCGCCGTCGTCCACGACGCGGGCGGTGTCGGGTTGCAGGTCGAGCAACTTCTTGACCGCCTGGCTGGAGCGCGTCTTGACCAGCAGCGAGAGCCACTCCGAGAAGATGTGGTAGTTCGCCACCAGCACGCTCACCGCGAAGAAGGGGGCCGTCGGGTAGTGGTCGAGCACTCCAGTGAGGCCGATGACCCCGCCGGCGATTCCGGCGAAGGCCCCGACCTCCAACAAGACGTGCTGGTTGAGGATGCCTCGACGTCCGGACTGGTACGCCATGCGCAGGATGTGCGGCGCCACGCCGAACACGACAGCGAGCGCCAAGGCCCCGGTGATCCACCCTGCAGCGGTCTCGCCGATGACCCCGGTGGCCCGCCCGACGATCGCCAGCGCCGCTGGCGCGACCAGGGCGAGAGCGCCGCCAGCGGCGGAGCCTCGCCCGGCGGGACGCAGTATGGCATAGGCCACCGGGACCATCAGCGCGACCACCGATGCCGGTACGAGAACGGACCACACCCCGGTGACGTTCGCGATGAGCGCGATGGCGGCCAGGCTCGCCGCAACGGCTACGAGGAGGCGCTGGCCCTCGCGGATGAGGTCCGCTTCCTCCTCCTCGAACGGCCGCAGCTTGCGCGGATCGTAGAGGTCGTAGCCGATGTCGCGCAGAGTGGTGAGGATGTCCGCGGGTGCGACGACGCTGGGGTCGTAGTCCACGAGCGCCTGCTCATGGGTGAGGCTCACCGCCACCTTGTCGATGCCCGCCTGGCGGCCCAGCGCCTTCTCGATCGTTCCGGTGCACAGAGAGCAGTGAAGGCCGGCGATGCGAGCACGGATGCGAGCACGGCCCTCGAGGTGGCTCGGCTCTTCCGCCCACATCTGCTCGGTGTCTGAGGCGACGGGGCTCATCGCTCGGCCGCTTCGGACCGTTCGTAGCCGGCGTCGGCCAGGCGACTCGCGATCGCCTCCGGCGTCACCACTGCTGGGTCGTAGTCGAGCCGGATGGTGCCGCTCTGGTGATCGGATTCGATGTTGTCGACGCCGTCGAGGCGTTCCAGCACGGCGGCGATGCGCTGCTCGCAGCCGCTGCAGCTCATACCGTTCACGGTCAGGGAAAGAGGTGTCATGCCATGCTCCTCACGAATGGAAGATCCTGGTGAGCATCGTAGACCTTCCATCTGGATGGAATGTCAAGGCTAGAGTGCCTCGCCACGCAACACACCGTGTCGGCCCAACAGAATGCGCCTACCCTTCCATCCGAAGGGAACGTTGCATCGGAGGCACGGATGCGGATCGGAGAGCTGGCGGCACGTCTGGCGATCAACCCCAAGACGATCCGCTACTACGAGGGCATCAGCCTGCTGCCCGACCCCAAGCGCACCGCTTCGGGGTACCGCACGTACGACGAGGACGACGTCGAGCGCCTCAGGTTCATCAAGACCGCCCAGCGCCTCGGGATCACTCTCGATGAGATTCGCGAGATCCTCGCCTTCCGCGAGCGAGGCGACCGGCCATGCGAGTACGTCCGCGGCGTACTCCGCCGAGAGGTCGCCGAGATCGACCAGCGACTCGCCGAGCTCACCGCGCTGCGCGACGACCTCGTCGCGCTCGAGGACATGGCCGACCAGCTCCCCGAATCGAGCGCTGGCACCTGCCAGCTGATCGAGCACGTCCGCCAGCGCGACGCCCTACCGACGTAGCGAACTTGCGATCTTCCCGCTCGGTGATCGGTTGTCCTGTCGCCTCCGTGGCGGCAGCTGGCTCCGCCAACCTGACGAGCGTGGAACCCAGGAGCGCCGATCAGCACCGTCTTCGGTAAACGATCAGCTCGCTCGCACGAAGATCAGCTCGAACTTCGTCGGCGATGTCCTCGACGGCGTTGATGCTCCGTTCGATCGCATCTGCCACCTCTTTGAGGCGAATGGCGTCGAGGTCGTCGAACTCGCCTGCGAAGATCCGGAGCAGGACCGAGCGGTAGAGCGCGTCGGCCTTGGACTCCAGCAGATCGATCGTCACCAGATCGCGTTGTGGTCGCAGCCTGCTCGACAGCTGGTCGAGGAGCGTCGACGCCGCGCCCGTTATGGACACCAGCACGTCGCAGAGGTCGGTGAGCTCGTCGGGGGACTCTCGGAGACCGGTGAGCAGGACCATCTGCGCGGCGTGGTGGACCTCGTCGGTGACGTCTGCGATCAGGCGGCCTAGGCGGGCGATGTCTTCGCTGTCGAAGGGACCGAGGAAGGTGCCGCCCATGTGCGCGATGAGCTCGCGTAGCAGCTCGTCGCCTCGCCGTTCGTGCTCGTGCGCCGCTTCGAGGTCGCGTTCGGCTGCCGGTAGCCGATCGAAGAGCGACCGCAGAAGGCGGGCTGACTCGGCGGCGCCCATCGCCGCGAAGAGGGCGAAGTAGCGATCGTCTCCGCGTGCCGAGCTATGCCGGGCATCGCTTCGTCCGCCGCCCTAGCGCGGTTGCTCGTCGAGCAGCTCGGCCAGGATGGCGCGGGATCGTCGGTCGATGTCATCGACGATCGGGCGCACTTCCTCGACAGGCTTGCCGGCGGGGTCGGTGAGATCCCAGTCGAGGTAGCGCTTGCCGGGGAACACGGGGCAGGCGTCGCCGCAGCCCATCGTGATGATCACATCGGCGCTGCGGGCGGCTTCGTCGGTGAGGGGCTTGGGGAACTCTTTGGACACATCGAGGCCGCGCTCGATGAGGATCTCAGCCACAGCGGGGTTGATGTCCTCACCTGGCGTCGAGCCGGCTGAACGCACGAGGACGCGGCCGCGGCCGTAGTGGTCGAGCAGGACCCGGGCGGCCACGGAGCGGCCGGCGTTGTGGGTGCACACGACGAGAATCTCAGGAGTGTCGGACACGATGGCTCCTTGGTTGCGGGCGAGGGAGCGGAGGCGTTCGTTCGCGAAGCGCTCTGCGAGCAGCGGCAGGTAGTTGGTGACCTTCGACGTCGCTGCGAGCGAGTCGTAGGACTCGTGCAGCAACCGCTCGATCGTCTCGGGCGCGACGACACCCTGGAAGGGGCCAGCGAGCTGCTGGGCGGTCCGGGTGAGGACCTCACGGTCATGGTCGGAGCTCACCGGGAGCCTCCGAGGGGTAGAAGCGCCGCCTGGCCCACAGGGCCACGTAGACGAGCCCGACGAGCACGGGCACCTCGATCAGCGGCCCGACGACTCCGGCGAGGGCCTCTCCCGAGGTGACGCCGAACACGCCGATGGCAACCGCGATGGCGAGCTCGAAGTTGTTGCCCGCGGCAGTGAACGCCACCGTTGTGTTGCGGTCGTAGGGCAGCCCCATTCGGAGACCGAGCGCGAACGACGAGGTCCACATCAGCGCGAAGTACACGAGGAGCGGGAGCGCGATCCGGGCCACGTCGAACGGTGCAGAGGTGATGGCGTGACCCTGGAGAGCGAACAGGACGATGATCGTGAACAGCAGCCCGTAGAGGGCGACCGGCCCGATGCGCGGCAGGAACCGGTTCTCGTACCACTCGGTCCCCCGGCGCCCCTCGCCGATGCGGCGGGTCAGGTAGCCGGCGAGAAGCGGGACTCCCAGGAAGATGAGCACAGCGCGCGCGATCTCCCAGACCGACACATCGAGGGACTGCTGGTCGAAGCCCAACCACTGCGGGAGCAGCTCGAGGTAGAAGTAGCCCAGCAGCGAGTACGCCACGATCTGGAACACCGAGTTCACCGCCACGAGGAACGTGGCCGCCTCCCGGTTGCCACAGGCGAGGTCGTTCCAGATCAGGACCATGGCGATGCAGCGCGCCAGGCCCACGATGATCAGCCCCGTGCGGTAGTGAGGCAGATCAGGGAGCAGCAGCCACGCAAGCGCGAACATCAGCGCCGGACCGATCAGCCAGTTCAGGACCAGCGACAAGCCCAGCATGCGGCGATCGGCGGTCACCTCGCCGAGCCTGGAGTACCGGACCTTCGCGAGGACCGGGTACATCATCAACAGCAGCCCCAGCGCGATCGGCAGCGAGACCGTGTCGATCTTGACCCGATCGAGCGCGTCATCGAGCCCGGGGAACAGGCGGCCGAGACCGAGCCCGAGCACCATCGCCGCACCGATCCACAACGGCAGGAACCGGTCCAGTGTCGAGAGCTTCTCCAGGACCGAGGCGTCCTCCGGCCGAGGCGGCGTGATGACCGTCACTCGCAGGGCCTCCGCCGCTCACCTGGCGTCGGGCAGCACGAGGTGATCGCCCCTATCCGCGCGCCGAGCCCCTCGAGCGCACCGGCACGAAGCCGGTAGTACGTCCACTGACGATGCTTCTCCGACTCGACCAACCCGGCGTCGCGCAACACCTTCAGGTGATGCGATACCAGCGGCTGGGCGATGCCCACCTCCTCTGCGAGATGGCACACGCAAAGCTCCTCACACGAGAGCAGCTCGACGATCCGCCACCGCCGCGGCTCCGCCAGCGCCTTCAGGACCACCGTCGGTACCGATGCCAAAACGCCCATATCAACAGACATGCACATACATTAGCGTTGATCAGGGATGGTACGGCGAGGTCATGGCCATCCGTCTGGTTGATGCCGGGCAGGCTGGACGTCATGCGAGGAGAGTGGGACCGGCGCCGCGCCGCAGGGGTCGCCGTCGGTGGGACCGCGGGTGCGGGGCTTCGGTGGGCGGTCATCGCCCTGACCGAAGCAGGCACGTTTCCTTGGCCGGTACTGGCCCTGAATGTTGCGGGATCGGTGCTGCTGGGCGTACTGATCTCGCTCGGTCTCGGTGGTGTGATCGCCGATCAGTTCGCCGTCCACTGGGTGTACGCCGGCGGTGCGGTGCTGCTTCTTGGCGCCGCCGCCGTCCGGTTCACGGCCCCGATGTCCGACACACCCGAGGACCGTCGGTCCTGATGCCGCTGGTAGCGGCCGCGTGATACACCGAGCTCACGATGGACCCGATGAAGATCCACTGCGCCGACTGCGGATGCCTTGTCGAGCGAGGCGTGATCCTGGACCCGTGCGACACGCATCCCGAATGCTGTTGCGGTGAGCTTCGGGTGGGCACCCCCGACAAGTAGGCCCTGTCTGGGTCTGCCGGATCCTGGGCTAGGTCACCTCGGACACGGACCTCTGCCGCCGCACACCAGGAGGGTCCCGATCTTCAATCCTCCGGGTAGCTGGGTAGTGGCGTAAAAGGCACCGCTATGGGTAGAAGAGCGCTGCGGGTCTGACGATGGAGGTGCTCGCGTGGCCGCTGTCCGACCCGTGATCAGTGGAGACGGCCGCGTGGCCTTCGATTCCTTGCGTGGGCTGGCCAAGTTCACCGCCGTCGTAGCGCTGTTCGCGATCCTCTCGGACGCGGCGGTCGGTCATGCGCTGTTGTGGGAGAACGATCCGTACTGGACGTACTGGATCACCAAGACGTTCTTGATCGCCACGGTGTTCGGGCTCGGCACGGCTTGGTTAGGTGCCGGCATCGCACGAGGCGCGGTGATCACCGCGGTCCACACGCTCGTGCTGACCGTCTACTACTGGTCGTTGTCACCGATCGGTCTGCCTTCGCAGCCTGAGTGGCTCGATCTGCAGCACACGTGGGTCACCGGGGTGCCTGTGCACTTCGGTGTCATCTACCTCGGCTACCTGGTGGCGCTTTGGTTGTGGCACCGCAGGCACGTCGATGCTGACGGTGCGGCGACTGCTGGCGACGACTCGGCTGTCGGCGTGGAGGCGGCGCGGGCGCTCGGGGTTGGCGCTGTGATCGTGGTCGTCGCTGGTCTCGTCGAAGCGGTGGCGGTCGGTGAGTTCCCCGGTGTCACATGGTTCGTGGTCCGCCTTCTCATCACGGTGCCGTTCATCCTCGCTTGGTGGGCATCGGCGGGCCGCGACCGCGCCGCGGCGGTCGGCGGCGGTATCACGCTGGCGTTCATCCTGATCACCTACAGCCACTTCCTCGGACCAGTCGGCCTTCCCGACACCGACCTGCGTCTCATCGCGCAGGACCCGCCGCCTGCGACCGTGCACTGGCTGTCATACCTCGACGAATGGCTCGTCGCCTTCCCGATCACACTGGTCGTCGCCGTCGCCGCGCTCGTCACCACCTCACGGCAACGCTGGACCGGGACCCGCCTGAGCCGCGAGGCCGCCGCGGCGACGGCAGCAGCCATCCTCGTGATCATCGGGCTCGGCGCTGTCGTGGCCGTCGAGGGCGGCCCGGACGACCAACAAGCGACGGTCACTTCGGTCGGCGAACCCCGCGTCGAGCAAGGCGACTTTTACCAGGGTGAGCTCACCGCAGCGGCGGGGGACCTGCATCTCGTCGCGGCGGACCGCAACCCGCGCGTCACGCCGCTCCCGCCCCACGACGAGGTCGACCTCGAGGCAACCATCTCCCACCCCGACGGAACGACCTACCTGATCACAGCGACCGAGCCGCTCGTCGAGGACCCGAGGGGCCGCTTCGGCACCTGGTGGGGCGTCGGCCTCGACCGATGGCACCACGGGCGCAGTGGCATCGGCACCGCGTTGCTTCCCGCCACCCGGTCCGAGGTCGCCGTCTTCGCGCTCGGCGAGGTCAGCGCCGACGGCGAGACCCTCGCACGCGGTGTGCCGATCCACGCCATGACGATGCCCGACGGTGGCGTTGAGCTCGACGTCGGCGACCCGGAGGCCCCCATCCCCGGCCTGCCGGACGGACACCTACGAGCGATCTGGCAGGACCGCACAGGCAACAGCCCCGAAGGCCCCGAAAGGTCGCACAACGCGTTGGGTACCGCAGTTCTAATCGCGCTCCTCCTTCTCACCATCGCAGCTATCCGCAGCCGTGAGGTCGCCCCACGAATGAGCTCGACAGATTGAGGGGTGCGGGGCACGTGAAAAGAGTGTGTGATCGCAGCTCGAATAGCCACCTCTGAGCCGCAGTCGTGACACCGGTCCACGTCGGCGACGATCAGCTACAGGTGAAGGGCGGCTCGACGGTGTCGGTTCGCTTGAACTCAATGTCCACCCCAGGCCCGCCGCTGTACACGGCAGTGGTCTGATCGATGATCCTCAGCTGGCCAGAGTCGTAAGGGGTACCCCAGCCGGACGGCGGGTTGGCGTTGCCATCGTTCAGAGGCGTCGTCCGCCACCAGACGCCGTCGATCCGGGTCCACTCCACTCCGCAATGGGTGTAGAGCACGTAGTCGAAGGCTTCCCCTACGTCGACTCCGGCACCGTAGGGCGACTCGTTGTCGATGTCCTCTTGCGCAGGGCCCTCCGTGACGTCGTCAGCCCCGCACGCAACGAGCGTCAGGCCGACGAGCACGAAAGCGGACATGAGGCGCGGTCTCATGGCCGTCTGACGACGGCGGGGCATCGCTGGTTCCCCAGTGTTCACGAAGCGTGATGTCGGAGCCCGGTCATCCGCAGAGGTGAGAAGGCCGGCCGCAGTCGGCCGCCGCATCTCCACCTATATCGTCGGGCAGGTGACCCGTTCATAGGTTGGACCCGGTACGACGGGAGTGATGGAGCCGAGACGCGGCCGGTACCGTGGCCGGCGTGTGCATGACCTGTGTCGCGTCCGGGGCGCCGATGGTCACGGTTGGTCTGACGGTGATGCGGCGCCATGCTCTCAAGGCCTGGTTCATGGCCACTGTCGATAGGTTGCGCCAGGTCGCGTAGGTCGGTCGAGCGATTCTCACCAGCGGTCTGGTTCATCGGGAGCGAACTGCTCCCAATCGGCCTCGATCAGGTCGAGCTCGGGCTCCTCGGCCGGGAGTGGCTCCGGACGTGACCGCCGTTGTGTCTGCTTCGGTGGACTGGCTCGAAGGGTGGACCCGCGCGTGACGACGAACGCGGCGAGCGCTGTGGTGAGCGGCACGGCCGCTACCAGCCCGATGGACCCGACGAGGGTGCGGACGATCTCTACCCCGACCAGCTCGCCTTCGGCGACCGCGCTCAGGCTGCGGTTGGCCTGCGTGAAGATCAGCAACAGCGGCAGCGAGGCGCCTGCGTAGGCGAGGACAAGGGTGTTGACGGTCGAGGCGATGTGATCCCGGCCGATCACAACGGCCGAGGCGTAGAGACGGCGCGCTGAGTAGGTCGGGTTGGCCTCGTGGAGCTGCCACACCGCGGACACCTGGGTGACCGTCACGTCGTCGAGGACGCCGAGGCTTCCGATGATGATCCCGGCGAGGACGAGGCCCTTCACGTCCACGTCCGCCGAGGCGATGGTCAGGTAGAAGGCGTTCTCCGAGGAGAACCCCGTGAAGTGAGCAAGGCTCGAGAACACCGCGGCCAGGACCGCCGTGAGCGCGAGCGCGGCGAACGTTCCCAACAGCGCCACGGTGATCATCTCGGTGACCCCGTGGGTCAGATACAGCGCGACGATCGCTATCACCGCCGCACCGACGAGGGCCACGACGGTCGGGTCATGGCCGTCGAGGATCGACGGGAACATGAACGCGAGCATCACCACCCCGGTCACCACGAGCGCAATGAGCGCGCGAAGCCCCTGGAACCGGCCAAGCGCCAGAACCGCCCCCGCGAACAGCAAGCCGAGCATCAGCAGCGGGGTGCTGCGCTGGAAGTCGTTGAAGTAGTACCTGAACCGAGGATCCTCGACGTTGTCCTGGTAGCCGACGGTGATCTTGTCGCCCACGTCGAAGGTGGCCGACACCTCCACCACCGAGGTCTCGAACCTCGACGTGTCACCTGCTGTCGGCCCGCTCGTCACCTCGAACTCGACGCCGATGCAGCGGATGCCGGCCGCCTCGGCTGTGCCTGCGCAGGCGATCTCGCCCACATCGGTGACGGTCGCGTCGACGATGTCTGCGCCCATGCCCAGCTCCTCGGCCACATCGGCCCGCTCGCCGTCGGGGCGGAGCACGAACATGCCCACCAACGCCGCAAGTCCGACAGCGACCACCACCGCGCCCAGCAGTCGGCGGGCCTGATGCGATGTCAACGTCCGCTGGTCTCCGTGATCGTGATGAGCGTGCGCCACAGCCCAAGTCTGGTCGAGCGGTGCCCACGGCCGCGCCAGCCATCCAGTCTGCGGCGGCTGCGCCGTGCCGAATTGGCGTTCGTCATCTGGTCCTCGTGGTGTGGCGCTAGCTCGCCGAGGCGCTTCCGGGTGGCGTCGGGCACATAGAGCCGGCGATGGAGTCGCCCATCGCACAGCCAGGCAGCAAGGACCCGAACCTCGATGCATGGCTCTTGTCGACGATCGTGGTCACCGCCGCGCTCGTCCTCTTGGCCTTGAGTGCCGGCCACCTGTCTGCTCTGCTCGTCGACCAGGGTGTACCGAGGTATCGGCTCGCCGACGCGCCAGCGATCGTCGCCGGAATCGTCCAGGACCCGACTGACCCGGGGCGCGCCTGGGACCGAGTCAACACTGGTGCGAGCCCGTCTGGACCCGTCGTCTGGTGGACGACGGTTCTTGTGCTGGGCGCCGTCTCGGGCGCCGCCGCCATTCGCCTCAGCAAGGGCGGCCTCAGACGCAAACAGCGCCGTGGCGGCTGGGCGCGCCCATCGGAGACACGTGCCCTCCGAGGTCGACACCGCGAGCAACGGCTCGTCGTCGGACGATCGGCGCGAGGCCCGCTCGCCATCGAAGCCAGGCACAGCGTGCTGGTCCTCGGGCCCACGCAGTCCGGAAAGACGACCGGGCTCGCGATCCCGGCGATCCTCGACTGGAACGGGCCAGTGGTTGCGACATCCACCAAGGGCGATCTCATCGACCACACCATCGGTTGGCGGTCGAGTCTCGGCCCAACCCACGTGTTCGATCCCGCCGCGAGCACCGCGTATGACTCCGCGGGATGGACACCGCTCGCCAAGACGGCGACCTGGGAGGGTGCGTGTCGAGCGGCGTGGGACCTAGCGATGGCTGGGAAGGCCGCCGTCGGCGGAACGATGAGCCTCGCCGAGTTCTGGTTCAGCGGCGCTGCCAAGGCGCTGGCGCCCTATCTCCTGGCCGCTTCCGCAACGGATCGACCGATCGCTCAGGTCGCACGTTGGGTCGATGCCGAGGAGCGCGCTCGAGGTCCTTTCGATCGTTCGTCACATCGAACCTGATGCGGTCCTCGCGCTCGAGGCGACCTTTCGGCGCGAGGAGCGAGCCCGCTCGTCGCTGTTCCAGGTCATGCAGCAGATCCTCGCCGCGTACCTCGATCCGGTAGTCGCGGCGTCGGCCGAGCGGTGCGACATCGACGTCGCACAGCTTCTCGACGGCACGAAGAGCACGCTCTACGTGACCTCACCCCACCGCGACCAAGCTCGCCTCCGGCCAGTGTTCGCCGCCCTCATCGGTCAGGTGATCGCGGGCGTCTATGACCGAGTCGCCGAGACGCAGCGTCCGCTCGACCCGCCGTTGCTCCTGGTACTCGATGAGGCCGCGAACATCGCGCCGGTCGAAGACCTGGCCACGATCGCCGCGACCGCGGCTTCGATGGGCCTACAGCTCGTGACCGTCTTCCAGGATGTTGCTCAGGTGAAGACGCGATACGGCGCTGCGAGCGGCACCGTGGTCAACAACCACCGCGCGACCTTGCTGCTCCCGGGCATCAAGGACGTCGAGACTCTGCACCTCACGGCACAGCTGGCAGGAGACCATGAGGTCGACCGAGACTCGCTCACCCGCAGCGCTGACGGCCGCCGATCGAGAACGACGGCCACGCAGTGGCGGCAGCTGTTGCCGGCGGAGAACACCCGCACCCTCCCCGTGGGAGCCGGCGTCCTCCTGTACGGCAACCTGCCGCCACTGCGGGTGAAGCTGCGTCCTTGGTTCCGCGATCGCCGCCTGCGCCGCCGCGGTCGAGTCCCATACCGCTGCCCGGGACCACCGCAGACCGAGAACCCTGGACTGACTGAAGGGCCGACGACCGAGGCACTCGCCCGAGCGCGCCTGCATCGGCCTGACGCGGAGAGATCGCCGTGACCAGCGGCCACTACAGGGTCGACGAGAGCGACGGCACCTGGTGGGCGCTCTCTTGGGACCCGTCGATCGGCTCGTTCGAGGCGATGCGCCTTACCGTGGATCGCAACGAGGTCGAGCAGATCCTCGCTTGGTACGGAGCCGAGCCAGGCGAGATCCCCTCAGTCGAAGAGCTCCGCGCCGTGGTGGGCGTAGATCTCCCCGACGACGTCACGCGGCGGCTGGAAACCGATGCAGCGACCGCTCCACCAAGCGGCAAGGTCATTGACGTCGGCATGCAACGCGCACCCGTCCGACCTGACATGGGCGAGGATCTGCGCACTCGGATCGACCGGCGCAAGCGCTCGGAGGCGGACCTCACGCGGCAGGGAGCGCGACCTTCAGGATCCGATGGCGACGTCTCGCCGCTGGACCCTTCCCGCGGCACCGGTGACGCACGTCCTACGGCAGCTCATCGGAGAGCCAGGTTTCGACACCTCCGAGGTGGAGACGTTCGCTCGTGGCCTCGGGCTCGAGCCCCGTGTGGCGGACGACCTCCTGACCGGGCGACTGCAAGAAGTGACGATCGACCAGGTCGCGGCCGTCTGCGAAGGGCTTCACTGCTCGCCATACGACCTGTGGGGGACGGAGCTGGCCCGCACTGTCCTACACACCTACGGCCCGGAGCGCTGGCCGCGATACATCGAGCCGCTCGACCAGCCGGATGACGATGCGAGCGTCGACCACACCTTCCTCCGGCGCCGGCTCGACCAGCGGGCCACCGAGATCGTGAAGCCCGTGCTGCGCCTCGTGAACTCAGCGACAACGCCCTTCGCGCCGGCAGAGTCGCTGGAGGTCGAGGCGACCGCGTATCGCCGTACAGCAGTGCTCGCATGGACGTCGGCCGACGGCGTCAGCGTTGTGAGTGGGGAGGCGGCCCCGGATTCCACGGCGGAGTACCACTTCAGCTTCCGACAGACGACGGAGCCGGTGCGCATGACGGCCTCGACGTCGGCTGAGGAGTTCGCGGCGTCGCCACTTCCAGGGTTCGACACGGTTCCGGCGCTCCAGTCGCTGGCTTCTGCCCTACAGGAGCGCCAAGGCGTCGAAGGCGTCGACCTGCTCCGCTTCGTCGATCAGCGCACAGGAGCAGAGCAGTGGCTCGGCTGGGACCCATCTGTAGAGCAGTGGCAGAGCTGGGACGATCCGCGTCGGTACTACCCCGGCGACCCGACCGACGTGCTCGACCCGGGCGACTTCGGTCCCGCGACAAAGGACCTCGACCCCGAACCACTCGAGATCGGTCTCGACCTTTGACCGGAGCAGCCTGAGAGCTACAAGGCGATCGGCGTGCGCTGCTGAGTGAGAGCGTCGCAGCGTCCTTCATCGCGTCGTGGAGGGCGCGCTGCTTCCCTCGAGCTGCGTGAGCAGCGCCTGGAGGACTGTGGCTCGACGGCCGGTGCGCACCACCGTGCGCAGTCTTCTGGGGCGTTCAGTCGAGCGCCACCGCCTCAGCCTCGTCTGTCACCCCGACTGACCTTACGGCGTCGTCCACGGCAGCCCAGCTCTCGAGCTGCTCGATCGGCGCATCGTGGGGTATGGCGCTGGTAGGCGAGCCCCATCGGGCGGTGTACGACTCGATGGCGCCGGCGGCAGCACGCCAGCCCCCCCGGTGATGGAGACTCGTCGGCGGTTCGCCGATCAGCTCGACGACCTCCGCCGGTCGTGTGATCTCCGCCGCTCGGCCCGCCAGCCGGGTCCGAACGGCGATGGCCTCGTCGAGCGCCCGAATGCGCTCAGTCGGCGCCCGCCCATCGCGCTCTGTCCACAGCTGCGCGAGCGACGGCCAACGTGCGGCATCGTCCGGTCGTTGATCGTCGAGCGCCATGACCTTGGCGCCATCGCGGGTCAGGGCACGGACGACGCGTGCCACGGGCTCATCCGGTGGCGCCTGCCCATGCCGCGCCAGCTGCGGGTCGTGCTCGCGGTCGTCGTCAACGACGAGGTAGACGTCATTTCGCTGCCGTCCCCGTGACAGCGCGGTGTAGCCCGCCTGCCGGTACAGCCGATCGTCGCCGAGCAGCAGCGCTCGGTCGAAGGTCGCGCCCTGCGACTTGTGCACTGTCATGGCGTACCCGTGGGACAGGTGGCCCGCTCGGCTGTAGTCAGCTGGGATGACGAGGTGACGTCCATCCCGATCGACCTCGATCGTCAGGCCGCCTGACTCGCGGTCTGCCGCGACCACGGTTCCGAACATGGCGTTGTGCACTCCGATTCGCCGGTCGTTGTTCAGGCACACGACCCGGTCGCCGGTGCCGAACGTGCGACCGTCGATGTTCACGCCGTCGGGCTCGACTCGTCCGTCGATGACGAGCAGGTCTCTCGCCAGCTGGTTGAGCGCGTCGACGTCTGATCGCCGCAGTGCCACCATCGCGGCAAGCTCACCGTTGGTGGTGGCGGCGTACCAGTCCGCGACCATCGCCGTACGGACGTCGGCGGGCGTCTCGCCGAAGTGCAGCCGTCCGTGGTCGCCATAGGTGGCGACGATCGACGCGACCTCGCTCGTGCTCCCGTCGCGCAGCCGGTCGAGGGTCTCACGCTCCCACTGCAGGACCTGGCGTCGGTTGTCAGTGAGCTCGACGGACGGCAGCCGGGATACCAGCGAGGCGAATGCACCACCCGCCTCGACCGCCGGGAGCTGTCGGTGGTCGCCGACGAGCACGACCTTCGCGCCTACCGCTTCAGCTCGGCGGAGGATCCGTGCGAGCCGGCGGGTGTCCACCATGCCGGCCTCGTCGACGACGACGACATGTCGATCGGTGAGGCTGTCGATCGGGGCCTGGTCCATGTCGATGAGGAACCGGGCCGTGGTCGTCGACATGATGCCAGCGCTGCTCTCGAGCTCGGTCGCCGCGCGCGCCGCGAGTGCGACGCCGATTGGGCGGAAGCCATCGGCTCGCCACAGTGCCGCCGCGGCGGCCAGCGCATAGGTCTTCCCGGTGCCGGCTCGCCCCACGACGACATCGACGCCGTTCCCGGATGTCGTGACCGCCGTGACCATGTCGCGTTGTTCGTCAGTGAGGTCTGCTCGGCATTCGATGTACTCGCGAGCGTGCGATGCGTCGACCTGCCCGGCACCGGCGCCCTGCCCGGCGAGCGTGTGGTCGATGAGCCGCTGCTCCACCTCGAGCATCTCCTCGGTCGACCAGCGTCGGCGATCCGGGGCGGTGGTGGCTACCGATCCGTCCGCCTGCACGACGGACGTCGAGCGCTCGACGGGCTGCGGGACCACCGGGAGGACCCTCCGGTCCGCCAGCGTCGCGTCGGTCAGCTGCTCGATCGCCGGCAACGAGAGCGGGGACCCTGTCGGCAGCTCCTCGCACCAGGTGCGAACGACGTCGCGGCGATCGAAGGTTGCCTGGTGGGCGGTCAGGCCCTCGGCCGAGACCATGTCGTCCACGATCCATGACACGTTCTGGTCGGTCGCCCGCGATCCGGGTTGGTTCCCGACGGCTCGCGCCAGCGTCGTCTGGTCGATCCCGATCGCCTTGGCCTCGTCGTGCCATCGCTGATGGAGCGTCGAGCCGTCGATGCCGAGCTTCGGCGACTTCGTCCGGCGCTGAGCGATCTCGACCTCGCGCGCCGATCGGTCCGTGACGTCGCCGAGCTCGCTGGCGATCTCGGCGTGGCGCTTCGAGAAGGCGGTGATCAGCCGATCGTCCACGCCGGCGATCTCCGCGTAGCCGTTCCGAACCGGCTCCCAAGCGACGCCGAGCCGCTGCGTCAGCTCGCTCCGCAGGATCGCCTGGTACACGAAGCCGGCCGTCCGCGCGTGGCGATACAGCATCGGTGAGTGCAGCGCGCCCCATCCGCCGGTGACACGCTCGACGAGGTTCAGCGCCAGGGCGTGGGTGTGAAGGTGCGGATCGCCGGCGCGGCTGGTGCGATGGCGGAACGCTGCTATGGCCAGACCTTCGCCGAGGACCTGATGGATGACACCGTCGATCCTGCGCCGGGACACCGTCGCATGGGCTTCGAGGTAGGAGACCGCCTGCGCGACCGCCGCCTCGTGGGCGTCCACGACAGCAGCTGACGTAGGGCGGTCGCCGAGGGCGTAGAGGACCGACACCGACTTCGGGGCGCAGAAGGTGAGGTCCCATCCGGGTACTCGCCGCGCACCGGGCGTGCCCGCGAGCTGCTCGTCCGTGATCGGATTCCGACCGGCGAGTCCAGCGCGCAGCTGCGCACCCGGGACTTCGCCCGCGAGCCCCAGACGCCGCGCGCCACGTCCCATCCACACGCCCGGCGCCTCACCGTCGCCCGAGTAGTAGTCCTCGATGCCGCGCGCGACCTTCGAGAGGTAGTAGCTCTCCTGGCCGGCACCGAGCTTCGCGATCGTGAGCACACCGGCTGTATGTGCCTGGGGGACCGCCGAAGCGCCGCTCTCGCACCCCCGTGCATAGTGTGCCAGCCGTCCCCAGCGCCCTCTCCGGCCGGCATCCTGCCTCGCAGTCCTCGCACCCGCGCGGCGCCGGGGGCCCTCCGTCGCCGCGGCGCATCGGACCTGCCCTGCCCGTCCCCGACCCACCGCCCGGCGGCCACGCCGTGGCCGGCGCGCGAAGAGGCCCCGCCGTTCGCACGACGGGGCCTCGAACTGCCTACGGCGCCCGGGTCAGGTGGCCGGGTCGTCGCCGTCCTGCTCGTTCCCCAGGCCGACAGCGTCGACCACCAGCTGCTCGATGTCGGCCAGGCCGTAACCCGCGGAGGCGAGGAACATCAGCCACCGACCGGCCACGGGGCTGGCGTGGCGCCAGGTGTGCACGCCCATCGTCTGCTCACGGTCTGCGGCCACCTGCGCCAGCAGGCCGAGCGGCAGGCGAGCGTCGCTGAGCCGGACAGCGTAGCTCGGTCCGATCGACCGACCCCAGACCTCCGGAGCCTCGGCGCCGAGGAGGTCCGCCAGGAGGTCGTCCTTCCCATCGCCGAAGCGCTCGGGTGCGGCGAGGAGCTCGTTCGCCACGAACCGCAGCGTGCCTCGGGGGAGTCCCTTCCGAGCGAGGAGGTCTCGGACGAACTGGCGGCGGACCGGTTCGGCTGCTCGCCATGCCTTGTTGTTGTCGATGACCTCGCGTCGCTCGGCTTGCTGCCGTTCGGCGGTCTCGGCATCGAGCCGAGCATCGTTGGCAGACGTGTTGGCGTGACGGCTCGCGTGACCGTTCCCCTTCGGGTCCGTGCAGACGTACTCCGGGCGTTCGGGTCGGTGGGCCGGCACGTACGCCGCGTGTCCCGGACACGAGGCGTGGTTCTTCGGCGTGAGGTTCTTCCCGCCGTGGGTGAGCCCGTCGAGGCGCAGCGCCTTCGCCAGGTCAGTTGACCCGTAGTGCGGCTCATCAGCGAGGACACGGACGCCGGCCTCGACGAGGACGGCGACTGCCGCCGCATGGGCGTCTCGGCGCTCTCGGTCCTGGCGGAGCCGAGAGGCGAGGTGCTCGAACCGGCCGGGGTCGTCCTTGGCGCAGACGGTGAGGGCCTTCACGGCGTCGC
The DNA here is from genome assembly GCA_963715505.1 of uncultured Microthrixaceae bacterium. Classification (GTDB taxonomy): domain Bacteria; phylum Actinomycetota; class Acidimicrobiia; order Acidimicrobiales; family VFJN01; genus VFJN01. Next base: position 430,604 of record OY970242.1, read on the forward strand.
GGTCGTCGTCGAACTCGGCCAGGACGATCGCCTGCTCGAGGGTGAGGTCGTAGCGGTCGGCGACCGTCGTGGCTACCTCGCTCGCTGCGACCGTGCGCGCCTTCCCGACCTGGGCCTTGCTGGCACCGGTCGCCTTGGCGATGGCGGCGTCGGACAGGCCGAGAGCCGCGAGCTGCTCGTAGCCGGCCGCGACCTCGCCCGTCTTGAGCTGCGTGCGCTCGCAGTTCTCGACGAGCATCCCGGCGACCTCGGTGGCGTCGCCCGCGAGATCCTCCCGCACTACGCAGGGCACTGCGGGAAGACCGGCCTCGACGGCAGCGGCGCAGCGCCGGTGGCCGGCGAGGATGCGGTGTCCGCCGTCGTCGGTGGGGACCACGACGAGGGGCTCGAGGATGCCGACGGCTCGGACTGAGCGGACCAGGGACCGAAGGTCGCCGAGACCGCTGCGTCGGACGTTGGCAGGGTGCTGCACCAGTAGTGCCGGGTCGATGTGGATCAGGGTGGTTGTGGACATGTGCTTTGACCTCTCGTGATGGTTCAGTAGGAGAGGCCGTCAGGCGGCCTGATCGGAGGGCGACGCAAGGCCGAGGCTGTCGAGCAGACCTCGGGCGCAGCCGATGACGCGCTCGGTGGTGGAGTGCACGATGTCGAGGTCGCCGCCGGACCAGTAGGCGACGTACGGAAGCGAGTACTCGCTGGAGTCGATCCCGGCGGCAGTGCAGACGATGTAGGCCACCGACTCGGCTTCGATCTCGGCCCGGCGTCGGTCGACCGGCTCGCCTGACGGCTCGTGCAGCAAGACGTGTGCCGCCTCGTGGGCTGTGGTCTTCGTCGTGGCGGCGGGGCTGATGTCTGGTCGGACGAGCACCGAGCGGGCGTTGAAGTCGGTGACGCCATTGGAGGTCTCGTGGCCGACGGGCATGTCGCTGATGGCGTAGCTGAAGCCTTCGCCGGTGATGACCTCGACGAGGCCTGAGATGACCATCGCGGGCGCGTCTCCTTCGAGGAGCGTCGGGCGGACGGGACTGATCGGCGGGCCGTCGGTCTGTGAGATGTCGAACACGTGGACCACCCGGAAGCCGCGCACGACGACGCGCTCCGGTGCCTCGTCGCTGGCTGCGTCGTCGTCGGACGTCGCGTGGTACTTGCAGGGGGCGAGGATGGCGATGCCCTTCTCACCCCGCCGGACCTGGCGGCCGAGCGCTCGCCAGCGCTGGTAGCCCGCGCAGATGGTGGCGTCGGGTCGCTGGATGTAGATGGCGAGGACGTTCATGGCGCTGTAGCGGTGGAAGCGAGCAGCGATCGTCAGCCACTGCTGCCACTGCTCGCCGGTCACCAGGTCTTGCAGGCCTTCGTGGAGTCGGGTGAGCAGGTTGTCGACGTGGTCGTTGGCCATCGTGGCCTCCATGGGTGAGTCAGAGGTGGCCCTCGCCTTCAGCGAGTGGCAGCGCTCTCCGGGCGCTGCCGCTCTAGGAGCGGCCCCAGCCGCAGCGGCAGCGCCGGTCAAGGGGCGGCGGGGGGCGCCGAAGGCGAGGCCGAGTACCGGAGCGCAGCGGAGGCTCGCAGGCCGACCCCCGCCGACTTGCGAAGCCCTTGACCGGCTCAGCTGCCGCTGTGGCACCGATGGGCGCCAGATGACGTGGATCCGTTGCATCGCCCGCTCACCGGGTGGCGGGGTGCCGAGGTGAGCGAGCACCGGATCGCAGGCCGCTGCTGATCGTCGCCACGGTCTCGCGCTCTGCCAGACCGGCGGTGGCTGCCGCGGCAGCGAGGTGGCTCCGCACGACGTCCTCCTCGAGGTGCCCGCCAGCGACGAGCTGACCGAGAGCGAAAGCGGCCCGGTTGAGCGCGTGGTTCCGTCCACCTTCCGCGGCTTCGATGACCCGGCGGGTCTCCTGCTCGAGGGCTGTCATCGCCCAAGCGGTGCAGGGTCGTGTCGGTGCGACTGGCGGCGCCGACGCCGGCTGCGGGTTGTCCTGCCGGAGGAGCCGGACCAGCGAATCGGGAAGCAGGACGATCGGCGCGGGTCGCCAGCGGTAGCTCCTGCCGCTCCGGTGCAGACTCGGCGGTGCGATGACGTAGCCACCGTCGCTGCGGACGTCGATGCCGGGGCCCAGGCGTCCGGCGCTGTTGCCGATCCTGGGCTCGGGGTGTCGGAAGTAGAGATGCCGACCGCCACCGCCGGTCGCTACGGACAGCGTCTCCGGAAGAGATCCGAGCGTCCGCCCCAGCTCCTCGAAGCTCTCGTCGCCGCCGTGCGCCGGGTCGATGTCGATCACGACCAGGCCGCTTCCGTCAGGTCGACGCCCGGTGCGCACGCCTACATTCGCCGCTGCCCACTGGCGCCACCAGGCGTCCACGTCCGATGTGATCGATGACGCGTCGTGCAGCCCGTGTCGGAGCAGGGGGTGCTTGCCGGGGCTCCCGCACTCCACGTCGCCGCAGGCGCAACGGCCCTCGGCGATGCCGTGGCAGGGTAGGACCGCCCAGCCGGAGCTGGCGTAGATGCGTGCTGCGTGCGCTGGGTTGGTCGACACCTCGACCGCAGAGATGTGCGGGCGGGAGCGGGAAGTCGCCTCCACGAGCCGATCGGGGGAGTCCCCCGAGGTGGAGTGGGACCGGCCCGGGACTTCCCCGACCCGAGCCGGCCCCGGCCCCATCACCCGGCCTCCTGTGCAGGTGACCGGAAGATCTCGGTCTGCAGTCCGCCGACGAAGGCCGGCAGGCGCTCCAGGTGCCGGCGACTGATCGGCGGCGCCGACATGCGGACCAGGAACCGATCGTCGCCTGCGTCGGCCAGCATCCGGAACTGGCACAGCCGGGCGAGGGTCCGGCGGGTCGGACCGTTGCGGCCGGTCGAGCCATGGAGGCCATGGGCTGCGCCCAGCTCGGTGACGGTCCAGGTCACGTCGATCTGGCGACGCAGCTGGCTGCTGAGGGTGCCCCAGATGAGCCACGAGCTCGGGCCGATCAGGGGGAGCCAGGCGAGCCGGCTGAAGTCGCCGTTGGGACCTTGGTTGAAGGGATCGATCGCGGGGTCGGGCCACGGATCGAAGTTGACGGTCTCGATGTCGTCCATCGGGCTTCGCCTTTCGCGGGGCGGGGTCCTCTGGCGGCCGGCGGCCCCGGAAGCGTCGGCTGCGGGTCCCCGTGACCACGGCCCGATCGCGGGCGGTCAACCGGCGCCGAAGGCGAGGCAAGAGCGCAGCGGCCCCTAGCGAGCGAGCGCAGCGAGCGAGTGGGTCGAGCCGGTCGGTTGACCGCTCGCCGGGTCGTGGTAGGGGTGCCTGAGCAGTCGACGGCCGGGGTCAGCGCTGCCGGACCGCAGCGCCAGGCTCGCTCGGGGAGGCTCGAGCACGCTCAGCTCGCTCAGGGCCGGACGCGGTCGGCACGAGTACCGTGGAGGTGCCTCGGCGTTGGGCTCGCTGCGCCCCATGACGTGCGAGCGACGCGCTCGCGCTGCGCTGAGGAGACGCGTTGTGAAGACACATCGGAGAGAGACCCAGGCGAGGAGCGACACGGTCCACTGGCTCCATGATCCCGCCGACGACGTCTCGTGCGGGCCTCTTGCCTGCAACGTCGAGGAGCTCGCCATCGAGGTAGCGGCTGGGCTGAGACTGGGCCAGGGTGAGGTCGCCCTCAAGGGCACCGTCATCGGGGCGCGCGACCTCGACGGGTGCTCGGTCGTGATCCTCGGCGCTGTCGGGGCCGCCGAGAAGGGGCCCGGGATCATGGTCTTCGTGCCGGGTGTCGGGGCCATTGCTCCTCGGCCGGGTGCTGTCGTTCGGACGTGGGGCCTGCTCGAGCTGACGTCCACGTTCACAATCCAGCTGCGAGCCACCACGCTCGAGCCCGTCAACGAGCACGCCCATGGATGACGTGCAGTTCGAGGTCGTCGGGGTCGACACGCGGTTGTGGGGCGAGCAGGGCGGCAGCTACTCCGCCGACGGCTTGTACCGCTGGTCCTACGAGCGGCCGATCGGGGCGGGCCCCTTGATCTGCTGGATCGGGTTGAACCCAGGGACCGGCGACCGAGAGGGCCGGTACCGGCCCACCCTGCAACGGATGGTTTGACCGATCACGCGCACTCGGGTTCGGCCGCTTCTCCCTTGTGAACCTGTTCGGCTGGCGGACGACGAAGCCGGCGGAGCTGCGCGCAGCGGCACGGCTGGGGCACGACGTCGTCGGCGATGGGTGTGATGACGTGATCCTCGGCGGTGCTCAACGAGCGGCCCTGGTCGTCGCGGCGTGGGGCGTGCACGGACGGCTCCTCGACCGCGACGCGACGGTGTTGTCGATGCTCGGCGAGGTCCACTGCCTCGGCCGGACCGGAAGCGGGGCGCCGCGCCACCCGCTCTATGTGCCGCTCTCGACGGAGCTCGAGCGGCTGCAGTAGCGCTGGGGGACTCCTACCCCGATCAGCTGGCGAGGCCAGCGTGGGAGAGCTGCGAAAGCGAGTCGTGGACGTGGCGGACCGCGGGGTGGAGCCGCTCGAGCTGGTGCTCGGTGACATCAGGAAGCTCGCAGGGCACGACCAGGACGTCAGGGCCGATCGTTCGCACCAAGCTGAACCGCTCGAGGCGGCGTAGGGCTCGCGGCAGCGCCGACTGGTGGCCGACCGGGCTGCCGAGGCCGAGCATCGACGCGAGATGCTCCGGACTCGTCGACCACCCGCTCGGGTGTCGATGGGCACCTCGCGCAAGCAACCGCCACGCGGTCCATGCCGCCGGGCCGACGACAGGGAGCCAAACCTCGGCGACGTAGCGGCTGTCGAGGGAGTGACGTCCCCGGTGATCCGGGTCGCGCAGGACCAACAAGCTCTCGCCCGTCATGCGGCCAGGCCGGCGACGAGGGCGGCTTCCGCCGCGCGACGGTGCTTCTGGACGGTGCGCAGCGCCGCGCCGCGCTCACGGGCGAGGTCGGCGAGGCGCCGCCCACCGATGCGGCTCGCCGCGATCAGCTCGGCTTCGGCCGGCTTCAGGACGCCGCGGTGCACGGCCTCGTGGAGGACCTCGGCCAGCTCCAGCGACGGGTGGTCGGGGCCGGCCTCGGCCGAGGGTTCCCGCACGGCGTCGAGGCGGACCAGGCTGCGGGAGTCATGCACCTGGCGGCGGAGGATGGCGCCGGCGTCGAGGAGGATGTTGGCCGCCACCTTCCCGGGCCGACGCTCCACGGGGTAGTTCCGGATGCGGTCGTAGGCGGCGGCTACCGCTGCCGCTTCGCGCTCGGCCTCGCTCCCGAGCGCCCACCACTTCCTCGCGAGCCGCCGGATGCCCGGGAGGAGCAGCTGCACCAGGACTCTTCCCGCGAGCTGGTCGCCGTCTGCCGCACGGGCGGCGAGGCAGAGCAGGACCGGGTCGGACGCCGCCGGGCTCGCCCCGGCCACCCATTGGCGTACCCCTTCGAGGTCGCGGGCGCCGACCAGGTCGAGGATCTCGGGCAGGCGCCGTGCCGCGCGGCGGTCGGGCCCGATCGAGCACCATTCGCGCTCGAGCTGTTCGAACAGTGATTGCACTTCGCACCTCCGTCGTTGCGTGACGGAAGCGACCGTGCGGTGGCCCGGTCCCCCGGGAGTTCCCCTTAACGACGAGAGACCCGAGATGTGGGCGGGGTTTCTCGGGCGGGGAGTCCCCAACCTCATCCACAGGTCATCCACAGAAGAAACCAGGCTTGTCCCCCTAGCGCCCCACAGGGCCGAGGGTGAACACTGGGTCACACCGGTGTAACTACCTCTTTGTTCTTCCCCCGCCGGCAGCGAGGCAAGCCGACATGACAGAGCCAGAAGTCCAGCACGAGGCGAGCACACAGTGAGCGGGACCTCGCTCGCCACCAACGTCCTGCGGGTCGACTTCCCCTTCGAGAACGTGGAGCTCCTCGCACGCGACATAGCCGACGCCGAGGAGCTCAGTGCGCTGAGGCGCTCGCTCGCGCCGGACTGGAGCGTCCAATGGGAAGGCCGGAAGCTGTACTTCCTTCGCCTTGCGGATGGCGAAGGGCGCATCCCCGGCACGGCTCGGACGACCCTTGCGGTCCAGGACAACCTTCGGTTGCTGGCCAGGCTCACCACCGACGCCCTCGTCCGCCGATTCCCCACGTACGAGCCACTGCGGCGGAAGCCCTTCACGTTCGTCGGCCGCAAGCAGCAGCTCATGGAGGGCGTCGAGAACGTTCTTGGCGTTGAGCATCCCTTGCTGCAGGAGTTCCGTGTCTGGCCCAAGTACTCCCTCGACGCTCGCGTCGTCGAAGTACACGCGGGCCATCCGTTCGTCGGTCTGACGGTCGATCTCGCAACGAGGTGGGAGATCTCGGCCGACCTCGAGGCGCTCCAGGAGGCCGGCATCGATCTCGCCGGCCTCTTCATCGTTCGCCGCGATCCCGACCCGGAGCTTCGCCCGCTGGTTGGCCGCATCGGCACGTTGTGCGATGGGGTCGTGAAGCTGAGCGAGAGCACCGGCGCGGCGGAGAGCGTCCCGGCGTCTTCGGTCATGCTCGAAGGCAGGCGGGAGGCCTTCGCTCGGTGCCTCAGCCGAGTGCTGGGAGCGAAGTCCAAGCGATACGACGAGTACCGAGACAAGAAGGTGGGCGAGCTGCTCGGCGGGCCACCTCTTCTGGCGGAGGTCGAGCGCGTCGCAAAGATGCTCGGCGAGCAGCCGCTCGAGCTGGCGCAGGGACTGACGTGCTCGGTCGGCATGCCGATCCGGATCAAGAACTCGCCGAGCTACGCGTCGATCGTCGCCTCGCGGCAGCTCGACTACTGCTTCGACCCGGCCCGCACCAAGCGTTCCCAGTACGCGTGGCCCGGGCTCGAACGCTATGGACCGTTCAGCCGCGACACGTTCGCCCGGCCCTCACCCCATGTCCTCGTCGTGTTCCCGCAGGCCGCTCAGGGAGCCGTCGAGACGTTCGTTCGCTGTCTTCGGGATGGCATCCCCGGACAGAAGGCCTACCAGGTCGGGCTGACCAAGACATTCGGACTCGTCAACCCACGGTTCGAGATGGTGCCCGTCCCGCCCGCAGGCGATCGGACACCCGCGGATGCGTACGGGCAGACGATCGAGAGCTTCCTGGCCCGGGGCGACCTGCCCGATGCCGCTCTGGTCATCGTGACCGACCGGGATGGTGACCTCCCCGACGACGCCAACCCTTACCTCCATAGCAAGGCGATGCTCCTGATGGCCGGCGTCGCCACGCAGCACGCACGACTCAGCAAGATCTCCGCGCAGCCGGGAAGCCTCCAGTACATCCTCCAGAACATCTCGATCGCGCTGTATGCCAAGCTGCGCGGCGTCCCATGGACGGTCGACCACGATCTGACCATCGCCGATGAGCTCGTGATCGGGATCGGGACGGTTGAGCTCTCCGACTCGAGGATCCAGGAGCGCCATCGTTACGTCGGGATCACGACGGTCTTCCGCGGAGACGGCAACTACTTGCTCGGGCAGCTCTCACGAGAGGCCAGTTACGCCGAGTACCCGGAGGTCCTCCGAGACTCGACGGTGGCGATCCTCGAGGAGCTCAAGCAGCGCAACGGGTGGCAGAGCGGCGACACGGTCCGCGTGGTGATCCATGCCGCCCGACCGCCGCGCAACATGGACTTCGCTCGGCTCATGCGCGACGCGGTGCAAGCCGTGGGCAAGGACCAGCACATCGAGTTCGCCTTCGTGACGGTGTCGCATGACCATCCCTTCGCTCTGTTCGACACCGCGCAGCAAGGCCGGGAGTCGCCGAAGGGGACCAAGGGGGAGTTCGTGCCGAAGCGGGGTCTGATCGTCCAGACCAGCCGGTACTCGCGCCTGGTCACGACAACTGGCGTCAGCCTCGTGAAGCGCGCCGGGCTTCCGCTGGCCCGGCCGATCCAGGTGCACCTGCACCAGCACTCGACGTTCACCGATCTTCACTACCTGTCCGAGCAGGTTCTGAGGTTCACCGCCCTCTCGTGGCGGTCGACGACACCGGCCGCCGACCCCGTGACGATCTACTACTCCGAGCTGATCGCTCGACATCTGGCCCGGCTGCGGGCGGTTCCCGGCTGGTCACCCAACCTGCTCGACGCACGGCTGCGAACGAGCAAGTGGTTCCTCTGAACGACGCCCTCGGCCGCAGCATCGGTGCCGAGCTCGCAGAGCTCCGCGGTCGGCTGCAGGCGGAGTGGCGAGCTGAATCGCCCGAGGCCGGGCTTGTTGAATGGGCGGCGCACGCCAGCGGAACCGTCCTAGATGTCGACCGCGAGTCGCTCGTGCCAGGCGAGATCTCCGACCAGCGGTGGAGTGAAGCGCCGGTCCTGGCCGCCGTGGGCTACCGCCTGCGAGTCGCCACCCGACCGGAGGCCGAGGAACAATGGCTCGAGGGGATGGCTCGTCTCATGTCTCGCGACGCGTTGCCCGCTGACCGCAACTCGTTCTTCTTCAGACCGGTCGAGCTCCTTGGAATCGCTCTCGGCGCTGCCGCGTTGCGGACCGCGGATGCGAAGCCGGCGACTTGGGTGCGCGCGCTGCTCACCGACCGGGGTGACCATCTCCAGACCGGCAGCCTGTGGACGGCGGTTCTCACCACGCTCGCCGCGCGGGAGGTCGATGCGACGTGGTCGGCGCCAGCTCGACTGGATCCGCAGACGACGCTCGATGCGGGTGTCCTCATGTGGCTGCACTTGGTCGATAGCGACGTCGTCGGGTCGCTGAGCGCCTCAGCCCACGATTCGGTGTGCCGAGACCTGCTGCTCGGCGCCACCCATGGTCGGGTGCAGGCTCAGGGCTTGGCGGAGGCGGGGATCCTCTTGATCGCCCTCGATCGGGCCGTGCGGGCAGCGATCGAAGGTCTGGACCTTCGGATGACGGGGGCCGCTGACTTCGTGGTCACGTTGTGCAAGCGGTTCCCGCTGCTCGTCGCCGAGCTCGGGCACCGCCACGCGGGCCGGTCACCTCTCGCGCCCTCCGATGAGTACGACGTCCAGGACCTCCTCCGAGCGCTACTCCGCGTTCACTTCGACGACGTCCGGCCGGAGGAGTGGAATCCGAGCTATGGCGGCGTCGCGTCGCGCAGTGACCTGTTGATCAAGTCCGAGAAGCTCGTCATCGAGACGAAGATGACACGTAAGAACCTCGGCCAGCGAGAGGTGATCGAAGAGCTGACAGTCGACAAGGCGCAGTACCGCACGCACCCCGATTGCGAGACGCTCGTCTGCTTCGTCTACGACCCGGAGAAGCGGCTCACGAACCCGTCGGCGCTCGAGAGTGACCTCTCGGAGGTCGAGGAACGCCTCGCTACGAAGGTCGTGGTTAGCCCGCGAGGGCTGTAGAGACGCGGAGTTCAGCCTCAGGCTGTCCGCGGGCTCCGCGATTGTGAGCACCCACGACGGCTTCGAGCGTTGCGTCGTGCATCGGTCTGTGATCGTCGCCCCACGGTGTCGTCGGTCGTCTTGGCGGTCACCGCCTGACTCACGAGCCGGTCAGGAAGCCTCGATCTGACTCGCCGAACTCGCACAGCGGCGTCATCCAGCAACGTCACGAGCGCGAGGAGCCCGAAACCAGCGAGCGCAATCCGAGGCAACAAAGCGGTGTCGCCACCCACTCCGTATGCGAGCCCGATCAGGGCGACCACCACCCGCCAGCACGCGCCTCGCCTCCTGATGAGAGCCCGATAGGCCGCTCGAGCACAGGTCATTCCGACGCCGAAGGCGGCGGTCACCGCCGCCAGATGTAGAACCGTCATTAGGCCAAACCCCTCCGCAAGTCTCCAGATCGGAGGGGCATCGGCCCCGAGGTCGCCAGGCGACGACAACATCAAGTGTAGGCCGTGTAGTCCGAGCGCCGAGGGAGGAACAGCTGTCGCCGATCAGGTCGCCGAGCGGGGTCGCCGTCCGTCGCTTGATCGAGTTCGGCATCACCTAGCGACGGGCCCATGGCTCTACCGACACACTGATAGACGCACGAGCAAGGCTGACCGCTTAGTGGCTCGTACGTCGGTCACGGTTCTCAACGTCGGCTGCCGAATTCAGTGCAGACGTCTTGGCTTCCCGATCCGTCTGCCGCCTTTGATCGTAGCGAGCATCAGCCGGGCAGCGCCGGCGGCCGCCCGCCGTGCCTCCCCATGATCACAGAGCTTCCGGGAGGTTACGAATGCCGGGCACAGGCAGACCTCCATCCGTCAAGACGGAGAGACCCGGCGACTGACATCTGCGACGAGCCTCGCGAGTGCTATCGCGGCGGCCCTGCCTGCAGCGATCACATCATCGGCTGCATCAAAGTCGATCCAATGGATCTCGTACGCACCGGTCCGCGTCCTCCAGCGAATCTCACGACCGAGGCGCCCTTCCTGCAATTGCGGCGGATTCGCTTGCCAGCTCTCGGTTGTCCCGTGCGCCAACCGATGCCTCAGCTGCATCAAGGCTTGCACCTGCCGGAACCACATCTCTGTGTCGGCACTCTCCATCTGGTGCAGCTGCAAGGTGGTCTTCATGATCTCGGTGGCTGCCCTCATTCCTCCCCAGCTGCCGATCAGCCGATCGACGACCTCCTGTCGCCCCTCATTACCCGCGCCGAGATATAGCGCCGCCACGCTCAGGAACTCGTGCTCCACGAAGACGGCGCTGTCGAGGACGCGCAGGCGCAGTTCGCGGTCCACCCGCTCCATCGCATCGAGGTCGGCGAGGTACTGCTCATACCCGTGGTCGCTCACGGTTCAACGCTAGAACGGCATTAGCGATTGGGGCAGATGGATCCGGGGGGAGGGGGGTCAGTTGCCACTAGTACTCCAGTGCCATGGCTCGGCGCCTGTCGTCAGCTCCATGAGGCCGTACGCGGCCGCATTCACGGTGAGCCAGCGGTAGCAGGCGCTCGAACGGTTGGTGACGAGGTCGCCGTCGCAGGAGAAGTCGATGGCAAGACCGCGCTCGTGCATCGACTCGCCGGGGCGTGCGGTCGGGGGCGTGCAGAGGGACGGCGGCATCTCGTAGATGGCGTAGTGGCTCTCGCCGCAGTGGGAGCGACGCAGGGCGATCTGTGCGTCGGCGGATCGCCAGCCGCCACCGGTGAGCACGAAGCCGGCGTCGGCCGCAGCGGCGATCAGCTCCTGGACCTGCGCGGCGATCTGGGCGTCGACCGTGATCCCGTCGACGGTGCTGAGCGTGCCGGATCCTGATCTCGTAGTCGCCGCGCGGTAGGTCGCCGCCAGCCCCATGACTCGTCGCACGTACTCGTCGTCGTGGTTGTAGGACCAGACGGCCCCTTCGGGATCGTTCGCAACGTCGTTCGCAGCCAGGAGGCGCGCCGCCGAGCTGGCGGCGTCGGGCCAGGACCACGGGTCCGCGTCGCCATCCGCGTCCCCGTCCGTTGCGTAGCCTTGACCATCCAATGCCGGCCGAGACGACCGGGGTTCCAGCTGGTGCTGGCCTAAGCCCCGGCGCCACGTCGATCCAAGGAACTGCATGTAGCCCCGGGCGCCTGCCTCGTTCACCGTATCTGGCGGGTTGCAGCCGAGAAGGTCGGCCCGGCCGTGGTCGCACTCGACCTTTCCGATCCCAGCCAAGACTGCCCAGTCCACCTGCCAGCGATCTCCGGCTTCACGATACGCGGCGAGTGCTTCGGATGGGATGTCGGAGACCATCGACGTTGCGATGGTGGCGGGATCGCGAGTCCCGCCGACGGCGATGACGATCGCGGTCATCGGCAGCCCGATCGCGAGCAGGCCGGCACCGCCGATGAACGCGCCGATGAACGCGCCGAGGTGCCGGCGAGCGCGGACCTTCGCTGCGTCGGCGGCACGCCGGGCCGCCCAGGCGGCGATCGGGGTGGGCATGCTCAGCCCTCCTCGACGTCCACCGGCTCGTCGTCGACGTCGACGTTGGCCGGGGCTGCCCAGCGCCGGTCGCCATCACGGCTTGCTGGAGCGGTGGCCGCACCGGCGTGGCTCTGCCGCGCGCCTCGAAGCATGCGGCCGCTCCTCCGGCTGTCTGCGCCAGCCGCCACCAGGTGTGGCACCTGCCCGCTGGCGTTCGGCGAAGTCGCCGCCGGTGCGTTGCTCGAGCCGATCTCGGGCCTCGCGCGCCCGGCGGGACATGCTCGCTGGGCCGTCGATGCTGACGCTCGACCGACGGATCGGGTTCCCGTCGCCGTCGAGCTGGATCTCGGTGCGCTGTCGGCTGACCACGCTGTTCGCCCGGCGCTCAGCCCGCTCGTCGGCGGCCTTCGACTGCCGGTGCATCCGTCGGTTCGCGAGATGGTTCCGTCCTGCTGTCCCTGCGAAGCGGCTGCTCCTGCTCGCCCGATCCGGACCCACCGATGCACCCAGTGCGAACCCAGTGGCGCCGGCGATCGCAGGTGCAGCGAGCCATGGAGCGACGCGCTCACCACCCGACCGCCGAGAGGCCAGCCGCTGGCCCATGGATGCGGCCAGGCCGTGGCCGGCGTTGATGATGCGCCGGCGGGCCACGAAGGCGGCGAGGACGACCATGTTGACGAGTGCGAAGCGCTCGACGAGGCCTACCTCCGTGCTGGTCTCGAGCAGGCCGCGGATCGTCAGCAACAGGAGCGAGAGGACGAAGCTCATCCCGACGACTGCCAGGACAACACGGAGCAGCGCGGCGACCCACCGCCAAGCCAGCTCGCGCCCCGCCCCCGGCAGGACGGCCGCGAGCGCGGCGAACGGCAGGAGCGCGAACAGGATGACAAGCACGACCTGGGCGACGACGATCGTCAAGGCGACCAGCGCGACGAGCACGACCATCACCAGAGAGACGCCGAAGGTCAGGACGGCTCCGAAGAGACGTGAACCGTTCGGGTCGTGGTTGAAGTCGGCTTGCTCATCGCAGCCCACGAGCTGCATCGCGTCCCGCGGCTCGTCGTTGTTGCCGTGTGGTCCGGTAGCCAGGATGCGATCGCGCATCGCAAGGCACTGCGGCGGCATGTTCGTTCCGCCCCAGTTGAGGTAGTCATAGGGATCCTCGACGAACGCTCCGTGGACCTCGGCCTGGAGCGGCCGCAGGACGGCATCCGCGTCGACGCCGTTGTCGGGTGGTGGCTGTCCGGTACCGGTGGCAAGCAGGGCGCCGGAGACCATTCCCATGGTCTCGAAGGTCCCGCGGAGGTAGCCCGACGGGTTGGCGAGCAGAAGGCCGGCAACGAGTGCCAGCAGGACCGACGTGAGGAGCTCGCCGGCGGCCATGGTCAGCCTCCCGCGCATCGCGCTGAGCGCGCACCAGGCCACCGCGTAGAACCACGCGACATGGGCGAGTCCGAGTGGGCCGATCAGCTGTGTCTCGTACGTCTCGGCGAGCGTGATCGCCGGTGTGCCGAGCTGGTCGTAGACCCCGAAGCCGTAGGCCCACTGGATGAGCCAGAGCGCCATCGCGGTCGAGGAGCGCGCGCCCTGGAACGAGAGATCGGTGAAGGTGCAGTACACCTTCCTTGAGATGTGATTCCAGGCGCCTTCGTCGCAGCCGATGTCGTAGTGCGAGCTGGGGAAGCGGCCCCAGCAGTCGTCCGGCACGATCGACGAGGACGCGTCGGATGAGCTCGCTTGTGCCTGCGCGCAGGGGTTCGCGATCTCCTCTGTTCCGGTGAGCTCATCGAGGACCGCTTGGTCGATCGGATCGATGTCGGCCTCACTGGTCGGGTTCGGCGGCGCGACGGACGTTGTCGTCGATGTGGAGGGCGGCGGTTCCTGGGCACTCGCCGCGTCCGACGACAGCAGGAGGCTGAGTCCGACGCCCACGGTCAGGCCGACGCGCCGGAGCCTCACGACGCGGATGCAAGAGCGTCCGACAGCGGTGTCCGTCGCCGCGAGCGCGCGACGGCCCGAGCAGCGGACACGGCGTCGTCGGAGGCACTCGGGCGATCGAGGTCAAACGGAGGCCTGACGCCGGGCGTCGTGTCGAACGCTTGTCGGAGCTGCGGGATGACGGGCTCGAGCACCTGCACAAGACCCACGCGGTCGCGCACGTCGCGGAGCAGGCATCGTCCGGGAGCAAGGCCGCTCTGGAGCACCGCCGTTGCCTCGTCGCTCCCACTGATCCCGAGGAACTCCAAGGCTGCCTTGGTAGCGCCGGTCGCCTGCCGAAACACCAAGCGGGTGCCGAGGAGGTCGACGAGCTCGCCGAGGCCGAGGTCGTTGGGATGCTGGCTCGCCAGCCAGATCGCGCCGTTGTGCTTCCGCCCGTCGCGGATTCCCTCGAGGACGAGCCGTCGGCCGTGTGGAGAACCCAGGAGCGCCCACGCCTCGTCGTAGAGCGCAGCCCCGAAACGTCCCGGGTCGCGAAAGACCACCTGCCGGCCCACCGCCGCCACGAGATAGAGCACTGCGTGGCCGAGGATCTGCTCCGGCAGCATCTGCCGTGCGAGGTGCTCGTTCTGGAGCGTGTCTCGATCTGGCAGGGCCAAGTGCGGCAGCCAGAATACGATCAGATCGGCATCCAGCTCGATCGCCGGACCATCGCCAAACGCGACCTGGCCGGCGCCGAGATGGCGATAGTGCTGCAGTCGTCGGGCGAGGCTGCGTGCCGCCTCGTCGGGGCGTGCTCCGTCCTCGCCCATCTCGCGCAGGCGGTCGATGACGTTGTTCAGCCGGGCGCCACGCCGACCGGCAACGGTGTGCACGGCCTCGGCCAGTGCAGCGCCTTCCTCCGAGTGGGCTGAGCAGCCGGCGAGGAGGCTCAGGAAGCCCAACGTGACGCCCTCACGCGCTTCGCCGGTGAACATGCGGAGGGGATCGAGGCACGCCGACACGCCGTCGCCCAGGCGTACGATCTCTGCACGGCCCGGAGCGACAGCCGCGACGGCTGCGTACTCGCCGACAGACGTGCGATCGATCGTGACGACCTGGCCGCCTCGAGCGAGCGTGTCCCAGCAGAGACGCTTCAGGAAGTAGCTCTTGCCCGAACCTAGGGCGCCGATCGCCGCGAGCGAGGCGGTACGACCCACGCTCGGCCCATAGGTCGGATCGAGCAGGACCGGAGTCGGTACGCCAGCTTCGAGCGAGATTCCGAGGAGCATCCCAGACGGGTCGCCGACGTCGGGACCGCAGAACGGTGCACCGGCGGCCAGGTCGCTCGGCAACAGGAACTGCGTGTAGTCCCGGCAGGTCGGTGCGCTGGATGCTCCGGGCAGCATCGAACGGACCAGGGCCGTCTGTCCGCCGGTGGGCCGGCCGACGCCGTACTCGTGCGGCTCGAAGAGGGCCGACATTGTCGCGGCCTGGTGTTCGAGCTCTGGCAACGTGACGGCCGCGAGGCCGAACAGGATGGTCACTTGCAGCTCGGGTTCCGCCGGGTTGCTCGCCAGCTCGGCGCGCTGCGCGTCGATCGCGCCGATGGCCTCGGCCAGCGAGGGCGGTGCGCCGGTCGGCTCGCCGTCATACTCGTCGACCTGTCCGATCAGCTGCCTGTGCTGGCGCCGGACCTTTGACTGCGCTTCATGGTTCGGGACGGCATGGACACGAACGCACCAGTCGACGGCGAACCCGACGTCGTCGACGTGGAACAGCCACTCGCCACCACCTCCCGGGAAGGTGAAGTGGTGCGGCATGTCGGCGACCGCGAGGACGGTCTGGTAGCTGGCCCCCCTCGTCGTGTCGATGCGCAGGTAGCGACGGTGACGGGGACGGTCGCTGTCGTCGGCACTGCCACCCTCGGCGAACAGCGCGTCGGTCAGCGGGGCGACGACGGGGCCCTTCGCTCCCTTGCCAGGGGCGTCCCATGACGCGTCGAGCGGGGGCTCCGCGGCGGCACGCGTCAGCGCTCGTGCATAGAGCCAACGGACCTCCCCGGTCGTGACTCGCCGGAGCTCGATGTGGGTGCAGAGCGAGGCCTCGAGCGAAGCCAGCTGGCGGCGCCGTAGCTCCACCTCGTCAGAGGCGACGCCCGCAGGTCCGAGGCCGAAGGTCCCGGCGACACCGCCGGCCGCTGAGCGGATCGAGTCGAGCCAGCCGCGGTCCGCGGAGGGAAGGGCGGCGACCAAGTAGTAGCGGCGACGTCGAAGTGCGAGGTCGCCGAGGAGTGGCGCCGTTCGCTCGCACACCTCCGCCCACGACGTTGACCGATCGAGGTCGACGCCTTCGAGCATGTCGGCGATGACGTCGTAGGGCTCGAGGCGCTCGCAGACTGATAGCAGCATCGCCTCCCTCGGCAGGCTCATGATGAACCCGCGGAGGCGCCCGTGAACCGCGAGCTTGTGAGCGGTCGAGGTGTTGGCGTGCGGGATCGGCTCGACGCCCCAGACAGCCCAGACGCCGCCGTCGGTTGCCCAGATGAGGTTGCCGACGATCGCTCTGGCAGGCGGCTTCATCCGCGCTCGTCCTCGACGACGACTCTCCATCCACTCCAGCAGGTGCGAGTCGGACGGAACGGCCTACCTCCCGCAACGCCATCGCGAGGCGTGGAGAGGAGCTGTGCGAACCCGACCGCGGCTCTGGGAAGACTTCGACCCTCGACACGTGCTCGGCGAGCCGCCCATGCGGCTGCGCTCGGAACGCCGAGGACGACGGCGGTCGCCATCCCACCGGGAAGCCATCGCGCCCACAGGTCCCAGGTCCACACGAGTCCGAGGAAGGAGGCGAGCAGGACGCCGATCTGTGAGATCGTCAGCTGGAACGGTGGCGTCCAGCCGGCGATCCTCCCGAGGACCATCGGATGACGGCGCGCATGCGTGTAGGTCGCGCAGGACAGCCGCTGGTCGTCATCCGCCACGCAGAGCTCCATCCACCACGGCGAGCGGAACGGGCGCCATGCCCTGGAACTCCTCGCCGACCTTCTGCTCGAGGAAGTCGACGTTGTTGACGCCCCAGATCAGGAACGCACCGAACAGGAGCGCCCCGAGGGTCGGTACGAACGACTTCGTGCGCACCCAGACGACGATGATCATCACGAGGGCCATCAGCCCGACGACGGCACGGACGAGGCCCTCGATGTCAGCGATCTTCTCGCTCAGCAGTTGGATCACGGTGTCTCCTTGTTGTGTGTTTTCAGGCGCCCGGCTCGGACGCGATGGATCCGGTGGTCGACGTGGGCGAGGGGCCCGTCCTGCTGGTCGTGGCGGCCGGAGCCGACGGACTTCCGACCGAACGGACCTCCCAGCGCCCGTCACGCAGACCGAGGACGACCTCGTACTCGAACGTCCACGCGTCGTCTCCTGCGCTGCACTCCACTTGCGCGTGCACGCGGGCTGTGTCGGTCGAGGCCTGGGTCTCGATCCCTCGGAGCGAAGTGCTGGCACACGGCGTAGGGACGACAGCGCTGATGTTCGAGCCAGGTGCCGCATAGCGGGCGACGTCGCCGTTGGCCGCGAGGAATGGTCCAGGAAGCCGCTCACAGTCACTGCGATCGGGTCGGACGTCATCGGCCGGTCGAATGACCGGCCGGGCTGGCCTGACGACACGAGGCGTGAGGGAAGGAGCGCCGGGGCGCCAGCCGCTTGGTACCGGCCGGCCTCCCCGATCACGGTGACCTCGAGGTACCAGATCGAGCGTTGGAGGCCGTCGGCTGTCTCGAACACTGCCGCCACCGTGATGGCCCATGTGTCGTCCTCAGACGCTCGCCAGCCGACCGCTGAGATCTGCCCCACCACGAGCCCGTCCGCGATCGCCGGCACGGGCACGTCACCGATGAAGAAGGCCGTGTCCTCACTCTGTGTCGTCGCGGTGGACGACAGCCACACGCTCACCGCGAGTTCGGCGAAGCCGTCCGCACCTGCCGGAAGGGTGGTCGGAGCGTCGTTCGTCGGGACCTGGGCCGTGGGTTCCTGCCGTACGAGTCCGACGAGCCCCCCGAGCGCGGCGGTCCCGACGAGCACCCAGAGGGCGGCAACGGTGAGCCGCCGCTGCCACGGGCGGAACTGGCGGGTTGCCACCGGGGAGTCCCCGTCGAGCCGGGTGCGTGCTCGGAGCTTCACGCCGGGCGTATGCGCTTGCGGCAGCTCAGAAGCGCATATCCCCTTCGAAGAGGAGAACGGAGGTGTTGACGACCTTGACGACGGCTAGAGTGTTGACGAAGTTGACGCGGAGGTTCGCGATGCCGACAACCGAGGACCGTCGCTACATCGAGGAAGCGACGCGCCAGTTCAAGAGCGCCTTGACCTCGGTGATCGAGGCACACCACCGCTCTGGCCGCAAGCCGACGGCCGTCCTCGGCGATCCGGAGAGCTTCGCCCGGCGGGCGGTCCGGGCCACGGCGCCGTTGGCGTCGCCCTGGGACGATCTCGTCGGGCCCTTCACCCGCTCCGAAGGCGTCCAACAGCGCCTCGCGATCAGCCGGCAAGCGGTAGCCGCCAAGGCATCTCGGCGCCGCCTGCTCCGAGTCGTCACCTCAGACGGCGACCACCTCTACCCGGTGTGGCAGTTCGTGGAAGGCGGACTCATCCAGGGCTTGCCCGAGCTCCTGGCGATGTTCCCGGAGGTCGACGTCGACGGATGGACCCTGGCCGGCTGGCTTCGCACTCCCGACGCCGAGCTCGACGAGCCGCCGATCAACGCACTGTGTCGAGGCGAGGTCGAACGCGTCCACGCCGTCGGACGGTCGGCCGCCCGGTCCCTCTCCGCTTGACGCCCACCACGACCCTCGGCGAGCCCGGGGACTTGATCGGGTTCCCTTCAGCCGCCCCACCGGCGTCACTCGCCCGGGTCTGCCAGACGGGTCATCCGACGTGGTGGTTCTCCTGTGATGGGTCGGGTCGCTTCGACCTGTCGCAGCCGGAAGGAACCTGCTACTTCGCGACCGATGAGTACGCAGCTCTCCGCGAGGCGTCGAGGCTCGGGCCCGTGACGCCGGGCTGGGTCGCTGCCCGGCAGCTCCGCGAGGTCGCTCCACCCAATCCGGACGCGCGGCTCGCGGCGACGACTCGCAAGGCCGCTGGCGACCACGGCGTGACGATCGAGATCGCCACGCTCGTGCCCTACGACCTCACACGACGATGGGCGGCGGCCTTTCGCAAGAACGGCTTCGACGGCATCCGACACCAGCTGCGGCATGACCAGCGCGCACGGCCTTCAGGCGTGTCCTGGTTCGGACCCGCTGGCGTGGGCGCCCATCCGGGCGGCGCTTCCACGCCGCTCACGCCCGAGAGGATGCAACGAGCCGGCGTGCATGTCCTGCCTCCACCGCCGACGGCGTCGCTATCGGTCGTGCCGTAGCGACGTTGCTTCAGGCACGATGCCGCTACGCGGTGGCGCGTGACGAGCGGGCGGCGCTCGTGAGCTCCTCCATCAGCGAGATCGTCTCCGGGTGGACGGTGTCGTCGGGCTCGACGCCGTCATCGGGATCGGCCAGGACCTCACACAGCTCCTTGAAGGCACGGTGCACACCGGCGGTGTTGCCTGCCGCGTCCGCGGCGCGCATGAGGAGGCGGTACATCCGCTCGTCGCACGGCATGGCGCGCAGACCCTGACGTGCCGCCCACTCGGCCCCCCGCCAATCGCCGGCCGCGAGCCGTACCTCCGCGAGCTCCTCGGCGGCATCGAGCACCTGGGTTGCGATCATCCCGCGATGCGGTCCGACCCACGCGTAGCTGCGGCCCACACCGATGAAGGGTTCACCACGCACAAGGTCGAGAGCCTCGGACAGCAGGTCCGCGGCCGCGTCTGCGGAGTCGGTCTTGTCGGCGGTCTCGACGAGCTCGCAGAACAGGCCGTAGTCGGTGCCGACTCGTGGCGACAAGGTGTAGCGACCCTCGGCGGCGTCTGGCAGAAGATCGGCGCCATCACGGTCGTGGCCGAGGACTCGACGCGCTTCCCAGATCGCGTTCGCGAAGGTCTTGGCACTGTTAGTGCCGTCGGGCCAGAGAGCTGCTTGCACGTCCTCGCGGTCGACGGAGGACTCTCGAAGGGCGATGTACGCGATGGCCTCGAGGGCACGTTGCTTCCCGACGGTGATACGGGTCCGCTCGTCTCCAGCCACGTGTTCGGCGCAGACCTCGCCGAGGACGTTGACGACGACCTCCAGCTCGGCGACCAGGGCGCTCATCCCTATGGAGTGGGGCTTTGCACCAGCCGGGTCGCGGAGGTCGATGCGGGCGGGCTCCGGCGGCGCAAACCCAGAGGCTGCGTGGTCGAGCAGCTCGTTCACCGACGCGAGCTCGCCGCGGTCGATGCGGTGAGCCGCCACCTCAAGCTGCACGTCGCCCGTCGTCACGACGGCGACGCCATCGTCGTCGACGCGAACTCGAAGGTCAGCGTCGCAGCCGGTCGAGGGCGGAGAGACGAGCACGACGCCGCGATCAGCGAGGCGTTGCAGCAGTGGCTTGTCCGACTCCTTGGGCGCCTCGTTCGACAGCACGACGGCGACCCTGCGGGCCTCGCTCGGCGCGGCTGGCATGCTCACGTCGAGCGCTCCGAGCGCGGCGCTGAGACTCTCCGCCTCCTCGATGTCGAGATAGCTCACATCGCCGAGGCCAACGGTGATGACTGACGGGCTGAGCACCCAGGGGCCGGTCGACAAGGCGACGGCCATCGACTGCAACACACCGGCCCGAACCTCGTCGGACGCCTCAATGGTGGTAAACGAGCTGGCTCCCAGATCAAGGAGCACCTCTGCACCGGTGGCGTCGACCCCCACTGGGCAGAGCCCCGGGAACGGCGGCGCTTGAGACCTGCCGGCCTCCTCGAGCGCAGCTACGTCGGCATGGGTCTCCCAGGCTCCGTGTGCGCCGCGCTGGAACAGACCGACGGGAGCCTCCTCCATCCCATGCAGCCTCACGGAGGTCTCGTCGACTTCGACTCGGGTCGGGACCTGGTCGGTGCTGGTGTCGGCCCGTACGGCACGCAATGCGCTGTCGACACGACCCGCCCGATCCGGCGCAGCGCCGGCGCGAAGCCGCTGTTCAGCCACGGCCGCGGCAGGCGAGAGCGGCGTCGGCGTGGTTCCGTGGTCGCGCCGTCGAAGGCCTGCTCGCCTGCGGCGCTCGAGCACAGCAAGCAGACCAGCGGTCGCGACGCCTCCACCGATGAGTCCGACGGGAACGCGGTCGCTCCGTTCCGCCGCGTCGTCCGCGGGTACCGGTGCCGCCTCGCTGGAGGGCGGCACCGCGGTGGTCGGTGTCGGGAGCGTGGCCGGCACGGGATCGGGCATCGGCGTCGGAGGTAGCGATGTCGGGGGCGCCGGCGCGACCTCGGGCTCGGGTGCGAGAGTCCCCGAGGCAGGCTCGTCAGGCAGCGCAAGGACCCAGCCAGGTCGGATGAGGTCCGGGTCGGCCAGGGACAGTCCATCGGGCTGGGGCCGACCCTCGTTGCGCTCGAAGATCTCGGGGTAGCGGTCGATCGACCCCAGCTCGTCCCGCGCGATCTCGGACAGGCTGTCCCCGGGCCGGACGGTGTACTGATCGACCGGGTCTCCGGCGGTGACGCTGGCGTCGGCCGGGAGGCGCAACCGCCACCCCGGCTCGATCACGTCCGGCGCCGTCCAAGCCCGGCCGTCCAGCTGCGGACGGCCACGGTTGAGCTCGAACAGCTCCCGCCAGCGCATCGGGTCCCCAAGGTGCGTCGTGGCGAGGTCCCACGGGTTGTCGCCCCGCTTGACCTCTATCTCAGGCAGAGGTGGAGGCACGGCCTCGGGTGCTGCCGGTTGCGAGGCGATGGGGGCGGAGACCTGCTCTGCCGGAGCGGGGGTGCCCCGCTCGGCTGGAGCGAGCGGGCTGGCGTTCGCCACGGCCGTCGATCGCGTCGCAGGCCCCACCACGCTCGCGGTCATGAGGATCGCACCGACGAGGCGCGCCGCGTGGCGATGCAACACCGATGGGACGGGTCCTGGGCGGATGTCCCTTCCGGCGCCCTGGGCCCACGCCTCCCGGACCACGCTCATCATGAACAGCGCCCAGATCGCCCCTGCGGCCAAGGTGAGGATCCCGAAGACTGCGGTGTCCGACACGATGGTGTTTGGCAGGTCGCCCACCTGCTCGGCCGTCGGCATCCCTCGAACTGGCCAACGCCCCCAGCGGATGAGTCCGGCTGGCACACCGATGCCGATCACCAGGAGTAGAAGGCTGGCCATTCCAGCCCGAAGCCATCGGCGGGTCATGGTGCTGCTCCCTTGAGGGCGGCGACAGTCGCAGTGGCGGAGACGTCGACGCTCCCGCCATCGGCGACTCGAAGCATCTGGAGGTCCGCAGTCAGAGTCACCGTGACCGTGACCTCGCTGCCGGCAACGGCAACCACACCCCGGGCGTCGTGCTCGTCGAGATATTCGAGGGCCGCCGATCGGGCGCTCGACGGGTCGAGCACCACCCGGCCCTGCGCCGCGGCGTCTGGTTCCAGCTCCTGGGCTCCGACCCGGGCAGCCGCGCCGGCCAGGTTGAACGCGTCGTTCCGCGCTCGGAGGATCACACCGCCGTCGAGCACCAGGCCAATCATGAGGAAGCAGGCGCCCACCACGACGACGGACCAAACCGTGGCGACGCCACGTTCGGAGGAGTACCGAGCCGGCCTCAACCGTCCGCCTCCCGGAAACGGTCGATGACCTCGATCGCGGATGCGCTGACCGTCATCGACCCCGGGACGGGCAGCAGTGCCGCGGCGGCGAGGTCGACCTCGCACGCGATCTCGACCGTGACCCGTCCATCAGCGATGGTCGGCAGGAAGCTCATCGTGGTGCACGTGGGTGATCCGATCCGGAGCACAGACTCGGCATCCTGCCGAGCGGCGTCGGTGCCTGCCTCGGCGTCGCGGGCGAGGCTGATCGTTCGAGCGGCGGAGTGCGCGGCGGCCTCCACGTCGGCGCGTCCGGACTGCACGCGACCGACGAGGACGAGGAACGCGAGCAGGAGCGCGAACAGTGGGGTGAGGATGGCGAGCTCGATCGTCACCGAGCCGCGGTCGTCGCCCGGCTTCGTCACTCGACCACCCGCTCCACCGGCGCCGAGATCGAGATGTCGATCGGAAACGACGCGAAGGGGATCAGCGAGACGACCTCGCCCGTGATCGTGACCGTGACCTGCATGTCCGTCCGGTCGACCCGCACCGACCGGTCATGGAGGGCTCCCGCGCTCTGATCCAGGAACTGCGTGGCTGCGTTGTCGCCGGCCTCTGCCGACCCGCTGAGCACCCGCGCGTTGTCGGCCCCTTGATGGGCTGCCGTGGTGACCACAGCACGGGTGTGGAAGTAGACGCCGAACTGCACCACGACCATAAGGAGCAGGACCATGAGCGGGACAAGGACGACGAACTCGACGGTGGTCGAGCCGGGATCGCCTCGGCCGGGACCGGGCTGGCGGGTCATGGCTGGATCAAAGGCTGATGCCGGCGACCTTGGCGTCGACGAGTGCGCTGATCGCAGCGAGTGCCGCGATCGCCATCGCGGCCACGGCTGCAGTGATGATCACGGTCTCGACGGTCGTGGCACCTCGTTCTCCGTCGCCGGCCGAGACCGCGAGGCGGGCCAGCAGCCACTGGTGGGCGAGCTCGATCGGGGTCATTCGTTGCTTCCTCTCTGTCGTTTGCCTACTTGGACTCGAAGATCACGGCGATCGCCGGGTAGCCGATGAACGCGAGGAACCCGATGAGCAACATCGCCGCCGGTACACCCATGCGCTCGGTGATGGAGGCCGCACTGCCCTCGGTCTCGGACACCAGCCGCTTGCGGATGGCCTCGGCCTTGGACGTGACGGTGTCTCGGACCGCGGCGCCTTCCTCGCCGGCGAGGCTGATCGCGGCGGCGAGCTCGACCAGGTCGCTGGTGCCGAGGTCGGTGCCGAGCCGCTCCAGCGCCTGCCATGGCGTGTCACCCCGCACGTACCCAGCGGTCAGGGCGCCACGGACCTCTTGGAAGGGCCAGCCGTCGCCGGCGGTCGAGGCGGACTCGAGCGCCTGCCCGACGCCGCGTCCCGAGGCGAGCGACATCGCGACGACGTCGCAATAGGCGGACAAGGCATGGCTGAACGCCTTGCGGCGCTCGGCGGCATCCCGCCGGACCTGCCTCAAGGGCGTCACGACGCCGATCGCGAGGCCGACGATGGCGAGCCAGCCGGGGATCGCGATCGGGAACCGGATGCCGATCACGAACGCTCCCCCCGCGACGATCGGACCCCACATCAGGCCGAGGACGGCGAAGGTGACCATCATCGCCGCCTGCTCGTCCGGGCTGCGGCGAAGGATCCGGAGGTCCGTGCGAACGGCATCGAGTGCCTGCTCGACGATCCCGATACGTCGTAGACGTGCACCCAATCGGGCGTCGAGGCTCAGCTCGCCGTCACGTTCGACTTCGGGCGCGGATCGGCCAAGTCGCCCGATCACCTGCGCGAGCGGTTCGCTCGCGGGCGACCAACCGGTCCAGGCGAGCCAGAGGCCGAAGCCGCACAGGGCGCCTGCGAGAACAGCTGCGGTCATGGCGCTCTCCGAGCGAGGAACCGCTCAATCGGGGGGATGCGGCCCATGCGAGCCATCCACCAGAAGCCGAGCCCCCAGTAGACGGCGACGAAGACGAGCACGATCTGGCCGAGGGGCGTGCGGTACGGCGCAAGGTAGTCGCGCGCGAACAGCACGAGGAGCAGGATGAAGCCTCCGATGATGCAGGCGACCCAACGCATCGCAGTGCGGGGTCGCTGTCGCGCAACCTCGATGCGCTGGTGCATCTCGGCCTCCCGGTAAGCCGAGTCGGCGAGATCGGCGAGCACGTCCCGTGTCTGCCGCGCTCCGGCTCGTGATGCCAGGCGAAGCGCAGTGACGACCAGGTCGCCAACCGGGTGTGCGAGATCATCGGCAAGCCCGTCGAGCGCTTCATCGAGCGGGTCGTAGGCAAGCCGGCGTGCCATCCGTGTCACCTCGGGCCGGATCACCAGCGGTGCTGTGCTCGCGGTGGCGACGAGCACGCCCTCGATCCCTCGTGCGGTGCCCATCGCGTCGCGCAACATCTCGACCCAGAGCGCGAGCGCCTCGGCTCGGGACGCGTCGCTGACTCGCTGCCGTGCGGAGAACGACGCGGCAACGACCCAGCCAGCGACCCCGGCTCCCAAGCCGGCTACCGGCCACCGCGTGATGAGCAGCGCGACCGCTGCAGCGACGAGCGCCACGACGGGCCTCAGCGGATCGATGCGATGATCACGCTTCTTGCGCGGTGCGTCGACGACGACGTCTGCGGGACGCAGACCTGATGCGATCAGCAGCACGCCGGCGGCCATCAAGGCCCCCACGGCCGCCGCGAGCGCCGTCATGGTGCGACTCCCGCGTCGTGTAGCGAGGGGTCGTACCCGTGGGCAACCAGCTCGTCGAGCAGCCGGACGGGAATCGGCGCTTGCATGCTGCGCACTGCCGCTCCGTCCTTTCCCCGGACGAACCACTCGTTGGTGATGATCTGCTCCGAGAGGGCGTCGTAGGACTCGACGTGGCGTATCTCGGAGATGACTCGCCGCCCGTCGTCTGCCCAGTCCAAGTAGACGACGAAGTTCAGCGCCAGCGCGGCGAGCTGGTACACGTCGCCGGTCCGCCACTCGTGGCCGCCCTTGCGTGCGTACACCGGGAGCCGAGGGAAGACCGAGTACGACGAATCGGCATGCAGCGTGCACCAGGATCCCTTGATGCCCTGCGTCATCGCTTCGAGCATGTCGATGACCTCAGGTCCTCGAACCTCGCCCACGACGATCCGCTTCGGCCGGAAGCGCTTGACGGCACGCGAGAGGTCGGCGAGCGAGACCTCGCCCTTGCCCTCCATGTTCGCCGGGCGTTCCATGAAAACGAGGACCTGGTCGTGCCGCTCGGGCCGCGCATCGAGGTGCAGCTCGGGTTCCTGCTCCAGCACGACGATGCGCTCGGCCGGAGCGCACTCGTGCAACAGCGCGCGGAGCAAGGTCGTCTTGCCGACACCTTGACCGCCGGCGATCACCCCATTCTTCCGAGCGCGAACCAGCGCAGCGAGAAGCGACTGGACACCTCGGTCGTACATGCCTCGAGCGACCAGCTCGTCCTGGCCGGCATCGACCAAGAGGTGACGGCGCACCGATACGTAGGGCCGCCTCGTCACCCAAGCAGCGGCGGCGAGCCTCGAGCCGTCGAACAGCTGCAGGTCGAGCAACGGTCGGGTGGGGGTGAACTCCTTCTCGATGCCCTCCTGACCGGCTCGACGGGCGAGGGTCTGGATCGCTTCGATCAGCTCCGCGTCACTGCTGGCGATCGGCTCGACGCGCAGCTCGCTCCCGTCCGTCAACGTGAGACGAACGTCGTCGCATCCGTTGGCATCGATGTCGGTCACGTCCTGCTGGGCGAGGTAGCGGTCCAGACCGGGCAACACCGAGAAGACCGAACTCATCACGAGCTCGATGAGGCGGTCCTCCTCGTCTGGCGACATCCACGGCTGCCCGCGCTGGTGTGCAGCCTTGAACTGCACGTCGAGCTCTCGACGCAGGACAGCGCGTGCCATCTGCCGTCGGTCGGTGTCGTCAGGGAGCGGCCGGCCCTCTGTCTCACATCGCGCGAGGTAGGCACCGATCTCGTCGGCGACCGTGCGGCGCATGGTCGTCTCGAACTGCTCGATCACGAGAGGACCTCCGCTCGCCGGTCCACTCCGATGGCCTCGAACACCGTCCGAGCGGAACGCGCGAGCCACCCTCGTTGCCAGTGCTTGCTGATCCCATCCGACCAGAGCGCCGCGACCCCTCCTGGGTCCCACGCGAGCGCCCCTACGACCGGCGTCTCGAGCACGGCTGCTACTTCCTCGGCCCCGTAGGGGCGATCTCCCACGAGCAGGACGGCGACCTCCCGGTGCAGTGGCCGGACGCGGTCGAGGACATGGCGAGCGTGCTCCACGCTTGTTGCAGTCGGCCGGCACACGAGCAGCACGACATCGCTACCTGTGATCCTCCGAGCGCTCGGTTGGCTGGCTGACCACCGGCCGCCGTCCAGCACGACGGGGACGTCGAGCTGCGAGAACGCCGATCCGATGCGCTCGGCGATCGAGTCGATTAGCGATGCGGTTGCCGGACCGCTCGACGGAGCGAGGATCGACGACAGCCCGGTTGGGGCTGGCGCCGCGTAACCGGGAAGCACCTGCGGGTCGACGTGACGCCTCAGGTCGTTCGCGACGCGGAGCAAACCGGGCTCGCCGGTGACTCCCGAGAGGACCTCGATGTCACCACCGGAGGGGTCCAGCTCGACGAGCAGCGCGTCGCCCACCGTGGCGCGAGCAGCTGCGGCCAGGCTGGCGGCTGCTGCAGTCACACCCGGAGAGCCCTTGGCGGAGATCAAGGAGATCAGCACGGCTACTCCTCCAGGGCCACGATCGAGATGCGCTTGTCGGCGGCGGCGGCCGCCACCTCGTCAGCGTCGAGCCGAGGCACGACCAACGAGGCGGATCGATCGCCCGTCGTCGCGTCGGCGTCGCCGAGGTCGAGGAGCCATCCCTCGACGCTGTCGATGTCACCCGTGGTCCCGGCCGCCGGGCGCACGACCACCAGAACCTCGGAGCCACGTGACAGGTCACGGAGAGGTGCGTCGCCAGGTGACAGCCGAGCTCCGACGATCGCTTCGCCGTCCTGCACGAGGCGTTCGCCAGCCGGCACGAGCTGATCCTGGGACAGGACACCTCCCGCTCTCAGATCGGTGCTCGCCGCCCGCCCGACGATGTCATCAAGCTCGTTTCCGGGCACCGTGCTGACGCCCGGCTCGACCGCGATCGACGCGATGCGAAGGTCGTCACGCTCGATCGTCTCGTAGCGGCCCACGTCGTTGGCAAGCACAACTGCATCTGTTCGCGAACCGGCCGAGGTGACGAGCGCAGCTGCGATCCACGCCCCGGCCACCACAGCCGCCGCACCGGCACCCACGCGCCCCCAGCGCCGTCGCGTTGGCAGGCCTGAGGGACCGGGGGACGACGCGCCGGACGCGCGCCGCGACGCGCGCAAGCCTCGGACCTGGGTGGGGGTAGCCATCACCTCTCCTCTCCGTCGACGACGACGGTCTGGACCTCGTCCACGCCCCGTGGCGCGGCCGTTGTGCGACTCACTGATGGGAGCGACCCGCCGTTGCCAGCGGTGGACGTCCAGGTGATCGTCCACGTCACGGTGACCTGGCCCGGCCACCTGTCCGGGCGACCCTCGATCGCTGTGCGATGGCGGTAGGCGTGGGCGCAGGCGCCGGCCGTCTCTGCCTGCGCTTCGATGTCGGGGCCGTTCGGGTCGTAACGCGAGCCGCTTCCTGCACAGGAGATGGCGGTCGACTCCGGTTCTCCTGGCCGGAACACCAACGCCGGCGTCACCCTGACGTTCACGCAGAAGCCGGCCTCGCATCGCGATGGCATGAGCACGCCAGTCCAGTTGGTGACCTCCACGAAGACCGGCACGTCGATGATGGCGTTGACGCCTGGCTCCGGATCCGACGCGATCTCGGGCGACGGCAGCGTGCCGGAGAGCTCGACCCACAGATCGTTGGCGACGATCTCCGGCGTGACGACCGGAAGCCATCGGTACATGAATGCGAGTCCGAGTCGGAACGAGCACAACGTCGCCTGCCAGGTGACGTCCACGTCGGAGGCCGGCGATTCGTAGCCGACCCACATGGGAGGGTCCTCGCCCGAGGGCGGATCAACCGTGCGCCACTCCTCGCCGCACCCTTGTGGCTCCTCGACAGGACCGCCGCCCTGGTCCGGTTCGGGTTCTGGCCCCGGGTCACCATCACCGACGCACCAGTCGAATGTCGGAGGGCACAGCTGAGGAGCCGCTGCCACAGCCTCGACGTCGCGCACGAGTGTGATCGGCGTGAGAACGCTCGCGATTGCAATGGCGGTGACCAGTGAGGAGATCGAGTGGATCCTCGTGGCCACGGGGGGTCAGCCCTCGAGCTCGCAGGGATCGGCGGTGCCAGGCGGCAACGTCTCGACGAAGTTCGGATCTGGATCGAGGAAGTCGTGCAGCAACCACACGCCGTTGACGCGGTGTGCCTCTGCGCCGCTCACGACCTTCACCGCCTCTGCAGTGATGGTCTCGCCACCGGCGACGTCGTACGTCTCGTAGTCCGAGAAGGCGCAGACCTGGAACATCACGACGTCGGCCGAATCCGAGGGGAGCATCGAGTCGAGGTGGGTGACCTCGAGCACCCCGCTGGGCCCAGCGCGGTCCGCATGGCCAGCATCGGCCACGGTCTCCATGGAGGTGCGGAAGTCGCGCAGCTGCGGGCTGTCCGGGGTGAACAGTGCCGAGTACTCCGCGAACGGCCCCTCGTCGTCGCGCACCGAGGTGGGTTCCTGGCGGAGCTCAATAGCGAGCGAGTCGCGCTGCTCAAGGAGCTCAGCGATGAATGGCTCCACAGCAGCCTGGTCAGTGCCGGGCGGCTGTGTCGCGCTCGTCGTGGAGGACGACGTCGTGGACTCCGTCGTCGTCGACGACTGCTGCGTCGTTGACGAACTGGTGCTGCCGTCATCACTGCAGGCGGCGAGCAGAGTCGCCGTGGCGATGACCACCAACAGCGCGGTGCGAGGACGAGATGAGCGGGCGTCGACCACGTGCGACCTCCGAGCGGAAGCGAGGGCACTGCGGTCGAGCATGGATGCGCTACCGAGCGGGGCTCGACGATCCTGTCTCGGCGCTGCTCCGACCATACGTGGTCCCCCGAAGCTGCTGGTAGCACTCGTGGTTGGGGCCCACCCGCAGGCCGGAACGTACACCCATTTCGGGCGATTCATCCCAGGAAGTGCTGAGTAGTGCTCAACCGGCACGGCGCGACCTGGATGTGCGTGGGTTGAATGCAGCGACGCGCGCCTCGTCTATCCACGCCGAGACCTCGGTCGGATCGAAGCGGAGATACCGGCCCCACTTGATGAACGGGATGCGCCGCTCGGCGACCAGCCGCCGGACATACCGGTCGCTCACGCCCAGCACGTGCGCGACCCCATCCACGTCGAGGAGTTCGGGAAGCGGCTCGCCGGCTGGGGCCGGTAGCCCTCGTCGTGTCGATGTCGTTCCCATGCAATGCCATATGTGATCAGAGGGGGCGTGAAGCGCCCCGAGCGGCCAACCGGTGCTGCTACGTGGGATCGTCCGGCGTGGAAGCCTGGCGGGATGTTCGACCTCGAGCGCAGCACCGTGCTGTCGCCTGAGCAGTGGGACGCCGTGCAGGAGCACCTGCAGCGGATCGACAGCGCCCGCGCTACGCGCGACTGGGCCCAGGGCGTCGGATCGGCCAAGGAGCTCGTGGAGTCGGTGGCCCGGATCGCTTTGGAGGTCCGAGGCGTCGGCGTGAGCAACGCCGTGAAGTTCCCGGCGCTGATCCACGAGGCGCACCGGGTCCTGGAGCGCCCGGACGCGGAGGAGTTCGCGTCGGATCTCCCGACGAAGACCATCGTCAAGCAGGCCAAGACGGCGGCCACCCAGCTCGCTGAGCTGCGGCAAGCCGTCGGCACTGGCCACGGCTCGGCGACTCGGCGCGCGACGCTCGAGGAGCACGTTGACGTCTCGATGGACGCGGCGGTGCTGTGGTGCCGGTGGGCCATTCGGCGCCTTGCCGCCGTGGTGGACGGCCGTCATGCGGACCTCATCGGCGACCTACGGGGAGGTAAATCCTTCTCCGCCGGTGACCTCGCTCGGCGGCTGCGTGCTGTGAACCTGGCGACCCTGGAGGACGCCGAAAAGCGGCTCATCGGTCAGGCGGTGGGCCGCCGCGCTGCGTCGGACACGTTCACCGTTCGCCACGACGGAGTCGAGGTGGTCGGACCCAGCGCGGCGTGGCCGCTGCAGTACCGGCTCGGAGTGGTGGAGGGCCTGTTCCTCGGCGAGGACGGCTTCGTGCGATCCAACGCCGCAGCGGCCGCTTGCGTCCCGGACCTACTCGCCGACCTCGAGTCCGCCGGGCCCGACGCAGAGGCAATCGTCAAGGAGCTGATGGCACAGGTGATCCCGTCCGACCTGTCGTACGCGAACGGTTCTGATGACCGGCGCCGGATCGCCACCGCGTTGAGGGGCGCCGATCGACCCGGGCTGCCGCCGTTGGTGACGCTGCTGCTGCGCACACTCGCAAAAAAGTTCGATCCGCCGTCATGAGGCTCGCGGTTCCTCCCACGCTCCTCCCACAGCCCTCCCCATCGCGAGGGCAAATGAGGGGTCACAGGGGGTAACGAGCGATTCTCGGCGCAGTGCCCTGACCAGCCTGTTTCCGCTGGTCAGGGCCGAGAACTACACTGCGCCCTCGGCAGGACTCGAACCTGCGCACACGGCTCCGGAGGCCGATGCTCTATCCGCTGAGCTACGAGGGCGTGGGTCGCCGAGCGTAGCGCGGCCCCCTCGGCCAGCCCCAGGGCCAACCGGGTGCAGGCCGACGCGGTGGGGTGGGTAACCTGCGCCGATGGCTTCGTCCCCCACGGTGCTCGTCGTCGAAGACGACCCCGTCATCCTTCGGCTGCTCGAGGTCAACTTCGACCTCGAGGGGTTCGGCGTGCTCGTCGCCCACGACGGCCAGGAGGGGATCGACCTCGCCCGCCGGGAGAAGCCCGATGTCGTCATCAGCGACATCATGATGCCGAAGGTGTCCGGGCTCGAGCTCGTGCAGGCGCTCAAGGGCGACGAGGCCACGGCCTCGATCCCGATCATCCTCCTCTCGGCCAAGGCCCAGACCGCCGATCTGAAGTCCGGGATGGCCGCAGGCGCCGACGACTACGTCACGAAGCCCTTCGAGCCGCTCGACCTCGTCGACCGGGTCAACGCGCTGCTCTCCCGATAGCGCCTCACGACGAGGTCTCCTGTGATCCGCGACTCCCTCGCCTCCGCACTGCGCGCCGCCCTCGCCGAGGTCGGCATCGCTCCGCCGGAGAGCATCCACCTCGAGCGACCTGCCCGGCGCGAGCACGGCGACTGGTCCTCGAACGTCGCCATGGCGACCGCCAAGGCCAACGGGCGCAACCCCCGGGAGCTGGCGGGCGAGCTGGTCGACCGGCTCAACGCCGCACCCCCCGCGCACGTCGAGCGGGCCGAGATCGCCGGGCCCGGCTTCGTGAACTTCCACCTGCACGAGACCTGGCTCCACGACGTGCTCGTCGACGTGGTCGGTGGCGGCGAGGCGGGGTTCGCCCGCAGCGACCTCGGCGGGGGCCGGAAGGTCAACGTCGAGTTCGTCTCCGCCAACCCCACGGGCCCGCTGCATGCCGGCGGTGGCCGGTGGGCCGCCTACGGCGACTCGCTCTGCCGGATCCTCGAGCGCACCGGTCACGCCGTGCACCGGGAGTACTACCTGAACGACCGGGGCGTGCAGATGGCGCTCTTCGGCGCATCGCTGGCGGCGCGCAAGTCCGGCACCGAGCTGCCCGAGGACGGCTACGCGGGGCGAGTACATCAACGAGTGGGCGGCCGAGATGCCCGACGGCGTCGATCCGGCGGCGTGGGGCTACGAGCGGGTCAAGCGCGAGCTCGCCGAGAGCCTGCGGGCCATCGGCGTCGAGTACGACTCGTGGTCGTCCGAGCGGGCGCTCGTCGAGTCGGGCGCCATCGAGGAGACGCTCGCCGACCTGCGCGCCCACGGCGTGGCCTACGACGCCGACGGTGCCGTGTGGCTGCGCACCACGGACTTCGGCGACGACAAGGACCGCGTCCTCGTCAAGTCCGACGGCGAGCCGACCTACCTGCTGCCCGACCTCGCGTACCACCGCGACAAGTTCGCCCGCGGCCACGAGCTGCTGATCGACGTGTGGGGCGCCGACCACCACGGCTACGTCGCCCGCCTGAAGATCGGCGTGCAGGCGCTCGGTCATCCCGACGACGACCTGGAGATCATCCTCGGCCAGCTCGTGTCGCTCGTGCGCGGGGGCCAGCAGGTCCGCCTCTCCAAGCGCGCGGGCGAGCTCGTGCTGCTCGATGACCTCGTCGAGGCGGTCGGCCCCGACGTCGCCCGCCTCACGTTCCTGCTCCAGTCGCTCGACACGCGCCAGACGATCGACCTCGACCTCATCACCGCCCAGTCCAACGAGAACCCCGTCTTCTACGTGCAGTACGCCAACGCGCGGATCCACTCGATCGGGCGCAAGGCCGCCGAGGCCGGCATCGCCCGCGCCCCGCTCGCCGACGTCGACCTCTCGCTGCTCACCCACGAGCGCGAGCTCGACCTGCTGCGGAAGCTCTCCGAGCTGCCCGAGGTGCTCGTCGTCGCGTCGGCGGACCGCGCCCCGCACAAGGTGACGACCTGGGTCCGCGAGCTTGCCGATCGGTTCCACGGCTTCTACCACGACTGCTACGTGATCGGCGACGTCCCGCCCGAGCTCACCCAGGCCCGCCTGTGGCTCGTGGAGTCGGCTCGCATCGGCCTCGCCATCGGCCTCGACCTGCTCGGGGTCTCCGCTCCGGAGTCCATGTGAGCCCGGCCGTCGTGCGCTCCGGGGCGATGAGCGCGCCGCTGCCCCGCCAGCTCCTGCCTGACTCGGCGGCGGTGGCACCCGACGGTCGCCTGAGCGTCGGCGGTTGCGACGTGCTCGAGCTCGCGGAGCGCTTCGGCACGCCGCTGTTCGTCTACGACGAGGCCCACCTGCGCGCGCGCTGCCGCGAGGCGGTGGCCGCCTTCGGTGACGGCGTCGCCTACGCCACGAAGGCGTTCCTCTGCGTGGCGATGGCGCGCCTCGCCCACGAGGAGGGCATGCACCTCGATGTCGCCACGGGCGGTGAGCTGCACGTCGCGCTGGCGGCCGGGGTGCCGGGGGAGCGCCTGGTGCTCCACGGCAACAACAAGTCGCTGGCCGAGCTGCGCGCGGCGCGGCGCGCCGGCGTCGGGCGGGTCGTCGTCGACAGCTTCGACGAGCTGGAGCGGCTGGCGGCGCTCCACGCCGAGGACGGCCTCGTGCCGCGCGTCCTGATCCGCGCCACGCCCGGCGTCGAGGCGCACACCCACGAGTTCGTGCGGACCGGCCAGGTCGACTCGAAGTTCGGCTTCGGCGTGGCAGCGGGCGATGCCGCCAGGGCCGTCGCCCGCGCCCAGGACTCGCCCGCGGTGGAGCTCGTCGGCGTCCACATGCACATCGGCAGCCAGGTCTTCGTCGCCGACTTCTTCCACCAGGCCGTCGAGGTGGTGGCGCCGTGGGTGCGCGAGCTCGACCTGCCCGAGCTGTCGATCGGCGGCGGCCTCGGGGTCGCCTACGTCGAGGGCGAGTCGGCCCCGACGATCGCGGAGTGGGCCGACGCCGTGCTCGGCGCCTGCCGCGACGCCGGCATCGACGCCCGCGTGTCGGCGGAGCCAGGGCGGGCGATCGTCGCCCGTGCCGGCATCACGCTCTACAGCGTCGGGACGATCAAGGACGTCCCCGGCGTGCGCACGTACGTGTCGGTCGACGGCGGCATGTCCGACAACCCGCGCCCGGTGCTCTACGGCTCCGGCTACGAGGCCATGCTGCCCCGCGCGGTCGACGCCCCCCGCCCCCGTCAGGTCACGATCGTGGGCAAGCACTGCGAGTCCGGCGACGTGCTCGTGCGCGACGCCCGGGTGCCCGACGACCTCGCCGTGGGCGACGTGCTGGCCACGCCGGTGACGGGCGCCTACGGCCACTCGATGGGCTCCAACTACAACAAGGTGACCCGCCCGCCCGTCGTCTTCGTGGCCGACGGTCAGGCCCGCGAGGTCGTGCGGCGCGAGACCTTCGACGACCTGCTCCGCACCGACGTCGTCTAGCGGCCCCCGAACCCGGGAGCGACTTGCGGGCCAAGCGCCGCCGAACCATCGCGAGTTCGCACGGAGCGGCCCCTACCATGCGAGCCGTGGACGACAGCGAGGTCGGCGTGACGGTGCGGGTGGGCGTGCTGGGCTGCGGCAACGTCGGCGCGCCGCTCGTCGAGCTGATCGGCAGCCAGCGCGACGAGATCGAAGCGCGCACGGGCCTGCGGCTCGCCGTCACCCGCGTGGCCGTGCGGGACCTCGCCCGTCCCCGGCCCACCTCGCTTCCGACCGACCTGCTGACCGACGACGCCCGCAGCATCGTCGACGACCCGGACATCGACGTGGTCGTCGAGGTGATCGGCGGGGTGGAGCCGGCCCGCGAGCTCATCCTCGCCGCGCTCAAGGCCGGCAAGCCGGTGATCACCGGCAACAAGGAGCTGCTCGCCAGGGCCGGCGCCGAGCTGTTCCAGGCGGCGGAGAGCGCCGGGGTCGACCTGCTGTTCGAGGCAGCCGTCGCCGGCGGCATCCCCATCATCCGGCCCCTGCGCGAGTCGCTCGTCGGCGAGCGCATCACGCGGGTGATGGGCATCGTCAACGGCACGACCAACTACATCCTGACCCGCATGACCGAGGCGGGGGCCTCCTACGCCGACGCCCTGGCGGAGGCGCAGGCGCTCGGGTTCGCCGAGGCCGACCCGACCGCCGACGTCGAGGGCTACGACGCGGGGGCGAAGGCGGCGATCATCGCCAGCATCGCCTTCGGTGCGAGCGTCGTGGCGGGCGACGTCCACCACGAGGGGATCACCGGCATCACGCAGATCGACATCGACTTCGCCCGCCGCATGGGCTTCGTCATCAAGCTGCTCGCCGTCGCCGAGCAGGCCGACACCGGCGAGATCGGCGTGCGGGTCCACCCCTCGATGGTGCCCGTCGACCACCCGCTCGCCGCCGTGCGGGAGAGCTTCAACGCGGTCTTCGTCGAAGGCGCGTCGGTCGGCGACCTGATGTTCTACGGGCGCGGCGCCGGGGGCGGTCCCACCGCGAGCGCCATCCTCGGCGACCTCGTCGACGCGGCGCTCAACCGCCACCGCGGCTCGCATGCCACCGTCGGCCAGCTCGGCAAGGCGAGGATCCGCTCCATCGACGACGTCGAGTCGGCCTACTACCTCAACGTCGAGGTGCTCGACCGCCCGGGCGTGCTCGCCCAGGTGGCCGGCGTCTTCGGCGCGCATGCCGTGTCGATCCGCTCGATGGAGCAGGAGGGCCTCGGCGACGAGGCGCGCCTCATCTTCATCACCCATGCGGCGCGCGAGGCCGACGTGCAGGCGACCCTGCGCGACCTCCGCGAGCTCGACGCCGTCGACCGGATCGGTTCGGTCGTGCGCGTGGTCGGCAGCACCACGTGAAGTACGTCTCGACGCGGGGTGAGGCGCCGGTCCTCGGCTTCGGCGACGTGCTGCTCACCGGCCTCGCGCCCGACGGCGGGCTCTACGTCCCCGAGACGTGGCCGTCGCTGCCGGACGGGTGGGACGCCGTCCGGCCCTACCACGAGGTCGCGTCGGAGGTGATGTGGCCGTACGTCGACGGCTCGATCGGGCGGACCGACTTCGATCGCATCGTCTCCGAGGCCTACGCGACCTTCGACCACCTCGACGTCTGCCCGCTCGTCGAGCTCGACGACGTCCAGCTCCTCGAGCTCTTCTGGGGTCCCACCCTCGCCTTCAAGGATGTCGCCCTGCAGCTCGTCGGGCGGCTCTTCGACCACGAGCTGACCCGTCGCGACGAGCGGGCCACGATCGTCGTCGCCACCTCGGGCGACACGGGCTCCGCGGCCATCGAGGCGTGCGTCGGCCGAGACCGCCTCGACATCGTCGTGCTCCATCCCGCCGGTCGCGTCAGCGAGGTCCAGCGCCGGCAGATGACCACGGTCGACGCGCCGAACGTGCACAACGTCGCCGTCGAGGGGACCTTCGACGACTGCCAGGACCTCGTGAAGGCGATGTTCGCCGACGTCGCGTTCCGCGAGCGGGTGCGCCTGTCGGCCATGAACTCCATCAACTGGGCGCGGGTGATGGCCCAGGTCGTCTACTACGTCACCGCGTCGGCCCGGCTGGGCCGCTGCTCGTTCGCCGTGCCGAGCGGCAACTTCGGGAACATCTTCGCCGGCTGGATCGCCGAGCGGATGGGCGTGCCGGTCGACCAGCTCGTCATCGCCTCGAACCGCAACGACATCCTCACCCGGTGGGCGGCGACCGGCTCCCTCGTGGCGGAGGACGTCGTGCCGACGCTCAGCCCGTCGATGGACATCCAGGTGTCGTCGAACCACGAGCGCCTGCTCTTCGAGCTCAGCGGACGCGACGGCCGGCGCACCGCCGAGCTGCTCGGCCGCTTCCGCGGCCTCGGGTCCGTCGAGGCGCCCCACGACCGCCGCTTCGACGCCGCGAGCATCGACGACGAGGCGACGCTGGCGGTCATCCGGGACGTCCACGAGCGGACCGGTCGTCTCGTCGACCCGCACACCGCGGTGGGCATCGGTGCAGCCCGCGCCAGCCGGCGCGACGGTGCGGTGCCGATGGTCTGCCTCGCCACCGCCCACCCCGCCAAGTTCCCCGACGCGGTCGAGGCGGCGACGGGCATCCGCCCACCGCTGCCCGATCGGCTGGCCGACCTCTCCGAGCGCCCCGAGCGCTTCGACGTCCTGCCCGCCGATCTCGCGACCATCGAGGCGCACATCGACCGACGTCTCTGAGCGCTGACGGCTCGCACGCGGCCGTGGCCGCCAGCGACGTCGGTTGCGGTCGCTAGAGCAGCGTCAGGTCGCCCAGGTGCAGCTCGGCGCGCGCCAGCTGCGGGGCGAGGCGGGTGATGATCTGCACGCCGCCCTCCGTGCCGACGGCGGCGCCGATGGCGACGTTGACGCCGACGGCGCGTCCCTGGTCGTCGACGACGGGGCTGCCGGAGTCCCGCGGGGCGATCAGACCGAGCCCGAAGATGAGGTCGGGGTCCGACGTGCCCAGCGCCAGCCCGGTCCGCGCGTAGAGCAGGTCGCCGATCACGAGCCCGTGGCCAACCCAGCGCAGCACGGTCACCCCGGGGGCGGTCACGGTGTTGATGCGGCCGTTGGTCGGCCCCCAGTGGGGGAGCGCGGTGCCGAAGTCGATGTCGGGCCGCAGGCGGATGAGGGCGAAGTCGTACGGGTCCTGCTGGATGGCGTAGGCGATGCGGCCGATCTCACGGCCCGAGCCGTCACGCACCAGCGCACCCGTGTTGGGCGGGTAGGCGAACTCGCCGACGTCGCCTGACACGTTCGACTCCGCAAGCGTGCAGTGGCCCGCGGTGCCCAGGTAGTGGCGGCCGTCGGCCCCGGCGAACACGAAGTTGGCGGTGCAGCCCCCGCCGGCGCCGCCCTCGCTGCCGTCGACGTCGAGCACGGCGCCGGGGTGCACGGGCACGGCGCAGGTGTAGGGCGTGCCGACCGGGGCGGGGCCACCGAAGAGGCCGTTGAGCAGGCCGGTCACCGCGTCGGGCGTGCAGCTCGGCTCGGGGACGGGCGCCGCGCCGGCCGTGGGCGTCGTCGAGAGCCCGGTGGCAGCGAGGGCGGTGATCGCCACCGCCACGATGGCGGTTCGGATGTGACGCATCGAGCAACTCCCCGTGTCTGGTGGCGGGCCCGCCCCGATCGTGACGGTTCCTTGGTTCGCCGTGGCCGGGGCCGGCTCCTGCGCCCGCAGCGGCCCGGCTGGCGGAGGGCGCGGGGTCCTCTGCCAGACTCGTCCCGTGAAGTACGTGGTCTGCGTCCCCGACGGCTGTGCCGACGATCCCATCGCCGCCCTGGGGGGCCGGACGCCGCTCGAGGTGGCGGCCATGCCGAACCTGGCCCGGCTCGCCGCGCGCGGCGAGGTCGGTCGCGCCGCGGTCATCCCGCCGGGCATGCCGCCGGGCA
Organism: uncultured Microthrixaceae bacterium; assembly: GCA_963715505.1. Lineage (GTDB taxonomy): Bacteria > Actinomycetota > Acidimicrobiia > Acidimicrobiales > VFJN01 > VFJN01. The sequence goes on from OY970242.1 coordinate 469,062, forward strand.
GCGACGTCGGCAACATGTCGATCCTGGGCTACGACCCCGCCCGGTTCCACACCGGCCGGGCACCGATCGAGGCGGCCGCGCTCGGGCTGCGGTTGCCGCCTGACCGCGTCGCCTTCCGCTGCAACCTGGTGACCATCGGCGAGGACGGCACGATGGTCGACTTCGCCGGCGGGCACCCCGCCACCGAGGAGGCGGGCGAGGTCATCCGCGCCCTCGACGCGCAGCTCGGCTCCGGGGCGGGCGCCGACATCGAGCTCCACGCCGGCGTGCAGTACCGCCACATCCTCGTGGCGCCCGCAGACTGGGTCGATGCGTCGTGCGTGCCGCCGCACGACCTCTCCGACAAGCCCGTCGTCTGGCCGACCGGGCCGGCGGCCGCCAAGCTCCAGGCGGTCATGGAGGCCAGCCGCGAGATCGTGAGCGGGTTCGGCCTGGCGGCCAACCAGGTGTGGCTCTGGGGCCAGGGGTTCCAGCCGCAGATGCCCAGCTTCGCGGACCGGACCGGCTGTGCGGCGGGGCTGGTGACGGCGGTCGACCTGATCCGGGGCCTCGGCGTCCTCACCGGCATCGAGGTGGTCGAGGTCCCCGGCGCCACCGGCTGGTTCGACACCGACTACGAGGGCAAGCGCGACGCGGCGCTGGCGACGCTCGCCGGCGGCGCCGACCTCTTCCTCATCCACGTGGAGGCCACCGACGAGGCAGGCCACGCCGGCAACCTCGACGAGAAGATCACGGCCCTCGAGCGCTGGGACAGCCGCATCCTGCCGGGCCTGGTCGAGGGCCTCGACGCCATGGGTCCCTGGAGGATGCTGCTGCTGCCCGACCACCCCACGCCGGTCGAGCTGAAGACCCACACGACCGACTCGGTGCCCTACCTCCTCGTCGACTCCGTCGTCGAGGGCCCCGGCGGCGCCTACACCGAGGCGGCGACGAGCGCCTGCACACCGGTCCCCGGTCACGCCCTGATGGGCCGCCTCGTGGGGCGCCCTGGGTGACTTTCGGAGACGCGGGGGCCTCGCGCTGAAGTGGGCGCGTTCCGCCGGGGGCGTCACGTGGAGCCATCTGCACCGACCGGAGATCCGGCACCGGCGGCTCGACAGCCCTGGTAGAGGCGGATCACGCGGACAGCTCCTGATCCGGCTGGGCACCGGCTTCGACGGTGCCCGCACCCTTCCGCCGCCCGGCAACTTCCCCTGAACAGACCGAGGTACCCACCCATGAGCGTGGACTCCGCTGCACTCGAACGCTCCGCCCTCGAGCGGAAGGACCGCGACGAGCTCGTGACCATCGCCACGGCGCTCGGCGGCAAGCCGTCGTCTCGGGCCAAGAAGTCGACCATCGTCGACCTGATCCTCGAGCTCACCGGCGTCGACGCCGACAGCACGCCCGCCGCCGAGGCGCCGGCGGAGGCGACGCCCAAGCCCCGAGCCCCCCGCGCCAAGAAGGAGGCGGCGACCCCCGCTCCGGTCGATGCCGCGCCGAGCGACGCCGGCGAGCAGCGCCCTGACGACGACGCCGGCGCCCGCGGCGTCAGCGACGGCCCCGGCCAGCGTGGCGGTGGGCGCGGCAGCGAGGCGCGCCGCTCGTCGCCCGTCCACGACCGCGGCGACCGCGGCGACCGCAGCGACCGCGGTGAGCGTGGCAACGACCGCGACGACCACGACGACCGTGGCAACGAGCGCGGCGACCAGGGCGAGCGCAACGGCAGCCAGGGCCGCGACCAGGGCGGCCAGGGCCAGGAGGCGCAGGGTGACGGCGATGGCGACGATGCCGGCAACCGGCGACGTCGGCGACGTGGTCGCAACCGGGATCGATCCGGCGAGGGTCAGGGCGGCCAGGCCGAGGAGTACACGGGCGAGCCGGTCGAGGTCGAGGGCTACCTCGACCTGCGCGACGAGGGCTACGGCTTCCTGCGCCTGCGCGATCTGCTGCCCTCCAAGGACGACGTGTACATCTCCGTCAAGCAGGCCCGCCAGTTCGGCCTCCGCAAGGGAGACCGCGTCAAGGGGACCAGCCGCCCCGCGCTGCGCAACGAGAAGAACCCGGCGATGCTCCGCATCGACAGCGTCAACGACGTCGACCCCGAGCAGGCCCGCCAGCGCCCGCGCTTCGCCGAGCTGACACCGCTGTTCCCCGACGAGAAGCTCGTGCTCGAGCGGGCGGACGACCCGTCGAACATGACGCCGCGGATCATCGATCTCATCTCGCCGATCGGCAAGGGCCAGCGGGGGCTGATCGTGTCACCGCCCAAGGCGGGCAAGACCACGATCATGAAGGAGATCGCCCGCTCCATCGAGCGCAACAACCCCGAGGTGCACCTCTTCGTGCTGCTCGTCGACGAGCGCCCCGAAGAGGTCACCGACATGCGGCGCTGGCTGAAGAGCGAGACCTCGACGGTCGTGGCCTCCACCTTCGACCGGCCGCCCGAGGAGCACACCCACGTCGCGGAGCTGGTGATCGAGCGGGCCAAGCGGCTGGTCGAGGACGGCAAGGACGTCGTCATCATCCTCGACGGCATCACGCGGCTGGCGCGGGCCTACAACCTCGCCGCGCCGACCACCGGGCGCATCATGTCCGGTGGCATCGACACCGGCGCCCTGTACCCGCCCAAGAAGTTCTTCGGCGCAGCCCGCAACGTCGAGGAGGGCGGCAGCCTCACGATCCTGGCCACGGCGCTCGTGGAGACCGGCAGCCGGATGGACGAGGTCATCTTCGAGGAGTTCAAGGGCACCGGCAACATGGAGCTGCGGCTCGACCGTCGCCTCGCCGAGCGGCGGATCTACCCCGCCATCGACGTCGACGCGTCGTCCACCCGCCACGAGGAGCTGCTCTTCCTCGGGACCCAGCTCCAGCAGGTCTGGAAGCTGCGCCGGGTGCTGACCGCCATGTCCGGCGAAGCAGCGGGCCTCGAGCTGCTCATCGACCGCATGAAGACGTTCAAGTCCAATGCCGAGTTCCTGCAGGAGATCAGCAAGACCGCCGGCTGACCCAGGTAGCGGCACGGAGCCGCTGCCGGTAGCCTTTCCCAGCCCCCTGAGAACACCGACGGAGATCGCCATGCGCGCCGAAATCCACCCCGAGTACGTGGTCGCCAACGTCCGCTGCTCCTGTGGCAACACCTTCGAGACCCGCTCCACGAAGGCCAGCCTCTCCTCGGAGCTCTGCAACGAGTGCCACCCCTTCTACACGGGCAAGCAGAAGCTGGTGGACACCGGCGGCCGCATCGATCGCTTCGAGCGCCGCTACGGCAAGGCGCGCAAGGCGTAGTCGTCGGAGCCGAGCTCCCTCGCGGGGCCGCTGGCGCCTGCGGCTCACGCCCCGCCGCTCGATGATGCGCTCCCATCCTCGGCGGGCGCGCCTGCTCGCCGCGAGGCCGACCGATGGCCGCTGACGCTTCGTCGTCACGATCCGCGCTGCTCGCTGCGAAGCTCCGTGCCCTCGTGCGCGCCGAGCTCGGGACGGGCGAGCGTGCGGCCGCCGACTTCCCCGGCGGGGCGGCCCTGCTGGAGGGGTCCGTCGCCTGGGTGCTGCTCGACGCCGACCCCGTCACCTCCTTCGGCCCGGCGCTGGTCTGGGCCGACCGCCGCGGCGCCCGGGACGACGTCCACCTGATCGCCGAGCGCGCCACGGGCGTGCTGGCTCGCCGAGCCACCTGCTTCGAGCCCACCCCGAAGGTCTGGCGCGTCGAGGCGACCTCGCTGCACCGCGCAGAGCCCGACCCCATCCCCACCGCCGCTGGCGCGCCGTCCGCGCCGGGCCTGGCGGAGCTGCTCGTCGACGCCGACCTCGAGGTCGTGGTCGAGGACGGCATCGTGCGCGCTGAGGTGAACGGCCTCGAGGTGGCGCGCATCGTCCACGGGCACACCACCGCAGGTGAGCCGATCGCCGAGCCGCGCCTGGAGGTCGGTGTCGGCCAGGCCGACCGTGAGCTCACGGGCATGCTGCACGGCGAGCTCAGCCCGACCGCCCAGCTGGCACGCGTGGCGGAGATCGTGCGCGCGCACCGCAGGCCCGACGCCGAGCGCCACCCGCTCAACCAGCTGGTGCCCGAGCGCTGGCTGCGAGCACGCCTGGTGGCGGACCCTGCGCGGATCGCTCTGGGGTCGCTTCGCCCCGCTGCGCCCACCATCCCCCGCGCCAACCTGCGCGACCGCGGGCTCGCCGTGGCGCTCGGCGAGCGCCCCAGCGGCCAACCCGTCGTCGTGGCCTGCTCGGTCGGCATCGACCTCGACCTGGTCCCGGCGGCCGCCGACGCGCGCCTCGCGCTCGGCGCCCGACGCCGACCTCCTCGTCGTCGTCCCCGCCCGCGACGCCCATCCCGTCACCCTCGACCTCGCGGCGCGCCTGGTGCGCCCGGCGGAGGTCGTCCCCATCGAGGGCGACTGGCGCACCTGACCCACCCCGGCCCGGAACGGGCCGGGGTGTGCCACGCCGTAGCCTGGCGTGGTGCTGGAGCGGCTGCGCGACCTGGAGCGGGAGTTCGACGACGTCGAGGCGCGCCTCGCCGACCCCGAGCTGATCGCCGATCAGCTTCGCTACCAGGAGGCCACGAAGCGCTACCGCGAGCTCGAGGCGCTCGTGCGACGCTCACGGGAGCTGCGTCAGCGCACCGACGACCTCGAGACCGCCAAGGAGATGCTCAGCGGCCTCGACGGCGACGACCGCGAGGTGATGCGCACCGAGGTGGCCGAGGCCGAGGCCGACATCGAGCGCCTCGAGGACGAGCTGCGCGTGCTGCTGCTCCCCAAGGACCCGAACGAGGGCAAGAACGTCATCGTCGAGATCCGGGGCGCGGAGGGCGGCGAGGAGGCCAACCTCTTCGCACGCGACCTCTTCGAGATGTACCAGGGCTACGCCGGGCGCATGGGCTGGAAGCTCGAGGTGCTCGGGTCGGAGGCCTCCGACATGGGCGGCTTCAACGACATCACCTTCCTGCTCCGCGGCGAGGGCGTCTGGCCCCGCATGCACCTGGAGGCCGGGCCGCACCGGGTCCAGCGGGTGCCCGTGACCGAGAGCCAGGGCCGGATCCACACGTCGTCGGCCACCGTGATGGTGCTGCCGGAGGCGGCGGAGGTCGAGGTCGAGCTCGACGACAAGGACCTGAAGGTCGACGTCTACCGGTCGTCGGGCCCGGGCGGCCAGAGCGTCAACACCACCGACTCCGCCGTGCGGATCACCCACCTGCCGACGGGGATCGTCGTGGCGATGCAGGACGAGAAGAGCCAGATCCAGAACCGCGCCAAGGCCCTGCAGGTGCTGCGCGCCCGGCTGCTCAAGGCCGAGCAGGACAAGCAGGCGGCCGAGGCGTCGGCAGCGCGCAAGGGCCAGATCGGTGGTGGCGGGCGCTCGGAGAAGATCCGCACCTACAACTACAAGGAGAACCGCGTCACCGACCACCGGATCGGCCTCACCGTGCACAAGCTCGACAAGGTGCTGGCCGGCGAGGTCGACGACATCGTCGACGCGCTCGTCGCCGACGAGCAGGCGCGCCGCCTCCGGGGCGAGTGACGGCGCCCTGGCGCGAGGTGCGCGGGCGGGCGCTGGCCCGCCTCGCCGCGGCGGGGGTCGACGATCCCGCGCAGGAGCTGCGCTGGATGGTGGAGCAGGCGACCGGGCGCAGCGCCGCGGAGCAGGCCGCGGCGCTCGACCTGCACGGCACCGACGGCCAGCTCGTCGCCCTCGAGCGCATGCTGGCGCGCCGCGAGCGCGGCGAGCCGCTGCAGCACGTGCTGGGCCGGTGGGGCTTCCGCACGCTCGACCTGTTCGTGGACGCTCGGGTGCTCATCCCGAGGCCCGAGACGGAGGTGGTCGCCGGCCTGGCGATCGACGCGCTGCCCGCCGAGGGCACCGCCGTGGCCGTCGACCTGGGCACCGGCTCCGGCGCCATCGCCCTCTCCCTCGCCGCCGAGCGCTGGCCCCGCGTCGAGGTGTGGGCGACCGACGCCTCAGCCGATGCGCTCGCCGTGGCCCGCGCCAACCTCGCAGGCCTCGGGCGCCGGGCCGGCGCGGTGCGCCTCGCCGAGGGCGACTGGTACGGCGCGCTCCCCGACGAGCTGCGCGGCGGCGTCGACGTCGTGGCGTCGAATCCGCCCTACGTCGCCGCGGGTGACGAGCTGCCGCCCGAGGTCGCCGACTGGGAGCCCCGCAGCGCACTGGTGCCGGGCCCGACCGGCCTCGAGGCGATCGAGCGCATCGTCGCCGAGGCACCGAGCTGGCTGGCACCGCGCGGCGCCCTCGTCGTCGAGATCGGCGAGAGCCAGGGAGCCGCCGTCTCGGCGCTCGCCGAGGCCGCCGGCTTCGCGGACATCGCGATCCGCCCGGACCTCGCCGGCCGCGACCGCGCCCTCGTCGCCCGCCGCCCCTAGCCCCTCGCGCTTCTTGCGGCGTGAGGCGACGGGTTCGGGCATCTGCGGCCGCAGGAACGCGCCGTGCGCGCTCTTGCCTACGATCGGCGGCTCGTGAGCGCTTCCAGGACCATCGAGCTGGCCGGTGCCGGCGTGCCCGCCGCCGTCGACGAGGCCGCGCCGGTGCTGCTGGCGGGCGGCGTCGTGGTGCTGCCGACCGACACCGTGTACGGCCTGGCAGCGCTGCCCGGCATCCGCGCCGCCACCGACCGCCTGTTCGCGCTCAAGGCCCGCAGCGAGTCGGCGCCCATCGCGGTCCTCTGCGCGGACGCCGGCCAGGCCCTGGCGCTGGCGGCCACGCCGGTGGGCGCCGACGTCCGCGCCGTCGCCGAGCGATGGTGGCCCGGCCCGCTGACGCTCGTGCTCGGCCGCAACCGGGACGCCGCGCTGCACCTCGGGGAACCGGCGGCCACCATCGGCCTGCGCGTGCCCGACCACGAGCTGCTCCGGGCGCTGGCCGAGCGCGTGGGACCGATCGCCGCCACCAGCGCCAACGTGGCGGGCCAGCCGCCGGCGCCGCAGGCCACCTCGGCCGCCGCGTCGCTGGCGGGCGAGGTCGACCTCGTCGTCGACGGGGGAGCGCTCGACGGCACCGCCTCCACCGTCCTCGACACGACGGTGCGGCCCTGGCGCGTCCTGCGGCCCGGGCCGCTCCCCGTGGCCGACCTCCTGGCGGTCGCTGCGGCGACCGCCGAGTAGGTTGTGCGTCGCCAGGATTGCCACACAGCGGGGTCGGGGGTTGCAGCATGGCGTTCCGCAAGGGTGACGACGTCGGCCCGATCGTGGCGGATCTCCGCCGCATCGAGCTGTTCGCCAAGATGTCCGACGACGAGCTCGGCCGGCTCGCCCGCCTCGGGGAACCGGTCGACGCCGAAGCCGGCGCCGTGCTGATCGACCAGGGCGACGTCGGCATGGAGTGCTTCCTGGTGCTCGAGGGGACCGCCGGGATCTCGAGCGGCGGCGAGCAGATCGCCGCCATCGGCCCCGGTGCGGTGGTGGGCGAGATGGCGCTGGTGGGGCACCGCCCGAGGAACGCGTCCGTGCAGGCGAGCACGCCGATGCGGCTGCTGTCGTTCGACATCGCCGCCTTCAAGCAGCTGCTCGACGAGATGCCGGTGGCGCGCGATCACATCTTCGGGCTGCTCGGGGCTCGCGCCGCCGAGAACTCCGCCTCCTGACCACCTGACGTCGTCACCGAGCCGTCGGGTCGGAGCCGGACGCGCTCTCCGCCGAGCTCCTCGGCGACCATGGCCTTGACGGTCGTGGCGTCCTGGGTCGTGCCCCAGGCGCGCCGCCCGTCGTCGAGCAGGCCGACGACGATGCCCGTCTCGGGTGCACCGTCTCGGTCGTGCATCACCGTCCAGGCCTCCACCGTGATCTCGCCGTCGGGCTCGTCGCACGTCTCGCGGCTCGGCAGCGCGTCCACCGCCTCCTGTGGGTTGGCGTGGCGGAAGGGCTGCACCGGCGGCTCGCACCCATAGACGCCGAAGGCGTGCTTGGTGATGAACCCCCCGTTGGCGGTGACGAGGCCGAGGCTGCCGGGGTCGGCGCGCAGCACGCCGGCCATCGTGGCGATGGAGTGCGTCACGTAGTTGTTCCAGGGGCCGCCGGCGAAGGACAGCCCTCCCGTCACCGTCAGCTGCCGGTCGAGGTCGATGCCCAGCTCGTCGGCCGCGATCTGCACGGCCGAGGGGAAGCACGAGTACAGGTCGAGGTGGGCGACATCGTCGATGTCGACGCCGGCGAGGTCGAGCGCGGCCCGGCCCGCGATGCGGATCGCCGGCGACGAGCCGAGGTCGTCGCGGTTGGACACGAACTGGTGGTCATGGGCATCGGTGCCGCTGTGCGGGAACACCCAGCGGTCCCGCGGCACGCCGAGCGCGCTCGCCCGCTCGGCCGAGCACAGGATGATGCCGGCGCCCTGCTCGACTGCGAGGTTGGAGTTCATCAGCTTCGTGTAGGGAAAGCCGACCCAGCGGTTGTCGGGCGAGGGCGTGCGGATCTCCTCCGCTGTGGCACGCCGTTGGATCCAGGCGTGGGGGTTGCCCTCGGCGACCTCGCTGAAGCGCGCCCACAGCTGCGACACGGCGACGAGGTGCTCGTCGAGGGCGCGGCCCCTTCGGAGCCGGTACGCCTGCTCGAACAGCGGGTACACCTGCACGGGCATCACGACGCCGCGGGCCTGCTCGCCCGGCGTCGACATCGCCACGTTCCCGGTCGACTGGCGCGCCTCGGCCACGTCGTCGCCCTGCACCGTCCAGTCGAGGTCGCGGCCTGCCGTGCGGGCGCTGGTCCGCGTGCGCCAGGCCTCGGCGCCGCCGATCAGCACGAGATCGGCCTCGCCGGCCTGGATGGCGAGGCACGACTGGTTGACGAGCGACTGGGGGCTGTTGCCGCCGATGCCCGACACGGAGGTGTCGCGGGGCGCCGCGCCGAGGCGCTGCGCGACGAGCAGCCCCGGGTCGCGGTAGCGCCAGGAGAACAGCGCCACGATGTGCACGGTGTCGGCCCCCGTGACTGCGGCGTCACCGGCACCGCTGTCGCCGGCCGCGCGGCGCAGGGCCTCGACGACGAGATCCGCGGGCTCGAGGGGATCCTCGCCGCGGTCCACCCGGTGACTGATCTGTCCGGCACCGATCAGGACCGGCGTGCGGGGATCGAGCATGGCAGGCCTCCGGCAAGAACTTGACTGACCGGTCAACTCTAGGGAGCGACGGATGCGCACCTACAATCCGGCCATCGACGTGCTCCTGCTCTGCACCGCCAACCAGTGCCGATCGCCCATGGCGGAGGTGCTCCTGCGCCACCACCTCGACGAGGCCGGCATCGACGCCAGGGTCTCCTCAGCCGGGCTCTACGCGGGCGGCGCGCCGGCGACGAGCCACGGCGTCGCCACGATGGGCGAGCGGGGTCTGGACCTCTCCGCGCACCGCAGCCGCCAGGTCGACCGGTCGCTGGTGGCGAGCGCTGACCTCATCGTGGGGATGTCCCGCGAGCACGTCCGTGAGGTCGCGCTGCTCGACCCGCAGGCCGTGGCGAGGGCCTTCACGCTGAAGGAGCTGGTGCGTGCCGGAGCGTCGGCCGGCCCGCGGCGCCCCGACGAGCCGCTGGCCCAGTGGTTGCACCGGCTCGCCGCCGGGCGCCGCCCGGGCATCCACATCGGCGTGGGGCACGACGACGCCCTCGACGTCGAGGACCCGATCGGCCGTGAGCGCGGCGCCTACCAGGCCACGGCAGCCGAGCTCGATCACCTGCTCGGCCGCCTCGTCGAGCTGGCCTGGCCGCAGCACAGCGCGGACCGGGAGCGCAGCGCGTGAGGGTCGCCATCGGTGCCGATCACGCCGGGGTCGAGCTGAAGGCCCACCTCATCGTCGAGCTCGACCGGCTGGGGCACACCGTCGTCGATCTGGGCACGCACACCACCGACTCGGTCGACTACCCGCCGATCTGTGCGGCCGTCGGGCGTGCCGTGGCCGCCGGCGAGGTCGACCGTGGCATCGTGCTCGGTGGGTCGGGCCAGGGCGAGCAGATCGCCGCCAACAAGGTGCGCGGCGTGCGCGCCGCGCTCTGCAACGACCTCTTCACGGCGCGCCTGAGCCGCGAGCACAACGACGCCAACGTGCTCTCGATGGGTGGGAGGATCGTGGCGGTAGGCCTGGCGACGGAGATCCTCGAGCTGTGGCTGTCGACCCCCTTCGCGGGCGGCCGCCACATCCGCCGCCTCGCCCAGATCGCCGACATCGAGAACGAGGTGGAGTGATGCCCTGGCCCCGCAACGCAGACGACGAGATCTTCGGTCTCATCGACCGAGAGGTCGAGCGGCAGAACACCACCCTCCAGCTCATCGCCAGCGAGAACTTCACCTCGCCGGAGGTGCTGCGCGCCACCGGCACGGTGCTCACCAACAAGTACAGCGAGGGCTACCCCGGCAAGCGCTACTACGGCGGCAACGAGGTCATCGACGACGTCGAGGACGCTCGCCATCGAGCGCGCCAAGGAGCTCTTCGGCGCGCCCCACGCCAACGTGCAGCCGCACTCGGGCGCCAACGCCAACATGGCCGTCTACCTCGCGCTGCTGCAGCCCGGCGACACCGTGCTCGGGCTGCGCCTCGACCAGGGCGGCCACCTCACGCACGGCTCGCCCGTCAACGCCAGCGGCAAGCTGTTCCGGTTCGAGTCCTACGGCGTCACCCCCAGCGACGAGCGCATCGACCTCGACCAGGTGCGCGACCTCGCCCTCGAGCACCGCCCGAAGCTCATCGTCACGGGCGCCACCGCCTACCCGCGCATCATCGATCCGCGCCCCTTCCGCGACATCGCCGACGAGGTCGGCGCGGCCTTCATGTTCGATGCGGCCCACATCGCCGGGCTGATCGCCGGCGGCATGCACCCCAACCCGATGGAGCACGGGGCCGACATCATGACCTTCACCACGCACAAGACCCTGCGGGGCCCGCGTGGCGGCGCCATCACCTGCACCGCAGAGCTCGCCGAGGTCATCGACAAGTCCGTGTTCCCGGGCCTCCAGGGCGGGCCGCTCGATCACGTCATCGCCGCCAAGGCCGTGGCGTTCGCCGAGGCAGCCACCCCGGCGTTCGCCGACTACGCGGCGCAGGTCGTGCGCAACGCGGCCGCGCTCGCCGAGGGGCTCGCGTCGCACGGCCTGCGGCTGGTGTCGGGCGGCACCGACAACCACCTGATGCTGGTCGACCTGCGCTCGCTTCGACGCCGAGCTGTCCGGCAAGAAGGCCCGCCTCGCGCTCGACCGGGCCGGCATCAGCCTCAACGAGAACACCGTGCCCGACGACCCCCGGCCGCCCTACATCACCTCGGGGCTGCGGATCGGCACCCCGGCCGTCACGACGCAGGGCATGGGCGAGGCGGAGATGGCCACCGTCGCCGCGCTCATCCACCGGGTCCTGATCGGACGCGAGCGACGACGCGGAGCTGGCGGCGGTGCGCGACGAGGTCGTCGCGCTCTGCTCGAAGTTCGCGCCGTACCCGTCGCAGGGCTGAGCCAGCAGGGTGGCCGACTACCTCGCCGAGTACCTGCCGGTCGTCGCCGCCGCGGCCCTCGTCACGTTCCTCGTCACCCCGCTGTTCCGCCGGCTGTCGTTCCGCGGTCGGGGCGGTCCAGAAGCCCGACGAGCGGCGCGTCCACACGCAGCCCACGGCGCTGCTCGGCGGCGCCGCGATCCTCGCTCGGGTTCCTCGCCGGCCTCGCCGCGGCCTGGCGGGCGCGACCGGCTTCGCCGAGGTGTTCGCGCGGCAGCACCGTCCCCCTCGGCGTCGCCCTCGGCGCCCTCATGATCTTCGGCGTGGGCCAGCTCGACGACCTCCGCGAGGTGTCCCCGCCCGCCAAGATCGCCGGCACCGTGCTGGCGGGCAGCGTCCTGTCGATCGCCGGCGTCAGCATCCTCTTCTTCCGCGTGCCCTTCGGCGGGCCTGCTCTCGCTGTCGCCCGACATGTCCGCGCTGCTCACGGTGCTCTGGGTGATCGGGATGACGACCGCGATCAACTACATCGACGGCCTCGACGGCCTGGCGGCCGGCATCGTGGCCATCGCCGCCGCGGCGCTGCTCCTCTACTGCGAGCGGCTGGCCGGCGTGGGTGCCATCGGCCCGGACAACGCCGGGTCCGATCATCGCGGCGGCCGTGCTCGGCGCCTGCCTCGGGTTCCTGCCCCACAACTTCCACCCGGCGCGGATCTTCATGGGCGACGCGGGCGCGCTGCTCCTCGGGCTGCTGATGGCGGCCGCCACCGATCGCGGTCGGCGGCAACACCGACACGCCGTTCTCGGGCCAGACGTTCTTCTTCTTCGCCCCGCTCGTTCATCCCCCTCGTGATCCTCGGCGTGCCCATCAGTCGACACCGCCTTCTCGATCATCCGCCGGGCGCGGCGCGGGTCGAGGGTCACCGTGGCCGACAAGGACCACCTCCACCACCGGCTCATGCGGCTCGGGCACGGTCAGCGGCGCAGCGTGCTGATCCTCTGGACGTGGACGGTGCTGCTCTCGGCGATCGTGCTGTACCCCACCTACCGCAGCGGCAGCGGCGACCTCTACGTCCCGATGGCGGTGGCCGCCGCGGCGCTCGTGCTCTTCACGCTCGTTCGGCCCCGGCGACCGCGCGCGGAGCAGCCGGACGCCGATGTCGACCCGGACGGGCGCGAGGCCCGTCCGCCGGCTTCGAAAACCGCATCGCGGACCCTGCTAACGTCGGCCGCCGCCGGGTGAGGGTTCGGATTTGCGACGCCTTCACTCGGTCTTCTACATTGCGAATGGTTTCACAAGCGCCGGCAACGAGGCCGGCGCAGCGCAACGCTCGAGGTTGGGTCCAGTGTTCGATCGTCCGAGCCAAGCAGCAGCTCAACCGGGGATACAGCGACGGCATGGCCCGCGGCATCGAGCTCGTCGCTCACACCGCTGCTCATCGGTGCCATCGGCTGGCTGCTCGACGGCTGGCTCGGCACGGCGCCGCTTCCTCGCCATCGGCTTCGGCGCCTTCGGCGTCGGCGGGCATCTTCGCCAAGCTGAGGCTCGGCTACGACCGCGAGATGGCCGCGGCGGAGGCAGGCAAGCCCTGGACCCGACCGGCGCCCGACGTACCGCGCGACCAGGTCACCGCGTGACGCAGCACCTTCGTCACCCGCGACCTCGGCCCGGCGCCCGAGCCGGTCCTGGCCCGCGACATCGCCAAGCGGGCGCTGTGCGTTCGCTCCCGCCGCCATCGCCACGTCGCGCCGCCATCTGGGGCTTCGGCGGGTGCCGCCTCGCGCCGGCTACGCCATGGTCCTCGTGCTCGCGAACCTGCGCGGTCGCGGCCTGGATGCTGGCCACCGCGGCCCGCATCTCCTACGGCGCCCTCATGGGCGCGGCCCTCTTCGGGTTCGTCCTCCGCCTCGCCCTCGATCTCCGCTGCCGTGCTCCTCGTGGGCGACGCCGGCGTGGGTGGAGCCGCTGGCCCTCGGGCTCACGCTCGTCGTGGCGCACCTCGCGCTCCTGTTCTGGGAGCTCCGCTACGTGTCGATCAGCCTCGCCCACCCCGACCTCAAGCCCACCCCCTCGAAGGAGACGAGCTCCCGGTGATCCTCGGCGCCGACTTCCCGCCCCTTTCCCACATCGTCAACTGGCCCGAGTTCATCGGCAACGACACGTGGGGCATCAACAAGGTCGTCCTGATCTACGCCTTCGCGGCGATCCTCACGATGCTCGATCTTCATCCTCGGCAACAAGCAGCAGCTGGTGCCCACCGGGCGCCCAGAACCTCGCTGAGATCGCCGTCGAGTTCATCGAGGACGGCATCGTCATGGAGACGATCGGCGAGAAGGGCCTGAAGTACACGCCGCTGCTCATCTCGCTGTTCTTCTTCATCTTCTTCTGCAACATCTTCGAGATCGTCCCGGTGATCCAGATGCCGGCCACGGCGCGCATCGCCCTGCCGATGTTCCTCGCCCTGTTCGCCTACGTCGTGTACCACGGCTCCGGGCATCAAGGAGCACGGGCCGCTCGGCTACCTCAAGCCACGCCATCGTGCCGCCCGGGCTGCCGAAGGCGCTCTACTTGCTCGTGACGCCGATCGAGTTCATCATCAAGTTCCTCGTCACGCCCTTCACCCACACGGTGCGTCTCTTCGCCAACCTGCTGGCCGGCCACATCCTGCTGGTCACCTTCGCCGTGCTCTCGAGCGCGCTGTGGGCGCTCAAGCCCACGCTGATCATCCTGCCGCTGCCCGTCCTCGCGGCCGTATCGCCTTCACGGCGTTCGAGCTGCTCGTCAGCTTCCTCCAGGCCTACGTGTTCACGCTGCTGACCGGCGTCTACATCGGCCAGGCGATCAGCCACGAGCACTGACCCCTCCCGTCCACACCCTCTCCACCAAGCAAGTCCCTCAAGAAAGGCACCGACACCATGAGCCTCTCCGTGTTGGCCCAGGAAGCCGCCGCTGCCGGCATCGACAACACGGGCCTCGCCGCCCTGACCTACGGCCTCGGCGCCATCGGCCCCGGCATCGGCATCGGCTACCTGGTCGGCCAGTCCGTCCAGGCCATGGCCCGCCAGCCCGAGGCGGCCGGCATGGTCCGCACCACCATGTTCCTCGGCATCGCCTTCGTCGAGGCGCTCGCCCTCATCGGCTTCGTCGTCTTCTTCCTCGGCAGCGCCTGATGCAGCGCTCCCGACTGCTGCTCGCCGCAGCGGCCATCGCCTTCCTCGCCGTGCTCGGCTTCGCGCCCCACGCCTCGGCGCAGGAGGACGACCACGGCGACCTCGACGAGGCCGTCCACACCGTGGAGGAAGCGGCGCAAGAGGCCGGTGCGCACGGAGTTCGACGCCCACTGCGTGGAGATCATCGCCGAGGGTGGTGTCGGTCGACGACTGCCAGGAGGCGCCCAACCAGCTCCTCCCCGAGACGCAACGAGATCATCTGGGGAGCCGTCGGCTTCTTCGTCGTGTTCTTCTTCGTCTGGAAGATGGGCCTTCCCGCCATCAAGAAGGGCATGGAGGCCCGCGCCGAGCGCATCCGCGCCGACCTCGCCGCGGCCGAGGCGCAGCGCGCCGAGGCCGACACGCTCCTCGCCGAGTACCGGGCGCAGCTGGCGGACGCCAAGAACGAGTCGGCGCGGATCATCGAGGAGGCCCGCCAGGCGGCGGAAGCCCTCAAGCGCGACCAGGAGAGCAGGCTCCAGGCCGAGCTCGCCGAGCTGCGGGCTCGGGCCACCGCCGAGATCGAGGCGGCCAAGGCCCAGGCCATCGCCGACCTGCGCGGCGAGGTCGCCCGCTCGCCATCGGCGCAGCGGAGGTCGTCATCGGCCGCAGCCTCGACCAGTCCACCCAGGTCCAGCTGATCGAGGACTACATCAACCAGGTGGCCAACCAGCGATGAGCTCCGACGAACGCATCCTCGCCTACGCAGCCGCGCTGTTCGCGGTCGCCCGCAGCGAGGGTGATCTCGCCGACGTGGAGGACGAGCTGTTCCGCTTCGCTCGCCTGCTCGAGAGCAACGACGACCTGCGCACCACGCTCACCGACGCCTCCCTCCCGGTGAGCCGGCGCCAGCAGATCGTCGAGGACCTCCTGGGCGGCAAGGCCAACCCGATCACGACCGCGCTCGTGTCGATGGTGGTCGGCGCGGGACGCTCCCGTGACCTGCCGGCCATCATCAACGAGCTGGTGCGGATCAGCGCCGCCGAGGGCAACAAGGAGCTGGCCGAGGTCCGCTCCGCCGTCGCCCTCACCGACGACCAGAAGGCCCGCCTCGCCGAGGCCCTCGGCAAGGCCACCGGCAAGCAGGTCGAGCTGAAGGTCGTGCTCGACCCCACGGTGCTCGGTGGTGTGGTGGCCCAGGTCGGCGACACCGTGATCGACGGGTCGATCAAGACCCGCCTCGAGCAGCTCAAGACCGCGTTCTGACCGCGCCGCTCCGCGACGCACCGCAACCGACGAAGGAAGAGACGACGAAGATGGCAGAGCTGACCATCAACACCGCTGAGATCGCCGAAGCCCTCAAGAGGAACCTCGAGGGCTTCACCCCCAGCATCGAGGCCGGCCAGGTCGGCCGCGTCATCGAGGTGGGCGACGGCATCGCCACCGTCTCGGGCCTGCCCGGTGCGGGCGTGAACGAGCTCCTCGAGTTCGAGGGCGGCGTGCGGGGCCTGGCGCTCAACCTCGACGAGGAGTCGATCGGTGCCGTGGTCCTCGGCGACGTCGGCATCGTCCGTGAGGGCTCGGCGGTGAAGGCCACCGGCCAGATCCTCTCCGTCCCCGTCGGCGACGGCCTCCTCGGCCGCGTGGTCGACGCCCTCGGCAACCCGGTCGACGGCAAGGGGCCCCTCGGCAAGGTCGTCAACCGTCGCATGGAGATCCAGGCGCCGGGCATCATCGGCCGCCAGCCCGTGCACGAGCCGCTGCAGACCGGCATCAAGGCGATCGACTCCATGACCCCGATCGGCCGCGGCCAGCGCGAGCTGATCATCGGCGACCGCAAGACCGGCAAGACCACCGTTGCGATCGACACGATCATCAACCAGCGCGGCCTCGGCGTGAAGTGCGTCTACGTCGCGATCGGCCTCAAGGAGTCGACGGTGGCCACCACCGTCGCCACCCTCGAGCAGTTCGGTGCGCTCGAGTACACGGTCGTGGTCGTCGCGGGAGCGTCCGATCCTGCACCGTTCAAGTACCTCGCCCCCTACGCCGGCTGCGCCATGGGCCAGCACTGGATGGAGGGCGGCGAGCACGGGCTCATCGTCTACGACGACCTGTCGAAGCAGGCCGAGGCGTACCGCCAGGTCTCGCTGCTCCTGCGTCGCCCGCCGGGCCGCGAGGCCTACCCGGGTGACGTCTTCTACCTCCACAGCCGACTGCTCGAGCGCGCCGCCAAGCTGTCCGACGCCAACGGCGCCGGTTCGCTCACCGCGCTGCCGATCATCGAGACCAAGGCCGGCGACATCTCGGCCTACATCCCGACCAACGTGATCTCGATCACCGACGGGCAGGTGTTCCTCCAGGAGGACCTGTTCAAGTCCGGCGTCCGCCCGGCCTTCGACACCGGCCAGTCCGTGTCGCGCGTCGGCGGCGCTGCCCAGATCAAGGCCATGAAGAAGGCGGTGGGCACCCTCAAGGGCGACCTGTCCCAGTTCCGCGAGCTCGAGTCCTTCGCAGCCTTCGGCTCCGAGCTGGACAAGGTCTCGCAGTCGGCGCTCGACCGTGGCTACCGGCTGGTGGAGCTGCTCAAGCAGCCGCTCAACAGCCCGATGCCCGTCGAGGAGCAGGTGGTCTCGCTCTACGCCGGGACCCACGGCTACCTCGACCCCGTGCCGGTCGAGGACGTCGCCCGCTTCGAGGCCGGGCTCCTCGACTGGTTCCGTGCCCGCCACGCCGACCTGCTCGAGAGCATCAGGGAGACGGGCGACATCATCGACGTCGAGGCCTTCGAGCTCGCCATCGAGCGCTTCGCCGACACGTTCGAGCCCACCGGCGGCCGCCCGGCCGACGAGCCCGGCGCGCAGGCGCAGGGCGCGGAGGAGCGTGCCGCCGCCGGCGGTCGTGCCGAGGCCATCCTCCCCGAAGAGGAGATCACCCGGGACGACGAGGCCGTCTAGGGATGGCTGGCGGCAAGGAGCGTGTGCTCCGTCGGCGCATCAAGTCGGTGCAGTCGACGAAGAAGATCACGCGCGCCATGGAGCTGATCGCGGCGACGCGCGTGGCCAAGGCCCAGCACCGGGTGCAGGCAGCGCGCCCCTACAGCGAGCACATCACCTCCGTGATCCAGCACATGGCCGAAGCCGGCGGCGTCGCCGACCATCCCTTGCTCCGTCCCGCGGCCGACGTGCAGAAGGTGGCCTTCGTCGTGATCACCGGCGACCGCGGCCTGGCGGGCGCCTACAACACCAACGTCATCCGCGCCGCAGAGCGCGAGCTCCAGGCCCGACGCACGGAGGGCAAGGACTACTCCCTCGTCATCTGCGGCAAGAAGGGCGTGAGCTACTTCCGCTTCCGTGGCTACCGCATCGACGCGGAGTTCACCGGCATGAGCGACACCCCGACCTACGAGGACGCCCGCCTCGTGGCAGAGCGCGTGAGCGACCTGTTCGAGTCCGGTGCGGTGCAAGAGGTCGTCCTCGTCTACACCCGGTTCCTCTCCGTGGCGACCCAGCGCGTCACGGTGCGCCAGTTCATGCCGCTCACCGGCGTCGGCGCCGAGGAGGCGCCCACGGGCGCCACCGCCGACTACGAGTTCGAGCCCGGCCCGGGGGAGATCCTCGGTCGCCTCCTGCCCCGCTACGTGGAGGCCCGGCTCTTCGCCGCCATGCTCGACGCGGCGGCCAGCGAGCACGCCGCTCGGCAGCGGGCCATGAAGGCCGCCACCGACAACGCCGACGAGCTCATCACCAAGCTCAGCCGCGTGATGAACCGCGCCCGCCAGGACTCGATCACCACCGAGATCATGGAGATCGTCAGCGGTGCCGAGGCGCTGCGGGCGGGCCAGAGCGACGACGCCGACCTGCTGCCCGACGACGCCCTCAAGGTGGCCGACGTCATCGGTCGCCTCCACGCCGTCCACCCCACGCACGATCACTACGACCATCACCGCCACCACGCTTGATCATGGAGATCTGACATGACCGTGACCGACAGCCAGCCCACGTTGAAGGACGGCCGCGTCGTCGCCATCGCCGGTCCGGTGATCGACGTGGAGTTCCCGCCCGACGCCGTGCCGCGGATCAACACCGCGCTCTCCTTCGACATCGTCACCGACGGTGAGCGCAACGAGGTCCGCGCCGAGGTGGCGCAGCAGATCGGCGACAGCCGCGTGCGCGCCATCTGCCTCAAGCCCACCGACGGCCTCATCCGCGGCACCACCGTGCGCAACCTCGGCCGTGGCCTCGCCATGCCGGTGGGCGACGGCGTGCTCGGCCACGTCATCAACGTGATCGGTGAGCCGCTCGACGTCGACAGCCTCGACCAGTCCAAGATCGACGACCTGTGGGAGATCCACCGCGAGGCGCCGGACTTCGACACCCTCGAGCCCCAGCGCGTCGTCTTCCCGACCGGCATCAAGGTCATCGACCTGCTCACGCCCTACCTCCGGGGTGGCAAGATCGGCCTCTTCGGTGGCGCCGGCGTGGGCAAGACGGTGCTCATCACCGAGATGATCAACCGCGTCGCCAGCCAGTTCGGTGGCGTGTCGGTGTTCGCCGGCGTGGGGGAGCGCACCCGTGAGGGCACCGACCTGTTCCTCGAGATGGGCGAGACGCGCATCGACGAGAGCACCACGGTGCTCGACAAGGCCGCCCTGGTGTTCGGCCAGATGGACGAGCCGCCCGGCGTGCGCCTGCGAGTCGCCCTGTCGGCGCTCACCATCGCCGAGTACTTCCGCGACGTCCGCAACCAGGACGTGCTGCTCTTCATCGACAACATCTTCCGGTTCGTGCAGGCCGGCTCGGAGGTGTCGACCCTGCTGGGTCGCATGCCCTCTGCCGTGGGCTACCAGCCCACCCTCGCCGACGAGATGGGCGAGCTGCAGGAGCGCATCACTTCGACGCGGGGTCGCTCCATCACCTCGCTGCAGGCCGTCTACGTGCCCGCCGACGACTACACCGACCCGGCGCCGTTCACGACGTTCACGCACCTCGACGCCACCACGGAGCTGTCCCGCGACATCGCCTCCCTGGGCATCTACCCCGCCGTCGACCCGCTCGCCTCGACCTCGACCATCCTCTCGCCCGAGGTCGTCGGGGAGCGGCACTACCGGGTGGCCCGCCGCGTGCAGGAGATCCTGCAGCGCTACAAGGAGCTGCAGGACATCATCGCCATCCTCGGGCTCGACGAGCTGTCCGAGGAAGACCGGATCATCGTGTCCCGGGCCCGGAAGATCCAGCGGTTCCTGTCGCAGCCGATGTTCGTGGCCGAGGTGTTCACCGGCCTTCCCGGCGTCTTCACGCCGGTCGAGGAGACCGTCGACTCCTTCGAGCAGCTCGTCACCGGCGAGCTCGACGACCTGCCCGAGCAGGCGTTCCTCAACGTGGGCGGCGCCGAGTCGGCCCGCGCCAAGGCGGCCGAGCTGCGCAAGAGCGCCGGAGAGTGATCCGACGATGACCCTCCACGTCGAGGTCGTCTCGCCAGAGCGGATCCTCTGGACCGGCGAGGCCGACATGGTGAGCGCTCGCACGCTCAGCGGTGGCGACATCGCCTTCCTGAGCGGCCACGCCCCCTTCGTCGGCGCGCTCGACATCGGCAAGGTCATCGTGCGCCCCAGCAGCGGACCCGACGAGCTCGTCGCGGTCCACGGCGGGTTCCTCGAGGTCAGCAACGACCGCGTCACGATCCTCAGCGACATCGCCGAGCTGGCGAGCCAGATCGACGTCGAGCGTGCCCGGAGCGCCCTCGAGCGCGCCGAGGCGGCGAGGCGGCAGGGCGATGACCCCGAGGCGGAGGCGGCGCTGCGCCGCGCCACCGTGCGGCTCGGCGTCGCCGGAGCCCTTCCCGCCGGCGCACACTGACGCCTCGCCAGGCCCGGGCCTGACCGGACCGGCCACTACCCTCCGGCGATGGCTCGCCAGCGGCTCGGAGTCGTCGTGCTCGTGCCACAGCCCTCGGCCACCGAGATCGACGGCGTGCGCAGGGCGCTGGGCGACGGCGCCCTCGGTCGGGTGGCGCCGCACATCACGCTGGTGCCGCCCGTGAACGTGGCGGAGCGCGACCTGACCGCCGCGCTGCAGGTCGTCCGCACCGCCGCCGCCGGCGCCCAACCGCTGCGCATCGAGCTGGGTCCGGTGACCACGTTCCTGCCGGTGAACCCGGTCGCCTACCTCCAGGTCGGTGACGACGATGCGGTCCGGGCGCTGTCGTCGCTGCGAGCGGCCTGCCTCGCCGGCCCGCTCGAGCGCACGACGCAGCACGACTTCGTGCCGCACGTCACCGTCGCCGACGACCTGGCCCCCGACCGGCTGGAGGCGGCGGTCGCCTCGCTGGCGGACTTCCGCACGGTCGTCGACATCGACCGGGTCCACGTCCTCGCCGAGGGACCAGGCCGGCGGTGGCGGTCCGTCGCCGACGCGCCCCTCGGCGACGCGCCGGCCATCGTGGGCCGCGGCAGCCTCCCCCTCGACGTCTCGGTGAGCGGTCGTCCCGACGCGGAGGCCGCGGCGCTCCTCGCCGTCGACGGCGTCGGCGACGGCCTGCCGTTCGCGGTGACCGCGCGTCGCGATGGCGCCGTGGTGGGTGCGGCCTGGGGTTGGAGCGGAGGCAGCCGACTGGACGTGGCCGACCTCGTCGTCGCGGCCGCCCACCGCGGCCAGGGCATCGGTCGCCACCTGCTCGCCGCCGTGGAGTCGCTCGCCGGAAGGCGGGGCTGCGCCGTCGCGGGCATCGCCGCGCCCAGCACCGGCGCCCCGGCGGCCCTGCTCAGCGGCTGCGGCTGGGCCGTGGTCGCCGCGCCCGACGCGACGTCGGTCGAGCACCGCCGCTGGGAGCGGCGCCTGGCGCCTCCGGGGGACGGCGCGTGACGGCCCCGGCCGCCTCGCCGATGCGAACGCCGTCGCGCACCTGGGTGCCACGGCCCGAGCCGCGCATGGCGGGCGACGGGCGCCTCAGGATCGTGCTGCTGGTCTCCGCCCTCGCCTACCTGCCCTTCACGCTGCTCGGCTACGGCACCGACATCGACGTCGCCAACGTCCTGCGCGCCGGTCGCGCCACGCTCGAGGGCGACTACGAGATGTCCCGCAAGCCGGGCTCGCCGATCCACGAGGTCGGCACGGCCCTGCTCGACCGCCTCGGCGGATCGGTCCTGGTGAACCTCGCCTCGGTCGCCTTCGCGCTGCTCGCCATCTGGGCCGTCTACCGGCTCGTGCGCGCCGACGGCTCCCGATGGCCGGGGTGGGTGGCGTTCGTCCTGGCGGCCAACCCGTGGTTCTGGCTCGCCGCCACGTCCCTCGGCGACTTCATCTGGGCGCTCGGGCTCGTGCTGGCCGGCGCCGCCCTGGCGCAGCGCGACCACCGGCTGGCGGCCGGCGTGGCGTTCGGCCTGGCGATCGGCTGCCGGCTCTCCACCGTCCTGGTCGTCGCCGCGTGGCTGCTCGCGGAGCGCACCGGCCGGCCGGAGCAGCGCGCCCCCTGGGCCGCGACGCTTCGCACCGCGCTCCCCGCAGCCGCGGTCGCCGCGGTGTCGTTCCTGCCGCAGTGGATCGACGCAGGCGGGTCGCTGGAGTTCCTCGACACCGGCCTCGGGTTCGAGGGGTGGGTGGTCAACGCCGGGCGCTGGGCCGTGAAGAACGCCGCCGTCATCGGGCTGCCGGCCGGGGTGGTGCTGATCCTGGGCATCCCCAGCGTGCTCGGCGCCGTCGCCCGCTGGCAGGTGTCCACCGTCGTCCGCTTCGCCATCATCACCACCGTCGTCAGCGAGCTGCTGTTCTTCCGGCTGCCGCTCAAGCCCGTGCACCTGCTCCCGGTCGTGGCTGCGGTGGCGCTCATGGCCGGCGCCTCCCCGCGGATGTCGCGGCGCCTCCTGGTCGCCCTCGTGGCCGCGCAGCTGCTCGGCGGTGTCGTCGGCACCACCATCGGCGAGCCCGACGTCGCCCACCACGCCACCTCCGGCCGGCTGGCGCTCGAGCTCACCGACGGTCCCCTGCTGAACGGCGTCCGGTGCCGGCTCGACGACCGCGACCGCGGCCCCTGGCCCGACCCGTCGAGCGATGCCAGCGCCGCCGCTGCGGCGGCGCTGCGAGCGGCGGACAACTTCGACTGCCAGAGCGAGACCTGGAGGAAGCCGCCGCCCTGACCCCGCCGCATGGGATGCATCGAGGGGCATCGAGACCATTGCGCTGTCGGCTGGGGGCTGGCTAGCGTCCGCTCCGTGACGACTTGGGGGGTCACGGTGCGGCTCGGCGTGGTCGCCGCAGCGGCGCTCGCCGCGGGCGCCTGCTCGGGCAGCGGCGACGCCGACGGCTCCCCGGCGTCGTCGGAGCGGACCAGCACCACCGCCTCCACCACCACCACCGCTCCCGAGCGAGCGGCGAGCACGACGACGACGGCCTACGACCCCGCGGCCGTCGAGGGCCAGATCGAGGCCGCCTACCTGCGCAGCTGGGACGTCTACGCCCAGGCCGTCTACGACCTCGAGCTCGACGAAGCCGCCCTCGCCGAGGTGTACGCGGGGGAGCACCTCGCTACGAAGACCAACGAGATCGAGCGCCGCATCGACGAGGGACGTGCGGCACTGGTGCGGATCGATCACGACTACTCGATCCAGCTGGTCGATGCGACGACGGCGGTGGTCATCGACCAGTACACGAATCATCAGGTCCTCATCGATCCCGACACCAAGGCACCGATCGAAGCCGACCCGAACGAGCTGGTGGTCGATGCCGTGACGTTGAAGCCCTTCGACGGCGTCTGGAAGGTCACATTCAAGGAGCGGCTCTCATGAGACGCCTACTCGCAGTTGCAGCAGCGCTGCTGTTGATGACTCCGGTGCATGCCCTGGCGGACGGTGAGGACGTCGACAGTCATGTCGGCACGGTGACGGACGCGGTGCGGGTGACGCTGGTGAAGGTCGGTGGCGTCTACGACGTGCGGTCGGTGTCGGGGGGCGGCGACGGCGCCTCGCCGAACGGATGCGCCTGGTCGCTCGTCTTCGCGCCCGACCTCGACGACGTGCCGCTCGGCGTGTCGGCCGGTCCCCAGCCACACCCCGAGGCCCGCTTCGCGCTGCTGCTGTGCGACGGCTCGCTCTACCGCTACGTGTGGGTGGCGCCCGACGACGTCGTCGACCTCGACGCCATCGCGCAGAGCCAGGCGGAGCGCTACGTCGAGGACGTGCTCGAGCCGGCCGTGCGGATCGGCGTGAACCCGGCGGCTCGGGGTCTCGTCGGCCTGCGGTCGTGGTTCTGGGTCGAGGGCTTCACCGGCGCCGTGCAGGCTCCGCCGATCGGCGCCTTCGGCATGACCATCGACGTGCGGATGTCGTCCACCACGATCACCTGGGACTTCGGCGACGGCGTGCGCGAGGCCGGCGACCTCGGCCGGGCCTACCCCGAGGAGTCCACCGTCCAGCACGCCCACCAGCGCGACGGCGCCTTCGCCGTCACCGCCACGGTCGATCTCGCCCCCGAGTACCGCGTCGACGGAGGCCCCTGGCTGCCGCTCGCACCCCTCGCCACCGTCGCGGCCACCACCCACGACGTCGAGGAGCGCGAGGCCGTCATCACCCGCACCTGACCCCACAGAACGAGGTTGGGGGCAGACAAGTGCCCGAACCGGGCGCTCACATGCCCCGAACCTCGGGGGGCTTCGACTACTCGAAGTCGATGGCGCTGAAGTCGCGCAGCTTGGCGATCTGGTGGCGGGCGTTGACGAGGCGCACGGTGCCCGACTTCGACCGCATCACCAGCGACTGGGTGGTCGCGCCGCGGCTGTCGTAGTGGACGCCCTTGAGCAGCTCGCCGTCGGTGATCCCGGTGGCGGCGAAGAAGCAGTTGTCGCCGGCCACCATGTCGTCGTTCGTGAGGACCCGGTCGAGGTCGAAGCCGGCCGCGATCGCGGCAGCGCGCTCGTCGTCGTCGCGCGGCCAGAGCCGGCCCTGCTGCTCGCCGCCCATGCACTTGAGCGCCGCCGCGGTGATGACCCCTTCGGGCGTGCCACCGATGCCGAGCAGGATGTCGGCGCCGGACTCGGGCCAGGCCGTGGAGATCGCACCGGCGACGTCGCCGTCGGGGATCAGCCGCACGCGGGCGCCGGTGGCACGCACCTCGGCGATGAGCTCCTCGTGGCGGGGGCGATCGAGGATGACGGCGGTGACGTCGCGCACGCTGCCGCGCTTGGCCTTCGCCACCGCGGCGATGTTCTCGCTCGCCGAGCGGGTGATGTCGATGGTGCCGGCCGCCTCGGGGCCGACCGCGATCTTCTCCATGTAGACGCACGGACCCGGGTCGAGCATCGTGCCGCGCTCGGACACGGCGATGACCGCGATGGCGTTGCCCCGACCCAGCGCCGTCAGGGTGGTGCCGTCGATGGGGTCGACGGCGATGTCGGTGAGCATCGGCGTGCCGTCGCCGATGCGCTCGCCGTTGAACAGCATCGGCGCGTCGTCCTTCTCGCCCTCGCCGATCACCACGACGCCGTCCATCGGCACGGTGTCGAGCACGACCCGCATGGCGTCGACGGCGGCACCGTCGGCTCCGTTCTTGTCGCCACGGCCCATCCATCGGCTGGCGGCGAGCGCTGCCGCCTCGGTGGTTCGCACCAGCTCCAGCGCGAGGTTGCGATCGGGGCGCTGCTTTGCGGTCATGGGCGTCAGGCTACAAGACCCGCTTGGAGGCCCCGGCGGGGCCGGCGTGCGCCCGGGGCGCGCGATGCTTGCCGCATGGGCCTGCTGTCGGAGCGCTCGGAGGACGACGAGGAGCGTGGTGAGCTCGTGCTGTCCGGGCTCGACGGCCTCGACGCGGCTGGCTCGGAGGAGCTCGTCTACGAGCTCGAGGACTGGAGCGACGGTGACCGCGCCGTGCTGCGGGAGCGCCTCGACGTGCTCGCCGTCCCGCACCGCTGGGAAGCCGAGAGCCTGGTCGTCGACGCGGCGGACCAGGCGTGGGTGGAGCGGATCATGGACCAGGTCGATGACGAGCTCTCCGTGGCGCTCGATCCCGACGCGGAGCGCATCGCCTACGACCTCGCCGGGTGGGACGACCACAACCGGGCGCTGCTCCTCGACGGCCTGGACGACGAGGCGATCCCGCACGGCGTCGAGGGCGACGAGCTGGTCATCCACGAGATCGACGAGCAGCGCGTCGACGAGATCATCGAGTCGATCCGGCACCCCGACGCTGCGCCACCCGCGGGCGACAGCGGCTCGGGCGAGGTCATGGGCGCCCTGTTCGTCGCTGCCGACCGCCTCGCTCGCGACCCGCGTGGCGGCGGTGCCGGGGAGCTGACGGCGGCGATCCAGGCGGGGACGTCGTCGCCACCGCCCTACGGCATGGACCGGCTGTGGTGGGACGGCGTGCTGGCTCAGGCGGGCGAGCTCGTCGCGCTCGTGCAGGGCGACGTGCCCGACGACGACGCGGTCGCCGGTCGCGCCCGCACCCTGCGGGAGGACCTGCGGCCCTACGTGTGAGCGTGCCGCCTGCGAGGGCGCCGCGCCGGGCCGGTAGCGTGAGTCGGTGATCCTGGCCGAGCTCGAGGTGTTCCACTCGCGGCCCATCGCGCCGACGCGGCGGGTGGCGCTCGGCCGATCACGGGTGCCCGTGTCGCCGGCGCCGGGCTTCGGCGGGATCCTGCTGGCGGGCGTCGTGGCGGGCCACATCGGCGGGCTCGACCCCGAGCTGTTCGACGACCTGCACCGCCTCACGCTCCAGCTCCAGGAGGGCCAGCGCATCCCGCAGCCACGCCTGCGTCACCGCTTCCAGACCGACCGCATCGGCCTGACCCGCAGCGCCCACCGGCTCATCGGCGAGGGTGAGGACCTGGCGTTCGACCTCGCCGACAAGGGCGCGCCGGCGCAGCACATCCTCGCCGCGGTCTACGCGGCAGGCCAGCTTCCCCTCGTCGCCCGCGGGCGGGTCATGGACAGCATCCGCTCGGCGATGCGCTGGACCGGCGCGCTCGACCGCGGCTTCGTGGCCCAGGTGTCCGGGCTCGATCGGTCACGCGACTGGTCGACCGGTGCCTTCCACGATCCCGTCCGCTGGGCGATCGAGCTGCTCGGGCTGACGGCTGCGGGCGAGCCCCTTGCCGTCCCCGGGCGCGCCGACGTGCAGCGACGCTTCCGCGACCTGCTCCGCGAGGCGCACCCCGACCACGGGGGTGCCTCCGATGCGGCGGCCCACCGCATCGCCGAGCTGAGCGAGGCGCGCCGCATCCTCCTGGCCTCCTGAGCGAGGAGGCGCCGGTGGCCAGACGTCGATCGTCGCCCATGGCCGGCTCTGGAGCCGGCGCGGTGCTGCTCTTGCCCGGTGCCGGCAGCTCTGCCGGGCACCCCTGCCTCGTCGCCATCGAGGAGGCGCTGGCACCGCTGCCGGTGACCCGGGCTGACTTCCCCTACCGCCGCGAGGGCCGAAAGGCACCCGACCGGGCGTCCAAGCTGGTGGCGTCGGTGGTGGAGGAGGCCGGCCGGCTGGCCGAGCGAGACGGCGTGGCGCCCGAGCGGATCGTGCTCGGCGGGCGCTCGATGGGAGGACGGATGTGCTCGATGGCCGTCGCCGAGGGCCTGCCCGCGGCCGGGCTCGTGCTGGTGGCCTATCCGCTGCACCCGCCAGGCAGGCCGGAGAACCTGCGGATCGACCACCTCCCGGCGATCGGCGTGCCCTGCCTGTTCGTCTCCGGCACCCGCGACCCGTTCGGCACGCCCGAGGAGCTCGAGCACCATGCCGCGGCCATCGCCGGACCGGTCACCCACGTCTGGATCGAGGGCAGCCGCCACGACCTCAAGGGCAAGGACCACGCCATCGCTGCCACCGTCCGTGACTGGATCGCCGACCTCCCTTGACCGCCCGTCGCAGGCCCGCGGCGGCCTCGGCGCTCAGGGCGGGGACGCGGCGTCTTCGACGACGGCCCGGTAGGCAGGCTCGTCGGCGAGGGCGGGGCTGACGCGCAGCGTGATGCCCGGCGGCTCGGCCTGCGAGGCCCGCACGATGTCGACCGCGGTGACCGTCGGCCAGTCGAAGGCGGCGGCCTGCGAGCGTGACATGTCGATCTGGGTGACCGGGAGCGGCTCGTCGCTGCCGTCGACCGCGGCGGCGGGCTCCTGGCACACGTCGAACGACTCGAGCCCGGGCCAGCGGTCGAACACGTCGCTGAAGAGCACCGTGACCGTGCCGAGCCCGTCGACGTACTGCTCCGCCGTGAGCTCGCCGATGGGCTCGACGTAGAGGGCGAGGTGCGTGCCCTCGGCCGAGGGCTGGTAGCCGTCGCTGCGGTCGATGAGCCCGCCACGGTCGGTCAGCCGCAACCCCAGGGCGGCCAACCGCTCCCCGTAGCTCGGCGCGAGCGCCAGCGGGTCGCGCGGTGGCAGGGCGCCGTCGGCGCCGCCGAGCGACGTCGGCGTGGGGGTGGTGGTGGTCGTGGTGGTCGCCGTCGAGGCGGTGGTGACGCTCGACCGGTCGAGCGCGGTCTCGTCGCCGTCTCCGTCACCCCCGCCGCAGCCCGTGACGGCGATCGAGAGCGCGACGACCGCCAGCGCCGCGCCCCGACGGCGAGGCGTCACGCCTTGATCTCCACGGGCGTGCCGAGGGGCAGCCCGATCTCCTCGACCAGCCGCCCGATCTCGTCGTTGGCGAGGCCGATGCAGCCCGCGCCGTCGTCGCTGCCGATCGCCGCGGGGTCGTCGGTGCCGTGGATGGCGACCACGCCGTCGCCCTCGCCGTCGCTCGTGAGCACGTTCGAGAAGCCGGAGAGCCCGTACGCGTAGGCGCCGTAGGGCCCGCCCGGGTCGGGTGGCTGCAGGAGCTCCTTGAGGAAGTACACCTCGCCCGGCGCGAGCGCGTCCGCGTCGCCGACGCTGATGGCCTCGTCGAAGGTGACCTGGCCACGGTCGTAGACGAGGAGGCGGTGCTCGGCCAGCGCCACCTCGATGCGGTACCGGACCGAGCTCACCGACACATCCGCCGTGTGCACCCAGCCCGTGCTGCCGCTCGGCTGCACCGGCAGGTAGACCTCCATGCGGTCGCCGTCGCCGCGGTCCTTCACCAGGAACACGATGGGGATGCCCGGCGCCGACGTCACCTGGTCGGCGGAGATCTCCTGCGAGGGCTCGAGCGCGTCGGCGCTCGGGTAGACGGCGATGACGTCCCCGACCGCCTGGGCGACCTCTGCTGCCGGCGCCACCGTGGTGGTCGTGGTGGCGTCGGGTCCGCCCGCGGTCACCTCGGGCTCGTCGGCGAGGGATGGCCGCTCGCCGGTGCAGCCGGAGCCGATCGCCGAGCGCGAGGGCGAGTGCGGGAGCGGCCCGCCGGAGCCGGTCCTGGACGGTCAGCACCCGGCCAACCTACTGGGGCGGCGGCGCCGCGGCGGGCGCATCCCGCGCCTCGCCGGGCCCTGCCGTCGCCGGTGCGCGATCCTCGGGGTTGAGCTCCTCGAGCTCGCGGTGCGCGGTCTCCGGGTACGCCGTCAGCACCAGCACCGCCATGGCCAGCGGCCCGACGGCGAGCAGCGCCAGCGCCGGGCCGAGCGCGTCCCAGCGCTCCGAGAGCAGCCCGGCGGTGATGAGCCCCACGGCGCTGCCCGTCACGCCGAACACGGCGATGATGCCGTTGGCCCGACCTCGCAGCGAGGTGGGGAACAGCTCGGGCCCGTAGACGCCGAGGGCGGGGATGGTGGCGGAGCCGATGACGGCCCCGAGCACCGACAGCGCCCACATCGGCCAACCGGCAGCGAGCACCATCGCCACGGTGAGCCCGACGCCGCCGACGACCGCGACCGCCCCGACGACGCGGCGGCCCCGCACGTCGGCCAAGCGCCCGCCGATGACGATGCCGAGCGCCCCGGGGGTGTTCGTGGCGATCGTGAAGAGGCTGATCCGGGCGGCCGAGAACCCGCGCTCGTCGCGGAGGAACTCGTTCATCAGCTGCGACGCGGGCGCGGTGAACAGGCTCAGCAGGAGGGCGGACAGCGCCAGCAGCCAGAACCGCCGGCCGTGCCCGGCCATGCCGGTGGCGACGTGGGGTACCGCGAAGCGCCGGGTCTCGGGGAGGTGGCGGGCGACGAGCCGCACGACGGGGAGGAACAGCAGCGCCAGCGCGAACAGCAGGCGCCACCCGCGCTCGCCGACGTCGGCGAGGGGCAGCACCCACAGCGACATGCCGACGCCGAGCGCTGTCGTCATGGCGAGCACGCTCACGGCGTAGGCGCGGGCACCGGCGGGCATCTCCTCGGCGGCGACGATCAGCAGCAGCACGCCCCCCGCCGTGGTGAGGCCGCGGACGACGGTCTGGCTGAGCCCGAGCGTGACCATGTCCGGCGCGAAGGCGCCCAGCGCCGACGCCACGCACGCGGCCGCCGTCACGGCCAGGAGCATGCGCCGCCGCCCTCGCCGGTCCGCCATCGCCGTCAGGGCCACCGCCCCCAGCACGCCGACGCGCACGGCCGCGAGCGTGGCGCCCTGGTCGGCCTTGCTGGCGCCCAGCTCGTCGGAGGCGAACGTGATCGTCTGGGTGAGCAGCGCACCGAGGTAGCCCAGCACCACGGCGAGCGCGCACAGGCTCCCCATCGCCGTGGCCGCCCGGGCGTCGGCGACCTGGGGCGGGGCCCACCACGGCTGGCGGCCCTGCGGCAGCCGGCGCGCCAGCGCCCAGCGGTAGAGCAGGCCGAACGGCACCAGCCCGACCATCGGCGCCATCCCGAAGTGGATGGTCTCGGTGATGACGCCGTCGGCGGCCTGCGACAGCGTGCGCTCGTAGGCGTGGAAGGGGCCGGTGGTCGCCACGAAGCGACCCTCGCCCGCGCGCTCCTCCACCACGACGTCGTCGCGTGGCGTCCACGCGCCCTCCGCCTCGGCCTCTCCTGGTGTCAGCGTTCGGGTCAGTCGGGGCACGGCTGGCCGCTCACTCGGCGTCGGGCGGATCCGCGGGCTCTCGGTCGGCCTGGTCGCGCATCGCCCGGCGGTTGGCGATGGCGAGCAGGCCGGCGAAGAGCGCGATCGGGAGCAGCACGAAGAGGATCTCGTCCCATCCGCCCTGGTGCCCGAAGACGGCCGCGGTCATGCGCCCACCGTGGCAGGTCCGCTCCGGCCGCGCACCTCGGGCGTCATCCCAGCACCAGCTGCGCCGCCGCGAGCAGCGAGGCCGAGGCCAGCACGGCCATCGCCGCGGTGATCGCCACCGCGGCGCTGCGGCGGCGCCACCGCAGCGCGACGTCGTGGGCGAGCACCACGGCGCCGAGGTGGCCGCCGAGCAGGACGACGAGCTGCAGCCACCGCACCCAGCGCTCCCGCACGATCTCGTAGCTGGCATCGAACCCCCGCACGGTGCCGAACAGGTCCCATCCCCGGCCCAGCGGGTCCGACACGAGGATCACGAGGTTCTGCGCCTCGATGAGCAGCAGCGTCAGCTCGTGCGCCACGAACCACCCGAAGCCGAGCGGGACGAGCGCGAGGCCGGCGGGCCCGACGAGCGGCGCTGCGCCCGCGGCGCGCCGGTCGGCGATCCGCAGGGCCAGGAGGTAGGCACCTCCCACGAGCGCCGTCACCCACACCAGGCCGGCGGTGTGCAGCATCGTGCGCGACCAGCCCTGGGAGCTCCCCACCACGTCGCCCCAGAACGACGTCGAGGCGAAGCCGTCGAAGGCGGCTGCGCCGATCCACACCACCGCAAGGGCCGCCATGCCGGGCACCGGCGCTTCCGAGCGGCGCCACGACAGGCGGGCGACGGCTGCGGACAGCCCGGCGAGGCCCTCCCCGGTGCTGAGCCACCCGCGGCCCCAGCGGAGCGCCCCGGCGAGGGCGGCCAGCGCGTAGGCGACGAGGAGCACGGCGAGCGCCCGGGGCGAGCCGGGCCGGTGGTAGGCGAGGAAGTACCAGCAGAGCGCGGCGAGGAAGGCGGCGGCGGTCCAGGTCGGCGCGCCGGCCCCGTGGTGCGCCGCGCGGGCCCCCGCGCGCCCGAGCGCGGCGGGCAGCTGGAAGGGGTTGACCAGCGCCACGACGTCGCCGGCCACGAGCGCCAGGACCGGCACGGTCAGCCACCAGACGAGCACGGCGACCGGTGCCACGTTGGCGGCCGCCGAGTCGACCCCCACCACGGCAGCGAGGACGACGAGCGCGAACGCGGTGGTGCCGACGGCGTGCCCGACGTGCAGCCGCGGCTCGGCTGCGACGGCTGCAGCTGCGGGGTCGGCGACCTCCGTCGCGCGCAGCCGTGGGGTCGGCCAGCTCGACCGCAGGGCCACGGCGGTGACCAGCACGGCGAAGGCGCCCACGTAGCCGAGCAGCCAGGGCGGCGCAGGCAACGAGCCGCCGTCCACGGTGTGCGCGCCGGCGGGCCCCGCCGACAGGACCAGCGCAGCGAGCAGGCCCGCGGGGGTCGCTACCGCCGCCAGCGCCACCCGACGCACGGCGGAGGGCGACATGGCGCCGATCGTAGGTGGCGGCCCCGTGGGAACACACGTCGCCTCGGGTTGGTTGAGGGGGGAGCGGTTGGTCGCCGCGCGAGGGCGTGCGCGACCATGGACCCAGACCATCCGAGGAGCCCTGTCCGTGCTCGACGAAGCCAAGGTACGCAGCACCATCGAGGCCATCCGGCCGGCCATCCAGGCCGACGCGGGCGACATCTTCCTGCGCGGGGTCGATGCCGAGAAGGGGATCGTCGAGGTGGAGCTGGTCGGGGCCTGCGTCAGCTGCCCGGCCTCGACGGTCACGCTCAAGGCCGGCATCGAGCGGATCCTCAAGGATCGCGTCGAGGGCGTCACCGAGGTCGTCAACGTTGGCGAGACCCTCGCCGACGGCACGCCCGTCTCGCTGTAGCGGCACTCGGCGCCACCGCTACGGTCTCGGGCGCATGTCCCCGGACGACCCCGACGGCTTCCGAGCGGCCGAGCTCCTCGACGCGGCGCGCGCCGGTGAGCGCGCCGCCCTGGCGCGCGTCCTGTCGATCGTCGAGCGCGGAGGTCCCGGGGCCCGGGCCGTCGGGCGCCTCACCCACCCCCGCGGCGGCGGGGCGTACACGGTGGGCCTGACCGGCGCTCCCGGTGCCGGCAAGTCGAGCCTCACCGCTGCCTTGCTGCGAGAGGTGCGGGCGGACGACACGCCCGTCGCGGTCCTCGCCGTCGACCCGTCGTCGCCGTTCTCCGGGGGCGCCATCCTCGGTGACCGGGTGCGCATGCAGGACCACGCCACCGACGACGGCGTCTTCATCCGCTCGATGGCCACCCGCGGGCACCTCGGAGGCCTCTCGCTGGCGACGCGCGAGGCCGTCCGCGTGCTCGATGCGACGGGCTGGCCCTGGATCGTCATCGAGACCGTCGGCGTCGGGCAGGTGGAGGTCGAGGTGGCCGGAGCGGCCGACACGACGGTCGTGGTCGTGAACCCCGGCTGGGGTGACGCCGTGCAGGCGAACAAGGCAGGGCTGCTCGAGATCGCCGACCTGTTCGTCGTCAACAAGGCGGACCGGCCCGGCGTCGACGACACCCGCCGCGACCTCGAGCGCATGCTCGACCTCACCGGTGGCGAGGGCTGGCGCCCGCCGGTGGTGGCCACCACCGCCACCACGGGGGAGGGCGTCGAGGCGGTGTGGGCGGCCATCGGCGAGCACCGCTCGCACCTCGAGCGCACCGGCGAGCTCGAGCGGCGTCGCACCGAGCGCGTCGCCGACGAGCTGGCCCAGGTGATGGCGTCGCTGGCGCTCGAGCGAGCGCGAGCCGAGGCCGGACCGCGCCTGCAGGAGCTGGCGGTGCAGGTCGCGGCGCGCCGGGTCGACCCCTGGACGGCCGCGGAGGACCTGCTGGGCCGGCAGTAGCGTGCCCGCCATGCCCGACTCCTCCCTCGTCCACGTGGAGCGCCGTGCCGACGGCGTCGCGGTGGTCCGCCTCGACAACCCCAAGGTGAACGCCCTGTCCTCGGAGCTGCTGCGCCAGCTGTGCGACGGGGCCGAGGCGCTGCGCGACGACCCGCCCGGCGCGGTGGTCGTCACCGGCGGCGACCGGATCTTCGCCGCAGGCGCGGAGATCTCGGAGTTCCGGTCGGCGGAGGCGCCCGACGAGGTGATCACCCGCGCCGAGGCGGAGGCCATCGGGCAGCTGTTCCTGCGCGCGCTCAACGCGGTGGCCGACATCCCCCGCGCCACCATCGCCGCCATCTCCGGGTTCGCGCTCGGCGGTGGCTGCGAGCTGGCGCTGGCTTGCGACTTCCGCATCGCCAGCGAGAAGGCGAAGCTCGGTCAGCCCGAGATCCTGCTCGGCATCATCCCCGGTGGCGGCGGCACGCAGCGCCTGGCACGCCTGGTCGGGCCCGCCCGCGCCAAGGACCTGGTCTTCACGGGCCGCCAGGTGCGCGCCGACGAGGCGCTCGCCATGGGGCTCGTCGACGAGGTCGTCGCTGCCGAGGAGGTGCTCGACCGGGCGCTCGCCAAGGCGGCCGAGCTGGCGGCGGGCGCGGTGGTGGCGCAGGGGCTGGCCAAGCGGGCCATCGACCGCGGCCTCGACATCACGCTCAACGGCGGCCTCGACCTCGAGCAGCAGCTCTTCGCCGACGTCTTCCAGACCAACGACGCGCGCATCGGCGTCCAGTCGTTCCTCGAGCACGGCCCCGGCAGCGCCACCTTCACCGGCCGCTGAGGCCCACCGCGAGGCAATGAGCCCCGATCCACGGCGCACGAGGCAATGAGCCCCACATGCGGGGCTCATCGCCTCGACGTGCTCGTGGTGGGGCTCATTGCCTCGCCTGCGCAGCTCGAGCGCGCCGCTAGGCCCAGGCGATGCGGCCCAGCTCCACCTTGTGGATGAGGTCGGGGTGGGTCGGCACGATGCGGACGGTCACGCCGTAGCGCCCGGCCCGGTCGCACGTGAACGCACCGGTGTAGCGCAGGTGGCCGTCGGGCGCCTCGCCGGCCTTGGCCATCGGCACGGCCACCGGGTCGAGCAGCTCCTCGCCCTGGCCGGCCGGTCCGTGGAGGAGCTGCACCTCGACGTCGTCAGGGCCGAGGTCGCCGAGCGCCACCACCGCCTCCACCGACCGCTCGACGCCGAGGCTGACGACGCTGTCGTCGACGTCGATCCGGTCGACGTGCACGCCCTTCCAGCCGGCTTCGACCCGCTGCTTCCACGCGGCGAGCTCCTTCGCCCGCCGGTAGCCGTCGGCGGCCAGCGCGTCGCTCTGCGCCGCGGTGGGCTCGTAGAGCTGCTCGGTGTAGTCGCGCACCATGCGCGCGGCGGTGACGAAGGGGCCCAGCGTGATGAGCGAGTGCTTCACCCGCTCGACCCAGCGGCGCGGCACCGGGCCCTGCCACCGCTCGTAGAAGAGCGGCACGACCTGGCGCTCGAGCAGCTCGAAGAGCGATCCCGCCTCGACCTCGTCGCGGCGCGCCAGGTCGTCGACGTGCTCCGCGGAGGAGATGGCCCAGCCGTTCTCCCCGTCGAAGGCCTCGTCCCACCAGCCGTCGAGGATCGACAGGTTCAGCCCGCCGTTGAGCGCCGACTTCATGCCCGAGGTGCCGCAGGCCTCGTGGGGGCGTCGCGGGTTGTTCAGCCACACGTCGGCGCCCTGGAGCAGGGCGCGCGCCACCGCGATGTCGTAGTCGGCGACGAAGACGAACCGGTGGCGGATCTCGGGGTCCGACGCAAAGGTCGTGATCTGGCGGATCAGCTCCTTGCCGCTCTCGTCGGCCGGGTGCGACTTCCCCGAGTAGATGATCTGCACGGGCCGGTCGCCCGACAGCAGCAGCGCCTTGAGGCGCTCCGGTTGGGACAGCAGCAGCGTCGCGCGCTTGTAGGTGGCGAAGCGGCGGGCGAAGCAGATGGTGAGCGCCTTGGGATCGAGCACGGAGTCGGTCCACTCGACGTCGGACGACGACAGTCCCCGCTCCATGAGCTGCTGGCGCAGGCGCTGGCGGACGAACGCGACGAGGCCCTCACGGCCCTGCTCGCGCGCCCGCCAGATCTCGTCGTCGCGGGCGTCCCGCAGCCGCTCCCAGCGGTCGCGCTCGGCCTCGTGCCAGTCGGCGAAGACGTAGCGCATGAAGAGCTCGCCCATCTCCGGTGCCACCCAGGTGTGGGCGTGGACGCCGTTGGTCACGGACGTGATCGGGCTCTCCTCCGGCGGCACGTCCGGCCAGAGGTCGCTGAACATCTCCCGGCTGACCTCGCCGTGCAGCTTGGCCACGCCGTTGGCGCGCCCGGCGAGGCGCAGCCCCATGACCGCCATGTTGAAGCGCTCGTCGGGCTCGTCGCCGGGACGGTGCCCGAGTGCCATGAGGTCGTCGAGCGTGATGCCGACCTCTTGGGCCCACCCCGTGAAGTAGCGCTCGATCAGCTCCCGCGGGAAGCGGTCGATGCCGGCCGGCACCGGGGTGTGGGTGGTGAACAGGCACCCGCCTCGTACGGCCTCGATCGCCTCCTTGTAGGAGAGGCCGGCACCCGTCACGAGCTGGCGGATGCGCTCGAGCCCGAGAAAGCCGGCGTGGCCCTCGTTGCTGTGGAACACCTGCGAGTCGATGCCGAGCGCGTCGAGCGCGCGCACGCCGCCGATGCCGAGCAGCATCTCCTGGCGCAGGCGGTGCTCGGTGTCACCGCCGTAGAGGCGGTCGGTGATCCCGCGGACCTCGGGCGGGTTCTCCTCCACGTCGGAGTCGAGCAGGTACAGGGGGATGCGCCCGATCTCCGCCTTCCAGACCCGTGCGACCAGCGGCGCACCGGCGAGGTCGAGCTCGACGCGGACGCCGTCGCAGGGCACGAGCGCCATGGCGTGGGGGTCGAGGTCGGGGTAGCGCTCCTGCTGCCAGCCGTCGGCCGAGAGCGACTGGCGGAAGTACCCGTGCCGGTAGAAGAGCCCGATCCCGACCATCGGCAGGCCCAGGTCGCTGGCCGCCTTGAGGTGGTCGCCGGCGAGCACGCCGAGGCCGCCGGAGTACTGCGGCAGTGCCTCGGCGATGCCGAACTCCGGTGAGAAGTAGGCGATGGATCGCAGCGGCGAGCCGTCCCGCGCCTGGAACCACCGGTCGCCCTCGACGTAGCGCTGGAGCTGCTCGCGGGCCTCGCTGAGGAACCGCATGAACCCGGCGTCCTCGGCGAGGGACTCGAGGCGCGCGCGGGACACGACGCCGAGCAGCCGAACCGGGTCGTGGACGGTGGCGTCCCACGCGTCGGGGTCGACCCAGCGGAACAGGTCGCGGGTCTCGGCGTCCCACGACCACCGCAGGTTCATGGCCAGCTCCTCGAGCGCGGCGAGCTGGGGTGGCAGGGACGGGCGGACGGTGAAGCTGCGGAGGGCCTTCATCCGTCGCGACCCTATCCATCGATGCCGCCCCAGCACGCCGGGGATCGTCGAAGCGCTCGATGGGGTAGGCACCGGGCCGTGCCCAGCCCATGCCGACGCCGCGCCCTCATAGGGTGGAGCCCGTGCTGACGCCGATCGTCATCGACGACGTCCATCCCCGCACGCCTGCCGGCTTCCCGCCCAAGGGCGTCGTCGGCGAGCTGCTGACCGTCTCCGCGGTGCTGATCGCCGACGGGCACGACCTGCTCGGCGCCCGGGCGCGATGGCGGCGCCGGGGTGAGCGCTCCTGGACGACCACACCGCTGCGCGACCTCGGCGACGACCGGTGGGAGGGCACGGTCGAGCCCCTCCAGCCGGGGATGCACCAGCTCGTCGTCGAGGCCTGGGCCGACCGCTACGCGACCTGGCGCCACGAGGTCGAGGTCAAGGTCGGTGCCGGGCAGGACATCGAGCTGGAGCTGGAGGAAGGGGCCCGCCTGCTCGAGGAGCTGGCCACCCGCCTGAAGGGGGCCGACGCCGAGCGGCTGCAGCGCGCCGCCGCCGAGGTGCGCCGCAGCTCCTGCTCCCTCGAGGTGCGGCTCAACGCGGCCCTCGACGACGCCGTGGCGGCCCTCGTCGCGCACATCCCCGACGCCCGGCGATCCGAGTCGGGCACCCACCTCGTCTGGGTCGATCGCCCCCGGGCGTCGGTCGGCGCCTGGTACGAGCTGTTCCCGCGGTCCTTGGGCGGGTTCAAGGGCACCGCCGAGCACCTGCCCTACGTCGCCGGCCTCGGGTTCGACGTGGTCTACCTGCCGCCGATCCACCCCATCGGGCGCACCAACCGCAAGGGGCCCGGCAACACCCTCGACGCGGGGCCGGACGACCCGGGGAGCCCCTGGGCGATCGGCTCCGAAGCGGGAGGCCACGACGCCATCGACCCGGCCCTCGGCGACGAGGACGACTTCCGGGCCTTCCTGGAGGAGGCGGGCGGGCTGGGCCTGGAGGTGGCGCTGGACTACGCGCTCCAGTGCTCGCCCGACCACCCCTGGGTGCGCGAGCACCCCGAGTGGTTCCAGCAGCGACCCGACGGCTCCATCCGCTACGCCGAGAACCCGCCGAAGAAGTACCAGGACATCCACCCCCTCAACTTCTGGCCCGCCGACGAGGCCGACCGCGTCGCGCTCTGGGAGGCGTGCCGCGACGTCCTCCTCCACTGGATCGGCGAGGGCATCCGCATCTTCCGCGTCGACAACCCCCACACCAAGCCGGTGGCGTTCTGGGAGTGGCTGATCAGCGACCTGCGCGAGCGGCACCCCGACCTGATCTTCCTGGCCGAGGCGTTCACCAAGCCCACGATGATGGCCAAGCTCGCCGAGATCGGCTTCAGCCAGAGCTACACGTACTTCACGTGGCGCAACGACGCCTGGGAGCTGCGCCAGTACGTCACCGAGCTCACGCAGGGACCGCTCGCGGAGTACATGCGGCCCTCCTTCTGGCCGAACACCCCCGACATCCTCTCCGGGGTGCTCCGCGGCGGGCCCCGCGCCGCCTTCGCGCTGCGGCTCGTGCTGGCGGCCACGCTGGTGCCGACCTACGGCGTCTACTCGGGCTACGAGCTCTGCGAGAACGAGCCCGCCAGCGACGCCAACGAGGAGTACCGCGCCTCGGAGAAGTACGAGCTGAAGGACCGCGACTACGGCAACCCCGACTCGCTCGCGCCCCTGATGCGTGCGATCAACGACATCCGCCGCCGCCACGACGGGCTGTGGTCGCTGCGCGACATCCGCTTCCACCACAGCGACAACGAGCAGATCCTCGTCTACAGCCGGGGCCATGCCGACGCCGACCTGCTGCTCTTCGTGGCCAGCCTCGACCCCCACAGCGCGCAGGAGACCATCGTGCGGCTCGACCTCGGCGCGGTCGGACTGCACGCGGCGAACCGCCTCGAGCTCCACGACGAGCTCACCGGCGACCGCTACGAGTGGACCGGTGCGGCGGCCTACGTGCGGCTCGACCCCGCCGTGGACCAGGTCGCCCACGTCTTCCACGTCACCACGTGAGGCTGTGCCAGCCTTGACCGACATGGCCGACTCGATCGACGCGACGGACTCCCGCTGGTACCAGCGGGCTGTCTTCTACGAGGTGCTCGTCCGCGGCTTCTACGACTCGTCCAACGACGGCACCGGCGACCTGCGCGGTCTCACGGAGAAGCTCGACTACCTGGAGTGGCTCGGCGTCGACTGCCTCTGGCTCCTGCCCTTCTACGACTCGCCGCTGCGCGACGGCGGCTACGACATCAGCGACTTCTACTCGGTGCTGCCCGCCTACGGCGACCTCGACGACGCGCGGAAGCTCATCGACGGCGCCCACGAGCGGGGCATGCGGGTCATCGCCGACCTGGTGATGAACCACACCTCCGACCAGCATCCCTGGTTCCAGGAGAGCCGCATGGACGCCACGAACCCCAAGGCCGACTGGTACGTCTGGAGCGACGACGACCAGCAGTGGGCCGAGGCGCGCATCATCTTCGTCGACAGCGAGCCGTCGAACTGGACGTGGGACCAGCAGCGCGGGCAGTACTTCTGGCACCGCTTCTTCCACCACCAGCCCGACCTCAACTACGCCAACCCCGAGGTGGCCGACGCCATGCTCGACGTCGTGCGGTTCTGGCTCGACCTGGGCCTCGACGGCTTCCGGCTCGACGCCGTCCCGTACCTCTTCGAGCGCGACGGCACCAACGGGGAGAACCTGCCCGAGACGCACGAGTACCTGCGCCGCGTCCGCAAGATGGTCGACGACGAGTACCCCGGCCGGGTGCTGCTGGCCGAAGCCAACCAGTGGCCGGAGGACGTCGTCGACTACTTCGGCCCCAACGGCGACGAGTGCCACATGTGCTTCCACTTCCCGCTCATGCCGCGCATGTTCATGGCGGTGCGCCGGGAGCAGCGGCACCCGATCACCGAGATCCTCGCCCAGACGCCCGAGATCCCCGAGGGCTGCCAGTGGGGCATCTTCCTGCGCAACCACGACGAGCTGACGCTCGAGATGGTGACCGACGAAGAGCGCGACTACATGTACGAGGAGTACGCCAAGGATCCGCGGATGCGGCGCAACATCGGCATCTCGCGGCGCCTGTTCCCGCTGCTCGACAACGACCAGGACATCGCCCAGCTCTTCCACGCCCTGCTGTTCTCGCTGCCGGGGAGCCCGGTCCTCTACTACGGCGACGAGATCGGGATGGGCGACAACATCTTCCTCGGCGACCGCGACGGCGTGCGCACACCGATGCAGTGGACGCCCGACCGCAACGCCGGCTTCTCCACCGCGGACTTCGCACAGCTCTACCTGCCGCCGCTGATGGACCCGGTGCACGGCTACCAGGCGGTCAACGTCGAGGCGCAGCGCCGCAACCCGTCGTCGTTCCTGCACTGGCTGCGGCGCCTCCTGCAGGTCCGCAAGGAGCACCCGGTGTTCGGCGCAGGCACCTTCGAGGTGCTCCACGCCGACAACCCCTCGGTGCTCGCCTACCTGCGTCGCGACCAGAGCGACACCGTGCTCTGCGTCAACAACCTCAGCCGCTTCCCGCAGCCCTGCGAGCTCATGCTGGAGCACCTCGCCGGGCAGGTGCCGGTGGAGCTCACGGGCCGCGTGCCGTTCCCGCCCATCGGCGAGCTGCCCTACTTCGTCACCCTCGCCCCGCACGGCTTCTACTGGTTCAGCGTCCAGCCCCCCTGGAGGCCGACGAGCCGTGATCGCCGCCGCCGACGTGCCCGCCGTGCTCCTCGCCAAGCTGCCGGCCCACATCAGCCGGCAGCGCTGGGCGGGCACCGGCGAGCGGGTCATCAGCAGCGTCGACTTCGAGTGGCACGAGCTGATGGACCTCGACGACTCGCTGCTCGTCTGGGCCGTCGTCGACGCGCACTTCGACGACGGCGGCCACCAGGCGTACCAGGTCTTCATCGGCGGCCGACCGGCGGAGCCAGCCGTCGAGTTCCTCGAGGGCAAGGAGCGAGAGCTGGTCGGCGCCGTGACGGGCGCTGACGGGGAGTCGATCGTGCTGTACGACGCGCTGGTCGACCCCGACCTCGCCATCGCGGTGCTCCACCTCGCCGCCCCGGACATCGAGGTGCAGGTGCGGCGTCCCATCGTGCTCGAGCACTCCAACAGCTCCGTGGTGTTCGACGAGGCGACGATCCTCAAGATCTTCCGCAAGGTCGAGCCCGGGCCGAACCCCGACGTGGAGATCACCCGCGTGCTCGCCGAGCGCGGCTACGAGCACGTCCTGCCGCCGCTCGCCGAGCTCGAGCGCGCCGACACCGACCTCGGGGTGCTGCGCGAGTTCCTGGTGGGCGCCACGGAGGGCTGGCTGCTGGCCCGCACCTCGGTGCGGGACCTGCTGGCGTCGCGCCTGCCGCCCGACGAGGCGGGCGGCGACTTCGCGTTCGAGGCCGAGCGGCTCGGCGCGGTGATCGGCGGGCTGCACGTGGCGCTCGGCGAGGCGTGGGGTGCCACGCCGGGAGACGTCACCCGCTGGGTCGGGGAGATGGAGGAGCACCTGCAGGAGATCCTCGAGATGGGATCCTCCGACGAGCACCTCGGCGCCCTCGACGCGGCGGCCGTCGCCGAGCGCTACCGGCACACCAGGGCGCCGCTCGACGGCGGCAAGCAGATCCGCATCCACGGCGACCTGCACCTCGCCCAGGTGATCCGCGTCGATGCCCGCGGCTGGATCGTGCTGGACTTCGAGGGAGAGCCGGCGCGGCGCCGCGACGTGCGGTTCACCGAGTCGTCCCCCCTGCGCGACGTCGCCGGGGTGCTGCGGTCCCTGCACTACGCAGCCGCCACCGGCCTGGCCGAGTGGGACCTCGACGACCAGGACCTGCACGAGCTCCTCGACGCGTGGGAGCAGCGCAACCGCGGCGCCTTCCTCGACGGCTACCTGAGCGTGGAGGGACTTGCCGCCTTGCTGCCCGCCGACGAGCACGACCTGCACGCGCTGCTCGCCGCCTTCGAGCTCGACAAGGCGATCTACGAGCTGGGCTACGAGCTGGGGCACCGACCCGAGCTGGCGTGGATCCCGCTGGAGGGCATCGACCGCCTGCTGGGTAGGGAGGAGGCACCATGAGCGACGCACGCACCACCGATCGTCCGGCGCTGCCCACGGAGTTCGACCTCCACCTCATGGTCGAGGGCCGCCACGAGCGCCTCTGGGAGGTGCTCGGTGCGCACCCCACCGAGATCGACGGCGTGCCCGGCACCGCCTTCGCCGTCTGGGCGCCGAACGCGCGCAGCGTGCACGTGGTCGGCGACTGGACGGGCTGGCAGAGCGGCGCGCACCCGCTCGAGCGGCTCGAACCCGGTGGGGTGTGGGCCGGCTTCGTGCCCCACGTCGGCGCGGGTGCCGTCTACAAGTACGAGGTGGCCGGCGCCGACGGTCGCACCATCCAGCGCATCGACCCCATGGCGCAGTTCTCGGAGCACTCCGGCGGGATGGGCAGCATCGTCTTCGAGAGCCACCACCGCTGGGGCGACGACGAGTGGATGGCCGCCCGGCCCCGGCGCGACCCCGTGATCGACCGGCTGAGCGTGTACGAGGTGCACCTCGGGTCCTGGCGACGCCACGACGACGGGCGCTTCCTCACCTACCGCGAGATGGCGCCGCTGCTCGCCGAGCACGTGTCGGCCCTCGGGTTCACCCACATCGAGATGCTGCCCGTGGCCGAGCACCCCTACGAGCCGTCGTGGGGCTACCAGGTCACCGGGTTCTACGCGCCGACGTCGCGGTTCGGAAACCCCGACGACTTCCGCTGGTTCGTCGACCACCTGCACCAGCGAGGCATCGGCGTCATCGTCGACTGGGTGCCTGCCCACTTCCCGCGCGATGAGTGGGGCCTGGCCCGCTACGACGGTCGCCCTCTCTACGAGCACGCGGACCCCGACCGCGGCGAGCACCCCGACTGGGGCACCCTCGAGTTCGACCACGGCCGCAACGAGGTGCGCAACTTCCTCATCGCCAACGCGCTGTTCTGGCTCGGCGAGCTCCACCTCGACGGCCTCCGCGTCGACGCGGTCGCCTCGATGCTCTACCTCGACTACTCGCGGAGCCACGGGCAGTGGTCCGCCAACGTCCACGGCGGCAACGAGGACCTCGAGGCCGTCTCGTTCCTGCAGGAGCTGAACACCACGGTGCACCGCGTGCAGCCGGGCGTGCTCACCATCGCGGAGGAGTCCACGGCGTGGGGCGGCGTCAGCAAGCCGGTCTTCATGGGCGGCCTCGGCTTCACGCACAAGTGGAACATGGGCTGGATGCACGACACGCTCGAGTACTGGTCGACCGACCCGCTCTACCGCCCGTGGCACCACGACCAGCTCACCTTCGGCTTGACCTATGCGTGGGCCGAGCACTTCGTGCTGCCGCTCAGCCACGACGAGGTCGTGCACCTGAAGCGGTCGCTCCTCGGCAAGATGCCGGGCGGCTCCGACGAGGAGCGCTTCGCCAACCTGCGGGCGCTGTACGCCTGGATGTGGGCACATCCCGGCAAGCAGCTCCTCTTCATGGGAGGCGAGCTGGCGGAGCGGCACGAGTGGTCGCACGACCGCAGCCTCGAGTGGGACCTGCTGCACGACCCGCGCCACGCCGGCGTCATGGAGCTCGTCGCCGCGCTCAACGAGGTCGAGGCGGACACCCCCGCCCTCTTCGCCGGCGACAGCGATCCCGCCGGCTTCTCCTGGCTCGACGTCGACAGCGCCGAGACCGGCACCCTGGCCTTCGAGCGGTCGGTGCCGGGCGACGCCGGGCTGCTCGTCTGCGTGGCGAACCTCTCGGGCATCGACCGTCACGGCTACCGGCTCGGCCTGGCCGAGGGCGGGCGCTGGCGTGGGGTGCTCAGCACCGACGACAAGCGCTTCGGCGGCCACGGCGGCTGGGTCGACGACGTCGAGGCCGACGACGAGCCCTGGCACGACCGCTCGCACTCGGCGGTGCTGACCCTGCCGAAGCTCTCGGTCACCTACCTGGTGCCCGTCGCCGACTGATGGCCGACGAGGTCGCGCTCGTCGTCCATGGGCACTTCTACCAACCGCCTC
The DNA here is from genome assembly GCA_963715505.1 of uncultured Microthrixaceae bacterium. Classification (GTDB taxonomy): domain Bacteria; phylum Actinomycetota; class Acidimicrobiia; order Acidimicrobiales; family VFJN01; genus VFJN01. The sequence goes on from OY970242.1 coordinate 512,940, forward strand.
GCGAGGACCCGTGGACCGGCGAGGTGCCCGAGCAGCCAGGCGCGGCGCCGTTCCACGACTGGAACGAGCGCATCACCGCCGAGTGCTACCGCCCCAACACCGAGGTGGAGGTCGTCGAGCGGGACGGCACGACCCGGATCGTCAACACGTTCGAGCACCTGTCCTTCAACGTCGGCCCGACCCTGCTGTCCTGGCTGCAGACGCACCACGGGGACCTCTACGACCGCATCCTCACCGCCGACCGCGCCGCAGGTCGGGCCATCGCCCAGGGCTGGGGGCACGCCATCCTGCCGCTGTGCGACGACCGCGACCTGCGAACGCAGGTCCGCTGGGGCGTGGCCGACTTCCGGCACCGCTTCGGCCGCCAGCCCGAGGGCATGTGGCTGCCGGAGACGGCCGTGAGCGAGCGGGTCCTGGCGGTGCTCGCCGAGGAGGGGCTGCGCTTCACCATCCTGGCCCCGTCGCAGCTGCGCTCGGTGCGCAAGCTCGACGAGCCCGAGGCGTGGCACGACCTCATCAACGAGGTGGGCGAGACCGTGCACCCCGTCGCCACCGACCGCCCGTACCGCTGGTGCCATCCGGCCCGGCCCGACCTGTCGCTCGACCTCGTCGTCTACGACGGCGGGCTCGCCCACGAGCTCGCCTTCGGCGAGCCGTCGAGCGATGCCATCGTGTCGGCGGCGCTCGCGCACGCCGGTGAGGCGGGCGGCATGGTGGCGGCGGCGACCGACGGGGAGACCTTCGGTCACCACCACCGCGGCGCCGAGCGCGTCCTCGCCGAGGCGCTCGTGGTGGAGGCCCCGCGGCGTGGTGTGCGCGTGCCCCGCCTCGTCGACCTGCTCGACGAGCGAGCGCCCACCCACCAGGCACGGGTGCGGACCAGCGCCTGGTCCTGCGCGCACGGCGTGGGGCGGTGGATGGCCGACTGCGGGTGCCACACGGGCGGGCACGAGGGCTGGTCGCAGGAGTGGCGGGAGCCGCTGCGCAACGCCCTCGACCTGCTCCGAGGCTGGGGTGGCGGGGTCATGGACCGCCGCGGGCACGAGCTGCTGCACGACCCCTGGCTGGCGCGCGATGCCTACATCGGCGTCCTCATCGGCGCCCGGACGTTCGACGACTTCGCCGCCGAGCACGTGATCGGCGATCCGGTCGCCGCCCGGGCGCTCCTCGAGGCGCAGCGCTTCGCCCTGCTGATGTACACCTCGTGCGGCTGGTTCTTCAACGACCTCGCCGGCATCGAGACGGTGCAGATCCTGCGCTACGCCGCCCGGGCCATGGACCTCTACCGGGAGGTCGGCGAGGAGCCGCCCGTCGACGAGCTCCTCGACGTGCTCGCGCGCGCCAGCTCCAACGACCCGGCTGCGGGCGACGGGCGACAGATCTGGGCGGAGCGGGTCGACGCCGCCCGGCCGGCCTGACGCGACGAGGGGGCGAGGCTGGTGCCTCGCCCCCTCGCGCTGCCCTGGTCGGATCAGGCGACGCGACGCATCGGGGAGTGGTCGCCGAGGGTCTCGTCCCTCGTCGCCTTCTCGCCGGTGAGCCAGGCGAACAGCGCCCGCCACGGCACGGTCATGCCAGCGACGAGGAAGCCGGTGATCCACATGCCGGTGTCGCGGTCTCGCACGTCGATGGCGAAGCCGTCGAAGAGCGAGTAGTCGAGCAGCCAGACGGCGCCGATGCCGACGACGAAGGTGAGCAGCGACCGGAAGCGCTCCAGGCCGGTGACGTTGTCGGCGGCGAAGTCGACGAGCTTCAGGGTTGCGAGGGCCAACAGGGCCACGATTGCGAAGTGGTACATCCTGACCTCCTTGGGAGGGTGATGGAGTGGTTCTCCGCTCACGGTGTTGGACCGCTCACGCAGCGAGACGTTGCATGACGATCTGGCGTCGTTGTGTCGATCCACCGCAACCCCGGCGCCACGATGCCCGCCGATGCGGAACGGCCAGGGCGCGCCGGTAGTGTTCGCCGTCGTGGATACGGCCATCCAGACGTGCTACCGCCACCCGGATCGCCGGGCGGGCGTCATCTGCCAGCGCTGCGATCGGCCGATCTGCCCGGAGTGCATGCAGCAGGCCTCCGTCGGCTTCCACTGCCCCGAGTGCACCAAGGTGTCCGGCCAGAAGGTGGTGCGCGCCAGCCAGATGCGCACCACGGCGGTCGTCACCAACGTGCTGCTCGCCCTCAACGTCGCCGTCTTCGTCGCCGGCCTCGGCGGCGGCCTCGGCACGCCGCGACTCGATGATCTACGACGGCGGCCTGGTCGGGCGGGCCCTGAACCCGTTCAACGGTCAGGTCATCGGCGTGGCGGAGGGGGAGTGGTGGCGGCTCGTCACCTCGGGCTTCCTGCACGCGAACCTCATCCACATCGGCTTCAACTGCTTCATCCTCTACCAGCTCGGCTCGTTGCTCGAGCCGGTGCTGGGCCGCCTGCGCTTCGCGCTCGTCTACTTCACGGCCATGCTCACCGGCTCCTTCGGCGTGCTGCTCCTCGACCCGGGCGCGCTCACCGTCGGCGCCTCCGGCGCGGTGTTCGGCCTCTTCGGTGCGGCGGTGGCCGTGTTCCGGTCGCGGGGCGTCAACATCTTCGACACCGGGCTCGGCGGCGCCATCGTCATCAACCTGCTCATCACCTTCACGGTGCCGGGCATCTCGATCGGCGGCCACGTCGGCGGGCTCATCGGCGGCTTCGTGGCGGGCCACCTCCTCACCGACCTCGGCCCCCGCTACCTGCGCCAGCCTGCGCTGGCGACGTCCGCCGTCGCGCTGCTCGGCACCGCCGCCGCCGTCGCCAGCGTGCTGGTGGCATAGGTCGCCTCTCCTCATGGCCGCTCCGCTTCGGGGCGGCGGGCTTCGCCCATCCGCGTTCGTCGACGGGGCTGCTCCGCCTGGCGGGCGCGCCGGCGACCGCGGCCCTCAGTGGCGGTGGGCGAGGTTGCGGAGGTTGCGGCGCCAGACCCAGGCGAGCACCGGCTTGGCCAGCGCGGCGCCGATCGGACCGCCCATCCAGAGCGGGAAGCGCAGCTGCTCGTGCCACTCGAAGCGCGTGCGACCCCCGGGCAGCGGGTCGAGCGTGAAGCGGCCTTCGCCCGTCACCAGCCCGGCGTGGTGCACGCCCATCGCCGTGCCGGGGGCCCACTCGGTGATCTCCATCACGTCGGTCAGCCGGAGCGGGCCGATGCGCGTGTCGCACTCGAAGCGGGTCCCCACCCCCGATCGGCGATCCGTCAGGAACCGGATGGCGACGGCATCCTCCATCCACTCGGCGTGACCGCCGAGGTCCTCGAGGTCGGCCCACACCGCCTCGGGCGGCGCCTCGATCACGCGGCTGACCCGGATCCGCGCCACGCCCGACGACGCTACCGCCCACCCGTCGGCGGCTGCGTCGCCCCGAACCTCGACCGTCGCCGGAGTTGGGGGCACCGAAGTGCCCTGATCGGGCACTTGGATGCCCCCAACCTCACGGTTTGCGCTCGCCCGTGCTCACCGCGCCCGCTGGCTTGGCGGCGTCAGCGCAGCGACGTGGCGGCGGCTTCGAGGACGAGGCCGGTGGCGCAGAGGAGCGCCTCGGCGCCATCTGGGCCGACGAGCTGCACGCTGGCGGGCAGCGGCCCGCCGGTGGGCGCCGGCAGCGCCAGCGCCGGGTGGCCCGCGAGGTTGACCGCCACGTTGGTGGCGACGCGTGTCGAGCGGGGCCTCGTCGAGGCGCGTGGGCAGCGCCGGGAGCGTCGGCCAGGCCAGCACGGGCGTGCGGGCGAAGGCGCCGGCCAGCTGCTCGCGCCACGGGGCGCGCGCCGCCTGCGCGGCTGCGAGCACGTCCGGGCCGATGCGCCGGCCCGCCTCGAACCGCTCGGCCAGGTCGGCGCCCACGCCGGTGGGGTCGGCGAGGTAGAGCTGGCCGTTGCTCCGCCAGCCCTCGGCGAGCAGCACGGTGCGGCCTGCATCGGTGGCCGCCTGCCAGCCGGGAAGGACGACGTCGACCACGTCCAGCTCGCACGCCGCGAGGAGTCGGTCCACGGCAGCGTCGATCAGGGGATCGACGCCGGGCAGGCGCACCCGCCCGATCGACGGGGCCGCCTCCCGGGCTGCGTCGAACCCCGGCTCCAGCAGCGCCATGCCAGCGACGACGCCGCGCACGTCACGTGCCATCGGCCCCGCCACGTCGAGCGACGGCGCGAGCGGGCGCACGCCGGCGAGCGGGACGCGGCCGGAGGTGGTCTTCAACCCGACGGTGCCGCAGCAGGCGGAGGGCGTGCGGATCGAGCCGGCCGTGTCGGTGCCGAGGGCGACGTCGACCTCGCCCTCGGCCAGCGCGACGGCGCTGCCGCTCGAGCTGCCGCCGGGGATGCGCGCCGGGTCGAGCGGGTTCACCGGCGTGCCGAACCACGGGTTCACGCCGGTGCCCCCGAAGGCCAGCTCGTGCAGGTTCGCCTTGCCCACGATGACCGCACCTCCCGCGCGCAGCCCCGCCAGGCAGGCCGCGTCGTGCGGGGCCGGCTCGGCCGCCCGAGCAAGGGTGGCGCTGCCTGCCGTGGTGGGCACCCCGGCGACGTCGATGAGGTCCTTGACGGCCACGCGCAGCCCCGGCCCGGCGTCGGCGAGCCGCAGGATCCAGGTGGACATCCCGAGCGACCCTATCGCCCCTGACCTGGGCGTTCGCGGGCATCCAACATCGCTGTCACACCCCCTGCGCATACTCGCCGCCATGGTCCTCATCGCTGTGCTCGCCCTCCTCGGGGCCACCGCCGTCCTCGGCCTCGCCTACCTGGTCGGCACCCGCGCCGCCCGCTCCGGCGGCTCGGCGGTCGACGAGCGCCTCACGGCCGCGCTCGAACAGCAGGCGGCCATGCTCGCCGCGCAGGCCGCGCAGCTCGAGGCGCGCCTCGGCATGGAGCGGGAGCACACCGTCACCGCCGCGGCCGACATGGCGGCGCGCCTCGCCGGCGAGAAGCTGGGCGACACGCTGCACAACGGCACCCGCCAGCTCGACCTTCGCACCACCGTGTTCGAGAAGGGCGTCGCGGGCCTCACCGACCAGCTCCAGCGGCTCGGCGACGTCGTGGCCAAGCTCCAGCAGGACAGCGCCCAGCACCACGGCCAGCTCGTCACCGGCCTCAAGGAGGCCACCAGCTCCACCCGCGCGCTCGCCGAGACCACGCAGCACCTGCGCGAGGCGCTCGCCAGCCCGAAGGCCCGCGGCCAGTGGGGTGAGCGCATGGCCGACGACGTGCTCCGCCTGGCGGGGATGGTCGAGGGCGTCACCTATCGCAAGCAGACGGGCATCCCGGGCGGCTCGATCCCCGACGTCACCTTCATGCTGCCGGGCGGCCGACACCTCCACATGGACGTGAAGTTCCCGGTCGACAACTACCTCCGTCACCTGGAGGCGCAGAACGACCACGAGCGCGAGGCCACCGCCAAGGCGTTCCTGAAGGACGTGCGCAGCCGGGTCAAGGAGCTCTCCGGGCGCAGCTACATCGATGCCGACTCCACGGTCGACGAGGTCCTGCTGTTCATCCCCAACGAGAGCGTGTGGACGTTCATCCACGAACGCGACCCGCAGCTGATCGACGTCGCGCTGGGCCAGAAGGTGGTGCTCTGCTCGCCGGTGAGCCTCTTCGCCGTGCTCGCCGTGATCCGCCAGGCCGTGGAGCAGACCCGCCTGGCCCGCACCTCCGACGAGATCCTGCAGTGCCTGAGCGCCTTCCGCCAGCAGTGGACGAAGTACGCCGACGCGGTCGACACCGTGGAGAAGCGCTTCACCTCCACGCAGCGCAGCCTCGAGGAGCTCACCGGGCCGCGCCGCCGCCAGCTGGAGCGCCAGCTCGACCGGGTGGAGGACCTCCGCAACCAGCGGGGCCTCGCCGAGCTGCCGCAGCCCCTCGGCGACGGCGAGGGCGAGGTGCTGCGCCGCGCGGCCGGCGACGTGCGCCCCTGGGGAGCCGCGGACGCGGGGTGACCGCTGCCGCCGCGGACCGCGCGCAGGGTTGCGCCGAGCCGCAACGGGTACGGGTGCGAGGCGGTCGGAGGTGCCACCGCTGATGCCCCAGGAGGACAGCACCATCGCTGCGGACGTCTCCCGTCGACGCTGGTCGCGGCCCTCGGCGACGTACCGGGTGCAGCTGCACGCCGGCTTCACCTTCGACGATGTGGCGGCCCGCGCCGGCTACCTGGCGGCGCTCGGGGTCAGCCACGTCTACTGCTCGCCGGTGCTGCAGGCCGCCCCGGGCAGCACCCATGGCTACGACGTCGTCGACCACGGCCGGCTCAGCGACGACCTCGGCGGCGCCGAGGGGTTCGAGCGGATGGCCTCGGCGCTCGCCGAGCAGGGGCTGGGCATCGTGCTCGACACGGTCCCCAACCACATGGCCCTCGCCGGCCCCGCCAACCGCTGGTGGTGGGAGGTGCTCGAAGACGGCCCCTCGAGCCCCTACGCCCGCTACTTCGACATCGCCTGGCGCAGCGCTGACCCGCACGCCGCGCCGTCGGTGCTCATGCCCGTGCTCGGCGACCACTACGGACGCGTGATCGAGGCGGGTGAGCTGGTGCTGCGCCGCCGGGGCGGCAGCATCGTGGTCGACCACCACGGCGAGGAGCTGCCGATCTCGCCGGCCAGCGTCGAGGAGCTCCTCGCCCGCGCCGCCGAGCGCAGCGAGTCCGAGGAGCTCGCCCGCATCTCCCGTGCCTTCGCTGCGCTGGCGCCCGCGACCACCACCGAGGACGAGGCGCTCGTCGAGCGCCAGCGCGCCAAGCACGCCCTCCAGCAGTCCCTCGACGTGCTCGCCGAGCGCGATCTCGAGGTCGCTCGCGCCCTCGACGCCGAGCTCGAGGCGGTGGCCGGCGACGCCGACGCCCTCGACGCGCTCCTCAGCCGCCAGAGCTATCGGCTGGCCCACTGGCGCACCGCCAGCGAGGAGCTCGACTACCGCCGCTTCTTCACCATCACGAGCCTTGCCGGGCTGCGCGTCGAGGACGACGTCGTCTTCGACGACAGCCACCGGCTGATCGCCGACCTCTTGGGGCGCGACGAGGTGAGCGGCGTGCGCATCGACCACGTCGACGGGCTCCGTGACCCCGTGGGCTACCTGCGCAGGCTGCGGACGCTCGATCCCGACGGCTACGTGGTGGTGGAGAAGATCCTGCAGCACGACGAGCACCTCCCCGACACGTGGCCGGTGGCCGGCACGTCGGGCTACGACCTGCTCACGGCGATCAACGAGGTCTTCGTCGACCACGCCAACGAGGCCGCCCTCACCGACAGCTACGAGCGCTTCACCGGCGCCGCCAGCACGTTCGACGACGTCGCGTACGACGCCAAGCAGCTCGTCATGCGCACCGAGCTGGCGGCGGAGACGGAGCGCCTGAGCGACCTGCTGCGGTCGGTCTGCGCCCGGCACCGCCGCCACCGAGACCACACAAGGCGCGACCTGCGCGACGGCGCTGCGCGCCGTCGCCGCGGGCATGGCCGTGTACCGCACCTACGTCGTGCCGGGAGAGCCGGTGGCGCCGTCGGACCGGGCGCACGTCGGCCAGGCGCTGGCCGTCGCCGCGACCCGCGAGCCCGGCATCGACCCAGAGCTCCTGATGTTCATCGGCAGCGTCCTGCTGCTCGAGGTCCCCGGCGACGACGCCGCCGAGCTCGCCGTGCGCTTCCAGCAGCTGTCGGCGCCCGTCATGGCCAAGGGCGTCGAGGACACGGCCTTCTACCGCTTCAACCGCCTCATCTGCCTCAACGAGGTGGGCGGCGACCCGGGCCGCTTCGGTGCGCAGCCCGAGGATCTGCACCGCCACAACGCCACGACGGCGGAGCGCTGGCCCGCCACCATGTCGACGCTCTCGACGCACGACACGAAGCGCAGCGCCGACGTGCGGGCCCGCATCGCGCTGATCTCGGAGCTGCCGGAGGCCTGGGATGCGGCGGTCACGCGCTGGAGCAAGCACAACGAGCTGCACCGCACCGACGACCTCCCCGATCGCGACAGCGAGTACGTGCTCTACCAGACGCTCGTGGGTGCCTGGCCCATCGACGCCGACCGCCTGCGCGCTGCCATGCGAAAGGCCTCCAAGGAGGCCAAGGTGCACACGTCGTGGACGGAGCCCGACGAGCGGTTCGACGAGGCCCTCGCCGCGTTCGTCGGGTCGGTCGTCGCCGACCCGGGCTTCGTCAGCGACCTCGAAGGGTTCCTCCACGAGCACCGCATCGTCGAGCGGGGCCAGCTCAGCGTCGCTGGCGCAGGCCGCGCTGCTGCTCACCGTGCCGGGCGTGCCCGACATCTACCAGGGCAGCGAGCTCACCGACCTCAGCCTGGTCGACCCCGACAACCGCCGGGCGGTGGACTTCGACGAGCGTGAGCGCCTGCTGCGCGAGCTGGCCGACGTCCCCGCCGACGTGGCGGTCGCCTGCCTCGACGGCGGCGGCGCCAAGCAGTGGCTGCTGCACAGGCTCCTCCGGCACCGACAAGAGGACCCTGCTGCGTACCAGGGCCAGCAGTACGAGCCGCTCGAGGTGCGTGGAGCTCGGGGTCGGCACGTGGTGGCCTTCGCACGCGAGCGGCTCGTCGCGGTCGTCCCCCGGCTCGTCGTCGGCCTCGCCGACGGCTGGGGCGACACCGAGGTGCTGCTCCCGCAGGGCCGCTGGCGCGACGTGCTCACCGGCCGAGCGGTGTCGGGCGGTCCGGCCCCGATGGCCGAGCTGGTGGCGGGGTTTCCTGTCGCGGTCCTGGCCAGGGAGGACCGCTGATGCACACGTTCGAGGTGTGGGCGCCCGACGCGCAGCGGGTGGAGCTCGAGGTCGAGGGCCGCCGCAGCGCGATGGAGGCCGTCGAGGACGGGTGGTGGCGCGCCGTGGTCGAGGGCGCCGGGCCCGGCACGCGGTACCGCTACTCGATCGACGGTGGCCCGCCGCGACCCGATCCGCGGTCGATGCACCAGCCCGAGGGCGTCGACGGCCCATCCGCGGTGGTCGACCACGTCGGCGTTCGAGTGGCACGACCACGCCTGGCGCGGCCTCACCCTGCCGGGCGCCGTGCTCTACGAGCTCCACGTCGGCACCTTCTCCGAGGCGGGGACCTTCGACGGGGTCATCGAGCACCTGGGGCACCTGGTCGACCTCGGCATCGACGCCATCGAGCTGCTGCCCGTGGCGGAGTTCGCCGGGAACCGGGGCTGGGGCTACGACGGCGTCGACCTCTTCGCGCCCCACCACGCCTACGGCGGCCCCGACGGCCTGAAGCGGCTCGTCGACGCGTGCCACGAGGCGCGGGATCGGCGTGGTGATGGACGTCGTCTACAACCACCTCGGCCCGGCCGGGAACTACCTGCCCGAGTTCGGTCCCTACCTCACCGACCGACACCAGACGGCCTGGGGTGATGCAGTGAACTTCGATGGACCCGGCAGCGACGAGGTCCGTCGCTTCGTCATCGACAACGCGCTGATGTGGCTCCGCGACTACCACTGCGACGGCCTGCGGCTCGATGCCGTGCACGCCATCGTCGACGAGTCGACGCTCGCACATCCTCGAAGAGCTCGACCTCGCCGTCGACGTCGCTCGCCGCGCACGTGCAGCGGCCGCTGTTCGTGATCGCCGAGAGCGACCGCAACGACCCTCGCCTGGTCCGCAGCGTGGAGGCCGGTGGCTTCGGTCTCGACGCGGCGTGGGCCGACGACTGGCACCACGCCCTGCACAGCCGCGCTCACCGGCGAGACGACCGGCTACTACGTCGACTATCAGGGGCCCGAGCGTGCTGCCGAAGGCGCTGCGCCAGGCGTGGGTCCTCGACGGTGGCTGGTCGGCGTACCGGCAGCGCCGTCACGGTCGATCGCCGGCAGGGCTCCCCAGCGACCGCTTCGTGGTGTTCACGCAGAACCACGACCAGGTCGGCAACCGCGCCGCTGGCGAGCGCTCCAGCGCCCTGATGAGCCGGGAGCGCCTGGAGGTGGCGGCGGCGCTGCTGCTCACGAGCCCCTTCGTGCCGCTGCTCTTCCAGGGCGAGGAGTGGGCCGCCTCCACGCCGTTCCAGTACTTCACCGACCACCCGGACCCCGAGCTGGGCGCGCGCGGTGAGCGAGGGCCGTCGCGAGGAGTTCGCGGCGTTCGGCTGGGATCCCGACGAGGTGCCCGATCCCGCAGGATCCGGCCACCTTCGAGCGGTCGCGGCTCGACTGGGACGAGCTCGACGACGAGCCCCACGCGTCGATGCTCGCCTGGTACCGGCGGCTGATCGCCCTGCGACGAGAGCTGCCCGCGCTCACCGATCCCCACCTGGCCACCGAGGCCATCTGCGACGGCGGGCTGCTCACGATCGACCGCGGGCCGGTGCGGGTCGTGGCGAACCTCGGCGACCAGGACCGCAAGGTCGCGGTGCCGGCCGACGCCCGGGTCGTGGCGAGCTCGGTGCCGCTCGACGCGTCCGCCGGCGCGGACCTGCTCCTGCCGGTGGATACCGTCATCGTCCTGCACGCACCGGCCCGCTGAACGACCACGAGCACGAGGACACCGACGCAGATGGACGAGGTAGAGGTCTGGCCGGGGCGCAGCCATCCGCTCGGTGCCACCTACGACGGCGCCGGCACGAACTTCTCGATCTTCTCCGAGGTCGCCGAGGCGCGTCGACCTGTGCCTCTTCGACGACGACGGCAAGGAGCAGCGCTTCCCCCTCGAGGAGGTCGACGCCTTCTGCTGGCACGGCTACCTGCCGACCGTCGGGCCGGGTCAGCGCTACGGCTTCCGGGTGCACGGGCCCCTGGGCACCCGCACGAGGGGCATCGCTGCAACCCCACCAAGCTGCTGCTCGACCCCTACGCCAAGGCCGTGGAGGGCCCGCTCATCCCGCACCGGTCCTGGCTGGCGTACAAGGCGGGCGACCACGCTCACCAGCAACGACGACGACAGCGCCCGGCACATGCCCAAGGCCGTGGTGCACAACCCCTACTTCGACTGGGCGATCCGACCGCCGGCCCGATCGCCCGCTGCACGACTCGATCATCTACGAGCTGCACGTCAAGGGCTTCACGGCGAGGCACCCCGACATCCCCGAGGCGCTGCGGGGCACCTACAGCGGCCTCGCCCACCCCGCGGCCATCGAGCACCTGACGCGAGCTCGGCGTCACGACCGTCGAGCTGCTGCCGGTGCACCAGTTCGTCCACGACGCCCACCTGCTCGACAAGGGCTTGCGCAACTACTGGGGCTACAACTCGATCGGGTTCTTCGCGCCGCACAACGAGTACGCCGCCACCGGCAAGCGTGGCGAGCAGGTCACCGAGTTCAAGGCGATGGTGCGGGCGCTGCACGAGGCCGACATCGAGGTGATCCTCGACGTCGTCTACAACCACACGGCCGAGGGCAACCACCTGGGCCCCACGCTGTCGTTCCGGGGCATCGACAACGCGGCCTACTACCGCCTCGTCGGCGACGACCCGGCCTTCTACTACGACACCACCGGCACCGGGAACAGCCTCAACATGGCCCACCCGCAGACCCTGCAGCTGATCATGGACTCGCTGCGGTACTGGGTGACGGAGATGCACGTCGACGGCTTCCGCTTCGACCTCGCCTCCACGCTGGCCCGCCAGTTCCACGAGGTCGACCGGCTCTCCGCCTTCTTCGACCTGATCCACCAGGACCCCATCGTCAGCCAGGTGAAGCTCATCGCCGAGCCCTGGGACGTCGGCGAAGGTGGCTACCAGGTGGGCAACTTCCCCGCCGCAGTGGTCGGAGTGGAACGGCAAGTACCGCGACACGGTGCGCGACTTCTGGCGGGGCGAGCCGGGGACCGTCGGCGAGTTCGCGTCACGGCTCACGGGCAGCTCCGACCTCTACCAGGCCGATGCCCGGCGGCCGGTCGCCAGCATCAACTTCGTCACCGCGCACGACGGCTTCACGCTGCGCGACCTCGTCTCGTACAACGACAAGCACAACGAGGCCAACGGCGAGGGCAACGCCGACGGCGACAGCAGCAACCGCTCCTGGAACTGCGGCGTCGAGGGCGAGACGGACGATCCCGGCGTGTTGCGCTGCCGGGAGTCCCAGCAGCGCAACCTGCTTGCCACGCTGCTGCTGTCGCAGGGCGTGCCGATGCTGGTCGCCGGCGACGAGATGGGGCGCACGCAGGGAGGCAACAACAACGCCTACTGCCAGGACAACGAGGTGTCGTGGCAGGACTGGGAGCACATCGACGAGGACCTGCTGGAGTTCACCCGCCAGGTCATCGAGCTGCGCAACGAGCACCCGACCTTCCGTCGGCGGCGCTACTTCCAGGGTCGCCCCATCCGGGGCACGATCGACCTGGGCTGGTGCAGCCCCGACGGCAACGAGATGACCGACGAGGACTGGGAGGTCGGCCACGCCCGCTCCGTGGGCCTGTTCATCAACGGGGAGGCGATCACCGAGCGCGACCCGCGTGGCCAGCGGATCGTCGACGACTCCTTCCTCCTGCTCTTCAGCGCCCATCACGAGCCCATCGACTGGACGCTGCCGATGCAGTGGGGGGGACCGTGGCGCGTGGTGCTCGACACCAGCGGCACCCACAAGGAGTCGGTGCCCGTCGGCGGCACCCTGGCCGTGGCGGCGCGCTCCGTGGTCGTGCTCACCGACGCACCCGACTGACCACCGGCGCCCTGCAGGCATCTGTCGGCCCGATCCCGGGTAGGCGGGGACCATGAGCGACGCACGCGCCACGTCGGATGCGGAGCGGGACGACCAGCGCGGCGACGACCTGGTGCTGGAGCGCACCCGGACGTCGTCGGTGTTCGTGACGGCCGCCGTCGGTCTCGTGCTCGCCCTGCTCATGCTGATCTTCGTGCTGCAGAACGGCGACCGCCAGGAGCTGGAGTTCCTGTGGGCCGAGTTCAGCCTGCCCGCCGGTGTTGCCCTGCTGCTGGCCGCCATCGTCGGGGGGCTGGTCGTCGCGCTGCTCGGCCTCGGCCGGGTGGTGCAGCTGCGCCTGGCGGCGCGGCGCCATCGCGACGCCGATCGACGGAGGCGGTGAGGGTGTCCGTCGGCCGGGGGATGGGTAACGGGACGGGATGCACATCCTCTCCACGCTGACCAGCGACCACGACAACGTGGACGTCCTCTTCAAGCGCTTCGAAGCCGCCGATCCGGGCGATGTCGACGAGCTGGCGCACCTTCGCGACGAGATCATCGAGCACCTGGCCGTCCACGCCGAGATCGAGGAGGAGACCCTCTACCCGGCGCTGCGCGACGTCGCCACCGACGACGTCCTCGAGTCGCTCGAGGAGCACCATGCGGTGAAGGCCATCCTCGCCGAGCTCGAGCGCATGCCACCGACCCACGAGCGCTTCCGCGCCAAGATGACCGTCGTCATCGAGAACGTCCGCCACCACGTCGAGGAGGAGGAGGGCGACGGTGGCCTCTTCGACATCGCCCGCAAGCACCTCAAGCAGCCCGAGCTCGAGGCGATGGCCGAGCGCGCCGAGGTGCTGCGCTCGATCGGCCCGACCCGGCCGCACCCCCGCAGCCCGGACCAGCCGCCGCTCAACGTCATCATCGCTCTGCCCGTCGCCGTGATGGACCGTGCGGTCACCGCCGTCCGGCACGTCGTCGAGCGCACCATCCTCCGCAAGGCGAGCTGAGCGGATCCCGGTACCGGGGCCGTGAGGCGGCCCCCGTAGGCTGTGCGGGTGCCTGACCGCTTCTACGTGACGACCCCGATCTACTACGTCAACGACGCTGCATAGGCGAAGCCAGGGTCATGGCTCTGTCTCGTCGTGACTCTGCGCTCATTTCGGCTCCTTCTCGGGCTGGTGCTGGCGGAACGACGGGTTCCCCAGCCGGAATCGAACGGCGTGCGGGCGTCGAAGACCGTCACACCCCCTGATGCACACTGCGCCCATGTCGTTGAAGCGGGAGCTGGAGCGCGCGGGCTCGCCGATCCGCACCTTCTTCGCGGAGAGACTTCCGCTGAACAGGACGCCACGGGATCGCTACAAGGCGGCAATGTCCGACGTCGTAACGACCCTTCCCGTGGCCGTCACCGCTGGCGGCCCGCTGCGGCGGATCCAACCGATGAGCGCACCGGTCCTGTGAACTTCCGAGTCTCTCGATCACAGGAGCGTCATCGTGCCGGGCATCCTCACCCGCGAACAGAAGCAGCTCGCGTTTCGTCTCCGCGCTCTCGGGTGGCGGCTCGTCGACATCGCACGCGAGATCGGTTGCACCGCGCCGATGGTCGGGCTGATGGTGCGCGAGGGCCGGTTCACGACTGGCGTACCCGACGAGTGGGAGCCCCGCGACGGTTGCCTGACGGTCACTGACCGAGAGGAGATCCTGGTCGGCATCCGAGCGGGCGACTCCCTGACGGTCATCGCCGGCCGGCTCGGGCGGTCACCTTCGACGATCACTCGTGAGGTCGCAGCAAACGGCGGCCGGGAGAGCTACTCGGCGTGGAGCGCACATCAGCGACCTCGGCAGGCCGCCTGGCGTCCGAAGCCGTGCAAGCTGCGCGCCGGGCCGCTGCGAGACGAGGTGGCCCGCCGGCTGCTCGAGCTGTGGTCCCCCGATGAGATCGCTCGACGCTTACCGTTGGACTTCCCAGACGACCCGGAGATGCGGGTGAGCCACGAGACGATCTACCAGTCGCTGTTCGTGCAGGGCCGCGGCGAACTCCGCCGTGAGCTGGCCCGATGCCTGCGCTCGGGACGCACCTGCCGCAAGAAGCGCGGCACCGTCGAGCGCCGAGGCCGGATCCCCGGCATGGTCAACATCTCCGAACGGCCCGCCGAGGTCGCCGACCGGGCCGTGCCCGGCCACTGGGAAGGCGACCTCATCCTGGGTGCGGGCAGTCGCAGCGCCGTCGGAACCCTCGTCGAGCGCAGCACCCGACTGGTGCTTCTCCTGCACCGCGGACAGGACAAGTCAGCGGTCAGCGTCGAAGCCGCCATGCGCAAGGCGATCGCCACGCTGCCTGCCGAGTTGCGCCGCTCCTTCACCTGGGACCAAGGAGCCGAGATGGCCAGCCACGCGACCTTCACGACCGCGACCGGGATCCCGATCTACTTCTGCGACCCGCACGCCCCCTGGCAGCGCGGCTCGAACGAGAACACCAACGGACTGCTACGCCAATACCTGCCCAAGGGCACCGACCTGTCGAAGCACTCCGTGGCCGACCTCAGGCGCATCCAGCGCAGCCTCAACAACCGTCCCCGCAAGACCCTCGGCTACATGACACCATCAGAGGCCTACTCGCAGGTCGTTGCGGCCACCGCCTGAACCCGCCAGATCGTTCGCGCGGCGCAGCTCGCGGTTCTCCTGCCCGAGCTCCTTGACCCGCCTCGCGTCGGCGCTCGTGGTGCCCGGCTCGATGCCCTCGTCGATGTCGGCCTGCTTCACCCAGGTGCGCAGCGACTCGACCCCGCAGCCGATCTGGGTGGCCACCCGCTGGATCGTCCCGTGGGTGGTCCCGAGCTCCTTGCGCAGCTGTCGGACCATCCGCACCGCCCGGGCCTTCTCCTCAGGCGAGTACCGCTTCGTCGTCGGCGCACCAGGCGTCCGTTCGTTTCCCATGACTCCATCCTCGTTTCCAAGGTCTGGAGCCTCCAACGAACCCAGGGCGATTCACCCCACCGGGGTCACAGCGGTTGGCCGAACACCCTCCGTCGGGCCCCCTGTCGCCTCGAGGTCGGGACTCGCTGCCGCCAGGTGCCAGCGGGGGCCGCCATCTCGGGGGAGCCGGTCTGGAAGATCTCGGTCAGTCAACCTGTGCGCCGATTGCACGCCAGAACACGGCCTCGGCCATGACACGAGTACCTAACTCTCGAGCGCGCTTCGCCTTGCCCGACTGGCTGTCCGGATCGGCGACCACGAGGAGGTCGAGGCCCTTCGAGACGCCCGTCTTCACGATCAGCCCGGCCTGAGTCGCGAGCTCTTGGGCCTCGGAGCGCGTTATCAGGTCACCGTCGATCCTCCCGATGAGGGCGCCCGTGAAGCAGACGCTGAGGCCGGTCAGGTCGGTGGTCGCTGAGGCGCTGTTGGTCTCGGTCGGGGCTCTGCGAAGTGCGTCGTCGACGGCGCCGTCAGACAGTCCCAGGAGGCCCGCCACCGCGTTGAGGTCTGCTCTCTCGGAGGTGGTGACGACGCCATCGGTGAGCGCGGCGGCAGCGAGAGCAGCGAAGTAGGTGTCATGGGCGCGCCGGACCGCATTGGCGTCAAGGCCCCAGTCCTGAGCCGTCTCGTGAAGCGCGTCCGCCTCGGCAGCCGAGAGGCGCCGATCCTCGAGCGCGCGGTCGAGCAGGTTCAGGTACTCAGCGAGCTCGGGTTCGGAGAACTCGGTGCCGTCGAGCCGGTCGACGAGACCGGCCAGGTAGGACGCCTGCTGGTGGAGGCGGACCTTGTCGTGACCGCGGAGATGCAGCAAGCCGCTGGGAGGAAGCGCCGGGATGGCGGACGGCCAGGACAGCGGCAGGCAGCCAAGGTCCTCGAGGGTGCGGAGCCCGTGCGAGCGAGCGAGGCCGAGGTAGTGGGCGAGCAGGCTGCTGGCCGCGACGGCATCGTCCAAGGCGGCGTGTGCCTGCGGGATGGCGATGCCTAGGTGCTCGCAGCACTCGGCGAGCTTGCGGCTCGGCACGTGCGGTTGCACGCGGGATCCCAACGCCATGGTGCAAAGACCCGGCCATGGCGGGAGGGGGTGTCCGGCGCGTTCGAACTCGGCGGCGATGAACCCCCAGTCGAACCGAAGGTTGTGGGCGACGAAGACGGCACCGTCGAGCCGTTCCAGGAGGTCACCGGCGACCTGCTGGAACCGGGGGGCATCGAGCACCTCGCCGGCGGTGATGCCATGGATGTGGGTGGCGCCGATGTCGCGTCCGGGGTTCACGAGAGTCGACCACGCGTCGAGCACGGTCCCGTCGTCGCGCATGCGCACAGCAGCGATCTCGACGACCCGATCTCCGAGGCGGGGGCTGAATCCTGTGGTCTCCACGTCGATGACACAGAAGTCAGTGCTTGGAGGACCTCCGGAGTGCTGGGGGGACGGAGCCGGCGTGTCTGCCACTGGCGGAGGTCTGGTCGCGGCAGCGCTGGTGGGCGGGATGGTCGAGGGTGCCGGCTGTTCGCCGAGGCTGGCAGTGTCGCGGGCGGCTTGAGCCGCGATTCGCTCGAAGATGTCCCAGGCGCCGTCGACGTCGAGCAGGCGCGTGGCGGTCGCTTGTGCAGCCAACTCGGTGTCGAGGACCCAGTCCCACTTGTCGACCTCGGTGTTGTCGAGCCGACGGGCGATCTCCAACGCGTTGGGCCGGGGCTCGGCGAGGACCCTGCGCACGGTGGCGGCGAGTTCGTGGGTCGTGCAGTTGGGAACCTCGAGGGCGGGACCGCGCTTGCCGGCTTCGATGTCGACAAGCCCCAGTTGCAGGGCTGCGGTCATCAACGCCCGGTCGCCCGTCCAGGGCACGATGATCGATCCTTTGCCAGCGGGGAGCAGAACACGCTCGTCGAGCTGGTGACGAGCCCACGCGGCCCGGCCCTCCGCGAGGAGCGTCTTCCCCTCCGTGTCCAGCCACCCTGGGGTGTCGTAGTCCTGGTAGACGGCGACCATCTCGTCACGGACGCGGTCGCCGATGAGGGCGGCGTCACCTCCGAAGTTCGGGGGCACACCGCCGGCGGAGCGGGTGAGCTCGACGATTCGGGCCTGGGGGTCGATTCCGGTGATGCGCCAGCGGCGTCCTCCGAAGATCAGCAGGCCCCCTTCGATGAGGGGTTGGAGGATCGGGAGCGTCCCGAGGTTCCGACCGTCGGCGACGAGCTTCCACTCCTCGGGGGTCTGGAACGCCGTGTAGAAGGAGTAGTGGTTGACGACCCGTTCACCAACGGGTCCGTGCAGGAGCGTTCCGTCGGTGGACTGGACGAGCATCTCAGCGGCGGCCATGGCGCGCAGCAGGGCGGCGAAGCGCGGTGGGTCGACAAGCTCGAACGGGCCCGGGCCGCACAGGGCGCCGTGCAGCTCCTTGGGACGGGCTCCGCCGTGCTGAGCTATGACGGACAGGACTTGTTGGATGAGGGTGGACAGGTTGAGGCCTGGGTCCTCGGGCGGTTCCACCCAGCGAGCCAGGAGGAGCCGGACCATGGCGACGGTCTCGACGATGTGGGGGCGCAGCTCGTCGATTGCATTGGTCCGACCGTCGAGGGCTTCCTCGGTGACGTAGATCCGCACCACGGGAGCTTCGCCTCGTCGGCCGGAGCGCCCCAGCCGTTGCCGGAGGGACGCGACTGATGGCGGCGGCCCGACCTGGGCGACGCTGGTCACCGCGCCGATGTCGATCCCCATTTCCAACGTCGATGTGCACACGGCGGTGACGGGGCGGGAGCGGTCCTTGAGCTGTGCTTCGACGATTTCGCGGACGTCCTTGGCGAGGCTGCCGTGGTGGGGCCAGAACTCGTTGGGGAGGCGTTCGGCTTCGCACAGGCGCGCGAGGAGGTCGGCGTAGAGCTCGACGTCGCGGCGGGCGTTGGCGAAGACCAGGTTGTCGGTTCCCCGCAACGTCCTGAACAGGTGATTGGCAATGTCGAGCTGGTCGCCGTTGACCGTTTCCTCGACTTGGACATCAATGCCGGACTTCTCGGCGGCGACGGCCTCCCGGCCCGTCAGCTGCGGGGCTCTGTGGCGGTAGCCGCGAACCTGGAGCTTCAGTTCCTGGGCGGCGCCGGTCGAGTCGATGACGAGCACGCCGTCGGGATTGCGTGGACGCAGGAACCTCGCCGCGGCGGACATGTCGCCGAGCGTGGCGGACAGCCCGATGCGCGGCGGTCGGCGTCGGATCGCCAGTTCGACCCGCGCGAGGAGGGACTGGAGCTGGGCGCCTCGCGGGGTGGCCAGGAACGAGTGGAGCTCGTCGATGACGATGTAGCGGACGCCGGCCAGGAACGTGGGGACGGAGGTGCCGCGGTTGACGAACGTCGCTTCGAGCGACTCGGGGGTGATGATCAGTACGCCGGAGGGGTCCTGGCGGACCTGTTGCTTGGCGTGGGCGGAGACGTCGCCGTGCCAGCGGTGAACCGGAACGCCAGCGCGGTCGCAGAGGAGATCGAGCCGGTCGTACTGGTCGTTGATGAGGGCCTTCAAGGGTGAGACGTAGAGGACCTCGATGCCGCCGGGGCGGGCTGGTTCGGGCGGGGCCCACGGGTCGTGGCCGGCCCACGGATCGGGTGGCGGGGCCGATGTGATGCCGTCGTGGGTGGCCGCGAGGGCGGAGCAGATGGGCAGGAACGCGGCCTCGGTCTTCCCGGCGGCGGTGGCCGCGGAGATGATCACGTCCGTTTCGCCGTCGAGGATCGGGACGATCGCCTGTTCCTGCGCGTCATGCAGAGTTGTCCAGCCCTGCTCGTGGACCCAGCGCTGTAGCCGGGGGTGCAGGTGGGTGAACGCGGATGAGGTACCCGGCGGGTCAGAGGCGGAGGTCGGTGAGCTCATCATCGTCGTCCGGCGGCGAAGCGCTTGCCCCGACTGGCGCCTCTGTGACCACCGGAGCGACCGGGGTCTCGTCCTCTGTGCTGTCGTCGTCGAGGGGGGCGAGGTCTGGGTTCTGCTCGGGGGCCAGCTCGACTCGTTCGACGAGGTCGGACCACTCGACCCCGGGGTTCTGCTCGAGCGCGGCGAGGAGGTTCACGAACTCCTTGATGGTGGTGCGAGGTGTCCGGAAGTAGGAGTCGCCGACTCTGGTCGAGCAGTGCGTCATGAACGCTTGGAGGCCTTCGTCGGGCACGAGGTACGCGGTCGGATCTCCACTGGCGAACACGTGACGGAGCTTTCCAAGGAGGACGTACAGGTCCTCTGGGGACAGGTTGGAGAGCCGCAGGACGGGGCCGCTGTAGTCGACGATGCTGGCGTTGGCGAAGCTGTTCTCCGCGAGGCGGGACTGCAGGGCGGCGTATGAGTACAGGCCGCGGCGGGTGTCGAGGAGCATGTCGGGGGTGCCGCCGAGCACGAAGCCGAGCCCGGCCGCGGACCCCTGCAGACTGTCGTTGAGGATGCGCAGGATCTGCTCGTAGTTCGAGTTGCGGGCCTGCGTGTTGGCGAGCTTGTACAGGTTCACGAGCTCGTCGAGGCACACGAGCAGGCCTTCGAAGCCGGCGAGGCGTACGAACCGGGCGAACAGCTTGAGGTGGTCGTAGAAGGTGGCGTCGTCGATGATCGTGCGGACCCCGAGGGCGGCTCGGGCGTCGGTGCGGGTCGAGTACTCGCCGCGCAGCCATCGCACGGCGTCGGCCTTGAGCTGTTCGTTGCCGGTGTCGTGGCCCCTCCAGTAGGCGGCGACCACCTGCGCGAAGTCGTAGCCCCCGGTGAGCTCTTCCAGGGAGGTGAGCCGTTCGCGGATCACCACCTCAGGGGCTACGTCGCGGGTGGTCGCGGTGGAAAGGCTGTCGGTGACGAACCGTTCGACGACCGACGCCATGGCACCGCCTTCGGGCCGGGACCGGGTGGCGAGGTTGCGCATCAGCTCGGCGTAGAGACTCCGCGCTTGGCCACCGGTGGCGTGCAGCCGACGGTCCGGGGAAAGGTCCGCGTGGACGGTGACGAGCTTGCGTTCGAGCGCGATCGACCGGATGAGGTTCAGGAAGAACGACTTTCCGGCCCCGTACTCACCGATCGCGAAGCGGATCGATGAGCCGCCGTCGGCGATCCGGTCGATGTCGGTGACGAGGGCAGTGACCTCGTTGGCTCGGCCGACTTGGATGTGCTGCTGACCGACGCGTGGGACGACTCCGGCGCGCAGCGACTGGATGATCGCGTCTCGATCCCGGGGACGGATCCGCTCGGGGGCAGGCGGCGTGTCGGGCATCAGAACAGCTCCTGGGTGGCGTAGTCGTTGATCTCGTAGGGGTCGTCGCCTTCGACGAGCGGTTCACCGCACGCTTCGATGGCGGCGTCGTTCACCCGATCGATGGCGGCGTCGAGCATTGACAGGCCCAGCTCGGCGGCGACCGCTTCGACCTCAGCGCGGTCCCAGCTGGGCTGGCTGCTGAGGCGCACGGCCAAGGCGGAGTGTGCGCCGTCGAGGCTGGCGACGGTAGGGGCGTCGATGGGATCGGCCGCCGTTGCGGTCACCGGCGTCCCGGGTTCGTCGTCCTCCGTGAAGATGTCAGCCAGCAAGGCAGTGACGGTCGCGGTCTCCGCCAGTCGGGCGCGGATCTTGTCGGGGTCGAGCCGGACGGTGGTTGGCGCGTCGTCTGCGGCTGGTGGGATGGGCCAGCGGACCTCCTCGGTCCCGGGCGTGGTCATCGGCACCGGGCCGGCGTCACTGCTGCCAAGGGCGTGGACCGCGCTGTACACGGCGGTCTCATCCAAGCCGAGGAGCTTGTAGAGCTTGGTGAGCGTCGTGATCTCGTCAGGGGTGACGAAGCCATCGGACGCCGCAACGTCGACGAGGAACTGCCCGACGGCGGCCCGCCGTGCTTGCGAGAGAGCGTCGATCCGCTTCTTCAACCCGCCGAGGCCGGACTTGGCAGCAGCGAGCCACAGCAGATGCGCTTCGAGGCGTATCCGCTCGGCCGGGTCGAGGCCGAGCACGGTCTCGAGATGCTCCGCGAGGTGGCGGCGTTCGGCGTCGGTGATCGACCCGTCTGATGTCGCGACCACGGCAGCGAGGTGCACGAGGGTCGCGGCGGCCGCGTACTCCGGAGACGGGGCATCGGTCGCACCCGACGGAAGGCGGAACACCACGACGTTGGATCCCAGCGCTGGGGTCGAGGCGCCGAAGCGAACGTCCGGCTCGATCCCAATGCCGAGCTTGCCGAGCAGACTGCTGACGGCCACGGCATCGGCCTTCGCGAGCTTCGTGGTGCGACCGGGCGACCAGCGCTCGATCAGATCGTCGAGTGGCATCGACGTGGCACCACTGGACGTGCACTCTTGGCACCAGGCACGCAGCTCGTCCACGGTGGTCCCGCCGTGAGACGCGAGGAGCTCGTCAGGAAGCAGAGCGATCGCCCCGGGGGTACCGGCACCGTCGGGGTTGCGGCCGAGGTAGCGGCTGTAGCTGTCGAGCGCGTCGGTGCAGCCTGACGCGAGGTCCTTCAACTTGTTGACCGGGCCTGTGAGGCCTCCGAGGTCCGGGATCGACCCGACGTTGGTATCGAAGGATCCCCGGAACCCAGACGATGCCGTGTTGTAGGAGGCGGCGAGGGTGGCCTTGGGGGGCTTCACGACCATGCCGTCGCTGAACCGTGCCCGGTAGCGGTGACGGAACAGCTCGTCGAACTCGTCAGTGCAGCGGGTGGCGGGTGTCCGCAAGTTCGCCTCGGGGTGGGTGCGAATCCACAACAGGGCCCAGTCGGCGGGGATCGGCGCTCGTGCAGCCGAGTACCGGCCGAGCGCTGCCCGCACGACGAAGGGAACCTCCCAGGAACGGTCGAAACTGGTGGCGGGGGGTGGGGTCAGGTCGGCGGTGCCGACAGTGGTCGCCTCGAGGAACGTCAGGAACCGCGAAGCGTAGGAACGGAAGGATCCGTTGCCGTAGATGCCGAGGAGGCGGCGAACCTCGCCAGCGATCGCGGCGACATCGGGGTGGCGAGCGTCGGCTTGCGCGTCGAGAAGGGCGCGCCGTTCGAGCCCGTAGAAGTAGAGGAACACGTACCCGATGTTGGTGTTCGGGTCCGCCCGGCCCGTTGCCAACCAGGACAGGTACGCCGCCCGGGCGCCTGGGGTGATCTCCGCGTACGACGGCCAGTACCCCATCGTGGCGC
This sequence comes from uncultured Microthrixaceae bacterium, assembly GCA_963715505.1. Classification (GTDB taxonomy): domain Bacteria; phylum Actinomycetota; class Acidimicrobiia; order Acidimicrobiales; family VFJN01; genus VFJN01. The sequence continues at coordinate 535,632 of OY970242.1, forward strand.
CGCCCCAGTCGGGCCGTCTCCAGTCGACCTTGAGCGACGGGTCGACGAGCGCCGGCTCGATGATCTGAGCCTGGGCGGCCCGAGCTTTGTGGCCCACGTACACGCTGCCACCGCCGATGGTGTGACCGGCCACCTCGAACGACTCCCCCGGGGGAACCCACCGCAACGTGCCAGAGGGCGCCGGAGGTCGGGCAGACAACGTCCGTGGTTGACGTGCCGACGCTGGCTGGCTCTGGCGTTCCCTGCGGCGGAACAGGTCCATCAAGCCCATGTCGTGCTCACAGTCGTTCCGCCATCCATCGTCACCCCAGAGGTACTAACGATCACCTGTGACACCGAACGCTGGTGCCCGAGTGGTCCGCCGTCACACCCACGTATCACCGGCGCCACCACGGTCCCACAAAGATCGCCCACGCTGCGTCCGATCCTCGGACCATCGGGTACGGCACGCCCGGACGCCCGTCGGGGCCCTCGGGGGGTTCCACTCGACCGTGGGCCGCGGCGGGACACGCTTGCCATTTGCCCGGACCTGCAGCTGACGGTAGGTGACCGCGATGTTGAACGGGTCGATTTGCATCAGCAGATCGCTCCTGCGTCGGGGGCGAACCGCGTGAAGAGGGCCACATCGGTGAGATCCCAAAGGCGGTCGCCTCGAGGAGCGACCGGCCGAATTCGGGGTGCGCGGACCCACATTTGCGTCTCTAGGAGGTTGTTGGACATGGGGCGACCGGTCCGCTGGTGTGCTGGAACGGCACACGACACACGGGGGCGTTGCCCGACGTCGCGGAATGGGGCTGACGGAACGACGGGGTTCCCTCGCGCCCACTCCCGCGCCTGCCAAGAGATGGCATGGGTCGACCTGCAGATCGCGTTGGCGGCGCCGTCCAGCGTGGACGTGGCCGTGATTACCGCATCGTGGACGGAGGTGCTCGCCCCGTAGGCTCGACCCCGTGCCTGACCGCTTCTACGTGACGACCCCGATCTACTACGTCAACGACGCGCCGCACGTCGGGCACGCCTACGCGACCGTGAACGCCGATGCGCTGGCGCGCTGGCACCGCCTCCTCGGCGACGAGACGTTCTTCCTGACGGGCACCGACGAGCACGGCCTGAAGGTGGCGCAGTCGGCATCCGAGGCCGGGCTCAGCCCGCAGGAGCAGGCGGATCGCAACGCTGCCCGCTACCGCGAGACCTGGGACAGCCTCGCCATCACCTACGACGACTTCATCCGCACCACCGAGCCCCGGCACCACGCCGCGGTGCAGGCGCTGCTGCAGCGGATCAAGGACAACGGCGACATCGAGCTCGACACCTACGAGGGCCCCTACTGCGTGTCGTGCGAGGCCTACTACCAGGACGGTGAGCTCGTGGATGGCCGGTTCTGCCCCATCCACACCACCAAGCCGGTGATCACGTTGAAGGAGGAGAACTACTTCTTCCGCCTCTCCCGCTACGAGCAGCGCCTCATCGACTGGATCGAGTCCGACCCCGACGCCATCACCCCCGAGGGCAAGCGCAACGAGGTGCTGGGCTTCCTGCGCCAGGGCCTGCAAGACGTGTCGATCACCCGTACCTCGCTGGACTGGGGCGTGCCGGTCCCCTGGGCCGAGGGCCACGTGTTCTACGTCTGGTACGACGCCCTCATCAACTACGCCACGGCGATCGGCTTCGGCACCGACGAGGAGCGCTTCGCCCGCTGGTGGCCCCACGTCCACCACGTCATCGGCAAGGAGATCATCCGCTTCCACTGCGTCTACTGGCCGGCGATGCTGATGGCGGCCGGCATCGACCCGCCGCACCGCGTGCACGTGCACGGCTGGCTGCTGCTCGGCGGCGAGAAGCTCTCCAAGACCACCCACGGTCCCGCCCGGCTCACCGACATCGCGCCGGCACGCCTCGTCGAGGACTTCGGCGTCGACGGGCTCCGCTACCACCTCCTGCGCGACACCCCCTTCGGACCCGACGGCGACTTCAGCCACGAGCGCATCGTCGACCGGTACAACAGCGACCTCGCCAACAACTTCGGCAACCTCGTCTCGCGCGTGGCCACCGTCGTCGCCAAGAAGTGCGACGGCACCGGCCCGGCGCCGCGCGCCGACAGCCCGCTCGCTGCCGTCGCCGCCGAGGTGCTCGCCGACACGGCAGCCGCCTGGGATGCGGTGGCGCCCTCCGCCGCGCTCGAGGCGACCTGGCGCCTCATCCGCGAGACCAACGCCCTCCTCGAGGACAGCGAGCCCTGGAAGCTCGACCCCGGCCCGGAGGTCGACGCCATCCTGGGCGACGCCCTCGAGGCGCTGCGGATCGTGGCGATCCTCGCCAGCCCGGCGATCCCGGCCGCGGCGGCCGAGGCGTGGCGCCGCATCGGCCTGCCGGGCCAGCCCGACGCGCAGCGCCTGCCCGAGGCAGGCGCCTGGGGGCAGTACCCCGGCGGCCTGCCGGTCGAGCGGGCCGACCCCATCTTCCCCCGCTTCACGCCCACCGCCTGAGCTCGCGTCACCGCACCGACGCTCCCGGGTTGCCGGGGCGGGGGCCGCCGGTAGCGTTCGCAGGGCCATGCTCCGCTGGATCGACGACCACTGCCACCTCGACGCCGACCCGGTGCGCGCCGACCAGGAGGTCGCGGCGGCCGCCGCGGCGGGCGTCGAGCGCCTCATCTCCGTCGGCTGCGACCTCACCCAGTCGGCGGGCTACGTCGACCTGGCGCGCCGCCACCCCGACGTCGTCTGGGCCACCGCCGGCATCCACCCCCACGACGCCAAGGACGGCATCGGCGGCCTGGAGGCCCTCCTCGTCGAACCCGAGGTCGTGGCCGTGGGGGAGTGCGGCCTCGACTTCCACTACGACCACTCGCCCCGCGCCGTGCAGGCGGAGGTCTTCGCCGCGCAGATCGCCCTCGCCCACCAGCACGACCTCGCACTCGTGATCCACACGCGCGAGGCCTGGCCGGAGACCTTCGACGTCCTCGCCGCCGAGGGCGTGCCCGACCGCACCGTCTTCCACTGCTTCACGGGCGGTCCCGACGAGGCCCGCCGCTGCCTCGACCTCGGAGCGGTGCTCTCCTTCAGCGGCATCGTGACGTTCCCCTCCGCCACCGAGCTCCACGACGCCGCGCGCCTGTGCCCGCTCGATTCGCTCCTCGTCGAGACCGACAGCCCCTACCTGGCTCCCGTGCCGCACCGCGGCAAGCGCAACCAGCCGGCATGGGTCTCGGTGGTCGGTGAGGCGCTCGCGGCGCTGCGGGGTGACCCCGTCGAGGCCCTCGCCGAGGCCACCTGGGCCACCGCGGCGCGCGTCTACCACCTCGAGGGAGGGCCAGCCCAGCCCTGAGCGGGGCGCGGCGCGAACCACACGCGTGTTGTTTGCAATCGCGTTACGGCCGTGCGTAACGTCCACGCCCGTGTTCTCCAAGGCCCGCACGGGCACGCCGCGCCACCTGGCCGGCTCGAAGCGCACCGCCCCCGCCCGGGACGACCGGGCGCCGGTGGCGGTCCACCTGGCGGCCGACGGCGACCTCGCCGAGGTGACCCCGGTGGCGCGGGTCCACCGCAGCCGCCTCGCCTTCGCGGTCTCCGCCACGCTGGCGGCGGTCCCCATCATGGTCCTCGACAACTTCCCGGCCACCGCCGACACCGGCCCCCGCAGCGAGGTCGAAGCGGTCGCCGGCCCAGCGGCCGCCGAGCGGCCACGAGCCACCAGCACGACCGAGTCGCCGTCCACCTCCAGCACCGCAGCGGCACAGACCACCCTGGCGCCGCCCGCCGTCGACGCCGCCTCGACCAGCGCTGCACCCGACACCACGGAGGCCCCCGAGGCGGTGACGCTGTCGGCCCCTGCCAGCGAGGAGCCCTCGACCACGCAGGCCCCGCCCCCCACCGCCGCGCCGGCGCCCGCGGCCGAGCACTCCGGCGAACCAGGCGACCCGGACGACCCGGCCACCTGGGATCGGCTCGCCCAGTGCGAGTCGCACGGCGACTGGAGCCTGAACACCGGCAACGGGTACTACGGCGGCCTGCAGTTCTCGCTGGCCTCCTGGCGTGACGTCGGCGGGAGCGGGTACCCGCACGAGCACAGCCGCGAGGAGCAGATCCGGCGAGGGCAGATCCTCCAGGCCCGCTACGGCTGGGGCCAGTGGCCCGTCTGCAGCCGGGAGCTGGGCTACCGCTGAGGGCTTCGAGCCCGAGCCGCCTGCGGCGGTGGGCATCGGACATCGGGGCCTGAGGAGATCATCGGTCTGGGAGGCTCTCGCGGTGACGCACTCGCCTTCGGCCATCCGGGAGCTGCTGGGGACCCACGGCCTGCGGCCGAGCCGTGCGCTGGGGCAGAACTTCGTGGCCGACGCCAACACCGTCCGCCGCATCGCCCGCCTGGCCGGCGTCGGCCCCGGCGACCGGGTGGTCGAGATCGGGGCAGGGCTCGGGTCGCTCACCCTGGCCCTGCTCGAGGCGGGTGCGGAGGTGACCGCCGTCGAGCTCGACCGCCACCTCGTCCCGGTGCTGCGATCAGTCGCCGAGCCCGCCGGCGCCACCGTCGTGCAGGCCGACGCCATGACCCTCGACTGGGAGGCGCTGCTGGGACCTCCCGACGCCGCCTGCCCCTGGGTGCTCGTGGCGAACCTCCCGTACAACATCGCCACGCCACTGGTCCTCGACCTGCTGGCCGGCGTCCCGCAGATCGAGCGGATGCTCGTGATGGTGCAGCTCGAGGTCGGCGAGCGCCTCGCCGCCGCAGCGGGTTCGCCCGCCTACGGCATCCCCTCGGTCAAGGTCGCCTGGTGGGCCGCCGCCCGCGTGGTGGGCAAGGTGCCGCCGACGGTGTTCGTCCCGCCACCGAAGGTCGACTCCGCGCTGGTCGACATCCGGCGCCGGCCGCCCGCCGGCGACGGCGCCGAGCGTCAGAGCGTCTTCGAGCTGGTGGAGGCCGGCTTCAACCAGCGGCGCAAGATGCTGCGCCGCTCCCTCGCCGGCCGAGTCACGCCCGGCGCCTTCGAGGCGGCGGCCGTGCGGCCCGAGGCGCGCGCCGAGGAGCTCGGCCTCGACGACTGGCTGCGCCTCGCCGCCGCGTCGACCTAGCCGGCGCTCCCGCACCCTGGGGTGTCGCCGGTCGTCACCTGGTGGTGGCGGACGAGGGGTCGGGCGAGGGACCTACGCTGCGTCGCCGTGCCCGACGTCGTGCTCGCCCCGGCCAAGCTGACCCTGTCGCTGCGCGTCAGCGGCGTGCGCGCCGACGGCTACCACCTGCTCGACGCCGAGATGGTGAGCGTCGACCTGGTCGACACGCTCACCTTCGCCGACGGCGACGGCTTCGAGCTCACCGGTGCCGCCCCCGACGTCCCCGCCGACGACACCAACCTCGTGCAGCGTGCCCTGCAGGCCCTCGGCAGGGTGGCGCACGTCCGGCTCGACAAGCGCATCCCGTCGGGGGCGGGGCTCGGCGGGGGGTCGTCCGACGCCGCGGCGGTGCTGCGCTGGGCAGGATGCTCCGACGTGGCGCTGGCCGCCGCGCTCGGTGCCGACGTGCCCTTCTGCCTGCGCGGCGGCCGCGCCCGCGTCCGCGGGATCGGCGACGAGCTGGAGCCGCTGCCACACGAGGCGCGCACCTTCACGCTGCTCACGCCGCCGCTGCGCTGCCCCACGGTGGCCGTCTACCAGGCGTGGGACCGCCTCGGTGGGCCGACGGGCCACCCGTCGGGCAACGACCTCGAGCCGGCTGCCCTGGCGGTCGAGCCCGAGCTCGCCACCTGGCGCGACCGCTTGGCGGCGGCCAGCGGACTGACGCCCACGCTGGCGGGCAGCGGCTCGACCTGGTTCGTCGAGGGCGACATCCCCGGCCCCGGCCACGTCGTCGTGCGCACCCTGGCAGCATCGGGAGATGGCTGACCCCGTCGTCCTCTACGAGGAGCGCGATGACATCGCCGTCATCACGCTCAACCGGCCCGAGCGCCTGAACACGCTGACCGACCAGGTCGTCCAGGGGGTGGCGGACGGCATCGACGCGGCGACCGCCTCGGCAGCCGTGCGGGCGATCGTGCTGCGCGGCGCGGGTCGGGCCCTCACCGCCGGCTACGACCTCCAGGGCGACCCCGACGCCACGCCGGTCGGCCGACCCGACCCCCAGTACGGATCGTGGTCCACGCCCTACGACGCACCCCGGGTCGAGCACCGGCCCGGCGCCTGGGACCCCGTCCGCGACCTGCAGTTCATGGCCGGCAACGTCCGGCGGTTCATGAAGATCTGGGAGTGCCCGAAGCCCGTGATCGGCGAGATCCACGGCTTCGCCATCGGTGGCGCCACCGACCTCGTGCTGTGCTGCGACCAGCTGTTCATGGCCGACGACGCCATCGTGGGCTACGCCCCGTCGCGCATCTACGGCACGCCCACCACCATGCTCTGGGTCCACCGCATCGGCCTCGAGCACGCCAAGCAGTTCCTGCTCACCGGCAAGGCCATCGACGCGCCGACGGCGCTTCGCATCGGCCTCGTGTCCGAGCTGCACCCCGCCGCGGAGCTCGCCGCCAAGGTGGAGGAGCACGCTCGGCGCTTCGCCAACATCCCCGCCAACCAGCTCGCCCTCAACAAGCTGCTCATCAACCAGGCGTTCGACAACATGGGTCTGCGCACGACCCAGCTGCTCGGCACGCTCTTCGACGGCATCACTCGCCACACCGAGGAAGCCCGACGATGGGAGGAGTCGATCGGCGAGAAGGGCTTCCGCCAGGTCATCAAGGAGCGCGACGACCCCTGGGGCGACTACGGCTCAGCGCCCCGCGCCTGACCATCAGCGCCGTTCCGTGACGCGCGACGACCGCCCCCCGAGGAGGGCGGTCGGTCGGCGAGATCTGCGGTTGTGCTGGCGGGCGGGCCGGCTACTTGCCGGCTGCCCTGCGCTGCCAACGTGTGCGCTTCAGCATCTTCTTGTGCTTCTTCTTGCGCATGCGCTTGCGGCGCTTCTTGATCAGTGAACCCATGAGGTCGACCACGGTACCGGTCACCCCTGGGTCGACGCCAAAGCGCGATCCGGGTCGGCGTATCGTGACGGCAGCCCGATCGGGGGTAGTTCAACTGGTAGAACACCGGCCTTTGGAGCCGGCTGTTGGAGGTTCGAGCCCTCCCCCCCGAGCCCGATGTCCGACGCTGCCACGCCCCCGACGCCCACGCCTCGCACCGCGCCGCCGGCCTCGGGCTGCCTCATCTGGCTCGTCGGGCTCCCCATCGTGGTCATCCTCGGGCTGCTCGTCGGCCTGGCGCTGAGCGGCGACGACGAGCCCGACCAGGAGCGACGGGTGATGCTCGACGAGGGAACGCTCGACGGCACGGCATGGCGCGTCGACGCCGTCCGTGACCTCGAGGGCGAGTCGTGCGCCTTCCTCTACGCCGACCTCGAGCAGCTCACGGGTGGCTGCACGGCCAGCCCGCAGGACGCCACGTTCGGCACCACCACCGTCGTGTTCGGCGTCGCCGAAGCCGGCGCCGACGAGGTGGAGGTGCCGCTCAGCGACGGCAGCACCGTGGTCGCCGATGCGATCCCCGCCGAGGGCATCGACGGCCGCTTCTACGTCACGATCGTCGATCGCGACGTCGACGTCGAGCGCAACGATCCCTGATACGTCGGCGGGGGCGCGCGGAGGTGATGGGGGCGATCGGGGTAGACCTATCGCATGACCGATCGTCGCCTCTCTGCGGTGGTGCTCGCCGCCGGCGAAGGCAGCCGGATGCGCTCGACGCGACCCAAGCCGCTCCACCTCCTCTGCGGGCGCTCGATGGTGCTCTACGTGCTCGATGCGCTCCCGGCGCCCGAGCTCGACCGGGCGGTCGTCGTCGTCGGCCATGCCGCGGAGCAGGTCACCAAGAAGCTCACCGAGGACAGTGCCGGGCTCCACCTCGAGTTCGTCGAGCAGCGCGTGCAGCGGGGCACCGGCGACGCCGTGGCCGTGGGCCTCACCGGCCTGCCCGAGGACGAGCTCGACGACGTCGACGATCGTGACGTGCTCGTCCTGCCCGGCGACACGCCCCTGCTCCGGCCCCAGACCGTCGCTCGCCTCGTCGCCGAGCACCGGCACTCCGGGGCGGCGTGCACCGTGCTGACCGCTCGCCTCGACGACCCCACCGGCTACGGCCGCATCGTGCGCGTCGGCAAGGACGACCGCATCGCTCGGATCGTCGAGCAGGCCGACGCGGCGCCCGACGAGCTCGACATCGACGAGGTCAACACCGGCATCTTCTGCTTCCGCCGCAGCCTCCTCGCACCGGCGCTGCGCCTCGTCCACCCCGACAACGCCCAGGGCGAGCACTACCTCACCGACGTCGTGGAGGTCCTGGCCGAGGGCGGCCACAAGGTCGTCAGCGTCGTGGCGGACGACCCCGCGGAGACCCAGGGCGTCAACGACCGCGCCCAGCTGGCGGCAGCCGAGGCCGAGCTGCGCCGAAGGACGAACCGCGCCTGGCTCGCCAAGGGCGTCACCATGGTCGACCCCACCGCCACCTACGTCGACACGACCGTCACCCTGGCAGCCGACGTGACGCTCTTCCCCGGCACCATCCTCCAGGGTGACACGCGGATCGGTGCGGGCGTCGAGATCGGCCCCGGCTGCCGGCTCGTCGACTGCACGGTGGGCGAGCGCACCACCCTCGAGCACACCGTGGCCCGCACGAGCGAGATCGGCGCCGACTGCACGGTCGGTCCCTACGCCGTGCTCGAGCCGGGCTCGCACGTGACGTCGGGCACCCGCACCGGGCCGTTCTACACTGGCGGTGCGGTGACCGGTCACGACGACGACTGAGCGCCGGTCGTCGCACCCACCCACGCCCGAGGGGACTCATGGAGCTGGTCACGAAGAAGCGGCTGCACGTGCTGGCGGGGCGGTCGAACCCCCCGCTCGCCGACGAGATCGCTGCGTGCCTGGGCATCGAGCTGGGGCACCCGAACCTGGTGGAGTTCGCCAACGGAGAGATCCACGCCAAGCTCGGTGAGAACGTGCGCGGCGCCGACGTCTTCATCATCCAGACCCATGGCGCAACCGAGGAGCTCTCGGTCAACGACGTGATCATGGAGCAGCTGATCATGATCGACGCCGCCCGCCGCGCCTCGGCCAAGCGCATCACCGCGGTGATCCCGAGCTACGGGTACGCCCGCCAGGATCGCAAGGCCGAGGGACGCGAGCCCATCAGCGCCAAGGTCGTCGCCAACATGTTCGCTGCCGTTGGCGCCAACCGCCTCATGTCCGTCGACCTGCACTCGGGCCAGATCCAGGGCTTCTTCGACGGTCCCGTCGACCACCTCACCGCCATGCCGGTGCTGGTCGACTACGTGCGCCAGCACCTCCCTGAGGACCTCGTCGTCGTGTCGCCCGACGCCGGTCGCGTCAAGGTCGCCGAGCGCTACACGAACGTGCTGCACGCCGACCTCGCGATCGTCCACAAGCGCCGCGTCAAGGGCGTGAAGAACGCCGTCGAGGCCAAGGAGATCGTCGGCGACGTCAAGGGCCGCACCTGCGTGCTCATCGACGACATGATCGACACGGCGTCCACGCTGTGCGCGGCCGCCGAGCAGCTCAAGGAGCGCGGCGCCGCCGACATCTACGCCGCCGCCACCCACGGCGTGCTGTCCGGCCCGGCGATCGACCGCATCAAGAACTCCGCCATCACCAAGGTGGTGATCACCAACACGCTGCCCCTGCCGGCGGACAAGCAGATCGACAAGATCGAGGTCCTCTCCATCGCCAGCGTGCTCGCCGAGGCGATCGACGCCGTGTTCGAGGACAAGAGCGTCAGCGAGATCTTCGACGGCGCCAACCAGACCTGAGGGCTAGGTCGAACCGACCTCGAGGGCATCGGCGGCCGTCGGCACGCCGGGGCCGTCGACGACGCTGGGGCGCCAGCGGACGAGCGCCAGCGTGGCGTCGTCGCGCACCCGTCCCTGCTGGTGGTCGATGGCCTCGCGCATGACGCGGCGCAGGACCTCCGCCGGGCGCACGCCGTCGCCGAGCAGCGACTGCGCCAGCGCAGCCGTGCGCTCGGCACCGAACACCTCGTCGCTCGGCGAGCGCGCCTCGGACACGCCGTCGGAGTGCATGAGCAGCGCATCACCCGGCTCGAGCCGCACGTCGGTCGGCTCGCACGGCTGCGGCCCCAGGCCGAGGGGTGGACGTGGCTTCACGGCGACGGTCTCGATCTGCCCGGATCGACGCAGGACGACCGGCGGCAGGTGGCCGGCGCTGTGCACGCGCACGCTGCCCGACCCCAGGTCGAGGTGCGCAAGCAGACACGTCGAGAACCGCGACCCCCCGATCTCGCTGGCGATGGTCTCGTCGATCGTCGCGAACAGCTCGTCCACCTCGCGCCCCTGCCGGCGACCGTTCACGAAGCAGCCGACGGCGAGGTTGGCGATGCGGCTCGCCTCGAGGCCGTGCCCCATGGCGTCGAAGAGCGCGATGGTGGCCGACTCGCGATCGACGGCGTAGTCGAAGGCGTCGCCCGCCACGAGGTGTGAGGGCTGCGCGATGCCGGTGATGGTCACCTCGGGTGAGGTGAAGGTCAGCGGGGGGAGCATCGCCCATCGCATCTCGGCGGCCACCGAGACCGGCGACCGTCGCCTCGCCCGGGCGATCGTGTCGCCATAGGCATGCTTCGACGTGACGAGCTCGCCGATGAGCGAGGTGAGGACGAGCCAGTCGTCGATCGACGTGGCGCCGTCGTCGACGACGCGCAAGACGCCGAGGCGCTCGGCCGAGTCGAGCACCGGCAGCCAGAGCCGCCGGCTGGAGCCCAGCCGCTCCACGACCGGGCGCTCCTCGCGGAACGCAAGGCCGGCGAGGCTGTCGTCGACGGCGAGGACGTCGCCGTCAGCGGCCCCGCCGCCGAGGCGCCGCAGCTCGATCTGGTCGAGATCGACGAGCAGCAGGGCCATGTCGTGGGCACCGGTGTGCCGTTCGACCGATTCGGCGATCACCGCTTCGAGCTCGTCGGGGTACAGCCCGAACGATGCCTGCAACAGCTCCCGAAGGACCGCGTCGATCCCGGTAGCGGTCGTCTCCTGTGGGGCAGCCATGCCGCTTCCCTGCCCAAGTGTCGCACGTGCCACCCCTCGCCGGGTGGCCCGCCTCGGTGCCCGGCCACTACTGTCGTTCGGTCCACAACCGATCGATGTTGCGCTCCGGCGCGATCTCAGACGTAGGAGCTCTCCGATGGCCGAGATCATCGTGCACGCCATGCCCCGCCAGCCCCAAGGCACCCGCTCCGTCCGTCGACTGCGCGCCGAGGGCAAGGTCCCGGGCGTCGTCTACGGACTTGGCGCTGACCCCGTGACGCTCACGGTCGACTGGCGCGAGCTGCGTGCGGCGCTGGTCACCGAGCAGGGCCTGAACGCCATCATCCACCTCGAGCTCGACGGGAACCGAACGCCGACGCTCGTCAAGGACATGCAGCGCCACAAGGTTCGACGCGACGTCCTGCACGTGGACTTCATCCGAGTCGACCTCGACAAGACCGTCGACGTCGAGGTGTCGATCGTGCTGGAGGGCGAGGCCGAGCTCGTCACCCGCGAGAACGGCGTGGTCGACCAGATGCTGACCGCGCTGACGATCACCGCCAAGCCCGCGGCCATCCCGCCGCAGCTCACGCTCGACATCTCCGGGCTCGAGATCGGCCACGCCCTGCGGGTCGGCGACATCGCCCTGCCCGACGGCGTCACCACCCCGGTCGACCCCGAAGAGGCGGTCGTCGCTGCCCACCACGGGGTCTCCGAAGAGGCGCTCGAGGCCGCCGAGGCCGAGGTCGCCGGCGAGGTCGCCGGCGAGGGCGAGGCGGAGGCCGCCGAGGCCGGCGAGGACGAGGCCTCGGGCGATGCCGCTGCCGCCGAGGGCGGCGACGAGAGCTGAGATGTTCGGTCGTCGGGGTGGCGCAGCCGAGCGCCGCGGCACCCCGGCCGACCTGCTGGTCGTGGGCCTGGGCAACCCCGGCGCCGAGTACGAGGGCACCCGCCACAACGTGGGCGCCGAGGTGGTCCGCCGCCTCGCCGACCGGCACGGCGCCCGGCTGCGCAAGGCCAAGGAGCGGGCGGTCGTCGACGAGGTGGTGGTCGGCGGGCGCCGGCTCGCCCTCGCCGTCCCCATGACCTACATGAACCTCTCCGGGGAGGCGGTGGCGCCGCTGGTCCGGCGCCACGGCATCACCGACCCGCACGACCTGGTGGTGGTCCACGACGAGCTCGACCTGCCCGTCGGGCGCATCAAGCTCAAGGTCGGTGGCGGCCTGGCCGGCAACAACGGGCTCAAGTCGATCAAGGCGCACCTCCACACCGACGACTTCGTGCGGGTGCGCATCGGCATCGGCAGGCCGCCCGGCCGGGCCGAGGGCGCCGACCACGTGCTCAAGCGCCCCGGCAAGGCCGATCGCGCCGAGCTCGACATCGTGGTCGTCGAGGCCGCCGACGCTGTGGAGGCCATCCTGGCCGAGGGCGTCGAGGCGGCCATGAACCGCTTCAACTCCCGCTCGCGCGAACCCGGCTGACGCCGGACCGGGCCTGAGCGGGCGCCGGTAGCCTGCTCTCCCCATGCTGCTGCGCGATCTGCCCCCGCTGCTGCGCGAGGAGCCCGGCTTCGCGGCCGTGCTCGGGCGGTCCTCCGCCGTGCTCGCCGTGCCCGAGCCGGCGCGCGCCCTCGCGGTGGCCGGCCTCGCCACCCTCAGCGCCCGCCGGCCGATCATCGTCGCCATGCCGACCACCGGCGACGCCGACCGGCTGGCGAACGACCTGCGCGTCTACCTCGGTGCCGAGGCGGTCGACACCTTCCCCGCCTGGGAGACCCTGCCGTTCGAGCGGGTCTCGCCCTCGGTGGAGACGATGGGGCGCCGGCTGCGCACCATGTGGCGGCTCCGCGACGCCGACCGCGCGCCCCGGGTGCTGGTGGCGCCGGTCCGGGCCCTGGTCCAGCGCCTCGGACCCCACGTCGAGGACGTCGAGCCGGTGGTGCTCGTGCCGGGGGAGCAGCGCGACCGCGACGAGCTCGTCGCCGCCCTCGTCGGCGCGGGCTACCGCAGGGAGGAGGTCGTCGAGCACCGTGGCGAGCTGGCCGTGCGCGGCTCGATCGTCGACGTCTTCCCCTCCACCGCGGATCGCCCCGTGCGGATCGACCTCTGGGGCGACGAGGTGGACCGCCTCACCGAGTTCTCCGTCGCCGACCAGCGCTCCACCGAGGACCTCGAGCGCGTCGAGATCTTCGGCTGCCGGGAGCTGCTGCCGACCGACGAGGTGCGCGCCCGGGCCGACAAGCTGGTGGCGCTCGAACCCTGGGGTCGCGAGCAGTGGGAGCGCCTGTCGGAGGGCCAGGTGTTCGACGGCATGGAGTCGTGGCTGCCGTGGCTCACCGAGGGGGAGCACGTGCTCTTCGACCTCGTCGGCCCCGAGGCCCTCGTGCTGCTCGTCGAGCCGCGCCGCATGCGCGACCGCGCCGCCGACCTGCTCGCCGAGGAGGCCGATCTCGCCACCACGCTCGCCAAGACCTGGGGCGCAGCCGAGCAGCACTCGTCGTTCCCGCAGCTGCACCTGCCGTTCGACCGGCTGCTGAGCCACAGCGACGCACCGGCCTGGACGATCACCACCGCACCGGAGGGGCCCGACGTGGCGACGGTGACGTCCATGGGCGTGGCCGCGACGGCGGGCGACGCCGAGCGGGTGGTGCGCCAGCTGGCCGACCTGCAGCGCGAGGGCTACCGGATCATCGTGGCGGCGGAGGGCGAGGGGTCCGAGGCCCGCTTGCGCGAGCTGCTCTCGGCCCACGGCGTGGCGCCGACCTTCGAGATCGCCTCGATCGAGCGCGGGTGCATCCTGCCGGCCATCAAGGTCGCGGTCGTCGCCGAGCACGATCTCACCGGTCGACGTCGGGCCCACCGTCGCGCCCGTCCGCGCCGGCGCGACGCGCAGGGCTTCTTCGACGACCTCAAGCCCGGCGACCACGTCGTGCACCACCAGCACGGCGTCGCCCGCTACAGCGGCATGGTCAAGCGCGCCATCGGTGGCGTGGAGCGCGACTACCTGCTGCTGGAGTACAAGGGCGACGACAAGCTCTACGTGCCGTCCGACCAGATCGACGCCGTGCGCCACTACACCGGTGGCGACGCCCCGGCCCTGTCGCGCCTGGGGGGCGACGGCTGGCAGCGGGCCAAGGCGAAGGTGCGCTCGGCGGTGTCGGAGGTCGCCCAGGAGCTCGTCGTCCTGTACCAGAAGCGGCTCAACGCCCCGGGCCACAGCTTCACCGAGGACACGCCCTGGCAGCGCGAGCTCGAGGACGCCTTCCCGTTCCAGGAGACCCCCGACCAGATCACCGCCATCACCGAGGTCAAGGCCGACATGGAGGCCGACCACCCGATGGACCGCCTCGTGTGCGGCGACGTCGGGTTCGGCAAGACGGAGGTCGCCATCCGGGCGGCGTTCAAGGCCGTGCAGGACGGCAAGCAGGTCGCCGTCCTCGTGCCCACGACACTGCTCGCCCAGCAGCACCACCAGACCTTCTCCGACCGCTTCGCGGGCTACCCGGTGCGCGTCGAGGTGCTGTCCCGGTTCCTCACGGCGGCGCAGGCGAAGTCGGTCGTCGCCGGCGTCGCGTCGGGGGAGGTCGACGTGGTGATCGGAACGCACCGCCTGCTCAGCGAGGACATCCGCTTCAAGGACCTCGGCCTGCTCGTCGTCGACGAGGAGCAGCGCTTCGGCGTCGGCCACAAGGAGCAGATCAAGCAGCTGAAGACGGGCGTGGACGTGCTGACGCTGTCGGCCACGCCGATCCCGCGCACGCTCGAGATGAGCCTCACCGGCATCCGCGACCTCACGCTGCTCAACACGCCGCCGGCGGACCGCATGCCGATCCTCACCTACGTCGGCGAGCACGACGACCGAGCCGTCGCCGAGGCGATCCGGCGCGAGCTGCTGCGCGAGGGTCAGGTGTTCTACGTCCACAACCGCGTGCAGGACATCGATCGCACCGCCGAGCAGGTCCGCGACCTCGTGCCCGAGGCTCGGGTGGCCGTCGCCCACGGGCAGATGGACGAGGGCTCGCTCGAAGCGGTGGTGCTGGCGTTCTGGGAAGGCGACTACGACGTGCTCGTCTGCACCACGATCATCGAGTCCGGCATCGACATGCCGACCGTCAACACGCTCGTGGTCGACCGCGCCGACCTGCTCGGCCTCGGGCAGCTCCACCAGCTCCGCGGGCGCGTCGGCCGCTCGGGCCAGCGGGCCTACGCCTACCTGTTCGTGCCGCAGGACCGGGTGCTCAGCGAGGACGCCTACGAGCGACTGAAGACGATCGGCGAGGCGACCGAGCTCGGCTCGGGGTTCAAGATCGCCATGCGCGACCTCGAGATCCGCGGCGCCGGCAACCTGCTCGGGACCGGCCAGTCGGGCCACATCGCCGCAGTGGGATACGACCTCTACTGCCAGATGGTCAGCGAGGCGGTCGCCGAGCTCAAGGGCGAGCCGCTCCGCGAGCCCGCCGAGATCAAGCTCGACCTGCCCGTGGCCGCCAACCTGCCCCGCGAGTACGTCGCCAAGGAGGAGCTGCGGCTCGAGGCGTATCGCAGGCTGGCGGCGGTGACGACCGAAGCCGAGGTCGGCGACATCCGCACGGAGTGGGAGGACCGCTACGGGCCCCTGCCCGACGCGGCGGAGCAGCTGCTGGCGGTGGGGCGACTCCGGGCCGAGGCAGCCCGCACCGGCGTGCGCGAGGTGACCGTCGTGAAGGGCAGCGGCTGGGCTTCGCCCTCCACCGCCCGCCTGTCGCCCCTGTCGCTGAAGGCGAGCCAGCAGATCCGCTTGAAGCGGCTCCACCCCAAGGCCGTCTACAAGGAGGCCGACCAGCTCCTCTTGCTGCCCGTGCCTCCCACGGCCCACCCCGCCGACCACCTGGTCGAGGTCCTCCGCGAGCTCGACCCCGTCGGCTGAGGCCATAGGATCGACCGCCGTGCCCAGACGTCTCCGCTCCGTCCTCCTGTCGCTCCTCGCCCTGATCGCAGCGGCCGGCTCGGCCGGCTGCGCCTCCGACGTGTCGCCCGCCGTGCGCGTCGGCGACACCGCCATCGCCAACGACGAGTTCCTCGACGAAGTCGAGCAGTGGGTCGGCAACGAGGCCGCCATCGACCCCGCCATGGCGCAGGCCTCCGCCCCCGAGGCCTACCCGATCGGCCTGGTGGGCCAGATCCTCGCCCAGCGAATCGACTTCGAGATCCACCGCCAGCGCTTCGAGGAGCTGGGCCTCACCGTCGACGACGAGCTGCGCTCCCAGGCGATCGAGGTCGTCTTCGGTGACGAGGCGACCGCCGACCAGGCGCTCGGCGGGTTCAGCGAGTCCTTCGCCCGGTCCTTCATCGACGACGTCGCCCGGCAGATCGGCGTGGAAGCCGAGCTCGGTGAGGACGGCTACGCCACCTGGCGCGCGGAGGGCTACGCCGGCACCGACGTCGAGGTGAACCCGCGCTACGGCTCGTGGGACGAGCGCACGGGCCAGGTCGTCCCGCCTGCGGGCCCGGTGCAGGAGTCCGGCGACCCGGCCGGCGCGGCCGCAGGTTGAGCCCGAGGCGACTGCCCCGCGTGGTCGTCGCCGGGCTGGGACCGGCCGGTCCGGACCTCCTGACCGCCGCGACGCTCGCCGCCATCGATGCGGCGCCGGTGCGGTTCCTGCGCACCCGCCGGCACCCCGCCGCGGCGGCCGTGGCCGATGCCACCGACTTCGACTCGGTGTACGAGTCGGCCGGGTCGTTCGACGAGGTGTACGGCGGGATCGTCGAGACGCTGCACGACGCGGCCGTGAGCGCCGGCGAGGTGCTCTACCTCGTGCCGGGCTCGCCCCTCGTGGCGGAGCGGACGGTCGAGCTGCTCCTCGCCGACGACCGCATCGATGCTCGGGTGCTGCCGGCCCTGTCGTTCCTCGACCTGGCCTGGTCACGCCTCGGCGTCGACCCCGTGGCGCAGGGCGTCCGCCTCGTCGACGGTCGCCGCTTCGAGATCGAGGCGGCGGGCGAGCGGGGCCCCCTCCTCGTGGCGCAGTGCGACCAGCCGCACGTCCTCTCCGACATCAAGCTGGCCCTGGACGAGGGCCCACCGGTCGTCGTGCTGCAGCGCCTCGGCCTGGCGGACGAGTCGATCCGCGAGGTGGCCTGGCACGAGCTCGACCGTGCGGTCGTGCCCGACCACCTCACCTCGCTGTGGGTGCCCGCGCTGGCCGATCCGGTGGCCGGTGAGCTGGCGCGCTTCGAGCACCTGGTCCGCACCCTGCGCGCCGAGTGCCCGTGGGACCGCGAGCAGACCCACGCCAGCCTCCGGCGCCACCTCCTCGAGGAGGCCTACGAGGTGCTCGAGGCCATCGACCGCCTCGACGAGCCCGGCGGCGAGGGCTTCACGGACCTCGAGGAGGAGCTCGGGGACCTGCTGTTCCAGGTGGTCTTCCACTCGGTGCTGGCAGCCGAGGAGGGCCACTTCACGCTGGCCGACGTGGTCCGCGGCATCCACGACAAGCTCCACGCCCGTCACCCCCACGTCTTCGACCCGACTGCAGCAGCGACCGACACCGCGCAGCTGGCCGTCGACTGGGAGCGCCGCAAGGTCGCCGAGAAGGGCAGGGCCAGCGTGATGGACGGCCTGCCCGCCGCCCTGCCTGCGCTGGCCTACGCCCTGAAGGTGCAGAAGAAGGCCGCTGCCAGCGGCGTCGACTGGCGCACCCTGGGCGGCATCGAGCCGAGCTCGCTGGCCGGCCGGCTGCTCGACCTCGTCGACGAGGCGCGCCAGCACGGCGGTGACCCCGAGAGCGACCTGCGCGCCGCGGTGGCGCGGCTGCGCGCCGCCTTCACGGCTGGCGAGCGGTAGCGGGCGCCAGCGGCGCGACGCGGATCAGGTCGTCGAGCAGCCCGAACGCCGCGTCCTGGAGCTGGCCTGACGTCTCCGCCAGGGCCTCGGCGGCGGCACGCGCGGCGGCCGCCTCGCTGCGTCCCTGCGCCCGGGCGATGGCGGCCGCGCGCGAGCGCGACGCCTCGGGCCGACATGCCGGCGGCCTCCCGGGCCATGGCCGCGCCGACGGCGCGAGCGACGACGTCGGGGCCCTCGTGCAGGACCTCGTCGACGGCGCGCCGTGCCGCCGCCATGCCGGCCGACCAGGGACCTTCCTCCACCGCGCCGCGCGCGACCTGGTGGACCTCGCGCCAGAGCTCCGCACCGTCTGCCGAGGCGGCCGACTCCAGTGCCATGTCCCACGGGTGCGCGCCGTCAGCCTCGCCGTTCGAGGCGAGGGCGACGCGGGTGAGCAGCGCCTTGGCGGCGGACTCGGCCACCTCGGTGGACTGCTCGCGCTCGTCGTCGTCCGAGCCGGTGCGCTCGGCGACGGCGCGGGTGGCCCGCGTCGAGCGCGGTGCGCAGCGGCAGCTCGGCGAGGGCATCGACGGCGGGGTGCGCGAGGGCCCACCCGACGCGCCAGGCCTCGTCGGCCATGGCGTGCAGCGCAGCGCTCCACGCCAGGTCACCGATCGATCGCCGGGAGACCTCGAGCTCGTCGAGGATCCGCGCGTCGCGGGCGCACTCGATGACCCGGAGGTCGGTGGCGTAGCCCATCTCGGCGGGTACGCCGTAGGAGGCGGCCTCGGAGGCAGCGACCCAGCCCGCCGCCTCGGACGCCCGCTCCCACGCCGCCCAGGCCGCCTGCTCGACGAGGTCGCGGTCCTCGGGCTGCTCGCCGCCCGCCACCGACGCCGTCAGGTCGAGCCGGCGGGCGGCGATGGTCACGGCAGAGCCCAGCACGTCGACGGCACGCATCAGCTGCGCCCGGTCCGAGGTCGGGCCGAGCGAGTCGAGGCGAGCCGCAGCCTGGGTGAGCCCGGCCAGGCGGAGCCATGCCACCGATTGCACGCGGATGAGCCAGTCGGTCGCAAGCCAGGCACGGTCGACGTCGGCGGGCGCCAGCAGCACGAGGTTCGTGACGCCGGTCCGCGGCTGGTCCGGCGCCGTGCCGATCATGGCCCGGGCCCGGCTCTTGAGCTCCTGGCGGCGGTGATCCGGCAGCGCGGACGCGAACCACCGGACGTAGGTCGCCAGCACCGGTGACGTGGTGGCGGGCGTGTCCGAGTGGTGCTCGTGGGCGAGCCACGAGACGAGCTCCAGCGCCGTGAGGTGCAGGCCCCGGCGCGCGTGGGGGACCGCATCGAGGGTGATGTCGTCGAGGTCGGGCGATCCCCCGGTCCCCACGACCTGCGCCGGGGGCGCGCCCGGTTCGAGGACCTGCCGCTCGGGCCGCTCCAGCAGCAGCTCGTAGAGCTGGCGCTCGGTCGCGAGGAGCGGTCGGAGGAGCTCCCAGCCCTCGGCCTGCACGTCCTCGCGGGTGTCGCCGCCGGGCAGCCAGTCGAGGGGATCACCGATGAGGATCTCGAAGCGATCGTCGGCCACGGGGGTCGCGATGGGCGGCTCGTGGAACCGCGATCCCTCGGCGTGCAGGCGCGCCACGTGTCCCTTGCCGACGATCTGGTACGCGAAGGCGTCGGGCACCAGCACGTCGCAGAGCTGCCCGGCGACGACGTTGGGGGAGGCGCCCTGCTGGTCCCGCCAGCCGGAGCCGGTCAACCCGAGCCCGATGCCCTCGAAGGTCGCCTCGAGGTCGATGCAGGCGTAGGCGAGCTCGCCGGCGAGCTCGCGGGCGATCTCGCTCAGCAGCTCGAAGCGCGCCATGAGCGCGTGGGCGTCGCAGGCGGGTCCGCCCGCGGCGAGGGCCACGTGCGGTGCCCCACCGAAGGTGATCGACGCCGTGCGCACCCGGTCGGAGACCTTGCCGTTCACCACGTCGCACCAGGTCCCGGCGAGGCCGGCCTGGTGCACGATGGCGGGGGCGTCGGCGACGAGCACGTCGAACTCGATGCCGAGCAGCCGCAGCGGCACCGCGTCGCCGCCGGCGAGGTCGCCGAGCGCCCACTCGCACGCCATGTCGATCCAGTCGGCGGGCAGGCTCGCGCCGGCGCCGGCCGGCGGCGGGAAGAGGCGGAGCACCACGGCGTTGGGGCAGGTGTCGAGGTCGTCGAGGGGCCCACCGGGCTCGGGCACGTCCACGACGGCGTCGTCGAGGCCTGCCTCGGCGAGGCGGGCGACGACGAGGTCGGGCACGCCGCGCAGCAGGTCGTCGTCCTCCTCGAGGCGCCCGATCCGCAGCAGCGGGCCGTCGGGGCCCAGCACCGGCCGCGAGAGCACCGGCCCGTCGGGGTCGTGGCTGCGGGCGACCAGGGCGGCGAGGTCGTCGCGGGCCAGCGCCAAGGCGCCCAGGGCCCGGTCGACGTCGTTCGCACCCCGCACGCGCAGCACGAAGCCGTCGGGGTAGTCCGAGATCACGTCTGCCGCCCCTGGTGCGACCCGAGCCGCCACAGCGGGAGCCTACGCCCGCGCAGCCGGGCTCTCTCACCCTCCGACGGCCGCCACGGCGACGTGGACGTTGAGAGATCCCGGTGGGCATGCATTACCATCAGCAACACAAGCCACAGGAGCAACAACGCCATGTCGAGCATCGAGCACGTAGCGGGCCGCGAGGTCCTCGACTCGCGGGGCAACCCCACCGTGGAGGTCGAGGTGTTCCTCGCCTCAGGTGCGAGCGGCCGGGCGATGGTGCCCTCGGGCGCCTCCACCGGGCGCTTCGAGGCGGTCGAGCTGCGCGACGGCGGCGACCGCTACCTCGGCAAGGGCGTGACCACCGCCGTCGCCCACGTCAACGACACCATCTGCGACGCGCTGGAGGGCTTCGAGGCGCTCGACCAGCGCGGCCTCGACCAGCACCTGATCGACCTCGACGGGTCCCCCAACAAGGCCAACCTCGGCGCCAACGCCATCCTCGGGACCAGCCTCGCCGTCGCCCACGCAGCAGCCGAGGAGAGCGGCCTGCCGCTCTGGCGCTACGTCGGCGGCGCCAACGCCCACGTGCTGCCCGTCCCGATGCTCAACGTCCTCAACGGCGGGGCGCACGCCGACAACAGCGTGGACTTCCAGGAGTTCATGATCATGCCGGTCGGCGCGGCCAGCTTCTCCGAGGCCCTGCGCTGGGGGGCGGAGACCTACCACACGCTCAAGGCGCTGCTCCACGGCCGGGGCCTGTCGACGGCCCTCGGCGACGAGGGCGGCTTCGCCCCGGACCTGCCGACCAACGAGGCGGCCGTGCAGGTGCTGGTCGAGGCCATCGAGCGTGCCGGCTACACGCCGGGCGAGGACATCGCCATCGCGCTCGACGTCGCGTCGACCGAGCTCTACCGCGACGAGCGCTACGAGCTCCCCGGCGAGGGGCGTGCGCTGACCCCGGCCGAGCTGGTCGACGAGCTCGCCCGCCTCTGCGACGCCTACCCCATCGTCTCCATCGAGGACGGCATGGCGGAGGAGGACTGGGACGGCTGGGCCCTGCTCACGCAGCGGCTCGCGGCGCGCGTGCAGCTCGTCGGCGACGACCTCTTCGTCACCAACGTCGAGCGGTTGCAGCGCGGGATCGACACCAGCGTGGCCAACGCCATCCTGATCAAGGTCAACCAGATCGGCACGCTGACCGAGACGCTCGACACGGTCGGCCTGGCCGGCCGCTCGTCGTACGCCTCGGTGATGTCGCACCGCTCCGGCGAGACCGAGGACGTCACGATCGCCGACCTCGCCGTGGCGACCAACTGCGGGCAGATCAAGACGGGTGCCCCGGCGCGCTCGGACCGCGTCGCCAAGTACAACCAGCTCCTGCGCATCGAGGCCGAGCTGGGCCAGACCGCCGAGTTCTGGGGGCTCGGCGCCCTCGCCCGCGGCGGCGGGGCGGTCCGGTGACGCGGCGTGCGGCCGTGCCCGCGGCGCGCGCCGACGAGCGCTCGGCGCTGCGGCGCGCCGGTCGGCTGCTGGGCCTCGTCGGCGGCGGGACGGCGGTCATCGCGGTCCTGCTGATCGCGGTGTTCCCGACCCGGATCTTCCTCGACCAGCGGGGCAGCACGGCCGAGGTCCAGGAGCGCCTCGCCGTGCTCCGCGACCAGAACGAGGCCTACGAGCGGCGCATCGACCGCCTGCAGAGCGACGAGGCGATCGAGCACATCGCACGCGAGCAGTACAACCTCGTGTTCCCCGGCGAGGAGGCCTACGCGGTGCTGCCCGCGCCGCTGCCCCCGCTCGACCTGCCCGAGGTGTGGCCCTTCGGTGCGCTGCTGCCCGAATCCGGCGTGACCGACGCGGCGACGACGGAGCTCGACACGTCGCAGTGACCCTCGCGCGGCGCCGATAGGGTGCCGCCGTGAGCATCTTCGGGAACCGTGTGGCCCGGGTGGAGGACCCGAAGCTGCTGACCGAAGGCGGCACCTACGTGGCCGACGTCCGGGCCCCCGAGCTCGACGGCGCCGTGCACGTGACCTTCGTCCGATCGACCGTCGCGCACGCCGCGCTCGGCTCGATCGACACGGCCGAGGCCGCTGCTGCGCCCGGCGTGGTGGCCGTGCTCACCGCCGCCGACGTCGACCTCGGCCCGCTCGCTCCTCCCTCGGGGATGTTCAACGCCGCCATGCGCCGGCCGCTGCTCGCCGAGGGCGTGGTCCGCTTCGTCGGCGAGCCGGTGGCCGTGCTGCTCACCGAGCGGCCCGAGCAGGGCCCCGACGCCGCCGAGCTCGTGTGGCCGGACTACGAGCCGCTTCCCGTGGTCGTCGATCCGGTCGTCTCCGCCCGTGACGAGGTGCTGCTGCACCCCGAGGCCGGCACCAACGTCATCGTCGACCTCGACTTCGGGCACTCCGAGGACCTCTTCGAGGGGTGCGAGGTCGTCGTGCGCCAGGACGTGGTCAACCAGCGGCTGGCCGCCGTACCGCTCGAGGTGCGCAACGGCGCAGCCGCCTGGGTCGACGGCCGCCTCTGGCAGTGGTCGAGCACGCAGCACGCCCACGGCGTGCGCGACGCGCTGGCCGAGCTCTACGGGCTCGACCGCGCCGCGGTGCGGGTCATCGCACCCGACGTCGGGGGAGGGTTCGGCGCCAAGATCGGCAGCACGCCCGAGGAGCTGCTCCTGGGGTGGTTGGCGAAGCGCGTCGGGCGACCGGTGCGATGGACCGAGACGCGCTCGGAGAACCTGGTCGCCATGGGCCACGGGCGCGCCCAGCGCCAGCGCATCGAGATCGGCGGCCGGCGTGACGGCACGGTGGAGGCCTACCGCCTGACGATCCTCCAGGACGGTGGGGCGTACCCGCAGATGGGCTCCATCCTCCCGTACCTCACCCGGATGATGGCGCCCGGCACCTATGCGATCCCCAAGGTCGAGGCGAGCTCCCGGTCCGTCGTCACCAACACGATGAGCACGGTCGCCTACCGGGGTGCGGGCCGACCCGAGGCCACCGCTGCCATCGAGCGTGCCATGGACCTCTTCGCAGCGGAGATCGGCATGGATCCCGCAGAGGTGCGGCGCACCAACCTGATCCCGGCCGACGCCTTCCCCTACACGACCGCCACCGGGGCCACCTACGACATCGGGGACTACGAGCGAGCGCTCGACCTCGTGCTCGATGCCGCCGGCTACGAGGACCTGCGCAGGGAGCAGACCCGCCGGCGCGCGGCGGGCGCGGTCGTGCAGCTCGGCATCGGCGTCTCGCTCTACGTCGAGGTCACGGCCGGTCCCTCGGCAGGGACCGAGCACGCCCGCGTCGTCATCGCCGCGGACGGCTCCGCCACCGTCTACACGGGTGCCTCGGCCCACGGCCAGGGCCACGACACCGCCTTCGCCACGCTGATCAGCGGCCGGCTCGGCATCCCCATGGACCAGATCACCGTCGTCCACGGCGACACCGACCTCGTGGAGCGGGGCGAGGGCACCATGGGGTCGCGATCGCTGCAGCTCGGCGGGTCGGCCGTCTTCGAGGCCGCCGGCGAGGTGGTCGCACGGGCCACCCCGATCGCCGAGCGCCTCCTCGACGCCGCAGCGGGCGAGGTGAGCTTCGACGAGCAGCAGGGCCGCTTCGTCGCCACGGGTTCCGGCGCCAGCCTCGGCTGGGCCGAGGTCGCGGGCACCTCCGCCTACGACGGCGCGCCCCTCGAGGCGACGGTCGACTTCACCGCGGCGCAGCCGACCTTCCCCTTCGGGGCCCATGTCGCCGTGGTCGACGTCGACGTGGAGACCGGCCGCGTGGCGCTGCGGCGCCACATCGCGGTCGACGACGCCGGCCGCATCCTCAACCCGCTGCTCGCCGAGGGCCAGCGCCACGGGGGGATCGCACAGGGCGTGGCGCAGGCGCTGGTCGAGGAGGTGTGCTTCGACGCCGACGGCAACCCCGTCACCTCCAACCTGGCCGACTACGCCGCCATCTCCGCCACCGAGCTGCCCTCCTTCGAGCTCGTCGAGATGGAGACGCCGACGCCGCTGAACCCGCTCGGCGCGAAGGGCATCGGCGAGTCCGGCACCATCGGGTCGACCCCGGCCGTGCAGTCCGCCGTCGTCGACGCCCTCTCGCACCTCGGCGTGCGCCACGTCGACATGCCGGCCACGCCCGAGCGCGTGTGGCGCGCCATCCGAGCCGCCGCCGGGACCGGCTCGCCGTGACGGCCCCCATCGAGGCAGAGGGCCTGGCCCGTCGCTTCGGCGAGCTGGTGGCGGTCGACCGCGTGGACCTCGTCGTGGGGCAGGGGGAGATCTTCGGGTTCCTCGGCCCCAACGGCGCCGGCAAGTCGACCACGGTGCGCATGCTCACGACGCTGCTGCGCCCGAGCGGAGGACGCGCGCGCGTCGCCGGGTTCGACATCGAGGCGCAGGCGGGCGCCGTACGGCGTGCCATCGGCGTCGCGCTCCAGGACGCGGCCATCGACCCGTTGATGACAGGCCGCGAGCTCGTGCGCCTGCAAGCCGTGCTCCACGGCATCACCAGGGCCGAGGCCGACCGCCGTGGCGACGTGCTCCTCGAGCGCGTGGGGCTCACCGCCGCGGCCGACCGCAGGGTCGGCACGTACTCGGGCGGCATGCGCCGCCGTCTCGACCTCGCGCTCTCGCTGGTGCACGAGCCCTCGGTGCTCTTCCTCGACGAGCCCACGACCGGGCTCGACCCGATGAGCCGCCTGGCGCTGTGGGAGGAGGTGCGGCGCCTCAACGCCGAGGGCACCACCGTCTTCCTGACCACGCAGTACCTCGAGGAGGCCGACGAGCTCGCCGACCGGATCGCCATCATCGACGACGGCCGGATCGTGCGGGAGGGCGTGCCGAAGGTCCTGAAGGAGGCCGTCGGCGCCCACACCCTCGTCGTCACCGTCGCCGACCACGACCAGGAGCTCGCCACCGACGTGCTCAGCACCTTCGGCGGCGCTCGCCCCGGCAAGGCCAGGTCGCTCGCCATCGGGCTGGCGGGCGGTCCCACGGCCATGTCCGGCGTGCTGCGAGCGCTGGAGGACGCGGGAGTCGCCGTAGAGCACGTGGAGCTCGATGCGCCCAGCCTCGACGACGTGTTCGCCGACGCGACGGGCCGCCGCCTCGAGGGCGCCGAGTCGGGCGCACCGCCCGTGGGGGAGCCTGCGTGACCGCGGTGGCCGTCAGCCCCGAGCACCACCATCGCGGCGCGGTCGACATCGGCAGGCGGGAGGCGATCGCCCAGGCCCGCGCCCTGGCGATGCGCTCCGTCAAGGGCACGCTGCGCCAGCCCCAGGTGTGGTTGCCGGGGCTGCTCTTCCCGATGTTCATCGCCGCCGTGAACACCTCCACCATGGGCCGGGCCACCGCCATCCCCGGTTTTCCCGACGTCGACTCGCTGCTCGACTTCCTGCTGCCTGCCTCCATCACGCAGTCCGTGCTCTTCGGTGGGCTGACGGCCGGGAGCGACACCGCCACCGACATCCAGACCGGCTTCTTCGACCGGCTGCTCGCCTCACCGGTCTCGCGCACGTCGATCCTGGTGGGCCGGCTGGCGGGCGCTTCGGTCACCGGCGCCTTCCAGGCCGTGGTCTTCATGGCCGTCTACGGCGCCTTTGGTGTGGAGATCGCGGGCGGCCCGGCGGCTGCCGTGCTGCTGATCCTCTACGCCATGGTGCTCGCGCTGGTGATCGGCGGCTTCGCGGCCATGCTGGCGCTGCGCACGGGATCCGCCGAGGCCGTGCAGAACGTGTTCCCCCTCACCTTCATCGGCCTGTTCATCTCGTCGGCGTTCTTCCCCACCGAGGTGATGAGCGGCATCTACCGCTCGATCGCCACCCGCAACCCCGTCACCTGGATGGTCGACGGCATGCGCCACCAGGTCATCGTGGGACTCGACTGGTCCGAGGCGGCCCAGTCCATCGCAGTCGCGCTGGTCCTCGCCGTGGTCTCGGTGTCCCTCGCCAACGCCGCGCTGCGCGCCCGACTCCGGCAGGCGGCGTGACCGCGCTCGGCCTCGCCCCCGAGCGGCGCACCTCCTGGGTCCCGGTCGCTCAGGCGCTCGCCCGCCGCAGCCTCGTCAACATCGTCCGCATCCCCGCCGCGGTGATCCCGCTCGTCGCCATGCCGGTGTTCTTCGTCATCGCCTTCTCGGGCTCGTTCTCCTCGCTCACCCGCATCCCGCAGTTCCCGACCGACAACATCCTCAGCTGGATGGTGCCCTTCGCCATCCTCCAGGGATCGGCGTTCGCCGGCTTCGGCACCGGGTTCTCGACCGTGCGCGACATCGAGACCGGCTTCTACGACCGGCTCCTGCTCGCACCCGGCTCGCGCGCGGGCATCCTCGTCGGGCCCGTGCTGGCCGGCATCGTGCGCAGCACCATCACGATGGCGATCGTGCTGCCGTTCGGCCTGCTGCTCGGCGCCGACCTCGCCGGCGGCGCGGGTGGCCTCGTCATGCTGTGGGTCGCGTCGGTGGGCGTGGCCCTCATCTCCACCGGCTGGGCGCTCGGCCTCGTCTACCGGGTCCCCAACCAGCGGGCAGGTCCCATCCTCCAGCTCGGCATCTTCGTCACGACCTTCCTCTCCACCGGCAACGTCCCGCTGGAGGTGCAGATCGGCTGGGTCCGCCAGATCGCCCGCGTCAACCCGCTGACCAACATCTTGCGCCTCGCCCGCCAGGGCTTCCTCGGCGACGTGTCGTGGTCGGCGACCTGGCCGGGGCTGCTGGCCATCGCGCTGTCCCTCGCCGCCCTGTGGCTCTTCGCCGCCACGGGCCTGCGCAAGCTCACGAAGTGAGGACCACCATGCAGATCTCCGTCGAGGTGAACGGCGCCACGCAGGTGAGCGAGGTCGAGCCGCGGCTGCTGCTCGTGCACCACCTGCGCGACGACCTCGGCCTCACCGGCACCAACGTCGGCTGCGACACGTCCAGCTGCGGGGCCTGCACCGTGCTCGTCGACGGCGAGTCGGTGAAGTCGTGCACCGTGCTCGCCGTGCAGGCCGACGGCCGGTCGGTCACCACGATCGAGGGCCTGGCCGACGGCGACGCGATGCACCCTCTCCAGGCCGCCTTCCGCGAGCACCACGGCCTCCAGTGCGGCTACTGCACGCCCGGCATGGTGATGGCCGCCGTGTCGCTGCTCGCCGAGGAGCCCGACCTCTCCGAGGACGCGGTGCGCGAGGGCCTCGAGGGCAACCTGTGCCGCTGCACCGGCTACCACAACATCGTCAAGGCCGTGCTGGCTGCGGCGAGCCCCGGCGGCCCGTCGTGATCCCCAGCGCCTTCGAGTACGTCCGTGCCGACTCGGTCGACGCCGCGGTGGCGGCCCTCGGCGAGCACGGCGACGAGGCCAAGCTCCTCGCCGGCGGCCACTCGCTGCTGCCCCTCATGAAGCTGCGCCTGGCGTCCCCGTCGGTGCTCGTCGACATCGGCCGCCTCGACGACCTCTCCTACGTGCGCGACGCCGGCGCGCAGGTGGCCATCGGTGGCCTCACCCGCCACCGCGACCTCGAGACGAGCGACCTGCTCGGCGCCGAGGTGCCCATCCTGCGCCACGCCGCCGGGCAGGTCGGTGATCCGCAGGTCCGCCACCGCGGCACGATCGGCGGCTCCATCGCGCACGGCGACCCCGCATCGGACCTGCCCGCGGTGCTGCTCGCCCTGCGAGCCACCATCGTCGCTCGCGGCCCCCTCGGGGAGCGCTCGATCGCGGTCGACGACTTCTTCACCGGCTTCCTCGAGACGGCCCTCGAGCCCACCGAGGTCATCACGGAGATCCTCGTGCCCAAGGTCGGCACCGCCGGGTGGTCGTTCCAGAAGCTGAACCGCCGGGCCCAGGACTGGGCGATCGTCGGCGTGGCGCTCGTGCGCGACGGCCAGGCAGGCATCGGCCTGGTCAACATGGGCCCCCGCCCCGTGCGCGCTCGGGCCGCGGAGGCGGCGCTCGCCTCCGGTGCGCCCGACGTCGACGCCGCGGCGCTCGCCGATGAGGGCACCGATCCCTCCGACGACCTGAACGCCAGCGCCGAGTTCCGACGGCACCTGGCTCGGGTGCTCGTGCGCCGGGCGCTCGACGAGGCCGCGCGCTCGTAGGCCCCATGCGCGACCTCCTCGACGACCTGCAGGCGTGGCTCGACGAGGGCCGGCGCGTGGCGCTCGCCCGGGTCGTCGACCTCGAGGGCTCCGGGCCGCGCCAGCCGGGCGCCGCCATGGCGGTGAGCGACCGCGGCGAGGTGCTCGGGTCCGTGTCCGGAGGCTGCGTCGAGGGCGCCGTCGTCAGCGAGGCGCTCGACGTGCTCGCCACGGGCGATCGCCGGCTCGTCAGCTTCGGCTACAGCGACGACGAGGCCTTCGCCGTGGGGCTGACCTGCGGCGGCACGGTGCACCTCTTCCTCGAGCCGCTCGACTGGTAGGGCCGTGGCCGGCGCACCCCATCGGGCCGTCACCTTCGCCGAGCTGCGCGCCGCCGTCGCCGCGCACCGGCCCGCCGTCCTGGCGACGGTGGTGAGCGGGCCAGGCGCCGGCGACAAGCTCCTGCTGATCCACGGCGAGGAAGCGGCCGGACGGCTGGCCGATCCCGCCCTCGACCGCGTCGTGCGGCGTGACGCGCTCGCTGCGCTCGCCTCGGGGACCACGTCGGTCCGACGCTACGGCGCCCACGGTGAGGCCAACGAGGACGCCGTGACGGTGTTCCTCGAGGCGCTCGCGCCCCCGCCGCGGCTGCTCATCTTCGGCGCCGTCGACTTCACCGGCGCGCTGGTGCGCGTCGCCAAGGTGCTCGGCTACCACGTCACCGTCTGCGACGCCCGGGAGATCTTCGCCACGAAGGTCCGGTTCCCGCTGGCCGACGAGGTGGTCGTCGACTGGCCGCACCGCCACCTCGAGGCGGTCGGCGCCTCCCTCACCGAGCGCGACGCCGTGTGCGTCCTGACCCACGAGGCCAAGTTCGACGTGCCCGCAATCGTCGCCGCCTTCGACACCGACGTCGGCTACCTCGGCGCCATGGGATCTCGGCGCACCACCGCCGAGCGCGCCGAGCGGCTGCGAGCCGCCGGCGTCACCGACGCCCAGCTGTCCAGGCTCATGGCGCCCATCGGCCTCGACCTCGGCGCCCGCACGCCGGAGGAGACCGCCGTGGCGATCTGCGCCGAGATCATCGCCGCGCGCACCGGTGCCGCCGTGCCGAGCCTCCGAGACGGCGCAGGTCCCATCCATTGATTCGCTGGTGGCTTCCTGGGTAGGTAGCCCGCATGGGTCCGATCTCGCGCGTCCTCGACGAAGCTCCTGTCACCAGCCTGGCCGCCTACCGAGCCGCGGGCGGCGGCAAGGGGCTCGACGCCGCTCGCTCCGTCGAGCCGGCAGCGATCATCGACGTGCTCGAGGCATCCGGCCTGCGTGGCCGGGGCGGTGCGGGCTTCCCGACGGGCACGAAGTGGCGCACGGTCGCCACCATGGCGGGCGCAGAGCCGGCCACGGTGGTCGTCAACGCCGCCGAGGGCGAGCCCGGCACCCTCAAGGACCGCACCTTGCTGGCCCGCAACCCCTACAAGGTGATCGAAGGCGCGCTGATCGCGGCGCACGCCGTGGGTGCCGACGAGGTCGTCTTCGGCATGAAGGAGTCCGCAGAGCGCCAGCGGCGCTTCGTCGAGACGGCCGTCGCCGAGGTCGTGGCGGCCGGCTGGCACGGCGGCGTCGACATCGACGTGGTGGCGGGCTCGAACCGCTACCTCCTCGGCGAGGAGACCGGCCTGCTCGAGGCGCTGGCCGGTCGACCACCCTTCCCGCGCATCGCGCCGCCGTACCGCCACGGCGCCGCCGAGGCCGGCGCCGACGCCTCGTCGCCGGCGGGCACCGAGATGGCAGACGGGCCCGGCGGCACCACCGCGCCGCCCAGCCTCGTCAACAACGTCGAGACGCTCGCCAACGTCGCGGCGATCGTCCTCGAGGGCCCGGAGTCCTTCCGCGCCTTGGGCACCGAGCAGTCGCCCGGCACGATGGTCTGCACCGTGAGCGGCCGCACCGAGCGGGCAGGGATCGGTGAGTTCGAGCTCGGCACGCCGCTGCGGCAGGTGATCGACGAGCTCGGCGGCGGGCCGATCGGCTCCGAGGTCGTCGCCGTGCTCTCCGGCACCGCCAACCCCATCCTCACCAAGGACGCCCTCGACGCGCCCCTGAGCTGGGAGGGGCTCGAGGCGGCCGGCGGGGGCCTCGGCTCGGCGGGCTTCATCGTCATCGACGACGAGGTCGACATCGTCGCCGTCGCGCAGGGCGTCTCGCACTTCCTGGCTGTCGAGTCCTGCGGGCAGTGCACGCCGTGCAAGCAGGACGGCCTGGCGATCGCGGGCATCCTCGACCGCGCCCGCAGCTCCGCTCCCGGCGGCGACGACCTCGACCAGCTGCCGCTGCTCGCCGGCCGAGTCACCGACGGGGCACGGTGCTTCCTCGCCAACCAGCACCAGCTCGTCGTCGAGAGCCTGCTGTCACGCTTCCCGGAGGCGCTCACCGCCCACGTCGACGGCCGTGCCACCGCAGCGGCGCCCTACCCAATCGTGCCGCTCCTCGACATCGTCGACGGGGCGGCCGTCCTCGCCCTCGACGAGCTCGACCTCAACCCCGACTGGGGCATCGGCCACGACTCCGGCGCCGCGCCGGCGGCCAAGGTCGACGTGCGCCGCCACTCGTAGTCGGGCGCTCGCTACCGTCGGCGCCGTGACGGTGGCTGCGGTGGTGCTGGCTGCGGGGGCGGGAGCTCGCTTCGCTGCGTCTGGGGGCGCTCGCCCCAAGGTGCTCGCCGAGCTCGACGGCGTCGCTCTGGTCGACCGGGTGCTCGCGGCGGTGGTCGACGCCGGCCTCGACCCGGTGGTGCTCGTGGACGGGGCGGTCGACCTCTCCGACCGGGCGGGCGGCGCCTGCACGGTGCTGCACAACCCCGGCTGGTCCGAGGGGCTGGCGGGGTCGCTGTTGCTCGCCGTGTCGCACGTGCGCGCCACCGACCACGACGCCGTCGTGGTCGGGCTCGCCGACCAGCCCGGCATCTCCTCGGACGCGTGGGCCGCGGTCGCCGCGGCGCCCGACGACCCGCCCCTCGCGGTGGCCACCTACGGCGGCCGCCGCGGGCACCCCGTCCGGATCCATCGCAGCGCCTGGGACCTGCTGCCCGTGCGTGGCGACCGGGGCGCGAGCTCGCTGATGCGCGAGCGGCCCGAGCTGGTGCGGGAGGTACCGTGCAGCGGCGACCCCTCGGACGTCGACACGCTGGAGGACCTCGAACGATGGAGCTGACCAACGACTTCCGGGTCGGGCTGCCCGTGGAGCGAGCCTGGGCCGTGCTGACCGACGTCGAGCGCATCGCGCCCTGCCTGCCGGGCGCGCAGCTCCAGGAGGTCGACGGCGAGGAGTATCGGGGGGTCGTGAAGGTCAAGGTCGGGCCGATCACCGCCCAGTACAAGGGGCAGGCGACCTTCGTGGAGCTCGACGAGGACGGCCGCCGAGCGGTGCTGCGCGCGGAGGGCCGTGAGACCCGCGGCCAGGGCAACGCCAACGCCACCATCACCGCCACGCTCCGTCCCGACGGCGAGGGCACCGCGGTCTCGATCGTCACCGACCTGACGATCACCGGCAAGGTCGCGCAGTTCGGCCGCGGCGTGCTGGCCGACGTGAGCGCCAAGCTGCTCGACCAGTTCGTCGAGTGCCTGGAGCGCACCGTGGGCGACGACGAGCCCGCCGCGCCCGCCGTCGACGACGACGTGCCGGCGCCCGTCGACGCGCCCGTCGTGACGCCGCCTGCCGCCGTGCCGGGCGCCGAGCGCCCGGCCGCCCGCAAGGTCGACATGCCCGAACCGCGCCCCGTCGACCTGCTCGAGGCGGCGGGCGCACCCCTCGCCCGGCGCGCCGGGCCCGTGCTCGCGGCGGTCGCGGTGCTGTGGGTGCTCAAGAAGCTGCTCAGCCGCCGCCGTTGAGCACCCCGAGCGACGACGACCGCGCCGTGGTCGAGGCGCTGCTCGGCCGTCCCGTCCAGGGCGCCTTCGAGGTGGTCGTCCGCCACGCCGACGGCTCCCCGGTCGTGCTGCGGAACGCGCCGCTCCTCGACGACGGCACCCCGATGCCCACCCGGTACTGGCTGGTCGGCGAGCCCGAGCGGACGCTGGTGTCGCGCCTCGAGGCTGCCGGTGGGGTGCGCCGCGCCGAAGCCGAGGTCGACGCCGACGAGCTGGCCGACGCCCACGCCCGCCATGCTGCCGAGCGCGACGCGGCGCTGCCCGTCGACCACCGGGGTCACCGCCCCGGCGGCGGCGTCGGGGGCACGCGGGTGGGCGTGAAGTGCCTCCACGCCCACTACGCCTGGCACCTCGCCGGCGGGGACGACCCGGTCGGTCGCTGGGTCGAGCAGCACCTCGCCGACCCCGACCTCCGGCCCTGAGGGCGCGGGCTCGCCACTAGCGTCGCTGTGATGCCCGTGCTGGCCGCCATCGACTGCGGGACGAACTCCACTCGCCTGCTCGTCGCCGAGGTCGTCGACCGCCAGCTCCGCACGCTCGACCGCCAGATGGTGATCACCCGGCTGGGTCAGGGCGTCCACGCCCGGGGACGGCTCGCGCCCGAGGCGATCGAGCGCACGATCGACGTGCTGCACCACTACAAGCTCGCCATCGACGCCCACGGCGCGTCTGCGGTGCGGATGACCGCGACCTCCGCGGCCCGCGACGCCGCCAACGCCGAGGACTTCTTCGACGCGGCGGAGGCCGTGGTGGGCGTGCGGCCCGAGCTGCTCACCGGGGAGGAGGAGGGCCGGCTCAGCTTCGACGGCGCCACCGCCGGGCTCGACCCGCGTCAGGGCCCGTTCCTGGTCGTCGACATCGGCGGCGGCTCGACGGAGTGCGTCGTCGGCACCGAGCGCGCCGAGGCGGTCCGCTCGCTCGACATCGGCTGCGTGCGCATCACCGAGCAGCACCTGGCGAGCGACCCGCCGGCGCCCGAGGAGCTGTCGAACGCCATCGCCGAGGCGGTCGCACACTTCGAGGACCTCGCTCGCGAGGTCCCCGAGGTGCACGACGTGCGCACGGTGCTGGGCCTGGCCGGCACGGTCAGCACGGTGGCCGCCGTCGAGATCGGCCTGGACGACTACGACCGCGACGCCATCCACCACTTCCGCCTCACCCGCGCCGCGGTCGAGGACGTGTTCCGCACCCTCGCCACGGAGCCGCTCGCCGATCGGCTGCACAACCCCGGCCTCGAAGCCGGCCGGGCCGATGTCATCGTCGGTGGTTGCTGCGTGCTGGTGGCACTGCTTCGCACCCTGGACATCGACGAGCTGCTCGTCTCGGAAGCCGACATCCTCGACGGCCTCGTCCTCGACCTGGCCGGGTCATAGAGTCAGCGGCCGTGTCGCCGATCGTCCGCCTCTGCACGGGTCAGCGCCTCCGATGAGCGCCTGGCACCCGGCCGCGGACGCATGGGACACCAGCAACGTCGGCCGCTTCGGCACGGCCTGGGGCATCACTGACCTCGCC
This sequence comes from uncultured Microthrixaceae bacterium, assembly GCA_963715505.1. GTDB lineage: Bacteria > Actinomycetota > Acidimicrobiia > Acidimicrobiales > VFJN01 > VFJN01. Next base: position 569,470 of record OY970242.1, read on the forward strand.
ACCTTGCGGGAGCGCTCGATCGAGGATCCCGCCTGGTTCTGGGACGCCGTGGTCCAGCACCTCGGCATCCCCTTCTCCAACCCCTACGACTCCGTGCTCGACACCAGCCGCGGCGTGCCGTGGACGACCTGGTTCGACGGGGGGCGCACCAACCTCGCCGACGCCTGCTGCGACCGGTGGGCCGCCGCCACCCCCGACGCGGCAGCGGTCGTCTGGGAGGGGGAGGAGGGCACGACGTGCACCTGGAGCTTCGCCGAGCTCCGGGCCCAGGCCGACGGGCTCGCCGCCATGCTGCGCGACCGCGGCGTGGGTCACGGCGACGCCGTGGGCATCTTCCTGCCGATGCTGCCCGAGACGGTCGCCGCGGTGCTCGCCGTCGCCAAGCTCGGCGCAGTCTTCGTCCCGGTGTTCTCGGGCTACGGCGCCGAGGCGGTCCGCGTCCGGCTCGAGGACGCGCACGCCGTGGCGCTCGTCACGGCCGACGGCTTCCCGCGCCGATCGAGCATCGTGCCGATGGTCGAGGTCGCCCTCGCGGCGGTGGCCGACCTCGACCACGTGGGGACGGTCGTCGTGGTGGAGCGCAGCGGTCACGGGGCACCGCCGGGCGACGCCCGCACGCTGAGCTGGCCGGCGCCGGCCACGGCGCCCTTCGCCACCGAGGCGGTCGACAGCGAGCACACCCTGTTCCTCGCCTACACCTCGGGCACCACCGGCCGGCCCAAGGGCGTGGTGCACGTCCACGGCGGCTGGACCGTCAAGGTCGCCGAGGAGGGCGCCTTCCAGACCGACATCGGTCGTGGCGACCGGGTGTTCTGGCTCACCGACCTCGGCTGGATCATGGGTCCGTGGCTCATCACCGCCGGGCTGGCCAACGGCGCCACCCTCGTGCTCTACGACGGCGCACCGGACCACCCCGGCCCCGACCGGCTGTGGGCGCTCCTGGAGCGCCATCGCGCCACGCACTGCGGCATCAGCCCCACCCTCGTGCGTGCGCTGATGGCCCACGGCGACGAGCTGCCCCGCGGCGCGGACCTGTCGAGCCTGCGCATCCTGGCGTCCACCGGCGAACCGTGGAACGAGGGGCCCTGGCGCTGGTACTCCGAGGTCGTCGGCGGCTCGCGCTGTCCGATCATCAACATCTCGGGCGGCACCGAGGTGGGTGCGTGCTTCCTGTCGCCGCACCCGGTGGAGCCGATCAGCCCGACCTCGCTCGGCGGTCCCAGCCTCGGCATGGCCGTCGAGGTGTTCGACGACGACGGCAAGCCCCTGCGTGGCGCGGTCGGCGAGCTGGTGTGCACGAAGCCCTGGCCGGGCATGACGCGGGGTATCTACGAGGATCCTGATCGCTACCTCGACACCTACTGGTCGCGCTGGCCCGACGTCTGGGTCCACGGCGACTGGGCATCGATCGACGAGACCGACGAGGGTCGCGCCGAGTGGTTCCTCCACGGCCGCAGCGACGACACCATCAAGGTGGCCGGGAAGCGGCTGGGACCCGCCGAGGTCGAGAGCGCGCTCGTGTCGCACCCGTCGGTGGTCGAGGCGGCTGCCGTGGGCCTGCCCGACGAGCTCAAGGGCGAGCAGCTCTGGGCGTTCGTGGTGCTGGCGCCGACCGCAGCGCCCGACGACGCGCTGCGTGCCGAGCTGGTGGCGCTCGTCTGCGACCAGCTCGGCACGAGCTTCCGCCCTGCGGGCATCCGCTTCGCCCGGGCGCTGCCCAAGACGCGCAGCGCCAAGGTGCTGCGCCGGGCGGTCCGCACCATCGCCGCGGGCGCCGACCCCGGCGACCTGTCCTCCCTCGAGGATCCCACGGCGCTCGACGCGATCCGAGAGGCGGTGTAGCGCCGTGACGACCCTGATCGGCCGTCGGCTCCTGCTGCGACCGCTGGTCGTCGAGGACTTCCCCGCCTGGCAGGAGGTGCGCCGCCGCAACGCGGACTGGCTCCTCAAGTGGGAGCCGATGCGCAGCCCAGGCGCCCCCGACCCCGTCGAGAGCCGCGACGCCTTCGCGGTGCGCTGCGGCGCCCGCCACCGCGAGCGCCAGCTCGGCACCGGCTACGGCTACGGCATCTTCGTGGAGGGGCACTTCGCCGGCGAGATCAACCTGTCGATCGTGCAGCGGGGACCGTTCCAGAGCTCCTACGTCGGCTACTGGATCGACGAGGCCTGCGCGGGGCAGGGCTACACGCCCGAGGCGCTCGTGTGCATCTGCCGGTCGGCGTTCGAGGAGCTTCGGCTGCACCGCGTGCAGATCTCGATCATCCCGCGCAACACCGCCAGCCGCCGGGTCGTCGAGAAGCTCGACCTGCGCGAGGAGGGCGTCGCCCAGCGCTACCTGGAGATCAACGGCTCCTGGGAGGACCACATCCGCTACGCCATGACGGTGGAGGAGTGGGAGCAGCGCCGCGAGGAGCTCCTGGCCACCTGGATCGACTAGCCCGGGCTACCTGCTGGAGATCTTCGCCTGCAGCGCGGCGACGCGCTCACGGAAGGCGGGCTGATCGAGCGACCACACCTGGGGCTCGAGCTCCCGGTCGACGGCGGCATCGTGGTCGCTCACCGTCGCCATGTCGGCGATCGTGGCCTTCGTGCGGGAGATCAGCTCCCGCGGGGCGGCTGCCGCGCGCGCCGCCATCTCCGTGGCAGCGCCGAGCAGCTCCTCCTCGGGGACGCAGCGCCACACGAGCCCCACCCGCTCGGCCTCGGGCCCGTCGAGCACCTCGCCGAACAGCACGGTGGCCGCCACGACCTGCGGACCGGCGATGCGCCGCGACATCCACGTGTGCCCGCCGCCCGGCGCCAGGCCGAGCTGCATGAAGCGGGTGTCGAAGCGGGCCCGCGGAGCGGCGAGGCGGACATCGCACACCAGCGCCAGGTTCATGCCCGCGCCGACCGCCGCACCGTTGACGGCCGCGATGGTGGGAAGCGTCGACCGGCCGATGCGCAGGAACCCCTCGTAGATGGCGCGCAGGCCGGCCTCGGCACCTCCCTCTGCCGACGACGAGAGGTGCGACAGGTCGGCGCCCGCGCAGAAGGCCGGTGGCTCCCCCGTGATGATCACGGCCCCGACGGCCGGGTCGGCCTCGAGCTCGTCGAAGAGCTCGACGAGCTCGGTGGTCATCGGCAGCGTCAGGGCGTTGCGGCGGTCGGGGTCGGCCAACGTGACGGTGGCCACCCCGGCGTCGATCCGGGAGCGTACGAGCGACATGACCCGAGTCTGGCACCCCCACCGCCTGGGCGGTGACGGTCACCGTCGGCCCCGGCGCAGGGGCTCAAGGGACGTGACGACCATGTCGATGACGTGACAGCACTGCCCGAGATTGTTACAGTTCCGTGTCGTCCCCTGGGTGCGCGGGGGCAGAGTCGTCAATGTGGGTCTTGTGGTTCCTGAGGCTCACGTGGACGATGAGGTGTGAGTTCCATCGTCCGTCCACCCCTGGTGAGGTTCGTGCGCGTTCCGAGGATGTCCCTTCGTGGCCTGCTGACCGGGCTGGGCATGGTGCTCGCCATCGCCCTGGTGTCCCTGCCGGCGATCAGCTCGGCCGAGCGAGCGGGCACCAACCCCTCCGCCGAGCGTGAGCGGGTGCGGGCGCAGAAGGCGCAGGTCGCATCCCAGGTCGACGCCCTGCGAGCCACCGACGCCCAGGTCGAGCAGGCGCTCATCGACCTCGACGCCAACGTCCGTGGCCAGGAGGCCATGCTGGCCGACGCCGAGCGCGCTGCCAGCGAGGCCCGATCCGCCCACGAGGCAGCGCTGGCCGCGGTGCAGGCGAAGACCGCGGAGATCGAGGTCCTGCGCGACGAGATCCGTGAGTTCGCCGTCCAGGCATTCGTGCACCCGCCCTCCGACGACGCCCTCGCCGCGCTGGAGTCCGCCGACCCCGGTGAGGCTGCCGAGAAGCGGGCCCTGCTGGAGCTGCAGAACACCAACGATGCCGACCTGCTCGACCGCCTGACCGCCGCCGAGGAGGACCTCGAGGTCGAGCGCCAGCTCGCCGAGGAGGCCGCCCAGCGCGCCGCCGACAAGGAGGCCGAGGTGGCCGACCGCCTGGGCCAGGTCCGCGCCGCCCGCGACCAGCAGGCCGCCTACGCCGAAGAGGTCCAGGTCCGTCTCGACCGGGCGCTCGGGGAGGCCGCCAGCCTGGCTGAGCTCGACGCCAAGCTCTCCAAGGAGATCCAGGAGCAGCAGGCTGAGCTGGCGCGCCGTGCGGCCGCCGCAGCGCCGGGCCGGTCCGGGTCCGGAGGGGGCGGTTCCAGCCGCGTCACCTTCAACGGTTCGCTGTCGTCGGTGTCGTGTCCCAGCGGCGGGTCGATCACCGTCGCGAGCTCGATCGCCGGCAACCTCCAGTCGCTGCTCAACGCGGCGGCCAGCGATGGCGTGTCGATGTGCGGCGGCGGCTACCGCTCGTCCGAGGGGCAGATCCAGACGCGCCGCAACAACTGCGGCACCAGCGACTACGCCGTCTACGAGATGCCCGCCTCGTCGTGCTCCCCGCCCACCGCCCGTCCCGGCAGGTCGATGCACGAGCAGGGCCTCGCGGTCGACTTCACCTGCAACGGCGGCGGCGTCATCGGGTCGCGGAGCAGCCCCTGCTACCGCTGGATGGACGGAAACGCCAGCAGCTACGGCTTCTACAACCTGCCCTCGGAGCCGTGGCACTGGAGCACCAACGGCAACTAGCCCTCGCGGTCGAACACGGTCGCGAGGCCGCTGAGCAGCCACCGATGGCGCTCGTCGACCGGGCACGGGAGCGCCTGGCGGAAGCTGAGCCCCTCCAGCAGCTCGACGGCGGCACCGCTCAGGTGCAGCGCATCGGCGTCGGTCTCGCCACCGCGGACCACCACCGAGCCACCGACCTCGACGACGAAGCGGGTGTCGGGGTTGGTCGCCTCGACCGCGATGGTGCCCTCGCGAGCGCTGCCGGCGGCCACGGCGAAGGCGGGGCTCAGCGCTGCCGCGTAGGCGAGGCAGCCGGTGACCTCGTCGGGCTCTTCGACCGGTGGCAGCCCGAGCGGCAGCGCGATGTCGCGCTCGTGGATCCAGGAGTCCCATGCGGCGTGCCATGCCACGCAGCGCAGCGTGAGGTGCCCGGGCGGCGCCTCGCCGGTCCTCGACCAGCCGGCGGCGTCGACGCCGGCGATCACGTCGGCGAGGGCTTCGGTCGTGGCGACGAAGCCGTCGAGCACCTCGGCAGGCGACTGGGAGCGGACCGCCTCGACCAGCTCGGGGGGCGTCGCCACCGGATCGAAGGTGGCGAGCAAGCGGGTCGGCGCGCCGCCCAGCGCTGCACCGATCGAGACGGCCCAGAACTGGTTGGTGCTGACGAGGTGGGCGGCCACGTCCTGGACCGACCACCCCTCGCAGCGGCTCGTCGCCGCCCACTGCTCGGGTTCGAGGGTGGCAAGCAGCGAGGCGAGCCGGCGCCGCTGCCGGAGCAGCGGCGCTGCCGGATCACCCAGCGGCAGGTCGAGCCGGACGAAGGACGGGTCGTCGTAGCGAGGCGTCAGCCGCATGGGCGCAAGGTACCCGCGCGGCCACGGGCCACGGCGCGTCAGTCCTCGCGCACCACCGCCGGTGAGTGGCGGAAGAACTGCTCGACGTCGCGCTCGTACTGGTAGCCCTTCGGGTCGCCGACCGTGCGGCGGATGCGCAGCGCCTCGACGAAGTCGACGACCGCGCCAGCTGAGGTGTAGCGGTACTCGAAGCCGGTCCGCTTGAGGCGCCGGTTGTCGGCGCCGCGGCCGTAGCGGAGGACGTCGAGCAGCTCCGGCGGCAGCTCCAGGCCCAGGCGAGCGAGCGGTGCCGACAGCAGCTCCATGCCGAAGGGCGGCAAGGGGAAGGTGCGGCGGCCGCAGATCGCGGCGACCTCGCTCCACGGCAGCAGGCCGTCGCCGGCCACGTTGTAGACGCCCTGCACCTGGTGGTCGAGCACGTGCAGGATGGCCCGCACGACGTCGGCCTCGTGCACGAACTGCACCCGCGGATCGAAGCCGGCCAGGCACGGCACCATCGGCAGCTCCAGCGCCTTGGACAGCGACGTGGAGATGTCCGGTCCCAGCACGTTGGAGAACCGCAGCATGGCGAGGGTGACGTGCGGGTTGTCGACCGCGAAGTCGCGCACGTAGCCCTCGACCTCGAGGAGGCTGCGCTCGATCATGTGCTTGGGCGAGGCGGAGCGCCGGGTCTCCTCGGTGAACCAGACGGGGTCCTTTGCGGCCGCGCCGTAGACGAGGGTCGACGACTTCACGACGATGTTCCGCACCGTCGACTCCGGCGCGGACGCCGCAGCGAAGAGGTTCATCGTGCCGATGACGTTGATCTCGTGGATCTTGCGGGAGCCCATCTGCATGGAGTCCATGACGAGGAACGTGTGCACGATGGTGTCGATCCGTGCCGCCTTCACGATGCGGGCCAGGATCGAGTAGCTCTCGTCGCTGCGCACGTACTCGGTGCGCTCGAGCGGCACGGTGGGTTCGTAGCGGTCGAGGCCGACGATCACGTCGACGGACCGATCGGCCTCGAGGGCCTGGGCCACCCGGCCACCCCAGAAGGTGCCGAGGCCCGTGACGAGGACCCGCTTACCCATGGTGCTCAGGACGCATCGCTCACCCGAACCAGATGGACTGTCGCTGGCGCAGCATGTCGTAGAGCGCCTCCTGGACGAGCTGCCGGATCCGCTCGGACTCCTCCATGATGAGGCTGCGCGAGTAGCGCGGCTGGTCGGGCTCGACGTCGAAGCGCACCGGATCGAGGACCCGGATGCGGATCTTGGCGGGCAGGTCGAGCAGGCCGCCCAAGGGGCCGAGCGGCGCGAAGGCGAACATGTTCGCCGTGATCGGGAAGTAGGGGATCCCGAGCACCTTGGCGAGCTGCGGGCTCTTGAAGAGGATCGGCATGCTCTCCTCGGCGCCGACGACGGCCATGGGCACCACGGGGACGCCGGCGCGCATGGCGATCTGCACGAACCCCCCGCGGCCGAAGCGCCGGAGCTGGTAGCGCTCGCGGAACGGCTTGCCGGTGCCCTTGGTGCCCTCGGGGAACACCAGCGCCAGCTGCTGCTGCTCCCGCAGCAGGCGGTAGGCGTTGTCGGGGTGGGCGAGCACGCCGCCGACGCGCGACCACATGGTGCCGACCACGGGCAGCCGCTTGAAGATCTCGTCGGCGAGGCCGTAGACGGGCCGGCCGAGCTCGGTCTCGATGCCGTGGATGATGGCCGGCGCATCGGCGGGGATGGCGCCCGCGTGGTTCGAGACCAGCAGCGCACCGCCGTCGGTGGGGATCTTCTCGAGGCCCTCCCACTCGACGCGGTGCCACGAGCGGTAGATGGGGCCGTAGACCCGTCGGGCGATCTCGCGCATGTGCTCGGAGCGGCCCCACTCGTCGACGTCGGAGCGACGGAGGTCGTCGGGGCCCGACGGGTTGTCGGGCCTCGGCACCGGGACCAGCGCCACGGACGACTCGCCCGCCGCGGCCGGGGGCGGCATGGCGCTGCTGCTGCCGGCCCGGGTGGCCGACGCCACCTTGCTGGGCTTGGCGGGCGTCATGGTGGCCGAGCGTAGTGGGCGGTTCGTCCCGCCATCACCGGGTCGTCGGCACGCCGGCGCGCTACCAGCCGTCCCGGTCGTCGCGCTCGGCGAGCCAGGCCTCGCCCGTCGCGCAACCGGCCTGGATGGAGCACCAGCGGCAGGCAGGCCCGGCGCGCAGCACCGGCGGGCGCCCGTCGTGGCGCAGCTCCATGGCGAGGTGCGCGCCCTGCACGACGCGCTCCACGGCGGTGGCGAGGACCGACTCGGTGACGAGCTCGCCGTGCAGGCGCCCCCCGTCGAGGTAGTAGGTGGCGAGGAGGCGGGGCGGGACGCCGATGCGCAGCGCCTCGATGAGCGCGTAGAAGCGCAGGTCGTCCTGGTGGGCGGGCGCGAAGCCGCCGGTCTTGAGGTCGATCAGCACCTTGCCGGCTCGCATCCCCTCGGCGCGGCCCACGGTGAGGTCGACCTTGCCCGACAGCACGACGCGGTCGTTGCACAGGTCGCTGCGGAGCCGGCTCTCCGCGACCGGCCGCCAGCGCGCCTCGAGGGGCGGGAAGCACTCGAGGAACTTGGCCACCCGCTCGACCGCCTCGCTGTGCAGCTCGGCGCGCTCGCCCTCGCCGAGTCCCTCGAGGTAGCCGGCCACGCTGTCGTTGCTCGCGATCAGCCGCGCCATCCCCTCCTCGACGAGGTCCCCGGGCGCGGGGTCGCCGCGCCAGCTGATCGACAGCTCGATGGCCTTGTGGGAGACCGTGCCGCGCGCCGTGGCGGGCGTCCAGGCGAACTGCTCGGCGTCCTGGGCCAGGAAGCGGCCCTCGCACCCGTGGACGGTACTGAGCAGGTGCTTGGAGATCCACAGCGCCTCGCCCGCCGGGACCCGCTCGGCCACCGGCGCGAGGCGCTCCTCGAGCTCGGCGCGCAGGGCCGCCCGAAGCCGCGGGTCGAACTCGGGGCGCTCGTGGGGGCGGGCGCCCAGCGCGTCGAGCACCTCCTGCTGCGCCGGGCTGCGCGTCGTCGTCGCCCGGGCGGCGGAGGGGTCGCCGCCCTCGTCATCGAGTCGCTCGGTCATCGCCACGGGGTCATTGTCACACCCCGGGGGTTGACTGGTCGGGTGATGCAGTCGTCGTCCCTTCGCTTCGCCACAGCCGTGCAGGCTCTCGGCCAGGCCGCTCGTGCCCATGGCCTCGCCGTCCCGGGGTTCCGCAGCCCGCCACGGCTGCGGGGGGTGCAGCGGTCGATCAAGCGGTGGTCCGGTGGGGCGACGGTGGCCGTGGTGGTGCGTGGGCGCCCCTGGCCCGCCGTCCAGGCCGACCTGGTGGAGGGCGTCGTCGCCGCCAACGAGCTCAGCGGCCCGGGCGCCGACCGCGCCCGGGCGTGGCTGTGGGCGGCGCTCCACCACGACGGGGGAGGCAGGGCCGAGGCGGCGTGAGTGCCTGCTCGCCGGTGCGGGTACCGTCGCCGGGGTGCGGTCCTGGCGCCTGCAGGTCACCGGCCTGACCATCGACGAGGTGGCCGTCGACGTCGCCTACGCCGACGTGTTCGTCGTGCTGCGCGAGGGCGAGGCGCGCCCCGGGCCGAGCGACTGGGAGGCGACGGTGCGCACGGCGTCGCCGCACCACCTGGAGCCCGGCACCCACGAGCTGCTCGCCAGCACGCCCGACGACATCGCCCTCAGCGGCCACGCCATCCTGCGCTTCAGCGACGGCCACCAGCACCTCTTCCGCGGCGACGGCGACCTCGCCGGCGTCGACGCCGCCATCCACTGAGCGCCCTACGCTCTGCGCGACCCGCCCGGGTGGCGCAACTGGTGGACGCGGAGGGCTTAAACCCCTCTGTCGCTACGGCGACATGTGGGTTCGACTCCCACCCCGGGCACTGCGCCAGCCCCGCCCCCAGCACGCTGACGCCCGGCGCCGGGCCGTGTACCGCTCGACGGGGACGGGTAGTCAGTCGCTCGGGCGCTGCCAGAGCCAGAGGAGGTTCAGAGGTGAGCACGATCGAAGAGTCCATCGACGTCCAGGTCCCGTTGCGGACCGCATACGACCAGTGGACCCAGTTCGAGGAGTTCCCACGGTTCATGGAGGGCGTCGAGTCGGTCGAGCAGATCGACGACACGCGCCTGCGCTGGGCGGTCGAGATCGCCGGCGTGCGCCGGGAGTGGGACGCCGAGATCAGCGAGCAGCAGCCCGACGAGCGCATCGCATGGCGCGCCACCGAGGGCCCCGACAACGCCGGCGTCGTCACGTTCCACCGCATCGACGACGCGACCACCCGCATCATGCTGCAGCTCGACTTCGACCCCGAGGGCTTCGTCGAAGCCGCCGGCGACGCGCTGGGCATCGTCCGGCGCCGGACGGAGGGCGATCTCGTGCGGTTCAAGGAGTTCATCGAGGAGCGAGGCGTCGAGACCGGGGCCTGGCGAGGGAAGGTGGAGTGACCATGGCGCGCTGCGAGGTCTGCGGCAACGACTACGACAAGGCCTTCGAGGTGATCGCGGCGGGCAACCGCCACACCTTCGACAGCTTCGAGTGCGCCATCCACGCGATGGCGCCGGTCTGCGAGCACTGCAGCTGCAAGGTGATCGGCCACGGCACCGAGGTCGACGGCCGGTTCTACTGCTGCGCCCACTGCGCGCGGCACAGTGAGGGCACCGACGCACCCACCGATCGCGTCGACGCCTCGGCGCTCGGCTAGGCCTCGGCGGCGGGCAGCGTCAGGGCTGCTCGCCCACGCCCGTCGCGATCTCCTGCACCCGGTGCGCGGCGTCGTCGGGCGCGAGCGGCGGGGCCGGCCCGCCCGCGCCATCGGCCAGTCCCGCCAGCATCTCTGCCAGGGCCTCGCTGGCGGAGTGGCGGGGCTCCCAGCCGAGGACCGACCGTGCCCGGCCGGCATCCATCAGCGGCAGGTCGAGGAACAGGTCAACCAGCGCGGGGTCGGCCGGGACGAGGTGGGCGTGCCACGCGGCGGCCACCGCTGCACGCAGGGCGCGCCGCGGCACGGTGACCGTCCGCCCGGAGGCCCCGCCGAGGATGCGTGCCAGGTCCTCGCCGCGCAGCACCGGCTCGGCGGCCACGTTGAACGGCCCGCGCACGTCCTGCACGACGGCCCGCAGGTACGCGTCCGCGGCGTCGGCGCTGTGCAGTGCTTGGAAGCGCAGCTTCGGTGGGTGCGGAACCACGGGCAACCGCCCCGGCCGCGCCAGCCACGAAGGCAGGAACGGCCCGGCGAAGAGGCGTCGCTGGCCGGTCGCCGAGCTGCGCTTGAAGATGAAGGCGGGCCGCAGCCGGACGACGCGCGTCTGGGGGTGCGCCGCCTCGAAGGCGTCGAGCACCCGCTCGACGTAGGCCTTCTCGCGGCCGTAGGCGGCGGTCGGGAGGCTGTGGGTCGGCCAGGACTCGTCGACGGGCCGGTCGTCGCCCGGCCGAGGTGAGTAGGCGCCGACGGACGACGCGTGGACGATCGTGGGCACGCTGGCCGTGGCCGCAGCCTCGAAGACCCGGGTGCTGCCGATGACGTTCGCCTGCCAGGTGACGGTGGGGCGGTGCGTCGGCTGGAACAGCCAGGCGAGGTGCACGATCGCGTCGGCGCCCTCGAAGTGCGGCTCGAGCCGGTCGACCGAGACGTCCGCGGCGCGCAGCTCCGTCTTCGGCGGTGCCCAGTCGGAGCGGCGGCGGGCAAGGCCGATGATCTCCGAGACGCGGTCGTCGGTGCCGAGCGCCTCGACGACGCTCGTCCCGACGTTGCCCGTGGCCCCGGTGACGACGACGCGCACCGGTCACGACCCTGCTGTCGCGGAGACGCTCACCCCAGACCCGTACCCCGACGGCGCAGGGTCGATGCCCGCCGCGGCTACCGGGCTCGTGGTGCGGGGAAGGCTCCTGGCGACCGATGGAGGAGTGCAGATGAGCGACGAAGGAACCCGCGATGACGACGTGGCGCCCGCCTCGCCCGGCGTGAAGGGGGAGCACCCCAACCGGTTCCAGGAAGGCGGCGCCGAGCCGCTCGACGAGGCACCGGACGGCAAGACCCCCTCCGACCCGACGGAGTCCGCCGAGGACTCCCTCCCGCCGGGCGCCGACCTCGCCGAGGAGTGAGTGACGGACGTCACATCGGCTCAACGTGACGCCACCGGTGCGAGTGCGGTCAGATGGCCCGCCCCCGACCCAAGGAGCCACCTTGACCGCCGTCGTTCTGACCGATCGTCTCCTCACCCTCCCGTCTCTCAGCGCCCGGACCCGCACCGCGCTCCTCGTCGTCGGCGGCGCGCTGCTCACAGCAGCCGCGGCGCAGCTCAGCTTCCGGTTGCCCTTCACGCCGGTGCCGATCACCGGCCAGACCTTCGCCGTGCTGCTCGTGGGCGGCGCCCTCGGCATGCGCCGCGGCTCGGCGAGCATGCTGCTCTACGTCGCGCTCGGCGCCATCGGCCTGCCCTTCTACGCCGAGGGCGAGGGTGGCTGGACCGCCGCCACCGGATCGACCGCCGGCTACCTCGTCGGCTTCGTCGTCGCCGCTGCGCTGGTCGGCTGGCTCGCCGAGCGCGGCCAGGACCGGCGCATGGACACCAGCGTCCCCGCCATGCTCGCCGGCACCGCCCTCATCTACCTGTGCGGCGTCACCTGGCTGGCCCACCACCTCGGCGTCGACTCCACCACCGCCATGGAGTACGGCCTCACCCCGTTTGTGATCGGCGACCTCCTCAAGCTGGCGCTCGCCGGCGTCGCCCTCCCCGCCGCCTGGCGCGCCGCCGGCCGCGGCTGAGAGACCGCGTCCCCCCCCCGCCCCCGAGCCCCCTCCCAAACCTGCGGCAGCCAGACGACAAGACCTCGTCTCACTGCCGCAGGTTCGGGAAGGGAGCGCAACCCCCTCCAAACCTGCGGCAGCCAGACGACAAGACCTCGTCTGCGTGCCGCAGGTTTCGGGGGTGTGGCTGGCCCTCCGGTCAGGCCTTGGAGATGACCTCGTCGCCGTAGCGGGCGAAGGACTCGCGCTGGCCCTCGGGATCGAACGCCAGCGGCGGGATGATGATCCTCGACACGCCGAGGTCGGCCAGCGCCTTGACCTCCTCGAGCGCCTTGTCGCCGACCGCTCCCCGGCCGCCGGCGGTGACCTCGATGGCGTCGGGATCGCGGCCGTGCTCGCTCGCCGTGGCGCGCATCACGGCGATCAGCTCGGCCAGCTCCTCGTGGCTGCCCCGGCCCGGGAAGAAGCCGTCGCCGAGCCGACCCGCACGTCGGGCGGCCGCCTTGCTGTGCCCGCCGACCACGATCGGCACCGTGCCCTGCGCGGGCCGCGGGCGCGAGATGGCGTTCGAGAACGACGTGAACTCGCTGTGGTGGCTCGCCTGGTCCTGCGTCCAGAGGGCTCGCAGCGCCTGGATGTGATCGTCGGCCCGGGCCCCACGCTGCGCGAAGGGGACGCCCAGCGCGTCGAACTCCTCCTCGAGCCAGCCCACGCCGACGCCGAGCTCCACGCGTCCGCCCGACATGCGGTCGAGGGTGGCGATCTCCTTGGCGAGGATCACCGGGTTGCGCTGCGGCAGGATCAGGATCCCCGTGCCGAGGCGGATGGTGGAGGTCGAGGCGGCGACGTAGGCCAGCCAGATCAGCGGGTCGGGGATGTCGGAGTCCTCGGGCCCCGGCATGCGTCCGCTCCCGCTGTACGGGTACGCCGACTGGTAGCCGGCGGGCACGACGACGTGCTCGACCGTCCACAGCGACTCGATGCCGGCGGACTCCGCCGCCTGGGCCAGCGCGACGGCGCCCTCCGGGTGCGCCATCGGTCCCACGTTCGCGAACATCACACCGAACCGCATCTGCGCATCCCCCTGGGTCGAGCCGCCGGTCGGGTGCGACGGTAGGTCCCCGCCGTCGGCGCGGCACAACTCCGGCGGGTCAGGTCTGGAGCGGCAGCAGCGCGTCGGCGACGTGGTGGAGGTGCTCGTCCCACTCCGGCGGCTCGACCACGGGGATGACGACGAACTTCGACCCGCCGGCCTCGATGTGCTCGCCGATGCGCTCCCGCAGCGCCGCGAGGCTCGTGGCGATCACCGCGCCCGGGTCGAGGCCGGGCCGGCGCCGGGCGACGGCGGTGGCGACGGCGTCGGGGACGGGCCCGTCGCAGTAGGGCAGCAGGGCCCCGTAGTGCTCGGGGTCGATCTTCCGGTCGGCTTCTGCGGCTGCCGCCTCGATCACCTCGATGCCCCGGCGCACGTCGTCGGGCGTGCAGAACGACGGCAGCCACCCGTCGCCGAGGCGACCGCATCGGCGCAGCTCCGAGGGCGCCAGCCCGCCGAGCCAGACGTCGAGGGGGTCCTGGACGGGCACGGGGCGCACGACGGCGCCCTCGTAGCGGTGGAAGCGGCCCTCGTGGTCGACGGCCTCGCCCGCCCAGAAGCGCCGCAGCAGCGGCAGCGCCTCGTCGAAGCGCGGTGCCCGCTCGCCCCGCTCCACCCCGAACGCCTGGTGCTCAGCCGCGTCCACCGCGCCGAGCCCGAAGGCGGGCAGGAGCCGTCCGGCGGAGAGGCGGTCGAGGGTGGCGAGCTCCTTGGCGAGCAGCATCGGGTTGCGGCCCGGCAGCACCAGCACGGAGAAGCCGAGCTTCAGTCGGGTGGTGCGGCCCGCCGCCACGCCGAGGGCCACGACGGGGTCGGGGGAGTCGCCGGTGACCCGCTCGGACAGCCACAGCGAGTCGAAGCGGAGCCGCTCCAAGGAGTCGACCATGGCGGCGAAGCGGCCCGGATCGCTCGATGCCCGCGTGCCCAGCCCGTACCCGATGCGCACCTTCACGGGGCGAGTGTGCCAGGCCGTAGCGTTCGCGGCCATGACCGCACCCGACGTCCTCACGCCCTTCCGCCTCGACGGCCGCGTCGCCGTGGTCACGGGCGCGTCCAGCGGTCTGGGGAACCGCTTCGCCAAGGTGCTGCACGCGGCCGGCGCCACGGTGGTCGCCGCCGCTCGCCGCTCCGACCGGCTCGCCGCGCTGCACGACGAGCTGGGTGACCGGCTGGTCCCGGTCACCTGCGACGTCTCGGTCGACGCCGACTGCGAGCGCCTCGTCGCCGACGCCGTCGCCATCGACGGGCACCTCGACGTGCTCGTCAACAACGCGGGCATCGGCATGGCGATGGCGGCGGAGGACGAGCCGATCGACCACTTCCGCTCGGTCGTCGACGTCAACCTGAGCTCGCTGTTCCTGCTCTGCCAGCTGGCGGGCCGGCACATGATCGAGCGGCGGCAGGGATCGGTCGTCAACATCGCCTCGGTGCTCGGCCTCGTCGCCTCCACGCCCATCAAGCAGGCGTCGTACTGCGCGTCGAAGGGGGCCGTCGTCAACCTCACCCGCGAGCTCGGTGCGCAGTGGGCGCGCAAGGGCGTGCGCGTCAACGCGCTGGCGCCGGGCTGGTTCCCCTCGGAGATGACGGCGGTCATGTTCGAGGACGAGTCGGCGAGCACCTTCATGCAGCGCAACTGCCCGATCGGGCGCGCCGGTGCGGAGCACGAGCTCGACGGCGCGCTCCTCTTCCTGGCGTCGGACGCCAGCACCTACGTCATCGGGCAGACGCTGGCCGTCGACGGCGGGTGGGTCGCCCGCTGACCGCCAGCGCCGCCAGGCCGGTCAGCACCAGCGCCATGCCGAGGGCGGCGGCAGGGCTGAGGTGCTCGTCGAGCACGACGATGCCGAGCGTGGCGGCGGTCAGCGGCTCGGCGAGGGTCAGCGTGGTGGCGGTGGCGACGGCGACGCCGGCGATGCCCCGCCCGAAGAGCAGGTAGGCGACCGCCAGGGTGACGACGCCGAGCCAGGCGACCATCAGGGCGCCCTCGCCGCTGACGAGCGGCCCGAAGCCCGCCACGAGGCCGATCGGCGCCAGCATGACGGCGCCGATGGCGAACACCCACGTCATCGCCGTGTCGGGGTCGCTGCGGTCGGTCAGGTCCTTCGACCACAGCGCGAAGGCGGCGTAGCTGAGGCCGGCGCCGAGGGCCAGGGCGATGCCGGCGGGGTCGACGCCCTCGCCGTCGCCGCCGGCCGAGGAGGCGAGCAGCGCCGCGCCGGCGAGGGCGAGCGCCGTCGCCACCGCCCAGCGTCGACCGGGACGCTCGCCGCGGCCGAGCCAGCCGAGCAGGCCGCCCCACACCGGTCCCGAGCCGATGCCCACCACGGTGCCGACGGCCACGCCTGCCAGTCGCACGCCCCCGAAGAAGCACAGCTGGTAGGCGGCTGTGGCGCCGGCCGCCAGCACGAGGTGTCGCCGGTCGAGGCGCGCCAGGCCCCCGCGCAGCCGTCCCCGCGCGACGGCGACCGCCACCAGGACGGCGGCGCCGACCACGGTGCGGGCGGCGCCCACGGCGACGCTGCTGGCGCCCTCGGGGCCGAGGGCCTGCGCCGTGCCGGTCGTGCCCCAGAGCACCGCCGCCCCCACCACGAGCAGCCGGGCTCGCAGGTCGGCGCGGTCGGTCACCGTCGCAGCCTGCCAGGTCGCCCGGGTCGGCCCCGGCGACCATCGGGTTCGCCCCCGGCGGTGCGGGCCTGTGAGCATGGACGGGTGCTGCAGGCCCGTGAGCTCGCGATCGAGGTGGGCGGTTCGGTCATCCTCGAGGGCGCCGGCTTCACCATCCGCGCCCGCGACAAGGTCGGCCTCGTCGGTCGCAACGGCGCCGGCAAGACCAGCCTGCTGAAGGTCCTGGGCGGCGCATCCGAGCCCTTCGCCGGCGTCGTCAACCGCAGCGGTGGTCTGGGCTATCTGCCTCAGGACCCCAAGCTCGACGGCAGTCGACGACGTCGTCCACCGCCATCCGCCACATCCTGTCCGGTCGCGGCTTCGACGACGCCATGACCCGCCTCGAGAAGCTGCGCCTGCAGATGGAGGAGGACCCCTCCGAGCGCGCCGTCGAGCGGTTCACCCGGGCGGAGGAGCGCTTCCGCGTCGACGGCGGCTACTCCGCCGAGAGCGAGGCCCGCCGCATCGCCGTCCGGTCTCGGGCTCGAGGCCGACCGGCTCGACCTTGCCGATCAGCGCGCTCTCCGGGGGCCAGCGCCGCCGGGTGGAGATCGCGCGCATCCTCTTCGCGGGCAGCGACGTGCTGCTCCTCGACGAGCCCACCAACCACCTCGACAGCGACGCCAAGGAGTGGCTCTTGGGCTTCATGCGCTCCTACCGCGGCGCGCTGCTCGTCATCAGCCACGACCTCGACCTGCTCGACGAGGCCATCACCCGCGTGCTGCACCTCGACCGCCACGACGAGGAGAGCGTCGGCACGATGTACGAGTACAAGGGCACCTACAGCCAGTACCTCGTCGCCCGCCAGAAGGACGAGGTCCGCCTCGCCAAGATGGCCCAGCGCCAGGCCAAGGAGATCGACCGCCTCCAGACCGTCGTCGACCGCTTCGGCGCCAAGGCCACGAAGGCCGCAATGGCGCACAGCATCGAGAAGCGCATCGTGCGGCTCGAGGCCAACGGCGTCGAGGCACCCAAGGCTTCGCGGTCGGTGCACGTGCGGTTCCCGGCGCCGCCGCAGTCCGGTCGCGTGGTGCTCGAGGGCGAGGGCCTGGCGGTGCGCTACGGCGAGCTCGAGGTGTTCCGTGGCGTCGACCTCGCCGTCGAGCGCGGCGAACGGCTGCTCATCATGGGGCTCAACGGCGCCGGCAAGACCAGCCTGCTGCGCGTCCTGGCCGGGGAGCGCGCCAGCGACGAGGGCGGCTACCGGCTCGGGCACAAGGTCGTGGCGGGCTACTACGCCCAGGAGCACGAGGGCATCCACGCCGGGCGCACCATCCTCGAGCACCTGCGCGAGCAGGTGCCGCAGCGCGCCCGATCCCGAGCTGCGCAGCCATCGTCGGCGCCATGGGGCTCACCGGCGACAAGGTGCACCAGGACGCCGGCACGCTCTCGGGTGGCGAGAAGACCAAGCTGGCGCTGGGCATCCTGGTGGCCGGCCGCCACAACCTGCTGCTGCTCGACGAGCCCACCAACAACCTCGACCCCGGCTCGCGCGAGGCGGTGGCCGAGGGCCTGCGCGGCTGGCCCGGCAGCATCGTGCTCGTCAGCCACGACGCTGCCTTCGTGCGCGACCTCGAGCCCGACAAGGTGCTCCTCATGCCCGAGGGCACGCCTCGACCACTGGGCCGACGACTACCTCGACCTCGTCGAGCTGGCCTGATCCCGCCGGCCGGCCGTGCCGGGCCGCCAGGCCGCGCACGGCAGCGGCCTGCGGGCGTCAGCGACGTTGGTCGTTGAGCGCCACCGGCGTGCTGACGAGGTCGAAGAAGTCGTTGCCCTTGTCGTCGACGACGATGAAGGCGGGGAAGTCCTCCACCTCGATCGCCAGACCGCCTCCATGCCGAGCTCGGGGTACTCGAGCACCTCGACCTTGCGGATGCAGTCCTGCGCCAGGCGCGCGGCGGGGCCGCCGATCGAGCCGAGGTAGAAGCCGCCGTGCGCCGCGCAGGCCTCGGTGACCTGGCGGCTGCGGTTGCCCTTGGCGAGCATCACCAGCGACCCGCCCGCGGCCTGGAACTCGGCGACGTAGGAGTCCATGCGGCCGGCCGTGGTCGGACCGAACGAGCCCGAGGCGTACCCGGCGGGCGTCTTGGCGGGACCGGCGTAGTAGACGCAGTGGTCGCGGAGGTACGCGCGGCATCGCCTCGCCGGCGTCGAGGCGCTCCTTGATCTTGGCGTGGGCGATGTCGCGGGCCACCACCATCGGACCGGACAGCGACAGGCGCGTCTTCACCGGGTAGCGGCTCAGCTCGGCGCGGATCTCGTCCATCGGCCGGTTGAGGTCGATGCGCACGACGTCGGCATCGGCGGCAAGGTCGTCGTGCGGTGACCTCGGGCAGGTAGCGCGCGGGGTCCTCCTCGAGCTGCTCGAGGAAGACCCCCTCGCTCGGTGATCTTGCCGAGCGCCTGGCGGTCGGCGGAGCACGACACGGCGATGGCGACCGGGCACGACGCCCCGTGGCGGGGGAGGCGCACGACGCGCACGTCGTGGCAGAAGTACTTGCCGCCGAACTGTGCGCCGATGCCGAACCCCTGCGTGAGGGCGAGCACGTCGGCCTCCAGCTCGAGGTCGCGGAAGCCGTGCCCGACCGACGAACCCGCCGTGGGCAGCGAGTCGAGGTAGTGCGCCGACGCGTACTTCGCCGTCTTCAGCGCGAACTCGGCGGACGTGCCGCCGACGACGATCGCCAGGTGGTAGGGCGGGCAGGCGGCGGTCCCCAGCGTGCGCAGCTTGTCGTCGAGGAAGCGCAGCATCGCCGAGCGGTTCAGCACCGCCTTGGTCTCCTGGAACAGGTAGCTCTTGTTGGCCGAACCACCGCCCTTGGCCATGAACAGCAGCTTGTAGGCGTCGCCGGGCGCGGCGTACAGCTCGATCTGCGCGGGGAGGTTCGTGCCGGTGTTCTGCTCGTCCCACATCGTCAGCGGCGCCATCTGCGAGAAGCGGAGGTTCGAGGTGCCGTAGGTCTGCTCGACGCCGAGGCTGATGGCCCGCTCGTCGTCGCCACCGGTCAGGACCAGCTCGCCGCGCTTGCCCATCACGATGGCGGTGCCGGTGTCCTGGCACATCGGCAGGACGCCGCCCGCCGCGATGTTGGCGTTCTTCAGCAGGTCGAGGGCGACGAAGCGGTCGTTGGCCGACGCCTCGGGATCGTCGAGGATGCTGCGGAGCTGGCGGAGGTGCGCGGGGCGCAGCCAGTGGGCGATGTCGCGGAACGCCGTCCTCGTGAGCAGCGTGAGGGCCTCGGGCTCGACCTGCAGGAACGTGCGGCCGGCAGCCTCGACGGTCGACACGCCCTCGGCGGTGAGCAGGCGGTAGGGCGTCTCGTCGGGCCCGAGGGGGAGCAGCTCGCTGGAGGGGAGGTCGCGCATCGTGCAGAACCTTAGGTGGGCCCCGTGGAGCGCATGGCACCGCCTGGCGGCCAGGATCGCCGCGGGTTTGCGCACCTAGGCTGGTGTCGTGGCTGGTGACGAGTTCCGGGTCGTGCACGACACCATGGGCGAGGTGCAGGTCCCCGCCGCGGCACGCTGGGGCGCCCAGACCCAGCGGGCGATCGAGAACTTCCCGGTGTCGGGTCTCACCGTCGAGCCGGCGCTGATCCACGCGCTCGGCGCCATCAAGTCGGCCGCGGCGGAGGTGAACGGCTCGCTCGGCGTGATCGATCGCGACGCGGCGGAGGCGATCGCCAGCGCGGCGAGCGAGGTGGCCGCGGGCCGGTGGGACGGCGAGTTCCCGGTCGACGTGTACCAGACGGGCTCGGGCACCTCCACGAACATGAACGCCAACGAGGTGATCGCCGAGCTGGCGAGCGAGCGCCTCGGCCGTGCCGTGCACCCCAACGACGAGGTCAACGCCTCCCAGTCGTCGAACGACGTCTTCCCCTCGGCCATCCACGTGGCCGCCGTCGTGTCGACCGACCGAGACCTGCTCCCCGCGCTCGCGCTGCTGGCCGACACCCTCGCCGCCAAGGCGGTGGAGCACGACGAGGTGGTGAAGGCCGGGCGCACGCACCTCATGGACGCCACGCCGGTGACGCTCGGCCAGGAGCTGGCCGGCTACGGCGCCCAGGTGCGGCAGGCGGCGGCACGGATCGGCGCGGCCGCCGTGCGCGGCAGGTGAGCTGCCCCTCGGCGGCACCGCCACGGGCACCGGTCTCAACGCCCCCGCCGGGTTCGCGCCGGCGGTGATCGAGAAGGTCGCGACCCGCTACGACGTGGCGCTCGTCGAGGCGGCCGACCACTTCGCGGCGCAGGGCGCGCGCGACGACCTCGTCAGCCTGTCGGGCGAGCTGCGCGCCCTGGCCGCGGCGCTGCTGAAGATCGCCAACGACATCCGGTGGATGGCCTCGGGGCCCCGAACCGGCCTGGCGGAGATCCGGATCCCCGACCTGCAGCCGGGCAGCTCGATCATGCCCGGCAAGGTGAACCCGGTGATCCCCGAGGCGGTCAGCCAGGTCGTCGCCCAGGTGTACGGCAACGATGCCGCCGTGGCGTTCGCCGGCAGCCAGGGCAACTTCGAGCTGAACGTCTACCTGCCGGTCATGGCCCGCAACCTGCTCGAGTCGATCCGCCTGCTGGCGTCGGTGAGCCGGCTGTTCGCCGACCGCTGCGTGGCGGGCATCGAGGCCGATGTCGACCGCTGCCGCACCTACGCCGAGGCGACCCCGCAGGCCGCCACCGCCCTCAACCCCGTCCTCGGCTACGAGAAGGTGGCGGAGCTCGTCAAGCAGTCGGCCAAGACGGGCCAGAGCATCCGCGAGCTCGTGCTTGCGGAGGGGCTGCTGGCGGAGGACGAGCTCGACAAGGCGCTGGACCTCCTGCGCCTGACCCGCGGCGGGCGCTAGGCGCGACGTCCGTTGCGGCGGCGGCGTCCCCGGCGAAGATGGGGCGCATGCTGCCCGAGCTGGGCCAGTTGTACCGAGACCATGCGGCGTCGGTGTGGCGCTGCGCGCGGGCGCGCCTGCCCAGCGACCCCGACGCCGAGGACGTCACCAGTGAGGTGTTCGCCAGAGCGATGCGCTCCCCAGCGACCTTCGACCCAGAGCGGGGATCGCCCCGCGCCTGGCTGATGGGGATCGCACGCCACACGGTCGCCGACTGGTGGCGTCGTCGCCGACCGGAGGATCCGAGGTCGGCCGTCCCCGAGGTCGGCACCGACGACGACTGCGAGCGAGCGGTGGTCGAGGCCGAGCGCGTCGGCGAGCTGCAGGTGGTGCTGGAGATCCTCGGCGAGCGAGGCGGTGGCGTTCGAGAACCACCGCGCTCGGCTCAACCAGGCGCTCGGGATCCGGCCCAGCGGGTTCTCCGACGGTCAGTACTGCCTGCTGCCCGCCCCAGCGGAGGAGCGCATCGCCTGATCGGTCTGGGGCGCCACCGGTGCGCCCGGCCATGATCTCGTGATGGCCGATCCCACCGTCGCGCTCGTCACGTGCAGCGCGCATGGCGACCTCGATGACGACGACCGGCCGCTCCTGTCGGCGCTGCGGGACCGAGGCGTCCGGGCGACGCCGGCGGTCTGGGACGACGACCGGGTCGACTGGGCAGCGTTCGACCTCGCGGTGATCCGCAGCACGTGGGATGCCGAGGCGTTCGTCGCCTGGGCGTCGTCGGTGCCCTCGCTCGCCAACCCCATCGACGTGATCCGCTGGAACGTCGACAAGCGGTACCTCGCCGACCTCGCCGCCGCAGGCATCCCGGTCGTGCCCACCGTGTACCTGGCGGCCGGTGAGCCCGCTGCGGCCCTGCCGCATGGCGAGGTCGTCGTGAAGCCGACGGTGTCGGCCGGGTCGCGCGACACGCTCCGACTCTCCGATCCGGCGTCGGTGCAGGCGCACATCGACCACATCCACCGGATCGGGCGCACGGCCATGGTGCAGCCCTACCTCTCGGCGGTCGACGACGCCGGCGAGACCGCGACGGTGTTCCTCGGCGGCCGCTTCTCGCACGCCGCGCGCAAGGGCCCGCTCCTCGAGCGCGGCGGCGGCCCCGTGGCGGGGCTGTTCGCGCCCGAGGTGATAGCACCGCGCACGGCGACGGGCGCCGAGCGCGAGGTCGCGGAGGCCGCCCTCGCGGTCGTGCCCGGCGGGCCGGGGGCGCTCCTCTACGCGCGGGTCGACCTCATCCTCGACGACGACGCCCAGCCCGTCGTGCTGGAGGTCGAGGCGGTCGAGCCCTCGTTGTTCCTCACCATCGGCGCCGCGGTGGACCGCTTCGCCGACGCCATCGCTAGCCGGCTGCGGACGACCCGGCGTAGGGGGAGGGGTCGCCGTACTTCGGGATGAGCGGCGCCGACCAGCTCATCGCCTTGGCGAGGCCGGTGGCGACGTCGCGCCACTCCAGCGGGTCCCACCCCTCGGCCACGCCGACGAGCTTGCGGTCGCCCCGGATGTGCACGAAGGCGGGCAGCTCGTTGAGGCCCAGCGCCTTGACGGCGGCGCGGTCGGGATCGGCGAAGGTGAGCACCTTGTCGGCCCAGGGGCCGAGGAACTGGCGGGCCTCGTCGGCGGTGCCGGTGACGACGAAGGCCACCCGGCAGTCGGCGCCGGTGAAGTGCGTGAGCGTCCGGCCGGCGGTCTCCAGCAGCCATGCGCTCTCGTTGGTGAACGGATCGAGCACGACCGCTGCGAGCTGGAACGTGGTGAGCCACTCGTCGATGCTGCGGGCCTCGCCGTTGATGGGCGCGAGGGCGAGGTTGCCGGGGGGGTCGGTTGCCACGGCGGCAGACGGTAGCGCGGTAGGTTCGGCGCGGGCAGATCTCGGATGACCGCGGAGGGTTCGAGCGCGATGGTGCTGGCGG
Organism: uncultured Microthrixaceae bacterium; assembly: GCA_963715505.1. Classification (GTDB taxonomy): domain Bacteria; phylum Actinomycetota; class Acidimicrobiia; order Acidimicrobiales; family VFJN01; genus VFJN01. The sequence continues at coordinate 592,287 of OY970242.1, forward strand.
CGTACGGCGACGGCCTCTACAAGCTGCTGCTCCTGGGCCACATCGTCGCCGTGCTCGTGGCGTTCGCACCTGCGGTCGTGCACCCCATCCTCGCTGCGCAGACCAGGGCCGACGGCGCCGACGCCCTGCAGCGCCTGGCCGCCCGCATGGGCGCCAACGGCCGCCGGCTCCACTTCCCGGCGCTGCTGGCCGCCGGGGCCCTCGGCATCGCCTTGGTGCTGGTGTCCGGCCGAGCGTGGGCGTTCGACCAGGCCTGGGTGTCGCTGGCGTTCCTGGTGTGGCTGGCGCTCGCCGGCGTGGTGTCCGCCCTGATCCTCCCGGCCGAGCGCAAGCTCGCGGCGGGTGAGGGCGCCGCCGAGCGGCAGGTCGCGCTCGGCGGCCAGCTCGTCACCATCCTGCTCGTCGTCGTGCTCTACCTGATGATCTGGAAGCCGGGCGCCTAGTGGGTGCCTGCGCAGCACCCCAGTAGCGTCGCATCGTGCACCCGATCGAGCGGCTCCGCTACGTGGCCCGGGCGTCGGGGGCCGACCAGGCCATGCTGGTGCGTGAGACCGCCCAGGCGCTGGCGACCTTCCATGCCGATCCGCCCGGGCTGGTGGCGGCCTGCCGGCGCATCGTCGACCGGCATCCCACCTCGGGCGCGCTGTGGTGGCTCTGCGCTCGCGTGCTGACCGCACCCGACGGGCGCGCCGAGGCGTGGCAGGCGGTCGACGACATCGACGGCGACGTCACGCCGGCCGAGCTCGCCTTCGCCCTGCCCGAGGACGCGACGGCGTGCGTCATCGGCTGGCCCGAGCAGGCCGGCGAGGCGCTGCCGCGCCGTGGCGACGTCGAGGTGCTGGCGGTCGACTCGCTCGGCGAGGGCAGCGGGCTCGTCCGGCGGTTGACGCTGGGGGGCATCGAGGCCGTCGACGTGCCGATGTCGGGCCTCGGCGCGGCCGTCGCGTCGGCGGACGTGGTGGTGCTCGAGGCCGTCGCGGCCGGACCGACCGGCTTCGTCGGCGTCAGCGGCTCGCTGGCCGCCGCCACCGTCGCCCGCCACGCCGCGGTGCCGGTCTGGCTCGTCGCGGGCGTCGGCCGGTCGCTGCCGGAGCGGATGTGGGACGCGCTCGCCGGCCGGCACGCCACCCGCGCGGCCGACCCGTGGGACCTCGACGAGGAGGTCGTGCCGCTCGCGCTCGTCGACCGGGTGTGCGGCCCAGCAGGCCTCGAGGCGCCCGGGCCGGCGCTGCGCCGCACCACCTGCCCCGTGGCGCCCGAGCTGTTCGAGCCGGGCCGCGCACCAGGCACCTACCGCGGCTGAGGGACTAGACCGGGGCGATGTCCCGCCGCAAGCAGATCCAGATGTCCGACGACGAGGTCGCGGCCTTCCTCGACGGTCGTCACACCATGAACGTCGCCACCCTGAACCACGACGGCACCATCCACCTGGTGGCGATGTGGTACGCCGTGCTCGACGGCGAGCCGGCCTTCTGGACCTTCGGCAAGAGCCAGAAGATCCGCAACCTCGAGCGCGATCCCCGCATCACCTGCCTGGTGGAGACCGGCAGCGAGTACGCCGAGCTGCAGGGCGTCGAGATCGTCGGGCGCGGCACCGTGCTGCGCGACCACGACGAGATCATGGCCGTGGGTGAGGCCGTCTACGCGCGCTACTTCGGCGAGGTCACCGACGAGGTCCGCCCGTTCGTGGAGATGACCGGCGCCAAGCGCTTCGGCGTGCGCGTGACGGTCGACCGGGTGGTCTCGTGGGACCACCGCAAGCTCGAGGGCGCCTACTGATCCTCGGCGGCCGCCGCCAGCGAGGCGATGGCCCCGTGGATGGCGAGCACCCGCCGCGCCTCGTCGACGTGGAGGTTCTCCACCATCCGGCCGTCGACCGTCACGACGCCTCGGCCCTCGGCCACCGCCTCCTCGTAGGCCGCGATGATGCGGCCCGCCCGCTCCACCTCGTCGGCATCGGGCGCGAACGCCGCGTTGCACGGCTCGACCTGGCTGGGGTGGATGAGCGTCTTGCCGTCGAAGCCCATCTCGCGCCCCTGTCGGCACTCGGCCTCGAAGCCGGCGGCGTCCTTGATGTCGTTGTAGACGCCGTCGAGGATCACCTTGCCGGTGGCCCGCGCCGCGAGCAGGCAGAGGCCCAGCCCCGGGACCAGCGGCAGGCGGCCGGGCACGTGCGAGGCGTGCAGCTCCTTGGCGAGGTCGTTGGTGCCCATCACGAGCACCACGAGCCGCTCGGAGGCCGCCGCGATCTCCTCGGCGTGGAGCATGGCGACGGGCGTCTCGACCATGGCCCAGATGCGGGTGCGGTCGGGCGCCCCCGCGGCCTCCAGCGCCTTCTCGACGTGGTGCACGTCGGCGGGGGAGTCGATCTTGGGGACCACCACCGCGTCGGGCCCGGCCTCGGCGATGGCGCGCAGGTCGTCGTCGTGCCAGGGCGTGCCGATCCCGTTGGCGCGGATCGTCAGCTCGCGCTGGCCGTAGGCGCCCGTCGCCACCGCGGCGCACACCCGTGCGCGCGCCTCCGCCTTGGCGTCGGGCGCCACGGCGTCCTCCAGGTCGAGGATCAGCGCGTCGGCGGGGATGGAGCGGGCCTTCTCCAGTGCCCGCTCGTTGGCGCCGGGCATGTAGAGCACGGAGCGACGCGGGCGCGCCACGGCGTCGGAGCTCACGTTCGGGCCTCCAGCCCGGCGTCGGCGTAGGTCTTCGCCAGCTCGGGGTCGCGGGCGGCGAGCTGCTCGGCGAGCGCCACCATCACCTGGCACTGCTTCACCGAGGCGTCGTCCTCCATCTTCCCGTCGAGCATCACCGCTCCCGTGCCGTCGCCCATGGCGGCGATGACCCGCCGCGCGTGGGCGACGTCGTCGACCGACGGGGAGAACACCTTGCGCGCGATGTCGATCTGCACGGGGTGCAGGCTCCAGGCGCCCACGCAGCCGAGCAGGAAGGCGTTGCGGAACTGGTCTTCGCAGGCGACCGTGTCGGCGATGTCGCCGAAGGGGCCGTAGTAGGCGAAGATCCCGTTGGCCTGGCAGGCGTCGACCATGCGAGCGACGGTGTAGTGCCACAGGTCCTGCTGGTAGGTGGCCCGATCGCCCTCGATGTCGCCGTCGACCGGGTCCTGCCGCACGAGGTAGCCGGGGTGACCGCCCCCGACGCGGGTGGTCTTCATCCGGCGGTTGGCGGCCAGATCGGCCGGGCCCAGCGAGAGGCCCTGCATGCGGGGCGACGCCGCGCAGATCTCCTCGACGTTGACGACGCCTCTCGCGGTCTCGAGGATGGCGTGGACGAGGATCGGCCGGTCGAGGCCGGCACGGGCCTCGAGCTGCGCGAGGAGCCGGTCGACGTAGTGGATGTCCTCGGCGCCCTCGACCTTGGGGATCATGATGACGTCGAGCGCGTGGCCGACCTCGGTGACGGCCGTGACGAGGTCGTCGTGGCACCACGGCGAGTCGAGGGCGTTGACGCGCGTCCAGAGCTGCGTGTCCTGCGCGGTCCACGCCTTGCCCACCTCGACCAGGCCCGCCCGTGCCGCCTCCTTGTCGCTGGCCGGCACGCCGTCCTCGAGGTTGGCGAGCAGCACGTCGACCTTGGTCGCCATGTCGGGCACCTTGGCGACCATCTTGGGGTTCGAGGCCGGGAAGAAGTGGATCATCCGCGACGGGCGGAACGGGATCTCCCGCACGGGGTCGGGTGCACCGACCGCCAGCGGCCGGAAGAAGTCCTTGGGGGATCGCATCACGTCGCTCCTTCGACCATGCGGCGGGCGATGACCTTGAGGCAGAGCACCTCGTCGGCTCCTTCGAAGATCGACAGGACGCGGGCGTCGACGAAGTAGCGGCTCACGTCGTACTCCTCCGCGTAGCCCATGCCGCCGTGGATCTGCATGGCCTCGCGGGTGACCCACTCGGCCGCCTTGCAGACGTAGGCCTTCACCATGGCCGCCTCGAGCGAGCCCTCGCCCTTCGCCATGAGGCGCGCCACCGCGTAGGAGGCCTGGCGGGACGCCTGGATGATGACCGCCATGCGGGCGAGCTTCGCCTGCGTGAGCTGGAACTCGCCGATCGGCGTGCCGAACACCTTGCGGTCCTCGGCGTAGCGGCGTGCCGCCTCGTAGGCGGCCTGCATCACCCCGACGGCGCGCGCCGCGGTCTGCAGGCGGCCGTTCTCGAAGCCGGCCATCTGCAGGTAGAAGCCCTTGCCGAGCCCGTCCTCGCCGCCGACGAGGTTGGCGTCGGCCACGAACCAGGCGTCGAAGGCCACCTCGTAGGAGTGCATGCCCCGGTAGCCGATCGTGTCGATCGGGCGTCCCTCCATGCGGCCGCCGCCGGGGGCGCCGCCGTCGGCGCCCGGCTCCTGGTCGAGCACGAAGCCGTGGCCCTCGCCGCGCGCCTTGGGCACCACGAACATCGACAGGCCGCGGTGCGCCTTGCTGCGGTCGGGGTCGGTGCGGGCCAGCAGCATGAGCACGTCGGCGCGGGCGGCGAAGGTGCACCACGTCTTGACGCCGTTGATGAGCCAGCCCCCGTCGACCCTGGTGGCGGTGACCTTGATGCCCGCCACGTCGGAGCCGTGGTCGGGCTCGGTGACCGCCACCGCGTTCATCACCTCGGCCGTGGCCAGCTTCGGCAGCCAGTGCTGCTTCTGCTCCTCCGTGCCGCCCTTCACCAGCGCGCGGGTGAGGATCTCGGGGCGCGTGATGAGCGAACCGCCGGCGCCGAGCGAGCCCCGGGAGAGCTCCTCGGTCGCGACGACCATGCCGATGTACTCCGACTCGCCACCGCTGCCGTAGCCGCCGTACTCCTCGGGGATCGAGAGACCGAACGCCCCCATCTCGGCGAGCCCGGAGATGATCTCCTCGGGGATGTCGTCGTTGTGCCGGTGGATGTGCTCGGCGATGGGCGCCAGCTTCTCCTCGGCGAAGCGGCGAAAGGTGTCCTGCACCAGCTCGAAGTCGTCGTCGAGGTGCCGGGGGCCCTCCCGGCCGGCGAGGTCGGCGAGGAACGCCGGGTCACGGTAGGTGGCGCAGAACCCGCGTGCGCCGTCGAGCGCGCCCGCGTCGACGCCCCAGGTGCCCTCGCGGCCGAACAGCCGGCTGGCGAGCTCGCCGACGGCGTCGGCCACGAAGGCGCAGGCGATGGCCGCCTCGAGCTCTCCCGAGCTGCCGTAGTCGAGCATGGCGCGGGCGGTCTCCACCGCGGCGGCGGCGTGGGCCAGGTCGTAGCCGAGCACCTGCTCGGCGTCGGGGCCGCCGCCCGCGGCGAGCGCCTCGGCCCCCCGCTCGACGACCCGGCGGGCCAGCTCGACGACGTCGGCGGCGGCGGTGAGATCTCCGGTCGGCATGGCGGCGAGGTTAGTGATGCCTCCCCGATCGCACGGAATCGCCACGTCGTCTGGATGGGGCGCCGACCCAGCCCGTAGGTTCGGGGACGATGACGACCCACGATCGCCCCTTCGGTCGCCACCTCGAGGACTTCGTGCCCGGCGACGTGTACAAGCACTGGCCCGGCAAGACGATCACCGAGTACGACGACCACCTGTTCTGCATGATCACGATGAACCACCACCCGCTGCACACCAACGCGTGGTTCGCCGAGAACGAGACGGTGCAGAAGCGCAACGTCGTGGTCGGCAACCTCGTCTACTCGCTCGTGCTCGGCATGAGCGTGCCCGACGTCAGCGGCGCGGCCATCGCCAACCTCGAGGTCGAGTCGCTGCGCCACGACAAGCCCACCTTCCACGGCGACACGATCTACGCCGTCACCAAGGTGCTCGGAGCCAAGGAGACCTCCAAGGGCGACCGCGGCATCGTCACGGTGGAGACCAAGGGCGTCAACCAGCGCGGCGAGGAGGTCTGCTACTTCCGTCGCAAGCTGATGGTGTGGAAGCGCGACCACGCCCCGCAGCGCGCCTTCCCGTACGACGACGCCGCCGTCTTCGCCGACGGCGAGTGACCTGCGGCCGCCGGTAGCACCCGTGGTGGAGCCGGCGCGCCGCCCGCTGTTGGAGGGGGTGCTCGGTGCCGATCGATGACGTGGCGGCCCGCGGCTTCCAAGCCGGCGCCGCCGCCTACGAGGCGGCCCGTCCCGGGTACCCCGACGAGGCGCTGTCGGTGCTGCGCGACTCCGTGGGCATCGCGCCTGGCACCGACGTGTGCGATCTCGCGGCTGGCACCGGCAAGCTGACCCGCCGCCTCGTCGAGCTCGGCGCGGCCGTGGTCGCCGTGGAGCCGGTGGAGGCCATGCGGGCGCTGCTCGCCGCCGCCGTGCCGAGCGCGCAGGTCGTGGAGGGCACCGCCGAGGGCGTACCGCTGCCCGACTCGTCGGTCGACGTCGTCACCGTGGCGCAGGCGTTCCACTGGTTCGACGCGCCGGCGGCGCTGCAGGAGATCGCTCGCGTCCTGCGACCGGACGGCGCGCTCGCGCTGCTCTGGAACGAGCGCGACGAGTCCACGCCGTGGGTGGCGGAGATGAGCCGCTTGATCCGCTGGCACGAGCGGACCGTGTCGCGCTACCAGCACGTCGCGTGGGCGGAGGTCGTCGCCGCCGACGGCGCGTTCGCCCCGCTCGAGGAGCACGCCGTCCGCTGGGAGCAGCCGCTGACCCGTGACCTCCTCGGCGAGCGGGTCCGCTCGATCAGCTACATCGCCGCGATGCCGGCCCCCGAGCGCGAGCGCCTCGTCGCCGAGGTGACGGGGCTCGTCAGCCGCCGGGCCGAGCCCTTCCCGATGCCCTACACCTGCCGCGTCCAGTGGGCTCAGCTCCGCTGATCCGGCGGAGGGAGCGCCAGCCTGGGTTGCTGGCGTGGTGGGACCGGCGGCGTCGTGACCTGCCCTGGCGTGCCACGCGCGACCCCTGGGCCGTGCTGGTGTGCGAGGTGATGGCGCAGCAGACGCAGGTGGCGCGCGTCGCCCAGCGCTGGGCGCCGTTCCTCGAGCGGTTCCCGACGCCGGCCGCCTGCGCCGCCTCGCCGGTGGCCGAGGTGCTGCGCTGGTGGAGCGGCCTCGGCTACAACCGCCGCGCCCTCGCCCTGCACCGCTGCGCCACCGAGGTTGTCGTGCACCACGGCGGCTCGCTCCCCAGCGACGTCGATGCGCTGCTCGCCCTTCCCGGCATCGGTCCCTACACCGCCCGCGCCGTGGCGGCGTTCGCCTTCGAGCTCGACCACGGCATCGTCGACACGAACACGGCTCGTGTGCTGGCTCGGTGGGAGGGCCAGCGCCTGTCGGCGCGCCGCGCCCAAGAGGCAGCAGACCGAGCCGTGCCACCCGGCGCCGCGTGGGCCTGGAACCAGGCGATGCTCGACCTCGGGGCGACGGTGTGCACCCGGCGCTCGCCGCGCTGCGAGGCGTGCCCCGTCACCGCCGGCTGCGCCTGGCGCCAGGCCGGCAACCCCGCGCCCGACCCGGCCGAGGGGTCCGCCGGCGTGTCGGCCGGGCAGCCGCGCTTCGCGGGCAGCGACCGCCAGGGCGCCGGCCGCCTGGTGGAGGCGCTGCGCGCCGGTCCCGTCGCCGCCGACGCCCTGGCCGCCACCATGGGCTGGCCCGACGACCTGCCGCGAGCGGAGCGCGTTGCCGCCCGGCTCATGGCCGCCGGGCTGGCGGTCCGGGCCGTCGACCGCTACCAGCTGCCCTGACGGCGCGCCGCTGGGTCGGGCCGGCGGCTACCCGCGGAGGAAGTCGACGACGAGGCGGTTGACGTGGTCGGGGCGCTCGACGTGGAGGAAGTGGCCGGCGTCGTCGACCACCTCCATGCGCGAGCCGGGAGCGGTGAGGAACGCCCCGGCGCCGGCGGCCACGTCGATGCCCATGCAGCCGTCCGTGCGGCCGTGCAGGTACAGGGTCGGCTGGGTGGTCACCTCGCCGCCCTTGGCCTGCACCGCGTCGAGCGCCGGGTCGACGCCCACACCGCCGAGGGTCGCCCGGTAGTAGCCCAGCGCGGCGGCCAGGTTCGCGGGGTCGCGCAAGGCGTCCTTCACGAGCGGCAGGTCCTCGCTCGCGTCGTAGCCGGGCGACCAGTCCGCCCAGAGCCCGTCGATGAATGCCAGGTCGTCCATCGGCACCACCATGTCCGCGAAGGCGTGCTGGAAGAAGAACATGTACCAGGACCGCTTCAGCTGCGCGTAGGAGAGGAAGCCGCCCGCCACCGCCCCGGCCGGCGGGACGGCCATCGTGACCACCTTGGACCAGCGCTGCGGCTCGTGGTTGGCCGCGACGTAGGTGGCCATCGCTCCCCAGTCGTGCCCGACGATCACGGCGTCGCCGTCGCCGCCCAGCGCGTCGTGCAGCGCGCAGGCATCGAGGCCGAGCACGGCGGTCTGGTACCGGCCGTCGGCGGGCACGCCGGTCGGCGCGTAGCCGCGGAGGAACGGTGCCACGGCCCGGTAGCCGCTGTCGGCGAGCGCCGGCAGCAGGTGTCGCCAGGTGTGCGCCGAGTCGGGGAAGCCGTGCAGGCACAGCGCCAGCGGGCCCGAGCCCGCCTCCAGGTACGCGAAGTCCAGGTCGTTCGCCGAGATGCGGCCGTCGCTGATCATGGGGGCGGACCGTAGTGCTCGCGGCCGCGACCGGCGCGCTAGCCATCGTCGCTGCGACTCAGGTCACACGACGGGTATGGAGGCGACCACGCCCGGTAACGTCTCCGTCACGAAGGGGTGACGGGGGGAGGACGATCTGCTGAACGTCAGCTTCTACGGCGTCCGGGGCTCGACCCCGTGCCCGTGCGATGGGAACCGGCGCTATGGGGGGAACACCTCCTGCGTCGCGCTCGAGGCGCCGGGCCACGAACCCATCGCCCTCGACCTCGGCACCGGCCTGCGCTTCTGGGGGGCGACCCTCGATCCGTCGAAGCCCTTCGTGGGGTCGGCGCTCGTCACGCACATCCACTGGGACCACGTGCAGGGCCTCCCGTTCTTCACGCCCGTCCTGCGTCCCGGATCGCGCCTCGACGTCTACGGCCCGCCCCAGCCCGACGAGGGCAGCCTGGCGGACGCCTTCAACGAGCTGGTGCGGCCACCGTTCTTCCCCGTGCGCACGGCGGACCTCCTCGGCGACATCCACTTCCACGACACGTGGTCCACCGAGCTGGAGATCGACGGCGCCAAGGTGACCGTCCGCCCGGTGCCCCACGTGGGGCTCACCAACGGCTACCGGATCGAGATGGGTGGCGGCACGGTGGCCTACCTCTCCGACCACCAGATGCCCCTCGACGGCAGCCACGCGGTCACCGACGACGTGCTCGACCTCTGCGACGGCGTCGACGTGCTGATCCACGACGCGCAGTACACGGCCGAGGAGTTCCCGGAGAAGGCGAGCTGGGGCCACTGCACGGTCGACTTCGCCGTGCACGTCGCCAAGGAGGCCGGGGCGCGGCGGCTGGTGCTGTTCCACCACGACCCCACCCACGACGACGCCACCGTCGACCGCATGCTCGCCCACGCGCGCCAGCTCGCCAAGGGCACGGGCATCGTCGAGGTCCTCGCCGCTCACGAGGGCATGGTGATCTCCCACAGCTGAGCGGCCGGTACCCTCGCTGGCCATGAGCCAGCAACCCGTCTTCGACCCGGCGAAGTTCCGCCAGGTGCTCGGCCACTTCGCCACGGGTGTCACGGTGGTCACTGCGGCCCCCGACGGCGAGCCGGTCGGCCTCGCCGTGGGCTCGTTCAGCTCCGTGTCGCTCGACCCGCCGCTGGTGGCGTTCTTCCCGGACCGCACGTCGTCGTCGTGGCCCAAGATCCAGGCGGCCGGCTCCTTCTGCGTCAACGTCCTCGGCGAGGACCAGGAGGGGATCTGCCGTCGCTTCGCGACCAAGGGTGACGACAAGTTCGCGGGCCTCGGCTGGACGCCCGCGGGCTCCGGGTCGCCGCTGCTCGACGGCGTGGTGGCGTGGATCGACTGCGACATCCAGTCCGTCTCCGACGCCGGCGACCACTACTGCGTCCTGGGCGCCGTGCGCGATCTCGGCGTCGGCCACGACGGCGGGCCGCTGCTGTTCTTCCGGGGCGGCTACGGCCGCTTCGCGGTGTAGCGGTCGCGGCCATGGCGATCTACGCGCTCGGCGAGGCGATCCCTGACATCGACCCCAGCGCCTACGTGCACCCCGACGCCGTCGTGATCGGCGAGGTGACGCTCGGCGCCGAGGCGTCCCTCTGGCCAGGAGCGGTCCTGCGGGGCGACCCCGGCGGCATCGTGGTCGGTGCGCGGACGTCGGTCCAGGACGGCACGGTCGTGCACACCACGCCGATCCACCCCACGAGGATCGGATCGGGCTGCGTCATCGGCCACAACGTCCACCTCGAGGGCTGCCGCATCGGCGACGGTGTCCTGGTGGGCTCCGGAGCCGTCGTCCTCAACGGCGCGACGGTGCAGGACGAGGCGCTCGTCGCCGCCGGTGCGGTGGTCAGCGGCAGCACGGTCGTACCGAGCCGCGCCATGGCACTGGGCGTCCCGGCGAAGGTGAAGCTCGACGCCGTCGACCCGGCGACGCAGATCGTGCCCGGCATGCACGTCTACCGGGAGCGGGCCCGCTTCTACCGCGAGCACCTCCGCCGCCTCGACTGACGGCTGCCTGGCCGTGTCGCCTCGCCTACGCGGGGGCCGACTCCAGGAGCGTGATGCTGCCGGCGGCCGCCTGCTGGCGTGCCCACGCGGCCACGAAGGCGTCGTCGCTCAGGTAGACGAGCTGGTGGCTCTCGGCCAGCTCGTGAAGGCGGTCGAGCATGTCGTACTTGCGCTCCGCGGGCACCCGGAGGAAGACCTCGTCGAGCACGAGCGGCAGCGGATCGCCGTGGGCGCCGGCGCACGCGGCGCGGGCGAGGCGCCCCGTCAGCCGGTCATGGATCTCCGCCAGTGCTCCCGGCTCGCTGAGCAGGTCGTGGCCGCCGTGCCGGGCGTCGAGCGCCGCGACGCGCCGCTCGATCGCCGCGTGGCGGTCGGCGAGGCGCTCGACGTCGACCTCGCCGCGGCTCTGCGACAGCCGAGCCGCAAGGTCGCTCCGACGTGCCTCCAGCTCGCCGATGTCGGGCGTGGCCGCCTCGGCCGCGGTCACCTTGCCCCACTCGGGACGACGCAGCCGGCGTGCCGACTCGTCGAGGTCGCGGAGCTCCGCGTCGATCTCCTCGCGTGGCCGTGCCGCGGCGCGTGCGGCCTCGCGCTCGCTTGCCTGCTCGACCGCCTGCTCCACGGCTTGGGCGCGCTCGGCCAGCCCGCCGTCCGCGAACCCGAGCTGCACCAGCAGGTCGTCGAGGTGCCCGCCCGCGTTCTGCTCCTCCGACTCGGCGAGCTGCAGCTCCGCCTGGCGTCGCGCCACCCGGCCGAGGTCGACCTGGTGCTGCACGAGGCGGGCCACGACCGCCGTGTCGACCAGCTGCTCGGGCTCGATGCGGAAGGGACGGCAGAGCGTCGCCAGGGCCGACCGCGCCGTCGCGAGCGCCGGCTCGGCGCGGTGCGCGAGCTCCGATCGCAGCTGCTCGATCTCGTCTGCCGCGCCGCCGAGGTTCTGCAGCGCGGCGCTGTAGGCGCGCACCTCCTCGGCGAGGGACAGCGCGTGGCGCACGTCGACGTCCGGCCCGACCAGCTCGAGCCAGTCGGCCTGCGCCTCGCGCTGCTCGGCCACGGCGGCGTCGACGCGCTCGCGGACCTTCGTGTCCACGGCGGCGTCGACGCGGCGGAGGTGGAAGGCGAGGTACGTGGGGGCCTCGGCCTCGCCCAGGATCGACCGCTCCGCGCGGGTGGCGCGCCGCACGCGCAGGCGCGGGCGGGCCAGCATGGACGCGCCGGCCACCGCGGCGCCGGCCAGCCCCGCCGGGAGGAGCACGGGAGCACCGATCACGCCGACGGCGGCGACCGCCAGGCCGATCCCGGTTCCGACCAGGCCGGGCACCAGCGCAGATCCTGCCGCCGCGCTCGGCGCTCTCCACGGCGTGGTGGGCCGCCTCGATCCGGGCGATGACCGCCGGCGCGGGGAGGTCGTCATCGGCCCCCACCCCACCGTGGGCCACCTGCACGCGGTCGACCGCCTCGGCGGCGTCGACCAGGCGCGCGGCGACGGACCAGAGCGTGGCCTGGTCCAGCACGCCGAGCTCGGCCACCACCGGCTGGGTGGGAGCGGGGAGCGTCGCCACCGCGAGGTCCTGCAAGCGCTGATCCAGCCGGTCGCGCTCGGCCTGCGCTCGATCCACGGCCTCGACGTGCACCGCGAGCCCCCTCGGGACCTCGTCGGGGATCCCGACCGACTCGGCGACGAGCGCCGGCTCGAGTCGGGCGCCGTCGCCGAATCGCTCCGCCGCCGCCTCGAGCGCCGTCGTGGACTGGACCCAGCGGGCCACCAGGTCGCGCGCGGTGCCGGCGCTCGCCAGCAGGTGACGGTCGGCCTCGATGCCGGCCGCGCCCGATTGCAGCGCGGCGGCCTCGGCCCGCACGCGGTCGAGCTGGGCGAGCACCTGGGCGTACTCGCGGCGTGCCAGGCCGTCGCGTGCTGCACGCAGGTCGTCATCGAGCGCCTGCAGCTGCGCGGCGAGCTCCGCCGTCTCGTGCTGTCGCGCGACGGCGGCCTCGAGCTCGGCCGTCAGCTCCTGCAGGGTGGCGCGCGCCTCGCGCAGCTCGGCCGGCTCGCCCTCCCGCGCTCGGGGGCTCGGCTCGCTGACGTCGCCAGCCCGGACGATCATGGTGGCGCGCAGCGCGTCGGGTCCGGTGATGACCGTGCCGAAGGGCACAGGTGCCGGCGAGCCGTCGTCGTCGTGGCGCGCCTCGAGGCGGCCCGCCTGGTTGACGAGCGTGGCCGAGCGCCCGACGCCGTCGACGTAGCGCAACGAGCTGGTCTCCTCGCCACCCGTGAGGGCGCCCAGGATGCTCTCCGCCAGCGACTGCCGCTCGAGCAGGCCGAGCCCGCACAGGACGGTCAGGCGCGTGTGGAACCGCAGGCGCAGGTCACCCTCTGAGGTCTTGAGCACCAGCTCGTCGAAGCGCACCTTCTCCTCCTCGAACGGACCATCGGCAGCGCGGCCGGGCACCTGTAGCCCGCAGGGCGCTACGACGCCGCGGATCCGAGCCAGGCGAGGTCCCCCACGGGGAGGTTCCGGGCGACGGCGAACGCCGCGGCGAGCACCACCGCCACGAGGGGCGCCCAGGTGGGCCAGCGCGTCGGCGGGCCGGGCCGTCCCACCGCCACCCGGATCCAGCCCCACCAGCACAGCAGCGCCACCGGCACGGCGGCGAGCAGCAGGAGGTTGTGGTCGAGGGCGCCCACGACATCGCCCCGCGCCAGCGCGTGGACGCCGCGCAGCACGCCACAGGCCGGGCAGTCGAGCCCGAGGAGGGTCTGCGTGGGACAGCCGGGGTAGTGCCCGGGCTCGTTCGGGTCGACGAGGGCGACCAGCGCGCCGCCCGCGACGGCACCCCCCGCCAGCGCGGCGGCGCCGGCTCGGCCGGAGCGCCCGCGGAGCCGGCTGTCCCCGAGCCGTGGCCTCGCCAGGAGGTGCCGACCCTCCACGGATCTCGTGGTCTCGGCAGACGAGGCGGGACCAGCCACCCGCCCACGCTACGCCGGGGTCCTCGGTAGGGTCCCGCGATGCACCTCGGACGCGTGGGCCTGTGGACCTTCCAGCTCGACCTGCAGCCGGCAAGCGTCGTGCGCGAGGTCGCCGCGGAGCTCGAGGGGCTCGGCTACCCGGCGCTGTGGCTCCCCGAGGCCGTCGGCCGCGAGGCCTTCGTGAACAGCGCCCTCCTGCTGGGCGCCACCCATCGCATGGTGGTCGCCACCGGGATCGCCAGCATCTGGGCGCGCGACGCCATGACCATGGCCGCGGGCCAGCTGTCGCTCGCGGAGGCGCACCCGGACCGCTTCCTCCTCGGCATGGGCGTCAGCCACCAGCCGATGGTCGACCTCGTGCGGGGTCACGTCTACGACAAGCCCCTCACCAGGATGCGGGCCTACCTCGACGCCATGGACCGCGCCATCTACGTGGCCCCGCGCCCCGACGACGCACCCCGCGTGCTCGCCGCGCTCGGACCGAAGATGCTCCGGCTCGCCGCCGAGCGGTCCGCGGGCGCCCACCCCTACTTCGTGCCGGTGGAGCACACCAGCTTCGCCCGGGAGCAGCTCGGCGCCGGGCCGCTGCTCTGCCCCGAGCAGGCGGTCGTCCTCGCCACCGACGCCGCGGATGCCCGTGAGGCCGCCCGCCTCCACATGGCGACCTACCTGACGCTGCCCAACTACACCAACAACCTCCGGCGCCTCGGGTGGGGCGACGACGACCTCGCCGGCGGGGGCAGCGACCGCCTGGTCGACGCCATCGTTGCCTGGGGCGACGAGGACGCCATCGTGGCGCGCGTCCAGGCGCACCTCGACGCCGGCGCCGACCACGTGTGCGTCCAGGTGCTCGACGCCAGCACGGCCGCGCTGCCCCTGGCGCAGTGGCGGGCCCTCGCCCCGGCGCTGCTCGGCATCTGAGGCGCTCGGCGCGCAACCCGCTGGGAGCGCGCCGTGGGCCGCCGGTAGGTTGACCCGCGGGTCAAGGGGGCTCCGATCGAACCAGCAGCCGACCAACGGACCGGCGACCAGCGAGCCGGCTGGCGCCTGATCATCGACACCTGCCGCGCCCGGAGGCCCGGCATCGCCCTCGCCGTGGTCGTCGGGCTCGGGTGGACGGCGGGCAAGGTGAGCGTCGGGCTGCTCGTCCAGCGCGCCATCGACCAGGGCATCGAGGCAGGCGACACGGTGGCGCTGCGCCACTGGGCCTGGGCCATCGCGGGCGTGGCCGTGGTGGTGGGGACGCTCACCGGCATCCGGCGCTACCTCGCCTTCCGGGAGGCGCGCTGGGTCGAGAGCGACCTGCGCGAGCGCCTCTTCGCGCACTTCCAGCGGCTGCACTTCGCCTTCCACGACCGCACCCAGACCGGCCAGCTGATGAGCCGTGCGAACACCGACCTGCAGCAGATCCAGGCCTTCGTCGTGATGATCCCGCTGACGATCTCGAACGGTGTCACCGTGGCCGCCGTCGCGGTCATCCTCTTCCTGATCGACCCCGTGCTCGCCGCGCTCGCGCTGGTGAGCCTGCCCTTCCTCAACGTGCTCGCCACGCGGTTCTCGCGCCGGCTGCACCCCGCGGTCATGGGCATCCAGCAGGAGTCGGCGGAGCTCGCTGCCGTCGTGGAGGAGTCGGTCGCCGGCGTGCGGGTCGTGAAGGGGTTCGGTGCCGAGGGCGTGCAGGCCGCGCGGCTGCGCGCCGAGGCCGACGACGTCTACGACCGGTCCATGGAGGCGGCGACGGTCCGCGCCACGTTCCTGCCGGCCCTCGAGCTGCTGCCCAACCTCGGGCTCATCGCCACGCTCGGCTACGGCGGGCGCCAGGTCCTCGACGGCCGGCTCAGCCTCGGCGAGCTGGTCGCCTTCAACGTCTACGTCGTCATGCTGATCTGGCCGCTTCGGATGCTCGGCATGATCCTGGCCCAGGGGCAGCGAGCGGCGGCTGCCGCGGAGCGGGTGCACGAGATCCTCGAGACCGCACCGGTCATCGTCGACGCCCCTGGAGGTGGGCCGCTGCCCGGCACGGGTCACGGCGGTCGACGGGGCCACGTGCGCTTCCGGGCGGTGCGCTTCGCCTACGCCCCGGAGCTGCCCGTCGTGCTCGACGCCTTCGACCTCGAGGTGCCGGCCGGCCAGTCGGTCGCGCTCGTGGGCGCCACCGGATCGGGCAAGACCACCGTGGCTCGGCTCATCCCACGCTTCTACGACGTCAACGCGGGCGAGGTCCTCGTCGACGGCGTCGACGTGCGCGACGTGCGCGTGAAGGACCTGCGCAAGGCGGTGGGCATCGTGTTCGAGGACACCTTCCTCTTCTCCGACACCATCGCCGCCAACATCGCCTTCGCCGAGCCCGACGCGCCCGGCGAGGCGATCGTGCGCGCCGCCCGCCTGGCAGGCGCCCACGAGTTCATCGAGGCCCTCCCGGAGGGCTACGACACCGCCATCGGCGAGCGCGGGTTCTCGCTGTCGGGCGGGCAGCGGCAGCGCATCGCCATCGCCCGCGCCATCCTCGCCGACCCGCGGGTGCTCATCCTCGACGATGCGACGTCGTCGGTCGATCCCACGAAGGAGCACGAGATCCGCGACGCGCTGGCCGAGGTCATGCAGGACCGCACCACCATCGTCATCGCCCACCGGCCCGCGACCATCGCCCTCGCCGACCGGGTGGTGCTGCTCGACCACGGCAAGGTGGTGGCCGACGGCACCCATGTCCAGCTCCTCGCGACCAGTGCCGCGTATCGAGCGGTGCTGGCAGCAGCGGAGAGCCAGGCGCCGGGGTCGTCGTCGCAGCGCCTCTCCGGGGGGACGCGCTGAGATGTGGATGCAGGGCGGGGTCGACGACGAAGCCAGGCTCGACGCAGAGGCGGCGCGCAAGGTCCTGCGGCGCATCGGGACCATGCTGCGCCCGTATCGGCGCCAGTGCGCCGTCGCGCTGGCGATGGTCATCGCCTGGACCGCCACCACGCTGGCCGGCCCGCTGCTCGTCCGCTACGGGATCGACCACGGCCTCAAGCCCCGCGACCCGGGTGCCCTCGACCTCGCGGTCGCCGGCTACGTGGCGGTCGCGGCGGTGTCGTACGTCGCCTACCGCTACCAGGTGCTCCTCATCAGCCGGCTGGGCGAGTCGTTCCTCCGCGACCTGCGGGTGCGGGTCTTCGACCACATCCAGCGCCTCTCGATGCCCTTCTTCGACCGCGAGAAGGCCGGCGTGATCGTGTCCCGCATGACGAGCGACGTCGACTCGCTGCAGGAGCTCGTGCAGATGGGGCTCCTGATGTTCGTGAGCAACGGCCTGCTGCTCGCGGTGTCGATCGTGGTGCTGGGCATCGTGTCGTGGCAGCTGCTGCTGCTCTGCCTGATCTGCCTTCCGCTGGTGATCGTGGCGAGCATCAAGTTCCAGCGCGACTCCAACGCCGCCTACCTCGAGGTGCGCGACGGCATCGGATCCACGCTCTCGCAGCTCCAGGAGGGCATCGCCGGCGTGCGGGTCGTGCAGGCCTTCGGGAGGGAGGACGTCGAGTCGTCGCGCTTCGCGCACCGCAGCCGCAGCCTCTACCGGGCGCACATGCGCTCGGTGAAGGTGTCGGCCTGGTACCTGCCGGTGATCGAGCTCGCCGGCCTGCTCACGACCGCCATCGTCATCGGGGTCGGCGGCGCCTGGGTCGATCCGCCCGCCCTCACGGTCGGCACGGTCACGTTCTTCATCCTGACCCTCTCCAACCTCTTCGAGCCGGTGCAGCAGCTCTCGCAGCTGTTCAACATGGTGCAGGCCGCCGGGGCCGCACTCAGCAAGCTCTTCGAGCTCCTCGACACCGAGGTCGACGTGGCCGAGCGGCCCGGTGCCGTCGAGCTCCCCGAGCGCGGCGCCATCGACGTGACGGCCCTGGGCTTCGCCTACGCGGGCGGCGCCGAGGTCCTCTCCGGCGTCGACCTGCACATCCCCGTCGGCGCTCGCCTCGCGCTGGTGGGACCCACCGGGGCCGGCAAGTCGACGCTGGCCAAGCTGATCGCCCGCCTCTACGACCCGACCGAGGGGGCCGTTCGGTACGCGGGGATCGACGTGCGCGACGCCACGAAGCGATCGCTGCGCCAGCGGGTCGTGGTCGTCCCCCAGGAGGGGTTCCTCTTCAACGGCACGATCCTCGAGAACGTGCGCCTCGCCCGCGCCGGGGCGAGCGACGACGACGTCCGGGCGGCACTGGAGGCGATCGGCGCCCACGAGCGCTTCGCCGGCCTGCCCGACGGGCTCGCCACCGAGGTGCGCGAGCGGGGCTCTCGGCTCTCGGCGGGGGAGAAGCAGCTCGTCTCCCTGGCCCGGGCGGCGCTGGCCGATCCGGCGGTGCTGGTGCTCGACGAGGCGACGTCGAGCCTCGACCCGGGCACGGAGGCCATGGTGGAACGGGCAATGGCTCGGCTCATGGAGGGCCGCACCGTGATCGTGATCGCCCACCGCCTCTCGACCGCCGAACGAGCCGACCTGGTCGGGGTGGTCAGCGACGGGCGGCTCGCCGAGCTCGGCACCCACCAGGACCTCGTCGGCCGGGGCGGCCCCTACGCCAGGCTGTTCGCCACGTGGGCTGGTGGGATCGGCGGGCCGGAATTGTTACCATCTACATAGGAGAAATTCCCCCCGCGTGGAAGGGCCACCATGGCAGTCACCGATCTCGACCTCTCGAAGTACGCACTCGGCTGGAGCGACGCCGAGGACTACGTCTTCAAGCCCAAGAAGGGCCTCGACGAGGACATCATCCGGGAGATGAGCTGGATGAAGGGCGAGCCGCAGTGGATGCTCGACTTCCGGCTCAAGTCCTACCGGCACTTCGAGAAGCGTCCGATGCCCCGCTGGGGCGGCGACATGTCGGAGATCTACCTCGACGACATCTACTACTACATCAAGCCCACCAGCTCGCAGGTCGACGAGTGGGACGAGCTGCCCGACGCCATCAAGCAGACGTACGAGAAGCTGGGCATCCCCGAGGCCGAGCGGAAGTACCTCGCCGGCGTCACCGCCCAGTACGAGTCCGAGGTCGTGTTCCACCGCAACCGGGAGGACCTCGAGCGCCAGGGCGTGATCTTCTGCGACATGGACACGGCGCTGCGCGAGTACCCCGAGCTGGTCAAGGAGCACTGGGCCAAGATCATCCCGGCCAACGACAACAAGTTCGCCGCGCTGAACTCCTCGGTGTGGTCGGGCGGCTCGTTCATCTACGTTCCCCCGGGCGTCGAGGTCGACATGCCGCTGCAGGCCTACTTCCGCATCAACGCGGAGAACATGGGCCAGTTCGAGCGCACCCTGATCATCGCCGACGAGGGCTCGAAGGTGCACTACATCGAGGGCTGCTCGGCCCCGGTGTACACCACCGACTCGCTGCACTCCGCCGTGGTGGAGATCGTGGTCAAGCCCTCGGCGCGGGTCACCTACACCACCATCCAGAACTGGTCGAACAACGTCTTCAACCTGGTCACCAAGCGAGCGCGGGTCGAGGCCGAGGGCCACATGGAGTGGATCGACGGCAACATCGGCAGCCGCCTCACCATGAAGTACCCCGCCGTCTACATGGTCGGTCCCAAGGCCTCCGGCGAGGTGCTCTCCGTGGCCTACGCCGGTGAGGGCCAGCATCAGGACGCCGGCGCCAAGATGGTCCACGCCGCCCCCGAGACCACCTCCAAGATCGTCTCCAAGTCGATCTCCAAGGACGGCGGCCGCACGAGCTACCGCGGCCTGGTGCGGGTGGAGGACGACGCCTACGGCTGCAAGAGCCACGTCCAGTGCGACGCCCTCATCCTCGACGAGGACTCCGTCAGCGACACCTTCCCCTACATGGAGGTCGGCGCCCGCGACGCCGTCATCGGCCACGAGGCCACCGTCTCCAAGGTGGCCGACGAGCAGCTCTTCTACCTGATGAGCCGCGGCCTCTCCGAGGAGCAGGCCATGGGCATGATCGTCAACGGCTTCATCGAGCCCGTCACGCGGACGCTGCCCATGGAGTACGCCGTCGAGTGGAGCCGGCTCATCGAGCTGCAGATGGAGGGCAGCGTTGGCTGACCCTGGCGCAGGGAGCTGCTGATGCCCATGCGCCAGGACTGCAAGCACTTCGAGAGCCGCACCTACCGCAACGGCGAGACCGTGCGGAAGTGCGACCTGGACCTCGCGCCCGAGGCGCCGTGGCGCTGCCCTGAGGACTGCCCCAGCTACACGCGGCGACTGGCGGACGTGAACTGGAGCCACGGCACCCTCGTCACGCCACCGACCCCCGCCGAGCCGCTCGACGTGCTCGACCGCGGCGACGGCTCGGCCGCCGCCGTGCTCGACGCGGCCGAGGACCACCTCAACGCCGTCGGCGCCGAGGTCCTGGCCGCCATCGAGCGCGAGCGGGCCTCCCGGAGCGGCCGCCTCAAGCGCCTCTTCCGGCGCAAGGCGTAGCGACGACGTCCCCGAACACCTCCCTCCCACGGCGGTCATGTGGGTCCAGAGGCGTGGGTTGGTAGCATGACCGGGTTTCCGGGGGCCTGGCGGCCCCCGTTTCGCGAGTGCTGAGAGGTCATCCTGAGCGCGTTCTCTGCCGACGACGTCGCCGCCCTGGGCGGCCCCAAGTGGCTGGTCGACCGTCGGCGAGCGGCCGCGGAGCACTTCGCCCGTGCGGCGCTGCCGAGCACCGAGCAGGAGGTGTGGCGCTACAGCCGGATCGACGAGCTCGACCTCGACCGTCTCGGTCCGGCGGCGTCGTCGACCGTCGTCGAGCACGGCGACCTGGGCCGCGCGCGGGTGCTGCGCGCCGCGGACCTCGCCGACGACGACCTGCTCGGTGACCTGCCGGTCGAGGGTGACGGGCTCTGGTGGCTGCAGCACGCCCTCGTCAGCGACGTCGTCGTCATCGACGTGCCTGCCGGCGTCGCGCTCGACGCACCGATCGTCATCCGCCACGCCGGCGCCGCCGACGGCTCAGCCAGCTCATCGCAGGTCGTCGTGCGCGCCGGTGCCGACAGCGAGCTGCGGGTGGTGGAGGTCTTCGAGGGCGGCGGCGACGGCCTGCTGCTCCCGTCCACGAACCTGCTCCTCGAGTCGGCGGCGCGCCTCGGGTACCTCGGCGTGCAGCTCCTCGATCGTTCTGCCTGGTCGGTCGGTGCGCTCGACATCCGGGCCGAGTCGCAGGCCACGGTGACCGCCGGCCTCGCAGGGTTCGGGGGCGACTACGCGCGCGTCCGGACCGACTGCCGGCTCGTGGGCCGCGGCGCCAGTGGCGACCTGCTGGCCGCCTACTTCGGCGACGGCGACCAGACGCTCGACTACCGGACCTTCCAGGAGCACGTCGCGCCGGACACGACGAGCAACCTCCTGTTCAAGGGCGCGGTGAGCGACCGGTCGCGGTCGGTGTACACCGGCCTCATCAAGGTCGGCAAGGAGGCGCGGGGCACCAACGCCTTCCAGACCAACCGCAACATCAAGCTGTCGGAGGACGCGTGGGCCGAGTCGGTGCCGAACCTGATGATCGAGAACAACGACGTCCACTGCAGCCACGCCTCGGCGGTCGGTCCCATCGACGAGGAGCAGCGCTTCTACCTGGAGAGCCGCGGCATCCCCACCGTCGTCGCCGAGCGCCTCATCGTGGCGGGCTTCTTCGCCGAGGTCTTCGACGCCTTTCCGTCCAGCGACCTGCGGCCGGCCCTCGACGCGGCCGTGTCGGCCAAGCTGCAGGCGGTGCTGGCATGAGGGTGGAGCGCATCGGCAAGCTCGAAGACCTCCAAGCCGGCACGGCCCGGCAGGTCGTCATCGGCGAGCACCGCATCGCCGTCGTTCGCATCGACGACGACGTGTACGCCATCGGTGACGTGTGCAGCCACCAGGACGTCTCGCTCGCCGAAGGCGAGGTGCTGGCGGAGGATCGCCAGATCGAGTGCTGGAAGCACGGCAGCGCCTTCTCGCTCGTCGACGGCGAGCCGCAGGCGCTGCCGGCCACCAAGCCGGTGCCGGTGTTCGAGGCCCGGGTGGTCGACGGCGAGATCGAGGTGGTGGTCGACGATGGCTGAGCACGTGCTCGAGATCCGCGGGCTCCGGGCGGGAGTGGCCGGCACGGAGATCCTCAAGGGCATCGACCTCACGATCCGCTCCGGCGAGGTGCACGCGGTCATGGGTCCCAACGGGTCGGGCAAGTCGACGCTGTCCCACGTGATCATGGGCCGGCCGGGCTACGAGGTGCTCGGCGGCACGGTGACGCTCGACGGCGCCGACGTGCTCGCCATGACGCCCTGGGAGCGCGCCCACGCCGGGCTCTACCTCGCCATGCAGTACCCGACCGAGGTGCCCGGTGTGGCGGTCCTCGACGCGCTCCAGGCGGCCTTCGCGGCTGCCGGGAAGGATGTCGAGGACGTGCCGGCGCGCCTGTCGGCCGAGGCCGAGCGCATCGGCTTCGACGACCGGTTCCTGGAACGAGCCATGAACGTCGATCTCTCCGGCGGCGAGAAGAAGCGCAACGAGACGCTGCAGCTGGCGGTGCTCGAGCCGGCAATCGCCATCCTCGACGAGCTCGACTCGGGTCTCGACGTCGACGCGCTGCGCGCCTGCGCACGCCGCATCGAGGCGGCCACGGACGAGACCGGCCTCGGGGTGCTCGCCATCACCCACTACAACCGCCTGCTCCACGAGCTGCGGCCCGACCGGGTGCACGTGCTGGTCCGCGGGGTCATCCAGCGCAGCGGCGGCGCCGAGCTGGCGGCAGAGCTGGAGCAGACCGGCTACGCCGCCTTCGGCGACGACGGGGCCGAAGGGGCCGGCGCGCCCCTCCCCGCGGTCGCCGATCCCTTCGCCGATCCGCTCGCCTAGGGCGCATACGCGGCAATTGCGCCGCTACGGGGTACCGTCCCGAGGGTGCTCGGACGCCGAGGCAAGACCGACCGGGCGGCTGATGCAGCCGAGCTGGCGCGGCGCGCGCCGCTCGAGCATGCCATCGACCACCGTGAGGTCCGAGTGGTCTTCCAGCCGGTCCTGCGCCTCGACGACCACGTCACCGTCGGCTACGAGGCCCTCGCCCGGCTCGGGGAGCAGGCCGACCTGCCGGGACCGTGGTTCCGGCTGGCCCGCGAGATGGGGCTCGACGCCCAGCTCGAGCTGACGTGCCTCTCCGCCATCGCCGCGCTGGGGCTCCCGCCCGACGACTCACTGCTGTTCGTCAACATCAGCGCCTCCACGCTCGTCGACGAGCGCGTGCACGCCCTCTGCGCGCCGCTGGCCGCCCGGCTCGTCGTCGAGCTCACGGAGCACGAGCACGTCGAGGACTACGAGCGCCTGCGTCCGTCCATCGCCCGTTGGTCGGCGCTCGGCGTCCGGCTCGCCGTCGACGACACCGGCGCGGGCTACTCGAGCCTGCGCCACGTCCTCGAGCTGTCACCGCACTTCCTCAAGCTCGACCGCTCGGTCGTCGGAGGGCTGCACGAGCACGCCGCGCGCCGCGCGCTCGTGGCCGCGCTCACCACCTTCGCCGACGACGTCGGCACCACGATCATCGCCGAGGGCGTGGAGCTGGTCGAGGAGGCCCGAGCGCTGCGCGAGGCCGGTGTGCACCTCGCCCAGGGCTTCGCCTTCGGCCGTCCCCAGGTGGCGTGGTGCCCGGCCCGCTGGCCCTCGGAGGAACCGCCCCCTGGCGAGCGGATCGCGGCGAGCTGACCGCCCGGCCCTCGATCAGCTCGCCCCGGAGTGCTACCAAGGAGCCGTGGCTGACCCCGTGCTCCCCACCGACGAGGTCGAGGCACGGCTGCGCGACCAGCCGGGCTGGGCGGTGGTCGACGGCGCGCTGCATCGCGAGGTCACCTTCGCCGACTTCCGGGAGGCCTTCGGGTTCATGGCGATGGTGGCCCTCGCCGCGGAGAAGCTCGATCACCACCCCGACTGGTCGAACTCCTGGAACCGCGTGGTGATCGACATCTCGTCCCATGCCGCCGGTGGCATCACCGACCGCTGCTTCGAGCTGGCCGCCGAGGTCGACCGCGCCCTCGGCGAGTGACCTCTAGCGCGGGGCGGCCTCGGCGAGCGCCTGCTGCAGGGTGTTCCAGCTCAACGTGGCGCACTTGATCCGCACCGGGAACTTCACGACCCCGCGCAGGGCCTCGAGGTCACCGAGCTTGACGTCGGGATCGGGCTCCGTGGGCACCTCGCCGTCGCCGTCGAGGGCGTGCTCGTGGATCGACATCATCCCCTTGAAGGCCCGCGTGAGCGCCTCGACCTCGTCGATGGTCTTGCCCTTCACCGCTGCCGACATCATCGACGCAGACGACTGGCTGATCGAACAACCCTGCCCCCCGATGCGGATGTCGGTGAGGACGCCGTCGGCGACGTCGGCGTAGATGACGATCTCGTCGCCGCACAGCGGGTTGAAGCCCTCCACGCGCGCAGCCGGCGGCGAGGGCAGCTCGCCGCGGTTCCGCGGCGAGCGGTAGTGGTCGAGGATGATCTCTCGGTACAGGTCTTCGAGGCCGGGCATGCGATTGGCGATCCTACCGTCGGGCGATCAAGGCGCGAAGAAGTCGGCGGCGGCCGAGATGGCCTCGGCCAGCGCGTCGACGTCGGCTTCGTCGTTGTACACGTAGAGCGAGGCGCGCGCCGTCGCCGCCACGCCGAGGCCCTGCATCAGCGGCTTGGCGCAGTGGTGGCCGGCGCGGACGCAGACGCCGTGCTCGTCGAACACCTGCGTGAGGTCGTGCGGGTGCACGTCTCGGTAGGTGAACGACATCACCCCGCCACGTTCGGCCGGCTCGGCAGGACCGTGGATGCGCAGGTCGTCGCCGAAGCGCTCGCCGAGCGTCCGCAGGGCGTAGCCCGTCAGGGCCACCTCGTGCTCGCGGACCGCGTCCATGCCCAAGCCGCTGAGGTAGTCGACCGCGGCGCCGAGCCCGACGGCCTCTGCGATGGGCGGCGTGCCGGCCTCGAACTTCCACGGCAGCTCGTTGGCCGTGAAGCCCTCCTTGGTCACGTTGAGGATCATCTCGCCGCCGGTCAGGAACGGCGGCGTGGCGTCGAGGATCTCCTCGGTGCCCCACAGCACACCGATGCCGGTGGGCCCGAGCATCTTGTGGGCGGTGAAGGCGGCGAAGTCGGCGCCCCAGGCCTGCACGTCGGTGGCGATGTGCGGCACGTACTGCGAGGCGTCGACGACCGCGATCGCCCCGGCGTCGTGTGCCGCGGTGACCAGGCGCTGCACGGGCAGCACGGTGCCGAGGACGTTCGACATGGCCGCGAAGGTGACGACCTTGGCGCCGTCGACGAGGCGGTCGAGGTCGGTGAGGTCGAGGTGGCCGTCGGCGCCGACGGGGATCCAGCGCAGCTCGACGCCGAGCTCGTCGTGGAGCTGGTGCCAGGGGACGATGTTGGCGTGGTGCTCGAGCTCGGTGAGCACCACGGCGTCGCCCGCTCGCAGGTTGGCTCGGCCCCACGCCTTGGCGACCAGGTTCAGCGCCTCGGTGGCGTTCTTGGTGAAGATGACCTCGCGGCTCGAGCGAGCGCCGATGAAGCGCGCCACCTTGGCCCGGGCGCCCTCGAGCGCCGCGGTGGCCTCCTCGGCGATGAGGTAGGTGCCGCGGTGCACGTTGGCGTTGGACTGCTCGTAGTAGCCCTGGATGGCGTCGAGCACCGACCGCGGCTTCTGCGAGGTGTTGGCGGAGTCGAGGTACACGAGCCGGCCGCCGTGCACCTCGCGCTCGAGGATCGGGAAGTCCTTCTTGATGCGGGCGACGTCTAGCGCCATGCGTCGTAGCCCTCCCGCTCGAGGGTCTCGCCCAGCTCGGGACCGCCGCTGTCGACGATGCGACCGTCGATGAGGATGTGGATGACGTCGGGGACGAGGTGGTCGAGCAGGCGCTGGTAGTGGGTGATGGCCACGACGCCGAGATCGGGGCGGTCGCGTCGGACCTCCTGCACCCCCTGGGCGACGACCTTGAGGGCGTCGATGTCGAGGCCGGAGTCGGTCTCGTCGAGGACGGCGATCTCGGGCTCGAGGATCGCCATCTGCAGGATCTCGTTGCGCTTCTTCTCGCCGCCCGAGAACCCCTCGTTGAGGAAGCGGTCGGCGAAGGAGGGGTCCATGTCGAGGCGCTCCATCCACTCCATGATCGCCAGGCGCAGCTCCAGCACCGACAGGTCGATGCCCTTGCGGGCCGAGAGCGCCTGGCGCAGGAAGTTGATGACCGACACCCCCTGCACCTGCTGGGGGTACTGGAAGGCGAGGAACATGCCGGCCTTGCCTCGCACCTCGGTGTCCCAGTCGGTGATGTCGTCGCCCTTGAAGCGCAGGCGCCCGCCGGTGACCTCGTACTCGGGTGAGCCGAGCAGGGTCGAGGCCAGGGTGGACTTGCCGGACCCGTTGGGACCCATCAGGGCGTGCACCTCGCCGGGCTGCACGGTGAGGTCGACGCCCTTGAGGATGTCGCCGGCGTCGGGTGCGACGGCCGGCCGGGCCCGGAGGCCCTCGATCTGGAACAGGGGGACAGCGGGGGGCATGGCCCCCAGTGTATTAGCACTATGGCGATAGTGGAAAAGGTCGCTCGGCGGCGTCGCGCAGGTCTTCCTTCCAGGCGCGGAAGCGCTCGTGGTCGGCGCCGGAGGGGCCCACGCCGTGGCCGGTGCCATCCGGGCGCAGGGTGAAGCTCCAGCGGTCGTCGAGGTCGTCGGCGCGCCCCGCCCAGTACCGGGCGGCCGCCTTGGTGGCGGGCCCCGCCCGCCACAGCAGCCACGGCCCGATCCGGCGCTTGTAGCTGGCGACGGGCCGGCCCGGCAGGTCCTCGCCGAGCCGGAGCAGCTCGTCGGGCGCCTCGACCCACGCAGTGGCGGGGATGGCGCGGTCGCGGGTCGGGGTGGCCGGGAGGTCGTCGGTGTGGACCGGCGTCTCGTCGTCGGGCCGCAGGTGGTACGGCAGCGCGTCGCCCACGGTCACCAGCCTCGGTCGATCCACTCCTGGAGGTGCGGGCGCTCGGCCCCGATCGTGGTGGAGTCGCCGTGGCCGGGCAGCACGAGCGTGTCGGCGGGCAGGGTGAAGAGGCGCCGATCGATCGACTCGATGATGGTGGGGAAGTCGCCGCCCTCGTACTGGGTGGCTCCGGGGCCGCCCGGGAAGAGCGTGTCGCCGGAGAACAGCAGCGGGTGCCCGTCGAGGAGGAAGCACATCGAACCCGGGGTGTGACCCGGCGTGGCGATGGTGCGCAGCCGGAGGCGGCCCACCTCGATCACGGCGTCGTCCTCGATCACCTCGTCGTAGGACGGCAGCATCGCGGCGTCGGCCGCCGTCACGCCCACCGAGTAGCCGGCGTCGCGCAGCTCGGGCACCGCCTGGATGTGGTCCCAGTGCCCGTGCGTCTCGAGCACCTTGCGCACGCCGAGGTCACGGCACAGCGCCAGCAGGCGGTCGTGCTCGTTGGCCGCGTCGAGGAGCACGGCGTCGCCCGTCTCGGTGCAGCGCAGCACGAAGACGTTGTTGTCGACGGGGCCGACGACCACCTCGTGCATCTCGGCGCCCGTCGCCTCCCAGATCAGCGTGTCGCTCATGCCGTCGAGGCTACGCCCGCGCTCGGCAGGGCCGCCGCCGCGGGCGCCGGCGCCCCGCCCGGCTCAGGTCAGGCCGCCAGCGGGCTGAGCACCTCGAAGCCGAGCGCCGCGGCGGCCGGGATCTGCTGGCGGTCGAAGGTGAGGTAGCGGACCGGCCCGGGCAGGCGGTCGGCGGCGGCGAGGTGGATGGCATCGACCATGCGCACCCCGAAGGCCGCCCCGATCTCCACGGCACGTGCCATGCCGCGATCGTCGACCGGCACCACCCAGAACGCCTCCCACTCGTCGCGCAGCAGGCGCCACAGCTCGGACTGCTGGCTCGAGCTCACGCTGGCGCGGTGCAGCGCCAGCTGCGTCTCGCTGCGCACCAGGGCCGATGCGCACCACGGCCCCTCGCCCGCCATGGCGTCGAGCACGAGCGGGCGGTAGCGGTCGTGCAGGTAGCGACGGACCAGGGCCGACGTGTCGACGTAGAGCGTCATGCGCCGCGCACCTCGTCGAGCACCCGGTCGAGCCGCACGTCCACGGCGGTGTCGAGCGCGTGCGGCGGGGGTGGGCGATCGGCGCGGCGAGGCGGCTCGACGAGGCCCGACGCGGCGAGCTCGTCGAGCGTCGGCTCGCTGCCGGGCTCGAGCGGGCCCAGCTGCGCCACCGGCCGGCCGTCGAGGGTCACCACCACACGCTCGCCGGCGGCCGCCCGGCGCAGGGCCGTGGCGAGGTTGGCCCGCAGCTCCCGGGCGCCGATTCGCTCCACCCGCCAAGTGTACACGTGAGTACACAACCTCGATGGCGCCCGCGGGTCCCAGCCGGTAGACCCTCCCTCGCACATCCGCACGATCCTGAGGGGACCCATGAACTTCGCCTTCTCCGAGGAGCAGGAAGAGCTCCGCCGCATCACCCGCCAGTTCCTCGAGTCGAAGTCGCCCGAGTCCGAGGTCCGCCGCCTCATGGAGACCGACGAGGGCTACGACCCCAAGGTCTGGGAGCAGATGGCCAACGAGCTCGGCCTGCAGAGCCTCATCATCCCCGAGGAGTTCGGCGGCCAGGGCTTCACGTTCGTGGAGCTCACCGTGGTGCTCGAGGAGATGGGCCGTGCCCTGCTCGCCGCCCCGTACTTCTCCTCGGCCGTGCTCGCCACGACGACGCTGCTCCACGCCGGCGACGACGCCGCCAAGAAGGAGCACCTCCCCGGCATCGCCTCGGGCGAGACGATCGCCACGCTCGCCTTCACCGAGCCGAACGGCAAGTGGGACGAGGGCGGCATCGAGGCCACCGCCAGCAAGCAGGGCGACGGCTGGACGATCAGCGGCACCAAGATGTTCGTGCTCGACGGCCACGTGGCCAACCTGCTGCTCGTCGCGGCACGGAGCGACGCCGGCGTGTCGATCTTCGCCGTCGACCCGAGCGCCTCGGGCGTCACGCGCACGCCGCTGGCCACCATGGACCAGACCCGCAAGCAGGCCAAGGTGGAGCTCGACGGCGCTGCGGCCACGCTCATCGGCACCGACGGTGCCGGCTGGGCGACCCTCGAGCGGGTCCTCGACCTGGCCGCCGTGGCCCTCGCCGCGGAGCAGGTGGGCGGCGCCCAGAAGGTGCTCGAGACCGCCGTGCAGTACGCCAAGGACCGCGTCCAGTTCGGCCGGCCCATCGGCTCGTTCCAGGCCATCAAGCACAAGTGCGCCGACATGCTGCTCGAGGTCGAGTCGGCCAAGTCGGCCGCCTACTACGCCGCGTGGTGCGCCGCGGAGCTCAACGACGAGCTGCCCTCGGTGGCGAGCCTGGCCAAGGCCTACTGCTCCGAGGCGTACTTCCACGCCGCCGCCGAGAACATCCAGATCCACGGCGGCATCGGCTTCACGTGGGAGCACCCGGCCCACCTCTACTTCAAGCGGGCCAAGAGCTCCGAGCTGCTCTTCGGCGACCCCACCTACCACCGCGAGCTCCTCGCCCAGAGGATCGGCATCTGAGCTGGCTCTTCCTCGTCGCCGCAGCGGTGGCGGTCTTCGCCATCGCTGCGGCGCTCGTGGGGTCAGAGGCGTTCCGGCTCGGGCATGAGACCCGGGCGGCGATCTTCGACCTCGACGAGGCCGTCGACGCCGTCGGGGACCGGCTCCCGCCCGCCTCGCAGTCCCGCCTCACCTATGACGAGGTCCGCTCGCTGATCCTCGCCACCCTCGACCACCTCCGCGCCCAGGGCCTGACGGCCCTCCCCGGCGAGGAGCTGTCCGTGCCTGGCGACGCCGACGTCGTCGTGGCCGACGACGAAGCCGTCGCCGTGGTGCTCGGCACGGTGGAGTCCCAGGGCCTCGACGTCGCCGACGAGGACGCCTACGAGGTCATCCGGGCGCTGCTCGCCCACCTCGACGAGATCGGGGCGCTGGGCCCTCGCGCCTGACGCCGAAAAGGTGCCGTCGCGCACCCCGCATCGCGTGGTTCACTGGGTGCACCAGAGAAGGGAGGTGGTCCATCAGATGAACGACTGTTGTCACGGGACCCTGGAGGTGGCTGGCCGCTAGAGCGGTTGGCTGGACCACCTGGCGAGACCCAGCCAGTCACCGCCGGAGCGGCGCCTCGGGGAGTGGTCCCTCCCGGTCACCCATCACGGGTGGCGCACTCCGGTCGCACAGCATGGTGCTACGAAGACGGGGATCGCGTCGGCGCTGCCGATGCGGTCCCCGTCTCGCGTCCGCAGGTACATTCGCCGCCATGGAACGCCCCGCCCGCTTCGAGCACTTCCGCTGGCTCGGTGACAAGCGAACGCAGATCGTCCACGACCTCGACGGCTGCGACGACCCGGCCGTCATCGACGAGCTCATGGCGGCACGGACCTACCTGTGCTTCGGTCCTGACACGCTCCCCGAAGCCCGCAACCGCGGCTACCGGCGCTGCGGCTGCTGCGGCGACCCTGCCGCCGACGGCGGATAGCCCCGCAGGGGTCGTGGAGCACCGCTTCCCCTCCGGCGGGAACCTCCTCGCGTCGCACCTCGCCCGGCCCCCCGTGCGCGCCGACGTCAGCACCGTCCCCGCGGTGGTGCTGGCCCACGGCTACCCCAGCGACGTGAAGGCGGCCGACGCCGCGGCGGCGCTGCCGGAGCTGGCCGAGCGCATCGCGGCCGAGATGGGCTGGATCGCGCTGGCGCTGGCGTTCCGCGGCTGCAGCGGCTCGGAGGGCAGCTTCTCGCTGCGCGGGTGGCTCGACGACCTCGGCGCCGCCGTCGACCACCTGCAGGCGATGGACCCCGTCAGCGGGGTCTGGCTGGCCGGCTACGGCACCGGCGGCGCGCTGTCGATCTGCGCGGCGGCGCAGCACCCCGGCGTGCGCGGCGTGGCGTCGCTCGGCGCGCCTGCCGACTTCGACGACTGGGCGAGCCACCCACGGCGGCTCCTGGAGCACGCCCGCGAGGTCGGCATGATCACCGACGCCACCTTCCCCGGCGACGTCGACGCGTGGTCACGCGAGCTCAAGGAGCTGCGCGCCGTGGCCTGCGCCCCCGTGCTGGCGCCGCGCCCGCTGCTCGTCGTCCACGGGAGCGACGACGACCTCGTCCCGGTGTTCGACGCGCGGGTGCTGGTGGACTCGCACGGCGACGCCGAGCTCCGCATCGTGAGCGGCGCCGGGCACCGCCTACGCCATGATCCGCGAGCCGTCGCCGTCCTGCTCGGCTGGCTCGACCGCCAGCGGCACCGGCTGTCCTGAGCGACCGACGCCGGCGGGGTCGAACCGCCCGACGATGCGGTCGGCCACCTCGGCGGGCACGAAGGCCAGGTAGGCGAGGAAGATCGCCCAGCTGAAGAACCCGACGTCGAGGAAGATGTCGATGCCGAGGTGGAAGGCCACGCCGGTGCCCAGCACCCAGGGCCGCAGACGCCGGTTCCAGACCGCCAGCAAGAAGCCGCCCTCGAACGCCAGCGTGCCCCAGGAGAGCGCGTTGAGCAGCACGGCCTGCTCGAAGAGCCACTCCGGCGGGGTGAAGCGCTGCAGGTCCTCCATGCGCAGCGCCAACCCCAGGGCGGTGCCCTCGTGCCAGGACGCCCCGCGCAGCTTGGCCCACGCCGAGAGGGCGTAGCCGACGGCGAGCTGGAGCTGCAGGAGCCGCATGGCCCACGGTGCCCGCCACGGCGCCGGCGCGATGCCCCGGCGCCGGTCGCGAAGGGCGTCCACCGACAGCAGGAGCCCGCAGGGCGCCAGCGCCACGGCGACACCGACCTGGCGCAGCACGAGGTCGCCCGAGTTGAAGATCGTCGAGTTGCCCCGCTGGATGGTGATGAGGCACAGCACGGCCACGATCGAGCTCAGCCGGGTGTGGAACCCGATCATCGTGGCGATGGCGGTGACGAGCAGGAGCAGGCACACCGTGAGCGGCGCACCGTCCCACGACGTCCACTCGAGCGGGCTCCACGAGCCGGGCGGCAGCCGCCGCTCGTAGCGCAGCGCGCCCTCGGTCAGGAAGGGATCGACGTCGGGGAGGATGGAGATCGCCCAGAGCGCCGTGAGCGCGCCCCACCCGATGCGCACGAGGGTCATCGGCGACGTGCTCTGCGGCTCGAAGAAGAAGCGGTCCCAGAGCGAGCGGGCGTGACCTGCCTCGTGCACCGCGGCGGTCACGGCGACCGCTCCAGCGCATCGGCGGGCGCCAGGTCGAGCGTGTAGAAGACGTGCTCCTGCCAAGGCGGCTGGTCGCCGGCGATGGCGTTCTCGTGGAAGCGGCGGACGAGCTGCACCTGCGCGACGGGCGACGGGGCGTCGTCGTAGAGCGACGCGACCCACGCCGCGGTCGGCCGCCAGAGCCCCCGGAAGTCATCGGAGCGGATGCGCTCGAGCCACTTCCGCCACCGGTAGTAGCGGAGGTTGGCGCCGACGACCGGGCCCTGCGGCACCTCCCAGGTGGCGGTGGAGCCGTCTGCGAACGTGACGCGCGCCTCGAGCTCGAGGCTCGTCGCGCGCGGGTCGGGCGCGAAGACACCCCACGCCTGCTCGATCCCGAGCATGCGGATCACCCGGTTCGCCGTCGGTGCCAGCGCCCGGTCGAGCGCCGAGGGCGGCAGGTGCGTGGCGACCTGCACCAGCAGCACGAGGACGATGGCGGCACTGATGACCAGCCGGCCGGCGGGCGATCGCTCCACGCGCTCGGACACCTGGCGGCGGGCCATCAGTCGGCTTTGCCCTTGCCCCTCGCCTTCATCGCCTTCTTGAACTCGCGCACCCGCTGCAACGCCTCGGGCGAGTCGACGTCGGCCACCGAGCGAGGGGTGTCGTCGGCGAAGGGGCCGGCCAGCTCCTCCCAGCCCTCGGGGCGGACGTCGAGGCGCTTGGCGAGCAGGGCGAGGAAGATCTTGGCCTTCTCGCCGCCGAAGCCGGGCAGGGCGCGCAGGCGCGCGAAGAGGGCGGCACCGCTCGGGGCGTCCGACCACACCGCAGCTGCGTCGCCGCCGTGCTCCTCGACGAGGTGCACGCAGAGCTGCTGGGTGCGCTTGGCCATCGACCCGGGGTAGCGGTGCAGCGCGGGCGGGCCCTTGAAGACCGCTTCGAGGGCCTCGAGGGGCGTCTCGGCGATGGCGGCCGCGTCGAGCCGACCACCCAGTCGCTCCTTCAGCTTCTTGGGGGAGGAGAAGGCCCACTCCATCGGCACCTGCTGATCCAGCAGCATGCCGACCAGCAGGGCGAGCGGGTCGTCGACCAGCAGCTGGTCGGCCTCCGGGTCGCCGGTGACGGGCAGGGTGCGGGTGGTCATCGGCGGCCACGATACGCATGCAGCGCCCGCCGGTCGCGGCGGGACGCGCCAGGACCGTCGCCGGCTCGCCCCGAGCTCGCTCGGCTAGCGCGGGTCAGGCAGCCGCGGGTCGGCGGTGTCGGGGTCGATGCCGTAGCGCCTGATCGCGTCGCTGACGAGCTCGGGCTTGACGTCACCCGCCGCGGCCAGCGCCGCGAGCGTCGCCACGACGACGTGGGGCGCATCGACCTCGAAGAAGCGTCGGAGCGCCTCGCGGGTGTCGCTGCGGCCGAAGCCGTCGGTGCCCAGCGGCGTGAAGCTGCGCCCGGACGGGACCCACCGGGAGATCTGGTCGGGGACCGCCTTCATGAAGTCGGTCACGGCGACGATCGGTCCCTCACCGGCGAGCAGCTCGGTGACCCTCGGCGTGCGCGCCGGCTGATCGGCGTGGAGACGGTTCCAGCGCTCGGTCGACAGCGCCTGCTCGCGGAGCCGCTTGTAGCTCGTCGCCGAGTGGAGGTCCACGCCGACGTCGTAGTGCTCAGCCAGCTGCGCCTGGGCCTCGCGCGCGGCGAGGTTGGCCGTGCCCGAGAAGAGGATCGAGGCGGGGACCTTGGGCCCGTCGGGCGCAGGCGCCCAGCGGTAGAGCCCCTCGATGACGCCCTTGTCGACGTCGGCGGGCATGGGCGGCATCACCTGGTTCTCGTTGTAGAGCGTCAGGTAGTAGACGACGTCGTCCTCGTCGAGCCACATGCGGCGCAGGCCCTGGCGCACGATGGTGGCGACCTCGTAGGCGAAGGCGGGGTCGTACGCCTCCACGGCGGGGTTCACCGACGCCAGCACGAGGCTGTGGCCGTCCTGGTGCTGGAGCCCCTCGCCGAGCAGCGTCGTGCGCCCGGCGGTGGCGCCGAGCAGGAAGCCGCGGGCTCGCGCGTCGGTGGCCTGCCAGATGAGGTCGCCCACCCGCTGGAAGCCGAACATCGAGTAGAAGGTGAAGAACGGCACCATGGGCACGCCCTGGGTGGCGTAGGACGTGCCGGCGGCGATGAAGCTCGCCATCGACCCTGCCTCGGTGATGCCCTCCTCGAGGATCTGACCCGACTGCGCCTCCTTGTAGCTGAGCAGCAGGTCGTGGTCGACGGGCTCGTAGCGCTGCCCCTGCGACGCGTAGATGGCGAACTCCTTGAAGAGCGCGTCCATGCCGAAGGTGCGTGCCTCGTCGGGGATGATCGGGACGACGCGGGGGCCGAACTTCGGGTCGCGGCAGAGGTTGCGCAGCAGCCGGGTGAACGCTGTGGTGGTCGACGCCGCCTGCTTGCCCGACCCGCCGAGCACCTCGTCGAACGCGGCCTTGGCGGGCAGCTCGAGCTTGCGCTTGGTGCGGATGATGCGGCTCGGCAACGGGCCGTCGAGCGCGCGGCGGCGCTCCAGCATGTAGCGCCGTGCCTCGGAGTCCTCGTCGAGGGTGATGTAGGGCGGGTTGTGGTCGTCCTGGAGCGACGCCTCGGGCACCTCGTCGTGCAGGTAGAGCCGGTCGCGCAGCGTGCGGAGCTGGTCGGTCGTCATCTTCTTGATCTGGTGCGTGGCGTTGCGGCCCTCCACGTCGGGCCCGAGCGTCCAGCCCTTGATCGTCTTGGCGAGGATGACCGTCGGCGCGCCCTCCTGCTCGGTCGCTGCCTTGTAGGCCGCGTAGAGCTTGCGGTAGTCGTGGCCACCGCGGGGGAGGTTGCGGATCTCGTCGTCGCTGAGGTGCTCCACCATCTTGCGCAGGCGCGGGTCGGGGCCGAAGAAGTGCTCTCGGGCGTAGGCGCCGGACTCGACGGCGTAGCGCTGGAACTCGCCGTCGACGGTGGAGTTCATCTTGTTCAGCAGCACGCCGTCGCGGTCCTGCGCCAGCAGCTCGTCCCACTTGCTGCCCCAGATCACCTTGATCACGTTCCAGCCGGCCCCGCGGAACATCGCTTCCAGCTCCTGGATGATCTTGCCGTTGCCGCGCACGGGGCCGTCGAGGCGCTGCAGGTTGCAGTTGACCACCCAGATCAGGTTGTCGAGGCCCTCGCGCGATGCCAGCGAGATCGACCCGAGCGTCTCGGGCTCGTCGCACTCGCCGTCGCCGAGGAAGCACCACACCCGAGACGCCGAGGTGTCCTCGAGCTTGCGGTTGTGGAGGTACTTGTTGAAGCGAGCGTGGTAGATGGACGACAGCGGGCCGAGGCCCATCGACACCGTGGGGTACTCCCAGAAGTCGGGCATGAGCCTGGGGTGGGGGTAGCTGCTGAGCCCCTCGCCGCCGATCTCCCGACGGAAGTGGTCGAGCTGGTGCTCGCTCAGGCGGCCCTCCAGGAAGGCGCGGGCGTAGATGCCCGGGGCGGCGTGGCCCTGGAAGTAGACGTGATCGCCCGCCTGGCCGTGGTCCTTGCCCCGGAAGAAGTGGTTGAAGCCGACCTCGTAGAGCGCGGCCGACGACGCGAACGTGGCCAGGTGGCCACCGATGCCCTCGGCGGCCTTGTTGGCCTTCACGACCATCACGGCGGCGTTCCAGCGGATGAAGGCCCGGATGCGGCGCTCGAGGTCCTCGTCGCCCGGGAAGAAGGGCTCCTGCTCGGGCGGGATCGTGTTGACGTACGGGGTCGACACCGTGGCCGGGGTGCCGACCTGCAGCTCGCGTGCCCGCTCGAGGAGCTTCGACATCAAGAACCGGGCGCGGGTCTTGCCGTGGGTGTCGACCACCGCGTCGAGCGAGTCGAGCCACTCCTGGGTCTCGGCCGCGTCGGTGTCAGGCAGCTGGTGCACGAAGCCGTCGATGATCATGTGCCCATCCTCTCGCCTCGGGACCCCCTTCGCACCTGATCCGCGCAGGTTCGCTTCGGCGGCCCGGACGCGCCAGCATCGCCCCGTGAGCGCCGCCGACCCGCCGACCCTCGCCTACACCGATGGCGCCTGCTCCGGGAACCCGGGTCCGGGCGGCTGGGCGTGGGCCGTGCCGGGCGGGCCCTACGCGTCGGGAGCGGCCGCGGCCACCACCAACCAGCGCATGGAGATCACCGCCGCGCTGGAGGCGGTGCGCGCCATCGACGGGCGGTTGGAGATCGTCAGCGACTCGACCTACGTCGTGAACTGCTTCCGCGACCGCTGGCACGAGGGCTGGGTGCGGCGCGGCTGGAAGAACTCCAAGCGGGAGCCGGTCGCCAACCGCGACCTCTGGGAGCCGCTGGTCGCGCTCGTCGTCGAGCGCGGGGATGTCACCTTCCGCTGGGTGAAGGGCCACTCCGGCGACCCCATGAACGACCTCGTCGACCGCCTGGCGGTCGAGGCCGCCATGACCCAGCAGGGCCGCTCCGGCGTCGGCGAGCCGGAGGACCTCGGTCCGCCCGACACCGTGGCGAAGGGGGCGGCCGGCAGCGGGTCCGGCCGCGACCGGCGTCTCCCGGAGGGCCGCCTCGTGCTCGTCACGGGCCACCGCCCACCCGAGCTGGGTGGCTACGACGCCAACCCGATCGCCGACAGCGTCCGCAGGCGCGTCGGCGAGGTGCTCGAGGGGATGGTCGAGGTCGACGGTCCGCTCACGGTGGTGAGCGGTCTGCGGCTCGGCGCCGAGCAGCTGGGCGCCGAGGCGGCGCTCGAGCGCGGGCTGCCGCTCGTTGCGGTGCTGCCCTATCCCGAGGCCGACAAGCCCTGGCCCCCCGACGCCCGAGCGCACTTCGCCGAGCTGCTGGAGCAGGCATCGACGACGCTCACGCTCGATCGCCGAGCGCCGGGGACCAAGGCGCTCGCCGGGGCAGCGCTCGCCCGGCGCGACGCGTGGCTGGCCCGCCAGGTCGACGGCGCCGTGGTCGTCTGGGACCAGGAGGACGACACCGTGGGCCGTCTCGTGCGATCCCTCGAAGACCACCTCGGCGAGGAGAACGTCTACCTCGTCGCCCCGCAGTAGCCGGGTCGGATGCCCGGGAGGCGCGGGGCGGGGGCCGTCGAATCAAGGGTGATGCGGCGCAGCTGGGTGCAGGTGGCGGGTGCGGTCGGCGCCGCGCTCGTGCCGCTGGCCGTCGTGGGTGCACCGGACGCCGGGGCCGACGATGGTGTGCCGCTGGTCGCCCAGGTGCCGGCAGCCTGCGACGGCGCGGCGAGCTGCGTGGTCGACGTCGACGTGCCGGTGCCCGACGGCATCGTCGTGCCCGGTGACCACGAGCGTCCCGGCAACCGCGTGCGCGTCGTGCTGCCGCCGCGCTACGCCGCCGCCGGCGGCACCGAGCACCCGATGCTCCTGCTGCTGCACGGCGCCGGCGACGGCTCCGAGACGTGGACGCAGAACACCGACGTGGAGGAGCTCGTTGCCGAGCTGTGCGCCGCGGATGCCGCGCGCTGCCCGATCGTGGTGATGCCCGACGGCGGCGGCAAGCACTCCGAGACCGGGTGGTACACCGACTGGCACGACGGCAGCCGACAGTGGGAGAGCTTCCACACCGGGGTGGTGCTCCCGTGGGCGAGCGAGCACCTCGCGGTCGGGGACTGCCGGGGCTCGACGCTGGTGGCGGGGCTGTCGATGGGCGGCTTCGGCGCCTTCTCGTACGCAGGCCGCCATCCCGACCTGTTCGTGGCCGCTGCGTCGTTCTCCGGCTTCCTCGACTCCCGCCCCGCGCCGCCGCTCTCGACCGTCGGGTTCCAGCTGGCGCACGACGCCGGGCTCGGTGCCCCCACCGAAGCGATGTTCGGACCGTCCCGGCTGCCCACCGAGCACGACGGTTGGGCGGAGCACAACCCCACGGACCTCGCGCGCGCCGGTGCCTACGACGCCTACGACGGCAACCTGTGGCTGGCCACCGGGACCGGCACGCCTGGCGGACCCGCTGGCGACCAGCCCGACAACGCCGGCTCCTACGCGCTCGAGGCGTTCATCTTCGGGCTCAACCAGAGCTTCCGGCTCGCCATGGCACAGGCCGGTTCGACCTTCCACGACCAGAGCAACCTCGGCGGCAACCACGCCTGGCCCGCCTGGTAGCACGCGCTCCGCGCGGCGCTGCCCGAGATGCTGCAGGTCGTCGAGCCGTGCGACGCGCCGTCCGCAACCGACCCGCCCGCGGTGGTGGAGGCGGTGGCAGGGGCGCCGCCGCCGTCGGTCGCGGCGGGCGGCGCGGCCAGCCTGCCGGGCGCGCGCGCAGCAGGCCTGCTGCCTGCCACCGGTGCCACGACGCCGACGGCGCTCGTCGCCGCGCTGGTTGCGGCCGTGGTCCTGCTGCGCGCTGCAGCCTCCCGCGCTCGATGGCCCAACGGCCCTCGCCGGGCACAGCAGTTTCAGATCGTGCGCCGACTCGCTCGCCCGGGCGCCGCGCCGTGTCGGGAATGTCCGGTGGACAGATCACCCGAGCAGGCGCAGAGTCGCGATGGAGGCACCTGCAACGGGCCTCTGCGGTGCTCGCCGCGGCGGGACCGCCAAGGGCGATGCGAGGGTGCCCATGTACACGTTCACGCGCACGCTCCGGCTGCGGCCGGGGAACAACCAGGAGGCGATGGCCTGGAGCGTTCAGATGCTCGAGAAGGTCAACCAGATCTCCGAAGCTGCCTTCGGCCTCTGGACGCCGATCTTCTCGCCGGCGGCAGGCTCGCTGACCTTCGCTGCGGTGGTCGACGACCTCACCGTGCTCGAGTCCACCAACGCCAAGGCGCTCGCTGACGATGCCTACATCGCCCTCGCCGACAAGGGCTCGGCGCACATCTCCAGCGATCCCATCGACGATCAGGTCGTCAGCTTCCTGCACGGCGACTTCACCACCGGGCGCGAGGTGGCGGTCGTGGCGGTCGTCGAGGCCGTGGTGGCCAACGGGAGCTTCCGCCGAGGGGCAGAGGTGGGCATCGAGATCGCGAAGCGGGCCGAGGCAGCCGGCGGCGCCGCCACTGCGTTCGGCATCGCCATGAGCGGTGCCTACGGCACGGTGCAGTGGCTCACCGGCTACGAGAGCGTCGCCGAGCTGCAGCGCGCCGAGAGCGCCGTCAACGGCGACCCGTCGTTCCTCCAGTACCTCGACGAGGATGCTGCAGGCGTCTTCATCGAGGGCAGCGCCACGCAGCGCTTCGCGCGCCGCGTCGCCTGACCCACGCACGCGGCACCCGGGGTCTCCAGCACCGGGTGCCGCGTCGGGTCGGTCGAAGCATCGGCACGGGCACAGCGCAGTAGGTTCCGGCGATGGTCGAACCTGCCGAGGCGCTGCGCGTTCCGGGTGCGGTGCCCACCTTCCACCACGTCGAGTCGGGCGAGGTGCCCTGGGTGGAGGTGAAGCGCCAGCGCAACGCCGACGGCAGCACCTCGTCGGTGTGGGAGCAGTGGCTGGCGTTCAGCACCGAGCCGCTCTACCTGTCGCTCTACGCGCGCTACGACCCGGGGATGATCGTGCGCGCCCACGGCCACCGCAGCCCGCACGTGCTCTTCGTGCTCCAGGGTGGCATCTGGTGCGGTGCGCGGTGGTGCCCGCCGGGCACGCACGTCGAGCTCCCGCTCGGCGCCACCTTCGGGCCCTTCCGTGCCGGCGACGAGCCGGCGCTGCTCTTCGAGGTGATGCTGGGCGACCCGCGCTCGTGGGGCGCCGACGAGGCGGCCTACCACGCCACCCTCGCCGACCACGGCGTCGAGCCCCTGCCCGACCCCGACATCGAGCTGCCTCCCGGCATGGCCGACCTGCGGGCGCAGTGGGCCGCCGAGGCCTGACGTTCCCCGTGTGCGTCGGCCGGTTCGCCGTCTTGACCGCGCAGTCAATAGAGTCGCCGCATGGATCTCAACGGCATCTCAGCGATCGTCACCGGAGGCGCCTCGGGCCTCGGTGAGGCAACCGTCCGACAGCTCGCCCAGCGCGGCGCCAAGGTCGTCGTCGTCGACATGAACGCCGACAAGGGCGAGGCCGTCGCCAAGGACGTCGGCGGCATGTTCGCCCAGGCCGACGTGGCCAACACCGAGCAGGTCGTCGCCGCGGTCGAGGCCGCCAAGGAGATGGGGCCGCTGCGCGCCCTCGTCACCGCGGCGGGCATCGGCTGGGCCACCCGCACCGTCGGTCGCGACGGCCAGTACGAGTCGGCGCACGACCTCGACATCTTCAAGAAGGTCCTCGAGGTGAACCTCGTCGGCACCTTCAACTGCATCCGGCTGGCCGCCACGGCCATGAGCCAGACCGAGCCGCTCGACGACGGCGAGAAGGGTGCCATCGTCACCGTGGCCTCCGTCGCTGCCTTCGACGGACAGATCGGTCAGGCGTCGTACTCGGCATCGAAGGGCGGCGTGGTCGGCATGACCCTCCCCGTGGCGCGCGACCTGGCGGCCGTTGGCGTGCGGGTCAACTGCATCGCGCCGGGCCTCATCGACACGCCGATCTACGGCCAGGGCGACGCGTCCGAGGACTTCAAGGACAAGCTCAAGCGCGACGTGCTGTTCCCCAAGCGCCTCGGAACGGCCGACGAGTTCGCCTCGATGGCCACCGAGCTGCTGTCGAACAGCTACATGAACGCCGAGACCATCCGCGTGGATGGCGGCGTGCGCATGCAGCCGAAGTGACCCACCCCCACCCCCGCGTTCCTGCGGCACTTCCTCAACAAGACCCCTAGCAGCTGCCGCCGAAACGTGTGGGGTGGGGCGTCAGCCCTCGAGCGCCGCGCGCAGCGCGGTCTCGATGTCGTCGTGGCGGAACTCGAAGCCGGCCTCCAGCAGGCGCTCGGGCACCACCCGGTGGCTGCTCAGCAGCAGGGTCTCCACCATCTCCCGGCCGAAGAGCACCATCGGCGCGAAGCCCGGGATCGGCAGCAGCGTCGGCCGGCGCAGCGCCCGGCCGAGCGCCTTGGTGAACACCGCGTTGGTGACCGGCACCGGTGCCGTGGCGTTGACGGGTCCGGACAGGTCGTCGTGGTCGAGCAGCCACCGCAGCACGCGCACCTCGTCGTCGAGGGTGATCCAGCTCATCCACTGGCGACCCGAGCCGACCCGTCCGCCGATGCCTGCCTTGAAGAAGGGCAGCATCTGCCCCAGCGCGCCCGCCGAGGGGTCGAGCACCATGGCCGAGCGGGCGTGCACGACCCGGATGCCGGCCTCGGCGGCCGGTGCCGCGGCAGCCTCCCAGGCCTGCACCACCTCGGCCATGAACCCCCGGCCCGGTGGGAAGGCCTCCGTGACCTGCGCCTCGCCGGTCTCCCCGTAGAAGTCGATGCCCGATGCCGTGACGAGCACGGCCGGCCTGGCCGCGCACGACGCCAGCGCCTCGGCCAGCAGGCGCGTGCCCTCGACGCGGCTGTCGCGGATGCGCCGCTTGCGCTCGTCGTTCCACCGCCGTGGACCGATCGGCTCGCCGGCGAGGTGCACCACCGCGTCGACGTCGTCGAAGTCGCGTGGCTCGATGCGCCCGGCGCCCGGGTCCCACGAGATGGCGCCGTCCCCGCCCCCGGATCGCACCACCGGCACGGCTTGGTGGCCGTCGGCGTCGAGCGACGCGAAGAGCGCCGAGCCGATGAGACCGCTCGACCCCGTGATCGCAACGCGCATGGAACTCCCGACAGCTCGGCGACGAGGGCTTACCGTACCGGTCGCAACCGGCAACGGCCGCGGCCACAGGAGGCTCCCCATGTTGAGCGACTTCAAGAAGTTCCTGATGCGAGGCAACGTCGTCGACCTCGCCGTGGCGGTCGTCATCGGCACCGCCTTCACCGCCATCGTCACCTCGATCGTCGAGGGCATGGTCACACCGCTCGTCGGGATGATCATCTCCCGCGACTTCAGCGAGATGACCTTCACGATCAACGACAGCGTCTTCAGCTACGGCGCCGTGATCAACGCCGTCCTCTACTTCGTGTCGGTGGCCGCCGTGGTGTTCTTCGCCATCGTGCGGCCCATGCAGGCGCTCGCGGCCCGGCGGGCCGCCGGTCAGGTCGAGGAGCCCGACACGCCGGCGCCGTCCGACGAGGCCGTGCTGCTGCGGGAGATCCGCGACCTCCTCGCGCAGCGCCGGGCCTGACGTCCGTAGGCTCGCACCATGAGCACCCGCCGGTTGATCCTCGCCGCGCTGCTCTGCGGGCTCGTGATCCTCGCCGCAGGGGCGCTGCAGTTCCTGCTGATCGCCCGCAGCTGAGCCACCTCCAGCACGCGGGCGGGCTGCTGGCGGCCACCCCCGTTCGACCGGGTCGGAGCGGCCGGTAGAGTCCGAGTAGCACCCGCCCTACGCCCCCCGGAGGTGGTCCCCACGGCCGATCACTACGACGTCGTCGTCATCGGGGGAGGTCCGGGTGGCTATGCGACGGCGCTCTACGGCGCGTCCGCCGGCCTCGACGTCGCGATGGTCGAGGGCAACAAGCTGGGCGGCACGTGCCTCAACGTGGGCTGCATCCCGGCGAAGGAGCTCCTCGAGACGGCAGCCACCTACCTGCACGTGAGCGAGGCCGGCGAGTTCGGCGTCAACGTCTCCGAGGCGACCCTCGACTGGTCGGTCTCGCTCCAGCGCAAGGACAAGATCGTCAACGGCCTCGTCTCGGGGCTCGCCTCGCTGCTCAAGGGCCGCAAGGTCACCGTCCTCGACGGCCATGGCCGGCTCCACGCCGACCGCAAGGTGACCGTGTCCGGGGGCAGCTCGGGCGACGTGGAGCTCACGGCCGACGCCGTCGTGCTCGCGCCGGGGTCGCTGCCGAGGACGCTGAGCGGCTTCGAGGTCGACGGCACCGTGGTGATGACCTCCGACGAGGTGCTGTCGATGCCCGAGGTCCCCAAGCGGGCCGCCATCATCGGGGGCGGGGTGGTCGGCTGCGAGTTCGCGTCGATGATGAGCGACCTCGGAACCGAGGTGACCGTCCTCGAGGCGCTCCCCAAGATCCTGCCGGGGCTCGACAAGGACGTCACCCAGGTCATCGAGCGGTCGTTCAAGAAGCGCGGCATCGAGATCCGCACCGGCGTGACGGTGGATGGCCACCAGCCCCGTGACGGCGGCACGACCGTGCAGGTGGGCGGCGAGGGGCTCGACGTCGACGTGGTCGTCGTGTCGGTCGGCCGCAAGCCGAACACCGCCGACCTCGGTCTCGACGGCACGGCCGTGCAGCTCAGCGACCGCGGCTTCATCGAGGTCGACGAGCGGTGCCGCACCGCAGAGCAGGGCGTCTGGGCCGTGGGCGATGCCATCGCCACGCCGGCGCTGGCGCACGTCGCGTTCATCGAGGGCGTCGTCGCGATCCAGGACATCCTCGGCGAGGACCCGGTGCCGGTCGACTACGCCAAGGTGCCGTGGTGCGTGTACTCGCGGCCCGAGGCGGCCTTCGCCGGGCTGTCGGAGGAGGCGGCCAGGGAGGCGGGCCTCGACGTCGTGACGCAGAAGAGCCGCTTCAACCACAACGGCCGAGCCATGATCGTCAACCAGCCGGAGGGCATGGTCAAGGTGATCGCCGAGAAGCTGCCTGACGGCCGTGCCGGCACCATCCTCGGCGTGCACATGGTGGGGCCGTGGGTCACCGAGCAGCTCGGGCAGGGCTACCTGGCCGTGAACTGGGAGGCGACCGTCGACGACATGGCCGTGCTCAT
Organism: uncultured Microthrixaceae bacterium; assembly: GCA_963715505.1. GTDB lineage: Bacteria > Actinomycetota > Acidimicrobiia > Acidimicrobiales > VFJN01 > VFJN01. The sequence goes on from OY970242.1 coordinate 635,571, forward strand.
CCAGCCGCATCCCACGATGACCGAGGTGCTCGGCGAGGCCATGATCTCGCTCACCGGTCGCCCCTTGCACGGCTAGCGAGCCGACCGAACCAGAAGGAGCCAGCCCCCGAATGGCCGACATCACGATGCCCCAGCTCGGCGAGACCGTCACCGAGGGCACGATCACCAAGTGGTTCAAGGCGGTCGGCGACACCGTCGCCGAGGACGAGCCCCTCTTCGAGGTTTCGACCGACAAGGTCGACTCGGAGGTGCCGTCGCCGACGAGCGGCACGCTGACCGAGATCAAGGTGCCCGAGGGCGAGACGGTCGACGTGGGCGCGGTGCTCGCCGTGATCGGTGACGCCGCTGGCGCTCCCGCGCCCAGCGAGGCGGCGGCGCAACCGCCCGCCGAGCCAGCCGAGCCGGCCGCCGACGCTGCCGAGGAGCCCGCACCCGCTGCCGAGGAGCCGGCCGAGGCGCAGGCCGCCCCGGAGCCCGAGCAGGCGGCTGCGCCCGCCCCGCCCGAACCGGCGCCGGCGCCCGCAGCACCCGCCGCCCGATCCGACGGCGGCGGCAGGCTCCTCTCGCCCGTGGTGCGCCGCCTCATCTCCGAGCACGGCCTCGACCCCGACACGATCACGGGCACCGGTGTCGGCGGTCGGATCACCCGCAACGACGTGCTCAGCGTGGCCGAGAGCAAGGGCCGCCAGGCGCCGGCTGCTCCCGCCGCCGCGCCCGCAGTCGCCGCGCCGGCGTCGCGCCCGCGGCCCGCGCCGGAGCCGCTCACGCGCACGCCCGGCGAGCGCGACACCGTCATCCCGCACTCGAACATCCGCAAGCGCAGCGCCGAGCACCTGCGCCGCTCGCTCGACACGTCGGCGCACGTCTACGCCTCCATCGAGGTCGACTACGAGGCGGTCGAACGGGTGCGCCGGACGCAGCGGGAGACCTGGAAGGCCGAGGAGGGCTTCAGCCTCACCTACCTGCCGTTCATCGCCAGGGCCGTGATCGACGCCATCGCGGAGTTCCCCGAGACGAACGCCACCTTCACCGACGAGGCGCTCGTCGTGCACAACTACGTCAACCTCGGGATCGCGGTCGACCTCGACTTCAAGGGCCTGATGGTGCCCGTGGTGCGCGACGCCGACACGAAGCGGCTGCGGGCCATCGCCCGGGAGATCAGCGACCTCGCGGCGCGCGCGCGGTCGAAGAAGCTCACGCCCGACGACATCTCCGACGGCACCTTCACCATCACGAACCCCGGCCCCTTCGGCACGCTGCTCACCATGCCGATCATCAACCAGCCCCAGGTCGCCATCCTCTCGACCGACGGCGTCAAGCGCCGGCCCGTCGTCGTCGAGCTGCCCGACGGCGGCGAGGCCATCGCCGTGCACTCCGTCGGGAACCTCTCGCTCACCTGGGACCACCGCGCCTTCGACGGCGCCTACGCCGCGGCGTTCCTCCACAAGATCAAGGAGCTGCTCGAGACGCGGGACTGGTCCGCCGAGCTGTGACCTGCTCGTCCCCGGCGGCATCGGAGGCACCGGCGCAGCGGCCGCTGCACGTCCGCTGGCTGGGCCGGGTTCCCTACCGCGACGCGCACGCACTGCAGCGGGGCCTGTTCAGCACCGGGGTCGACGACCACCTGCTGCTGCTCGAGCACCCGCACGTGTACACCCTCGGCGTGCGGGGCGACCTCGGTCACCTGCTGCGACCACCTTCCGAGGTCGGCGCCGAGCTGGTGCGCACCGACCGCGGCGGTGACGTCACCTACCACGGTCCCGGTCAGCTCGTCGCCTACCCGATCCTCACCGTGCCCGGCAGGCGCGGTGGGGGCCTGGCCGACACGACCGCCTACGTCTGCTCCGTCGAGCAGCTCGTCATCGACGTGCTCGGCGACCTGGGGCTCGCCGACGTCGGCCGGCTCACCGGCTTCCCGGGGGTGTGGGTGGCACCGGGTTCGCCGGCGCCACGCAAGATCTGCGCCGTCGGCGTCAAGCTCAGCCGCGGCCGGTCGATGCACGGCTTCGCGCTCAACGTCGAACCGGACCTGGCCATGTTCGGTCACATCGTGCCCTGCGGCATCGCCGACAAGGCCGTCACGTCGCTCGCCGCCGAGGGCATCGCGGCGTCGATGCGCCAGGTCGTGGACGCCGTCGCGGCCCGCGCCGCCCAGCGCTGGGGCGGCGGTGGCGTCGACCGGGCCGACGTCGTGTGGCGGCACCGGCCCATCGACCTGTCCCCCTTCAGTCGTGGCGAGGGCCCGGGCACCCGGGTGCGGCCGCAACGAGCGGCGGATGGGGAGCCCACGCCGGCGGTGCCCGTGGCGCTCGGCCCGGCACCGACCCGCGGCACGACGGTGCGACGAGCGGCGCGGCTCGCCGAGGCCGGTGTGGCGGGCGGCATCGAGATCACGCACCGCAAGCCGGAGTGGATGCGCGCGCCGCTCCAGCTGACACCCCAGGTCAGCTCGATCCGGCGCACCATGCGCGACCTCGCCCTGGTCACCGTGTGCGAGGAGGCGGGCTGCCCCAACCTGTCGGAGTGCTGGGCCGACGGCACGGCCACGTTCATGATCAACGGGGAGCGCTGCACGCGGGCGTGCGGGTTCTGCCTCGTCGACACGCGCCACCCCGCGGCGCCCGATCCCGCCGAGCCGGCCAGGGTGGCCGAGGCCGTGGAGCGGATGGGCCTGCGCTTCGCGGTGGTCACGGCGGTGGCACGCGACGACCTGCCCGACGGCGGCGCCGCCCAGTTCGCCGCGGTGATCCGCGCCATCCGGGCCCGGACACCCGGCGTGTCGGTCGAGGTGCTGATCCCCGACTGCAAGGGCGACGCCGAGTCGCTCGGAGTCATCTTCGCCGAGCGGCCCGACGTCTTGAACCACAACCTCGAGACCGTGGCGCGCCTGCAGCGCGCGGTGCGACCCTCCGCCGGCTACGCCCGTTCGCTGTCGGTGCTGGCGCGGGCGAAGGGCGCCGGGCTGACCACCAAGTCCTCGCTCGTCGTCGGCATGGGCGAGACCCACGACGAGGTGGTGGAGGCCTTGGCCGACCTGCGCGGCGTGGGCGTCGACATCGTCACGATCGGGCAGTACCTGCGGCCGACGTCGAACCACCTGCCGGTCCTGCGCTGGTGGACGCCCGACGAGCTCGCCGAGCTGAAGCGCGTCGGCGAGGCGATGGGCATCGGTCACGTCGAGGCGGGACCCCTCGTGCGCTCCAGCTACCACGCCCGCCAGTCGGCGGTCGCCGCCAGCGCCGCGCCCGGCGCCGCGGCGCTGTCCCGAAGCCCGGCCTGAGCGCCGCGCGCAGGCCGGTAGCCTCGCGCCATGTTCGCCGAGCGTGCCGAGCGGGTGCGGAGCCGCATGGGGGAGCTGGGCGTGGACGCCGTGCTGCTCTCGGTGGGGCCGGACCTCCCGTACCTGACGGGCTACGAGGCCATGCCGCTCGAGCGGCTCACGATGCTCGTGGTGCCCCGCGACGGTGACGCCACGCTCGTCGTTCCGCGGCTGGAGGCGGCACGCGTCGTGCTGCGGCCGGAGGTCTTCACGCTGCGGTCCTGGGCCGAGACCGACGACCCGATCGAGATCGTCGCCGACCTCGTCGGGCCCGCCGGCCAGGTCGCGGTCGGTGACCGCACCTGGGCGCGCTTCGTGCTCGACCTGCAGGGCTCGCTCCCCAACGCCCGCTTCACGAGGGCCAGCACCGTGCTCGGCCCGCTGCGGGCCCGCAAGGACCCGGCGGAGATCGCTGCGCTGCGCCGCGCCGGCGCCGCCGCCGACCGCGTCGCGGAGCAGCTGCAGCGCGGCGAGATCGAGCTGATCGGGCGCAGCGAGGCCGAGGTGTCGGCCGAGCTCGGCCGGCGGCTCCGCGCCGAGGGGCACCATCGCGTCAACTTCGCGATCGTGGCGTCGGGGCCGAACGCCGCGAGCCCGCACCACGAGCCCGGTGAGCGTCGCATCCGTGAGGGCGAGATCGTCCTGTGCGACTTCGGCGGCACCATGCTCGGCGACGACGGCATCGGGTACTGCTCCGACATCACGCGTTGCGTGCACCTCGGTGAGCCCGATGCCGAGCTCGCCGACGCCTACGCCACCCTGCTCGACGCGCAGCAGGCCGCCGTGCGCGCGGCCACCGTCGCGACGCCGTGCGAGGACGTGGACGCCGTCGCCCGCGCCATCATCACCGAAGCCGGCTGGGGCGAGCAGTTCATCCACCGCACCGGCCACGGCATCGGCATCGAAGAGCACGAGGACCCCTACATCGTGCTGGGCAACTCGGCCCCGCTGGAGGCGGGACATGCCTTCTCGATCGAGCCCGGCATCTACGTCGAGGGCCGCTTCGGCCTCCGCCTCGAGGACATCGTCGTCGCCACCGACGGCGGTCCCGACCCCCTCAACAACGCCGATCACGACCTCGTCATCCTGTAGCCCTCGGCGAACCCGCATCGAGCCGCAGCAGATCTGCCTCGGCTCCGTCGCGGGTTCGCGAGCGTGCCCGGCGGGCCGTACGCTCGGCGGGCTGTGATCCGACTCGACGCTGCCACGGTGCTCCTGCAGTGGGCGACGGGTGGGCTGGCCTTCCTGTGGGTGACCACCCGGCGCCGTGAGGTCAGCCTCGGCTACGGCTGGCTGCTGCGCAGCACCTACCTGCTCATGGCAGCGGCAGCCCTGGTCGCCGGGCTGCGCTACGGCGACGGCGTGGCGCTGCGCGAAGCCGCCAGCGCGGGCGTGGTCCTCGCAACGGGCCTGGCGCTCGTGGCGTCGTTCCGTCGCCGCCGTGCAGGCGTGTCCGGCGAGCGCGACCGCAGCGAGCAGCGCAGCGCGCGCGTGGCCGCCATGACCGGCATCGAGCGGCGCCGCAGCGGGGTCGACACCACCGCTGCGGAGTTCCCCCCGGCCCTCGACCTGGTGGCGCCCGCCATCGGCCTCGTGGGTCTCGTCGCTGCGGGCGTCGACGCGGGCGACCCTGCGCTGCTCGCCGTCGTGCGGACCCTCGTGGGCGCCGCCTTCCTCGGCGCGGTGACCGACGCCATGCTCCTCGGCCACTGGTACCTGGTGCAGCCCGGCATGCCACGCGGCCCGCTGCTCGAGCTGGTCCGCTGGGTCGGCCTGATCTGGCCCGTCGAGGTGGCCGCGCTCCTCTGGCCCACCGGCATGGGGTCGGTCCTCACCGGCACGGTCGACGACGGGTACAACGGCATCCTCGGCTGGATGTGGGTGGCCTGCGCGCTCACCACGATCGTGCTGGTGGGCGTCACGCGGGCGGCGCTGCGGGAGCGGCAGTACGCAGCCGTCATGGCGGCGACGGGGTTGCTCTACCTCGCCATCCTCACGGCCTTCGGCACCGACCTCGTCGCCCGCGCCGTGCTGGCCTCGTAGGCCCGCGACCCTGCACTGTTCACGCAGCCCCGAGTTGGGAATACTTCCCCTCATGCCGAGAGCAATCTGGAGCGGTGCCATCAGCTTCGGGCTGGTCAACATCCCGATCAAGCTCTATGCCGCCGTGTCGCGCCGGACCGTCCACTTCAACCAGCTCGACGCGCGCACCGGTGCGCGCATCAAGTACAAGAAGGTGTCGGCCGCCGACGCGGAGGAGGTTCCCAACGAGGCGATCGTCAAGGGCTACGAGCTCTCGTCGGGGGAGTACGTCACCGTGGGCGACGACGAGCTGGCGGCGCTCGATCCCGAGGCGAGCCGCACGATCGACATCGAGGAGTTCGTCGACCTCGCCGACATCGATCCGCTGTTCTACGACTCCGCGTACTACGTGGCGCCGGACAAGGCGACCTTGAAGCCCTACGCCTTGCTGACCAAGGCGATGGAGGAGTCGGGCAAGGTCGGCATCGCCCGCTTCGTCATGCGCTCGAAGCAGTACCTGTGCGCGGTGCGCCCCCGGGACGGCAAGCTCGTGCTGTCCACCATGGTCTACGCCGACGAGGTCAACGAGCCCTCGGAGATCAGCGAGATCGCCGGTCTCGACGACGTCGAGGTCACCTCGAAGGAGCTCGACATGGCGCGTCAGCTGATCGCATCGCTCTCCGACGACTTCGACGCCGACAAGTTCGAGGACACCTACCGCAACCGCGTGATGGAGCTGATCGAGCGGAAGGCCGCCGGCGAGTCCGAGGTCATCGCCCCGCCCGCGGCGATCGCCGAGGACAAGGTCGTCGACCTCATGGCCGCGCTCGAGGCCAGCGTCAAGGAGGCCAAGGCAGCGCGCAAGCGCCACCCCGCCGCGTCGACCGACGGCGGTGCTGGCACCGAGGACCAAGCCGAGGCCGCCGCTCCCAAGAAGCGCACCCGCAAGAGCGCGTAGCGCGGGGCGTGGCCGAGCGGGAGCGCACCGAGCAGGTCGTCGAGATCGCCGGCCGCCGCCTGAAGGTCTCCAACCTCGACAAGGTGCTCTACCCCGAGACGGGCACCACCAAGGCGGAGGTGATCGACTACTACGCGCGCATCTCGCCAGCCATGCTCCCGCACGTCGCCGATCGCGGCGTGACGCTGCGCCGCTACCCCGACGGCGTCGAGGGCGGCTCCTTCTTCGAGAAGCGCTGCCCGTCGCACCGGCCCGACTGGATCGGCACCTTTCCGGGCCCCGGCGACCGGAACGGCACCATCGGGTACTGCGCGCTCGACTCGGTCGCCGCGCTCGCCTGGGCCGCCAACCTGGCGGCGCTCGAGGTGCACGCACCGATGGCGCGGGGCCACGACATCGAGACGCCCACCATGTGCGTCTTCGACCTCGATCCCGGGCCGGGCACCGGCATCAGCGAGTGCGCCGCCGTGGCGCTCGACATCCGCGCCGTGCTCGAGCGCCTCGCCGGACTCGAGTGCCTCGCCAAGACGTCGGGGTCGAAGGGGCTGCAGGTCTACGTGCCGCTCAACACCAGCCACACCCACGATCAGTGCTCGGAGTTCGCGCAGGCCGTTGCGCAGGTCCTCGAGAAGCACCACGGCGAGCGGGTCACCTCCGTGATGAGCAAGTCGGCCCGGCCCGGAAAGGTCTTCATCGACTGGAGCCAGAACAGCCGCCACAAGACGACGGTGGCGGTGTACTCCCTGCGCGCCCGACCGCAGCCGACGGCTTCGACCCCGGTCAGCTGGGACGAGGTCGACGGTGCCGCGGCGGGGGCGCCGCTGTCGTTCCAGGCGCCCGAGGTGCTCCAGCGCGTCGAGGCGCACGGCGACCTCTTCGCACCCACCCTCACGCTCGAGCAGCACCTGCCGCGTCGGCACGGCTAGGCGACGCGCCGGCGAGGGGGCAGGGGGCTCGGGCCGATCCGCGCGAGTGGCAGCGAGCCTTGGCAGACTCGCTGGTCCCATCAACCAACGTCCAACGGAGGACACACGCATGAACCGACGCGACCTGGTCAAGGCCATCGCCGCTCAGACCGACACCGATGCCAAGACCGTCGACGCGGTGCTCAAGGGCTTCACCGACGTCACCACCGCGGTGGTGGCAAAGGGTGAGCCCGTGGCCATCTCCGGCTTCGCCAAGTTCGCCAAGGTCGAGCGGGCCGCCCGCATGGGCCGCAACCCCGCCACCGGCGAGGCGATCAAGATCAAGGCGTCCAAGAAGGCTCGGATCACGCCCCTGAAGGCGTTCAAGGACGCGGTCATGACCCCCAGCCAGGCCCCGAAGCTGGCGAAGGGCGTCTACACCCCGTCGAAGTAGCTCCTGGGTGGAGGAGGCATCGCCGCCGATGCGGCGACGCCTGCCCCGCCACGGTCCCCGGCTTCGCCGGGCCGGCGCCGAGCAGTGGTCGGCGTCGGCCCGGCGTTGTCGCGCCTGGCGCGCGGCGTTACCGTCCCGAGACGTTGTGATCGACCCGCTGCGTGCCGTTGGGTGGGGCGACCGCTGGGTCGCCCTGCTCGCCGCGCACGGCAGCGGCGCCGAGCCCGGGCGCGTGCTGCGCCACGACGGTGTCGCCGTGAGCGTCCTGACCGCCCGGGGAGAGCGCTCCGTGCCGCTCCGCCGCGGCATCGACCCCGTCACCGTCGGCGACTGGCTGGCGGTCGACGGCGACACGATCGTCGGCCTGCTGGAGCGGTCGTCGCTGCTGCGTCGCCGCGCCGCGGGCGGTGACGACCACCAGCTGCTCGCCGCCAACGTCGACCTCGTGGCGCTCGTCTGCGGCCTGGATCGCCCCCTGTCCTCGGGCCGCATCCAGCGCGGCGAGGCCCTGGCCTGGGATGCGGGAGCCCGTCCTCTGCTCGTCCTGACCAAGGCCGACCTCGCCGACGACGCCGCCGGCGCCGCCGAAGCCGTGGCGCGCGACCACCCGGGTCTCGAGCGCATCGTCACCTCGGTGGTCGACGGGACGGGCATCGATGCGCTCCGCGCCCGCCTCGACGGCGCGACGTCCGTGCTGCTCGGCGAGTCCGGGGCGGGCAAGTCCAGCCTCGTGAACGCCGTCCTCGACAGCGACGTGGCGGTGGTCGGGGCGCTGCGGTCGGGCGACGCCAAGGGGCGGCACACCACGACCAACCGCCAGCTGCACCTGCTGCCCGGCGGCGGTGTCCTCATCGACTCCCCAGGCATCCGGGAGGTGGGCCTCGCCGGCGACGAGGAGTCGGTCGACGCCGCCTTCGCCGACATCGAGGACATCGCCACGACGTGCTACTTCAGCGACTGCACGCATGCCGGCGAGCCCGGCTGCGCCGTGGCCCTGGCGGTGGCGGCGGGCGAGCTGGCCCAGGAGCGCGTCGCCGCCTACGAGGAGCTGCGGCGAGAAGCCGGGTCGGGCACGCGGCGAGCCGACGAGCACGAGCGCCGGACGCAGGAGGGCCGCTCCACGAGGGGCGTCAAGGCGAAGGTCAAGAACAAGCCCGGCAACCGGTCGTGATCGACGATGCCAGGCGGGAGCGGCGCAGGGCGCTGCTCCCCACGCCGAGCTACCCCGACCTGCCGGTCGTCGAGCACCGCGAAGCGCTGCTCGAGGCCATCCGCGAGCACCAGGTGGTGGTCGTGGCAGGGGAGACCGGGTCGGGCAAGAGCACGCAGCTCCCCAAGCTCTGCCTCGAGCTCGGCCTCGGCGCCGCCGGTCTCATCGGCCACACGCAGCCGCGCCGCCTCGCCGCCCGGGCGGTGTCCGAGCGCATCGCCGAGGAGCTGGGCAGCGAGGTCGGCGGCGCGGTGGGCTACAAGGTCCGCTTCAACGACCGCGTCGGCGAGGACACCTTCATCAAGGTGATGACCGACGGCATCCTGCTGGCCGAGATCCAGCAGGACCGCCTCCTGCGCGGCTACGAGGTGATCATCGTCGACGAGGCCCACGAGCGGAGCCTCAACATCGACTTCCTCCTCGGCTACCTGCGCCAGCTGCTGCCGCAGCGGCCCGATCTCAAGCTCATCATCACCTCCGCCACGATCGACACCGCGCGCTTCGCCGCCCACTTCCACGACGCGCCGATCGTCGAGGTCTCGGGCCGCTCCTACCCGGTGGAGGTGCGCTACCGGCCGCTCGGCGAGGAGCAGGGCGACGACCGCGACCAGACGCAGGCGGTGTGCGACGCGGTGGAGGAGCTCGTGGCCGAGGGCCCCGGCGACATCCTCGTGTTCCTCTCGGGTGAGCGGGAGATCCGCGACACCGCCGAGGCGCTGAGCCGCCTCGCCCTTCCCCACACCGAGCTGCTCCCGCTCTACGCGAGGCTCTCCGCCGCGGAGCAGCACCGGGTGTTCGCACCGCACCGGGGTCGGCGCGTGGTGCTCGCCACCAACGTCGCGGAGACCTCGCTCACCGTCCCGGGCATCGTGGCCGTCGTCGACCCGGGCACGGCCAGGATCTCCCGCTACAACCGCCGCACCAAGGTGCAGCGCCTGCCCATCGAGCCGATCTCCCAGGCGTCCGCCGACCAGCGCGCCGGGCGGTGCGGTCGCGTCGCCCCGGGCACCTGCATCCGCCTCTACGCCGAGGACGACTTCGCCGCCCGGCCGAGGTTCACCGAGCCCGAGGTGCTGCGCACCAACCTGGCCTCGGTCATCCTCCAGATGGCGTCCCTCGGCCTCGGCGACATCGAGGCGTTCCCGTTCGTCGAGCCGCCCGATGCCGCGCAGCATCAAGGACGGCCTGCTGCTGCTCGAGGAGCTGGGCGCGCTCGCCGCGCCGGAGGACGGCCACGTCCGCCTCACCCCGCTGGGCCGGCGGCTGGCCCGCCTGCCGGTCGACCCCCGCCTCGGCCGGATGGTGCTGGAGGCAGAGCGGCACGGCTGCGTGGCCGAGGTGCTGGTGATCGCCGCGGCGCTGTCCATCCAGGACCCTCGGGAGCGGCCGCGCGGACCAGCAGCAGCGGGCTGCCGAGCTGCACGGTCGCTTCGTGGATCGGGACTCCGACTTCCTCGGCTACCTCGAGCTGTGGCGCTACCTGCGTGAGCAGCAGCGCGCACGGGGGTCGAGCCAGTTCCGCAAGATGTGCCAGGCAGAGCTGCTCCACCACCTCCGCATCCGCGAGTGGCAGGACCTCCATGCCCAGCTCCGCCAGATCGCGCGTGGCATCGGGCTCGAGGTTGGACCGCTCGCCGAGCCCACCGACCGCGACGGCGTCCATGCCGCGCTGCTCTCGGGTCTGCTGTCGCACGTCGGCATGTGGGACGACGACAAGCGCGAGTACCGCGGCGCGCGCGAGACGCGCTTCGTGCTGGCCGGCGGCACGGCGCTCGCCAACCGGCGACCGAAGTGGGTCATGGCCGCCGAGCTCGTCGAGACCGATCGGCTGCGAGCACGGACCGTCGCGCAGATCAACCCGGACCGCATCGAGCAGGTCGCCGGGCACGTTGCCACCCGCGGCCACGGCGAGCCGTGGTGGGACCGCGAGCGGGGCATGGCGATGGTGGCGGAGCGAGTGTCGCTCTACGGGCTCCCGATCGTGCGCGATCGTCGCATCGCTCTCGACCGGATCGACGCGGCCGGGGCGCGGGAGGCGTTCATCCGCCAGGCGCTCGTGGCGGGCGACTGGGACGCGTCGCACGACTTCCTCCGGGCCAACCACGAGCGCGTCGTGGAGGTGCTGGCGCTCGAGCACCGCGTCCGGCGCGACCTGCTGGTGCCCGACGAGGTCCTCGCCGAGTTCTTCGACGAGCGCCTCCCCGCCGGCATCACCAGCGGCCGGCGCTTCGACCGCTGGTGGCAGCGCGAGCAGCGCCGTCGACCTGACCTGCTCAGCTACCCGGCGGCGCTGCTGGTCGATCCCGCGGGTGGGCCCGTCGACCCCGCCGAGTTCCCGGAGTGGTGGCGGGTCGGGTCGCTCGACCTGCCCGTGACCTACACCGACGACCCGACCTCCGAGCTCGACGGGGTCACCGTCGACGTGCCCCTGCTGCTGCTCGACGAGGTCGCGCAGGCCGGGCTCGACTGGCAGGTGCCCGGCCTCCGCCTCGATCTGGTGACCGCGCTCGTGCGAGCGCTGCCCAAGCCGGTCCGGCGGGCCCTCGGTCCGGCACGCGAGGCGGCGCGCGCCGTGCTCGCCGAGGTGGGCCCGTCCGACGGTCGCCTGCTCGACGCGCTCCCAGGTGCCCTGGCCCCACACGCCGGCGAGGCCGTGCGCCTGACGGCGGACGACCTCGAGCAGGTCCCGGGGCACCTCCGTGTCACCTACCGGGCGGTCGACCGCGACGACCGACCCGTTGCCTGGAGCAAGGACCTCGACGCGCTGCGTGCCCAGGTCGCCGAGCACCGTCGGGCCGCGCTGGCCGCGGCGGCGCCGCAGGTCGAGTCGGCCGGTCTGCGCAGCTGGACGATCGGCGCGCTGCCCCAGCAGGTGCAGCTGGAGCATGCCGGCCAAGAGGTCACCGGCTACCCGGCGCTCGTCGACGAGGGCGAGACGGTCGCGGTGCGCGTGCTGGCCACGCAGGCCGAGCAGCGGCGGGCGATGTGGGCGGGCACGCGGCGGCTGCTCCTGCTGGGGATCGGGTCGCCGCTGCGCACCATCGACCGGTCGCTGCCCAACGCCGCCAAGCTGGCGATCGCCACCTCGGATCGGGCCACGGCGGCCGAGGTCTACCGCGACGGCGCGGCCGCAGCGGTGGCGGTGCTGCTGGCCGACCTCGGGGGACCGGTCTGGGACGACGCCGCCTTCGGCCAGCTCCTGACCGGCGTGCGTGCAGGCTTCGCGCCGCTCGCCGCCGAGACGGTTGCCACGGCGGGGGAGGTCCTCGCCGCGGCGACGGCGATCGACCGCCGCCTGGCCACCATGATCTCCGCCGCCCTCGACGACACGGTGGTCGACGTGCGGGCCCAGCTCGACCGGCTGCTGGCGCCGGGCTTCGTCGCCCGCACCGGTGCGCGCCGGCTGCCGGACGTGGCTCGCTACGTGCGGGCGATCGAGCACCGCCTGGAGAAGGCGGCGAACGATCCTGCCGCGTGACCGGTCCAAGATCGCCGTGCTGCGCGAGCTCGAGCGCGAGCACGCTCGGGTGACTGGGGGCGACACGGGCGGCGAGCTGCGCTGGATGCTCGAGGAGCTCCGCGTGGCCACGTTCGCGCAGCCCCTCGGCCCCAGGGGCCGTCCCAGCGAGCAGAAGATCCGCGCCGCGCTGGCTCGTCTCCAGGGGTAGGTGCGGACCAGCAGACCTCGACGTGCTCGGATCCGCTAGCGCGCCACGAAGTACTTGGCCTGGGGGTGGTGGCAGATGAGCGCGCTGGTGGTCTGCTCGGGCTGGTACTGGAAGCCGGTCTCCTCGGAGCACTCCAGGCCGATGCGGCCCCCGTCGAGCAGCTCGAGGATCGTGACGTTGTCCTCGAGGTCCGGGCAGGCGGGGTAGCCCGACGAGTAGCGCCCGCCGCGGTACTGCTGGCGGAACAGCCCCGTCAGGGCCGGTCCGTCCTCGTCGAGGAAGCCCCACTCCTCGCGGATGCGGCGGTGCCACAGCTCGGCGAGGGCCTCGGCCATCTCCACGCCGAGGCCGTGCAGCAGCAGGTACTCCTGGTAGCGGTCGTCGGCGAAGAGCTTGGCGGTGGCCTCCGACACGGCCGGGCCCATGGTGACGATGTGGAAGCCGGCATAGTCGACCTCCCCGCTCGCCGCCGGCCGGAAGAAGTCGGCGATGCAGAGGTAGGGCGCCTTGCGCTGGCGGGGGAAGTGGAAGCGCGCGGCCTCGGTGGTGCGTGCCTCGTCGCTCCAGATCACCAGGTCGTCGCCGTCGCCGTTGGCGGGGAAGTACCCGTACACGACCTGGGGCACGAGGATGCCGGCGGCCTTGGCCTTGGCGAGCTCTTCGCGCAGGATGGGGCGGATCCGCGCCTTGAAGTCGGCGTCGCCCTCGCCCTTGTCGGGGCGGAACTGCCACTGGTTGCGGAACAGGGCCGTCTCGTTGATGAAGCCGGCGATCTCGTCGATGGCGATGCCCTTCACCACCCGCGTGCCGAGGAACGGCGGCGTGGGCACAGGGTTGTCGTCGACGACATCGGGGGAGCGCGTCGGCAGGTCGGCGGGCTCGTCGTCCTCGGCGCCGGGCTTGGCGAAGCGGCCGCGCAGCTCGACGGTCGAGTCGGTGGGGATGCGGCCCCACTCGGGGTCGTCGGCCTGGTCGCCCCGCTGCACGGCGCCGAGGCGGTCCATGACGTGCAGCCCCTCGAAGGCGTCCTTGCCGTAGAAGAGCCGGCCCTCGTAGACGTCGCGCAGGTCGCGCTCGACGTAGGTCCGGGTGAGGGCCGCCCCGCCCAGCAGGACGGGGATGTCGGCCAGGCCGCGGCTGTTCAGCTCCTCGAGGTTCTCGCGCATGATGAGGGTGCTCTTCACGAGCAGCCCGCTCATCCCGATGGCGTCGGCCCGCACCTCCACCGCCTTGGCCACCATGTCGGCGATGTTGACCTTGATGCCGAGGTTGTGCACCTCGTAGCCGTTGTTGGTGAGGATGATGTCGACGAGGTTCTTGCCGATGTCGTGCACGTCGCCCTTCACGGTGGCGAGCACGATGCGGCCCTTGGTGGAGCCGCCGTCGACCTTGTCCATCAGCGGTTCGAGGAACGCCACCGCGGTCTTCATGGTCTCGGCCGACTGCAACACGAACGGCAGCTGCATCTCGCCCTTGCCGAACAGGTCGCCGACGACCTTCATGCCCTCGAGGAGCACGTCGTTGATGATGGCGAGCGGCGCGATGTCCTTCGCCAGCGCCTCCTGCAGGTCCTCGACGAGGCCGTCACGGTCGCCCTCGATGATCCGCGTCGAGAGCCGCTGCTCCACGGGCCAGCCGGAGCGGTCCTCCTTCTCGACCGTGGCCGCGCTCACGCCCTCGAACATGCCGAGCAGCACCTGCAGCGGGTCGTAGCCCTCGCGCCGCCGGTCGTAGATCAGGTCGAGGCAGACCTGCTTCTGGTCGTCGGGGATGCGGGCCAGCGGCATGATCCGGGCGGCGTGGACGATGGCGGAGTCGAGCCCGGCCTGGGTGCACTCGTGCAGGAACACCGAGTTGAGCACGTGGCGCGCCGCGGCGTTGAGCCCGAAGGAGATGTTCGACAGCCCGAGCGTGGTGTGCACGCCCGGCAGCTGCTCCTTGATGAGCCGGATGCCCTCGATGGTGGCCATGCCGTCGCCGCGCGACTCCTCGATGCCCGTGGCGAGGGTGAGCGCGAGCGGGTCGAAGAACAGATCGCCGGGCTCGAGGCCGTAGCGGTCGACCGCGAGGTCGTGGATGGCCCTCGCGGCCCGGACCTTCCACTCGGGCGTGCGCGCCTGGCCCTCCTCGTCGATGCAGGTGCACACCACCGCCGCGCCGTACTCGCGCGCCAAGGACAGGAAGCGGTCGAGCCGCGTGCCGGGCGCGTCGCCGTCTTCGAGGTTGACGGAGTTGAGGATGGCGCGCCCACCGATCCACTGGAGCGCCGTCTCGACGACGGCGGGCTCCGTCGAGTCGATCATCAGCGGAACGGTTGCCTGCGTGGCGAAGCGCGAGGCGATCTCGTCCATGTCGGCGCTGCCGTCGCGGCCGACGTAGTCGACGCACACGTCGAGCACGTGAGCGCCCTCGCGCTCCTGCTCGCGGGCCATCGCCACGCACGTGTCCCAATCGCCGTCGAGCATCGCCTCGCGAAACTTCTTGGAGCCGTTGGCGTTGGTTCGCTCGCCGATGGACAGATAGGTGAGCTGCTGCTCGAACGGCGTGAAGCTGTAGATCGACGTGGCGCCGACCTCGTGGTCGACCTGGCGGCGCATCGGCTCGAGGTCGCGGACCGCATCGACGACCGCGCTGATGTGCTCGACCGTCGTGCCGCAGCAGCCGCCCACCACCCGCACGCCGAAGTCCGAGACGAAGCGGCGCTGGTAGTCGGCGAGCTGCTCGGGCGTCAGGTCGTAGTGCATCTTGCCGTCGACGACCGATGGCATGCCGGCGTTGGGCAGGCAGGCGATGGGCATGCGGGCGTGGTGGCTCAGGTAGCGGAGGTGCTCGCTCATCTCCGCCGGTCCGGTGGCGCAGTTGATGCCGAGGACGTCGGGCCGCATGGCGTCGAGCGCAGCGAGCGCCGCACCGATCTCGGTGCCGGGCAGCATCGTGCCGGTGACCTCCATCGTCACCTGCACCTGGATCGGCACCTCGCGGCCGATGGCGGCCATGGCGCGACGGCAGCCGATCATCGCCGCCTTCGCACCCAGCAGGTCGAACTGCGTCTCCACCAGCAGCACGTTGACGCCGCCCTCCAGCAGCCCGTGTGCCTGGACCTCGTAGGCGTCGCGCAGCTCCGCGAAGCGGATCTGGCCCAGCGAGGCGAACTTCGTGCCCGGGCCGATGGAGCCGGCCACCAGGCCGCCGTGGCCGTCGGCCACCTCCCGCGCGATGCGGGCGGCGGCCAGGTTGAGCTCGTGCGAGCGCTCGGCGATCCCGTACTCGCCGAGCGGCACGGCGAAGGAGCCGAAGCTGGCCGTCTCCACGATGTCGACGCCGGCTCGGAAGAAGGCGTCGTGCATGCCCGCGATGACGTCGGGTCGGGTGACGACGAGCAGCTCGTTGCACCCCTCGAAGCTCTCGCCGCCGAAGTCGTCGGGCCCGAGGTCGAGGGCCTGGACGTAGGTGCCGAAGGCCCCGTCGTAGACGACGACGCGCTCGGCGATGAGATCGAGGTACCGGCTTGCACCCATGGTCCGACAAGGCTACCGGTGCGCCCTCGGCCGCTCGTAGCCCATTGGGCTAGACACGCCACGATGCTCGAGCTGCGCGCACCCCTGCAGGGCACGATCGTCCGCCTCGCGGCGGGCGTGGGAGAGCCCGTGCAGGCCGGCCGCGAGCTCGTCGTCATCGAGTCGATGAAGATGGAGCACACGGTCGAGGCACCCGCCACCGGCGTCGTCGCGGAGCTGCTGGTCGCCGAGGGCGATGCGGTGCAGCAGGGCGACCTGCTGGCCCGCATCGCCCTCGACGAGCGGCGACCTCGCGACCGGACCGCAGCAGATCCCGCTGCGGGCCACCGCGGGTCCGCGCCGACGCCGGGCGAGACGAGCGGTGCGGCGCCCGATGCGGAGCGCGCCGACCTGGCGGAGGTGCGGGCACGGCACGAGATCGGGCTCGACGCGGCCCGGCCCGAGGCCGTCGAGCGACGGCGGCGCAGCGGCCAGCGCACCGCCCGCGAGAACGTCGCCGACCTCCTCGACGAGGGCAGCTTCGTCGAGTACGGGCCCACGGTGATCGCCGCCCAGCGGCGGCGTCGCGAGCTCGACGAGCTCATCGCCCGCACCCCCGCCGACGGGATGGTCGGCGGCACCGGGACCGTCGACGGCCACCCCGTCGTCGTCATGTCGTACGACTACACTGTGCTCGCCGGCACGCAGGGCCTGCAGAACCACCGCAAGAAGGACCGCCTCTTCGAGCTGGCCGAGCGCCAGCGGCTCCCGGTCGTCTTCTTCACCGAGGGCGGCGGTGGCCGGCCCGGCGACACCGACGGCCTGGGGGTGTCGGGCCTCGACACCATGGCCTTCCACCTCTTCGCCCGGCTCAGCGGGCTGGTGCCGCTCGTCGGCATCACGTCGGGCCGCTGCTTCGCGGGCAACGCTGCCATCCTCGGGTGCTGCGACGTCGTGATCGCCACCGAGGGCGCCAACATCGGCATGGGCGGCCCGGCCATGGTGGAGGGCGGCGGGCTCGGCACCTTCGAGCCCGAGGAGATCGGACCGATGGCCGTCCAGGTGCCCAACGGCGTGGTCGACATCGCCGTGGTCGACGAGGCCGCCGCGGTGCGGGCCGCCAAGCAGTACCTGGCCTACTTCCAGGGACCGGTCGAGGGCTGGAGCGCCCCACCCCACCACGAGGCCCGCAACGTCGTGCCCGCCGACCGGCTCCGCGTCTACGACGTGCGCGCCGCCATCGACGTCCTGACCGACGTCGGCTCGGCGCTCGAGCTGCGCGCCGCCTTCGGCGCCGGGATGGTGACGGCGCTGGCGCGCATCGAGGGCCGACCCGTCGGCGTGGTGGCCAACAACCCGCTCCACCTGGCAGGGGCGATCGACGACGCCGGGGGCCGACAAGGCGGCGCGGTTCATGCAGCTCTGCGACGCCTTCGACCTGCCGATCCTGTTCCTGTGCGACACCCCGGGGATCATGGTGGGTCCCGACGCGGAGCATTCGGCCCTCGTGCGCCACGTCAGCCGCCTGTTCGTCACCGGGGCCAACCTCAGCGTTCCGTTCGGCACGGTGATCCTGCGCAAGGCCTACGGGCTCGGCGCGCAGGCGATGGCCGGCGGCAGCTTCAAGGCGCCGCTGTTCTGCGTCGCCTGGCCGACCGGCGAGCTGGGCGGGATGGGCCTGGAGGGCGCGGTCCGACTCGGCTTCCGCAAGGAGCTCGACGCCATCGAGGATCCCAGCGAGCGCGAGCGCGCCTTCGAGGAGATGGTGCGGCGGATGTACGAGCACGGCAAGGCGCTCAACGCGGCCAGCCACTTCGAGATCGACGACGTCATCGACCCCGCCGACACCCGCCGCTGGGTCGCCGCCGCCTTCGCCGCTGCCCCGCCGCCACCCCCGCGCACCGGCAAGAAGCGACCCAACATCGACACGTGGTGAACCACCACGACGCTGCTCGGGGTCCGGCCACGTCGGCTTCGGGCCACCTCGAACGCGGCCGCCGATAGGGTGCCAGTCCGTGACTCGGATGTGGACCGGCAAGGGCGACGACGGCACGAGCGGCCTGCTCTACGGGGGCCGGGAGCCGAAGACGTCGCCGCGCTTCGAAGCCGTCGGCGCCGTCGACGAGGCCCAGGCGAGCATCGGCGTCGCCCGGGCGGAGGCGGCCAGCGGCTCGGAGCTCGACGGCATGCTCGTCGCGCTCGAGCGCGACCTGTGGGTGCTGATGGCCGAGCTGGCCACCGCGGCCGAGCACCGCTCGAAGCTGACGGCCGGCGCGGCGCTCGTCTCCCAGGAGATGCTCGTGGCGCTGGAGACCGTGATCGTCGACGTGAGCAGCCGCTTCGACCCGCCGAAGGAGTTCGTCGTCCCCGGCCAGGACCGCGCCTCGGCGCTGCTGGACCTGGCGCGCACCACCGTGCGCCGGGCGGAGCGGGCCGCGGTCGCCGTCGCCGAGCCGGGCTCCCTTGCCGTCCCGTACCTCAACCGCCTGTCCACGGCGCTGTGGACCCTCGCCCGCTGGGTCGAGGGCGAGCCGCTGGCAACTCGCACCGCCTGACCCCGCACCCCGGAGGACACCCGTGACCCTCACCGCAGAGCTCACCCGCACCGTTCCCGACGACATCGACGCCGTCGCCGTCGGCGCGACCCGGCGCAGCGCGAGGGCGGCGCGCTCGACTGGGCCTTCCTCGACGCCCAGGGCTTCGAGGCCGACAAGGGCGACGTCCGCGCCGTGCCCGACGCCGACGGTCGCAGCGTCTACGTGGTCGGCCTCGGCGCGGCCGACGAGGTGACCCCGGCCGTGCTGCGCCACGCCGCAGGCTGCCTCGCCCGCAGCGCGAAGGGTCACGAGTCGCTCGCCGTCGACCTCCTCGGCAGCCTCAGCGATCCTGGCGAGGTCGCACGCGGTGCGCAGGCGATCGTCGAGGGCCTGGCCCTGGGCGGCTACCGGTTCGGGTCCTTCAAGTCCGATCCCAAGCCCGCCAAGCTGCGCCGCGTCGCCGTCGTCGGCGGGGGCGGCAAGCGCAGCCAGGCGGCGATCGAGCGCGGGCTCGCCCTCTCCGAGGCGGTCTGCTGGGCGAGGGACCTCGTCAACGAGCCCGGTGGCAGCCTCACCCCCAAGGAGCTCGCCCGTCGCGCCGTCGAGGAGGGCGAGCGGTCCGGCTTCGACGTGACCGTGTGGGACGAGAAGGAGATCCGCAAGGAGCGCCTCGGTGGCCTGATCGGCGTCAACCGCGGTTCCGCCCAGCCGGCGCGGTTCCTGACGCTGCGCTACGAGCCTGCCGCCGCCCGCGCCACGGTGGCCCTGGTCGGCAAGGGCATCACGTTCGACTCGGGCGGCCTGTCGTTGAAGCCCGCCGACGGCATGGTCGGCATGAAGGGCGACATGGGCGGCGCGGCCGCGGTGCTGGCCACGTTCAAGGCCATCGCGACGCTCGGATCGAAGGTCCGCGTCATCGGCTTCGTGCCGCTCACCGACAACATGCCCGGTCCCGACGCCACGCGCGCCGGGCGACGTGCTCACGATCCGCAACGGCAAGACGGTCGAGGTGCTGAACACCGATGCCGAGGGCCGCCTCGTGCTCGCTGACGCGCTCTCGCTGGCCAGCGAGGCAGCGCCCGACGCCGTCGTCGACCTGGCGACGCTCACCGGTGCCTGCATGGTGGCGCTGGGCGACCGCACCGCGGGCCTCATGGGATCCCACCGAGGCTGGGTCGACCAGGTGCGCCGCGCCGCCGAGGTCAGCGGCGAGGCGATCTGGCCGCTGCCCCTGCCCGGCTACCTGCGCCGCAAGCTCGACAGCGACGTCGCGGACCTGAAGAACATCACCGACTCGCGCTACGGGCGGCGCGCTCGCCGCGGGCATGTTCCTGCAGCAGTTCGTCGAGGAGGGCCTGCCCTGGGCGCACCTCGACATCGCCGGACCCTCCGACGCGTCGGAGGTCGACGGTGAGATCGTGAAGGGCGGCACGGGCTACGGGGTCCGCACCCTCGTCGAGCTGCTCTCGGGGTTCACCAAGCCCAAGCGAGCAGAGGCCTGACGCCGCGCACCGCCGGGGTACCATCCGCCGGTCCGTCAGTGCAGGAGCGTCGCTTGGCCCGCCGCAGAACCCCCATCCTCGCGGCCGCGCTCGGCATCCTGGCCGTCGCCCTCGGCATGCCAGCAGTCCCGATCGGTGCGGAGACCGCCGGCGACGACGCGCTGCACGACGTCGTCCTCGCCCTCGCCGACCCCACCGACGCAGCAGCGGTGGTCGCCGGACTCGGCGACGCCAGCCGATCGGTCGAGCCGGCCCCGTTCGTGTCGGTGCGCGTCGCACCCGAGGAGCTCGCGGCGCTCGAGCACGACGGCCGTGTCGAGAGCGTCGTGCGCCGTGGCACCACGGTCGGGCTCGCCATCGCCGACTCGGTGCCGCTGCTCGGCGCCCCGCAGCGCTGGACGGCGGGTCACCGCGGCGCCGGCAAGGTGATCGCCGTCCTCGACACGGGCGTGGCCGCCGACTTCGGCGGCCAGGTCGTCGGCCAGGCGTGCTTCGCCGCCACGGAGGTGTCCCTCGGCACCTATGCCGGGCACTGCGGGCCGCAGGAAGACGTGCGCAGCGCCTTCGACGCTCGCTGCTTCGAGCTCGGCGTCTGCGGTGGCGAAGACGTGCAGGACCCCGCCGCCGGTCGCCCCTGCGCCATCACGCCCGGCGAGCCGCACCGCGAGTGCCAGCACGGCACGGCGGTGGCCGCCGTGGCGGCCCGCCACGAACCCACCCCCGGCATGGCTCCCGACGCCGGCATCTACTCGATCCGGGTCTTCGACCCGAGCGGGAGCACGGCCGACCTCGTCGACGTGTACCGCGCGCTGGAGCACGTCCTCGCCATGTCCGAGGCAGGCATGGACTTCGCGGCGGTGAACCTGTCGGTCGCCACGAGCGCCCTGTTCCCCAAGGTCTGCGACGACAGCCCTGCCCTGGCGGGCGCCGTGCAGGCCTTCCGCTTCCTCGTAGAGCGCCTCGAGGCCCGGCGCATCCCGGTCGTGGCGGCGTCGGGCAACGGGGGCCAGCGCGGCAGCGTCGCCTTCCCCGCCTGCCTGTCCTCGACCGTGTCCGTCGGGGCGAGCGACCTCGACGACGACCTCGCACCGTTCACCAACACGGGTCCCGGCCTGGACCTCCTGGCGCCCGGCGCCGACGACACCGCACCCGGGCAGGACCCGCTCGACATCCCGAGCGCTCCGGGCACCGCCACCGAGTGGGCGGGCACGTCGTTCGCGGCGCCCCACGTGGCCGGCGCGCTGGCGCTGCTCGCGCAGGAGTACCCGACCTCCTCGGTCGACCAGCGGACGTGGCTGCTCCGCCAGGGCGGCGTCGCGGTGCACGACGGCGGCACGACCTACCGGCGCATGGCGCTGCGCAGCCCCGCCGAGGTGCTCCACGGCGGGGTGCTGCTACCAGGTGCGGCACCGATCGGCGGCACTGCCCGCGCGGCGATGGGCGACTTCGACGGCGACGGCCTCGCCGACGTGCTCGCGCACGGCCCCGGCGAGGCCCCCGACCTGATCTCCTACGGCCAGGCGGACGGAACCTTCGCGGTGCGGCCCCACACCGTCGCCGGCAGCTACCAGCCCCTGGTCGGCAACTTCCGCGGCGCCGCCGGCGGCCCCGACGACGTCCTCTGGTACGCGCCGGGTCCTGCGGGCGACAGCATCTGGGAGGGCCAGGCCGACCGCCGTCTCCCGCCGTCGCCGCTCACCATCGACGGCACCTTCGTGCCCCTCGTGGGCGACTTCGACGGTGACGGCTGGGACGACGTCTTCTGGTACGGCCCGGGCGTGGCGCCGGACCGCCTCTGGTACGGCGGTGCCGCCGGCTTCGACTCCCGGCCGGTGATCGTCCAGGGGTCCTACCGGGCCGCGGTCGGCGACTTCGACGCCGACGGGCGCGACGACGTGTTCTTCCACGGCCCGGGCGCGGCGCCCGACAGCCTGTGGCAGGGCGCCGGGCGCGGTGCCTTCACCAAGTCCTCGGCGGCGATCGACGGTGCCCACCTGCCGCTCGTCGGCGACGTCGACGGCGACGGCAGCGACGACCTCTTCCTCTACGCGCCCGGGCCGACCATCGACCTGCTCTGGCGTGGCGGCGGCGCGGTGGCGGCATCGGGTGCCGCGGGCTTCCTGCACCAGGCGCTGCCCGTGGAGGGCACCTACACGCCTGCGATCGGCGACCTCGACGGCGACGGGCGCGACGACATCGTGTGGCACGCGCCGGGACCGGCCACCGACTCGATCTGGTTCGGCCAGGCGAGCGGCAAGCCCCGCGGGCGCAACCTCGCCGTGTCGGGCGCCTACCAGCCCCTCGTCGGCGACGTCGACGGCCTCCACGGCGACGACATCGTGTGGCTCGGCTCGGGCGCGACCACCACGCCCGTGTGGTGGTCGCACACCGCCACGCCCTGACCGCGCGGCGCTCAGGCCGCCTCGGGCGGACCGGCCAGCGGCCCGGTGACCGCTGCGCTCCTCGCGGCGCGGTGGCGCGCCAGCGCCCACGCCGTGGCCTCGTGCGCCAGCGCCGGATGCACCCGCCAGCGGTGCAGCTGGCGCTCGGTGGACTCGCCGTCCTCGCCCAGCTCGAGCAGCGACATCGCGAGGTGGCGGGCACGGTTGCGGATCTGGTCGACCGCCAGCGCGGTGCCGGGGGCGTGGTCGGCCGTCCACGCCTCGTGCGCCTCGCGGAGCGGCTCGGGCAGCCGCTCGACCTGCACCCGCGTGAGCGGTGGCAGCTTGCGCCGCACCCGCAGCGTGGTCGGTCCGGCCAGCTCGGCGGCACCGAACCGGCAGCAGCGCTGGATCGATCGCAGGAACGGGGACTGCGCACCCGACCGGTTCCCGAGGCCGAGCTCGACGGCGGTGGTCGCCAGGTCGAGGTCGAACCCGGCTGGTTCGGCCTCGAGCCTGCTCGCCAGGCGGCGCAGCAGCCAGGTGGCGGTGGGGCCGAGCACCCCCAACCAGAAGCGCTCGACGTAGGGGGATCGCGGGTCGTGGCCGACCTGGTCGATCACCGGGTCGGGCCATGGCCGCACGGCGAGGGTGGGGGTCGGGAAGGTGGGTAGCTCCGGCATCGAACGCTCCTCGGCGCGGGGGACGCATCCGGGGGAAATCTTCGAGCATTCTCGTGCCATCTCGGTCTGGCGGTCAAGGGGTAGGGTCGTCGCCGTGGAGGACCTCGACTCGGCCCGCGGGTGGCTGGCGGCGTCGGAGCGAGTCGTCGTCCTGACCGGCGCGGGCATCAGCACCGACAGCGGCATCCCCGACTTCCGCGGCCCGAACGGCGTCTGGACCAAGGACCCCGCGGCCGAGAAGGCGTCGCACATCGACCACTACCTGGCCGACCCGGACGTGCGCCGCCGCGCCTGGCGCATCGCGGGTCGACTCGCCGACCTGGAGCGCCCAGCCCAACGCCGGCCACCGCGCGCTCGTCGACCTCGAGCGCACGGGCCGCCTGCGCTGCCTGATCACCCAGAACATCGACGGCTGCACCAGGCGGCGGGCTCCGACCCGGCGCTGGTCGTCGAGGTGCACGGCACGATCCGCGAGGTCGTCTGCCTGCGCTGCGGCGACCGCATGCCGATGGAGCGGGCGCTCGAGCGGGTCCGCGCCGGCGAGGACGACCCGCCCTGCCGCACCTGCGGCGGCATCCTCAAGTCGGCCACGATCAGCTTCGGCCAGAGCCTCGTGCCCGACGACCTCGCGCCGCGCCGACGCGGCCGCCCGCGCCTGCGACCTGCTGCTCGCCGTCGGCACGACGCTCAGCGTGTACCCCGTCGCCGACGTCGTGCCGCTCGCGGCGCGGCCGGCGCCCGGGTCGTCATCGTCAACGGGAGCCCACGGCGATGGACGACCTGGCCGACGCCGTGCTCCGCGGCCCGATCAGCGAGCTGCTGCCGGCGCTGGTGGCGGGAATCCCGCCGCTGGCCTGATTGTTGACCATACCGGTAGGCTTTTCCATGCCACCCGGACACGTAAGGACGACAGCGATGCCCAGCTTCCGAGAGCTCCTCGCCGCCACCAAGGCCGAGATCCGCGAGGTCGACACCGCCGAGGCCGAGGAGATCCGCCGGCGCGCCCGGCGCGGTCGTGCTCGACGTGCGCGAGCCCGAGGAGTACGAGCAGGGCGCCATCCCCGGCGCGCTCCACATCGCCCGGGGCACCCTCGAGAGCTCCATCGAGGGTCGCATCGCCGACAAGCGACCCCGATCGTCGTCCACTGCGCCGTCGGGCGTCCGCTCGGCCTTCGCCGCCAAGACGCTCGCCGAGCTCGGCTACACCGACGTCGTCTCGGTGGCCGG
The DNA here is from genome assembly GCA_963715505.1 of uncultured Microthrixaceae bacterium. Classification (GTDB taxonomy): domain Bacteria; phylum Actinomycetota; class Acidimicrobiia; order Acidimicrobiales; family VFJN01; genus VFJN01. The sequence continues at coordinate 659,934 of OY970242.1, forward strand.
CGGCTTCAACAAGTGGAAGGACGAGGGCCGCGAGTGGGCAGCTGCCGCGCAACCTCACCGCCGAGCAGCGCAACCGCTACCAGCGCCACCTGCTGCTGCCCGAGGTCGACATCGAGGGCCAGCTGAAGCTGCTCGACTCGCAGGTGCTGCTCCTCGGCGCCGGCGGGCTCGGCTCCCCGGCCGCGCTCTACCTCGCCGCCGCGGGCGTGGGCACGATCGGCATCATCGACATGGACGTCGTCGACGACTCCAACCTGCAGCGCCAGATCCTCCACAACATGGAGCGCATCGGCGACCGCAAGGTCGACTCGGCCAAGAAGACGCTCACGCTCCTCAACCCCGACGTCGACGTCGTGACCTACGACGTGCGCCTCGGCGCCGACAACGTCATGGACATCCTGCCGGGCTGGGACGTCATCGTCGACGGCACCGACAACTTCCCGACGCGGTTCCTCGTCAACGACGCGTCGGTGAAGCTCGGCATCCCCGTCGTCCACGGCTCGATCTTCCGCTTCGAGGGCATGGTCACGGTCTTCGACCCGAAGCGGGGCCCGACCTACCGCGACATGGTCCCCGAGCCGCCGCCGGCCGAGCTGGCCCCGAGCTGCGCCGAGGCCGGCGTGCTCGGCGTGCTCCCCGGCATCGTCGGCTCGATCCAGGCCATCGAGGCGATCAAGCTGCTGCTCGACCTCGGCGATCCGCTCATCGGCCGGCTGCTCGCCTACGACAGCCTCGAGCAGTCCTTCCGGGAGTACAAGGTGCGCCGCGACCCGGCCAACGAGATCACCTGGGAGAACCGCGACCGCATCGTGGTGGCCGAGCTCGACGAGCTCTGCATGCCCCACCCGCTGCAGACCCCCTCCCCCTGACCCCCACCCGCAAACCTGCGGCAGTGAGACGAGGTCTTGTCGTGTAGGTGCCGCAGGTTCGCTGGGGGGTCGTCGCCCTCTGCAAACTTGCGGCAGTGAGACGAGGTCTTGTCGTGTAGGTGCCGCAGGTTCGCTGTGGGGTCGTCGCCCTCTGCAAACCTGCGGCAGTGAGACGAGGTCTTGTCGTGTAGGTGCCGCAGGTTCGCTGGGGGGTCGTCGCCCTCTGCAAACTTGCGGCAGTGAGACGAGGTCTTGTCGTGTAGGTGCCGCAGGTTCGCTGTGGGGTCGCCCTGAGCGGGCCCCAGCGGCGAGGATGACCGCTCGTGAGCACCCCGCCCGCCCGGAACCGTCGCACGCGTGTCGCGTCCAGCGTCGTCGGCGTCGTGCTGGGACTGCTCGCGGCGGGCTTCGTCGGACGGGCGCTGGTGCGCGATCGCGACGAGATCGGCGACGCGCTGCAGGGCGCGGCCTTCGGCTGGCTGGCGCTGGCGACGCTGTTCGCCGCGCTGGGCATGGTCGCCATCGCGGTCCCGTGGCGTCGCGCCATCCGGATGCTCGGCGACGACCTGCCCATGCGCCAGGTCCTCAGCCGCTACTTCGTGGGCGAGATCGGCAAGTACGTGCCGGGCGGCGTGTGGCCGATCCTGGGACGCGGCGAGCTGGCGGTGCGATGGGGCATGCGCCGGCCGACCGCCTACGGCTCCGTGCTGCTCTCGCTCGTGGCGCTGTACCTGGCAGCGATGCTCGTCGCCGTCGCCGGGCTGCCCGTGCTGCTGGCGGGCGACGACGGCTCGGGCCCCGTGGCGGTCCTGCTGCTGCTCCCCGCAGGCCTCGTCGCGCTGCACCCGCGCGTGCTGGCGGCGGCGATCCGGCTGACCGAGCGCGTGGCGGGCCGACGCATCGACGTGGCGCCGCCGACGTGGCGCGCGTCGGTTGCGCTGGTCGGTCGCTACGTGCCGGCCTGGATCGCCATCGGCGCCGCGACGTGGGCCGTGGCACGCTCGCTCGACCCCGGCGCCGACGTGCTCGAGGTCGGCACGGCGGCCGTGCTCTCGTGGCTGGTCGGCTTCGTCCTGGTGCCGGTGCCCGGCGGCGTCGGCGTCCGCGAGGCGGCCTTCGTCGCCGCAGCCGGCTCCCTCGACCCCGGCATCGCCGCAGCCACGGCCGTCGCAGCGAGAGCCATCTTCGTCGCCGTCGACGCAGCAGGCGCCGCCCTCGGCTCGATCGCCCTGCGACGAGGCGCGCGCGGCGAGCCCTCCGGGGCGGAGCAGCCCTCCAGCGTCTCGTAGGGACGGCAAGGCCTCCGAGCTAGGACATCGGCGACATCGTCGCCGCGGCGTAGGACATCCCCGCCCGGGTGCCCCACCACATCGGGTCGTTGGCGGCGCCGCTCGGTGCGAACCAGAGGATGTCCTCGGCACCGTCGCCGTCCAGGTCGCCCACGGCCGGCAGGTAGCCGCCGTTGACCTCGCGGGCGACCTTCCAGTAGGCGCCGCGGGTGGTGCTGGTGAACCAGACGCTGTCGGCCGCAGAGCCGGGCGTGTACCAGAAGATGTCGTCGGTGCCGTTGCCGTCGAAGTCGCCGGTGAAGGGCGTGTGGTTGCCGCCGGCGGTCGTCTTGACGCTGTGGTGGTCGCCACGCTGGTGCGTCGAGTACCAGATCACGTCCTGGCCACCGAGCCGCCGGTACCACAGGACGTCGTCGCCGCCGTCGCCGTCGAAGTCACCGACGACCGGGAGGAAGCTGCCGTCCACCCGCGTGGGGATCGAGCTGAACGAGCCGTTGCGGTTGCCGTACCAGCGGTGGTCCGCGCCCGTGCCGGGGGCGTACCAGAACACGTCGTCGATCCCGTCGCCGTCGAAGTCACCGCTCAGCGGCGTGTAGGTGCCGTTGATCTGCAGCGTGGTCGAGCTCCACCCGCTGCCGTTCCACCGCCAGAGCGAGTCGGTGGCGGACCCGGGGGCGTACCAGAGGATCTCGGTCCGCCCGTTGCCGTCGAAGTCGCCGGCGACGGGCCGGTAGTGGCCCTTCACGTCGACGGGCACGCGCCGCATGGAGCGGTCCGCCCGACCGAACCACAGCTCGTCGGCCTCGGCGCCGGGCCCGTAGGTGAGGAGGTCGTCGATGCCGTCGCCGTCGAAGTCGCCGTTGAGCGTCGTGCGGCGGCTGAGCGGGGGCGGCGGCGCGGGAGCCGGTTCCAGCCCCGTCGAGCCCGCGATGGCGGGGCCTTCGAGGAAGCGGACCGTGACCCAGATGCGCGAACCGTCGTGGACGACGCCGATGCCGATGCGGTTGAACCTGGTCGACATGATGTTGGCCCGGTGCCCCGGCGAGTTCATGAAGGCGTCGTGGAGCGACTGGACGCCGTAGCCCACGCCCACGTTCTCACCGACGCTGCGCCACGCCGGCTCGACCGCGGCCGCATCGCGGGCCAGGTCGGGATCGTGGTACATCCGGTTCTCGCGGCGCATCTGCCCCGACCAGTCACGAGAGGTGTCGGCGAGTCGGGTGTCGGACACGAGCGCCGGCAACCCGGCGCTCGTGCGGTCCCGGTTGACGAGGGTGAGGAAGCCGCGCTCGTCGTCGGCCGGTGCGGCCGAGGCGGAGCCGGCGGGGACGAGGAGCACGAGGGCGACTGCAGCGACGAGCGAGGCGCAGACCGTGCGGAGGATGAGGGGGCGAGAGCTCCGACGCATGGCCCTGGGATCGGCGGCCGCAGCTTCCCGCTTGAGGTCTCATCACCCGTTCGGGCTGGTAATGATCCATGTGCACTAGTCGGGAGGTGCACCTGCATCGCTGCGGCCCCGCGCCAGCGCGAGGAGGGCTGCCGAGGCGCTCAGCGCCGTCAGCGCGCCGGCGGTGAGGAGCGCGCCGGTCACCGGGCCCGAGACGGGGGCGAAGGCGGCCATGGCGCGCAGCCGGTCCGCGACGGAGTCGCCTGCCCAGTAGCGGTGCAGGCTGACCCACAGCGCGACGGCCTGGAGCGACAGCGCCACGGCGAGCGTCGCCAGGGGCTGCCACCTGGCCGGTCGCCGCAGCAGGCGGGCGAGGCCCAGCGCCACGAGCACCGAGATGCCCGCGATGCCGGCGAAGAGGTAGCGGCCCTGGGTGGCGTAGGACACGCCGGTCTTCTTGTAGGCGCCCCAGGCGGCGGAGAGCACCATCGCCGTGGACGCCACGGCGGGCAGGGCCAGGACCGTCCGTGGCCAGCAGCGCCACACCGCAGCCGCCATCGCGACGATCACCACCACGGTCATGGCGACGCTGATGCCGAACGGCAGCCGGACCTCGAACCACCCGAAGTCACCCCAGAAGCTGGCGACGAGGCGGTCGGCGAAGTCGCCGGCGAAGTCGACGATGTCGCGCTCGACCCCTGGCACGCGGTCGCGCAGCCGCACCCCGGGCTGCGGCGTGCCGTGCGCGATGACGTTGCGGACCCACCACCAGCCGCCGACGGCGAGCGCCAGCGCCGCCACGACCGCGGCCCTGGCGATCACCGGCCCGCGCCCGACGCGGCGTCCGTCGGCGCCGCGCTCGCGCAGCGGCAGCAGGCAGGCGAGCGCCACCGCGGGGACCAGCGGCACCGCGAAGCCCTTCGTGAGCAGCGCCAGGCCGCCGAGCACGCCGGTGGCGACCGCGACGCGCCAGCGCCGGTCGCCGGTGGCGATGCGGGCGGCGCCCGCCAGGGTCGAGGAGCCCAGCAGGACCATGAGCGGGTCGTTGGACACGGTGGCGCCGATGTGGGTGAGCTGCGGGACGGCGAGGATGCCGGCCGCCGCGGCGAGCACCACCGGAGCGGCCCGCGTGAAGCGGCGTGCGATGTCGGCGGCGATCAGCGGCAGCGGCACCATGAGCGCGACGTTGAGGAGGCGCAGCTGCCACACGGCGCGGTCGAGCGGTGCGCTGCCGTCGTCGTCGAGCAGCCGCAGCGCCGCCCCCGCGGCCTCGTAGTAGAGCGGCGGGTGCTGGGGCATCTGGTTGGGCGGACCGTTGCGCACGTCGGGCCCGAGGTCGCGCCAGCCCGGGCGGTCCGCTCGGTGCGTCGCGGCGTCGGCCGGAACGGCAGGGGCGTCGGCCCGGAAGGCCTGCGACGCGCCGAGCGCCTCGAGGGTCCGGCGCGACACGTCCAGCCCGTCGTAGTCGGGGTATGTCCAGGTCTGCGTGAGGTGGCGGGCCAGATCGTGGTGCACGTGCTCGTCGGGTGCGCGGAAGGTCGGCACGATGACGCTCCAGGTCAGGAGCAGGCCCAGGTGGGCAAGGGTGATGGCGGCGAGCGACGGCGCCAGCCTGCTGCGTCCTCGCTGGCGCATCAGCCCTCGCCGTAGGCCTCGAGGGGCGGCGGGACGCAGCTCGCCGGCTCGCACTCGAAGCGCCAGGCGTGGGCCTGGCTGCCGTCGAAGGGGAGGAGGCGCTGCGCAGGCGAGGTCCGCTCGATCCGGTAGAAGGCCTCCTCGGGGTGGCGCAGGTGCGGGCCGAGCACCACGACGGCCCATGCCACGGCGAGCGCTGCGCACCACCGGGCTGCTCGGCTCGTGACGCCGCTCGCCGTCGCCGCCACGGCGACCAGTGGCGAGACCTGCAGGAAGTAGCGGTTGCCCACCGACTGGCCGCCGCCGAAGTAGTTGTCGGTGAACACCACGAGGTAGAGCGCCACGTAGCCCGCCAGCCCCACCGCCACCGCCCCGGCGACCAGCCGCTCCGCCGGCGGGCGCTCGCCCTGCGGTGCGGAGCGCTCGGCGAGGGTGCGGCGTGCGGCCCAGATGGCCGCCACGCCGAGCGCGGCGGCGACGGGAAGGAACGTGACCACGCCGGTGTGGCGCCCGACGAGGTACGTCAGCGCTGCCGAGGGCAGGTCGCCGTCGGGCTCCTGGAGGCGATCGAGGACGAAGCCCGGCGCGAGCGAGTCGCGCGTCTGCCAGGGCGTGAGATCCTCGGCGGTCCCGCCACTCCACGGGGTGCTCGAGATGGCGTAGTACCGGTCGCCGCCGTAGGCGCTCCAGCTGGCACCGTCGGAGTAGTAGAGGTAGGGCGCCACCGACACCGCGACGACGGCCGCGCCGGCGGCCAGCGCCACGAGCCGAGCCCGCCACGGCGCTCGCAGCAGGGCCACCGCGAGCAGCGGGCCCAGCGCCACGAGCGCCGGGAGCTTCTCGGTCACGAGCAGCCCCGAGCTCGCCGCGGCCAGGACGAGCCACACGGTCGAGCCGGCGGGCGCGCGGGCAGCGCGGCGCCGCGCCGAGCGCGGCCAGGCCGACGAGCACCGCGACGAAGAGGTCGGCGTGCGCGGGGAAGCCGAACAGCCAGGCGTGCGACGCGACGGTGGCGGTGGCGGCGACGAGCGCGGCGGTGCCCCGCTCCCAGCGCATGCGGCCGAGCGCGTACCAGCAGGCGGCGTAGGCGAGCACGAGCCCAGCACCGACGAGCGCGATGCCGCGCGCCCGCCACCGCGAGGGCCGGGGTGAGCAGCACGGAGTAGCCGAGCGGCTTGGCGAAGGCCCAGCCGTCGTCGCGCTGCTGGACGAACAGGCCGCGGGGCTGCTCCTCCCAGTCGAGCTCGAGCCAGCGCCCGTGATCCTCGGCGTCGTAGGCCAGGTCGCCGCCCTGCAGGCTCAGCGCCTGGTACGTGAACGACGCCTGGTCGCCGGAGACGGGCAGGCTCGTCGGGTCGTGCAGCGCGACGCGCCCTGCCGCGACGAGCAGCACGATCCCCGAGCCGACCAGCAGCACCTGCGACCAGACCGAGCCGCCGCGGCGCGCCGGAACCCGCGACCGCGCCGTCAGAACCTCGGCGGTCACTGCCCGGATCTCGCGACCGCGCCTGCGGGCCGCTGCGGCTCCGTCGCCACCGCGAGGAGCCAGGGGAGCCGGTGATGGACCCTCACCTGGCCGAAGGAGCGGCTGAGCAGGCGGTGCAGGCTGCGGGGGCCGAACGCCTGGAGGTGCTCGGGATCGTTGCCGCCGCGGCCGACGTTCTTGCCGCGGGCCAGGTTCCCGAGCCGGAACCACGGCTCCCAGGGCACCGACACGATGACGCCGACCTGCGCCACGCGCGCCAGCTCGGCGACGAGGGCCTCGGGGTGGGGGAGGTGCTCGAGGACCTCGATCGACGTCGCCCACGCCACCGCCCGGTCCGGCACCGGGAGGCGGGTGACGTCGGCGACGAGCGGCCAGGCCCGGGGCACCCGGTCGGGCACCTGCACGACCTTCTCGGGTGCCAGGTCGACGGCCACCACCCGGCGCGGCCCCACGAACCGCTCGAGCGAGAAGCCCGCCCCCGCGCCGGCGTCGAGCAGCGGGCCGGACGTCGCCACGTTCGCCTCGACCAGGCCGCCGAGCTCGCCGAGCCAGCGATCGATGAGGCGGCGCACCACCGGGTTGGTCGCCAGGTACTTGGCCTGGTCCTGGTCGGCCAGGCCCACGGTCGTCATCGGTCGTGCTCGTCGCGGGGTCCCGTGCGTCGCAGGTGCACGAGCAGCTCGGCGATGAGGCCGAGCGACGCCAGCTGCACCGCGACCACCACGAGCAGCACCCCGGCGAGCAGCGCCGGTCGGTCGCCGATGCGCTCGCCACCGACCCGCAGCACGACCATCCAGGCGAGCAGCGCCGTGCCGGCCACGCCGAAGAGCGCGGCCATGCCCCCGAAGAGGTGGAACGGCCGAGCGTTGTACGTGGTCAGGAACTTCACCGTGACGAGGTCGAGGAGGCCGCGCCAGAAGCGCTCGGGGCCGAACTTCGAGCGCCCCTCGGCGCGGGGGTGGTGCTGCACGTCGACCTCGCCCGTGCGGTACCCGTCCCAGGCCGCCAGCACCGGGATGTAGCGGTGGAGCTCGCCGTAGAGGTCGAGGTCGCGCGCCACCTCGCGCCGCATCGCCTTGAAGCCGCTGTTGAAGTCGCGGCCGGCCACGCCGGTGACGCGCGCGGTCGCCCAGTTGTACAGGCGCGACGGCAGCCGCTTGGCGGCGCGGTCGTTGCGATGCGCCCGGCGCCCCGTCACGAGGTCGAGGTCGCCGTCGAGGGCGGCGAGCAGGCGCGGCAGCTCGGCCGGATCGTCCTGGCCGTCGGCGTCCATGAGCACGACCACGTCACCGGTCGCCGACGCCAGGCCCACGCGCAGCGCGGCGGACTTGCCGCGGTTGAGGCGGAGGCGCTCCACCCGCACCATCGGCAGCGCCAGCGCCTCGACGGCTGCCGCCGTGCCGTCGCGGCTGCCGTCGTCGACCACCACCACCTCGGCGGACTGGCCACGCTCCTCGAGGACCTCGACCAGGCGACCGAGCAGGCCCGGCAGGCTCTCGGCCTCGTCGAAGGCAGGGATCACGACCGAGATCTGCACGGGACGACCCTAGGTGACGCCTGCTGGCGGGAGCATCCGGAGCCGGGACGGGCCGGTGCTACCGTTGCGCCGGTGAGCAGCGAGGGTGCTGTGGAGATCGATGAGGTGCTCGCGCGCGCCCGCAGCGGCGACGAGAGCGCGTGGGCGCTGCTGTACGACAGCATCGCGCCCCAGGTCCTCGGCTACGTGCGCGTGCGCGGCGCCCTGGACGCGGAGGAGGTCCTCGGCGACGTGTTCCTGCACGTCGCGCGGGGCATCGGCGACTTCGACGGCGACGCCTCGCGGTTCCGGTCGTGGGTCTTCGTCATCGCCACCTCGCGGCTGTTCGACGAGCGGCGCCGGCTCCGGCGCAAGCCCACCGACCCGCTGGAGCCCGGCGCGGAGGAGCGGCTGAGCTGCGCCGTCGACGTCGAGGGCGAGGTCGTGCGGGCCGCCGCGGCCGAGGAGGTCCGTGAGCTGCTCGACGTGCTCACCGACGACCAGCGCATCGTCGTCGAGCTGCGCGTCTTCGCCGAGCTGACGTCGCGGGAGGTCGCCGAGATCGTCGGCAAGCCCACCGGTGCCGTCAAGGCGCTCTACCGGCGCGGCCTGGGGGCGCTGCGGCGCGAGCTCGAGCAGCGCACGTCCCGACCGGCGTCCGCGCCGGCCACGGTCCCGTTCCCCACATCGCCCGTACCTCTGGGCCTTCACGCGGCGGTTACCAGGGGATCATGACGTCCGTCCCCCATCCCCCCGGCGAGGAGCCCGAGCTCGTGCCCCCGGCCGAGCTGTTGCGCCTGCGGGCCATGCTCGTGCGTGCACCGGAGCCCGCCACCCGGGCGCGCCACCTCGCCGCGATCACCGCGGCCGCCCGCGAGGGCAGGACGTCGGGCCACGCCGGCCGCTTCGCCCGGCGCGGGGTGCGGGTGGCGGCGGCCGTGGTCGCCTCCCTCGCCATCACGAGCGGGTTGGCCGGCGCCCAGCTCCTGCCGCAGCCGGCGCAGCGACTCCTCTCGTCGGTGGGCGATCGGTTCTCGCCGGACGAGGCGCCGCCTGCCGACCCCGGTGCGACCGGTGGCCACGCGGGTGCGGGCTCTGACGGACCCGCCCGTGACGCCGCCGCGCAGCCCTCGTCGGACCAGGGTCGCAGCGCTGACGGCGACGGCGACACGACCGCCTCCGAGGCTCCGGCGTCGAGCTCGACGACCACGCCGCCGACCTCGGCGCCGACCACCACCGAGCCCCCGACGTCGACCACCACGACGATCCCCGGCCCCGTCGGGCCCGGCAGCCCCGACGACCCCACCGACCCGGTGCCCACCGATGGAGGCACCGACGGCGGGTCGAGCGGCGGCTCCACCGACGGCGGCACCGCTGGCGGTCCCACCGACGGCGGGTCGGGCGGGATGGGCACCACGGAGATCCCGCCGGAGGGTCCCACCACGACGATGGGTGGTCCGGGCTGAGCAAGATCGCGGTCTTCCTGGGCACCAAGGCCCAGTACATCAAGACCGCTCCGGTGCTGCGCTCGCTCGACCGCAGGGGCATCCCGTACCGCCTGATCGACTCCGGCCAGCACAGCGCCCTCCTGGAGGACCTGCGCCAGGAGCTGGGGCTGGGCGCGCCCGACGTGCGCTTCGGCGGCGGGCGTGACGTCACCACCGTCCCGCACGCCATCACCTGGGCGGCGGGGCTGGCGCCGCGCGCCGTGCGGCGCGGGGCCCTGCGCCGTGACATCTTCGGTCCTGACGCCCGCATCTGCGTCGTCCACGGCGACACGCCCTCGACGCTGCTGTCGACGCTGCTGGCTCGCCGCGCCGGCCTGCAGGTCGCGCACCTGGAGGCCGGGCTGCGCTCGAGGAGCATGCTGCACCCCTTCCCCGAGGAGCTGATCCGGGTCGCGGTGATGCGGGCGTCGGGCCTGCTGTTCGCGCCGAACGACGAGGCGATGGCCAACCTCGAGGTGATGGGCGTCGGCGGCCGGATCGTGCAGGTGCCCGGCAACACCTCGGTGGACGCACTGCGCTCGTCGCTCACCGACCTGCCCGAGCCGGGCTCCGGCCCGGTCATCGTGACGATGCACCGGGTGGAGAACCTCCACCGCCGCCGCTCCGTGCAGGGCTTCCTCGCGCTGGTGCTCCGCATCGCCACCGAGCACAAGGTGCGCTTCGTGGTCCACGGCCCGACGAGCGACGTGCTGCGCCGGTCGGGCCGCCACGCGGACCTCCTGGCGGCCGGGGTCGAGGTCGTCTCGCTGATCCCGCACCACGAGTTCACCCGCCAGCTGGCCGCGGCCCCGCTCGTGGTCACCGACGGTGGCTCGGTGCAGGAGGAGTGCGCCCTGCTCGGCGTCCCCACCCTGCTCTGGCGCCACCGGACCGAGCGCTCCGACGGCCTCGGCGAGAACGTGGTGCTGACGCACTACGACCGCGTCGCCATCGAGTCGATGCTGGCCGACCCGGAGCGGTGGCGCAGGTCGCCGAGCTGGCTGGAGGGTCCCAGCCCCGCCGAGGCGATCGTCGACCACCTCGTCGCCGCCACGCTCGACTAGCCGGTCTCAGCCGGGCGGCGTGGCGCGGCCCGCTTCGACGGCCGCGCTGAGCACCCGCGCCAGGAACGACGCCATCTGGTCGCGCCGCACCGAGGCGCCCGGCCGGTAGCGGCCGTCGGCGCCGCCACCGGCCACCCCCGCCTCGCTGAGCTGGTTGATGGCCCGCTCGTGGACCTGCCCGCTGTCGTCGGCGAAGTAGTCGGTGGTGTTGGCGAGGGGAGCACCGGTGGCGAGCGGCATGGCACGGCTCAAGAAGGTGGCCATCTGGCCCCTGGTGACCGAGCCGGCCGGGTCGAACAGCCCGTCGCTGCGCCCGGCGATGATGCCCATCTCTGCCAGCGCGTCGATCCAGGTCTCGTGCGTCGATCCCTCGTCGTCCGGGAAGGCGTCGGGTGGCGAAGCGGGCAGCGCCACGCCGGCCCGCTGCAGCATGCGGGCCAGGAAGGCGGCCATCTGGTCGCGGCGCACGTCGCGGGCCGGGAGGTAGCGGCCGTCGCCGGTGCCGGTGGTGACGGACCACCACCCCATGCAGGCGACGGCGGCCTCGTGCACGCTGCCCGCCGCGTCCGGGAACGGGTTGGCCGGGACACGCCCGGGAGGGCACGCCGGGTCGAGCGCCCGGGCGGGGGGCGGCGCCCCGACCTGGCCCTCGGGCGGGACCACCACGATGGCGCCGGCAACCAGGATCTGGCGTCCGGCGCTTGGCCGGTTGCCGAGCTCGCCGTGGTCGACGAAGGCGGCCGAGCTGCCGCCGTCGAGGTTCAGCGCGTCGGTGGCGCCCAGCCAGCGCAGCAGCTGCGCCGACTCCACCAGGGTCAGGCCGGTGCTCCAGCCGGGCTGGCGCCCGTCGACCGTGACGAGCCAGACGCGGGTCGCGTCCCAGCCGATGATCGTCCGCGGGTGACGGCCGTCGCCGTCTCCGGTGGGGAAGCCGTACGCACCGTCGTCGAGCAGCAGCGGCGAGCCGCCGATGATCTCGCGGACGTCGCCCAACCCGGTGTGGTAGGCGGCCCGCCCGGTGTCGAGGGCCTCGGCCCACCACAGCTCGGCGGTGGCGATCGCCTCGGCGCCGTTGGCCGCCACGACGAGGGACGAGTCGGGGATCGGCCCGCTGCCCTCCCGTCGCGAGACCGGCACCAGGTCGCGCTGCTGCTGGGTGCCACCGGTCGCGGTCAGGAGGTACTCGACGGTGCCGGCGGGCGTGCGCGTCTCGGTGCTGTACCGCCGGGTCAGCACGCTGGTCTGGTTGACGCCCGGCTGGCGGTTGACCCGGACCGGCACGGCGGTCTCGCCGCTGACGACCTGGGGAGCCACCGGCATCGGGAAGGCGATCGTGCCGTCCATCGTGCCGGAGCGCCCGATGAGCAGGTGGGCGTAGGGATCGGCCGGCGGGACGGGTTGGGTCGCGATCAGCTCACCGCCGACGGCCACCGCCCCCACCGTGCGCCCGGCGTCGTGGCCGAAGAGCTCCCAGCGGTCGCCGTTGACGGCGGCGTGGCAGTGCACCCGGGCGCAGAGGTTCGTCGGCAGGTCGTGCCCGGTGCCGCCCACCAGCTGGTCGCTGGCCGGGATGGTCCGCAGCCGACCGAGCTGCGCCGCGGGAGGATGGCCACGCGACCGTGCTGGAGCGGGTCGTCCGAGGCGATCCGCAGCGTCTCCATGCCGAGCGCGTCGACGCTGCGCTGCGTGACGCGCCACCCGGGCGCGGGGGCGACGGCGGTGACGGTGGCCTCGGCCGGGTGCGGACCGAGGGCTGCGAGGGCCACGGCGAGCGCAACCGCCACGGCGAGGCCGCTCCGGCGCATCACGACGACCCCCCGGCCGCGAGCCGCGCCGCAGCGCGCTCGACGAGCTGGTCGAGGACGTCGCCGTTGCGCCGCTCCCTGGCGCGCAGGCGCTCGCACGCGGCGGCGACGTCGTCGCCACGGTCGATCACCGCGCGGCCAGCCGCAGCGAGATCGGTCAGGCCCTCGGCCGACCAGCGCCGAGCCGCGGCGCCGGGCCCGATCTCGGCCGCCAGCGCCTCGACCTTGGGGCTGTAGCCCACCAGCACCGAGGGGCGCCCGGCGAGCAGCGCCGCCATGCCGCCGTGGTACCGCATCGCCACCACCAGGCGGCTCGCCGCCACCTCGGCGAGGACGTCGTGGCGGCTCGGCATCGATTGCGTCACCTCCGTGCGCATGCGTGCGGCGACGGCCTGGTGCAGCGGAGCGTCCTTGGGGGGGTCGAAGGCGACGAGGTGCACCGGCAGCCCGGAGTCGACGGCCAGCTCGTCGAGCGCCCGCGCCGCCCCGTCGACGAAGCGCTCGTCGGGGCGGTGGCGTCGCAGGCGGGCCGGGAGGCGGTGACGGCGACCGCTCCAGGGGCGCAGGCAGACCGCCACCCGGTCGACGGGGCCGACCTGCGCCGCGGGCAGGGACAGCACGAGGTCGGCGGCCACGACGGGGCGCGGGAGGCCCAGGGCGGCGAGCAGGTCTGCCGAGGCGTCGTCGCGCACGGCCAGCGGCACGTCCTCCAGGGCGGCGCGCACCGTGCGCCGGCCGAGCCGGGTCTGCAGGCGCCCGGCGCCCAGACCGACGCCCGCCACGGGACTGCCCCGCAGGCGTGCCGCCACCATGGGCATCAAGTGGCGGTCGAGGTTGAGGGTCGAGGTCTCGTCCTGGAGCAGGCCGCCGCCGCCGAGCACCGTGGCGTGCGAACCGCCTGCCGGGCGGAGCAGGTCGCGGCGTCGCCGGGCGCTGACCCCGTGGTCGGCGCTGGTGGCCTCCGGGGCGACGGAGAGCGCGTCGATGTCGACGCCACGAGCAGCGAGCTGCGCGGCAGAGCGCGGCGAAGACGAGCTCGTCACCCAGGTTCGGGGAGCCGATCCAGGCGGCGACGGTGCAGCACAGCGGTGCACGGGAGCCGGGGGAGCACGCCAGGGCCGGGATGTTCGCACATCGCCACCAGGCAAGGTGCTGCGTCAGCAAATCGGAAGATCCGGTAGTTCCGCCGTACCCCTGGCAGGCCCCCCGGCGGTAACGCTCCCGTGGGTCCCCTAGCTCGAACGTCCGAAGTGGGCTCGCCCGGTGCATCGTCACCGTGTGTCTCGCTTCGGCCGCATCCGGGGTATGGGTCCCGCTCGGAAGCTGGCGGTTCGTCCCTTCGAGGGTCCTTGCCCCCGTTTGGCCGCCCGTCTAGCCTCCGACCCGACGTTGCTGCAGGTCCGCCTGCGGCGGCGCGTCCGCCCCGCCACCGTGCGGGGCGTCACACCGCTACAGGGAGTTCCGAGATATCCAAGGTGCGGCAGTCAGATCGCTCACATCCGAGCACCCGGGCCCTCGGCCCGGGTTCTGGCGCGTACGCGGTCGGCGGTCCTGTGGCAACGTTCACATCCATCCATTTCCAGGAGGAAACAGTTGAGTAACGACGCGAGGCGCCCCCGGCGCTTGCTCGCCGGCATGCTCGCAGGTGCCCTGGCTCTGTCGGTAACGCCCATCCTGGGCTTCACCGGCGTTGCCTCGGCGGCAGATCCGCTGCCGCCGGTTGCCGATCCCATCGGCGACGGGAACTTCTGCGAGGACACCCCCGGCTCCAACCCGTTCACCGACGTGCAGTCCGGCGATCCGTCCTTCGACGAGATCCTGTGCCTCGTCGCGGCGGGGATCACCGAGGGCACGACGCCCACGACCTACCAGCCCAACGCCCCGATCACGCGTCGCCAGATGGCGCTGTTCCTGAAGCGGGTCGCTGACCTCGCCGAGGAGCTCGAGATCGGTGACAGCATCCAGGCGCTCCCCGCGGCCGCCGCGGGCCCTGCCTTCGACGACATCGCCGACGAGGAGCAGTTCATCCAGGATGCGATCAGCCAGATCTCCCAGGCTGGCATCGCCGAGGGCTTCCCGGACGACACCTACCGTCCGGCCTCCGAGGTGAGCCGCCGCCAGATGGCTGCGTTCATCAACCGGCTGTACACCTTCCTGACGGGCGACACGCTGCCCGCCACCGGTGACTACTTCGATGACGACAACGGCGACAGCGGCGAGGACGACCTCAACGCCACCGCCGAGGCCGGCATCTTCCAGGGTGACGGCGCTGGCAACGTGAACCCCGCTGGTGCGCTCAGCCGCCGCCAGATGGCCAACGTGCTCCTGCGCACCGCCGAGAACCTCTTCGAGGCCAACGAGATCGATCGTGCCTTCGAGGAAGACGACGAGGCCCCGTCGAACCAGAGCTTCACGGTTGCTGGCGCTCAGGCGGCCCATGAGCTCGGTGCCGCCAACGCCCGCACCTGCGCCGTGACGGTGCCCGCTGGCACCGTCGTCGACCTGCAGCTGATCCCGACCGAGGACGCCGTCGTCTCCGGTAACACGGTCAGCCTCGCCGACGCGGACCAGAACGAGCTGTACACGACGCCTGGCACCGCCGCGAGCATCATCGCCGTGAACGGCGCTCCCGTCGCGGCAGCGGACAACACCGACAACGTCACCTCGGGCGGGACGGTCAACGTCACCATCCGGGGCGACGGCAACGACGACGTGAGCCTGCTCGTCTTCGCCGACCCGGCGACGGGCGACAACCAGCTCGCGCTCACCAACGCCACGCCGAACAACGCGCTGCCCAAGATCCCGACCGAGATGTTCGGTGTCGGGTGCCGCACGTTCTTCGTGGGGCCGGAGGGCCCGCTGGGCCAGAGCAACGGCGTCAACAGCAACATCGTCAACCGTGACCTCGACTTCCTGACGGACACGGGTGGCGCTAGCACGACCTTCTACTGGGACGGCAACGACGTCTTCCAGTTCCAGGGCGTGGCGCTGACCCAGGCGCAGTTCGAGGGCATCCTCAGCTCCGGTGGCAACACCCCTGCGGACACCCTCAACATCACCTACGCCACCGATCCGACCGGCGTCTCGACGTTCAACGTCGTCGACGACGACGTGGTCGAGGCGGCCGGTGTCACGGCCACGGCCGTGAACGCTGACGGTGGCGCGACCATCAACGACGTCCGCGTCGTCTTCACGCCGAGCAACCTGAACGGCCCCGCCACGGTGTTCGACATCGTCGCTGACACGAACAACGGGGGCGCCGGCGCGATCGAGCTCCTCGACACCGTGCTCGGCAACAACGTGACCTGCACCCCGGCTCCGGCCACGGGTCAGTGCACGCTGACGTTCAACAACGCCCCCAACGGCACCTACGACATCCTGGTCCGGGCGGAGAACCCGCCCACGGCCCAGATGTCGACCGTTGCCGCCTCGGCGGACATCACCGTTCCGGGCACCCCGGACACGACGGCACCGCTTGCCATCGATTCCCTCGTCACGACCAACGGTCCTGGCCTGGCGAACACCTTCGATGCCGGCGACGTCGTCAAGGTGGTGTTCAACGAGGCGATGGGCGCCCCGGCGGCCGGTGACACGATCCGTGCCACCGACAACGACGCCACGACGGCAACCGTCGCCGACTTCGTCAACGGCACCAACGCGACGTTCACGCTGAACGCGCTGGCCGAGACGGTGAACGGCGTCTCCCGGGCGGCGGGCACGGTCCTCACCGTGACGCTGACCAGCGCACCCTCCGTGGTCCAGGCCGGCACCGCTGCCGGCCTGCAGATCCCGGCCACGGTGACCGACCAGTCGGGCAACTCCGACGCCAACGGCGTCGCGTGGAACCCGGCAACGGCCGGCCAGGACGTCGTCCTGGATCAGGACGCGGTCGACAACCAGAACAACTCGCTCGACACTGCGGCTCCCACCGCGACGTCGAACAATGTTGCGATCGGTGACAGCGTTCAGGTCATCACCTTCAACGAGGCGATCAACCCCGCCACGCTGACCTGCGCCGACATCACGACCAACAGCACGGAGACGTGCACGGGCATCGTGATGAGCGCTGGCAACACGGTGGCAACCGTCACCTACAGTGACGTGTTCGAGGCAGCTGACGTGCTCACGCTGGCTGCCAACAGCGTCACCGACGTTGCTGGCAACGCCGGTCCCACAGCGGCGCTCAACGAGACCGCCGACTGATGATCAGCTAGTCAACGGCTCGCTCTGAGCTGTGCTGGAGCCCCGGTCCCGCGAGGGACCGGGGCTCCGGTCGTTTTCCGCCAGGCAGTGCCCGAGGGAGCGCGGCGCGTGGCGTACGATCACCGCAGTGCGTCGGTGCTGGGGAGCTCTTGGAGAGGTGGGTGCTTCAGGTCGCGCCGCGGCCGGTCGACGACTGCGTGTGCTCCTCTCCCGCTCCACCGTCGCGTCGCTGCTGGTGCTCTCGTCGCTCGCCGCGGCCCCCGTCCGCTCTGCGTCGGCCACGAGCCCCGACCAGCCCGTCGTCGTGCGCTTCGACCCCGCCTCGAGCGCAAGCCAGCGAGCGGCGGATCTCGCCGCTGGCGGGCTGCGCCTGGTGGAGGAGACCCCGGGCAGCGACTTCGCCCTGGCGATGCCGACCGGCACCCCTGGAGGCGCTGCCGGAGGCGGAACGGGATCGATCGAGGCGGTGGCGCCGCTGGTCACGGTTCGGGCCTTCGGGATCCCCGACGACCCCGCCTACGCCTACCAGTGGCACCTGCCGGCCATCGATGCCGCCTCTGCCTGGGACATCACTGCGGGGGCCGGGATCGTGGTGGCGGTCATCGACAGCGGCGTCGCCTACGAGGACTTCGGCGCCTTCCAGCGGGCGCCCGACCTCGCCGCGGCGAGCTTCGTGCCGGGCTGGGACTTCATCGACGGTGATGCCCACCCCAACGACGAGAACGGCCACGGCACGCACGTGGCGAGCGCCATCGTGGCGGCGACCGACAACGGGGTCGGGGTGGCCGGGCTCGCCCACGAGGCAAGGATCATGCCGCTGCGAGCGCTCGACGCGGCCGGCGCGGGGAGCGACTGGGCCGCTGCGCAGGCGCTGCGCTTCGCGGCCGACAACGGCGCTGACGTGGCCAACCTCAGCCTGGGGTCCACCACCCCGTCGGAGGTGATGGCCGATGCCGTGACCTACGCCCGGAGCCGGGGGGTCATCGTGGTGGCGGCGTCGGGCAACCAGGGCGGTGCGGTCGCCTACCCCGCGGCGAGCCCGGGCGTGGTCGCCGTCGGCGCCGTGCGCCTCGACCTCGACCGCGCCGCGTACAGCAACTTCGGCCCCACGCTGGACCTCGTAGCCCCCGGCGGCGACGCGTCCGTCGACCAGGACGGGGACGGGTACCCCGACGGCATCCTGCAGGAGACCTTCTTCGATCGAGATCCCACGGACTTCTGCTTCTGCTTCCTCGAGGGCACGTCGATGGCCGCACCGCAGGTCAGCGCCGTCGCCGCGCTGGTGGCCTCGCTCGGCGTCTCCGATCCCGATGCCGTGGAGGACGTCCTCATCGCCACCGCGATCGACCTCGGTGATGTCGGCCGCGACGACCACTTCGGCTACGGCCTGGTGCAGGCGGGCGCTGCCGTTCGAGCCGTCACGGCCAGCGCCGAGCCGCCGCCTGGGGGGGTCCGGGGCATCGAGCACGCCTGCCCGAGCGAGTCGACGCCGCCGCCGTCGTTCACCGACATCGGCGGCAACCTGCACGAGCAGGCCATCGGCTGCGTGGCGTGGTGGGAGATCGCCAGCGGCCAGAGCGCCCAGCGCTTCGAGCCCGCCGGTCAGATGACCCGGGCCCAGCTCGCCTCCTTCGTCGCCCGCATGATCGAGCAGGCCGGCCACCCGCTGCCCTCGTCGCCTCCCGACGCGTTCGCCGACGACGACACGTCGGCCCACGAGCTGCGCATCGACCAGCTCGCCGCCCTCGGCGTGGTGCAGGGCCGCAGCGACGGCCGCTACGCCCCCGCCGCCACCGTCTCACGCGCCGAGATGGCCACGTTCCTCGTGCGCGCCCACCACGTCGTCACCGACGCCACGCTGGCGCCGGGCAGCGACCGCTTCCGTGACGACGATGCCTCCGTCCACGAGCCCAACATCGACCGCGTGGCGGCGGCAGGCCTTGCACAGGGAGTCTCGGCCGACCGCTTCGCGCCGGGCTCGCCGGTGCTGCGTGGCCAGATGGCCACGTTCCTGGCGCGCACGCTCGACCTGTTCGTCGCCACCGGCGCCACCCCCGTGCGCTGACCCCCCACCCCCGCAGCCCCACCCCCACCCCCACCCCCACCCCCCACATTCGGCGGCACTTGCTCCGGGTCTTGCAGGAGAAGTGCCGCAGGAACGCGGGGGTGTCGTGGGGACGAGCGGGCCTCTACCGTCGTGACGCTTCCCCCGTGCCGCCGCAGCGCGCCCCGGGGGAAGCCGTGTCCGAGCTCGATCGTCGCCTGGCGCAGGTCGCCGAGCGCCAGCACTGTCTGATCACCACCGCCGACGTGCGCGCCGCTGGTGGAGGGCACACCCACGTGGAGGCCCGGGTGCGGGGCGGCCGATGGGAGAAGGTCGAGCGCAACGTCTTCCGGATCACCGGTACGCCCGTCACGCCCGCTGCGCGCCTGCTCGCCGTAGTGCTCGCCGCCGGACCGGGTGCTGTTGGATCCCACTTCAGCGCAGCGGCGATGTGGGGCATCCCGGGCTTCTCGCTCAACAGCCTGGAGGTCTCGATCCCGCGGGGCAGGCGCTACCGCCGCCAACGGGTGCGATCGCACGAGAGCAGCGATCTCGACCGTTGCCGGGTCGTCACCCGCGACGGAGTTCCGGTGACCGACGTGGCTCGGACGTTGCTCGACCTGGGACGCTACGTCGGGCCCTCACGACTGTTGCGCTCGGTTGAGTGGTGCCGCCGCAACGGTCTGGTCGACTGGCCGGAGCTGATCGCGACGCTGCGACGTCATGCTCGACAGGGCCGACCCGGCGTGCGCCGCCTGCGCGGGGTGATCCTGGCCAACGCCCATCGCAGCGAGGTCACCGACAGCGACTTCGAGCTCCTGGTCATCGCCTCGCTCCTCGAGGGCGGGCTCCCCGAGCCGGTGCTGCACCACCGCGTCCTCGACGGTGAGCGCTTCGTCGCCGAGGTGGACCTGGCGTACCCGGCGCTCAAGATCGCCATCGAGCTCGACGGTCGTCATCACCTCAAGCCCGAGGTGCGCGAGCGTGACCTGGCACGGCAGAACGACCTCGTCCTGCTCGGCTGGACCGTCCTGCGCTTCAGCTGGGAGCGCTTCGCCGCCCACCCGGAGCGGGTTCTCTCGGAGGTCCGAGCCGCCATCCAGGGCGCACGAGGTTGATCCGCCGCCACCAGACACCCAACCCCGACATCCGGCGGCACTTGCTCATGGTCTTGCCGGAGAAGTGCCGCAGGAACGCGGGGTGGGGGTGGGGGTGGGGGTGGGGTGGGGGTGGGGGTGGGGGTGGGGCTAGGCCTCGTCGAGCGCGAGGTCGAGGGCCCGGGCGAGCATCGACGCCATCTGGTCGCGGCGCGTGCTGGCGAGAGGCTGGTAGCTGCCGGCTGCGATGCCCGTGACGACGCCCTCCGCCGCCAGCTGGTCGATGCGCGGCTCGTGGGTGGAGCCGTCGTCGTCGGTGAAGGCGTTGGTCGCGGAGGAGGGCAGCGTCACGCCGAGGTGCTCGAGGGCTCGGGCCAGCATCGACGCCAGCTGGCCACGGTCGACGTCGCGCTGGGGGGCATAGCTGCCGGCCGCGGTGCCCTGCACCACCCCCACGGCAGCCATCTGGTTGATGGCGTGCTCGTGCTCGCTGCCGTCGTCGTCGCTGAAGGCATCCGGGGGCGAGGCGGGCAGCGAACCGCCGGCGGCCGTGACGAGGCGGGCGGCGAAGGTCGCCATCTGGCCGCGGGTCACCGTGGCGGTGGGGGCGAACCGCCCGTCGCCGGTGCCCTGGGCGATCTGGCGCCAGGCGACGCAGTCGATCGCCCGGCGGTGCACGTTGTCGGCGGCGACGTCGGTGAAGGCGCCCGAGGGCACGGAGCCCTGCGGGCAGGCCGTGTCGATCGAGCGTGGCGGGACCGCGGGCACGGTGACGGTGAACCAGTCGGACTTGAGCCCGAAGGCGGAGCGGAACTGGTTGCCGGTGAGCTCCTCCTCACCGTTCGTGCCGACCAGGCGGATCTCCACGACGCGCCCGCCCTGGGCGCCGAGGCCGTTGCGCTGGAGGATCTGGACGTCGGTGAGGGTGCCGAGGCCGTACTTGGCCTCGATGGCGGAGCGGGGCAGCGAGGTGACCCAGCTGTGGTTCGGGTTGGCGCTGACGGCGTCGCCGTGGTCGACCACCGCCGGGAACGTGCCCCCGGCCGTCCAGCCGCCCGTCGACGAGGAGAACTCGGTGCGGGCGACCGCACCGCTCGACGTCTTGCGCACCTCGTTGGCCGTCTCGGCGATGGCTCGGTCGGTGTTGGGGTGCGTCCGGGTGGTGACCGCGCCGGACGGGCTGATCTGGGCGATCCCGCCGTAGACCTGGCAGAAGATGTCGTCGCACGTCGTGGCGTCGCCGCCGAGGGCGCTGTGGTGGTCGCCCCAGCGGGTGTCGCCCGCTGCCGCGTAGCTGCGGGCGGCAACGGCCTGGGAGCGCAGGGCAGCCATGCCCAGGCCGTCGGCGGAGTCGCCCCAGGACGCGGGTGACTCGCGCGGCACGATGCCCCGGAGCATCTCCTCCATGGGGACGAGGTTGACGGTCTGGTTGCCCGACGCCACCAGCTCCGTCGTGTGGTGGTAGGCGATGGCACTGCCGTCGCCGTTGCACAGGCGCAGCGCCGTGGTGCCGGTGTCGGGCACGGCGATCACCCGCACCGGGCCGTCGAGCACGCGGGCCGGGGTGGACCACGGCCCACCGCAAGCGGTCGAGGTCTGCAGGTCGTACTTCCCGTCGGCGCGCCGCGTCACCCGTACGGCCGGTGGCGTGTCGGCTTGGCCGCGCACCTGCAGGCCCGCGGCGCGGTACACGACCATGGCCTGGTCCGTCCGGCTGCGCAGGACGACGGCCATCAGCGGGTTCCCGATGTGACCGGCGGTGGTCCCGCCGTAGAAGTGGTCGAGGATCGTGGCGTGGTCCCACGGGCCGCCGGACCACCCGGTGGCATAGCCGAGCGATCCGTACTGGCCCATGCCCCGGCCATGGCCCCACCCGTGGCCGCCGACCTCGAGCGTCGAGGGCATCGCCGCTGCCTGGACGTCGGTGGACTCCTGCTCGTCGCCGGCCGGCTCCTGTGCTGCGGCGCTGGGCACAGCCAGCGACGAGACGCTGCTCGCCACGGCTGCGACCGCGGCGGCGAGACGCAGCAGGCGGCGCGCGGTGCGAGCAGGGACAGGCGGTCGTGAGGCCATCTCGGTGCGCACTCCTGAGGCTCGAGGCGGGCTGGAGCGCCCGCCGTCCCGCCCGGTGCTCACGGTAGCAACGACGCGATGGGTGGGTCGCGTCAGCCCGCCGTGGCGGCTGCCAGCGTGCGGGCCAGGTACGACCCCATCTGGTCGCGGCGGACGCCGATGCGCGGCGAGTAGGTGCCGGCGCTGGTGCCCTGCACGATGCCGGCCTCGGCGAGGGCGTTGATCTCGTCGTGGTGGAAGCGGGCGTCGTCGCCGAAGTAGTCGGTCGAGGTGTCGGGCAGGTCGTGGCCGGCGACGAGGGCGTAGGTCCGTGCCATCCAGGCCGCCATGCGGTCGCGCTTCATGTCGATCTCGCCCTCGAAGTCCCGGCCCACCTCGCCCGTGTCGCCACGGATCACCCCGAGCGCCACGAGCTGGTTGACCGCCTGCTCGTGGACCGTGCCGTCGTCGTCGTCGAAGGCGTCGGGGGCGTCGGCGGGCAGCGCCACCCCGCCGGCGCCGAGCAGGCGCGCCGTGAAGGACGCCATCTGGAGGCGCGTGACGTTGGCAGAGGGCGCGTAGCGGCTGTCGCCCACGCCGTAGGTGACCTGCAGGTCGGCCAGGCACTCCACCGCCGCGCTGTGGACGTTGGCGGCCGGCAGGTCGGAGAAGCTCTGGGCGCGCATCGCCGTGCCGCAGACGTTGGAGAGGTCCGGCGCGGACGACGGCGGGGGAGCGGGGGTGGAGGCAGGGACCGCGGCAGCGGGCTCGGTGGGGATGTCGCCCCGCTCGACCGCAGCGGTCAGCGAGGGGTACGGGTTGAGGTTGTTGGTCCCGTACGGGTCGGTGACGGCCGGATCGGAGATGCTGAGGTGCAGGTGCGGCGCGGTGCCCTCGGCGTTGCCCGAGTCGCCCATGTAGCCGATGTGCTGGCCGCGCTCGACGCGCCCGTGCAGCTCGACGCCGGGCGCGTATGCCTGCGACGGCGTGCCGCGGCCGTCGTCGGTGCCGGGGGAGTCGTTGTTGAGGTGCACGTAGCCGTAGCTGCGCCCGTCGTCGCCCTTCACGGTGAGTCGGTAGCCGTGCTGGTCGTCGACCATCGGCATCCGGGTGACCACGCCGCCCATCGCGGCGTAGATCGGGAGCAGCTTGGGGCCCATGATGTCGGTGGCCATGTGGACCCGCCCGCCGGACCGGGCGGCGTCGTACCAGTCGGCGAAGGTGACCTTGCTGGGATCGACGGGGAAGGTCAGGTCGATGACGTCGTCGTAGGCGGCGCCGTCGGCGCCGGCCGGGGCGACCGGTGCCGACGAGACGACGACGAGGGTGCCGAGCACGGCGAGCGCCCTGCGGAGCCACGGGTGGCGCGCTCGGGCGGCGGAGGGCGGTCGGCGGGGTTGCATGGCAGAGGGGATCGGCACGTGCCGCCTCAGACCTGAGCGCGCTGATCGTCGGCCGATCTTGGCACATGGCCCTCAGGCGGGCCTGCGTTCGCCTCCTGCGCTGCGCGCGCGCATGGCAAGATCGGGCCGTCCTCGACCCAGGAGACGGATGTGACCACGCTCCGACGCCGCCCCCGCCGCGGCCTCGCCGCCCTCGTCGCGACGACCATGGCCGTGTCGGTCTCGGCCCTCGGCCACGGGCTGGCCGGCGCGGCCGACGACCTGCCGCCGCTCGCCGACCCCGTCGCGGATGGCGCGGTGTGCGAGCGCGCGCCTTCGGCCAACCCCTTCGCCGACCTCGGTGGCGAGCCGGCCACCACCCGCGCCGTGATCCTCTGCCTCGTGGCAGCGGAGCTGACGCAGGGAACCTCGGCGACGACGTACTCGCCGGGAGGGTCGGTGACCCGCCGCCAGATGGCGCTGTTCATCAAGCGCCTCGCCGACCTCTTCAACGACCTCGAGCTGGACGAGCTCGCCGAGCTGCCCCCCTACGACGGCACGCCGGACTTCGGCGATCACGGTGCCGAGGACGCCGCCTTCGAGGAGGCCATCGGCCAGCTGTCGCAGGCAGACATCGTCGGTGGCTTCCCCGACGGTGAGTTCAAGCCCGGCGAGCGCGTGACCCGCCGCCAGATGGCCGCCTTCGTCAACCGGCTCGAGGCGTACCTCACGGGTTCGCCCTACGCCACCACCGGCAACTACTTCGACGACGACGCGGGTGACCCAGGGGAGGACGACCTGAACGCGCTCGCCTCGGTGGGCATCTTCCAGGGCGACGGGCAGGGCAACGTCGCCCCGGGCGAGGCCATCCGCCGCCGTCAGATGGCGAGCATCCTCCTGCGCGACGCGCAGGTGCACTTCGCGTCCGGCTCGATCGGCGCCCTCTTCGCTGCGCCGAACGAGACCATCACCTTCGGTCCCGACACGGCCCAGACGCTCACCGACGCCGAGGGCGACAACACGCTCGCCGGCCCGGAGGACGACGTCAGCGACAACCTGGGCTTCACCGCCACGGGCCTGGCCGACTCGCTCGACTACCGGGTCACGCTGGTCG
Organism: uncultured Microthrixaceae bacterium; assembly: GCA_963715505.1. GTDB lineage: Bacteria > Actinomycetota > Acidimicrobiia > Acidimicrobiales > VFJN01 > VFJN01. Next base: position 684,364 of record OY970242.1, read on the forward strand.
AGTCCGACAACGTCACCACGACGGGGCAGGGCCGGCGGACCTTCGCCGAGGACGGCAGCACGGGGCTCGCCGAGCCGGGCGACGTCGGCGCGCGGATCGTCGTGGTGAACGGCTCGAACGTGCCTTCCCCGGGGCAGTCGTTCGGAGGCATCTCGCCCGTCAACGGATCGATCACCGTGGCGATCGACGCCTACCGGTTCGGCACCGCCACGCCGGTCATCTACGTCGACGGCGGCTCCAACACCCGGCTCGAGCTCGACGCCGGTGGCGCACCGACGGAGGACTTCGGCGTGGCAGGTCCGGTCACGACCCTGCCGGCGCATGCCGGGACGGCGGCGTTCGACGTCGCCGTGATCGGCACGCTGAAGGTCACCGACACGTTCGTGGGCCAGTCGGGCGCGCAGCAGCTCCAGTTCCGCTACCACGGCAACGACACCTTCCGGGACGGGCCGCTGCCCATCCTCGACGGGATCACCTCCGACGACTTCGAGGCGCGCCTCACCCGGGGCGACAACGTCTCGGGCAGCTACAACCCCGATCCCGCCGTGGCATCGACGTTCGAGCTCGAGGACCTCAGCCCCGCGCAGCCCGTCATCAACGGCGTCAGCGACGTGACGCCCACGACGGCGACCGTCACGGTCGAGGACACCAACCTGCACCCCGATGCCAGCGTGCAGATCTTCCTGGTGGCGCCCCCGGGGCCCTTCGACCCCGACGCGGCGCCGGCCCGCACCACCTCGGTCGACGCCGAGCCCGCCACCGCCGACTTCCAGGTCCAGCTCACCGGGCTGACCCCCGGCACGACCTACAGCGTGTACGCCACCCAGACGATCGATGCTCAGCGCTCTGCCCCGTCGGGCGCCGCCACGCTCGTCACCCCCGCGGCGCCCGCCGACGTCACGATCGCCGACGCCGCCGTGAACGAGTTCAACGACGGCACCAACGGCCCCGACGACCAGGCCCGCCGGGAGGTCGTCACGACGTTCAGCGCCAACGTCGAGTGCGCCGCGGCCTACACGGCGGGGGACGCCACGGTGACGCTGACGAGCCCTGGTCCCACCAACCCGGGCGTGTCCTGCGAGGAGGGCACGCTCCCGAACCAGGTGGTGTTCGAGTTCGAGACGCCCTTCAACGACGCCGCGACCGACGTCACCTACGTCTTGCGGGTGGCGGAGGGGGCGGTCGTGACCGCCGAGGGCGGCCGGCCCGTGCGGGCGGACGAGGAGCAGTTCACCTTCTGAGCGCGCGCACGGCGGCCAGCGCGGCGAGCGCCAGCGCGTCGCGCAGGGCCGTGAGCGCCCGGTAGCCGGCGATCACCACGGCCAGGGCTGCCACCGATCCCGACAGGAGCCCGGCGAGGGTCGCCTCGAACACGCCTGCGCCCTGCGGCGCGAACACGGCGACGAACCCCGCGGCCCAGGCCACCAGGAACGTGCCGGCCGTCTGCAGCGCACCCGGCGCGTCGACGGCGGGGAAGGCCTGCAGGTAGAGCACGAAGGCGGCCGCCGAGGCGGCCCAGAAGGCCAGCAGGTGGACGGCCAGCTCGAGGTAGGCGGCCCACCGCAGCGTCGGGACCGCCTCGATGCGCCGCCGACGGGCGATCCATCGCAGCAGGGGGTTGACGGTCCAGGGCGACGCCACCAGCGCCAGCGCCAGCGCGGCGACGACCAGCGCCACCACGTCGACGTCGCCGCCGTCGCCTCCGGTCGCGAGGACCAGGCCGGCACCGAGGGTCACGGCCACCACGAACGACAGCAACGTCTCCAGGGCCGCCACCACGGCGAGCGAGACCGTGGGCGTCCCCGATCGCCGGAGGTGACCGACCCGCCCCGCGGCGTACCAGACGCTCCCCGGCAGGTAGCGCGCCGGGATCGACGCCACCGTCGCCTCGAGCACCTCGCCCACCGGCCGGGCCGACCCGAGGCTCGCCAGGCAGCGCGCCCAGAAGAGCGCGCTCTGCACGAGCGACGCCAGCCCCAGGGCGAGTGCTCCCACCAGCGGCCAGGGGCGGGCGCCCGCGGCGAGCGCGCGGACCTCGTCGCGCTGGAGGACGAGCACCGCACCGGCGGCGACCGCCAGCGCGACCACGTAGGCCTGCCGGGCGCGGCGCCGCCAGCCGGACCGGTCGGGGCGCCCACGGGTCTCGGCGGCCTCGGGTGCCGGCGGCGCGAGGCTCACGGGTGGGCGACGGCCGTGCGCTCGACGACGAGGTCGAGGGTGCGCGCCAGCAACGACGCCACCTGGTCGCGGCGGATGCTCTGCGTCGGGTTCACCCGCCCAGCCGACACGCCCGTGACGATCCCGTCGGCAGCCAGCGCGTCGAGCGCCGGCTCGTGGACCGAGCCGGAGTCGTCGGCGAAGGCGTCCGGCGGATCCGGGGTCAGGCGGATGCCGAGCCACGTCAAGCCGCGGGCCACCAGCGAAGCAGCCTGCGCCCGGCCGACGGCCCCGGAGGGGTCGAAGCGGCCTGGCTCCACGCCACGCACGATGCCGAGCTGTGCGAGCGCGTCGATCTCGGGCTCGTGGACGCTCCCCTCGTCGTCGGCGAAGGCGTCCTCGCCCTGCGGGAGGTGGCCGCCCGATGCCTCCAGGAGCCGCGCCACGAACGAGGCCATCTGCCCTCGCGTCACCTCGCCCGCGGGGCGGAACGCCGTCGCGGTGGCGCCCTGCGCGACGCGCCACCAGGTCGCGCAGTCGATCGCCGGAGCATGCACGTCGGAGCGGTCGACGTCGCGGTATCCCGCCTCGGGCACCTCACCGGGGGGGCACGCGTCGTCGATGTCGCGCGGCTCCACGGCGGGTCGCGGCGGCGCACCGGAGACGGTGAACCAGTCGGACCGCAGCCCGAAGGCGCTGCGGGCCTCGGCTCCGGTGATCTCCACCGTGCGTGCCGTGCCGACGAGCGCCATGCGTCGCACGCGCCCGCCCTCCGCGCCGAGACCGTTGCGCTCGAGGATCGTGATCGCCTGCAGCCGACCGAGCCCGTACTGGGACTCGATGGCTGCACGGTCGACGAAGGTCGTCCACTCCTGGTTCGGGTTGGCGAGCACCGCATCGCCGATGTCGGCCACGGCGGGGAAGGCGCCTCCGGCCGTCCATCCGCCGGTCGAGGCGGTGTACTCGGTGCGGATGAGCACGCCGGCTCGCATGCGCACCTCCCCGGTCGTGCTGCGGATCGCCTCGTCGGTGACCGGGTCTTCCGCGGCGACTCCGGTGTAGGGCTGGCAGGCCGCCGCGTCGCACGTCGTGAAGCTGGCGCCGATGCCCGAGTGGAGGTCGCGCCAGCGGCCGTCGCCCATGGCGGCGAAGCCCCGGGACGCCACCGCCTGCGCCATCAGGGCATGCATGCCCCGCCTCTCGTCGACCTGCCCCCATGCCGGTGGCAGCAGGTTGGGCACGACGCTGCGCAGCAGGTCGTCGAGCCGCAGGAGGTTGACGGTCTGCGCCACGCCCGGCTCGTGGCCGTCGAACGAGCGCGCCATGGCGACCAGCTCGCCGCGGTAGCCGCGCCGGGTGCCGTCGTCCCGGCACAGCTGCAGGGCGTCGGCGGCGGCACCGGTGGTGCCCGGGGCACGCAGCCGCACGATGCCGTCCACCACCACCGCTGGTGACCACGGCCCCGCACAGCCGCCTGCCCGCTGCACGTCGAAGCGGCCGTCGGGGCGAAGCGTGGCGCGCACGGCGACGGAGGAGCCGTCCTGGCCGTCGACGGTGACGCCGGCGGCTCGCTCGACGGCGAGCGGCTTGCCGCGCTGGTTCAGCAGGGCGACGGCGGCCAGCGGGTTGGCGATGTCGCCGGGCTGGGTGTCGCCGTAGAAGTGCGACAGGATCCTGGAGTGGTCCCAGGGGCCGCCGGAGCGTCCCGTGGCGTAGCCGAAGGCGCCCCACTGACCCAGGCCGCGCCCGTGGCCCCAGCCACGGCCGGTGAAGGTGATCGTCTCGGGGAGCTCCTGTGCGCCGGCGGGCAGCGGCGACGCCACGGCAGCCGCCGCGCACGGCACGACCAGCACGACCACGAGCGCCAGTCGGCGCACCACGTGGCGCCTCGCGCCGTCGAACCTCCCCAGCCTCTGCATGCGATCCTCCTCATCGCCGCCGGCAGCGTACCGGCGGCGCCACGACCCTTCGGTGCGGCGATCAGCCGAGCGTGACGGACCGGAACGCCCCGCCGCCCGTCGCCACCCAGAGGTAGCTGGCGCCGCCAGGGGAGATCCACGCCACGTCGTCGAGCCCGTCGGGTGTGTAGGCGCCGAGATCGGGGAGGTAGTGACCACCCACCCCGAGGATCCGGTCGGTCTGCAGGCGCAGCGCGCTCCACATCCAGAGGGGATCGGCGCCCGGGCCGGGCTGGTACCACAGGACGTCGTCGGTGCCGTTGCCGTCGACGTCACCCACCTGGGGCTCGTAGCCGGCACCCCGGATCCGCGGTGTGGTGACGGTGACCGACCCGCGCGGCCCGGCTCGCTCCACCACAGGGCGTCGGCGGCCTCGCCGGGCGCGTACCAGAGGACGTCGTCGTGGCCGTTGCCGTCGAAGTCCCCGACCACCGGGTCGAAGGTGCCGTCGACCCGGGTCGGCACCGGGGTGAACGACCCCTGGCCGTTGCTGAACCAGCGATGGTCGGCGCGGCTGCCGGCGCCGTACCAGAAGAGGTCGTCGCGCCGGTCGCCGTCGAAGTCGCCCGCCAGCAGCTCGAAGGTGCCGTCGACGGCGAGCGCGAGCGCCTCCACCGTCTGTCCGGGCCCGCCGCTGTAGATGCGGTCGGGGGAAGGACCGGGGGCGTAGACGACGATGTCGTCGCGCCCGTCGCCGTCGAGCTCGACGCGCTTGGTGATCCCGTGCTCGGGGACGTCGACGACCCGGCTGGTGAAGCCGGCTGGCCCGCCGAACCAGATGCGGTCGCCCGGGTAGGAGCCCGGCGCGTACCAGAAGATGTCGTCGCGGCCGTCGCCGTCGAGGTCGGCGACGACGGGCCGGTACGTGCCGTCGATCGTGAGGGCCGAGCGGCGGATGCCCTCAGCGGGCCGCGACCACAGCACGTCGGCTGCGGTGCCGGGGCGGTAGCGCAGCACGTCGCGCCGGCCGTCACCGTCGAAGTCGCCGAAGAGCGGCGTCATGGGCTGCTCGGTGATGTAGCGGTCGAAGTGCGCCGCCGCCTTGGTGCGGATCTCGCCCAGGCGGGTGTAGAGCGCGCTGCCGGGGCAGGACGTCTGCCCGACGTCGCGGTGGCTGACGATCTTGGGGAGCTGGATCACCGTGCCGCTCTCGTAGCGGGGCCCGCCGAGCGAGGTGAACTGCGTCGATCCGCGCACGTCGAGCTGGTGGCGGGCGAACTTCCAGCCGATCACGTCGGCGACCGCATCGACCGAGGCCTGCGTCGGGTTGGCGCTGGAGAAGTCGCCCAGCACCATCACCCCGGTGCTGTAGGTGTTGAAGCCCTGGGCGTGGCCGCCGACGACAGCACGGTCGACGCCGCCGCGCGCGCGCCTCCCAGATGCGGCCGAAGCGGTCGACCGCGAAGTTGTAGGCGATGTCGTTCCAGCCCTGCGCGTCCATGTGGTACGCCTGGATGCCGCGCAGCATGGCGGGGACGTCCTGCGCGCTGTAGCTGTTCGAGTTCACCGAGTGGTGCACGACGGCGATCTTCAGGTCGGGGGCCACAACCGGTGTCACCTTCGCGGCGCGCGCTCCCCACTGGGATCGACTGAGGATGCTCGGTGCTGCCGCCGCGCCGGCGACGCTGCCGCGGCGCGTCGAGCTCGACGGTGCGCACCTCGCGGCGCACGAGGTTGACCTCGACGGCGCCGACCGAGGCGGGGACGTTGAGCTCGTACGCGTCGGCCCCGTCGACCCAGATCGGGGCGCTGTGCACGCCGGGCTGGCGCGCCGCGGCGGTTGCTGCCTCGCCGCCCTCGACGTCGTGGTCGGGGTTCATCTCGAGCTCCATCCACGTACCCCACGCCCCGTCGGAGCGGACGCGGACGAGGAGGTGGTCGTCCGGCCGCTGCGCCACGGTGACGCCGAGCAGGTCGAAGGGTGCCGCCTCCTCACGGGCGGCCCGACGGGTGGGGTCGAGCAGGTCCTCGGTGACGTCCTCGCCGCTCGCGGCCACGCGCACCGTCGACCCTGGCGCCACGGTGCGCACCGCGGGGCCCAGCTCGGGCGTGTGCGAGTCGACGACCATGGTCTCCGTCGCCTCGACTCGCGGTGCGGGGACCAGCACGAGCAGGCTCGACACGACCGCCAGGACGGCGATGCGGCCCACGGCGGCCAGCACCTCCGAGCGACCGCGGGTGCGGGGCGGAGTACGGAGCATGGGACCTCGAGAGCTACGAAGGCGAGCGACGACGCGCCGACACTACCGTCCAGGGGAACGGCGTCCGGGTCGATCCGAGATCGAGGTAGGCGTCGACGAGCTGGCGGAACCGGCGCGTCGACCAGTGGTTGACGTGCCCGGGCGTGTTGCCGAGCGCTCGCACGTAGCGGCCGCGCGCCACGTTGGCGACGCGCCACACGGGCTCGCGCGGCACGGACAGCACGAAGGCCTCCCGCCCCACCCGGCGGATCTCCGCGAGCGCCCGCTCCGGGAGGACGACGTGCTCGAGCACCTCGATGCCGAGCACGAGGTCGAAGGCGCCGTCGGGGAAGGGGAGCTGCGCCACGTCGGCGAAGGCGCCGAGGGCGCCCTGCCGCCGCCACTGCTCGCCGAGGGCCGGATCGAACAGGTCGATGCCGATCACCACGGCGTCGGGGTAGCGCTCGCGGACGCGCGCCGAGATCTCGCCTTCACCGACCCCGACCTCCAGGACTCGCCCGGGCGCCGCGGTCGGCAGCAGCGCGTCGACCGCCCGCAGGAACCCGTCGACCAGGCGCCGCTCGATCGGGTGCTCCACCCCGTACTTGTCGTAGGTGTTCCCCGTCGGCGTCGCGGCAGGAGACGGTTGGTGGGGGACGGACAACAGGCCTCGGGGCTCCCGGTTCGGTGATCAGGTGGCCGATCCAGCGTAGACGACTGCCAGTAGGGTGACCCGCGGCCATGACCAAGCTCATCATCCAGATCCCGTGCCTCAACGAGGCCGAGCAGCTGCCGATCACCCTCGCGGCGCTGCCCCGTGCCGTCGAGGGGTTCGACGAGGTGGAGTGGCTGGTCGTCGACGACGGATCGACCGACGACACCGTGGCGGTCGCCCGGTCCCTGGGGGTCGACCACATCGTCAAGCTGACCAACAACAAGGGCCTGGCGTTCGCCTTCGAGGCGGGGCTCGACGCGGCGCTCAAGCTCGGTGCCGACGTGATCGTCAACACCGACGCCGACAACCAGTACGACGCCGATGCGATCCCGGCACTCGTGGCGCCGATCCTCGGCGGTGTGGCCGACATGGTCGTCGGCGACCGCGAGGTGGCCGGCATCGAGCACTTCTCGGCCACCAAGAAGCGCCTGCAGCACCTCGGCAGCGCCGTGGTGCGCCGAGCGTCGGGAACGGAGGTGCCCGACGCCACCTCCGGCTTCCGGGCCTACAACCGCGAGGCCGCGCTCGGCCTGACCGTCGTGTCGCGCTTCACCTACACCCTCGAGTCGCTGATCCAGGCGGGCAAGAGCCTCGTCGCCGTCACCCACGTGCCGGTGGGCACCAACGAGAAGCTCCGCGAGTCACGGCTCTTCGGATCGATGGCGAGCTACGTGCGGCGCAACGGCCTGGCGCTGTTCCGCATCTACACCGCCTACGAGCCGCTGCGCGTCTTCACGACCCTGGCCGTCATCCTCTGGGTGGCGGCCCTGGCCGGCTGGAGCCCCTTCCTGTGGGACTGGCTCGTCCACGGCGACCGGTCCGGGCACCTCCAGTCGGTGATCCTGGGTGGGGTGCTGCTGATGGCCGGCGTCCAGTGCTTCGCGCTCGGCGTGCTCGCCGACCTGATCGCGGCGCACCGGGTGGTGAGCCAGCGGACGCTGGAACGGGTCCGTCGCGTGGAGCTTGCGATCGGCGTGGGTGCCTCGCACTACTCCCCGGGGTCGGCCTCATCGGCTGACGACGTGGGCTGAGGCGTGCGCAGCAGGCGCCGCGCGGCGTCCAGGTCGATCTCGTAGAGGTAGAAGGTCAGCTCCCCGTCGGGGCCCTTGCCCACGCGGTCGTCGACGACGATCTGGTCGGGCCGGCGGGTGATCGTCGGCTCGATCGCCTCCGGGTACACGGGTGCCAGCTCGGTGGTTCCCTCCACGATGCCCGTCGCGAGCAGCGTGTTGGCGAGCGGCGTCGCGGACGACGACAGCACGACGAGGTCGCGACCCTCGCGCCGCCCACTGCACGGCCAGGCGCGCCACGCCGCGGGCATCCAGCGCGCTCGGTGCCCCCCGCACTGGGCACCTCGCACCAGACACCGACCGGCACCGACATCATCAGCGAGAGGATGCCGTCGATGGGCACCAGGACGGCGTCGTCGTCGTCGAGCCGCTCGCACACGTCGGCCATGCGCTCGCGCATCGGGACCTGCGCCCGCGCGCTGCGGACCGGCCAGGTGATGGCGATCGTCGCCCCCAGCGTGGCGAGCGCGACGGCGAGCGCGGCGGCAGGGCCGGCGTGGCGGAGCGTGGCGCGCGGGCGGCTGGACGCGGCGCCGATGCGGTCACGCAGCGCCCAGAGCGCGTGGCAGGTCGCTGCAGCGCCCACGGCCAGGCCGGGCAGGGCCACCGGCGCGAAGCGTCGCATGGCCCAGGGCTGGTCCGGCGTGACGCTCGGCGTCCAGAGGTAGAGGACGAGCGTCACGACGATGGCCGCCATCCCCGCGATGCGAGCCGGCTCGGGCCGCGCTCGCCGGCCGATGCCCATCAGGAGCCACGTCAGCCCGGCCAGCCCGCTGGCCAGCCCGACCGGTCCGAGGTACCACTCGAGCCAGTGCATCGACAGCGGACCGGCCTGGGGCAGCAGCGCCAGCACGTTCATGCCCTCCTGCGCGACGGCGGGGAGCCCGTCGGCGTCGGGGCGGATCCAGTAGCCGTAGGCGAAGAACCCGGCGAGCAGCACCGCAACGCCGACGAGGCCCCGGCGCAGCAGCGCGCTCGCCCGGAGCTCGTGCCCGTCGCGGCGCCAGAGCAGCGGCGCGGCGAGCCATCCGAGGATCGCCGCCGCGGCCGCGGCCCCCAGCATGGCCGGGAGCCGCCGGCCGAGCTCGTCGTAGTAGCTGCCCGTGAAGCTCGTGGTGTCCCACCACCCGAGCGCGGAGGTCACCAGCAGGCCTGCGCCGCAGCAGGCCACGTGGATCGCCGCGATGCGGCGGCCCCGCGATGCCAGGCGGGCCACGAGCGCCAGCGCCAGCACGACGGGCGCGAGGTAGAGGTAGCCGTCGACGCGCGCCATGCTCGTGGCGCCGAGCACGAGCCCGGACAGCAGCCAGACCGGCCACCTGCCCGACCGGTGAGCGACGTGGAGGAGCAGCAGGCCACCGAACACGAGGGTCATGGCGATCGGCTCGGAGTAGGTGTCGCGCGCGAAGACCATGAACGGCATCGACGTCCCCGTCACGAGCACGGCCAGCACCGCCCACCTCGGGCCCACGAGGCCGCTCGCCCAGCCATAGAGGCACAGGAGCGCGCCGCCTGCGATCACCGGGGTGAGCAGGAACAGCCCCGACTCGGACAACCAGCCCGCCATGCCCAGGAGCACCGCCGTCAGGTGGGGGAACTGCGGCTCGAGGGTGCCGTCGTCGCGGCGGTTCGAGAAGCCGGCGCCGTTCGGCGACGCGCCCGGCGCGTCCACGAAGGGACCGGTCGGGCCGGGCACGAGCAGGTCGCCCTCGTCGGCGAGGTGCTTGGCCGTCGTCAGGTAGATGCCGGGGTCGCGGTCGGTGAGGAGGTGCTGGGCGTGGTGGTCGGCGTTGTGCAGCGTGAGGGCTGCCACGGCGGCGAGGACCAGCGCGGCAGCGAGGTGCGTCGACCGCCGGCTCCGCCACGTCGGCAGGGCGCGCGCGCTCATCCAGGCGAGCGGCGTCCCCAGCACGATCGATCCGGGGACCACCACGGCGGGCCGGAACACCTCGAGCATGGCGGCGACGATGCCGACGACGCTGGCAGCGGCGAGCAGCCCGAGCGCCGCCAGCAGCGGCCGCACCAGCCAGGCGGGTGGGCGGTCGTCGGCGACGGGCGCGTCGCGCCGCGGGTGGGGCGGCGCTGCGTCGGTGCCCGGTCCCGGGGGCGGCTCGCTGGCGGGTGCGCCGGGTCGGGACGGGCGGTGGTGGTGGGCGATGGCCGTGCGTCGCAGCGCCCGCTCCCATGCCCCGATCACCGTGGGCCACGCGTCGTGCGTCTCGACGTGGTGCCGGCCGGCACGGCCGAGCGCGTCGCGGGCGGCGCGATCGCCGGCGAGGATCTCCGCAGCGGCGGCGAGCTCGGCGCCGTCGGAGAAGAGCAGGCCGCCGCCGCTGCGCTCGACGCGGCCCCGCAGCACCTCGTTGCCCGCGAAGGCGATGACCGGTGTGCCCAGCGCCCAGGCCTCGGTCAGCACCATCGCGAAGCTCTCGAACGGCGAGGGGTGCACGAGCGCCACCGCACCCGCCAGCGCGGCGTTGCGCTCGTCGTCGTCGGCGCCGGTGACGACGACCACGTCGTCGTGCGGTTCGGGTGGCACCACCGCCTCGCCCAGCAGCACCAGCTTGAGCGCCGAGGGCTGAGCAGCCTTCAGCGCCGCGAAGCGATCGACCAGCCACGACGTGCCCTTGCTGGGGTCGATGCGCCCGACGTAGAGGAGGTACGGCGCGCCGTCGAGCCCGTGGTCGGTGGCGAAGCCCCCGCTGCGGGGCGCGCTGGCCGGCCCGAGCTCGGTGCCGAGCCCCACGACGTGGTGCGCGCTGCGCAGCCGGAAGCGCCGCCGCACCAGCGTCGCCTCCTCCGGGGTGAGGAACAGCAGCGAGTCGGCGAGCTGCACGGAGCGGTCGAAGGTGTGCAGGCCGAGCGGCGGCTCGTCGTGCGCGCACGGCACCAGGGCCGTGGCGGTGTGCCGGGCGGCGGCGGGCAGTCCGTCGGTCGTCGTCGCATAGAGGTACGTGAAGAACACGGCCACGTCGAACCGGCAGGCGTTCTGGTCGAGCCAGGCGCCGAGCTCGGGCACCGTGGGCCCCTGCGCCCGGATCCAGTCGCGCTCGAGCCCGACGTCGACCGGCGGGACGGCGACGGTGAGGCGGTGGTGCAGGCGGCCGAAGACCTCGCGGATCGCGCTCGGGGTCGACGACCAGGCGGTGGACGGTCACGCCCGCGATCTCCTCGGTGCCCGCGGGCAGGTCACCGGACCAGTCGACGTAGGAGCGTGCCGTCGTGGTGAGGACCTCGACGAGGTGGCCGCGCGCAGCCAGGCGCTCCGCCACCTCGCGCGCGGCCTGCTCCGCGCCGCCGCGGACCTCGCGGCCGTAGCGCTGCACGACGAAGAGCAGGCGCAGCGGCGTCATCGGATGGCGAGGGCGCGCAGCGCGCCGCGGTGGTCCGGCCGCGGGCGCTCGGCGACGGCCGCGAGGTCCGCGGCGGGAGCCGCCTGCGGTTCGGTGGCGTCGTGCAGCGCGGCCGTGAGCGCGCCCCTGCTCGGCGCCGACCCGCGGCGGCGCGACGATGCGCAGCCCGCGGCGGGCCGCGGCCCGCAGGTAGGGGTCCAGCGCCACGGGCCGCAGCGCCACGAAGGCGTGGGCGTGGGCGAGGCGGGCCAGGACCTGTCCCTGCGTTGCCGGCTCCACCAGGTCGCAGGCGAGCAGGCCGCGCGCGAGGATCCGGCGCCGCAGGGTGGCGAGGTAGAACGGCGACGACGGGCCGCAGAGCGACAGCGTCGCGGCGGGGCGGGTGGTCGTGATCAGCTCGGCGAAGGCGTCGAGGAGCAGCTCGAGGGACCGGTTCGGGGCCAGGGGTCCGACGGTGAGGATCATCGGTCCGGGGTGACGGGCGAGGTTCTCGGCGGCGTCGGCATCGGCCTCGATGCCGACGAGTGCCTCGTCGACGACCCAGGGGTCGATGGTGCCCACCGACGCGAAGCCGAGCCCCCGAAGCTCTTCGCGCGCCGTGGCGTCGGCGCCGACGGCGTGGGTGACGGCGCCACGCAGCGAGCGCAGGGCGCGGCGGTCGCTCCCCGGGGCCGATCCGTGGTGCACCAGCGTCAGGCGCCGGTGCACCAAGCCCGGGACGGCGTCGAGGAGCGCTTCACCGCCGTCGACGGAGTGGACGATCGCCGCTGGCTCGGGTGCCTGCTCGAGGCTCGCCACCTCGGGCAGGCGAGCGGGGCTGTGGGCTGCCACCACCCGACCGGGGTGGCCGAGCGCCGACAGGGTGCGGCACAGGCCAAGCGCCGAGGCCGTGACCGGGTCACCTGGCACCGCTCGCCCGACGACGTGGAGCAACCCCGCGGCGGGGTCGGCGGTCATCGCGTGGCGAGCACGGCGTAGTCCTGCGGCCCGAACAGCAGGTCGTTGAGACGGGCGATGGTGCGGTTCACGCCGTCGACGAGGGTGGCGTCGTCGCCGCTGACCGGCGCGAGCTGCTCGTCCAGCGGCGGCGTCGACCGGTACTGCACGTCGACGGCCGAGAAGCCCGCCTCCTCGCAGAGGAAGCGGAGGTAGGCAGGGTGCACCGGTGTCGAGTGCGTGGGGTCCAGGTAGAGCGCGTGGCTGAAGACGTAGAGCGAGCCGGGGTTGATCGTCTCGGCGACGAGCAGGCCGCCCGGCCGGAGCTTGTCGGCGGCCAGGGCGACGGTCTCCACCAACAGCTGCGGGGGCAGGTGCTCGACCACCTGGATCAGCACGACGGCACCGAGCGATGCGGCGTCGGCGGATCGCAGGGCCTCGATGGCATCGCCCCGGTCGACCTGGAGACCCCTCGAACGGGCGAGTGCCACCGACTCGACGTCGCTGTCGACGCCGCGGGCCTCGACGCCGCGAGCCGCGAGGAGGCGGAGGAGATCGCCGGCGCCGCAGCCGAGGTCGAGCACGGGACCGCCGCCGCCGGCGATGCGGTCGGCCAGGTCGGCGTAGCGGGCGTCGAGCGCGTCGGTGGAGCCGCGGAAGGCGGCCGCGAAGCGCTCGCTGCTGAAGGTCGGCTCGAAGGTGGCCTCGCGCTCGTCGCGCCTCGACCGCGTCGAGCCGTGAGCTGACGTCGAGATCGGTCGGTGTCCACGCCCGGTGGCGGTCGGCCTCTGCGAAGCGATCGTGCAGGGCGTCGAGCTCGCCCTCGAGGTCGGGGTGGCGGTGCGTGCCCGAGCGGAACGAGTCGCCGAGCGCGGCGAGGATGGCGTCGAGCGCGGCGCGATGGGCGGCCACCTCGTCGGCGAGCTGCTGCAGGGCGCCGCCCGCACGGGTGCGGCCGAGGCGCGGCTGGCCGCCTGCGGGCACACCGGGGCCCTCGGCGAGCGCCTCGCGGGCCCGTTCGACCGCCGGAGCGGGGTCGGGCGCGGCGCGCGCGGCGAGGCGGGCGAGGTGCGCGGTGATCTCCGAGTCGTGCTCGGGCCCGAGCCGCGCGGCGATCTGCTCGGCGAGGTCCCGCACCTGGTCCTGGAGGCGGCCCGCGTTGAGGTCCGGGTCGGTCACGGGGCGAGAGCCTACCGACGCGGGGCGCGCAGCCCGTGGCCGGGGCGCGCCCGGGCCCCGTGGAGGCGACCGGTAGAGTCGCCGACCGTGACCGATGCCCCCCACCCCCCGAGCGGCGGCCACGACGCCTTCCACGCGGCCGTGGCCGAGCGGGTGCGGGCCGACCGGGCGTCCGGCGAGCTCCCTGGCGCCGAGCTCGATCGCATCGCTGTTGCGCTGCGGTGCCGCACCGGACGCAGCGCGGCGAGCAACCTCGCCGCGCACCTCCGCGCCCTCGACGACGCGGCCGACATCGACATCGCGCCGCCCACCGAGTCGTCGCGACGGGCGGGCCGTGGCGTGAAGGTGGCGGTCCACCGGCTCGTCGGCTGGTACGTCGGCCACCTCGGTGGGCAGCTGCGCCAGCTCGGTGTGGCCACCGCCCGCGCCGTGCGGGCGACGTCGGGCCGCATCGACGAGCTCGAGCGCCGCGTCGAGGAGCTCGAGCGGCCCGAGTCGGATCGATGACCACCGTCCACCAGGTCATCCCCGTGCTCGCCCCTCACGACGCCGTGGGGAACCACACGGTGCAGGTGCGCGATGCGCTGCGCGCTGCGGGCATCACCTCGGAGGTCTTCGCCGAGCTGCGCCTGGGCCACCACCGCAGCACCGGCCAGTCGATCGACGACCTGCCCGACCGCGGCCCCGATCTCGTGATCTACCAGAGCTCCACCGGATCGGGTGCCCTCGACGCGCTGCTGCGTCGCGATCTGCCGATCGCCGTCAACTACCACAACATCACCCCGGCCTCGTTCTTCGAGGCGTGGGACGATCAGGCCGCCGCCAGCATGCGGCGCGCCCGTGCGCAGCTCGGCTCGCTCGCACGCCGCGCCCAGCTGGCGCTCGCCGACTCCGAGTTCAACGCGGCCGAGCTGCGCCAGCTCGGCTACGCACCCGTCGCCGTGTCGCCGCTGCTGCTCGACCTCGATGCACGGCTGGCCGCTCCCGACCCCCAGGTGGCCGCCCACCTCGCTCGCACGCCGCGCCGGCAGCCACTGGCTCTTCGTCGGCCGTCTCGCACCGAACAAGTCGCAGCACGACGTCATCGCCGCCTTCGCCGCGTACCGCACGCTCTACGACCCCGGCGCGCGGCTCACGCTCATCGGCAGCGAGGCCGCGGCGTCCTACAGCGACGCCCTCTACGGCCTCGTCGACGACCTCGGGCTGGCGGGTGCCGTCACCTTCGCCGGCAGCGTCAGCGACGCGGAGCTGGCGGCGTACTACGACGACGCCGACGCCTTCGTGTGCCTGTCCCGGCACGAGGGCTTCTGCGTGCCCGTGCTGGAGGCCATGCGTCACGACGTGCCGGTGGTCGCGCTGGCGGCCGCCGCCGTACCCGACACGGTCGGCGACGGCGCCGTCCTGCTCGACGACGCATCGCCGCACCACGTCGCGGCAACCGTGCACGAGCTGCTGTCCGACGACTCCTTCCGCTCGGGGCTCGTGGCAGCCGGGCGCTCCGTGGTGGCGTCCCACGCGCTCGACGAGGCCAGCTCGGCGTTCGTCGAGCTGATCCGCCGGCACCTGGACCACAGAGGTGCCTGAGCGGGCGGGCGCCGTCGCCTTCGTGCCACCGCGCTTCGGGAGCGATGTGGTCGGTGGTTCGGAGGCGGTCATGCGCGAGGCCGCCACGGGGCTGGCGGCGCGGGGCTGGGAGGTCGAGATCCTCACCACCCGCGCGCGCGACCACTACACGTGGGCCGACGCCTACCCGCCCGGCGCGTCGGAGCTCGACGGCCTCGTGGTCCGGCGCTTCGAGCTGGTGCGCGAGGAGGGCCGCTACCCGGGGCAGCCCGACCGCGGCGACCTCGAGCGGCGCATCACCGAGGGCGTGCCGCTCGACGAGGGCCAGGAGCAGGCCTGGATCAACGGCTTGTTCCGGGTGCCGGACCTCTACCACCACCTCCTGGCGGAGCAGCACCGCTACCGGGCGATCGTGCTCTCGCCGTACCTCTTCTGGACGACGGTCACGGGTGCCCTCGCCGCGCCCGAGCGCAGCATCGTCATGCCGTGCCTGCACGACGAGGGCTACGCGTGGCTCCGGAACATCGCCCGATCCCTGTCGGGCGTCGCTCGCGCCTGGTACCTCTCCGAGCCCGAGCGTGCGCTCGCCCAGCGGCTGGGGCTCGATCCCGGTCACAGCGATCTCACGGGGGCGGGGGTGCCCGTGCCCGACGGCTACGACGCCGAGGCGTTCCGGCTGCGCCACGGGCTGCGCCGTCCCTTCCTGCTCTACGCCGGTCGTCGCGAGGAGGGCAAGGGATGGCCGGTGCTGCTCGACGCGTTCGCGGCGGCGGTGGCGCGCGGCGCCGACCTCGACCTCGTCACCATGGGCGTCGGGAGCATCGACGCGCCCCCGGCGCTTGCCGACCGGGTGCACGACCTCGGCTTCCTGCCCGACGGCGAGGCCGCCGACGCCTTCGCCGCGGCCAGCGCCTACGTGCAGCCGAGCCGCAACGAGAGCTTCTCGCGCACGGTCATGGAGGCCTGGCTCGCCGGCACACCGGTGCTCGCCAACGCCGAGAGCGACGTCGTGCGGTGGCACTGCGAGCGCTCGGGCGCGGGCGTCACCTGGACGGGCGCGGACGAGCTGTCGGCGGCGATCGAGGCCGTCGCCGTGTCGCCCGAGGCCATGGCCGCGCTCGCCGCGCCCGGCCGTGCCTACGTGCTCGAGCACTACACCTGGCCGACCGTGCTCGACCGCATGGAGGCCAGCCTCGGGGAGATGCCATGGCCCGCCTGACCCCCGCCCGCCCGCGGTCGCCCATCCCGGCCGCTGGTGTGGGATCTGGTGAGCGTGCTCCGGGGAGGCGGGGCTGATGCGCTGGCTCGTGGTGGGGCCCTACCGGCCCGAGCAGGGCAGCGGTGCCGCGGCAGCCGCGGCGTTCGTGGCGGAGCGGCTCGGCGCTGGCGACGACGTGCACGTCGTCTCACCGCGGCCGACCGCCGCCCACGCGCACCTGGCGCTCGAGGGGATCCGCGCCATGTGGGCGCTGTGGCGCCTGGCGCGCGCCCAGGGAGCGCAGGCCCTGTGGCTCCGGGTCGAGTCGGGCATCCTGCTGCGCGCGGGCACCGATCGGCGCCGCGCGCTGATCGAGCGCGCCGCGCTCTCGCTGCTGCTGCGCCGCTTCGACGCGCGCGTGCTCGACGTCGGCGACGTGTCCCTCCTGCCCGGCGGGCGAGCCGGCCGGCTCGTCCTCGACGCGACCACTCGCTTCGTCGTGCACGGTGCGCGCGACGCCGAGGCGCTCGTCGCCAACGGCGCGCCGCTCGACCGGGTCGAGCTCGCTGCCGGGGCCCCTGATGCTCCCGTGAGCCCTGCCGTGGTCGCCGTCGACGTGGACTACCCACCCCCGTCGAGCTTGCGCGACCTGCCCGACGACCGAGCCCGGATCGAGGCCGCCATCCGCGCCCGAGCCGCCGAGCTGCACGCGGCACGAGCCCGAGCCCGACCCCGCGACGAGGGCCACGCACCCGCCTGACCCGAAGGGCAGTCGAGGTTCGGGGCACGTCAGTGCCCGTTTCGGGCACTCCGGTGCCCCGAACCCGCCGGTGGATCGGGGGTTGGGGGCACGGCAGCGCCCGTTCTGGGCACTCGGGTGCCCCGAACCTCCTAATGGGGAGCGATCGGCTTCCTGTTGGGGGAGGCTGATCCCGAGCCATTCGGCCGGTCAGCACTCATGACTCCCGGAGCCGTGGAGTTCTAGGCCTAGAT
This sequence comes from uncultured Microthrixaceae bacterium, assembly GCA_963715505.1. GTDB lineage: Bacteria > Actinomycetota > Acidimicrobiia > Acidimicrobiales > VFJN01 > VFJN01. The sequence goes on from OY970242.1 coordinate 701,666, forward strand.
CGTGCGCCGGTCGGTGGTGAGGGGACCTCGGATGGCTGGTGGGATGACGTGCTTCGAGCACTGAACCATTAGGGAGCTGCTGGTCGCCTCGGGCTCGAATCAGATCCGATCCAGGAGGCGCCGATGGCGAAGGTGTTCGTAGGTCACGATTGGGCTGAAGCCCATCACGATGTGTTCGTCGAGGACGCGCAGGGCCGCCGGCTCGGCGGTGGCCGAGTCCCGGAAGGCATCGATGGCGTCGCCCGCTTCCATGCGATGGTCGCCGATCACGTGGAGGATCCCGCCGACGTGGTGGTCGCGACCGAGACCGACCGTGGCCTCTTCGTCGGGTCGCTGATCGCGGCGGGCTACACGGTGCTGGCAGTCAACCCGTTGTCGGTGTCGCGCTATCGAGAGCGGCTCTCGACGTCGGGCGCGAAGTCCGACCCGGGTGATGCCCGCGTGTTGGCGGAGCTGGCCCGCACCGATGGTCACAACCATCGGCCCGTCGCCGGCGACAGCGAGGCGGTCGAGTCGATCAAGGTCCTGACCCGGGCGCATCAGAACATGATCTGGGCCCGGCGGCGGCAGCTCAACCAGCTGCGCTCGGCCCTGCGGGAGTTCTACCCGGGCGCGATCGACGCGTTCGGCGACCTTGGCAGCGCCGATGCCCTGGCCGTGCTGGCGGTCGCTCCAACGCCTGCTCTGGGCCAGCGGCTGTCGAGATCCAAGATCGCTGCGGCCCTTCGCCGTGGTGGCCGGCAGCGACGCGTGGAAGAGCGATCGACGGAGATCCAGGCGGCGCTGCGCATCCCGCAGCTCGATGCTCCCGATCTGGTGAGCGAGTCGATGGGCACCGTGGTCCAAGCGCTGGCCGCCGTGGCGGTTGAGATGACCGCCCAGATCGCTGCGCTCGAGGCCGACCTCGCTGACCGTTTTGACCAGCACCCGGCCGCCAAGGTCATCCGATCCCTGCCAGGACTGGGGATGACGCTCGGCGCCCGGGTGCTCGCAGAGTTCGGGGACGACCCGAACCGCTACGCGGATGCCAAGTCTCGCAAGAACTACGCCGGCACATCACCCATCACCAAGGCCTCGGGCAAGAGCCACGTCGTGCTCGCCCGCTACGCCCGCAACAAGCACCTCGCCGACGCCTGCTACCTCTGGGCCTTCTCCGCCATCACCGTCAGCCCCGGCGCCCGGGCGTTCTACGACCAGCACCGAGCCCACGGCGACAAGCACAGCCAAGCTCTCCGCGCCCTCGCCAACCGCCTCGTCGGCATCCTCCACGGCTGCCTCCGCTACGACACCGCCTACGACGAACACACCGCCTGGGGACACCGCGCAGCCATCGCCGCTTGACGAGATGCAGCCGTGGGATGTCTAGGGCCGGCCCTTGGTGATCCGCGCGTCGAGGTCGGCGATGCCGACCACGCCGCTGCCACCCACGACGGTGAGCTTCGCCGCCTCGGGCACGAAGTCGTACTCCGTGACGATGTCGTGGCTGTGGACCCCGAGGTCGATGTGGTAGGTGCCGTCGACCAGGGTGAGCGCGGGGATCTCGAAGGTCACCCAGCCCGAGCCGTCGATGCCGTCGACGGGCTGGCCGAGCACGTCGGAGTTGCAGCCGTAGACGGTGGTGTCGGCCTCGTCGCGCACCGCCAGCGCGAACGCCACGTCGTCGGTCGGCTCGTCGCACGCGTAGCGCGCCGAGATGGTGACCTTCTCGCCGGGCGACACGGAGCGCCGCTCGTCGGAGCCGGGCCAGCCGACCTGCACCTCCTCGATGCGGACCGTCTGGGTGATGCGGTGGCCGTGGCGCAGCGTGCGGTCGCTGGCCAGGTGCTCGCCGAGCAGCCGCTCACGGAACAGCAAGATCGCCGAGGCGGGATCGTCGACGGTCACCGGCTCGCCGTGGTCGAGCACCATCACCCGATCGCAGATGCGCCGCACCAGCTCGGCCGCGTGGGACACGAAGACGATCGTGCGGCCTTCGCGCTGGAAGTCGCGGACCCGCTCGAGGCACTTCTGCTGGAACGCCTCGTCACCGACGGAGAGCACCTCGTCGACGAGCAGCACGTCGGGGTCGACGTTGATCGCCACGGCGAACCCCAGCCGGACGTACATGCCCGACGAGTAGTGCTTGACCTGCTCGTCGATGAACCGCTCCAGCTCGGAGAAGGCGACGATGTCGTCGAAGCGCGCCTCGATGTCGCGCCGGGCCAGGCCGAGGATCGACGCGTTCAGGTAGACGTTCTCGCGGCCCGTCAGGTCGGGGTGGAAGCCGGCCCCGAGCTCGAGCAGCGAGGCGATCCGGCCCCGGACGCGGATCTCGCCGGTGGTGGGGGCCAGGATGCCCCCGACGCACTTGAGCAGCGTCGACTTGCCCGACCCGTTGTGGCCGAGCAGGCCGATGGTCTCGCCCTCCGCGATCTGCAGGTCGATGTCGCGCAGCGCCCAGAAGTCCTTGTAGCCCCGCTTGCGACGGCCGAGGTGGATCGCCCGCTCCTTGAGCGAGCTGGTGCGGTCCTGGTTGATGCGGAAGCGCTTGGAGACGCCGTCGATCGAGATCGCCGTCGAGCCCATCGTCACAGCTCCTCGGCGAAGTTGGCCTCGAGCCGCCCGAAGACCTTCACGGCGAAGACGAAGAGGCCGAGCGCCACCGCTCCCACGATCGCCAGGTTGCGGAGGTACCACAGGGGGCTGCCATCGGGGAGCAGGAAGCTCGTCGTGCCGTCGCTCCCCACGAACCGGTCGGTGCCGTAGATGGCCCGCTGCAGGGTGATGACCACGGGCACGACGGGGTTGAGCAGCGTGAGGCTCGTGGGCAGGCCCTGCTCGCTGAGCTGGTCGGCCGGCAGGCGCCAGGCGTAGACGATCGGCGTCATCCAGAACCAGGCGAGCAGCACCAGCTCGAGGAGGTGCTGCAGGTCGCGGGCGTACACGTTGAGCGCCGCGAACAGGATGCCCAGCGCCGACGCCAGCAGGAGCAGCACGATCAGTGCCGGGGGGACGAGCCAGAGGTACTCGAGTGCGACGCCGTACTGGAAGACGATCAGCACGGAGAGCAGCACGAGCGCCTGCAGGAGGAAGTGCACGACGTTGGCGCCGACGGTGGACAGCGGCAGGATCTCGCGTGGGAAGTACACCTTGTTGACGAGCGAGCCGTTGGCCACGATCGACGTCGTCGACGCGGTGAGGCTCGAGCTGAACAGCGTCCACGCCAGCAGTCCCGACAGCAGGTAGATGGCGAAGTACGGGATGCCGCTGTCGAGGATGATCTGGAAGACCACGTAGAACACGGCCAGGTACATCGCCGGGTTGAGCATCGACCAGAAGAAGCCGAGGCTGCTGTCCTTGTACTTGACCTTCAGCTCCTTGCGGATCAGGCCCGCGAGCAGCTCCCGGTAGCGCCACACCGCCTGGAGGCGGCGTGGCACGGAGCGGTCGGGCGCGATGACCGTGATGGGCGGTTCGGCTGAGGCCATGGGCCGCGGCATCGTACTGGGACCTGCGGATCGCACCCAGCCCGCGCGACCGGGTCCCCGACCTTCGCTACAGTCGGTCGGCGTGGTCCAGCCCCTCGTGGACACCGTCAGCTCCTTCCTCGAGCGCCACTCCGACCGGCGTGGGTTCCTCCGCCGCAGCGCCATCGTGGGGAGCGCCCTGGCCGCGGCCCCGGCGACCTTCGCCCTGCGTCCCGGCTCGGCCTACGCCGCGGTGTGCTCCTGCTCGGGCAGCAGCTGCGGGTGCGGGTCGCGCTGCTGCGACGGCTACACCGAGTTCTGCTGCACGTTGAACGGCGGGGCCAACCGGTGCCCGCCCGGATCGATCATGGCGGGTTGGTGGAAGGCCGACGGATCGGGGTTCTGCGGACCCAACGCGCCCCGCTACTACATGGACTGCAACGCCGGTTGCGGCTCGTGCGGCTGCGGATCGAGCGGCCTGTGCGGCGGCGAGTGCTCAGGGACGGGCTGCGGCTGCGCCAACGGCGACTGCAACAACCGCAAGGCCGGCTGCACGCGGTTCCGCTACGGGCAGTGCAACCAGCACGTTCGCTGCGTGGGTCCGATCATCTGTCGCGTCGTGTCGTGCCAGGCGCCGTGGACCTTCGACGCGTCCTGCACCACCGCCGTCGCCACCGACAACGCCACCCGCTTCCACGACGCCCCGTGCCTGCATCGGCCGGCGACGGCCCCGGCCGACATCGTCGCCTTCCGCGACGGCGTCTGGAAGCTCCGCAGGACGCAGTCGACCGGAAGCCCCGATGTCGAGTTCGGCTACGGCCAGGCCGGCGACGTGCCCCTCGTCGGTGACTGGGACGGCGACGGCGTGCGGGGCATCGGCGTGCGTCGCGGTCGCACGTTCATCCTGCGCAACAGCGCCTCCGCGGGCGCCCCCGACCACATCTTCGACTGGGGACGTGCCGACGACATCCCCGTGGTCGGCGACTGGAACGGCAACGGCCGCGACACCGTCGGGCTGGTCCGGGGGCGCAGCTGGTTCTTGAAGAACCGCCTCGACAGCAGCCCGCACGAGATCCAGTTCGACTGGGGCCGCCCGGGGGACGTGCCGGTCGTGGGCGACTGGGACGGCAACGGCCGCACCGGCGTCGGGATCCTGCGCGGGCGGACGTGGTTCCTCAAGCACCGCCTCGACGGCGGCCCGCACGAGATCCAGTTCGACTGGGGCCGCCCGGGGGACGTGCCGGTCGTGGGCGACTGGGACGGCACCGGCCGCACCGGCGTCGGCGTCGTGCGCGGGACGCGGTGGTACCTGAAGACCCGGCTCGACTCCAGCGGCCACGACCGCGAGCTGGAGTTCGGCCAGGAGGGCGACCGGTTCATCGGGCTGGACCAGGTGCGCTGATGGAGACGGCCGTCGCCGTCGCGCTGACCCTCGTGGTCGCGGTGCTCGCCCTGCTCGTCGTCGGACTGCTGCGCAGCCACGCCGAGATCCTCCGCGCGCTCCACGACCTCGGCATCGGCGAGGACGGCAGCACGGGCCACGGTGCCAGCGGCGCAGGCTCCTTCCAGGTGCGCCCGGGGGTGTCGCTGCCACGGGGCGAGGGCGCAGCCACCCAGGTGGCCGACCTGGTCGGCGTCGACCCCTGGGGCGACCCCACCAGCGTCGCCGTCGCGGGCACCGCCCATCGCAGCCTGCTCGCCTTCCTCTCCACGGGCTGCCTGACGTGCCAGGGGTTCTGGGAGGCGTTCTCCGACCCGTCGACGCTGGGGCTGCGGGCCGACGTCCGCCCGATCATCGTCGTCAAGGACCCTGCCCACGAGAGCGTCGGCCGCCTGCAGGAGCTGGCGCCGACGACGGTGCCGGTGATCGCCGCCGACGAGCCGTGGGACGCCTACGAGATCCCCGTCGCCCCGTACTTCGTGCTCGTCGACGGCGCCACGGAGCGCATCCTCGGCGAGGGTGCCGCCGCCACGTGGGAGCAGGTCCGCAACCTGCTCGACCAGGCGCTCGACGATCTCGCCGCCGTCGAAGCGGCGCCCTGGCAGCGGGGCAGGCGCGCCGCCGCCGTGCGCCTCGACGAGCTCGCCGAGGAGGAGCTGCGTCGGGCGGGGATCACCCCGGGCCACCCGAGCCTGTACGGCGACGCCGTCGATCCGCCTCCGCTGGCCGACCAGGAGGGCCGCTGACCATGCTGCTCGAGGGCACCGGCATCCACGTCGAGCTGCCGCGCGGGCTGGGAGGGTCGCGTGCGACCCGCGCGGGCCCGAGCCGCGCTCGGGCGCGACGATGACGCGCGCCGCGGCCCACCCGGGCGCCGGGGCCACCCCCGCGGTGGTGCAGGCGGCCAACTTCGCGCTGCCGACGACGCTGGGCGACTTCGGCGGTGGTGCGGTCGAGTCGATGACCTCGCCGCGACCTGTTCCTGACGCTGTTCGAGTACGGCCCCGAGAGCGTCGGCGCGCCGTTGTTCGAGCGGCAGGGCATGCCGCGCGTCCTGCGCCCCGCCGACCTCGACCCGATGTCGCTGCGCACGCCGCTGCCGGGGATGAGCGGCGCCCAGTTCTTCTTCACCGAGGCAGGTCGGCCGTTCAGCCTCTACGTGGCGCTGGGCAGCCACCTGCGCCGCTTCCGGACCCTCCCCGTCATCTCCGCAATCCTCCAGACCGTCCACATCGACCCCTGACCGCTGCCGGGGCAGACCGCCCCGTCGCCGCTGGGCGGTCCGCGCAACGCGCCGATCGGTGGGGTCCGCGCTGCTGTGCGGGCGTCAGGTCGCAGGCAGGTCGAGGACGGAGCGCAGGGCATCGAGCAGGCGCGGGGCCGTGCGCGGGCGGTCGAAGGCGGCGGCGCGCTCGGTGCCGCGCTCCACCAGGGCGGCCCGGAGCGCGTCGTCGGTCCTCAGGCGGTGCACCGCGCGGGCGACGACGGCAGGATCCTTCGCCGGGAGCAGCAGGCCGCCGCTGCCGACGGTCTCGGGCAGGGCGCTCGACGCGTAGGCGACGACCGGCAGGCGGTTCGCCATCGCCTCCAGCACCGGGATGCAGAAGCCCTCGTGGTCCGACAGGCAGACGAACACGTCGGCCGACGCGTAGGCCTCCGCCAGCTGGGCGTCGTCGAGACCACCGCTGACCTGCACGGCGTCACCGAGGCCCAGCTCGTCGACGAGCTCGCGCAGGGCGCGCGTGTAGGCCGGGGCTGCATCGCGGCCGACCAGGTGCAGCCGGGCGTCGGGATCGTGCACGGCGCGGTACCAGGCGAGGGCCAGGACGATGTCGTGCTGCGCCTTGTTCGGCACGATGCGACCGACGAAGAGCCAGCGGGCACCACCGGCGCTGGGCGACGCGGCCACCGGGTGCGCCAGCGCGGCGACGTCGAGCAGGATCGGCACGACCGCAACCTCGGTGAAGCCGGCGGCGACCAGCTCCTCGCAGTTGTAGGCCGAGTCGCCGATGCCGAGCACCGCACGGGAGGCGAGGTCCTGCAGCTGGCTGCGGCCCCAGCCGGCGAGGTGCGCCATGTCGGGCGCCCAGCGCAGCAGCTGCGCCACGGGCGTGAGGTTGTGGTAGTCGACGATCAGCGGCTCGGGCCTGCGCAGCAGCCGGTCGACCACCTCGTTGCCGATCGAGCAGTGGTAGAGCAGCGCCAGGCCCGGCGTGCCCGGCGGCGGCAGCGCGTCGAGTGGCCGGGCCTCGTCGCGCAGCTCGGGGTGCACGTCGTCGCTGAAGATGTCCGACCGCAGGCCGGCACCGCGCAGCACGTCGCGCACGCCCAGCGTGTGACCACCGACCGCGTCGCCCGGCGTGAGCGACGGGACGATCTGATGGACGGCCTCGATCACCACCGGGCGGCGATCACGTTGGTGCCCGCGCCACCGTGGACCTGCACGTCGGCGCCGCCACGCTCGCGCAGCAGCTGCGCCCAGGTGTCGGGGTGGAGCGGTCCCGGCGCACCGAGGTCGCGCACCACGGCGCCGGCGAGCTCGGCCCACGAGCCCGGGTCGACGGACACGATCGCCAGCCAGCCACCCGGCGCCACGCCACGGACGAGCCGGTCGAGCGTGTCGAGGCGACGGCTGAGGGGGCCGACGTCGACGATGCGGAAGGCGACGACGACGGCGGCGTCCCGGGGCAGGAGCGTGTCGAGCTCGGCGCGGCTGCCCACGTCGCGCCGGGTTCCGGCGCTGCGGGTCTCGAGCGAGCCGAGCACCGTCGCCACCCGCGGTCGCACGTCGGGGACGGAGCCGACGATCGCCTCGTGGCCGTCGCGCTCGAGCCGACGCACGCGCTCGTCGAGCAGCCGCACCGCCGCCGACAGGCCGCCGACGAGCACGGTGGTCTGCTGGGCGAGGTGACGGGCGACGAAGGCGCCGGCCTTGCGCACGGCGGTCTTGAGCTGCGGTACGACCGGCCGGGACGAGGCCACCGGCGCGTCGACGTCGATGACCGCGCGGCGGTCGACGTCGTCGAGCAGCCCGGCCACGTCACCGCCCCCCGAACGGAAGCGGTCGGCGGCCGCATCGAGTCGCGCCGCCAGCTCCGGGTGGGCGGCACGGTCGCTCGCCGCTGCGTCGGTCGCCTCCAGCACGGCGCGCCACGGATCGCGGGACTCAGCCATCGACCGATCCTCGCACGCGAGCGGACCCGACCCCAGCGATGCGCAGGCGCAGCGGCGCGGTCGCACCGGGGTGTGGGCGGGCCGCAGGCCAGCCAGGGCGCCTAGGTGTAGGTCCCAGACACGTTGTCGACGCGGGTGATGGGTGGTTGGCCGCCGAGGGCGGTGTGGCAGCGGTGATGGTTGTAGAGGTGGAGCCAGGTGTCGAGTCGTCGACGTCGTTCGGCTTCTGAGCGGTAGGTGCGGGTGTAGGCCCATTCCTCGAGGAGGGTGCGGTTGAAGCGTTCGACCTTGCCATTGGTCTGGGGCCGGTAGGGCCGGGTGTAGCGGGCGGAGGCGCCTCCGGCGACGACTTCCTTCAGCCACTCGCGAGAGCGGTAGCAGCCGCCGTTGTCGGTGAGCACGGCACGCACGGTGACGTCGTGGGCTTCGAAGAAGGTGCGGGCTCGCCGCCAGAACCCGGCGGCCGTGACGGCTTGTTCGTCGTCGTGGATCTCGCTGTAGGCGAGTCGGGAGTGGTCATCGATGGCTGAGTGCACGTAGCAGTAGCCGACCTTGCGTCGGCGGGCCGCCGAGCGGCTCTCGGTCGTGCGACCGTTGGCGCGCCAGCCGCCGCCCGGTGGGATCTGACCGAGCTTCTTGATGTCGACGTGGACCAGGTCGCCGGGGTGGTCGTGCTCGTAGCGGCGGATCACCCGACCGGTCGGGCGGTCCATCCACGCCAACCGAGAGACCTCGTTGCGGACGAGGACCGCGTGCACTGTCGATGGGGCGATCTCCAGACGCCCCGCGATGCGGCCGGGGCCAAGCTTCTTGTTGCGACGAAGGCTCAGGATCTTCCGTTCGAGCTTCCGGCGGGTCTTCGCCGGCGAGCGGTGGGGGCGGCTGGACCGGTCCCGCCACCACGCGCCGTCAGGTTCGGCATGGGCGCGCCGCCACCACTTGTAGACCGTGTCTCGCGACACGTTCATCTGCCGGGCGACCGTCGCGGCCGGAGTCCCGGCGTCCATTCGACGAACGAGCTCTTGTCGGCCCCACTCGGTGAGCCTGGCGTTACGGTGCAATCGAGCCTCCTTGGAAGCGTTGTGACCTCGACAGCCACACGTTTCCTCGGAGGCTCAACTCATCGGTGGACCCGCCTACCTGTCAGCAACGTCCATGGGACCTACACCTAGGGACCCCGGTCGTCAGGGAGCGTGCCGTGACCCGCGTCGACGAGCAGGTCCAGCAGTCGGACCAGGAACGACGCCATCTGGTCGCGGCGCACCTCCCGCTGGGAGCCGAAGGTGCCGTTGGCGAACCCCGTGGCGAGGCCGGCGCCGGCGGCCCGGTCGACGTTGTCGCCGTGGACCGGGTCGCGGTCGCGGAACCAGCGCCGCTCGATCGGCAGCGTCTCCCCGGTCACGTACCGGTGCGCCCGCACGAGGAACGTCGCCATCTGGCCACGGGTGACCGTCCCGCCGGGATCGAAGGTGCTCGCCGAGGTGCCCGCCACGATCCCCGCAGCCGCCAGGGCATCGATGTTGGCGCGGTGGGCCGCGTACTGCCGAGCCCTCGTCGTCGCTGAACGCATCGGGGGGCGATTGCGCCAGCTCGGCGCCGGCCGAGGTGACGAGGCGGGCGACGAAGGAAGCCATCTGCGCGCGGCTGACCAGCCGGGCCGGCTCGTAGCGGCCCGCCACCGGGCGCGCCAGCTCCCACCACGCCGCGCAGTCGACGGCCCGGCGGTGCGTCGAGGAGGCAGGCACATCGGTGATGCCCGACGCTGGTACCCGCCCGTCGGGCGGGCAGGCCGTGTCGATGGCGCGCGCCTCGGGCAGCGGACCGGCAGGCTCGAGCCGCTGGCGCCGGGCGTCCTGTCCGAACATCGGCCACGGCGCGCTCGCCGGCTCGGCGACGTCGAAGGCGTGGATGGCGCCGGCGTTGGCGTTGCCCGGCTGGAAGCCCGTGGCGACCAGCGCCCAGCGGCCGGGGCCCAGCTCGCCGACGGCGGCGGCGCTCTTGTAGGCGCCGGAACCGACGGAGCGCAGCGTCGCGCCGGTGCCGCCGGCGAGGACGTGCATGCGCCCCCCGGAGCCGACGATGACCTCGTTGCCGCCCGAGGGCAGCACGTCGGCCACCACCGGTGACGACAGCAGCTCGTCGGCAGCTGGCTCGACCTCCCACAGCGGCTGGCCGTCGCCGCGGAAGGCGATCACCGCGCCCCGAGCGCCGCGGGAGCTGCCGATCACGACGTCGGTCGCCCCGTCGCCGTCGACGTCGCCGAGCGCGGGGGCGGACAGGAACGTGTCGTAGCGGGCCGTGCGCGGCCAGCCGGCCACGTCGCCGCCCGTCGCCAGGTCGAACGCCCAGACCTTGGTGGAGTCGCCGCAGCGCCCCTGCGTGGCGCAGTAGAACCGGCCGGCGCCGGTGACGACCTCGAGGCGCCCGTCGCCGTTGATGTCACCGATGGCGGGCGACGTCTGGAAGGCCTCGCTGCTCGACCGCCGCCACAGCTGGCCGAGCTGCGCCGCGCCGGTGTAGCGCAGGGCACGGAAGAAGCCGCCCGAGTGGCTGCCGTTGGACGACGTGGCGTCGCCGCCGATGAAGATCTCCGAGCGCCCGTCGCCGTCGCTGTCGTAGAGGGCGGGCGCCGACCACACCGTGTCGGTGTTGTCGAAGGCGGCGACCTGCTGGCAGGTCCGGCTCACGACCCGGATCTGGTGGTCCCAGGACCCGAACACGATGTCGGCGAGGCCATCGCCGGTGACGTCACCGAGTGCCGGTGAGCCGAACACCCCGTCGCTGATCCCGTCGGGGCCGCCGCCGCTCCACTGGTCGAACTTGTCGGAGGTCGCGAAGGCGCAGCGGCGGCTCCCGTCCCCGTTGAGCACGACGATGCCGCCGTGCTGATCGGGGACCTCGAGCGACCCCGTGCCCACCACGACCTCGACCGTGCCGTCACCGTCGAGGTCGCCCACCGCCGGCGACGATGCCACGGCGGACGCCGCGCCACGGACGACGGCCGGCGCCGGCCAGCCCGCAAGGCGCGCGCCCCCGGCGTCGTAGGCGTGCACCCGCCCGTCGAGGCCGCCCACCACGACGTCGGCCGACCCGTCGCCGTCGACGTCGGCGATTGCCGGCGACGACCAGTGCAGGCGCGCCCCCGGGATGGTGACCTGCCAGCGCGGGTCCTGGTCGGCGAGCGTGGCAGCCGCCGACGGGGGCTGGACCGCTGCCGCCAGCGTTGCTGCCGCCAGGGCGGCCACCAGCCCGACGGCTCCTCGTCGCCACCGCGTCGTCATCCGCCCCGAACCTACCCGCGCCCTCGTCGCATCGGGCCCCGACGCACGGATCCCTCGGCGCCGGCCCGGCGGTGGGTCAGGCGCCGTCGGGCCGGAAGCGCTGGAGCACGTCGTGCGCGGCGGCGGCGGGGGACAGGGCACCATCGCCGACCGCCGTCTCGAGCTGCGCCAGCCGCTCCCGCACGCCGGGGTGGGCGCGCAGCTGCTCGACGAGCGTCTCGGACACCTCGCTCCACATGGCGGCGCGGGCCTGCTCGGAGCGCAGGGCGTCGAGCCATCCCTCGGCGCGCAGCCGCTCGTGGCCGGCGGTGATGGCGTCCCAGAGCTCGGGCACCCCGGCGCCGGTCAGCGCCGAGCCGGTGCGCACCTCGACCTCCCAGCCCGGCCGCTTGGGGCGCAGCAGGTGCACCGCACGGCGCAGGTCGGCGCACGCACGCTGCGCCGCGTCGGCCAGCTCGCCGTCGGCCTTGTTCACGACGATGAGGTCGGCCAGCTCCATGATCCCGCGCTTGATGCCCTGCAGCTCGTCGCCGCCCGCCGGCGAGGCCACGAGCACGAACAGGTCGACGAGGTCGGCGACCGCCACCTCGGACTGGCCGACGCCGACGGTCTCGACCAGCACCACGTCGAAGCTCGCCGCCTCGCAGAGCAGCAGCGCCTCGCGGGTGTTGCGCGCCACGCCGCCGAGGGTCCCGCCCGACGGTGAGGGGCGGATGTAGGCCTCCGCCCGGCGGCCGAGCTCGGTCATGCGCGTCTTGTCGCCGAGAATCGACCCGCCGCTGCGGCTGCTCGAGGGGTCGACGGCCAGCACGGCGACGCGGTGGCCGGCGTCGATGGCATGGAGCCCCAGCGCCTCCACCAGGGTGGACTTGCCCGAGCCGGGGGCGCCCGAGAGGCCGACCCGCAGCGCGCTGCCGGTGGCGGGCAGCAGCTCGTCGAGCAGGGCCCGCGCCTGCGCCCGGTGGTCGGCGCGGCGCGACTCCGCCAGCGTGATGGCCTGGGCCAGCGCCCGGCGGTCGCCCGAGCGGACGCCGTCACCGAGCGACCGCTCCCGGCTCACCACGAGACCCTGCCCGAGGCAATGTGACCCGTTCCGGCGGGCCTGAGGCAATGGGCCCCGCATGCGGGGCCCATTGCCTCAGGCGTCCGCATGCGGGGCCCATTGCCTCGGGTGATGAGCGCCAGCGGGATGGCGGTCACGCCTTCGGCGACTTCGCGCGGATCAGCTCCAGCACCCGCCCGGCCGCCTCGGGGATGTTGGTGCCGGGACCGAACACGGCGACGACGCCCGCCTCGTGCAGGAAGGCGTGGTCCTGCGGGGGGATGACGCCACCGCACACCACGAGGATGTCGTTGGCGCCCACCGCGGCGAGCTCGTCGATGAGCTGTGGCACCAGCGTCTTGTGGCCGGCGGCCTGGCTCGACACGCCCACGACGTGGACGTCGCTCTCGACGGCCGCACGGGCGACCTCGGCGGGCGTCTCGAACAACGGTCCGAAGTCGACGTCGAAGCCCAGGTCCGCGAAGGCCGTGCCCACCACCTTGGCGCCCCGGTCGTGGCCGTCCTGGCCCATCTTGGCGACGAGGATGCGCGGCCGACGCCCCTGCTCGGCCTCGAAGGCCTCCACGTCGCGGCGGACCTCGTCGAAGCCGGCATCACCGTCGTAGGCAGCGCCGTACACCCCGCTGATGCTACGGATCTCGGCCTTGTGGCGGCCGAACACCGCCTCCATGGCGTCGCTCATCTCGCCGACGGTGGCGCGCGCCCGGGCGGCGTCGATGCACAGCGCCAGCAGGTTGCCGTCGCCCGCGGCGCCCTCGCGGAGCCGGTCGAGCGCTGCCTGGCAGGCATCGGTGTCGCGCTCGGCGCGGATGCGCTCCAGGCGGGCGACCTGCTGCTCGCGGACCTTGCTGTTGTCGATGTCGAGCACGTCGACGTGGTCCGGGTCGATGGCCCGGTACTTGTTGACCCCGACGATGACCTCCTCGCCGCGGTCGACGCGCGCCTGCCGTCGGGCGGCGGCCTCCTCGATCCGGAGCTTGGGCATCCCCGACTCGACGGCCTTGGTCATGCCGCCGAGCCCCTCGACCTCCTCGATGATGGCCCAGGCCCGCTCGGCGAGCTGGTCGGTGAGGGCCTCGACGTAGTACGAGCCGCCCAGCGGATCGACCACCGCGGGCACGCCCGTCTCCTCCTGGATGATGAGCTGCGTGTTGCGGGCGATGCGGGCCGAGAAGTCCGTCGGCAGCCCCAGCGCCTCGTCGAAGGAGTTGGTGTGCAGGCTCTGCGTGCCACCGAGCACGGCGGCCATGGCCTCCACGGTGGTGCGCACCACGTTGTTGTAGGGATCCTGCTCGGTGAGCGACACGCCGCTGGTCTGGCAGTGCGTGCGCAGCATGAGCGACTGCACCTTCTTGGGCTCGAACGGCTCGATGACGCGGTGCCAGAGCAGCCTGGCCGCACGCAGCTTGGCCACCTCCATGAAGAAGTTCATGCCGATGGCGAAGAAGAAGCTGAGGCGAGGTGCGAACTCGTCGATGTCGAGCCCTCGATCGATCGCCGCCCGCACGTACTCCAGGCCGTCGGCGATCGTGAACGCCAGCTCCAGGTCGGCGGTCGCGCCGGCCTCTTGCATGTGGTAGCCGGAGATCGAGATGGAGTTGAAGCGCGGCATGTGCCGGGCGGTGTGCTCGATGATGTCGGCCACGATCCGCATGCTGGGCGCGGGCGGGTAGATGTAGGTGTTGCGGACCATGAACTCCTTGAGGATGTCGTTCTGGATGGTCCCGCTGAGCTGGCCCTGGTCCACCCCCTGCTCCTCGCCGGCGACCACGAAGCAGGCGAGGACGGGGAGCACGGCGCCGTTCATCGTCATCGACACCGACATCTTCTCGAGGGGGATGCCGTCGAAGAGGATCTTCATGTCCTCGACCGAGTCGATGGCGACGCCGGCCTTGCCGACGTCGCCCTCCACCCTGGGGTGGTCGGAGTCGTAGCCGCGGTGCGTGGCCAGGTCGAAGGCCACCGACACGCCCTGCTGGCCCGCCTCGAGGTTGCGCCGGTAGAAGGCGTTCGACTCCTCGGCCGTGGAGAAGCCCGCGTACTGGCGGATCGTCCACGGCCGGCCGGCGTACATCGTCGCCCGCGGGCCGCGCACGAACGGCGCGAAGCCGGGCAGGCCGCCGAGGTGCTCGACGCCGGCGAGGTCGTCCTCGGTGTACAGCGGCTTGACCGCGATGCCCTCGGGCGTCGCCCACACGAGCGTGTCGGGGTCCTCGTCCTTGAGGTCCTTGCTGGCGAGGGCCCGCCAGTCGTCGAGGCTCGGTCGCTCCGTCACGGCAGCGAGCCTAGGGATCGCCGGTCCGGACGGGGAAACCAAGGCCAACCTCTACTCTGGGCGCCATGTCGACACGTCTCGTGATCATCGGTGGGGGACCAGCCGGCAACACCGCCGCCACCCACGCGGCCCGGCTCGGTGCCGAGGTCACGGTCGTCGAGAAGGACGTCATCGGCGGCGCCGCCCACCTCTGGGACTGCATCCCGTCGAAGGCGATGATCGCCACCGGCGGAGCGCTCGCGTCGGTGGGCCGCGCGCCGGAGATGGGCCTCACGCGAGGTCGTCGGCGGAGGTCGACCCCGTCGCGCTGCGCGCCCGCATCGAGGCCATCGAGGCGACGCTGGAGCACGGCACCCGCCGCCTGCTCGACAGCCAGGGCGTCCGGATCCTGCGGGGCACGGGCCGGCTGAAGGGGCCGCACCAGGTCGTGGCCGAGACCGCCGAGGGCGTCGTCGAGCTCGAGGCCGACGCCATCCTGCTCGCCACGGGCAGCCGGCCCCGCCTGCCCGACTGGGCCGCCGTCGACGGCGACCGGGTGCTCTCCACCCGCGACGCCTACCCGCCGGCCACCTGGCCCGAGCACCTCGTCGTGATCGGGTCGGGCGTCACCGGCGTCGAGTTCGTGCACATGTTCTCCTCGTTCGGGCAGCGAGGTCACCCTCATCGTGTCGCGCCAGCAGGTGCTGCCGCAGAAGGATCCGGAGGTCGCTGCGGCGCTCGAGGACGAGCTGCTCCGCCGCGGCGTCCACCTGCTGAAGGGCGCGCGGGCCACCGGCATCGACCGCACCGACCATGGCGTCGTCGTCCGCTGCGACGACGGCCGCTCGGCGGCGGGCAGCCACGCGCTGCTCGCCATCGGCTCCATCCCGAACAGCGAGGAGCTCGGGCTCGACGCGGCGGGCGTCGAGGTCGACGCCGGCGGCTACGTGCCCGTCGACCAGGCGTGTCGCACCAACGTCCCGCACATCTACGCCGCCGGGGACCTGTCCGGGAAGCTGCCGCTGTCGTCGGTCGCCTCCATGCAGGGCCGCCGGATCGCCGAGCACGTGATGGGGGTGCAGTCCTCGAGCAGCCGCCAGCTCGACTACGACAAGGCCGCCTCGGCGATCTTCACCGTGCCCGAGATCGCCGACGTCGGGCTGGCCGAGGCGGACGCCTTCGCCGAGGGCCGCAAGGTGCGGGTCACCAAGGTGCCGTTCTCCGCCTCGCCCAAGGCCCTCATCGAGAGCCACACGCGTGGGTTCGTGAAGATCGTCAGCGATCCCGCCACGGGCGTGGTGCTCGGCGGCTCGGTGGTGGGCCGCCACGCGGCCGAGCTCGATCTCGGTGATCGCGGTGGCGGTCACCAACGGGCTGCGCGTCAACGACATCGTCGACAGCCTGCTCGTGCACCCGTCGCTGTCCGAGGCCCTCGCCGAGGCTGCCGAGTAGTGCCCGCCCTCACCGCGCCCGCGCTCGTGGCGGCCGCGCTGCTCGCCCTGGCCGGCGCCCAGAAGCTGGTCGATCCCACGATGACGGTCGGTGCGCTGCGAGCCATGCGGCTGCCGTCGTCGGCATCGCTGGTGCGTGCGGGCGCCGCAGCGGAGCTCGTGCTGGGCGTCGCCGCCATCGCCATCGGCGTCGCCGCGCTCTGGTGGCTCGTCGCCGCCAGCTACCTGCTGTTCGCGGCGTTCGTGGTCGCCGCGCTCCGTGGCGGCACCATGATCGGCTCCTGCGGCTGCTTCGGCCGGGAGGAGACCCCGCCCCACGGGATCCACGTGGCCCTCGACCTCGGGCTGGCCGCCCTCGCCGCGGCGACCGCGCTGCGCAGCCCGACGGCCCCGCTCGATGCGCTCGCCGACGAGCCCGGCCAGGCGGCGATCGTCGTCGCGCTCGCCGTCGTCGCCCTGTACCTGCTCCACGCCGCCTTCGTGCGGCTGCCTCGACTCAGCCGCCTCTGAGCGCGCTCACTCGATGACGAGGACGATGTCGCCGGAACCGACCGACTGGCCCGGCTCGACCTTGATCTCCGTCACGGTGCCCGTCTTGTCGGCGGTGATGTTGTTCTCCATCTTCATGGCCTCGAGGACGCAGACGGCCTGACCGGCCTCCACGTCCTGGCCGACCTCGACGAGCACCTTCACGATCGTGCCCTGCATCGGCACCGTGACCTTGCCGCTGCCTGCCGCAGCGCCGGTCGTGCCGGCGGCGCCGGCGCGGCCGCGGGCCCGCTGCCGCGGGACCACCCGTGGCGAGCGCGACGGGCACGTCGGGGACCCACATGCGGACCGCGAAGCGCTTGCCGTTGACCTCGACGTCGACGTCGCGCTGCACCTTCCCCGGTTCGCCGTCGATGCCAGCGGGCGCCGTCGTCGTGGCGGCGACGCCGGAGAGGTCGAGGCGGTCCTCCACCCACTTGGTGGAGTGCTCGGCGGCCTTGAAGTCGTCGTGGCGGAGGATGGCGAGGTCGGCCGGGACGGTCGTGGCGACGCCCTCGATGCGAAGCTCCTCGAGCGCCCGGATCATCCGTGCGATGGCGATGTCGCGGTCCTGGCCCCACACCACGAGCTTGCCGACGAGGTTGTCGTAGTACTGGCTGACCTCGTCGCCCGACTCGTAGCCGCCGTCCCACCGCACGCCGAAGCCCTGCGGCGGCACGAGCGTCTGGATGGGCCCCGGCGATGGCAGGAACCTCCCCTCGGCGGGATCCTCGGCGTTGATGCGCACCTCGATGGCGTGCCCGCGCAGATCGATGTCGTCCTGCGTGAAGGAGAGGGGCTCGCCGGCGGCGACGAGGATCTGCTCGCGCACGAGGTCGATGCCCGACACCATCTCGGTGACGGGGTGCTCCACCTGCAGCCGGGTGTTCATCTCGAGGAACCAGAACTCGCCGTCCTGGTAGAGGAACTCCACGGTGCCGGCGTTGTGGTAGCCGCACGCCTTGGCGACCTTGACGGCGGCCTCGCCCATCGCCTGGCGGGTCTCGGCGTGGGAAGGCCGGTGCCGGTGCACTCCTCGATGAGCTTCTGGTGGCGGCGCTGCGCCGAGCAGTCACGCTCGCCGACCCAGACGACCTCGCCGTGCTTGTCGCCGATGATCTGCATCTCGACGTGCCGGGGCCAGGTGAGGTAGCGCTCGACGTAGCACTCGGCGCGGCCGAAGCCCTTCAGCGCCTCGGACTGTGCCGACTCGAGCGCAGCCGCAGCCTCGTCGGCCGACGCGACCACCCGCATGCCGCGCCCGCCGCCACCGAAGGCCGCCTTGATGGCGACCGGCCAGCCGTGCTCCTCGCCGAAGGCGACGACCTCGTCGGCCGACGTCAGGAACTGGGTGGTGCCGGGCACGCCGGAGACGCCGGCGGCCTCGGCGGCGATGCGGCTCGACACCTTGTCGCCCATCACCTCGATGGCCTCGGGCGGCGGGCCGATGAAGGTCACGCCCCGCTCGGTGATGGCGCGTGCGAAGTCGGTGTTCTCGGAGAAGAAGCCGTAGCCGGGGTGCACGGCATCGGCGCCCGACTGCTCGATCACCTCGAGGATCCGCTCGGTGTTGAGGTAGCTCTCCGCGGCGGTCTCGCCCCCGAGCGCATAGGCCTCGTCGGCCAGGCGCACGTGCAGCGCGTCGCGGTCGAGCTCGGAGTACACCGCCACCGAGGCGATGCCCATCTCCTTGCAGGCACGGATGACCCGGACGGCGATCTCGCCCCGGTTGGCGATGAGGACCTTGGTGAGCACGCCATATGGTTACAGGCGTGCCGGGTGGACGTGCCAGATCAGCGCTGGCCGCGGGCCCGGGAGCGCGCTTCGCCGACGTGCGGTGGGTGCCGGAGACGGGGTCGACCAACGCCGACGTCATGGAGCTGGCACGCCAGGGCGAGCCCGAGGGCATCGTGGTGGTGACCGACCACCAGACCGCCGGCCGCGGCCGGGCCGGGCGGGCCTGGCAGGCGCCGCCGGGGTCGTCGCTGCTCATGTCGGTGCTGCTGCGGCCGCCCGCCGCGGTGGTCGAGGCGTGCACGATGGCCGTGGCCGTCGCGGCCGCCGAGGCGGTGGAGTCGGTGGCGGGCTTCGCTCCCCGCCTGAAGTGGCCGAACGACCTCGTCTGGCCGGGCGACGGCACGAGCAGCGACCGCAAGCTCTCCGGCATCCTCGCCGAGGCCGACTGGCCGCCGGGATCGACGCCGGCCGCTGGCCATCGCCACGTTCCCGCCGGGGAGCGGGCGGTGGTCGTTGTCGGGATCGGCATCAACGTCCTCTGGCCGACGGACCTGCCCGAGGAGCTGGCCGCCATCGCCGTCGCCTGCAACCACGTGACCGGCGAGGCGGTCGACCGTGAAGACCTGCTCGTCGCGCTGCTGCAGCGGCTCGACCACCACTACGGCCGGCTGGTCACCACCGGCGACCGGCGCGGCCTGCTCGACGCCTGGCGGTCGCGCTCGGCCACGCTCGGCCGCCGCGTGCGCGTCGAGCTGGGCAAGGGCGACGTCGAGGGGACCGCCATCGACGTGACCGACGACGGCCGCCTCGTCGTCGAGACGCCCGACGGCGCCCGGCGCACCTTCGCCGTCGGCGACGTCGTCCACCTCCGCCCGGGTCAACCTCGCTGAGCCGCCATGGCCACCCGCGGCCGCCGCGTTCTCAGAGATCGTGGTCGGTGGCGGCGAGCTCCGCGAAGGCGGCGGCCGCCTTGGCGGTCACCTTGCCGGGCGTGACCAGGCGGCGCTCGTCGATCTGGTGGACGGGCTGCACGTCACGGCCCGTCGAGGTCAGGAACACCTCGTCGGCGATGGCGAAGGCGCGCATGGCGATCTCCTCCTCGATGGCGTCGGTCGCCTCCAGGACGAGGTCGCGGGTGACGCCCGCGAGGCAGCCCGACGACAGCGGCGGGGTGATGATCTGGTCACCGAACACGCAGAAGACGTTCGAGCCGGTCCCCTCGCAGAGCATGCCCGCGGTGGTGGCGAAGATGGCCTCGCTGCAGCCCCGCGCCCTGGCGTAGGCCAGCGCGACGACGTTGTCCGCGTAGGACGTCGTCTTGAGGCCCGCCGTGGCGGCCCGCTCGTTGCGCGGCCAGGGCACCGTGCACACCGCCGTCGAGGGTGGCGCCGGCTCCAGCGGCCCGACCGCCACGACCACCGTCGCCGGGCCGCCGGAGCGGTCCGAACCGAGGGGTGCGGGGCCGCCCGTGACGGTGATCCGCACCCGCGCCAGCGCCGGTGCGCCCCCTGCCAGCACGGCCTCCATGGCGGCGCGCAGCTCCTCGTCGGTGTAGGGGACGTCGAGCCCGAGCCCCGCGGCGGAGCGCCGCAGCCGCTCCAGGTGGCGGCGGACGGCGAAGGGCGAACCGTCGGTCGCCTTGAGCGTCTCGAAGACGCCGTCGCCCACGGTCAGGCCGTGGTCGAACACCGACACCGTCGCCTCACCCGCAGGGAGGAGCCGTCCGTCGAGCCACACGGGTGCCTGCTCAGCCATCGCACGATCCTGACGCGACTCGCAGCAGCCGGCGAGCCTTGAGCTCGGTCTCGGCCCACTCGTCGCCGGGCTCGCTGTCCCAGGTGATGCCGCCGCCGGTGCCGAGGTGCAGCAGGCCGTCCTCGAC
The DNA here is from genome assembly GCA_963715505.1 of uncultured Microthrixaceae bacterium. Classification (GTDB taxonomy): domain Bacteria; phylum Actinomycetota; class Acidimicrobiia; order Acidimicrobiales; family VFJN01; genus VFJN01. Next base: position 721,923 of record OY970242.1, read on the forward strand.
CCAGAACGTGCGGATGGCGACGTTGAGGTCACCGCAGCGCTCGTCCGCGTCGACCCATCCCACCGCACCGCAGTAGACGCCCCTCGGCTCGGGTTCCAGGGCCGCGATGTGCTCGAGGGCCGCGATCTTGGGCGCGCCGGTCACCGAGCCAGGCGGGAAGGTGGCGCCGATGGCGTCCGCCCAGCCGAGGCCCGGCCGCAGCCGGCCGGTCACCGTCGACACGAGGTGCACCAGGCCGGGGTGGTGCTCCAGGGCGAGCAGCGAGGGGACGGCGACGGAGCCGAACTCGCACACCCGCCCGAGGTCGTTGCGGACGAGGTCGACGATCATCACGTTCTCGGCCCGGTCCTTCGGGGTGAGGCCCTCCGGCTCTGCGGCCGTCCCCTTGATGGGCGCCGAGCTGACGAGCTCGCCGGCGCGGCACAGGAAGCGCTCCGGTGACGCCGAGGCCACGAAGCAGCCGGCCTCGGGCACCCGAACCACCGCGCTGTAGGGCGCCGGGTTGCCCTCGGCGAGGGCTGCGCCCAGCGCGGCGATGTCGCTGCCGGGCACCAGCGGCGCCGAAAGGCGGCGCGTGAGGTTGACCTGGTACACGTCCCCGGCCCCGATCGAGGAGCGGATGGCGCGGACGCCCGCAGCGAACTCGTCGGCCGAGAGCGAGCTGGCCCACGACCCCGCCGCCGGGCCGCGCCAGCGCTGGCCGGGCCAGGGCCGCGCCGGTCGCACGGTCGCGAACCGAGCGCACACGGCGGGGCCCTCGAAGGGCAGGACCACCGCCCAGAACCCCGAGGAGTCGAGCGCAGCGAGGTCCGACGTGACGTCCACCAGATCGGTGGCCAGCCGGCCGCCCACGACGGCCAGTGCAGGCTGGGCCGGCGGCGGATGGGGCATGGCCGCAGCGTACGATCACCCCCGTCGCCCACCGCCACCTGTTCCACCGACCCGACCAGGAGCGTCGACCGTGCACGTGGAGCTCACCGAGGAGCACGAGGCCCTGCGCCGGATGGTGCGCGACTTCGCCGAGGGCGAGATCGCTCCCCACGCCGAGGCGTGGGACCGCGAGCACCGCTTCCCGGTCGAGGTCGTGCGCGCCATGGGCGAGCTCGGGCTGTTCGGCATCCCCTTCCCCGAGGAGTACGGAGGCGGCGGCGGCGACCTCACGATGCTGTGCCTCGCCATCGAGGAGCTGGCGCGGGTCGACCACTCGATGGCCATCACGCTCGAGGCGGGGGTGGGCCTCGGCGCCAACCCGATCCACCGCTTCGGCACGGAGCAGCAGAAGCAGACCTGGCTCCCCGACCTCTGCGCCGGGCGGGCGCTCGGGGCCTTCGGGCTCACCGAGCCCGAGGCGGGCAGCGACGCCGGCGGCACGCGCACCACGGCGGCGGTCGACGACGCCAGCGGCGAGTGGGTGCTCGACGGCGAGAAGGCCTTCATCACGAACTCGGGCACCGAGCTCACCTCGCTCGTCACCGTCACGGCCCGCACCGGCCCCGGTGAGATCAGCACGATCATCGTCCCGTCGGGCACGCCGGGCTTCGAGGTGCAGCCCGCATACCGCAAGATGGGCTGGCACGCCTCGGACACCCATGGCCTCACCTTCACCGCTTGTCGCGTGCCGGCCGACCACCTGCTGGGGGAGCGGGGCCGGGGCTTCGCGCAGTTCCTCCAGATCCTCGACGAGGGCCGCATCGCCATCTCGGCGCTGGCGGTCGGGTGCATCCAGGCATGCCTCGAGCACTCGCTGCGCTACGCCCAGGACCGCACCGCCTTCGGGCGGCCCATCGGCGCCAACCAGGGCGTGGCCTTCCAGGTCGCCGACCTGGCCGTGATGGCCGAGACCGCTCGGCTGCTCACGTACCAGGCGGCGTGGCTGCACGACGTGGGCCGCCCGTACAAGCAGGCCGCGGCGATGGCCAAGCTCCACACGACCGAGGCCGCCGTGACCGCCACCCGCATCGCCACCCAGGTCTTCGGGGGCTACGGCTTCATCGACGAGACGCCCGTCGCCGCGCTTCTACCGCGACGCCAAGATCCTCGAGATCGGCGAGGGCACGAGCGAGATCCAGCGCCTGGTGATCAGCCGCGAGCTCGGTCTGCCCGTGCAGTGACCGGCCGCCGCACCTGGAGCCAGCGACTGGTCCTGGCGCTGTGCTGCTCGCTGGTGCTGGGGCTGGTGTCGAGCGCGGGCGCGCTCGGCTACCTCTACTCCAAGTTCAGCCGGCTGCCGCGCATCGAGCTCGGCACGGTGCTCACCGAGCAGCAGGGCAGCGACGAGCCCCGCAACGTCTTGCTCGTCGGGGTCGACAGCGCGGCGGAGCTCGACGAGGACGACCCGGCTCGGACCGGCCGCTCCGAGGTCGCCGGGCTGCGCTCGGACACCATGATGGTGCTGCGCCTCGACCCGGGATCGGGGCAGGCGTCCTTGCTGTCGCTGCCGCGCGACCTGTGGGTGCCGCTGGCCGGCGGGGGCTCGCAGCGCATCAACGTGGCCATCGAGCGAGGCGGTCCGCGCGAGCTGATCGAGACGATCGAGGGGTACCTCGGCATCCCGGTCAACCACTACGTGCAGGTCGACTTCGCCGGGTTCCGTGACCTCGTCGCGGCGATCGACGGGGTGGAGGTGCCCTTCGCGCATCCCGCCCGCGACCGCCGCTCGGGCCTGCTCGTGGAGGAGGCCGGCTGCGTGGCGCTCGGACCGGACCAGGCGCTCGCCTACGTGCGGTCGCGCGAGTACCAGACGTTCCGGGACGGTGGTTGGCGGACCGATCCCACGGCCGACCTCGGCCGCATCAGCCGCCAGCAGGACTTCATCGTCCGGTCGCTGCGGCGCGCCGTCACCAAGGGCGTCCGCAACCCGGTGACCCTCGACCACCTGGTGGACGTGGCCCTCGACACGGTGACCGTCGACGACGTGCTGACCGCCGACGACATCGTCGAGCTGGCGAGCCGCTTCCGCAGCTTCGACCCAGGCGAGCTCGACCTGTACTCGCTGCCGGTCGAGGACGACGTCGTCGGCGGTGCCCTGGTGCTGCGCCTGAGCGACCGGGCGGCCCGACCCGTCCTGGACCTGTTCCGGGGCGGCACCTCGGCCGACGTCGACCCGAGCAGCGTCCGGGTCCGCGTGCTGAACGGATCGGGCCGGCCGGGCGAGGCCGGCGAGGTGGCCTCGGCGCTCGCCGAGCTGGGCTTCGCGGCGGCGGGCACCGGAGACGCCGAGGCGTTCGACCTCGCCCGCAGCGTCGTACGCCACCTGCCCGGGCAGCGGGCCGCAGCCGAGCTGGTGGCGCGGCACCTCGTCGCCGGTGCCGACCTGGAGGAGGTGACCGACGGCGTGGGCGGCGACGTGCTGGTCGTCACGGGCCTCGACTACGCCGGCGTGCGGGCCGAGCCGCTCCCGTCCACGAGCACCACGTCGGGGCAGGCCACCACGTCGAGCGCCCCCGCGGCGACGGCGTCGACGACGTCGACGACCGTGGTGGGTGACCTGCCGGACCCGCAGGGCACGCTCGACTGCTGACCGGTGCCGTCGCAGGGACGCCGCAGCGACCCGTGCCAGAATCTCCCCGTCATGGACGCTCCTCGTTGCCGGCCCCGGGTCCCCACGCGCATCGGCTGCGACCGGTGAAGGGGATCGTGCTCGCCGGGGGCGCGCCACGCGGCTCAGCCCCGCCAGCCGCGGCACCTCCAAGCAGCTGATGCACGTCTACGACAAGCCGCTCGTCTACTACCCCATCTCCACGCTGCTCCACGCCGGCATCCGCGACATCCTCCTCATCTCGACCCCCGAGCAGCTGCCCCTCTTCGAGGCCCTGCTCGGCGACGGCAGCGGGTGGGGCTGCTCGTTCTCCTACGCCGAGCAGCCCGAGCCGAACGGCATCGCCGCAGCGTTCTTGATCGGCGAGGCGTTCATCGGCGCCGACGACGTCGCCCTCATCCTCGGCGACAACATCTTCTACGGCGTCGGCCTGGGCGAGCAGCTCCAGCGCTACACCTCACCCCGCGGCGCCGTGGTGTTCGGCCTGTGGGCCGCCGATCCGCAGCGCTACGGCGTCCTCGAGCTCGACGCTGCCGGTCAGGTGCTGGCCGTGCACGAGAAGCCGGCGGTGCCGCCCTCGAGCTTCATCGTCCCCGGCCTCTACTTCTACGCCAACGACATCGTGGAGGTGGCCCGCTCCATCACGCCCAGCGGGCGCGGCGAGCTGGAGATCAGCGACGTCAACAACCGCTACCTCGCCGAGGGGCGGCTCGAGGTCTGCCGCCTGCCGTTCTCCACGGAGTGGTTCGACGTCGGCACCTTCGACGCGCTCCTCGACGCCCAGACCTGGGTGGCGGGCCAGCAGCGCCGCAAGGGGCTGCTCATCGGCTCGCCGGAGACGGCCGCCCACCGCGAGGGCTTCATCAGCGACGACGAGCTCCGGTCGCTCGCGACGGCGGCCGACCACGACGGCGACCTCGCCAAGAGCGGCTACGGCGAGGGGCTGCTGCGCTTCTTGGAGTTCGAGGCCGGGGAGCGCAGGTAGATGGCGCGCATCGTCGAGTCGGAGGTGATCGCCGGCGTGGTCGTCGTCGAGCCCGCCATCCACGGTGACGCCCGCGGGATCTTCATCGAGACGTACCGGCGCCAGTGGTTCCCCGCCGGCCGGGAGATGGTGCAGGCCAACCGCGGCGACCGCGCCGCCGGCGCCATCGTCGGGCTCCACTACCACCTGCACCAGGCCGACTACTGGTACGTGCCGCTGGGTCAGGCACGCGTCGTGCTGCACGACCTGCGCAGCGGTTCGCCGACCGACGGGGCGACGCTGGTGATCGACCTCGGGAGCCCTCCGGGCACCGCGGCCGCCGAGCACGACCACCGGGGCATCTACATCCCGCCGGGCGTGGCGCACGGCTTCGCGGCGCGCACCGACATGACGATCACCTACCTGGTCGACGGCTACTACAACCCCGACGACGAGCTGGGGGTGGCGTGGGACGACCCCGCCATCGGCGCGGACTGGGGCGTCGAGCAGCCCATCCTCTCGGCACGTGACCAGGTGAACCCGGGCCGTCACGCCCTGCCCGAGGACCGGCGACCGCACTGGGGGCTGCGCAGGTGAGGATCCTGGTCACCGGCGGCGCAGGGTTCATCGGTTCGAGCTACGTGCGCCACGTGCTCGCCCACGGCGACGACGAGGTCGTCGTCTACGACGCCCTCACCTACGCCGGCAACCTCTCCACGCTCCGCGACGTCGACGACGACCCGCGCTACTCCTTCGTGAAGGGCGACATCTGCGACCCCGGCCCCCTCGAGGACGCCATGCGCGGCACCGACGCGGTGGTGCACTTCGCGGCCGAGAGCCACGTCGACCGCTCGATCGTCGGCTCGGACGACTTCGTGACGACGAACTGCTTCGGGACCAACGTCGTGATGGACACCGCCCGCCGGCTCGACATCGGCCGGGTCGTGCACATCAGCACCGACGAGGTCTACGGCACCGTGCCGGAGGGCTCCTCCAAGGAGAGCGACCCGCTCGTCCCCCGCTCGCCCTACTCGGCGTCCAAGGCCGGCTCGGACCTGATCGCGCTGTCCTACCACCACACCCACGGGCTGCCCGTCGTGGTCACCCGCTGCACGAACAACTTCGGGCCCTACCAGTACCCGGAGAAGGCGATCCCGCTGTTCACCACCAACCTGCTCGACGGCGAGGCGATCCCCCTCTACGGCGACGGCCTCAACGAGCGCGACTGGCTCTACGTCGACGACCACTGCTCGGGCGTGCACCTCGCGCTCCACCGCGGCAACCCCGGCGAGATCTACAACATCGGCGCTGGCAACGAGACGCCGAACCGGGTGCTGGTCGACAAGCTGCTCGCCCTGCTGGGCAAGGACGAGCGCTCGGTCGACTACGTGGAGGACCGCCTCGGCCACGACCGGCGCTACTCCGTCGACATCAGCAAGATCACCGCGCTGGGCTGGCGTCGCGAGCGCTCGCTCGACGAGGCGCTGGCGGCGACCGTCGAGTGGTACCGCGCCAACGAGTGGTGGTGGCGCCCGCTCAAGGCGAGGGGCTGATGCGCGTCCTCGTCACGGGTGCAGGCGGCCAGCTCGGCCATGAGCTCGTGCGCACGTGCAGCGAGGCGGGCGACGAGGTGATCGCCTGCGACCGCCGGGCGCTCGACCTCGGCGACCGCGACGCCGTGTACCAGGCCGTCCTGGGCACGCACCCCGACGTCGTCGTCAACGCCGGCGCCTGGACAGAGGTCGACGCCTGTGAGGGCGATCCCGACCGCGCCTTCCTCGTCAACGCGCTCGGCGCCACCTGGGTCGCCGACGCCAGTCGCAGATCGGGCGCGCACCTCGTCCACGTGTCGACCGACTACGTGTTCGACGGCACGCAGGCCCAGCCGTACCGCGAGTGGGATGCCCCGAACCCGCAGTCGGTCTACGGGCGCTCGAAGCTGGGCGGGGGAGCAGGCCGTCGCCGCGCACGTGCCCGGCGCCACCGTCGTGCGGACGTCGTGGGTGTGCGGTGCCCATGGCGCCAACATGGTGCGCACGATCCTGCGGCTGGCCGACCGCCCCGAGCTCGCCTTCGTGGACGACCAGCGCGGGTGCCCCACCTTCACGGCCGACCTCGCCCCCGCCGTCCGGCGGCTCGCGGCAGAGCGCCGGTCGGGCACGTTCCACGTCACGAACCAGGGCGAGACCACCTGGTACGGCTTCGCCCGGCAGGTGCTGTCGCTCAGCGGCCGCGACCCCGACAAGGTGCGCGCCATCAGCACCGCCGAGCTCGACCCACCCCGCGCGGCGCCCCGGCCGGCCAACTCCGTGCTCGACAACGCCGCTCTGCGGCTCGGCGGGCTGCCGCTGCTCCCGCACCACCACGACGCCCTCGAGCGCCTGCTCCGACACCTGGGGGAGCAGGCATGAGAAGGGCTTCGGCAGCCGCGGGTGGAAGAATCCACCCCATGGAGCCCTCCCCATGAAGATCGCGGTCATCGGCACCGGCTACGTCGGGCTCACCACCGGCGCCTGCTTCGCCCACCTCGGCCACGAGGTCGTCTGCGCCGACATCGACGCCGACAAGGTCGGCCAGGCTCCAGCGCGGCGAGATCCCCATCCTCGAGGCGGGGCTCGACGAACCTCGTGCGCGAGGGCGTCGACGGCGGCCGGCTGACCTTCGTGCTGGGCGCCGCCACGGCTGCCACCGACTGCGAGTTCGTCTACCTGTGCGTGCCGACCCCGCAGGGCGACGGACGGCTCGGCCGACCTGAGCTACATCGAGGACGCGGCCCGCGAGATCGGCCCGGTGCTGCCGAGCCGAGGCGGTCGTCGTCAACAAGTCGACCGTGCCCGTCGGCTCGACCCGGGTGGTGGAGCGGGCCCTCGGGCGCAGCGACGTCGCGGTCGTGTCGAACCCCGAGTTCCTCCGCGAGGGCTCGGCCGTCCACGACTTCCTCCACCCCGACCGCATCGTCATCGGCGCCGAGGACCAGGCGGCCGCGGTCCGCGTCGCCTCGCTCTACCTCGGGATCACCGCGCCGCTGATCGTCACCGACCCGGCCTCGGCGGAGACCATCAAGTACGCCGCCAACGCCTTCCTGGCCACCAAGATCTCCTTCGTCAACGCCGTCGCCGCGGTGTGCGAGGCCGTGGGCGCCGACGTCAAGCGACGTCGTCCTCGGCATGGGCTACGACAGCGCATCGGCCACGAGTTCCTGAAGCCGGGCCCCGGCTGGGGCGGTAGCTGCTTCCCGAAGGACACGCGGGCGCTGGTGCGCATCGCCGAGGACGCCGGCTACGACTTCGGCCTGCTGCAGGGCGTCATCGAGGTGAACGACGAGCAGTTCGAGCGGGTCGCCGAGAAGATCGTCGAGCTGGCCGGCGGCTCGGTCGAGGGCAAGCGCATCGGCGGCCTGGGGCCTCACGTTCAAGGCCCGCACCGACGACCTGCGCGAGTCGCCCGTCGCTCGAGATCCTCGCGCCGCCTGGCGGCGCGGCGGCGCTCGATCCGCGGCCTTCGACCCGTCCGTGCCCGAGCCGGCCTCGAGGGCATCGAGGTCGTCGACGACCCCTACGCCGCCGTCGAGGGCGCCGAGGTGCTCGCCGTGCTCACCGAGTGGGACGAGTTCCGCTGGCTCGACTTCGACAAGGTGGCCGAGCCTGATGGCCGGCGCGCAACGTCGTCGACGCCCGCAACCTGCTCGACCGGGCGGCGCTGCTGCGGCGCGGCTTCGAGCTACCACGGCATCGGCCGCAGCTGATGGCGCGCGTCGTCGTCACCGGGGGCGCCGGCTTCCTCGGGTCGCACCTCTGCCAGGCGCTGCTCGACCGCGGCGACGAGGTGGTCGCCATCGACAACCTCGTCACCGGATCGGTCGACAACATCGAGCACCTCTTCGGTCGCCCGGGCTTCACGTTCGTCGACCACGACGTGAGCAGCTACGTCTAGGTGCCCGGCGACGGTCGACGCGGTGATGCACTTCGCCAGCCCCGCGTCGCCGGCCGACTTCGAGCGCATCCCCATCCAGATCCTCAAGGTCGGCAGCCTCGGCACCCACAACAGCCTCGGGCTGGCCAAGGCCAAGGGCGCCACGTTCTTCCTGGCCTCCACGAGCGAGGTCTACGGCGACCCGCTCGTGCACCCCCAGCCCGAGACGTACTGGGGCAACGTCAACCCGATCGGCCCGCGCGGCGTCTACGACGAGGCCAAGCGCTTCGCCGAGGCGATGACGATGGCGTACCACCGCCACCACGGCGTCGACGTCCGCATCGTGCGCATCTTCAACACCTACGGCAGCCGGATGCGGCCCGACGACGGCCGGGCGGTGTCGAACTTCCTCACCCAGGCGCTGGCGGGCAAGCCCATCACGGTCTTCGGCGACGGCTCCCAGACGCGGTCGTTCACCTACGTCGACGACGAGGTCCGCGGCTTCCTCGCCCTGCTCGACAGCGACGTCACGACCCCGATGAACATCGGCAACCCCGACGAGTACACCATCTCCGAGCTGGCCGAGCTGGCCGTCGAGGTCACCGGCTCGTCGAGCGAGATGGTCTACGAGCCGCTGCCCGTCGACGACCCGACCCAGCGACGTCCCGACATCACCATGGCCCGCCAGCACCTCGGCTGGGAGCCGACCGTCGAGCTTCGCGAGGGCCTCGAGCGCACCGCCGCCTACTTCCGCACCAAGCTCGGTCTCTGAAGCAGCGGCTCACTCGTCCCAGTCGCGGATGAGGGCCTGCTTCCAGAGCTCGGTCTGCACCGTGAGGGCACCGAGCAGCTCCTCCTCGTTGATGCCCTCCGAGACGCGCTGCGACCAGGTCGGGTCGCCGTCCTCGTCGAGGCACTTGACGAGGACGAAGGCCTCCACGGGTCGCCAGCCCTCGGGCAGCGGTTCGAACGTGAGGCCGGGCAGGACGTCGGGGAGGGGCGCGCGCTGGTCAGACATGCGCCCAGCCTCCCCAGGTCGGCGCGCCGTGTCCAGACGGGCAGGCTCAGGCGTCGAGCACGCGGTCCCAGCGGGGCAGCACGGCCTCGTCGTCGTAGGCCTGCTCGAACGCGCGCCGGGCGCGCTCGGCGGCGGTCGCGTCGTCGCGCACCGCCCGCACGATGGCGACGAGGCCTTCCACGTCGCCCTCCCGGATGCTGGCGCCGCAGCCGAAGCGCTCGATCGCCTCGTCGACGTTGCTGCCCGCCGGGCCCACGTAGAGGACCGGCAGGCCGGCCGCCAGGTTGGCGTGCAGCTTCGAGGGGCTCATCACGCCGAGCGACCGCTCGTCGAGGGTGATGAGCGCAGCGTCGGCGCCTGCCATGACGCCCGGCGTCTGCTCCTTGGCGACGTAGCCGCGCAGCACCACGTTGGTGAGCCCCCGAGCGGCCACCTCGCGCCGGAGGTCGTCCCAGCGGGCGCCGCCGCCGACGAAGAGGAACAGCGCCTCGTCCGCGAGCCGCTGCGGCCGCGTCGAGGACCGTGTCGAAGCGGTGTCCGACGCCGGTGTTGCCGAGGTAGAGCACCACCAGCCGGTCGCCGACGTCGAGGTGGTCGTAGCCCGCCCAGCGCTCGCCGAAGGCCTCGACGGGGAAGAGCTCGGCGCGCTCCCAGTTCGGGACGACGGTGTGCGGCGGCCGGTCGGGCCCCGCGCCGTACTGGGAGGCGAGCAGGTCGCGCATGGCGCCGTCGAGGCACACGACGTGGTCGAGACGGCGGAAGACCGCCCGGTTGAGGGCGCGCAGGCGCCGGCTCAGCCACCCCCCGCTCCGCAGCTCGCCGAAGCGCTCCGCCGCGTCGGGGTAGCAGTCCATGCTCCAGAGCACGACGCGGGTGCGGCGGTGGAGCAGCTTGTGCAGCAGCGCGGCCACGACGACGAAGGGCGGGGTCGTCATGGCGACGATCACGTCCTGGCGGGGGAGGAGCACGAGCCGGGCGGTGCTGCCCACGAGGAACGACACGTAGCCGAGGAGCCGCCGCGCCACGGACGACTTGCCGAGGTGGGGCGTCCAGACCCGCCACACCCGCAGCCCCGGACCCACCCGCAGCGAGCCGGCCGGCGACAAGCCCTCCAGGTAGCCGGCCCGGCCCGTGATGACGGTGACGTGGTCGCCCTGGTCGGCTCGGTGCTCGGCCAGCGAGGCCGCCATCTGCGCGGTGGGGCTGATGTCCGGCGCGTAGAACTGGTTGACGAGCGTCAGCCGCACGGCACGCACCCGCGAGCCGTCACCCGAGCTGCGCGGCGACGGCGCGGACCATCTCGTCGACGATGGCGTCGAGCTCGTGGCGCTGCTCCCATCCCGGGTAGTGCGCCCGGAACTTCGCCATGTCGGTGTAGTAGCAGATGTGGTCCCCGATCCGGGCCTGCTCGTCGTAGGTCAGCCGGGGCCGCTTGCCGCCGCTGGCGGCCGCGATGAGCTCGACGCACTCCAGCAGGCTCGCTGCGTTCGCCTTGCCGCCGCCGAGGTTGTACACCTCGCCGGGCCGCGGGTCCTGCGCGAAGGCCCAGAGCGCGCTGACGACGTCGGCCGAGTGGATCTGGTCGCGGACCTGCTTGCCCTTGTAGCCGAAGATCGTGTACTCGCCCTCGCGCATGGCCGTGAGGACCAGGTAGCTCAAGAAGCCGTGCAGCTCGACGCCGGAGTGGTGCGGCCCCGTGAGGCAGCCGCCGCGGAACGAAGCGGTCCGCATGCCGAAGTAGCGGCCGTACTCCTGGGTGAGCACGTCGGCGGCCAGCTTCGACGCACCGAAGAGCGAGTGCAGGCACCCGTCGACGGACATCGTCTCGTCGATGCCCTCGGCCAGCGCTGGGTCGGCGTAGTCCCAACGGGTCTCCAGCTCGACGAGCGGCACCTTGTTCGGGTTGTCGCCGTACACCTTGTTGGTCGAGACCGTGATGAACACCGCCTCCGGCGCATGGCGGCGGCACGCCTCGAGCAGGTTGAGCGTGCCGCCCGCGTTGACGTCGAAGTCGTCGAAGGGCCGCGAGGCCGCCAGGTCGTGGCTCGGCTGCGCGGCGGCGTGCACGACGAGCTCGATGCCGGCGCCGAGGAAGAGGCCCTCGACGGCGGCCCGGTCGCGGATGTCGACGTCGCGGTGCGTGTAGCGCGTCGCAGCGCGACTCCAGGCGCCGCCGATTCCAGGTCGTGTCGCCGCTGGGGCCGAAGAAGTCGGCGCGCATGTTGTTGTCGACCCCGACGACGTCGAACCCCAAGGCGTCGAAGAACTCCACCGCCTCCGAGCCGATCAGCCCGGCGCTGCCCGTGACGAGGACCTTCATCGCCGGCGAGGGGGTGCGCAGCAGCAGGCAGGCATGGCCGCAGACCCTACCGGCGGTCGTGCCAGACTCCCAGGTCGTCCCATGCGCGTCGCCGTCACCCTCGAGCAGTGCTGGCACCACGTGCCCGGCGGCACCGCGCGCGCCACGCTCGACACCGTGGCGGCCGTCGCACGCCTCGGTGACGTCGAGCAGGTGGGGGTGAGCGCCCGGCACCGCCAGGCGCCGCCCGAGGCCTGGCGGCCCACCATCCCGGTGGCGCAGCTGCCCCTGCCCCGCCTGGCGCTCTACGACGCCTGGCAGCGCCTGCGGCGCCCGGCCGTCGAGCGGGCCACCGGCCCCGTCGACGTGGTCCACGCCACGGCGCACGTGGCAGCGGCTGCGCGCGCCCCGCTGGTGGCCACCGTGCACGACCTGCACTTCCTCCACGAACCGTCGCACTTCACCCGGCGCGGCGTCAGCGTCTTCCGGCGGTTCCTCGAGATCGTGCGCGGCGAGGCGGCCATCGTGATCTGCCCGTCGCACGCCACGCGTGCCGACTGCGAGCAGGCCGGCATCGACGCCGGTCGGCTGCGCGTCACCCCGTGGGGGACCGACGCCGAGCCGGTCGCGCCCAGCGAGGTGGCGCGCGTGCGCGACGCCTACGGGCTGCACCTCCCCTTCGTGCTCTTCGCCGGGACCGCCGAGCCGAGGAAGAACCTCCCCCGGCTCGTGGCAGCGTTCGCCGCGCTCGGCAGGAGCGATGTCGAGCTGGTCATCGCGGGTCCCGAGGGCTGGGGCAGCGACCTCGAAGGCGTGCCGGCCCGGCGCGTCGGGTTCGTGCCGCGCGCCGACCTCGATGCCCTCTACGCCGCTGCCACCGTCGTCGCGTACCCGAGCCTGCGTGAGGGGTTCGGGCTGCCGGTGCTCGAAGCCATGGCGCAGGGCGCCGCCGTCGTGACGTCCGCCACCACGTCGACCGCCGAGGTGGCCGGCGACGCCGCCGTGCTGGTCGACCCGCTCGACGTCGACGCCATCGCCGGCGGCCTCGCCAGCGTCCTCGACGACGCCGAGCTCCGTCACCGCCTGGGCTCGGCGGCGCAGCGCCGGGCCGGGGAGTTCACCTGGTCGCGCACCGCCGCGGCGGTGCGCGACGCCTACCGCGCCGCCCTCGGAGCACCGACATGACCCGACCCCGCCCGACCCACACCCCCCGAACCTGCCCGACCCACACCCCCCGAACCTGCCGGACCACCCAAACCTGCGGCACTGACACGACAAGACCTCGTCTCCGCGCCGCAGGTTTCGGTGGTGGCACCCGTCCGATCGAACCTGCGGCACTGACACGACAAGACCTCGTCTCCGCGCCGCAGGTTCGGGGTGGGGGTCGGCCGTGAGCACCACGGACCGGGCACGGGTCGGGGTGAACCTGCTGTGGCTCGTGCCCGACGTGGTGGGCGGCAGCGAGGAGTCGACCGTGGCGAGCCTGCGCGCCGTCGGCGACCTCGCCGTGGCCGACGTCGACCTGCACCTCTTCGTGCTCGAGCCGTTCGTGCGGGCCCACCCCGACCTCGTCGCCGCCTTCCCCACCTCCGTCATGCCGCTGTCGGGGCGCTCGAGAGCAGCACGCGTCGGCGGCGAGTCGTCGTGGCTGGCAGCGCGGGCCCGGCGGCTCGACCTCGTCCACCATGCCGGCGGCACGGCGCCTCCGGTGCCGAGCGCCCCCTACGTGCTCACCATCCACGACCTGCAGCCGCTCGAGCGCCGCGCCACCCACGGGCGGCTCAAGCGCGCCTACCTCGGCGCCGTCGTGCCGCGCTCGGTGCGCGCCGCGCGCGCCGTCGTGGTGCCGAGCGAGTTCGTGCGGCGCAGCGTGCTGGCTCGCTTGGGAGCGGACCCTGCCCGCGTGGTTGTCGTGCCCCACGGCGTGGCGACCAGGCCGGCCACCGACGCGGCAGCGCTGCGGGAGCGCTACCAGCTCGACGGGCCGGTGGTCTTCTACCCGGCGATCACCTACCCCCACAAGAACCACGCCGTGCTCGTGGATGCCTTCGCGCTCGTGCTGCGCTCGCAGCCCGGCGCGGTGCTCGTGCTGGCGGGCGGCCGCGGCGGCGCCGAGGACGAGGTCAGCGATCGGATCCGCCGCCGGGGGGTGGAGGGCCGCGTGCGACGGACCGGCCGGATCCCCGCCGGCGACGTGGCCGGCCTCTACGGCATGGCGTCGGTCGTGGCCGTGCCATCGCGCTACGAGGGCTTCGGGCTGCCGGCTGCCGAGGCCATGGCCTACGGCGCGCCCGTGGTCGCCGCCGACGCCGGCGCCCTCCCCGAGGTCGTCGGCGATGCCGGCGTGCTGGTCGACCCCGACGACGTGGAGGGCTGGGCGCTCGCCCTCGGCGAGGCCCTGGCGGGCGGCGACGAGCACGCCCGGCTGGCGGCGGCGGCCCGGAGACGTGCGACCCGCTACACCTGGGGGGCCAACGCCCGAGCGCTGCTCGGCGTCTACCGGGAGGCCCTCGCCCGGCCCTGACCGGGCCCGGAAGCTGGCCCGGGCGAATGGGTGCGGGCCAGCCGCTCTTGTAGGGTGGGCGACCCTATGGGTAAGGCATCGTCAGCCAAGAAGGTCGCTCGCGCCGCTCGCGCCGGAGGCCGGGTCTCGTCCGGGCAGCCTCGCAGCCTCCTCTTCCCGGGCGTGCTGACCCTGGTCGTCGTGCTCGGCGTCAGCCTCGTCGCCTACGCCCGCGCCGACCGCCGCTCCGACGACCTCGGCGGCGTCCCCCAGCTCGGCGACCACATCCACCAGGCCTTCGCGGTCTACGCCTGCGGCGAGAAGCTGCCCGACCTGCCGACGTTCGAGTCGCAGGTCGGCATCCACACCCATGGTGACGGCGTCATCCACATCCACCCCTTCTCCCAGCTCGGCGTCGGCGCCAACGCCACGCTCGAGCGCTACATCGACGACGCCCACGACGAGGGCGACCTCGACGTGGAGCTGAGCTCCACCAGCATCACCTACCTCGGCGAGACCTACGAGGAGGGCGAGACGGAGTGCGAGGACGTCGAGGACCCGCAGCTGCGCATGGCCTACTGGGCCAACGTGCAGGACGAGTCCTCCGAGCCGCAGGTCACCACCGGCGACTTCCGCGACGTGCGCCTCACCGAGGACGGCGCCGGGCTCACGATCTTCTACGGCGACCCCGACGCCGACATCCCCAAGCCCCCCAACTCGGCGGAGCTCGAGGCCCTCGGCGCGGTCGACGGCGGGCAGGTGCCCGACGACCAGGGCAACACCACGACCACCACGTCGGCCAGCGACGAGACCACCACCACGACCGCCGCGGCCGACGACACCACCACGACCACCGCTGCCGGGTGACAGGCTGAGGCGAGGATGCAGGCCATCGTGCTCGTCGGGGGGTTCGGCACCCGCCTGCGTCCGCTGACGCTCAGCGCCCCCAAGCAGATGCTGCCGGTGGGCAACCGCCCCATGATCGAGCGGGTGCTGCAGCACCTCGGCGACCACGGCGTCGACACGGCGGTGCTCGCCCTCGGGTACCGCCCCGACGCCTTCCGCGACGCCTACCCCGACGGCCGCTGCGCCGGGGTGCGCCTGCACTACGCCATCGAGCCCGAGCCACGGGACACGGCAGGCGCCGTGCGCTTCGCGGCGCTCGACGCCGGGATCGCCGAGCGGTTCCTCGTGGTCAACGGCGACGTGCTCACCGACCTCGACGTCGCCGCGCTCGTGAAGCTCCACGACCACGCCGGCGCGGAGGGCACCATCGCCCTGCACCGCGTCGAGGACCCCTCGGCCTTCGGCGTCGTCCCCACCGACGACGACGGTCGCGTCACCGCCTTCATCGAGAAGCCACCGCGCCAGGAGGCGCCGACCGACCTCATCAACGCCGGCACCTACGTGCTCGAGCCCTCCGTGCTCGACCGCATCGAGCCGGACGTGCCGGTGAACGTCGAGCGGCGGACGTTCCCGGCGATGGTCGCCGACGGCACGCTCTACGCCTACGACGGCAACACCTACTGGATCGATGCGGGCACGCCTGCCAGCTACCTCGCCGCCAACCTCGACCTCGTCACCGGCCGCCGCGGCACGCCGGAGCCGGGCATCCACCCGTCCGCGTCGATCGAGGGCACCGTGGAGCGCTCGGTGATCGGACCCGGCGTGGTGGTGGAGGCCGGGGCCGTCGTCGTCGACGCGGTGCTGCTCGCCGGCGCGCGGGTCGAGGCCGGCGCCACGGTGGATGCAGCGGTGATCGGGCCCCGAGCCGTCGTGGGGCGTGGCGCGGCCGTCGCGGGCGGGTCGGTGGTGGGCGACGACGTGGTCGTCGCCCAGGGTGCGCGGCTGTCGGGCGTGCGCCTCCCGGACGCCGCGCCGTGAGAGCGCTCGTCACGGGCGGGGCGGGCTTCATCGGCTCGACGCTCGTCGACCGCCTGCTCGCCGAGGGGCACAGCGTCGATGTCGTCGACGACCTCTCGAGCGGTTCGCTCGCCAACCTGGCCGAGGCCCGCGCCGACCGCGAGCACGACCTGAAGGTGCACCAGCTCGACATCCGCGACCCGGCCGTGATCGAGCTGATCGGCCGGCGCCGACCCGAGGTCGTCTTCCACCTCGCTGCGCAGGCCGACGTCCGCGTGTCGGTCGCCCGCCCGGTCTTCGATGCCGAGGTCAACATCATCGGCAGCCTCAACGTGCTGGAGGGCGCCCGCGTGGCCGGTGCCCGCAAGGTGGTGTTCGCCTCGAGCGGCGGCACGATCTACGGCGAGCCCGCCGCCGCCGACCTCCCGGTGCGAGAGTCGCACCCCCAGCAGCCGCTGTCGCCCTACGGCGTCGCCAAGCGGACCGTCAACGACTACCTGCACGTCTACCGCGAGCTCCACTCGATCGAGTTCACGGCGCTCGCCATGGCGAACATCTACGGCCCCCGCCAGGACCCGCACGGCGAGGCGGGCGTCGTCGCCATCTTCGCCGGACTGCTGCTGGCCGGGAAGCCCTGCACCATCTTCGGCGACGGCAACCAGACCCGCGACTTCCTCTACGTCGACGACGCCGTCGACGCCTTCGTGCGGGCCGCCGAACGGGGGAGCGGCCTGCTCTGCAACATCGGCACCGGGGTCGAGACGTCCGTCAACGAGCTCTACGGCACGATGGCTGCCGCAGCCGGCGTCGGCGCGCTCGCCAACCACGCGCCCGCACGACCCGGCGAGCTCGATCGCAGCGCGCTCGACCGCACGCGTGCGGGCATCCACCTGGGCTGGGAGCCCTGGACCGACCTGCCGACGGGCGTCACGGAGGTCCTGCGCTGGTTCGGTAGCTGAACCCCCGCCAGGAGCGGGATCAGCGGAAGAGGTCCTCCTGGGGCGGTCGCACGACCTCGCCCCGCACCTCGCCCCGACCCAGCCACGACGGGTCGACCCCGCGCACGACGGCGGCCGCGATGCCCGACGCCTTGCCCATCACGAGCTCCGCTGCCGACGCCAGCTCGTCGACGACGCACACCTCGGTGACCTGCAGCTCACGGCCGCGGCTGTCGTGGCTGCCGCGCAGGTCGACGATGGCGCGGATGCCGGCGCAGCCGATCGCCACGTCGGTGAGCCCGCGCCGCCAGGGGCGGCCGAACGTGTCGGACACGATCACGGCGACCTCCACCCCGAGCCGGGCGCGCAGGCCGTCGCGCAGGCGGCGCGCCGAGCGGTCGCTGTCGTCGGGCAGGAGCGCGGCCCACCCGCGGTCGACGTTGGACAGGTCGACGCCGGCGTTGGCGCAGACGAACCCGTGGCGCGTCTCGCTTATGACGAGGTCGCCGCGCCGGCGCAGCACGCGCACCGACTCGCGCTCCACGACGCCGCGGTGGCCACGCGCGTCGTCGGGATCGATCGCCGCCATGGCGCCCTCGGCCTTGGAGACGACCTTCTGGGTGACGACCACGACGTCGCCGTCGCGCAGGCCCGGTTCGGCGGCCGCGAGCAACGAGGCGAGGTCGTCGCCGGCGCGGACCTCGGGCAGGCCCTCGACGGGCAGGATCTGCAGCGGTGCGCTCATGCGGCGAGCACCACCTCGGCGAGGGCGGCGGCCTCCTGCGGCCCCCGCATGATCGTGGGCGCCACCACGCAGCGCATGCCGGCCTCCTCCACGGCGCCCGCCAGCGCGGCGTCCGCCTCGTCGACGACCAGCGTGGCGGCGAGCGGGGCGTAGAGCCGTGCGACGCCCACGACCGAGGCGTCGTGGCCCAGCTCGCGCAGCAGGCGGTCGGCGGGCCCCTTCAGTGCGGCGCCGGCCACGATGGGCGACACCGCCACCACGTCGTCTCGCCGGTCGCGGACGGCGTCGCGCACCCCCGGCACCGCCAGGACCGGCTCGATCGACACGATCGGGTTCGACGGGGCGATCACCACTCGCTCGGCGTCCGCGATGGCGGCCAGCACGCCCGGCGCGGGCTGCGCCGCATCGGCGCCGTCGAAGCGCACCGCGCTCGACGGTCACGTCGTGGTGCCGCTCGACGAAGTACTCCTGGAAGCCCATCTCGCCCTCGCCCTCGACCGTGACGCGCGTGCTGCAGCCGCGTCGTCGGTGACGGGCAGCAGGCGCACCTCGAGCTCCCAGGCCCGGGTGATCTCCGCCGTCACCTCGCTCAGCGAGGCGCCGGCTCGGAGGCGGTCGGTCCGGTACAGGTGCGTGGCGAGGTCGCGATCTCCGAGGTTGAACCACCGGCGTGCCCGGGAGAAGCGCGCCAGCGCCTCCATCACCGCCCAGGTCTCACCCGCCAGGCCCCACCCGCGCTCGGGGTCGATGGCCCCGGCCAGCGTGTAGGTGATGGTGTCGAGGTCCGGGCTGATGTGCAGGCCGTGCAGCTCGACGTCGTCGCCGACGTTCACGACCGCCGTCACCTCCGCGGCCGGCACGACGCGGACCATGCCCACCAGCAGGCGGGCGGCGCCCACCCCACCCGCCAGGACGGTGATCAGCTGATGCCCTTGAGGCGGCCGGAGAGCAGGTCGAGGTCGCCGTCGACCATCATCGTCACGAGGTCCTCGAAGGAGGTCTTCGGCTCCCAGCCGAGCAGCTTCTGGGCCTTGGCGGGGTCACCGATGAGCAGGTCGACCTCGGCGGGGCGGAAGAACTTCTCGTCGACCACGACGTAGTCGTTGTAGTCGAGCCCCACGTGGCCGAAGGCGATCTCGCAGAAGCGCCGCACCGAGTGCGTCTCGCCGGTGGCCACCACGAAGTCGTCGGGCTCGTCCTGCT
The DNA here is from genome assembly GCA_963715505.1 of uncultured Microthrixaceae bacterium. Classification (GTDB taxonomy): domain Bacteria; phylum Actinomycetota; class Acidimicrobiia; order Acidimicrobiales; family VFJN01; genus VFJN01. Next base: position 740,906 of record OY970242.1, read on the forward strand.
GGAGCATCAGCCACATGGCCTCGACGTAGTCGCCGGCGAAGCCCCAGTCGCGCTCGGCGTCGAGGTTGCCGAGGCGCGAGCTCGTCCTGCTGGCCCAGCTTGATGCGGGCGACGGCGTGGCTGACCTTGCGCGGCAGGAACTCCAGCCCTCGGCGGGGCGACTCGTGGTTGAACAGGATGCCCGACGACGCGTGCAGCCCGTAGGACTCGCGGTAGTTGACGGTGATCCAGTGCCCGTAGAGCTTGGCCACGCCGTACGGCGAGCGGGGGTAGAACGGCGTGGCCTCGGTCTGGGGCACCTCCTGCACCTTGCCGAACATCTCGCTGGAGCTGGCCTGGTAGAAGCGGATCTCCGGGTCGACGATGCGGATGGCGTCGAGCAGGCGCGTGACGCCCAGCGCCGTGATCTCGCCGGTCAGCACCGGCTGGCGGAACGACGTCTGCACGAAGGACTGGGCGGCGAGGTTGTAGACCTCGGTGGGCCGGTACTCGCGCAGGATGGCGATGAGCGACGCCTCGTCGAGCAGGTCGCCCGATGCCGTGTACGGGTCGAGGATCAGCCGGTCCTGCAGATGGGCGATCCGCTCGAAGTTCACGGTGCTGCTGCGCCGCACCATGCCGACCACCTCGTAGCCCTTGTCGAGCAGGAGCTCGGCCAGGTAGGAGCCGTCCTGGCCCGTGATGCCGGTGATGAGCGCGCGCTTGGTCATCGGAGGTTTGTAGCCTGCTTCCGTCGCCACGTCTGCTAGGTGGGTTGGCACCGTTGGAATCTCTCGGAAGGCGCATCGCGAAGCTTCGGGGCGGCCTCGGCTGGACCCAGCAGGACCTGGCTGACCGGGTCGCCGTGTCGCGGGTGGCGCTCTCGCACATCGAGTCCGACATCTCCGTGCCCGGCGAGCGCACGGTGGCGCTGCTGGCGGGCGTGTTCGGGGTCGAGCCGCACGACCTGGTGGCCGACTCCACCTACCCTTCGGCCAAGGCGGACCGGCTGCCCTTGGTGGTCACCCGCCACACCGAGGTGGAGCTGCAGGTGCGGCTCCTCGACCGGGACCTCGAGCTGGTCGAGCGCGTCGGTGACCGGACGCTGCTCGACGGGTGGGCGGAGCGCCTCGCCGCCCTCCGGCGGGCCACCCTCGACCGCCGCCAGCTCGACCTCGTCGGCCAGGCCGAGGCGCGCCTGCGGGCTGCTACTGCTCCGGGCTGACCCGCCGACGCATGTCGTCGAGCAGGTCGGCGAGCGTCCGCTCGATCGGGATCTCCGGCGCCCAGCCGGTGGCGTGCTGCAGCTTGGAGGGGTCGCCCCGCAGCACCGGCAGGTCGACCGGGCGAAGCAGCGACGGGTCCGGTTCGAGCTCGACGGGCGTGCTCGCCAGCCCGACGAGCTGGTCCGCCAGCTCCTGGATGGCGATGTCGCGCCCCGAGCAGACGTTGTAGACCTCGCCGGGCTCGCCCTGCTCGACCAGCAGCCGGTAGGCCCGCACGATGTCGCGCACGTCGGTGAGGTCGCGCCGGGCGCTCAGGTTCCCGACGGGGATCGTGCGGTGGCCGTCGCGCTCGGCGCGGGCGATGCGTGCCGCCAGGGCGGGTGCCACGAACTGCTCCGACTGGCCCGGGCCGAGGTGGTTGAAGGGCCGCACGCGTGACCACGCCCAGGCCGTGGCCCAGGTGCGCCTGCTGGGCGAGCGCCTCGGCGGCCGCCTTCGAGGCGCCGTAGGGGCTGGCCGGTCGCAGCGGGGAGGACTCGGTGAGGGGCAGGTCGGCCGGTGCCACGACGCCGTAGAGGTCGGCGCTGCTGACGGCGAGGACGCGCCCCACGGCGGCGTCGATGCAGCCGCGCAGCACGTGGAGGGTGCCCTCGGCGTTGACGCGGAAGACACCGACCGGGTCGCCCCACGACGCCCCGACGTCGGCCCAGCCGGCGAGGTGGTACACGGCATCGGGGTCGATCGAGGCGATGGCCGCGCCGATGGCGGGGCCATCGGTGATGTCGACGCCGGCTTCGCCGTGGCGGTCGATCGTGTGCACCTCGTCGCCGCGCTCGCGCAGGTGACGGACCAGGTGCTGGCCGACGAAGCCGAGGCCGCCGGTGATGAGGGCGCGCATGGCAGCGACCTTAGGATCGAGCCGCCGCCGCCGCCCAAAGCACCGAGAGCCCGTCGACGGTTCGCTCCCAGGTGAAGGTGGCGGCCCGCGCTCGCCCGCGGGCGACGAGCGTGGCGCGCCGATCGTCGGAGTCAGTGACCGACCGGAGCCCACCGGCGAGGGCCTCGACGTCGCCGACCGGCACGAGCACCGCGGCATCGCCGACGACCTCGGGCACGGCGCCGGCCGCGGTGGCGACCACGGGCGTGCCCGCGGCCATCGCCTCCACTGCGGGCAGCCCGAAGCCCTCGTAGCGCGACGGCACGGCGAGCGCCAGCGCGCCCGCCAGCACGTCGGCCCGAGCCGTGTCGCCGATCCAGCCGGTCCGCACGATCCGCGCGCGGTGCGGTGAGCGCGCGATCGCCTCGCTGAGCGCGTCGGCGCCCCAGCCGTCGGCGCCCACGATCACCAACCGCAGGTCGCGGTCGTCGGTCGCCAGCAGGTCGAAGGCCGCCACCAGGCCCGGGAGGTCCTTGCGGGGCTCGACGGTGCCGACGGCGGTGACGTAGCGGTCGCCGCCGGCGGTGGCGCGCCCCGCCGCCGCGTCCCCGGGCGCTGGCGCGGTGACGCCGTTGGGCACCGCGACCACGCGGTCCTCGCCGACGTCGTAGCGCTCCAGCACCTCCTGGCGCACGAACTCCGAGACCGTGTGCACCATCGCGCCCCGCCGCAGGGCTCGCGGGACGAGCTCGACGTAGTGCAGCACGTCCGCCTCGCACATCTCGGGGAAGTGCAGGTAGGTGAGGTCGTGGATGGTGACGACGGCGGCCGCCCTCGTGGGCGGGACCACGAAGTTGGTGCCGTGCACCACGTCGACGGGTCCGATCCAGCGGTCGATGCGCGGGCGGTCCGTCCGGCGCCACGCAGCGCGGAGCGGCGCGGCCGCCATCGGGATCGTGGGGTGTGCGACCGCGACCCCCGGCGGCACGAGGTCGTGCAGTCGGCCCCGTCCGCGCAGGGTGAGGGCATAGGCGGACACGGCGAGCTGCGGGCGCCGCGCCGCGAGCGCGAGGACCTCGGACACGTAGCGCCCGACGCCCGTCGGCGTGTCGTACAGCGAGGTCGCGTCGAGCGCGATCCGCAGGGCATCCGGCACGTCGGCTGAGCCTACGGGGCGCGTCGGCGGGGGGCGTCAGCGCCGCGTCAGGCCCGTGAGCTGGTCCGCGCCGCGCCCAGGCGCTCCTCGACGAGCTTCAGGCGGTCGCCGACGAGCGACTCCACGACGTCGAGGGGGCCCTTGCCGGCGCCGCTGGATCGGTTGAGCGCCTTGCTGAGCTCGTTTCTCCGCACCTGCAGCCGCTGGAAGGCGAGCACGCCGAGCCCGACCGAGACGTAGGCGACGTCCTTGGCGGTGCTGGCGAGCTCGTCGAGCGGTGATCCGGGCATGCGGCAGCTCCTTGCGATCCGGCCCCGGGGGACCCTGGTGGGCACCGTAGGCCCGCCTGCTAGCTGCTGCAAGCGCTTGTGACATCCATCGCAAGGCGGGCCGACCGGCATCCGGGGGTGCCCCGGAGCGCCGCGACCCCCCGGCTACCCTCGACCAACCGTGCAGTCCCCCACCCTTGGCCCCGACGCGTCCGCGGACGCGGTGCCTGCCCCACCGCCGGCCGCTCCCGCGGTCGTGGCCGTGGTCGTCGCGCGCGACCCGGGGCTGTGGTTCGACGAGACGATGGCCTCCCTCGCCGCGCAGGACTACCCCAACCTCTCGGTGCTCGTCATCGACGCCGACAGCGCCGAGGAGGTCAAGCCCCGCGTCGGCGCCTCGGCGCCCGGGCGCCTTCGTCCGCCGCCTGGAGGAGAACCCCGGCTTCGGCGCCGCCGCCAACGAGGTGCTCGACGTCGTCGAGGGCGCCGCCTTCTACCTGGTCTGCCACGACGACATCGCCCCCGAACCCGACGTCGTGCGGCTGCTCGTCGAAGAGGCCTTCCGGTCCAACGCCGCGGTCGTCGGCCCCAAGCTCGTGCGCTGGGACGAGCCTCGCCGCCTGCTCCAGATCGGCGAGGCGACCGACCAGGTGGGCCACGTCGTGCCCCTGGTGGAGCGCGACGAGCTCGACCAGGCGCAGCACGACTCCGTCGCCGACGTGTTCACCGTGCCCGGGGCCTGCACCCTCGTGCGCGCCGACCTGTTCACGGCCATCGGTGGCTTCGACGAGGGGATCGACTACCTCGTCGACGACGTGAGCCTGTGCTGGCGGGCCCGCCTGGCGGGCGCGCGCGTGATCGTGGCACCGGCCGCGCGGGTGCGGCACCTCGAGGCGCTCGGCACGCGCCGCCCCGTCGACGACCGGCGCCGCCTCCAGGCCCGGCACCGGCTGCGCATGGTGCTGAGCTGCTACTCCGGGCTCAGCCTCGCTCGCTCGCTGCCTCGGCTGGCGGTGCTCAACCTCGTGGAGATCCTCTACGCGATCGTGGTCGGCCGCACCGGCCAGGCCCGCGACGTCGCGGGGTCGTGGCTGTGGAACCTGCGCCGCATCGGCGAGGTCCGCGCCGCCCGCCGGCAGGTCCGGGCCTTCCGCGCCCTGCCCGACCGCGAGATCCGCAGCGCCATGGTGCCGGGGAGCGCCCGGCTCAGCCAGTTCCTCCGCGGCCAGATCGGCGCCGGCGACGACCGGCTCACCGGCCTGGCCCGCACGGGCCGGGGCATGGCGGGATCGCTGCGGGGCGGGACGTACCGCTTCGCCGCCTTCGCCTGGGGCGCGGTGGCGCTGGTCCTCCTGGCCGGCAGCCGCCACCTGCTCACCCGCGGCGTGCCCGCGGTGGGCGAGCTGGTCGCCTTCTCGTCGTCGCCGACGGACCTGCTGCGATCCTGGCTGAGCGCCTGGCGGACCGCCGGGCTGGGCTCGGAGTCACCGGCACCGACCGCCTTCGGCCTGCTGGGCTCCGCGGGCATCGTGATGGCAGGGGCCATGGGCCTGCTGCGCACGATCCTCACGGTGGGCCTCATCCCGCTCGGTGCGCTGGGCGCCTACCGGCTGGCGGCACCCACCGGTTCCCGCAACGCACAGATCGCCGCGCTGCTCGTCTACGTCGCCAACCCGCTGCCCTACAACGCGCTCGCCGACGGTCGGTGGGGCGCGCTGGCGCTGTACGCCGCGGCGCCCTTCATGGTCGCCATGCTGGCCCGCGCCAGCGGCGTGGCTCCCTTCGCGACGGGGCGCCGCCGGGGCCGCCGCGCCGAGATCCTCGGGCTCGGCCTGCTCACCGCGCTCCTGGCCGCCCTGGTACCGGTGGGCGTCGTCGTGCTGGTCGTCATGGCGGCCGCCCTCGGGCTCGGGTCGCTGCTCGTGTACCGCGTCGCCGGATCGGGCCGCATGCTGGTCGTGGCGGCGGGGGCCGCGGTCGTGGCAGTACTGCTCCACCTGCCCTGGAGCGCCGACCTGCTGCTGCCCGGCAGCGCGGCGTCGGTCCTCGTCGGCGCGCAGTCCGTCGCCGAGCGCGCCGACCTCGCCGCGCTGCTGCGCTTCGAGGTGGGCCCGCTCGGCTCGTCGCCCGTGGGCTGGGCGCTGCTGGTGGCGCCGGCGCTGCCGCTGCTCATCGGTCGCGACGAGCGCCACCGCTGGGCGGTGCGCGCCTGGACGCTCGCCATCGTGTTCTGGGGCCTGGCGTGGCTCGCCCAGCGGGGCGATCTGGGCATCTCCCTCCCGCCCGTCGAGCTGCTCCTGGCCCCCGCCGCGGTCGGGCTGTCGCTGGCCGCTGCCATGGGCGTCGTCGCCTTCGAGGTCGACCTGCCCGCGTACCGCTTCGGGTGGCGCCAGCTGGCGTCGGGCCTGGCGGCCGCCGCCGTGGTGGTCGCCACCGTGCCCGTGCTCGGTGCCGCCTTCGACGGCCGTTGGTCGATGCCCGCCGGCGACCACGCCCGGGTCCTGGCCTTCATGGACGCCGAGCACAAAGACCTCCCGTTCCGGGTGCTGTGGATCGGCGACCCGGCCGTGCTCCCGCTCGGCAGCTGGGAGCTGACCGAGGGCGTCGCCTACGCCACGACCGATCGCGGCACGCCACGGCCCGAGGATCTCTGGGCCGGCTCCGACGGCGGCCGCACCCGCCTGATCGCCGACGTGCTGGACCTCGCCCGCTCGGGGCAGACGGCGCGGCTGGGCCGCCTCCTGGCACCGATGGGCGTCCGCTACGTGGTCGTGCCCGAGCGCCTCGCCCCGGCGCCCTTCGCCACCGAGGAGCGGCCGCTGCCCCGTGCCTTCTCCTCGACGCTCGCGGGCCAGCTCGACCTCGAGCCCCTCGACATCCCGGCCGGGCTCACCGTCTACCGCAACCAGGCGTTCGCGCCCGTCCGAGCCGAGCTCCCGCCCGACCTGGTCGTGCCGACCGGGGGCGGGGTGGCGGCGGCCGCCGAGGTCGACCTCTCCGAGGCCGCGCTCGCGCTGGCTGACGAGGTCGGCCACCTCGAGTGGGCTGGACCGCTCGACGCGGGCGCCTCCGTGCTCTTCTCGGCGTCGCACTCGGACCGCTGGGAGCTCTCGGTCGACGGCGAGGAGGCCGAGCACACCAAGCCCTTCGGGTGGGCCAACGGCTTCGAATCGCCCACCTCGGGTGCTGCGACGCTGCGCTTCCAGACCCCGCTCGTGCACTACGGGCTGCTCGCCGTCCAGGTGCTGGCCTGGCTCCTGGTGATCCGCGCACTGCTGCGAGCACGCCTCGGCGGTGCCCTCCAGGAGGGGTCCGCGCGGTGAGGTCGGCACGGCTCAGCTCGCTCGTGCTGCTCGCCGCGGTGATCGCCGGCGGCCTGGTCGTCCAGGCCGCCGACGGCGACGACCGGCGCGCTGGCGACGTGACGGCCCCCGTCGTGGAACCAGGCGTGGCGATGCCCGCCGCGCGCCCCGAGCCGACCCTGGCGTCGACGTGGTTCTGCGCGGGTGGCACGGCCCGACCGGGCTCGAGCGCCGACCACACCATCCTCGTGACCAACCCCACCGACCGGCCTCGTACGGCCACGGTGACCGTGCTCACCGGCGCGGTCGCGCCGGCCCCGGAGGTGGTGGGGGAGGGCGAGGCCGATGGCGGCGAGGCCACGACCACGAGCGAGGCGACCACCACGACCGCCGAGCCCACGACCACCACCAGGCCCGAGCCGGCCAGCACGGAGCTGGAGGTGCCCGCTCAGAGCCTCGTCAGCTATCGGCTCGGCGATCTCAGCGAAGCGCAGCTGGCCGGCGCGGTGGTCGAGATCGACGGTGGCGAGGTGGCCGTGGAGCACCAGGTCTCGGGCGAGCTCGGTCGCGCCACCGCGCCCTGCAGCACGACCAGCTCCGCCACGTGGTCCTTCCCGTGGGGCGTCACCGAGCGGGGCGCTCGGGAGCTGCTGGTGTTCATGAACCCCTTCCCCGACGACGCCACCGTCGACATCGACTTCGCCACCGACGAAGGCGTGCGCGAGACGAGCCGCTTCCAGGGCTTCGTGGTGCCCGGGCGCAGCGTCGTGGGCGCCTACGTGGACGAGGACGTCACCCGGAAGGCCCAGGTCTCCGCCCAGGTCCGGGTGCGTGGTGGCCGGCTCATCGTCGACCGGATCCAGACCTTCGACGGCACCGACCACCGGCGCGGCATCACGCTCGGCCTCGGCGCCCCGGTGCCCGCCGAGACGTGGATCTTCCCCGACGGCGGCCACGAGGAGGGCACGACGGAGCAGGTCGTGGTGTTCAACCCCACCGAAGAGGTGGCGGAGGTCGAGGTCGAGGTCCGCCTCGACGACCCCGAAGCCAACGGCGTCCCCGAGCCCTACGCACTCACCGTCCTGCCCGGCCGCTACGGCGTCGTCGACCTCCACTCGACCGACGACGCGCGCGTGCCGGCCGGCGTCGGGCACAGCACCATCGTGCGGTCGCTCAACGAGGTGCCGGTCGCTGCCGAGCGGGTGATGACCGCCACGGAGCCGAGCGACCGCCGCGGCGTCGGCGCCACGCTCGGCGCGCCGCTCGGTGCCCCGACGTGGTACTTCGCGGGCGGGGGCACCGGCGAGGCGCGCGACGAGTGGATCGTGCTGTTCAACGTGTCCGACGAGGTCGTGACCTACGACGTGACGGCGCTCGCCGGTGGCCAGACCCTGGCCGTCCAGGACCTGCAGCGCCGCGAGATCCCTGCCAACGGCCGCGTCGCGATCCGCATGGGCGACAAGGTCGAGCGCGAGACCCTGCCGCTGGTGATCAGCGCCGACGGGCCCATCGTCGCGGAGCGGGGCCTGTACCGCGTCGGCGGCCTGGGCATCTCGCAGTCGATGGGCATCCCGCTGGCCGACGGCGTCGTCGTGCCGGACCCCGTCGACGGCTGAGCTGCGCCGGCCTCGGCGAGTTTGACGACCAGGTGCGCAGGGGTAGGCGCGCCGCATGGTCTCCTTCGGCTACACCCTCTCCAGCGAGGAGCATCCCCCGGCCGCGCTCGTCCGCAACGCTCGCGCGGCCGAGGAGCGGGGCTTCGACTTCCTCTCGATCTCGGACCACTACCACCCCTGGGTGAGCGCGCAGGGGCACAGCCCCTTCGTCTGGTCGGTGCTCGGCGCCATCGCAGCGGTGACCGAGCGCGTGCCCGTCGGCGTCGGCGTCACCTGCCCGACGATGCGGACCCACCCGGCCGTCATCGCCCAGGCCGCCGCAACGACATCGCTGCTCTTCGAGGGCCGCTTCTTCTTCGGCGTCGGCAGCGGCGAGGCGCTCAACGAGCACATCCTCGGTGATCGCTGGCCACCTGCTGACATCCGCCAGGCCATGCTGGAGGAGGCGGTGGAGGTGATCCGCGCGCTGTGGACCGGGGAGTCGATCGACCACCACGGCCGCTACTACACGGTGGAGAGCGCCCGGCTCTTCGACCCGCCGGTGGAGCCGCCGCCCGTGATCGTGTCGGGGTTCGGACCCAAGGCGGTCGAGCTCGCCGCCAGGATCGGCGACGGGTACTGGGGGCACTCGCCCGAGCGCGAGCTGGTCGAGCAGTTCGACGAGAGGGGCGGGAGCGGCCCTCGCTACGCGCAGCTCAACGTGTGCTGGGCCCAGGACGTGGCATCGGCTCGCAAGACGGTGCACGAGGTGTGGCCCAACGGCGGCATCGCCGGCCAGCTGCCCCAGGACCTGCCGACCGTCGCGCACATGGAGCAGGCGGCATCGATGGTCAGCGAGGATCAAGCCGTCGGCTCGACGCCCTGCGGCCCGGAGCTCGCACCGGTCCTGGAGTCGGTCCGCACCTACCTCGACGCCGGCTACGACCACCTCTACTTCCACCAGATCGGTCCCGACCAGGACGGCTTCTTGCGCTTCTGGTCCGACGAGCTCCAGCCCGCCCTCGCCGACCTGCGGGCGTCCTAGCCCACGCGCGCCGCCGCCCTCAGGTCGTGGGCTCGCCGCCGCCCGCCGCGTCCTCGGCCCGTCGTTCCTGCTCGTCCTGCAAACGTGAGTCAGCGAGGAACGGCTGCGATGGCGAAGACGTGGTGGTCGATCACGGTGGAGCTGGTCGAAGGACGCGCCGACAGGTTCTGGCCGCGGCCGGGCCGCGTCCTCGCCGCAGCGCCGAGCCATACCTTCGCCCACCTCGCCGACGCCATCGACACGGCGTTCGCTCGGTGGGACCGGGCGCACCTCAACGAGTTCCGGCTCGCCGACGAGACGCGCGTCGGGCTCCCTGACGCCGACTGGGGCGAGGAGGCGATCCTCGACGAGCGCACGACGAAGCTCAACCGCCTCGCGGCCGGCGACCAGTTCCTCCACATGTTCGATTTCGGCGACGGCTGGCACTACCTGTGCACCGTCGGCAACGTAAAGATCGACCCGCTCGAGGAGCTGGGCATCAAGCCGGCGAAGCCGCTCCCGTACTGGGGCTGGGGCGACCTCCCGGATCAGTACGGCAGGCGGTGGGCCGAGGACGACGGCAGCGATCGGCCGGTCCCGCCGGACCCGCGGCGAACCGACCTACCCCCGTTCTTCCCGTGGTGGGGCGAAGGCGCCGCAAGGTACCGCGACTGACCCATTGACTCACGAACGTGAGCGCGCGCGTGAGTGGAAGCAGCCGGCCTGTCGATGCTGAGTCAGCGCGCCGTCATGGGTGACGGACTGGGTTCAACAGCCGCGGGTCGGCGGTCTTGCTGACCTTCAGAACCCGTCCTGGGGGAAGGGAGTGCTGCTCGATCCACGCGACGCCCCGCTCGACCGTGGCGCGTGCATCGGCTTCCCGTACTGCCAACCAGATCAGCTGCGCGCTCCGCAGGCGCCGGGCGAGCTGCGCGCAGTCTCGGTTCGTCGTGACGAGTGCGGCGCCCTTCGCATGGGCGTAGGCAATGAGATCCTCGTCCTGTGCGTCGTCGAGGCCGGCTTCGTAGGCGGTCCACGCCTCGTGTCCCTCACCAGCGAGCCAGCGAGCCACCTCGACAGGTACGCACTGGTCGACGACGAACCGCACGCGCCTACCCGGCTGCCTTGGCCTTCAGCGCGGCCGCGACATCTCGCTTCGTCAGACCTGGGTAGTTGTCGATGATCCGTTCAACCGGCCATCCAGCGGCGTCGAGCCCTTGGATGGCGGCAACCGGAACTCTTGTCCCTGCCAGCACCTCGGCGGAGCCCATGCGGCCGCGTCGGCGCTCCACACGGCCCGCTTGCCGGCGCTTGGCACGGTCGCGTTCGGATGCCTGGCGCAGCTCGTCGGCGAACCGCTCGAGCGGGAGCACCACCTCCATCACCACCTGCCCCTCCAAGGGCGTCTCCCATGCGCCTTCTGGTCCCTGCACGACGACGTCCGTGGGTCGCTTCGACTTGCCCGTGTCCACCACGGCGAAGCGAAGCTCGGCGAGTGGCTGATCGATGCCCCGCTTGCGGAGGTGCTCGACGATCTTGCCGATGAGCTGCAGCGAGACGCGATCTCGCAGCCACAGTGCGACGCGTACCTCCACGAGGTTGGCGAACGACCAGAGGCGCACCCGGCCCCGGCCTCGGGCTTCGTCGACGTCGGCGCCGATGATGCCGCGATCGAGCCAGTAGGCAAGCCGACGCTTCGACACCCCAGTGATCCGCAGCACCTGTTCCGTCGTCCACGACCGCTCGATGTCCTGCACGATGAGAACACTACTGTGCTCATCCGGTTCCTGTCATCGCCGCCGTGGTGCGGAGACCGGCGGAGCGCTGGCGACGGCACTCCATCGGGTTCGTCGGCGTGTGCGCCTCTCGCAGGCGTGGAGGGAAGGGTAAGACTCCGTGCCCGCCACGTGCCCTAACGGGCGGGAAGCCCCCGGTTCTCACGGTCGGCCACCGGTCGCTGCGGTCAGTCGGCTGAAGTGTGTTCTCCCTGCTCAGCGGCCCTCTCGGCCTCGCGATCGCGCTCATCCTGAAGAGCCTGCAGGACGGCCATCATGATCTTGTTCATGTCCTGCGGGAAGGCATGAAAGCCCTGGTCAGAGCGGGTGCGGGCGATTGCCGTGCCATCCACGTGCCATAGCGGATCGCTCTCACTCGCTCCAAGGGCCGCTGGTCGGGTCGACGGCGGCCACTCAGTGCACAGCGAACGGCGCGCCGCACAGCAGGCAGTGGATCGGAGAGGTCCATGATTCGTCGATCTTGATCGGCTCCCACGGGTGGCATGGGGGTTCGACGATCATCATGTCGGTGGGCTCGTGCAGCGCAGCCGGCGGCTCGGGTTCGTCATCGTCGGTCGACACGCTGAAGCTGATCGAGCCCCCAGATGTGCCCTTGAACGCGTCTCCTAGTTCGTCAGCCACCATGCGCATTGCAGGTCCGGCAAGTGTCTCTTGCGCATGCTCGAGTTGGACCTCCGTCCACCAGTGGTCGCCCGGTGCCGTCTCCCCGCAGTAGGGGCACCAGTAGACGTCCGGATCGGCGTAGTCGTCTGGCCGGCCCTCGGTCGGACCGTGGTGCCATTTGAACTCACGCTCGCAGTTGGGGCATTGCCTGCGAAGGAAGCCCTCATCGAGCGGAAGGTTCATCGAAAGGTCCATTCACGCTCCAAGGTCGAGAAAGACTTCTTCGCGCACCGGCTCGCCGGCTTCGGTGCGGCCAGTGACGATGACATCGAAGTGGCTCTTGTGCCGTTCGCCCATCCCGCCGGACTTGAACGCGAGCAACGTGGCGCTCTTCCCAGATGGCAGTCGTTTGATGGGGAGGTCGTCCCCCACGACACTGAGGCCGGCAGCATCTTCGGGAAACTCCAAGTTCAGATCGAACACCGCTTCAGTGCCCGAATTGATGATCTCGAGTCGACCGCTGTTGTGCATGTCGTGAAAGCGCAGATCGATCTTGATCCGGCTTCGCCCTGGCGCAGATGGCACTCGTCGACCAAGGGGGAGCCCAGCGCCAGGGGGCTCGGGAGCAACGAAGTCACCCGCCTTGATCCAGTCCGTCCCAGATGTGTCGACGGAGCACCCAGCAGTGATCAGGCGCTGAGCGAGTTCGGTTCGCCGTTCCGCTGACTGATCGATTCGAACGGTATGCCGCCCGAAGATGTCACTGAACGGTCGCATCGCACCTAGCTCCACCAAGACCGTTCGGTCGGCGTCGCGACCCATCGCCATCCCTGCTTCAAAGAGGACATTCGGCCGCGCCTGGGCGGCGGGTTCGATCTCGGGGTCGTCGCCGTTCGACGCGTACTCCGGGCGGAGGTAGGTGACCTCGTCTGGCGTCAGGAGGACTACGACCGCCTGTGCGTTCGCGAAGGCGGAGTCGAGTACCTCCCCGATGTAAGGCGAGGTCTTGCGCGTCATCGCCACTGCCTGGGACCACTCGATCGGCTTGAGTCCGATCGCCCTAAGGAACGCAAACATCGCATCTCGCGCCGCCTGGTTCCTTCCGTGGACAACAAATACGGAGTCGGCCTTAGGACCCGAGCGGATAGGTGTCACGCTGGGCTCCATCGGTCGCGCCAGTCGAGGAGTCGGCCGACGATGAGCACGGTGGTGGCGAGGCACAGGGCGGCGTGTCGGTGGCGGCTTCGGCGGTCGGTGTTGCGGCGGAGCTGCCCGTAGTTCGACCACCACGAGTTGGTGGCTTCGACGATCCATCGCAGCCCGAGCCGGATCGGTTGCTTCTTGACGCCGGGGATCTTGGTGCCGCGCAGCTGGATCTCGAAGCTGGTGACGCCGGCCGCTTCGAGACGTCGGCGCACCGCGCCGGAGTCGTAGCCGCGGTCGAGGTGCAACATGCCGACCTCGCCGAGCAGGCCGGCCTCGTCGACGGCGTCGAGGGTGGGTTCGAGAAGGCGGACGTCGTTGCGGTTGGCACCGTCGATCACCCAGCCGATCGGGATGCCGTGGCGTTCCGAGGCGACGGACCACTTCCAGCCCAACTTCCCACGATCAGTGGGGTTCGGCCCTGTTCCTTCACCACCGTAGGGCGCCTTGTGCAGCGACCCATCGAGCGCGACGTCGTCCAGGTCGAGGCCAACGATGCGGTCATAGCCGCTGAGCGCTTCGGTCTTGAGCTGTTCGAACACACCGGCGTCGATCCATTCGTCACGGCGGGCTCGCAGCGTCGTGTCGGACACCTGATGATCGAGGATCGCTTCGATGTCGACCCACGATGCCCCCGTCACGAGCCGGATGAGGATCCCGCGGAAGCACAGCCGGTCCGCCACCCGAGGCCGGTGGCAGCCCAAGGGATGCTCCGCGTTCTGCGCTGGGAGCAGCGGCTCGATCGTTCGCCAGAGAACATCAACCACTTCGGGCTCGAGCGCGCGCATGATGTCGGGTACCTCCACCGTGTCGTCGTCTTGTGGGCAGCACCCGGCATCAGAACCGGGCCACACCGACGACCGGTGGATGGTCTCGTTCAGCGCCTATCCGCGCGAGTCCTTAGGCGATGAGGCAACCACGGGAGGGATGTTAGCCAGGTTATCGAACTCGTGTTCGATCCCTGCCCTTTCGCGAAGGAAGTCTTCGATGCTTGCGATGCCCCGGAACGGCCGAACATCGCGCCCGACAGTGAACGACCATTCCGACGGATCGGCACCTGTTGACGAGCCGGTTGACCCCCACCTCTCATTTCTCAGCACCGCAGCGACCTGCGTGAGGAGGTCCTGGCGACCGGCCGCCGGCAAGGTGCCGGCCGCCTCGATGTCGCCGGACGTGAGGCTTACCGTGCCCGGGCCTCCCTGTTGCTGACGGGTGGCGGCGGTGGCAACGGCTAGAACGAACGCGGCGAGGTGCTCCTGCGAGTCGTCGCACCACATGAGCCCCGTCGCAGTGAGCCCTACCTCCTGGTCGTCGGAGAGTGGCGCTCGTCCGGGTGAGACGCCCCAGAACAGCTCTGCGGCTTCGGGTAAGCGCAGCACCTCCTGCGTGTTGGTCTCGCCGCGGCGGTCCATGTAGTGGTCCAGCTCGGCGAAGGTCGGCCAGCGGTTGGTTGCGCGTAGAAGCGCGAAGGTGCCGTTGGCTACGCGGTTGATCCGACGATCGCCATTGGGCTGTTCCATGCCGCCATCCTCGCGAGTTGGCGCCCAGGGCGCTGGGTCAGGTTTCGACGGAGCTGAGGCCCCAACTCCTCAGCCGACAGCGTCCGCCACGATCTGCGCTACCCGCTGGTGCGAGAGGTGGACGATGACCCCGATGTCGCGAAGTGTGTGTCCCCGATGGTGGAGTTCGGCGACGAGCAATCGGCGGCGGGATGACAGCTCGTTTGCGACCCGGCCGAGCTCCTGCTCGAGGTCCTGGATCTCCCGGACCACACGATCGATATCCTCGTCTGCGACTCGAACCTCGAGGGCGATCTGCTCTTCGGTGACGCGGTTGCCGGTCATCAGCTTGGCGATCTCGGCGAGGCGGCCGGGGAGGATGTTCAGGCGCCTGCCTTGGGTGACCGCGCCGGGGACGTCGGGGAGCGTCGCTACCCAGCTGTACCCGTCCCATTCGGCGACGGCCTTGACGGTGACTGGTGCGGTCATCGGTTGAGCTCCATTTCCAGCCAGCCGGCCCCGAGCTCGGACTCGAAGGTTTCCTGCACAACAGGGAGGAGGCCGGGGGACTGCTGCTTCTCGCTGGCGACGATCGTCACGGCCAAGCCTCCGGGCGTGCGCCACTTCTCGTGTGAGCCTTCGGTGCCGATCTTCTCGCACCCTCGGCGTTGAAGCGCTCGGCGTACACGCTTCGTGTCTACCGGCTTCATCGTCGGCTGTCTATGTAGTGGACAAGAATCCGTCTAGCCAGTGGACAGGATCGACCCATCAATGGTCGTCCTCCTCGGTCGGGATCGCGCCGAAGGTCTCGTCGAGGCGGGCCATGACGGCGTCGTTGGTCTCGAAGAAGAGGTGGCCGTAGACGTCGGCGGTGATCTGGACGGAGCTGTGGCCGAGCCATCGGCTGACCTGCAGGAGGTTCGCTCCGGTCTCGACCCAGAGCGGGACGGCCGAGTGACGAAGGTGGTGGAACCGCAGCGCCGGAAGGCCGGCGGCCTCCCGCGCTGGCTTCCAGACGTCGCCGTGCCAGTTGCCGGCATGGATCCGGCCGCCGCGGGCAGCCGTGAAGACCAATGCGTCGCTGTCCTCGCTTGGTAGGTCCATCGTTCGGAGATGCTCGGTGAGGAGCGTGCTGAGGAAGCCGGGCATCGGCACCGATCGACGGCCGGACGCGGTCTTGGGCTCGGCTCGGTCGGGCCCAACCTGCGGCGCCGTCTCAGTCACGTGGATCAGCTGGTGGAAGAGATCGAGACGCCCGACCCGGAGCCCGGCGACTTCGGCGAAGCGAAGGCCGCACACGCCCGCCACGTAGATCATCGGGCGCCATCGCGTCGGCACTACCTCAGCCAGTTGGACGAGGTCCTTGGGCCGGAGCACGGTGACAGACGTCTTCGGGATCGACGGAAGTCGCACCCCTCGGATCGGTGCTCGCTCGATGAGCTCGAGGTCGGCGGCGGTTCGAAGTGCAGATCGGAGCACGCCGTAGACCGAGTGCGTCGTGCCGGCGCCGACGGTCAGGGTCAGCCCGGCGACGAAGCGCTGGACGTCCTGCGGTCGGAGTGCAGACAGCGAGATGTCGCCGATGGTCGGTTCGATGTGCGTCCGGATGGCGCTCGCATCCCGAGCGAGGGTCCCAGGCCGCTTGTGGAGTGAGTGCTTCGTGTGCCACTGGATCAGCCATTCGCCCACGGTGAGGTCGTCGCCCGCGAGGTGCTGGACGAAGGTGCCGCGGAGGATGTCGGCTTCGGCAGTCGCGAGCCAGCGGGTCGCATCGGCCTTGGCGGTGAAAGTGGTGGGAGCGGCCGTGCCGTCGGGGAGTCGGGCCTGGTAGCGACCGGACGGCAACCGACGGACAGCTCCGAACTGTCGTCTGCCCATGGGCGAACCTCCGAGGCAGCGGCCATCAGGCTGCAGCGGGCGGGAGGGGACTCAGGAGTCCCGAGGAGGGTCGGCCAGGACAGGCCGGCGATGCGAGGACGACGCTACCGGCGAGGTGCGGCAGTCGCCGTGGCGATGCGAGTCGATCCAGGTGGCGAGCTCGAGCGGATCGAAGCGGAGCAGGTGGCCCCACTTGATGAACGGGATCCGCCGCTCGTGGACGAGCCGGCGGACGTGGCGCACCTCGACGCCGAGGAGCTCGGCGACGTCGGCGATGGCGACAAGCCGGTCGGGCAGCGGCGGGGGAGCATGTGGAGCAAGGGCCATCGGACGCCTCCGGGTGGTCGAGACCGTCGGACCATGCACCTCGGGGGTCCCGCTACAGGTCCCACTAGGGGTCGTGCTCTAGGTCCCGACCAAGGTCCCGATCGCGCCACGACGGTGGTTTCACGAGTGGTCGTGGTGCAGGAACCCGGCTGCCGGGTCTACTTGGGGGAGTGACGACATCGGCTGGGTTTGAGGACTGGGTCGCGCCCGTGAGGGCGCGCCTCTCGCGGGCGTTTGCTGCGGCCTACGGCCTTGACCGGGGGCAGGAGGCGCTGTCGGAGGCGATGGCGTTCGCATGGGAGCACTTCGACAGGGTGTCGGTCATGAGCAACCCGGGCGGCTACCTCTACCGGGTCGGCCAGAGTCGCTCGAGAACCCGTCGACGGCACCGGGTGCTGCCAGCGGGGATCGAAATCGGCCTTCCGGAGATCGAGCCGGGATTGGTCCAAGCGCTGGCGGGGCTGACTGAGCGGCAGCGGGTTTGCGTCGTGTTGGTCTTCGGCTTTGAGTGGACGCACCAGGAGGTAGCGGATCTTCTGGGCCTGTCTCGTTCGACCGTCCAGAACCACGTGGAGCGCGGGCTCAAGCAGCTGCGCGGCGAGATCGGGGTGAGCAGCGATGTCTGACTTGCGCGAGGACCTGCACACCTACTTCGTTGAGCTGGCCTCCCGAGTCGAGGCGGGCGTCGCGGCGAGCCCAGCTGGCCCGCGACATCGAGTGAGCACTCGTCTCGTCCTGGTTGCTTGCCTGGCGTTGGTGGTCGGTCTGGTTGGGTTCGCCGTCGTGGAGCACCAGCGGGATAGCGACCCACAGGGGCTCGTGACGACACCCGATGTCGTTCGTGATGACCTTCCGCTGCTCAACGGGACGTGGCGCGATCTACCGACGGACCTCGGGTCAGATCCCGAAGCGGCCATCCTGCGGACTGACGACGCCATCGTCACGTTCCACACTGAGAACGACGGCGGCGACATCGAGGCCGAGGTATTCCGCCCCAGCACCGGCGAGCTGACGACGGCTTCCCCCAGCGCCCAGGTCTGGCGAGCGTTCCCAACAATCGTGTGGACGGGCACCGAGGCCCTCATCGTGGGTGGCTCCAACGGGCCCGGCATCGATGACGCCGTGGTGGCCTACGACCCGCGGGACGATGCATGGCGGGCGTTGCCCAACCCACCCGGGTACGCACCGGGGACCAGCGACGGGCAGCTCGAGGGCGGCATCTGGAACGGTTCTCGGCTCGTCTTCTGGTCGGAGGGCCTGGCGCTCGATCCCGCCACGGGCGCCTGGAGCACCATCGCCCCCTTCCCGCTCGAGACCCGCTTCGACCCAGCCGCGGCCGCGATCGGCAACCAGATCGCGGTATGGGGAGGATGCACGCAACCAGGGGACTTCACCTGCGACGGGCGCTGGCTCACCGACGGCGCCGTCTACGACCCCGCCGCCGACACCTGGACCCCGATGCCGGCGAGCCCGATCACCCTGGCCGACGACCCCCTCGCGGCATCGACCGGCTCAGCGCTGCTCGTCACCGTCGATGCCCTCAACGATGCCGACAGCACGACCGTCGCCAGCTTCGATCCTGCAGCCGACACCTGGCACACCTTGCCGGCGTCGCCCCACCCAAGCAACCGCGGCGCCACCGCGACGTGGACCGGCAGCCTCCTGATCCTCTACGGCGGCTACCACGACGGCGTCGAGTCAGGCGCCACCACCGCCCTCGATCCGACCTCGGGTAACTGGTATCGCCTATCCGACGGCCCGGCCCGCTCGTACCACCAGGCTGAGGTCATCACGCCAGGATCGATTGGCGTGGTCGGTGGCCTCCATGACCCGGGACCAGCGTTTCTCGACATCGCGGGACCCGACACAGACCCGCCGCCGGTCGACTCGATCACCGGAACGCTCGCGGACGGACGCACCTTTACGTTGCAGCACGACCCGCTGACCCGCCTCTGCCTCACCGTCGGCGGAGGTGACAAGCAAACCGAGTGCGACAGCTCGGGGTCGATCGGCATGGACGACGACCAGACCACCCCCAGGTTGTTGCCCGACGTGCACAGCCCGTACGACCTGGTCGTCGCCTACGGGTACCTCCCCGGCGCGGCGACCGGCGTCGAGGTGACCCTTCCCACGGGCGTGTCACTGTCGGCCGACGTCGTCCTCGGCGCCTATCCGCGGATGTGGGCCGTCGCGCTACCACCCGGCCTCGACCCGATTGCCGGTCCCAGCCCCGACATCCGCTACCAGTACGCCACCGTTGGTGACGAGGCGCCGCCCGCCTCATTCGACCTAGCCGGTGACGTCGGACCGAACGGAGGAGTCATCGCTGGTGGGCGCGAGCTCCAGAGCACGCCCGCCGAGCTTTTCGACAACCAGCCAGACGGCCCGACCGTCGTGTACGACGTCGCTCAGACCGAGGGCTACGGCGTGACGGCGCAGCGCGACGGCGACCTGCTCTGCGTTCGTCTCTTCGAGGCGGGAAGGTCCAAGGCGGCTTCCGAACGGTGCGACGTCCCTGCCTATGCAGCGCACGATGAGGTCAAGCAACCCGCCACGTTCCTCGCGGTTGGACGCGTCACCACGCCAGAGGGCGTGCTGACGCTCGTCTACGGGATCACCTATCTCGATGCGGCGTCTACCTCCACCGACGGCGGGTCTTCGATCCCCAAACTCGCATCTGGGCAACCGTTCTGGATGCATCGGTTCTTCGCCATGCCGGTCACGGCCGCCGACCACGAGGTCATCCTGTTCAACGCCGACGGCGACGAGATCGGCAAGATCCCAATTCCGGACCAAGCGGGCTAGCTCGAGCACGTGGCGCGCATTCCCGGGACGGTGTGGCTCGTCTCGGCGGGCTGTTCAGGCGCGCAGGACCTTTTCGATCGGTCTGCCCTTGGCCAGTTCGTCGACCAGCTTGTCGAGGTAGCGGATCTTCTGCATCAGGGGATCGTCGATGGTCTCGACCCGAACGCCGCACACGGCCCCGGTGATCGACGAAGCGTTCGGGTTCAGCCCCGCTTCGGCGAAGAACGCCTCGAACGTCGTGCCCGCCTCGAGGCGCTCCTGCAGCGCGGGCTGGTCGTAGCCGGTGAGCCACTCGATCACCTGGTCCAGCTCGGCCTTGGAACGTCCCTTGCGCTCGACCTTCGCCACGTAGTGGGGATAGACGTCGGCGACGCTGGTCGTGAAGATCCGGTGCACCCATCAGACGTTACGGCGTCGCGCAGACTCGATCGCGTCGGCGCCCGTCGCTCGACAGGCGCCCTCCTCACCTACCCCAGATCGACCGGTACCGGCACTCCCAGCCGGACCGCTCCCATCGCCCCGGGGCGGCAACACAGCGCGCAGCGCCGGGGCGGCAGAGATCGGAGGCAGAACGTCAGCGCCTCCCGTGCCGGGTCGCGTCAGGTGCGCTCCCACAGCCGCTCGACATCTGACGCGAGAAGGCCAGCGAGGTGGTTGACCGAATCCACGAGGAACACCGCCTCGCTCGTGGCGTGATCATCGCGCTGGGCGAGCTCGTCTCGGAGATGCACAGCGCGGCGGAGGGCCTCTCTCACGGCAGCCTCGAGGTCCTGACCCACCGCGTCCTTCCATCGGGGGTCGGACCAGCTCCAAGCGCTCATCAGGCGAGACTAGAGCCGATCCCGGGCAAGCTCGCCGCTCTCTGCCGCCCCGGCGCTGCGCGCCGGGTAGCCGTCGTAGCTCGACCCATCGATCCCATTAGGTGCGCTCTTGCTCCCGCTCAAGTAGGCAAGGCCCGGTGAGCAGTATCGAGGAGACGCCATGGATCCGCGTGAGCGTCATCGGTGACGAGATCGACCGGCGCGAGGTCGGCACGATCCTGCGCATGGTGCGGGAGGGCGGCTATCGGAATGACCTGACTCAAGAGGGCACGGCGCGGCGACCGTCTGCCCAAATCCTGATCCTCACGCGCACCCCAAGCGCAGGAGAGGACCGAGGCATGGCCGCAGATCTGTCCAATGATGCAGGACCCATGTTGCTCATCAGCCCAAGCCGACCGGCAGGGCGCTTGCAGCCAGATGCCTGGCTTGAGTTCCCTGATCCCGACGAAAGCGAGCCAGCGGCGTGGCCGTCGCTCATGAGCGGCATTCGCGAATGGCTGCGGCAGCTCGGCAGTCCGAGCGCGGGCAAGCCAGTGAGCACGGCCGAGGGTCGTCAACGCGCAGCGATCGAGAACCTTGTTGGCTACGTGTCCACGATCCTGGACAACGGCTATCTCAAGCGACTGGTGGCGGAGCTGGAGGCGGATCTCACGACCACCAAGGAAGGGCTGACCGAATCGCAGATTGAGGCCCGCACTTTCAAAGCGCTCTACGAGCAGATGCGTCATGACAACGAGAGCTTGCGGCTGGAGCTGTCGAAGCGCCATCCAGACAAGCAGCACGCCAGCGGGATCGTCCGTGCACTCAAAGTGGTTGGCGTTGGAATCCTGGCCTCAGGGTTCATCGGAGACTTCGGCGCTGCCGTGGTTGAGCGACAGGTGTACGGAGACTCAGACCAGCAGGAGCTTCACGACACACTTGCTGAGCTGCCAGCGAAGTGTGAGCAGACGGTGATCGTCATTGAGAGTGCCGGCCAGACGTACACGGCTGGGCCAATTCCACCTGATCCCGATGACGGAGTTGGCAAGCCGTCAGTCGCTCCAAGCGGTGACCCCGCCGGCCGCCCTCCGCGTGCGCGCACCTTGCGCATTCCGGAGGACACTGTTCTGCGGGACGACTACCCCGCGTCCGACCCCTCTGACGAAGCGAGAGGGCGATAGAACGCAAGGAGTCCCCGGCACTCTGCGTTTCCGGGGCGGCAGAGGTTGAGCGGCTTCAGATCCCCGCTCTCCTCAGCGTTCCTTTGCGCCGGGTTGCTTCGCGAGATGCTCCTCTGTCCGAGTCTCGTCCACAAACATCACCACCAGCCGGACCTGGTGGTTGGGATCCGAGGGGCGTGGGACGAGGAAGGCGGGCTGTCCAGCAATGCGGTCGGATTCATCGAACCTCTCTCGCATCGCAGCCAATGCAGTCTCTTGGGCATCTGAGAAGGACTCGCGATTCCGGACGATTGTGATGAGGACGCCATCCCTCGTGTTCGAGGTGCAGTTCTCCAGCTCCTGGTCTACGGCGTCCAGAAACACCTGTTCACCGTCCCAGATCTTGAGTTCGCCGCCGTAGGCGATGATTAACCCGTCGGCACCGACCTCGCTCAGGGGAAGGAAGAAGTCCAACTTGCCCTTCCCCTGGAACGTCTCACGCGTCGCACGCCCAAACGCGCCAGATAATGCCGCGACGAGCATCGATGAATGCTCCGGCTCTTTGAGCTTAAGAACGGACCCTGGTCTCCGCCAATGGCGTCCGCCCATCGATTGATGACCTTTACGATGTCTTCGACGTGAGGGTCCTTGATGAATCTCGGCAACTCGACGGCGGCCTCGCCCGCCTCCTCGGAGGCAGCTTCGATGACCTCCACGGGTTCGATCTCAATCTGCGGGACTCGACCGAGACCGAGAGCCTCGTTCAACTCCTCGTTCTTCGTTGAAGCCGACATGGCTTCGTCGTGCAGCTCGCTGATCTGTCGGATGAGTTCATCGCGGGTCCGAGCCGTCCATGCGGCAGTGATCTCGTTGGCCTCCACAGCCCATTCGTCGATGTACTGAGCCGCGGCCCGGAGCAGCTCAGTCGGCGGATCAGAGCGGCTGGTACCGGACTGCGCGACCCAGCACGAAGCCGTAAGCCGGTCACCGGAGTGCCCCCATGTGGTAGCCGGTGGGGGCGACCACTGCGCGTCGTCACATGGCTCAAGCTTGCTGGCCGAGGGCAGCGTCCCGATCAAGTCCGGAGCACCGCTGACATCAAAGGCCCTCTGCCAGAAATAGCAGGCAATCCGTTCAGCGTCCTTCGTGTTGTCGGACCAGCGGTCTGCACTCCGCCCCTCGACTTGCTCGACTCTCAGGGCTTGAATCTTGATCTCGGAAGGCGCCGCGAGTGGTTCGCTGCTGCCGCGAGCTGGGACGGTGAATACTCGCTCGATCACCTGCTCGACCGTGTGCTGTGCGAGCCAGTCCAAAGGCATTGCGGCAACGATGCGACGTAGCTCCCAGAATCGCCGCTGGAGGCGTTCCTCAAGCTCACCGACCTGGTGGACCGAGAACGGACGAGTAGCCATGAGGGCATCGTGCCACGGTCGAAGCGACGACCTTCGAGACAGTTCGTGACCGTTTGTGATCACGTCTAATTCGTTGACGCCGCGACCTTGTGACCGTCCAATCACCTAGCGGTGCAACGGCTGATGTACGTGCGTCGGCTAGAGCGTCAGTCGCAACCATGGCGATCTCGGGCCGACGGGAACCGAGTGGCCTCCGCTTGCGCTCTACGCCAAGGATCGAAGGCGTGATCATCGGCATCGACGAGACAGGCCACGTGGCGGTCGGCCAACGCTTCGTAGTCGCAGTGGCACTCATCCGTCCCACCGCACTGCCGTCGGTCACGGCGAGGCTTGAACGCTGGGAGGAGCTGACCCGGCGGGCTCTTCCCGGCCGTCCGGCCGAGATCAAGTCGACCGCCCTCTCGGAGGAAGCCCGCCGAGACTTCGTCAACAAGGTGCTTGTCTCACCCGCCCACGACATCCGGTACTTCGCCCTGCTCTGCGACGTTGACGAGGAGGCTCTGCGGTGGGGGGAGAACCAACGAGATCACTACGTCAGCAGCACGGCCGGCTGGGAAACCCAAGCTGCGGCCGAAGGACACTCGAAGCTCGCCAAGCAACTCGCCAATTTCGGCGGGTGGCTCAGGAACACCCCTGCTGGGATGACGGTGAAGGCGACTACCTTGAGCCATGCCGTGACCCGCGGCCTGAACGACGGGATCGGCTTGAGCGCTGCCGGTCAGTTCGACGACGAACTGGGCGAACTCCGCTTCGAGATCGACCAGGGTTTCACCAGAGGAAGCGTTGAGCGATGGCAATGGCTGCTCCGCAATTTCCTGATGATCGCCACCCAGTCG
Source organism: uncultured Microthrixaceae bacterium (assembly GCA_963715505.1). Lineage (GTDB taxonomy): Bacteria > Actinomycetota > Acidimicrobiia > Acidimicrobiales > VFJN01 > VFJN01. The sequence continues at coordinate 764,653 of OY970242.1, forward strand.
TCCCCGATCACCATGCTCGACACCTGGACGGAGAGTCACCCGTTCGTTCGCACCTTCATCGACGAGCGACGCGGCGACTACATCCGGCTCAAGCCGGCCTTCGCAGAACGATTCAGCTTCGTCGACTCGAAGGTGTCGGTCGCCGTGCGAGTCGCCGACCAGGTTGCCGGTCTCCTCCGGCGCCGCTACATCGACCTGCGAGCAGCCCAGTACCTGGACCGCATGACCGAACGAGAGGTCGCTCCTCCTCTCGAGGTTCTGGAGTTCGCAGGTGACGCCGACGTTGCATCCGAAGGTGAGATCAAGAATCTGTTCGCACAGTTCAGCGAGCTCGGGCCGCCCCCGTCCTAACGCCAACGACGGCAAGCAGCTGGCCGTCCTGGGCCCGTGCGGTGACCTCGCGCGCCGCTGCGCCGGGGCGGCAGAGTCTGACGTGGCCAACCGGTGACGCGACCGTGCTCATGCTCAGCAGCCGGGGGTGGGCGCCGGTTCCATCTCCAGAGACCCTGTGCCCGCGGCCTCGCCAATCCCAGCGATCGTGTCGAGGGCGCCCGTTGCGAGGTTGTCGTAGATGACGCAGCCGACGGGTTGCAGCGGGCGGAGTGGGAGCGGCGGGTCGGGGACGTAGGCGGTCAGGAGGGCGACGCTGGCCACGAACCCGAGGACGCCGGCGGTCCGCGGGGCCACGGCTCGAAGGATGTCGAGTCCGTCGTAGTGGGTCATGCGACAGATCATCCTCCGGGGGTGTGACACGCGGATCTCGGTCGCCCTCGGGCACCGAGACGAGCCAGCCTGGTGTCGTGGACGGCTACAGCAACGACCACGACAGCCGCCTCGAGAACTTCGGGTACACACCCGAGGCGATCAGAAGCGCCACCGACCAGTGGCCTCGGCCCCTGGGCGCGCCAGACAACGTCCAAGCCAAGCTGCAGGAGGGCCGGAGGGTCCTCGCCGCCGGCGCCGTCGCCTACGAGTGCTACGTCCTCGCCGTCCGCGCCGGATTCGAGGCCGCCGAGATGGCCGTGAAGCATCTCCTGGCCTCGCCGGAGGACGAACGCGGCACTCTCGGGTTCCTGCTCAAGGACGCCCGGCTGCAGACCTTGCTCACCGACCGGCAGCGGTTCTACCTCGAGGAGTTCGTGCTCCAGTTCCGGAACGACCTTGCTCACCGCCGGGATCAGGCGGCGTTCTCTCCGGGCTGGGCCGCCGAGATGTTGGAGGGCGCGCACCGGGCAATGGCGGACATCTTCCCGGCCTGACACCACATCCTGGACCTTCGGAGCCGTCGAGCAAGGCAGTAAGACGCTTCGCCGCTGGGTGGGCTAGCTCGTGTGCGCTCGGCTCGCTGCACCGGGGCGGCAGAGGGTGGGACTGCCAGCGTGCTGCTCATCGGCGACTCTGGTGGACTGTGGCGCGTGGACGAGGCGCAGGCGCGAGCTCTGATCGCACGCGAGATCGCCTCCATGCAGGCCGAGGTCGATCGCGTAGACGCCGACAAGCGCCGCCACGGGCTCCCGACCAGTGACGTCGAGTACGTCATCACAGATGTCCTGCGAATCAGCGAGACGTGGTGTGTCTTCTTCAACAACCGTCGGTACATCGATACAGGCGACGGTCACCACGCTCTCGCGGGCAATGGACCCTTCCTGGTGAGTGCTGATGGACGAGTCGGGCGGGCCGGATCTGCTCTGCCGCCGGAGCACTACGTGACCGAGTTCGAAGCCGAAGCGTCAGGCTGACCTCTGCCGCCCCGGAGCTGAGGTCACGTGCCGATCCGCCGATCCAGCGCACTCCGCCCTCCAGGGGCCACCTGGTGACCATGCGACGCCTCGACCGCATCAGGACTAGCGGAGTTCCCAGCCCTGCTCCCGCATGAGGCCCACGACGTTGGTACACGCCACTGCTAACAGCCCGCAGATGTAGGGGATCTTCGGCCGGCGGTCGCTTCCGTCGATGCCTTCCTCGGTCACCACGGTGAGGCCCTTCACTTGAGCCAGCGCGATGACGAAGGGGTCCGCTCTGTTGCGGCCGGACTTCAGCATGTTCGGATAGCCGTTCACGATCTCCCGAACGCAGACCGCCTGTTCCTCATCGATCGGCACGAACAAGCGCTCACGACGAGCCTTCGCCCACTCGTGAACGTCGTCCTCCTTCTTGGCGATCTCCTCGAACACCTCGTCGGGAGCGACGACGACCCCCTCGGCGATGAACGCTTCGAGTCGTTCCCACAGGCCCGGTGCCACGTCACGTGGGAAGTTGCGCACCCAGGTTTCGAGGATCGCGCAGGTATCGAACACGTAGAGCGCTGCCATCAGCGAGCCCGCTCAATGATCTTGGGCAGGTGCTTGAGCCGGACTCCGAGATGGTCGGAGAGAGCTGACGTACTGATGGACCGCCGTGCGTAGGCGTCGAGCACGAGACGCACGTACGGCTTGCCGAGATCTCGCACCGTCATCGTCGGCACCTGCGGAATGATCTTCCGACCCTCTCGCTTGGCGCGAGCCAGCTGTTCCTCCTGGTACGCCTCGTACGCTCCCCGGAACTCCTCTCGCCGTTCCAAGTAGTGCGCCATCGATGCACGTCGGACCGTGACAAGGCGACGGAGCACCGCCTCCTGGCTCACCCCGAAATGAGCCGACAGCAACTCCAGTTCGTGGTCACCCCACTCCTCGAAGCCCACGCCGTTGCTCACAAGGGGTTCGGCCAGGAAGTCGTCCCGTGGCATGAGCAGGCAAGCAGCGAACTCGTTGCACCAGACCTCGATGTCTGACGCGTCAGGTGCGTCGTGGAGATCACACAATCCTGCATCCCGCAGCGCCAGGTGTCCGAGCTCGTGGCAAAGGGTGAAGACCCGACCTCGAGGCGAGTCGGACGCGTTGAGGACTACCAGCGGCAGCACGACGTCCGAGATCGAGAAGCCCCGCATCTCGGCGACTTCCACGTCGCTCGCCTGCATGACCAGGATGCCAAGAGCCTCGGCTGCCGCAATCCAACCGCTGAGCGAGTCGTATGCCGTTCGCCACGAGGCCTGCTCTTGGAGCGTCACCCCCAGTGCGGTCCGCACGATGGCCGCTGCTTCCTCCGCCGTTGTGCCTGCTCCGATCAACGGCAGCGAGGCACCCGGCTCCTCGCCCTCCTCCTCCAAAAGATCCAGCGCGACCTCGCGCTGCTGCTCCACACGACGGAACACCTTGTGCAGATCAGGACTCCAGGTTCTCTCGGCTCCCGGAAGGCGTCGAAAGTCGCGCATCACGTCGAAGTCGCTTGGTGGGGCGTCGAGGAAGAAGGCTGCGAGTGGCCGTCCGTAGACGTTCGCCATCTTTCGCAGCTGCGTGATCGAAGGGTCGTCGGCGCCCTCCTCGAACTCCATCAGCCGCCCCGAGGCGATGTTCAGGCGCTTGGCCGCATCCGGTACGTCGTACCCGATCGATCTGCGCGCCCAGATCAAGACGTCAGTAGAGACCGAGACCTTGGGGGAGCGAGCCATAGCGGATCCAGTGAGCGTACGAGACCCCTGTGACGTGCGCCGCCGAGCGCATCGAGGAGGAGCCGCCCGCACCCACCCACTGAGCAGCCCTCAGACGGCTTCGGACCAGCTGGCCTGGTGGTTCGCACAGGGCGGTGAATTCCTTACGGACGCAGATGGCGTCGGTACCATCGCCTCATGGCTAGATGCACTGCGCCGGTGCGGGGACATCGCTCATCCGCCGCTGCCGCAGCCTGCCCCGCGTGTGGCGGCCGCTATCGGTCCTACTCGTCTCGGTCCTACTACGAGCCCACCTACCGACAGCCGAGCGTCGGGGCCGTGCGGAGTGCCACTGGCAGAAGTGGGTTCGGATCGAGCAGCACTCGGCCAAGTTGGTCGCGGGGCGGTTCGTCCGTCACCTACACGGCCACCGAGGTGCGTTCGCTCACCCCGGTTCGCGCCACCGTCGAGGCGCGGGCGCTCCTCCCTGAACTTCGCGATGTCTTCCTGTGCCACGCCTGGGACGACCGCGAGGGTGTCGCCAAGGACCTGAACGACCTTCTCGAAGGGGGCGGCGTCACTACCTGGTTCAGCGAGAAGGACGTCGTCCTCGGCGCTCCGTTGCTCCGTGCGATCGACAAGGGCCTGGCGAAGACACGCATCGGGATCGTCCTCGTGACCCCGGCGCTGCTCGCGCGCCTGGCCAACGAGGGGATCGCTGACAAGGAACTCTCAGCACTCCTGCGGCGCGAACAACTCATCCCCGTCGTACACGGCACGACGTACGAGGCCCTCGAGGAGGTCAGCCCGCTGCTCGCCTCGCGAACCGGACTGAGCACGGCAGAGCAACCGCTGGCAGACGTCGCCGCCAAGATCGCCGAGTTGGTCTACGTCTAGCGCCCCGTTGGGCTGCGGTTCGGGCGTTGGAATGTAGGCACTCCGACATCGTGCCTCCTCGGCGCGCAGTTGTCCGCTGATCCACGCCGCGCTGCACCGGGGCGGCAGAGGTCCTCGGCTACGCGCCGTCGTTGTGAGGCCTGAGGAACAGCTGATAGCGGTCGATCTCGCGAACCCGAGACGTTGGTAGACGGGCGCGCCCATCGATGTGGCCTGGAGCACGGCGTGCGTCGAGCCACGAGCGGCGGCTTCGGCCACCACTGCCATCGTCACCGCCGCGCCGAACCCGCGTCGCTGGGCCCCGGGAACGGTCCCGACATGGATCACCTCGCACACCCCGTCATGGAGGTAGCCCATCGCCGCTGCCACAGGCTCGCCGGCATCGGCCGCCACGACCGCCATGATGTCGTCCTGACGTACGGACGCAAGGGACGGGTACACACTCGCCCACGTGGCCGGGTCGACCCCCAGGCCGGCGAACGCGCGACTCACACACGCCACGAATGACCGTCGCTCGGCCTCGGTGGTGACGACGGAGATGTGACCTGAACGTTCGATCGGTCGCCGCACCTCTTCCACGGGGACGACCATCTGCGGGTCGTCGGCGACTTGCTCGAGGCCGGTGTCCCGCAACAGCCGAGCCATCTCGTGGTCACGGGAAGCCACGATCCAGAACCCGTAGGCGCGGTTGCCGTCTGCAAGAAGGCATCGGCCAGCTGCAGCGCCTTCCGAGGAGCGGCCGTGTCCGATGTGAGCAGGGCGCCGTTCCACACCACCGGCTCTGGCGAGGAGGTTCTGTACAGCAGAACGCCGTCACTGTCCACAGCGGTGCCACCACCGAGATCAGCCATTCTGGCGAACGCATGCGCAACTGCCCCGGCACCGTCCACGGCGATCTCGTGCACCCCGACACTTTGCCCGAAACCGGCCTCTGCCGCCCCGGCGCTGCGCGCCGGGTTGCCTCCGGCAGTCCGATCATCACTCGGCGGAGCGACGGTGATCAGAGCGTCTTCGTGAAGTACTGGAGCGTCCAAGCCCAGTCCGGGTTCGACTCGGTTCCGGCATCCGCGTAGCCGAGCGCCCGGTAGAACGCGACCGCGTCGGGCTGGTTCGTGGCCGTGTCGAGGTGGAGCTGCCCAAAGCCGAGGTCACGTGCTCGGTCCTCGAGCCCGTTCATCAGGAGTCGACCGACGCCTTGGCGGCGCGTGGCCGGGTGGACGCGGATGTGGAGCACCTCAGCCTCTGAGGTGCTGATGGGTCGGATGCCGCCCATGCCCACAAGGTGATTGTCCTGCTCGGCGACGAGGAATTCGCCGCCTGAGCTCAGGAAGTGACGCTGGATGTCGGCGAGGTATGGGAACGCCGGCGGCGGGTCGGTCGGGATGGGGAGATCGAGCGGCACATTCGGCTCCGCGGTCTCCCCGACGTTGGGCAGGTTGTTCAACGCCCACAGCCGACCAGCGTCCGACGCCACGAACCGTCGAAGCCGCATCCCGTCATCCTCGCAGCCGATCCGTCGCCGACGCCCGCAGCATTTTCCCGCCAAGTCCCACGACGCGAACGAGCCTCCGAAGGCCTACATCGATGTGAGGCAGACGGGTGCACTGATCGAGTTGGGACCCTGGGCACGACCTCGGGATGCCTGCCGATGATGCGGGTCACCACGCTGAAGGGGGGCCTTGGCGGCGTCGGCGCGCGCGTCGGCTACTACGCCGGGCTCGCGGAGCGGCGACATGACGCGCCCGAGCGCGGTCGCGGACCGGTGGACTACTACCTCGATCCCGACGAGCCAGCCGGGCGGTGGTGGGGCGACGGTCGGCAGGCGATGGGCGTCTCCGGTGAAGTGGCTCCCGAGGAGCTGCGTGCTGTGCTCGAGGGCTCCCACCCGGTCACCGCTCAGCGGCTGGGGAGGTCGTTCGGGGACTCGTCGGCTCGAGGGTTCGACGCGACCTTCTCGGCTCCGAAGTCGGTGTCGGTCCTGTGGGCGCTCACCCCGGATCCCTGGGTCCGGGCCGAGGTGCTCGCCGCCCACGACGGTGCTGTCGACGCGGCCATGGAGTGGTTCCAGACCAACGGGGGAGTGACGAGGCGCGGGAATCAGGGGATCCACCAGGTCGACACGCTCGGGGTGACGGCAGCCCTGTTCCGGCAGCACACCTCCCGGACGGTCGACCCGCAGCTCCACACCCACGCGGTGATCTCGGCCAAGGTCCAGGACCCAACCGGACGGTGGCTCTCCCTCGACGCCCGCTTCCTCAAGTACCAGCAGCGCACCATCGGCTGGATCTACGACGCGGCCCTCCGAGCCGAGCTCACCGGGCGACTTGGCGTCGAATGGACCCAGGTCGAGGGTCGGCAGGCCGAGCTCACGCAGATCCCCGCCCACGTGCGCGAGATCTTCTCGCAACGCTCGGCGCAGGTCGTGGCCAAGCGGGATGAGCTCATCGAACGATGGTCCCGGGAGCATGACGGCGCTGATCCCGATGTCCGGACGATCGCGGGCCTCGAGCGCGCCGCTGTGCTGGCGTCGCGGCCGTCGAAGGAGCACGGCATCGACGCGCCTGAGCTGCATCGCTCATGGACCGACCAGGCGATCGGCGTGGGCGTCTCCATCGATGAGCTCACGCGCGAGCGGCTTGCGGTTCGCGGCCGGGACCGATGTCTGGTCAACGAGCGTGAGCTGGCTACCGAAGCGCTGCGGCGCGTCGAGGAGGAATCCTCGACATGGCTGGTCGCTGACCTGGCGCGGCACGTCGCCACCCTCCTCCCACCGGAGGCAGCCGCCAACGCCGTCGAATACGTCGCGGTCATCGACCGGGTCGCCGCCACCGCGGCCGAGCGCTGCCGCGAGCTCGCACCGGAGCACTACGACATCGTCCGACGCGACGGTCGCCCGGTCGCCGAACACGTCACCGACCGTCGACTCACCACCGACCGCGTGCTCGAGCAGGAACGGGGGCTCCAGCACTGGGCGCTGAGCCGCTCGTACCCCACCGGGCCCGGCTCCGGAGACCCGCAGCTCGATGCCGCCGAAGCCATCGCCGGACCCGCTGGCTTCGTCTTGGTCGTCGGCCCGGCCGGGACCGGCAAGACGCGCACGACCGCCCGCGCCGTGCGGACGCTCCAGGAAGATGGCCGAGCGGTCATCGGCCTGGCACCGTCGGGCAAGGCCGCCGACGTGCTGCGCCTGGAGGCCGGGTGCCCCACCGACACGATCGCCGGTTTCCTCACCCGCCATCGAGACCAACGGGAGTCGCCCTGGCCCGCGGGCACCACCGTGATCGTCGACGAGGCCGGCATGGCCGCCACCCAGGACCTCGCCGAGCTCCGCTGGCTGGCCGAGCGTAACTGGTGGCGCATCGTGGCCGTCGGCGACCCGGCGCAGCTCCCATCCGTAGGCCGAGGTGGAGTGTTTGCGCACTGGTGCGCCACCGTCCACCACCACGAGCTCGACACGCCCCGCCGGTTCCTCGAGCCGTGGGAGGCCGAGGCCAGCCTCGAGCTCCGGGTCGGCGCGTCCCGCGCCATCGAGGCGTACGCGGAGCACGGACGACTCCACACCAGCCACCCAGCGCTCCTCGCCCGAAGGATCGCCGAGTCCCACGGGCGCCACCTCGAGGCCGGCAGGTCAGTGGCGATCACGACCTCGAGCGTGGCCACGGCACGGGACATCAACATCGCCATCCAGACCCAGCGCAAGGAGCGAGACGGCCGGGAGGTCGATCTCGCCGACGGAACCACCGTCGCGGTTGGAGATCGGATCGCCACCCGCCGCAACGACCCCGCACTGCGGACGGACCGAGACGAGCCCGTGCGCAACCGACAGGTCTGGATCGCGCAGGAGATCAGCACGACCGGCGATCTCACCGTGAGCGACCCAGGCCGAGGGACCGCGGTCCTGCCTCGCGACTACGTCGAGCGCCACGTCGAGCTCGGCTGGGCCATGACGGGCTACGGCACCCAAGGCGACACCGTCGACGTCGGCATCGCCGTCCTCGAACCTGGAGCAAGTCGCAACCACGCCTACGTGGCGCTCACCCGCGGCCGTGAAGCCAACCACGCCTGGTTCCCAGATCCGACTGGCACCGTCGAGCCCGCCGACCGGCTCGAGGCGATGGTCGCCCGAACCCCCGAGCGAGAGTCAGCACTGGCCACGCTCGAGCGCCTGCATGAGCTGGCCGGCCTCGAGCCTCCGGGTTTGGACCACGGCCTCGACCGCTCCATGGGCCGGGAGCGGTGACTCGGTAGACCAAGTCAGCCTGGATCCCCTTCGAAAAACGCGAATCTGGGTGTGCAACCGATTGGTTGCGTGCCATCTACGTGCCATAACGAACGGAAAATGGGGTGATCTGAGGGTCAACGCCGGTTCGTGGCGGACAGTCGTCAGGCCGGGTGAATGCCCTGGTCAGCGGCCTTTTCTGCCTGTCGTTCCTGCTCATCCTGGAGGGCCTGCAAAACCGCCATCATGATCTTGTTCATGTCCTCGTCGAGGAACCTCCGTGCCCGGAAGAGCACGGCGGCCCCGAGGAAGCTGAACGGGGTGACGATGAGGAACGCGGTGCGGAGGTTCTCGTCGAACGCTGCCGAGAGCGCGCCCACGATGAACGGTGCGGCCGCCTGCCCGGCGATCACGGCGACGAGGTTGAACGCCCCGAAGCCCGCCCCGCGCAGGTGGGCCGGGATGGCGTCGGTGAGCCCGGCCCGCAGGCCCGGGATCGACATGGTGACGATGAACAGGCCGACGAGCTGCAGGCCGAAGGCGGGGCCGGCGACGGACCAGTCGACCTCGCTGGCACCGGCGGGGGCACGGAAGAGGTACGACAGCGTGAAGCACGAGGTGCCCACGAACAAGAAGATGGCCGGGAGGGCGAGGCGACCGCCCTGCAGGCGCGGCGCCCAGCGGTCCGCCACCCGGCCTCCGGCGAGCACGCCCGGCACACCGCCGAGCACGGCGAGCAGACCGAAGGCCGCCTCACCGACGCCGGCCTCGAAGTGGAGGTGGCGCTCGTAGTACTGGGGGAGCCAGGCGGCGATGGCCGTGATCGTGAAGAGCAGCGCAGCGACGCCGACGAGGGCGAACCGCATGGTGCGGATGCTCATGATCGTCCGCATGTCCTCGCGCAGGCCGGCGACCATGTCGCGCACGAACTGCCGGAACCCGCGGTCGAAGAGCGCGGGGTGGTCGTCATCGTCGGCGTCTTGGATCGTGCCGCCGCCGACCGCGGCCATGAGGTCGGCGCTTCCCCGCTTGGGCTCGCGCTGGCGGAAGACGGCCACGGCGACGAGCAGGCCCGGCAGGGCGGCGACGAGCAGGCCCACCCGCCAGTTGAAGGCGGCGGACAGGGCGCCGCCGAGCGCCACGCCCACGCCGGTGCCGGCGAGCAGCATCACCTGTTGGATGGAGAACGCCTTGCCTCGCCGCTCGGGCGGGTAGTGGTCGCCGAGCAGGCTCGCCGCTGACGGCTCGGTGATGGCCTGGCCGAAGCCCAGCGCCGACCGCAGCGCCACGAGCATCGGGAAGTTCAGCGCCGTGGCACCGAGCGCGGTGATGGCCGACCAGCCCACCACCGTGCGCCCGATGGCCTGGTTGCGGTTCCAGCGGTCGGCCAGGTAGCCGGCAGGCACCGTGATCAGGCCGTTGAAGAGCAGGGCGAGGGACAGCATCACGCTGATGCCGAGGTCGCCGACGCCGAACTCCTCCTTGAGCGGGGTGATCATCCCCCGGACGATGTTCTTGTCGATCTCGTCGACCAGGATCACCAGGCCGAGCACCCACATCGGCTCGTTCAGCACGGTGGCGATCGGCCCGCGGGCGCGCAGGTGGCGCCACCGCTTCCCCGGCGGCGCGCTCGGGGAGGGGCGAGGCGAGGTCCGGCGTGAGGCCGGCGGTGATCAGCGCGGGCGCCCCCGACTCGTCACCGGTGTCGAGCTGCTCAGGCGGCGTCTCCCCCATGAGGGGACATTCTGCACGATCCGTGCGATCTCCTCACCATGGCTCGTCGCGGCTGCCACGTCGACCCGACCTGCGGTGGTGCTGCCCTGCCGTCGGGGGGCATGCTCGGGGCATGGAGCGCGTCCTGATCGCCGTGGTGCTGGCCGGCATCGCCGTGGCGGTGGCCGTCGTGCTGCAGCGCCGCCAGCAGCCGGCCGCGCCCGTCCGGACGGGGTACGCCATCCCCGGCCAGGTGGCGCGCACGGACTTCACGCGGCCCGATGCGCCGTGGCTCGTCGCGGTGTTCACGTCGGCGACGTGCGGCACGTGCGCCGGCGTGTGGGAGCGCGCGCGGCACCTCGAGAGCGACGCGGTGGCGGTGCAGGAGGTGGAGCACACGGCCGACCGCGACCTCCACGAGCGCTACGGCATCGAGGCCGTCCCCGCCACGCTCGTCGTCGACCACGAGGGCGTCGTGCAGGCCAGCTTCCTCGGTCCGGTCACCGCCACAGACCTCTGGGCCGCCGTCGCCGAGGCCCGCGATCCCGGCAGCACCCCGGGCGCCTGCCCCTAGCGCGAAGGTCTCCGGGCTGCCACGACCGCACGGCGGTCGCCATGGTTCAGAGACGTCGGTTGTCGGGGTCGTCGGTGAGGGCGTGGGTGACGGCGGGCTCGTCGGCGAGGTTGCCCGAGCCGTCGCCACGGCCGTCGCTGGCCCGCCACTCCCCGAACTCCTCGATGGCGGTGCGGCCCTCCTTGCCGAGGGCGACCAGGCGGTACACCTCGGAGCCGTCGATCGTCTCGTGCTCGAGCAGCGCCCGGGCGACGAGGTCGAGGCCCTTGCGCTGCTCGGTGAGGATCTCGCGGCAGCGGTCCTCCTGGGCGCGCAGGATCCGCTCGACCTCCTCGTCGATCACCCGGGCGGTCTCGTCGGAGTAGTCGCGGGAGTGCATCAGGTCGTCCCCGAGGAACACTGCGCCCTGCGAGCCCCAGGCCATGGGACCGACGCGGTCCGACATGCCCCACTCGCGGACCATCTTGCGGGCCAGCTCGGTCGAGCCGACGAGGTCGTTGTTGGCGCCGGTGGAGATCACGCCGAAGACGAGGTCCTCGGCGATGCGGCCACCCATGCGCACCACGAGGCTGTCCTCGATGTAGTCCTGGCGGTAGATGTGGCGCTCGTCGACGGGCAGCTGCTGGGTGACGCCGAGCGCCATGCCCATCGGCAGGATCGTGACCTTGTGCACGGGATCGGCGTGCGGCAGCACGGCGGCGGCCACCGCGTGGCCGGCCTCGTGGTAGGCGATGGCCTCCTTCTCGCGGTCGGCGAGCGCCATCGACTCGCGCGACTGGCCCATCAGCACCCGGTCGCGCGCCATCTCGAAGTGGCGCATGTGGATCTCCTGCTCGCCGCCGCGCACGGCGAAGAGGGCCGCCTCGTTCACCAGGTTGGCGAGGTCGGCGCCGGACATGCCCGGCGTGCCGCGCGCCACCACCTCGAGGTTGACGTCGGGGGCGAGGCGCTTGGACTTGGCGTGCACCCGCAGGATCGCCTCGCGCTCGCCCGCCTCGGGCAGCGGCACCACGACCTGGCGGTCGAACCGGCCGGGGCGCAGCAGCGCCGGGTCGAGGATGTCGGGACGGTTGGTGGCGGCCATCATGACGATGCCCTCGGTCGCCTCGAAGCCGTCCATCTCGGAGAGCATCTGGTTGAGCGTCTGCTCCCGCTCGTCGTGACCGCCGCCCAGGCCGGCGCCGCGCTTGCGGCCGATGGAGTCGATCTCGTCGACGAAGATGATCGCCCGGCCCAGCTTGCGGGCGCTCTGGAACAGGTCGCGCACCCGGCTGGCGCCGACGCCGACGAACATCTCCATGAAGTCCGAGCCCGTGACCGACAGGAACGGCACGCCGGCCTCGCCCGCCACCGCCCGGGCGATGAGCGTCTTGCCCGTGCCGGGCGGCCCGACCAGGAGCACGCCCTTGGGGATCCGGGCGCCGATCTCGCGGAAGCGCTCCGGGTGCTTGAGGAAGTCGACGACCTCGGTGATCTCCTGCTTCACGCCGTCGTAGCCGGCCACGTCGGCGAAGGTGGTGCCGGGTCGCTCCGTGGAGTACGTCTTGGCCTTGGAGCGGCCGATCGACATGATCCCGCCCATCTGGTTCTGCGCGCGGCGCTGCATGAACCAGAAGAAGGCCACGAAGATCCCCACCGGGATGAGGAACGGCAGCAGGCTCGACAGCAGCCCGGGCTGCGGGGTCTTGTACTCCACCTGGACGCCCTGCTCGCGCAGCACGGCGAGGTCGGACTCCGGCACACCCCCGTCGAGCGGGCCGGTGGTCGTGAACTCCTCGCCGTTGGCGAGCTCACCGCTGATGTCGCCGTCGGTGTTGTCGATCTCGATCCGCTCGACCTCGCCCTCGCGGACCTGCTCCATGAACGTCGAGTAGGAGATGACCTGCTGGTCGTCGCTCGCCAGCAGGCTCGGCAGCACCACGATCATGAGGGTCAGGCCGAGCAGCACCCACAGGCCCCACTTCGGCATGCCCTGGTCGCCGCGGAAGGACCGACCGGCGCCGCGCTGGTCGCGCGGCGGAGGGGGCGGGGGAGGCGGCAGGCCCTCGGGGCTCATGGCGATCAGGATACGGGTCCGCCGGTCGGAACCCCAGCCAGGCCGAAGATCGCGCACGGGCACCGGTCACAGGGTCCGCGCCCGGCGTGGGCGCCGTCGATAGCGTTTCGCCCCATGAGCGGCCGGACCTGCGCGAAGCCGGGGTGCAGCACCAACGCCTCGGCGACCCTCACCTACGACTACAGCGCCCGCACGGCATGGGTGGAATCGCTGCAGGCCGAGGCACACCCCATGCGCTACGACCTCTGCGCCCAGCACGCCGGCGCCCTGCGCGTGCCCGAGGGCTGGGCGCTGCAGGACCAGCGGGTCCGCTACCCCGCGGCCCTGCCCGACACCATCGCCTCCTAATGGGGAGCGATCGGCTTCCTGTTGGGGGAGGCTGATCCCGAGCCATTCGGCCGGTCAGCACTCATGACTCCCGGAGCCGTGGAGTTCTAGGCCTAGATCGTGCGCCGGTCGGTGGTGAGGGGACCTCGGATGGCTGGTGGGATGACGTGCTTCGAGCACTGAACCATTAGGGAGCTGCTGGTCGCCTCGGGCTCGAATCAGATCCGATCCAGGAGGCGCCGATGGCGAAGGTGTTCGTAGGTCACGATTGGGCTGAAGCCCATCACGATGTGTTCGTCGAGGACGCGCAGGGCCGCCGGCTCGGCGGTGGCCGAGTCCCGGAAGGCATCGATGGCGTCGCCCGCTTCCATGCGATGGTCGCCGATCACGTGGAGGATCCCGCCGACGTGGTGGTCGCGACCGAGACCGACCGTGGCCTCTTCGTCGGGTCGCTGATCGCGGCGGGCTACACGGTGCTGGCAGTCAACCCGTTGTCGGTGTCGCGCTATCGAGAGCGGCTCTCGACGTCGGGCGCGAAGTCCGACCCGGGTGATGCCCGCGTGTTGGCGGAGCTGGCCCGCACCGATGGTCACAACCATCGGCCCGTCGCCGGCGACAGCGAGGCGGTCGAGTCGATCAAGGTCCTGACCCGGGCGCATCAGAACATGATCTGGGCCCGGCGGCGGCAGCTCAACCAGCTGCGCTCGGCCCTGCGGGAGTTCTACCCGGGCGCGATCGACGCGTTCGGCGACCTTGGCAGCGCCGATGCCCTGGCCGTGCTGGCGGTCGCTCCAACGCCTGCTCTGGGCCAGCGGCTGTCGAGATCCAAGATCGCTGCGGCCCTTCGCCGTGGTGGCCGGCAGCGACGCGTGGAAGAGCGATCGACGGAGATCCAGGCGGCGCTGCGCATCCCGCAGCTCGATGCTCCCGATCTGGTGAGCGAGTCGATGGGCACCGTGGTCCAAGCGCTGGCCGCCGTGGCGGTTGAGATGACCGCCCAGATCGCTGCGCTCGAGGCCGACCTCGCTGACCGTTTTGACCAGCACCCGGCCGCCAAGGTCATCCGATCCCTGCCAGGACTGGGGATGACGCTCGGCGCCCGGGTGCTCGCAGAGTTCGGGGACGACCCGAACCGCTACGCGGATGCCAAGTCTCGCAAGAACTACGCCGGCACATCACCCATCACCAAGGCCTCGGGCAAGAGCCACGTCGTGCTCGCCCGCTACGCCCGCAACAAGCACCTCGCCGACGCCTGCTACCTCTGGGCCTTCTCCGCCATCACCGTCAGCCCCGGCGCCCGGGCGTTCTACGACCAGCACCGAGCCCACGGCGACAAGCACAGCCAAGCTCTCCGCGCCCTCGCCAACCGCCTCGTCGGCATCCTCCACGGCTGCCTCCGCTACGACACCGCCTACGACGAACACACCGCCTGGGGACACCGCGCAGCCATCGCCGCTTGACGAGATGCAGCCGTGGGATGTCTAGGCCCGCGCCGACTACCGGGTCGGTCGTCCTCGCCCGTACCCTGCCCCGGTGCCTGACCTCGCGGCCGCGCCGGAGCGTCCCGAGCGCCCGCCCCGCTGGGGGCTGGGCGACGTCGTGCTCGGCTTCGCCATCGGGCTGGTCGGTGCCCAGCTCGTCCTCTCCGTGCTCCTGGCCGCCACCGGCCGCACCCTCGACGAGGTCGACGAGCTGCCGCTCTCGCTCGTGGCGGTCTCGCAGGCGGGGCTCTGGGTCGGCCTGCTCGGCGTGCCGCTGGTCGTCACCCGCTTCAAGGGCGGGGGGCTGGTGCACGACCTCGGCGTGCGAGTGCAGTGGAGCGACCTCTGGCGCGGCGGGTCCGTGGGGGCTGCCCTGCAGCTCCTCGTCATCCCGCTGGTCTACTGGCCGCTCCTCGAGCTGCTCGACAAGACCCCCTCCGACCTCGAGGGCCCCGCCCGCGAGCTCACCGACCGCGCCGAGGGCCCGCTCGGCGTGGTGCTCCTCGTGGCGATCGTCGGCATCGGCGCGCCCGTGATCGAGGAGATCTTCTACCGGGGCCTGTTCCAGCGCGCCCTGCTCAAGCGCGGCCTCCCGCCCGCCGCCGCCATCGGGATCAACGCCACGATCTTCGCCCTGAGCCACGGTCAGCTGCTGCAGCTGCCGGCGCTGCTCCTCTTCGGTCTGGCGGCCGGCGTGCTCGCCCACCGCTCCGGGCGGCTGGGGCCGGCGATCACCGCCCACGTCGCGTTCAACATGGTGACCGTCGTCGCCCTGCTGGCGGCGTGAGCGCTCAGGACCGCACCGGGATGGGACGATGACGAGCGACATGGGGCCGATCACCGTGACCGACGGCGAGCTCGTCGAGGAGCCGCTCGAGCTCGACGCCCCGGCGGGCGAGGCAGGGTTCGCCGATCCGGCGCTGCGACGACGCCAGCAGCGGCTGCTGCGCCGGGCGGTCGATGCCGTCGTGGTCGTCGTCTGCGTGGCGTTCACGTTCGGGAACCTGCACCCCGACGAGATCCTCTCCAGCGTCGTGCCCGCGGGCGGCGACATGGGCGCCCACGTGTGGGGCCCGGCCTACCTCCGCGACCACCTGCTCCCGGAGCTGCGCCTGTCGGGCTGGACGCCCGACTGGTACGCCGGCTTCCCCGCCTACCAGTTCTACATGGTCGTTCCCTCGCTGCTCATCGTGGCGCTCGACGTCGGCGTCTTCGGCGGGCCGCTCGTCGTCGCACCACTCGTGATCGCCGCCGGCGTCGCGGTGATGGCCTGGCGAGCAGGCCCCGGATGGCAGCGGATGCTGCTCGGCGTGCTGGCAGCGGCGGTGGTCGTGGTGGGCGTGGAGCTGCCCTACGGCACCGCCTTCAAGCTGGTCACCGTCGCGGGCGTGCTGTCGCTGCCGCTGGCCGCCTACGCCTTCGGGCGCCTCGCCGACCTGCCCTTCCCCGGGCCCGCGCTCCTCGCCGTGGCCAGCGTGGCGTTCCTCTTCGACCGGAACTTCACGATCTACGGCGGCAACATCGCCTCCACGCTGGCCGGCGAGTTCGCCTTCTCCATCAGCCTGTCGCTGTGCGTGGTGTACCTCGGCGTGGTGCTGCGCGGCATGCGCACCGGGCGCCACCGCGCCCTGGCGGCGGTGCTCCTGGCGCTCACGGGGCTCTGCCACCTCATCCCCGCCTTCTACGCGCTCGCCGGCACGGCCCTCATCGCGCTCCTGCGCCGCCCGGCGCGCGACACGCTGCGCTGGCTCGCCGCGGTGCTGCCCGTGGGCGGGCTGCTCTCGGCGTTCTGGGTGCTGCCCTTCTTCTGGCGGCGCGCCTTCGTGAACGACATGGGCTGGGAGAAGCTGCCCCGACCCGACGAGACGGTGTGGAAGTACCTGATCCCGCGCACCCCCGACTCGCCCGTCGACCTGCGATGGGTGCTGGCGCTGGCGCTCATCGGCCTCGTGCTGTCGATCGCCTTCAAGGTCCGGCTCGGCTGGGTGCTCGGCGCGTGCATCCTCGCCAGCGGGCTGGCCTTCGTGCTGCTGCCCGAGGGTCGCCTCTGGAACGCACGGATCCTGCCCTTCTACTACCTCTGCCTGTACCTGCTCGCTGCCGTGGGCGTCGCGGAGATCGGCCGCACGATCGCCGTCCTCACCGCCCGCGACCCCGAGCGCCCGAGCCTCGCCGGGCCCGCCGCCACCGCCGGCGCGGCGCTGGTCGCCTGCCTCGTCGTGGTCGGCCTGCCGCTGCGGACGCTGCCCTTCGGGCAGGCGCGCGCCGACGGGAGCTACTCCTTCCTCGGCCTCGAGAACGGTCCGGACGACTCGAGCTTCGTGCGGTCGTGGGCCCACTGGAACTACACCGGCTTCGAGGGCAAGGAGGCCTACCCCGAGTACCGAGCGCTGGTGCAGACCATGGCCCAGGTGGGCGACGAGCACGGCTGCGGGCGCGCCTTCTGGGAGTACGAGAAGGAGCTCAACCGCTACGGCACGCCGATGGCGCTCATGCTCCTGCCGCACTGGACCGACGGCTGCATCGGGTCGATGGAGGGCCTGTTCTTCGAGGCCTCCGCGACGACGCCGTTCCACTTCCTCACGCAGGTCGAGCTGTCGGCCGCGCCGAGCGCGGCCCAGCGCGACCTGCCCTACAACGGCTTCGACCTCGAGCGCGGCGTCCGCCACCTGCAGCTCATGGGCGTCCGCTACTACCTCGCCACGTCCGTCCAGGCCACCACCGCGGCGCGCAGCCACCCCGACCTCACCGAGATCGCCGCATCGGGCCCCTGGGTCGTGTTCGAGGTCGCCGGCTCCGACATCGTCGAGCCGCTCAGCCACGAGCCCGCCGTGCTCGAGGGGGTCGACGACGCGCAGCACGACTGGATCTGCGGCGGCGCCGACGACCAGGGCCGCTGCTTCGGCCCGGCGGTTCGCTGGTTCACCGACCCCGACCGCTGGGACGTGTTCCTCGCGTCGTCGGGGCCCTCCGGCTGGCAGCGCCTGTCGCCCGGCGAGGGCGAGCCGAGCGTCGAGCCGGTCGAGCGTGCCACCGTGACGGAGATCGAGGCGGGGCGTGACCACATCCGCTTCCACGTCGACGAGCCCGGCGCGCCCGTCCTCGTCAAGGCGTCGTACTTCCCGGCCTGGCGGGTGTCGGGCGCCGACGGCCCCTACCGCGTCGCTCCCAACCTCATGGTGGTCGTGCCGACCAGCGAGGACGTCGAGCTGACCTACGGCCGCGAGCCGATCGAGTGGATCGCCTACGCCCTCACGGCGGTCGGACTCGTCGCGGCCCTCGGGCTGGCCCGCCCGCGCCGCACCGCCCGGCACCTCGCCGCGGGCTCCGGGGCTCGCCGCCACGCCGGGCCGTGAGGCAGCGCCTCGGGCGGTTGGCGGTGGTGGCGCTCGTGCCCACCGCCGTCGACGTCGGCTTGCTGGTGGTGCTGCGCCAGTGGGCGGGGTGGATCCTCGTCGTCGCCGACGTGACGGCCATCGCCGTGGCCTCGGTGGTCTCCTTCGTGCTGCACCGCCGGGTCACCTTCCGCAGCGACCCCTATGTGCGCTGGGTGCGCATGCCGGTGGCGTTCGTGGCGGTCGCGACCGTCGCGGCCGCGGTCGACGTGGCGGTGCTGCGGGGCATCTTCGCCGCCCACGGCTTCACGTCCACGAGCGCGCTGGTGGGTGCCAAGGTCGTGGCGCTGGCGGCGGCCGCCGCGGTGCGGCTGGTGCTGTACCGCGCCGTGCTGCTCGGCAGCGTGCGGCGCTCGCTGCAGGAGCGGCGGCCCCGACCGGCGCCCGCCGGATCGGTGCGGGCATCGGTGGTCGTCCCGGCCTTCGGTGAGGCCGAGGGGATCGGGACCGCCGTGCTCGCCATCCGCCGCGCGCTCGACGACCTCGCCGCCGACGGCGGGGTGGAGGTCGTCGTGGTCGACGACGGCTCCGCAGACGGCACCGCCGACGCAGCGCTGGCGGCCGGTGCGGACCAGGTCGTCATCCTGCCCGTGAACCGCGGCAAGGGCGCTGCCGTGCGCGCCGGCGTCGACGCGGCGCGTGGGCGGACCATCGCCTTCACCGACGCCGACCTGTCGTACTCGCCGGACCAGCTCCGGTCGGTGATCGCCGAGGTGGAGGCCGGATGGGACGTCGCGGTGGGGAACCGGCGCCACCCCGGCACGACGACCGTGCGCGGCGCGGGCTCGCTGCCGCGACCTGGGCAGCCGCGCCATCAGCGTCGTGGCGACGGCCGTGCTGCTCAGCCGGCCGCACGACACGCAGTGCGGCCTGAAGGCGTTCCGCGCCGACGTCGCCAAGGAGCTCTTCGCCCTCGGCCGGGTCGACGGCTTCGCCTTCGACATCGAGATCCTGCACCTCGTCGAGCGCCACGAGCGCTCGCTCACCGAGGTGTCCGTCACGCTGAGGAGCGCCGAGCGCTCGACGGTGCGCGTCGTCCGCGACGGGCTGCGCGTCCTGCGAGACGTCTGGCGCATCCGGCACTGGTCCGCCACGGGCGCCTACGAGCTCGGTCCGGGGCCGCAACTAGGGTGGCCCCATGGCCGACCTCGACGCGATCTTCAAGGCCTACGACATCAGGGGGACCACGCCTGACCAGCTCGACGCCGAGGCCGCAGGTGCGATCGGGGCAGCGTTCGCCGCGCTTCGCGGGCGACCAGGTCGGCGGCGCCAAGAAGGTGCTCGTCGGCGCGCGACATGCGCGCCTCGGGCGTCGAGCTGTCCCAAGCGTTCTCGCAGGGGGTGCAGGAGCAGGGGCTCGACGTCGTCGACCTGGGCCTGGCGTCCACCGACCTCCTCTACTTCGCATCCGGCAAGCTCGATGCGCCCGGTGCCATCTTCACGGCGTCGCACAACCCCGCCCGCTACAACGGCATCAAGCTGTGCCTCCCGGGCGCCCGCCCGGTGGGGGAGGACAGCGGCCTGCCGCGACATCAAGGCCATGGCCGAGACGCGCCTGCGGCCCGCCGGTGGCGCGATGGGCGGGGGAGAGCGGCTCGACCTCCTCCGCGAGTTCGCCGACCACGTCCGGTCCTTCGTCGACGTCGCCGCGCTGCGGCCGCTCACGGTGGTCGCCGACACCGCCAACGGCATGGGCGGGCTCGTCGTGCCCGCCGTGTTCGACGGCCTGCCCTTCTCGTTGGAGGTGCTCTACGGCGAGCTCGACGGCACCTTCCCCAACCACCCGGCCGACCCGATCCAGGCGGACAACCTCCGCGATCTGCAGGCTCGCGTGCTCGAGGCCGACGCCGACGTCGGGTTGGCCTTCGACGGCGACGCCGACCGCGTGTTCCTCGTCGACGACCTCGGCGAGCCGCTCTCGGGCTCGCTGACCACGGCGATCGTCGCGGCCGCCGTCCTGGAGAAGCAGCCCGGGGCCACCATCCTCCACAACTGCATCTGCTCGAAGGCGGTGCCCGAGGTGATCCGCGAGCGCGGCGGCACCCCGGTGCGCACCAAGGTGGGCCACAGCTTCATCAAGGCCGTCATGGCCGACACCGGCGCCGCCTTCGGCGGTGAGCACTCCGCCCACTACTACTTCCGTGAGAACTGGCGGGCCGACTCCGGCTCGATCGCCGCCCTGATCGTGCTCGAGCAGCTCAGCAAGGCCGACGTGGCGCTCTCGGAGCTGCGCAAGCCCTTCGACCGCTATGCCGCCTCGGGGGAGATCAACTTCGAGGTCCCCGACCCCAAGGGGGTCATCGAGGAGATCGCAGGGGAGTTCCCGAGCGCCGCCCAGGACCGCCTCGACGGGCTCACGGTCGACCTCGGCGACTGGTGGTTCAACCTCCGGGCCTCCAACACCGAACCGCTCCTCCGACTCAACCTCGAGGCACCGGATCAGGCATCCTGTGCAACCCACGTCGACGAGCTGCGCTCGCTCGTCGACGGCGCTCGCTGATCCGCCCGCCCGCACCGACGCCCAAGGAGTCACCCATGGCCCTCGACCCGCAGCTGCTCGAGATCCTCGCCTGCCCCGACGACAAGGGGCCCTTGCTGTACTTCGCCGACGAGGACGCCCTCTACAACCCGCGGTTGCAGCGCCGCTACAGCATCCGCGACGACATCCCCATCATGCTGATCGACGAGGCGGAGACGGTGCCCGACGACGAGCACGAGCGCCTCCTCGCCAAGGCCCAGGCCGAGGGCATCGCGCCCACGTTCGACGCGGGATGACCCAGGCAGAGGTCCTCGACACGGTCGGCATGTTCGAGCTGGCCGCTGCCCTGCCCGAGCAGGTCGCCTCGGCCGCGGCCCTGGCGGCCGGCATCGAGGGCCTGCCCGCCCATGACGACATCGAGAACGTCGTCGTGCTGGGCATGGGCGGCAGCGGGATCGGCGGCAACGTGCTCGCGGCAATCGCCGCGCCCTTCATGCCCGTGCCGCTCACCGTTGTCAAGGGCTACGAGGCGCCGTCGTTCGTCGGCGACGGCACGCTGTGCTTCGCCATCTCCTGCTCGGGCAGCACCGAGGAGACCGTGGAGGCCGCCCAGGCGGCAGCCGCCGCCGGCGCCCGCATGGTGGTGCTCTCCTCGGGTGGGCGCCTCGCCGAGCTGGCGGCATCGTGGGATGCCCCGCACATCGCCCTGCCCGAGGTCCCGATGCCCCGAGCGGCGGTCGGCTCGGTCAGCATCCCCGCCCTCATGGTGCTCGAGCAGGTCGGCCTGTTCCCCGGCGCCAGCGAGTACGTCGCCGAGGCGGTCGGCCAGCTCCGACGCCGCCGCGACGAGCTCGTCGGGGACGACAACCGGGCCCGGCGCATCGCCCGCCGGATCGGCCGCACGATGCCGGTCGCCTACGGCGGCGACGCGCTCGGCGAGGTCGCCGCCTACCGCTTCAAGTGCCAGGTCAACGAGAACGCCAAGGCGCCGGCGTTCTCCGCCGGCGTGCCGGAGATGTGCCACAACGAGATCTGCGGCTGGGGCCAGCACGGCGACATCACCCGCCAGGTGATGACGGTGGTCCGCTTCCGCCACGACTTCGAGCATCCGCAGGTGACGCGCCGCTTCGAGCTCACCTACGACGTGATCGACGAGGTCGTGCAGGGCGTGGTCGACGTCACCGCCGCGGGCGAGGGCCCGCTGGCACAGCTCTTCGACCTCATCATCCAGGGCGACTTCGTCAGCCTCCACCTCGCCGCCGAGGCGGGCGTCGACCCCGGCCCCATCCCTGTGCTGATGGAGCTGAAGGCGGCCCTGGCCCGCTGAGGCCGCTACCATCGCGCACCCGGGCTGATCAGGGTGGTGCTGCTGCACCCAGCCCTCCCACACCACGAAGCCGCGTTGCTGCCACCTCGGCGCGCACGCAGGGAGGACCCCTCATGACCACCACTGCCCCCGACCAGGACTTCAAGGTCGCCGATCTCAGCCTCGCCCCGTGGGGCCGCAAGGAGATCGAGCTGGCCGAGGTCGAGATGCCCGGCCTCATGGCGCTGCGCGCCCAGTTCGCCGACGAGCAGCCCCTCGCCGGCGCACGCATCACCGGCTCGCTGCACATGACCATCCAGACCGCCGTGCTGATCGAGACGCTCACCGCCCTCGGCGCGCAGGTCCGCTGGGTCAGCTGCAACATCTTCTCCACGCAGGACCACGCCGCTGCCGCCGTGGCCGTCGGGCCGGAGGGCACCGTGGCCGAGCCCCGGGGCGTGCCGGTCTACGCCTGGAAGGGCGAGACGCTCGAGGAGTACTGGTGGTGCACCGAGCAGGTGCTCCAGTGGCCCGACGGCGGCGGCCCCAACATGATCCTCGACGACGGCGGCGACGCCACCCTGCTCGTCCACAAGGGCGTCGAGTACGAGAAGGCCGGGGCCGTCCCCGACGCGACCGACGACGACCCGGAGGAGTGGGGCGTCATCGTCGACACCCTCAAGCGCTCCCTCGCCGAGGACCCCAACCGCTGGACCACCATCGCCAGCGGCATCAAGGGCGTCACCGAGGAGACCACCACTGGGGTGCACCGGCTCTACCAGATGTTCGAGGCGGGCCAGCTGCTGTTCCCGGCGATCAACGTCAACGACTCCGTCACCAAGTCGAAGTTCGACAACCTCTACGGCTGCCGCCACAGCCTCATCGACGGCATCAACCGCGGCACCGACGTCATGCTCGGCGGCAAGGTCGCCGTGGTGTGCGGCTACGGCGAGGTCGGCAAGGGCAGCGCCCAGTCGCTGCGGGGCCAGGGCTGCCGGGTGATCGTCACCGAGGTCGATCCGATCTGCGCGCTGCAGGCGGCGATGGAGGGCTTCGAGGTCACCACCATCGAGTCGGTGCTCGGCACCGCCGACCTGTTCATCACCACCACCGGCAACAAGGGCATCATCACCGCCGAGCACATGGCCCGCATGAAGCACAACGCCATCGTGGGCAACATCGGGCACTTCGACAACGAGATCGACATGGCCGGCCTCGCCCGCCAGAGCGACATCCGCAAGATCGAGGTCAAGCCACAGGTCCACGAGTTCGTGTTCCCCGACGGCCACTCCGTGCTGATCCTCTCCGAGGGCCGGCTGCTGAACCTCGGCAACGCCACGGGTCACCCGAGCTTCGTCATGTCGATGAGCTTCACCAACCAGGTGCTGGCCCAGATCGAGCTGTTCACCAAGACCGAGCAGTACCCCCTCGGCGTCTACGTGCTGCCCAAGCTGCTCGACGAGCAGGTGGCCCGCCTGCACCTCGACCACCTCGGCGTGAAGCTCACCAAGCTGAGCGAGGAGCAGGCCGACTACCTCGGCATCCCCGCCGAGGGCCCCTACAAGCACGAGAACTACCGCTACTAGGTCTCGAGCTCGCCGGCCTGCGGCCGCCTCGCCTCCCCCCGAGGCAATAGCACCCGCTACGCCCAGGTCGAGGCAATGCGGCCCGAATGCGGGCCGCATTGCCTCGGGCGGCGGGCAACGGGCCGCATTGCCTCGCCAGTTCGTCGGGTGGCTACAGGGCCTCGATCGCTGCTGGCAGTTCGTCGGCGCTCGTTGCCCGCCGCCTCGGCTGGGGCAGGGTCATGCGGTCGAGGAACCAGTGGACGTTGGGGCCGACCGTCAGGGCGAAGGCGACCGTGCCGATGCCGACGGTTCCGCCGAGGGCGGCGCCGATGGCGAGCGCGCTCAGCTCGACCGTCGTGCACGCCACGCGCACCGACTGCCCCCGCCTCGCCAGGCCGGTCATCAGGCCGTCGCGGGGCCCGGGGCCCAGCCCGGCACCGATGTAGAGGCCCGAGCCGGGGCCGAACAGGAAGATCCCCAGCGCCAGGAAGGCCACCCGCAGGACGACCGGCTCGGGCTCGTCGAGCACGGCGAGCGCCCCGTTGACGACGACACCGATCACCAGGGCGTTTGCCACCGTGCCGATGCCCATGCGCTCGCGCAGCGGCAGCCACAGCAGCAGCACGGCCGCGCCGGTGGCGATCGTCACCGTGCCCATCGCCAGGCCCGTGTGCTGCGACACGCCCTGGTGGAGCACGTCCCACGGCGCCAGCCCCAGCTCCGAGCGGACCATGAAGGCGATGCCCAGCCCGAAGAGCACCAGGCCGCCGAGCAGCCGGGGAAGGCGCCGGAGCAGCTCGTCAGCCGGGGGGAACGGGAGCATCGCGACACGCTACGGCCCCCACCCACCGAACCTGCGTTGGGTTCCGGCGCCTGGCGCCGTCCGCCATCGCGAGCTCGACGGGGTTCGGCGCGCTACGGGGCCCGCAGGGCGACCCGGCGCACCTCGGCGGTCCAGATGCGGCCGTCGTCGGCGCTCGAGGTCGTGAGCACGATGGCGCCGAAGTGCACGCCGTCGTCGAGCTCGTCGAGGGAGCAGTCGACGGTGCCCTCGAAGGGCCCCGCGGGCGGCGCCCCGCTGCCCGTGACGAAGCCGGTCCCAATGGGCTCCTCGCGGGCGTCGGCGCGCACCGCGACGTCGACGTGGCCCTCGAAGGCCAGCGCCGTGCCGGTGAGCGTGACCGGGCAGTCGATCTCCGCGCCGACCTCGGGCTCCTGCAGCTCGATGTCGGCGGTGTCGGCGCCGATGACGAACCAGGTGTCGTCCTCGAGCTGGCGCACCAGCACGGTGGTCACCGGTCCGTCCGCCGTGGGCTGCACCGGCACCTCGCCGGAGCGGCTGTCGCCCTGCTGGAGCTGACCGACGACGGGGTCGGTGAAGCCGACGAAGTCGACCGCGAAGCTCGCGCGCCGCCGCGACCGGGTCGTCGAAGCGCTGCGCGGTGAGCCGGCGAGGCCAGACCGGCACCGCCGGGTCGACCAGGCTCGTGAAGGTCGTCGTCGTGGTCGTCGACTCCGTCGTCGTGCCCTCGGTGGTCTCGGTCGACTCCGTCGTGTCGGGGTCGGCCACGTCGACGTCCTGGTCGTCGTCGTCGGTCAGCGCGATGGCGCCGATGACGACGGCGAGCACGGCGGCCGCCGAGGCGACGCCGACGAGCATCCGCTTGCGGTTGGTGTCCTGCTGGGAGTCCATGAGCTTCTCCTCGATGCGGTGGAGGGCGTCGGCCGACGGCTCGACGGTGGAGGTCCGGGCGGTGATGGCGGCCCGCAGCCGGTCTTCGATGGTCACTGCGACGCCTCCAGTCCTTCGGCGAGGGCCGTGAGCCCGCGGTGGGCGTGGGTCTTGACGGACCCCTTGGAGATGCCCAGCGTGGTCGCGATCTGGGCTTCGGAGAGGTCGAGGTAGTAGCGCAGCACCAGCACCTCGCGCTGGCGCTCGGGCAGCGCCCGGAGGGCCTGCAGCACCTCGCGTCCCGGATCGGCCGCCATGGCCGTGGCCTCCGCGGCGGGGGCCGGGTCGGGATCGGCGGCGACGCGCAGGTGGCGCCGGCGCACCCCGGCGTGGCGCAGGTGCGATCGTGCGCCGTTGAGCACGGCGCTGCGCAGGTACGCCGGCAGCCGATCCGGCTGCGACAGCGCCGCCCCCCGCTGCCACACCGACACGAACGCCTCCTGCACGAGCTCCTCGCACGTGCCGACGTCGTCGACGAGGAGCGACGCCAGCCGCACCAGCGACCGGTAGTGCTCCCGGTAGGCGGACTCGAGGTCGCCCGCCGTCGACGCGACGGTGCCGGGGGGCTCGGGATCCGCGGCCATGGATGCCATCATCACCCCTGACAGACGCCTGAGCGGGGGATCGCGTTGACAACCCGCCCGGCACCGGGGGCTCGGTGTCACAGGGCCGTGCCTACCGTCGGGGGCCATGCTCCTCGGGACCAGCTGCGCCGTCTGCGGGCGCGGCGCAGGGCACGTGGTGTGCCAGCGCTGCGCCGACGGCCTGCGCCGCGCGCCTGCGCTGCCCGTGCCGTTGCACCTCGATCGCCTCGATGCGGCCTTCGCCTACGACGAGGCGCTGCGCCAGCTGCTGACGGGGCTCAAGAACCGGCAGCGCCGCGACCTCGTCCACTGGCTCGCCGTCGCCGTGGCCGCCACCCTGCCAGCCCCGCGCGGCGACGTCGTCACCTGGGCGCCCACCGGTGTCCAGCGCCGCCAGGCGCGGGGCTTCGACCAGGCCGAGCTGCTCGCCCGGGCGCTTGCCCGCCGCTGGCGGCTCCCGGTGCAGCGCCTGCTCGTGCGGCTGCCGGGCCCGCCGCAGTCGGGTCGCTCCGCGGCGGAGCGCCGAGCCGGTCCCCGCCTTGCTGCCCGCTCGCCGGTACCCCTGCAGGTGGTCCTCGTCGACGACGTCGCCACGACAGGCGCCACGCTCACCGCCGCGGCGAGGGCGCTGCGGGTCGGCGGCGCCGGCCACGTGCACGGCGTCGTCGTCGCCCGGGCACCCAACCGTGCGCGGCGCGCGGCCTGAGCGGCGACAAGCCGGGCCGGACGGCGTAGCATCCGGTCACCAAGCCAAGACCCGGGAGGTACCCACTTCGTGGACATCACCGTCAGTGCTCGGCACATCGACATCTCACCAGCTCTGCGAGCGGCGGCCGAGGAGAAGATCGGCCGCCTCAGTCGTTTTGGGGCTCGCATCCTGCGCGCGGAGGTGCACTTCTTCGAGGAGCAGAACCCGCGCATCGCCGACAAGGAGGTGTGCGAGGTCAGCCTCGAGGGCGCCGGCAACCCCCTCTTCTGCAAGGCCGCGGCGGGCGACCCGTTCGCGGCGGTCGACCTCGCGGTCGCCAAGCTCGAACCGCAGCTCCACAAGCTGAAGGTGAAGACCCTCATGCGCAAGCAGGTCGGGCCGCGCCGCGCCGCCGGGGCGAGGGGGCCCAGCGAGCTCCCGCAGGCGATGGCCGCCGAGGGCTGACCACTCCCTGGCGCGCCCGGCGGACGAACTAGGCTCTTGTGGCTAGCCCGCAAGCGCCTGACGGGCGGTCAGGGGAGAACCATGGTCGACGCCCCCGGGGCTGACCACGCAGCAGAACCAGCACGACCAGCGCAATCGGCTGGCGAGGCCATCCGAGTGATGATCTGCGACGACCACGCGCTGTTCCGCCGCGGCCTCATCATGGTCCTCGAGTCCGAGGACGGCGTCGAGGTGGTCGGCGAGGCCGAGGACGGCCAGGAGGCCATCGAGAAGGCCGAGGAGCTCACCCCCGACGTCGTGCTCATGGACGTCCGGATGCCCCGGGTGAGCGGCATCGAGGCCACCCGCGCCATCGCCGAGTCGGTTCCCTCCGCCAAGATCCTCATGCTCACCGTGAGCGACGAGGAGGACGACCTCTACGACGCCATCAAGGCGGGCGCCACCGGCTACCTCCTCAAGGAGATCTCCATCGAGGAGGTCGCCAGCGCCATCCGCAGCGTCGTGAGCGGACAGAGCCTCATCTCGCCGTCGATGGCGTCCAAGCTGCTCTCGGAGTTCACGAGCCTCGCCAAGAAGGCCGACGACCGCCAGGCCATGCCGACGCCTCGCCTCACCGACCGCGAGCTCGAGGTCCTCAAGCTCGTCGCCCAGGGCATGAGCAACCGCGAGATCGCCACCGAGCTCTACATCTCCGAGAACACGGTGAAGAACCACGTCCGCAACATCCTCGAGAAGCTGCACCTGCACTCCCGCATGGAGGCGGTCGTGTACGCCGTGCGCGAGAAGCTCCTCGACATCCGCTAGTGGCGGCACCCGGAGGCGCGGGGGCGATCGGGCCCTTCCCGCCCGGCGTCGACGGCGACGACGCGCGCGAGGCGTACGACAAGGTCCGCCGCCGCCTGCTGTGGACCATGCCGTCGGGCCTCTACCTCGTCGGCTCCCGCTCGGGCGACCGGCGCAACGCCATGACGCTGAGCTGGGCCACGCAGGTCTCCTTCGACCCGAAGCTCGTCGGGATCGGCGTCGAGAAGACGGCGCTCACCCACGAGCTGATCTCCTCGGACGGCGCCTTCTCCCTGTGCACCATCGACCGCGACGACCGGGCGATCGTCCGCAAGTTCACCAAGCCCGTCGAGGTCGACGAGTCCGCCATGACCCTCAACGGCTTCGCGTTCCACGACGCGCCGGTCACCGGCGTGCCGGTGCTCGACCAGGCCGTGGCGTGGATGGAGTGCGCGCTGCGCCAACCGGTCGACTGCGGCGGCCACACCTTCTTCGTCGGTGAGGTGCTGTCCTGCGGGTTCCTGAAGCCCGAGGACACCGAGGTCCTGCGCATGGAGGACACCCGGATGAGCTACGGCGGGTGACCGGCACCTGATCAGGCACCTCGCGGGGCCGTCGGTACACTCGGATCCCTCATGAGCATCTTCGACAAGATCCTCCGATCCGGCGAGGGCAAGAAGCTCAAGGCGCTCCAGGGCCTGGTGCCCGACATCGGCGCGCTCGAGCCCGAGATGGAGGCGCTGGGCGACGCGGCGCTCCAGGCCAAGACGGGCGAGTTCCGCCGCCGGCTCGACGCCGGCGAGGACCTCGACGACCTGCTCATCGAGGCGTTCGCCGTCGTGCGCGAGGCCGGCAAGCGGGTGCTCGGCCAGCGCCACTACGACGTGCAGCTCATCGGCGGTGCGGCGCTGCACTTCGGGTGGATCGCCGAGATGAAGACCGGTGAGGGCAAGACCCTCGTGTCGACCCTGCCCGCCTACCTCAACGGGCTGTCCGGCAAGGGCACGCACCTCATCACCGTCAACGAGTACCTCGCCCGCCGCGACTCGGAGTGGATGGGTCGCGTCCACCGCTGGCTGGGCCTCGACGTCGGCCTCATCGTCCCCGGCGAGAACGAACCCGACCACAAGCGACGCCAGTACGCCGCCGACATCACCTACGGCACCAACAACGAGTTCGGCTTCGACTACCTCCGCGACAACATGGCGATGTCGCGCGAGCGGCAGGTGCAGCGGGGCTTCAGCTACGCCATCGTCGACGAGGTCGACTCCATCCTCATCGACGAGGCCCGCACCCCGCTGATCATCTCCGGCCGCGTCGCCGACGCCGCGCAGCTCTACTACAAGTTCGCGACCATCGTCCGCGGCCTCCGGCGCGACGACGACTACGAGGTCGACGAGCAGAAGCGCACCGTGTCGCCGACCGAGTCGGGCATCGAGAAGGTCGAGCGGGCGCTGGGCATCGAGAACCTCTACGACGGCGTCGCCCAGAACCTGGTGCACCAGCTCCAGGCGGCGCTGCGCGCCAAGGAGCTCTTCAAGCGCGACAAGGACTACATCGTGGTCGACGGCGAGGTGAAGATCGTCGACGAGTTCACCGGCCGCATCCTCGAGGGGCGCCGCTGGTCCGAGGGGCTCCACCAGGCTGTCGAGGCCAAGGAGGGCGTGAAGATCAAGGAGGAGAACCAGACCCTCGCCACGATCACCCTCCAGAACTACTTCCGCATGTACGACAAGCTCGCCGGGATGACGGGCACGGCTGCCACGGAGGCCGCCGAGTTCTCCAACACCTACGGCCTGCAGGTCGTCCCCGTGCCGACCAACAAGCCCCTCGCCCGGCTCGACGAGGGCGACCTCATCTACAAGAGCGAGGACGGCAAGTGGGACTCCGTCGTCGATGACATCGCCGAGCGCTACGACGTCGGCCAACCGGTGCTGGTGGGCACCATCTCGGTCGGCAAGTCCGAGCACCTGTCACGGCTGCTCGACAAGCGGGGCATCAAGCACGAGGTGCTCAACGCCAAGCAGCACAGCCGCGAGGCCGAGATCGTGGCCCAGGCCGGCCGACTCGGTGCGGTCACCGTCGCCACGAACATGGCCGGTCGAGGCGTCGACATCATCCTGGGCGGCAACCCCGAGATCCTCGCCCTGCGCGACCTGCGAGCCGAGGGCGTCGACGTCGAGTCCGACGAGGGCCGGGCCCGTCTGCAGGCGCTCGAGGCGAGCCACGCCGCCGAGATGCGTGCCGAGGGCGAGAAGGTCCGCGAGCTCGGCGGGCTCTACGTGCTCGGCACCGAGCGCCACGACTCGCGCCGCATCGACAACCAGCTCCGCGGCCGCGCCGGCCGCCAGGGCGACCCGGGCGAGAGCCGCTTCTACCTGTCGCTCGAGGACGACCTCATGCGACTCTTCGCCACCGGCGCCATCAACTGGGTGATGGGCAAGGCCCTGCCCGACGACGTGCCCCTCGAGGCGAAGATGGTCTCGAAGGCGATCGAGCGCGCGCAGACCACCGTCGAGCAGAAGAACGGCGAGATCCGCAAGAACGTCCTGAAGTACGACGAGGTCATGAACGCGCAGCGCAAGGTGATCTATGCGCTGCGCGACCAGATCCTCGACAAGGCCGACCTGCGGGAGCGGATCCTCACCGAGCACCTCCCCGAGGCCGTCGAGGGGCTCGTGGGCACCTACTGCGTCGCCGAGTTCCACGAGGAGTGGGACCTCGACGGCCTCCACTCCGACGTCTTGACCTACTGGCCGACCGCGCTCAGCAAGGAGCAGATGGCGGCGGCCGGCTCCACCGACGCCCTCTACGAGGCGCTGGTCGACGACGCCATCACGCACTACGAGAAGCGCGAGAGCGAGCTGGGCGCCGACGTGATGCGCCAGGTCGAGCGCCAGGTGATGCTGCGCATCATCGACACGAAGTGGCGCGAGCACCTCTACGAGATGGACTACCTGCAGGAGGGCATCAACCTCCGCGCCATGGGCCAGAAGGACCCGCTCACCGAGTGGCAGCGCGAGGGCTACGAGATGTTCGGGATGATGATGCAGGGCATCGCCCAGGACCTCGTCCGCTACGTGATGCACGTGCAGGTCCAGGTCAACGCGCCCGCTGATGGCGCGCCCGCAGCCCAGCCGCCGGCCCCGGCGGCCCAGGAGCCGCAGCTCCAGAACATGCAGTACTCCGCACCGGCCGACGACGCCGCAGGCGGTGGCAGCATGGCCGTGGCCGCGCAGCGGGTTGCCGCCGAGTCGGGCACGGCCGCGCCGCAGGCCGCGGCCCCGGCGGCGACGATGGCGCCCACCGTGCGCTCCGAGTGGGACAAGACGCCCCGCAACGCGCCCTGCCCGTGCGGGAGCGGCAAGAAGTTCAAGCTCTGCCACGGCAAGGCCTGAGGGGCCGTCGTGCGCGACTTCTCCGACGCGCTCGCCGAGGCGCGCAAGCGCATCACCGACGCCGAGGGCTACCTGCGGCTCGAGGAGCTGCGGGCCCGTCGCCCGCTCCTCGAGACGGAGGCCTCGCGCCCCGACCTCTGGGACGATCCCGAGGCGGCGAAGCGCGTCACCGGTGAGCTCTCCGGGGTGATGGACGACCTGGGGCTCCACGAGCGGCTGGTGGGCGAGCTGGAGGACGCCGAGACGCTCCACGAGCTGGCCCGCGAGGTCGACGACGCCTCCCAGGAGGCCGAGATCGAAGCGTCGCTCGCCAGCCTCGACGCGCAGCTCCGAGCCTTGGAGCTGCGGTCCATGTTCTCCGGCGAGCACGACGAACGTGACGCCCTCTGCACGATCCAGGCGGGAGAGGGCGGCGCCGACGCCCAGGACTGGGCCGAGATGCTCTACCGGATGTACGTCCGCTGGGCGGAGCGTGCCGGCTTGGAGGTCGAGGAGGAGGGCGCCACGCCGGGCAGCGAGGCCGGGCTGTCCTCGGTCGAGTTCCTGGTCAAGGGGCGCTACGCCTACGGATACCTGCAGGCCGAGCGGGGCGTGCACCGGCTGGTGCGCATGAGCCCGTTCAACGCGCAGGGGAAGCGCCAGACCGCCTTCGCGGCGCTCGACGTCGTGCCGGTCCTCCACGACGACGAGGTGGCGATCGACGTCGACGAGGCGGACCTCAAGATGGACGTGTTCCGTGCCTCGGGCGCGGGCGGCCAGCACATCAACAAGACGTCCTCGGCGGTGCGCCTGACGCACCTGCCCACGGGGATCGTGGTGTCGTGCCAGGCAGAGCGGTCGCAGTTCCAGAACCGCGACCGGGCCATGACCATGCTGAAGGCCCGCCTCGCCGACCTCGAGCGCCAGAAGCGCGAGGCGGAGATGGCCGAGATCCGCGGGGAGCAGCAGCGGGTCGGCTTCGGCAGCCAGATCCGCAGCTACGTGCTGCAGCCGTACCAGATGGTGAAGGACCTTCGTACGGAGCACGAGACGGGCAACGTGGCCGGCGTGCTCGATGGCGACCTCGACCCGTTCATGGCGGCCTACCTCCAGTGGCGGCGCGGCAACGCCTGATCAGGCGGACCGCTCGGCGGGGCCCGCGACGACGGTCGACGGCGTGTCGCCGCCGGCGCCGGCCACCACCACCCGGTTCCCACCCTGCTGCTTGGCGTGGTACATCGCCACGTCGGCCCGACGCACCAGGCTGTCGTAGGGGTCGTCCGGCGAGCCGGCAACGGCGCCGAGGCTGGCCGTGACCTGGAAGGTCAGGTGACCGACGTCGATGGGGCGGCGCAGCTCCTGCAGCACGGCGAGCGCGACCGCCTCGCAGGTCTCCCGGTCGGCGACCTCGGGCAGCACCACGGCGAACTCGTCGCCGCTGACCCGCGCGACCGTGTCGCCGGCCCGCACCGAGCCTCGCAGGCGGTTGCCGACCTCGCTGATGACGGCGTCGCCCACCGCGTGGCCATGGGAGTCGTTGATGTCCTTGAACCCGTCGAGGTCGAGGAACAGCACGCCGACGTGGTGCTCGCCGCGGCGAGCCCGCGCCAGCGCCTGGGCAAGGCGGTCTCGGAGCAGCACCCGGTTGGGGAGCCCGGTGAGCGCATCGTGGAGGGCCTGGTGCCGCACCTGCTCGAGGAGCTGGGCGTTGTGCAAGGCGGAGGCGGCTTGACCGGCCAGGCCCTCCAAGCGCTCGGTGAGGTCGTTGCCGGTCGACAGGCGGCGCGCGTCGGCCCGCACGGCCGTCGTGAGGAACCCGAAGATGGCGTCGCCGACCGCGATGGGGATCACCACGGCTGCCTCCGCGTCGGCCAGGTCGAGGAGCGCGGTGGCCACGACGTCGTCCGTCGATCGATCGAGCAGCGTGGGACGCGGGTTGGCGAGCAGGTCGGCGACGATGCGCGTGTCGGCCGGCGACACCGGCGCAGCGCGGATGGCCGCGACCGTCGCATCGTCGAGCCCGTAGCTGGCCCGCAGCGTCAGCGCCTCGGTGTCGCGGTCCCACAGGAAGACGCCGGACACGTCGCAGTCCACCACTCGGGGGATGGCGGCGGCGACGCGCTCGGCCACCTCGTCGGGGGTGTCGACCTGGGCGAGCGCCGACGACATGGCCAGCAGGTCGCGGGCCGTGTCGTGGCGCCGGCGAACCTCCGCCATCGCCGTGGCGCTGTCGAGTGCCGCGGCGGCATACGAGGCGTAGGCCTGCAGCATGGCCTGCTCCTGTGCGAAGAAGCGGGAGCCCTCGGCGTAGAGGGCGGCCAGGCGGCCGTAGCGGTGCCGGGCAGATGCCACGTCCACGATCAGTCGGGAGCCGTCGCGCCCGTCGGGCACCTCGCTCAGGAGGTCGGCCACGAGGGCGTCCTGCTGTTCGGCGGGGATGCCGTGCGCATGCACGCGCAGCTGGTCGTCGCCGGGCAGGGAGACGGCGAGGACGTGCGCCGGCGCGCGGACGGCCAGCGCGGCACGGCGCGCGATGCGCTCGAGCAGCACCTCGACGTCCTGGGTGCTCACGAGGTCGGTCGCCATCTCCTGCAGCGCCTCGAACCGCTCGGTCAGGGCGGCGAGCTGCGCCTCCAGGTGCTCGACGCGTCGCTCCGCGTCGAGCGCGGTCGAGGGTCGCGACGTCCCAGCGGACCTCGTAGGTGCACGCATCGTCGCCGCGGGTCTGGCAGGAGACCTCCTGCACCGATGCCGGGTCCATGCCGAAGAGCGCGGGCGCCTGCGAGAGCAGCCCCGCCGTGTAGTCGCAGAAGAGCGGGTGGCGCTCGATCGGCGCGGCGGTGACCGCGGTCACCGTCGCCGAGGTCTCGCCGATGTGGTGGGCGCGCATGGTGGTGACGGTGGAGTACTTGGCGGCCGTGGCGGCGACGTTGCGCAGCACCTCGCCCGGCGAGCCGAGCGAGCGCAGCAGGGCGCTGACCTCCGAGCCGGCGTACTGGCGCAGCATCTCCTCACCGATGCGCACGCCGGCGGCCGGGTCACCGGTGAGCTGGCGGGCGGCCTCGAGCAGCGCGCCTGCCTGCGCGTAGGTGCTCCAGCCCGACAACGACGTGATGTCCTCCACGGAGCGGTCGTCGCCGGCGATGGCGAGCAGCTGGTCGACCGCCTCGGGCCCCAGCACGCGGTCGACGTAGCGGACGATCACGCCCGTCGTCGACCCCGCGATGTGGCGGTCGAGCGCCTCAACCGCCCCCCCGGCGGCCCTGTTCACCATGCCGTCATATCGACCAGCCGCGGCGCGCAGTTGAGCCCGGTATGGGGCCTGCCGTAACGTGATCGCAACGTTGCGGCGCCCGGTGGGGTGCCGCGGTTCGCGTCGAGGGCGCTGGTACCCTCGCCTGCCTTCCCATGATCAAGCTCGAGAACGTCTCCAAGGTCTACAAGGGCGATGTCGTCGCCCTCCACGACGCGACCGTCGAGGTCGACAAGGGCGAGTTCGTGTTCCTCGTGGGCGCGTCCGGGTCCGGGAAGTCGACCTTCCTGCGCCTGGTCAACCGCGAGGAGACCCCCGAGCGGGGGGAGATCTACGTCGCGGGCAAGGACATCGCCACGCTGAGCTCGTGGAAGGTGCCGTACCTGCGTCGCAACATCGGGAGCGTCTTCCAGGACTTCAAGCTGCTCACCAACAAGACGGTCTACGAGAACGTCGCCTTCGCCCTGGAGGTCATCGGCCGGCCCCGACACGTCGTCAAGACGCAGGTGCCCGCCATCCTCGAGCTCGTCGGGCTGGCCAAGAAGATGGGCAACTTCCCCAACGAGCTCTCCGGCGGCGAGCAGCAGCGCGTGTCGATCGCGCGGGCGTTCGTCAACCGTCCGCTCATCCTCCTGGCCGACGAGCCCACGGGCAACCTCGACCCCGCCACGTCCGTGGGCATCATGCGCCTGCTCGACCGCATCAACCGCACCGGCACCACGGTGCTCATGGCCACCCATGACCGCTCCATCGTCGACACCATGCGGCGTCGGGTCATCGAGCTCGACCGCGGGTCGATCATCCGCGACCAGAGCCGCGGCGTGTACGAGTAGCGAGCGAGCTGAACCATGGCCATCAAGATCGACTACGTCGCCCGCGAGACGGCGAGCAACCTGTTCCGCAACGTCACGCTCACGCTGGCGTCGGTGCTCACGGTCGTCGTCTCGCTGACGCTGTTCGGGTCGGCGCTGCTCCTCCAGCAGGGCGTGGAGAACGCCAACGACCGCTTCCGCGGTGGCATCGAGTTCATCGTCTACCTGCAGCCGACCGTCCAGGCCGACCTCGAGGCGTCGATCCAGGGCGACCTGGAGGACCACCCCGACGTTGCGCGCTTCGAGTACGTCGACCAGGACGAGACCTACGAGGAGTTCAAGCGGCTCTTCGCCGACTCGCCGCAGCTCGTCGACACCGTCGACCCGTCGATCCTGCCGCCGTCGTTCCGCGTCGCCCCCCGGGTGCAGGACCCGGAGGTCGTGCAGGCGCTGGGCGAGACGTTCGAGTCCAAGGCCGGCGTCTACGAGGTCGTCTTCGCCTTCGAGGTCGTACAGCGCATCCAGGAGACCTTCAACAAGATCGGGGTGCGCTTCCTCGCCGCGGCCGTGCTGCTGCTCGTCGCCGCGCTCATGCTGATCCTCAACACCATCCGGGTGGCGATGTTCGCCCGGCGGCGCGAGATCGAGGTGATGAAGCTCGTCGGCGCCACCAACTGGTTCATCCGGGTGCCGTTCATCGTGGAGGGCATCATCCAGACCCTGCTCGGCGCCGCCGTGGCGGTCGGCATCATGACGTTCCTGATCCGGCCGTTCATCGACGAGCTCTCCCGCGACCGCATCCTGCCGATCTTCCAGGGCTTCGTGGTCACCGACGGCAACCTCATCTTCACGAACCTGCTCGTCATCGGCGTCGCCGTCCTGATCGGCGCCATCGGCTCCGCCGTCGCGGTCAGTCGCTTCCTCGACGTCTGAGCAACCGCCGCCCAGCTGAATTGGGTCACGGAAAGTGATGATTGCATCACGCTCTGTGATATGAGACGGTGCTGATCAGCGGCCGACCCACGGCGGAGCCGGCGGAGAAGAGGCGAGATGTTCTGCGCTCGAGGTTCGCGGCTGTTTCGCGGGGTCGGAGGCGGGGTTGTCGGAGCGCTGGTGGCGTCTCTGTGCATCATCGCGACGTCGGTAGCGACGGCTCCGCAAGCCTCAGCCTCGCCGTCGACCTACGCCGCCAGCATCCTCGCCGACAATCCGGTCGGCTACTGGCGGTTGGACGACCCGGCGTGCTCGACCGCGCCCTGCCTGCTCGAGGACTCCGCGGGGACGAGCGACGGCGCGGCGAACGAGCACGTGCGAATCGGGCGAGGGTCCCTCGTTCGAGGGCCAGGCGGTTCGGCAGAACTGGCGAGACCCGATGGGATTCCAACTTCTGAGGCGACGCTGCCCGGAGGAACGGGCATCTACTGCCCAAGCGAGTTCACGGTCGAGTTCTGGCTTTACGAGCCTCGGACAGTGAGCGGTGCAAACTGGATGCCGGTGCTGTCGACCGACTATTGGTCGGTGCTCGTTGCCGGGCCCATGACGTTCGGCCCCCCCGGCGATGCCGAGCCCTATTCGCTGACATTCCGCACCGCTGATCCGGACCCACCTCCATCCCAGCCGTTCCCAGTGTGGTCATGGGCCGCAGCTGTCGGCGTGGACGGTCTTGCGACCCGGACACCCCATCACGTAGTAGCCCAGCGAGTCGACAACGGCGATGTAGCTCTCTTCATCAATGGAAACCACGTGGGAACATCGGAACCCACCTTCTTGGGGCAGACCGGCTGCGACGACATCCACGTGGAGGGGGACGCTGTCGTGTCCGAGGTGGCCTTCTACGACTATCTGCTCTCCCCGGCGCAGGTGGAGACCCACTATCTCGCAGGCGAAGGTGCGAACCCAGTGTTCCTCGAAGGCGGGCCCCTCACGCTCGATGAGATGAGAGCTGGCGGCTCGCCATCGCAGCGTTGTTGCGTCAGCCAGCACACCGACTATCCGGTGGCCTTGCCGTCCGGTGAGTTCTGGCACCGCTTTACGAGCTTCGCGTTCCCAGGCCGCGGTGTTCCGATGCGACTCGACCACTCGTATAGCTCGACGGCCGCTGGCGTCGATGGACCGCTTGGCTTCGGCTGGTCGTGGTCGTACGGCATGGAGCTGGAGGAGGATCCAGAATCGGACAGGGTGACCGTGCACGAGGAAGGAGGGTCGACGGTCTCCTTCGATCCGGACCCATTCGATCCTGAGGAGTACGTCCCATCGGTCCCGAGGACGAAGGCGACCCTCGCGGCCAACGGCGATGGATCGTGGACCTTCACTCGCGAGCGGGTGTCGCGCTACGAGTTCGACCCTGCTGGTCACCTCACCGAGATCGCGAACCTGGTCGGTGACACCGCTGCCACCGTCGTGCTCGCCTACGACGCCGGAGGGCAGCTGGCAACGGTGACCGACGCCGCAGGCCGTGTCCTGACCTTCACGTGGGCAGGTAGCCACATCGTCGGTGTCCACGACTCGTCATCACCTGCCAGATCAGTGACCTTCGTGTACGACGCATCTGGCGATCTCGTCGAGTGGATCGATGTGGGGAGCGGGTCGTGGGGGTTCACCTACGACACAGAGCACCGAATGTTGACCATGCGGGAGCCTGAGCAGGCAGGGGAGATGTCGCCTGCGGTGATCTCCAACGTCTACGACGCACAAGGCCGCGTGGTCTCGCAGATGGACCAGCTCGGCCATCAAACGACGTTCGACTACTCGCCGGGCCAGGTGCTCACGACCGATCCAGAGGGCGACGTCACAGCTGAGTGGTTCGCAGACGGCCTCCGCACGGCGGTCACGTTTGGCTTCGGCACCCACAGCGCGGCGACCTGGACCTACGGATATGAACCGTCGCTGGGACGAGTGACGTCCACGACCGACCCCAATGGGAGCCTCACATCCCGTGAGCTAGATGAGAACGGCAACGTCGTCGCGACGCTCGATCCGCTCGGTAGGGAGACATTTGCCGACTACAACGAGTTCAACCGGCCTCTGATCTCGATCGACGCCGAGGACGTCAGAACCCTGTTCGAGTACGACGCCTTAGGGAACCTGCTGCAGACGTCGACTCGTGAATGGGACGGCTCGGCCTATGTCCCGATCACATCGACGCAGTTCCACTACGACGACATCGCGCATCCAGCAGACATGACGTCGATGACGGATCCCAGGGGCAAGGTGTGGTCCTTCGCCTATGACGCCGCCGGCAACCGAACAGCGAGCACCGATCCGCTCGGCAACGAGACGACCTGGACCTACAACCACCAGGGATGGATGACATCGGTCGTGTCAGCGCGAGGGAAGGTGCCTGGCGGCACGCCAGCGGAGCACGAGTCGGGCTTCACGCACAACGCGTACGGCGACCTGCTGACGACCACGAACGCCGAGGGCGAGACGACGACGCAGGCGTATGACGCGAACCGGAACCTCGTCTCCATGGTCGACCCGGAGGGCGAAACCACGCTGCAGTCCTACGATGTGGCCAATCGACGCATCAGCACGACGACGGGCGCAGGGTCTTCATCTGAGGCCACGGTGTCCTTCGCGTACTTCGCCGACGGATTGCTGCAGAGCTGGGCGAATGGGTTCGGTGCCCAGTGGGCATCGACGTACGACCCGGTCGGCCGCCTCGCGACCTCAACCGATCCGAACGGTGAGACAACCAGCCGTCACTACGACGCGGCAGGCAACCTTGCGGAGGTGACGCAGCCGGGGGGTTCGTGCACCGCTCCGGCCGAGGGATGCATCACGTACACGTACGACGAGCTGAACCAGCTGCTCAACGTCGACTACAGCGATCCGGCTACGCCTGATGTCACGAACATCACCTACGACAACGTGGGTCGCCGCACGGCCGCAACCGACGGTTCGGGTTCGAGCACGTGGCATTGGGACTCGCTCGGTCGATTGGTGTCGCACGACGACGGCGCCGGTCGGACTACCGACTACGCCTGGGACGCCGTCGGCAACCTGGTCGCCATCACCTACCCCGGCCAGACGGTGCCGGTTACCCGCACCTTCGATGACGCAGGTCGGATGGTCGCCGTGGAGGACTGGCTCGGGAACGAGACGACCTTTGCCTACGACCCTGACGGCAACCTTGACACCACCACCTTCCCCGCGGCCATTGGGAACTTCGACAGCTTCGAGTACGACCAGGCAGATCGCCTCGTGTCGACGATATGGTCGGACGAGGTGCAAACACTGGGATCGCTTGCCTACTCCCGCGACGACGAGGGCATGGTCGACACGGTCGTGCCCACTGGCGTACCCGGCAGCACAGACGCCTACGCCTACGACGATCGGGACTACCTGACGGGCGTGAACGCGCAGGGCCTCGCGTACGACGTTGCCGGGAACCTGACGCGTAGGGAAGACGGCACGCACCAGGTGTTCGATCCCGCGCAACAGCTCTGCTGGACGTCGCCTTCAACGCCGTCGGGCGGTTGCACGACGCCGCCTACAGACGCGACGACGTTCGCGTACGACGCTCGCGGCAATCGCATCGCATCGATGCCGAACGCCGGTGCCCCGAGCGCGTTCGGGTACGATCAATCCGATCGGCTTACCTCTGCCACGGTTCCCGCGTACGAGAACACGCGCGGTCAGTACCAGCCGGTCACGCCGACCCGGATCCTGTCCACCAGCGCACCGACGATCGGCTCTTGTGATCCATCGCCGTGCGCTCGTCTCGCTCCTGGCACGCCAGTTGGAGTCGACGTCGCCGGCCTTGCCGGGGTGCCGACGTCAGGCGTCTCGAGCGTCGTCCTCTCTGTCCACGCTGTCGATCCCGGGGCGGACGGTGAGCTCACCTTGTACCCCTCGGACCAGGCAGCACCCTCCGCGGCGTCGATGATGTTCAACGCGACTCGTTGGGCCTCGAACACGGTGATCAGTGAGCTCGCCGCGGACGGCACTGTCACGATGGAAAGCTCGGCAGCGGTCGATGTGAGCATCGACGTGCTGGGCTGGCACGGCACCGAGGAAGCAGCAACGGGCCTCACGTACGAGCCGGTCCCGGCGACGCGGGTTATGAGCACAAGCCCGTCGAGCGGATCCTGCACGCCGGATCCCTGCGCCCGGCTCGACGCATCGGGCACAACCAGTATCCAGATCGCTGGCGAAGGAGGCGTTCCCTCATCTGGTGCCTCCGCCGTCGCCGTGGTGGCACATGCCCTGAACCCAGCGGGTCTCGGCTACTTCACGCTGTGGCCGACGGGCACTGCGGCGCCGGGTGCCGCGTCCATGGTGTACGACGACCAACACGCTTCCGCGCTTCTAGTGGTTCCGCTCGGTACTGGCGGCAAGATCGACCTGTACACCCTGACGGCGGCCGACGCTGCCATTGAGGTCGTCGGTTACTACACGGAGCCTGGCCAAGGCAGCGTCGGTCACACGATGCCCCCGGAGATTGCCGCTGACACTCGCTCAGGCACTGGGGTCTGCACGCCCTCGCCGTGTGCGCGGCTAGCGGCTGCCACGACCACAACGATGGAGGTCGTTGGGCTCGGGCTGGTCCCCGCCGATGGAGTCGATGCGGTTGCCGTGGTGCTGCACGCCATCGACCCGGACAGTGCCGGCTATCTGGTGGCCTGGGAGTCCGGGCAGCCCGTTCCGGCCGGAGCGGCGCTCTCGTTCGGAAGCCGCGATCTGGTTTCAGGGACGGCGATCGTGCCTGTCGGTCCTGATGGCACCATCTCGCTCGCGTCGAGCACGGCTGTCGACCTGCTGGTACAAGTTGTCGGCTGGTTCGACGAGCCCACAGCCACGTGGACCTACGAGTACGACGGAGACGGTCTGCGCACGGCGAAGTCAGCTCCCGACGAGGAGGTCACCGAGTTCAGCTGGGACCGGTCGGGCGGCCTGCCACTGCTCCTCGGAGAGCACTCGGCGGAAGGTGATACGTGGCTGATCTACGGGCCTGGACGCCTTCCGATCGCGCAGATCAACCCGGACGGCAGCGTCCTGTGGTACCACCAGGATCAGGTGGGATCGACGCGGATGGTGACCGACAGCAGCGGGGCAGTCGCCGGCACGTTCACGTACGACGCGTACGGGGCGCGCGACGCGAGCACCGGGGCAGCGGAACCGCTCCTCGGCTACGCCGGCGACTACACCGACGCCGAGACGGGCTTTTCGTACCTCCGCGCCCGCTACTACGACCCCGCCACCGGCCAGTTCCTCACTAGGGACCCCCTCGAGGCGGTATCCCGGGACCCCTATGGGTACGCGTGGAACAACCCGGTCAACTACGTCGACCCCACGGGGCTCATCGGCATCCCGAGCTTGGGAGACATCGGGGACGCGCTGAGCGTCGGTGGGAGCGTCATCAAAGAGGGCTGGGACGCTACCGGCGGCAAGGCGATCAGCTACGTCGATGACCACAAGGTCGGCATCCTCAAGGGCGGATCCTGGGTGCTTGCGGGCGGGGCGATCGTGGCGGCGCCGTTCACGGGCGGCACGTCGTTGTCGACGCTCCCTCTGTGGTTGGCGGCGGGCTCCGGCGGCTCCGCCATCGCCGCAGAAGCGCTCGACTCGAGGCCCGACCGAGCACAGCGTGTGACGTTCGCGTCGGTCTTCTTCATCTTCGGGGGCGGCGTGAGCGGTTTGTTCGGAGCAGGCGGGGCTCCGATCTTCGCTGGCCTCACTGACCTTGGCCTGCTTGGTCTCGACATCTGGTCGACGAACGAAGAATCCGAGCCGGCATGGTGTTGAGCGGAGGCTCGTGGTGAGTTCTCAACTCTCGACGTGGGTTGCCCGCCGACCCGTCATGTGGGGGCTGCTTTCTGGCACCGCCATGGGAGTGGTCGGGTTGGTCCTATTCGGATCGTGGGTGCTGAGCCTCGT
The DNA here is from genome assembly GCA_963715505.1 of uncultured Microthrixaceae bacterium. Classification (GTDB taxonomy): domain Bacteria; phylum Actinomycetota; class Acidimicrobiia; order Acidimicrobiales; family VFJN01; genus VFJN01. Next base: position 806,707 of record OY970242.1, read on the forward strand.
GGTGGCTGTCCCGTTCGGGATCATCAACTTCACGCTCTGGCGTCAAGAGGGCCCCGCTCACCGGTGGCGTTCGTACTTGCTGGACCGCTTCCCGAAGAACTCCTAGCTCCTTGCTCACCCCTGGCTAGTTGAGGCCGCCGGTGAGGGTGGTGAGGCGGGTTCGGGCGAGGAGGCCGTCGATGACGCCGTTGAGGGTGTTGAGGGCGTCGTCGTCGAGTTCGGCGATGGCGGCGATGCGTTCGCCGAGGGCGTTCTCGGGTGCTCGGAGGGGCCTGCGGGGGATGTCGTCGATGAGGAGGTGGTCGATGCTGACGTTGAAGCTCTCGGCGAGCCGGACGAGGGCCTCGGCGGAGGGCGTGATCCTGCCGGCTTCGTAGCGGCTGACGCGTCCGCCGTCGCTGCCGATCTTCTGGCCGAGTTCGGCTTGGGAGCAGCGCGCGGCTTTGCGCAGGGCGCGGATGCGTTCGCCGAGGGCCCTGGCGGGGGTCTCCTGGTCGTGGGTCCAGCCCATTGTGCTGCCATCGGTCGGTGTCCTCTGGACGTTCGTGCCTCAACTACGACCCGGATCAGGCTATGACCTGTTGGCGGCCGTCGTGGGTCACTACGTCGAGGCGCAGGGTCGCAGCGACGACGCCCGAGCCTGGCTCGCCGGCCACGGGATCGGCGCGGAGATGGCGGCCCGGTTCGGAGTCGGGTTCTCGGATCGCACGTTGGGGCTGGTGTTGCCGGAGGCAACCGGCAGGCTGGAGCGCTGCTGCGCACGCGGCTGCAGACGCTCGGCGTGTCGCGCGAGTCGGGCCATGAGCTGTTCCGCGGCTGTGTGGTGATCCCCGTCCACGACATCAACGGCGTGGTGGTGCAGCTGGTCGGTTACCGGATCGGTCGGGCTCGTGACGAGCGCGGTACCCCGGCCGTGCTCTCCCTACCGAACACCAGGCCGTGTGGAACCCGGCGGCGCTCGCCGCCTCGGAGGTGCTCGTCGCCGGCTCGCTGGTCGACGCGCTGGTGTGGTGGCAGGCCGGCTTCGACCACACGATCGTCGCGGCGGGTCCCGAGGCGGTCGACACGCTGGCGAGCGCGCTCACCGAGGCGGACATGACGCGGGTGCTGCTCGCGCACCCGCGGCCCGAGGGCGAGCCGCTCGCGACCGCGTTGGCGGAGCGGCTGGGAGCCTCGGGTGTCGGCTGCTTCCGGGTGGTGCTGCTGGTTCCGAAGGACGGATACGTCTGGCTTGTCGTGGGCTGGTGACGAGGTGGAGGTCGTTGTCGGCGAGTTCGCCGAGGGCGGTGATGCGGTCGACGAGGACGTCCTCGGCGGAGTGGAGCGGTCGGCGGGGGGTGTCATCAATGAGTAGGTGGTCGATGCTGATGTTGAGGCTTTCGGCGAGGCGGACGAGCGCGTCGGCGCTGGGGGTGATGCGGCCGGATTCGTAGCGGCTGACCCGGCCTGCGTCGACACGGGCGCTCAGCCGCTTCGGCATCGCAAGACCGAGATGTCCTACGTCCTGCGGGGGGAGATCGCGAGGGGGCTGGGTGGGTAGCCGCCGGCGGAGAGGATCGCCTCGCCCATCGGGGTGAGGATGGCGACGAGCTCGGCGAGGTCGTCGCCGAGCGCATCGATCGCCGGGCGCATCTGGGCGTCGGTGGCGTCCTCGAGGGCCTCACGGGCCGCACGGCCTGCGTCGGTGAGCCCGCCATCGACCATCAGCCCGGCATCGACGAGGCGCGCCTCGGCGGCATCGAGCTCCGCCTCGCTCCACGCCCGGGTGCGGACGTAGGTCCGCGTCGGCATGCCCCAGTAGAGCTCGGTGAGCAGGCCGATCTCGCAGGCGTCGAGGTCTTCGGCGACCCACGCGGCGATGTGGCTGTCACCCCGGTACTCGCGCAGCCGGTCGCCGAGCCGGAACAGGTCGCCGAGCGGATCGCCCGGGAGCGGCTGCGACAGCGTGCCGGCGAACAGCGCTCGGCCGGCTGGCTCCAGCGGCTCGGTCGCTCGTCGGAGCAGCTCCACCGCGCGATCGACGCCGTCGGGCTTCGGCCCGACGATGCGGGCGAGCTGCTCCACGGCGCCCGCCAGCCGCTCGTCGGCAATGGTGGCGGCGTCGGTCAGCGACCAGCCGTGTGCCACCGCCGGCGCCACGACGGCTGGGTTGAACACGGCGAAGGTCGCGGCGACGACCTCGCCCGGCACCTGGCCGAGCGCCGACCCCCGGCTCGTGAAGTAGGCGGGCCCGTCAGGCCACGCGACACCGTTGGAGCCGCCGGGGCTGGGGCCGAAGCCGAGCCGGGCGTAGCGCGCATGGCACTCCGGTGCGAAGTACACCTGGGCGACGACGGGCTCGACCACCCGTGCGATCGATCGTGCGGCTCGACGGAGATCCTCGCTGACGGCAGGGGTCGGCATGGGGCAGGACGATACCGCCCGACCCGCCCCGGCCCGGTGGGCGCTGTGGGGTGCGAGCGGGCTCGCGCGTCGTGCGCTGTCGTGGGTTCGTGCGACCTCGGCGGGTGGTGGCCGATCAGGGAGCGCCGCCGCGTTCGAGCGTCCCGCGCGGTCAGGCGCGCTCGAAGCGCCAGGCGCCCTCGGTCATCCAGAGCCGGTGGCGGGCGCCGGCGAGCGTCGCGTCGCTCAGCTCGTAGCCGGCGTCGCCGTCCCACAGCGCCACCGCGCCGCCGTCGACCTTGCACCAGCGGGTTGCGTAGCGCGGGACCGGGTCGCGGTCCGCGGCAAGGGCGAGGGCGGTGCCGACATCGGGCAGCTCGGCGAGATCGTGCAGCGTCACCCAGGTGGGCGGCGCCAGGGCGACCTCACCCCGGTCGCGGCGGTCGAGCACCTCGCGCGGCGCCAGCCACCGGTGGTCGTGGATCTCGCCGCCGTCGACCGTCACCTGGCCCTCGGCGGCGCGGGCCAGGAAGAACCAGGTCGCGTAGCGGCGGGGTGACACGGCGGGTGGTGTCCAGTGGGAGAACGGCACGATCTCCGCCGGGTCGACGAGCAGGTCGCACTCCTCGCCGGCCTCGCGCGCCGCGGCACGCCGCGCAGCGGCCATCTCGTCGGCGTCGTCCGGGTGGGCGTCGCCCTCCTCCACCCGGCCGCCCGGGAAGACCCACATCCCCCCGAAGGCCACCTCCGACGTGCGGTGCAGCATCAGCGTCTCGAGGCCCGCACGGCCGTCGCGCAGCAGGACCACGGTGGCGGCCGGGATGGCGGGGGAGACCTCTGCGTCGCTCATCGCTGCATGGTGGCATCAGCGGGCACCACGAGCGATGCCTTGCCCGACGGCGAGCGGACGAGCGTCGCGACCTCGCGCACCTCGACCTCGACCGGCGCGGCGCCCGCGGCCGCCAGGCTCCCCGCGAGGGCCCGCTGCGTGCCGATGGCGTCGAAGGCGCGCTCCGGTCCGACCACCAGCACGCTGAGCCGGCCCGAACCGTGGACCACCTGCCAGCCACGCACCGGCGCGGCATCGAGCACGGCGGTGATCGCCACGGGGTGGATGGCGACCTCGCCGCCCGCCTCGCCCGGGAGCCGCAGGAGCTCGCGGGCGCTGCCGGTGACGGCGAGCAGCCGTGGCGTCCGGCGGCCGCACGGGCAGGCGCCCTCGGCCAGGGCGGCGACGTCGTCGAGCTCGTAGCGGATGAGCGGCAGGGTGCGGCTCCCCAGGACCGTGAGGAGCACGCGCCTGCCGAAGGCTCCCGGCTCCACCGGTGAGCCGGCATCGTCGACGACCTCCACCACGACGTGGTCGTCGAGGATGTGCAGACCGTCGTGGGCGGGGCACTCGATGGCGACGAAGCCGGCCTCGGTGGTCACGTACTGGTCGAACGGCGCTGCGCCCCAGGCAGCGGCGATGCGCGCTCGGGCGGCAGCCGTGAGGCGCTCGCCGCCGCTGAAGACCTGGACGGGATCGATGTGGAGGCGGCCGGCGAGCTGCTCCTCGGCGAGGGCGGCGAGCACGGAGGCGTAGGCGGTCAGCACGTGCGGTCGCCACGACTCGAGGGCCTCGGCCAGCTCCGCCACGTCGCTGGACGCATCGAGCGTCAGCGACGGCTTCCGCGGGTCCTGCAGGGTGCCGGCAACCTGGCGGGAGAGGTGCCACGGTGACGGGGACCCCACCTTCGCGGAGCGCACCCGACCCTCGACGGCGGGGCGACCGGACACGGCTCGGGCGCGGGCGGCGTTGGCGAGGAGCCCGACCCACTCCGCGTCGTCGAACGGGAACGAGCCGGGCCGGCCGGAGCTGCCGCTCGACACCCCGACGCGGTAGCGGCCCAGCGCCAGGCCGCTCGCGTCGCCGCCGATCACCCCACGGAGGTGCTCCGGGCGGAGTCGGGGATCGGTCACGACCTCCGTGAAGCGGTCGACCACGTCGGCCTTGGTCACCGTGGGCAGGGCATCGAGCGGCGCGCCCTCCATGCCGCGGTGCAGCTGCCGGTAGAGCGTGGAGCGCTCGACCGCGTGGCGGCGCAGCGCATCCAGACGGGCCGCCTGCCAGGCGGCCCGTGCGCGGTCGTCGGCAGCGTCGAGTCGCGCCCGCTCGGCCAGCACGTGGCGCAGGCGCGCGGCGATGCGGAGCTGCGCGAGGCGCGACGGCACCGTCATCGCTCCCGGTAGGTGCGCACCACGAGGTTCTCCACGCGCTCCTCCGTGACGAGGTCGTAGCTCGCGTCTCTCCAGGCCACGTAGGCGGGCGACAGCGGCGCCGCCTGCTCGCCGAGATGCCGGTGGACCTCGACGAGCACCGGCCCGGCGGGCGGGTCTGCCTCCGTCGGCCGCAGCACGGCGCGTGGCGGCAGGCCGAGCCGGTCCTCGTAGTAGCGCAGCGCGAAGACGCCGCCCCACGGCTCGACGACGACCGGCCCGTCGGGCGCCCTCGCCACGAGCCGGGTGGCGCCGCGCCAGTCCTCGTGCGACGTCGACCGATGCCAGTCCCAGACGCCCAGCGACGAGACCACCACCAGCGCCACGAGCAGCGGCCCGCCGAGCCGGGCGCCCAGGTGCACCGCCCCCGCTGCGGCGAGCAGCGCCAGCGCGGGCACGACCACGATGAGGAAGCGGCCCTCCAGCAGCGGCTTCACGGTTGCCGTCGACGCCGTGGCGACCGCCACCGGCACGACGAGCCACAGCGCCGGCAGCACCAGGAGCCGGTGGGGGTCCTCCCCGCCGCGTCGCACGGCTGCCGCGACGGCCCACAGCCCGGCGGCTGCTGCCAGGCTGTACGCCGCCACGCCCCAGTAGCTGTCCCCGGTGAGCGCACGAGCGGTCTCGACGACGGCCGACCTGGTCTCGTCGGTGACCCAGTAGAGCGGGTCGCCCTCCCTCGTCACGAGGTACCAGACGAGCGGTGTGACGAGCGCTGCGTAGGTGACGCCCGCGACGGTCGCGAGCCGCACCGGCACGGGCCGACGGATCAGCAGCCAGATGGCGTGCGAGGCGATGACGAGCCCGGCGAAGAAGTGCGAGTACGTCGCCAGCGCGGCGACCACGGCGTAGGCCACCGCGCGGCGACGGTCCGTCGGGCGCTCGAGGGCGCGCAGGAGCATCGTCGTCGCCAGGATGACCAGCAGCAGCACGAGCGAGTAGCCCCGGAGCTGCTGGCCCCACTGCACGGCGAGCGGGTGCACGGCCAGGAGCAGGGCGGCGATGGCACCGACGCGGGCGTCGAAGAGTCGCCGGCCGAGGACGAACAGGGCGGGCACGGCGGCGATCGCCGCGGTTGCGGGCACGAGCCGGAGGAACCACTCGGCCTGCCCGGCGCGCCACCAGCCCGCCAGCACGAGGGAGAAGGGCGACATGTTGAGCTCCCAGTGGAGGAGCCGCCACAGCACATCGCCCATGGGCCGGTCGACGGTGCCGATGCTGAACGCCTCGTCGTACCAGAGGCTCTTGTCGCCGAGCTGGAGCAGCACCACCGCCGCGGCGAGCAGCGTCGCAGCGATGGCGGCACGCGAGGGCCAGCGCTCAGGCGCGGTGGGCGCCGTCGTGTTCCCGCGCTCAGCGATCGCCACGATCGCTACCCTGCCCGCCGTGTCCGACGCTCCCCACGACTCCCGCTACTGGGACGAGGTCGCCGGCCAAGCCGATCGCCTGCCCGGTGGCTGGCGTCGCCGGGCGCGCCAGGAGCACCTCGACCTGCTCCAGCGCTGGGTGGGCACGCCCACGGGCCGCTGGCTCAAGACCGACCTGTTCGAGGAGCGCGACGTCGATCGTGCTCTGCTGCCGCTGCTCGGCACGGCCCGCTGGGTCGGGACCGACGTCTCCCCGGCGGTGGCCCGCCAGGGGCGCCACGACCTGCCGGCCGCGGCATCCGACGTGCGCCGGCTCCCCTTCCGCGACGGCGCCTTCGACGGGGTGCTCAGCACCTCGACCCTCGACCACTTCGAGCACCCCGACGAGATCTGCCGCGCCCTCGTCGAGCTGCGGCGCGTGCTGCGGCCCGGCGGTCAGCTCGTCCTGACGCTGGACAACGCCCGGCACCCGCTCATCCGCCTCCGCAACGCCCTGCCGCGCCACGTCGCCCGGCGCAGCGGTCTCGTGCCCTTCGCCGTCGGCGCCACGCTGGACGAAGCGGCAGGTGTCCGGGCGCTGCACGCTGCGGGCTTCTCGGTGGCCGCCACCGGGCACCTGCTGCACGTCCCCCACGTCGTGGGGACGCGGCTGGCGGCGTGGCGCTGGTACGAGCACCGCGTGCTGCCGCGCTTCGCCGGGCTGGCCGCCACGCGGGTGGCCCGCTGGAGCGGTCACTACGCGGCCTTCCACGCCCATGCCCACCGCTAGACCTCCTTGGCGAGGTCGACGGAGAAGCGGCCGAAGGCCACGAGGGCGGCGAGGAACAGCACGGCGCATGCCGCCAGCGTCAGCAGGGGAGCGGTGAGGTCGTCGACCTGCCCGTGGTAGAGCACGTCGCGGAACTGCTCGATGATCCACCGCATCGGGTCGACGGCGGTGATCGTGCGCACCCGGTCGCTGACCATGCGCTGGTGGTAGACGATCGGCACGAGGAAGAACCACACCGTGAAGAGGTTGTGGAGCAGGTAGCGCAGGTCGCGGTTGAACACGTCGAGCAGCGCCAGGAGCATCGAGGCAGCGGCGACGAGCAGCAGCAGCGACGCCATCGGCAGCACCAACGCCGGCAGCACCGCGAGGTCGAGGCCGCGCTCGGCGCCGAGCACCAGGTAGGCGACGAAGAGCGTCAGCAGCGTGAGGAATGGCGCGGTCATCACGACCACCCGGCTGAGGGGCAGGAAGTGGTGCGGGAACGGAGCCCGTCGCACCAGGTCGAGCTCGAAGGAGATGCTCTGGAGGGCATCGTGCACGGTCTGGAGCAGGAACGTCCACGGCAGCAGGGCGGCGAAGAGGTAGATGCCGTAGTCGTCGACCGGCGCCCGGAAGATCGAGCTGAACACGTACCGGTAGAGCGCGAACAGGAACAGCGGTGCGACGAGCGGCCACAGCACGCCCATGAAGGAGCGCTTGAGGCGCAGCCGCGCCTGACGCTCCACCAGGGTGAGCAGCAGCTCCCGGCGGGTGACGAGGTCGCGCAGGGCGGCGACGGCGCGCGGCCGACCGGGCCCGCGGTGCACGACGTCCATCACGCGCCCCGCATCCGCCGCGCCGCGAGGGTCTTGCCCCTGGCCTTGTAGAGGCGCTGGTCGGCCCGCGGCTCGGGGCGCTCGTCACGAGCGAGGTAGGAGGCGAGCGCGACGTCGGTGTGGTCGCGGCGCACGAGCTCGCCGGCACGCAGGACGGCGACCTCCTGGCAGTGGGCCCGGACGAGGTCCATGTCGTGCGACACGATCAGCACCGCGCAGCCGCGGTCGCGCAGGTCGTCGAGCCGTGCCAGGCACTGCCGCTGGAACGACGCGTCGCCGACGGCCAGCACCTCGTCGACCAGCAGCACGTCGGGCTGCGCGTGCACGACGAGCGCGAAGCCCAGGCGCAGGCCCATGCCGGCGGAGTAGGCGGCCAGCGGCCAGTCGAGCGCCTCGGCAGGGAGCCCGCTGAAGGCGACGATCTCGTCGTAGCGGTCGCGCACCTCCCGCCGGGTCAGGCCGAGCAGCACGCCGCCCACGAGCACGTTCTCGTGGCCGGTCAGGTCGCGGTGGAAGCCGGCCGAGAGGTCGACCAGCGAGGCCACGCGGCCACGGACCGACACCTGCCCTCTCGTGGGCTGCAGGACGCCGGCGATGACCTGCAGCAGCGTCGTCTTGCCCGATCCGTTGCCGCCCACCACGCCCAGGCACTGGCCGGGGGCCACGGTGAGACCGACGTCGCGCAGCGCCCACTGCGGCTCGCGGCTGCGCCAGCCGAGACGCCCGCGTGGCCGATAGGCCTCCCACAGCGAGTCGACGACGACGGCCGGATCGCTCACCCGAGCCCCGCTGTCGTGGCCCGATCGGCGCCGGCAGGGCCCGGTACCGCCACCTGACCGGCCGCTTCCACCGCGATGGGGCCCCACCACTCCTGGGCCTCAGGCTGCGCCACGCTGCGCCGGCGCGCGAGCGCCCCGCGCACCACCCCCGACCCGTAGCAGGCGTGCAGCACGACGATGAGCCAGGCCGCGAGCACCACGTCGCGCCCACGGTGCAGCGTTCGGGCGATCCACGCCGCGCAGGCCCCGACCGCCCCGAGGTAGGCGACGGCCGGCGCCATGGCCGGCCGCCCCACCAGCGCCCAGAGCAGCGGCGTGGCCGCGAGGTAGGCGAGCAGCGCGGTGGGGGCGAGGTAGGAGGGGCGCAGGGTGCCGGGTCGCCGCACCAGCAGCTGGCCGCGACCGCGGCCGTACTTGTGCATCTGCTGTGCGAAGCCCCGGAGCGTGGCGCGGCGCTCGTGGTAGGCGACCAGCGTCGGGTCGTAGTGCATGCGCACCCCGCGATGCGCGAGCTCGGCCAGCACGGCGTTCTCCTCGGCGCAGACGAGGTCGTGGGCGAAGGCGACCATCACCTGGCGACGGACGGCCAGGTTGCAGAGGATGAAGAAGCGCTCGTCGGTCTCGCCGGCGGGGTGCGCGCCGTAGCGCCGGCGCACGGGGCCGGAGCCGACGATGGACGCCAGGACGGCGCCCTGCGCCACCTGGAAGGGCGTGCTGCGCGGTGGGGTGTCGTTGGGCCCGCCGAAGACGTCGCACTCGGGGTGCTCCTCCGCAAGGCGCACGAGGCGCGCCAGCAGCCCCGGGTCGACGGTGACGTCGTCGTCGAGGAAGAGCAGCAGGTCGCCCCGCGCCTGCTCGACGAGCAGGTTGCGGGCCGCGCCGGGCAGCGCGTGGTCGACGTAGCAGACGCGCGCGTCGGGGAAGCGGCTGCGGACCGCCGCCAGCACCCGCGGGTCGCCCTCGGCGCAGACGAGGAGCTCCCATGGCGGTGCCCCGACCTGTGCCTGGAGGCTTGCCAGGCAGGCGTCGAGCACGGCGTCACGCCGGCCCGTGACGATGCAGATGCTGATCAGGGGGCCCTCGTGCACCGGCCTCGTCGTCCTCCTGTGGAATCGGCTTGCAGGCTACGGGCTGGCGGCGGGGAAGTGGGTGTCCGGGGCAGCACCTCGTAGGATCCGTGCGCTCCACGCCCCTCCGAGCACCCAAGGTGGCCCACGTTGCGCAGGATCGAGATGGCCCGGCGTGGGTGGGCGGTGGCGCGGGGCCTGCGTCGGCTGGTGGGCGACCCGGTGGCCCTCGACGACGCTCGCCGGGTGATCGCTGACGAGGTGGCGCGCCGGCCCGAGCGGTTCCTCGCCTCGCTCGACGCCCTGGTGTGGCCGTTCCCCTCGAACCCGACTCGCCTGCTGCTCGGCGCCGCCGGCCTCGAGCGTGGTGACGTGGCCGCGCTCGTCGCCGAGCGCGGCCTCGTCGGGACGCTCGAGCGACTGCGTGACGAGGGCGTCTACGTCTCGCACGAGGAGTACCACGGCCGCTGCGAGGTGCGCCGCGGCTCCACGTCGTTCACCTGCGGGCCCGCCGACTTCTTCAACCCCGTGACCCCGGCCGACTACATGGCCGCCACGAGCGGCACGAGCGGGCGCGGCACGCCCATGGAGCTCTCCTTCGCGTGGCAGCGCCGGCAGGGGCGCCAGCGCCCGGTCCAGCTCGAGCTGGCCGGCGTGCGGGGCCGGCCCAGCGCCGTCTGGCTGCCGGTGTTCCCGTCGGCGGCCGGCTTCGGCGCGGTGATGAAGAACACGGTCGGGGGCAGCCGGCCGGAGCGGTGGTTCTCCCAGATCCCGACCGATCTCGAGGGCATCGCCGGGCACAAGCAGGTCGCCAACCGCTACCTGCCCGCCCTCAACGCGCTCGGCGCGCACGGGCCTGCCGTCGCCCGAGCACGTGCCCGGCGACGATCCCGAGCCCGTCGTCCGCTGGATGCTCGAGGCGCTGCGCCGGGCCGGGGGCGCCGCGCTCACCGGCTACGCCAGCTCGCTGACCGCGGCGGCCCGCTGGGCCAGCGAGCACCACATCGACCTCACGGGCGTCGCGGCGTTCCCGGCGAGCGAGCCGGTCACCGAGGGCAAGGTGGCGGTGATGCGCGCCGCCGGCATGGAGCCGCACCCGATGTACGCCTTCACCCCCGAGGGCACGGTCGCGCTGCAGTGCCCGCACTGCGTCGGCGAGGAGTACCACGTGTGGGACCAGGACGTCGCCGTGGTGAGCCGCCGCCGTCCCCGCGGCGACGGCGGTGAGGTCGAGGCCCTGCTGTGGACCAGCCTCGCCACCGAGGCCCCGCGGGTGCTCGTCAACGTGGAGAACGACGACTACGGCACGATCCGGCGCGACGTCGAGTGCTCGTGCTCGCTCGCCGAGCTGGGCCTGCGCACGGCCGTGGCCGACATCCGCGGCATGAGCAAGGTCGTGTCCGCCGGCATCAGCCTCGACGGCGAGCTCTTCGACCACCTGGCCGAGGTCGTGCTCCCCGCACGCCTCGGCGGCAGCGCCGGCGACTACCAGTTCGTGGAGCAGGAGTCCGGCGGCAGCACGGTCGTCGCACTGCGCGTGCACCCCCGCGTCGGCGAGGTCGACCCCTCGGCCGCCGAGCGAGCCCTCCAGGCCGCGCTGGGCGACAGCGACAACGGCGTGCTCGCCGCGGCGGTGTGGCGCTCGCAGGGCGGCCTGCAGGTGGAGCGCACCGAGCCCCTGGTCACCGCGGCGGGGAAGGTCCTCTCCTTCGACCGCCTCCGCGCCGGGGGCTCCGGCTCGCGCTGAGGCTCCTCAGCCGGCGGTGGCTGCGGACTTGCTCGCGCTGGGCCGATCGGCGAGCCCGTAGGCGCGCGCGCCGTTGTCCCACAGGATCTTCGCCTTGCTCGCGTCGGAGATGCCGGGCAGGCGGAGGAACGTGTCGGTGGAGCCGGGGAACGTGGAGTCGTGGTGCGGGAAGTCCGACGACCACAGCAGGTTGTCGTCGCCGAGGTGGTCGACGGCGTAGCGGGCGACCACCTCGTCGGCGTCGACGACGGCGTAGCACTGCCGCCGGAAGTACTCGCTCGGAGCCAGCGCCAGCTCGTAGTCCTGGTCGGGGCCGTAGGTGGCCCACTTCTCGTCCATGCGCCAGAGCAGCCACGGCAGCCAGGACACGTTGGACTCCTGCACGACGACGCGAAGGCCCGGATGGGCGTCGAGCACCCCGCCGAGCACGAGCTCGGCCACCGCGGTCTGCGAGTAGAAGGGCAGCCGCACCGCCATCCGCACCACCTCGGTGCGTGGGTGGCCCTCGTAGCGGTGGCCCACGTCGTCGGCGACCTTGGTGAGACCCGACAGGTGGAGCCCGAGGGGTACGTCGAGGCGCTCGACCTCGCTCCAGAGCGGTTCGAACGCATCGTCGGTGAGGATCGTGCCGTCGACCGCGGCGGTGGTCATGGCCACACCGACCGCGCCGAGCTCCTCGACGCAGCGCCTGGCCTCCTCGGCGGCGAGATCGGGCGCTTGGCGCGGCACCCAGGCCCACAGCTTCAGGCGGCTCGGGGCATGTGCCGCGAACTCGGCGGCGTAGTCGTTGTACGCCCGGCACAGCGCCGCGGCGTGGCCGGGTGCCACGCCGTCGATGCCCAGCAGCATCAGCGCGAGCGTCGGTGTCAGGATCGCCACGTCGATGCCGTCGGCGTCCATGCCCTCGAGCCACCGTTGTGGCGTCGGATCCGCCCGCAGGCGGGCCAGCTCGGGTGCTTCGTCCCAGCGCCGGTTCCCCTGCCGGAACACGAGCCGCCCCGGCCCGGACCCCGGTCCCACCTGCGGCATCGGGAAGCCACGGCCGTCGAGGTCGATGCCGAGGTGGCCGGTGTCGAGGTGCTTGCGCGGGGGCGCCGTGATCCGGGTGATGGATCGGTAGGGCTCGGGCAGGCGCCGCTCCCACCAGTCGTGTGGCTCCAGCAGGTGGAGCTCGCTGTCGATGACGCGGTAGCCGGCGCGAGCCATCGGCGCAGGCTACCGGGGGCGCCGCGCCCGCCCGGTCAGGATGTCCCGGCACGTTGCGCGCGGCGCGTAGAGTTCGGCGCTGCAAATTTCCGTCGACCGGGCCTGCGGCTCGGGAACCCCAAAGGATCTGCCGGGCGATGATGAGCTCCCGCCGTGACTTCCTCCGCCATTCGATGGCCGCTGCCGCGGCGCTCGGCACCGGCGGGCTGATCGCTGCCTGCGGCGACGACGATGATCCGGACGCCACCTCGGGCACCGAGGGGACCGGCACCACCACGACGGGCCCGCACCGGCTCACGGTGATGATGCCGTTCCCGCTGTCGGTCAACTTCATCGCCGACGTGGTGGCCCAGTCCGGCGGCTTCATGGACGACGCCGGCGTCGAGATGGACCTCCAGTTCTCGACCGGCGCGCCGCAGGCGCTCCAGCAGCTCGCCGCCGGCAACGTCACGGTGATCCGCAACGGCCCGGTCGAGACCATCCAGGCCATCGTCAACGAGGACGCGCCGTTCATCACGATCGGCATGCCGAACCAGCGGACGAACTACACCCTCACCTCGCTGCCGGCCGAGCCGCTGTCGCTCGCGGACCTCGGCGGCCGCACCGTGGGGCTTCCGACGCTGGCAGGCAACGCGGAGTTCACGCTCGACCTGCTGCTGCGGGCCGAGGGCGTCGATCCCTCGACCGTGCAGCGCCAAGCCGTCGGGCTGGAGGCGTCGTCGTACGGCTCCCTGCAGGAGGGCCTCGTGGACGCGATGCTCGTTCCGCGGTCGACCGTCGCGGGCATCCGTGCCCTCGGCGAGGAGATCGAGGTCGACCTGCTGGAGGACGTCAACCCGCTGCTCGGCACCAACCTCGTCACGACCCGGCAGTACGTGGACGAGCGGCGCGACGCCATCGTCGCCTACCTCGCCGGGCTCCACGCCGCCATGCTGGCCATCAACGACGAGGAGCGCCTCCCCGAGCTCATCGAGATGGTGCAGGCCGACGGCTGGGAGCTTCCGCAGCTCGCCAACCCCGACGCTGCCAAGCCGATCATCGCCTCGGTGGCGTCACGGTGGTTCGAGGACGGCGAGGAGAACCTGCTCCGCAACATCCCCGAGCGCTGGGAGACCGGCGTCGACGCCCTGATCGAGCAGGGCATCGTGCCCGAGGGCACCGACCCCACCGACCTGTACACCAACGAGCTGCTCGACGAGGCGCTCGCCTGACCATCGACCTCACCGCCGTCGAGAAGCGCTACGGCGCCGGCGACGGCGCGGTGGCGGCCCTCGGGCCGGTCGACCTGGAGCTGCGCGACGACGAGATCGTCGCGCTGGTCGGCCCGTCGGGGTGCGGGAAGACCACGCTGCTCCGGGTGCTCGGCGGCCTGACGGCGCCGACCAGCGGCGACGTGCGCGCGGATGGCCGTGCCGTGTGGCGCGGCGAGCGCCCGGACCGGGCCACGCTCCGCCAGCTCGCCATGGTGTTCCAGGAGGCCAACCTGCTGCCCTGGTTCACGGTCGAGGACAACATCGCGCTGCCCCTTCGGCTGCGCGGCATGGGTCGGTCGCAGCGGCGGGCACAAGCGCGGCGGCTGTGCGAGCTGGTCGGCATCGCCGGCTTCGAGCAGCACCGACCGGCGGCCCTGTCGATCGGCATGCGGCACCGGGCCGCCCTCGCGCGCGCGCTCGTGGAGTCGCCACGGGTGCTGCTCCTCGACGAACCGTTCGCCGCCTTGGATGCCATCACCCGCGAGACGATGAACGTAGAGCTCGAGCGGATCTGGCTGGCGCGGCCGTGCACGGCGGTTCTCGTCACGCACTCGATCACCGAGGCGGTGTTCCTGGCCGACCGGGTGGTGTCGCTCTCGACCCGCCCGGCGAAGGTCCGCGCCGTCACCGAGGTGCCCTTCGCCCGGCCTCGCCCGCTCGAGCTGCAGTACACGGCCGACTTCCAGGCGCTGGCCCTCGAGGTGCGCTCGCACCTCGAGCCGGGTGAGGAGCGCTGAGGTGTCGAACCGGCCGTCGCTCGCCACCGTGCTGTGGATCACCGGGATCGCGGTCGCGCTCGTGGGCGGCTGGAAGCTCTACGTCGAGGTGTCGGACATCTCGAAGTTCGTGCTGCCCCCGCCCGACGCCGTCGGCTCGGCGCTGGTCGAGATCGCCGGGGAGGAGCGCACCTGGGCGCACCTGCGCATCACGCTCACCGAGATCGTGGGCGGGTTCGCGCTGGCGGTCGTCGCCGGCGTCGTCATCGGAACGGTGATCGGCGAGCTCCCGGCCGTGGAGAAGGTCGTCAACCCCTACCTCGTGATCCTGCAGGTGCTGCCGAAGGTGGCGATCATCCCGCTGCTGCTGCTGTGGATGGGCTTCGGCTCGTCGGCCCGGGTGCTCATCGCCGCGGTGTTCGCCTTCTTCCCGATGACCGCCAGCACCCGAGCCGGGATCCGCGCCGTCGACCACGGCCACCTCGACCTGGCAGCCACGCTGCAGACCTCGCGCTGGCAGCGGCTGTGGCTCGTCGAGCTGCGATCGGCGCTGCCGTCGATCCTGACCGGCATGGAGGTGGCGATCGTGCTCGCCACCGTCGGCGCCGTCGTCGCGGAGTACCTCTCCGGTGGCCAGGGCCTCGGCTGGCTGGCCGTCGTGAACCTCAACCAGCTGCAGGTCGACCGGCTCTTCGCCGTCATCGTGCTGCTCTGCGCCCTCGGCGTCGCCCTCTACGTGGCCGTGGCCGGCCTGCGCCGGCTGCTGGTCCCGTGGCACCCGTCCGCCACGCAGCGCCCACCCGGGATGTGATCGCCACAGTGGACGCCCACGCGAACGATCGCACGGCGCTCGTCACGGGCGCCGGTGGCGGGATCGGGCGAGCCACCTCGCTCGCGCTTGCTTCCGCCGGGTACCACCTGGCGCTGCTCGATCACGCCGCGGCGCAGCTGGATGCCACCGCGTCCGAGCTTCGGGACACCGTGCCGAACGGCTCGACGGTCCTGGCCCTCCACGCCGACGTGACCGACTCCGACGCAGTCACGAGCTCGCTGGATCGCCTCGCCATGGAGCTCGGGCCCATCGACCTGCTCGTCAACGCGGCCGGCATCTACGGGAGCGCGTGCCGTTCGCCCGCGCGGATCCGGAGTCGTGGTGGCGCGTTCTGGAGACCAACGTTCGTGGGCCGATGCTGTGCACCCGAGCCACACTGCCCGGCATGGTGGCACGGGGCCGCGGGCACATCGTCAACATCAACAGCCGAGCCGCGACGTGGGACGATCCCGGCCAGTCGAGCGTGGCCTACTCGGTCTCCAAGGCGGCGCTTGCCCGCTTCACGAGCGCGGTCGCCGCAGAGGTGCGCGGGAGCGGCGTGGTGGTCGTCGACCTGAGCCCAGGGATGGTGCGAACGGGCATGACGGCGTCGCGTGCCGATCTGGCCGCGCTCCCGGAGCAGGCGTTCCTGCCGGCCAGCGCGGCCGCCGACAAGGTGGTCGCGCTCGCATCAGGCCGCTACGACGTGCTGCACGGTCGCTTCGTCCACGCCAGGGACGATCTCGACGAGCTCGTTCGTCGGCTCGAGGCCCATCCCGACTCCCGCACGCTCACCCTCGCGCCCACCGGTGCCGAGGATCCCCTCGCCTGAGCGGAGGCACTGCATGACCTTCACCGCCCCCGTCGAGCACGTCGGCCCCGGCACGCCTGCGGGCACCCTGCTCCGACGGCACTGGCAACCTGTCGCCGTGTCGGCCGAGGTGGCGGCCGGCACCGCGAGGCCGCTGCGCATCCTCGGTGAGGATCTCACCCTGTATCGGGACGAGGCAGGGGCTGCGCACGTGGTCGGCGGCCGGTGCGCGCACCGCGGCACGATGCTGCACACCGGCTGGGTGGAGGGCGACTGCCTGCGGTGCGTCTACCACGGCTGGATGTTCGATCCGGCGGGCCAGTGCGTCGAGCAGCCCGGCGAGCAGGGCGGGTTCGCCAAGGCCGCCTCGATCCCCGGCCATGCCGTCGAGGAGTACGCCGGGATGGTGTTCGCCTACCTCGGCGAGGCGCCAGCGCCCCCGCTGCCGCGCTTCGCCGAGCTCGACGAGCCGGGCGTCAACGTCGTCGCCGGCATCCGCCCGCCGGGGCCCTGGCCGGTCAACTACTTCCAGATCCTCGAGAACAACGTCGATCCCGTCCACCTCTCGTTCGTGCACCGCGACTCGGAGCCGTTCACGCGGGAGGTCCCGGATGTCCGAGCCGAGCGCAACGAGGCGGGCATCGCCATGACCGCCACCCGCGGCGGAGTGGCTCGGTCGACGCAGTACTGGTTCCCGCAGATGATCCAGCTGCCGCTCTACCTGATCCCCGGCGACCGCACCGAGTTCCAGTTCTTCAACTGGGCGGTTCCCGTCGACGACCACCACACGATGTTCATCGCCGCGACGGCCATCCCGGAGCACCTCGCGGGCAAGGTGCGCAAGGACATTGCCGGCCGCACCATGGAGGCCTCCGCGGCATCTGAGCTCATGGCAGGCGCTCGCCGTCCGCAGAGCGTGACGGAGGAGGACTACGTCGCGATCGTCGGACAGGGCGCGTTCGCCGACCGCGAGAACGAGCGGCTCGGCCGGTCCGACGTCGGCATCGTCGAGCTGCGCCGGATGTGGCGCGAGCAGCTCGACGCGATCACATCGGGCCGCGCTGGGTAGGAGCGGTCCATGCGCCTGCTCCCACCCGCGCGCCCACGATGACCGTCGTCCTCGCCCTCCGATGCAAGGACGGCATGGTGCTGGGCTCGGACACCCAGATCACCGAGAGCAACCGAGGCATGAGCTATCCCGCCCAGAAGCTCCACCTCCTCGGCGGCCAAGCGGCCTGGGGCGGCAGCGGCGCCCGCTCGGTGCTGCTCGATCTCGAGACCGTCTTCGACGAGCAGGCCGGCGCCATCCTCGAGGCCGAGAACGTCGCCCGCGCGCTCCAGGAGCGGGTCCTCCCGGTGATGCAGCACCACTACGAGCACTTCATCACCGAGGTCCCCGGCGAGGAGGGCATCGGCTCGCCCTCGGCGTACGTCCTCGCCGCCGGCTACTCGGGCGAGCGTCCGTGGATCGTCGAGATCAACCCGCACGCCATGGTGGGCCGCTACGAGGACATCGGCTTCCACGCCATCGGTGGCGGGGCACCGATGGCGCAGCAGGCCGGTGCGCTGCTCGGCCACTTCCGCATGACGGAGCGATCGATCGACTACGGCGTCGTGGCGGTGCAGCGGGTGCTCGAGGCGCTGAGCTACACCTCGCCGCGGGTCGGTGGCCCGTTCAACGTGGCCCGGGTGACGCCCGACGGCGCGCGCCTTCTGGACGAGGACGAGATCGACGAGGTCCGAGGCCACGTCCGTCGCTGGACCGAGATGGAGCAGAAGGCGCTCGACGAGCTCTTCGGCTGACTGCACAGTCTGATGGCACCGAATGGCTCGTTGCGGGTCCTGCACGCCACCGCCGCCCAGCTGCGGACCCTCGCCCACCCGCTGCGGGCCCGGCTGCTCTGTGCCCTGCGCACCGAGGGACCGGCCACGGCCACGGCGCTCGCCGCCCGATCGGAGCACGCCCCTCGCGTTCTTGCGGCCTGAGCCGTCGCTGCGCGTCGCCTGAGGCCGCAAGAACCTGCTGGGCGCGTCGCCTGAGGCCGCAAGAACCTGCTGGTCGCGCGCATCGAGCCGCCACAAGGGGCGGCTCGATCTGGTGGCGGGGATGCGGACAGCTCCAACAACGCTCGAACCTGCGCTCGAGCGCTCGTGGAGCTGGAGGGAATCGAACCCTCGTCCGTCGAGCGGTCGACGTCCGCGCTACGACCGTTCCCGAGACTGCGCCGCTACGGCTGGCGCCCCGCCGGGTCGGGAGCGCACGCAAGGTGCGCGCCGCCGGGTCTTTCCCCGATGTCAGCGGTCTTTCCCGCCGTCAGTGGTCTCTCCCTACGGTCCGCCGCTGCTTCTGTTGCCGGGCTGCAGCGGCCTGGCCCCGTGTGCCGTCACCGGTCACTGGTGCTCTCTACCACCTATTGACTAGGCAGCGAGGGCGTACTGCTCATCGGCAGTTGTTGTGGTGCCCCGTTTTACGAGTCTGAGCAACTCGGGTCGCACGGATCGCCGAGCGGTCCCAACGTCGAAACCGATCAGCCCCATGAAGGGTGGTGTCAAGGATCACCCCGGTCGCCCGGGGACCTCACATCCTACCGGCACCCACGAGCATGTGGTCAGTCGGCCTCGCGCTCGCCGCGCTTGGCCCGCTGGAGGGTGCGCTGCGCGTCGCGCTCGGCGATGACCTGGCGCTTGTCGTGGGTGCGGCGACCCTTGGCCAGCGCCAGCTCGACCTTGGCGCGCCCGTCCTTGAAGTAGATCGACAGCGGCACCAGCGACAGGTGCTCGGGGTCGACCCGCGCCCGCAGCCGCTCGATCTCGTGGTGGTGCATCAGCAGCTTGCGCTTGCGGTCCGGGTCGTGACCGGTGTGGGTCTGGCTGTGCAGGTACGGCGCGATGTGGAGGCCGTGCAGCCAGATCTCACCCGAGTCGATGCGCCCGAAGGCGTCGGCGATCTGCACCTTCGCCTCGCGCAGCGACTTCACCTCGCTGCCCCGCAGCACGAGACCCGCCTCGATCGTGTCGAGGATCTCGTAGTTGCGGCGGGCCTGCCGGTTGGTCGCGATGACCTTGGTGCCGGTGGGACGCATGGGGCCCGCAGGCTACCGGTCCGATCCCACCACCGCCGCCGGTACCATCGCCGCCGTGCTGCAGCTGACCCGGGCGACGTGGATGCAGATGGTCGGCCACGCCTACGACGGCCTCCCCGACGAGGCCTGCGGGCTGCTCGCCGGTCCGCCCGGCGCCGGCAGCGCCACCACCTTCTACCCCTGCCGCAACGCCGCCGAGTCGAGCCGCGTCTACACGATCGACCCGAAGGACCACCTGCGGGCCGACCGCGACGCCGACGCCAAGGGCCTCGAGATCCTCGGCGTGATGCACTCCCACACGCACACCGACGCCTACCCGTCGCCCACCGACGTCGAGCAGGCGCCCGTGCCCGGCTGGCACTACGTGATCGTGTCGCTGCGCCAGGAGGCGCCGGTCCTGCGCTCGTATCGCATCACCGAGGGCACCATCGCCGAGGAGCCCGTCGCCATCGTCGGCGGGTAGTGGCTGCCGCAGCGTCGAGCCTAGAATCCTGAGCGGACCAGTCGACTTTTGTTCGGAGCTCAGGTGGCCGTCTACGAATCCGCGCTCGACCTCATCGGCGACACGCCGATCGTGGACGTCTCGCCGCTGAGCCCGAACCCTCGCGTCCGCATCCTCGCCAAGCTCGAGGGCCAGAACCCCGGCGGCTCGGTCAAGGACCGCGCCGCCAAGCAGATGATCCTCGACGCGGAGAAGGACGGCACCCTCACGCCCGGCTCGGGCCAGGTCATCCTCGAGTCGTCCTCGGGCAACACCGGCATCGCGCTCGCCATGATCGCCAAGACCCGCGGCTACGTGCTCAAGGTCGTGCTGCCCGACAACGTCTCGCTCGAGCGCCGGCAGCTCCTTGCGTCGTGGGGCGCCGAGATCCTCGACAGCCCCGGCAGCGAGGGGTCCAACGGCGCCATGCGCCGCGCCCAGGCCATGGCCGCCGAGCATCCCGAGTGGTGGTTCCCGTTCCAGTACGGGAACCCGTCGAACCCGAAGGCGCACTACGAGGGCACCGGGCCGGAGATCTGGCGCGACGTCCCCGAGCTCACGCACTTCGTCGGCGGGCTCGGCACCGCCGGCACGCTGATGGGCGTGGGCCGCTTCCTCAAGGAGCGCAACCCCGACGTGCAGGTCTGGGCGATCGAGCCGCCGGCGGGCGAGATGGTCGACGGGCTGAAGAACTTCGACGAGGGCTTCGTCCCGCCCGTGTTCCTCGACAACGGCGGCTACGAGCTGCTCGACCGCCGCCTCATCGTGCGTCCCCGCGAGTCGATCGAGTGGACCCGGCGCCTCACCGAGGTCGGCGTGTTCGCCGGCATCTCCTCGGGTGCCGTGCTGGCCGGCGCGGTGAAGGCGGCCGGACTGATCGAGGAGGGCACCATCGTGATCCTCGTGGCCGACGGCGGCTGGAAGTACCTCTCCAGCGGCGTGTGGACCGACGACCTCGACGAGGTCGAGGCCCGGGCCAAGGCCACCATCTACTTCTAGCAGGGTGCGGAAGAACGGCTGTTTGAGTCGTTGAGCGGTGCGGTGTCGGGCTGGCTGACCGGCGGGTCTCGTGTTCGTTGATGTTCTTCGTTCAGGCGAGGCCTCGGGCCTCGCCGGGATCACGCAGTGCTGGCGTCGAGGGCGGTGATCCGGAGGATGTTGTAGGTGGCGGTGGTGAGGAGGAACCAGGCCCGGTTGCGTTGCTGGCCCTTGTAGCGGAGCTTGCGTCCGCCGGCGATGGTCTTGATCCAGCCGAAGGGTTCCTCGATCCGGGGTCGGGTTCGTTGGCTGGTGCGGTGGCCGGGGTGGCGGGTGGTGCGCCCATCGATGGCGGAGCGACGGCCGTTGGTGTGGGGGGCGACATGCGGGGTGACGCCGAGCTGGCGGCAGTCGGCGACGAAGCCTCGGGTGTCGTAGCCCTTGTCGGCGGCGACGGTCCGGCGTCTCTTGCGGGCTGGTAGCCGGGCGAGGAGCTCGATGGCGGTGGCCCGCTCGGCGTAGCCGTCGGCCTGGGTGAGCTCGGCGTCGACGATCAGGGCGTTGCGGTTCTCCATCAACAGGTGCCCGGCGTAGCACAGCCGAGCCGGGGTCCCGGCGGACTTGCGGGCCAGCAACGCCTCGGGATCGGTGGTGGAGCGGTGCGTCGTGTTGGAGCGCTTCTCGCCGTGGAAGTCGACGTCGGGGTTCTTGGTGCTGCTGGCCGGCCGGTTCCCGGGCTCGTCGTTGGGCTTGAAGCTCTTGTGCGATGCCCACGCCTCGAGCAGGGTCCCGTCGACCGCGAAGTGGTCACTGGACACGTAGCGGCGAAGCTTCGCTTGGCGGACCACCGCTGCGAAGAACCGATCGGCGATGTCGTGATCCAACAGCCGGTCACGGTTCTTCGTGAACGAGGTCGGGTCGAACGCTTTGGCATCGATCGGCAGATCGAGGAACCACTTGAAGAGCAGGTCGTAGCTCAGCCGCTCACAGAACGCCCGCTCACTTCGCATCGAGTACAGCGCCATCAATATCGTCGACTTCAACAGCTGCTCGGGCGGCACCGAGGGCCGCCCGATCTTCGAGTACATCGCGTCGAACTCGCCATCGAGCTCGGCGAGCACTTCGTCGACGACCTTGCGGATCCTGCGGATCGGATGGTCCTTCGGGATCAGATCCTCGGTGCTCAACGACGTGAGCATCGCCAACTGCTGTTCCGGCTTCCCGCGCATCCCCGCGGTCTACCCCAGCCCGCAATCGATCGCGAGCACCAACGACCGACTATTTCCGCACCCTGCTAGAGCAGCGCCTCCACGGCCTCCGGCGGGCGTCCGACCACGGCACGGCCGTCGGCGGTCACGAGGATGGGTCGCTCGATCAGGATCGGGTTGGTCGCGAGCACCTCGACCCAGCGGCCGCGGTCGTGGGGGAGCGCCGCGAGGTCGAGGTCCTTGGCGACCTGCTCGCCCATGCGGGCCAGCTCCCAGGGCTGCATCCCGAGCGCGTCGAGCAGCTCGTCGAGCTCCGCGGCGGTGGGCGGGTCGTCGAGGTAGCGGCGCTCGACGAAGGCCACGCCGCGCCCCTCGAGGATCTCCTTGGCGCCCCGGCTCTTCGAGCAGCGCGCGTTGTGCCACAACGTCAGGTCAGCCATGGGGCCGATGGTAGGGCGGCGAGGCAATGGGCCCCGCCGTGCGGGGCCTGAGGGAATGCGCCCCGCATGCGGGGCGCATTCCCTCGGCCTCCGCCGTGCGGGCCCCATTGCCTCGCGGGGGTTCGGGGGTGGGGGCGGCGGGGCGGCGCGTGGCACGCTGCTGCTATGCCCGAAGGTCACACGCTGCACCGCCTGGCGCGCGACCTGCGGGCCGACCTCGGCGGCCGGCCCGTGCGCGCCCGGTCCCCGCAGGGCCGCTTCACGGACGGCGCCCGGCGCATCGACGGCGCCACGCTCGGATCGACCGAGGCCTGGGGCAAGCACCTCTTCGGGCGCTTCGACAACGGTGAGGTGCTGCACATCCACCTCGGCCTGATCGGCAAGCTGCGCCGCCACGGCGCGCCGGTGCCCGAACCCGTCGGCCAGGTGCGGCTGCGCCTGGAGGGCGACGACACGGCCTGGGATCTCAGCGGTCCCATGATCTGCGCGGTGGTCCCGCCCGACGCCGTCGACGCGGTGGTGGCGCCGCTCGGGCCCGATCCGCTGCGCCGCGACGCCGACCCGGAGCGCTTCGTCGAGCGGACCCTCGCCAGCCGCAGGCCGATCGGCGCGCTGCTGCTCGACCAGCGCGTCATCGCCGGCATCGGCAACGTCTACCGCGCCGAGGTGCTCTGGGCGCTCGGCATGCATCCCGACCGGCCCGGCGCATCGCTGCAGCGAGACGACGTGCTGGCGATCTGGCGCTGGCTCGTCGAGGCGCTGCGCCTCGGGGTCCGCCGCAACCGGATCGTGACCGTCGACCCGAAGGAGCTCGGCGTCCCGCTGGCTCGCATCGCCCGGGAGGAGGCGCTCAACGCCTACCACCGTGCCGACTGCCGCCGCTGCGGGGGCGCCATCTCTGCGCTCGACGTCGGCGGCCGTCGCATCGACGTCTGCCTCCGCTGCCAGACCTGAGCCCGCCAGGATCAGGGCTCGGCCATCCGAGCGAGATCCTCGGCACCAGTAGGGTCGCCGCCGTGCGCGCCCACGACCTGCCCACGCCCTCGCTGCTGGTCGACCTGGCGGCGTTCGACCGCAACGTGGCGACGATGGCCGAGCGCTGGCCCGGCACCTCCCTGCGCCCGCACGTCAAGGCCTTCAAGTCCACGGCGCTCGCGGCTCGGCTGGCCGACGCCGGCCACAGCGCCTTCTGCTGCGCCACGGTGCGCGAGGTGGTCGGCATGGCCGCCGCCGGTCTCGGCGACGACCTGCTCCTCGCCAACGAGAGCCTCGACCTCACCCGGCTCACGCCGGTCGTCGAGTCGGGCTCGGCGCGCGTCACCGTGGCGGTCGACTCCGAGGAGACGATCGACGCCGCGGCGCGCGCCGGCATCCCCGAGGTGCTCGTCGACGTCGATGTCGGCATGCCCCGCTGCGGCTGCGATCCCGCCGACGCCGGCCGCCTCGCCGACCTCGCCCGTGCCCGCGGGCTCCAGGTGCGCGGCGTCATGGGCTACGAGGGCCACCTCATGCGCGAGCCCGGCGACACCAAGGCCCAGCTCGTCGAGCGGTCGATGGCCGTCCTGCTCGCCGCAGCGGACGCGGTCGGCGGCGACGTCGTCTCCGGCGGCGGCACCGGCACCTGGGACATCAACCCGTGGGTCAGCGAGCTGCAGGCCGGCTCCTATTGCCTGATGGACACCGAGTACACACCGCATGCCCCGAGCTTCGAGCACGCGCTCGTCGTGCAGGCCACGGTGATCTCGACCTCCGCCAAGGGGTGGGGCGTCCTCGACGCCGGCCTCAAGGCCTTCGGGATGGACCACGGCGACCCGACGGTGCTCGAGGTGGGCGACTGCTGGTTCGTCTCCGACGAGCACATCACCTTCGGGCTCGCCGCCGGCGCGGACGTGCGCGTCGGCGACCGCGCCCGCGTGGTGCCCGCCCACGTCGACCCGACGGTCTCCCAGCACGAGCGGCTGCACGTGATCGACGGCGACGAGGTCGTCGACACCTGGGAGATCGACCTGCGCGGCTGGTGACGCCCAGCGACGTCTCAGAGACGTAGTGCTCGCACGGCGCGGGCGCGGTGGCTGATGGCGTGCTTCTCCTCGGGCGAGAGCTCGGCGAAGGTGCGGCCGTCGCCCTCGGTCGGGACGACGATCGGGTCGTAGCCGAAGCCGCCCTCGCCGCGGGGCGCCTCGGCGACGGTGCCCTCGACGACGCCGCGCACCACGACCTCGCGGCCGTCGGGCCACACCGCCGCGACCGCGCAGACGTACCGGCACGACCGCTGCGAGGCGGGCAGGCCGTCGAGCTCGCGGAGCACCCGGGGGATCCAGTCGCCCTCGTCGGTCCATCGTGCCGAGTGGATGCCGGGCGCGCCGCCGAGGTGGTCGATCTCGATGCCCGAGTCGTCGGCGATCGCCACGGCGCCGGCGGGCGGGCGCAGCGAGCGCGCCTTGAGCAGCGCGTTCTCCTCGAAGGTGGTGCCCGTCTCCTCGACGCCCGTGTCGTGCGCCTCGACCTCGTGGCCCGGGCCGAGGATCGCCTGGATCTCCGCAACCTTGTGCGCGTTGCCGGTGGCCAGCAGCACTCGCATCAGCGTGGCGCGGGGGGCTCGCTGACCATCTCCTGCTGGAGGGCGATGATCTCGCTGATGCCGCCCTCGGCCAGCGCGATCAGCAGGTCGAGCTCGGTGCGGCTGAAGGGCATGCCCTCGGCGGTGCCCTGGACCTCGACGAACCCGCCGAGGGAGGTCATGACGACGTTCATGTCGACCTCGGCGCGGACGTCCTCGACGTAGGCGAGGTCGAGCATGGGCGTGCCGTCGACGACGCCGACGGAGATCGCCCCGCAGAAGGCCGTGAGGGGGTGCTCGGCGATGGTGCCGGCCAGCACGAGACGGGTCAGCGCGTCGTGCAGCGCCACGTAGCCGCCGCAGATCGACGCCGTGCGCGTGCCGCCGTCGGCCTGCAGCACGTCGCAGTCGACGATGACCTGCCGCTCGCCGAGCGCCCGCATGTCGCACACGGCTCGCAGCGCCCGGCCGATGAGGCGCTGGATCTCCTGCGTGCGCCCCGACGGGCGGCCCTCCTTGACCTCGCGGCGGATGCGCTCGGGCGACGCTCCGGGGAGCATCGAGTACTCGGCGGTGACCCAGCCCTTGCCGCGGCCCCGCATCCAGCGCGGCACGTCCTCGTCGATCGACGCGGTGCACAGCACGCGGGTCTCGCCGAAGCTGACGAGGCACGAGCCCGCGGCCATGGCGGTGAAGTCGCGCTCGAAGGTGATCGGGCGGAGCTGGTCGGGGGCGCGGCCGTCGACGCGGGTGGCGGTCATGCGGGCATCCTCGCAGGCCGGTGTGACGCGGTTCGACTCCTGCTCAGGGCCAGGCGACGGGCTCGGCGCGGTCGAGCTCCGGGCCGAGGAGCTGGCTGCCCAGGCGGCGGAACTGCGCGACGTCGCCCGACGACAGCCAGCGGCGCCGGCCCGCACCGGCCGCCGGGTCACGGGCGAGGGAGGTGCCGTGCAGCAGGCGGCGCACCTCGAACGCCGTCTCGTCGGCGGAGGAGACGAGCACCACGTCGCGGCCCATCACGTCGCTGATCGTGCGGGCCAGGTACGGGTAGTGGGTGCAGCCGAGCAGGAGCGCGTCGACCTTCGCCTCGCGCATCGGCGCCAGGAGGCGCTCGGCCAGCACCGTCACCTGGTCGCTGCGGGTCTCGCCGCGCTCCACGAACTCGACGAAGCCCGGACACGCCGCGCACTCCAGCTCGACGCGTGGCGCCAGCTCCGCCATGGCCCGCTGGTAGGCCCCGGAGGAGATCGTGCCGACCGTGCCGATCACCCCGGCCCGTCCGCGCCGCGTCGCCTGGGCGAGGCTGCGCACGCCCGGTTCGATCACACCGACGACGGGCACGTCGCAGCGGGCGCGCAGCGCGTCGAGCCCGGCGGCCGCGGCGGTGTTGCACGCCACGATCACGAGCTTCACGTCGTGCTCCCGGACGAGCAGGTCGGTGATCTGGCCGGCGAAGCCGCGCACCTCGTCGAGCGGGCGCGGGCCGTAGGGGTAGCGGCCCGTGTCGCCGAGGTAGACGAGGTGCTCGGCGGGCAGCAGGTCGATCAGCGCCCGGGCGACCGTGAGCCCGCCGAAGCCGCTGTCGAACATCCCGATGGGCCGCTCGTCCACGGCACGAGGCTACGGCGAGCCCTGCCCGCCGGCAGCAACCCAGCCGCTCCGGTCGATGAGCCAGACCTGCGTCCGCCGGCCCTCGCAGGGCCCGCCCTCGGCGACGACGACGCCGTCGAACCTGAAGCCCAGCTTCTCGGGCACGCGGGCGCTGGCGACGTTGCCGTCCTCGAGCTGGATCCGCACCCGCTCGATGCCCTCGATGGCGAAGGCGGCGTCGGTGAGCGCCCGGGTGGCCGCCGTCGCCAGGCCCTGCCCGGCACGGTCGGCGTGCACCCAGTAGCCGACCTCGAGGCCGTCGCGCCCGAGCCGGCCGTGCAGCCCGAAGCCACCGATGACCTGCTCCTCGGCCCCCTCCACCAGCGAGTAGGTGAACTCCTTGCGCAGCTTCCACAGCTCCTCGGCGGCCGCCAAGAAGGCGGCGATCCCGGCCACCGTGGCGGGGCGGGCGGCCCAGGCCATCCACGGCCGGAGGTGGTCGAGGCTCTCGTTGATCGACGCGGCGGCGCTCCGGGCCCGGCCAGGGTGGGCACGCACCAGCGCCACGCCGTCGCCGAGGTCGATCCGCTCCGGCGGCGCCGAGGGAAAGACCGGAGCCTCGTCGCCCGCCATCTGCCCATGTTGGTGCATGCGTGCCGGCGGCGGGAGTCGAACCCGCACTGTCTGACCCCTAAAATCAGCGCCTCTGCCTGTTGGGCTACGCCGGCGACTCGCCGAAGCGTACGGCGCGCCGGGGTCGGGGCGGGCGCCGCTAGCCTCCACACCCGTGACGCAGACCCCGTACCTCCCGCAGATGCCCTACGCCCAGGGCCCCAACGGCCTGGGCCATCCGACCGCAGAGATCTTCAACCGCCTCCTCAAGGACCGGATCATCATCCTCGGCACCGAGGTGAGCGACGACATCGCCAACATCATCTGCGCCCAGATGCTCTTCCTCGAGGGAGAGGACCAGGACAAGGACATCTGGCTGTACATCAACAGCCCCGGGGGTTCGGTCACGGCGGGCATGGCCATCTACGACACGATGCAGTTCGTCCAGCCCGACGTCGCCACCATCTGCATGGGCCTGGCCGCCTCGATGGGGCAGTTCCTGCTCTGCGCCGGCGCGGAGGACAAGCGCTTCGCCCTGCCCCACGCTCGCATCATGATGCACCAGCCCTCCGGCGGCGTCCGGGGTCAGGCGAGCGACATCGCCATCCAGGCCGAGCAGCTCATCTACATCAAGCGCCTCATGGCCGAGCGCATCGCGCACCACACGGGCCAGTCGGTGGAGCAGGTCCAGCTCGACTCCGAGCGAGACCGCTGGTTCACCGCCGAGCAGGCCAAGGACTACGGCATCATCGACCACGTCCGCATGAAGCGCGAGCAGCTCTAGCGGTCTCGCGCTCGCGCTCAGCGCGAGCGCAGCGATGACGAGGGCGTCGCCTCGCCGGCGCAGCTCGCCTCGGCCCATGCCTCCAGGCGATCTGCGGCGTCTTGGACGCCGGGATGGGCCTCGGTCGCCTCCTGGACGGCTCGCACGGCCTCGCCGGGGTTGGCGGGGTCGGATCGCTCGAGGGCGTCGATGAGGGCCTGGATGTAGCCGATCTGCGCGGCGAGGTCGTCGCGCACCTCGCCGGGGGCGACGTCTGCCAGCGCGCCGAGGCTGACCCGCGCCGCTCGCAGCTGCTCGAGTGCCTCGTCGGTGTCGGTCGGGTCGAAGCCCTCGAAGGTCGTGGCGAAGCCGGAGCGGTCGCCCACGACCGTGCACAGCTCTGCCGCGCTGCCGGAGTCGTCCGAGCAGGCTGCTGCCACCACGATCGCAGCCATCGCGAGCATCCTGCCGGTGCGGGCCATGGCGGGTCGGGGATCAGCCGCGGGTGGCCTCGGCGAGCCCGCGCAGCTCGGCGACCGTGTGCCCCAGGCCCTCCGGGTCGCGGTAGAGCGCGGAGCCGGCCACCAGCACGTTGGCACCGGCGGCCGCAGCACCTTGCACCGTGGCCGGGCCGATGCCGCCGTCGACCTCGACGTCGACGTCGTGGCCGCCGTCGAGCACCATCTGGCGAACGGCCGCCACCTTGGGCTCCATGGTGGCGATGTAGTCCTGGCCACCGAAGCCCGGGTTGACCGTCATCACCAGCACGAGGTCGACGAGGTCGAGCACGTGCGCCACGGCATCGGCCGGCGTCGCGGGGTTGATCGCCACGGCCGGGCGCGCGCCGAGCTCGCGGATGTGGCCGAGCGTGCGGTGCAGGTGGCGGCACGCCTCGGCGTGCACGATCAGCAGCTCGCAGCCGGCGTCGACGTAGCGGCTGGCGAGCTCGTCGGGCGCCTCGACCATCAGGTGCGCCTCGAAGGGCAGCGACGTGTGCGGCCGGCAGGCGGCGATCACGTCGGGGCCGAAGGTGAGGTTCGGCACGAAGCGGCCGTCCATGACGTCCCACTGGATGCGGTCGACGCCGGCCGCCTCCAGGGCTGCCACCTCCTCGCCGAGGCGGGCGAAGTCGGCGGGCAGCACCGACGGCGCGATCTCGAAGGGTCGATCGGTGCCGGGCCGGTCGCTCATCGGTCCCATCCTCGCGCGGGAGGGGGTCGGCCCGATGCACCGTAGGGTGCGCCGGTGGATCAGGTGACGCTGGAGATCAGCACCGTGGTGGCAGGCGGCGACGGCCTGGCCCGCGACGGCGACGGCCGCGTCACCTTCGTGACCGGTGCGCTGCCGGGCGAGCGCGTCACCGCCGAGGTCCACGACCGTCGCAAGGACTTCGCCCGGGCCAGCGTCGTTGAGGTGCTCGATGCGTCGCCGCTGCGGATCGCGCCGCCCTGCCGCTTCGTGGAGGAGGGCTGCGGCGGCTGCGACTGGCAGCACGTGTCGGCCGTCGGGCAGCGCCGGCTCAAGGCCGACATCGTCACCGACGCACTGCGCCGACAGGCACGGCTCGACGTGGCCGTGGCGCCGGGCCCCGAGCTCGCCGCGTCCGGCTACCGCACCACGGTCCGGGGCGTGGCGGTCGACGGCCGCTTCGGGTTCATGCGGCGCGGCACCCACGACCCGATCCCCGTCACGAGCTGTGGCGTCGCGCATCCGCTGCTGGAGGAGCTGATCCGTGACGGCCGCTTCCCCGACGGTGAGGTGGTCCTCCGCGCCGGCGCTCGCACCGGCGAGCGCCTCGCCATCGTCGCGGGCGACCGCGCCGACGTCCTGCTGCCGCCCGACGTGCGCCTCGTCACCCGCAGCGAGCTGCGGTCACGCAACCGGGCCTGGTACCACGAGGAGGCGGCGGGGCGGCGCTGGCGCATCTCGGCGCGGTCGTTCTTCCAGGTCCGTCCCGACGGCGCCGAAGCGCTCGTCGACGTCGTCGGCGCCGCGCTCGACGGGTCGCTGCCGGCCGGCAGCCACCTGGCCGACCTCTACGGCGGGGTCGGCCTCTTCGCCGGGACGCTGACCCCGGACCAAGGCCACGTCACCCTGGTCGAGAGCGGGGGATCGTCGATCGCCGACGCGCGGGTGAACCTGACCGACCTCGCCGCCAAGGTCATCAAGGCCGACGTGGCCCACTGGGGTGCCGCACGAGCCGACGCGGTCGTCGCCGACCCGCCCCGAGCGGGCCTCGGCCGCGCGGGGGTGGCGTCGGTCGTCGCGACGCACGCGCCCCGCCTGGCGCTGGTCAGCTGCGATCCGGCCGCGCTGGGCCGCGACGCCCGCCTGCTCGCGGAGGCCGGCTACGAGCTGCGCTCGGCGACGCTGGTCGACCTGTTCCCCCAGACGTCCCACGTCGAGGTGGTCAGCCGCTTCGACCGCGCCTGAGCGTCCGCAGGCCAGGGCGGCGCTTCACCGCCCTGGCCTGGACTTCCGTACCCCCCCTGGGACTCGAACCCAGAACCTGCGGATTAAGAGTCCGACGCTCTGACCAATTGAGCTAGAGGGGCATGGTGGACTTCGTAGCCTAGGCGCTGGTGCGCCCGGCCACGAAGCCCTTGGCCCTGTGACCGGGCCGGCACTGCATGGGGTGACCGAGGGGACTCGAACCCCCGGCCTCCAGGGCCACAACCTGGCGCTCTAACCACCTGAGCTACGGCCACCACGGGAGCGGTCAGCATACGCCAGGCACCGATGCTGCCCTCAACCTGGACCACGGCGGCCCGTGGGCCAACGCCTACGCTCGTGGCGCCACGCCTCCGTAGCTCAGCTGGACAGAGCGGCGGACTTCTATTCCGACGGCCGCAGGTTCGAATCCTGCCGGAGGCGCTGCCGCCGACGCAGGGCTACGCGGTGCGTCGCAGACCGAGGCGTCGCAGCGCCAGGCCCAAGCCGAGCAGGCCGAGGCCTGCGGCCACCGCCGACTCGCCGCCCGTGTCGGCGATGTCGTCGCCGCCGGCGTTGCCCGCGCCGTTGGCGCCGATCCCGCTGCCGCCGGCCGTCGTCGTGGTGGTGCCGCCCGGGGCCGTCGTGGTGGTGGTGCCGCCGCCCGGGGCGGTGGTGGTGGTGATGGTTCCGCCGCCCGCCGTGGTCGTCGTCGCCTCGCTGGTCGTCGTGACCTCGCTGGTGGTGGTCGTCGTCTCCTGCGAGGGAGCCGCGCTGTCGACGTCGTCGTCGCCGAGGTCGCCGGGTTGGGCGATGGCGAGCACGCTGCCAGCGGCGAAGAGCGCGCTGGCAGCAGCCATCAGCAGCTTCTCGTTGGTGTTCAGGACGACTCACCTCGGCAGGAGGACACTGGAGCGGGCGACGGGAATCGAACCCGCACCACCAGCTTGGAAGGCTGGGGCTCTAGCCGTTGAGCTACGCCCGCGAGCACGGACCGACCGTAGCCGTCCCGGGACATGGCGCTCCAACACTTCCTCCGCACCGACCGATGTTCGCGCACGAGGGGGCGCCCAGGGCGGATGCCCCGACGCGCCGGGCGTCGGGGAGGGGGGATTTGAACCCCCGACCTCCTGCTCCCAAAGCAGACAAACACGCGTTCGACCAATGCCGCCAAGTGTCGAAAAGTGCTGCTGTGTAGGGATTTCCCGATGATGGACGTTCGCGCCGTGGCCGTCGATCCCGCCTCGTGTCAGCCCGTTCTGATACATCGCTGATACATCTCGGTCGAGCCGGTGCGAGCGAACCGGGTGAGAAATTTGGTGCCGGCACCGCGCCATGGCCGGCTTCGGCGACATCGCCCGCTACGCCCAGGGCTTCGCCGAGATGACCGGCGGGGTAGCCGCCGGCCCGGACAACTCCCCCCAGAGCCCTCGAGAGACGCTGGCCGGAGCGGACAACATCGTGCCGGCCTGCACAGAACTGGGCGATCTGTCGAACAGCTAACCCCAACAGTCCGCCGTGCAAGACCGCTGACGATCCGGCAATAGGCGCGCTCTGATCGGTCTCGGAGGACGTCCCTCTACGTGTCCAGTTCCAGGTGCCAGATCATCTGCGTCTCGTGAGGAAGTTCGGCGTACGCGAAGCGATCCAGTGCAGCGAGGGAGCAACCCATTCGCTGGTAGAAGCGGCAGGCAGAAACGTTGACCTGTTGCGTTTCGATCTCTAGGGCGCGGCAACCTCGCTCCCGCGCCCAGGCCGCGGCGGCGTCGAACAGGGCGCTGCCAGCTCCGGACCGGCGGGAGCTTCGGACGACACGGAGGTCCCAGAGAACAGCGAGGTCGTGGCGGCCTCGCAACATGTGCAGGTCGGGCGTGTCAACTGCGATCACCGCTCCGCCGATTCTGTCTACGTCTTCGTAGGCCCCGAACATCCCCCAGTTGCTGACGTCGAATCGGGACGCCCACCCGCTCGGCCCACCATCGGCTGCGTCGTAGTCCTTCACCCAGGGCTCGTCGAGCGTGCGCTCGGTGAGTAGCAGGCCGCCGAGTCCGCCATCGACCAACTTGATGTCGAAGACCGTGCTGACCTCGAACTCGATAGATGTCTCACCGTGGCGATCGAGAGTGGCAATCGCCTCCGGGCGAACGTCAACCATCCGTCGTTTCTACTTCGGCGGCCGCATCGGTGCCGCCGGCAGCCGGCGCAGGAGATGTGCCGGTAGGCGGCGGTCCCTGGTTGATCCGAGATTCGAGGGGGTCATCGCCGATCAACCATTCGCGCCGCCTCATCGTCGATCTACCGCCGGTTGTCCGGATGGTCCGTCGCGTCGTGCCTGCTTTCGAGGGACTCAGGCTGGGGCAACCGACCGCCATGCAGCCGCCATCGCCGCCACCGTCGGATAGCGGGTCGCAGGGTCGATGCCAGTTGCCGCTTCGACGACATCGCTCTGGGCACTCGAGAGGTTTGGGTCTGTGAGGAGCTGTGCTGCTGTTCGCCCGAGGTGGAACACGGTGGTCCGCTCATCGACCCTTGCCCCGTGTACGAGTTCCTCGGGGGCCATGTACGGCGTCGAGCCTGGCAAGCGATCACTCTCGACGGTGAACGGACCAGGGCGGTATTCGTCGAGGTCGATCAGCCGCATGGTTCTGCAATCGAAGTCGTAGAGGAAGCAGCCGTCGTAGAGGTCGACGGAGACGAACCCGGCTGCCGCAACGGCCTCGTGGGCGTCGAGGATGGCATCGATCGCGCTGAGGATGTCGGAGGAGTACTGCTGGTGAAAGCGGTCGAGACCACAGCGGTCGGATCCGTCGACGGTGGCGTGATTCAGGACCACGCCGTCGTGCCACGGATAGATCAACTGTCGGCGGTCAGGTGTGTCCACCACATCGATCGGAGCGACGATCACCGGATGGCGTACCGAGTGATGGAAGTGGATGGCCCTTCCCAGGGACTCATGCGCAGCCGGGGTCGTCGCCGTCTTGACGAAGAGGCGGCGCCCCGCGACCTCGATCCCGTAGGAGACGCAACCGGAGTCCTGCCGGTCGAAGACCGCGAACGCCCCCGCCCTGTCGTAGTCCACACGGCCCATTTCAGCCGGTCCAAGCGTCCGAGGCACGCCCGGTCGGGGTGGAACGAGGCGCTCCGGCAGTCCAGATCGAGGGCGCGCCGAAGTGCCGATAGGGCGCGGGCTTCCATCGCTCCCGCAGAGCGAGGTCGCCCCGGACCCGGCCCGGCTCGAACGGGCTGCCACCCTCACCGACTGCGGGCTGGACGCACCCTTACCGGGTAGATGCGCCTTGGGCGGGTTCAGCGGCGAGCGTAGAGGGCGGTGTTGAGCACGGGGCACCGACTTTGCAGGGGGCACCGAAGTGCCGGTTGCCGGCGCCCTGCGCAGCTCGACCTCCCGGCGGGCAGGCGTACCGATCAACCAGCTCGGGCTCGTCTCGTGCGCTACCGACCGGCTGTCGCGACCTGCGGGAACCGGCGACCAGTCGCATAGCGTCGAAGCAGGTATGGCGGTCACCCGTGCTCTCCTTGTCCTGACAGTCCTCGTGGCCGCGGCGTGCGGGGACGACGAGGTGGGCATTGATACAGACCAAGCGTCGGGTGGTGTCACGGGCGCAGCTGCGACGTGGGCTGTCGCCGAGAACGATCCACCAACCTCAGACGCCGAGTCGTTCACTGCGATGGTCGAACGCCTGGGATGTAGCGGTGGGGAGACGGGCGAAGTGCTGGAGCCGAGCGTGGCCGCCGACGAGGGGCAGATCGTCGTGACGATGTCGGTCGAGCCGCTCCCCTCGGGCGACTACACGTGCCCCGGGAACAAGGCCGAGCCATACGTTGTCGAGCTCGACGGGGCCATAGGCGAGCGACAGCTCGTCGACGGGGCGTGTCTGGCCGGAGAGGTCGCTTCGACATCGAAGTGCTCAGATGGCGCCGTTCGTTGGAGCCCACAGTCCGATCCGGTTGCGACGACGGAAGCAGCAGCCGGACAGGCAGACGTACCTGCAGAGACTGAGGTGTTCGGCGGGCTCTCGGTGAGCCTTCTGGTGCCGCCCTCCGTCAAGACGGGCGGAGAGCTGAACACCACCATGCACGTCGAGAACCGATCTGACAGTCCGGTCACCGACCCGGGATGCCAACTGTCGAACACCCGCCACGCTCTGATCCCCGTAGACCAGCCTGACGCAGATCTCTGGACCGTCACCATGACTGACTGCGGCGGACCTTTCGCGTACGAGCCAGGAGTCGTCGACGACTTCACCGGCCCCACCTTCCAGGCAGCCACAAACAACGGAGATCCGCTCCCGCCGGGCGATTACCTCGCCGCCTGGGAAATGGACGGCCATCGCCTGGAGTACCCAGTCGAGGTCACGGGCCACTAGACCGCCGAGACCGTCCCTAAGTGCCGCTAGATCGTGACGCCGTCGAGCTCGAGGTGCACGCCTAGGAGCACCGATCATCCACTACGGAGCGGCGCCGGTCAGCAAGACCCGGCCTTAGCGCGGGCCTGCCGGTGCGTCTTCAATCAACACCCGGAGCGCGTCGTCGCCATGCTCCTGGACGAAGCAATGCGGGTGCTCAACCTCGAACGGGGTCCAACCGTGAATCTCAGTCTGCGGAGGAATGAACCGCATCGACCTAGGTTTCGTGGGATCGTTCCAGTCGGTCGGACCGATGCTCACGAACGGAGCGTCAGGTTCGATCATCTGCTGGCAAGAACGACATCGCCCCGGAGATCCCTGTCCCGGCATTCCGGAAGGGTAGGACACTCGGCAGCTGAAGTGCCGCTAGCTGGTGACGCCGTGGAGCTCGAGGTGCAACGGCTAGGAGCAGCGATCATCCAGTGCGGAGCGGCACGAGCCAGCAAGGCCTGGCAGGCTCCGCCGGAGCGAGCAACAATGTTCCAGAGCCCGACTAGGCCACGGTGGCGAGCAGGCGACGGGCTTCGGGGTCGTCGGCCGCCAGCTGCACGAAGTGGACCTGCCCGTCGGGGTCGACGGCGGTCACCTTGACCACCGACCAGTAGCGCGGGGTTCCAGCGATGAGGATCGCGAGTGGCTTGACGCGGTCGGGGTCGACCGCGTTGCGGAGCAGGGTCCAGTTGTGTCCGAGGTCGTCCTCGGCGTTGAGGTCAGCTTTGAGGTCGATGGGTGGCGTCACGTTGCCGCTCCTTGGTCGTGCGAGGGGTTCCGCACTACTCGGTGCTCGGTCCCGAGGATACGACCGATGAGCTCGTCGATGTCTTCGTGGACGATGTCGAAGTGTGGCGCCTGGCCCGTGTCCCACAGCTCGAGGCCGGCGGCGATGAGTGATTCGACGGTGAACAGCACCAGCCAGTCAGCGCGTGCGAGCTTCGTTCCCGAGATCTCCTCCCAGGTCGTCCCGCCCACCTCAGCGAAGACCGAGATCCCAAAGAAGCCGTAGATCTCCTCGTTCTCGACAGCCGATCCGCGAAGTGTGTCGGGGTCGAGGAGGTCACCCCGGACGACGATGGTGGCGCGGGTCGGCAGCGGCTCGCCGCGGCGATGGCGCTTCTTTCGTTCGGCCATCAGGCTTCGTCGCCTTCTGGGCGGTTGGGCTCGGCGGCGCTGCGGTGCTCGAGGTCCTCGAGGTGGTTGGCGAGGGCTCGGAGCTGGGTCTGCCATTGCTGGAGGTCGCCGAGGGCGTGGCGGACTAGCTGGGTCTTGCGGGCTTCGACAGCTTCGGTAACGCGCTGTTGGGCGTCGCTGAGCGGGTTGGGGCCGAGCTCGTCGAGGAAGGCTTGGAGGCGCAGGGTCATCGTGGCGGCGTGGGTCTCGTCGCCGAAGACGAGGTCGGCGAGCAGTGCGAGGGGTTGGCCGAAGCGTTCGGCGTCGGGGGTGCGGAGCTTGGCGGGCACGCCTGGTGATGCCCAGGGTGGGGGCGGGAGGAAGAACCAGGTGATGGGCAGCTCGAAGGCGCGGGCGAAGGCGACGATCTCGTCGGCGTCGAAGTTCCGGATGCGGTTGCCGTCGACGGAGCGTTCGGCGGCCGAGTAGCTCGCCGTGGACCACCGGGCGCCGAGGTGGGGTTCGAGGGCTTCGGCGGCCTGGTCTTGGGTCCAGCCCTTGAGTGCGCGGGCTTGGGCGAGGTTGTAGGCGACTACTTGGTTCGGTGTGAGCCCGAAGTACAGCGGGACCTCGTCGTCCTGTCCTGTGCGCCTGCGTGCCATTCTATCTGTTGTAGCACAGATTCTCTGCAAGGCAGTTGATTTCTGGGTGTTGGGTGCGTAGTGTGACGGCCCCCTCGACCCGTTGCTGCGCGGCTTGAGGTCTCCGGGGTAGGAGGCGTGATGGCACGACCGAGCTTCTTCACGATCGAGGAGGCGGCGCGCGTCCTGCGAATTGGTCGCACCGCTGCGTATGCGGCGGCGAAGCGGTATCGGGAGACCGACGGCGCTGAGGGCCTCAAGGTCATCCAGATGGGCGGGTCGTTGCGGGTGCCTGGCGCATGGCTCGACGAGATGGCCGGGCGGCCGGTCGACGTCGAGAGCGCGGTGCCCCCGGTTGAGGGTCTCGAGCGGGTTTGGCCCGATGGCGAGCGGAAGCCGGCCTCGTCCAAGCGCCGGCGCCTGTCAGCGGTACCGGCCAGCAGCTCGCACGATGCCGAGCAGTCTCGGCTTCCCTTCGCGGACTGACGCCCGTGCTCACGCTGTCTATCCGAAGGACCAGCCCGTGAACTTTGACGCACTTGCACCTGCTGTGCTGTGCCGGATCGTCCGCTCAGCGGATCGACTGGGGGGCGACGCGTGCTGAGTCTGGGGAAGCTGGCGCCGGGTCAGCAGGAGTACTACATCGACACGGTCGCCCGAGGTGCGGAGGAGTACTACACCGGCGCGAAGGAGGCGCCTGGGCAGTGGGTCGGGGCGGCCGCTGGGCGGCTCGGGCTGGAGGGCGAGGTCGACGCTGAGGTGCTGGCGAACGTGCTGGGCCATGTCGATCCGACCGGGGTCTACAGGTTGACGGCGGCGCGGTCGGTGCCGACGGTCGCTGGGTTCGATGTGACGTTCTGTGCGCCGAAGTCCGTCAGCTTGCTGTTCGCGTTGGGGCGACCGGATGTGTCCAACGAGGTTCGCAACGCTGCTGACTCGGCGGTGAGCGCTTCGCTGAGCGTCCTCGAGGAGGCGGCGTGTCGGGTCCGGCGGGGCAAGGGCGGTCACACGGTCCTCGACGGTGACGGGTTCGTCGCTGCGGCGTTCCGGCACCGCACGTCGCGCGCTGGTGACCCTCACCTCCACACCCATGTCGTGGTCGCCAACCTCGCTCACGCGCCGGTCGATGACCGCTGGACGGCGCTGGACGCACGCCCGTTGTACTCGTGGTTGTCGCCGGTCGGGCACCTCTACGAGGCCCATCTCCGCTGGGAGCTCACCCATCGCCTCGGCGTCGAGTGGGGCCCGGTCCGCAACGGCATCGCGGATGTTGCCGGCATTCCTCGGACGGTGCTCCGGGAGTTCTCGACGCGTCGCCGCGAGATCGAGGCCCATCTCGACGAGCACGGCCAGCGCGGTGCCAAGGCCGCCCAGGTCGCCACCTACGCCACCCGCCGAACCAAGGACGCCGGCGTCGACCCGGCCGGGCTCCTGCCCGCCTGGCGACAGCGGGCCGAAGCGTTCGGCCTGGACGCCGACGCTCTGGCTGGGCTCCTGGGCCGAACACGGGTGATGGAGCCGCCGGTGGTCGGGAGCGCTGAGGCTGAGCAGCTCTACCGGTGGCTGGCCAGCCCGGACGGGCTGACTGCTTCGGTGAGCACGTTCGGTCAGCGGGAGGTCATTAAGGCGATCTGCAACGCGCTGCCGTCGGGTGGCCGGGTGGACCAGGTCCTCGACCTCGTCGACGGGTTCTTGCGGTCCGAGCACGTCCTCGCCGTCCGAGTCGACGACCGAGCCGCGGTCATCCATCGCAACGACGGTGCCGTCATCGGTGCCCACACCGACGAGCACCGCTGGACGACCCCGGAGATGCTCCAAACCGAAACCCGCCTCCTCACCGGTGCCCTGCAGCGCCGAGCAACCGGCACCGGTCTCGCCGCCGGTGGCGCGCTCGATGCTGCCATCGCGTCGCGGCCGTCGCTGGCAGAGGAGCAGGAGCAGATGGTGCGGACGATCTGCTCGTCAGGTGACGGCGTCGAGATCGTCGAAGGCGTGGCCGGCGCCGGCAAGACCTTCGCCCTCGCCGCCGCCCGCGAGGCCTGGCAGGCGTCGGGTCACCGGGTGATCGGCTGCTCGCTCGCCGCCCGCGCCGCCAAGCAGCTCCAAGACGATGCTGGCATCGCGTCATCCACGATCGACCGCCTCCTGACCGGCCTCGACCGGCACACGACAGCACTCGACGACACGACAGTGGTCGTGGTCGACGAAGCCGCGATGGTCGGCACCCGCAAGCTCGCCCGGCTCCTCACCCACGCCGAGACCGCCGGCGCCAAGGTCGTCCTCGTCGGCGATCCCTGCCAGCTGCCCGAGATCGAAGCCGGTGGCACCTTCCGCGGGCTACACCAGCGCCTCGGCGCCTCACACCTCGTCGACAACCGCCGCCAGAGCGAACAGTGGGAACGCGCGACCCTGACCGAGCTCCGCGCCGGCGATCTCGACCGGGCCCTCGACGACTACATCGGCCACGACCGTGTCCACCAGGCCGCCAGCGACGACGCCGTCCGCGACCGGCTCGTAGACCAGTGGATGAACGCCCGCGTCGGAGGTGAGGACGTGCTGATGGTCGCCGCCCGCCTCGCCGACGTCGATGACCTCAACCGCCGGGCCCGCTACACGCTCTGGGACGAGTGCTACCTCGGCGACGACGAAGTCGTCCTCGCCGGCCGCCCGTTTGCCCGCTGCGACGAGGTCCTCGCACTGCGCAACGACTACCAGCTCGGACTGCTCAACGGCACCCGAGCAACCGTCGAACAGATCGACACCACCCGGCACCAGATGACCCTCGCCACCACCACCGGCCAACGCCTCGATCTGCCCTTCGCCTACGCGGAGGCGGGCCACCTGACCCACGGGTACGCCACGACCGTGCACAAAGCCCAGGGCGCCACCGTCGACCGCTGCTTCGTCCTCGTCGACGAGACCATGACCCGCGAGCACGCCTACACCGCGCTCTCCCGAGGGCGCCACGGCAACGAGCTGTTCATCGTCGCCCACGACCAGCGCGTCGAGGAGCGTCACGCCAACGAGGTCGACTTCGATCCGCTCGACGCGGTGCGACGTGTCATCGGGAGGAGTGGAGCCAAGCGCATGGCCGTCGACGAGATCGAGCCGAGCGGGGTCCCGCTCGAGCAGCTTCGTCGTGAACGTGCCGAGATCTTCGGTCGCATCGGCGAGGGACCAGTCGACCCGACCTGGGAGTACCGCCAGATCTCCGGAGCGCTCGCCCGCGAGAAGCACTACCGCAAGGGCGCCGAGTGGCGACTCGACAAGGCGAGAGAGTCGCTCCACGACCTCGGCCCCATCGGCCGGCACCTGCACCGATCCCAGCGCCGCGAGCTCGAAGACCGCATCGCAGGCTTCGAGACCGACATCGCCCGCCACGACAGCAAGATCACCGAGCTCCAACACGAGCTCGGCCAGCTCAGACCCGAGCTCCTCGCACGCAGCAGCTGGGAACGCCATCACAGCACCGAGCTCGACCGGCTCAACACCCTCGACCACCACATCGACCTCACCCAGCGGCTCGACCGCATCGCCACCCGACAACTCGAACGCGAGATCGAGCCCAGCATGGGCCTCGAGCTTTAGCGCCGAATCCCTCAGGTTCAGGGCTGCGGCCCCCAGCGGCTGCCCGTCGCGCCACCGGATGGTTGGCTCCTCGCCGCGGGACCCCTACAGCCATTTCCTACTTCAACGCGGAAACCGAACCCGCTGATCCCTCCGCGCACGGCAACTTTCCGCTGGCGCAATGCGTCAACATGTGATATTTGTCTCTTGTCCACGGTCGTGCAGGTGACAGCGCCGATCCTCCTCTTAGGCGGGCAGGAGTCTAGAGTGGTATAGCCGACGACTTTGGAAGCCCGTTCGTGCTACCGCTCGCGTCTCAACCGACGTCGGGTCTTAGCCGTGATGTTGACTCTTATTCTCGTCGGCGGCATCGGTGCGGATGCTGTCGGCGCCCACGTTGCCCTCGGTGCTGGCTGTCGATTCGATCCTTCAAATGACAACGACGGGTTGGGAATCGGGTACAG
Source organism: uncultured Microthrixaceae bacterium (assembly GCA_963715505.1). Taxonomy (GTDB): domain Bacteria; phylum Actinomycetota; class Acidimicrobiia; order Acidimicrobiales; family VFJN01; genus VFJN01. Next base: position 847,037 of record OY970242.1, read on the forward strand.
CTCGACCAACCTAAATGCGGCTCGCCGCGACTCCACGAGCGCCTCTGCTGGCCTCTGGAATCGGAAGCTCGATCTATACAACGTCAACGGAGTCGATCCAGACTTAACGATCGTGTCCTATAGTTCATCGACGCGCGACATCCGAGTCGAGTTTCGCAATAACCTTCCTGCGAATATCGGAGCCCAGACCACGAACTGGTGCAGCGCCGGCAGCAACCACTATTCTCAAGATCCGCTCTTCGAGTGGAATAATGCAGCTACCTACTATGTGAACATTGCTCGTCGCCGGGAAGCGCTAGCGACGCACGAGCTTGGCCACACGTTTGGACTTGACCACGACAACAGCACCGGCTGCAACCAGTCAAATGCTGGGCTGTTGTTCCACGACGCGGTCGCCAAGAGTGACCTTTGCAATTGGGTGGGACCGTCGATTGATGACTCGCTAGGCGCATCGAGCGTTCACCAGGGCATTTACTAGGGGGGCTCACATGCACCAGGTTACGCGGCGATCCGTCATTGCTCTCGCGATCTTCGCCTGCGCGCTGGCCAGCTGCGGTGGCGACGATTCTACTGCTCATGTGACTACAAGCTATTTCGCGCCCGATTCGCTCGGCGAGGTCGCACGCGTCAGTGCATTCGTGATCGAAGGTCGAGTCATCTCGGATCCGACTGTGCACGACGTCCCTCCAGAGAACGTCCCGCCTCCAGATGCAGCCGGCGAGAACTCCCCGTCTCCGGCCGTGTTTGCGTACGAGGTGGTGAACGTCTCAGTTACCCGTGTCTTCGGGCGACCGGGTAACCCGGCGGCACCAAGCGTCGGTGAGACAATAGTTGTGGGTGTTCCAGTCCAAGGCGAGGATGCGCCGTCAACACTCAGTGAGGACGATCAACGGGAGATCACACGTCCTGGCGAGACGTTCGACAGTGAGCACGAGGAGGATGGCATCTTCTTTCTGACTGAATGGCGACCTCTCGGCAGTGGAGCTGCGGGCTACGAGGCGATGGGTGCGGCAGTCTTCACGAACGATGGTCAAGCGGAGGTGCGAGCGGTGTTCGGTGCGCTGCGGGGCACAAGCGTGACGCGGATTGACGCTGTATCAGTAGCGGAGAAGAGCTGACTACCGCTGTTCGGTCCCGGTGCAGGAGCTCTGCCCGATCGCCGAGCTGTCCGGTGGGTCACACACGCTGGACGATGAACCCACTCGGCCGGACTCGTCGCCTCTTTCAACGCTCCTCCTCCTCCTCCTCCTCCTCCTCCTCGCGGTCGGGCGTCCTGGATGCCGACCGCGACGAGTCCACGTCTCTCTGCCGAAGTTGAGGGGCGTCGATTCCGACCTTCAGTACGTGGTCTTTGGTGCAATCGTGCCTGACGGGTCTGCTTCAGCCGATCTGTTGCTCTACGAGATTCAGAGGAAGCCGGGTCCCCAGCCGGCATAATTCGGCCCTACGCGACCAACCTGGGACGGCGGGGTCGGATGCTCGTGACGGGTCTGAGTCTCGCGTAGTGGGTTGGCACCACCGGCGAGGAGGATCCTGAGCCTGTAGTTCTTCACGTTCCTGAAGCCACGCCCGGATCGCTTGACCTGCTTGATGAGAAGGTTCGCGGCCTCGACCGGGCCGTTCGAGGCTCCGGTGCGGTGGTGGTTCAGGATCTCGCTGCGCCAGCGGCGCAGGGTCTTGAGGAGCCGGGCGAGCTCGGGCCCGGAGTCGGGATCGGAGCACCGGGCGATGGCGTCATCGAGCGCTTCGGTGGCCTCCGTGAGGTCGTCGGTGAGGTACACGTTCCGGACCTTCTCCTTGCCGGTCCAGGCGGCCGCCAACGCGTCGTCGGGGTCACCGGCGGCGAGGGCGGCGTGGATCCGTTCCCAGCCCCGGGCGTCGACTCGTTCGGCTCCCATGAGCAGGAGCTTGCGGATGTCGTAGAGCGGGTCGCCCTTCCAATCCCGGTGCTCGAGGGTCTCGCGCTGCACCCGGGTCCGGCACCCGGTCACGGCCGCGTTCGCGAGGCGCACGATGTGAAATGGATCGACGACCATGACCGCACCCGCCAGCGCGGAGGCGACCCCGGTGAGGGGGTCTGGGTTCGTGATCGCGGACCGGTAGCCCTCGTGGGGGCCGACGGACACGACCTCGATCTGGAAGAGCCACTCGGTGGGCATGTCGGCCATCCAGGCCCGTAGGTGCTTGGCATCGTGGCCCTCGAACACGTCGAGGATCTGCCCGCTGGTCACATCGACGACCGCGGTGATGAACCGGCGGCGACGGCGTCGCGACGCCGGTTGCATCACGGTCTCATCGAAGCCGACCATCGCGACCGCGCCGACCCGGCTGGTGTCATCGACACGCACCTGTGCGATGGCTCAACCCCTGCCCACACCGTCGACCACGTCACCCCGAACTGGCGGGCGATCGACGCCGGAGTGCCCTCGACCGCCTCGACCCGGTCGGTCGCCCCGCGCTGCGCAGCGTGTGACAGCGACTGGCGCGGGGCCACCAGTCGGCCTGCTCGGTCGAGGTCTTCACCGCGCACCCGGCCTCCGGGCACGCCCAGATCCGCTTGCGCCACCGGACCACCACCGCCAAGTTCCCTGCCGGCGCGTCGCGCACCGTGACCCACCGCCGATCCTTCGCCACCGCCCGGGTCCCGCACCCGCCACAGCCCACGACCGTCACCGTGGACTGCACCTCGATCTGCACCTCGAACTCGCCGTGCACCGACCCGATGACCTCGAAGCCGGACGCGCCGAACCACCACGCTGTACCTTTGCCCACCGGGGCCTCCTGTTGAATCTGTGACCGTCGAACAGTCACGAGATTCATGGAGGCCCCCACCTCAACCGGGAATGCTCACCACCCAGCCGCTCCCAGGTTCACCGCGTAGGGCCCCATAATTCGCCAAGTAGCGAATCCGCTGCGGAGGTCTACGAAATACGGCGCGCCTTGTAGCCCCCGAAGGTGCCGTCGACGTCTTGGCCATGCAATGCGATCAGACGGACATGTGGTAGGCAGCCAGCCGCCCGGGGGTCGGGTCCGGCTTTGAGCAGTAGCCATGGGCAGAAGTGACGATGGTCCGCGGGCTGGCGAGATCTCTCGCCGGCTGGAGGTCAGGTGGTCTGTGGCGAGACCTTGGGACGGGTGCTGCCAGCTGTGGCTCGCTGGCCGATCCGATCTGCGACGGCGCGGACGCTGGCGGGCAGGGCGTGGGCGTACACCCGCAACAACATCTCGGGGCTGTGGCCGAGGATGTCGGCGACGGCCCGGAGCTCGCCGAGATCGGCGGCGCTGCTCACCATGTGGGTGGCCGCGGTGTGGCGGAGTCCATGCGAGCTGAGACGGGGAACCCCGGCGCGCTTCACGAGGACGTCGAGGGTGCGGTCGAAGCTTCGCGGCATGACAACGTTGCCCGTCCGGGTCGTGAGGATGAGGTTCTGATCGACCCACTCGCTGCCGGCTAGCAACCGCTCCTCGGTCTGGTCTCGCTTCCGCCGACTGAGGGCCTTAACCGTCTCCTTGTCGAGTGGGATGACCCGGCGTGAGCGAGCGCTCTTGGCGTCCGTCCACGTGGCGCCGGTAGCAGTCGCCACGAGCCCCTCGTCGACGCGGAGGGTGCCGGCCTTCGCATCGAAGTCGTCCCAGCGAAGTGCGAGAAGCTCACTGCGGCGGAGGCCGTAGAGCACGGCCACCCGAAAGCCGGCCGCCCACGCGTGTTGGTCGGTGGTGGCGAGGAACCGGTCGATCTCCGCAGTGCTCCACGCATCAGCTGCTCGCTCCCGCTCAGGCTTCGTCACCTCGCGTGGCATCGCGACTCGTGCCGCGGGGCTACGGCGCAGCAGGCCCTCGTCGACGGCGTCGGCAAGTGCCGCTCGAAGCACGTTGCGACAGATCTGGATGCTGCGGCGCGACAGCTTGCCCGCTCGGGCGATCTCCTCGATCCAGCGAGCGATGTCCTCACGGTCGAGGCGATCGAGGGGGACGGCGCCGAGACCGGTGTCGATGTGCGACGTCGCCCACTCGTACTGCTCGCGCGCCTTCACCGAGATGTCCGTCCGAGAGGCGACGTACCGCTTGACGAGCCAGCCGACCGTTCCCTGGTCTGGCACGCGTCCATCCAGCAGCGTCGCTCGAGCGGCCGCGAGTGCTGCTCGTTGTGACTTGTACGTGCCGAGCTGTCGCGGCCTGTGACGTCCTGTCTCGGTGTCGATCCCGTCGACTCGCACGACCCACTTCTCGCGCTGTCGGCGGACGGTCGGGTCTCCGGTCGCCTTCCAGCTCATGGCTTCCTCCTCACCGGAGCCTGATACATCGCTGATACATACGATGATCATCCGATCTGAGGAACTAGCATAACCCCTGGTCACAGCGTCGGGGAGGGGGGATTTGAACCCCCGACCTCCTGCTCCCAAAGCAGGTGCGCTACCACTGCGCCACTCCCCGCGACGGCGCCGAGCGTAGTGGCGGGCCCCGCACCGACGGCCAAACGCCGTGTCAGGGAGTCCGACCCCCACCGATAGACTCGCCCACCACATGAGATCCACGGTCGAACCCCTCGAGGGGAACAAGGTCAAGCTCTCGGTCGAGGTGCCCTCGGAGGAGTTCGAGGGGGCGGTCACCGAGGCGTTCAAGAAGATCGCCAAGGAGATCCGCCTGCCCGGCTTCCGGCCCGGCAAGGCCCCCCGCAAGGTGCTCGAGGCCCGCCTCGGCGCGCAGGTCGGCCGCGAGCAGGCGCTCCAGGACTCGCTGCCCGAGTACTACTCGGCTGCGGTGATCGAGCACGACGTCGACGTGATCGCTCCCCCCGAGATCGACATCACCGGCGGCCAGGAAGACGGCGACGTGGCGTTCGACGCGGTCGTCGAGGTCCGTCCCTCGGTCGAGGTCCCGGGCTACGGGGCGCTGCGCGTCGTGCTGGATCGTCCCACGGTCGGCGACGACGAGATCGACGCCCAGATCGACCGCATGCGCGAGGTCGACAGCACGATGGCACCGGCGGACCGGCCCGCACGGGAGGGCGACATCGTCACCATCGACGTCGCCGGCTCCCTCGACGGCGAGCCCGAGCCCGGCCTCACGGCCGACGACTACAGCTACACCGTCGGGTCCGGCGCCATCACGCCCGAGGTCGACGAGCAGCTCACCGGCGCCAAGGTGGGCGACATCCTCGACTTCGACGCCACCCACCCCGATCCCGACGAGACCCGCCAGCTGCGGTTCCGGGTGCTCGTCAAGGACGTGCAGGAGAAGGTGCTGCCCGAGCTCAGCGACGAGTGGGCCGCCGAGGCGTCGGAGCTCGAGACGCTCGCCGAGCTGCGCCAGAGCCTCAGCGACCGCATGCTCAACGTGCGCCGGGCGCAGGCCCAGATGGCGCTGCGCGAGAAGGTCGGCGAGGCGCTCGGCGCCCTCGTCTCCGAGGAGCTCCCCGAGCCGCTCGTCAACCAGGAGATGCAGGAGCGCCTGCAGGACCTGGCCATGCGCCTCCAGGCCCAGGGCATGCAGCTCGACCAGTACCTCGCCATGTCCGGCTCCGATCCCGAGGCCTTCACCCAGGAGCTGCGCGACACCGCCATCTCGGCGTCCAAGGTCGACCTGGCGCTGCGGGCCGTCGCCGAGGCCGAGGGCATCGAGTGCAGCGACGACGACCTCGACCAGGAGCTCCAAGGCGTCGCCGAGCGGGTCGGCCAGAGCCCCGAGCAGGTGCGCGAGCGCTTCGAGCGCGTCGGTCAGATCTCGGCGATACGCTCCGACATCAAGAAGCGCAAGGCGCTCGAGTGGCTCTTGGAGCGAGTCGAGGTGGTGGATCCCGAGGGGACGGCCATCGATCGGAGCGAGCTCGAGCTCCCCGCCGACGAAGACGACCACGACGCCGACGAACCATCCGGCGACACCAACGACAGCGCGACCAGCGAGGTCGCCGAGGAAACGGAAGACCAAGCGTGAGCATCGACCCCATCGGCCAGCACGAGACGGTGATCCGGAACTACCTCGTCCCCACCGTCGTCGAGCAGACGAACCGCGGCGAGCGCGCCTACGACCTCTACAGCCGGCTGCTCAAGGAGCACATCATCTTCCTGGGCACGCCGATCGACGACACGATCGCCAACCTGGTCTGCGCGCAGCTCCTGCACCTCGAGTCCGAGAACGCGGACCGCGACATCAACATCTACATCAACAGCCCCGGTGGCGACATCACGGCGCTGTTCGCCATCTACGACACCATGAGCTTCGTCAAGCCCGACATCTCCACCATCTGCTTCGGGCAGGCGGCGTCGGCGGCTGCGGTGCTCCTGGCGGCGGGCACCAAGGGCAAGCGCCTCGCCCTGCCCCACGCCCGCGTGCTGCTCCACCAGCCCTGGGGCCAGGCCGGCGGCCAGGCGACCGACGTCGAGCTGGCGGCCAAGGAGATCCTGCGGATGCGCGTCCAGCTCGACGAGCTGCTGGCGCACCACACGGGCCAGCCGTCGGAGAAGATCCACTCCGACACCGAGCGCGACTTCGTGATGTCCGCGGAAGAGGCGCGCGAGTACGGCATCATCGACGAGGTCATCACGGCCCGTTCGCTGGCCGACACCACCGGCCCGATCACCCGGGCCAGCTAGAGCAGCACGACGAGAGGCATCGGGGGTCGAGGACGTGGCGAAGTTCGGAGACGGGGGGGAGCTGCTCAAGTGCTCCTTCTGCGGCAAGTCGCAGAAGCAGGTCAAGAAGCTCATCGCCGGCCCCGGCGTCTACATCTGCGACGAGTGCATCGACCTCTGCAACGAGATCATCGAGGAGGAGCTCTCCGAGACCTCCGAGCTGCGCTTCGACGAGCTCCCCAAGCCCCGTGAGATCTACGAGTTCCTGAACGACTACATCATCGGTCAGGAGCACGCCAAGAAGATCCTCTCCGTCGCCGTCTACAACCACTACAAGCGGGTGCAGTTCGGCGCCTCCCACCACGACGACGTGGAGCTGGCCAAGTCGAACATCATGCTGCTGGGCCCGACCGGCTGCGGGAAGACGCTGCTCGCGCAGACCCTCGCCCGCATGCTCAACGTGCCCTTCGCCATCGCCGACGCCACGGCGCTCACCGAGGCGGGCTACGTCGGCGAGGACGTCGAGAACATCCTGCTGAAGCTGATCCAAGCCGCCGACTACGACGTCAAGAAGGCCGAGACCGGCATCATCTACATCGACGAGATCGACAAGATCGCCCGCAAGAGCGAGAACCCGTCGATCACCCGCGACGTGTCGGGCGAGGGCGTGCAGCAGGCGCTGCTCAAGATCCTGGAGGGCACCACCGCCTCGGTGCCGCCGCAGGGGGGTCGAAAGCACCCCCACCAGGAGTTCATCCAGATCGACACCACGAACATCCTCTTCATCTGCGGCGGCGCCTTCGCCGGGATCGAGAAGATCATCGAGGCGCGCCTGGGCTCCAACGGCGTCGGCTTCACCTCGGAGATCCGCCGCTACGACGACCGCGACACCGGCGCGGTGCTCACCAGCGTGCTCCCCGAGGACCTCTTGAAGTTCGGTCTGATCCCGGAGTTCATCGGCCGCCTCCCCGTGATCGGCGCCGTCTCCCCGCTCGACCAGGAGGCCCTGATCCGCATCCTGGGCGAGCCGAAGAACGCCCTGGTGAAGCAGTACAAGAAGTTCTTCGAGCTCGAGGACGTCGAGCTCGAGTTCGCCGACGACGCCCTCGAGGCCGTCGCCGACCAGGCGCTGCTGCGCGGCACCGGTGCACGCGGCCTGCGCGCCATCCTCGAAGAGGTGCTGCTCAACGTCATGTACGACCTCCCGTCGCGCACCGACGTCGAGAAGTGCGTGATCGACCGGCAGGTCGTGCTCGAGAAGGTCAACCCGACGCTCGTGCCGCGCGGCGAGGCGCCGCGCCAGCAGCGGCCCCGCCGGGCGGCATCCTGAACCTCGAGGAGGCGCTGGCCTGGTTGGGCCAGCACATCAACCTCGAGACCTCCACGGCGATCGCCGGCCAGGTCGACGGTCTCAAGCTCGACAACATGCGAGAGCTGTGCCACGTGCTCGGCGACCCCCAGCACGACCAGCCCGCCATCCACGTCACGGGGACCAACGGCAAGGGCTCGGTGGCGCGCATGGTCACCGCCCTGCTCGGCGCCCACGACCTCCCCGTCGGCACCTACCTCAGCCCGCACCTCGAGCGCATCAACGAGCGCATCTCCCGCAACGGCGAGCCCATCGACGACGACGCCCTCGGGCGCGTCCTGAGCGACCTCGCCGGCCTGGAGCAGCTCCTCGAGCACCGCCCGTCCTACTTCGAGCTGCTCACCGCCGCCGCCTTCCGCTGGTTCTCCGAGGAGGCGGTGGCAGCCGCGGTCGTGGAGGTCGGCCTGCTGGGCCGCTGGGACGCCACCAACGTCCTCGACGGGCGCGTCGCGGTGCTCACCAACGTGGGTCACGACCACACCGACGGCGGGGAGGGCTGGCGCCGGCGCATCGCCGAGGAGAAGGCCGGCATCGTCAAGCCCGGCGCCACCTTCGTGCTGGGCGAGACCGACCCGGAGCTCCGAGGGGTGTTCGACGCGGTGCCCGCCGCCGAGACGTGGCGGCGCGACGTCGACTTCGGCTGCGTGGCGAACCGGCTGGCCGTCGGCGGGCGCGTGCTCGACCTGCGCACGCCCGGCGCCGACTACGACGACGTCTTCCTCGCGCTGCACGGCCCGCACCAGGGTGACAACGCCGCCGTGGCGCTCGCCGCGACCGAGGCGTTCCTCGGCCGCCCCCTCGACGCCGACCTCGTCGCCGAGGCCTTCGCCTCGGTCCGCAACCCGGGCCGCTTCGAGGTCGTGTCCCGCGAGCCGCTGCTCGTCCTCGACGGCGCGCACAACCCCGACGGTGCGGTGGCGGCCGCGGCCACCCTCGACGAGGGCTTTGCCGTGGCCGGCGAGCGCCGGCTCGTGCTCGGCATGCTCGCCGGGCGCGACCCCGTCGAGCTCCTGCAGGTCCTCGGCGTCGCCGAGGCCGCCCAGGTGGTGTGCTGCACGCCCGACTCGCCGCGGGCCCTGCCCGCGGCTGACCTGGCGGCGGTCGTCGCCGAGCACGGCGGGCGCGCCCAGGTCGTCCCCGACGTCGGCGACGCCCTGCGCACCGCGCTCGACGCTGCGGACGCCGACGACGTCGTGCTCGTCACCGGCTCGCTCTACACGGTCGGTGCCGCACGCGCCGCCTGCCGCTCCCTGGGCCTGCTCTAGCAGCGAGCGCCTCGCTGTCCTCGTGGCCGCATGGGGCCGCCGGGTTCAGAGACGCTGCGGGAACCGCGCGAAGAAGCGGTGCTGGGAGGCCGGGTCGGCGATGACGATCAGGTCCGCGCCCGCCCGGAGCGTCGCCGCGGGGTCGGGGTTCTTCTCCAGTCGCTCACCGTGGGCGACGGCCACCACCGTGCAACCGGTCTGCTGGCGGAGCGCGGCGCCCGCCAGCGACTGCCCCACGAGCGCTTCAGGGACGGGCACGCGGAAGACCTCCAGCCCCTCGGCGAGGACCAGCGTGTCGTTGAGGCCCAGCACGTTCCAGATCGCCACGGCGCCGACCGACGCGTACGAGAGCACGGCGTCGGCACCGGCGCGGTGCAGGCTCGCCACGTTGCGGTCGGCGTTGGCCCGCCCGATGATCTGGACGTCGGGTTCGAGGCGCCGGCAGTAGAGGGTGAGGTAGACGTTGGTGTCGTCGTCGTGGGTGGTGATGAGCACGGCGCTCGCCTCGCGCAGGCCGGCTCGTTCGAGCACCTCGAGCTCGGCGGCGTCGCCGAGGACGTACTCCTGGCCGCGGATGCGGTCCTGGCGCTGCTCGATGATGCGGTACGGGACACCCGCGTCGCGCAGCACGCGACCGGCCGACCGGCCGACGCGCCCGGCGCCGATGATGATGACGGGGCTCTTGGCGACCGACCCCATGCCGTAGGCCTCGTCGTATGCCGCCAGCTGCTCGTCGGATCCCGCGAGGATGAGCACGGTGCCGGGTTCGATGACGGTCTCGGGTCCTGCGGACTGGTAGACGCCCCGTTCCCAGACCCCCACGACGTGCACGTTGCAGCGCTCGCGCACGTGCGCCTCGCGCACCGTGTGCCCGACGAGGTCGGGGTGCACGGCGCTGGCCTCGGCGATGCGCAGCTCGCCGAAGTCGCCGACCACCTCGCTGCGCTCGTCGCGCCCGAGCACCCGCCGCGCGACCGCCTGGCCGAGCATCTCGCCCATCTGCAGCACCTCGTCGCAGCCCGCCAGATGGAGCACGTCGACCGACGCGGACCTGGTGGCGGTGGCGACGATCGGGACGTCGTCGCGGATCTCCTGCACCGTGAAGGCGATGTTCGTGTTCGTGGTGTCGGCCCGCGTCGTGACGACGAGGGCGGAGCGCTCGACGCGTGCCGCCCGGTAGGTGTCCGGGCTGTCGAGCTCGCCGACCATCACGTCGTAGCCCGCGTCGTGCAGCGCCAGCGCCGTGGGCCGGTCGGGTTCGATCAGCACGTAGGGCACCCCCGCGTCACGGGCGCGCTGCATGACGGCGTCGGAGATGACGTCGCGCCCCGTGAGGATGATGTGGCCGGCGGTGTCCTCGGGAAGCTGGCGCGGGGCACGGTTCGACTCGAGCCAGGTCATCCACGGCATGAACACGAACTGGATGAAGGCGAAGGGCAGCAGCACGAGGATGAACAGTGCGCCGCTGATCAGCACGACCACCGAGAAGATGCGGCCGGCGTCGGAGGTGAAGGTGATGTCGCCGAATCCCAGCGTCGACATCGTCGACATCGTCCAGTAGACGCCCGTGGCGTAGCTGTGGTCGCGGCCCTCTCGCTCCATCAGGATGTGGAACACGCCGCTGTAGGCGACGACCATCGCCAGCAGGATCGCCAGCAGCCACAGCACCACGCGGAGGTTGCGCCCCCGAAGCGACCCCGTCAGATAGCTGAGCACCCGAGCGAGCGACTTCACGACCCCATCCCTAGCAGGCGCGATTTCCGCGGTCTGCCGGCTCGCTCGTACCCTCGCCCCATGAACCGCACCTTCGTGATGTGCAAGCCCGACGCCGTGGAGCGCGGCCTGGTGGGGGAGATCGTCGCGCGCCTCGAGCGCAAGGGCCTGCGCCTGGTGGCGGCCGAGCTGCGCGAGGTCGACAAGGCCCTCGCCGAGGAGCACTACGCCGAGCACGCCGACAAGCCCTTCTACGGTGAGCTGGTGAGCTTCCTCACCCGCTCCCCGGTGTTCGCCATGGTGGCGGAGGGCCCCGGCGACAACACCTTCTCGCTGGTCCGCAAGCTGGTCGGCGCCACCAAGGTCGACGACGCCGAGCCGGGCACCATCCGCGGTGACTACGCGACGATCACCAGCGAGAACCTCGTCCACGCGTCGGACTCCCACGAGTCGGCGACCCGCGAGATCGCGCTCTGGTTCCCCGCCTCCTAGCAGATCAGCGCCGCGATTGTTGCGATCCCATGACGAGGCGTAGGCTGACGCATCGAACCGTGGCCGTGGGGACCCGCCTGCGCGCCTCGACCACGCACGACTAGTCTGCCCCGGACCACGGCGGCAGCTTTGCGGAGGCCTTGCCCGCGATGTCCGAGAACGTCCTCTCCTCGATCATGGGCCGCGACATGGCGGTCGACCTCGGCACCGCCAACACGGTCGTCTACGTCCGGGGCCGGGGCATCGTGCTCAACGAGCCCTCCGTCGTCGCCGTCAACGTGCGCGACGGCCGGCCGCTGGCGGTCGGCGTCGAGGCCAAGCGGATGATCGGCCGCACCCCGGCCCACATCCAGGCCATCCGGCCGCTCAAGGACGGCGTCATCGCCGACTTCGAGATCTGCGAGAAGATGCTGCGGTACTTCATCCAGAAGGTGAACCACAGCCGCTGGTCCAAGCCCCGCATGGTCATCTGCGTGCCGTCGGGCATCACCGGCGTCGAGCAGCGGGCCGTGCAGGAGGCCGCCGAGTACGCCGGCGCCCGCAAGCCGGCCTACATCATCGAGGAGCCGATGGCCGCGGCCATCGGCGCGGGGCTGCCCGTCCAGGAGCCCACCGGCAACATGATCGTCGACATCGGGGGCGGCACCACCGAGGTGGCCGTGATCTCGCTGGGCGGCGTCGTTGCCAGCCAGTCGGTGCGCGTCGGTGGCGACGAGCTCGACGACGCCATCGTGCAGTTCATCAAGAAGGAGTACAGCCTCGCCGTCGGCGACCGCACGGCCGAGGAGGTGAAGATCGCCCTCGGTTCGGCCTGGCCGCTCGAGGAGGAGCTGCACGCCGAGATCCGTGGCCGCGACCTCGTCACGGGCCTCCCCAAGACGATCGTCACCACCACCGAGGAGATCCGCGAGGCGATGGAGGAGCCCGTGGCGGCCATCACCGACGCCGTCAAGGTCACCCTCGACAAGACACCGCCGGAGCTCGCCGCCGACATCATGGAGAAGGGCATCACCCTGGCGGGTGGCGGTGCGCTGCTCCACGGCCTCCAGGCGCGCCTGCACCACGAGACCGGCATGCCCATCGTGATCGCCCCGGACCCGCTGCACGCCGTCGCCATCGGCTCGGGTCAGTCGCTGGAGGAGTTCGACGCGCTCAAGGGCGTGCTCTTCTCCTCGACGAACCACTGATCCCTGAGCGTTGGCCCTCTCCCGGCGCACCGGCCGATCCCGCCTCACGCTCGCGCTCCTGGTCCTGACCTCGATCGCGGTCCTGACGCTCGACTTCCGCGACGCGGGCCCGGTGGAGAGCGCCCGCCGCGTCGCCGCGTCGGTGTTCTCGCCGCTGCGGGGGGTCGCGGAGACGGTGAGCAGCCCCTTCACCAACGCCTGGAACGGCGTCACGCGCTACGGCGACGTCGAGGCGGAGAACGAGGAGCTGCGGGCCCGGCTCGACGAGCGCGAGGGCCGAGCGGTCCTCAACGAGGACGCCGCCGAGCAGCTCGAGGAGCTGCTGGCCCAGCTCGACATCAGCTGGATCGGCGACGTCCCCACCGCCGCGGCCCGCGTCGTCGCCGGTTCACCGTCCAACTTCTCGCACACCATCGAGATCGACAAGGGGGCCGACGCCGGCATCGCCGACGGCATGCCGGTCATCACCGGCGCCGGGCTGGTGGGCCGCGTCGTCCAGGTCACGGCGGGCACGGCCACGGTGCAGCTCATCACCGACCCGGACTTCGCCGTCGGCGTGCGGATCCTGCCCGAGGGCAACCGCGGCACCGCCCGCGGGCAGGGGCCGGGCGAGGCGCTCATCGTCGACAGCGAGTTCGCCGCCGACGACACCGTGCGGACCGGGACCTCGCTCACCACGGCGGGCACCGACCTGTTCCCGGCCTCGATCCCGGTCGGCAAGGTGCGCTCCACCGAGAAGGCCGGCGGCGGCCTCACCCTCGACCTCATCGTGAGGCCGATGGTCGACACCGAGAAGCTCGCCTTCGTGACGGTCCTGCTGTGGGAGGGCGCGGGATGACCCCGCTGAGCCCGCTGATGGTGGCGACCCGCATGTCGCTGCTGCTGCTGGTGGCGCTCACGGTCCAGATCGGCGTCGTCGCCCAGCTCGACGTCTTCGGCGTGCAGGGCGACGTGATGCTCATGGTCGCCATCGCGGCCGGCCTCGCGGCGGGCCCCGACCGGGGGGCGACGCTGGGCTTCGCCACCGGCCTCGGCTACGACCTGCTGCTGCAGACGCCCTTCGGCCTGTCGGCGCTGACCTACGCCATCGTCGCCTACCTGGCCGGCACGCTCCAGGACTCGGTGCTGCGCGCCGCCTGGTGGATCCCCGTCGCCACCGCGGCCACCGCCAGCGTCGCCGGTGTCATCCTCTACGGCGTGCTGGGGACGGTCGTCGGCGAGGACCTCGTGGGGTGGTCCCTCGTGCGCATCGCCGTCGTCGTCGGGATGCTCAACGCGCTGGTCGCCCTGCCGGTCGTGCGAGCCGTGCAGTGGGCCAGCGGCGCCGACGGCGGCGTCCGCACGCGGGCGGTCTACCGGTGAACGCCGACACCCCGCGCCTGCGCCTGTCGATCCTCGGGGTCGTCGTCTTCTCACTGTTCGCGGCGCTGTTCGCGCGCCTGTGGTACCTGCAGGTGATGGCCGCCGACGAGTACCAGGTGGCGGCCGAGGCCAACCGCATCCGCACCGTCGCCGTGCAGGCGCCTCGTGGCCGCATCCTCGACCGCCACGGCGAGGTGCTCGTCGACAACCGCATCGCCGTGCAGGTCACCGTCGACCGCACGATCCTGCGGGAGCTCGACGACGACACCCGCGCCGAGGTCCTCGCCAAGCTGGCGGCGGCCCTGGCCCGCAACGGCGCGCCCACCACCGTCGAGCAGCTCGAGAGCAAGATCGCCGACGAGCGGTTCAGCCCGTACGTGCCGGTGCCCGTGGCGCTCGGCGTGCCCGAGGACCTGAAGATCTGGATCGACGAGCACGCCGACGACCTGCCGTCGGTGTCGGCCGAGCGCGTGGCGGTCCGGCGCTACCCCTATGGCCCGCTCGCCGCCCACGTGCTCGGCTACACGGGCAAGATCACCAAGGAGGAGCTCGACGCGCGGGCCGACTCCGAGAAGCCCTACACGCTCAACGACGAGATCGGGAAGTACGGCGTCGAGCGCGTCTACGAGGAGCACCTGCGCGGCATGCCCGGCACCCGCCAGATCGAGGTGGACGCCGAGGGCAACCCCGTGCGGCTGATCCCCGAGGGCAGCAGCGCCCCGGTCGCCGGCGACGACGTCGTCCTCAACATCGACATCGACGTGCAGGCCGTCGCCGAGCAGGCGCTCCAGGAGGCGCTCGAGCGCGCCGCCGATCGTCCCTCCAGCGCCTACACCGCGCCCAACATCGGCAAGGTCGGCTCGACCGTCGTGCTCGACCCGAACACGGGGGCGGTGATCGCGATGGCGTCGGCGCCGACGTTCGCTCCCGCCGACTTCGTCGACGGCATCAGCGGCAACGAGTGGGCGCTGCTCAGCGACCCCGCCAACCACTTCCCGCTCAACAACTGGGCGATCCAGGGCCAGTACGCCCCCGGGTCGACGTTCAAGCCGTTCACGGCCGCGTCGGCGCTCGACGCGGGGCTGATCAGCCCGCAGTCGACGGTCTTCGACGACGGCGAGTACGAGGTGCCGAGCTGCCGTGGCAGCTCGTGCCTGTTCCGCAACGACCGCAGCAAGGCGTACGGCACCGTCGACCTGCGCCGCTCCCTCACGGTCTCGTCGGACTTCTACTACTACGACCTCGGCGCGCGCTTCTGGATCGGTCAGGACACGCTCGGCGGGCCCGAGGGCTTCGCCGAGCGGCTGAAGCAGTGGGGGTTCCACGCCGAGACCGGCGTCGACCTCACCTCGGAGCAGTCGGGCCGCATCCCCTCACCGGCCTGGCTCGAGGTGTACTGCGAGTCCGTCGCCTGCGGCGAGGAGGCCGGCCAGTGGCGGACGGGCAACAACGTCAACATGGCGATCGGCCAGGGCGACGTGCTCGTCACGCCCCTGCAGCTGGCGTCGGCCTACGCCACGATCGGCAACGGCGGCACGCGCTACGTCCCCAAGGTCGTCAAGGAGATCCGCGACGGCGAGACCAACGAGGTGGTGCAGGTCGTCGACAAGGTCGAGGCCGGCAAGGTCGACATGCACCCGGGCTGGCGTCAGGCCATCGTCGACGGGCTCATCGGAGTCACCACCCGCGAGGGCGGCACCGCGGTGGGCGCCTTCGGCGGCTTCCCGCACGACACCTATCCGATCGCCGCCAAGACCGGCACCGCGCAGGTGAACGACAAGGCCCCCACCGCGGTGTTCGGCGCCTTCGCGCCGGCGCACGCCCCGCTCTACGCCGTGTCGGTGCTGCTCGAGGAGTCGGGCTACGGCGGCTCGGTGGCGGCCCCGGTGGCGCGGCGCCTCTTCGACGTGCTCTCCGGCACGGTGCCGATGCCGCCAGCCCCCGAGGACGGCATCTTCGAAGAGCAGCCCGACCTGCTGGCCGACGGCGGCGAGGTCCGAGACTGATGGCCACGACGACCTCGGCCCTGCCGAGTCGCACCCGCGTCGCGCCGGGTGCGCTGGGGCGGCTGTCCCGCAACCCCGCCTCGGCGTGGCGTCACATCGATCTGGTGCTCGTCGGCTGCGTGGCCGCCGTCGCCGTCATGGGCTGCCTGATGATCTTCAGCGCCACCCGGGGCCGCGACCCGTCGGACTTCGACACCGGCTTCGTCGCCAAGCAAGTGGTCTTCATCCTGGTCGGGGTCGGCGCCATGCTGCTCACGACGCTGGTCGACTACCGCCGGTACCGCGACATCGTGCCGCTCGCCTACTTCGGCATCCTGGCGCTGCTGGTCATGGTGGTGACCGGGCTCGGCAGCGAGCGCAAGGGTGCCCAGGCCTGGTTCCAGATCGGGCCCTTCCAGCTGCAGCCCTCCGAGCTGGCCAAGATCACCGTGATCGTGGCGCTCGCCGCCATGATCGCCCACTTCAACAGCGAGCTGGACCTGCCGCGGCTTGCCGGTGTGCTCGCCGTCGCCGGCGTGCCGATGGGGCTCATCATGCTGCAGCCCGACCTCGGCACCACCCTCGTGTTCGTGGCCGTCGCCATGGGCATGCTGCTGATCGGCGGCGCCCAGGTCCGCCACATCGTCGCCCTGACGCTCTTCGGCGTCGTCGGCGTCGGGTTGGTCCTCAACTCGGGGATGCTCGAGACCTACCAGCAGTGCCGCCTCACGTCGTTCCTCGAGCAGCGCGACGAGGACTGCGAGGCGCGCGACGCCGCCTACAACCTCGACCAGGCCAAGGTCGCCATCGGCTCCGGGTCGCTCTTCGGCGCCGGGCTGTTCCAAGGCACGCAGACCCGCCTCGACATCGTCCCCGAGCAGCACACCGACTTCATCTTCACGGCCGTGGGGGAGGAGCTCGGCTTCGCCGGCTCGGCCACGCTGCTGGCGCTGCTGTCGATCATCGCCTGGCGCATCTGGCGCACCGCCCAGCTCGCCCGCGACCCGCTCGGCACGCTGATCTGCGTGGGGGTGCTGTCGATGTTCGTGTTCCAGGTGTTCGAGAACATCGGGATGACCATGGGCATCATGCCGATCACCGGCATCCCCCTGCCCTTCATGAGCTACGGCGGCTCCAGCACCCTCGCCGCCTTCATCGCCATGGGCCTGGTCCTCAACGTCCACATGCGCCGCTTCACCTGACCCCAGGGCGGTTGGGGGCACGGCAGTGCCCCCTCCGGGCACTCGGGTGCCCCGGACCTCAGGCGGCGAGGCGGTGCGCGCCTGCGTCCAACACGATGGTGCGGACCCAGTCGGCCTCCTCGACGATCTGGTGCCAGGTGAACCTCAGCGTCTGGTACCCGGCCGCGGCAGCCTCGGCGTCACGACGCCGATCGCGCTCGAAGTCGTCGACACGGGTGTGCCAGGCACGGCCGTCGCCTTCCACGATCAGGCGCCACGGCACGATCAGTCCGTCCACCCGCGAAGCGCCCGCTCGACGCCCTGGAAAGTCGGCCTGCCAGCTGACCGGCGGGATGCCGGGGGCGCTGAGCACGACGCGCATGCGCCGCTCGAGCTCGCTCTCGTCCGGGAGATCACCGGCACCGAAGCGCTGGAGCACCGTGCGCAGCGGGCGCAGGTTGCGTCCGCCTCGTGGCGCCAGCAGCGCGTAGCGATCTCGCACGGAGTCGAGCACGGCTGGGGTGACATCGGCCCGCGCCGCCAGCGCGACGTGCAGACGCCCCACGCCGCACACCTGTGCGAGGTCGACGAAGGCCTGCGCGACGGTGACGGTGGGGATCCGCCGGATGGTCGTGGCCTGTACGTCGACGCCCCGATGAGCGATGGCGAGCCGGCCCCGGGCGTTGGCGCCAGGCCTGATCGTGATCTCCGGCCGGCCCGGTCGGAAGCCGGTGAGCCCGTGCAGCACTGCCGCGGCGCGGTGCGACGCCACGGCCCACGGCTCGGCCAGGACCGCGGCCATCACCGAGCGCTCCCATGTCGGCGCCGCCGCGATGTGGCCGTACACGGCCGTGTCGAGCCACAGCCAGGATCCCGCCTCGAGCCGCGAGCGGATCATCTTGGGCGACATGGGCGCGTCGAGCGCCTGGGCACGGCTCCACGCGCCGTGCTGGGTCCGTGCCAGTCGAGCGATCACCTCATCGGAGTGTCGGTCCATGACCGGCACCGTTGATGGCTCGTCGAAGGGTTGCAACGGGTTGATTGCCGCCCCCGCATGATGTATGCGACGCCCCGCCACTCCGGGTTGGGGGCACGGCAGTGCCCGTTCCGGGCACTTGGGTGCCCCGAACCTCAGGTGGCCTCCGGGTTGGGGGCACGGCAGTGTCCGTTCCGGGCACTTGGGTGCCCCGAACCTCAGGTGGCCTCCGGGTTGGGGGCACGGCAGTGTCCGTTCCGGGCACTTGGGTGCCCCGAACCTCAGGTGGCCTCCGGGTTGGGGGCACGGCAGTGTCCGTTCCGGGCACTTGGGTGCCCCGAACCCTCGGGTGGCACCTTCGCCGCGCGCCGCAGCGCGAGTGGCAGCATCGGGACATGGCGACCCCCCTGGCGGAGATCGAGATCGACGCCGACCTCGTGCGGGCGCTGCTCGAGGAGCAGCATCCCGACCTCGCCGGGCTCGCGCTGCGGCGGCTGTCGAGCGGGTGGGACAACGAGATCTTCCGGCTCGGCGACGAGCTGACCGTTCGCCTGCCGCGGCGCCTGGCGAGCGCCCACCTGGTGCTGCACGAGCACCGCTGGCTGCCCGAGCTGGCGCCGCGCCTTCCCCTGCCGATCTCCGCGCCGTTGCGCCTCGGCGCGCCGAGCGAGGCGCTCGGCTATCGGTGGCACTGGACGGTCGGCCCCTGGCTCCCGGGCGAGGACGCCGGGCGCCGGCCACCCGACGACCCGATGGAGGCGGCCGGGCAGCTCGGCGGGTTCCTGGCGGCGCTCCACCGCCCGGCCCCGCCGGACGCGCCGGCCAACCCGTACCGGGGCGTGCCGCTCCTCGACCGCGCCGCTCGCCTCCACGAGGCGCTCGCCGAGCTCGGCGACGCCGTCGACGCGGCAGCGATCCTCGCCCGGTGGAACGCCCTCGTCGACACGCCGCCGTGGCCCCACCCGAAGGTGTGGCTGCACGGCGACCCGCACCCGCTCAACCTGCTCGTCCACGACGGCCGCCTCTGCGCCGTGATCGACTTCGGCGACATCTGCGCCGGCGATCCGGCGTCGGACCTCGCTGCCGCCTGGGCGCTGCTGCCGGCCGCGGCTCGCCCAGCGTTCCGCCAGGCCGCCGCCCCCGGGGGCGCGGACGATGCCACCTGGCGCCGCGCCACGGCATGGGCGATCGCCCTGGGCGTGTCGTACTCGCTCGGCGACGACCGCGTGGCGGCGATCGGTCGCCGGATGCTCGACGCCGCCCTGCACGACGAGGACTGATCCGGCGCCCCCGACCCCGGCGACGGGGGTTCGGGGCATGGCAGCGCCCATGTGGGGCACTCCGGCGCCCCCAACCTCGAAAGGGGCCCTGACCAGGGGCGACGCGGGATGCCGGATGCCGGGGGTCCGTCCGGTACCCTCGGGGTTGCCATGGCTGATGTCTGGGCCCGACTGGAGCCCCACCTCGCCTCGGTGCAGAAGCCTGCGCGGTACATCGGCTGCGAGCTCGGCGCCGAGGTCCCGCTCCCCGCACCCGAGAGGGTGGGCTGGCTCCTCGTGTACCCGGACACCTACGAGATCGGCCTGCCCAACCAGGGCCTGCAGATCCTCTACGAGATCCTCAACGAGCGCCCCGATGCCCTGGCCGAGCGCTCCTACGCGCCCTGGACCGACCTCCAGGAGGTCATGCGCCGCGAGGGCCTGCCGCTGTTCTCGGTCGACACGCACCGCAGCGCCGACGAGTTCGACGTCATCGCCTTCAACCTCAGCTCCGAGCTCGTCTACACCAACGTGCTGAGCTGCCTCGACCTGGCCGGCGTGCCGCTCCGCAGCGCCGACCGAGACGGCGGGCACCCGCTGATCGGCGCGGGTGGCCACGCCACCTACAACCCCGAGCCGATCGCCGACTTCCTCGACTTCGTGGTGCTGGGCGACGGCGAGGAGGCGGTCGGCGAGATCAACGACGTCGTCGCGGCCTGGCGGGCGGGGGAGCGCACCTCCGAGACCCGGCGCGACGCGCTCCGCGCGCTGGCCGGCGTCGAGGGCGTCTACGTCCCGAGCCTCTACGAGCCCCGCTACAACACCGACGGCACGCTGCAGGTCACCGCGCCGATCGACCCCGCCGCGCCCGAGCGGGTCGAGAAGCGCACCATCGCCGACCTCGGCGACTGGCCCTACCCGAAGCAGCAGCTCGTGCCGCTCACCGAGGTGGTGCACGACCGCCTCAACGTCGAGGTGTTCCGGGGCTGCACGCGGGGCTGCCGCTTCTGCCAGGCCGGCATGATCACCCGCCCGGTGCGGGAGCGGCCCGCCGAGCAGGTGGCCAGCATGGTGCAGCAGGGCCTGCGCCGCACCGGCTACGACGAGGTGGCGCTCACCAGCCTCTCCACGGCCGACTTCTCCGGCATCGACGACGTCGTCAAGGACGCCATGGACGACTCCACCGGCTGCGGCAACGTGTCGGTGAGCCTGCCGAGCCTGCGCGTCGACGCCTTCACCGTCGGAGTTGCCGCGCAGATCCAGAAGGCCCGCCGCACCGGTCTCACCTTCGCCCCCGAGGCCGGCACCTGGCGCATGCGCCAGGTCATCAACAAGCTGATCACCGAGGAGGACCTCTACTCGGCGGTCGACTCGGCGTTCAGCCAGGGCTGGCGGCGGGTGAAGCTCTACTTCCTCACCGGCCTGCCCACCGAGACCGACGAGGACACGCTCGGCATCGTCGAGCTGGCCAAGCGCTGCCTCGAGCTCGCCAAGGCCAAGGGCCACAACGGCTCGGTCACGGTCAGCGTCGGCGGGTTCGTGCCCAAGGCGTTCACGCCGTTCCAGTGGTTCGGCATGAACACCGAGGAGGAGCTGCGCCGCAAGGTCAACCTCCTGCGCGACGCGGCGAAGAAGTCCAAGGGCGTGCAGCTCAAGTGGCACGACACCCGCGCCAGCGTCGTCGAGGGCCTCGTCAGCCGGGGCGACCGCCGCCTGGCCCCGGTCATCGAGCAGGTCTGGCGCGAGGGCGGCGTGTTCCAGGAGTGGAGCGAGCACTTCGACATCGACCTCTGGACCAAGGCCGTCGCCGACCAGGGCCTCGACTTCGACTGGTACGCCTACCGGCACCGCACCGAGCACGAGGTGCTGCCGTGGGACCACCTCTCCGCCGGGCTCCACAAGGACTTCCTCTGGCAGGACTGGCGCGACGCCCTCGAGGAGCTCGGCCTCGAGGACTGCCGCTGGACGCCGTGCTACGACTGCGGCGCCTGCACCGGGTACGGCATCGAGCACGTCGTGGCCTCGGCCGTCCCGCCCGCGGGCGGCAGCCAGGGCACCGGCCAGGACCTGCAGCGCGGCGGCGAGGTGCCCGTCACGCTGCTGCCCCGCAAGCCGGTGGGGGTGGGCTCGTGAAGCAGCGCGTCCGCTTCGACAAGCTCGGCAAGATCCGCTTCCTCTCCCACCGCGACATCGCACGGGTGTGGGAGCGGGGCCTGCGCCGGGCCGGCGTGCCGGTGGCCTACAGCGAGGGCTTCTCGCCCCGGCCGCGCATCAGCTTCGGGCTGGCGCTCTCCACGGGCTACGAGAGCCTGGGGGAGTACCTCGACGTCGACCTGGCGCCCGACGCCGACCTTGCGCCCGCCGACCTGCCCGCCCGCGTGTCCCCGCACCTGCCCGACGGCATGGACGCGCAGATCGCGATCGACCTCCCCCTCGGCGCCGATTCGCTGCAGCAAGCAGTCACGAGCTGCGGCTGGCGCATCGAGGTCGTCGGCCCGGACCTGCACGCCGTGGCGACCGCCGTCAGCACCGCCCTCGGCGCCGGCGAGCTCCCCACCGTCGTGGAGCGCAAGGGCACCGAGACCACCATCGACGCCCGACCGGCCATCCTCGAGCTGGCCGTCTCGGACGACGTCCCCCAACCCGGCGTGTCCTCGCTCCGCCCCACGGCGGTCCTCGAGGCCACCCTCGCAACGCAACCTCGCAGCCTGCGACCCGCAGAGCTGCTCCGCGCCCTCGACGCCACGTGGCGAGAGGGGCGTGTCCTCCGTACACACCAATGGACGCTGGTCGACGGCGCCCGCAGCGAGCCGATCCCCCTCGGGGACATCGCCACGCGCGGCGCGACGTCGATCCCGCACGTGCGCGTGCGTGCGTCATGAGAAGGGATCTCCCGAATGACCGATCTCCCCTCCGGCAACCGAGCCGGCGGTTCCATCACACCCGAGCCCGGCGCCGCAGCGTCCGACCGGCCTGACCGCGCCGGCGAGCCCGCCGACGACCCGCGAAGCGCTCCCGCTGGAGCGCTCGGCAGCGAGGGGCGCCAGCCCCGCGCCGTGAGCGCCGACCCGCCCGGCGGCGACGCTCCCGCGACCAGCGACCGCGACGCCGACGGCGACGACCCGAGCGGGCCGCGACCGCGCCGGCGCGGCTCGCGCGGTGGACGCAACCGCAGCCGCTCGCGCACCACCGGCTCCGCGTCGGCCGAGCCGGGCGACGCCGACGACGCGGCCGCCCCCGACGACCGCAACCCCGAGCTGCCGGAGCTGCACCGCGAGGGCCGCCCGTCGAGCGTCGAGGCGGCCGAGCGCTCGCTGGTGCGCAAGGCAGCGCCGGGCCTGGCGCCGGGCGCCAAGCCCCGGATCGGCGACTCCCGCCCGGCGCCCCCGGCAGCCGGTGCCCCCGGGCGCGGCGACGACGAGCAGGACGAAGGCGCCCCGAAGCGGCGGCGCCGGCGAGGCGGTCGCGGCCGCGGCAGCGGCGGCGGCGGTGGCCAGCAGGGCCAGCAGCGCGACCGGGCGCCGCGCGAGGGCGGCGGTCGCCGCCGTGGCGGCTCCCCGGTGGAGGCGGTGCTGCCCACCGGTGGCGTCGACCTCGACGACGACGTCCTCGAGGCCCGGCGCGGCCGCGAGCGCAAGGGCCGCCCCGTCGGGCGCTACCTGATGTGCGTCCACGTCAGCGAGAAGGCGACGCAGATCTCGGTGCTCGAGGGGCGCAACCTCATCGAGCACTACGTGTCGCGTCCCTCCGACGACGTCGCCCAGATCCACGGCAACATCTACCTCGGCAAGGTGCAGAACGTCCTGCCGGGGATGGAGGCCGCCTTCGTCGACATCGGCACGCCGAAGAACGCGGTGCTCTACCGCGGCGACGTGCACTACGACGCCGAGGACGTCGAGGGCAAGGGCCAGCCGCGCATCGAGCAGATGCTCAAGGCCAAGCAGACCATCATCTGCCAGGTCACCAAGAACCCGATCGGGGCGAAGGGGGCGCGCCTCACGCAGGAGGTGTCGCTGCCCGGGCGCTTCGTGGTGCTCATCCCGAACAGCTCGACCTACGGCATCTCCAAGCGCCTGTCAGACGACGAGCGCAAGCGCCTCCGCAACATCCTCGACAAGGTGAAGCCCAAGCAGCACGGCGTGATCGTGCGCACCGCCGCCGAGGGCGTGACGACCGAGGAGATCGAGTACGACGTCCGTCGCCTGCTCGACCAGTGGGACCAGATCGAGGCGCTCGCCAAGCGCTCGCAGGCCCCGGCGCTGCTCTACCGCGAGCCCGACATGGCCGTCCGCGTGATCCGCGAGGAGTTCAACAACGACTACCGCGGCGTGGTGATCGACGACCGGGAGCTCTACGAGTCGGTGCGCGACTACGTCGGCAGCATCACCCCCGAGCTGGCCGATCGCGTCGAGCTCTTCGACCCGGCCGAGGAGCAGCTCCCGCTCTACGAGAAGTTCCACATCCACGAGCAGCTCCACAAGGCGCTCGACCGCAAGGTGTGGCTCCCCTCGGGCGGCTCGCTCATCATCGAGCACACCGAGGCGCTCACGGTGATCGACGTGAACACCGGCAAGAACGTCGGCACGTCGAGCCTCGAGGAGACGGTGTTCCGCAACAACCTGGAGGCGGCCACCGAGATCGCCCGCCAGCTCCGGCTGCGCGACGTCGGCGGCATCATCGTCGTCGACTTCATCGACATGGAGATCAAGCCCAACCGCGACGAGGTGATCCGGGTCTTCCGTGACGCCCTGGCCCGCGACAAGACCCGCACCCAGGTGTTCGAGATCTCCGAGCTCGGGCTCTGCGAGATGACCCGCAAGCGCATCGGGGAGGGCCTGCTGGAGAGCTTCACCGGCCGCTGCCCCCACTGCGAGGGACGGGGCCACGTCGTCGATCCGGACCTGCTGCCCTCGGATTGAGGGATCCGCAGGGGCCGCGGTAGCATCGTCCGTCCCGCATCTGCGCGCCCGCTCGGGCGCGGCACCCCGAGAAGAGCCCCATGTACGCAGTGATCAACACCGGTGGCAAGCAGGAGAAGGTCGAGGCCGGCCAGATCCTCAACGTCGAGAAGCTCGGCAAGGCCGTGGGCGACGAGCTCACGCTCACCCCCGTGCTGCTCGTCGACGGCGACACCGTGCTCGCCACCCCCGCCCAGCTGGCCGGCGCCACCGTCACCGTCAAGGTGGTCGGCGAGGCCAAGGGCCCGAAGATCACGGGGTTCACCTACAAGAACAAGACCAACCAGCGGAAGCGCTGGGGTCACCGCCAGCACTACGACGCCGTCGAGATCACCGGCATCTCGAAGGGCTAGGGAGCGACATGTCCAAGACCAAGGGCGGCGGTTCCACCAGGAACGGCCGCGACTCCACAGCACAGCGCCTCGGCGTGAAGTCCTTCGACGGTACGGCCGTCACCGCGGGCACGATCATCGTGCGCCAGCGCGGCACCAAGTTCCACCCGGGCGAGAACGTCGGCCGGGGCGGCGACGACACGCTCTTCGCCACCGCCGACGGCAAGGTGAAGTTCGGCCGCCGCAAGGGCCGCAAGCTCGTCGACATCCTGCCCAGCGAGTAGCCCACACCCCCCTCGCACTTCCTGTCACGGACGGCCCCGGGAGACCGGGGCCGTTCCGCGCCCGGGCGGCCGCGACCGTCAGGGCCCCAGGAATGCGCCCGCTCGCGTAACCCCGCTGACCTGCCCGCCGATGACTCCCAGTGGAGGAGTGTCTTTCACGCTCCACGCCTCGATCAGCGGGTGAACGGCGGACGCGATGGGCCTCACGGCCGAACAGAGACCTGGAGCACGACGGCGCAGGGCATCGCGCTGCCGCGGTGACGGGGCCGCATCGCTGGCGACCAGCCGCGCCGCCGGTGACCGCGGCGTCGCCCTCGTCGAGTTCGCCATCATGCTGCCCGTGCTGGCGATCCTGGTGTTCGGCACCGTGGACCTGGGCCGCGCCTACCAGCTGAAGAACCAGCTCAAGAACGCAGCCCGCGAGGGAGCCGCCTATGCGCAGGTGTATCCCCTGCGCCAGGCGCCGGGTCCACCGGTCTGCAACAACCCCGACAACGTCCGCTTCCGCGCCCAGCGCGAGCTGGGCAACCCTGGCGGCGGCGGGTCCTTCACCATCGGTGTCACGCCCACGACCGGGTGCGACCAGCCGCATCCTCAGCTCACGGCCGGTCAGGACGTCACCGTGACCGCGAGCAAGGACTTCGACGTCATCACGCCGTTCGTGGGCGCCCTCACCGGCGACCCGATCAGGATCACCGAATCCGTCACGGTGGTGATCCAGCGATGACCTCTCGCCGCAGGATGGGCGACGGAGGCGCGACGACGATCGAGTTCGCGATCGTCGGCCCACTGCTGTTCTTGCTCATCCTGACGATGATCGACCTCGGCCTGGTGATCATCGGCAACTCGGTGGGCTCCAGCGCAGCGCGAGACGGCGCCCGCGTGGGCACGGTCCAGTACATCGGTGCCGACGTGTCCGGTACCGAGGCCAACGACGACATCGTCGAAGCCGTCAACGCGCGGCTGGTCGGGCTGCTCCGCGGCACGCCGACGGTGCAGGTCCGCTGCCTCGAGGGGTCCAGCCTGTCGGAGATCGACTGCACCAAGGCGGCCGTCACCGTCGACCGCGACCTGATCGAGGTCACGGTCATCTGGCAGCACGTCGGCGCCACCCCGTTCGTCACCAGCGCGACGCACACCGAGGTCTCGCGCCTGGTGATCGCCGGCGAGGTCGATCTCCAAGCGCCGCCGGCACCACCACTGCTGATCAGCGTGAGCAACGCGAGCGTGGTCGAGGGCGACCCGGGCGACACGACGACGCTCGAGTTCACCATCGAGCGATCGCACAACACGACCGCGGCCACGGTGCAGTACGCCACCCTCGACGGACCCGCACCGGCCGCCACGGGGGGGACGACTACACGGCGGCCTCGGGCACGCTCATGTTCCCAGCCGGTGGCGCACTGACCCAGACCGTGACCGTGGTCGTCCAGCCCGACGACGACATCGAAGCGGACGAGCACCTGCAGCTCAAGCTCGACGAACCTTCGACGTCCTCAGGCTCGGTGCAGGTCGCTGGCAGCGGCACGGGTACGGGCACCATCGAGAACGACGACATCGACACCACGCCACCAGGGCTCCAGAGCGTACGGATTTTTGACCTGGACGGCGACGGCAAGCTCGACTTCTTGATCGCGAACTTTGATGAACCAGTCGCTACGTCGTGCCCGGGCTCCTGGTCTTTCAGCGATGCTTCCGGTGGTTCGGTCCAATCAGCAACGGCAAATGGCGCCACTGTTCAGGTGTTCCTGAACGAAGGAAGTGGACACAATACGAGTCCCGCCGTCGATGTTGCATTTTCAGGCACATGCGATGCAACCGGAAATAATGCTCCAGCGCAGAGCGTTTCGCGCGCCCAAATCGTAGACCGTGCCGCTCCAGCGGTCACTTCCGTGTCGTCCTCCAACGGCGGAAGCACAGTGGGCCGAGCCCAGCAGAATGACACCGTCACGTTGAACTTCAGCGAATCCGTGAGCGGAATCATCTCGCCCGTGAATCTCAACATTGCCAACAACCAGAATAACGACAGATTGACAATAGCGGGTGTGGCGACAATTCAGTTGGGATCCAACTATGTAGGCGGATCACCAACATTCCAACCAGCCACGGTGTCGGGAATTGGAACTGCATCACTCGAGGTCACACTGGGTGCATGTGCCGGTACCGGTAATGCCTGTTCGACAGAGCAGCCAAGCAACCTTCTCGTTGGTAGTCCGGCCGTGGCGGTGGTCGCGGCGAGTGGCAGCTTGCGAGACGCTGCTTTGAACTCGGCCGGCGCGATCGTCAACCCGAATGGGACTACTAGCCCGGTGAGCTTTTCCACTCCTTCGATGCAATTCTTCTAGTGAGGGCGGAATCATGACGACTGACATGGCGGCATCAACGTTGAAGGCACGCCGAGCAGCCGATCAGGACAGTGGGGTCACCTTGATCATCATGGCGATCTCGCTCGTCGCGCTGATGGCCTTCGCCGGGCTCGTCATCGACGGGGGACGCGCCTACGCAGAGCGCCGCCAGATGCAGAACGCGGCCGATGCTTCGTCGATGGCCGGTACGAGAGAGCTCGACGAGATCCGGACGTCGATCATGGACGACGAACCGCTCAACGACCTCGATGCTGACGCGATCTATGCGGCGGCCGCAGCGGCGGCGGCGAGCAACGGTGCCGACCTCGGCGCCGACTTCGAGTGCTACATCGTCGACGAGACCGGTGCCTTGGTCACCGGCAACCAGGCGACGAGCCGCTGCCCCGAACCCGACGGCGATCCGGCTACGCCGCTCCCTGGTGGCGTCGCCGCCGCCGGGGTCGAGGTCATCTCCCGGAGCACAGAGCAGACGTTCCTCATCAAGGTGCTCGGCCAGGAGAGCTTCACCGCCCGTGCAGGTGCCACCGCACAGGTGCAGGGGTTGCGGGAGGTCGACAAGCTCCAGACGCCCTTCATGCTGTGCGCCTACGCGCGCGGCACCACCGAGGGCCCGGACATCCTGGTGCCCAACGGTGCGTCGTGGGACACCAATCCCGCCGCCGTGTGGAAGCCGGCGCCCGAGGGCGTGGACAGCAGCGGCAACAACCTGCCCGGCGGGCCGTGGTACATCGTCCATGGACCCAACAACGAAGACGTCCCTGGCTGCGGCTCCGACTCGCAGGCCTTCAAGGGGCTCGTGAGCGATGCCGACCAGTGGGAGCTCCCCGGCGACTGGTTCGCGACGGGTGGAACCCGCTCCGGTCCCACGCGGTCGATCCTGAGCGATCCCGACGCCTGCGCCAACGGCGACCTCGACGACTGCATCATCATCGTGCCGATGTGCGTCGGGGGCGGTGGCAACGGGGGCGGCGGTCCACCCGGGGGCTCCTACATGGAATGCATCCGCTTCGGTGCGTTCAGGATCTTCGACACATCGAACGGCAACTCGGGCAACCGCCACCACGTCGCCTTGCTCGGCGACGCCGACGTGATCCTCGGTGAGGGTCAAGGCGGGGGAGCGCCGGCGCTCGGCGAGCTCCGGGTCATCAAGCTCACGAAGTAGCGGTCGACAGCGCCCGAGGCCTGCCTGGGCCCTGCGCCCGGTGGCCTGGTTCGAACGGCCCATTTCGGATCTGGTGCTGGTCGACCCGACCGGGGATGCGTAGGATCGGCCCGAGTCACCACGCTTGGTGGTCACATCCTGGCTGATGGTGGGGGCGGTCCCACCTCAGCCCTGCAGGGAGGCTCGGCGGAGTGCGGTCTGCAGAGAATCGGCGGAACGGCGGTCGTGCCGCAGTCACGCGGCTCGACCGTCGCGCTCGCGAGGCCGGAGCAACGATGGTGGAGTACGCGCTGGTGCTCGCCGCGCTCGTGGTGCTGTCGTTCGGCGCGATTCAGGGCCTCGAGGACAACTCCGAAGCCGAAGTCGCCAACGAGTTCGACTGCATCTCCGAGCGCCCCCCTCCTCCGAGCTGCCAGAAGCGTGCCGTCACGACGACGACCACCACGGGCGGCGCCTCGACCTCGACGACCTTGCCGGTGGAGACGACCGAAACAACGGTTCCGACTACGGCAACGCCGACGACTGAGACGCCGACCACGGAGACGCCGACCACGGAGACACCCACCACGGAAACGCCGACCACTGCACCGGCACCCGCGGCGCGGGTGACCTGGCATGACGAGGACTCAGACGACGACGGGCGCTTTCATTGGGAGGCCTGGGCCCAGGTTCGCATTCGCAACGGAAGCACGGACATTTCGAACGCGGTCGTGACGATCGAGGTTCGGCTCGAGGACGGCTCGCCGCATGCGACCTTCACGTGCACGACGGGAAGCAATGGGCGCTGCCCCTCGCGGCAGTGGATCGACGACATTCCGAACTCCAGCGACTGGGTGACCTTTGTCGTCGTCGATATCGACGCAGTACCCCCGCTCAGCGTGCCGTCCTCCGGTGCCAGTGAGCGAGTCAACGACCCGTGAACGCTGCTCGTTCACGCTCCCGGGGTGACGGCGGCGTAGCCATCCTCGAGACGGCCATCGTGGCTGTGGTGCTGTTCGCGGTGCTGCTCGGGATCATCGAGGTGGGCTACCTCTACCGCGACTACCAGATCACGTCCGATTCTGTCAGCGACGGATCGCGGGTTGGTGCGCTCCTGGGCCCGAACCCGGCCGAAGATGGGTCGAGCCCCGACTACCAGATCGTGCGTGCGTTGCGCGATGCCACCGGCTCCATGCCTGCCGAGTGGGTCCAGAGAATCGTGATCTTCAAGGGCGTCGCCCCCACCACATCGGGCGGTCAGTCGCCGTCCGCCCAGGTGCCGACGCAGTGCAAGAACGGCACGCCCGTCCCAGATCAGTGCAACGTCTACAACGACCCGTACGAGGCGTTCCTCGCGGTTGAGGAGGGCAACGCCGCCTACTTCGCCTGCCCTGCCAGCGCGGTGTCGTGCGACTGGCCCGCCGCCAGCCGCAGGGATGGGCCCACCGTGGGCGACATCGAGTACGTCGGTGTGTGGATCAAGGTGCAGCGACCCTATCTGTCGAAGCTCTTCGGCTCGACCCTGACGCTCGAGGAGGCGGCCGTCACCCGCATCGAGGTCGGAGCTCTGACGGGATGAGGGCGTCCCCGCGCCAAGACCGCGGCGCAGTGATCGTCGAGGCGGCCATCGCCCTCACCGTGCTGGGGATCCTCTTCGTCGGGATCACCGAGTACGGGTTCGCTTGGCGTCAGACCACCGTCGTCGAGAAGACGGTCCAGCAGGCCAGCCGCGTCGCCGGAAACCTGGCCGACCAACCTGAGGCCGACTACGAGGCGCTCCAGGCATTTCGCTCCCTCATCGGATCGTCCAAGAACATCACCGTGGACTACATCGTCGTCTACAAGTCGTCGACCGCCGACGGTCTCATGCCCCCGGACTGCCTCACCGCATCGGTGAGCGGTCTCTGCAACCGCTACGTAGCGTCGGATCTGACGAGACCCGCCAGCCAGTTCGGCTGTGGGGGATCGGAGCCGGACCGCTTCTGGTGCCCGACGGGTCGTGAGCGAGACCGCGCTCCGAGCCCCGACTACGTCGGCATCCAGGCACAGCTGCGCTACGACGGGATGACCGGCATGGTCCCCGGCACGATCGCCATCACCCGCAGGGCCGTGTTCTCGGTCGAGCCGTGCGCCTTCGGCCTTCCCGGATGTTGAAGGAGCTGCAGTGATCCGGAGTAGAGCTCGCGGAAGTGGAGGCTATGCCATCGCGCTGACCGCACTGCTGCTCATCCCGCTGATGGCTGCGGCCAGCGTCGCGGTGGACCTCGGCAGCCGGTACGCGGAGGCAGCGAAGCTCCAGCGCGCTGCCGACGCAGCGTCGCTCGCCGGCGTCACGATGCTGCCGCGGGGTCTCACCGCTGCCACCGCTGAAGCTCGTCAGGTGGCGGCCCGGAACGGCTACGTGCACGGCGTCGACGGTGTGACCGTCGAGGTGACCGAGATCGGTCCGGAGCGGATCCAGGTCAGGATCGAGGACCCGCAGGTTCCGCAGTACTTCGGCGGTGCCTTCGCGGGCGACCCGCAGATGGCACGCAGCGCGACGGCGAAGTACGTCCGGGCGGTGTCCTTGGGCAGCCCGCGGAACTTCATCGGCAGCGGCGACCTCCTCGGCTCCAGCACGGGTGGCGACATGCAGCGCATCCGCACCACACCGTCGGGCCTCCTCTCCCAGAACAACACCGGCGGACTCCGGGAGAACTTCTGGCTGGCGATCTCAGGCCAGTGCAGCGCCAAGGAGAACGGGGATCGCTTCAACACCATCTCCCAGGCGAACTACACGCACTCGTCGAACCCGTTGGGCCTCACCCAAGGCACCAGCTGGGACGATTGCGATCCTGGCGGCGGGGTGGAGGCGAACCCGGAGTTCCGCGACTTCGGGTACCTCTACGCCGTGACCGTCCCTGCCGGCTACAACGAGGGCAGCCTGCGCATCGAGGCCTTCGACCCGGCGAGTTGCGAGGACTCGCGCCCGGGCGACCCAGGGGATGCCGAGGACGAGGGCATGACGACCACCTACACCGTGCGCACCGGCTCGACGGATCCGCTCGGCGGCACGGTGGTCGGCACGTCGTCGTTCCCCGGGACCGACAACAACTGCGACGACTGGGACCTGCTCGAGGCGGTCAGCCCACCGGCCAGCGGGGCCACCTACTTCATCCAGGTCCAAGCCGGTCGGAACACCGACGACGAGACGCACTCCAACGGCTTCGCCCTGCGCGCCAACGTGCCGAGCAACAACTCCTCTGGTCGCTTCTGGGGCTGCTCCTCCGATCCCCTCGAGACGAACCTGCACGATCCGGAGTGCCCACAGGTCTATGCCATCCAGGACATGGGCGTGGCCGCCAACCTCACCGGAACCCGAGCCGAGTTCTTCCTGGCCGCCATCGGGCCCGAGTACAACGGCAAGCGGGTCGACATCACGCTCTTCGACCCCGGCGAGGGCGCGGACATGCTGCGGATCAAGGAGCCCGACGGGGACTACGCGACCTTCGACTGGAGCGTCGACTGCGGGCCCACGAACCATCCCTTCGGTGGATGCTCAGGAACTAGTGCCACGAGCCTGGATCTGATTGGCAACCACGTCTCCTGCAGCAACCCCGACATCGACATCTCGACCCCGCGCAACGGATCGGCCGATCGCTGCGTCTTCAACACCCAGCCTGGCGGTCGACGGATCTCCCGGTCGAAGTACAACGAGCGCTCCCTCACCTTGAGCGTCGACCTGCCCGACGACATCGCCACGGCGTACGGCGGGGCGACGTGGTGGAAGATCGAGTACACGGTGAACGTGGCGCCAACGGACCGGACCACGTGGTCGGTGGTCGTCCAGGGCGATCCGGTGCGGTTGATCCCCAACCCTGCCCCGGCCGTGCCCTGACGCTGCTTCGTCAGGTCAGCAGCTCGGACAGCTCCGCGAGCGCGCGAGCCTGCAGTGCCTTGATCGCGCCCTCGCGACGGCGGAGGATCCGGGCGACGTCGCGGGTCGGCAGGTCGGCCACGAAGCGGAGCAGGACCACCTCGCGCTGGAGCGGGGTGAGCTGCTGCAGCGCCTCGACGAGGTCGACGTCGAGGCCCGGGGGGTCGTCGACCGGTAGCTCGACGGGGTCGCGTAGCAGCTGGAGCGGCCGGGCGACCCGGCGCCGGATGTCGTCGACCAGCCGGCGGTGGGCGATCGAGAAGACCCAGCGGCGCAGGTCCTGATCGTCGCCCCGGAAGCCGTCGAGGCCCCTGGCCACGCCGACGAACACCTCACCGAGGAGCTCTTCGGGCTCGCTCGCACGCTTGGACCGGAAGTACCCGAGGACCGCCGGCGCCAGCGACCGGTAGGTCGCCTCGAGCGAGTGCTCGCTCGGCGTGGAGATCTCCGCGGCCTCCTCGGAGTCCGGGCGGATCGCCACCGAGGCGATCTGGTCGGTCAACCGCCGTTCTCGAGCCCGGTCGCGTCGTCGGCGGGCGTGCCCTCGGGCGGCCCGCTCGGCGTGCCCTCGGGTGGCCCGCTCGGCGTGCCCGGGGGCGGTCCGGACGGCGTGCCCTGCGGAGGACCGCTCTGGGCGCCGTCGACCCGCTCGGCGTCGCCGGCCCCCTGGGGTGCGGGCGTGCCCTCGGGCGGCCCGGTCGGCGTGCCCTGCGGCGGCCCGGTCGGGGTGCCCTCCGGGGGACCGCTGGGCGTGCCCTCGGGCGGTCCGGTCCGCGCTGCGCCGGTCGGGGCCTCGACGTCGGTCCCCTCACCATCGCCCCCACCGCAGGCCGCCCGTGTCTCGGCGAACGCACGGGCCTCAGCGGCACGAGGGGACGGGACGACGCCGTTGTGCGGGTCGGCCCCTTCGGCTTCGGTCTCGGCGAAGGGCGGCGGGCCCGAGCACTCCCCGCCCACGTCGGGACGGCCTTGCGCTGGATCGCCTGCCGGGTCCTCGTCGGTGCAGTTCGCCTCCCGCCAGGCCTCGAAGGCCTCGGCCTCGGCCTCGCGGTTGGCCTCCTGCTCCTCGGGGGTGTCCCCCTCGGGCACCTCGCCGGCGAAGGGGGGCGGACCCGTGCAGGAGAGCTCGTCTTCGGCTTGCACGGGCGCGGGCCTGGCGGAGGTGCTCGCCGGGACCGGCTCGTCCTCGTCGACGGCGGCGATGGTGAGGGCGGCCGCAGGGGCAGCCAGCGCCGCCGCGCACGCCGCCACGACCGCGACGCGCCCGAGGCGCCGGGAGCGGTGGACGCTCGAGTGGGCCCGGCCCAGGTGGGAGACGACCATCGTCTCGTCGAGGTCCTGGTCGGCCATCGCCCGAAGCCGGTTGATCGCGTCATCGTGTTCCATGCCCTACACATCGCAGCGCCGGGCCCAAAGGAAACGTGCAGGCGAGGCGAAGCGGGTTCGGCGCCCGGCGGCGCGCCCCGTAGCCTGCCGGGGTGTCGCAGTTCGTCGACGAGGCAGGTCTTCACGTCAAGGGCGGTGACGGCGGCGCGGGCGCGGTGTCGTTCCGTCGTGAGGCGCACACGCCCAAGGGCGGCCCCGATGGCGGCGACGGGGGAGACGGCGGCAACGTGTGGCTGGTCGTCGACCACAACGTGTCCTCGCTGCTCGCCTTCAAGGACCACCCGCACCGCGGCGCCCAGAGCGGCACGCACGGCAAGGGCAAGGGCAAGCACGGCCACCGCGGCGACGACATCGAGGTCCACGTCCCCGAGGGCACGGTCGTGAAGGACCAGGCCGGCACGGTGCTCGCCGATCTCGTCAACCCCGGCGACCGCTGGCTGGCAGCCGAGGGCGGCCGCGGCGGGCGAGGCAACGCGCGGTTCCTGTCCAACCGCCGGCGGGCGCCGGCCTTCGCGGAGCAGGGCGAGGTGGGCGAGGAGCACTGGCTGCGCATGGAGCTCAAGCTCATGGCCGACGTGGCGCTGGTGGGCTTCCCCAGCGTCGGCAAGTCGACGCTCATCTCGGTCATCTCCGCCGCCAAGCCGAAGATCGCCGACTACCCCTTCACCACCCTCGAGCCCAACCTCGGCGTCGTGCGCCTCGACGACGAGACCCAGTTCGTCGTCGCCGACCTGCCCGGCCTCATCGAGGGCGCGCACGAGGGCCGCGGCCTGGGCCACCAGTTCCTCCGCCACGTCGAGCGGGCCCGCGTGCTGGTGCTGCTCATCGACCTGTCGTCCCTGGCCGAGCACGCCCCCGCTGAGCAGGAGCGGATCCTGCTCGCCGAGCTCGGCGGCTACCAGCCCGAGCTGCTGCGCCGGCCACGGCTCGTCGTCGGGTCCCGCGCCGACCTCGCCGCGCCCGATGTCGACTTCCCCGGCCACCGCATCACCGCGGTGACCGGACAGGGCGTGCCCGCGCTCGTCGGCATGATGGCGGAGGCCGTCCAGGGGGTGCGCGCCGAGCAGCCCGAGCCCGAGGCGTTCGTGGTCCACCGCCCCGCCGGCGAGGGCTACCGGGTCGAGCGCGACGACAGCGGCGCCTTCACGGTGATCGGGCGCCAGGCGGAGCGCGCCGTCGCCCTCTCCGACCTCACGCAGATCGAGGCGCTCGACGAGGCCCACCGGCGCCTCAAGGCGCTGGGCGTCGACAAGGCACTGGCCCGCGCCGGCGCCCGGCCGGGCGACGAGGTCCGCATCGGCAAGCTCGTGTTCGAGTACGAAGACGACTGATGATCGTCGTCGTCAAGGTCGGAAGCTCCTCGATCACCAGCGACGTCGGGGCGATCGACGAGGCCGCGGTCCGCAAGCTCTGCGGCGAGACGGCCGGGCTCCGCGCGCTCGGCCACCGCGTCGTGCTGGTGACCTCGGGCGCCATCTCCGCGGGTCTGCCCGCCCTGGGCTACGAGGACGGCGAGCGCCCCCGCGACGCCGTCACGCTGCAGGCAGCGTCAGCGGTCGGCCAGACCCGCCTCATGCGCGTCTACGAGGAGGCCCTCGCCGCGCACGGCATCGTGAGCGGGCAGGTGCTCCTCGCGCCCTTGGACTTCATGATCCGCCAGCAGTACCTCCACGCGCGGGCCACCCTGGGTCGCCTGCTCGACCTCGGCGTGATGCCGGTCGTCAACGAGAACGACGCCATCGCCGACGACGAGATCCGCTTCGGGGACAACGACCGCCTCGCCGCCCTCGTCGCGCACCTCGTGGCGGCCGACCTGCTCGTGCTCCTCACCGACGCGCCCGGCCTGCTCACCGCCGACCCGCGGCTCGACTCGTCGGCGTCGCTCATCGAGGAGATCCTCGAGGTCGACCACTCCCTCGAGGCCGTCGCCGGGGGCACCGGCACCAGCCGCGGCAGCGGCGGCATGGCCTCCAAGCTGGCGGCGGCGAAGATCGCCGCCTGGTCCGGCGTGCAGGCCGTCATCGCCCAGGCCTCGCGGGAGGGCGTGCTCGACGCCGTCGTCGCCGGTGCACCCGGCGTGGGCACCGTCGTGCGCCCCAAGAGCCGCCGCCTGCCGGCGCGCAAGCTCTGGATCGCCTTCGCGGTCGGCGCCAACGGCACCGTGGTCGTCGACGAGGGCGCCCGCAGCGCGCTGCTCGAGCGGGGCGTCTCGCTGCTGGCCGCGGGCGTGAGCTCGGTGAAGGGCAGCTTCGAGATCGACGACGCCGTCGAGATCGCCGGGCCCGACGGCAAGGTGTTCGCCAAGGGGCTCACCCGCATCGGCTCGGTCGGGCTGCGCAGCGTCGCCGGTCGCCGCACCGCCGACCTCCCGGAGGGGATCCCCCACGAGGTCGTCCACCGCGACGACCTCGTGGTGCTCCCGTAGGCCGCGCGCTACCAGCCTCCATAGAGGAGCGCGTAGTCGCTCCAGCGCACCGCCCAGGGGGCGTCGTACCACGTGGAGAAGGAGCCGCCGTAGTCGTTGTACCGGACGTCCGCGGTGCGGGCGTCGGTGGTGTCGGTGTAGTAGTCGCTGTGGGCGACGTCGGCGCTGCCGAGGTACTGGATCTTGTGCGCGGCGCTCATGGCGATGGCCGAACCCTCCGACACGATCTCGTCGTCGTAGGAGCCGATCGCCGTCCAGTCGGTCCCCCCGGAGCCCTGCGGGTTCGGTGCGTACGACGCCAACCAGCTCACGAACGACGAGCCGGGGCGCATCTGCTCGCACTGCGTCGTCCAGCACCAGCTCGCCCACCCCGTGCCGGCGTGCGGCGTGCCGAGCGTGACGGAGTCCTCCACGTAGAGGTACGGCGGGAAGTCGGCGTGCTTGCGGGCCACCTGGGCGAGCGCATAGCGGGTGATCAGGCCGCCCATGGAGTGGCTCACGATGTCGACCGTCACGCCCTTGCTCGAGTACTGGCTGTAGATCATCCAGGCCAGCCGGTAGCCGAGGTGCTCGATCCGCACGTACCGATCGAAGGGCGCGCCCGGGTCGTAGTGCTTGCCGTTGGCCCCGAAGCTCTCGAGGGCGTGGGTGCAGTTGACGTCGCCCTTGTAGTACCGCGCCGTGACCTTGGGTCCCGTGAGGCCCCAGGACCGCAGCGTGCTGTCCATCGAGGACCACATGTTGCAGTCGGTCCCGTCGCCGAAGGGGTTGTAGCCGTGGACGTAGACGACCGGCTTCGAGCGGTTGTCGGTCCGCGCCTCCGCCGGCGAGATGTGGAACCCGAGCAGCGCCACCACCAGCATCACGAGCGCAGACAGCTTGATACGACGGTTCACGTTCATCCCCCACACCCGACGTGCCCGCGCCGCCCGGCTGCCGCCGAACGGTGTGACTCTCGTCACTTCCGGGGCTGCTGTCAAGCACCCTTGTGCGTCACAGGGCGTGCTGGCGGAGCCAGGTGTGCATGGCGATGCCGCTGGCGACGCCTGCGTTGATCGAGCGGGTGGAGCCGTGCTGCGCGATGGAGCACACCAGCGAGCAGACCCGGTGGGCGGCGGGGGACAGGCCCGGGCCCTCCTGGCCGAAGAGCAGCACGCAGCGCTCGGGCAGCACCGTCGCCTCGAGCGGCACGGCGCCGGGCAGGTTGTCGATGCCGACGATCGGCAGGCCCGCGGCGCCGGCCCAGGCGGCCAGGTCGTCGATGTCGGGGTGGTGGGCGATGTGCTGGTAGCGGTCGGTCACCATGGCGCCGCGCCGGTTCCAGCGGCGCCGCCCGACGATGCGCACGCTCGAGGCGAGGAAGGCGTTGGCGTTGCGGACCACCGTGCCGATGTTCAGGTCGTGCGCGAAGTTCTCGATCGCCACGTGGTAGGGGTGGCGCCGAGCGTCGAGGTCGTCGACGATCGCGGCGACCCGCCAGTAGCGGTAGCGGTCGGCGACGTTGCGTCGGTCGCCGGCGGCGAGCAGCTCGGGGTCGAGCCGGGGATCGTCGGGCCAGGGCTCCGGATGCGGTCCGACGCCGACGCCGACGCCGGGGACCTCGTCGTCAGACGCCGGGACCGGGCTCTCCCGACGACGGGGCCGGGCCGATGCCGAGCTGCGCCCGGATCTGCGCCAGCCGGTCCTGAGCCTCGCTGTTGGCCGCCGCCTGCTCCACCTCGAGCATCCGTGACTCGACCGAGCCCTCCGTGAGCTCCGCGGTGCCCCTGGCCTTGGCGTAGCGCGCCTCGATCTTGTCGCGGACCTCGTCGAAGGTCGGCACGTCGTCGCCGACCGTCTCCGACAGCGATGCCATCGCCGAGTTGACCTGCTCTTGCATCTTGGCCTGGTCGAGCTGCGACATGAGCTTGTTGCGCTCGGCGAGCTTGCGCTGCAGGGCCGTGGCGTTCTGCTGCACCGCCGCCTTGGCCTGATCGGACGCCTGCGAGGACTGCAGCACCAGCGCCTTGAGGTCCTCGACCTCGCCCTCGACGGCGATGAGCCGCACGGCGAAGGACTCCGCGGCGGAGGTGTACTCGGCGACCTTGGCGGCGTCGCCCGTCTTCTGCGCCTCGTCGGCCATGACGACGGCCTGGCGGGCGTTGGCCGAGACCTTCTCCAGCTCCTCCATGGCGCGGTCGAGGCGCATCTCGGTCTGCTTCTGGTTGGCGATGACGTTGGCCGCCTGCTCCCGCAGCCGTCGGTGCTGGTCCTGGGCCTCGGTGATCGCCTGTTCCAGCTGGACCTTCGGGTCGGCCTTCTCGTTGAACGACGAGGTCAGCTTGGCCCCGAGGTACTTCCACCAGCGCTTGAGGGCTCTGAGCATGCGGCGAGCCTAACGCTGGCGCTGGCCGGCTTCCGCCGCGACGCCCCGCAGCCGGCCGACCAGGGCGCTCGCCTCGGGCACCCCCACCGTGGTGGTGATGGCCAGGTAGGTGAGCGCGGCCGGACCGCAGACGACGACGACCGCCACGAGGCGCGGCAGCCCGTCGCTGATCGAGCGCAGCCCGGCGGCGAGCACACCCACGGCGCCGGCCGCGACGAGCGACCAGCGCGCTCCGCCGGCGAGGGCCGGCAGCTTCCCGATGCGCACCTCGAGCGCGCCGCGCAGCAGCCGGTACTCGAGCCACGACGACAGCGCGGCGCCGAGGGCGAGGCCGACGGCGCCCAGTCGCGGCGGGGCGTCCGTGGCCAGGCGGAGGCCATCGGCCAGGGGCGACATCCCCAGGTCGCCGATGCGCTCGATCGACGAGCCCACGACGGCGAGGCGATCGAGCGGGAACATGAACAGCGCGCCGAGGGCGGCGGCGACGGCCACGCGCAGGACCGCGATGCGGGCGACGATGCGGGGCCGGTCGAGCGCGTACAGGCCGTTCTGCAGGAGCCGCGACCGCGTGGTGCCGAGCAGGCCGAGCGCGAAGGCGGCGAGCACCAGCCAGACGGCGCGCGAGTCGTCGGCGCCGAACTCGCCACGCTGCAGCAGGGCGCCGACGACGACGTCGCCCGCGAAGACGTAGATCGCCACCGTGGGCGCCACGTAGAAGGTGATGCGCTCGAGCCCGTCGCCGATCCGGTCGCGGATGGCGGAGGCCCCCGCCCGACCGAGCCGCGACAGCTCGGGCAGCTCGGCGGCGGCGACGGCCATCCCGAAGAGGCTGATCGGCAGGAGGTAGAGCACCTGGGCGTAGGTGAGCGCGGCGATGGCCCCGACGGCGAGGAGGCTCGCCAGGACCAGCTCGACGTAGGTGAGGATCTGCACCACGCCGCGCCCCACCACGACCGGCGTGAACCGCCGGAACACGTCGCGCACGTCAGCCGAGCGGGTGTCGAGCGAGAGGCGCAGGTCCCGCACCAGCGCCCGCACCGCCGGCAGCTGCACGAGCAGCTGCAGCGCGCCGCCTGCCAGCACGCCCCATGCCAGCGCGGTGGCGATGCCGTCGTCGCTGGCACCGGCGATCGCGGCGGCCACCACCACGGCGATCTGTGCCGCGTTCCAGAGCACGGGCGCCACGTAGGACAGGAAGAAGCGCCGGTGGCTGTTGAGCACGCCCAGGCACCACGCCGAGAGCACGAGGAACCCGATCCCGGGGAACATGATGCGCAGCAGGTCGACGGCGAGGTCGAGGCGCTCGCCCTCGAAGCCCGGCGTCAGCACGACGGTGATGGGCCGGGCGAACACGACGCCCAGCACCACGAGCACGCCGGTCAGCGCGCAGAGCAGGCCGGCCACGGCGCCTGCCAGGCGCCCGGCCTCGCGGCGGTCCTCGTCGAGCAGGCGCGAGTAGACGGGGATGAACGAGGCCGACAGCACGCCCTCGCCAAGGAGGTTCTGCAGGAGGTTGGGGATCCGCAGCGCTGCCTTGAAGGCGTCCGCGGCAGCGCCCACGCCGAGGAAGGCGGAGACGGCGACCTCGCGGAGCAGGCCGGACAGGCGCGAGCAGGCGATGCCCGCTGCGACGAGGAACGAGCCGCGGCGCGACGCGCGGCGGCGTGGGATCGGCGAGGGTCACCCCGGGCCCACCGCCGGGCCGCCACCGGTCTCCTCGATGGCCTGGCGCAGGGCCTCCATCTCGTCGACCACCTCGTCGACCGTCGCCCCGAGGCCGAGCAGGTCGGCACCGGCGTGGCCGCGGACGGACAGCTCGATGGTGCGGACCGCCGCCTCGTCGAGCCGCGCGTTGAGCAGGCGCAGGCGCGCGTCGGCGTCGGCGATCACGCGCTCGAGGCGCTCCACCGTGGCGAGCTGGGCCTCGAGCGAGGCCAGCACGTGCGGAGAGGGCTCGGCGGCGATGGCACGGCGGATGGCGTCGGCATCGGCGCGGCGACGCGCGTCCACGAGGTCGTCGCCGCGCTGGGCGATGCGCCAGACCTCACGAACCCCGAGGCGGACGCGGTCGTCGATCTCCTGGAGGCGGTCGCGGCGTCGGTCCCTCACGGGCGGCGCGCACGGCGTCGGCGAAGCGCCGGTGGGCCCCGAGCGCGTCGCGGACGTAGTGCCGCCAGGGCTCGGAGAGCGTGAAGGGGTCGATGCGCTCCGGGCGCGGCGCGCGTGGCAGCGCCAGGGCGACGCGCGCCGCCACGGCCAGCGCTGCAAGGCCGACCGCACCCGCAACACCGGCTGCCGCATGGCCCAGCAGGGCCCCCGCCAGCAGCACCAGGACCGTCACCGGCGAGACGATGGAACGGGCCACACCCGGCGTGAAGAACCGGTCGCGGAAGGAGGGCCGGGCCATGGCCCTGAGGCTACGCAGTTCGCCGCATCCGGCCCCTACACTGCCCACGGTGCCCACCGACCCCATCGCAGAGCTCGGGGCGCGCGCCAAGGCGGCAAGCCGGGTGCTCGCCTCTGCCTCCACCGAGGTCAAGAACGCAGCGCTGCTGACCGCTGCCGACGTCCTGCTCGACCAGCACGCCGAGATCCTCTCCGCCAACGAGGTCGACGTCGCCGCCGCGGAGGCCTCCGCCACGCCGGCGTCGGTGGTCGACCGCCTGCGCCTCTCCGACAACCGCCTGCGCTCGATGGCGGCCGGCCTGCGGTCTGTCGCGGCGCTCCCGGATCCGGTCGGCGAGGTCGCCGACGGCTGGACCCGCCCCAACGGCCTGCGCGTGCAGCGGGTGCGCGTCCCCCTCGGCGTGGTGGCGATCATCTACGAGAACCGCCCGAACGTCACCAGCGACGCCTTCGGGCTGTGCCTCAAGTCGGGCAACGCTGCGTTCCTGCGCGGCTCGTCGGGGGCCATCCGCTCGAACATCGCCATCGCGGCGGCACTGCGCGAGGGGCTCGCCAAGGAGGGGCTCCCGCAGGACTCCCTGGTACTGGTGGAGGACACCAGCCACGACGCCGCCGTCGACTTCATGCGCCTGCGCGGCTCGATCGACGTGCTGATCCCCCGCGGCGGGCCCTCGCTGATCCGCTCCGTGCTCGACAACGCCACCGTGCCCTACGTGATCGACGGTGACGGCAACTGCCACATCTACGTCGACGCCTCGGCCGACCTGGCGATGGCAGCCGCCATCGTCGAGAACGCCAAGGTGCAGCGCCCGTCGGTCTGCAACGCGGCCGAGACGCTGCTGGTGCACCGCAACGTGGCCGCCGCCCTGCTCAGCGAGCTCGCCGCGTCGCTCGAGGGGGTCGAGCTGGTCGGCGACGGGGCCACCCAGCAGATCCTGGGCGAGCGCGTCTCGGCCATCGCGACCGACGAGGACTACGCCACCGAGTTCCTCGACCTCAAGCTCGCCGTGCGCGTCGTCGACACGCTCGACGCG
This sequence comes from uncultured Microthrixaceae bacterium, assembly GCA_963715505.1. Lineage (GTDB taxonomy): Bacteria > Actinomycetota > Acidimicrobiia > Acidimicrobiales > VFJN01 > VFJN01. Next base: position 889,011 of record OY970242.1, read on the forward strand.
GCCATCGCACACATCACCCGCTACGGCACCGGCCACAGCGAGGCGATCGTCACCAGCGACCTGCGCGCCGCCGATCGGTTCTGCCAGGAGGTCGACGCCGCCGCGGTGCTGGTCAACGCGTCGACCCGCTTCGTCGACGGCGAGGAGCTCGGCTTCGGCGCCGAGATCGGCATCTCCACCCAGAAGCTCCACGCCCGCGGCCCGATGGGCCTGCGGGAGCTCACCACCCTGAAGTACGTCATCCACGGCGAGGGCCAGGTCCGCGCCTGACCTGACCCTCAGTCGTCGGTCTGGAGGATGGTGCGCTCCTCGGGGTGGAACGGCAGCACCGACGACACCAGTGACGCCAGCGCCTCGTCGTTGGTCACCTCGCGGCCGTAGGCCTCGCCGAGGTGCCAGCGGTGCTCGAGCAGCTGGTGGAACACCTCGGCGGGCTCGAGGCGCCCCTGCAGCTCGGCTGGCACCTGCTCGACGATGGGCTCGTAGACCTCGGCCAGCCAGCGGGCCGCCGCGGCCGCGTCGGTCAGCGGCCGTCCCTCGTCGCGCTCGACGAAGGCCCGGAAGGCGGCGATGTCGTTGAGGAGGCGCCGGGCCTGGTTCTCCTGGACGTGCAGGCCGGTCCGCCGACGAAGCTCCCGGAAGTGGTGCCCCTCCTCCACCAGCACCGGCTGGATGCGCAGGTGGTCGCCGTCCGCCTCGCTGTCGATGCGGAGCTCCTCCACGTCGAAGCCGAGCTCGTTGAGGCGCCGGACCCGGTCGTCGATCCGGTGCCGCTCGTCGGGCCCGACCTCCTCGGCCCTGGTCAGCTCGGCCCAGAGGGCGTGGTAGCGGTCGGTGAGCTCCTCGACGACGGCGACCGGGTCGACCGGGGCGGGGAGCAGGCCGCCTTCGTCGAGGTCGAGGAGCCCGCCGACGATGTTCTCGGCTGCGAGCTCGAGGTCGTGGTCCCGCATCGCCTCGCCGAGCGGCGCCGCGTGGCGCTCCACCGTCTCCGCGTCGACCAGGTAGGCCATCAGGGCGCCGGCGTCGCGCCGGAAGAGCACGTTGGACAGCGAGCAGTCGCCCCAGAAGACCCCGTCGAGGTGGAGCCGGACGAGGAGCACGGCGCCGGCGTCGAGCAGGTGCTCGCGCAGCTGCGGACCGCTGCTCTGGGCGAAGAGGTAGCGATAGGGGAGCGAGTAGTCGAGGAAGCGCGTGATCAGCACGCGCCGGTCGCCCGCCTCGTGGCCCGGCCGGTGCACGACGCCGACCGCCTGCACCACGGGCAGCGACTCCGCCGTCAGGTCGCGCAGCATCCGGAACTCCCGCTCGGCCAGCGCGGCGGTGGTCTCCTTCAGGGCGTAGACCCGGTCGTCGTAGGCCGACGAAGCGCACCACGTGGCGGCTGACGCCACGAGCCATGGTGACGATCCGCGGGTGGGTCCAGGTGGCCAGCGGCTCGCTCCACGGGAGGTCGAGGAAGTCCGGGTGGCCGCCTCGCGTCGAGAGGGAGAAGGTCGGGCGCACGACGTTGACACCGAGCCTGGCTGGCGATTTGACTGCCTGGACTGTAAGCGTTTTCACCAGGCCGGGCAACGACGCCCTGCCAGCGGGGGAGAGGTGCTCGATGGCCACGCGAGCGACGCACCACGGGACCACGCCGTGGTGGCGCGACGCCGCCGCGTACGAGATCTACCTGCGGTCCTTCGCCGACGCCGACGGTGACGGTGTCGGCGACCTCCGTGGCGTGCACGACCGGCTCGAGCACCTGGCGTGGCTCGGCGTCGACCTCATCTGGATCACGCCCTTCTACCCGTCACCCATGGCCGACCACGGCTACGACGTCGCCGACCACATGGCCGTCGATCCCCGCTACGGATCGCTGGCCGACCTCGACGCGCTCGTCGGGCGCGCCCACGAGCTCGGCATGCGGGTGCTGATCGACCTGGTGCCCAACCACACCAGCGACCGCCACCCCTGGTTCCAGGCCAGCCGCGCCGATCCCGACGGTCCGCATCGCTCCTGGTACCGGTGGCACGACCCGGGCACCGACGGGGGGCCGCCCAACAACTGGCTGAGCTACTTCGGCGGGCCGGCCTGGAGCTACGACGCCGCGAGCGGCCAGTGGTGGGGGCACATGTTCCTGCCCGAGCAGCCCGACCTGCGCTGGGAGGAGCCCGCCGTGGCGGCGGCCTTCGACGAGATCCTGCGGTTCTGGCTGGCGCGGGGGGTCGACGGCTTCCGGATCGACGTGGCGCAGGGCCTCGCCAAGGACCCGTCCCTGGCGGACAACCCGCCCGCCCCCGACGCTCCCACCGGCGAGGGCACCCGCCAGCGCTGGGCGTCCCAGCAGCACCTGCACGACATCGCCCAGCCGCAGGCGCTCGACATCTTCCGGCGCTGGAACCGGGTCGTCGCCCCGCACGAGGCGCTGCTGCTCGGCGAGGTCTACCTGGAGGACACGGCCGAGATCGCCCGCTACCTGGCGGGCGACGGGCTCCACCTCGCCTTCACCATCGCCTTCACCTCGCTGCCGTGGGACGCCGAGGCGCTGCGCGGAGCGCTGGCGCACACGTGGGAGCACCTCGGCGAGGGCGCCTGCTGGACGCAGACGAGCCACGACGAGCAGCGCCCCCCGACCCGCTACGGCGGCGGTGAGCGGGGCCGGCAGCGGAGCCTCGCCGTCACCACGCTCCTCGCCGGCATGCCCGGCCCGCTGATGCTCTACCAGGGCGAGGAGCTCGGGCTGGAGGACGGCGCCGTCGCTCCATCGGCGATGCAGGACCCCGCCGGGGAGCGAGACGGCTGCCGCACCCCGCTGCCGTGGGAGCCGGGACCGGGCTGGGGGTTCACCAGCGCGCCGGAGCCGTGGCTGCCCTTCGGCGACCGCCGCCCCGCGGACACCGCCGCGGTGCAGCGCGGCGACGAGCGCTCGCCGCTGCATCGCTACCGCCGGCTGCTCGAGGTGCGCCGTGACCTCGACCCGGCGTCGCCCCCGTCGTGGCTGGGCAGGGGTGCGGTGGTCGCCTACCAGCGCGGCGACCACCTGATCGCCGCCGCCGTCGACGACGTGGCGCGCAAGCTCGACCTGCCACCGGGGGCCTGGCGGATCGCCTTCTCCACGGACCCCGACCGAGCCGAGGGTGCGGTCGAGGCCGCCACGCTCGAGCTGGCGCCCGCCGAGGCCGTGATCCTCGCCCGGGGCGACGGGGGGCGCTGAGGGATGCGCCGCCGGTCCGCCAGCAACGACGGTGCCGTCCGCGGCGCCACCATCGAAGACGTCGCCCGGCGAGCCGGCGTCTCGGTGGCGACCGTCAGCCGAGCCCTGCGCGGCCTCGCCAACGTGGCGCCCGGCACCCGCGCCAAGGTCGAGCGAGCCGCCGCCGACCTGCGCTATCGCCCGGATCCCAACGCCTCCCGGCTGGCGGCCGGTCAGTCGAGAGCCATCGGGGTGGCCGTCCCGATCATCGGCGGCTGGTACTTCTCCCAGGTGCTCGCCGGCGTCGAGGCCGTCCTCGCCCCCGCAGGCTACGACCTGCTCGTCTATGCCGCGGCGGGCCCGGACGACCGGCGCCGCTTCCTCGGCGACGCCCTCCCGGTGCGCAAGCGCGTCGATGGCCTCGTGATCGTCGACATCGACCTGCCGCCTGACGACGTCGAGAGCTGGGTGGCCTCCGGCGTGTGCGTCGTGACCATCGGCCAGCGCACCTCGGGCTTCCCGTCGGTCACGATCGACAACCGGACGGGCGCGGCGGTGGCGGCGCGCCACCTGCTCGGCCTCGGCCATCGGGAGATCGCCATCATCGAATCGGTGGACGACGATCGCTTCCACTTCTCGGTCGCCGGGCTCCGGCGGGCGGGCTTCGACGACGCGCTCGCCGAGCACGGCCTGGTCGTGCGAGCCGACCACGTCGCGCACGGGCTGTTCACCGTGGAGAGCGGGCGCGCTGCCATGGAGCAGCTCCTCGCCGCGCGGCCCCGACCCACCGCCGTGTTCGCAGCGTCCGACGAGATGGCGATCGGCGCCATGCAGGCCGTGCGCGAGCAGGGTCTCGACGTCCCGGGCGACATGTCGATCGTGGGCTTCGACGACCACGACCTCTCCGGGGCCGTCGGTCTCACCACGATCCGCCAGCCCGTGGTCGACATCGGTGGTCGGGCGGCCGCGCGGCTGCTGGCCGAGGTGGCGGCCGGGCGGCCCGGCGGCGACCACGACGTGATCCCGACGGAGCTGGTGGTGCGGTCCTCGACGCGGCAGGTCTAGCTGCGGATGTTCTGCGTCGTCTCGGGGTCGAAGAGGTGCAGGTTCTCCACGTCGACCGTGAACCGGGCGCTCTGGTCGACCACCACCGACGTGCGCGGGTCGAGGCGGCCGACGAGGGCGACGCCGCCGCTGCCGATGAGGGTGGCATCCGGGTCGCTCTGGGCCGCCTCCACCCGCGGTGCCTGCGCGTCGAGCCGTGCGTGCGCGACGACCTCCGAGCCGAGCCCCTCGCGCAGCTCCACCACCGCCTCGATCGTGCGGCCCTCCGGGGCCCCCGGGGTCAGGGCGGCGTCCTCGAGGCTCTCGGGCCGGATGCCGACCACCACGTCACGCCCGTCGTAGCCGGCCAGGGCCGGGCGAGCGGCCACGAGGGACTGCGGCAGGTCGAGGCGGTGGTTGCCGATCGTCAGGTTCGGCGTCGCGCCGAGCTCGAGGCGGCCCAGCACGAGGTTCATCTGCGGGCGAGCCGATGAACGCGGCGACGAAGAGGTTGTCCGGGTTGTCGTAGAGCGTCCTGCGGGCGTCGCCACCTGCTGCAGGTAGCCCTTCGACATCACCGCGACCCGGTCGCCCATCGTCATCGCCTCGATCTGGTCGTGCGTGACGTAGATGGTGGTCACGCCGAGGTCGTGCTGGAGGCTGGCTGATCTCGGCGCGCATCTGCACCCGCAGCTTGGCGTCGAGGTTCGACAGCGGCTCGTCCATGAGGAACACCTGCGGGCCGGCGCACGATCGCCCGGCCCATCGCGACGCGCTGGCGCTGCCCGCCCGAGAGCTGGCCCGGCTTGCGGTCGAGGTACTCGTCGAGCTCGAGCGAGCCGCGCCGCCTCCTGCACCCGCTCGCTCGATCTCGGCCTTCGGGCGCGCTTGCGCAGCTTGAGGGCGAAGCCGATGTTCTCGGCGCACCGTCATGTGCGGGTACAGCGCGTAGTTCTGGAACACCATCGCGATGTCGCGGTCCTTCGGGTGGACGTCGTTGACGACCCGGTCGCCGATCGTCAGCTTGCCCGACGTGATCGACTCGAGCCCGGCGACCATCCGCAGCGCCGTGGACTTGCCGCAACCCGACGGGCCCGACGAGCACGAGGAACTCGCCGTCGGCGATGTCGAGGTCGAGGTCGTGCACGGCGTGGTAGCCGTTGTCGTAGACCTTGTTGACGTCTGTCGAGGGTGACCTTGGCCATGGCCGGCCTCCTATCCCTTGACGGAGCCGGCGAGCAGGCCGCGGACGAAGTAGCGCTGGAGCGAGAAGAAGATGATGAGCGGCACGACGATCGAGATGAACGCCGCCGCGGGGAGCAGCTCGGTGCCCTGGCCCTCGCGAGGTCACGAGGTTCACGAGCTGGATGGTGAGCGGGCTGGCGTCCGGGTTCTGGCTGAGGAAGATCAGCGCGACCAGGTAGTCGTTCCAGACCCAGAGGAACTGGAAGATGGCGAACGCGGCGAGGCCGGCTTGGCCAGCGGCAGCACGATCCGCCAGAAGATGCCGAAGTGGTTGGCGCCGTCGATCGTCGCCGCCTCGAACACGTCGCGCGGCAGCGACGGCGATGTAGTTGTGCAGCAGGAAGATGGCGAGCGGCAGACCGAAGGCGGTGTGGGCGAGCCACACCGCGATCGGCTTGTTGTTGAGGTCAGGTCGGGGAACAGCGTGAAGGTCGTGTCGCCGAGCGTGCAGGTGGGCGCCGCCGGAGTAGAGCTGCAGCAGCGGGACGAGCGACATCTGCAACGGGCACCGCCATCATCGCCAGCGACGCCGATGAACAGCCAGTGCCGGCCCTTGAACTCCATCCACGCGAAGGCGTAGGCCGCGGCCGCCGCGATGGCGATCGGGACGACCGTGCCGGGGATGGCGATGGCGAAGCGAGTTGAGCAACGCCTCGCCGAACGGCGACGACGCCGCCGGGCGGGTCGAACAGCGCCTGCTGGTAGTTGTCGAGCGTGAAGTCGCGGGTCGCTGAAGATCGTCCACCAGCCGCCGTGAGATCTGATCGGCCTCCGGGCGGAAGGAGTTGACGAGCAGGCCGAAGGTCGGGATGCGTCCAGAGCACGACGAGCCCCAGAGCACCGCCGGTCGGCACCGACGCCAGGAGCGCGGTGCGTCCGACGCCCGACCGGCTCGTCGCTGCGGCTGGCCCGATGCGCCCGCCGGTCACCGGGCGGCTGGTTCGAGCGGTGCGTCATCGGCGTGACCTCCCCTCGGCTGCGGCGGACGTTGAGGTACATGACGGGCAGCACGAGCACGAGGATCATCACGGCAAGGTCGACGAGATCGTGAAGTTGCCGTCGCGGAGGCTGTCGTACATGCGGTTGGCCAGCACGTCGGTGTCGGCGGTGCCGCCGGTCGTCGCCTTCACGAGATCGAAGATCTTCAGCACGGTGACGATCAGGGTGGTGACGACGACGATGATCGTGCGACGTGATCTGCGGCAGCGGTGACCCGCCAGAACACCTGCGCCTCGTTGGCGCCGTCGACCTCGGCCGCCTCGACCGAGCTCGGTCGGCACGCCCTTGATGGCGGCGGACAGCACCACCATGGCGAAGCCGGCCTGGATCCAGATCATGATGACCATGATGAAGAAGTTGTTCCACGGCGCGATCGATGCCGGTGCCCGACGTGCCCCGCAGGAAGTCGATCGGGCTCGCCGGGCCAGAGGATGTTCAGGAGGCCCTCGGCCTGACCGGCGCCCGGGCGTGTCGTAGATGAACTGCCAGATGATGGCGGCGCCGACCATCGAGATCGCCATCGGCATGAAGATCAGCGTCTTGGCCGCGCGTCTCGTTGCGCGAGCGGTCGGCCAGCACCGCGAGCGCGAGCCCGAACACCGTGGCGAGGCCGGCGACCGCGACCACCCACCAGAGGTTGTTCCAGATGACGCCGCGCAGCGTGGAGAAGACCGCCATGAGCACGGCGAGCAGCGGCGGTGACGAGCGAGATGCGCCGAGACCGGGTTGCTGGAAGTCGCAGCCCCGCACCCTCGCCGGCGCTGCGCCGCGGCGGCGACGAGCGGCCACGACGACGAGCACCACGCCCGACGACGAACAGCCGGCTCGTGAAGATGTCGCCGCGCCCGGTCGAAGCTGAGGACGCTGTTGCTCGTGAGCAGCGACGTCCAGTTCTCGCGCGTGAAGCCCTCGTCGCCGCGGCGGCCGCCCCGGAAGCTGAGGCACGATCGTGCGCAGCGCCGGCACGACGAGCCCGATCGATCAGGAACACGAGCGCCGGGCCGACGAACAGCCACGGGCGGATCCGATCGTCCCAGCGCTGCGGCAGCGCGGTCGAGCCGCCAGGTTGAGCAGCCGTGAAGAGGCCGCCCACGACGGCCAGTGCGATCACCACGTTGACGACGGTGGAGACGAGGGTGCCCATCCAACCCCCCTTTCGCTGGGGTGGGGTGGAGCCGAGCGCGCCCCACCCCGACCACGCGCGATCACGTCAGCTCGCTCGGCCAGGACGTCCTCGACGTTGTCGAGGAACGCCTCGAGGTCGTCGGTGCCGAGCACCCAGTTGGTGCCCTCCTTCCAGAACGTACCCGTGCCGACCTCGCTCGGCATGTTGTCGGAGCCGTCGAAGCGCACCGGATCGCGCGTCGACGAAGATGTCGGCCAGCGTCTGGTCGAGCTCGCGAGCTGTAGAGGCTCGTGTCGTGCTCCTTGTTCGGCGACAGGAAGCCGCCCGAAGTCGGCCTCGATGCGAGCGTTGGCGTACTCCGTCGCTGGCCAGGAAGTCCATGGTCGGCGAGCGTGTCCTCGTCGTCGTTGAAGGCCACGACGTAGGTGCCGCCGCTGAGCGTGACCTTGCCGAACTCGTCGCGACATGGTGGGCAGGTAGAAGGCGTCGACGTCGCCGTCGGGGCCGAACACGATGTCGGGCTCGGCGTCGGTGAAGTTGGCGGCGTAGAAGTTGGCCTGGCGGTGCATGCCGCAGCTCACCCTCGACCACGGGCAGGCCGGCCTGCTGCGAAGCCCGTGGAGGCGATGCTCTGGCGGCCGCCGAGCACGTTGCCGTCCGTGAACCAGATGTCCTCGACCATCTCGGCCACCTCTTGCACCTGCGGGTCGTTGAACGGGATCTCGTGGGCGACCCACTGGTCGTAGACGTCCGGACCGTGCAGGCGGAGCATGATGTCCTCCATCCAGTCGGTGAGCGGCCAGCCGGTGGCGTCGCCGGACTCGATGCCGATGCACCACGGCGCGATGCCGTCGGTCTTCATCTGGTCCTGGAGGGCGATGAGGTCGTCCCACGTCTCGGGGATCTCGTAGCCGTTCTCCGCGAACACCTTCGGCGAGTACCACACGAGGCTCTTGACGTCGGCCTTGTTCGGCACGCCGAGCACCTCGCCGTCGACGGTGACGAGCTCCCACAGGTACGGGTCGTAGCTGTCCTCGTGCGCCGTCGAGCGTCGCGTCGGGCACGGGCGTGATCGAGTCGGCCAGCTCGGCCACGAGCCCCGGCTGGGGGATCACCGCGATGTCCGGCAGGTTGCCGCCCTCTGCGGCGACGCGGATCTGGCTCTCGAAGTCGCGCGATCCGCTGTAGGTCAGCTCGATGCCGCTGTCCTCGGCGAACACGTCGAGCGCGGCCTGGAAGCCGTCGGCCTCGGCACCGGTCTCGGGACCGGAGATGTTGACGCCGTCGCCGCTGCCCCCGCCTTCGGAGCCGGTCTCGCCGTCGTCGTCGTCCTCCGCGCACGCCGCCGCGACGAGCAGGAGCGCGAGCACTCCCACGAGCAACGACGACCTGCGCCTGCGCTGATGAATGGCCAAAGTCTTCCCCCTGGTTGCTTCCCGCACGGGCCCGTGCCCCCACGGCGGTGTGCGAGCGCTGTAAGCGCTTGCATGCACGGTAGCGCGGCACCTTCGGGCGTGCGCTGCGGCCCAGCGGAACACGATTGACCGTGCGGTCAAGTCGACGGATAGCCTGGCCGGATGCCTGACCCGTCGTACCGCTTCGAGTCCGTGCCCGAGGTCCGGGAGTCGCTCCGCAAGGTCGACTACCTCGCCGACGAGGGGATCGCCGGCATCGTCTACCTCGCCGACCGCCTCGCCAAGCCGATCCTGGTGGAGGGGCCAGCCGGCACGGGCAAGACGCAGCTCGCCAAGTCCGTCGCCGAGATGTCCGGTGCCCGGCTCATCCGCCTGCAGTGCTACGAGGGCCTCGACGAGTCCAAGGCGCTCTACGAGTGGAACTACAAGAAGCAGCTGCTGCGCATCCAGGCCGAGCGCGCCGACGGCAACACCTGGGACAGCGTCGAGGACGACATCTTCTCCGACGACTTCCTCCTCACCCGCCCGCTGCTCGAGGCCATCTCCGCGCCCGACCCGGTGGTGCTGCTGATCGACGAGGTCGACCGCGTCGAGGTGGAGACCGAGGCGCTGCTGCTCGAGATCCTCTCCGACTACCAGGTCTCGATCCCCGAGCTCGGCACCATCGAGGCCAAGCAGGTCCCGCTGGTGTTCCTCACGTCGAACAACACCCGGGAGCTCTCCGAGGCGCTCAAGCGCCGGTGCCTGTTCCTCCACGTCGACTACCCCGACCTCGACCGTGAGAAGGAGATCGTCCTCACCAAGGTGCCCGACATCAACGACTCGCTCGCCGATCAGGTGGCGCGCATCGTGCGCTCGATCCGCCAGCTCGAGCTGAAGAAGGCGCCGTCGGTGTCCGAGACGCTCGACTGGGCGCGCACGCTGCTGCTGCTCGGCGTCGAGCACGTCGATGCCGACACCGCCAAGGCCACCATCAACATCCTGCTCAAGTACCAGAGCGACATCGCCAAGGCCGTCCGCGAGCTCGAGCAGGACAACGGCACCATCCAGAAGGCCGCGGCCGGCAGGTAGCGATGACCGACCTCGAGCCCGAGCGCGCCGCCGGCGTCGCCATCACCGAGCTGCTCGCCGGGTTCATCCAGGAGCTGCGCCAGGCCGGCCTGCCGGTGAGCCTCACGGAGAACCTCGACGCCATGGAGGCGGTGAAGCACGTCCCGCTCGAGGACCGGGAGGCGTTCAAGTACGCCCTGGCGGCGACGCTGGTGAAGAACAACGCGCACTGGCGTGCCTTCGAGACGGTGTTCGAGGTGTACTTCTCGCTGCGCGGCTCGCAGTTCCGCATCGCGGAGGGCGACGACGACGCGCTGGCCCAGCTGCTGGAGGAGCTCGAGCAGCAGGACGAGCAGATGCAGGGCGACGGCCCGCGCTCGGGCAGCGGCAGCGGCGAGGCGATGACGCCTGAGGAGATCGCGGCGATGCTGTTCAAGGCGCTCCAGCGCGGCGACGACGCCCTGATGCGCGCCGTGGCGCGGCAGTCGGTGCGGCGCTTCGCCGGCATGGAGCCCGGCCGGCCCGTCGGCGGCACCTACTACCTCTACCGCACGCTGCGGAACCTCGACCTCGACGGCGTGCTCGACCAGCTCATGCAGCAGGCGCGCGACTCCTCGCCGGAGCCGCTCACGCCGCTCGAGGAGCGCCTCGAGCAGGACGAGTACCAGGCCCGCATCGACCAGCTGAAGAAGGAGATCGAGTCGGAGATCCGCCGGGCGCTGGTCGCCGACCGCGGCGTCGAGGCGATGGCGCGCACGCTGCGCAAGCCGCTGCCCGAGGACGTCGACTTCATGCACGCCTCGCGTGAGGAGATGGCGTCGCTGCGCAAGGCGATCTACCCGCTGACGCGCAAGCTGGCGGTGCGCCTGGCGCGCAAGCGCCGCCACGGCCGGCGTGGGCCGCTCGACTTTCGCAGCACCATGCGCCACTCCTTGAGCTACGGGGGCGTGCCGGCCGAGCTGAAGTTCCGCTACCCGCGCCCGTCGAAGCCCGAGATCTTCGTGGTGGCCGACATCTCAGGGTCCGTCGCCGCGTTCGCCCGCTTCACGCTGCACCTCGTGTACGCCATCTCGAGCCAGTTCTCCAAGGTGCGGTCGTTCGTGTTCATCGACGGCATCGACGAGGTCACGCACATGTTCGAGGGCGTCGAGGACATCGCCGACGCCGTGCACCGCGTCAACACCGAGGCCGACGTGGTGTGGGTCGACGGCCACTCCGACTACGGCCACGCCTTCGAGGTGTTCCACCAGCGCTACGCCAAGGAGATCGGTCCGAAGACCACGGTGATCATCCTCGGTGACGCGCGGAACAACTACCACGCGTCGCAGTCGTGGGTGCTGAAGGACATCGAGAAGCGGGCCCGGCACCTCTACTGGCTCAACCCCGAGCCCAAGAGCTACTGGGACACCGGCGACTCGATCGTGGGGGAGTACGCCGTGCACTGCGACGGCACGTTCGAGTGCCGCAACCTCCGCCAGCTCGAGCGCTTCGTCGACTACCTGGCCTGATCGGCGCGCAGCGGGCGCGTCCGGCGCGGCGCCGCGACGAGCGGCCGTGGTGCCGCGTGCTTGGGCCGCAGGTCGATGACGATGTCACCGTCGTCGTCGGCCTCCGGCAGCGCCCGCAGGTCGAGACCCCACGCGAGCAGCTCGGAGTCGCTCGCCTGGTCCGGGAGCCCGGTGTCGTCCGCCTCCCTCTTCGAGAACAGTTCGAAGAGCGCCATCCCCACTAGTTCACCACGCCACGTGGTGGTCCCTGCTGGATGGTCAGCGCCCACATCGGCGTGCCAGGATTCACGCACGTGCGTGCTATGATTTCCGCATGCGCACGACAGTCGAGCTCGACCCGGACACCGGCAGGGCCGTCGAGGAGCTGCGGCGAGAGCGCGGTGTGGGAGTGAGCGCGGCGGTGAACGAGCTCATCCGCCGCGGCATGCTCCCGCGCGACGACCGTGCACGGTTCGAGCAGCAGACTCGGCGGCTGGGCCTCAAGATCGATGTGTCCGACGTGGCTGGCGCGCTCGAGTCGCTCGAGGGTGTCCACGCGCGGTAGATGCTCGTCGACGCCAACATCCTGCTGTACGCGGTCGATGAGGACAGCCCGTTCCACGAGGCAGGCGCGACGCTGGCTCGAAGCGGCGCTCAACGGAACGCGACGAGTCGGGCTCCCGTGGATGTCCCTGACCGCGTTCGTCAGGATCGCAACCCATCCCCGCGCCCTGCGCGACCCGCTCGCCCCGGGTGAGGCCTGGGGTCTCGTCGACAGCTGGCTCGACGCGCCGGCGGCCTGGGTCCCGGTCCCGGGGGCGGCGCACCGGGAGATCCTCGGACGGCTGATCCGCGAGCTGGACCTGCGCGCCAACCTCGTCACCGACGCGGCGCTCGCTGCGCTGTGCATCGAGCACGGGCTGCACGTCGTGAGCGCCGACTCCGACTTCGCCCGCTTCACCGAGATCACCTGGATCAACCCCGTCAGGGGCTGAGCGCAGGCTGCAGCTCAGTCGTGGATGCCGCACTCCGTCTTGCCGAGGCCGGCCCAGCGGCCCGAGCGCGGGTCGTCGGGGTCGGTGGGCAGCTGGGTGCAGGGCATGCAGCCGATCGAGAGGTAGCCCTCGTGCTTGAGCGGGTTGACCGGCACGTCGTGGTCGGCGATGTAGCCCTCGACGTCGGCGTCGGACCAGGTGGCGAGCGGGTTGACCTTGACCAGGCCCCGCAGGTCGCGCACCACGATGGGTGCCTCGCTGCGGGTGGGGGCCTCGGAGCGGCGCAGGCCGCTCATCCAGGCGGCCTTGCCCTCGAGGGCTCGGTCGAGCTGGCCCACCTTCACCGCCGAGCAGCAGTTCTCGGGGTCGACCTTCCAGAGCTCCTCGTCGTGGTGGGGGACGGTCATCATCCGGAGGTTGAGGCCGTAGCGCCGCCGCACCGTCTCGACGGTCTGGAGCGTCTCGGGGAAGTGGTAGCCGGTGTCGATGAACACCACCTCGATCCCGGGATGGACCTTGGTGGCGAGGTCGATGAGCACGGCGTCGTTCATGGAGGCGCTGAGGCACAGGTGCGGCGCGAAGCTGTCGACCGCCCACTGGACGATCTTGCTGGCCGGGAGCCGCTCGAACTCCCGGTTCAGCTCGGCCAGCTCCTCGTCGGTGAACTCGGCGACGTCGATGAGCGTCACGTGGCGCACTCCGACTCGCCGGTCTCGGCGACGTAGGGCCCGGTCTCGCCGTAGTCGACGTAGTAGTCGGGGCCGTCCTCGGGGAGCGGGAACTCGTCGAGGTCGCGGAGCGTCGCGGTGACCGCGCTGACGCCGCCGGCCCGGTCGAGCCAGGAGCGGAAGGCCTCGCCGGCCTGGCGCTCGTCGTTGAAGCGACGCACCACCCGCACCGCCGCCTCGGGGGCGTTCTTGGCGGGCAGCCGCAGGGCCTTCTCGCCGAAGTGGATCTTCTCCTGGCCCACGTAGCCGCCGAGCAGCAGCTGGTAGCCGGGTGCCGACTTGCCGTGCGCTCGGCGCTCGGCCCCGAAGAAGCCGATGTCGGAGATGTGGTGCTGGCCGCAGCTGTTGGTGCAACCCGAGATGTTGGTGCGGATGCCGGGCACCTCGGCCAGGCCCGCCTCGGTGAGGGCGACGCCGATGGCGTCGGCCAGGCCGCGGCTCTGCGTGACGGCCAGGTTGCAGGTGTCGGCCCCGGGGCAGGCGACGACGTCGCGGGCCAGCTCGGCGCCGGCCTCGGCCATGCCGATGGCCTCGAGGCGCTGGTAGAGGACCGCAAGCTGGCCCTCGGTGAGGCCCCGGAACACCAGGTTCTGGCGGTTGGTGACGCGCACCTCGGCGCCGAGCTCGCGCTGGATGGCGGCGAGCGCCCGCCACTGCGACGTGGTGATGTCGCCGAGTCGGGCGTAGGCCATGGCCGACACGGTGCCCTTGGCGACGCCCCGCACGACGTTGGCGTCGTCCCACGTCTTGAAGGGGTCGTCGCGCCGCAACGACACGGCCACGCCCTGGCCGATGGCGGTCGGCGTGCCGGCGCCGACCCCGGCGGGCGCGTCGCCGGCCTTCTCGACGGCCTCGGGGATGCCGCCTGGCCAGGTCGAGCTGGCCAGCAGGAAGCGCCGCTCCTTGAGGATGCGGGCCTGCAGGTCCTCCCAGCCCAGCGTGTCGACGAGCCACTTCATGCGGGCCCGCAGCTTGTTGTCGCGGTTGCCGTGGTTGGAGAAGACCCGCAGGATCGCCTCGAGGGTGGTCATCAGGTCCTCGCGGGACGTGAACTCCTCGAGCGCCAGCGCGGGGTGCGGGTTGGCGCCCAGCCCGCCGGCGACGAAGACGCGGAACCCGGGCTCGCGGGTGCCGTCTTCCAGCGTGCGTGCCGTGGCGATGACGCCGACGTCGTTGAACATGGCCTGGCCGCAGTCGGTCTCGCAGCCGGAGAAGTTGATCTTGAACTTGCGGGGCAGCCGCTGGGCGAGCGGGTGGTGCAGGAAGTGCCGGAAGGCCGCCTCGGCCCACGGGCTGATGTCGAGGTACTCGTAGGGGCAGGCGCCGGCGAGGTGGCAGCCGATGACGTTGCGCACGGTGTCGCCGCAGGCCTCTCGGGTGGTGAGCCCCACGGTGGCGAGGTCGCGCAGCAGCGCCGGCACGCGCTCGAGGTCGACGAAGTGGAACTGCACGTTCTGGCGGGTGGTGATGTGCCCCCAGCCGCGGCTGTACGTCTCGGCGACGTGGCCCATCATGTCGAGCTGCTCGGGGGTGAGCGACCCGTAGGGCACCTTGACCCGCACCATCTGGTTGTTGCCGCCCTGGCGCTGCCCGTAGATCCCGTTGTTGAGCCGGAACACGCGGAAGACCTCGGCGTCGAGCTCGCCGCTCAGGTAGCGCGCGAGCTGGACCTCGAACTTCTCGATGTCGGCCCGGATCTCCGGATCGATCTCACCTTGCAGCATGGCAGCCCCAATTCCTGACTTGATGACTCGACAATGGTCTCAAACCCGAGTCAGCCGGTCAACATTCCCTCAGCGGGGCTGGAGCAGCTCGGCCACGCGAAACGCCAGGTCGAGGGACTGGCGGCCGTTGAGCCGGGGATCGCACATCGTCTCGTAGCGGGCGTCGAGGTCGGCGTCGAGGATCTCCTCGGCGCCGCCGAGGCACTCGGTGACGTCGTCGCCGGTGAGCTCGACGTGGACGCCGCCCGGCCAGGTGCCCTCCGCCCGGTGCGCCGCGAAGAAGCCGGCGATCTCCCGCAGGACGGCGTCGAAGTGGCGGGTCTTGCGGCCGCCCGCCGAGGTGAAGGTGTTCCCGTGCATCGGGTCGCATGCCCACACGACGGGGTGACCGGCGTCGCGCACGGCCGCCAGCAGCGGCCGCAGCCCCGCTTCGACGGCGTCGGCGCCCATGCGGCTGATCAGCGTGAGCCGCCCGGGCGTGCGGTCGGGGTTGAGCGCCTCGCAGAGCGCCAGCACCTCCTCGGCGGTCGCCGTGGGCCCCAGCTTGCAGCCGATGGGGTTGTGCACGCCGCGCAGGAACTCCACGTGGGCACCGTCGAGCTGGCGGGTGCGCTCGCCGATCCAGAGCATGTGCGCCGAGCAGTCGTACCACTCGTCGGTGAGGGAGTCCTTGCGGGTGAGCGCCTCCTCGTAGCCCAGGATCAGCGCCTCGTGGCTGGTGAAGAAGTCGACCTCGTGGAGGTTCGGCTGGGTCGCCGTGTCGATGCCGCAGGCCCGCATGAAGCGCAGGGCCCGGTCGATCTCGTCGGCCACGCGCTCGTAGCGCTGGCCCTCCCGGCTCGAGGCAACGAACTCCTGGTTCCACTGGTGGACCTGGCCCAGGTCGGCGAAGCCGCCCTTCACGAACGCCCGCAGCAGGTTCAGCGTCGACGCCGACTGGTGGTACGCCTGCAGCAGGCGCTCGGGGTTGGGCACGCGGGCGGCCGCGGTGGGCGCCGAGTCGTTGACGTTGTGGCCCCGGAACGACGGCAGGTCGACGTCGCCGATGCGCTCGGTGTCCGAGGAGCGGGGCTTGCCGAACTGGCCGGCGATGCGGCCGACCTTCACGGTGGGCACGCCCGAGGAGTAGCTGAGCACGATCGCCATCTGCAGGATGACCTTCAGCGAGTCGCGGATCCCGTCGGCCGAGAAGGAGTCGAACGACTCGGCGCAGTCGCCGGCCTGCAGCAGGAACGCCTTGCCCTCGGCAACCTGGGCCAGGGCGCCGGTGAGCGCCCGTGCCTCGCCGGCGAACACCAGCGGCGGCAAGGTGCCGAGCTGCTTCAGCGTCGCCTCGAGGACGGCTTCGTCGGGCCAGCCCGGCTGCTGGGCCGCCGGTCGGTCACGCCACGATGCTGGTGCCCACGATGCCGTCATCGTCTCCAGCGTGGCCCGTCCCCCGCGACGAGGCAAAGCGCGTTCGGGGCCGTGAACGCGATCGACCGCCCCGGTGCGGGGCGGCCGATCGGACAGGAAGCCGGGCGAGCGGGCGTTGCCACGGCTTCGGGATGCCGGGGCAGCGGGTTGCCCGGGCACGCTGAGCCCATCTTCTACCGATTCGTCCGATTCGGCTAGGGGAACTTTCGCGCGTCAGGCGGCGTCGCTGCGGGCGACGGCCTCTTCGCGCACGGCGACGACCGCTCGCTTCACGAGGCGTCGAGCCGCCTCGGCGGTGACGCCCAGCTCCTCGCCGACCTCGCGGTAGCTGCGCTTGCGTCCGTCGCTGAGGCCGAAGCGCTGCTCCACGGCGTAGCGCGCCCGGTCGTCGAGGACGCCGAGCAGGTCACCGACGAGCGCCTGCTCCTCGGCGTGCACGAGGTGCGCCTCGGGGCTGGGCTTGTCGTCGGCGATGAGGTCGATCAGCTCGCTGCCGTCGTCGTCGCCGATGGTGCGGTCGAGCGATGTCGGCGTGGTGAGCCGGTAGAGGCGGGCGTTCTCGTCGTCGAGCTCGTCGCCGTCACCCGATACCTGGCGCAGGGCCGCTCGCAGGCTCGCCGAGCGGTCGCCGGGCAGGCGCACGAGCGACGCCTTCTGGTCGAGCGCCCGGCCGATGGCCTGGCGGATCCAGAAGGTGGCGTAGGTGGAGAACTTGAAGCCCTTGCGCCAGTCGAACTTGTCGACGGCGTGCTCGAGGCCCAGGTTGCCCTCCTGCACCAGGTCGAGCAGCTCCATGGCGGGGGGCAGGGGGTAGCGGCGTGCGATGGAGACGACGAGGCGGAGGTTGGCCCGGATGAAGCGATCCTTCGCCTCGGCGGCCTTGCGGGCCGCCCGGCGGTTCTCCGGGGTGTCGTCGCCCGCCTCGATGGCGGCGCGCGCGGCCACGCCCTTCTCGATCACCTGGGAGAGCTCTCGCTCCTCGGCGGCGGTGAGCAGCGGCACGAGGCCGATCTCGTTGAGGTACTGACCTACGGAATCTGTCATGGCAACTCTCCTCAACGATTGCTACCTCGGGCATCTTCCCGGCAACAGCGAATTTCCACCGTCTGGATAGGGAAAATGTCACAACACGCCCGGTCCGACGCTCATTCCCCACCGGGCCGTGACCCCAGTCACGCGCGGCGGCGATCGAGGCGGCGCGGCGAGGAATAGGTTGCCTGGATGGCGACGGAGCGAGCGCGCGGCGGCAGCGAGCGCCTCGGCGTGTTCGGCGGGACCTTCGACCCACCCCACGTCGGGCACCTCGTGGCGGCGGTGAACGTGCGCCACGACCTCGATCTCGACCGGGTCCTGCTGGTGGTCAACAACCTGCCCTGGCAGAAGGTCGACGAGCGGGCGGTCACGCCCGCCGCCGACCGGCTGGCGATGGTCGAGGCCGCTGTGGCGGGCGTGGAGGGCCTCGAGGCCAGTCGCATCGAGCTCGACGCCGGCGGCCCGTCCTACACGGCGGACACCTTGCGCTCGCTGCTCGCCGAGGACCCCGACCGGTCGCTCTTCGTGATCCTCGGCAGCGACGCCGCCGCCGGCCTGCCGACCTGGGAGCGCTTCGAGGCCGTGCGCGACCTCGCCACGATCGTGGAGGTCGAGCGCCCGGGCGCACCACCGGCCCCGGTGCTCGACGGCTGGCGGTGGATCCGCACGGAGGTGCCCGCCGTCGAGGTGTCGAGCACCGACCTGCGGGCCCGTGTCGGCGACGGGCGCCCGCTCGACTACCTCCTCACCAGGGAGGTCGTCGCGTGCATCGCCGCCCGTGGCCTCTACCGGGGCAGCCGGTGAGCGAGGCGCCTCCCGGACCCGGCGACCGAGATCCGCTGCGGCGGCTGCTGGTCCTGCCGCTCGACCTGCCCGAGCAGGGCACGGGCCTCCGGGCCCGGCGGGCGGGCCCGCCCGCGCCCGAGGGCCCGTCCCGGCGCTGGACGGCGGGGTTCCTCGGCCTGCTCGCGGCCGCCGTGGTGGCCGGGGCGGCGCTCACCTTCGTGGGCGTGCAGACCGTGCGCGACAGCACCGCGGGCCGCACCGTGTCGCTGTCGAACGACCCGTCCGCCCCCGGCTTCGAGGCGCTGCTGGAACCCACGCCGACGCTCCTGCTGGCCCACGAGCACGAGGGCGCGCTGGTGTCGCTCGCCCTGCTGGGGTTGGGCAGCGGCGACGCCGGTGGGTCGATCCTGCTGATCCCGCCGGCCACGATGATCCGCAACGACGCCTTCGAGGGGCCGCTGTCGGTCGCCTACGCCTTCGGCGGCGGCATCGACGCGATCGACCGCGACGTGCAGCGACTGCTCGGCGTCGGGATCGCCGAGCACCTCGTCATCGACGACGGCCGCTGGGCCACGCTCACCCAGCCCGCCGCCCCGCTCGTGATCGACAACCCCGACCCCGTCGAGGACTTCCCGGCGGGACCGATCGAGCTGGCGCCCGACGGCGTCGGCGCCTGGTTGCGGGCGATCGAGCCCGACGAGAGCGACCTCAGCCGGCTGTTCCGCCAGCAGCTCTTCTGGGAGGCGTGGCTGGCCGAGGTGGCCGCGTCGGCCGACGAGTCGATCGTGCCCGGCGAGCTCGACTCGGGGCTCGGCCGCTTCGTGCGCGGCCTGGCGGCCGGGCAGCGCCAGATCGCCACGCTTCCGGTCTTCGAGGACAGCGACGACGACGGCGCCGCGGTCTTCACGCTCGACGAGCCCTCCGCCGACGCGCTGGTGAGCCGCCTCGTCCCGTTCCCGCGCGCGGCGTGGGAGGGTGCCCGCACGCGCGTGCGGCTGCTCGACGGGACCGGCACGCCCGACCACGCCCTGCAGGCCGCGCCGCCTCTCGTGGCCGCCGACGCGGAGATCGTCATCGTCGGCAACGCCGAGCGCTTCGACCAGCGGGAGACGGAGGTCCGCTACCACGACCCGTCGCAGCGCGGCGCCGCCGAGCGGCTGCGCGAGGCGCTCGGCACGGGCCGGGTCGTGGAGGACACTCGCCAGGTGGACGCGTTCGATGTCACGATCGTGCTGGGCACCGACGCCTGAGCCCCGAGGAGGACCGGCACACTGAGCGACATGACCACCACCGACGACACCCGCCCGTGGGCGGTCACGGCAGCGAGGGCCGCCGACAGCAAGCAAGCCGACGACGTGGTCGTGCTCGAGGTCGCCGACGTCCTCGCCCTCTGCGACTGGTTCGTCATCGCCAGCGCCCCCAACGAGCGGCTGGTCAAGGCCATCTGCGACGAGGTCGAGCTGAAGGTGCACGAGGCAGGCGGGCCCAAGCCCCGCCGCGTCGAGGGCCTCTCGGAGCGGGAGTGGGTGCTCATCGACTACGGCGACGTCGTGGTCCACGTGTTCCGCCAGGATGCACGGGACTTCTACGACCTCGAGCGGCTGTGGGCCGACGTCCCCCGCCTGAAGTGGTCCGATCCCGCCGCCTGAGCGGGTGGAGTGGAGCTAAGGAGAATCGAACTCCTGACCTCTTCCATGCCATGGAAGCGCTCTACCAACTGAGCTATAGCCCCGAGGAGCCGCTCAGCCTACGACAGCGCCGTCGCACCCTGCCAATGACGCCCGGGGGCTCCCGGGTCAGCCCAGCACGAGGTTGACGAGCTTGCCCTCCACGGCGATGACCTTGCGGACGGTGGCGTCCTGGAGCAGCTCGGCGACCTGCGGGTCGGCTCGCACGGCGGCGTCGAGCGCCGTGGCGTCGAGCCCGGCAGGCACCTGCACCCGGAAGCGCACCTTGCCGTTGACCTGCACGGGGATCTCGAGGGTCTCGTCGACGAGCAGCGCCGGATCGGCCTCGGGGAACGGCGCCCAGGCGAGCGAGGTGTCGTGGCCCATCCGCGCCCAGAGCTCCTCGGCGGCGTGGGGTGCGAGGGGAGCGAGCATGAGGACCAGCGGCTCGGCCACCTCGCGGGGAACGCCGCCGTCGGGGAAGCGCGCCGTGAGGTGGTTGTTCAGCTCGGTGATGCGGGCGATCGACACGTTGAAGCGCAGCGACTCCATGCCCTCGCGGGCCGCGGCGATGGTCTTGTGGAGCACGCGGCGCGTCTCGTCGTCGGCGGGCTCGTCGGACAGGCGCAGCTCGCCGGTGTCCTCGTCGAGGACGTTGCGCCAGATGCGCTGCAGCAGGCGGAAGACCCCCACCACGGCCTTGGTCTCCCAGGGGCGGCTCTGCACCAGAGGCCCCGTGAACATCTCGTAGAGGCGCAGCGTGTCGGCCCCGAACTCGGCGATCAGGTCGTCGGGCGTGATCATGTTCTTGAGGCTCTTGCCGATCTTCCCGAACTCCCGGCGCACCGGCTTGCCCTCGTGGAAGAAGGCCCCGTCGCGCTCGGTGACCTCGCTGGCCTCGACGTAGAAGCCGCGCTCGTCGGTGTAGGCGGGCGCTTGGATGTAGCCCTGGTTGACGAGACGGCGGAAGGGCTCCTCCGAGCTCACCTGGCCGAGGTCGTAGAGCACCTTGTGCCAGAACCTGGCGTAGAGCAGGTGCAGCACGGCGTGCTCCATGCCGCCGACGTAGAGGTCGACGCCGCCAGGGTCGCCGTCGACCTGCGGACCCATCCAGTAGCGCTCGATCTCCGGGTCGACGAAGGCGTTCTCGTTGGTCGGGTCGAGGTAGCGCAGCTCGTACCAGCACGACCCCGCCCAGTTCGGCATCGTGTTGAGCTCGCGCCGGTACAGCCGGGGGCCCTCGCCGAGGTCGAGCGTCACCTCCACCCAGTCCTGCGCCCGGCCCAGTGGGGGCTCGGGGTCGGAGGTGGTGTCGTCGACGTCGAAGGTGCGAGGGGAGTAGTCGTCGACCTCGGGCAGCAGGACCGGCAGCTCGGACTCGGGCACGGCCCGGGGCAGGTCGTGGTCGTCGTAGACGATCGGGAACGGCTCGCCCCAGTACCGCTGCCGGGAGAACAGCCAGTCGCGCAGCTTGTAGGTCACCGTGCCGCGGCCCAGGCCCTGCGCCTCGAGCCAGGCGGTGATGACGGCCTTGGCGTCGTCGACCGCCAGCCCGTCGAGCGACACCTCGTCGTTCGAGCTGTTGATCACCGTGCCGTGGCCGCTCCAGGCGTGCTCCCACGTGGCGGTGTCCGCACCCCACCCCTCGGGGGCTGCGATCACCGGGACGATCGGCAGCCCGAAGGCGCGGGCGAAGTCGAAGTCGCGCTCGTCGTGGGCCGGCACGGCCATGATCGCCCCCGTGCCGTAGCCCATCAGCACGTAGTCGGCGACGAAGACGGGCACCGCCTCGCCGTTGACGGGGTTGGTCGCGTGCGCGCCGGTGAAGACGCCGGTCTTCTGCCGGTCCTCGGCCTGGCGCTCCAGCTCGCTCTTGCGGACCGTCTGCGCCCGGTAGGCCGCCACGGCGTCACGGGGGCTGGCGGCGCCGCCCGTCCAGCGGGGGTCGACGCCCTCGGGCCATGCGTCGGCCACCAGCTCGTCGACGAGCGGGTGCTCCGGCGCCAGCACCATGTAGGTGGCGCCGAAGAGGGTGTCGGGACGGGTCGTGAACACGGCGACGGGCTCGCGGCCCTCGCCGGTGGGGAAGCGCACCTCGGCGCCCTCGCTGCGCCCGATCCAGTTGCGCTGCATCAGCTTGATCGAGTCCGACCAGTCGAGCAGGTCGAGGTCGTCGAGCAGGCGGTCGGCGTAGGCGGTGATCCGCATCATCCACTGCTTGAGGGGCCGCCGGAACACCGGGAAGTTGCCGCGCTCGGACCGCCCGTCCGCCGTGACCTCCTCGTTGGAGAGCACCGTGCCGAGGCCCGGGCACCAGTTGACCGGCGCGTCGTGGAGGTAGGCGAGGCGATGGGCGTCCACGACGCGCCGGCGCTCGACGTCGTCGAGCTCCGCCCACGGCCGGCCCGACGGGTTGGTGCCCGGCGCCGGCTGGCGTGCGCCCGAGGCCAGCTCGGCCTCCAGCTCGGCGATCGGCCGGGCCCGGTCGGCGTCGGTGTCGTACCAGGCGCCGAAGATCTGCAGGAAGATCCACTGCGTCCAGCGGTAGAAGGCGGGGTCGGTGGTGGCGACGCTGCGGCGGGCGTCGTGGGCCAGGCCGAGGCGGCGCAGCTGGCTGCGGATGATGGCGATGTTCGCCTCGGTCGTGACCCGCGGGTGCGTCCCGGTCTGCACGGCGTACTGCTCGGCGGGCAGCCCGAAGGCGTCGTAGCCGAGCGCGTGCAGGACGTTGCGGCCCGCCATGCGCATGTAGCGGCCGTACACGTCGGTGCCGATGTAGCCGAGCGGGTGGCCGACGTGCAGGCCGGCACCGGAGGGGTAGGGGAACATGTCGAGCACGTAGAGCTTGGGGCGGTCGGCGACGTCCTCGAAGCCCTCGGCGAGCGCTCCGGTGGGGTTGGGGGCCTCGAAGGTGCCCTCGCGCTCCCAGCGGTCCTGCCAGGCCGACTCGATCTCGGAGGCGAGCGCGGCCGTGTAGCGGTGCGCGGGGGTGCCGTCGTCCCCGGCTGCGTCCCGCTCCGGTGTGCTCGCGTGCATGGACGTGCACGGTAGTGGTCGGGTCGCGCCGCCCCTGCACCGGGTTCGACCTGTAACGGCGGGGGGACCGGAGGGGTCGGAGTCGCCGTGCTGACCCTCCTCCAGCGACTCGAGCTCGCCGCAACCCGCGGGCACTCCCTCACCTTCGTCGTCGGCGGCGACCACGTCGCGGTCCCCTACGACGAGCTCCACCAGCAGGCTCGGGGCTACGCCGCCAACCTCCAGCGGCTCGGCATCATGCCCGGCGACCACGTGGGGATCCTCGGGCCGACGTCGCGCCAGCTCGCCACCGCCATCCAGGCCGTCTGGCTGGCCGGGGCCGCGGTGGTGGTCCTGCCGCTGCCGATGCGCCTCTCGTCGATCGAGGAGTTCGTCGCCCAGACCCGGGCGCGCATCGCCAACGCCGACGTGCGCCTCGTGCTGGTGGACCCCGAGCTGGCGGCGTTCGTGGAGCCCGCCCCTGGCGACCCGGCGATGGTGGGCTGGGACCAGGTGGAGCCCGGCCCGGGCCGTGCGGACGCCGGCGACTGGATCCGGCCCGCCGACGACCTCGACCGCCTGTCGATCCTGCAGTTCACCAGCGGCTCCACCTCGGACCCGAAGGGCGTGATGCTCCCGGACCGCACCGTGGGCGCCAACCTCGACGCCATCGCGCTCGCCACCGCCCTCGACCCCGACGACGACGTGCTCGTGTCGTGGCTGCCGCTGTACCACGACATGGGCCTCGTCGGGCTCTTCACGCTGCCGCTCACCACCGGCACGCCGCTGGTGCTGGGTGCGCCGACGGACTTCACGTCGAGCCCAGGTCGCTGGATGGAGTGGATCTCGACCTACGGCGGCACCGCGACCGCAGGTCCCAACTTCTCCTACGTGCTGGCGTCGCGGGCCCTGCGCCGCTCTGAGCTCCTCGACCTCTCCCGCCTGCGCATCGCGCTGAACGGCGCCGAACCCGTCGATCCCGCGACGGTGGCCGCCTTCGTCGAGGCGGGCGAGCGCCACGGCATGCGGGCCGGCGCGGTGTTCCCGGCGTTCGGCATGGCCGAGGTCGCCATCGCCGGCACGTTCCCGGAGCCGATGTCGGGCCTGCGCACCGATCCCGTCGACCGCCGGGTGCTGGAGGCGGAGCGCTACGCGGCGCCGGTCGCCGCCGACGCCGACGGCGTGCGCCACCTGGCGATCCTGGGCCGGCCCGTCGAGGGCCTCGAGGTCCGCATCGTCGATCCCGTGTCGGGCGACGTGCTGAAGGACCGCGAGGTCGGCGAGCTCGAGATCCGGGGCACCTCGGTGACGCCGGGCTACTACAACCGCCCCGACGCCAACGCCGAGCTGTTCCACGACGGCTGGCTCCGCACCGGGGACCTCGCCTACCTGCTCGACGGCGAGATGGTCATGTGCGGACGCATCAAGGACATGATCATCGTGGGTGGCCGCAACGTGTACCCCGAGGACATCGAGCGGGCGCTCGCCGACGTCAGCGGCGTCCGTGCCGGCAACGTGATCGCCTTCGGGGTCGACGGCCAGGGCAAGGAGGGCCTCGTGGTGGTGGCGGAGTCCAAGTCCGACGACCTCCACGAGGTGCGCCGCAGCGTCGCCGAGCGGGTGCGCACCGCGGTGGGCCTGCCCGCCAAGGACATCGTGCTGGTGGAACCGGGCAGCTTGCCCAAGACCAGCTCGGGCAAGCTCCAGCGGTCGCTCTGCAAGCTGCGCTACCTCGATGCCGACCTGCAGCTGGTGTAGCGGCGCCGGCGGGCGCTACACCGCGTGCAGCTGCTCCATGACCCTGGCCCAGCGCGCCGGGTCGCTGGCGTAGGGCGCGTAGAACGAGATGCGCTGCACCACGTCGCCGTAGCGGTCGCGCAGGCCGTCGGCGAGCTGCTCGGGCTCGCCGACCACGGCGAAGGTGTGGAGCATGTCGTCGTCGACGAGCTCGCCCATCTCCTTCCAGCGCCCCTCCTTCGACATCTTGTTGAGGTCGTCCTGGAGGCCGCCCCAGCCGTGCAGCTCGAGCACGCCGCGGTAGGCCGGCGTGGAGCCGTAGAAGGCGATCTGCTGCTTCGTGCCCGCCACCGAGGCCGCCATCTCCTCCTCGTCGGTGCCGGTGACGACGAACGCCGGACCGGAGATCTCGATGTCGGCGAGGGTGCGGCCCGCCTTGGCGGCGCCGCGCTCGAGAGCGGGGACGGTGACCTCGCGGAGGTAGCGCTCGGTGGTGAAGCCGTGGCAGAGGAAGCCGTCGCACACCTCGCCCGCCACCTCGGTCATGCGCTCACCGACGCCGGCGAGGAAGATCCGGGCGTTGCCGTGCGGGTTCGGGCCGGGGTTGAAGAACGGCGTCATGAGCGTGTGGGTGTAGAAGTCGCCCTGGAAGTCGAGCTTGGTGCCGTCGTTCCACGACGCCCAGATCGCTCGGATGGCGAGGATCAGCTCGCGCATGCGAGCCGCAGGGTGCGACCACGGCATGGAGAACCGCTTGGTGATGTGCGGCTTGATCTGGCTGCCCAGCCCGAGCAGGAAGCGCCCACCGGAGGCGGCCTGGAGGTCCCAGGCGATCTGGGCCAGGTTCATCGGGTTGCGGGCGAAGGCCACCGCGATGCCGGTGCCGAGCTCCACCTCCTCGGTCTGCTGCGAGGCGAGCAGCAGCGGGAAGAAGGGGTCGTGGGCGGTCTCCGCCGTCCAGATCCCGTCGTAGCCCTGGTCCTCCAGCACCCGCGCCGCCGCTCCCGCGGCCCGCAGATCGCCTCCGATGCCTCCGTCGACCTTCATGGCGGGCGAACCTAGCCCTGCTCGCGCAGGAAGCGCTCCAGCTCGGCGGCGAGCTCGTCGCCCGACGTGGCGGAGAGCTGCGCGTTGGTGTCGTGCTCGTCGGCCTGGGCCTCGAGCTGCTGGAGCATCATCTGGTGCTCGGGGTTCTGCGCGATCAGCTCGTCGATGCGGGCCCGGCTGACCTCGGCGCGCACCGCCAGGTCGGCCGTGGGCAGCCGGAGGCCCGCGACGCGGTTGGCGCCGTCGAGCAGCGCCAGGCTGGCCGCGGGGTAGGGCATGGCGGCGACGTAGTGGGGGACCTGTGCCCAGAGCCCGACCGCGGGCAGGCCCCGGATGGCGGCCCGCCGCTCGATCATCCCCTGCACGCCCGAGGGGACCTCGACGGTGGTGCGGATGAGGTCCTCCGCCAGCTCGGGGCTGGACGCGGACGCAGCGAGGCCGGGTCGGCGGGTGTGCGGCACCGGCGTGGGGTAGGCGCCCAGGCCCACGACGAGGCGCGTGCCGAGCTGGAGGGCGAGGTCGACCACCTGCTCGGAGAACGCCAGCCACGAGTGGTCGGGCTCGTTGCCGAGCAGCAGGAGCACGTCGTTGCCGGCCTCGTCCTTGGCCGAGGCGAGCTCGGTCTCCTCCCAGGTGATCTGGGTGTTGATGCCCTCGACGAGGCGCATCGTCGGGCGCCGGGCCCGCCAGTCGAGGAGGGCGTCGGGGTCGAAGCGGGCCACCGTGCGGCGCTGCAGGTGCTCCGTCAGCGTGTCGGCGGCGCCGTCGGCTCCCAGGCCGGCGTCGATCCAGCCCTTGAGCGCCATGACGAGCACCGGGGAGTCGAGGTCGGGCTCCTCCACCATCGAGTACAGCGAGGTCACCGCAGCATCATCCCAGCCGGGCGACCGCGTCGGCGGCCGCCTCGGCGCAGCGCTCCACCTGGGTCGCGAAGCCCTCGAAGCCCGCTGCGTCGGCGCCCATGGCGCCGCCCACGTAGCGGGCGTAGACCCCCTCGACGATGCAGGCCAGCTTCCAGTACCCGAAGGCGATGTAGAAGTCGATCTGCGAGAGGTCGCGGCCCGACGCCTCCGCGTAGCGGTCGAGCACCTCCTTGCGCGAGAGGAAGCCCTCCGCGGTGGTCGGCGCTGTCAGCAGCATCGCCGACGCGTCGGCGGCCTCGGTCCAGTAGACCATCAGCAGCCCGACGTCGGCGAGGGGGTCGCCGAGCGTGCAGATCTCCCAGTCGAGCACGGCGATCACGTTGCCGTCGCCGTCGGTCATGCAGTTGTCGAGGCGGTAGTCGCCGTGCACGATCGAGGCCTTGCCCTGCTCGGGGATGCGGGCCGCCAGCACGTCGTGCACCTCGTCGACCAGCGGCAGCTCGCGGGTCTTGGAGTCGTTCCACTGGCCGTACCAGCGGCGCAGCTGGCGGGCGATGTAGCCCTCCTTCTTGCCCAGCTCACCGAGGCCGACCGCGTCGGGATCGACCGCGTGGATCCGCGCCAGCGTGTCCGCGATCGAGTGGCTGGCGTTGCGGCGGGCAGCGACGCTGATCTGCTCCGCGGCCGCGGCGTCGCGCAGCACGAGCCCGTCGACGTGGTCCATGACGTAGAAGGGCGCGCCGTTCACCGACTCGTCGGTGCAGAGCCCGACCGCCGGCGCGACGGGCACGTCGGTGGGACCGAGCCCGGAGATGATGCGGTGCTCCCGGCCCATGTCGTGGGCCGTGGCGAGCACGTGCCCCAGGGGCGGGCGGCGCAGGACCCAGCGCTGATCGGTGGCGTCGGTGACGGTGTAGGTGAGGTTCGAGTGGCCACCCGCGATCAGGTCGAACCGCAGCGGGGCCTTGGCGGCCGGCACGTTGGACTCGAACCAGGCGGTCACCTTGGCGGCGTCGATGCCCTTCGTGGTCTCGGTCACTCGTCCTCCCCGGCGAGCCCCACGGCTCGGTGGGCGAGGGTACCGCCGCCGGTAGATTCGAGGCGACCGACCACGAGGAGCGCGCCCATGTCGATCGATGTCACCGATGCCACCTTCCCCACCGAGGTCGTCGAGCGCTCGAAGTCGGTGCCCGTGGTCGTCGACCTCTGGGCGGAGTGGTGCGGGCCGTGCAAGCAGCTCGGCCCGATCCTCGAGAAGGTCGTCGGCGAGACCGACGGCAAGGTCGTCCTGGCCAAGGTCGACGTCGACGCCAACCGGCAGGTCGCGGGGGCCTTCCAGGTGCAGAGCATCCCCGCCGTTTTCGCCCTGCGCGACGGCCAGGTCGTCGACAGCTTCATCGGTGCCCTGCCGGAGTCGGGCGTGCGCGAGTTCGTCCAGCGCCTGCTGCCGACGCAGGAGGCCACCGAGGTCGACAAGCTCGTCGCCGAGGGCGACGAGGCCTCGCTGCGATCGGCGCTCGACATCGAGCCCGGCCACGACGGTGCGGTGGTCGCCCTCGCCGAGCTGCTCGCCGGCCGGCGCGCCGACGGCGACGTCGACGAGGCGCTCGCCCTGCTCGAGCGGATCCCCGAGTCGGCCGAGACGCGCCGCGTCGCCGCGCTGGCCCGCGTCGGCGACGCCGCATCCGACGACGTGACCGCCGAGCTCGACTCGCTGCTCGACCGCGTCAAGGACGACGAAGCCGCTCGCCAGCGCTACGTCGACCTGCTCGAGGTCATGGGCCCGGACGATCCGCGCACCGCCGGCTACCGCAAGGCGCTCACCAGCCGACTCTTCTAATGGGGAGCGATCGGCTTCCTGTTGGGGGAGGCTGATCCCGAGCCATTCGGCCGGTCAGCACTCATGACTCCCGGAGCCGTGGAGTTCTAGGCCTAGTGATCTGAGTCGTTAGTTCGCAGGAACGGGTGGGTGTGGTCGCGAAGTCTGTCGTCAACGACGACGATGGGGGTTCGCGATGGCGCAACGGACGACGATCACGCTCACCGACGAGGAACGGGAGACGCTGGAGCGGTGGGCTCGGCGACGGAACAGCGCGCAGGCGCTGGCGTTGCGGTGCCGGATCATCTTGGGGGCCGCTGACGGGGAGTCGAGCACCGACATCGCGGCCCGTTTGGGGTGCACGCCGTCGACGGTGGGGAGGTGGCGGGTGCGCTTCGCGGCCAAGGGCATCGATGGCCTGCACGACGAGCCTCGTCCGGGAAAGCCGCGGACGATCAGCGATGACGATGTGGAGCGGGTGATCGTCAAGACGCTCGAGGAGACGCCCGTCAACGCGACGCACTGGTCGACGCGGTCGATGGCGGCGGCGACAGGGATGTCGCAGACGGCGGTCTCGAAGATCTGGCGGGCCTTTGGTCTGAAGCCGCACCGGGTCGAGGACTTCAAGCTGTCACCGGACCCGCAGTTCATCGACAAGGTCCGCGACGTGGTCGGGCTCTATCTGAACCCGCCCGAGTCGGCGGTCGTGCTCTGCGTGGATGAGAAGACCCAGGTCCAAGCGCTCGACCGGTCAGCGCCGATCCTGCCGCTGTTGCCAGGCACGCCGGCCCGCCAGACACACGACTACAAGCGCAACGGGACCACGAACCTCTACGCGGCGCTCGATGTCGCGTCCGGCCAGGTGATCGCGGATCTGACGCCCAGGCACCGCGCCGAGGAGTTCCGTCGGTTCTTGAACCTCATCGACCGCAACGTCCCCGAGCACCTCGACGTGCATGTCGTCGTCGACAACAGCTCGACGCACAAGACACCCTCGATCCAGAGATGGCTCGTGCGCCATCCCCGCTTCACGCTGCACTTCACGCCGACCTACTCGAGCTGGCTGAACCTGGTCGAGCGGTGGTTCGCCGAGCTGACGACCAAGTGGCTCAAGCGCAGCGCTCACCGCTCGGTCAAAGACCTCGTCGCGTCGATCCGCACCTGGATCACCAACTGGAACGACGACCCCAAGCCGTTCGTCTGGCACAAGACCGCCGACGAAATCCTCGACAACCTCGCCGCCTACTGCCAGCGAATCAACGACTCAGGTCACTAGATCGTGCGCCGGTCGGTGGTGAGGGGACCTCGGATGGCTGGTGGGATGACGTGCTTCGAGCACTGAACCATTAGGGAGCTGCTGGTCGCCTCGGGCTCGAATCAGATCCGATCCAGGAGGCGCCGATGGCGAAGGTGTTCGTAGGTCACGATTGGGCTGAAGCCCATCACGATGTGTTCGTCGAGGACGCGCAGGGCCGCCGGCTCGGCGGTGGCCGAGTCCCGGAAGGCATCGATGGCGTCGCCCGCTTCCATGCGATGGTCGCCGATCACGTGGAGGATCCCGCCGACGTGGTGGTCGCGACCGAGACCGACCGTGGCCTCTTCGTCGGGTCGCTGATCGCGGCGGGCTACACGGTGCTGGCAGTCAACCCGTTGTCGGTGTCGCGCTATCGAGAGCGGCTCTCGACGTCGGGCGCGAAGTCCGACCCGGGTGATGCCCGCGTGTTGGCGGAGCTGGCCCGCACCGATGGTCACAACCATCGGCCCGTCGCCGGCGACAGCGAGGCGGTCGAGTCGATCAAGGTCCTGACCCGGGCGCATCAGAACATGATCTGGGCCCGGCGGCGGCAGCTCAACCAGCTGCGCTCGGCCCTGCGGGAGTTCTACCCGGGCGCGATCGACGCGTTCGGCGACCTTGGCAGCGCCGATGCCCTGGCCGTGCTGGCGGTCGCTCCAACGCCTGCTCTGGGCCAGCGGCTGTCGAGATCCAAGATCGCTGCGGCCCTTCGCCGTGGTGGCCGGCAGCGACGCGTGGAAGAGCGATCGACGGAGATCCAGGCGGCGCTGCGCATCCCGCAGCTCGATGCTCCCGATCTGGTGAGCGAGTCGATGGGCACCGTGGTCCAAGCGCTGGCCGCCGTGGCGGTTGAGATGACCGCCCAGATCGCTGCGCTCGAGGCCGACCTCGCTGACCGTTTTGACCAGCACCCGGCCGCCAAGGTCATCCGATCCCTGCCAGGACTGGGGATGACGCTCGGCGCCCGGGTGCTCGCAGAGTTCGGGGACGACCCGAACCGCTACGCGGATGCCAAGTCTCGCAAGAACTACGCCGGCACATCACCCATCACCAAGGCCTCGGGCAAGAGCCACGTCGTGCTCGCCCGCTACGCCCGCAACAAGCACCTCGCCGACGCCTGCTACCTCTGGGCCTTCTCCGCCATCACCGTCAGCCCCGGCGCCCGGGCGTTCTACGACCAGCACCGAGCCCACGGCGACAAGCACAGCCAAGCTCTCCGCGCCCTCGCCAACCGCCTCGTCGGCATCCTCCACGGCTGCCTCCGCTACGACACCGCCTACGACGAACACACCGCCTGGGGACACCGCGCAGCCATCGCCGCTTGACGAGATGCAGCCGTGGGATGTCTAGGCCCGTGCGGGTCGAGCGGCGCGACGGGGCGATCCTCGTCATCTCGCGCCTGGTCGCGCCGGGCGCGGCGGCGACGACGCTCGGCCGCTTCGTGTTCATCAGGCCCGATGCGCTCGGCTCGGCGCGCCTCGTGCGCCACGAGCTCGTCCACGTGCGGCAGTGGCGGCAGCTGGGCGTCGTCGGCTTCCTCCGCCGCTACCTCGGCGCCTACCTGCGCTGGCGCGCCCGGGGCTACCCCCACTGGGCCGCCTACCGCCGCATCCCCCAGGAGATCGAAGCCGACTGGATCAGCCGGGCCTGACCGCGCGCCGGCGCCGGCCCGCGCCCGCTCGGACTTCCCCCTCCCCACGCGGCGGGTGGTCTCCTACGCTGCATCTGTTCGCTTCCCCCTCCGGTGACCCGTCGCGCCTCTGGGGGCTCTCGTGGACGATCCTGGTGTCCCGCTGGTTCGGCCTGCCCCGCCGCGGTCGCTGCGCGAGCGGGTGGAGGCGCTGGCGGACGCGACGGGGGTCTCGTCGCTGCGGCTCGTGGCCGGTGGCGTGCTGGCCGCGCTGGCGCTGGGGGCCGGGCTGTGGCTGCTGCGGCCCCCGCCGGCGCCGGCCGAGCTGTCGCTGCCCTTCGTCAGCAGCACCTCGCTGCCACCGGCCTCGACCGCCTCCACCGAGGCCAGCGTCGCGCTGGTCCACGTCGCCGGCGCGGTCGCCTCCCCCGGCGTGCACGAGGTGCCGGCGGGAGCGCGCGTCGTCGACGCCATCTCGGCGGCCGGCGGGATGCTGCCCGGCGCCGACGCGGCGCGCATCAACCTGGCGGCGCCCGTGGCCGACGGCGAGCGGATCTACATCCCGCTGGTCGGCGAGGAGCCGCCGCCGGCCGTCGTCGGAGGTGGTGGTGGTGCGCCCGGCGGATCGTCCGGCGCCCCCGCCGGGCCGCTCGATCTCAACCAGGCCGACGCCGCGGCCCTCGAGGCGCTGCCGGGCATCGGCCCCGCGACGGCAGCGGCGATCCTCCAGCACCGCGAGGAGATCGGCAGGTTCACGTCGGTCGAGCAGCTGCTCGACGTGCGCGGCATCGGCGAGGCCAAGCTCGAGCAGCTGCGACCGCTGGTGCGGGTCTGAGCCGTGTCGGACCGCTGGGCGGTGGCGCTCGCCGCCGCCACGCTGCTCGGTGCGGCCCACCCCTGCGCCATCGCCCTGCCGGCCGCCGTGGCCGTGCTGGCCGGCGCGCTGGTGGCGCGCCAGCCGCCGCTGCTCTGCCTCGCCGCGGCGCTCCTCGCCAGCAGCCTGGCGACGCGCGCCCTCGCCGGCCTCGACGGCGCAGCGACCGGCGCCGTCGCCGCCGAGGTCACGCTGCTGAGCGACCCGGCGCCGTCGGGCTCGGGCCTGCGGATGGACGTGCGCCTCGGTCGCCACCGGCTGGAGGCGCGCGCCGAGGGCGACGCCGCGGCGCGCCTCGGGGCCCGGCTGGCCGGCGAGCGGGTGCGGGTGCGGGGGAGCGTCGCGGCAGCGCCGGCCGACGCGCCGTGGCTGGTCGCCCGCCACGTCGCCGGACGCCTCACGATCCACCGCGTCGAGTCGTGGGACCCCGGCGACGCCGCCAGCCGCGTCGCCAACGGCCTGCGCCGCACGCTGGTGGCCGGGGCGGCGCCGCTGTCGCCCGCCGAGCGGTCGCTCTACACCGGGCTCGTGATGGGCGACGACCGTGCCCAGCCGGCCGACCTCGCCGACGACTTCCTCGGCGCCGGCCTGACGCACCTGCTGGCCGTGTCCGGCAGCAACGTCGCCTTCGTGCTCGCCCTGGCAGGCCCGATCGCCCGGAGGCTGGCGCTGTGGCCCCGGCTGGCGGCGACGCTCGCCGTCGTGGGGCTCTTCGGCGTCATGACGCGCTTCGAGCCGTCGGTCCTGCGGGCCTCGGCCATGGCTGCGCTGGCCGCCGCGGCGATGACGGTCGGCAGCCCGATGTCGCGCCTGCGCATCCTCGCCCTCGCCGTCAGCGGCCTCGTGCTCGTCGATCCGCTGCTGGTGCGCTCCGTGGGCTTCCAGCTCTCGGCATCGGCGTCGGTGGCCATCGTCGTGATCGCCCCGCGCCTGGCCGCCACGCTGCCGGGTCCGGGGATCGTCCGCGAGCCCCTCGCCGTCACGGTGGCCGCCCAGCTCGGCGTGGCGCCGGTGCTGCTCGCCACCTTCGGCCCCGTCCCGGTCGCCTCGCTGCCGGCCAACCTCCTCGCCGTGCCCGCCGCCGGGGCCGTCATGGTGCTCGGCATGACGGCCGGTCTGGCGGCGGGGCTGGTCGGCGGCGATGCCGCGGCCGCGCTGCAGCTGCCCACCCGGCTCCTGCTGGGGTGGCTGCGGGTGGTGGCCGCCCGCAGCGCCGGCGCCCCGCTCGGTGCGCTGGGGCCGGTGCACCTGGCGCTCGCCGCCGCCGGCCTGGTCGTGGCGGCGCTCGGCGACCGGGCGAGCCGTCTCGCCGTCCGGCGAGGCGGGCTGGCGCTGGCCGCCGCCGCCCTCGCGGCCGCCGTGCTCGCCGCGCACGCCCCGCCGCCGCTGCGCAGCGTGCTGCGACCCGGGATCGTGCGCTGGCACGCGGCCGGCACCGACGTCGTCGTGCTCGGCGGCGCCGGCTGGCGTGACCGCCTGGCGGTCGCCCCGGCACTGGAGGCGCTGCGCGCCGGCGGCGTGGCCGGCATCGACCTGCTCGTCGTCGCCGATGGCGACGTGCCACCAGGGGTCGTGGCCGCGGTGGCGGAGCGCCACCGCGCCGCTGCGGTGCTGGGGCCCTCCGGCGTCGACCCCGGGGCGGAGGCAAGACCGGTGCGGAGCATCCCCCAGGAGGGGCTGGCGCTGGTGGTCGGCGGCCTGGAGGTGCGGATCGTGGTCGTGCCCGATCGCCTCGTGGTCGACGCCCGACCGACCCGGGCCGGCACCGCGGTAGGTTCCCGGCGTGGAGCGACCGGTGCCGTGGCGGGTGGTGTTCGAGGTCCCCCAGCCCGAGCTGCACCTCGGTCCCCACCGCTTCGACATCCGCCACCGCGCCGTCGTGATGGGCATCCTCAACCGCACGCCCGACTCGTTCTTCGACCAGCGGCAGCTACTACGACTTCGACGCCTTCCTGGCCAAGGCCGAGCACGCTGGTCGAGCGAGGGCGCCGACTTCCTCGACGTCGGCGGCGTCAAGGCCGGACCGGGCCCCGAGGTCGACGAGGCGGAGGAGCTCGACCGGGTCGTGCCGGCCGTCGAGGCGCTCCGCGGCCCGCTTCGACGTGCCGCTGTCCGTCGACACCTGGCGAGCGTCGGTGCTGCGCGAGGCCGCTCGCCGCCGGGGCGGTCGTCGGCAACGACATCAGCGGCTTCGCCGACCCCGAGTACCTCCCGGTCGCAGCCGCGGCCGGTGCCTCCGTGGTCGCCACCCACATCCGCCTGGCACCTCGCGTCCCCGACCCCGAACCGGACTACGACGACGTCGTCGCTCGACGTCGTCGCCGCCTTCCTCGCGCGACCGGGCCCAGCGGGCCGAGGCGGCCGGCATCGCCCCGCGAGCGGATCATGGTCGACGCCGGCCTCGACCTCGGCAAGACCGAACCGCAGTCGCTGTCGCTGCTCCGGGCCCACGACCGTCTGGCCGAGCTCGGCTAGCCGCTGCTGCTGTCGGCGTCGAACAAGCGCTTCCTCGGCGAGCTGGTCGGGACCGACGTGGGCGACCGGCGCGAGGCGAGCCACGCTGCGCACGCGCTCGGCATCGCGCTGGGCTGCCGCATCCTGCGCGCCCACGACGTGCGCGGCGCCCGTCGCACCGCCGACGTGATGGCCGCCGTCCTCTCGGCGCGCCGCCCGGTGACGGCCGGATGAGCGCGCCGCCGATCATGCTGGTCAAGGGCGACGACGCCGTCGTGCTGCGCGACGCCGTCCGCCTGATCGTCGACGAGCTGGTCGGCGACGAGGACCGCTCGCTGGTCGTGGAGGAGGTCGAGGTCGGCGCCGCCGCCGGCGACGACGACGCCCGCGACCCGCTCGTGGTGCTCGTCGACGCGGCGCAGACGCCGCCGTTCCTCACCGAGTTCCGGGTGGTGCTGGGCCGCGTGGTCGACAAGCGCGAGCGCAACGAGCAGGTCGCACCGCTCGTCGAGTACCTCGCTCGACCCGCTGGCCTCGACGCGCCTGGTCCTGGAGTGGCAGGGCGGTCGCATCCCCAAGGCCCTCGCCGAGGCGGTCACGCGCGTCGGCGGCCAGCTCGTGGACGCCAGCCCCGGTCGCAAGGTGGCCGAGTGGGTGCAGGACCACCTCGCCGAGGCCGGCCTGAAGGTCGACGCCGAGGCACGCAAGCGCCTCGTGACCTGGGTGGGCGACGAGCCGAGCCGGCTGCTGGGCCTCGTCGACCTGCTGCGGTCGACCTACGGGGCGGGCAACCGGATCACCGTCGAGGAGATCGAGCCGTTCCTCGGCGACGACGGCGGCGTGCCGCCGTGGGACCTCACCGATGCCATCGACCGGGGCGACCGGGCGAGTGCGCTCGAGCTCCTGCAGCGCATGGTGGGCCAGGGCGACCGCCACCCGTTCCAGGTGCTCGCCACCCTGCACAGCCACTACGCGCGCATGCTGCGCCTCGACGGTGCCGACGTCACGGGGGAGAAGCAGGCGGCGGAGCTGCTCGGCATGAAGGGCTCGACGTTCCCGGCCAAGAAGGCGCTCGGCCAGACCCGCAAGCTGGGCCACGACCGCATCGTCCGTGCCGTCGACCTGCTGGCGGCCGCCGACCTCGACCTGCGCGGCGGCAAGGCCTGGCCGGACCGCCTGGTGCTCGAGGTGCTCGTCGCCCGCCTCGCAACGATGTCGAGGTAGGCGGGCCGCTGGGGTCAGTCGGTCGAGGCGGCCTTGCGCATCAGGCGCGACTTGCGACGGGCCGCGGCGTTCTTGTGGATGACGCCCTTGGTGGCGGCCTTGTCGATGCGCTTGGCGGCAACCCGGATCAGCTCGGCCGCGTTCTCGGCGCCCGCCTCGGTGGCGGCGACGGCGGACTTCGTGCGCGTCTTCAGCTCGCTGCGCACGGCCTTGTTGCGCTCCGTGCGCTTGGCGTTCTGACGGTTGCGCTTGATCTGGCTCTTGATGTTGGCCATGACGTCCTCTACTGCGGATCCGAACCGGGAGAGCGTACCGGGCGCCCGGGATTCCCGTCACATCCGCCGCCGCCGGTAGCGTTCAGAGTCCCCCATGGACCTTGCCCGCCTCCGCAACCTGTCGATCGTGGCCCACGTCGACCACGGCAAGAGCACCCTCGCGGATCGCATCCTCGAGCTGTGCGGCGCGGTCGACCCCCGCGACATGCGGGCCCAGTACCTCGACTCGATGGACCTCGAGCGCGAGCGGGGCATCACCATCAAGCTGCAGTCGGTGCGGCTCGACTGGCGCGACCACGTGCTGAACCTCATCGACACGCCGGGCCACGTCGACTTCGGCTACGAGGTGTCCCGCTCCCTCGCCGCCTGCGAGGGGGTCATCCTGCTCGTGGACGCCGCCCAGGGCATCGAGGCCCAGACGCTCGCCAACTGCTACCTCGCCCTCGAGAACGACCTCGAGATCGTGGCGTGCCTCAACAAGATCGACCTGCCCGCGGCCGAGCCCGATCGCTGCGCCTCCGAGATCGAGCAGGTGCTGGGCATCCCCGCCGAGGAGATCCTGCGCATCAGCGCCAAGACGGGTGACGGCGTGCCCGAGCTGCTCGACGCGGTGGTGCAGCGGATCCCGGCTCCCACCGGTCAGGCCGACGACCCGTTGCAGGCGCTGATCTTCGACTCCTACTACGACAGCTACCGAGGTGTCGTGTCGTCGGTCCGGGTGATGAACGGCGTGCTGAAGTCGGGCAACCGGCTGCGCTTCATGCAGGCCGGCACGACGCACGACGCCGACGAGATCGGCGTGCGCCGGCCCGACCACACCCCTGTCGCCTCGCTCGGGCCCGGCGAGACCGGCTACCTCATCGCGGGCATCAAGGACGTCCGCGAAGCCCGCTCCGGTGAGACCGTCACCGATGCCGTCCGTCCCGCGCCCGCGCCCCTCGAGGGCTACCGCGACCCGAAGCCGATGGTGTTCTGCGGCCTCTACCCGATCGACGGCGACCAGTTCGCCGACCTGCGCGACGCCCTCGAGAAGCTGGGCCTCAACGACGCCAGCTACACCTACGAACCCGAGACCTCGGGGGCGCTCGGCTTCGGGTTCCGCTGCGGGTTCCTCGGTCTCCTCCACATGGAGATCATCCGCGAGCGCCTGGTGCGGGAGTTCAACCTCGACCTGATCGCCACGGCGCCCTCGGTCGCCTACCTCGTGCACCGCACCGACGGCACCGTCATCGAGGTGCACAACCCGGCGGACCTGCCCCCCGCGGTGGAGATCGACCACATCGAGGAGCCGATGCTGACCTGCACGATCCTCACGCCGAAGGACTACACGGGCGCGATCATGGACCTCTGCCAGACCCGTCGTGGCGAGATGATCAAGCTGGAGTACCTCTCGCCGGAGCGCATGGAGCTGATCTACAAGGTGCCGCTGGCGGAGGTCGTGCGCGACTTCTTCGACCAGCTCAAGAGCCGCACGCAGGGCTACGCGTCGCTCGACTACGAGTCGGCCGGCTACGCCCGTGCCGACCTCGTCAAGGTCGACGTGCTCCTCAACGGCGTGCCCGCCGACGCCTTCGCCAACATCCTCCACCGGGACAAGGCGCAGGACTACGGCCGGCGCATCTCCGAGAAGCTGCGTGAGCTGATCCCGCGCCAGATGTTCGACGTGCCGATCCAGGCGGCCGTCGGTGGGCGCATCATCTCCCGTGAGACGGTGCGGGCCAAGCGCAAGGACGTGCTCGCCAAGTGCTACGGCGGCGACATCACCCGCAAGCGCAAGCTGCTGGAGAAGCAGAAGGAGGGCAAGAAGCGGATGAAGAACATCGGCCGCGTCGAGGTCCCCCAGGAAGCGTTCATCTCCGCGCTGCGCCTCGACGACTGAGGCCCGGCGCCACGTGACGCCGCTGCAGCCACGGGAGCAGGTGCAGCGGCTGCGGGCGGAGGGCGTCGACGTCGTCGCCGGCCGCGTGGTCGCGGCCCTGCCCCGCTGAGCACGACGTGACCTCGGCGTTCGCACGAACCGCTAGAGGATCTGGGCGAGGAACGCCTTGGTGCGCTCCTCTTGCGGGTCCGTGAAGAAGTGCTCGGGAGGGCCGACCTCGACGATCTGGCCCTCGGCCATGAACACCACCCGGTCGGCCACCTCACGGGCGAAGCCCATCTCGTGGGTGACCACGATCATCGTGCGGCCCTCGCGGGCCAGATCCTTGATGACGTCGAGCACCTCGTTGATCATCTCCGGGTCGAGCGCCGAGGTGGGCTCGTCGAAGAGCAGCACCTTGGGTCGCATGGCCAGCGCCCGAGCGATGGCGACTCGCTGCTGCTGGCCACCGGAGAGCTGTCCCGGGTACTTCTCGGCCTGCTCGGGGATGCGCACCCGCTCGAGCAGCTCCATGGCTTGGGCCTCGGCGTCGGCTCGTGGCACCTTGCGCACCTTGCGGGGGGCCAGGGTGATGTTGTCCAACACGCTGAGGTGCGGGAACAGGTTGAACTGCTGGAACACCATCCCGGTCTCCCGCCGCACCTCGGCGATGTTGCGGACGTCGTCGGACAGCTCCGTCCCGTCCACCACGATCCGGCCCTCGTCATGGACCTCGAGCCGGTTGATGCAACGGATCAGCGTCGACTTGCCCGAACCGGAGGGGCCGATGACGACGACCACCTCCTGGGTGCCCACCACCATGTCGATGGACCTCAACGCCTCGAAGTCGTCGAAGCGCTTGGTGACGCCCTCCATCTCGATGATCGGCTCCCCCTTCACGAGCCTCGTGGCGTCACCGAGGCTGACTCCTGCGGGAGCGGTGTCGTGACCAGTCATCGTTCGCCTACTCCCAGCCTGTGCTCGAGGCGCTGGCTCTCGCGCGCCATCGTGTAGGAACCGATCCAGAAGAGGAGCGCGACGAACGCGACGACCTCCGGCAACAGCTGTTGGCCCCTGAACGGACCTTGGGTCGTGATGCTCCCGGAGATGTTGCCCAGCTCGAAGAGCCCCATCGCGAAGCCGGCCAGCGTCGTGTCCTTGAAGAGGCTGATGAGCTGACCGACCTGGGCCGGGATGACGTTTCGCAAGGCCTGGGGCAAGACGATCAGGAACGTCACCTTGGTGGGGGAGAGCCCCAGCGCGCGACCGGCTTCGGCCTGCCCCCTGGGGAGCGATTGCAGTCCGCCCCGCACGATCTCGGCCATGTAGGCACCGGTGAAGAGGGTGAAGACCACGATGGCGCGAACCACGCGCCCGGGTGCGGCGCCGGCCGGGACGAAGAAGCCGAGCGCCACGCTCGCCATGAGCAGCAGCACGAACAGCGGGGCGCCCCGGAACAGCTCGATGTACCCGGTGCTCACCCACCGCAGCGCGGGCAGGGTGGAGCGCCGTCCGAGCGCCGCGAGCACCCCGAGCGGGAAGCACAGGATGATCGAGGTGACGGCCAGGAAGACGTTGAGCATGAGCCCGCCCCACCCGTCCCACCCCACGGCGTCCGCCAGGTACGCCACGAGGACGAACGGCGTGACGACCGCCGCAACGATCGCGACCGGGTGGAGCAGCGCCGGGAGCCGTGAACCCACGATCCGGCCCAACAGGCCTGCGGTGAGCGCCCCCGTGACGGCGAGCCACGGGCCCGCGGTGGAGCTGAGCGCGAGGAGCAGCACCGTGCCGACGAGCACCGGCCAGAACCGCTCGATCAGATCGACGGCGCGCGCGCCGATGCCGAGGTGCGCCACGGCGGAGGTGCCCGCAGCCACCTGTCGCCGGTGGATCACACCGGCGATCAGACCACCGACGAGGGCGGCGACCGCGAGGCTGACCGACACCCGAGCGAGGTGGACGTCGGGAAACCGGCCGACCATGAGCAGGTGCAGGTTCGCCTCGATGATGTCCCATCGACCGGTGACCAGCACGAAGCGCACGGCCCGGAAGACCACGGTGCCGATCACCAGGGAGCTCACGACCGTCACGACGGCGTCGATGCGGTTGCGGAACAGGTTGCGGCGCGCCCACGTGGTCACGCCGTGGCCCGGGGAGCGAGGCGCGATCAGCGGCGTGGTCACCGCTCCACCAGGGCGAGGCGGCGGTTGGCGACGTTGACCCAGAACGACAACACGAGCGAGATGACCAGGAAGATCGCGAGCAGCAGGAGGTACGACGGCACCGCGGGCGCGCCGTTGCCGACGCTGATGGCGGTGACGCGCAGGAGCTCGAAGTACCCCACGACCGCGCCGAGCGTGCTGTTCTTGCTGAGGTTCAGGTACTGGTTGCCGATCGGCGGCACCGCGATGCGGAAGGCCTGGGGGAGCACCACGTACCGCAGCCGTTGCGTGTTCGACAGGGCAAGCGCCCATGCGGCCTCGCCCTGGCCGCGGTCGACGGCCTGGATCGATCCCCGGACGATCTCGGCGATGTGGCTCGCCGTGTAGATCACCAGCGCGAAGAAGATGGCGAAGTACTCGGGGCTCATCCGGATGCCGCCAGCGACGCGCCCGCCGTCGCGCTCGGGCACGCTGATGCCCAGGCCGCTGGCCAGCCAGGCCACAGCCATCACGAGCACCACCGCCGGGAGGGCGTAGCGGGCGGTGTGGCTCGGCGCGCCGGTCCGGTCGGCCATCACCGTGCGCCAGCGGGAGATGCCGAGCGCCACCAGCAGCGCCACGATGCCGCCGGCGACGAGCGGCGCGACGCCGCCGTCGATCCACGGCACCACGACGCCGCGGTTGGAGAAGACCGCCACCCCGAACGGCTCCCATGCCTCGGTCACCCGTGGGAAGGTCGTCAGGGCGAGCGCGAAGTAGGCGAAGATGATGAGCAGGAACAGCGGCACGTTGCGGAGGACCTCCACGTAGACCCGTGCCGCGGAGCGCACCAGGAAGTTGCCCGAGAGGCGTCCGATCCCCACGAGCACGCCCAGGACGGTTGCGGTGACGATGCCCAGCAGCACGACGCGCAACGTGTTCCCGAGCCCTTCGACGAGCGCGTCGCGCACCGGCTGCGTCGGTCGGAAGTCGCTGTCGGGGATCGGGAACTGCGCGGGGTTGTCCAGGTACCCGAAGCCGGTGGGGATGCCCAGCCGCTCGCTGTTGGACCGAACGTTGCCGACCAGCGTCGCGATGACCAGCCCGACGATCGCCACCACGAC
Organism: uncultured Microthrixaceae bacterium; assembly: GCA_963715505.1. GTDB lineage: Bacteria > Actinomycetota > Acidimicrobiia > Acidimicrobiales > VFJN01 > VFJN01. Next base: position 930,261 of record OY970242.1, read on the forward strand.
GACCTGGCAGGCGGCCCGCAGCACCCGGATGTCGCGCCAGAGCGGCGGTCGGGTGCTCCCGCGCGGAGCACCCGACCGATCAGCCATCGCTGACCTCAGCGGTAGGGCATGGCGTACAGCAGCCCGCCCTCGGTCCACAGGCTGTTGAGGCCCCGCTCGAGGCCCAGCGGCGTGATGTGCTCGTCGTAGATCTCCCCGTAGCTCCCCACCTGGGACACCACCTGGTACGCGAAGTCGGTGGGCAGCCCCAGGCCGGGGTCGAGCTCGGCGTCCTCCCCGGCCTCACCCAGGAACTGGCGGATGCCGGGGTCGGTCGTCTCGGCGAGCATCTGGTCGACGTTCCCCGACGTCAGCCCGTACTCCTCGGCCTGGATCGTGGACATGACCGCCCAGTTGACGACCTGCGCCCATTGGGTGTCGCCGTCGCGCACCGCGGGTGCGAGGGGCTCCTTGGAGAAGGCGTCGGGGAAGATGACCAGCGCCTCCGGGCCGTCCGGGTAGGCCGAGCGGAGCCCGGTCAGCTGGCTGAGGTCGGACGACCAGCCGTCGCAGCGACCTTCCTGGAAGGCGGCCTGGATGAGGTCGGGCGAGTCGAACGGCAGCACCTCGGGGACCTCGAGGCCGCGGCGGGTGAACTCTGTCGCCACGTTGCCCTCCGTGGTGGTGCCGCCGGCCACGCACACGACCTGGCCGGCGAGGTCGTCGAGGCTCTCGAAGCCAGAGTCCGCTGCGACCATCAACCCCTGGCCGTCGTAGAAGTTCGGCTGGAGGAACGTCGCGCCCTCGGCGCCGTCGCGCGTGGCGGTCCAGGTCGTGTTCCGCACCAGCACGTCGATCTCGCCGGACTGCAGCGCGGTGAAGCGGTCGTCGGTCTCGAGGTCGACGAACTCCACCGCCTCGGCATCACCGAGGACCGCAGCCGCGATCACGCGGCAGAAGTCGGCATCGAAGCCGACGTGGTCGCCTGCGGGATCCAGCACGGCGAAGCCGGGCAGCTCGTCACGGGTGCCGCAGCGGAGCACTCCCGCGTCCTGCACCGCGCCGAGCGTGTCGCCGGTCTCGCCGCCGTCGTCACCGTCCGTCCCGGCGGCCGGTTCGGTGGTCGTCGTCTCGTCGCCATCGTCATCGGTGCAGGCACCGAGCACCAACGCACCAGCGATCAGGATTGCTGCGGTCCGGCGCAGTCGTCGCATGTCAGGTCCCCCTCATGGCATGCCCGTCGACCTCACCGTAACGAACTGCCCGACCTCGTGCGTCCGCCGCGCCGGTGGCGCGACAGGACTGGAGCGGGCTCGTGCCGAACCCACCCATGAGCTGGAGGGACCGTGGATCGTCGCTGTCGAGGGAGCGCGCTGGTGCTCGTGGTGCTGGCGCTCGCAGTTCTTGCGGTGCCGTCCGCGGCCGAGGCCCAGGACCGCCCGCCGGCGCCCGGGGCGGCGCTCGTGGAGATCTGCCGTGCATCGGGCCTGGTCGACGTTCCCGAGCTCGGGTCGCGCACCTGCACGACCTTGGACTCCGGGGCGGTGCTCCTCGCCGTGCTGTGCCGGTCGCTCGGGCTCCCTGCCGACGCGTGCGCCGACCTGACCGATGGACGGGTGGTCGACCGGTCCTTGATCGACGAGCACGAGAGGTCCTGGGCGCACCGCGCGCTGCGCCTGCAGGCCCGCCTCGACGAGGGCGAGCCGCTGCGAGCGGGCTTGGTCCCGCACACGCACAACTCCGCCAACGCCACCGCCTACGCGCCCCGCCTCGCCAACGCCGACCCGAACCAGCGCTACGGCATCGAGGACCAGCTGCGCATGGGCATCCGCGGCATCGAGCTCGACCTGCACTGGGTGCCACACCCCACCGGGACCGCCGCCACGGGCCACAAGGCGGTGGTCCTCTGCCACGGGCGGTCCGAGACGGTCGGGCCGGCGACGGTTCACCTCGGATGCTCCGTCGACCGCCGCTTCGAGGAGGGACTCGCCGAGATCCGCGCCTTCCTCGACCGAGCGGGCAACGAGCGCGAGGTGGTGCTCCTCTACCTGGAGAACCAGCTCGACGGCGACCCGCGCGCCCATGACCTCGCCGCGAGCGCGCTCGAGTCGGTGCTCGGTGACGAGGTCGCCCGGCCGCCTGGCGCCGAGCCCTGCGCCCCGATGCCGCTGGAGGCCAGCCGAGCCGATCTGCTCGACGCCGGGCACCGCGTCCTGATCGTCGGCAACTGCGGCCCGGGCGCATGGGGATCGTGGGTCCACGAGCGAGGCCCAGGTTGGGACGAGCGCGGGAACAGCGGCGGCTACCCGGCCTTCGAGCTCTGCACCACCGAGCGCGCCGAGCGCAACTACGACGAGCGGTTCATCCGAGTGTTCGAGGACTCGACCTGGCTGTCGGCCATGGCCGGCAGTGGCTCCACCATCACCCCCTCGGAGGTCACGGCGATGGTGCGCTGCGGCGTGAACATGCCGGGCCTCGACCGGGTGGAGCCCTTCGACGACCGACTGGATGCGCTCGTGTGGAGCTGGGCCAGAGGCGAGCCTGCTCCAGATGCTGCGGGTGCTTGCGCGGCGTGGGGGACCGACGCTCGCTTCCGCGCCGAGGCGTGCGGCGAGGAGCGGGCGTTCGCGTGTCGCCTGCCCGACGGGCGCTGGACGGTGCCCGACGTGCGCGGTCCGTCCGGCGACGGGCCCACGGTGTGCGCCGCTGCCGGCGGTCGCCATGACGTTCCCGCCACCGGCTGGGACAACGAGGGGCTGCGCGCCGCTGCGGCCGGAGCCGGCGAGCTGTGGCTCGACTACCGCTCCGGTGGTGAGGGCTGGGCACCCCACGCGCCGTCGTGGCGGTGGCCCGGCAGCATCGCCTCGAGCTCTGCGACGGTCATGGAGCCGGCCGTGGCGCCCCGGCGGGCAGCGTCCTGCGCGGACGACGCCCGGTCGATCCCCGCTCCGACGACGACGTAGCGCACCGGGCGATCCTGCCACGGCGAGGCCGCTCCCTGGCGCTGGCACTCGGTAGCATCGACTGCCAGGACCGATCATGCTCGACGAACGCAAGGCCGCCATCCTCCGGGCCGTCGTGGAGGAGTACATCGACACCGCCCAGCCGGTCGGCTCGGCGCACGTCGTGCGGCGCCGCGGACGTCCGGGTGTCGTCCGCCACGGTCCGCAACGACATGGCGAGCCTCGAGCACGACGGCTACCTGCGCCAGCCCCACACCAGCGCGGGCCGCATCCCGACCGAGAAGGGCTACCGCTTCTTCGTCGACAACCTCGGTGAGCCCGCCGCGCTGCGCGGCGCCGACGCCAACCAGGTGCGCTCGTTCTTCGAGCAGGCCCACGGCGAGCTCGAGCGGATGCTCGACGACACGTCGCGCCTGCTCGGGGACCTCACCAGCTACGCGGGCGTCGTCGTCGGCCCGGCGCCGTCGGAGGCGACGATCCGCTCGGTGCAGGTGGTGGGCATCACGCCGTCGTCGGCGCTGGTCGTGGCCGTGCTCTCCAGCGGACACGTCGAGAAGCACACCCTCGACCTCGGCGACGGCGGCCGGGGCGCTGCCGAGGGCATCGGCGAGGAGCGCATCGGGGCCGCCTCCGCGCACCTCTCGGCCCACCTCTCGGGATCGGTGCGCACCGACATGGCCGAGCTCCCCGCCACCGGCGACACCGCCACCGACGCGCTCTGCGAGCTCGCCGTGCGGTCGCTGCGCGCCGACCGGGGCGAGAGCCCCGACCACGTCTTCGTCGGCGGCACCTCGCAGATCGCCCGGGCCTTCGACGCCCTCGAGACCGTCCGCGAGGTGCTCGGCATCCTCGAGCAGCAGTACGTCGTGGTCACGCTGCTGCGCGACGTGCTCGACCGGGGCCTGCAGGTGGCGATCGGAACCGAGACGGGCATGGCGCCCCTCGCCGAGTGCGCCCTGGTCGTGGCGCCGTACCAGGTGGAGGGCGAGGCGGCCGGGAGCATCGGCGTGCTCGGTCCCGCCCGCATGGACTACCCCCAGGCGATGGCCGCCGTGGCGGTCGTGAGCACGCGCCTGTCGAAGCGTCTGACGGAGGGCTGAGGGCGGTGGCGGACGACTACTACGCGCTGCTCGGCGTCGCCTCCGACGCCTCGGCCGACGACCTGAAGCGCGCCTTCCGGCGCCTGGCCCGCGAGCTGCACCCCGACACCAACCCCGACCCCACCGCGGCGGAGCGCTTCAAGGAGGTCGCCCAGGCCTACGAGGTGCTGCGCGACCCCGAGAAGCGGGCGCGCTACGATCGCTACGGCGCGGCGGGCGTGCACGCGGGAGCCGGCGCCGGTGCCGGCGACCCGTTCGGCTTCGCCGGCGGGGGCATCAACGACATCTTCGACGCCTTCTTCGGTGGCGCCAGCCCCTTCGGTGGCGGCGGGCGCGGTCGGGCCAGCGGCCCGCCCCGTGGCGCCGACCTCGAGGTCGTCGCCGACCTCACCTTCGAAGAGGCCGTGTTCGGCGCCCGCCACCCCGTGGAGGTGCGCACGGCCGTCGTCTGCGACACCTGCGAGGCGACAGGCGCCACCCCGGGCACCGACGTCATGACCTGCCTCGAGTGCGCGGGCTCGGGCCAGGTGCAGCGCGTGCGCCAGTCGTTCCTCGGCCAGATGGTGACCAACTCGGTGTGCCCGCGCTGCGCCGGCCAGGGCCGCGTCATCTCCGACCCCTGCCGCGACTGCGGGGGCGAGGGGCGCCGCGTCGAGGAGCGCACCTACACCGTCGACGTGCCGGCCGGCGTCGACACCGGCTCGACGCTGCGCCTCACCGGTCGCGGCGCGGCCGGGCCGCGCGGCGGCGCCAACGGCGACCTCTACGTCCACATCCGGGTGGCGCCCAGCGAGCGGTTCACGCGCGATGGCGTCGACCTGCGCTGCGACCTCCACGTCTCGTTCCCCCAGGCCGCCCTCGGCGCAGAGGTGCAGCTCGAGACGCTCGACGGCAGCGAGGAGGTCACCATCGAGCGCGGCACGCCCACCGGCTGCGAGCTGCGCTTCCGGGGGCGCGGCGTGCCCCACGTCGAGCGCCGCGGCCGGGGCGACCTCATCGTGCGGGTGGTGGTCGACGTCCCCACCGACCTCGCGCCCGAGCACGAGGAGCTGCTGCGCCTCTACGCGCACGAGCGCGGCGACGAGGTGGCGCCCCCCGAGGAGGGCTTCCTCTCCCGCATCCGCTCCGCCTTCCGGTAAGCCGCCGTGGCACACCCGGCGGACCACCCGGGCCCCCTCGTGTTCGTCGACGACCTCGACGCGCCCGTGCTCGCCGGCGACGACGCGCACCACCTGCGCCGTGTCCTGCGCGTCCGCCCGGGCGACGCGCTGACCCTCGCCGACGGCGCCGGTCGCTGGCGCACCGCCTGCCTCGGCGACCAGCCCGAGCCCACCAGCGACATCGTGGAGCAGCCCGCGGCTGCTCCCGCCCTCACCGTGGGCTTCGCGCTGGTGAAGGGAGCCAAGCCCGAGCTGGTCGTCCAGAAGCTCTGCGAGCTCGGGATCGACCGGATCATCCCGTTTCGCTCGGATCGCTCCATCGTCCGCTGGGACGCCGCCAAGGCGGCGGCGGCCACCGCTCGCCTGCGCGCCGTGGCCCGTGCCGCGGCCATGCAGAGCCACCGGCCGCGCCTGCCGGTGATCGACGAGGTGGCCACCGTGGGTTCCTTGACCGGCTTGTCGGGGGTGGCGCTCGCCGAGCGCGGCGGGGCCCCGCCGACGCTGGCCGCCCGGGCGTTGCTGGTGGGGCCCGAAGGGGGCTGGTCCGACGGGGAACGGGCGCTGGGCCTGCCGACGGTGTCGCTCGGCACCGACGTGCTGCGGGCCGAGACGGCGGCCATCACGGCAGGGGTCGTGCTGAGCGCACTGCGGGCGGGGCTCGTGGGTCCAACGACCTAGCCAAGCGGTCACGGAGGGTGCTGGCCTTGCCGATGCATCGCGCGTAGAGTGGGGAGCAGAACGACCGGGTGGCACCAGGGTGACCGCGTCCGAGGGCGCGGCGCTGGGCGAGAGGGAACCGACACGATGATCGAGATGAACGGAGAGGGCGCGTACGCCGGCAAGGTGGGTGCTCGCCTCCGGGCGATCCGGCGCCAGAAGCGCCTGTCGCTGCAGGACGTCGAGGCGGCGTCGCAGCAGGAGTTCAAGGCCTCGGTGCTGGGCGCCTACGAGCGCGGCGAGCGGGCCATCTCGGTACCGCGCCTGCAGCGCCTGGCGCGGTTCTACCGCGTGCCGGTCGACCAGCTCCTGCCGGGCGACGACGGCCCGGACTTCGGGCCCCGCCCGGGCGACACCGAGCTCATCGTCGACCTCACCGAGCCCGCCGCCCGTCCCGACGACCGCCCCATCAAGCTCGACCTCACGTCGATCGAGCGCTTCGAGGGCCCCGAGGCCGACATGCTCACCCGCTACCTGCGCATGATCCAGGTGCAGCGCGGCGACTTCAACGGCCGGGTCCTCACCGTGCGCCGCGACGACCTGCGCGCCATCGCCTGCATCCTCGACGCCACCCCCGACACGGCGGCCGCCAAGCTCGACGAGCTCGGCATCCTGTTCGCGCCGGTCGACGCCTGACGGGGCGCCCCCGCCACAATGGGGGCGTGACCGCCCCCTTCGGCGTCTACCTCCACGTCCCGTTCTGCGCGGCGCGCTGCGACTACTGCTCGTTCGCGACCTGGACCGACCGGCACCACCTCACCGACGCCTACCTGGCCGCCTGCCGCGTCGACGCCGACCGCCTGGTCGCCGCCGGCATGCCCGAGGCGACCTCGATCTTCGTCGGCGGCGGCACGCCCTCGATGGTGCCCGCCGCGGACCTCGTCGCCGTGCTCGACCGCATCCCCCGTGCCGAGGGCTGCGAGGTCACGGTCGAGTGCAACCCCGACACCGTCACCCGCCGGCTGGTCGACACCTACCGCGCCGGCGGCGTCAACCGCCTCTCCCTGGGCGTGCAGTCCACCTCCGCCCACGTGCTCGCCGCGCTGGGCCGCACGCACGACCGCGCCAACGTCGAGCGCGCCGTCGAGCACGCCCGCGCCGCGGGCTTCGACACGTTCAACCTCGACCTCATCTACGGCGGCGCCGGCGAGACCCTCGACGACTGGTGCGCCACGCTCGACGACGTCCTCGCCCTCGAGCCGCCCCACGTCTCCGCCTACGCGCTGACCGTCGAGGCCGGCACGCCGCTCGCCGACGACCCGGCGCGCCACCCCGACGACGACGACCAGGCCGACAAGTACCTCGCCGCTGGCGAGCGCCTCGCCGCCGCCGGCCTCGCGAGCTACGAGATCTCCAACTGGGCGCGCCCCGGCCACGAGTGCCGCCACAACCTCCTCTACTGGACGATGGGGGAGTACCAGGGCATCGGCTGCGCCTCGCACAGCCACCGCGGCGGCCGCCGCTTCTGGAACCTGCGCACCCCCGACCGCTACATCGCCGCCGTCGAGGCAGGATCGTCGGTCGAGGCCGCCGACGAGCGCCTCGATCCGGCGGCGCGCGAGCTCGAGGCGCTGCAGCTGTCGATCCGCACGCGTCGCGGCGTCCCGGCCGGCGCGCTCGACGCCCGCGAGCTCGACGGCCTCGTCGAGCCCTCCCCGGACGACCCCGACCGGCTGGTGCTCACCGTCGACGGCCGCCTCCTCGCCAACGAGGTGGCCCTGCGCCTGCACGCCCCCGACTGACCCCGCCAAACGGGGTTGGGGGCATGCGAGTGCCCGGTTCGGTCACTCTGCTGCCCCGAACCTGGTCAGCGCTGCGGGCCGAGCGCTGGTTGGGGGCATGGCAGTGCCCGGTTCGGTCACTGTGGTGCCCCGAACCTGGTCAGCCGTCGAGCGCGTCGAGGACGAGCTTCCACGACGCCAGGCCGTGCGGGCACCAGCCGTCGGGCGCCACCAGGCAGTCGTCCGGCGCCCGGCACACGCCGTCGGCGATCCACTCCGCCAGCGTGTCGGCGTCGGGCGGCGCCCAGCCGCTGTTGTGCTCGAACCAGGCATGCGCCACCGCCACGGCCTCTCGGGCGCTCGTCGGGTCGGCCGTCACGCCCCGATGGTGCCATCCCACGCTGGTGACTTGTCACTTGATCTGGACATCTTTCGGTAATTCCCATAGCATTCGAGCGATGGGATCGGACCTGGAGCTCGCCACCGCAGGTGCAACGCCGGTGGTCGTGCGCCGTGGGGTCGGTCCCGCCGCACGCCGCCTGCGCCTGGAGGGTGAGCGGCTTGCCCGAGCCGCCCATCCCGGGGTGGTGCAGGTGGTGTCCTCGACGGGCGACGACGACGCCTGGGAGCTGGTCACGTCGCACGGTGGTCGCCCCCTGCCCGTCGCCTCGCCCCTCGCGCCCGAGGCCTTCGCCGGGGTCGTCGCCGCCGTCGCCTCGACGCTCGCCGACCTCCACGAGCTCGGGGTCGTCCACGGCCGCCTGCGATCGGACCACATCCTCCTGGGACCGCTGGGCCGCCCCGTGCTCTGCGGCTTCGGCCCCGGCCCTGCGCCGCAGGACCGGGCGCCGGCGGCGACCCCGGCCGACGACGTCGCCGCCCTCGGCTCGATCATCGTGGAGCTGCTCGGCGGCGACGCGGAGCCGGAGCCCATGCCCGAACGGCGCTGGCAACGGCGTCGTTCCTGGTCGGGCTGGGTCCGGCGCTCCCTGCTCACCCTGGCTGATCAGGCCTGTGCCGAGCCGCCGACGCGCCGCCCGTCGGCTCGCCGCTTCGCCGCCGCCATCTCCGAGGCCGTGCCGGGCGCCGGCATCGCCGCCGACGCGCCACCCCCGGTCGATCCCGAGCGCCCGGTGGCGGCACCGCCGGACCCGCTCGAGGCGCTGCGCGCCAGCGTCGAGCGCGGCGAGCGTCGAGACCTCCGGCCCCAGGCCCGACGCATGCTTGCCCGCACCGGGGCCGGGGCCGTGGTCATCGGGCTCGCCCTCGCTGCGCTCGGCAGCGCGGGCATCACTGGCGACCCGGCCGCGACCCGCCCGCCCACGCCTCGCCCGCCCACCACCGGACCCCCCGCTGCACCGGTGGAGACGACGTCCCAGCCTCCGTCGTCTCCACCGTGTGCGGTGCCGGTCGATCCCTCGGACGGCGCGCTCGGTTGCGCCGAGCCGATCACCGTGGTCGGGACGTTCGTGACCGTCGGCTCGCACCGCTTCGAAGTCGGCCAGCCGGGCGACGAGGTCGTCGTGGGCGACTGGGACTGCGACGGAACCGTGACCCCGGCTCTGCTCCGCGCCTCGACGGGCGACGTCTTCGTCTTCCCGGGCTGGGCGGACGACGAGGCGCTGACGGTGCGCCCGGCGGCGTCGGTGCCGGGCGCGAGGGCGCTCGTCACGCGGCCGGCCGCCGGCTGCCACGGTCTCGCGGCTCGGATGCCGAGCGGCGAGCTCGTCGTCATCACGGAGGTTCCCGGCTGATGCTGCGACACCGACACACCTCGCTGCTGATCGGGGCGCTGCTCGCATCGGCGCACGGGCTGCACCGACTGGGCGACGGCACGCTCGCCGCGCCCGGCGCGTGGTCACCGGATGCGCTGGCGCGCTGGTACGACGCGGTCGGCCCGGCGCTGGCCGTCATGGTCGGCGTGCGCCTCGCCGCGCTCGCCGCGGTGACGTGGCTCGCCCTCGCCGCCTCCTTGCAGCTCCTGGTGGCGCTGCACCCCGGCGAGCGCCTGCAGCGCCTGGCAGACGCCGCCGCTCCAGCGCTGCTGCGACGGGCGCTGCGCGGCGTCGCCGGCCTGTCGATGTCGTTCGGCGTGATGGCGCCCGCGGCCGTGCCAGGGACCGCCATGGCGAGCGAGCCTGCGCAAGAGCCGGTGCCCGGCGGCGAGGCCACCGCCACGATGCGCCCGCTCGACCCGGTCGCACCGCCGGCCACCCCCGCACCGGCACCGCCGGCCACCCCCGCACCGGCACCTGCGCCCGCGCCGGAGGCCGCCGCGCGCCCCACGGGTCAGGACGGCTACCGCGTCGAGGTCGGGCAGCACCTGTGGGCCATCGCGACGGAGACCGTCGGTGAGGCGCTGGGACGCGAGCCGAGCGAGCGAGAGGTGCGGCGCTACTGGGTCGAGCTGATCGCCGCCAACCGAGATCGACTCGTCGTCCCGGACAACCCGGACCTGCTCTACCCGGATCAGCTGCTGCGCCTGCCGGCGGTGTGAGCTCAGCCGACGACGGCCTGCGCGGTGGCCCGTGCCGTCACCGTGGTGCCGTCCGCGGCGCCCGGGATCGCCTTCGCGAACACGTAGTCCACCGCCACGACGAGCGTGACCTCCACGGCGTCGGGTTCGAGCACCGTGATCTGCACGTCGACGGTGCGCTCGCCGAGGTCGCTCGAGTCCACCAAGGCGCGCCCGAGGGAGGCGGCTCGGTCGGCGTCGAGCTCGAAGGCGCCCGTGGCTCGGAACGCGCCCTCGTCGAGTGCCGCCGTGGCAAGGTCGTTGGCGACGTCCGCGGCGACGCTGGCGGCCTGGCGCTGGCGCAGGAAGAGCAACGAGAGGTCGAACGCCACGGCGCCGAGGAGCAGCACGATCAGCACGCCGGCAGGCATCAGCATCATGACGCTTGCTCGGTCGCCTCGCCGGGGCCCCCTCACCGGCAATCCTCCGCCTCGCCCTCCACGCCGCTGCGGAAGAGGTCGACGAGCTCGCTGTGGGTGGAGCGGACGACGAAGGGCGCGCGGCCGTAGCCACCGATGAACGGGAGCGACAGCGCCGGGATCTCGTAGACGACCTCGAAGGTCGCCCGGGCGCAGCGCACGAGCTCCGTCGTGCCGAGCGCGTTCACCTCGGCGCGATCAGCGTCCCGGCCATGGCCTTCGATCGTCGCCCTCGCCGCCAGCTCCGCGTTGCGCAGCGCTCCATCGGGTGAGGACGACTCCACGAAGGTGCGGGCGGCCTGGGTCGCAGCGGCGTCCGTCGCGAACTTGGCGTCGACCACGGCCCAGGCGTTGGCGATGAGCAGCGAGCCCACGACGAAGACGAGCAGGCCGAAGGGAAGCGCCTCGATGCCGCCGACCTGCCCGCGCTCGCCGCGGCAGCGTCGCGCGCTCACGGCTGCAGCCCCTCCATCCGGACGCGCACGACCCGACGGATCTCGCCGAAGCCGATCGCCCCGCCGATCGAGGGCGGGATGAACCGTGGCGGCACCGCCACGACGCGCAGCACCACGGTGTCCGCGGTGCCGTCGCCATCGCTGTCATCCGCGTCCCAGGTGAAGCTGGCCTCCTCGCCGACCGCGCCCATGGTGCGGCGCGCGTCGGCCTCGATCAGCTCCAGCGCGCCGGTGCCCTCCGATGCCGCTCGTCGGGCTGCGTCGTTGGTCACCGCGGTGACCGTGGACGACGCGTACATGGCGAAGAGGAGCTGCACGGCGAAGAGCAGGAACACGAGGAACACGACGACCCCCGCGGCCGTGGAGATCAGGCCGACGCCGCGGTCCTCGCCGAGCGCCGCTCGGGCGGCCACATCACTCGCCGATCTCGGCAACCTTGTCGCTGGTGTTCGACTCGGTGTCCTCCCAGATGGTCTTGAAGCCGACCCACATGAGGGCGCCGATGCCGGCCATGATCAGCACGGCGATGGCGGCCGAGATGACGCCCTCGCCGCGGTCGCCGCGCTGCAGCCAGCGCACCGCGAGGGCTGCGCAGCCTCGCAGTCGTCGAGCAGAGTTCACAACGAGGTCCGGCATGGCGGGTCCTTTCGGTGGTGGTTCACGACGACGAGAAGAGGCGCAGGGCCTCGACGAAGGGGACGGCGAGGAGCACGGCACCAGGCACGAGCGTCGCGACCGTCACGGGGATCCAGACCTGCTGGGCGCGACGCTCGATCTCCTGGATGAGCTCGCGCTGGACCTCCCGACGGATGTTGCGCGCCTCCTCGGCGACGAGGCGGCCGAGGTCTCCGGCCTCGCGGTTGAGCGCGAGCACGGCGGTGAGGCGGGTGAGCGCGTCGACGTCAGCCAGCGCGGCCCACTCGCGCAGCGCCTCGACCTCGCTGAGCCCTTGGCGCACCCGCCCGCACACGACCACGAGCTCACGGGCGCATGCGCCCGTGCCGCGCGTCGCGAGCCGGTTGAGTGCCGCGCCGAGGGAGAACCCGGCCCCCATCAGCATCCCGAGCTGCTCGCTCAGCACGGGCAGCTCCAGGAAGACGCGCCGCTGCCAGCGCTCGGATCGCCTCGCGATCAGGTGCTCGATGATCAGGAAGGCAAGGAGCGGAGCGCCCACGACGAGCAGGAGCGCGATCACCGGCGGGGGTGTGGTGGCGGCCGCCACGAGCGCGCCTGCAGCGAGCGCCCCGCCGGCCCATCCCAGCTGGCGGACCCGGAAGGCGGTGGCGTCGAGTGGATCGTGGATGCGACGGAGGCGGGTTCCGAGGTCCTCGCGCACGCCGAGCGCACCGGCGAGACGGGACCCGATCATGCGCGCCAGCGGACCGACGACCTCGCGGAACGACGCCACCGACAGGATCCCACGCTCACCGGAGGCGGCGCCGAAGCCGCCCGGCGCGTACGGCCGCAGGCGGGTCGCCAGGCTGGGCCGGCTGAACCAGCGCAGCTCGGCGAGGAGCAGCGTGGCGCCCACCCACAGGAGCACGGCCGAGGCGGCGAGCAACCTAGGCATCGAAGACCCGCTGCTCCTCGGGCAGGATCATGATCCTCCCCGCCCAGAGCCAGCAGCCGATCACCAGGACGAGCGCGACGACGACGAGGAGCTGGCCCGTGGCGGTCTGGTAGGCGGCGCGACCGGTGCCGACGGACATGCCGGCCAGCGCCATGCCGGCCGGCACGATGAGGACGAACCGCCTGGCGAAGCGTGCACCGGCCTGCTGCGCGCGGGCGTCCTTGCGGCCCTGCGTGTCCTGGATCCGATCGTCGATCAGCGCCTCGAGCCGCCGGTCGAGGTCGGTGCCGCCGACCTCGTTGGCCACCAGCAGGGTCTCGCAGGTCGCATCGGCCGTGGGATCGGCGAGGCCCGCCTTGAGGACCCTCAACGTCCGCTCGAAGTCGGTGGAGAGCAGCCACTCGCGATGGGCGGCATCGAACGCGCCGCGCATCTCGGCGGGCGCTCGCCGTCCGACCTCGAAGAGCGCTTGCGGGATGGACCGGCCGAGGGACGACGTGAGGAGTCGGAGCTCCTCGAGCATGCGGGGCCACGCGTCCATGGCTGCAGCTCGCCGTGCCGCGCGGCGCATCCGGTACGTCGCGACGGGCGACGAGCCGGCGAAGACGCCGATGGCCAGGGCGGGGAGCGGGCCCCCGAAGACCGCGTAGCCCACCAGCAGGCCGACCACGACGAGACCACCGATGACGGCCGCCAGCTCACGGAGCGGCACGTCGCCGAGACCGGCCTGCACGAGGCGGTCACGGCGCCTGGCCCGTCGAGCATCGCGCTCCAGCCCGCCCGGTAGGGCGAGGTCACGCCAGCCGAGGACGAGCGACGTGAACAGCAGGTAGGTGCCCGCCGCCGCGGACGCAGCCAGTGCGAGCCCCGTCATCGGGGCACGCCCGGATGGTGGAGCGCGGGGATGCGTCCAGGCTCGGCGCCGTCGACCGCTTGACCGGCGTCGCGCCGATCGAGGAGCGACCGGACGTGGAAGCCCGCTTCACGCAGTGGCGCTTGCAGCCGCTGTGGCAGGTTGCCCGTCCAGCCCAGCGGGGCGGTCGGGTCAGGTCGGCTGAAGAGCTGCGTCACGGTGAACTGCGCGGCGTCGGCACCTCCCGCGAGGTCCTCGACGGCGATGACCTCGGTGACGCGTGGACCCTCGGGCGACCGCGTGCAGTGCACGACGACGTCGACGCTCTCGCTGACGAGCGTGTTGAGCGCCGTGAGCGGCAGCTGGCTCGACGTGTCCGACAGCTGGCAGATGAAGCGGAGCCGCGTCAGGGCCTGACGTGCCGAGCCTGCATGGATCGTGGTGAAGCCCTTCACCCCCGACGAGAGCGTGAGCAGCAGCGGGAGCGCCTCTCGATCCCGCACCTCGCCGACGATGGCGACGTCCGGCGCCATCCGCAGGAAGCCGGCGACGAGCCTTCGGAGGTCGACCGCCGGGCGGTCGGGACGGGCGGCTCGCGTCTGCATGCTCGCCACGTTCGGGACGGGCACGTCGGCCTCGAACACCTCCTCGGCGACGACCACCCGCAGCGAGGGATCGAGCTCTGCGGCACAGCACGACAGCAGCGTGGTCTTGCCGGAACCCGGCGCTCCGGCGATGAGCAGGGTCAGTCGGGCCTTGACGCACGCTGCCAGGAACTCGGCGACCTGCGCGCTCAGCATGGCGCGGTCGACGAGCTCACCGAGCTCCCGATAGGTGACGCCGGTGAACTTCCGGATGTTCGCCATGACGTGGCCACCGCGGCTCACGTCCCCGTGCACGATGTGCAGCCGCGACCCGTTGTCGAGCTGCGCGTCCTGGAGGCCTTCGGAGGCGTCCAGCTTGCGATGCGAGGTGGAGGCGTCGTCGAGGATCTTCGTCAGCGTCCGCACGACGTGGTCGTCGTCGTGGAACACCTCGTCGTGGTATCCCGACGTGCCGGAATGCCGCTTGGCGAAGATCTGATCGGGCGCGTTGATCATGATCTCCCACACGTCGTCGTCGTCGAGCAGGGGACCGAGCGGGCCGTAGCCGGCGAGGTTCCTGAAGGCCCGCTCGGCGACCAGCTCCGGCTCGGAGATGTCGTAGGGGCGAAGCCCTCGCCGGTGGTCGAGCGACCAGGCGGCGACCTCCTCGGCGATGAGCACGCGGAGCCTGGCCGTGCCCTCGGGGCCGCGCATCTCGAGCGAGATGTCCTTGGCGCGCTCGCGCACCGCAGCCTCGATGTCCTCGAGCGGCGAGCGAGCCTCCCTCACCGGTCCCGCTCCTCGCTGACCTGGTCCGTCCAGGTGCCCAGCGCGCCGGGTCGGACCGCCACGAGCTCGGGTTCGGTCACCTCGGAGGCGTGGCCGGCGGGGGCGAGGTCGAGCACGGCGAGCACCGCCGTGGCGACCGGGCGGATCCAGCCCTCCGGCAGGCGCACGCCGTCGCGGATCGCGAGGTCGAGGTGCCGCCGGTCGACGAGGTGGACCGGGCTCGGGACGCCATGGCCGAGCGCGCTCGCCCGCAGCAGCTCGCCGAACGCTGCGGTCAGCTCGGCGCGGCCGCCGGCGCTGCGCGGCGCCCGGTTGAGGACCGGGAGGAGTCGACCCCCCGGCACACCGTGGCCCAGGAGGTCGCGGACCACGCGCAGCAGGCTGTGCAACCCCTTCATGGTGGCGTCGCCCACGACGACGTTGAGGTCGGCTGCCGCGGTCGTGGAGCGCGCCATGGTGTTGCGCTCCTCCACGTCGAGCGAGCCGGATGCGGCCTCGCCCTCCAGGTCGCTGTCGATGTCGGCGACCACGGCGCGGTAGCCGCCGCGCAGGCCGTCGAGCGCCGCGTCGAAGGCTCGGGGGCGCACGGCGGTCCAGTCACGGTGCCGGCGCAGGCCCAGGAGCAGGTGGTACCCGCGCTCCGGCACGTGCCAGGTCAGCCCGCGCACGCCGTGGATGCCGGGCGAGCCTCCCCGGTGCGCCTCGACGAGCTCCACCACGCCGGGCACGACGTCGTGGGAGCCGTGCAGCATGGCGAGCTCTGCGTCGAGGGCGAAGTCGGCGAGGCAGACGAGGTCCGCGTAGCGCGGATCGGCGGCGAGTCCCTGGGCGACGGCCATCGCGACGGTCGACGCACCCGTGCCGCCGGGACCCGTCACGGTGACGAGACGTCCACGGAAGCCCGACGGGGCGGTCGACCCGGTGTCGTCCACCGCTGGCTCGACGCCCCGCGCGATCGGCGTGGACGTCTGCGAGAGGACCTGCAGCAGCTCGGTCCGCCCGAAGCCGGAGGGGAGCTGCGCGGAGGCGCCGAGGTCGGTCCACGCCCTCGACGTCCGGCCGCTCGTGACGACGATGACCGCACAGCCCGCACCGTGCGCGAGCTCGACGAGGTCGCGGTCGAGACCGACGAGGGTGTCGTCGACGATCAGCGCCGAGTAGCTGCGCCCGGCGCGCAGCCGGACCCGGACCTCCTCCATCGACATCGCCTTGACGAACTCGACCGGGACGATCGCGGTGGTGGACCAGCGCGCCACCTCGGCGAACCAGCTCGACCGGACGTGTGCCAGGCCCAGCAGGACGAAGCGCTCCGCAGCCATCAGCCCGCCGACCCGTCCTCGTCGTCCGCTGGCGCGTCGGGCCTCTCGCTCGGGTCCGTGTAGGTGAGCGGGTCCTCGGCGCTGGCCTCGGCGAACGTCGAACGCACCACGGTGACCTCGCCCACCCGCGAGGCATGGACCAGTGCCGCCACCGCGTCGCCGGACGGCACCGCGACGACGAGCATGATCTCGCGCCCGCTGGTGAGCGAGCCGCCCCCGTCGTCGCTGATCTGCACGACCTGCGCGCCTCGGACCACCGAGGTGGTGCGCTCGTCGGTCGTCACGAAGACGTCGACCCGCTCGCCGGGCTTGAGGCGACCGACGGCGACCTGGTCGCGCGGCAGGCTGAGGGCGACCTCGTGCGCCGGGCCTGCTGCCCGATCGTCGGTGAGGGCCCCTCGGTGCACGATCTCGTCGCGTCCCACGGGCCCCAGGACGACGCGACCGACGAGGGCGGACGGGTCGTCGAAGGCGGTCCGGCGCACCGCATCCGGCAGGTCGCCCTGCACGACGCGGAGGTCGTCGGCTTGCAGCGTCTCGCCGATCCGCAGGGCCCGCCCGGCGACGACGACGGCATCCGACGGCGCGCGGGTGGCGTCGGTGTAGGCGACGAACACGCCGACGGCGGCGACGGCCATGAGCAGGCCGCCCGTGACCGCGCGCCCGCCGGGCAGCCGCGCGCGCCGCTCGATGACGCGGGGTGGGGGAGCTCCGCCGATCTCCGAGGGTGCCGACGACGCATGCGCCGTGGTCACGGGTCACCCTTCGCCGCGGCCGCCGGGTTCTCCTTCGCATGTCCGGCCGAAGAGGCATGGAAATCAACGAAGGACATCGCATGTTGGTGTACGCTGGCCTCGTGCCGCCGTCAAGCGATGATCTGCCCGAGAGCTCCGAGCGCGAGAGCGGTCCCGACTTCGAGTGGCTCTCCACGCAAGCGGCCGCCCGGCGGCTCGGCGTGACGCCCCGCACGCTCTACCGGTTCATCGACCAGGGCGAGCTGCCGGCCTACCGCATGGGGCGGGTGATCCGGCTCAAGTCCAGCGAGGTCGACGCCTTCATCGAGAGCACCCGCATCGAGCCGGGCACGCTCGAGCACCTCTACCCCGACTCCGGCCCCAAGCAGTAGGGCGGCGTCAGCCGATCACCACCTCGCTGATGGCGGTGACGGGCACGTAGGCGGTCACGGCGGGCTCGGCGTCGGTGCGCAGCACCACCACGTCACGTCCCACGCTGCGCAGCGTGCCCGCCACCGAGTCGGCGCCGGCCGGGCCGACGATCAGCACGCGCTCCCGCTCCGCGGCGAGCCCGGCGAGCGCGTCTGCGAGCGTGAGCTCGGCGGTCACCACGCGGTCGCCCACCGTCGCCTCCACCGACGGCGCGGTGCGGATCACCGAGATCGCCCCCAGCGCGACGAGGACCTCGTGGCCCGGCGCCACCCGCAGCGCCACGAAGTCAGCGCCGATGGCCTCCAGCGCGCCGACGATGCGGCGACCAGCCGTGGTGGTGACCGCCACGGCGGCGCTGCGCTCGGCGAGGTCGAGCAGCACGCCGGCGAAGGTCGCCTCCTGCTCGGCCACCGAGCGCAGCCAGCGCTCGCGCGATCGCTGCGCGGCGGCGTCGTCGGCACGGGCATCGGCGACCCAGCGGTCGAGGCGGCTGGCGAAGCTGGGCGCCGCCGGCCCGGCCACCACGTCGCCGGGACGGAGCAGCGCGCCCTGCCAGGCGTCGGGCAGCTCGCCGTCCTCCACGAGCGCCGAGCGTAGGCCCGTGCTGGCGGAACCGCCCGGGGTGCCGGGCCGCAACGCCGCTAGCCTGGTGCCTGCGGCCCCGGCCGTCCCGAACCCGGGGCGGCGCACCATCCCGCCTCAAGGTTTGTCCAGCACCCAGGTCAAGATCTCCGTCCCCGGCAACCACCTCATGCCTGCGCTGCTCGGCGAGCGCGACGAGGTCCTCCGTGCGATCGAGGCGGCCTTCCCCGGCGTCGGCATCCACGTGCGCGGCAACGAGATCGCGCTGACCGGCGACGACGCCGAGCGCGTCGGCTCGCTGTTCGAGGACATGGTCGTGCTCGTGGAGCAGGGGCACCGCCTCGACGCCGGCACGGTCGAGCGCAGCGTCGCCATGGTGCGCGCCGACGAGCGGCCCGCGGAGGTCCTCACCTCCGAGGTCCTGCGCGCCGCACGAGGGCGGCCGGTGCGGCCCAAGTCGAGCGGCCAGAAGCGCTACGTCGACGCCATCCGCCAGAACGTCATCACCTTCGGGGTCGGCCCTGCCGGCACGGGCAAGAGCTGGCTGGCGGTCGCCATGGCGGTGCAGGCGCTGCAGTCCAAGGAGGTCGACCGCATCATCCTCACCCGCCCCGCCGTCGAGGCAGGGGAGCGGCTCGGCTTCCTCCCCGGCGACCTCATGGCCAAGGTCGACCCCTACCTGCGGCCGCTGTGGGACGCCCTGCACGACATGGTCGGCACCGAGACGGCCGGCAAGCTCCTCGAGCGCGGCCAGGTCGAGGTGGCGCCGCTGGCGTTCATGCGCGGCCGCACCCTCAACGCCAGCTTCATCATCCTCGACGAGGCGCAGAACACGACGCCCGAGCAGATGAAGATGTTCCTCACCCGCATCGGCTTCGGCTCCAAGGCGGTCGTCACGGGCGACACCACCCAGGTCGACGTCGGCGGCGGGCGCAGCGGCCTCGCCGGGCTCGAGGCCGTGCTCGGCGACATCGACGGGCTGGGCTGGGTCCACCTCACGAGCGGCGACGTCGTGCGCCACCGCATCGTGCAGGACATCGTCGACGCCTACGAGCGGGCGGCACCGGGCCCGAGCACGACGTGATGTCCGGCGACGCGACCGGTCCCGACAAGCCCGACCCGGCGGACCTGCCGGAGGGCTTCCCCGCCGAGGAGCTGCCACCGCTGCCGATGACGTCGCGCCGGCGTCGGCCGCCGGCCGAGGGCGACATCGAGGTCTTCGGGATCGACGAGCAGGTCGCCCAGCCCGTCGAGCTGACCCGCTGGGTCGACCTCGCCACCGACGCCCTGCGCGACTCGGGTGTGCGCGGCGAGGCCGAGCTGTCGCTGCTCTTCGTCGAGGAAGGGGTCATGGCCCAGCTCAACAAGCGGTTCATGGACGCCGAGGGCCCCACCGACGTGCTGGCCTTCCCCATCGACGACCCCATCGATCCCGGCCGCTGGCCCGACTCGGGCAGCACGGGCCCCGACCGCGAGCCGCCCGAGGTGTCCGAGCTGCCCGTGCTGCTCGGCGATGTGGTGGTCTGCCCCGCGGTGGCGGCCCGCCAGGCGCCCGAGCACGCTGGCAGCTACGAGGACGAGCTCGCCCTGCTCGTCGTGCACGGCGTGCTCCACGTGCTCGGCATGGACCACGCCGACCCCGTCGAGGCCGCCGCGATGCAGGCCCGTGAGCGCGAGCTTCTCGACCGCTACCACCATCGGCGAGGATGATGGGCGCGATGGATCTCCCCCCAAGTACCGGCGTCCTCGCCGTCACGATGACCGGTGCCGACTGGGCGCTGCTCGCCGCGGTCATCGCGCTGTTCCTCGTGTCCATCGGCCTGGCCGTGGCCGAGACGGCGCTCACGCGGATGTCCAAGGCCAAGGCGCAGGCGCTCGCCGAGACGGCGGGGCGCCGTGGCGAGATCCTGCAGTCGCTCGTCGAGCACCAGGAGTGGCTCAACCCGACGCTGCTCGTCGTGCTGTCCAGCCAGCTGGTGCAGTCCACGCTGCTCGGCGTGCTCGCCACGCGCGTGTTCGGGACCTGGGGCGTCGTCGGTGCCACGGTGCTGAACGTCACGCTCTTCTTCGTCGTCGCCGAGGTAGCGCCCAAGACCTGGGCCATCCAGCACACCGACCGCGCCGCGCTCGCCGCCGCCCGGCCGATCAAGCTGCTCGCCAACCTGCCGCCCCTGCGCGCGCTGTCCCGCGCGCTGATCGGGCTCACCAACGTGCTGCTGCCCGGCAAGGGGCTCAAGCACGGGCCGTACACCTCCGAGGAGGAGCTGCTCGCCGTGGCCGACCTCGCGGTCGAGGAGGCGGTGATCGAAGCCGAGGAGCGGCGCCTCATCGAGTCGGTGATCGACCTCGGCGACACCGTCGTGCGCGAGGTCATGGTGCCGCGGCCCGACATGGTGACGATCAACGCCGACTTCCGCGCGGCGGACGCCATGGAGGTCGTCATCCTCAACGGGTTCAGTCGCATCCCGGTGTGCGGCGCGGGCATCGACGACATCGTCGGCATCGCCCACGCCAAGGACCTCATGCGCGCCGAGCGCGACGGGAAGGGCGACCTCCCCGTCGGTGACCTGGCGCGCCCCGCCTACTTCGTGCCCGAGACCAAGGGCGCCGCCGAGCTCCTGCGCGAGATGCAGAAGGGCCGCTTCCACATGGCCATCGTGGTCGACGAGTACGGCGGCACGGCCGGCCTCGTCACGCTCGAGGACATCATCGAGGAGCTGCTCGGCGAGATCGTCGACGAGTTCGACGTCGAGGACCCGATGATCGAGCCGCTCCCCGGCGGCGACTTCCAGGTCAACGCGCGCATGGCGCTCGACGAGGTGAACGACCTCGTCGGCGCGCACCTGCCCGAGGGCGACTGGGACACCATCGGCGGCCTGTTCCTCTCCGAGCTCGGGCACGTGCCCGCCGAGGGCGAGACGGTCGAGGTCGACGGCCTGCAGCTCACCGCGCAGCGCGTCCAGGGCCGTCGCATCGGCCGCGTGCGCATCCACCGCCTGCCCGTCGCCGAGGTGGGCACCGAGCGCGGGCAGGGCGACGAGGCGGGTTGATGCACTCGGGGTTCGTCACGCTCGTGGGGCGGCCCAACGTCGGCAAGTCGACGCTGCTCAACCGCATCCTCGGCACCAAGGTGACCATCACCTCGGACAAGCCCCAGACCACCCGCACGCGGATCATGGGCGTCCTGACCCGGCCCGACTCGCAGATCGTCTTCGTCGACACGCCCGGCATCCACAAGCCGCGCACGGCCCTGGGCACGCGCCTCAACGCCACCGCCGAGGGCAGCATCGGCGACGTCGACGTCGTGTGCTTCGTGCTCGACGCCACCCAGCCCTTCGGCCGGGGCGACCAGTGGGTGGCCAACCTCGTGCCGAAGGACGCGGTGTGCATCGTCAACAAGGTCGACCGGGCCTCCAACGCGGCGATCGCCGAGCAGCTCGCGGCGGCGGCCGCGCTCGACCTGAGCGAGTACTTCCCGGTGTCGGCCAAGACCGGCGACGGCGTCGACGAGCTCGTCGAGCACCTCGTGACCCGCCTGCCGGAGGGCCCGCAGTACTTCCCCGACGACATGGTCACCGACGTGCCCGAGGCGTTCTGGGTGGCCGAGCTGGTGCGCGAGCAGCTGCTGCGCCGCACCCACGACGAGCTGCCGCACTCCATCGCGGCTCGGGTCACGGAGTGGGACTGGCCCTTCGTGCGCTGCGAGATCCTCGTCGAGCGCGACAGCCAGAAGGGCATCGTGATCGGCAAGAAGGGCCAGGTGCTCAAGGAGGTCGGCACCGCGGTGCGCGAGCAGATGCCCGAGGGCACGTACCTGGAGCTGATCGTCAAGGTCGACAAGGACTGGCAGAGCCGCCCCAAGGCCGTGGAGCGCCTCGGCTACTGACGGCTAGCCCAGCACCTGGGCGACGGCGTGGAGGCCGAGGCCGGCGAGGCCGCCGACCACCGTGCCGTTGATGCGGATGTACTGCAGGTCGGGCCCGAGAAGCAGCTCGAGGCGGCGGCTCGTCTCCTCGCCGTCCCAGCGGGCGATGGTGCCCGACACCAGGTCGGTGATCTCGTTGCCGAAGTGCTCCACGACGTAGCGGGCCGCGGTCTCGGCGGCCTCGTCGACCTTGGCGGCCAGCGCCGGCTCGGCGAGCATGCGCTCGCCGGCGGCACGGATCGTGCGGGCCGTCTGGCGGCGCAGCTCGGAGGACGGGTCGGCGGCGGCGCGGCGCAGGCGCGCCTTGGCGTCGGTCCACATGTCCGCCACCCAGGCGCGCAGCTCCGGCTGCTCGAGCAGCTCGGCGGCGAGCTGGTCGCCGCGCTCGCGCAGCGCCGGGGAGCTCTGCAGGTCCTCGACGAGCTCGGCGAGGCGGGCGTCGAGCTGGCGGCGCATGTGGTGCCCGCCGTCGTTGGCCATGTCGTCGATGACGGCGCGCGCGCCGTCGAGCAGGCGCTCGAAGATGCGGTCCTCCACCGACTCGGGCAGCCACCAGGGCGCCTTGGCGCGGAAGCGGGCGTGGAGGTCGGCGCGGTGCTCGTCGAGGTAGCGATCGAGGCCGCGCAGCGCCGCCGTGACGACCGGCTCGTGGCGGCCGTCACGGGTCAGCACGCCCAGCGCGTGGCCCGCAAGGGGCGCCAGCGGGGTCGTCTCGAGGCGCGCCCGCAGCGCCCCGTCGACGACGCGGTGGACCTCGTCGTCCTCGAGCAGGTCGGCCACCTGCACGGCGGCATCGCTGACGTGGGCGGCGAGGCGCTCCGCGTGCACCGGGTCGGCCAGCCAGCGGGCGACGCGGTCGCCCACGCCGGCGAGGCGCACCCGCTCCGCGACCGCGTCGGGCGTGAGGAAGCTGCTCTGGATGAACTCGCCGAGCGTCTCGCCGAACTGCTCCTTGCGCTCCGTGATGACGGCCGTGTGGGGGATCGGCAACCCCAGCGGGTGGCGGAACAGGGCGACGACCGCGAACCAGTCAGCCAGGCCACCCACCATCGAGGCCTCGGCGGTCGCCTGCACGTAGCCGAGCACCGTGTCGCCCTCGGCCCCGGCGATCACGGTGGCGACGAACACGACCGTGACGGCACCGAGCAGCGCCGTGGCCCGCCGGCGCGTGACGATCAGCTGCCGGCGCTTGCGCTCCTCGGCGGGTGAGGGGGGCAGCGGCGCGCGGGTGGGCGGTGCGATGGGGGCGACCATGCCCGGAGGTCTACCCCCGAGGACCGGCGGCGTGGTCGTCGAGGGCTCGCAGGACGGCCCGCACGTCGTCGGGGTCCTTGGTGCGGCGCATGGGGGGCAGCGCGTTGACGATGTCCCAGCGGTAGCCGGCCTTGGCCAGGCGCGGGTCGAGCACGGCGACCACGCCGTGGTCGGTCGCCGAGCGGATCAGCCGCCCCGCGCCCTGGGCGAGCAGGGTGGCGGCCCTCGGCAGGTCGATCAGGCCGAACGCCGCCGCGCCCGCCCGCTCGCGGCGCGCCTGCAGGAGCGGCTCGTCGGGCCGGGGGAAGGGGATGCGGTCGATCGTCACCAGGCTGAGCGCGGCGCCCGGCACGTCCACGCCCTGCCAGAACCCCATGGTGGCGAACAGGCACGTCGCCGCGTCGCCGGCGAAGCGCTCGAGCAGCCGGGCCTTGGGCAGGTCGCGCTGGGTGAGGATCGGCACGTCGAGCCGATCGCGCAGCGCCTTGGCCGTCTCGTCGAGCACGCGGAAGCTGGTGAACAGCGCCAGGGTGCGCCCCCCGGCGGCCTCGATCAGCCCCTCGAGCTCGTCGGTCAGCGCGGCGAGGTAGCCGGCGTGGCGCGGGTCGGGCAGGTGCGCGGCGCAGTAGAGGACGGCGTTGGTCTCGTAGTCGAAGGGGCTGCCGACGTCGAGCTCGGTCAGCTCGGCCGCCGGCACGCCGAGCCTGCTCGGCAGGCGTGCCGGGAGCGTCGCGCTGGTGAGCACGGTGGGCCGCTGGTCCCAGAGCCCCTCGCGCAGCAGACCTGCCACCTCGAGGGGGGCCACCCGCAGCACCGGGTTCGCCTCGACGCCCTCCACCCACACCACCTCGTCGCTCGTCACCCGCTCCACCACGCCGAGGTCCTCGATGAGCGCCCCGGCCGACTGCTGGAGCCGCAGGGCGCGCGACCGCGTCTCCTCCGGCGCGTCGGACGGCACGGCGCGCGCGGCGCTCAGCGCCTGCTCCACGCGCCCCCGGGCGACGGTGATGGCGCCGGCGAGATCGTCGGGCAGCGCGCCCTTGAGGCGGCGGTCGCGGTGGCCGCGCAGCGCATCGGCGAGGATGCGGCCGGCATCGTCGACGCCGGCGGGCAGCCGGTCGTCCTCCACGACGCCACGGATGCGCCGGGCGAGGTCGCTGAAGCGGCCGGCGGTCAGCTCCACGCCGCTGGTGGCCGACACGATGTCCTCGAGCTGGTGCGCCTCGTCGATGATCGTCAGCTCGTGCTCGGGCAGGATCATCCCGCCCGCCGCCAGGTCGACCCCGTAGAGGTGCAGGTTGACGACCACCACGTCGGCCTCCTGCGCCCGCAGGCGCGCCCCCTCCGCGAAGCACACGCCACCGCTCGGGCAGCGCGCGGCGCCCGGGCACTCCCGGCTGCCGACGCTCACCGCCGACCAGGCCTGTGGCGAGGGCTCGACGTCGAGCTCGGCGCGGTCGCCGGTGTCGGTCGTGGCCGCCCAGCGGGCCAGCGCCGCCAGCTCGTCGGCCGGGGCCCGCTCGGCCACGCCGTCGAGGCCGAGCTGGCGGCCCTCGCCGTCGCGGGCGGCGAGCTCGGCGAGCCGCTGCATGCAGAGGTAGTTGGACCGGCCCTTCAGGACCGCCCAGGAGAACGGCTCGTCGAGGTGCTGCTCGAGGAACGGCAGGTCCTTGCCGGCCAGCTGGTCCTGGAGCGCCTTGGTCGCCGTCGCCACGATGGTCTTGCGCCGCGACACGATGGCGGGCACCAGGTAGGCGAGCGTCTTGCCGGTGCCGGTGCCGGCCTGCACCGCCACGTGGCGGCGCTCGGCGATGCCCTCGGCGACCGCCCGGGCCATGGCGAGCTGGCCCGGCCGCTCCTCGCTGTCGACCAGCGCGAGGGTGGCGCGGCGCAGCGCGGCCTCGACGTCGTCGGGGGACCGTGCCTGCCGTCCCGCCGTCATCGGGCCACGGTACTGCCCTCCGGCCGGGGCCAGAACGCCCTGATCGTGCTTCCGAGAACGCCGGAATCCGCCGCTTGTGACTCAAGTCACGAGCCGTCAGGTTGCGAACTGGTTACGAGATTGCGACCGTGTTGCGCCATCACCCCCCGGTGATCCTCCGGCCCGATCCGCATCGACCGATGCCGCGGCCCTCCCCCCTCATCCCACCTGCTGCTTCGGCGCGTGCGCCCGGCAGGCCGACCCAGGAGCTCCGACCACCATGCGACGCATCCGTACCATCGCTGCCGCTGGCATCGCCGCCCTCGCCCTCGGCGCCTGCTCGCCCCAGACCCACATCGCCACGATCTTCGGCGAGCGCGCCGGCGAGGCGACCCGGGTGGCCACCTGCGAGTCGACCATGAACCCCGGCGCCGTGAGCCCCGGTGGCGGCAACCACGGCCTCTTCCAGATCAACAACGTCCATCGCGGCACCTTCGAGCAGGTGACCGGCCAGCCGTGGGGCGCCGTCTACGACCCCTACTGGAACACCGTCTACGCCAAGCACCTCTTCGACCAGTCCGGCTGGCGCCCCTGGACCTGCAAGCCCTGACCACGCCTCAGGCGCCGGGTGCCGCCCGGTCGCTCGCCTCGGCCGCGGCGGTGGCGTCGTAGCCCGACGCCGACAGGGTCCAGCGCAGCGTCGGGCCGATCAGGAGGGCGACCACGACCGTGCCGGCGCCGACCTGGCCCCCCATCGCCCAGCCGATGGCGACGGACACCACCTCGATCGCCGTGCGCACCGGCGCCAGGGCGTGCCCCCGGCGGTGGATCGCCAGCATCAGCAGCTCCGCCGGGCCGGGGCCGATCTCCGCGATGACCACGGAGGTGATGCCCGCCGAGAGCACCGCGAAGCCGACGGCGAACAGCGCCAGGCGCGCTGCCATAGGATCGACGTCGGGCAGCAGGTGCAGCGCCAGGCCGAGCAGCGGTCCGACGAGCAGCACGGCGAGGACCGTGCCGGGGCCGACGGTGCCGCCCAGCGCCCAGCCGAGGAGCGTGAACGCCAGCGGCAGCAGCATGGCGGCGATCCCGATCTCGATCCCGGTGAGGTCGGCGAGGCCGGTCGTGAGCACGTCGTAGGGCGCCACCCCGATCTCGGCGCGGATCATCAGCGCGACACCCCCAGCGACGAGCACCAGCCCCGTCGCGAGGATGCCCAGCCGGCGCAGCACCGGCGTCTGGGGGGTAGCAGCCAGGCGCATCGCAGCGACGCTACCGGCGGGTGCGTCAGGGCGTGACGAGCTCCCGGCCCTCGGCGACGAGGCGCTCGACGTCGGCCATCGCCGCCGGCAGGTCGGCGAGCTCGCGCTCGACGGCGCCGGCCGGGGTGAGGAAGAGGAAGACGACCCGGGTGACGGGCTCCGCGGTGGCCCGGCTCACCGACACCGCGTAGGCGGCGCCCTGCAGCCGGTAGCCCTCGACCCGGCGGTCGAGCTCGGCGGGATCGTCGGTGCCGCGGTCTTGTGGTCGACCACGACGAGGCCGTCGGGGCTGCGGTAGAGCAGGTCGACGTAGCCCTCGAGCAGACGGTCCGCCGATGGGGGTGCAGGCGTAGACCTCCCGCCAGTGCGGCGCCGCCGCGGCCGCCCGCACGACGTCGGCGCCGAGGGCGGACTCGACGAGGCGGCGCACGTCGCCGGCGCGCTCGGGTACGGCCTCGGCCTGGCACTGCGCGGCCACGGCGTCGTCGAGCCCTGCGCCGGTGGCGAGGTCGATCGTCTGCAGGACGCCGTGCACGGCACGGCCCACCGCCGTGCCGTAGCGGCCCTTCAGCCACGGCGGCAGGTCGAGGTCGCGGGGTCGCTTCTGCAGCCCCGGATCGGCCGCCCCCGTCGGGCGCGGGGAGCGGCGCTGCAGCGTCGGGGCCCGGCCACGAGGTCGCCCGGGTCGGTCCCCCGGTCGGGGCCGCCCTCGTCGGTGAGCGCGGTGGCGGCCACGGCGCCTGGCCGCGGCGCGGCCGCGAGGGCGGCGCTTCGCTCGGCCTCCCACTGCTCGAAGTCGGGAGGCGGCGCCGGGACCGCGGCGGGATCAGCCCGCAGCGGGGTCGGGTCGCCGCTGAGATCGGGCAGCTCGGCGAGGCGCTCGCCCATGCCGGCGACGAGCACCTCGGCGTTGGTGCGGTTGCGCTTCTCCTTCGGCGGGTTGCGGCGCTGCTCTCGGTGCAGCGACACGACGAGGTGGTCGCAGGCGCGCGTGCAGGCGACGTAGAGCAGGCGCAGCCGCTCGTCGTAGCCCATCTGCTCGTCGATCGGGGATGTCGGCCTCGAACTCCTGGGTGATGACCTCCTTGCCCATGCGGTAGCCGACCGGCCTGCCGTCCTTGGGGAAGAAGACCTCGACCGAGCTGCGCCGGCCGCCGGGTCGGGCGGACAGCCCGGAGACGATCGTGATCGGGGAACTCGAGGCCCTTGGCGGCGTGGATCGGTCATGATGCGCACGGCGTCGTCGTCGGTCTCGGGCAGGACCGACTCGGCCACCCGCGAGCCCTCCGCCGTCTGCTGCTCGACCCAGTGGAGGTAGGCGCGCAGGCTGCCGCCGGTGGCCTCGCTCCACGCCCGGGCCTGGTCGATGACGAAGCGCAGGCGGCGCCAGACGTCGCGGGGGCGGCCCTCGGCGAAGCCCAGCTCGAGGGCGCGGCGCTCGCGGGCGATGCGGTCGAGCAGCTCGGCGGGGGAGCGCCAGTGCCGGGCCTCGGTGGATCTCGAGGAGGTACGCCAGCCCGGCGGAGACGATGCCATCGGCGGGGTCCGGCGGGGTCGGCGTGTTGTAGGACCAGGTGCCGGCCGTCGAGCACCTTGTGGCGGAAGAGGTCGTCGTCGCCGCAGCCCAGCAGCGGCGTGCGCAGGGCGCTCACGATGCGCAGGTGGTCGGTGGGGTCGTCGGCGGCGCGCAGGACCATCAGCAGGTCGCGCACGGCGCGGGTGGCGTAGACGAGCGAGCTGGACTCGGCCCGGTAGGGGATGCGGCGGCGTCGAGCGCGTCTTCGAGGAAGGGCAGCGACGTGCGGGCCGGCACGAGGATGGTGATGTCGCCGAGCCGGCAGGGCCGCCAGCCCTCGTCGCCCTCGCGCACCTGCCAGCCCTCGCCGAGGGCGGTGGTGATGGCGTGGGCGACGTCGCGGCTCTCCGCCGAGCGCACCACGTCGGCGCCGCTGCGGTGCTCGTGCGCCTCCCCGCCGAGCACCGCCACCGGGGGGCCCACCGCAGCCGGCGCCCGCTGGGCGTGGAGGTCCACGTAGGCCGGCTGGGAGGGCAGCGGGACGTCGGTGTCGGGCTCCTCGTGCAGCAGCGCGCCGAAGGTCTCGTTGACCCAGTCGATGATCGGTTCGACGGTGCGGAAGTTGGCGGTGAGCTCCACCGCGCCACCGGCCTCGGGCCCGAAGCGCTCCCGTGGCCGCCAGGAAGGTGGTGATGTCGGCCCGGCGGAAGCGGTAGATCGACTGCTTCGGGTCGCCGACCACGAAGAGGCGGCCGGGCGCGACGTCGACGTCCGCCCAGTCGTCCTGCGTCGGCGCCGAGCGGGTCGGCAGCGGCGATGCGCACGGCGAGCTCGATCTGGATGGGATCGGTGTCCTGGAACTCGTCGAGCAGCAGCCGCTGGTAGCGCTGGTGGAGGCTGGCCCGCACGACGGGGCCCTGCTCGGGGTCGCGCAGCACCTTGCGGGCCAGCACCAGCAGGTCGTGGAACTCCAGCGTGCCGGCCTCGCGCCGGCGGTCGGCCGCCTCGAGGGTCTTGGCTCGCAGTGCGCTGCCCAGGTGGTGGGCGCAGCCGTCGAGCACGCCTCGGTCGGATCGACGCGATCGTCTCGACGACCGCAGCGAGCTGCGCGTGGACCTGGTCCTTGCAGCCCTGCCACGAGCCCGCACGCCCCGCGTTGCGCCGGTACTTCGGGACGACGAGCAGCCGCTCGAGCAGGTCGAGGTCGTCGTCGCCGGCGTCGAGCAGCGCCTGGCCGAAGGCGGCGAAGTCGTGCAGGGCTCCGAGCAGCGGGTCGGTGGGATCGATGCAGTGCTCCGCCAGCGTGGCGAGCGCGTCGAGCTCGTCGTGCACCTTGCGGGCGAGGTCGGCGAGGGCCGGCGGCTCGGCGCACTGCTCGGGCACGAGCTCCTCCACGAGGTCCCACGAAGCGTCGAAGGCCAGCGCCAGCGATCGCAGCTTGGCGGGATCGACCTCGGCGGCGTGGAGGAGCAGGATCGTGCGCTCGAGCGTCGGGTCCTCGAGCAGCTGGTCGAGGACGCGGGTCCAGCGCCGGTCGAAGGCCACCGCCGAGGACACCTCGTCGAGCACCTCGACCTTCGGTGGCAGCCGCGCCTCGACGGGGTGCTCGGAGAGGATGCGCTGCGCGAAGGCGTGCAGCGTGCCGATGGCGGCGCCGTCGAGCTGGGTCAGTGCCAGCCGGCAGCGCTCCGCCTCGGGGCCGTCGCCCGTCGGCCGCCTCCTGCAGCGTGCGCCGGACGCGGTCGCGCAGCTCGGCGCCGGCCTTCTCGGTGAAGGTGATGGCGGCGACCTGCGCCAGCTCGACGGCACCGGAGGTGACCAGCGCCACGACCCGGTCGACGAGCGCGGTGGTCTTGCCCGACCCGGCGCCTGCCTCGACGAAGAGGGTGCGGTCGAGCTGGGTGCGGATGCGATCGCGGGCAGGCTGATCGGGTGGTGCGGGGGTGGGGGTCATGCCGTGGCCGGCTCCTCGACGGGCTCGGCCAGCTCGGCGTAGGCGCGCAGGGCGGGGTCGTGGCGCTTGCGGTCCCACTGCTTGCGCAGCTCGGCGGTGCCGAGGCCGTCGGGGTCGCAGGTGTGGCAGTCGATCCGGAAGAAGGTGCTCAGCGGCCGGAGGGACGCGGCGGGAACAGCGCCGCCCTCGACGCCGCGCGACGATGACGTCGAGCACCTCGACGGTCCTCTGCAGCACCTCGGGCGTGATGTCGTAGCCGGCACGCTTGAAGCCGCCCCTGGAGGTGGCGAACCAGTACTCGGCACGTACCGGGGCGTGGGGGTCCTTGGCGGCGAGGCGCCCCGCCAGGCCGTAGAGCGGCAGCTGCAGCTTGGTGCCGCCCACCACGGGGTCGTCCTCCCCGAGCTGCTCGTAGCCGCCGCGCAGCGAGCCGGTCTTGTAGTCGACGACGTGGAGGGTGCCGTCGGCGGCGACGTCGACGCGGTCGATGCGGCCCCGCACCCGCAGGGTGCGGCCGTCGGGCAGGGGCACCTCGACGGCGGCGAGGGGCTCACCGGGGATGCCGAAGGCGAGCTCGGCGGCCATCGGCGTGCTGGCGTGCGTGCGGCGATGGGCGGTGTCGTGCGTGAGGGTGGCATCGAGGTCGGCGAGGATGCGGCGGCGGTCGCGCGTCCAGAAGATGGGGCGCCCGACGAGCCCGCGCGCCTCGTACTGGTCGCAGAGCGCCGCGCCGATCTCCTGCAGCTGCGCGTGGTCGGCCGGCGTCCACGGCTGCACCCGGTGCGGGCCGGTCTGCAGGCGGGACGATCGAGCACGGCGCACAGGAACCTCTCCAGCGCGGCGTGCACGAGGCTGCCCTTGTCGAGCGGCGTGATCATGAGGTTGTCCTCGGGGTTCTCCACCGGGGCCGGCCCGGAGCAGGTCCTCCACGAGGTGGCGGTGCGGGCAGGCGGCCCAGCGCTCGAGGCGGGTGGGCGAGGTGAGTGCGGTCGACCGGTGACGGCACGGGCTGGCCGGCGAGGTTGCCGTCGAAGCGGGTGAAGGCGCTGCTGCGCCGAGCCGCGATCACCGCCGGCGCCGAGCGCGGTGCGCGCGTCGTCGGTGGCCGCGCTCAGCGAGCCGCCGGCGGCGAGCAGGCCGCGCAGGCGGTGCTCCTGGGCGGTGGCGGGCACCTCGAGCTGGCGCAGCCCGGCGTCGAAGGAGGCGACGTGGCGCACCCACGGCGCGCCGGAGCCGAGCAGGTCCGGTGCCCACCACCGCGCCTGCGCGGGCGCCGGCGCAGCTCGGTGCAGAGGTCGAGCACCCAGCGCGACGGCACCCGCTCCGACGCTGCGGCGCAGGTCGCCGCGGGGGACGCAGAGCAGCTGGTGGTCGGCACCGGCGAGGGCGCCGAGCAGGTGGCGGTGCTGGCGCTCGACGCGGTCGGCCGCGCAGGGCCAGCTCGCCGCCCGTGCGCGCCCGCTCGTGGTCGGGCAGCAGCGAGTCGTCGCGCACGGTGGCGGGGAAGGAGCCCTCGGCCAGGCCGAGCACCACCACGAGGTCGAGGTCGAGGCCGATGCCCATCTCGACCGAGCCGACGAGGACGCCCTCGCCGAAGCGGCCGACGCGGCGCGAGGTCGGCCTCGAGCTCGAGCTCGAGGGTGCGGTGGAACACGTCGAGCGTGACCGGGCCCTCCACGGCGTCGAGCGCGCCGAGGCGCAGGAGCGCCTGCTCCACCCGCTCGGCGGCCTTGTGCTCGCCGAGCTCGTCCCAGGCCTCGCGGTGGCCGGCGCCGCCGAGCAGGCGCACCAGCCAGCGCTGGGCCCACTCGGCGTGCTCGCTCCAGCGCCTGGGCCGCGCCGCCGCGGCGGCGAGGTCGTCGATCACCTCGAGCACGAAGCGGTGCAGCGCCCGGGCCCGCTTCGCCTCGGCCTCGAGCCGCGGCACCTTCCAGTCGGGCTCCTCGTCGTCGAGGCGGGCCTCGGCGGCGCGCTCGTCGCTCTGCAGCGCGTGCTGGGTGAGGCGGATGTCCCAGTCGGCGCGCCCGGCCACCACCGCGGCGTCGCGGGACAGGCGCTCCCAGCCCGTCGTGGGCGCGAGGCGCCCCTCGTGGAGGATCGGCGCCGACGCCAGCCAGGCGAAGACGTCCTGGCGTCGGTAGCCACCGGCGGGCAGGCGCAGCAGCTCGAGCAGCGTGCGGCCGGCGACGCGCGCGGCCAGCGGCACGACGGCGGCGCCGTTGGTGGCGATGCCCGCGGCGTGGAGCTGCTCGTGGGTGAGGCGGGCGTAGGGCTCGGGGCTGGCGTGGAGGACGGCGATGCGATCGAGCCGGGTGCCGGACCGGACGGCGTCGACCACGGCGCGCACCGCCGCCCGGACCTCCTCGTCGCCGTCGGACGCGGTGAGCACGGTGGTGCGCTCCGGTGCCACGGGCGCCGGGTCGCCGGTGCCGGCGGCGCCGTCGCCGTCGACGCCGAGCCGGCGCAGCGACGCCAGCACCTCGGCGTCGGCCTCGGGCACGCCGCTGCAGGCGGCGACGACGGTGGTGGGGACGTGCTCGGCCAGGGCAACGAGCAGGCGGGCGCTGTGCCGGGAGAGCCGCTGGGGCAGGTGCACCACGAGCGCGCCGAGCTCGGCAGCGACGGCCGAGCGGACCGATCCTGCCGCTGCGGTGAGGAGGTCCTCCTCGTCGGACCACGCCGCCTCCAGCCGGGCCCGCACGGCGCGGTGGAGCCGCACGACCTCGCCGGCGCGGGCGCTCGAGGCGGCGAGGGCGTCGAGCGCGCCGGGGGAGAGGTCGCGCAGCTCGCGGTAGGTGGCGACCAGCGCCGACTCGGTGGCGGGGTGCTCCGCCACCGGGGCGAAGAGCCCGGGGTCGGCCGCCAGCTCGGCCCGCATCGCCGCCGCGAGCACCGGCGTGGAGACCGGCCGCTTGCCCTGACCGGCGAGGACCGGCGCCGCCAGCAGCTCGCCCAGCCGGTAGGTGGTGAGGAAGGTGACGGCAGCGAGGCCGATCCCCGCGCCCGCGACGGGCCCCAGCGTGCCCGACGACAGCAGCCGCCGTGACGCCACGCCCACGTGGTTCGACGGCACGACGACCGTGACGGGCGCCAGCGGCTCGCCGCCCTTGGCGGCCGACACGGCGTCGCGCAGCGCGACGGCCGCCGCCCGCCCGTAGGCGGTCCACACCAGCTCCAGCGCCATGACGGCAGAGGCTACGCGGCGCCTGTGACACCGCCGCCGGACGCCCGTCGCCGGTTGGTCGCGGCCCCGGCCGGGGTGCTGTGCGAGCCTGGGACCGTGCAGGACACGGGTGGAGCGGCTCCGCTCCTGGCTCGGGTGTTGGTGGGGCGCGACGGCGAGCTCGACGTGCTGCGCGGCGCCTGGCGGGCGGGTGGCACGGTGCGCGTCGTGCGTGGCCCGGCCGGCATCGGCAAGAGCCGCCTGGTGCGCGAGCTCGGCGCGTGGGCCAGCGCCCGCGGGGGAGCGGTGCTGGTCGGCCGAGCCACCGCCGCAGCGCGCGCCACGCCGCTGCGGCCGATCCGCGAGGCGCTGCTCGGTGCCGCCCGCCGCGGCCTGCGACCGGCCGAGGACCTGGCGCCGCTCGTACCCGCCCTCGCGGCGCTGGTGCCCGACTGGGGCGACGGCGCCACGCCTGCGCCGGAGTCGTCGCTGCTGCTGGGCGAGGCCACCCTGCGCCTGCTCGCCTCGCTGGCCGGCGACGGCACGGCGGCCCTGGTGGTCGAGGACCTGCAGTGGGCCGACCCCGAGACGCTCGCCGTCGTCGAGTACCTCGCCGACAACGTCGACGGCTGGCCCGTGCTCGTGGTGGCCACCGTGCGCGACGGTGAGCCGGGCGACGGCACCGATCTGGCCGCGGCGCTCGTCCGCCGCCGGGTGGCCGCCGAGATCACCCTGGCGCCGCTGTCGGCCGAGGCGGTGGTGACCATGGGCCGCGCCTGCCTCGCCGAGGACGGCCTCCCCGCCGAGGTCGTCGAGGCCCTCGTGGCGCGCAGCGAGGGCATCCCCTTCCTCGTCGAGGAGCTCGTCGCGACCGCCGTCGGCGCCGGCTGGGACACCGTCGCCGCAGCCGTGCCCGGATCGGTGGTCGCGTCGGTGGCGGTGCGCCTCGACGGCCTGCCGCCCGCGGCCCGCCCGCTCCTCGAAGCCGCCGCGCTGCTCGGCCGCAGCTTCGACTGGACCGTCGCCGCCCGCGCCGCCGGCCTCGCCGACGAGGTCGCCGCCGACCTGCTGCGCCAGGCGGTGCGGGTGCAGCTCGTCGACGTGGAGGGCGCCGAGTTCCGCTTCCACCACGCCCTGACGCGCGACGCCGTGCTCTCGGCCACGCCGCCCTCGGCGCTGGACCTCCTCGCTCGTCGGGCCCTCGACGCGCTCGACGCCGGCGGGCCCCTCGACGGCGACCGGGCGCTGCTCGCCGCCGAGCTCGCCGACCGCACCGGCCAGCCCGACCGCGCCGCGGCGCTGCTCGTCGAGGCGGCGCGCCATGCGCTCGGCGCCGGCGCGCTGGCCTCGGCCGACCTCTTCGCAACCCGTGCTCGGGCCCTCGCCACCGGCGAGCGCGCCGACGAGGTCGACGAGGTGCTGCTGCGCGTCAGCGTGCTCGCCGGGCACACCGAGCGCGCCGCAACGCTGGGCGAGTCGCTGCTGGCGCGCCGTGGCGAGCCCGCTGCGCAGGCCGACCTGCACCTCCTCCTCGGCTCGGCGGCCCTCGCCGCGGGTGCGTGGGGCGCGGCGAGCGACCACGCCAGCGCAGCGGGCGCCCTCGACCCGAGCGACGCCGCCCGCGGTGCCCGGGCCAGCGCCCTCGCCGCGCAGGCCGCCATGGGGCGCGACGACATCGACGACGCGCTGCGTGCCGCCCGCGCCGCGCTGGAGGGCGCCCGCGCCACGGGCCAGCCCGAGGTGCAGTGCGAGGCGCTCGAGGTGCTGGGCCGGGCCGAGCGCGGGCGCGACCTCGCCGCCGCCGAGGCCGCCTTCAGCGAGGCGCTCGAGACCGCGTCGGGCGCCGGGCTCGCGCTCTGGCGGGTGCGGGCCCTGCAGGAGCTCGGCACGGTCGACATGTTCGGCTCGCTCGACCTGCGCCACCTCGAGGCGGCCCGTCGGGAGGCCGAGGCGCTCGGCGCCCTCGCCACCGTCGCGGTCGTCGACCTGCAGCTGGCTGCCGTGCACGACGAGCGCGGCGAGCTCGACCTGGCCCTCGCTGCGGCCCGGCGCTGCGAGGACGCCTCGCGCCGCTGGCACCTCGCCACGCTGCCGATGAGCCTGACGGTGCAGGGCATGGTCCACGCTCGCACCGGCGCCCGTGCCGAGATGGACGCGGCGATGGCCGCGGCGCTCGCCACCGGCGAGGACAGCGACTACGTCGAGATCAGCATCTGGGGCAACGCCAGGCCCATCGCCGAGCTCATCGCCGGTGACCTGGCGGCCGCGACCGGCGGTCTCGACCGCGCCATGGACGTGATCCGTCGCCGTCCCGGTGCCGCGCTGCCGGTCCCGGGCCTGTGGGCGCTCGTGCGCACGCTCCTCGACGACGGCGGCGATGCGGCGCGCGCCGAGGTGGACGCCCTGGCCTTCGACACGCCCGTGAGCCGCTGGATGGCCGCGGCCGCCGGGGCCGTGGCGCTCGGTCGGGCGGGCGACGCCGGCGCCGCGGCGGCGCGCTTCGCCGACGCCGACGCCGCGCTCGCCCGCCAGCACGGCGGCTTCCGCCGGGCGCTGGTCCGGCTGCTGGTGGCGCCCGCCGCGCACGCCGACGGCTGGGGCGACCCGGTCACGTGGCTGCGCGAGTCGCTGGCGACGTCGGAGTCGCTGGGCCTCGACGCCATGGCGGCGCGGTGTCGCAGCGTGCTGCGCGACGTCGGCGCCGCCGTGCCGCGTCGCAAGGCCGCCGGCGCGATCGTGCCTCCCGCGCTCGCCGGCCTCGGCATCACGGCACGGGAGGTCGACGTGCTCGTGCTCGTCGCCGGCGGCGCCACCAACCGCGAGGTGGCCGAGCGGCTCTTCATCTCGCCGCGCACGGTCGACAAGCACGTCGAGCGGCTCCTCATGAAGACGGGCACCAGCCGTGCCGGCCTGGGCGCGGTCGCTGCCGACGCGGGCCTCTTGCGTACGTAGTCCCCGCCGCCAGATTGCGTACGGGGCCGCCGATGCCCCGTGCGGCTCGGTGCCGGACGATGCCTCGTAGTCACCAACGACCCGAGGAGCCACCATGTACGACGCCATCGTCATCGGCAGCCGCTGCGCCGGCGCCCCCATCGCCATGCTGCTCGCCCGCCGTGGACGGCGGGTACTCGTCGTGGACCGGGCCACCTTCCCCAGCGACGTGCTCTCCGGCCACACGATCCAGCCCGCCGGCATGGCGTGCCTGGCGCGCTGGGGCCTGCTCGAGCGGGTCCGTGCCACGGGCGCACCCTTCAGCGACACGGTGCGGTTCGACTTCGGCGACGTGGTGCTCGAGGGCTCACCGGTGCCGGCCGAGGGCATCGACGCGGCCGTCTGCATCCGTCGCACGATCATCGACCCGCTGCTGGCCGACGCCGCCGTCGAGGCCGGCGCCGAGGTCCGCCACGGCGTCGCCGTCACCGAGCTGCTGCGCGACGGCGAGCGCGTCGTGGGCATCCGGGGCCACGACGGCGACGGCCGCCCCTTCGAGGCGCGGGCGTCGATCGTGATCGGGGCCGACGGCGTCAACAGCTTCGTGGCCCGCTCGGTCGACGCGCCCGTCTACGAGGTGCGCCCGACCACCACGATCAACGTCTACTCCTACTGGCGCGGCCTGGACATCAGCGGCATCGAGCTGTACTCGCGGCCGGGGCGCTTCTTCGTCGCCACGCCCACCAACGACGGCCTCACCTTCGTGAACCAGCAAGTGCCCGCCTCCGATGCCGGCCGCTACAAGGGCCGGGTGGAGGCGGCCTTCGCCGAGACGATCGCTGAGGTGCCCCACCTCGCTGGCCGCCTCGCCGAGGCGGAGCGGGCCGAGCGCTTCCGCTTCGCGCGCCTGCCCGACGGCTTCTTCCGCCAGCCCGCCGGCCCCGGCTGGGCCCTGGTCGGCGACGCCGGCTTCCACAAGGACCCCATCACCGCGCAGGGCATGCTCGACGCGTTCCGCGACGCCGAGCTGCTCGCCGGCGCCATCGACACGGGCCTCGACGGCGACCTCGCCACGGAGCTGGCCGGCTACCAGCGGGCGCGTGACACCGCCGCCATGCCGATGTACGAGCTGACCTCCGGCCTGGCCGACGTCGAGTCGCCTCCGCCGCCGGAGATGCTGGCGCTCATCGCTGCGCTGCAGGGCCAGCCCGAGCACATCAGCCGCTTCCTCGGCGTCATCGCCGGCTCGGTGCCCGTGCCCGAGTTCTTCAGCGACGAGTCGATGGGCGCCGTCTTCGGCGCCGCGCACGCCGCCTGAGCGCCAGGACCAGCACCGCCCCCGTCGCGGCGGGCCACCTCGCCGCTACGCGGCGTCGGCGGCGAGCAGCGCATGGGGGGAGGCCCCCATGCGCTCGGCCATGAACCAGCTCATGACGGCCGTGGCGTTGGGCGCCGCATCCATGAGGGCGTTGAGGTTGCCGGTGTGGTCGACGTCGTCGTGGCTGATGAGCACCCAGCGGATCTCGGCTGTGGCAACGTGGGCGCGGTCGCCGACCCGAGGAGCCCCATGGACGCCGCCGCCCTGCGCTCGGTGCAGCAGCCGCTGAAGGACGCCTACCGCGCGGACCCGGATCGAGCGCTGGTCACGCTGAGCGCCTCGGGCACGGTGGGCGAGGGCGTGACGTGCTCGGTGCAGACCGGCCGGGCCCTCGCCCAGGCCGGCCTCCATCCCGCCACCGGCGGCGACGGTGCGTCGCTGTGCTCGGGCGACATGCTGCTCGAGGCGCTGGTGGCCTGCGCCGGCGTCACGCTCGGCGCCGTGTCCACGTCGCTCGGCATCGAGCTGCGCGCCGCCAGCGTGCACGCCGAGGGCGACGTCGACTTCCGCGGCACGCTCGGCGTCGACAAGCAGGCTCCGGTCGGCTTCCGCGACCTCCGCCTTCGCTTCGAGCTCGACACCGACGCGCCCGACGACGCCGTCGCCAAGCTGGTGGAGCTCACCGAGCGCTACTGCGTGGTGCTCCAGACGATCCGGACGTCGCCGGTCGTCGAGTGCTCGGTGGTGCGCCCGGCCGGTTGACTGGGTGGTGCCGGCGCGCCCGTGGAGCTGCTAGCGCTGCTCGAGCTCGGCCTTCATGCGCTCGAGCGTGGTCCGCATGCCGTTGCGGTTGGTGCGGCCACGGGCCCAGCCGAGCAGCGCCCAGTAGATCTTCAGCGGGAGCGTGTCCTTGAGGCGGAACGACTCGGTGACGTCGGTGCCGCCGTTCGGGTTCGCCACCAGCTCGTAGCGCCAGCTGTTGAGCCCCTTCTCCACGCTTGCCCCCACCGTGAAGCCGAAGACCTTGTTCGGCTCGCACTCGGTGATGACGCAGGTCGCCCAGTAGGTGGGGCCCTTCTGGTTGCGCTTGACGTGCCCGCGGAAGCGCGCGCCGAGCGCGGGCCCGGTCGCCCCGTCGAGCCACTCCGCCTCGAAGGTCTCGGGGCTGTAGCGCCCGATCTTCGTGACATCGCTGACCAGGTCCCAGACCTGCTCGGGTGTCGCGTCCATCCACACGGTCACGGCGTCGTGCATGGGCGGCAACCTACCGGGGGAGTGCGGTCGGGACCGGCGGGCAATGGGCGCGACCAAGGGCTAGGCCGCCAGGGGACCGGTTCGGCTCTGCAGCGTGCGGCCGCCGGGACTGGTGATGGTGATCTCGCCGTCGGCGTTGCCGGTGGCGTTCCAGCCGCCTTCGTGCAGCAGGTGGTGATGGTGCCAGCAGACGCCGATGAGGTTCGCGGCGTCGGTGGCACCCCCCTTGGTCCAGTGCTGCATGTGGTGGAGGTGGCGGATCGCCCGGCCGCAGCCGGGCCATCGACATCGGCGGTGGTCGCGGCCGATGACCCGCCGGCGGAGCCAGGGTGGCGGGTTGCGGGTTGCCCGGCCGATGCCGACCGTGCGGCCGTCGGGCGTGTCGTAGCTGACCTCGATGCGGGCGTCGCAGAGGAAGCGGCGGAGCACGTCGCTGGTGATCGGCTCGCCGTTGATGGTGGCGCTGCGCTCGACGGTGTCGTCGTCGAGGAGCTCGGCAGGTGCGTGGATGACGACCATCGCCGTGTCGGGCTCGGACCCGTCGGCAGCGGCGCGCCCGAGGTCTGCGGCGCACATGTCGCGCAGGGCGCCGGCGGCGCGCTGCTCGCGTGGTGCCCAGATGCCGGTCTCGGGATCGGGGCCGGCCGCTTCGGCGCGGCGGTCGAGGGCAGCTTCGACGACGGCGGCGTCGTCGTTGGGCAGGTAGCCCGAGAGGCGCACCCCGATGCCGGAGCGGTCGGGCCGAAGGTGCAGGTGGGTGCGGCGACGCGCCTCGTCGTGGTCGCGTGACCGGGCCCGGCGGCGCTGCTTGGCCATGAGCTCGATCTCGGCGCAGCTGAGCGAGGGGAGCAGCTCCGCGAGGTGCGCATCGTCGGCCGGCGTCGCGAAGACGAGCGCGTGGCGGAGCTGCTCGAAGCTCAGCTCGCCGGCCACGAACCGCTCGCGGATGCGGGGAAGCTCCTCGAGCCTGGTGGCCGCTCGGACCCACTGCGCGGCCGTGTGACGTGACACGTTGCAGCGGTAGGCGAGCCAGTCGGCCATCGACAGCGACCCGTCGGCCCGGTAGTCCTCCAGGGCGTCGGCGGCGAGGATGACCCGGAGCGCTTCGTCGAGCAGGACGTTGCGCTGGGTGAGGAGGCGGTCGAGCAGGACCTCGCGCTCGTCGGGCGTGCGCTGCTCGTAGTCGAGCGGCTGGTCGGCCATGGTTCACCTCCGGGACGCGTCGTCGTCGACTGTCGGGGACCCTCAGCTCGACCCGGGTCCCGAAGGGAAGGCGCCCAGACTACACCCATGTAGTTCGTCGTGCAATGGGTGATTTGCGCGGTGCGAGACGCATTCCGGGCCGAGGTCACACATCGCCCGTACTCTGCGAGGACGCCGGCTGCCGGCAGCGGGCGGAAGGGGAGCAGTGGAGCGGACGAGCGGGAAGCTGATCGTGAGCGCGTCCGACCTGGTCGGGCACCTGGCCTGCGGGCACCTCACCGTGCTCGACGGTCGGGTGAGCACGGGCGGCCTCGCCAGGCCCGAGCGCGACGATCCCGAGCTGGCCATCCTGCAGACCCGTGGCCTCGAGCACGAGGACCGCTACCTCCAGACTCTCAAGGCCGAGGGCCTCCACGTGGTCGAGATCGCCGAGCCCGCCGCCGGCACCGACCGCCTCGACGCCCTCCGCCAGCGAGAAGCCGACACCACAGCCGCCATGCAAGAAGGCGCTGACATCGTCTTCCAGGCCACCTTCCTGGACGAGCGCGCCGACGTGCTGTGGCGGGGCCACGCCGACTTCCTCCGCAAGGTCGATCGTCCCAGCGCCCTCGGGCCCTGGAGCTACGAGCCCGAGGACACCAAGCTCGCCCGCCAGGTGAAGCCGTCGGCCATCCTGCAGCTCTGCCACTACGCCGAGCAGGTCGCCCGCATCCATGGCACCGAGCCCGAGCACGTGCACGTGGTCCTCGGCGGCCAAGAGCGGGCCACGGTCCGCACCACCGAGGTGGCCGCCTACTACCGCACCGTGCGGGCCCGCTTCCTCGCCGCGCTGGCCGACGAGCCGGTCACCTACCCGCTGCCCGTCGGCCACTGCAGCGTGTGCCGCTGGAACGAGGCCTGCGAGCGCCAGCGCGAGGACGACGACCACCTCTGCCGGGTCGCCGGCCTCGGCCGCGACCAGGCCCGCAAGCTCGCCACCGCCGGGATCGACACACTCACCGCTCTCGCCAGCACCGACGGCGACCTCACCGTCACCGGCATCGCCCGCAGCACCCTCACCCGTCTCCAGAAGCAGGCCCGCCTCCAGCACCAGCGGGCCGACGGCGCGCCGCCGCCCGTCGAGCCCGTGCGGCCGGTGGAGGCCGACCGCGGCCTGGCCGCCCTGCCCGCCCCCGATCCGGGCGACCTCTTCTACGACATCGAGGGCGACCCGTTCGTGGGCACCGGCGGCCTCGAGTACCTCCACGGCATCGGGTGGCTCGACGACGGTCGCTTCACGTTCCAGCCCTTCTGGGGCCACACCCCTCGGGAGGAGCGGGAGGCCTTCGAGCAGCTCATCGACCTCATCGTGGAGCGCCGCCGTCGCCAGCCCGGCCTGCACGTGTACCACTACGCCCCCTACGAACCGTCCGCCCTCGGCAAGCTGATGGGCCGCTACGGCACCCGGGAGGAGGAGCTCGACGACCTGCTCCGGGGCGAGGTGTTCGTCGACCTCTACCGGGTGGTGCGCCAGGGCCTGATGATCGGCTCGCCGTCGTACTCGCTCAAGAAGCTCGAGCCGCTCTACATGCCGCCCCGCACGGCCGAGATCACCGATGCCGGCTCCAGCATCATGGAGTACGAGCGCTGGCTGCAGACCGGCGACCCGCAGATCCTGGCCGACATCGAGGCCTACAACCGCGACGACGTGACCTCGACGTGGCGGCTGCGCGACTGGCTGGAAGGCCACCGCCAGCAGCTCCTCGACCAGGGCGAGGCGGTGCCACGACCCGTGCGCATCACCGAGCCGGTCACGCCCGAGTCAGCTGCCACCGACGAGCCGGCGGAGAACGACCCCACGGAGGCGCTCATCGAGGCGCTGCTCGACGGCCGCACCGAGCCCCCTACCGAAGCTGACGGCGACGACGCCCGGGCCCGCTGGCTCATGGCCCACCTGCTGCGTTGGCACCAGCGGGAGGACAAGCCCGACTGGTGGCGGTTCTTCGACCGCGTGCTGCACTGCGACCTCGAGGACCTGCGCCACGACACCGAGGCCATCGCCGGCCTCACCCAGGTGGGGGAGCCGGAGGTCGACAAGCGCTCCTACATCTGGACCTACGAGTTCGATGCCACCCAGGAGCACAAGCTCAAGGTGGGCACCACCCCGTGCGACCCCGAGACCGAGGCCATCAAGATCCGCGGCGGCGAGCCGCCGGGAGGCCCGGGCACGCTCGTCGCCCTCGACGCCGCCGCCGGCATCCTCCAGCTGCGCCGCGTCCAGACCTCGACCGCCCCGCACCCGAAGGCCCTCATCCCACCAGGCCCGATCAACACCAACGCCCAGCGGGCCGCCCTGGTCCGCCTCGGCAAGGCGCTGCTGGCGCATGGCATCGACGGTCCGGCCCGCTTGCCGCAGGTCGCCAGCTGCTCGGCCGCCGTCCGCCCCGGGTCACCGGCACCACCCCCGGCGAGCCGCTGCGTCGCCCCGACGAGGCGGGCGTCGACGCGTCGATCCGCCTGGTCCGCGCCCTCGACCGCTCCTGCCTGCCCATCCAGGGCCCGCCCGGCTCGGGCAAGACCTACACCGCCGCCCGGATGATCGTGGCCCTGCTCGCCGACGGCCGCACGATCGGCATCACCGCCAACAGCCACGCCGTCATCACCAACCTGCTGACCCAGGTGCTGAAGGAGGCCGCCAAGGCAGGGGTCGAGGTGCGCGGCATCCAGAAGGCCGACGATGGCGGCGGGGTCGACCACCCGTCCGTCGAGCAGACCAAGGACAACGACAAGGTGAGGGCCGCTCTCGCCGAGGGAGCGAACCTGGTGGCGGGGACGGCCTGGCTGTTCGCCCGCGAGGAGCTGGAGGCGATGGTCGACACGCTCGTGGTCGACGAGGCTGGCCAGCTCTCGCTGGCCAACGTGCTGGCCGTGGCCGGCGCCCCCGACCGGCTGGTGCTGGTGGGCGACCCCCGCCAGCTGGCCCAGCCCTCCAAGGGCACCCATCCCGAGGGAGCGGAGGTGTCGGGCCTCGACCACGTGCTGGTCGACCACGCCACCATGCCCGAGGGCCTCGGCCTGTTCCTCGACCGCACCCACCGCCCGCACCCCGAGATCTGCCGGTTCATCTCCGAGCAGGTCTACGACGGCCGCCTCGAGAGCGAACCGCACTGCGCCGTCCAGGCCATCGACGACGGCCCCGTCGTGGGCGGCTCCGGCCTGCGCTGGCTACCCGTCGACCACGAGAGCAACCCCACCTCATCGACCGAGGAGGCGCACGCCGTGGCCGAGGCCTTCGAGGCGGTCGTCGGCCGAGGCTGGACCGACGGCGAGGGCCAGCGGAAGACGCTCGGCCTCGACGACGTGCTGGTGGTCGCCCCCTACAACGCCCAGGTGCACCTGCTAGCTCAGCACCTCCCTAAGGGAGCCAGGATCGGCACGGTCGACAAGTTTCAGGGCCAGCAGGCAGCGGTGGTGCTCGTGAGCATGACCGCCTCCAGCGCCGAGGACATCCCGCGAGGCATGGAGTTCCTCTACTCCCGCAACCGCATCAACGTCGCCGTCTCCCGAGCCCAAGCCCTCAGCGTCATGGTCGCCAGCCCCAAGCTGCTCGCGGTCCACTGCCGAACGGTCAAAC
The DNA here is from genome assembly GCA_963715505.1 of uncultured Microthrixaceae bacterium. Classification (GTDB taxonomy): domain Bacteria; phylum Actinomycetota; class Acidimicrobiia; order Acidimicrobiales; family VFJN01; genus VFJN01. The sequence goes on from OY970242.1 coordinate 973,467, forward strand.
AGATGCGCCTCGCCAACGTGCTGTGTCGATATGTGGAGAGCGCATCCACCTCTCCGGGCCGCGTCGCGTAGGTTGGGGCTGCCCGTCTGGCGATGAGCATTGCCCCCTCTTACGGGAATCCGCTCGGGTCTTACGCGTGAGACGAGGTGCGCAACCCCTCCAGGCCTCAGGTCGTGATCCTCTTCCGAGCATTCTTGGAGTGGTGGTCAGCGATCGTCGAGGTATCCGTAGACGAACGAGTCGAGATCGACGGCCTCCGGTGGAACGCCTTGCCACTCAGCGATCCGATCCACAACCCGTCCCGGCGAGATTCCAGGCAGGTCGAGCGTCTCGTGAATCTCATGCCAAGCGTGTTCTTCGACCAGACCCGCACCTGCCGATCCCCGGGTTCGCGCGTCGACATTGTGATCCACCAGGTCATGCCAGCGTTCAAGGTACGGCTGAATCAGTGCTTCGATTTCGTCTTCTCCGAGTTCGGCACTGGTGGCGGAACCCACGAACCCGATCAGGCCGGCGCGCGGGCCCAGATCTTCGAAGGCGATTCGTCGAAGGTCGATCGACACGAGGTAGTCGCCAGACGGCTGCGCGTCGAAGAGCTCGGCTCGAGCGCTGTCCAGCGAAGCTGCCACGTTCGGGAGACCGGCCGGTATTGCCATAGCGATCGTGAGCATCGGCAGCGACAGTTCGCCAAGTGGAACGACAGCCGAGGGGGTCGCCGTCGTCAAGACCTCCGGAATTGGAACCTGGGCCATGAGCGCCACGAGTGGAATGCAGATGAGCTCGACTGTGTCCGCTAGAGCTTGGAAGTCCTCGGACTCTGTACCTGCCGGAGCGACACCACGGCGGTCCAGTACGTCGTGGAGCAGGTCAGCCACCTCAGCCGACGCCTCCACGGGTGTCACGGTCAAGAGGTAGGAGAGAAGCAGTTCTTCCAGGGAAGCTCGGTCGTCTGAACACAACTTGAGCGCTCGAACTAGCATCGTCGGAACCTGCTGAGCGTCTAGCGCGCTGCGGCTATCTCGTGCCTCAAGTACCAGCGGGAGCGCCTCGCTCGCCTCCGCGTAGAAGGTTGCCAGTGCGGCGAGCCCGGCCAGGGGGACGCGCGGTGTACCGGAGAGCTCCTCAGCTAGCGCTTGGGTCCACTCTCGAGTAACCCACCATGGCATCGATCCGATCGGCTGGACGTCATCGGCTGCGGCGCGGTCGTTAACCCGAGAATCGGAGATCTTGTACGAGCGATCAGTGAGCGGCGCACCGCAGGTCTCGCACGCTGGCGCGGCGGGATCGTTGTCATGACCGGCTTCGCAGTAGACCACCCGGTTCATCGAACTTCCTCTTCTGAGTCGACGGATATGGCGACCGCTGAGCTAGATCGGTTGCTCGCGATCCGTAGCGCGCGTTCCATGAAGCGTGCGTCGCCCAAACGGCGCCGTAGCTCCGACTCGAGGCCGGCGATCGGGTAGAGGTTCTGGGGGGCCCGGGCGTCCTTGTGGGGTTCGCTGGCGAAACGGGGGAGGGCGGCGGTGATGCTCGTCGCCCTTGTCGCTGCAGCACCAACCTCGCCGAGTGCGGGAGCCTCGCAGCGCACGATGCCTGACAGCGGGTGCGCCAGGGGCCCGGGCAGACGCACGTACCAGGAGTACCGACCCATGCGGCCCTTGATCAGGAACAGCGGCGTCCGCTCGCCTGGCTTGAGATCGCCGAGCACCTTCTGCTGCTCGGGTTCGAGGTATTGGACGTGCTGCGTCTTGATGTAGCCAACCGTTTCGGCGTCGACCGGCCGCGCAACGGACCGTCCACCAGTAGGAGCGCTGAATCAGCGACGGCGAGCGACACCTGGCGCTCGAGCTCGGTCATCTGACCATGGATGGCGAGGTACACGGCCTCGGGCGACGCGCCGTCGCACGCCACCAGCTCGTAGGTACCGACCTTGGTGACGATCGCCTCGGCGCCCTCGGGATCGGCGTACAGGCCGCGGATCAGCGTCGGCTCGATGACCTCCGCGCAACCAGGCTGCGTACGCACGGCCCCAGCTCCGACCGTCGCGCACACTCCCGGCCGGGAGACGCCCTCATGGGTGATCCACACCCGGGCATCGATGCGACGCACGCCGTCAACGAACACCACCTCCGTGGGCACCTGCACGCTGGCGTCAGGCGCGATCGGGGCCCACTTGGCTGCCTCGACCTCGATGTCGGCGTCGACTGCCTCGGCGGCTTGGTCGAGGTCGAGCGACTCCACGGCCGAGCCATACGCGGGGTCCCACGACTCGACGGCGAACTTCACGCGCTCAGACCTCGACGCGCTCGGCGCGCGCTGTGGTGGCGTCCTTGTGCACCTCGAAGCGCACGGGCATCCGGTCGGCGAGATCACGAATGTGGGTGACGACGCCGATCAGCCGACCCGAGGCGCTCAGCTCTTCGAGCGTGGTGGCGACGAGGTCGAGCGTGTCGGCGTCGAGGGTGCCGAAGCCCTCGTCGAGGAACATCGACTCGATCCTCGGCCCTCCCTCGACGGCGAGCTCGGCGATGCTCTCGGCCAGCGCCAACGCGAGCGCCAACGAGGCGAGGAACGTTTCGCCGCCAGACAGGGTGCGGACTCCGCGCAGCTCGTCGGCGTTGCGGTGGTCACGGATCGAGAAGTCACCGTCGGAGGACTCCAGTGAGTATTGGCCACCTGAGAGTTCGAGGAGTCGCACGGTGGCCCGCGACACCAGGTCATCGAGCGCCGCTTGGAGGAGCCAGCGCTCGAATCCCGAGACGCTGAGCAGTTGACCCATCTCCTTGTCGAGGCTCGCTGACCCCTCCAGAGCGGCGATCTCCTCGGTGAGCCTGGCCACATCGGCCTGTCTCCTCTCGGCATCGCTGAGCCTGTGCTCGCAGTCAGCGGCTGCCGTCGCTAGTTGTTCAGTGACCTTGGTGAGCACGGCTCGCACGTCGACCGACAAGCACGTCGTCTCGATTGTGGTGACGTGCGTCTGTCGCTCGGCTTCGGCGGCAGACCGGGCCGACGTGAGCACGGCGAGCTCGGCCTCGACCTCGGCGACCGCTTCGGTGGACCACGCGACCAGCGCGGTCCAGTCAGCGTCGAGCGACTTGCCCTTGAGCGTGGGTGGCTTGCGGGCGGCTACTGAGTCACGGGCCACATTGAGGTCGTCCCGTAGGTCCGACTCCTTGGATGCGAGGCCCTCCTGCGCCGAGCGAGCGTCATCGACTGCGGCTTCGGCGAGCTCTGCTTCCTCGGCTGCGTCGTCGAGGCGGGCCTTGTTGACCTCGGCCGTTTCGATGGCCGTCTCCAGTGCAGCCCGATCGGTCTTGGCCGGCACATCCTTCTGGGCGGCCGTCTGCTCGGTGACGAGTGTGGTCAGCCGGGTCGATACCTGGGTCGCCTTCCGCTCGACGGCGTCGGCGGCCTTCGCGGCGGCGGTGTGGGTCTTCTGCGCGGCGGCGTGGGCCTTCTTGGCTCGCTGGTGCTCCGCATCGACGTCGTGCGCCGGCAGCTCGGTCACCACCTGTTCGCACACCGGGCACGCCTCGCCAACCACCAGCCCCGCGATGACAGCACCCAGGCCGGCGACCGACGCGGCCGCGTCGAGCGTCTCCCGAGCCGCATCAAGCGACTCAGCGGCGGCGTCGGCGGCTTTGCGCAACTCGGTGGCCTCGGCCGCGAGACCTTCGGCGTCGGGCTGCAGCGCGGCGAGCTCGGTGGTGAGGCGGTCGAGTCGGTCAAGCGCGTCCATGGTGCGATGCAGCAACAGCGCGTCGGGCCCGCCTTCGACCGCCTTCTGGGCCGCGGTGCGGGCGGCCCGCTTCTTCTTGAGGTCGGCCTCCGCGGCTGTGACGGCGTCTGCGGCCTCTGCGATCTTCGGTGCGAGCTTCGTGACCGCGGCAGGCACCTTGATCCGATGCAGCGCAGTGAGCTGGTCCTCGGCGCGCTCGACCGCGTCTTGGCTCGTCACCAACTTCGCGTCGAGCTTCGCGATCGTGTCGAGCTCCTTGCCGACCGACTTCTGCGTGCCGAGCACCGCCTTCAGTCGGACCTTGAGCTCGGCGAGCTCGACCGCGGTCGGAGCACCTCGTTCGTCGCGCTGGTCGCGCAGCAACGTCGCTTTCGCCTCGCTGACCTTGTGGCGTTCGTGTGCGTACTTACCCATCCGCTCGTAGATGAACGTGTCGAGCAGCTGGCGCAGAAGCTGCTGGCGTTCCGACTTGTCGCCGTGGAGGAACGCCGCGAAGTCACCTTGGGGGAGCACCACGGTGCGGGTGAACTGGTCGAAGTTCAAACCGAGCAGGTCGAGCACGGCCTTGGTCATCTCACTGGCCTTGCCGGCGAGGATGTCTTCGGAGTCGTCGTCGTGGACCCGCACGAGGCGGGCCTCGCGGGTGGTGGCGCCCTGTTCGGTGCGGCGCACGACCCGCACGGCGGTGTAGCGCTGACCCGACAGCTCGAAGTCGAGGCTGATGCGGGCCTCGTTGGCGAGCTTGTGGATCGCCGGCTCGACGAGGCGGTCGTCGTCGTATCGCGACACGCTGCCGTAGAGCGCGAACGTGATGGCGTCGATGATGCTCGACTTGCCTGAGCCTGTGGGGCCGACGAGGGCGAGCAGGTCGGTGCCCTCGAACGACAGTGTGCAGGGTTCACGAAACGCCGAGAACCCGGCCAGCTCAAGAGTGATGGGTCTCATCGGTGGCTCTCCTCGAGGACGATCTCGTGGAGCTCGTCGAAGGCCACGCCGAGCCGAGGGTCGGCGATGTTCCGCTCGGTCAGGAATGTGTCGAAGAGCTGGCGGGGGGTGTGGCCCTGGCGGCTGGCGCGTTCGCCACCCGGGCCGCCGTCGACCGCGGCGGTGATGATCACATCGACCAGGCGCTCCCCGCGGTCGCCCATGGCGGCACGTAGCTCGTCGGCCAGGCCGGCGCGTCGAGGCTCGTCGACTCGTGCTCGGATCCAGCACTCCTCGGGGAGGCCGGCGGCGGCTTCGGCGATCTGGCTGACGGTGCCGTTGAGGGTGACCAGCGGGCACCCGCTGGTGAGGGTGACGGGCGTGACCTTGGCGGGCTTACCGACCTGGAGGTCGACGAGGTTGACCTGCTTCACGTCGTTGGTCTCGCCGAAGTCGAGCTGGAGCGGTGAGCCGCAGTAGTGGATGGCGGTGGCCCCCGGCAGCTTCTGGGCTCGGTGGAGGTGGCCGAGAGCGACGTAGCCGACCGTGGCCGGAAACGACTGGGTGACCACCGCGTACTCCTCGGCCACGTGGGCGCTCCGCTCGCCGCCACCGGTGGCGCCGCCGACGACGTGGCCGTGTACCGCCAAGAGCGACGGCAGACCCGGGTCGAGGCTCTTGCACAGAAGCTGGATGAGGCCGCGGAGGCGCTCGGCGTAGAGCTGGGCGTGCTCGTAGGCGGCGTCTTCCATCAGCTGCTTGGCCCGGACGATGCCGCGCTGGGAGACGAAGGGCAGCAGCGCGACCGCTATGTCCTCACCGCCGCGGAGGGTGAGGCGCTGTACGCCACCGGCATCAGGCCGGGTCGGCTCGGTGAGCAGGCGCACCCGTCCGCGTTCAAGAAGCGGGGCGACGGCGCGGAGGCGGTGGGCGTTGTCGTGGTTGCCGGCGATGACGGCGACGGTGGCACCGGTGTCGGCGAGGTCGAGGAGCGATCGGTAGACGATCTCCTCGGCTTCGGGGGTGGGGGCGGCCGTCTCGAACAGGTCGCCAGCGACCACCACGAGGTCGACCTGCTCGTGGCCGGCGATCGTGGCGATCTCGGTGAGGACGTCGCGGTGCTCCTGAGCTCGGCTGTTGCCACGGATGGCCTTGCCGACGTGCCAGTCGGAGGTGTGCAGAATCTTGACCACGGTGTCCTCAGACCAGCCCGTCGAAGGCGGCGTCGGAGGCGTCGTCGGACAGGTCGGCGACCGCTTCGGCCGAGCGGGTCGCCCAGGCGGGGAACGGGAACTGCACCAACAGCGGTACGGGGAGGCGGGGCTGGTGCACGTACATGGAGCCGGGCTTGAGGATGGTGGCCCGTTGGCGCTGCACCTGGGGGAGGAAGCCGTACTCGTCCCGACGAGCTTCAGCAGCGTCGAGCCGACCGACTACTCGGATGGCGCTGTTGGCCACGACGCGGCGCTCCACCTCGCTTGCGGTCTGCTGGGCGCCGATGAGGACGATGCCGAGCGACCGACCGCGCTCGGCTACGTCGAGGATGATCTCCTTGATCGGGCTCGAGCTGTCCCTGGGGGCGTACTTGTTGAGCTCGTCGAGCACGATGAGCTGCAGGGGCCGGGCGACCCCAGAGGCTTCCTTGGCATCGAACGCCTGCCGGAGGATCACGCCCACCACGAACCGCTTGGCACGGTCGTGGAGCTGGTGGATGTCGATCACCGTCACCTGGTGGTGGTCGAGGTCGAGGCGGTGTTGATTCGGGTTGTCGACGTCGGCCCGGATGAAGTGGCCGAGGTACTGGACTGATGACGCCAGCCTCCGCACGAACGCGTTGATCGAGCCAGCTCCGATGGCCCGGCCGGTCCAGCGCGGATCGGGATCGTCCTCGGTGAGCTGCTCGATGATCACGTCCACGAGCTGCTGGAACGTCCGCACCGTGGTGCCTTCGATGCGGATGGCCCCGTCGCCGGCGTCGCTCCGGGCCGCCTCCGCCAGCTGCGCGGTGACGGCCTGCACGACGATCGTGTACTGCTGACGCTCGTCCTCGGCGTCGGCGAAGAGGAACGGGAACAGCCGCTGGTCGCAGAAGTCGTGCAGGGTCCAGAGCAGCGGCGCCACACCCTGCTGGCGGGCACCGGTGTGGGGCACGGCGTCGCGGCTTCCCTTGCGCGGTGGCGCCAGGATGGCCACGTCCTGAAAGGCGGCGGCCTTGAGACCGAGCCGTTCGTAGGTCTCAGCCTGCTCGGCGTCCAGCATCGAGTTGGCCTTGTCGAGGAAGAGCAGGTCCTCGCCCTTCACGTTGAAGATGACGGCCTTGGTGTTCGCTGCCTCGGCGCCCAGCACCCCCGAGTCGAACATCGAGAAGAGCAGGAACGTCGCGTAGCTCGTCTTGGTGGCGACACCTGAGATGCCCGAGATGTTGATGTGGGCGCCCTTAGTGCCGTCGATGAAGTCCAGATCGAGCCACACGGGCTCGCCGTCGCGCGAGACACCGGCAGGCAGCCGGTGGTCCACGCCGTCGAAGTCGAGCGCCAGATCTCGCTCCTCGCCGGTGGCTCGACGCACGACGGTCCCAGGCAGGGGTGGGACGAACGTCTCCGGTTCGAAGCGCGTGGGCTGGATCAGCGCGGCCTCGGACACCTCCGCCGGAAGCACGCCATCGGCCACGAGGAACACGTCGCTCTGGAACCGGGCGCCCTCGTGGCGAGCTCGCACTTGCCCCACGATCCCGAAGATCTTTACGACCTCACCGGTGGGCATGATTCGCTCGAGTGCCACAACATCATCGAGCTGCAGGTGCTTGTCAGGTGCGACCGCCACCCAGAACTCCAGAGGGGTGGAGTCCTCCGTGCCGATCACCAATCCGACGTACTCGGTCATTCGCCCCCAGTTCTGCCGTTCGTGCCATGCGCCGCCGGAAGAGTACGCAGCCGCCGTGGCATGCGCTGTGGACTCGGAACGTGTCACAGCCGGACCTGACCTACTCTCCGGGCTGCGGAGTGGGAGGAAGCGGCGGATGCCAATGGCGACGGTGATGCAGGAGCACCTGCGCAAGTGGCGTGAGGAGCTGGTGGACCTCACGCGCCGCAACCGGCTGCTCTACTTCCGCCACACCAAGTCGGCATCGCTTGAGTTCGAGCAGACGGCCGATGAGATCGTCGATCGGCTCGAAGGACGAGGTCGGGCAAGTGGATGGGGATTCCACCTGCCACCTCCTCCCCCCGACGATCCCGAGGAGCCGTACTCACCTCTCACCCCGGCACCAGGGCACCTCGTCGTGGCTCAGAAGCTCAAGCGCTACGACAAGCAGATCGAGCGCGGGTTGAAGCTCCTAGCGGGCAATGCCCAGCAGCAGTTCCTCGATACGGGCCTGTGGGTGCTGTACCTCGGAGCGGGAATGCTCCGTTGGAGGGACCCGGCCGACGACAAGGAGGTCCTGAGCCCTCTCCTGTTGGTTCCAGTGCGACTCGAGCAGCTGGGCGGCACCTCTCGTCCTTGGAGGCTCGTCGACTCCGACGATGGGGAACCGACCCTCAACCCGGCCTTGGCCGTGAAGCTCGAGAAGGACTTCGGGGTCACCCTCCCGACCGTCGAGGACCTTGAGGACCTGACCCCAGCTGGGGTGCGCGAAGCCGTGACCACCGCCATTGCGGGCACAGGCTGGACGGTCGAGGACACGGCTGTGCTCACGACGTTCACGTTCCAGAAGGAGGTCATCTACCGCGACCTCCTCGAGAACGAGGAGGAGATCGCCGACCACGACCTGGTCCGCCTTCTTGCTGAGGGGCCCTCGAGCGACGTCGCGCTCGAGATGGACTTCGACCCTGAGGTGGAGGACGGCTTCGACGATCGCCATCCGCCTGAGGAGCTCGCCTGCATCCTCGACGCCGACGTCTCACAGCGGCAGGCGATCGTCGCCTCCCGCTCGGGCCGCAGCTTCGTCGTAGACGGGCCGCCGGGGACCGGGAAGTCCCAGACTATCGCCAACGTCGTCGCGCAGCTGCTGCAAGACGGCCGCACCGTGCTGTTCGTATCGGAGAAGGCTGCCGCTCTCGAGGTCGTCCAGAACCGTCTCACTTCGGTGGGACTCGGCGAGTTCGTCCTGCCACTGCACTCCCACACGGCCACCCGCAAGGCTGTCGCGCAGGAGCTCGGGCGTGCGCTCAGCGAGCGGCCGCGGGCCACCGGCCGGTTCGGGCAGCAGGAGCGAACCAGACTCGAGCGGGCCCGACGCAGCCTGACCAGCTACGCCGTAGCCGTCAACGAGGTCCGCCAACCGTTGGGGAAGACCCTCCACGACGTAGTGGGACGCATCACCGAGCTGCGCGGTCTGCCCGACTCACCCGTACCGAGCCTGGACCTACGCGAGCTGTCGGCGGAGGAGCTGACAGATCTGGTCGAAGTCGCTTCGCGGCTCGGACGCGCATGGGGCCCGATCGAGCGCGCGGATGACTTCCTTTGGCGCGACCTGCGTGATCCAGTCGTGGGGGCGACGAAGGACGCTGAGCTACGTCGTCTCGTGACCTCTGCGATCCGAGCCGCGGAAGGCCTTCGCGATCGGGTCAACCTGGTCCATGAGGAGCTGCGGATTAGCGGCCGCGCTGCGGCGAGCGACGTCAGCGGGCTGTGCGCGCTCCTCGAGATGGCGGAACGACGGCCCACCGTCGGCGCCCCCTGGCTCGCTGCATCCAAGCCTGACGAAGCGGATGCATCCGTTGAGCGCGTGATCGAGGAGCTGCGGAGCCGGACGAGCCTCGTCGGGCTACTCGAGAGCACAACGCCGGCATGGCGCGACCTCGATCCCGATGCGGCAATGGCATGGGATGCCGCGACCGCCGCCCTCAATGAGCTGCAGCCGCCATTCGAGCTTCCCGTGGACATGCCGGTGGCGCAGCTTCCGGCACTCGTCGAGCGGCTCGACGAAGCGACGCGCCTCACGGCTGGTCTCGAGACACCGGCTGGCTTGCTTGCCCAGCGCTTCGCGATTCGGGGCCCCGTCGGACTGGGACTGGCGGAACGCCTTGCGGCCCTGAGCCAGCTGGCTGACTCGTCCGCGTTGCCCGAGCCTGAGTGGCTGAACCCCGCTGTCAAGGCGGCGCTCGACGAGGCCCGGTCGGTGCTGAGCGGACTGCTGCTCACCTACCGCGCTCGGCGAGAGGCCCTCGCGGGTGTCTTCAACGAGCAGGTACTCGAGGCCGACCTGGTCGGACTTCACTCCCGCTTCCGAGACGTCCACAAGGGCCTCGGCAAGCTGTCTGGCGCCTACCGGGTCGACAAACGGGCACTGGCGGCGGTCACCGTGTCCGGCAAGGTCACCGCCGCCACCCTGGCGAGGCTCGAGGAAGCGATCGAGTGGCAGCGCCTGGCGACAGACCTCGCCCGGGCCGAAGCTCAACACGGCGGCCGGCTGGGCCCCTACTACTACGCGACCCGTGACACGGCGGACCCGGATCAGATCGAGAGAGCCATCGCGAACGCGGAGCGAGCCCTGGCGTTGGCCGACCGCGACGTGGACTCCTCGGTGCTGGTGGGTGTGGTTGCTCGAGGCGCGGCGTCCGATGGGGAGCGGTCCGACGCCGCCACCCATGTGGCCCAGGCGATCGATCGACTTCGAGTGAGCGCGCTTCCGGACCAGCTGGGCTCGGTGTGGGAGGGCGTCGCGCTGCTGCCCTTGGCGGAGGCGTCCTCGTGGTTTGAGCAGACCGCCACGGGAGCACGAGCGGCTCACGATGCGCTCGCAGCTTCCTGTGAGCTACTCAGCGGCGACACGGCCATCGGCCCGGCGACGACCGCGGTCAGGCGCCGGGCCGGTTACGAGAGCCTCACCGCCGAGGTCGCCCGCGCAGTGAACGACGCCGAGAAACTGCTGGGCGGAATGGTGGATGACCCCGATGCGGACGAGCTCGAAGCTGCGATGACCTGGGTGCGTGAGGTCGGGGCGCACTTCGGGGGCCGGCTCCGGTCGGGCACGGCGACAGCCGTCATGACCACCGAGATGGTGGAGGCGGACGTCCGTGAGCCCGCCGCCCTGTTCGACAAGGCCCTCGAAGCGTTCCTCGGCGAGTTCGACGAACGCCAGGCCGCAGTCTTGCGTCAGGACCTCGAAGGCGAGTTCGATGCCTCCCTCGAGCTCCTCGGTCTCCTCGAGAATACCGCTGCCGACGCGCACGAGTGGGCGGCCTTCGTGTCGTCGCGAGCACAGCTGGCCGCGGAGGGGCTCGAGCCCGTCCTCGTCGCCTGCGAGGAGCAGCGTGCCGCCGGCGGTGAGGTCCCCGGGATCATCGAGCGAGCGCTGCTCGAGCGATGGGCAGAACAGGTCGTGGAAGGCGACGATCGGCTGACGCCGTCCCGTGCCGTCGACCGGGATGCCCTCCTCGCCAAGTTCCGAGAGCTCGACGCGGCGCTCGTCCGCAACGCTGCCGCCGAGGTCATCAACGCCTGCGCTGAGCGACGGCCGCGCTCCCTAGCCGGTCAGGCCGGCATGATCCGGCAGCAAGCCGAGCTCAAGCGGCGCCACAAGCCCGTGCGCCGGCTGATGGCTGAGGCAGGGGAGGCGGCCCTTCAGCTCAAGCCCTGCTTCATGATGAGCCCGCTGTCGGTCTCCCACTTCCTCCCGCCGGGGATGCGGTTCGATGTCGTGATCTTCGACGAGGCATCACAGGTGCGGGAGGCCGACTCGATCGGCTGCATCTACCGTGGCGACCAGCTCATCGTCGCCGGTGATCCCAAGCAGCTCCCTCCCACGAGCTTCTTCGTGCGAGCAGCCGATGACGATGACGACGAGGGTGATGACCTCCTGGACTTCGAGTCGATCCTCGATCGATGCAAGGCCCAGGGGTTCCGGTCGCTGCCGCTGAACTGGCACTACCGCAGTCGGCACGAGGGCCTGATCACCTACTCGAACTACAGCTTCTACGAGGGGCGTCTCCAGACGTTCCCAGGTGCCACCTTCGAAGCTCCCGACCTGGGGGTCGAGCTGTTCCGGGTCGCCGGTGAGTATCGACGAGGCAGCACCCGGGACAACCCCATCGAGGCCATGGCGGTCGTCGATCGCGTCGTCCACCACCGTCTCACCCACCCCCATCTCACCCTCGGCGTGGTCACGTTGTCGGTGGCCCAGCAGGTAGCCGTGGAGGCTGAGATCGAACGGCGCTCATTGTCCGAGCCAGTGTTGCGTGACCTCTTGACCGATGACCGGCTCGATGGCTTCTTCGTGAAGAACCTCGAGAACGTTCAGGGCGACGAGCGGGACCTGATCATCTTCACTATCGGGTACGGCCCCGACGAGGCCGGCAAGCTGACGATGAACTTCGGGCCGATGAACCGTGTTGGCGGCGAACGGCGACTGAACGTGGCCGTCACCCGCGCTCGGCGCCGCGTGGAACTGATTGCGTCGTTCGGCGCCGGCGACATCCGAACAGACAATCCAACGATCCTCCACCTTGCCCGCTACCTCGACTACGCAGAGCGGGGGCCGATCGCCCTCGCGATGGACATCGCCGAGGGTGAGTCAGACGCCGACAGCCCCTTCGAGGAGGAGGTGCTCCGCAGCGTTCGGTCAATGGGCTATGAGGCGGTCCCCCAGGTCGGCGTGGCCGGCTTCCGCATCGACATCGGGGTGCGCCACCCCACTCAGCCCGGAAGCTTCGTCCTGGGCGTCGAGTGCGACGGTGCCACCTACCACTCGTCGAAGGTCGCACGAGACCGTGACCGACTCCGCCAGGACGTTCTCGAAGGGCTCGACTGGCGAATCCACCGGATCTGGAGCACCGCGTGGTTCACCGATCGCCCCACCGAGGAGCGCCGACTTTCCGAGTCGATCGCCCACGCGATCTCGGCCGGGACGGGTGCCCGCAAGCGAGCCGAGCCAGCTCTCGTTTCCCCGAGGCCGGTCGACATCGAGGTGGCCATCCATGAGGCCGACTTCGATGGGCCCCCGGACTGGGCCGTCCCCTTCCGCGAGCCGAGCCTGCCGGTGGAGCGCGGCCGCCATGAGTTCACCGACATCGGAGCGCGGGCGACGATCATCGGTCAGCTCAGCGAGGTCGTGCAGCGCTTCGGACCCATCCACCGTGAGGCCACGCTGCGGGCCGTGCGGGACGCCTGGGGGATCGGGCGCGCCGGGAGTCGGATCAAGGCGGCATTCGACGCGGCAGTCTCGTCAGCGGCGACACGCTCTGAGCTCGTCGAGATGGGCGACTTCCTGTACTGGGGCGACCAGGACATCGAGGTACGCGTGCCCACGGACGAGTACGAGCCCATTCGGGTCGTCCGAGAGGTCCCTCCGGAAGAGCTCGATCTCGCCGTCGCGCTGCTCCTGACCGATGCCGGCACCTCCGACTTCGAGCGGATTCGCCAGACGTGGGCCCGCCTGTTCGGCTGGCGACGCGTGGGCATCGACATCGAGGTCGCTTTCGAGGAAGCCGTCGACCGGCTCGTCGACGCCGGTGTGATCGATGGACCCGACCCCCTCCGAATGGTGAAGCCATGATCACTGGCAGTGCCACAGCCACACCGGACCAACCGGACGGACGGCCCGATGAAGAGTGAAGCTTCATGCCTCGCAACCGGATCGAGTTCCAAGCTGGGGAGTGACGATGGGTCTGTTTGACCGTCTACGGACCGCCCGAACGCCCTCTGATCCGCCGATGGCATCCTCGGCGACAACGCTTACTGTGACCGCACAGCTGTTCGACGGCGATGACGACCTTGAGATTGTCGGTGAGGCCAGCTACCAGAAGGCTCTCTGGACGATCTGCCGCGGAGCGGTGGGCGACCGGGTTCGACACCAGATCGTCGCCGTCCTGGTGCCCGAGCCGCAGAACCCACACGATCCGAACGCAATCGCCGTACACATCGAGGGTTCCGTCGTCGGCTACTTCGCTCGGGACGTCGCGGTCCGGTACGGACCTGGCCTGCAGTCGTTGATGTCCCGATGCGGGCGTCATGTCGCTCTCCGCGGCGTGATCGTCGGTGGCGGGTACTACCCGGACGGACCCGGACGACTCGGCGTGTGGCTCGATCACGACCCGCGCGACTTCGGCTTAGGTACGGCCAGCACCTCCAGTCTGTCAGGTCCCGCTGGCCGGGCCGTTCCGTCCGGCGGGACGATGCGGACGGGGTTCACCGAGGCATGGCTGACCGACGTCGAGGATGACTCCTACGACCTGTCGTGGTTCGACGAACTTCCCGACGCCGACCGACCGGCCATCGCCATCGATCCGTGTCCGCAAGGGTTCGAACGCCCCTCCGACACGCGGCTGCTGAGTTCTCCCCTCTGCACCGTCACCCCACCGCCGCTGCGAACGACGCGTACAAGTCCCCAGGAAGCGGGTGAGCAAGCTCCCAGGTGATGGCCATGGGCTTCTCGCCTTCGTGGCGGATGTAGCGGGCGGGGCCGAGGAACCAGAAGGCTCGGTCGTCGGCTCTGAGACGGGTGAAGAGCATGATCGAGCGGCCGTCTCGCTCGTGGTTGCGGTAGCGGAGGCCGGTGGGGCTGTCGGCCCGGGTGATCGATTGGCTCTCCCAGTGGATGAGGGTGCGGCTGATGGCGTAGTCGCGGAAGCGGGTGGTGGGGGAGAAGCTGCCGCTGCTCTTGTCGAGCGTGAAGGCGAACAGCTCGGCATTGGCGTCCTTGGCCTCGTACACGCCGCTCTGCCAGGACGCGATCTTGGCGCCGGTCCCGATGCCGAAGGCGGCGAGGATCTCGATGCGGCTGTAGCGACCGTGCACCTGCAGGGGCACGTCGGGATGCGTGACGAGCGGCGCGTGGAGGTGGTCGACCTGGGCGTCGAGCACGGCCAGGAGCTGCCGCAGCTCGGCGCGCACCTGCGGGTGGGTCCACAGGAGGTCGAGCGCCTCCTGGAGGCCGGCGTCCTTGGTGATGGCTCGCCCGACGAGCGCGGCGACGAGCATGCGGACGAGGCGTCGCCCCCGTTCGGGCATCGCGTCGACCGACGGTGCCGTCGTCACCGCGAGGAGGCGCTGGTAGGTGGCGATGCGCTCGTCGTCGTCGATGTGCAGGAGGCGGCCGACGGCTCGGCGCAGCTCGGTCTCGTGTGCGCCCTCGGGCAGGAGGGGGGCGCCGGCGGCTGCTTGGAGGTCGGACCAGGACTTGGCGCCGTCGTAGACGTCGTCGAGCTCGAGGCCGGACTCGTCGAGGAACCCGGCCAGGTCGATGTCGGGGTGCACCTGGCGCAGGGAGCGCAGCTCTTCGACCTTGCTCGGCCAGCGGGACGGGATGGCCTCGCGCAGGCTGCGCAGGACGATCTCGGTGGCCTTTTGGTCGAGCTGCACGTGGCAGCCGGCGGGCAGGAACGGGAACTGCTGTTGCACGGTGCGCTCGAGCTCGCGCCGGGTGCCGCCGAGCAGCGCTCGGTAGCGGCGGTCGAAGCGGAACTCGCGCCGATGGGTGCCCACGAAGTCGAGGACCGTGCAGAACCCCTTGCCCGGTGCGCGGCGCAGGCCCCGACCGAGCTGCTGGAGGAACAACGTGGGGCTCTCCGTGGGGCGCAGCATGAGCACGGTGTCGACGGCGGGCACATCGACGCCCTCGTTGAACAGGTCGACGGAGAACACTGCCCGCACCTCGCCGGCGGCCAGGTCGCGCAGGGCGGCGTGGCGCTCGTCGCGGGGGCTGTCGCCCCACACGGCCACCGACGGGATGCCGTGGGCGGTGAAGTGGCGGGCCATGAAGCGGGCGTGGTCGATGCTCACGCAGAACCCGAGGCAGCGCATCGTGGCCGGCTCGGCGTGCTGGGCCACCTGCTGGACGACGAGGCGAGCCCAGGCGTCGGAGCTCGTATAGGCGGCGCTGAGGGCCTCGACGTCGTAGCCCCGGCCTCGCTTCCAGGGGATGTTGCGCAGGTCGAGGCCGTCGTGGATGCCGAAGTACATGAACGGCGCCAGCTGCTGCTGGTCGATGGCGTCCCAGAGGCGCAGCTCGGCGGCGATGCGGTCGTCGAACCAGTGGAGGATGGGCAGGCCGTCGCTGCGCTCGGGGGTGGCGGTGAGGCCGAGCAGCTCAACGGGATCGAGGTGGTCGAGCACCTTCGTGTACGACGCTGCGGCGGCGTGGTGGAACTCGTCGACGATCACCACGTCGAAGTGATCGGGCGGGAGGTCGGCCAGGCCGCTCGCGTTGAGGCTCTGGATCGACGCGAAGACGTGCTCGAAGCGCTGCGGGCGGGATCGGCCGGTCCACTTCTCGCCGAAGGAGGCGTCGCGCAGGGCGTAGCGGAAGGTGGCGAGGCTCTGGTCGAGGATCTCCTCGCGGTGGGCGATGAACAGCACGCGCGCTCGGGGGAGCCGCTGGCGGAGGCGTCCGTAGTCGACGGCGGCCATCACCGTCTTGCCGGTGCCGGTGGCGGCCACGAGGAGGTTGCGGTGGTGACCCTGGGTGCGGGCGACGTCGATCTGCTCGAGCAGCCGCTCCTGGAACGGTGCTGGGCGCAGCTCGATCGGGCTGAGGATGACGAGGGGACCGTCGTCGGACCGGCCGGTGCGGCGCTGCTCCTCGTCGAACTGGTCGGCATCGAAGGGAACGAAGTCGCCGGCCTCCCAGTAGCTGTCGAACACGGCTGCGAACTTGGCCACCACGTCGGGGTTGCGGGCGGCCGAGGCCCGGACGTTCCACTCCAGCCCCGTGACCTGCGCCTGGTGCGTGAGGTTGGAGGAGCCGACATAGGCCGTGGAGAAGCCGGAGCGCCGGTGGAAGACCCAGGCCTTGGCGTGGAGGCGCGTGCTGCCGAGGTCATAGGAGATGCGGACCTCGGCGCCGACGTCGGCGAGCTGGTCGAGGGCTCGCCGCTCGGTGGAGCCGGTGTAGGTGGTGGTCAGCACCCTGAGCGGCTTGCCGGCCTCGCAGTGGCGGCGCAGCCCGTCGAGCAGCGGGGCGATGCCGCTGCGGCGGATGAAGGCCATGACCACGTCGATGCTGTCGGCCGACTCGATCTCCGAGCGCAGCTGGCTCCAGAGTCCCGGCTCACCAGGTGCGTTGGTGAGCAGCGTGGTGTCGAGCAGCGGGATGAGCGGCTCCTCGATCGGCTGGGGCGTGCCATCGGGCCGGCGCTGCTGGACGGCGTGGAGGACCTGCGCCGGGTCGGCCGGGATCTCCTGTGGGTCGGTTGTGACCAGCTCGCCGAGGGTGGTGAGCAGGGCCCGAGCGACTTGGAGGCCGACAGCGACGCGGTCGGTGTCGGTGACGTCGTCGAGGGCCCGCTCGATCTGGCGGCTCAGGTGCCAGGCGATCCGGTCCGGTGCCTCGGCGCTGGCGAGCGCCCGGGTGGTGGCGGGAGTCGCGTCCGCGAGCGCACCGAGGCGCGCCTGCAGGCCCTCGGTGACGAGCGCCTCGTAGATGCCAGGCCCCAGCTCGTCGGTCACGACGGCAGGGTAGGAGCTGGAGGAATCCAGGACCGGGACCTAGACGGTCCGTCGAAGCAGCGGGGGTGTGCGGCCCGAGCGGCGGTGGCGGGCGCGGCGTACGGTGGGCGTCGGCGGGCGATCCTGACCTAGGGGGGTCGCCATGAGCACGGTCGGTCGACGCGAGTTCCTGATGGGTGCTGCCGCCACGACGGGCGGCGTGCTGGCCGGTGGGTCGCTCCAATCCCTGGTGGCCACCGCCGCCGGGGCGGCGCCGCCGGATCGCTTCCACACCCTCGGACCGGTGGCTGACCTGCGAGGCAACGTCGTGCGGCTGCACCTGCCCCCCGGGTTCAGGTACCGGTCGTTCCACGACACCGACGGGCCGCCCATCGCCCTCGACGACGGCACGATCCTCCCCGGGCGCCACGACGGCATGGCAGCGTTCCCGGGCCCCGGGCGCAACGTCTGGCTGGTGCGCAACCACGAGCTGAACGGCAGCGCCGACGACGGCGCCTTCGGTCCCGGCGCGCCGTACGACTCGGCGGCGCTGGGCGGCACCACCACGACCCTCGTGACGCCCTTCGGCGAGGTGGTCGAAGCGTTCACGAGCCTCAACGGCACCCAGATGAACTGCGCCGGCGGCGCCATGCCCTGGGGCTCGTGGATCACCTGCGAGGAGACGGTCAACGGTCCCGACGTGGCCGACGACTTCACGCGCAACATCCCGAACCCGTCGCCCCCCGAGACCTACATCCAGAACGCCCGGCTGCAGAAGCCGCACGGGTTCATCTTCGAGGTGCCCACCGGCGGCCAGTCGAACCGGCGGCCGATCATGCACGCCGGTCGCTTCGCCCACGAGGCCGCCGCCTACAGCCCCGGCGAGGGCTACGTGTACCTCACCGAGGACAACTTCGGGTTCGCGTCGGGCTTCTACCGGTACATCCCGCCGAGCAACCCGAAGGCCGTCGGGCACCTGGAGGACGGCGGCCGGCTCGAGATGCTGAAGGTGGCCGGTGTCACCAACGCGCACCTCGAGGGCCAGCAGGTGAACGGGGCGAGGTACGCGGTCGAGTGGGTGGAGATCGACGACCCGTTCCCGGGGACCGACGGCACGTTCGGGCCGGTCCCCGACGGCGCGGGCGGGACGCGGCGCATCTTCAACGACGAGGCCATCCACTTCGTCAGCGACCAGGGACGGGCCAAGGGTGCCGCCGGCTTCTCGCGCCTCGAGGGCGCCAAGTACACGCGTGGCGAGATCTACTTCACGTCCACCCAGGGCGGCGGGGCTGCGGAGACCGTGGTGCAGGACGACGTCGGCGGCTACGGCAACGGCACGGGCCAGGTGTGGTCGTACGACCCGCGCCGGTCGGTGCTCACCTGCCGGTACCAGGCACCGTCGGATGCGGCGCTCGACCTCCCCGACAACATCACGGCCAAGAGCGACCGCGGCACCATCGTCCTCTGCGAGGACGGCCCCGCTCCGAACTACGTCCGCGGCCTCACCCGCCAGGGCGATCTGTTCGACATCGCCCTCAACCGGCTCACCCGCAACTCCGACGGGGCGCCCCGCTTCAACGAGGAGTTCGCCGGCGCCACCTTCGGGCCGGGCACCGACACGCTCTTCGTCAACATCCAGGCCTCGGCGGGCATCACCTTCGCCATCTGGGGTCCCTGGGGTCGCCTCGGCGTCTGACCCTTCCTGCGTCGCCCGTCGAGCCAGTCAAGGCATGCAGCTGTGCGCGCTCAGGCCTGCCACTTGTCGACCATGGCCAGCACGGCGGCGACGCGACGGTCTTCGCCGGCCGCGCTCGTCACGTGTAGCGGGCGATGGCCTCCGTAGCGGAGTCGACGTAGCCGCCGCCGAACTTGATGGCGTGCACGACCAGCGGGGCGATCTGGTGGAGGGCGACGCGCTCGGGCCAGCCGTCGGCGAGCGGAGCGGCGTGCTCGTAGGCGGCGAAGCAGTCGGGACCGAAGCCGCCGAAGAGGCGCATCATGGCCAGGTCGAACTCGCGGTGGCCGCCGTAGGCGGCGGGGTCGATCAGCCAGCTCCGGCCCTGCCGGTCGACGAGCCGGTTGCCGGCCCAGAGGTCGCCGTGCAGTCGTGCCGGCGACTCGGCAGGGCCGCCGACCTCGGCCAGGCGATCCTCGTCCAAGCGGGCCAGCGCCGCGATGGCCTGCTCGGGGAGCGCCCGAGCGTTGCGCGCCAACCTGGCGAGCGGCGCCATGCGCTGGGTGGCGTAGAACTCGGCCCAGGTTCCGCACGGCTCGTTGGGGAGGCCACGACTGCCGGTGGTGCGGCGGTCCTCTCGGCCGAAGCACGGCGCGCCCGTTCGGTGGAGCTCGGCCAGCGAGCGGCCCAGGTCTGCTTCCGTGGCGAGCCCGGGCGAGCCGACCTCGATCCACTCGAGCACGAGGTGCGCCGGGGTGGCGTCGTCGCCGTCGGACACCGCCAGCACGTCAGGAACGGCGACCACCCCGGGCTCGCGCAGCCAGCGCAGACCGGTCGCCTCGGTGGTGAAGAAGCCCGCTGGCGGGTCGGCATGGGTCTTCGCGAAGACGCGCCGTCCGTCGGCCAGGTCCATCCGATGCGCCGCGGCCACATCACCACCGTGCACCGCAGCGGCTCCGACGACCTCGCTGCCCAGCGCGACACCGACGGCTCGCTGCAGCGCATCCATGCCGGGCGACGGTATTCCGCGGTCGCAGCGATCCGCAGCCGCACCTGGTTGCGCCGGGTCGGCGCGCCGAGGCGACATCATGCAGGGCGTGGATGACGACGACGCGTGCCCGTGCGGCTCCGGCGCCAGCCTCGCTCGGTGCTGCGGGCCGATCGTGTCGGGCGAGCGTGTGGCGCCGACGGCGGAGCGGCTGATGCGGTCGCGCTTCACGGCCTTCGCGCTGGCGGACGAGGCGCACCTGCTGCGGTCGTGGCACCCGTCGACCCGGCCGGCGTCGATCGGGTTCGTGCTCGGGCAGCGGTGGACCGAGCTCGAGGTCCTGGCGACGGTGGCGGGGGACCTGCTCGACCGGGAGGGCGAGGTCGAGCTCCGGGCCCGCTACGAGCGCGGGGGACGGCCAGGTGTCCTCCACGAGCTGAGCCGGTTCGTCCGCGACGACGACGGGCGGTGGGTGTACCTCGGCCCCGTCGACGCCGAGCTCGCCTGACCGACACGAGCGCCCCGCTGGGGCCGACGGCAGCAGCGTCGGAGCGCGCGCTTGTCAACGTCGCGCACCCGTGATTATCTACAACCATATGGTTGTAGACGAGATCGCACCGGAGCAGGCCGATCGGGTGTTCCGCGCCCTGGCCGACGCCACCCGGCGCGACATCGTGCGCCAGGCGCTCCTCGGCGAGCACAGCGTCTCGGCCCTGGCCCGCCGGTACCCCATGAGCGTCACCGCCGTGCAGAAGCACGTCGCTGTGCTCGAAGCCGCCGAGCTGGTGACCAAGCAGCGCCGCGGCCGGGAGCAGATCGTGCGCAGCAACCTCGACACCATCCGCCGGGCCACCCGGCTGCTCGACCAGCTCGAGACCGTGTGGCGGGCCCGCATCGACCGCATCGGCGACCTGCTCGCCGAGGACAGCAAGGAAGGACCCGGCAATGCAGATCACCGTTGACAAGGACCCGGCCGCGCACACGATGACGGTCACCACCGAGCTCGATGCCACCGTCGAGCGGGCCTGGCAGCTGTGGGCCGACCCCCGCCAGCTCGAGCGGTGGTGGGGCCCGCCGACCTACCCGGCCACCGTCGTGGAGCACGATCTCACCCCCGGCGCCATGGTCCGCTACCACATGACCAGCCCTGAGGGCGAGAAGTACCACGGCCTCTGGGAGGTCGTCGCCGTCGAGCCGCCGCACCGCCTGGAGATGGTCGACAGCTTCGCCGACGACAGCGGCGCCAAGAACGAGGCGCTGCCCAGCACCTCCACGGTGGTCACGCTGACCGAGCGCACCGGTGGCGGGACGGTCATGGTGATGCACTCGCAGTTCGGCTCGGTCGAGGCGATGGAGCAGCTCGTGGCGATGGGCATGGAGGAGGGCCTCAAGGAGGCGCTCGGCCAGATCGAGGGCATCCTCGCCGCCGACGCCGCCTGAGCGTCCTACCCTCGCGGTGGTGGCCGGGGACCGATCGGTGCGATGGGACGGCGAGGACTACCAGGCCCGCTTCGACCGGCTGGCGGCGGGCGGGACCGACATCCACGGCGAGGCGGCCTTCGTGCGGGCCTTTGCGCCCGGCAGCGTGCTCGACGCCGGGTGCGGCACCGGCCGCGTGGCGATCGAGCTGGCTCGCCACGGGACCGAGGTGGTGGGCGTCGACCGTGACGCCTCCATGCTGCGCACGGCCGAGGCGCGCGCGCGCCGAGCTCACCTGGATCGCCTCCGACCTCGCCGAGCTCGACCTCGCCCGCACCTTCGACGTGGTGGTGATGGCCGGCAACGTGCCGCTGTTCACCCCGCCGGGCAGCGAGGCGGCCCTGGTGGCCGGTGTGGCCCGCCACGTGGCGCCCGCGGGCGTGCTCGTGGCCGGCTTCAGCGTCGACCGCCGCTACCCGCTGGCCGACTACGACGAGCATGCCGCGGCGGCCGGCCTGACCCTGGCGGAGCGCTTCGCCACCTGGGACCGGGCGCCGTTCGAGCCGGGTTGCGACTACGCGGTGTCGGTCCACCGGCGAGCCCGGTGACGGCGGGTCAGCTCGACGCCAGCGTGTCGTCGGCGGGCAGGTCGAGCGGCGTCGGCGGGAGGTCCTCCAGCTCCTCGTAGCGGACCGCGGCCACGCCTGCGACGATCAGCAGGCCGCCGGCGAGCTGGATGGGCAGGGGCAGCTCGTCGAGGAGCAGCCAGCTGAACAGCACGGCGAAGAGCACCTCGGTGAGCCCGAGGAAGGCGGCCACCTTCGAGCCGAGCCGGCGGGCCCCGGCGATGCCCAGGGCGTAGGCGAGGGCTCCGGCGATCACGCTGACGCCGAGGACCGGCACCCACCACGGCACCAGCGTGTCGGCGAGGGTGACCTCGCGGGTCGCAGCGTCCATGGGCATGATCCCCACCAGCGCGGCCAGCGCCAGGGCGGTGGCGCCGACGAGCATCCCGCCAGCGGCCATCACGAGCGGCGGCAGGCCGGACATGTCGCGGGCGGCCAGCACGAAGTGGGCGGCGAGGCCGACCGCGGCGGCGAGGCCCCACAGCACCCCGGCGGCGTCGACCTGCGCCCCGCCGCCGACGTCGAGGACCAGCACGAGCCCGGCCACCGCGAGCACCACGCCAACCATCGTCCAGCGCCGCGGGCGCTGCCCGTGCCGGAGCCAGAGCCAGCCCACCACGAGGATCAGGCCGAGGTACTCGAGGAGCAGCGCCACACCGACGGAGAGGGTCTGCACGGCGTTGAAGAAGAACAGCTGGCAGCCGGCCACGGCCAGCAGGCCGTAGAGCGCGATCACGCGGAGGTGGCCGCGCAGCTGGTGCCACCGGCCGCGCATCGACAGGGCCGCGGGCACGACGAGGACGGCGGCCGCCAGCGAGATGCGGACCGTCACGGCCGTCCCCGGCGACCAGCCCGTCTCGAGCAGCGACTTGGCGAAGGCGCCCGAGGTGCCGAAGGCCGCGGCCGAGGTGAGCAGCAGCGCCACGCCCGTTCCCTCGAAGCTGTGGTGGGTGCCGTCGGCCATGGTGAGGGGACGCTACCGGCGGCGTGTCCCGAGTCCGACAGCGTGGCGGGATGCGCACCTGCCCCTCGACGGCGACCCGTCGGTAGCGTCCTGGCATGAGCCCGAGCGAGCCCGACGAGCGGCGGGACGGTGTGGCCCTCACCAACCTGGACCAGCCGCTCTTCGACGGCGCCGGGGCCACCAAGCGCGACCTCGTCGACTACCTCGACGGGGTGCGTGGGCGGATCCTCCCCGCGCTGGCCGACCGGCCCCTCTCGGTGATCCGCGTGCACCGCGGGCAGGAGGCGTTCATGCAGAAGAACCTCCCCAGGTACGCGCCCGACTGGCTCCCCACGGTGTCGCTCTGGGCCGAGAGCTCCAAGCGCGAGGTGGCCTACGCCCTCTGCAACGACCGTCGCACGCTGCTGTGGTTCGCCAACCAGCGCGCCGTGGAGTACCACCCGACCCTGGTGCAGGTCGGCCAGCCCGACCACATGACCCACCTCGTGCTCGACCTCGACCCGCCCAAGGGCGACTCGTTCCCGGCCGCCGTGGCGGCAGCGCGCCTCGTGCGCCAGGTGCTCGCCGACGCCGGCCTGGCGGGCGCCGTCAAGACCAGCGGCGCCAAGGGCCTCCACGTCTTCGTCCCGATCGACGACCAGACGTCGCTCGAGGACGCGGCGTCCGCCACGCGGGCGATCGCCGCCCGCGCTGCAGCGCTCGACCCGGCCCTGGCCACGACGGAGTTCGTGAAGGACGAGCGCGGCGGCAAGGTGTTCGTCGACTCGACCCGTGCGGGCGGCGCCACGGTGATCTCGGCCTACAGCGCGCGCGTGCGGCCCGGGACGACCGTGTCGTTCCCCGTCGGCTGGGACGACCTCGACGACATCTCGCCGCGCGACTTCACGGTCCACACCGCCCTGGACCTGCTCGGCGACCGCGACCCGTGGGCCGAGCACATGCCCGCGCCGCAGCGCCTCAGCGCCGACCTCGTGGCCGAGGGCGCCGCCATCGCGGTGGGGCGGGTGCAGGCGATGCACGAGGGCAAGCGCCGAGCCCGCGACCGCCGCGGCTCGGCCTGACCGCCACGCTGCGGACGGAGCGCGGCGCTCGCAGGCAGCCCGCCCCGGCCCGGTTCAGAGGTTGCGGCGCAGCAGCGAGTGGACCCGCTCCCAGTGGAGCTCGGAGGCGTCGCGGTCGTAGCGGGGACCGCGCGGCGCGAAGCCGTGCTGGGCGTCCTCCACGAAGTCGAACGTGTAGGTCACGCCCGCGTCGTCGAGTGCCTGGCGGAAGACGCCGATGGTGTCGGGCGGGGCGGTGGGGTCGTCGTCGCACCAGGCGAGGTGCAGCTCGGCACGGACCTTCTCGAGGTCGAGGTGCGCCGAGTCCGGCGTGTCGCGCACCATCCACGCCCCGTGGATCGACGCCGCGGCGGCGACCCGGTCGGGAAGGGCACGGGCGAGCGAGACGGCGAGCGGCCCGCTCATGCAGAACCCCACGACGCCGACGTCGCCGCCGCGCGCCGCCGGGTCGGCGTCGGCAAACGCCAGCAGCGCCTCGGCGTCGCCCACGATGTTGGTGGGCGTGACCATGCCCATCAGCTCCTGGCGCGCATGCATGTCCTCGTCGCTCATGCCGAACTCGCGCAGCGGCCCGCCCCGGTAGAAGAGGTAGGGGACGAGCACGTAGTAGCCGGCGCTGGCCAGGCGCGACGCCATGTCCATCAGCGCCGGGCGGATGCTGGGCGCGTCCATCAGGTACAGCACGACGGGGTGCGGGCCGCCGTGCTCGGGGTGCACGACGAACGTGGTCATCTCGCCGTCGGGGGTGGTGATCTCGACCTGTCGTTCGATCATGGCGTCCAGTCTGGCAGTCAGCTCTCGCAGCCGAGACCGTCGCCGTCGCCGTCGAAGCGGTGCGGGTCCGGCGGCAGGACCCGGAAGCGCCGGTGCGGGATCTCGCCGCAGTCGAGGTCGGGCGGCGCTGGCGGGACGCACACGTCGGGGTAGGCAGCGTCGCAGCCGGACCCGGCGACCGGGGCCGGCGATGGGGCGGGCGGTGGCGTCGGCGCGGCGGTCGCCGGCGGCGATCCCTGCCCGCAGCCGGCCAGCATGTTCCGCAGCGCTCTCGCCTCGCGCGCGTCCATGGTGAGCTGCCAGCGCTGCTTCACCGTCAACCAGTCCGCCGCGTAGAGGCACCAGGCACCGCGGTTCGACGGCTGCCAGCTCGCCGGGTCGCGGTCGCTCTTGGAGCGGTTGGTGGCGGCGGTGACGGCCACGAGGGCGCCGGGGTGGTCGAGGTCGTTGGCGAAGGCGATCCGGCGCTGGTCCGACCAGGCGTCGGCGCCGGACCGCCAGGCCTCCGCCAGCGCGACGAGGTGGTCGATCTCGAGCTCGGTCGGGTCGTCGGTCGTGTAGCCGTCGTAGATCGACAGCCAGTCGCCGGCGACGACGGTGCAGCGGCCGGGGTCGACCTGGGCGGGCGTCGCCGACTCGGCGCGCAGCACCTCGGCGCGCGTGTCGCAGCTGTTGCCGTCGGCATCGATCCAGCCGCCGAAGCGCGAGCGGTCGTAGTCGCCGCCGGTGGACTCGGGCCGCACCTCCACGCCCGCCAGCAGCGCGTCGACGTCGAAGGTGCCGACACCGAGCGCGCTGAGCCCACCGGTGCGGGCCGGGTCGGTCTCGAGGCCCTCGCCCGGCGCGTCGCGGTCGGGCAGCGCCGGGAGCTCGTGCGCCGCGGTCGTGGTGGTGGCGGACCGCACGGTCGTGGTCGTGGAGGCTGTGCTGGTCGTGCCGGCGGGGGCGTCCTCCGCCACGACGTCGTCGTCGCCGGCGCCGAGGGCGACCGAGGCGAGGAGGACGGCGACGGTGGCGGCCAGCGCCCCCAGCCAGAGCTGCTTCGTGCGCGCGGCCCGACGCCACCTCGCCATGCCCGCCATGGCGCAATGGTACGGAGCCGGGCCCCGCCCTGTCGGGCGCTAGCCGGTGGCGGCGAGCGCCTCGTAGGCGGCGGCCAGCTCGTCGAGGGCCTTGCGGCCGTCGCCCTGGAACGACGAGCCGTGCATGATCGCCAGCGTCGAGGGCTCGAGGTCGCCGAGCGCTCGCAGGGTGGACGCCGTGTGGGGGGCCAGCGAGGTGGCGTGGAACATCGCCTCGGCCGCCATGGCCGGGTCGACGACGTCGTCGGTGGTGAGCGCCGGTGGCGCGCCGACCTGGCTGAACAGGTCACCGCAGAGCAGCGTGCCGGTCGCCTCCTCGAAGAGGACCTGCGCCTCCCAGCCGTGGGGCACGTGCGGCGTGGAGATCTGCCGCAGCCGCTTGCCGCCGATGTCGATGACCTCGCCCTCGGCGAGGGCGCGCGGCGGGCGGTCGCAGAGGTCGTTGAGCGACACGTCGCAGCCGAGCTCGCCGTGGGCGACCTGGCTGGCGGGTGCTGCGGTCAGCCACATGTTCATCGAGCCGCACTCGTCGGCCTCCACGTGACCGAAGGTGATCCACCGCAGCGACTCCACCGGGGTCACCGTGGCGACCGCCTCGGCGACCAGCGGGAACAGCGTCCGCGGGCCGGTGTGGAAGAGCAGCGGTTCGTCGCCTCGCACGAGGAACTGGTTGAAGGTGAACCCCTCAGGGCTCACGTCGGGGATCCAGGTCGAGATCCGGAAGATGTCCTCGGCGATCTCGTCCACGGTGGGTGACATGGGTTCCATGCCCCTTCGGCGTTCACCTCGGGCCGATCCCGTTCAGTCAGGGATGAACGATCCAGCGGACGTCGTCCTCGCCCGGCTCGTAGGCGCAGTAGATGCCCGTGCGGACCGCCCGGTCGAGGGCAGCCCCGGGACCGGGCAGGGCATCGGTCAGCTTGGCCAGCGCCGCCCGCAGGGCGCGGGTGACGTTCAGGCGGGCGCGCTCCGCCGCGGAGCCCGCCACCCGACTGCGCCCGCCGAGCCCGAAGGCCTGGGCGAGCTGGGCGACGAGCTGGTCGAGCTCCGCCTGCAGCACCTCGGCGGCATCGAGCCGGTCGTCGTCGAGAGCCTCGTCGATGTCGGCCCGGAGCGCCTCGATGCGGTGGCGGTAGGCGGTGCGCGCCGCGGCGTCGATGACCTCGCCCGCGTCGCCGAGCGCTCGGCGGTCGGGCTGGCCCGGCTCCCCGACGCCCTCGACCCGATCCACGAGATCGAGCGCGTGGCGCTCCGCGCCCGGCGCGGCGACGAGCTCGGCGAGGTAGCGCAACCCCTTGGTGTCGCGGAGCCGCACGCCGGTGCCGGCGCACGACGCCGCCCACCACTCGCCGTCGCGCTCGAGCACCGCCACGTCGACCTCGGGCCGACCGGCCGGGGCCAGCTCGCCGAGCCGCTGGAGCAGGGCCAGCTCATGGGGGCGCAGCACGACGTCGAGGGAGTCCAGCACTGCCGCTGCGGCGGCCGCGGCTGCCCTGGCGGCGGGCGCGTCGCCGGCCTCGTCGCGCAGCCGGGCCAGCTCGAGGAGCAGGGTGGCACGCAACCACGGGAGCTGGCGCGGGTCGAGGCGCTCGATGGTGGCGTCGAGCAGCGCCACGCCCTCCTGCGGCTCGCCCTGCGCCGCCAGCAGCCGCGGCACGCGCCGCGGCGGCGTGGGCCTGCAACGAGGCGATGTGGACGTCGCCGGTGCGCTCGCTGAGCGCCTCGCAGGCGGCGACCGCACCAGCCAGATCGCCGAGCGCCAGGTGTGCGTCGACCTGCAGGGCGAGGAGCTCCACGGCACGCAGCCGATCCGCTCCGATGAGGCGCAGCCCGCGCGCCGCGGTGGCGAGGGCCAGCTCGTGGTCGCCGCGCTCGAGGTGGAGGCGAGCGGCGGGCAGCAGCGCTTGCATGGCCTGGTCCTTGCCGAGCAGCAGCGCCTCGGCCTCGGCGTAGCGACCCTGGCGGGTGCGCAGGTCGGCGAGCGCGATGTCGGGGTGCCAGCTCGGGAAGCCCATCGCCTCCTCGAAGTCGGCGCGCGAGCGGGTCAGGACGGCGTCGGCGTCGCTCCATCGGCCCAGCTCCATGAGCAGGGTGGCCTGCACGCTGTCGCAGTGGCTCGAGAGGAACGCCGGGGGCCCCGGCTGGGAGCCGATGAGCCCGTGCCGGCGCAGCAGGTCCGCCCAGGACGCCGCCCGCTCGAAGTCGACGGCGAAGTAGCAGGCGGTGAAGAACGAGCAGACCGACTTGCCCGTGACGTTGGGATCATCGGCGGGACCGCACGCCAGCGCCATCGCCTCGTCGAGCAGCGCCATGCCCTCGTCGATGCTCCCGGCGTGCACGTGTGCCAGCCCGGCGTCGGCCAGCGCCTTGGTCTCGAGGTTCAGGTCGCCGAAGCGCCGGGCCCGGTCGAGCGCCAGCTCGGCTCGCGCCAGCAGGTCGGCGGGGTCGTCGACGTCGCAGCCCATCGCCGCCACGGCCACCCAGCCCTGCTCGATGCACGGCGGCTGGTCCTCCACCAGTCGGGTGGCCCGGGCGAACCAGGCGCGCGCCGCGGTGAGGTTCGCGAAGAGGTTGGCGTAGGCGTCGCCGAGCCGCACGCAGGCCATGGCCGCATGGCAGGGCTCACCGGCGGCGGTGAAGCCGCGGATGGCGGCCGAGAGGTGGGTCACGAGGCCCTCGACGTCGAGACGGCTGAACGCCTCGTCGGCCAGCTCCAGCGCCCGCGCTGCGTCGTCCACGACGGCCACGCCCCCAGCATCGCATCCGGCCACGCCCAGCGCGCCGGGTGCCGGACCGCGGCGTCCTGGAGGGCCCCCGCAGGGGGTCATGGGCAGAACCACCCATCCACCGCGCCGAAGATGGGCATCGCGACCGATGCGGCGAGCGGCGATCGGCGCGATGCTCCATCATGCAGGTGCAGCCGCCGGGCTGGGCCCCTCAGGAGGTGCGCGATGGATCCGCTCTCGCAGTTCGATGCGATCGTGCCCGTCTTCCAGAAGCTCGCTGCGGGCACGTCGACCGAGCAGCTCGACGCCCCCACGCCCTGCGAGGAGTGGCGGGTGCGTGACCTCTTCGGCCACCTGATCGGCGGCGCCACGACGTTCGCCGCGGTCGTGCGCGCCGAGGAGGCGCCACCCGAGATCGCGCCGGTCGAGGACGCTGCGGTGACCGCCACGGCGCGAGCGGCCATCGACGACATCGACGCGGCGTTCCGCTCGCCCGGCGCCATGGAGCGCACCGTGGCGACCCCGTTCGGGGAGATGCCCGGCGAGACCTTCGCCCGCCTCCTCGCCTTCGACCTCCTGATGCACACCTGGGACCTCGGGACCGCGACCGGTCAGGACGTCGAGGTCGACGAGGACGTCGTGGCCGACGTCGACGGGTTCGCACGTGCCGCCATCGCCCCCGAGCTGCGCAGGCCCGGGACCTTCGGCCCCGAGCAGGCGGCGCCCGCCGGCGCCAGCCGGCTCGAGCAGCTCGTCGCCTTCTCCGGCCGGAGCTGCTGAGGGCGCGCAGCTCGCCGACGCCCCGGCGGCGCCGGGATTACCTTGCCGGCATGACCGCCGTGCAGATCCCCACCGCCGTCCTCCGCCACGAGGCCGACCTGCCCTTCGTCGACCTGGGCGACGGGTCGACGCTGCAGCTCCTGCAGGTCGACGTCGACGCGGGCCTCTGGGTGATCCGAACGAAGTTCCAGGCCGGGATGACCGTCGACACCCACAAGCACACCGGCCAGGTCCACGCCTTCACCCTCTCGGGATCGTGGCAGTACCTCGAGTACCCCGACGACGTGAACGTGGCGGGCAGCTACCTCTTCGAGCCGGCCGGCTCGATCCACACGCTGCACGTCCCCGAGACCAACAGCGAGCTCACCGACGTGTTCTTCGCCATCCACGGCGCCAACCTCAACCTCGACGCCGACGGCAACGTCACCACCGTGATCGACGCCGGCGGCATCCGCGACTTCTACTTCGCGATGTGCGAGGCCGACGGCCACGGCCGTCCGCCCGTCATCGGCGCCTGACCGGGAGCGCGAGGAGCCCTACGCCTCGAGGCCCCGGCTCACCGCCGTCCTCGTCCAGGGGGCGTCGACGGGCCCCGCGACGACCTCGCCGCCGAGCTCGCGGGCCCGCAGCGCTGTGGCGTCGGCGTCGTCGACCGCGAAGGTGACGCTCCAGTGCCCCGGGGTCATCGGCTCAGCCGTCGGGCAGCACGCCGATCTGGAGCTGTTCGAGCTGGTCCTCGGCGGCGCTGCTGTGGTCCTCCCCCGAGCCCACCCGCGAGCCGTCGTCCCGCTCGCGCTCCTCGAAGAGCCTCGTGGCGTCGACGCCGCACGCCTCGACGATGACCGCACCGCCGGGATGGGAGCCGATGAAGCTGGTGAGGTCGAAGACCTCGTCGTCGACGATGGTCCAGCAGTCGTCGCGGGTGTGGTGCTGCGCCACCTGCTCGGGCGTCAGGACGGTGTCGTCAGGGTCGGCGAGGGGCCGGCCCGGCACCGGAGGCGTGGGCTGCGGCTGGCGGTCGGTGCGCACCGTCCATGCGCCGTAGCCCACCAGCACCGCCACCGTTACGATCAGCGCCATGGCTGCGAGACGCCGGTCGGTCACCGCCCGATCCTCCCAGCGCCTCGCCGGCCGCTCAACCCGCGGCTGACGTGGGCACCAGCGAGACCGAGCCTCGGTCGACGACGGCGGTCGCCTGGCTGCTGTTCTGCATCGTCGTCATCGTGCCCTACGTCCACTGGCTCGATGCGCTCGGGCCCTCGAAGCCGCTCGACCCGTACACGGTGTTCCCGTTGCTCGGGATCTGGGCGTGGAGCCTGATGTGGACCCACTACGCGCACGGGTCGTTGACGATGGTGAGCCGGCGGTTCGCCCGCAGCCCGATCTACCAGCGGGTGAGCGGCGTGCTCGTCCTGTCGCTCCTCCTCGCCCATCCCGGCCTGCTCCTGGCGGGCCTGCTGATCGACACCGGGCCGCTGGCACCGAGCACGGCGCTGATCTACGGCGGCGCCGGCCGGGGCGTCTTCGTGATCGCCGGCGTCGCAGCGCTCGTCGCCTTCCTCGCCTACGAGCTGCTCGACGGGCTCGCCGTGCGCGGGCGCCTCGCGCGGCACTGGCGCTGGGTGGGCCTGGCCCAGATGGTGGCCATGACCCTGGTCTTCGCGCACGCGCTGGGCCTCGGCCGGCACCTCCAGGAGCCCGGCTGGTTCCGGCACTACTGGGTCGCGCTCGGCGCGCTGCTGATCCCGTGCTTCGCCGTCATCGGCCGGGCCGACTGGCGCAGCACGAAGGCGCCGGCACCCGCCGACGCCGGCTGACGCGGCGGCTCAGGGGCAGCCGCCGCCCGTCGGACGATCCTTCACCGTGGGGTCGACGACCTCGACGTGCACGTGGGGCCACGGCGGCAGGCCGGTGTCGTCCTCGACCTGCGAGGGGAAGGGCAGCACCCTGGCGCTGGCGGCGAGGCGGGTGGCGCCGGCCTGCACGTGGTCGCCGGTGCCCACGGCGAGGCCCTCGATGTGGAGCACCTTGACCTCCCAGCCGGGTCGGGCGTCGGGCTCGATCACCACGTACTGGTCGACGTGGTCGCAGTACAGCGTGTAGGTGCCGCCCCGGATGACCGTGCCCGTGACCGGCGCCCGCACCTCCCGGCCCGGTTCCACGACGATGTCGGCGGCGCCCTGCGGGCCGGTGTCGCGGTCGCGGCTCTCCATGGTGAACCAGCGCGCTGCCGATGCCGTGGCCGTCTGCTGCTGGGCGCCGTCGTGGCCGGACTGGTGGAAGCCGATCGCCTCGACCCGGTCGGTCGGGTGGTGCAGCGTGAGGGGCCCCACGGTCCCGTACGGCAGCCACGGCTGCTCCCACAGCACCCGCTCGGGGTGGGGCTCGGTCGTGGTCGTGGGCACGGTCGTCGTGGTCGGCGCCGGCGCGGTCGAGGTGGTGGTCGACGGCGTGGTGGTCGTCGAGGCGTCGGCGGCCGCCTGGCGCTCGAGCACCGCCTCCTGGGTGGCCGCGTCGACACCCGAGGCGCACCCCGCCACGGCCATCACCCCCAGCACGGCCGACCAGGCCCTCCGCCACGTCATGGAGCCCGAGGATAGGGGCGCGACCGCCCCGATCCCTCGCGCCGGGCGGGGGACCGGGACCGCTGGCGCCGTGCGCCTCGACCCGGCCCGAGCGCCCAGGCGCTCAGTCCTCGACGGGCTCGATCGGCACCGGGCGCTCCGGGTCGGGGACGGGCCCGTCGGGAACCACGACGGGGTCGACCGGACGCTCCGGATCCGGGACCGGGCCGGGCGGCTCCTCGGCGGGATCGATCGGCCGCTCGGGTTCGAAGGGGGTCGGCTCGGCCAGGGTGGGCATGGGCGCCATCGGCTCGTTCCTCCGCTCACGTGCAGGCGTACTGGTCGCTTCCCACCTCGACGGCCCCCCAACCGCGGGGGCGCGCGTAGCCTCGGCGGATGGCAGATCAACAGCGCCAGGCGGCTCGCCTGCGGCGGCTGCGGGAGGAGCTGGAGGACGCCGGCTTCCTCTTCGAGGGGTCCGCCGCCTGGCAGGAGCTGGTGCTCGACGAGGTGCTGCATGCCGTCCACCCGCCCGTCCACGAGCGGCGCGTGGCGAGCGTCGGGGCGATCATCGACCCCGCCTCCGATCCGGAGGGGTGGCGCGCCGGCACCGACCTGGAGATCGTCGAGCGGCCGACGGCCGGGCAGCCGCTGAACTGGGCGAGGCGGTTCGCCGACGGGCTGTCGAGCTGGCTGATCCGGCGCTCCGACGGCGTCGACGGGTGGGCGGTGTTCGACCGGCCGGCGGGGTCCGAGCGCGACCTCGGGGTCCTCGCAGAGGTCCTCGACGCCACGGTCGTGCAGCGCCACCCAGCCGGTGCCGTCCGGGTGGTGGGCCATCGCGGCGTGTGGCGCTGGGAGCGCTTCGACTGGCACCACGAGCCACCGGTCGCCTCGTGGGTCGACTCGATCCCGATGGGCCCCGAGCACGGCGACCCGGCGGTGCTCCTCGCCCTCCTCGAGTTCGCCGTGCACGATCTGGGCGCGTGGGGGATCGGCGCGCTGCTCGTCTACCGCAGCGACGAGCAGCCTGCCCCGGCGACCGAGGTCCGGCTCCCGCTGCCGCCCGCCCTGCAGATCCTGCGCCCGCTGAGCCTGGGGCCGCTGCGCCACGCGCTCTCCCAGGTCGACGGCGCCGCGGTGTTCGACGTGACCGGGACGCTTCGCCAGCTCGGCGTGCGCCTCGTCCCCAGCGTCGACGCCGAGCAGGACGTCGCCGGCTTCCGCGGCATGCGCCACACGTCCGCCCGTCGCTACAGCTTCGACGATCCGACGGCGACGGTCGTCGTGGTGAGCGAGGACGGTCCGGTCACCATCTTCCGCAACGGCGAGATCCTGGGCATGTCGCCGACGCCCATCGAGGAGGAGTGAGCCCCCTCAGCGGTCGGGGCCCTCGGCGTCGGCCATGTCCGAGACCGCACCACCCCGGTTCACCTCGAGCGGCACCTCGCCGGGGATGCGCGGCACCTGGATCTCCGCGGTGACGGTCCCGGCGGCGGCCTCGTAGCGCACCACGTTGAGCACGGCGCCGTACATGATCAGGCGCGCGTAGACCAGCAACCAGGCGAGCACCGCGAAGACCACCCCCAGCGACCCGTAGAGCGCCGACGACGATGCCACGGCGCGGGGCACGTAGACGGCGCCGAGCACCTTCAAGATCTCGAACCCGACCGCCACCAGCACCGCCCCGGGCAGGTGGGCGCGCCAGCCGAGGTGGGCGTTGCCGAGCGAGTGGAACGTCCACACGAACAGCACGGTGCTGAGCAGCAGCCCGACCAGGATGGTGAGCGGCGCCAGAGCTCCGGGCAGGAGGTTCATGAGCGGGCCGAGCGACAGGCTGGTGAGGAACAGCATGCCGGCCCCGAGCAGCCAGCGCAGCGCCACGAGCCGGTCGAGGAGGCCGCGGCCGGTGACCTGCCAGGCGGCGTTGATGCCGGTCTGCAGCGATCCGACGACGCCCAGGCCGGACCACACGAGACCGGCCACGCCGACGATCGAGGCGGTGCGCCGGCTGCGCTCCGCCGTCTCGATCGCGTCGAGCACCGTCTCCGAGGCGCGGCCGCGCAGGCCGAGGTCGCGCACCAGCGTGCCCGCGAAGCCGGTGTCGCCGGCGGCGAGGAAGCCCAAGATGGCGACCACGACGAGCAGGAGCGGGAACAGCGACAGGAACCCCGACAGCGCGATCGACGCCGACAGCGGCCCACCACCGATCACCGAGAAGCGCTCGTTGACCCGGAGCACGGCGTCGAGCCACGGCCAACGGGCACGCCACCGGTCGAGCACAGGTGCACGGTACCCACGCCGCTAGGTTCGGAGCCGTGGTCCCCGAAGGCATCGATCCCTCGCGCATCCCTGCCCACGTGGCGTGCGTGATGGACGGCAACGGCCGCTGGGCGACCCAGCGTGGTCTCAGGCGCACCGAGGGCCACGCGGCCGGTGAGCAGGCGCTGTTCGACACCGTCGAGGGCGCGCTGGACCTCGGGATCGGCTGGCTCACCGTCTACGCCTTCTCCACGGAGAACTGGCGCCGACCCGCCGACGAGGTCCGCTACCTGATGGGCTTCAACGAGCGGCTGCTGCTCGAGCGCCGCGAGGAGCTCGACGACAAGGACGTGCGCGTGCGCTTCATCGGCCGCAAGGGCTGGCGAGTGCCCAAGCGCGTGCAGCGGCACATCGACGACACGATGGCGATGACCGCCGACAACCGCGGCATGACCCTCACCTTCGCCTTCAACTACGGCGGCCGGGCGGAGGTCGTCGATGCCGTGCGGGCGCTCGTCGAGGCGGGCACCCCGGCGGACAAGATCACCGAGAAGTCGATCCGGTCGCGGCTCTACGCCCCGGACATGCCCGACCCCGACCTGGTGGTCCGCACGTCGGGCGAGCACCGCATCTCCAACTTCCTGCTCTGGGAGATGGCCTACAGCGAGCTCATCTTCACCGAGACCCTCTGGCCCGACTTCCGCCGCGAGCACCTCTTCGACGCCGTGCGCGAGTACCAGCGCCGGGAGCGCCGCTTCGGAGGCGTCGAGCAGTAGCGTCGCGCCATGGGCCTGTACCGGGACGAGGGCATCGTCCTGCGCACCCACAAGCTCGGCGAGTCCGACCGGATCGTGAGCATCCTGACCCGCCAGCACGGCAAGGTCCGGGCCGTGGCGAAGGGCGTCCGCAAGACCAAGAGCCGCTTCGGTGCCCGGCTGGAGCCGCCCACCCACCTGCAGCTCCTCTTCTACGAGGGCCGTGAGCTCGACATCGTCACCCAGGCCGAGAGCATCGACCACTTCCGGGCGATCCGCGACGACCTCGACCGCCTCACCCGGGCCGTGTCGATGCTCGAGGCGTGCGACCAGCTCGGCCTCGAAGGCGAGCCGAACCCGGCCCTGTACCAGATGCTGCTCGGCGCCCTGCGGGCCCTGGCGGGGCACAGCGGACCGCTCGTGCTGCCCGCCTTCTTCCTGAAGGTCCTGGCGCTCGAGGGCTTCCGACCCGTCGTCGAGCGCTGCGTCGAGTGCGGCGCCGAGGGCGACCTCGTGGCGTTCGACCTCGAGTCGGGTGGGACGCTGTGCCGGGCGCACCGCGTCGGCTCGGCGATCTCACCCGAGGCGCTCGCGCTCCTCAACGACATCCTCGGTGGCCGCCTCGGGTCGGCGCTCAACGAGCTCAGCTCACCGGCCACCCAGGAGATCGACCACCTCGCCATCCGCTCGCTCGAGCACCACCTCGAGCGACGCCTGCGCAGCGTGGCCATCCTCGACCGCGGCTGACCTCGCGGGTCGTCCCTAGAGGCTCAGGCGCCCGCAGCTGAACGAGCTGTAGCGGAAGAGCTCGACGTCGCCGGCGCGCACGGTGCGCTCCGTGGTGCCGCGCTCGACGAGCACCGTGCCCTCGAGCGCGTGCTCGGTGGCCGACACCTCGTACGCCTCGCCACCGACGAGCGTGGTGCGGTAGGCGGTCAGGTCGGCGTCGGGTCCGGCCGCGCACTCGAGCCCTGCCGAGGTCCCGACGCTCCCGCCGACGGGCAGGTCTGCCGGGGTGCCGGCGCCGAAGGTCACCTGCGCGAGCTCGCAGGCGTCGTAGCGGACCAGGCCGATGATCGTGGCGCTCGCCCCGGCGCCGGTGCGCACCCAGACCTCGTCACCGCCATCGCCGTCGACGTCCGCCCCGCCCAGCACGCCGACCCCGTCGCCGAACGCCACGATCGGCGCCTGCGCGCCGCCGCCCGCCCCGAGCGCGACGTGGAGCCGCCAGTCGTCGGTCGCGCCGATCCGGTAGCTGCGGAGCTCGTCGGGCTCGCCGTCCCCGTCGACGTCGCCTTCGGCGGCCTCGACGTCGCGGGCGTCGGCGGGCACGTCGACGTCGGGGCACGGCTCGGCGTCGGGTTGGCGCGACCCCTCGCTGCCGGAGGTGGCAGCCGGCGAACTCGAGGTGGTGGTGGCCGCCTCGTCGTCGTCACCGCTGCATGCGCCGAGCACGACGAGCGCGAGCACGAGCGCCGCGGCGCGGCTGCATCGTGCGCGGACGCTCCGGTGGGTCGACAGGGAAGCCCTACTGGCCGTCGATGCGAGACCAGGCCCGGCCCGACTCGTCCCACTGCAGCCAGGCGCCCTCTCGTGGATCCCACTGGATGTAGGTGCCGCGCGCCTCGTCCCACTGCGGGGGAGGAGCGTCGGCCGAGCGGCGCGCCGGACGTGGGGGCGGCGAGGTAGGGGTTGGCGGTGTCGGCCGGTGCGGCAAGGCCCGGGACGGCGACGGGCTGGCCCATCGCCGAGGCGCGCACCACGAAGGTCTTGGCGACCATGTCGCCGACGCGGCGGTGGCCGATGGTGGTGAGCGCCGTGATGAAGCCGACGAGGGGGATGCCGCACGGCTGCCCGTCGACCAGCCAGAGCAGCCAGCGGACGAGCGCCCGAGCGAGCCCGCAGGCGCTGCCGTCGGCGCGCACGGTGCGCAGGCCGGTGAGCAGCTTGCCCACCGAGAAGCCGGTGAGGCCCTGCAGGACCACCAGGCTCAGGATGCTGATGGCGAGCCACGTGCCGCCGAAGGCCCAGCTGATCGACTCGTCACCGAAGTAGGCGGTGTCCTCGAAGGAGATGCACGCGCCGCCCTGCTGGTCCATGTAGGCATCGCAGAACTCGGTGGCGGCCGACCTCGAGCCCAGCTCGAGGTACTCCATCTCCGCGGTGGCCAGCATCGTGGCCGGCACGGCGATCAGCAGGAGGTCCAGGATGGCGGCGAGCACCCGCCGCCCGAACACGGCGGTGGGGTCGGTGCGGGTCGGCTGGGCCATCCGCCCGTTTCTACCACCGCGCCCGGTGCCCGACCCGGTGACCGGCGCCGCGACGGCGACCGGTAGCCTGGCGAGCCATGCCCGCCACGCCAGATCCCGCGCTGTTCGACAAGGTCGTCAACCTCTGCAAGCGGCGCGGCTTCGTGTTCCCCTCGGCGGAGATCTACGGCGGCTTCCGCTCCACCTACGACTACGGCCCGCTCGGCGTCCTGATGCTGCGGAACGTCAAGGACGCATGGTGGCGCTCGATGGTGCAGCAGCGCCACGACGTCGTGGGCCTCGACGCGTCGATCCTCAGCCCCCCGCCGGTCTGGGAGGCGTCGGGCCACCTCGCCAACTTCACCGACCCGCTGGTCGACTGCAAGAGCTGCCACGAGCGCTTCCGCCTCGACAAGCTCGACGACCCGGGCACGTGTCCGAGCTGCGGCGCCAAGGACAGCTTCACCGAGGCGCGGCAGTTCAACCTCATGTTCAAGACCCACGCCGGGCCCGTGGAGGGCGCCGGGCACGACGTCTACCTGCGTCCGGAGACGGCCCAGGGCATGTTCCTCAACTTCAAGAACGTGCTGGAGACGTCGCGCAAGAAGCCGCCCTTCGGCATCGCACAGGTCGGCAAGTCGTTCCGCAACGAGATCACGCCGGGGAACTTCGTGTTCCGCACCCGCGAGTTCGAGCAGATGGAGATGGAGTTCTTCGTGCCGCCCGGCGAGAGCGAGCAGTGGTACGAGTACTGGTGCCAGCAGCGCTACGACTGGTACGTCGAGCTGGGCATCAGCCCCGAGCTGCTGCGGCTCCGCCCGCACGACCCCGACGAGCTGTCGCACTACTCGTCGGCCACCTCCGACGTGGAGTTCCTGTTCCCCTGGGGCTGGGACGAGCTCGAGGGGATCGCCAACCGCGGCGACTACGACCTCACCCAGCACGCCAAGCACTCCGGGGAGCGCCTCGAGTACTTCGACCAGTCGACCAACGAGCACTACGTGCCCCACGTCATCGAGCCCGCGGCCGGCGCCACCCGCACGATGATGGCGTTCCTGATGGCCGCCTACGCCGAGGAGGAGGTCAACGGGGAGTCCCGCACCGTGCTGCGCCTGCACCACCGCCTGGCGCCGTACCAGGTCGCCGTCCTGCCCCTCTCGAAGAAGGACACCCTCACGCCCGTCGCCCGGGAGGTCTTCGACCTGCTCGCACCGCACCTCATGTGCGACTACGACGAGACCCAGGCGATCGGCCGCCGCTACCGGCGCCAGGACGAGGTGGGCACGCCGATCTGCGTCACGGTCGACTTCGAGACGCTCGAGGACCGGGCGGTGACGGTGCGCGACCGCGACACGATGGCCCAGGAGCGGGTCGCCATCGACGATCTGCTCGCTGCGCTGCGGTCGCGCCTGGCCTGATCGACCACCTCCGGGCCGCTCGGCTGATCGGATCGCGCAACCGGCGAGGACCTTGTTGTGGGTCGACCCCCCGGTGCCTATGGTGAGCGGCAACGAGGGCTGTTCCCGCCCGCCCAGCCCTCGCCAGCAGCGACCGCCAATCGTCCCTCCCGTGGATGTGGCGGTCGTTGCGCGTTTTGGCCGGCACCCACGACGATCCCAGCGAGACGGTGGCGCAGTACGCCCCCGACGCGCTGCGCGTGAACGGCACGCTGCAACCGGGCGGCTCGTGAGGACCCGAGGGGCACGGCCGGGACTCCTAGGCTCCCGGCCGTGCCCCTCGTCTACCCGTTCGACCACAAGCACCGGCGAGCGCCGATGGAGCTGGCGGACCTGCTCGGCGGGAAGGGGGCCAACCTCGCCGAGATGACCTCCGTGCTGGGCCTGCCGGTGCCGCCGGGGTTCACGATCACCACCGAGGCGTGCCGCCTCTACCTGGCCGGCGGCTGGCCCGAGCGCCTCGACGCCGAGGTGGCGAGGGCGCTGCGCAAGGTCGAGCGGGCGATGGGGCGCTCGCTCGGCGACGCCGAGGCCCC
The DNA here is from genome assembly GCA_963715505.1 of uncultured Microthrixaceae bacterium. Lineage (GTDB taxonomy): Bacteria > Actinomycetota > Acidimicrobiia > Acidimicrobiales > VFJN01 > VFJN01. The sequence goes on from OY970242.1 coordinate 1,012,411, forward strand.
CCTGCTCGTCAGCGTGCGCTCCGGCGCCCGCTCGTCGATGCCCGGGATGATGGACACCGTCTTGAACCTCGGGCTCGGCGACGCGTCGGTCGCCGCCCTGGCCGCCCAGACCGACGAGCGCTTCGCCTACGACGCCTACCGGCGGTTCATCGCGATGTACGCCACGATCGTCCTCGACCTCGACGGCGAGGACTTCGAGCGGCTCCTCGAGCTGGCGAGGGCGGGCGACGGCGTCGAGATCGACGCCGAGATCAGCGCGCCCACCCTGCGGGGGCTCTGCGATCGCTCCCTCGCGCACGTCGAGCAGGCGACCGGTCGGCCCTTCCCGCAGGACCCCTCCACCCAGCTGCGCAGCGCCATCGAGGCGGTCCTGCGGTCCTGGAACCGCCCACGGGCCGTGGCCTACCGCGAGCGGGAGGGCATCCCCCACGACCTCGGCACGGCGGTGAACGTCCAGGCCATGGTGTTCGGCAACCGTGACGACCGGTCCGGGACCGGTGTCGGCTTCACCCGCAACCCCTCGACGGGCGAGGCGAAGCCCTACGGCGACTTCCTGCGCCGGGCGCAGGGCGAGGACGTCGTCGCCGGCACCCGCAACACCGACGACCTCGACGGCCTGGCGCGCGCCTTCCCCGAGATCCACGGCGAGCTGCTCAAGATCTTCGCCAGGCTCGAGCGCCACTACCGCGACATGTGCGACACGGAGTTCACGATCGAGCAGGACAAGCTCTGGATGCTCCAGACGCGCATCGGCAAGCGCACCGGTGCGGCCGCCGTGCGCATGGCGGTGGAGATGACCAGCCAGAAGGGGTGGAAGATCACCCAGGCCGAGGCGCTGCGGCGCGTCACGGCGGCGCACGTCGAGCAGGTGCTCCACGCCCAGTTCTCCGGCGGTGATCGCCAGGTGCTGACGACGGGCCTGGCCGCGTCGCCGGGTGCCGCGGTCGGCCAGGTCTGCCTCACCGCCGAGCGGTGCGTCGCCGCCGCCGAGCAGGGCCAGAGGGTCATCCTCGTCCGCAACGAGACCTCGCCCGAGGACGTGCAGGGCATGCAGGTGGCCGAGGGCATCCTCACCGCACGAGGTGGGCTGGTGAGCCACGCCGCCGTCGTGGCGCGCGGCTGGGGCATCCCCGCCGTCGTGGGCGCAGAGGCGCTGCACCTCGCCGACGACCACGTCACGGTCGGCGACGTCCGCGTCGAGGAGGGCGAGGTCATCTCCATCGACGGCACCACGGGCGAGGTCGTGCTCGGCGAGCTCGCCATGGCCGCCTCGGAGCCGCCCGCCGAGCTCGAGACGCTGCTGGGCTGGGCCGACCGCGTGCGGCGAGGTCGGCTGGGCGTGCGGGCCAACGCCGACAACGGCCCCGACGCCGAGCTCGCCCGTCGCTTCGGCGCCGAGGGGATCGGCCTGTGCCGCACCGAGCACATGTTCCTCGCCGAGGACCGCCTGCCGCTCGTGCGGGCGATGATCCTGGCCGACTCCGACGAGGAGGAGGCCGAGGCCCTGGAGCGCCTCGGCGCCGCCCAGCGCGACGACTTCGCCGGGATCCTCGCCGCGATGGACGGCCTGCCCGTGACGGTGCGGATGCTCGATCCACCGCTGCACGAGTTCTTGCCCTCGGTCCACGAGCTCCTCCTGCGAGACGCCGCCGAGGGCCTCGACGACGGGGAGGCCGAGCTGCTCGCGGCGGCCGAGTCGTGGCAGGAGCAGAACCCGATGCTCGGCATCCGCGGCGTGCGCCTCGGGGTGCTCAAGCCGGGGCTCTACGCCATGCAGGTGCAGGCCCTGATGGCGGCCGCGCTGGCGAGCGCGGCCAAGGGCGGCGACCCGGTCGTCGAGGTCATGATCCCGCTGACCGTCAGCCGCGAGGAGCTGGCCCTGGCACGATCCTGGGTCGAGGCCGCCGTGGCCGAGGCTCGTGGCGAGGGCGCCTCGCTCGAGGTCGCCATCGGCACCATGATCGAGACCCCCAGGGCCGCGCTGCGAGCCGGCGAGCTCGCGGAGGTCGCCGACTTCTTCTCCTTCGGCACCAACGACCTCACGCAGATGACCTTCGGGTTCAGCCGCGACGACGTCGAGGCGCGCCTGGTGCCCGCCTACCTCGAGCAGGGCCTGCTGGCACGCGACCCGTTCGAGACCCTCGACGCCGACGGCGTCGGGGAGCTCGTCCGGCTGGGCGTCGAACGCGGGCGGGCGACCGACGCGGCGCTGAAGGTGGGCGTGTGCGGCGAGCACGGTGGCGACCCGGCGTCGATCACGTTCTTCCACCAGGTCGGGGCCGACTACGTGTCGTGCTCCCCCTACCGCCTTCCGATTGCCCGGTTGGCCGCGGCGCAGGCCATCCTGGACAGCTGAACCCCTCAGCGCACCGAAGGACCCCCCGTGCTCACGACGTTCGCTGCCCGAGTCGCCGAGGACTCGGGCGGAAGAGAGTTCGCCGAGTTCCACGTCGACCCGTGGGTCTGGGCCGTGTTCCTCGCCGTGGTCGCCGTGCTGCTCGTCGCCGACCTGCTGCTGGTGCACAAGACGGCCCACGTCATCAGCACGAAGGAAGCCGCCATCGAGTCCGCCGTGTGGATCTCGATCGGCGTGGCCTTCACCTTCGTGGTGTGGGGCGCCTGGGGCGGGCAGGCCGGTGGCGAGTACATCACCGGCTACCTGATCGAGAAGAGCCTCTCCGTCGACAACGTCTTCGTGTGGGCGATCATCATGAGCTACTTCGCCGTACCCCGCGAGTACCAGTTCCGGGTGCTGTTCTGGGGCGTGTTCGGTGCGCTCGTGCTGCGCTTCATCTTCATCTTCGCGGGCGTCGAGCTGCTCGACCGCTTCGAGTGGATGCTCTTCGTGTTCGGCGGGTTCCTCATCATCACGGCGATCCGGCTGCTGCGCCACGACAACGAGGAGATCCACCCCGAGCACAACCCCGTGCTCAAGCTGGTGCGGCGCGTCGTGCCCTCGACCAGCGAGTACCACGGGCAGGCGATGTTCGTCCGCAAGGGCGGCAAGCGCCTGGCGACCCCCCTCTTCGCGGTCCTCGTCGTGATCGAGACGAGCGACGTCGTGTTCGCGGTCGACTCCATCCCGGCGATCCTCGCCATCAGCCGGCACGAGTTCATCGTGTTCAGCTCGAACGCCTTCGCCATCCTCGGCCTGCGAGCGCTCTACTTCCTCCTCGCCGACCTGCGCGACAAGTTCGACTACCTCCAGCCGGGGCTGGCGGTCATCCTGGCCTTCGTGGGCGTGAAGATGATCCTTGCCGAGTGGTACCACATCCCGACGTTCCTCTCGCTCGGCGTCATCGCCACCGTGCTGGCCGTCGCCATCGTGGCCTCGATCAAGCTCGACCGCCCGACGGAGCTCGACAAGCTGGCAGAGATCGAGGGCAAGGGCCTGGAGCTCCTGCAGGACGACGAGCCCCGCAAGGGCTAGGCGTCCGTCGGGCAGAGGATCCGCTGTGGCCGTCGGACGGTACGCACCGAGCCCCACGGGCGACCTGCACGTCGGGAACCTGCGCACCGCGCTGCTGGCCTGGCTCTTCGCCGCGGTCTGCGGGGAGCCGCTTCCTGCTGCGCGTCGACGACCTCGACCCGCTCCGCAGCCGCGCCGAGCACGAGGCCCGCCAGCTCGCCGACCTGGCGGCGCTGGGCCTCGACTGGGACGGCCCGGTGGTCCACCAGTCCGAGCGTCGCGACGCCCACGAGGCGGCGATCGCGACGCTGGACGACCGGGGGCTCACCTACCCCTGCTGGTGCAGCCGCCGCGAGATCCGTGAGGCCGGCGAGGCGCCGCACGGCGCGCCGCCGGGGGCCTACCCGGGGACGTGCCGGGAGCTCACCGAGGCCCAGCGGCAGGAGTGGACCGAGCGCGGACGCCCCGCCGCCGTGCGCCTGCGGGCCTCGGGCGCCACGGTCACGATCAGCGACCGCGTGCACGGCGAGGTGGCGGCGGTCGTCGACGACGTCGTGCTCCGCCGCAACGACGGGGTGCCCGCCTACAACCTCGCCACCGTGGTCGACGACGCCGGCCAGGGAGTCCAGGAGGTCGTCCGGGGCGACGACCTGCTCAGCTCGACGCCGCGCCAGGCGCAGCTCGCCGACCTGCTCGGTCTGCCGCGGCCCACCTGGGCCCACGTCCCGCTGGTGCTCGGCGCCGACGGCGAGCGCCTGGCCAAGCGCCACGGCGACGTGACGCTGGCCGACCTCGCCGGTCACGGCATCACGCCCGACGCGCTGCGGGTACGGCTCGCGGTCAGCCTCGGGCTGGCGGGCCCGGGCGAGGCGGTCTCGATGACCCAGCTCCTCGACCGCTTCGACCCCGACGGCGTGCCCCGGGAGCCGTGGGTCCTGGCCTGACGACCCGCTCACCCGGCGTCGGCGCGCCCGCCCCGGCCCAGCGTGTCGTGCGGCCGTGCTGCGCTGGTCCTGCAGACGACGCAGACCGCTACCGTCACGTGGGTGGGCATCGTCGACGAGGACATCGTGGCCGTCCGGGCCGCGAGCGACATCGTGGCGATCATCACCAAGTACACGCAGCTGCGCCGCTCGGGGCAGCGCTGGGTCGGCCTGTGCCCGTTCCACGGCGAGAAGACGCCCTCGTTCAACGTGAACCAGGAGCTGGGCCTCTACCGCTGCTGGGGCTGCCAGGTGCGCGGCGACGTGATCACCTTCGTGCGGGAGAAGGAGCAGCTCGACTTCGTGGCGGCCGTGGAGCTGCTCGCCGGCTGGGCCGGCATCACGCTGCGCTACTCCGACAAGGACGAGGGGGCGGGCCGCAAGCGCCGCGCCCGTCTGGTGTCGGCGGTCGGGCAGGCGGTCGACTGGTACAACGATCGCCTGCTCTCGGCACCCGACGCCGCGGCGGCGCGCAAGTACCTGCGCGAGCGGGGCTTGAGCGGCGAGGAGGTCCGTGCCTTCCGGGTCGGCTGGGCGCCCGAGGGCTGGGACACGATGGTGAAGGCCCTGCGCCTCCCCGACGACATCGTGCGCGATGCCGGCCTCGGCTACCTGAACCGGAGCGGTCGCCAGACCGACGCCTTCCGCGGGCGCATCCTGTTCCCGATCTTCGACGCCAACGGCGACCCCGTCGGCTTCGGCGGCCGGGTCATGCCGGGCAGCGACGAACCGAAGTACAAGAACACGCCGGAGACGACGCTCTACCAGAAGTCGAAGCTGCTCTACGCGCTCAACTGGTCCAAGGCGAGGATCGTCACCGACGACCGGGCGATCGTCTGCGAGGGCTACACCGACGTGATCGGCTTCGCCCGGGCCGGGCTGCCCGCTGCCGTGGCGACCTGCGGCACGGCCCTCACCGAGGAGCACGTCCGCCTGCTGCGGCGCTACGCCGCGCCGGCTCGTGCTGGCCTTCGACGCCGACGCGGCCGGCCAGGCCGCGGCCGAGCGCTTCTACCAGTGGGAGCGTGACCACGACCTCGAGGTGGCCGTCGCCGACCTGCCGCCGGGCGTGGACCCGGCCGACCTGGCGCGGGTCGGACCCGCAGCGCCTGGCGGCCGCCGTCGAGGACGCCGTGCCGTTCCTCAAGTTCCGCGTCGACCGGGTCCTCGCCGGCGCCCACCTGGCCACGCCCGAGGGGCGGGCGAAGGCGGCCGAGGCGGCCGTCGAGGTCATCCGCGAGCACCCCAGCGACCTCGTGCGCGACCAGTACGTGATGGAGGTCGCCGGGCGCGTGCCGCGTCGAGCCCGACACGCTGCGTGCGGCGCTGCGGCGGCCGGCGCCGCCGCCGCGGGAGCGGGCGCAGGACCATCGAGGCCCGCAGCGCTCGGACGGGTCGACCAGCGCAGCACCGCTGCGGCGAGCGGAGGAGCGCAACAGCCCCGAGCTGGAGGTCCTGCGCCACGTGGTGCACGCCTGGGACCAGGTCGAGCGGTGGATCCGCTACGAGGACCTGTTCCGCAGCGACCTCCACGCCCGGGCGTTCCGCGCGCTCATGGCGCACCCGACCGTGCCCGAGGCCATCGAGGCCGCCGACCCCGGCGTCGCCGAGCTGCTCACGCGCCTCGCCACCGAGGAGGTCGAGACCGAGCCCTTCGACGCCGTCGTGCGACTGCTCACCGAGACAGCCCGTCGCGCCGTGAGCGGGCTCACCGCCGCAGGTGTCCGCCCACCCCGACGACACCGGGCTGCTCCGCACGCAGCACTGGCTGAGCCAGACGATCGACCAGCTGCGCGATCCCCTCGCCGCAGATGAGGCCGCCGAGCAGTTGGTAGCCTGGCTGGGATCACAGGGTGGGGGAGGGGCATGAGCGAGGCGACGCCGACGATCTTTCCCTGGGGGGTGCCCGAGGACGACCTGCTCCGGCTGGTCGCCGCCGGCAGGCTCAAGGGGTCGCTGACGATGGACGACGTCGTCCTGGTGCTCCGCCAGGTGGAGCTGACGACCGAGGTCATCGAGGGCGTGCGAGCGCGGCTCGAGGCAGAGGGCATCGTGCTCGACGAGTCGGTCCCGCCCCTCGACCTCGCCGAGCTCGGCGTCCCGTCGCCCGCCACCCCGGCGGACCCCGGAGACGCCGCGGCCGAGCGGGTCCCGGTGCTGCGGTGGGCCGACGACATCTCGCCGGGACTGCCGGCGTCGGTCGAGGCGGAGCTGCACGAGGCCAGCGAGGCCGCGGACGCCGCAGGCGACTACGAGCAGGACGGCCCCGAGCTGGGAGGTGTCCGGCCCGCCCGCTCCGCGGCGGCGCCCGGCCGCGTGCTGCGTGCCGCGTCGAGCGCCTCCGACCGCGGCGGCTCGTCGGACCCGGTGCGGATGTACCTCAAGGAGATCGGCCGCGTGCCGCTCCTCACCGGTGCGGAGGAGGTGGAGTTCTCCCGCCGCATCGAGGCGGGAGGCTTCGCGGCCGCCAAGCTCGCCGACCTCGCCGCGAGCGGCGACCTCGATCGGCCTCGACTTCGCCGAGCGCCGCTTGCTGCAGCGCACGGTGCGCGCGCGGCGAGGACGCCCGCGAGGTGCTCATCGAGGCCAACCTGCGCCTCGTCGTGTCGATCGCCAAGCGCTACGTCGGCCGGGGCATGCACTTCCTCGACCTCATCCAGGAGGGCAACCTCGGCCTGATGCGGGCGGTCGAGAAGTTCGACTACACGAAGGGCTTCAAGTTCTCCACCTACGCCACGTGGTGGATCCGCCAGGCCATCACCCGGGCCATCGCCGACCAGGCCCGCACCATCCGCATCCCGGTGCACATGGTCGAGTCGATCAACAAGGTGCACCGCGTGCAGCGCCAGATGCTCCAGGAGCTCGAGCGCGAGCCCACCATCGAGGAGCTGGCCGAGCGGGTCGGCATGCACCGACGACCGGGTGCGCGAGATCCAGCGGATCAGCCTGGACCCGCTGTCGCTCGACTCGCCGGTGGGCGAGGAGGACGACTCCAACCTCGCCGACTTCATCGAGGACCACGCCGCCGAGGCGCCCGCCGACGTCGCGGCCCGGCGCATGCTCAACCGCGCCGTGATCGAGGCGCTCGACGAGCTCAACGACCGCGAGAAGGCGGTCGTGCGGCTGCGCTTCGGGCTCGACGACGGCCAGGCGCGCACGCTCGAGGAGGTGGGCAAGGAGTTCGGCGTCACCCGCGAGCGCATCCGCCAGATCGAGTCGAAGACGCTGGCCAAGCTGCGCCACCCGCACCGCAGCCAGAAGCTCCGCGACTACCTCGACGGCGAGTAGCTGTCACAACCCCTCACCAGGCTCGGGCGATGGGGTACCGAGGTTTGCTATCGTGCACCGCCCGGAGCACGGTCGCGGAGCTGGCCAGCCATCTCCGGAACAGATCGATCCGGGGTAGCTCAACTGGCGGAGCAGGGCACTGTTAATGCCAAGGTTGCGAGTTCGAGCCTCGCCCCCGGAGCCGAGCAGCGGCGCCACGCAGGTGGCGCCGCTGTCGCGTCTGACCTGCGGTCGGAAGATCACCCAGGCGGGCCCGTGTCGTGCCGCTCGGCTCAGGCCGTCACCGTGTAGAGCTCCCATTCGCCCGGGACGCCCCGAAGCACCTCGGTGCCGCGCGCGGTGAAGACGATCCCTGAGCCAGCGGCGAGATCCCTGACCGTTCGACTGGCGAGCACCTCGTCGGGGCCGGCGAGCGCCATCACCCGGGCTGCGATGTGCACACCGATGCCGGCGACGTCACGGGCGGTCCGCTCGATCTCTCCGGTGTGGATGCCGGCGCGGAGCTGGATGCCGAGATCCGCGACACCGTTGCGGAGGTCGCGGACGGCCTGGATGGCCCGGGAGGGGCCGTCGAAGATGGCGAGCACTCCGTCTCCCGTCGTCTTGACGACGGTGCCCCCTCGCCGTCGTGTCGCCTCCACCGCACGCCGGTTGTGCTGCTCCAGCACATGCCCCCACCCTTCGTCGCCCAGCACCGCCGCTCGGTCGGTCGAGCCGACGATGTCGGTGAAGAGGATCGTGGCGACAGACCGCACCGGGGACGCAACCCGCGCTCGGTGCAGCGTGGTCGTCTCGCCGTGGAGGAACTCCAGCGCACGATCCATCAGGGGCTCGAACTCCTCCACGACCCAGGTGCAGTGGTAGTCGCCAGAGGCTTCCTCGTACTCGGCTCCGCGGATGTTCTCGGCGAGGTGCCGTCCGACTCCGACCGGGATCAACGGGTCATCGGCGTTGTGCATGACCAGCGTGGGGACCGCGATGGCCGACAGCAGCGCACGAACGTCGATCTCGATGTTCCGCCGCATGATCTCGCCGGCCATCTGCGGCGTGCAGGCGTTGCGCTCGAACTTCGACATGTACTGGATCGCAGCCTGCGGGTCAGGCGCGTGGGTGAGGAAGAACGTGGCCGTGACCTCGCCGTTGCCCCACGCCGCCTCCACCCATGCACCAAACTGCTCTGCCACCTCCGAGGCGACCCCCGCGAGATGGTCGGGCGCCCACGTGATCCGCGGCAAAGGTGCCGTACAGCACCAGCTTGTCGACTCGTTCGGGGTAGGTGGCAGCGAACGCCAGCGCGATCGGTCCGCCCTCCGAGATGCCCACGATGGACGCACGCGACGAGCCGGTCATGTCCATGACTGCGAGCACATCGCGCATCCGGTCCTCGATGCTGCCGTGCCCGAGGGTGCGATCGGACAGGCCGGTGCCCCGCTTGTCGAGCTGGATCACGCGGGAGCGTTCCCCGAGGCGGCGGGTCCAGTACGCGTGCCAGGGAGAGTCACCCACGAAGTCGAGGTGCGTCGTGAACCCGTGGATCAGGACGACGTCACGCGGGCCATCGCCACTGGTGGTGTAGGCGACGTCGATGCCGTCGACCGTCCGTGCGTAGCGGACATCCCACGGCAGCGTCACCAGATCACCCTACGACCGAGCGCAGACATCATCAGCGCCTCCCGGCTGGACGTCCACCGCTAGCGTTCCGCCGGGCCCGTAGCTCAGTGGTCAGAGCAGGGGACTCATAATCCCTCGGTCGGTGGTTCGATCCCACCCGGGCCCACCGTGGCGGTGACCTCGTACCACGAGCCCTCGACGCCGGGGGCACCCGAGAAGTCGTAGCGGATGCCGGAGGCCGACAGCGCCACGAGGCTCGCCGACGTCGACGCGTAGGTGCGGCCCTCGACCTCGCGGCGCACGACCAGCGCCCGCGGGTCGCCAGGATCGAGGCCGTCCCCCGCCATCAGGTCGAGCCACGACCCCCAGGCTGCGGCAGGAGGCAGGCCCGGGTCGGGCTCGGGGCTGGCGGCGCGCGCCAGCAGTGGCGTGAAGTGGGGGACCAGCGGGTCGGCGCCGGCGTCGGCGCCGCCGTTGACGACGATGTGGTCGCCCGCCGGCAGGTGCCGCTGCACCAGCGCCTCGCCGTCCCACGACCAGAGATCGGTGCCCTCGAGGGTGGCCACCACCAGGTGGAACCCGTCGTAGCCGGACAGCTCCTCGGCATGGCGCGGTGGGCCCTCGGTGAGCGCCCGGAGCACCAGCGTCCCCCGGCTCGGGCGGGTGCCCGTGGCGGGCGCGGGCAGGCGGGTGCCGTTGAGCAGGGCAGCGAGCGCGGGCCGGCCCGGGCGCGCGTGGACCGCCAGCCACGTGCCGCCGGCGCTGCGATCGCGGCCGCCCACCAGGTGCGAGGCCGGCCCGTCCCAGTGGGCGGCGGGTGGGTCCCACGGTCGGTCCGCGAACTCGTCGCGGACCGCCCCGGCCAGCACCGGCCAGCGCTCGCCAGGCGCCAGCCGCAGCAGCAGGGTGCACACGGGCGACGCGGCTAGGCCAGGTCGTCGCCCAGCCAGGCAGGGGCGTGGCTGAGCAGGTGGTGGCTGACGTCGGCGCAGCGGTCGAGGATGTCGCAGAGCTGCTCCTGGCCGTTGAAGAGCCGGGTGAGGGAGACCTCGACGCGGGCGACGATGGTGAGGCTGCGCTCGGATGGATCGGTTGCCGACGGGTAGGAGTCGATGGCCGACACCTCGAGCGGCAGATCGGCGGTGCCCACGCCGGCCAGCTCGGTGGCGAGCAGGAGCAGGTCCGGTCCGCTCGGCAGTGGCGGCAGGGACCACGTGAAGAGCAGCGGGAAGTAGAGGCTGTCGGGCGGATCCTCGTCCTCCGGCAGGCCGATCACCAGGTCCTCGAAGGAGAGCAGCACCCGCGGGTCGACCTCGAGCGAGAGGTGCAGGTCGAGCGGCCCGCCGCACGCCTCCTCGGGATGGAGGTCGACCTCCCAGGCCTGGCGCAGCGAGTACGTCTCCACGAAGTGCCGCTCGTCGTGCACGTGGAAGCCGTGGTCCACGGCGTGGTCCTTCAGATCGGCGACGAACCCGGCGATGTCGATGGCGGCCACGGCCCACAGCCTGCCACGGCGGGGTGACGGCGCAACCAGGTCGCCGCGGCGCCGGACCAGCGCCGGCCACGGGGCCGGTAGGTTCGGCCCGGCATGCGTGACGACCTGCTGCTCGAGGTGCTCCACGAGACCGCGACCGCGGTGCGCTCGCGCCTCGACGCCTTGCGCGACTGGGGCGATGCGGGCACGAGGGACGGCCAGTACCTGAGCGACCTGGCCGCCGACGAGGCTGCACTGGCGGTCCTCGACCGGGCCCGGCTCGGCGTCATGAGCGAGGAGTCGGGCCTGCACCACGCTGACCGCGAGGTCGTCGTGGTCATCGATCCGGTCGACGGCAGCACGAACGCCAGCCGCGGGCTGCCCTGGTATGCCACCAGCCTCTGCGCCGTCGACGCCGACGGCGCCAGCGTGGCGCTGGTGGTCGACCAGGCGACCGGCGCGCGCTTCGAGGCGCGGCGCGGGGCCGGTGCCCGGCTCGACGGCAAGGCGCTGGTGCCGAGCACGTGCAGCGAGCTCGGGGAGGCGCTGGTCGGGCTCTCCGGCATGCCGCCCTGGCGCTTCGGCTGGAAGCAGTTCCGGGCGCTGGGCGCGGTCGCCCTCGATCTGTGCGCGGTCGCCGCGGGACGGCTCGACGCCTACGTCGACTGCAGCGTCAGCGCCCACGGCTCCTGGGACTACCTCGCCGGCATGCTGATCTGCCAGGAGGCGGGTGCGGGCATCGCCGACGCCTGGGGCCGGCCGCTCGTGACGCTCGACCACGCCGATCGGCGCACGCCCGTGGCCGCCGCCACCCCGGCGCTGCTCGACGCAGCGCTGGCCGCCCGGCGGGGCTTCGCCGAACACGCACGATGGGCCGACGAGCGGCCACTACCCTGACCGGGTGATCGGCCGCCTGCACCGGGTCGCGCTCCAGGTCTACCGCCGGCTGCCACTGGGGGCCCGCCGCCGCGTGGTGCGCGCCATCACGCCCGGCTACACGGTCGGGGCGATGGTGCTGACCTACCGTGCCGATGGCGCCCTGCTGCTCGTGCGCCAGTCGTACCGCAACAGCTGGGGGGTCCCGGGCGGCCTCCTCAAGCGAGGTGAGACGCCCGCCGACGCCGCGCTGCGCGAGGCGCTCGAGGAGGTCGACATCTCGGTGGTGCTCACCGGGGAGCCGGCGGTGGTGGTCGACGCCGACGCGCAGCGCGTCGACGTCGTGTTCCGTGGCCGGCCCGCCGACGGCGTCGACCCCGAGGCGGCGCGCCCTGCCTCGCCGGAGATCGTCGAGGTGGGGTGGTTCGCCAGCGACGCGCTGCCCGACCTGCAGTTCGAGACCAGCGGCGCGCTCGATGGCCCTGGCCCGCCAGTGGGTGCAGGCGGAGGACCCGGCCGCGGGAACCGGCCTGGCGGGGCGCTAGCTGCCGAGCGAGGAGACCAGCCGGCGGTGGCGCGCCGAGCAGGGGTGGCGCAGCTTGGTGAGCGCCTTGGCCTCGATCTGGCGGATCCGCTCTCGGGTGACGTTGAAGCGTCGGCCCACCTCGTCGAGCGTGAGGGGCTGCTCGCCGGTGAGCCCGAAGCGCAGCGAGAGGATCTCGCGCTCGCGGGTGTTGAGGTGGTCGAGCAGCTGGCGGAGGTCGTCGCGGGCGAGCGATCGCGCCGCCGCCTCGAAGGGCGCCTCGGCGCTGCCGTCGGCGACGAGGTCGCCCAGCTCGGCGTCGTCGTCGCCGATCGAGACCGACAGCGACACGAGGTCGGGCGCCGCATGCAGGGCCACCTCGACGCGCTCGACCGGCAGGCCCGTCTCCTCGGCGAGCTCCGCCGCGGTGGGCTCGCGACCGAGGATCTTGAGCATGCTGGACGACGCCTTCGACAGCACCGCCATGGTGTCGACGAGGTGGGACGGCAGGCGGATGGTGCGCCCCTTGTCGGCGACGCCGCGGCCGATCGACTGGCGGATCCACCACGTCGCGTAGGTGGAGAACTTGAACCCCTTGCGATGGTCGAACTTCTCGACCGCCCGCATCAACCCCAGGTTGCCCTCCTGGATCAGGTCGAGCAGCGTCATGCCGGTGCCCTGGTAGCGCTTGGCGATCGACACCACGAGCCGCAGGTTCGACTGGATGAAGGTGCGCCTGGCGGACTCCGCCGTGGCGATCTGGGCTTCGAGCTCGGCACGGCGAGCGGGGCCCACCTCGGCGGCAGCCAGCTCGAGCTCGGCGAGGCGCCCGGCCTCGATGGCCTGCGCGAGCTCCACCTCCTGCTCAGCCGTCAGCAGGGGGTACGAGCCCAGCTCGCTGAGGTAGCGGCGAGTGAGGTCGACCGTGCTCTCGCTGGCGTTCGGACGGTTGCGAGCTGCCACCCGGATCCTCTCTCAGCAGGCTCCTCGCCGTGAGGCCCTCGTCGATCTTCGACCGTAGTGGGCAGTTCCTGAAGGCCCGGGGATGGTCGAGCGCCTGGCCGGTCCCCGTCTCAAGACGCGGCATGAACCGGTCGATACGGAACCGGAGGACGCTCACAGCCATGGCCCAAGGGTGCCGTGGGGTCGATGCGGTGGGCGCGCGATGTGACGACCGAACCTGCCCACGACATCCGAGCGAGCAGCCTGCACCAGCGACTCACGGTCGCCTTGGCTGCCGCGGGCGAGCGGTCCCGGCTGGCGGAGGTGCTGCAGGGCGCGCTGAGCGACCGGTCGGCCCAGGCGTCCGCGCTCCTGCGGTGGGACGACGTGCTCCAGGCGGCGCAGGAGCTGGCAGCGCGGCGAGCCGACGATCGTGCCGCGCTGCAGGCCCGGCTCGACGCCGATGCGGCACGCGCGGCACACGGCTGCGAGACCGCCGACAGCCACCTCGAGGGCCTGGTCCGCCGCCGCGACGCCCTGCTCGACGGCGCCCGGTGGGCTGGTCGCCTCCATGACGAGGTGGCGGAGCGTCGCAGCGCCGTCGAAGCCGCCGGGCAGGCGCTCGATGCGCGGCGCCACGACCTGCGAGGCGCGCAGGCCGCGCTCGAGCGGGTGCTCGAGCAGCGGGCCGCGGCTGCGGCAGCGGTCGAGGAAGCCGACCGCGAGCTCGGCGAGATGACCAGCGTCGGCATGGACGAGCCGGGCCTGCGGCGCGAGCTCGAGGCAGCCGGCCGGGCGGTCGCCGACGCACAGCACGCCCACGCCGCGGCGGAGGCGGTCCTCGAAGCCCTCGAGGCGCAGCAGCCTGCTGCCGTGCCGCCGCCGGGCGGTGAGGTGGCCGACCACCGGATCGAGGCCGTGCTCGACGCCTTCGAGGAGCTGCGAGACGCCATCATCGGCGCCGCGCCGGATCGGGAGGCGCAGGCCGTTGCCGACGCCTGGTCCGACCTCATGGAGGACCTCTCTCACGTCGTCGCCTCCGATCACCGACGCCCCGACGCCAGCCAGCTCCGAGCCGCAGAGGCCCGCCTGGCCAGCGCCAGCCGGGCGCTGAAGCAGCTCGACGGCACCGCTGCGGCGACGCTGAGCGACGAGGAGCGCGACGAGATCGAGGCCGCCCACGCGGCGGTGCTCGCCGCCCAGGAGCGGCTCGGGCGGCGCCTCGGCGCAGCCGCGGCCCGCCAGAAGCTCGAAGCCGCCCGTACCGCCGAGCGTGCCCTGCTCGACCGGCACCGCTTCGGTGGCTACCTCGATGTCGTGCTCAGCGGGGGACGGGTCGGGACCGACGACCCGACGCGCGCGGAGATCGAGCGGGAGTACCTGGCCGCGGGCGCCCACCTGCAGGCACTCCAGGCCGCCCTGCAGGGCCCACCGGAGCTGGCCCACCTCGAGTCCGAGCGGGCCCGCCTGCTGGCCCACGCCACCGATCTGCTCGGGGTCGATCCCGGCGACGCCATCGTGGAGCTGCTCCGCACGCACCCGCAGGTCCCCCACGTGCTCGTCGTCGCCCTGCGCGACGCCCTCGCCGCCGTCGACGTGCGCCCCGTCGCCACGTCGCTCCTGGCCGCCGCCGAGTCGTGGCTGCGCGACCAGCACGAGCGGACCGCCGAAGCCGGGGACCAGCCCCGCCAGGACGAGGTCGCCTCGGCCCGCCGCGACGTGGCCGAGGCCGCAGAGGCGCTCGAGCTCGCGCAGCGCTCCGTCGTCGCCCTCGAGGCCGAGCTGACGATGCGCACCGGCGAGGACGCCAAGCGGTTGAAGCGCCTCGCCGCCGCCGAGCAGCTGCGCGCCCAGGTCGACGCCGTCGAGGCGACGCTCACACGCGCGGAGGACGCTGCCCGCAGCGCGCTGCGCGCGGCCCAGGAGGCCCAGGCCGCCGCCGAGGTGGCGCTCGACCGGGCAGGCCAGGACCTCGCCGACCTCGGGCGGCGCGTGCGAGCCCTGTCCGACGAGCTGCCCATCGACCTGCGGGTCGAGGGCGATCCGCTCGATTCGCTGGAGGTCCTCGCGGCGCGCCTCGGCGACCACGCCGGGGTCCTCCAGCCCGAGATCGACGCCGCCGAGGCCGCCGTGTCCGACGCCGGGCGACAGCTCGAGGAGGCCCTCGCCGCGCTCCACCTCGCCGGCACCGGCGGCGAGGGACCTCAGCGCGAGGACTTCCTCGAGGGCTTCACCCGCCTGCTCGCCGACGACGGCGCCACGACGGCGCTCGTGCTCGACGAGCCCCTCAGCGGCCTCGACGAGCACGCCCTCGACGAGATGCTCGAGCTGATCCGGACGGGCTCCGCCACGCGTCCCGTCGTGCTGCTCACCGAGGATCCCCAGATCCTCGGCTGGGCGATCGAGCTGCCCGCCGACGTCGGCGCAGCCGTCCCCGCCGACGCCCTGCTCGCCCGGGCACGTCCCGTCCACCACGACCTCACCGCCGGCGGCCTCAGCGCCGACGGCGGCGAGGCATCGACCACCTCTTCCGCCCGCCGCTGGGCGGGGCAACGCTGACCAGGAGACCTGCCGTGTTCCGCACGACCCACATCCGCACCAAGCTGGCGGTCGCCCTCGCGGTGCCGCTGGCCGCGCTGGTCGCCGTCGCCGGCTTCGAGGTGCTCGCCGCCAAGCGGGACGTCGATGCCACGCGCTCCCAGACCGACCTCGCCACCGCGTCTGTCGGCCCCGGAAGCCTGCTGATCCACCTCCAGGACGAGCGCAACCGGGCGGCCATCGACCTCATCGGCCTCGGCGACGCCGCCGGGCTGCCGGTGGCGGACAACGCCGAGGCTCGGGCGCTCGTCGAGGAGGCGGCGCCGCAGCTGCGCGCCGAGCTGGAACGACGCGGCCACGAGGCGGTCAGCACCTTCGAGCCGGCCTGGGCGGCGATGGACGCGCTCGACGAGCTGCGTGCCGACGTCGATGCCTACGACGGGCCCATGGACATCAGCAACGACGAGTTCGCCAACGAGGTCTTCCAGCGGTACACCGACATCGTCGAGAGCTTCTTCGACGCCACCTCGACCGTGGCGCTCACCCTCGACGACGCGGGCCTGCGCAACGGCGTGGAGATCGTCGACGCCGCCGCCCGACAGAGCGAGATGCGGGCGCGCATCGTGCGGAGCCTCGTGCTCGCCGTGCTGACGGGCACCACCGACAGCCCCGCCACGATGCAGGAGGTCGCCGCGCTCCTCGACCGCGCCGACGGCTTCGACGACGACATCCGCACCCACGCGACCGGTGCCTACGCGGGTGTGGGCGACGCCACGTTCGCCGAGCCTGCCGTGCAGCGCTTCAACCGCCAGGTCGAGCAGTACCTCGCCGGTGAGGACGTCGACATCATCAGCCTGCTCGACGCCGTGCGCTCCCGGCCCGACATCGGCTACACGGGCCTGCGCAACCGGGCGGCCGAGCTGCTGTCGTCCGAAGCAAGCCGCATCGAGGCCGGCGCCGTCGAGCGGCAGCGCCTCTTCGCCGGCATCGCCGTCGGTGCGCTGCTCCTGGCGGTGCTCGTCACCTGGCTGGCCAGCCGGTCGATCACCCGGCCGCTGCGCTCGCTGCGCGAGCAGGCGGAGGAGATGGCCGGCGTGCGCCTGCCCGCAGCCGTCCGCCAGATCCTCGAGACGCCCGACGGCGACGACGTCGCCATCCCCGACGTGGCACCCATCGAGGTCCGCACCCGCGACGAGGTGTCCGAGGTCGCCGCGGCGCTCAGCGCCGTGCAGGCGAGCGCGCTCGACCTCGCGGTCGAGCAGGCCGTGCTCCGCCGCAACATCTCCGATTCCTACGTGAACCTGGGTCGACGCAACCAGAACCTGCTGAGCCGCCAGCTCGACTTCATCACCGACCTCGAGCGCAACGAGTCCGACCCGGACACGCTCGAGGGGCTCTTCCGGCTCGACCACCTCGCCACACGCATGCGCCGCAACGCCGAGTCGCTCCTCGTGCTCGCCGGCGTCGAACCGCCCCGCCAGTGGGCCGCGCCGGTCAAGGTCAGCGACGTCGTGCGGGCCGCGCTCGGCGAAGTCGAGGACTACCAGCGGGTGATCGTCCGCCACCTCGAGCCGGCCGCCGTCACCGGGGCCGTCGCGTCCGACATCGCCCACGTGCTCGCCGAGCTCGTCGAGAACGCGCTGACGTTCTCGCCGCCCGAGCAGACGGTGGAGGTCAAGGGCCGCCTCACCACCTCCGGGTACACCCTGGCCATCACCGACAACGGCCTCGGCATGGCGGCGGAAGACCTCGCGAAGGCCAACCGACGCCTCGCCGGCAAGGAGTCCTTCACGGTGGCGCCGTCGCGCTACCTCGGGCACTACGTCGCCGGGCACCTCGCCAGCCGCATCGGTCTCGTCGTGGAGCTGCACGACAACCCGGCGGGTGGCATCACGGCACGCGTCGACGTGCCGATGGCGCTCGTCGCCAACGACGACGTCGCTTCCACCTCGGCGCCTCCCGTCGCAGGCGCCGCCCCCGCCCCCGCCCCGGCGCCCATCACCGTGGAGGAGCGCCCCGACGCGGGCGTCACCGCCAACGGCCTGCCCCGGCGCGGTGAACGCAGCGCGCCCAGCGAGCCCGCGCCGGTCGAGCCCGCACCGGCGCTTGAGCCCGCGGCGCCGCCGACCGCGGCTGCTGTGGAGGCCGACCCACCGGCCCCGACGGGGACCGCGCCTGAGCCGGTGGCCGAGGCGCCCGCGCCGGCCCGCGGCTTCGGAGGGCTCGCCGTGACGCGACCGTCCCACGGCTCGATGTACGGCATCGCTGCCCGCGCGGCACGCAACGGCGAGCCGGTGCCGGCCCACCAGCCGGGGACGGAGCAGGCCGGCGCCGGGTCGACCGCGGCGGGGCTCGCCCGCCGGGTTCCGGGCGCGCAGCGTCCCGACGTCGTGCTCGGCGGTCCAGCTGCCGAGGCCGTCGGAGATGCCACGGTCGAACCGGCTCGCAGCAGCCCCGAGGACGTGTACTCGTTCCTGTCCAGCTTCCAGTCCGGTGTCGCACGCGGCCGTGCCGACGCCCACGGTGACGACGCCGAGTCCCAGGAGGACCACCGATGACCGACCAGCAGACGTCGAGCCAGGACGTCCGCAGCTTCAACTGGCTGCTCAACGGCTTCGTCGAGAAGACCGCCGGGGTCTCCGACGCCGTGACCGTCTCCTCCGACGGGCTGCTCATGGCGATGTCGTCGACCCTCGACCGGGCCGCCGCCGAGCAGCTCGCCGCCATCATCTCGGGCATGGTCAGCCTGGGCAACGGCGCCTCGTCGTGCTTCGGCTTCCAGGGCCTCGAGCAGGTCATCGTGGCGATGCACGGCGGCTTCCTGTTCGTGTCGTCCATCTCCGACGGCAGCTGCCTCGGAGTGGTCGCCTCGCGAGGCTGCGACATGGGCCTCGTCGGCTACCAGACCACCCTCCTCGTCGAGCGGGCCGGCACGGTGCTGACGCCGAGCCTCGTGGCCGAGCTGAAGCAGGAGATGCTCGTGTCATGAGCGAGCCGGACCCCACCCGCCACGGGCACGACCTCGTGCGGCCGTTCATCATGACCGGCGGGCGCACCCGCGCGGAGCGGCGCGACCTGCGCCTCGAGACGATGCTCCAGACCAGCGTCGAGCACCTGCCGACGGACCTCCACTCCGAGCAGGAGGAGCTCCTGCTGCTCTGCACCGAGCCGCTGTCGGTCGCCGAGGTGGCCGCCAAGCTCGACCTGGTGGTCGGCGTGGTGTCGGTGATCGCAGGCGACCTCATCGCCCGCGAGCTGCTCGACGTCCACCACACCGATCCGGTCGAGATCGAGCTCGACATGCTGACCAAGATGATCGAGCGCGTGCGTGCGATCTGACGCGACCGGCACAGGAGGAACCGTGCCCGCCACCGAGCAGCCCCGAGCCAAGGCCCGCATGATCCCCGTGAAGTTCGTCGTGTCCGGCGGCTTCGGCGTCGGCAAGACGACCTTCGTCGGCGCCATCTCGGAGATCGAGCCGCTGCGCACCGAGGCGGCCATGACCTCCGTGTCCGACGGCATCGACGATGCCTCCCACGTGGGCGCCAAGACGACCACCACGGTGGCCATGGACTTCGGGCGCATCACGGTCGACGACACGCTCGTCATGTACCTGTTCGGCACCCCAGGTCAGGACCGCTTCGGGTTCATGTGGGACGACATCTGCACGGGCGCCATCGGCTCGGTCGTGCTCGTCGACACCCGCCGGATCGACCAGTGCTTCCCGGCCATCGACTACTTCGAGGCCAAGCAGATCCCCTTCGTCGTCGGCGTCAACTGCTTCGACGGCGCACCCCGCTACGCCATCGACGAGGTGCGCGAGGCGCTCGGCGTCGGCGGCCACGTCCCGCTGGTCGAGTGCGACGCCCGCGGCAAGGAGTCCGTGAAGCAGACGCTGATCACCCTGCTCGAGAGCCTCGTCGCCCAGGCGCGGGCCCGGGAGGGCGTGGCCACCGTCGGCCGGTAGCCTCGTGCCCTTCCCGGGCGCGTAGCTCAGCTGGCTAGAGCGCTGCCCTTACAAGGCAGATGTCGGGGGTTCGAGTCCCTCCGCGCCCACCCCGTTTGTCCTGGTCATCGGCCTGCGATCTGTCGGTCGATTGAACGGTGTCGATTCCATCCCGCGTCCATCCCGCGTGATCGACTGTCCCTCGAACGACGAACATCGCCGCAGTCCTCCTCGCGCTGCGTCGGCTGCCGAACAGCCCAGATCAGTACACAGACTTGCCATTATCGCTATGCGACAACGGCGGACGGCGGCGAACGTCGGGACCAGGCTCGAACGCCCGTTCGCCTAGGCTCGCGCTGCATGGCTGGGATCTGGACGCCGGAACCGTTTGAGGCCGACGACGGCACGATTCCCTTCGCTGCATTCCTCGAGGACCTCACGGACTTCAAGTTCGCAGCGCTGGACGCGGCGATCGAGCACGTGCTCTCGCAACGCGGCATCGATCTCGTGCGGACCGAGTGGCTCAAGGCGCTCGGGGATGGGCTGCACGAGTTCCGAGTCCGCCACACGGCCGACGAGATCGTCCGGATGTTCGGGGAGGAGGATCCGGAGCGGGGACCGCGCCGGGAAGCGGTGCTCCTCCGGGTGTTCGTCCACTTCTACGGCACCAAGGTCGTGCTCCTGCTCGGTGGCTACGACAAGGGCACTGACCCGAAGGCGAAGCGCCAGGAGCGTGAGATCGCGAGAGCGCGCAAGCTGCTCACCCAGTTCAGGGAGCGTCAGCGGCGGCAGAAGCGGGGTTGACGAGGTATGTGGAATTCCCCATAATAGACCCATGGCCCGCACCTACGAGGACCTCGTCGCCGAGCGACGTCGCCGGCTGGGCCCCGAGGCTGATGCCGACAGCCACGTCTTCGAGCAGGCATACGCTGTCGCGATGCAGGTCGTCGAGCTGCGCGAGAAACACGGTCTGACGCAAGCGCAGCTCGCTGAGCGGTCCGGTGTGAACCAGGCGGACATCAGCCGAATCGAGCGCGGTTCGACCAGCCCGACCGCGAAGACGCTGCAGCGCATCGCCGAGGCTCTCGACGCTGACGTCCGCCTGGTCGCTCGTTCCTAACTCAGCGACCCGGCTCGAACCCGGGGGCGGCTACTCGTCGACGTCCGGCGTCGCCGCGCTCGCTCGATCGGCATCGAGCTCGGCGATGAATGCGAGCACCGCCTCCTTCGAATTGAGACGTTGACCGTCGCGGGTGATCGACACGTCATCGGCGGTCGGAGGCGGCGCGTCGCGAAGCATCTCGTTGAACTCCTCACGGGTCAGCACGCGCATGACGGTGGGCTCGCCACGACGGTGGCGACAGGCATGCGCATCCCGCGGATGCACGGCTGCCCACCCATTCTGTCCGGCTCGACGGTGATCCGGGTGAACCTCACAGGGAGAGGCTACGAGGACAGAGCTGGTCAAGGGCGTCCTTCGGCCAATAGCCGTCGAAGCGCGTTCCGCTGGTCTGTTGCCCGGTGGCTGGGTCGAGCGTGAGCGTCCCGACCTCGCCTGGGTGGTCGATCTCGCACGCGATCGCATCGACTGATGTGTGCAACACCCGCAACCCGTCCAGGCCAAGACGACCGGTCCGCCACGCCAGGCCGCTGGCTCCGATCGCCGTCATCTCGGAGTAGCCCACCAGGAGCAGAAGCCCTGCATCCGCCACCGCCTCGACCTGTTGCACATGTCGATCGGTTGCGGCCGCCCCTGCCCGCGGATCGCGAACGTCGACAAGCAGCACAGTTCCGTTCGACGCGACGACGAGACGGTGCGGGTCGGGCGAGGCGTAGACCCCGCTCACGCCACCGAGGCCGCCGGCCTCGAACGAGCCGACCCACGCTGGCGCGTCCTCCGGCTCGACACGAATGACACCAGCCGTTCCCCACGGGGACCAGAAGGGATCGATCAGTGCGCCGTCCTGCCCGAACCCGAACATCGAGTCCCTCCGCTCCCACTCCGGGAGTCCTGGTTCGGGGCCTGCCGTCTGCTGTGATGTCATCGGTGCATCCCCGGCCGAGGACGGGATCGACGGCGCGCTCGGATCACTCGCCCTGGGGGCACCGGTGATGGCGACCGGTGCCCTCGCGCTGCTCGCCATTCGGGAGCGGGCGGTGCTCCTGCTGCCCGCAGCCGTCGTCCTCGTGCCGATGAGCTTCCTGTCGTTCTCGCTGGTCACGCTGCCGTTGCTGGCGCCGGCCCTGATGCTCTCGATCGGCTACCGGCGCCGGTCCCACGGCGAGTCGACATGGGGGGCGCGAGCGGCGCTGACGCTGTGGCTCGTGGTCCTGTTGCTCATCGCGGCGGTCGCCGCACTGCTCGTGCACCAGGATCCTCGTGAGTACTCCACGCCGACCGGCAGCGGTGGCACGAGCGACATCATCACCATGGTCGAGGCCCTGATCTCGCTCGGGCTCACGTCCACGAGCGTGGCGGCCGGATGGCTGCTGTCCGCCCCCGCGCCTGCAGCGCAGCCAGCTTCGCTGCGCTGATCCTCGAGCCACCCCTGTCGGCCTCGGCCTGCTCGTGGCCGAGGTCATCGGGACCGGGGCCGTCTCGTCGACGTCGAGGACAGCTCGGCGAGCTCGTCGACCGTGTCGATGCGGTGGTCGATGCCCTCGGCGAAGTACGTGGCCCGAGCGAGCAGGTTGCTCCCGACCGGCGAGGTCACGAGGTGCAGCAGCCCGGCGAGGAGCAGGGAGGTGACGTCGTTGGCGAGGGGCAGCGTGGCGATGCCGCCGGCGACGACGGTGAGCAGGCCGAACGTCGACGCCTTGCTGAGCACCTGCATGCGGATGAACACGTCGGAGAAGCGGAGCATCCCGACGGCGGCGAGGAATACGAAGGCAGAGCCGACCAGCAGCAGCGCTTCGCCGATCATCGGCCGTGCCCCTCGATGAAGCGAGCGATCATGCCCGTGCCGACGAAGCCGACGAGCGAGACGACGACGAGCACGGGCAGGAACGCACCGTCGCGGGCGTCGACCGCCTGGACCACCACCGCGGCCATGCCCGCGATGAGCATCCCGTTCACCCCGGTGACCCGGTCGGCCAGGGTCGGGCCGGCCACGGTGCGGAACCCGAACCCCAGCACGGCGAGGCCGAGCAGCACGAAGGAGAGGTCGATCATGGTGCGTCCTCCTCGACGCTGGGAGGTGCGGCCGGCGGGGGCGGTGGCCACGGGGCGGGCGCTGCGACCGCGGCGACCGCCTCGGGACCGCCGAGCGCCCGGACCGAGAGCTCCTCGAGCCGGGCGATCATCGCCCGCACCTTGTCGGGATCGCCGGCCCGCAGCGAGTGCACGTAGATGACGTGCGGGTTGTACGAGACCTCGATGGGCATCGTGCCGGGCGAGACGGCGATCAGGTTGGCGAGGAAGGTGATGAGACCGTCGTTGTCGACCCGCAGCGGGCAGGCGACGATGCCGGTGCGGATGCGGGCCTGGGGTCGCACCACGTCCAGTGCGTTGACGAACGTCGACTGCACGATGTCGGCGAAGAAGTAGACGGCCAGCACCAGCATCGCGAGTGGGCGGGGCTGGTGACGCACGGCGGTGACGTCGTGGTCGATCGGGAATGCGACCAGCAGCGCGGCGGCGACCGCAGCGCCGCTCACGGCGTTGGCGAAGCTGATCTCACCCCAGAGGAGCATCCAGATGACGACCAGCACCGCCGCGATGCCGAGGTCGTTGCGCAGGTTCGATCGCCGCGACCGGCGGACGGCATCGGGCGTCGTCACCCCGTGACCGCCTCGATGTAGCCCGCCGGATCGAGGAGCTCGACCGCGGCCCGGTGGCTGAGGTCGTAGAGGGGCTCGGCAGCGACTGCGATGCCGAGCCCGATGATCACGAGGACCACCGTCGGGAGGATCATCAGCACTGGCCCACCGACGCGCCCGGCGGCGTGCCCGCTCGTCTGGCTCGGCTCGGTCGCGGGGTTCCAGAAGACCCCTGACCAGATCTTCGCCATGGAGAAGAGCGTCAGCAGGCTGACGAGGAGGCTCACCGCCACGATGACGTGCGCCTCGGACAGCAGCCCGGCGTCGACCAACGCCAGCTTGGAGACGAACCCCGACAGCGGTGGGATGCCGGCCAGGCTCAAGGCGGGCACCAGGAACAGCACGGCCACGATGGGCGCCGAGCGCACGAGATCCCCCGATCGCGAAAGGCGGCTCGAACCTCCCACGTGCTCGATGAGCCCGGCGGCGAGGAACAGCGTGGTCTTCGCCACGATGTGGTGCATCACGTAGAAGATCGCAGCGGCCAGACCGGCCACCGTGAAGAGCGCCAGACCGAAGACCATGTACCCGATCTGGCTCACGATGTGGAACGACAGGATCCGCTGCACGTCGTCTTGGGCGATCGCGCCCAGCACCCCGACGAGCATGGTCCCGCCAGCCAGCACGAGCAGCAGCGTTCCCGGTCGCGTCACATCGTCGAAGATCAAGGTCTGCGTGCGGATGATGGCGTAGACCCCCACCTTGGTCAGCAGGCCAGCGAACACGGCCGTCACCGCCGATGGCGCGGTGGGATAGCTGTCAGGCAGCCAGAAGAACAGCGGGAACAGCGCTGCCTTGATGCCGAACACCACGACGAGGAGCACCGCGAACCCGCTGCGCAGCCCAACCGGGAGCTCGCCCATCTTGCCGGCCAGATCCGCCATGTTGACGGTGCCCGTCGCGGTGTAGAGGAGCGCCAGCGAGGCGATGAACAGCGCCGAGGCGAGCAGGCTGATCACCACGTAGGTCATGCCGGCTCGGACCTGCTCGCGCCCTCCGCCGAGGGTGAGGAGCACATAGCTCGCGGTGAGCATGATCTCGAAGGACACGAAGAGGTTGAAGAGGTCGCCGGTGAGGAACGACGCCGACACGCCAGCGGCGAGGATCAGGTAGACGGACTGGAACCCGACGTGGTTCCGCTCTGCGCCCGGTTGGCCGATGGCGTAGACCAGCACGCAGAGCAGCATCACGGAGCCGATCGTGAGCATGATCGTCGTCAGGCGGTCGGCGACGAGCGTGATGCCCATGGGCGCCGACCACCCACCGGCCTGGCTCGCCAGGGTGCCGTCGCGATCGACCGCGACGAGGAGCACGACGGACACGACGGTGACGGTGGCCAGGATCGACAGGCCGATGATGCGCTGCGCGAGCCGCGAGCGGCCCGACGAGGATCGACAGCGCGGCGCCGAGCAGGGGAAGGACGATGGGGACGGGGAGGAGCGCGCTCATGCGGGTCCGGTCGGCTCGTCGTCCTCGGGCGTCGCGTCGAGATCGAGCGGGCCGCGGTCGTGCCAGGCCTCCTCGTCGACGATCTCCTTGTCCCGAGGTGCTCCGCTGGCGATCGCCCGGTCGGAGACGTCGTCCTCGACCTCGTCGGATCCCGTCAGCACCCAGCTCCGGTAGGACAGCGCGAGGAGCAGCGCGCTGACGCCGAACGTGATGACGATGGCCGTCAGCGCGAACGCTTGGGCGAGCGGGTCAGCTGAAGTCGTCGGGATCGCCGGATCCGATCAGCGGGGGCGCGCCGCGCCGGCCGGATCCCATGAGGAGGACGTTCGCTCCGTGGCTGAGCAGGGCGAGGCCGATCAGGATGCGGCTCAGCGTGTGCTGGAGGACGAGGTAGGTGCCGATGCCGAAGAGCATGGCGGCCGTGAGGGCGAGCAGGACCGTCACTCGCGCACCTCAGCGGGTGCGGCGGTCGCCTGCTCGGGCGCCGGCTCGTCGCCGAACGCCTCGAAGACCATGAGCACGAGCCCGACGACCAGCAGGTAGACGCCGACGTCGAACGGCAGCGCCGACGTCGTCTTGACCGTGCCCATGAGGGGCAGGTCGACGTCGAGCAGGGCCGTCTCGAGCACCTCGTGTCCGAGCAGGAGGGGCACCACCGCCGTCATGCCCGCCAGCAACAGGCCCGACCCGAGGATCGTCCAGGGCCGGAAGCGCGACACCCGGCGCACCTCGTCGATCCCGCCGGCGACGTACTGCATCGCCAGGGCGGCGCCGGCGACGAGCCCGCCCACGAAGCCGCCGCCCGGTCGGTTGTGCCCGGCGAAGAGCAGCCACAGGGAGCCCATCAGGACGGCGTGGAAGATGACCCGGACGGAGCGGTCGAGCACCACCAGGCGGGTCATCGGCTCGCGGCGGGCGGAGTCGCTCATCGAACGGACGCCTCGGGCACCGGTGGCGGCATGGTCGTCGCCTCGACCTGCGGATCCAGCTCGGGTGGGCGACGACCGGCGCGCGCCAGGGCGACGGCGCCGATGCTCGCGGCGGCGACCACGGTGATCTCGCCCAGCGTGTCGAGGGCCCGGAAGTCGACGAGGATCACGTTGACGACGTTGCGCCCATGGCCGTCCGAGTAGGACCGCTCCACCATCTCGTCGGACACCGGTGCCCGGGTGCGGTTGCCGCCCGCGACGAGCGCGAAGACGAACACGCCGACGGCGACCACGCTGGCGATCGCGAACCGCAGGACGCGCAGGGAGGCTGAGCGACTTGTGCTCGAACCGGTCGGGGAGCCGGCGCAGGACCAGCACGAACATCACGGTGGACAGCGTCTCGATGGCGACCTGCGTGAGCGCGAGGTCCGGTGCGCCCCGGATGAGGAACAGGGCGGCCATGCCGTATCCCGTGACGCCGAGCAGCAACACCGCGGCCACCCGGCGGCGGATCGCCGCCGCGGCGAGCGCAGAGCCGATCGAGCACGCTCGACACGAGCAGGTGCGACGGGGTGGCCGCCAGGTCGGGCCAGCCCGGCCACACCGTGGCCGACATGAGCGTGGCGAGGGGCAGCAGCGCTGCCGTGAGCAGGATCACGCCGGTGTAGATCGGAAGGGAGCCGTTCTGCACGACGCCGGTCAGGCGCGGTTCGCGACCGTGTTCAGCGCACGGAGCAGACCCAGGTAGGCGTCGCCGCTGCTCGGCACGCGCGCTTCCCAGCGCCAGGAGCCGGTCGATCGGCTCCTCCAGCAGGAACAGCCCCACGCCCAGCGAGATCGTCGCCGCAGAGAGGATCAGCGGCGTGTTCACCCCGTGCCACAGCGCGAGGTGGACGGGCGCCGCCGTCGGGTCGAGCGAGCGGACCAGCCGCCGACATCACGGCGTCGAGCGACCCGGGGAGGAGACCGAACGCCACCGTCAGGGCGGCGAGCACTGCCGCCGGGGCGACGAAGCGCCACGAGGGCGCCTCGACGGGCTCGGTGGTCGGGGGTCGATCGCGCACGCCGGCGGCGACGAAGGCACCCCAGACCAAGCGCAGGCTGTAGGCCGTGGTGAGCGCCGATGCCCGCGACGAGCACCGCCAGCACGAGCCACTCGCCGCCGAGCCCCGATTCGAGCACGGCGTCGTAGGCGGACTCCTTGGCGATGAAGCCCAGGAGCAGGGGCAGCCCGGCCATGGAGGCAGCGCTGAGCACGGCGATGGCGGCCACCGGCCGCCACGTCCGGTCCAGCGGCGGGAGCTCGTCGATGTCGCGGGTGCCGGTCTGGTGGTCGAGGATGCCGACGACCATGAACAGCGTGGCCTTGAAGAGCCCGTGGGCCAGGAGCAGCACGGCCCCTGCGGCCACCGCCTCGGGCGTGCCGAGACCGAACAGGACCGTCATGAAGCCGAGCTGGCTGACGGTGCCGAAGGCGAGGAGCAGCTTCAGGTCGCGTCTGGCGCAGCGCGCGCAGCGCACCGGCCGACCATCGTGACGAGACCGACGGTGAGCACGAGCGGCCGCCAGAAGCCGACGCACGGCGAAGACCGGCGAGAGCCGGGCGAGCAGGTAGATGCCGGCCTTCACCATCGTGGCCGAGTGCAGGTAGGCGCTCACGGGGGTGGGGGCGGCCATGGCGCCGGGCAGCCAACCGTGGAACGGGTACTGGGCCGACTTCGTCGCCACCCCGACGAGGATCGAGGACGAGCGCCACGCTGATGGCCGTCCCCGAGGGTGGCGCCTCGAGGATCTCGCTGAGGCGGTAGGTGCCGGCGGCCTGGGCCAGGAGCACGAAGCCGCCGAGCATGGCCAACCCGCCCATGGCCGTCACCAGCAGCGCGTGGAGGGCGGCAGCGCGCGCCTTGGCGGAGGCGTGGTCGTTGCCGATCAGCAGGTACGACGTGATCGACGTGAGCTCCCAGCACGTGTAGAGCACGATCAGGTGGTCGGCGACGACGACGCCCAACATCGACCCCGCGAAGAGGGTGAGCAGGCCCGCCAGCCGCGCCAGCGCGGGGGTGTCGGCCGTGAAGTACCGGACCCCGTACGCCAGCACCGCGACCCCGATGCCTGCCACGAGCAGGCCCATGAGCAGTGCGAAGCCGTCGAGACGCAGGTCGATCGACAGGCCGAGGGCGGGGAGCCACGACGTCGTCTGGCGCGCGACCTCGCCCTCGTTCACACGCTCGACGTTGGCCAGCAGCCACACGAAGGTGACCGCCGGTGGGATCGCAGCGACCCACAGCACGCTGCGCGCCCACCGGGCCCCGAGGGCCACCACCCCGAAGCCCACCAGCGCGTGCAGCGCGAGCAGCTGGATCATCAGATGTGGCGTTCGTCCATCTGCTCGGCGTCGTCCATCGGGCCCTTTTGGGCCGGGAGGATGCCCTGCTCGCGGTCCCGCCGGTCGGCACGCAACGAGGCGACGATGGCGACCGTCAGGATCACGCCGATCACGCCGAGGGAGGCGAAGGTCGGGAGGTGCACCTCGAAGGGCTCGCCGATCAGCAGCATCTTGATCCCGACGAAGCCGAGGATGACGCCGAGGCCGATGTTCAGGTAGCGGAACTTGCCCTGCATGCCGCCCAGCACGAAGTACAACGACCGCAGGCCGAGGATGGCGAAGGCGTTCGAGGCGAAGACGATGAAGGGCTCGCGGCTGACGGCGAGGATGGCGGGAACGGAGTCGACGGCGAAGATGACGTCGGTGGCCTCGATGAGGATCAGCACCGTGAACAGGGGGGTCGCGACGCGCTTGACGCCCTCCCGGGTGAAGAGCTTCTGACCGTCGTAGCGGTCGGTGGTGGGGATGAACCGGCGCACCATCCGGATGGCGAGGTTCTTGTTGTAGTCGACGGCTTCGGTCTCGTCGTGGCGGGCGATCTTGACCGCCGTGTAGAGGAGGAAGGCGCCGAAGATGTAGAGGATCCAGTCGAAGCGCTCGATGAGCGACACGCCGGCGAAGATGAAGATGCCGCGCAGGACGAGTGCGCCGAAGATGCCCCAGAAGAGCACCCGGAACTGGAACTGGGCGGGCACCCGGAAGAACGACAGGATCACGGCCCAGACGAAGACGTTGTCGACCGAGAGGCTCTTCTCGATGAGGAAGCCGGCGTAGTACTCGCCGCCGGCCTGGCCGCCCTGCCAGATGATCATCACCACGCCGAAGAGGAGCCCGATCGAGATCCACGCCGCGGACTCGATCGAGGCCTCCTTGATGCTGATCACGTGGGCGGTGCGGTGCACGAGCAGCAGGTCGGCCACCAGCAGCACGACGATGGTGCCGATCAGCGCGGCCCACACCCAGAGGGGGACGTCGAAGCTGACGAAGTTCTCGCGGGCATCCGACTCGGCGGCGAGGATGCGGGCGGTCAAGGGGCTAGGCACGTTCGGTCTCCGGGTGGGTGAGAGGGACGGTCACGGCACCGTCCGAGGATGCAGCCGGCACGGCGGCGCCGTCGAGCAGCGCCGTTGCGCCTGACATCTTGCCGCTCCGCTGGCGCATGATCGAAGCCCGACCCCTCCCCGCGACTGAGGGACGGTCGGTGGGGGAGCAGGCATCGTGGTCGCCGCAGCCTACTGCGGGCTACTGCGGGGACCAGCGCCTGCCGGCTCGCAGCACCGCTCCCACCGCATGGGCCACCACGCCGCCCACCTGGCCGATGCCGGTGTGGATGCTCGCCCAGATCGCCGGGCTCGACGTGGTCGCTCGGTCGTCGAAGCGACCGTGGGCTGCCCAGTCGCCCGTCACCGGCTCCCACAGGTTCGACGGGGCATCGGCCGGCGCCGGCTCGTCGGTCTGCTGCGCGCTCACGCCCTTGACGCCGAGGATCTCGTCGAGCACGGCGGGGGCCAGCCGGTTCCCGGCGACGGCGCGGATGGTCGGCCAGCCCAGCCACATCTCCCGGCGCGGGCGATCTGCGAAGGCCACCACGGCCTCGGCGATCAGCTCGGGCTGGAAGATCGGCGGCACGGGCTGGGCGCGCCTGGGCAGCCGCGAGAGCACCCAGTCGAACTGCGGCGTGTTCACGGCGGGCAGCTGCACCATGCCGATCTGCACGCCGCTGCCCTGGTGGAGCAGCTCGCAGCGCACCGACTCCGTGAAGCCCTGGATGGCGTGCTTGGCGCCGCAGTAGGCCGACTGCAGGGGGATGCCTCGGTAGGCCAGGGCCGATCCGATCTGGATGATCACGCCCTGGTCCCGGGGAAGCATCCGCGCCAGGGCGGCGCGCGTGCCGTGCACGTAGCCGTGGTAGGTCACGTCCGTCACCCGCCGGAACTCGTCGTCGGTGACGTCGGTGAACTCGGCGAACACCGACGTCATGGCGTTGTTCACCCACACGTCGATGGGGCCGAGCTCGGCCTCGACCTTGGCGGCGGCAGCCTCGACGGCGGCGGCCTCGGCCACGTCGGTCGGCACCGCGCAGGCTCGTCCCCCGCGCCTCGACCTCCTGGGCGGTGGCGTCGAGGCGCGCCTGGTCGCGTGCCACCAGGCCGACGGACGCTCCGTCGTCCGCGAAGGCTCGGGCGATGGCTCTTCCCACGCCGGCGCCCGCACCCGTCACCATCACCACGCGGTCCCTGCTCACGGTCGCTCCTCTCGACGGGGCCGCGTCCTCGACCGGGCCGGCCCTGCGCGGCTACCCCCGCGCCGAGGTCGTCATACCGCTCGCGGCGCCGGCGGGACCGTGCCAGGACGGCAGCGACGGGCGGTCAGCCCGCCAGCCCGACGGGGCACGACACGCCCGTGCCGCCGATGCCGCAGTACCCCATCGGGTTCTTCGACAGGTACTGCTGGTGGTAGTCCTCGGCGTAGAAGAACGGTGCCGGCGGATCGCCGTCGACGGCGCGGATCTCGGTGGTGATGTCGCCGTAGCCCGCCGCGCGCAGGCGCTCCTGGTAGGCGGTGCGGCTGGCCTCGGCCGCGGCGAGCTGCTCGGGCGTCGTCGCGTAGATGGCCGAGCGGTACTGGGTGCCGTGGTCGTTGCCCTGGCGCATCCCCTGCGTCGGGTCGTGGCCCTCCCAGAAGGCGGCGAGCACCTCGTCGAGGCTGATGCGAGCCGGGTCGAAGACCACGAGCACCACCTCGGTGTGGCCGGTGAGGCCGCTGCAGGTCTCCTCGTAGGTGGGGTTCGGCGTGTGCCCGCCGGCGTAGCCGACGGCGGTGGTGACGACGCCGTCGAGCTGCCAGAAGATGCGCTCCGCGCCCCAGAAGCAGCCCATGCCGAACACGATCTGCTGCGTGCCCTCCGGGAACGGCGCGGTGATCGGGGCGCCGTGGACGTGGTGGCGCTCCGGCACGCGCATGGGCTCGGACCGGCCCGGCAGGGCGTCGTCGTGGCTCACCATGCGTGCCTTGTCGCGTCCGAACAGCATGGGTCCAGGCTAGGGCCTTGCCGGCTCAGCCGCGCCTCGAGCCAGGGCAGCGCGGCGAGGGCGCCGTGGGCGCCCTTGTAGGCGCGCAGCGCCGGTGACCAGCTGCGGATGGCCGCGGCCATGGCGTGCGCTGCGGCGGGGTGCGCGGCCAGGTCGGCGAGCGGGACCTGCTGGGTGCGGATCGTGAACAGCACCGCCTGCGAGCGCGGGAGTCGCCGCAGCGTCTGGCGCTCGCTGCGCAGCCACAGCCCGGCGGGCGGATCGGCGGGGCGAGGCGGCGTGGGATCGGGCAGGAAGTACGCGGGGTCGTCGTGGATGCTCCAGTTGCGCCGCCACACCGGCCGGTCGGGCCGGAGGCGGTCGAGGAAGCGGTCGACCCGTGCTGCCAGCTCGTCGGCGTAGTGGGCGACCGGTTCGTGGACGGCGGCCATCGGGCGACCGAGCTTGTCGTGGAGGCGCCAGTACGACGGGAAGCACAGCGATGCGGCGTCGAGGTGGTGCGCGCCGTCCCGGTCGACGAGCAGGCAGAGATCCTCCTGCACGAGCCGCCCGGCGGCGTCGAGCGGGTGCAGCGAGGCGTCGGCCGACGCTGCGCTGGCGGCGACCACGAGGGCGAGGACCTCTCCCGACGCGGCCTCGACCGCAGCGGAGGGCAGCGCTGCGAACACCTCGTCGTGGCGCTCGGCGAGCAGCGCCGCCTTGGCCGCCAGGTCGCGCTCGCGGTCGCCGTCGGGGAGGAGCCAGCCGGCGGTGTCGAGGCCCCGCGTGCCCATCGCCAGCCACGGCGGCCCCACCTCGAACCGGAGCTCGTCGATCCAGCTCGCGGTGGTCAACCGGCGGGCGCGGGGAAGCGGATGTAGGTGTCGATGATGGCGAGCGCAAGGTCCGGATCGGGCGGTGGCTCGCCGTCGACGACGCCGCGCGCTCGCAGGTCGGCCACCAGCCGCTCGACCACCGCGGCAAGCGTGAGGTCGTCGGCGCCCTCCCGCCACCTGCGCTGGTCGTGCCCGTCCTCGAAGCAGTACGCCTTCCACGACACCGAGAAGCGCAGCTCGTCCCAGGCGTGCTCCGCCGCGACGTGGTCGCCGTCGCGCACGACCCACCGGCCGCCGCCGGTGGGTTCCAGGAACATCCCGGGTCGCAGCGGCGCCATCTCGGGGAGCTCCGAGGCGACGCGGTCGACCCCGTGGAAGGTGCTGTCGGCGTCGAGCACCAACGCCGTGTTGTAGGCCACGCGGTGCTGCGTGACCGGGCCGTCGGCGCCATCGGGCCAATAGGCGAACTCACCGCCGTCGCAGTCGTGGAACCACGACACGCCGGTGGCGATCGGCATGCGGTGCTCCTCGAAGAGGCCGCTGTGGTGCATGGCCACCAGCAGCCACTGCGGCATGACCTTGCGGTTGCAGCCACGGAACTCGGGCACGTCGGTGTGCACGGCCAGCTCCTGGCCGGGGACCATGAGGTTGGCGAAGGCGATGGCGGGCTCGACGACGGGGCGGTCGGGGAACATCGCGCGGGCCGCCTCGACGAACGCCTCGTGGTGGAGGAACGGCTCGATGCCGTCGATGCGCGGCTCGAGGCCGTAGGCGTACTCCTCGCGGAAGTAGTTCGTGCGCGCCCCGAGCGTGCGCAGGTCCTCGCCGCGCGGGTTGCCGGTGCGGCCGCCGGTGCGCAAGAAGTTCGCCAGCGCGTCGTGACGCTGGCTCAGACCGGCGCCGATCGGGCTGTCGACGTTCTCCTGGCTGTACATGCCGTAGCGCCCGAAGCGCTCGCACAGCTCGACCATGGCGGCCGCGCCCTCGTCGGTGAAGAGCGGGTCGATCCGGACGGCGGTGTGCCCGCTGGCCTGGCCCGTCGTGGTCACGGCGCCACGGTAGTGCCGCTCAGCCCAGCCGCATCGGCGTGTGCGGGATGCCGTCGTCGAGGAGCTCTGCGCCGTCGACCTCGAAGCCGTGTGCGGCGTAGAGGCCGACGAGGTGCGACTGGGCGTGGAGCACCACCGGCCGCTCGGCGATCGCCAGCGCGGCGACGAGGAGGCGCCCCGAGAGGCGCTTCCCGCGGCGGTCGGCGGCGGTCACGACGCGCCCGATCCGGTGCCCAGCCCCTGGCTCGGGCAGCAGCCTCAGGTACGACGCGATGGCGTCGCCCTCGGCGAGCCACAGGTGGGTGGTCGCTGGATCGACGTCGCGGCCGTCGGGGTCGAGGTAGCAGCACGCCTGCTCGACCACGAAGACCTCGGCGCGCAGGCGCAGGATGCGATCGAGCTGCGCCGCCGTGAGGTCGCTGCCTGCAACGCGGTGCAGCGTGAGGTCGGCCTCGGTCACGGCGGCGACCGTACTGGGGCGTCACAGGGGCCGCGTAGCCTGCCGTCGTGGTCGCCCCCGGTCCCCCCGAGCTCGGTCGCGCCGTGATCGTCGGTCCGGGCATGGCCGCCCCGGCGGGATGGGATGCCGCCGAGCGGGTGGTGATCGACGACGCCGCGCTGGCCGCACCGGCCGAGGTCGTCGGGCGACTCCACGCGGCCTGGGCCAGCCGGACACCGATCGTCATCGAAGCCGTCGTCGACCCGAGCGCCTTCCGCGAGCCCCGCTCGCACGCCGAGCCGCCGTGGCAGCTGGGGCCGGGGTTCGAGCTGTGGGCCGAGCGCCTGCACTTCCTCGTCTGGGCCAACAGCTACGACCTCCGCGCCGGCGGTGAGCCGATCTGGTGGTGGTCCCGCAAGGCCGTGCGAGCGGGAGCCACCGAGGGCGGCCCGGCCGACGTCACCCTGCCCGACGGCACCGCGGCCTGGATCGACGGCGGCCCACGCGCACCGCTGGCGGTGCCGCTCGCCGGTGCCGCGGTCGTCCACCGCGAGTCGGTGGAGCTCGGCGTGCTGCGTCCGCAGCCGGCGCCCGTCGCGCCGTCGGCGGAGCTGGCCCCCGACCAGCTGGCGGCCGTGTCCCACGGGAGCGGTCCGGCACGGATCATCGCCCCCGCAGGCTCCGGCAAGACCCGTGTCCTCACCGAGCGCTACCGGCACCTCCTCGCCGACCGCGGCTACGAGCGGGCCACCGCCGTCGCGCTGGCCTACAACAAGAAGGCCCAGGAGGAGATGGCCGGTCGGCTGGGGGGCCTCGGCGCCCGCATCCAGACGATCAACGCGTGGGGCTACTCGATCCTGGGCCGGGCGCTGGGCCGGCGCCCCGAGGTGCTCGACGAGCGCGAGGTGCGCGCCATCGTCGAGCGGCTCGTCCCGTCGAAGCAGCGCCGCGTCAACACCGACCCGATCGGTCCGTACCTCGACGGCCTCTCCCTGATCCGGCTCGGCCTGCGCGACCCGCAGGCGGTCGAGGAGTCGCTCGACGACGTCACCGGCCTCGCGGCCGCCTACGAGCCCTACCGGGAGGCGCTGCGAGCCCGCGGCGCCATCGACTTCGACGAGCAGGTGTTCGGCGCCGTCGAGGCGCTCCTGCGCGACGGCGGGCTGCGCCGGGCGGTGCAGAGCGAGCACCGCCACCTGCTCGTCGACGAGCTGCAGGACCTCACGCCGGCGCACGTCCTGCTCGTGCGCCTGGCTGCTGGCCCCGCGGCGGACGTCTTCGGCGTCGGCGACGACGACCAGACGATCTACGGGCACGCCGGTGCCGATCCCCGCTTCCTCATCGACTACCCCCGGTTCTTCCCCGGCGCCCACGAGCACGCGCTGGAGCTGAACTACCGCTGCCCCGCGCCGGTCACCGTCGCGGCATCCACGCTTCTGGGCTACAACGACGTGCGCGTCGCCAAGGAGATCCGTCCCGGGCCGGGCGTCGTGGACGACCCCGAGGCGCTGTCGGTGCACGCGCACGCGGCGGACACCGGTGCCCGAGCGCTCGTCGATGCCGTCACGGGGTGGCTGGCGGAGCCCGGCGCGACCGCGTCGGAGCTCGCCGTGCTGACACGCGTCCAGTCGCTGCTGCTGGCGCCGCACGTCGTGCTCGCCGACGCCGGCATCCCGGTCGACTCCATCCTCGACGAGGGCGTCCTGTCCCGTCTCGGCGTGCGGGCGGCACTGGCCTACCTGCGCATCGCAACCGATCCGGAGCACGTCCGTGGCACCGACCTGATGGAGGTGCACCGGCGCCCGAGCCGGGGCCTGCCGCAGTGGGCGACGAAGTGGCTCGAGCGCTGCAGCTCGGTCGACGACGTGCGCCGTGCCGCCGCCCGCATCGACGACCCCAAGGTCGGCGCCAAGCTCGACGACCTGGCCCAGGACCTGGACCGCCTGGTCCGAACCGCCGCCCGTGGCGCGACGTCCCGAGACCTCCTGACCGCCGTGCGCGACGACATCGGGCTCGGTTCGGCCATGACCCTGCTCGACAGCAGCGGGGGCGCGAGCGGCTCGCACCTCGACGACCTCGAGGCGCTGCTGCAGGTCGCCGACCTCCATCCCGACGCCGCGTCGTTCGAGCCGTGGCTGCGCCGCTCGTTCCACCGTGCGCGGGTCGAGGGCGGCGTCACCCTGTCGACGATCCACCGGGTCAAGGGCCGCGAGTGGGACCGCGTCGTCGTGTTCGGCGCCAGCGAGGGCTTGATGCCGCACCGCCTGGCCGAGGACCTCGAGGAGGAGCGTCGCATCCTGCACGTCGGCATCACCCGGGGTCGCCGGCACGTCCTCGTGCTGGGTGATCGGAGCCGCCCGTCACCGCTGCTCGCTGAGCTCGACGGCAGCGCGGCGCGCGGGCAGCTGGTGACGTCCGCGTCCACACCGGCGGCCCTCCCACGAGATCGCCGCCGGCGTGAGGTCCGCGCCAGCCTGCCCGCGGCGCTCGGCCAGCAGCTGAAGGTCCTCGGCGGCTACGAGGGCACCGTCGCCGAGGTGACCGACGACGGCGTGCGGCTCGCCCTCGACGGCAGCGGGTCGTTCTTCGTGCCCTTCGGCGAGCGGGTCACCTTCGAGGGCAGCCCGCTCAGCCTGTCGCGGCCCGTGTCGCCCCTGGCCGATGCGGCGGCCGGCGCGCTCCGGGCCTGGCGGCTGGAGCGCGCCAAGGCCGACGGCGTCCCTGCCTACGTCGTCCTCAGCGACAAGCACCTCGACGGCATCGCCGAGCGGCACCCCACCTCGCTGGCGGAGCTGCGCGCGTGCCCCGGCATCGGTCCCGCCAAGCTCGACACCTACGGCGAGGAGATCCTCGAGCTGCTCCGGGGCCTCTGATCCACCACCGCCAGGTCGACGTCAGGCTTCGGAGAGGTTGCCAATAGCCTTGACGGCGATGGCTGACACCGTGCTCCAGACCGTGCCGCTCGGCTTCCGGTGGCCCACGATCGACCCGTTCCTGTTCTGCGTGCACCACGACGACGCCTACCCGCCCGGCAACGAGGCGCACGGCCCCGCCGTGTCACTCGAGGGCCGCGACCTCGGGCAGGACTTCGAAGGGCTCGACGGGTGGCGGATGTACCACGGTCAGGAGGTGCCGGGCTTCCCCGGGCACCCGCACCGTGGCTTCGAGACGGTCACCTACGTCCGCAAGGGCCTGATCGACCACGCCGACTCGCTCGGCGCGGCGGCCCGCTACGGCCGCGGTGACACCCAGTGGCTCACCGCGGGCAGCGGCATCGTGCACGCCGAGATGTTCCCGCTGCTCGATCGCGAGCAGCCCAACCCCCTGGAGCTGTTCCAGATCTGGGTCAACCTGCCGGCCGACGACAAGCTGGCAGAGCCGTACTTCGGGATGCTCTGGGACGCCGACACGCCGCGTGTCCACCACGGCGCCGAGGCAGGCCCGCGCACGGAGATCACCGTGATCGCCGGCGAGCTCGACGGGGTCAGGCCGCCTCCGCCGCCGCCCCGGTCCTATGCGGCGCGCCCCGATTCGGACGTCGCGATCTGGCACGTCCACATGGAGCCCGGCGCGAGCTGGACGATGCCGCCGGCACAGGGGCCCGACACCGTGCGGACGCTCTACGTCTACGAGGGCGAGCGGCTGCGCATCGACGGAGCCGCGGTGGGGGCCAGCACGGGCGCGGTGGTGCGGCCCGACCGCGCCATCGAGCTCGAGGCGGGCGAGGCCGCGCAGGTCCTGGTGCTCCAGGGCCGCCCGATCGGCGAGCCGGTCGCGCAGTACGGCCCCTTCGTCATGAACGACGAGGCCGGGATCGAGCAGGCCTTCGCCGACTACCGCGAGACGGGCTTCGGCGGCTGGCCCTGGCCCTCCGAGGAGCCGGTGCACCACGGCCGCGACCGCTTCGCCCGCTTCCCCGACGGCACCGTCGAGGAGGCGCCCGTCGGGGCGGGCTGACCCAGCAGGACCGCGCCGCACGCCCGCCTACGCTGGGGCCCATGGCTGAGTACACCGCCCCCCTGCGCGACATCCGCTTCGTCCTCGAGCACGTCGTCGACCTCGACGCGGTCACCGCGCTGGCCGCCTTCAGCGACGTCGACACCGACGCCGTCTACGCGGTCCTCGAGGAGAACGCGCGCTTCATGGAGGACCTCGTCGCCCCGCTGAACCGCATCGGCGACGAGCAGGGCAGCGTCCGCAACGAGGACGGCTCGGTCACCACGCCCGACGGGTTCAAGGAGGCGTACGGCGCCTACGTCGAAGCCGGCTGGGGCGGCGTCGCGCTGCCGCAGGACTACGGCGGGGGCGGCTTCCCGTGGGTCGTCGGCATCGCCATGCAGGAGGTGCTCACCTCCGCCAACATGGCGTTCTCGATGTGCCCGCTGCTCAACCAGGGCGCCATCGACATGCTCCTGCACCACGCATCCGAGGAGCAGAAGGAGCGCTACCTGCCGAAGATGGTCACCGGCGAGTGGACCGGCACCATGAACCTCACCGAGCCGCAGGCGGGCTCGGACGTCGGTGCGCTGAGCACGCGCGCCGTGCGTCAGGACGACGGCAGCTACCGCATCAGCGGCACGAAGATCTTCATCTCCTTCGGCGAGCACGACCTGTCCGAGAACATCATCCACCTGGTCCTCGCCCGCACTCCGGACGCCCCGCCCGGCACCAAGGGGATCAGCTGCTTCATCGTGCCGAAGCTGCTCGTCGACGACGACGGCGGCCTCGGCGCCCGCAACGACGTGACCTGCGTGTCGATCGAGCACAAGATGGGCATCAAGGCGAGCCCAACGTGCGTGCTCGCCTACGGCGACCGGGGCGAGGGCGCGGTCGGGTACCTCATCGGCGAGGAGAACGCCGGCATGCGCTACATGTTCACGATGATGAACAACGCCCGCCTGTCGGTCGGCCTCGAGGGCCTCGCCCTCGCCGAGCGGGCCTTCCAGATGGCCGTCGACTACGCCAAGGAGCGTCGACAGGGACGTGCGCCGGGCGCACCGGCGGGGGAGCAGTCGCCGATCATCGACCACCCCGACGTCCGCCGCATGCTGCTCACGATGCAGGCGTCGATCGATGCGCTGCGCGGCGTCGTCTACGAGAACGCCGTCGCCCTCGACCGTGCCGCTCACGGCGCCGACGAGGCGGAGCGCGCCGCCGGCGCCGAGCTCGCCGACCTGCTCACGCCCGTGTCGAAGGGCTGGGGCACCGATCTCGGCGTCGAGCTGACGAGCCTCGCCATCCAGGTCTTCGGCGGCATGGGCTACATCGAGGAGACCGGCGTCGCCCAGCACTTCCGCGACGCTCGCATCGCGCCGATCTACGAGGGCACCAACGGCATCCAGGCCATGGACCTCGTCGGCCGCAAGCTGCCGATGCGCGGCGGTGCGGCCGTGGGCGACCACCTGGCGCGCATCGCCGCGCTCGACGAGGCGCTTGCGGCGGCCGGTGAGGACCTGGCGAGCATCCGCCGGGGCCTGGCCGACGGGCTCGGAGCGCTGCGCGAGGCGACCGATTGGCTGATGGAGCACGGCCTCGCCGACCCGCTCGACGCGCTGGCCGGCGCCACCCCCTACCTCCGCCTCTTCAGCGTGGTGACGGGTGGCTGGATGATGGCGCGCCAGGCGCTGGCCGCCAGCGCCGCGCTGAGCGACGCGGCGCCCGCCGACAAGGCGTTCTACGAGGGCAAGGTGCTCAACGCTCGCTTCTACTGCGAGCAGCTGCTGCCGCAGGCCGCCGGGCTCGTGCCCGCCGTCACCGCCACGAACCGCGACCTCGCCGCCGCCGCCTTCTGATCGACGAGCGGTGTCGCCGCTGCGCGCGCTGGGTAGGCACGCGCCATGGCCGACGAGGGTCAGCTCTACGAGCCCGATCCGATCGAGGATCTCGACGAGGACAACCTCGACGACCTCGAGTACCCGCCGGAGCAGCCCCTCGGCGTCGAGGATCCCACGGTGGACAGCAAGGTCCGCGACTCCATCACCGAGCGCGAGCAGCGCAGCATCCCCGAAGCCGCCCCGGGGACCGCGCTGCCCGCCCAGCCACCGGAACCCGAGCCGATCGTGCTGGTCGCACCCGACCAGGGCTTCGGACCCGACCTGGAGGATGCCGAGGTGGCCGACCGTGCCGATCCGGGTGTCCCCGGCTCCGACCGGCTCGCCAACGAGGAGGTGCCGCCGCCCGCCGAGGAGACGGCGGTGCACATCGCCGAGGAGTGACGGTCAGGCCAGGTTGCGTGCCAGCACGTCGAGGTAGGAGTGGCCATCGACCACCCGGGCCAGCCGGTTGAGCGGGTGGTGCTTCGCCAGGCCCGAGCGCGTCGTCTTCGGCGGCGAGGCGAGCAGCTCCCGCGCGTTGTAGGCGATCGAGTAGATCCGGAGCCGGTCGAAGAGCTGCGGGTGGGCCCACAGCTCGGGGTAGTCGTCGGTCAGCCAGTACGGCACGTCGGCGTAGTCCTCGTCGCGCGTGCGGCCCGCATGGGCCTCCGCCACGTGCAGCGCCGGGTACGCGCAGCAGCGCAGGATCACGTCGAGGTCGAGGTCGGGCGGCCCGGGCCGCGCCCACTCGACGTCGAGCAGGGCGGTGACCTCGCCGTCGTCCCAGAGCACGTTCTCGAAGGTGACGTCACCGTGCACCAGCGTCGAGGGCTCGTAGGGCAGGAGCGCGCCGGCGTTGCGCTTGACCATCTCACGCGCATCGTGCAGCAGCATCGGGTCGACGTTCGGCAGCCGGGCGGCCAGGTAGAGGGCGTCGAGCACCGGTGCGACCGGGTCGGAGCCTGCCACGCGGAGCAGCTGCGGCGGGTCGTCGACGACCGGCAGGTCAGCCGGAGCCACCGTGCGGTGCAGCGCGGCCAGCCGCTGGGCGATCTGGCGGACGGCGCCGCGCCGCACGACGGGGGTCATCTCCGGCCACTGGTGCGCCAGCGGCTCGCCCGGGACGCGCGCCATGATGAGCCAGTCCTGGCCGCTGCCGCTGCCGTGCGCCACGACGGTCGGGTATCCCACCTCGGGTGGGAGGGTCACGGCGACCCTCGCTTCGCGTGCCAGGCGGTCGCCGTGCCCGCGGTTGACCCGCACGGCGTGATCGGGTGTCAGCCACACCTCGTTGGTGACGCTGCTGACCCGCTGCAGCGGCACCGACGGGTCGAGGCCTGCCGAGCGCAGCGCCGTGCGAGCGCGCACCTCCGCCAGCGCGCTCCCCTTGTCCCCCGTGGTGAAGCTCATGGTCCTCGCTGATGCCCGCCTTGCAGGGCGACCGCAGGCCGCCCTGCCCGTCGCCTCCGCTCGCCACCTCGAACCTACCCGCCCCGCGCGCCGGCAGCGGACAGCACGGCGCTGCCGAGGGCGGGCCAGGCCTGGCGCGCCCAGTCGCCGAAGCCGATGTCGCTGAGCGCGGCGCAGGCCACGCCGGCCTCGGGGTCGACCCAGAGGAACCCGCCGGCCTGACCGAAGTGCCCGAACGTGGCGGGCGAGGCTTGCGGCGGCGTCCAGTGCGGGGACTTGTGGCCGCGGATCTCCATCCCGAGCCCCCAGGGGTTGGGCGACTGCTGGCCGAAGCCGGG
Source organism: uncultured Microthrixaceae bacterium (assembly GCA_963715505.1). GTDB lineage: Bacteria > Actinomycetota > Acidimicrobiia > Acidimicrobiales > VFJN01 > VFJN01. Next base: position 1,053,480 of record OY970242.1, read on the forward strand.
CAGCACGCCGTCGAGGTCGGGGATCTGCGGTGTCGTCGCCTCGAGCAGGGTCGCCGGCGCCAGCACCCGTCCCGGTTCCAGCAGCTCGCCGGCGAGGCGCAGCAGGTCCTCGACGGTGCTGGTGGCGCCGTGGGCAGGCGACCCCTCGAGCCAGGTCCGCGACATGTCGAGCGGGACGAGGACGGCCTCGCGCAGGTAGTTCGCGAAGGGGATGCCGGCGCGCTGGGACACGAGCTCGCCGAGCAGCTCGAAGCCGCCGTTGCCGTAGGTGCGCCGCACGCCTGGCTCCGCGATGGGCTCGGTCCCGTCGAAGGGAAGGCCGGCCGCGTGGCACAGCAGGAGGCGCACCGTGGCGCCGGGGGGCCCGGCCGGCTCGTCGAGCGCCACCGTCTCCTCCTCGACGGCGACGAGCACCGCCATGGCGGAGAGGACCTTGCTGACCGACGCGAGCCGAAGGGGCTGGTCCGACGCCCCGGCGCGCTCGATGCGGCCGTCTCGCCGTCGCCAGCCCGCTGCGTGCTGACCGGCCGGCCAGCGCTGGATGCCCTCGAGGCCCGCGCGGTCGCTCAACTGGAGGCGCCGTCCCACACCATGCGGTGCGGACGCTCGCCCTGGAGCAGCTCGATCGGGTCACGCTTGTCGATGTGACCGATGAGGCCGTGGTACACGCCGTAGCCGCAGAGCCGCTGCAACCGCTCCTCGAAGCCGGCGGCGATCTCGCGCGGGATGCCGAGCTGCTGGTTCTCCTGCTGGCGCACGTACCCGGCGCAGTAGTTCATCGCCAGACCGACCCTGCGCTGGTCGGTGCTGTTCGGCCCCCCGCCGTGCCAGAGGCTGCCGTGCCAGATCAGCACCGAGCCGCGGGCCATCTCCGCCGGGATGGAGTCGTAGGAGCTCGTGAAGTCGGGCGAGCGGTCGGCGAGGTGCGAGCCCGGGATGATCCGGGTGGCGCCGTTCGCCTCGGTGAAGTCGGTGAGCGCCCACATCGTGTTGCACACCGTGGGCGGGTGGGGCTTGGGGATGGGCATCAGCTGGTCGTCGGCGTGGATGGGCTGGGGCGTCTCGCCCGGCGCGATGGCGATCGACGACAGCGACGAGATGAGGCAGCCCGGGTCGAGCACGGCCTCGACGACGGGCAGCACGTTGGGGTGCACCGGCACCCGCTCGAACACCTTGCCGTGCACCAGCAGGTTGTAGATCCGCACGGTGCGGGTGCCCTCGAACTCGTTGCGTGCGGGGACGATGCCCAGAGCGTGCTCGAGCCGCTCGAGCTCGGCCGCCAGCTCGTCGAGCAGGCCGACCTCGATGGCGTCCTCGACCACGGTGTAGCCCTGCTCCGCGATCTGCGCGACGTGCAGCTCGACGTCGCGGGTGGTGTCGGCGGCCACGACCGGCAAGGTAGCCGCCGGGACCGGTAGGTTCGCGTCCATGTCGATCTACGACCACCAGCTGAACCGCCTCGACGGCACGCCCATCGACCTCCACGAGTACGAGGACAAGGCGCTCCTCGTCGTCAACGTGGCGTCGAAGTGCGGCCTCACCCCGCAGTACGAGGGACTCGAGAAGATCCACGAGCGCTATGCCGGCAAGGGCTTCTCGGTGCTCGGCGTGCCGTGCAACCAGTTCCTCGGCCAGGAGCCCGGCACGTCCGAGGAGATCGCCACCTTCTGCTCCACCACCTATGGCGTCACCTTCCCCCTGGCGGAGAAGATCGAGGTCAACGGTGAGGGGCAGCACCCGCTGTATGCCCAGCTCACGGCGGTGCCCGACGCGGAGGGCAAGGACGGCGACGTCGCCTGGAACTTCGAGAAGTTCCTCATCGCGCCCGGTGGGGCGGTCACCCGCTTCCGCCCGCAGGTGGAGCCGGAGGATCCGGCGCTCGTGGGCGCCATCGAATCCTCGCTGCCCGCCTGAGGATGCAGGTGGGCGGGGTCGCCGCCGGTAACCTGGCTCGGAACATCATGGAAGACACCGACGCCACCACAGCGCCCATCGCCGACCAGACCATCACCTTCGAGTCCCTCGGCGTGTCCCCCCGCCTCGTCAAGGTCCTCGCCGACCAGGGCATCCGCGAGCCCTTCGCGATCCAGCGGCTCGCCATCGCCGATGCCCTCGCCGGTCGCGACGTCTGCGGCAAGGCCAAGACCGGATCCGGCAAGACCCTCGCCTTCGGGCTGCCGCTGCTCGAGCGCCTCGACCGCGCCGAACCCCGACGGCCACGAGGTCTCGTGCTCGTGCCCACCCGTGAGCTCGCCCTGCAGGTCCACGACGTTCTCGCGCCGCTCGCCGAGGCGATCGACAGCCGTGTCGTCGCGGTCTACGGCGGCGCCGACATGAACAAGCAGATCAAGGCGCTCAGCGACGGCGTCGAGGCGATCATCGCCACCCCGGGCCGCCTGATCGACCTCGTCGACCGCAAGGAGGTGGAGCTCGGCGGTCTCGAGATCGTGGTCGTCGACGAAGCCGACCGCATGGCCGACATGGGGTTCCTGCCACAGGTCGAGTGGCTGCTGCGCCACGTCGACACCCAGCACCAGACGCTGCTCTTCTCCGCCACGCTCGACGGCGTCGTCGACGGGCTGATCAAGCGCTACCAGCACGACCCCGTGTACCACGAGGTCGCGTCGGCCACCGTCACCGTCGACGCCATGCTCCACCGCTTCCTGCTGGTGCACGAGATGGACAAGGTCAAGGTGGCGGCGACCATCGCGCGCAACAGCGGGCGGGTGCTGGCCTTCACCAACACCAAGCGCGTCGCCGACCGCCTCGCCCGCTCCCTCGGCGAGGAAGGGGTGCGCGCTGCGGCCATCCACGGCGATCTGCGCCAGGGCCAGCGCGAGGATGCCCTGCGGAGCTTCACGAGCGGCAAGCTCCAGGTGCTGGTGGCCACCGACGTGGCTGCTCGGGGCCTCGACATCAACGACATCGACGTCGTGATCCACTTCGATCCGGCGCCGGAGCACAAGACCTACCTCCACCGGTCCGGCCGCACCGCCAGGGCCGGCTCCAAGGGTCTCGCCGTCACGCTGTCGATCTGGAACGAGGAGCTCGAGATCAAGCGGCTGCAGAAGCGGATCGGGGTGATCCAGCCGATCACCGAGATGTTCTCGAACGACCCGCGCCTCGTCGATCTCGCCGGCTGGGATCCCGTCGCCGGAGACGCCGCCTAGCCACGGTACGGTCGGCTCCGATGAGCCGACCACCGATCCCCGACGAGGAGTCGCTGCGGCGCTTCTCCTTCCTCGTCTTCTCGAAGCTCGAGGGCGCCGTCACCTCGGGCATGATCCACCTGGGTGACCGGCTCGGGCTCTACCGGGCGCTCGTCGACGCCGGGGCACCGCTCAGCAGCGACGAGCTCGCCGACCGCTGCGGCCTCGATGAGCGCTGGGTGCGCGAGTGGGCCTACAACCAGGCGGCCGCGCACATCGTCGACGTCGACGGGCGCGAGCGGTTCTCGCTGAGCGCCGCGGGGACCGTGGTGCTGGCGTCGCCCGACCACGAGGCGTTCGGGGCGGGCTCGTTCCACCACCTGCCGCAGACGATGGCCGCGCTCGACGTGCTGCCCGAGAGCTTCCGCACGGGCGTCGGCCACGACTACGACGCCTACGGCCCGCAGGGTGCGGTCGGGATCGAGCGCAGCTTCGAGCCGTGGATGCGCGCCCGGCTCGTGCCCACCGTGCTGCCGGCCCTCGACGGGGTCGTCGCCAAGCTCCGAGCCGGCGCCGAGGTGATCGACGTCGGCTGCGGTGCCGGCGGCGCAGCGCTCCTGCTCGCGCAGACCTTCCCGTCGAGCCGCGTCCGCGGCTACGACATCTCGCAGCACGCGCTCGCCCGCGCCGAGGAGCGGCGAGAGGAGGCGGACGTGCCCAACGTGGAGTTCCTCGACCCGCGTGACTCGCCGCTGCCTGACGACGGCAGCGCCGATCTCGTCACCACCTTCGACTGCCTCCACGACATGACCGACCCCGCCGCCGTGGCACGGTCGATCCGTGCGGCGCTGGGCCCCGACGGCACCTGGCTGCTGGTCGACATCAAGGCGCACGACACCTTCGCCCGCAACGCCGAGAAGAACCCCATGGCGCCCTTGATGTACGGGCTCAGCGTGCTGTCGTGCATGTCGTCGGCCCTCTCGGCGCCCGGCGGCGCCGGCCTCGGCACGCTCGGCCTGCCGCCCGCCAAGGCCGAGCAGCTCGCCCGCGACGCCGGCTTCACCCGCTTCTCCCGCCTCGACATCGACCATCCCATCAACGCCTTCTACGAGATCCGCCCCTAGCCCGCGGGCGGTTCGGGGCAGGGGAGTGCCCGTTTCGGGCGCACGGGTGCCCCGAACCTCGGGGGTGGAGGGCGGTTGGGGGCAGGGGAGTGCCCGTTCCGGGCGCACGCATGCCCCGAACCTGCTGGGGGTGCGCCTACCGTCGGTGCATGGCTGGTGACCGGCGGGCGGTGGGGCTGGCGCAGCTCGCCGGCGCGGCTGGCGATAGGGGCGGGCATCGAGCTGCCGGACTCGCTCGCGCTGTGGCGGCTCGCTGGCGGGCGGCCGGTCGCGCCGGCACGGCACAGCAGCGATCCCGGGCGCGAGCTCGGCGACGCGCTCGAGTCGGCGCTGAGCGACGGGGAGCGAAAGCGCGGCGCCCACTACACGCCAGCGGCGCTGGCGGACCGCGTGGCGGCGATGGCGCTCGACGGCGCGCCGGCGCGGCCGACGGTGGTCGACCCGGCCTGCGGCGGGGGAGCGCTGCTCGTGGCCGCCGGGGCGCGGCTCGTCGATGCAGGCGTGCCACGGCGGGTGGCGGCGCGCGACCTGCTGTGGGGCGCCGACATCGACCCGCTGGCGGCAGCCGTGACCGAGGCCGCCATCGCGCTCTGGTCCGCCGGCACGGCGCCCGCGCCGCACCACGTGGTGGCCGCCGACCTGCTGGCGCAGGGCCGCGATGCCTGGCCCGATGCGCCGGCAGCGGGCTTCGACGCCGTGGTCGCCAACCCGCCGTTCCAGGCCCAGCTCGCCCGCTCGACGGCACGGTCGCAGTCGTCCGCCCGTGCGCTGCGAGCCCGCTTCGGCGACGTCGTGACGCCCTACCTGGACACCGCGGCGCTGTTCCTCCTGTGCTCCACCGCGCTGCTGCGCGGCGGCGGCACCGTCGCGATCGTGCTGCCGCAGTCCGTCGCGGCGGCACGAGATGCGGCGCCCGTGCGCGCCGCCCTGGCGCGCGAGCACTCGCTGCGCGACCTGTGGGTGCCGGATGCGCCCGCGTTCGGTGCCAAGGTCCACGTCTGCGTCGCAGCCGTGGTGCGCGGCCAGCCCGAGCGCGGCCCCGGCTGGTCGGCCCGCCTCGCCTCGGCGCGGGGCGTTCCGGACGTCGAGCTGGCCGGGACCGCAACGGTCGGCGAGCTCGCCACGGTCGCAGCCGGGTTCCGCGACGAGTACTACGGGCTCGTCGGCCACGTGGTCGAGGGCGACGCCGACGCGGTCGCGCCGCTCGTCACGAGCGGCGTCATCGGTGTGGGGTCGTCGGCCTGGGGGTCGGCGCCGACCCGGTTCGCCAAGCGACGCTGGGTGCGGCCCACCGTCGACCTCGCGAGCCTGCAGGCCGGCGATCCACGGACGGCCGCCTGGGTCCGTCGCCTTCGCCGCCCGAAGGTGGTCGTCGCGTCGCAGACCCGGGTCGTCGAGGCCGCCGCGGACCACGCGGGCACGTGGGTGCCGTCGACGCCCGTCGTGAGCGTCATCCCCCACGACCCTGCCGACGTCGACCGGCTGGCGGCGCTGCTGTGCGCACCGCCCGTGTCGGCATGGGCAGCTCGACGCCAGGCGGGGACGGCCCTGTCGCCGGCGGCGATGCGCATCACCGGCGTCCTGCTGGGCGCTGTGCCGCTCCCCGAGGACCGGGTGGCCTGGGACCACGCCGCCGAGCGGCTCGCGGCCGGCGACCTGGACGGGTTCGCCACCGCCGCGACGGCGATGTTCGCCATCGGCGGCGATGCGGCCGCCGATCTCGAGCGCTGGTGGGCCGACAGCATGCCCAAACGCGCCTGGCAGGGGGCGGCGGGGGTTCGGTAGGGTTCCGCCCGACATCAGGAGTGGCCCGGGCGACCGGGTCCGGCAACCTGGGACGGACACCCAAGGTGCTCTCCCGCACGCAGGTGCGGGGATGTGGTCCCGGCGACGGGGCAACGAAGTGTCCGGGCTCGCCCGGCCGAGGGTGTCCGCTCCATGCCAGGCAGGAGGCAGACGTGGCCGCAGGCGCGGTGGGCGAGGGCGAGGGCGAGCAGCAGCCCCGGCACGACCTCACCGGCCTCCGGCGCGTCCACACCTCCCTGCTGCCCGCCTCGGGGGCGTGGACGCCGACGGACCCCGTGGGCGATCGGCGCTTCGTCGACCTCGGCGACCGCCCGTTCGCGCTCGAGGGCGGCGGCGTGCTGCGCGGCGTCACCCTCGCCTACGAGACGTGGGGGTCGCTGGCACCCGACGGCTCCAACGCCGTGCTCGTGTGCCACGCGCTCACCGGCGACAGCCACGCCGCCGGGCCGCTGGCGCCCGGCCACCCCACCGCCGGGTGGTGGGACCGCCTCATCGGGCCGGGCCGCGCCATCGACACCGACCGCTGGTTCGTCGTGTGTGTCAACGTGCTCGGCGGCTGCCAGGGCACCACCGGACCCGCCAGCGCGCACCCCGACGACGGCAAGCCCTGGGGCAGCCGCTTCCCCGTCGTCTCGGTGCGCGACTGGGTGCGCGCCGAGGCAGCGGTCGCCGACCACCTCGGCGTGCGCCGCTGGCACAGCGTCATCGGCGGGTCGATGGGCGGCATGCAGGCCCTGGAGTGGGCTGTCATGCACCCCGATCGCGTGGCGTCGGTCGTCCCCATCGCCACCGCGCTCGCAGCGAGCGCCCAGCAGATCGCCTGGTGGTCGACGGGCCGGCGCGTCATCCGGATGGACCCGCGCTGGCGCGGCGGCGACTACTACGACGCGCCCCCCGGCGACGGGCCGCACGAGTCGCTGTCGATCGCGCGCATGGTCAGCCAGATCACCTTCCGCAGCGACGACGTCTTCACGCGCCGCTTCGGTCGCGAGCCCGTCGAGCCGCTCGACGGGTTCTCCCTGTGGCAGCGCTTCGAGGTGGAGCGCTACCTCGAGTACCACGGCGACAAGCTGGTGCGCCGCTTCGACGCCAACTCCTACCTCCTGCTCACCAAGGCCATGGACCTGCACGACCTCGGCCGCGGTCGCGGTGGCATCGAGTCCGCCATGGCGCGCCTGCGCGCCCCCGTGCTCGCCATCGGCGTGCAGAGCGACATCCTCTATCCGCTCTACCAGAGCCAGGAGATCGTGCGGCGGGCCCGAGCCGCCGGCGTCGCCGCGCGCTCGGTGGAGCTCGACAGCCCGCACGGGCACGATGCCTTCCTGATCGAGCACGAGCAGGTCGGCGTGCCCCTCAGCGCCTTCCTCGACGATGTGGAGAACCGTGATGCCTGACGACGCCCGCCCGCACGTGGAGACGACGGCGATCACCGCCGGTCGCGCCGCCAGCGGTGACTCGCTCGCCCCCGTGCTGTTCCCGTCGACGACCTACACCGTGGAGTCGGTGGCGGAGCATGCGGCCATGGTGGGCGCCACCCGCTCGACCAAGCTCTACTCGCGCTTCGGCAGCCCCACCGTCCGCGAGCTCGAGGAGGCCGTCGCAGAGCTGGAGGGCGCCGAGGCGGCGCTGGCATCGGCATCGGGCATGGGCAGCGTGACCGCGGTGGTCCTCGGCCTCTGCTCGACCGGCGACCACGTGGTCGCCACCCGCCAGATCTTCTCGGTCACCTACGCGCTCCTCGCCATGCACCTCCCGCGCTTGGGCATCGACGTCACCCTCGTCGACGGCACCGACCCGGCGGCCATCGAGGCGGCGGTGGTGCCCGGCCGCACCCAGGTCGTGCTCGCCGAGACGCCGGCCAACCCGGCGCTGTCGCTCGTCGACCTCGACGCGCTCGGCGCGATCAGCGGGCCCATCACGGTCGCCGACTCGACCTTCGCCGGCCCCACCGTGCAGCGCCCCCTCGAGCACGGCGTCGACCTCGTGCTGCACTCCGCCACCAAGGGCCTCGCCGGCCACAACGACTCGCTGCTCGGCGTGGTGGCCGGCAACGTCGACCTCATCGACCCGCTCTGGGCGTGGCAGTCCGCGATGGGTGCCCAGGCGTCGCCGTTCGACGCCTGGAACGCCCTCCGCGGCATCCGCACCCTGCCGACGCGGGCGCGTCGGCAGGCCGAGTCGGCCCTGCAGCTCGCCGGCTTCCTCGAGGCGCACCCGGCCGTCGCGTCCGTGTCGTACCCGTTCCTGCCCAGCCACCCGCAGCACGCCCTGGCCCGGCGCCAGATGGCCACCGGCGGCACCGTGCTCGCGGTGGAGCTCGCCGGGGGCGCCGAAGCCGCCATCGCCATGATCGAAGCGTGCCGCCTGGCGCGCATCGCGCTGTCGCTCGGCGGGCCCGAGACGCTCCTCACCCACCCCGCCACCATCGCCGGGCGCTACACGCCCGCGGAGCGTGCCGAGCTGGGCATCACCGAGGGGCTCGTGCGCATCTCCGTCGGGCTCGAGCACCCCGACGACCTCGCAGACGACCTCGGCCAGGCCCTCGACCGCGCCGCCCGATGCGGGGTCAGCTGAAGAAGCGCTCGAGCGCCTCGGCGTTCTGGCCCGAGCCGACCATCCGCACGAACTCGGCGTCCTCACGCTGGCGCGCCAGGCGCACCGCGTCGAGACGTGCCGCGACCATGAGCCGCTTGGTGGTCTGCAGGGAGTCGACCGGCATGGCGGCGATCTGGCGGGCGGTTGCCAGCGCGTCGTCGAGCAGCGCCTCGGGGGCGCTGACCCGCCACGCAAGCCCGCACGCCACGGCGTCCTCGGCACCGAGCCAGTCGGCGGTGAAGATGAAGTGCGACGCCGCCTGCCATCCCATCCGCTGCGGCAGGAGCAGGCTGCCGGCGGCCTCGGTGGTGACGCCGAGCGTCATGAAGGGCACCTTGAGGCGCGCGTCGGCGGCCATCCACACGAGGTCGCAGTAGGGGAGCACCGTGGCGCCGAAGCCGACGGCGACGCCGTTCACCGCGGCGAGCAGCGGCTTGTCGAACGCCTCGAGCACCGGGATGAGCCCGCGGTAGCCGTGCAGCGCACCGTCCGCATGGTCCGGTGGCGCGAGCATCTCGCCGAGGTCCTGGCCCGCCGTGAAGGCGCGGCCCGTGCCGGTGAGGACCACGCAGGCGATCGACGGGTCGCCCTGCGCGCCGGCGAGCGCGTCGCGCGTGGCGTCCCACAGCTCGTCGTTCAAGGCGTTCATGGCCTCGGGCCGGGCCCAGGTCACGAGGCGCACGCCGGCGTCGTCGGTGATCGTCAGGGAGGGCATGGCGAGACACTGTGCCAGACCTGCGCGGCGTCACCCGGAACGCCGGTGCTGTCTGGGTGGGCGACAGCAGGCCAAGTACCCTGGCGGCTCGCTGCTCGGACGGAGGCACATCGATGACGGCACAGCAACGACGACGCCTGCCAGCGCTCGTCGTTGCGGCACTCGTCGCCTCGATGTGCCTGCTCGGCGTGCACGGTGCTGCGGTCGCGCAGGACGACTGCGGCATCCTCGACCCCGACTGCGCGACGAGCACCACTCCGACAACCGAGGCCGTCACGTCGACCACGGTGGAGGACACCACCACGACCTTCGACGAGACCACCACGACGGAGGGCCGCACGGCGACGACCTCCGAGCGCCCGACCACCACGGAGCAGGAGGTCGTGGTCACCACCACCGAGGAGCCGGTGACCACGAGCTCGAACCTGCTCATCGCCGGTGACGGCACCGAGGGGGCGCAGTCGACCACCACGACCGAGGCGGTCGTGACCGCGGTCAGCGACGGTGGGGTCAGCGACGGCACGCTCATCGCGCTGGTCATCGCCGGCCTCCTGGTCGTCGCCGTGCTCGTCGCGCTCCTCACGTGGCGCTACTGGGTCGCGACCCGGCCGGCGCGGGCGGTCGCTCGCCCCACGGCGGAGACCTCGGTCGGACGCTCGCACGCCGGCGAGCCCTCGTCGTCGGTGTTCCGCGACCCCTGAGTCAGCCGTGACGGTAGGGTCGCGGCCATGGGCCAGCCCTTCGATGCCGAGGCCATGCTCGAGCGGTTCCGCAGCCGCGCCAAGGCCGTCCGCAACCGGCCGCTGCCGCCGGTCGCCGGCGAGGAGCGCACCCGCTTCATCGAGCAGGCGCAGGTCGACTTCCAGGACTTCGCCATCGTGGGCGACGCAACCGCTGAGCTGGACGACGGGGTGCTGACCCTGCGGGTCGACCTCCGGCCCGAGGCCGAGCGGCCCTGAGGTGGTCGCGGCCGACGGCTGCTACGAGCGCGCCGTGGCGGCCATCGATGCCGTCAACGCCGCCGATCCCCACACCATCGTCGTCGACGGCGAGGCGCGCCCCAAGGAGCTGGCGCACGCCGCGCTGATGGTCGAGTGGGTCCGTCGGCTCGACCGGCACGCCTCACCGGCGCAGCTGCTGGCGGCACGGGCGCACCACCTCCGCCGCTGGAGCGTCCCGCGCTCGTCGTACCCCGACGGCCGCGCCGGCTATCTGCGGTGGCGGACCGGCCTGCGCAAGCAGCACGCGACGGAGGTTGCCGAGCTCCTCGAGTCCGCCGGCTACGACCCCGGCACCGTCGAGGAGGTGCAGGCCATCATCCGTAAGGACGGGCTCGGGCGGCGAGGCACCGCCCCGGCCGTGCAGGTGCACGAGGACGCGCTCTGCCTGGTGTTCCTGCAGACCCAGCTCGCCGAGACGGTCGACCGCCTCGGCGACGACAAGATGCTCGACGTCATCCGCAAGACCGCTGCCAAGATGAGCGACGAGGCGCTCTCGATGGTCTCGAACCTGCCGATGCGCGACCGCGACCGGGCGCTGATCGGCCGTGCGCTCGCGGGCGACTCAGGCGAGGGTGCCTGACCGGTTGATGGCGGAGTCGTCGGTGCCCAGGTAGGACTCGATGACGGCAGGGTGCTCGAGCACCTCGTCGGGCCGGCCGTGGGCGATGATCCCGCCCAGCTCGAGGGCGATCATCTCGTCGCAGATCGCCCGCAGCAGCGGCATGTCGTGCTCGATCACCAGCACCGAGCAGCCGGTGCGCTCGACGATGCGCAGGAGCAGCGGGCCGAGCGCCTCGGTCTCCTTCTGGGCGACGCCACCGGAGGGCTCGTCGAGCATCAGGACCTGCGGGTCCTGGGCGAGGATGCAGGCCAGGTCGACGATGCGGCGGCTGCCCGTCGACAGCTCGCCGGTGAGCTTCTGGCGGAACGCCTCGAGGCCCATCAGCTCGATCAGCTCGTCGACCTTGGCGGCCACCTCCATCTCGCTCTCGTAGGAGGCGGGGAGCTGGAAGGCGGCGGCGACGAGGTCGCGCGACGCGAGGTGCCGCTCGTGGGCGACGGCGATCGTCTCGGCAACCGTGAGGCTGGGGTAGAGGAGCGCGTCCTGGAAGGAGCGCCCGAGCCCGCCGCGGGCCTTCTCGTGCGGCGCCCACTCGGTGATGTCGTGGCCCCGGAGGTGGATGCGTCCGGCGTCGATCGGCAGGAAGCCCGAGATGCAGTCCATCAGCGTCGTCTTGCCGGCGCCGTTGTGCCCGATGAGGCCCAGGATCTGCCCCTGGCGCAGTGCCAGGTCGACGTCGTTGACGGCGGTGATGCCACCGAAGCGCTTCACGACGCCGTCGCACCGCAGCACCACGGGTGCGTCGTCGGGGATCTCCCGGCGCAGCTGCGGCTCGGGCTTGGGCGCAGCGCCCTTCTTGGCGCGCTTCGCCTTGGTGGCGGGTCCTGGGGCGGGCGCCTCGGGCGCGCCCGCACCGGCGCCGGCGATGAACACCGAGCGCAGGATGTCGGGGCGCTCCAGCAGCTCGAGCGTCGGGCCGGTGAAGCGCACCTCGCCCTTCTCCATGAACACGGCGCGCTGCGCCAGGTTCAGCGCGATGTTGACCGACTGCTCGACGATGACGATCGTCGTGCCCCGCCGGTGGATCTCCTCCACCACCTCGAGGAGCTGCCCGACGATGGTGGGGGCAAGGCCCAGCGACAGCTCGTCGATCATGAGCAGCTCGGGGCGGGTCATCAGCGCACCGCCGAGGGCCAGCATCTGCTGCTCGCCGCCGGAGAGGTTCCCCGCCATCTGGTTCGCCCGCTGGCCGAGGATCGGGAACAGCTCGGTGACCTCGTGGCGCGCCGCGTCGACCCGTTCCTGGTCGTGACGGATCAGCCAGGCCGCGAGGCGGAGGTTCTCCGCGACGGTGAGGGTCGGGAACACGCCCTTGCCGCCGGGCATGAGGGAGATGCCGCGATTGGTGGTGACGTCGGCCGGCAGGCTCGTGACGTCCTCGCCCTTGAACACCACGGAGCCGCGCTTGGGGCGCACCAGGCCGCAGATGCCCTTGAGCAGGGTCGACTTGCCGGCGCCGTTCGTGCCGAGCAGCGCGACGATCTCACCCGGCGCCACCTCGAAGTCGACGCCGAAGAGGATCTGCACGGGCCCGTAGGCCATGTCGATGCCGCGGCACGCCAGGAGCGGCTCGCCGGGCGCCAGGTCCAGCGCGTCGGGCGTGATGGCGAGCTCGACCGTCGGGTCGGGGAGCTGGACGGCGGCGGGCTCGTCGACCCGGTGGCCGTTGCCGGCCGGGCCCACGGCGAGGGTGGTGGTGCCAGCGGTGGCCCCGTCGTCGCTGCCGTTGCGGCTCGCCGTCGCTCCCGCTCGGAGCGTGCGGCGCTGCTTGCGTCCGTCGGTGGTGGTCATGGTGCTGCCCCCACGGGCTCGGGCTGCCGTTCGGGTTCGTCGGGGTCGCCGCTGGGGGCGTCCGTCGAGGCCGTGAGCGCAGCGGTGAGCAGGCCTTCGTCCTCGCGTGCGTCGTCGCCTTCGCGCTTGTCGGCGACGAGGCTCGGCACGAGGATGCCGCGGCGCTCCGCCACCCGGCGCAGCACCCGGTCGCGCAGGTTGAAGACGAGCTGGCCCAGCCCGCCGGGCAGGACGAGCAGCACGATGAGGAGCATGCCGCCGGTGAGCAGGGGGCGGATGTTGCCGAACAGCGGGACGTCGCCCAGGAAGGTCATCGTCTCGACCCAGCGGAACAGCAGCACGCCCATGATGGCACCCGACACCGACCCGAGGCCGCCGATGACGGCGGTGGCGAAGAGCGTCAGGGAGTCGGCCGGGGGATAGGTCCCCGGGTTCAGCGACGACACGATGACGACGTGGAGCCCGCCGGCGACGCCGGAGATGACGCCGGCCACGAGGAAGGCGGCGAGCTTGACGTTGGTGGTCGGCACGGCAGCGGCCTCGGCGGCGCGCTGGTTGTCGCGCGTGGCGATCATCACCCGGCCGGGCCGGGCCTTGCGCAGGCCCTGCGCCGCCAGGATCGCGAGGCCGAGGAACACCAGGCACGTGGCGTACATGGCGTAGCCGGACGTGAGGTCGACGCGCTCGAGGAGCAGGGGCCGCCCGACGTCGGTGGGGATCAGGTCCGGGAAGTTGTTGAAGTTGAGGAAGTACTGGTCGAGCGCGACGGCCAGCGCCAGCGTGGTGACGGCGAGGAACAGGCCACGGATCCGCAGCGCGGGCAGCCCGATGATCAGCGACACCACGGCGCCGGCCGTGCCGGCGACCACGAGCACCAGGAGCAGGTCGGTGTCGTAGCGCTCGATGAGGTTGCCCGCGACGAGCGCGCCCATCCCGACGATGGCGAACTGCCCGAGGCTGATGTGGCCGCCCCAGCCCGTGAGGATGACGAGCGCCACGGCGGCCATCGCCCACACCATGGCCACGGACGCGAGGTACTGGTTCGACGGTGACCAGCCCGCCGGGAGGACCACGAAGGCGAGCGCCACGAGCGTGAGGATCACCCGTCTGGCCCATGCCACCTCAGGGAGCCGGCGCAGCTCGAGGGGGATCGGCTTGAGGACGCCGATCGAGGACCAGGTCGACGTGGCGGCCTCCTGCGCCCGGGACAGCTTGCCCGACTGCAGCAGCAGCGCCGTGAGGATCACGACGAGGAAGGCGACGTACTGCACGGTCGGCGTGCCCGGCGTGTTCCAGCCGATGATGGCCTCCATCACGCCGAGGCCCACGCCGGCGAAGAACGCGGTGGGCAGCGACTCCATGCGCGCGACGACCGCTGCCGCCAGGGCGGGCAGCAGCAGGAGCGGCCCGGCGGAGGCGAGGCCGGGGGTGACGCCGGAGAACGGTGCCTTAAGCACGAAGGTGAGGGCTGCCAGGCCGCCGGCGACCATCCACACGATGGTGGAGAGCCGCCGGATGGGGATGCCGAGCAGGAGCGCACGGTCCTCGTTCTCGGCGGCGGCGCGCACGGCCATGCCGACGTCGGTGCGCAGGAGGAACCACGCCAGGCCCGCCAGGACGGGCGGGATCACCAGCATGATGAGGATCTCGTCGCCGAAGAGCGTCTTGACGCCGAGGTCGAGCGTCCAGGAGATCGGGATCTCGAAGCCACCGGTGAGCGAGATGAACCCGAGCGCTCGGATGGCGATGACCGCTTCGATGACGCTCAGGATCTGCGCGATGCCGATGCTCGCCACGGTGAGGATGAGCCGCGACGCGTGCCGGAAGCGGCGCACGATCAGCTCCACGATCAGGCCGGTCACGACACCGATGGCCACGCCGATGGGCAGCGCCAGGAAGAAGTTGACGCCCTTCTCGAGGTGGAGGCCGATCGCGGTGACGCCGGCGAGGCTGCCCATCGAGGCGTAGGCGAAGTTGATGAAGCGGCTCGTCTTGTAGATGAGGATCAGGCCCATCGCCAAGAGGGCGGTGACGGTGCCGACGATGACGCCGGCCACGACGATCCCGAACGGCGCCTTGTCCTCGAGGTAGGAGCCGAGGCCGGGTGCCCGGTAGGCGGCGAGCAGCGCGGCGGAGCCGACACCCACGGCGAGCGCGCCGCGGGCCTGGCTGGAGCGGTCGGACCACCAGGTCCGGCCGGATGACCAGACCGCGGTCACCGCAGGCCCACGCTGGTGGGTCGGCTCGGCTCGGCGTCGGGGATCTGGCCCTTCTGGAACCGGGCGCCGTCGTTGCCGCCGATGTAGGCGCCCTGCTTGCCGTTGTAGGTCGAGATGGCGCCGGCGTCCCAGAAGATCTCCCGCACGTCGTTGGCGGCGGTGCGGTCGCCGGGCCCGAACGCCCAGAGCCCGATGGGCCCGCTCTTGGGCGGGTAGGAGAACATCCCCTGCTCGAAGCTCTGCGGGTTGAGGTCGGGGCCGGCCATCTGGAGGCCGATCGCCAGCATGTACATCTGGTAGTAGATGAGGTCGACGGAGAACGCCGGCTCGTCGTCACGGACGGACTTGTAGGCCGCGTAGGCGATGGTCTGGGTCGGTGGCACGAACCCGTCGAGCGGGCTGACGCCGAAGGCGTGGCTGGCGAAGTTTGGGTTCCAGAGCTGCCCCACGATGTCGGCATCGGTCAGCGCGGTGCCGACGATGATGAACTCGGGGTAGTACTGCTCCCGGTTGGCGACGCCGGAGAGGAACACCGGGATGATCGGGTCGCAGCCGCAGAGGATCGTGGTGATGCCACGATCCTTGAAGTCCGCGATGATCCGCGTCGCCTGATCCGACATGGTGCCCAGGTCGAGCACGTAGGCACGGCGGTAGCCGGGTTCCTGGCCGGCGTCGCGGATGACCTTCTCGGCGTTGTCGACCGACTCCTGGTACCAGGAGTTCTCCGGGGCCAGGGCGCCGAAGACGCGCGGCCTGCCCTTGAGCGCGCCGCCGGCGTGGTCGGCGTTGCCGCCGTAGAGCTTCTTCACGGCGTACTCGGCGGCGAACTCCGACACGATCGATCCGTCGGTGGCGAGGCTCCACGCGAACGGTGCCCGCTGCTCGTGCCAGCCTCGGGAGAGGTAGGGGGTGCCGAAGCCGATCACGCCGCGCTCGGCGAGCGCACCGGCGTAGGGCTCGCTGGTGGCGGAGAGGTCGGCGAACGCCCCGATCTCCTCGGCGACCTGGATGGCGTCGGCGACGGCCAGCTCGCGCCCCTTGCCGAGCAGCTCGTTGGTGTTCGAACCTCGGCCGTCGTAGAAGACCATCTCGATCTTGCGGCCGTAGAGCTGGAAGCGCTCGTTGAAGTAGTCGGCGAGGGCGCTGACGGTGCGGGTGATGGAGTCGGGGGAGTCGACGAGGCTGGCGCCGGCGAGCTCGGCGAGGGTCTGCTGGAAGCCCTTCTCGTTGAGCACCCGGAAGGCGACGCGGATCGTGGTGTCGGTGACGCCCTTGCTCGTGGCACCCCCGTTGTCGCCGGAGAAGGCGATGCACGGTGGCGAGTACGGGTCGCCCGGCACCTGCTCCTGGCGGTCGCCGCAGCCGCCGGTGGCGCCGGGCGGGGTGGCGCCGTCGCCGCCCGCGCCGCCCTCGCCGCCGGATCCGCCCGTCGCCTGGCCGTCAGGGGTGGTCGACACCGTCGCCGGTCCCTCGGCGGCGTCGCCGTCGGTCCCGGAGGTGCTGCTGCGGCCCTGGTTGGCGGACAGCTCCGAGGTGTCGTTCACCTTGGAGGGCACGAGCACGGACATCAGCAGCACCATGAGCGCGAACACGGCCAGCGGCCCGTACCCGCGCATGAGGCGCTGGCCGAGCGCGAAGTGACCCCGCGACGGGGTCGGGTCGGTGGCGGGTGCGGACATCAAGCCTCCAGGGGGATCTCGCGCAGGGCGCGCTGCATCTTCCGGCGATCTGCCTCTGCCGTGGCGAGCAGCAGGAGCAGGCCGCCGCCACCGACCAGGGCCATCCACCCGCCACGCTCGCCGGCCACGTCGGCGATCGACTGGGTCTGCACGGTGTCCTGCCCGGCCGGGGCGCTCGGGGCGGCGGTCTCGGGCGCCGGCGAGGCGACGGAGGAGCCGCCGAAGCCCGGCGTGGCGCCGGAGCCGAGGATGTCGGGGACCACGGGCAGGTCGGGGAGCAGCGGCAGCTCGGGCAGGGTCGGGAACTGGAAGCGGTCGATCTCTGCGGTGGTGGCCTGCACGCCGCCGAGCTCGAGCACGAGCTTGCCGGCGCCGCTGACCGAACCGAGGACGACGTCGGCGACGGTGATGTAGGTGGCGTTGCCGCAGTCGATCTCGATGAGCGCGTCGGTGATGGCTTCGCGCACCGGCTGGATGGCCGAGAAGATCGGGCCGATGAGGCCGTCGCGCTCCGGGCTCTGCACGATGCCGATCTTGAGGGCGTCGACGAACACGATGTCCTGCTCGACCCGCACCCGCGGCGGCGTGATCTCGATGCCGAGCGGCCGGAGCAGGTCGTTGAGCGTGGCGAGCTGCTCGAGGCCGTCGCTCGGCAGTGGGATCGACTGCCCGGCGATGAGCAGCTCGCCCATCTCGAACGTGCCGATGGTCTCGTTGACGGCGCCCGAGCGGTGGATCGCCTGCCACGTGAGGCCGCGCAGCTCGAGCGCGCCGCCGCCGATCTTGATCGAGGCGAGCTCGGTGCGGGCCAGCGCCTCGCGCACGCCGTCAGCGACGATGCCCGAGTGGGTGAGGGTCCTGCCGCCGCTCACGTAGATGCTGGCCGGGTCGCCGAGCGGGGCGATCGAGGTGATCGCCTCGGCGTAGGGCTCCGTGGTCGCACGAGCGAACTTCTCGATGGCGCCGGCCTCGGACTCGGCCCTGCCCTGCTCGGCACCGTCCTCGCCGGACCGCACGACGACTGGCTGCGGCTGCTGCTCGCTCGGCAGCGTGGGGTCGCCGCCGTCGCACGCCGTGCCGGCCAGCGTCACGCCGATGACCCCGAGGTTGATGGCCCGGGACTGCCCGGTGGCACCGGTGTTCTGGTGGCCGGCGATCGACTCGCCCGCCGTGATGCCAAAGCTGAGGTTCCCGTTCGTGGGGTTGACCTTGTAGCCGAGCGCCGTCGCCTGGCCGGTGCCGCTGTTGAAGGGCTCAGCCTGCACGGGCGCCGCGCCGCCCGAGTCGGTCAGCGCGAACGTCAGCGCCGAGGCGCTCAGCACGGCGGCGGCGGTCCGACGAGTCCTGCGAAACGCTGGTCTGGGTGTGCGTCGCATCGATCCCTCGCTGTGGTGTGACCCCGGTGGTGTTTGCACCATGTGTGCCAGTTGTTACCGACCGTACACAATTGCACGGTCGGAGTGGCATCGGTCACGCTTGCTTCGACACCGGGCTCCGAAATCCCCCCCAGCGCTGGGGCTCGGGCGCTTGGGCGCCGCGGCGACCCCTGCTATCGTCGCTGGCTCACGCGGACGTGGCTCAGCTGGTAGAGCACAACCTTGCCAAGGTTGGGGTCGCGGGTTCGAATCCCGTCGTCCGCTCCAAGAAGGCGCGCAGGGCGGTTTGAGACGGTTCGCGAGGGTGCTGCCGTCAGGCGATCGGCTCGGCCACCCAACCGTCGCGGGTGGGTGGCATGCCGCTGGCGCCCGTCTCGTCGGCGACGACGCCAAGCACCTGGTGGATCGAGATCCCGCCGTCCTCGAAGCCGAGGGCGGAGCCGGCCATGTAGAGGCGCCACACCCGGGCGCGGGCCTCGCCGACGAGCTCGACGGCGCGGCTCCATCCGGCCTCGAGGTTGGCGACCCAGGCGCGCAGCGTCCGGGCGTAGTGCTCCCGCAGCGACTCGACGTCACGGACCTCGAACCCGGCGCCCTCCATCGCCCGGGCGACGTCGCCCACGTCGAGCAGCTCGCCGTCGGGGAAGACGTAGCGGCCCGTGAACGAGCGCCGGCGGATCCGCGAGCCCTCCACGCTCGAGATGGCGTGGTTGAGCAGCCGGCCCTGGGGGCGGAGCAGCGCGTGGAGCGTCTCGAAGTAGTGGCCCATGCGGGCCCGCCCGACGTGCTCGAACATGCCGATCGACGAGATGGCGTCGAACTGCTCGTCGGACAGGTCGCGGTAGTCCTGCAGGCGGATCTGGACGCGGTCCTCGAGGCCTGCGGCGACCACCCGGTCGCGTGCCCGGGTGGCCTGCTCGGCGCTGATCGTGACGCCGACGACATCGGCGCCGTGGTGCGCGGCGGCGTGCAGGGCCATCGAGCCCCAGCCGCAGCCCACGTCGAGCAGGCGGGCGCCGGGCCGCTCGTGCAGGCCGAGCTTGCGACAGATCAGCTCGTGCTTGGCCGCCTGCGCCTCGGCGAGGGTGCGCTCGGCGCGGTCGAAGTAGGCGCAGGAGTAGGTCATGGCGTCGCCGAGCACGATCTCGTAGAACTCGTTGCCGACGTCGTAGTGGTGGGCGATGGCGGCGGCGTCGCGGCGCTTGGAGTGCTTGCGGCCGCGCACCCTCGCCTCCTCGGGGGGCGGGCTCGGCGGCCGGCCGAGCGCACCGGTCTGGCGCGCGGCGCGCAGCGCCGCCGGGAGCACGCCGAGGCCGAGGTCGTCGCTGCGCGCGCCGTCGCGCAGCGCGGCGAGGGTGTCGATGACGTCGCCGTCGACGTCGAGGTCGCCCGACACGTAGGCGCGGGCGAGGCCCAGCTCACCGGGCGCCCACAGGATCCGCCGCAGCGCCTCGGGCGAGCGGACGACCAGCGTGCCGACCGGCTCGACGGGACCGAAGGCGCTGCCGTCCCACAGCTCGACCCGAACGGGCGGGTCGCTGCCGAGGAGCCGCACGAGCAGCGGGCGCACGGCGCTTGCGGCGGTGCCCGCCTCGGGCTCGGTGACGAGACGGACCCCGGCGGGCTGCGTCGTGGCTCGCAGCTCGTCACGGACGGAGATGGCCATGGTCGACCTCCTGGCGGTTGCCCACCACGGGGCCCGGCGCCCCGCAGCCGATGGCGCGAATCTACCGCGATGTGGCAGCCGTCATCGGGGGAAGACGATCGCGGCCAGCTCCTCGGCTCGGGCACGGGCGCGCCGTGGCGTCACGGCGCCGAGGGCGAGGTGCTCGACGACGAGCGCGAACACCTGGCCGCGGATCAGCCCGGGCGAGCGCGGCGCGGTCGCCGTCGAGCTCGGGGAAGCCGTCGAGCAGCCAGCGCTCGAGGGTGACCGCCAGCGCGTCGACCACGGCGGCCGCGCTGGTGGTGGCGACCTCCTCGCCGCGCAGGGCCTCGCCGACGAGCAGGCGCCACACCGCCTCCTCCTCGAGGGCGTTGCGCCCACAGCCAGTCGAGCAGCCCGACGAGGCGGTCGCGCGGCGGGGTCGCGAGATCGATCGGCGGCGCTTCGTGGCCGAGCCGCTCGCCGTAGCGCCGCTCCTCGATGACCGCTCGCAGCAGGTCGGCCTTGGACGGGAAGTAGTGGTAGAGCGTGGCGACGTTGAGCTCGCAGGCCGCGGCGAGCTGGCGCATCGAGGCGCCGGCGGAGCCCTGCTCGCTCATCAGCGCGAGGGCGGCGTCGAGGATGCGCGTCCGCGGGTCGGTCCGGCCGACGGTCGGGCCGACGGCCGCGGCCATCAGCCGACGCCGGCTCGGGCGTGAAGACGCGCCGGGAGGTGCTCGAGCGAGAGCACCAGCGACGAGCTGCCCCGCGTGCGCGGGCGGCGCCGGCGGGGACGTGGATGTCGCTGAGCCGCTTGAACAGCTCCTCGAACACCACCCGCACCTCGGCTCGGGCCAGGTTGGCGCCCAGGCAGTAGTGGGTGCCGATGCCGAAGGCGAGGTGCGGGTTCGGGTTGCGGTCGACGCGGAGCTCGTCGGGCGCGTCGAACACGTCCTCGTCGCGGTTGGCCGACTGGTAGAGCATGAAGACCTTGTCGCCCGCCTTGAAGTCGACGCCCTTGTAGGTGTGGTCCTGCGGTGACGGTGCGGGAGAAGGAGAGCACCGGCGACACGTAGCGGATGATCTCGTCGACGGCGGTGTCCCACAGCGTCGGGGTCGTCGATCACCCGCTGCTTCTGCTCGGGGAAGTCGCGAGAACGCGAGGAGCCCGCCGGTGAGGGCGTTGCGGGTGGTCTCGTTGCCGGCCACGACGATGAGCACGAGGAACATGAGCAGCTCGTCGTCGGTGAGCTCGCCGTCGGGGACCTCGCATCTGGCCGGCGCCGCCGCGGTCGTCACGAGCGAGCTCGCCCTCGTCGAAGGCCTGGGTGAGGATGGTGATGATGTCGTCGCGGGCATCGGGGTCGGCGCGCCGCTCCTCGATGAGCTCGCTGCACATCGTGGCGTACTCGCCGAACGCCTCGGCCGCGCGCGTGCAGCACCGGGTCGTCGGGGTCGTCGTGCGCCGTCGCCCGCCATCATGGCGTCGGACCACTGGTAGAGCTGGTCGCGCTGCTCGGGGTCGAGGCCCATCATCTCGGCGATCACGATGAGCGGCACGTGGATGGCGAAGTCCTCGACGAAGTCGAGCTCGCCCCGCTCGGCCACCTCGTCGATGATCTGGTTCGACAGCTCGCGGATGTGGTCGGTGAGCGGCCCGCACCTTGCGCCGGCGTGAAGCCGCGGTTGATGAGGCGGCGCTGGCGGGTGTGCTCGGGGTCGTCCATCGAGATGATCGACATCGGCGCCGGCACCCTCGGCCGCACGCCGTCGGCCGCGGAGTAGAGCTCCTGGTTGCGGGAGATGTGCGACACGTCCTCGTGGCGGGAGATCACCCACAGCTCGTTCTTGGCGTCCCAGTGGATCGGGGCTGTGCTGGCGCAGCCAGCGGTAGGCCTCCCACGGGTCGTCGTAGAAGCGGGGGTCGAGGACGTCGATCTCGCAGGGCGGCGGGGGAGCGGTGGTGGCTGCGGGGGAGGGCGGCGGGTTCATGCCACCACTGTCCATCAAACGCTCGTTTGGGTCAAGGACTGGTTCGGTCTGCCAGACTCGCGCCCATGGGCGACCGTCGTCCCAACGTGCTCTTCGTCGTGTCCGACCAGGAGCGCGAGCGCTCGTGGCTGCCGCCGTCGGTGCGGCTGCCGTGGCGGGAGCGGCTGCATGGCCGAGGGCGTCGAGCTGGCCAACCACTGGACCCACTCGGCGCCGTGCTCGCCGTCGCGGGCCACGATGATGACCGGGCCGCTACCTGCCCGGCCACCAGGTGTACGACAACACGGTCTTCCCGTGGCACCACAGCCTCGACCCGGCGATCCCCACGGTCGGGTCGGTGCTGCGCGACGGCGGGCTACCGGTCGCGCTACATCGGCAAGTGGCACCTCACCGGCGGGCCGACGCCCGCCGATGGACCTCTACGGCTACGCCGACTGGGACGGCAACGACCAGCACTTCATGGGCTGGGCGGGCACGGGCGTGCACTTCGACCCGGTGATCGCCGACTCCGCGGCCCGCTGGCTCGACGCCAACGGCGCCCAGGCGGATCCGTGGTTCCTCACCGTCGCGCTGGTGAACCCGCACGACGTGATGTGGTTCCCGATGGACCAGCCCGCCTACCAGCGCCGACCACCCCGACGAGCTGGCCGCCACCGAGGCGCTGCTCGCCGCGTCCCGGTGGAAGGACGGCGAGGCGGTACCGCCCTTCACCGAGCACTACGACGACGTCGTCGACCACCTCCCGGCCAACTTCGACGACGACCTGCTCACCAAGCCGGCGTGCCACCGCCAGTGGCGCTGGGACCAGCAGCACTGGCTGGCCGGCATACATCCCGCCCGACGACCGCGAGCAGTGGCGGCGCCAGCTCGACTACTACGTGCGCCTCCACCAGCTGGCCGACGAGTCGCTCGGCACGGTGCTCGGCGCGCTCGAGCGCAGCGGCGCATGGGACGACACCGTGGTGGTCTTCACCTCCGACCACGGCGACATGTGCGGCTCGCACGGGCTGCGCTCCAAGGGGCCGTTCGTCTACGACGAGATCATGCGGGTGCCGTGCTACGTGAAGCCGGCCGCCGCGGCGCGGGCAGCGCACGCCGGCGGCCGGCGCAGCGAGCTCGCTGTCGTCGCACGTCGACCTGGCCCGCACGATCTGCGGCGTTCGCCGGCGTCGAGCCCGACCCCGGCATGCAGGGCGTCGACCTCGGCCCGCTGCTGGCCGACCCCGACGCGGCGGTGCGCGACCACGTGCTGTTCGCCCACGCCACGGCCCACACCTCGAACATCCGAGCCACCCGCTGGGCGATCCGGGGCATCTTCGACGGACGCCACAAGTACGCCCGCTACTACGGCGTGGGCGGCGGCCTGCCCAACGACGACTTCACCGGGGTGCCCACGCCGATGCTCTACGGCCCCGACGCCGCCTTCGAGGACCAGGAGCACGAGTGGTACGACCAGGCACGAGGACCCCCACGAGCTGGTCAACCTGGCCATGGACAACGGCCGCCGCAACGAGCTGCGGTCGCGCTTCGAAGACCTGCTGGCCGTGGAGGCCAAGGAGCTGGTTGCTAGGTGAGGTGCTCGACGCGGGGGAGGTAGGCGGCCTCGACCGGGGAGCCGTCGGGGAGCTGGTCGCGCTCCTCCATGACGACTGCAGCCGTGATGGCGCTGGCCACGGAGAGCACGACCCCGACGACGAGGGCCCACGTGGCGAGAACGCCCAGCGCGCCGGTGCTGAACAAGATCGCGGCGGATGCGAGCATTCCGGCGGCGATTCGCATGGTGCCTCCGTTCGGGGGGGGGGGGTGCGTGCAGGGGGACGCCACAGGACGTACCCGCGTGCGCTCCATCGCAACCGTGCCGACGGCGGATGGGGCCGGGCGTGAGGCCCCCGCTACAGTGACCGCTCCCGGTGGCGTGGCCGAGTGGCTTAGGCAAGGGCCTGCAAAGCCCTGTACGCGGGTTCGATTCCCGCCGCCACCTCCAGCCCCGAATCGAATCCGTCAGGGGCCCGAGATCTGCTGGTCATGCACGGCGACCAGGAGCATGCTGTCTCTTGGGCCTCGCAACCGGCCGGCCTGATGGGGGCATGGCCATGCGAATGATGTTGAAGGCTCGGTTGGACACGCAAGCTGCCAACAAGCTGCTCCAGCAGGGCACGATGGCAGGGGTCCTGGAGAAGGTGATTGCATCCCTCAACCCTGAAGCGGCGTACTTCGGCCCCACTGCAGGCGGCCGATGCGCCTACATCGTGTTCGACATGACCGACCCCTCGCAGCTCCCCTCGATCAGCGAGCCGCTCTTCATGGAGCTCAACGCTGACATCGACATCTTCCCGGTGATGGACCGCGCTGACCTGCAGGCTGGGATCGCACAGCTGAACCGGTAGGTCTCCGCCGCTGGCCGGGAACGGCCCCCAGGCCACGACCCGTGGGTCAGGACGAGAGGGGCACCGGCCCCGCTGACCTCGTAGTCGAGCTCGACACCGGGAGGGCTGTCGGCACCGGCGAGCAGGACCGTCGGCGCCGTGATCGCGTCGAATCGGCCGGGCGGGGCCACCCAATTGATCTCCGCCCTGATCTCTCTCGGCAACACCGGTACGGCGGCCAACGTCGCTGGCCACGCCGGGCTCGACCTTCAGGGCCACGAGGAGCGCTCGCTCCACGTCGCCCGCGGCCACCGCCATCTCGACGGTCTCGACAGCGGCGTTGAGGGCGTCCGAGCCGGCCACCCCGAGGCCGGGCTCATAGAGCAGGAGGCGCTCGACGTTGGTGGTAAGGGTGGCGGCACCCATGGCGCAGTCCGCTCCGAAGGAGCGTCCCCACACCGCGACCTTCGAACCGGTGCGCGCCGAGACCGCATCGACCACGGCGGCGACATCCTCGACCTCACGCTCGATCGCGTACTCGGGCGCGTCACCGCTCTCGCCGCGGCCACGACGGTCCATGGCTCACGACGCCCCCGAGCACCCGCTGCGGTCGCGCAGCTCGCGCTCCCGAGTCGGCATGCGGACAACGGCTGCAAGCCTCCTGGCGATTGGGTGCCGCCTGTCCACCATGCGCGGCACGATCTACCGCTGCGAGTGCGGCCGTCGGTCGAGGAGCTTCCGCAGCTCCTCGACCCACAGGACGGCGCTTGCCATGGCGACGCACAGCGCCCATTCGCCGGCCGAGAGCGGGACGGTGGCGAACGCACGGTTGAGGACGGGCAGGTGCACGACCGCCACCTGGAGCATCACCGAGACGCCGATGGCCGCCCAGAGCAGCGGGTTGCTCCACGGCGAGCGCAGCACGCTCTCGCGGTCCGAGCGGGAGTTGAGGCAGTTGAACAGCGAGCCCAGTGCCACGACGGTGAAGGCGGCCGTCTGCGCCTCGGGGAGCTCGCCCGAGGCCTCGAACCAGCCCTGGGGGAGGAGGAGGTCGATGGTGAGCAGGGCGGCGACGGCGATGACGAGGCCCGCCAGGATGCCTGCCGACCGGATCCGCCGGTCGACGATCGCGTCGTCAGGTCGGCGGGGTGGTCGATCCATGACGTCGCGCGGCGGCGGGTCGACGCCGAGCGCAAGTGCCGGCGCGGTGTCGGCGACGAGGTTGACCCAGAGGATCTGGGCGGCCAGCAACGGCGCCACGATCGTCCCGTCGCCGAGGTCGAGCCCGATCATCGACGCGGCAAGGACGCCGAGGAAGACGGTGAGCACCTCACCGAGGTTCGAGCCGATCAGGAACCGCACGAACTTGCGGACGTTGGCGAAGATCGACCGCCCCTCGCGGATGGCAGCCACGATGGTCGCGAAGTTGTCGTCGGTGAGGATCATGTCGGCGGCCTGCTTGGCGACGTCGGTCCCGGTGACCCCCATGGCCACGCCGATGTCGGCGGCCTTCAGCGCCGGCGCGTCGTTCACTCCGTCGCCGGTCATGGCCACGATGTGGCCGTCGCCACGGAGCGCGACGACGATGCGCAGCTTGTGCTCCGGCGCAACGCGGGCGTACACCGACACCGAGCGCAGCCGTCGTCGGAAGGTCTCGTCGTCGAGGCGGTCGAGATCGTGGCCACTCAGCACCGCATCCTCGGCCCGCACATCCGCGGCGACGATGCCGAGGTCGGCGGCGATGCGAGCTGCGGTTCGAGGGTGGTCGCCGGTGATCATCATCACCCGTACCCCGGCGCGCTGCGCCTGGGCGATCGAGGCCGGCACCTCGGGCCGAGGTGGATCGATCATGCCGGCGACCCCCGCGAAGACCAGGTCGTGCTCGAGCGACGCGTCGAGCTCGCCGCCCACCGTCGTGTCGAGCTCGCGGTAGGCGACCGCGATCGTCCGCAGCCCTGAGTCCGCCAGGCGGTCGATCGCTGCCCTGAGCTCGGCCCGTCGCCGGTCGTCGAGCGGCTCCTCCCGATTGCCGACGCGCTCGTAGGCGGACCGCTCCAGCACCACGTCGGGCGCTCCCTTGGTGAAGATGACGCGGCGATCGCGGTGGAGCCGATCCGCCATGACGGCGCTCACCCGCTTCCGCTCCGAGCTGAACGGCACCTCCGCGAGGAGCTCGAAGCGGTTCGCGCACGTCTCGCGGATCCCGAGCTTGCTGGCCGCGACGAGGAACGCGCCATCGGTCGGGTCGCCCGTCACGCGCCACTCGTCGCCCTCCCGCACCAGGTCCGCGTCGTTCGCCAGGCTCCCAGCGCAGAGCACCACGTCGACCTCATCGCGCACGGGACCATCGGTGAGCCGCTCGCCGGCGACGAGGAGCTCGCCCTCGGGCCGGTACCCCGACCCGGTGACGGTCGTCTCGCCCGACCGGGTGGCGATGCGCTGGATCGTCATCTCGTTCTTGGTGAGGGTCCCGGTCTTGTCGGTGCAGATCACCGAGGTGGACCCAAGGGTCTCGACCGAGGCCAGCTTCTTGACGATCGCACCCCGGCGGGCCATGCGGTGCACGCCCAAGGCGAGGACGACCGTCAGGACGGTGGGCAGGCCCTCGGGGACCGCCGCGACTGCCAGGGAGACGCCGAGCACCAGGATCTCAGCGACTTGGGCGGCGTCGCCGACGTCGAAGGTGGCCAGGATCGTCGTGACGACCACGACCGCGATCGCCACCGCCGCGACGCCGAGCTGCTTGCCGAGTCGATCGAGCTGGCGCTGCAGCGGCGTGCGCTCGTCCGCGGTCCGGTCGAGCATGGCGGCGAGGCGCCCCATCTCGGTGCGCATGCCCGTGGCGGTGACGACCGCGCGGCCGCGCCCCCGCACGACGGCGGTTCCCGCGTACACCATGCTGTGGCGGTCGCCGAGCGGGACCTCCTCCGGGAGCGGCTCGGTGCCCTTCAGCACCGGCTCGCTCTCGCCGGTGAGCGCGGCCTCGGCCACCATGAGGGAGGTCGCCTCGAGCAGGCGACCGTCGGCGCCAACGACGTCACCCTCTCGCACCACGAGGATGTCGCCCGGTACGAGGGCCTCGGCGGGAACGGCGACCTCGCGGCCGTCACGCACCACGACCACCGTCGGCGACACCATCTTCTGGAGCGCGGCGACTGCTTCCTCGGCCTTGCGCTGCTGCACCAACCGGAGTCCGGCGTTGGCGACGATGATGACGAAGATGACGATCGCCTCGAAGGGCGTGCCGTGAGCGCCTTCGAGCGTCCACGCTCCGAGTGAGAGCACCAGCGCCACGAGCAGCAGATAGGCGATCGGGTCGCCCAGCTCCGAGCGGAGGCGCTGCCACCAGGGCAGTCGCTCGGCGGACTCCAAGCGGTTGGGCCCGGACTGCGCCAGGCGCCGGGCTGCCTCCTCCGACGTGAACCCGGTGGACGGGTCGGACCCCAGCACACGGGCAACCTCGTCCGCGTCCACCGACCATGGCGCGGTGGTGGCACGGGCGGGGTCGACCGCGTGCGTGTGACGGAGCTCCGTCCGGTGCATCTGGTCGAACGGTCGCACCGGCCGCCCGGACGCGCATCCCGGGAGCGCGTGGTGTCAGGCGAAGGCAAGCCCGGTCCACGCGTCCGCGTGATGCCCACCCCCGACCGGGACCGCACGATGGACCAAGCCCCTGCCGACGTGGCGTGAGGTGGTGAGGACTTGTCGATCGAGGATCGTGGGAGCGCGACCGTCGAGACGGCACCCCCCTCGGCCCGGCGGCTCAGGTTCCCCTCCGCCCTGACCGTCCTGGGGCTCGTCCTGCTCGCCGTCTGGGCGGCGTCGTTCGTCATCCCGTCGGGGGTCTACGACCTCGACCCCCAGACGGGCGCACCCGTGCCCGGCACGTACCACGAGCTGCCGGGTTGTGCCGCGGCGTCCGAGGGGGAGCTGTGCTCGGACAAGTCGCTCGGTGCTCGGCTCGGCCTGCTGTGGCGGGCACCGCCCAACGGGCTCTACGGCATCGAGAACCCCGACACGCGCCGTGTCGACGCCGACGAGCAGGGGTTCCTCTACGGCGCAGCCCAGATCTTCTTCTTCGTGCTGGCGGTGGGTGCCTTCATCACGGTGACCATGCGGACCGGCGCCATCGACATCGGCATCAAGCGGCTGGCGCTGCGGTACGGCAACAGGCCGGCGTTGCTGATCGTCGTGCTGATGACCGTGTTCGCAGTGGGCGGCACGACCTACGGGATGTGGGAGGAGACCCTCGGGTTCTATGCCCTGCTCGTGCCCCTGGTGCTGGCGCTCGGGTACGACCGGATCGTCGCCGTGGGCATCATCGCGCTCGGTGCGGGCACCGGGACGCTGGCGTCGACCGTGAACCCGTTCGCGACCGGCGTGGCATCCGACGCGGCCGGCATTCCGATCAGCGATGGGCTCGGTCTCCGCCTCGCCATGTGGATGGTCCTGGTGCCGGTCGCCATCGGCTACGTCACCTGGTACGCGCGCCGGGTGCGGGTCGAGCCGTCTGGAGCGCGCGCCGAGCCGGAGGGAGCCGCCGCGGCCGAGTGGAGCGACGTGCCCGACCTGACCTCCCGCCAGAGGGTCGTGCTGACGATCTTCGCCCTGACCTTCGCCGTGATGATCTACGGCTTCGTCCCCTGGGGGGATGTCTGGGAGAACGCCTTCGACGCCGGGTTCCCGCTGCCGACCCTCGGCGACTTCTACCTCACGGAGGCGTCGATGCTCTTCGCCGCGGGCGCGGTGATCGTCGGGGTCGCCGCTGGCATGGGCGAGGCGGCCACCGCTTCGGCGATCGTGGAGGGGGCAGCAGAGTTCCTCGGAGCGGGCCTGGTCATCGTGGTGGCCCGTGGCATCACGGTCGTGATGAAGAACGCCTACATCACCGACACCGTCCTGCGCTGGATGGAGGCGGCGGTGGACGGGCTCTCGGGCGCCACCTTCGCGGCACTGGCGTGGGTGGTGAACCTGCCGATCGCCTTCCTCGTCCCCTCCTCCTCCGGGCACGGGGCGCTGGTCATGCCCATCCTGGCTCCGGTCTCTGACTTCGCCGCCGTCGACCGGTCGCTGGCCGTCACCGCCTACCAGTCGGCATCCGGCTGGGTGAACCTCGTCACCCCGACCTCAGCGGTCATCATGGGCGGTCTGGCGCTCTCGGGCGTCGGCTACGACCGCTACGTGCGCTTCGTCGCCCCCTACCTGGCGATCGTCTTCGTCATCGTGACCCTCTTCGTGGCGGCGGCCGGGTGAGCGTCGGGGCGGGACTCCGATGAGGCTCGTCGTCGCCCTCGGCGGCCATGCCCTCCTGCAGCCGGGCGAGGAGCTGCACATCGAGACGCAGCGCAGGAACGTCAGGGCCGCCTGCGAGGCCCTGGCCCCCGTGGCCCGGGCACACGACCTGGCAATCACCCACGGCAACGGGCCGCAGGTCGGGCTGCTCGCCGTCCAGAACGCGATGCAGACCATGGTGCCGCCGTTCCCCCTCGACGTGCTCGACGCCGAGACGCAAGGCATGATCGGCTACCTGATCGAGCGTGAGCTCGGGAACCGCATCGGGTTCGACGAGCTGGTGGCGACGGTGCTGACGATGGTGGAGGTCGGTCTCGACGACCCCGCCTTCGATGATCCGGTCAAGCCCATCGGGCCGTCATACGCCGAGGAGATCGCCGCCGCGCTCGCCGCCGACCACGGTTGGACCTTCAGGCGCGACGGCGACAGGTACCGCCGGGTTGTGCCGTCGCCCGCGCCGCGTCGCATCATCGAGCTGCAGGAGATCTGTGCGCTGCTCGCCCGGCACGGGACGGTGGTGTGCGCCGGTGGCGGCGGCATTCCCACCGCCGTCGGCGACGACGGCGAGCTCGTTGGCGTCGAGGCCGTCGTCGACAAGGACCTCACGAGCGCGGTGCTGGGCGTCGACATCGGCGCCCAGCGCTTCGTGATCACCACCGATGTGGACTTCGTCTACCTCGACTGGGGTTCACCGGCGGCCCGGCCCATCCTGCGGGCGCATCCCGACGCGCTCGAGCAGCACCTCGAGCAGTTCGACGCTGGATCGATGCGGCCGAAGGTCGTCGCCGCCTGCCAGTTCGTCTCGCGGACCGGTGGTGTGGCGGCGATCGGCGACCTCGCCGAGATCAGCGCCATGTTGCTCGACGAGGCGGGGACCGTCGTGACGCTCGACGCCGATGGCCTCGAGCTCGGCGCCGCAGCGAACCGAACGAACACCGCGAGCTGAAGGAGGCGGCGATGTCGATGGGAGTCCACTCCGAGGTCGGCAGGTTGCGCAAGGTGATGGTCCATCGACCGGGCCTCGAGCACGCGCGGCTCACACCCTCGAACGCCGAGGAGCTGCTCTTCGACGACGTGATCTGGGTGAAGCGGGCTGTCGAGGAGCACGACGCCTTCACCGCCAGCATGCGCGAGCGCGGGATCGAGGTCTTCGACGCCGAGGCGCTGTTCGCCGAGACGCTGGAGCAGCCGGCTGCCCGCGAGTGGGTCTGGAGCCGCATCCTGAACGAACGCATGGTGGGACCAGCCCTCGCCCGCTTCGCGCGCGATTGGGTCGCCACCTCCGATGCCACCGTGATCGCTGACTTCCTGATCGGCGGCATCATCCGCCGCGACGTCGAGGCGGGCCAGGACCTCCTCTACGAGGCGACCGATCCGACGCAGATGATCCATCCTCCGCTGCCGAACTTCATCTTCCAGCGCGACCCGTCGTCGTGGATCTTCGACGCCGTGACGATCAACCCGATGGCTCGTCCGGCACGGAGAGCGGAGTCGACGCTGGTCGAGGCCATCTACCGGTTCCACCCGATGTTCAGCGAGACCGGCGGCGTGACCATCCGCTTCGGTGGGGCTGACCAGGACTGGGGCCGCTCGACCATCGAGGGAGGCGACGTTCAGCCGCTCAGCCACGATCTGGTGCTCTTCGGCATGGGTGAGCGCACGACCCCCCAAGCCGTGGCCCTCGTCGTCCGCGAGCTGTTCCGGTCGACCGACGTGAAGGTCGTCCTCGGCATCGTGCTGCCCCGCTCACGGCACTACATGCACCTCGACACCGTCTTCACCATGATCGACCGTGACGCGGCCACCGCCTACATGCAGGTCGTCGAGGGCGCCCAGGTGTGGCGCATCCGGGCTGGCGAGTCGCCCGACGACGTCGTCATCGAGAGGGAGCAGGCGAGCCTCGTCGACGCGGTCGCGAACCACCTCGGCGTCGGCGAGCTGCGGGTGGTCACGACCGGCGGCGACGAGCTCGAGGCCGAGCGGGAGCAGTGGGACGACGGGAACAACCTCCTGACGCTGGAACCGGGCGTCGTCATCGCGTACGAGCGCAACACCAACACCAACGCCAAGCTCCGCAGGGCCGGCATCGAGGTCATCGAGATCCCGAGCTCGGAGCTCAGCCGGGGGCGGGGCGGCAGCCACTGCCTGTCGTGCCCGCTCGAGCGCGAGCCCGCCTACTGACCGGACCTGCCAGAGAAAGGGATCACGATGCCGCCGGTGAACCTCCGCAACCGCAGCTTCCTCAAGGAGCTGGACTTCACCCCCGATGAGCTCCGGTTCCTGCTGACACTCGCCGGGGCGCTGAAGGCTGCCAAGTGCTCGGGCACGGAGACCAAGCGGTTGGACGGCCGGGAGATCGCGCTCGTCTTCGAGAAGACCTCCACCCGCACCCGCGCCGCCTTCGAGGTCGCCGCCTACGACCAGGGTGCCCACACCACCTACCTCGACCCCGCAGGGTCGCAGCTCGGGCACAAGGAGTCGATCGCGGACACCGCCCGGGTGCTCGGGCGGATGTACGACGCCATCGAGTTCCGTGGCAGGGCCCAGGACGACGTGGAGGAGCTGGCGCGCCACGCCGGGGTGCCGGTCTACAACGGGTTGACCGACGAGTGGCATCCCACCCAGATGCTGGCCGACTTCCTGACGATGCACGAGCACTCCCGCAAGCCCTACGAGGAGATCGCCTTCGCCTTCCTCGGCGACACCCGCAACAACATCGCTCGGTCGCTGCTGGTGACCGGTGCCCTGCTCGGCAGCGACGTGCGGCTCGTGGGACCCGAGGCGCTCTGGCCGCCCGAGGACGTGGTGGCCGTTGCCCGGGAGGTGGCCGGCCGGACCGGTGCGCGGGTGACCGTGACCGACGACATCGACGCCGGCGTCGAGCACGTCGACTTCGTGCACACCGATGTGTGGGTCTCCATGGGCGAGCCGGAGGAGCTCTGGGAGCAGCGGGTGGAGCTGCTGCGCCCCTACCAGGTGAACGCCGACCTGCTGAAGCGCACCGGGAGCTCCAAGGTGAGGTTCATGCACTGCCTGCCCGCCTTCCACGACCGCAACACGGTCGTGGGCCGGACGATCATGGATCGGGTCGGGCTGACCGACGGCTTGGAGGTGACCGACGACCTGTTCGAGTCGCCGGCGAGCATCGTGTTCGACCAGGCCGAGAACCGGCTTCCCACGATCAAGGCCGTCCTGGTCGCGACGCTCCGGGGCTGAGGAGCGGGCCATCGACCTCCGGGGTCCTGCGAGCTCTCCGTGCTGGCGGAGCGCCCCTTCCCGCTCGCCGACCGCTGACCGCGCCGTCACGCCTGCGCGTGCGGTGGCGCCCGTCGCTCATGACGTGCGACGGTGAGCGGATGGGCAGGATCTTCGAGGAGCTCGACCGGCGCACGACGCCGATGGGCGAGCTCGTGCTCCGGCGGCGCCTCGAGCCGACGCTGCAGGTCGACGTCTTCGAGGTGATCCTCGGCGAGGAGCACCTCATGTCGAGCGTCTTCACGGTGGCGGAGACGGCCCTGGCCGACCTCGCGCTCGCCGAGGTCGGCGGCGCCGACCTCGACGTGCTCGTGGGCGGGCTGGGCCTCGGGTACACCGCTGCCGCCGTGCTGCGCGATCAGCGGGTGCGATCGCTCCACGTCGTCGAGGCCCTCGAGCCGGTGATCAGCTGGCACGAGCGCGCGCTGGTGCCCCTGGCGACCGAGCTGACCGGCGACGGGCGCTGCCGGCTGGTCGAGGGCGACTTCTTCGCGCTCGTGGCCGGTGAGGGCCCGCTCGGCGCCGGTGCTCCGGAGCGCTGGGACGCGGTGCTTCTAGACATCGACCACACGCCACGCCACGTCCTGCACCCGAGCCATGCCGGCTTCTACGAGCCGGACGGGCTGCGACGTCTCGCCGATCGCCTCCGGCCCGGCGGCGTGTTCGCGCTGTGGTCGGACGACCCGCCGGACGCGGGCTTCATGGCGGTCCTCGAGGAGGTCTTCGCGACCTGCGAGGCACACGTCGTGCGCTTCCCCAACTTCCACACCGGCGGCGAGGCGACCAACACCGTGTACGTCGCGGGCCCCGCGGTCAGGACGGGGTGAAGGCGAGCGGCAGGCTGGTGGGGCCGCTGATGCCGGTGCCCAGGCGCCATGTGGGCTCGCCGTCGAGGCGGATGGCGCGGAGCCGGCGCGAGAGGATGACCAGCGCCTCCTCCATCTCGGCCCGGGCCAGGCTGGCGCCCAGGCAGTAGTGGGGGCCGCCGCCGAAGGTGAGGTGGCTCTCGCGCTCGGCGGTCATGTCGAAGCGCATCGGGTCGTCGAAGACGGTGCCGTCGCGGTTGGCAGACGCCACCGCCAAGAACACCAGCGTGCCGGCCGGAACGGTCCAGCCGTCGACCTCGAGATCCTCGAGCGCGAGGCGCGGCACGCCGGACACGGCCCCGTAGAGGCGCATCACCTCGTCGACCGCCCGCGGGGCGAGCTCGGGGTGCTCGCCGAGCAGCTCCCACTGGTCCGGGTGCTGGCAGAACACGAACAGGGCGTGGCCGAGCTGGTTGCGCGTCGTGTCGTAGCCGGCGAAGAGCAGCCCGCCGATCATCGAGAACAGCTCGATCGGGCTCAGCCGGTCGCCATCCTCGGAGGCGTGGACGAGGCTCGTGACGAGGTCCTCGCGCGGCGCTGCTCGCCGGTCGTGGACGAGGCGCTCGACGTAGTCGCACAGCGCTGCCGACGCCGCCTGCACCTCGTCGAGGTGGGCGCCCAGCTCGAGCGACAGCGCGTAGGTGAGGGCATCACCCCACCGCGCGAAGTCGCCGTGATCCTCCTGTGGGACGCCGAGCACCGCGCAGATCACCTGCACGGGGTAGTGGTCGGCGAAGTCGGCGATCACGTCGCAGCGTCCCGCCGGCGCGAAGCGGTCGACGAGCTGCTCGACGAGGCCGCGCATCGCCGGGCGGTGCAGGGCCGCCGCACGGGGTGTGAAGGACTTGCTGACCAGGCGGCGCAGCCTCGTGTGGTCGGTGCCGTCCACCGAGATCACCGACGACGACAGCATGTCGTGCAGCGGACCCTCGGTGGCGCCCTGGGCGCGGACGAGGTGGGGGATCGAGCTGACCAGCCGGGCATCGCCGAGGAGCCGGTGCACCGCCTCGTGGCGGATCACCGTCGCGCCGAGCGGGTTGCGAACGACCGAGGTCGTCTCGCGGAGCGCTGCGAAGGCTGCCTCGACGCCCTCGGGGTCGTCGGGATCCAGGAAGTCGACGAACGGGGCATCCGCCAGGTGGCGCACGACGCCATCCTTGCCGCTGCGCGCGCCGGTCGCCACCGGCGGCCGCGCCTCGATCTCGGCGCGGCCGCCGGCGAGCGCGCTACTTGGACCGCTCGGCGATCTCCTGCTCCGCCTCGTGTGCCTTGGCCTTCATGCGGGCGCCCTGCTCCTCCCGCTGCGCCTGCCCCTTCTCCTCCTGCGCCTCGCCCTCGCGCTGCAGGTCCGGGTCGTCGACCAGATCGCCGGCCGCCTGCTTGACCTTGCCCTTGATCTCTTCGAATGCACCCATGGGGGAACACCTCATCTCTGTCGGGGACGTCCCAGCAGCTACCCGCCTCGGCCGTCGCTCATCCGCAGGTTTGGGGCGGACGGGATGGGGGGAGAGGTACCGCACCCTGAGAAAGGACCGGTTTCATGGGCATCGGAGCAAGCATCCTCCTCATCGCGGCGGGCGCGATCATGACCTTCGCCGTGGAGGTGGACAACGCCGAAGGCTTCAACATCAACAGCGCGGGCGTCATCTTGATGGTCGCGGGCGCCATCGGCCTGCTCGTGACCTTGGTCATGTTCGGCAGCAGCGACCGGCGATCCCGCACGGTCTACCGCGACGAGCTCTGAGCGGTCCCGCTGCGGGGTCTGACGCACGTGGTGCGCGTCAGACCCCGCCGTGGCCGGGTCGGGGCTCGGCGGGGATGCGCCCGAGCCGCCCGGCGTTGAAGTCCTCGACGGCTTGGCGCAGCTCGGCTCGGGTGTTCATCACGAAGGGCCCGTAGGCGGCCACCGGCTCCCCGATCGGTCGGCCGCCGAGCACGAGCACGTCGAGCGCGGGCGTGTGGCTGTCCTGCGCAGCGGCCGCGGTGAGCGTGACCACGTCGCCGGCTCCGAGCACCGCCAGCTGGCCGCTGTCGAGCGGGCGCCGGTCCGGGCCGACGGTGCCCCGCCCGGACAGCACGTAGGCGAGGGCGTTGAAGTCGCGCTGCCACGGCAGGCGCAGCTCCGCGCCCGGCGCCACGGTCGCGTGGAGCAGTGCGATGGGGGTGTGCGTGACGCCCGGCCCGGCGAAGCCGGCGACGTCGCCGGCGATGACGCGGAGCAGCGCGCCACCGTCGTGCGACGACAGCAGCGCCACCTCGCCGCCGCGGATGTCCTGGTAGCGAGGCGTGGTCATCTTGAGCGCCGAGGGCAGGTTGACCCAGAGCTGCACCCCGTGGAAGAGGCCGCCTCGCGCGACGACCTCGGCCGGGGGTGCCTCCTTGTGGAGCAGGCCCGACCCCGCGGTCATCCACTGCGTGTCGCCATCGGTGATGACGCCTCCGCCGCCGTGGGAGTCCTCGTGCTGGAAGATGCCGTCGAGCATGTAGGTGACCGTCTCGAAGCCGCGGTGGGGGTGCCACGACGTGCCCTTGGCCGCACCCGGCTCCCACTCGACCTCGCCCATCTGGTCCATGTGGATGAACGGGTCGAGCGCGGCGAGGTCGACGCCAGCGAAGGCGCGGCGGACGGGGAAGCCCTCGCCCTCGTAGCCGGCCGGCGCCGTGCTGACGGACACGACGGGCCGCTCGAGGGTGGTGGCGGTGTCGGGGTTGGAGACGCGGGGCAGCACCAGGACGTCGTCGACGGTGATGGCGGGCATGGCTTCCTCCTCGGTTGCGACGCCGGTCGGGGCGCCGTGCGCTACCTCGCTCAACGGTAGTTGCGGGGGCAAGTATTCCCGTCGGTGCTCAGTCGAGCACGGCCTGGAGCACGCCGGCGCGCAGCTGGCGGCGCATCGGATAGGTGTTGCTGGGCAGCAGCTGCGTCATGAACACGACGCAGATCTCCTCCGCGGGGTCTACCCAGAACGCCGTGCTGGCCGCCCCGCCCCAGGAGTACTCGCCCTCGCTCGCCAGGTTCCGCAGTGCCGCGGCGTCCTCCACGATGCCGAACCCCAGCCCGAAGCCCGTGCCCTCCATCGCCACCTCGGCGAAGGTCGACTGCCCCATCTCGTTGAGCAGCCTCCCGCCGGGAAGGTGGTTGCGGGCCATGTAGGCGACGGTGCGGGGGCTGAGCAGGCGCACCTCGCCGAGGGCGCCGCCCCCCAGGAGGAGGTGCGCGAAGCGCAGGTAGTCGTCGGTGGTCGAGACGAGGCCGCCGCCGCCCGAGAGCAACGTCGGGGGCCGCACCATCGACCGCGGCTCGCCGATGCGGTGCAGGCCGCCGCCCTGCGCCCGGGTGTACAGCGCGCTGCAGCGGTCGAGGTCGGCCTCGGGGGCGTGGAAGGCGGTGTCGTGCATGCCGAGCGGATCGAGGATCCGCTCCCGCAGGAACTGGTCGAGCGGCATCCCGCTGATGACCTCCACCAAGCGGCCGCACACGTCCGTCGACATCGAGTAGTTCCAGCGCGAGCCGGGATCGAACAGGAGCGGCAGGGAGGCGAGGCGCCGGACGCCCTCGGCGAGGTCGAACGCCGGCTCCGTGAAGGTGCCGAGGTCGTTGGCCCGGTACAGCTCGTCGAGCGGGTGCTGGAAGTGGAACCCGTAGGTGAGCCCGGAGAGGTGGGTCAGCAGGTCGTGGACCGTGACGGGACGGCTGGGTGGTCGGGTCCGCGGCGACTCGGCGGTGCCGCCGTCCCACACCTGCACGTCGGCGAACTCGGGGAGGAAGCGCTGCAGAGGGTTCTCCAGGAGGAAGTGCCCCTCCTCGTACAGCATCATCATCGCCACGCTCGTGACCGGCTTGGTCATGGAGTAGATGCGGTAGATCGTCTCGGGCTCCACGGCGCGCTGCGCCTCGACGTCGGCGAAGCCGTAGCAGTCGCGGTGCACCACCTCGCCGCGCCGGCTCAGGATCCACTGCACGCCGGGGAGCTTCCCGGCGTCGACGTAGGCGCGCATCGTGGCGTCGGCGCGAGCGAGGCGCTCGGTCGAGAGGCCGACGTCTTCGGGGGTGGTCGTCATGCCCGGCATGGTGGCATGGCAGCCTGAACCCGTGGAGGTCCTCTCCGACCGGCGCTACCGCTTCGACGTCCCGCCGGCGCGGCTCTGGTCGGCCGCCACCTCGGTGGAGCGCTACCGCGAGTGGTGGCCGTGGCTTCGCCGCTTCGATGCCGAGCGCTTCGCGCCCGGCGAGCGCTGGGCCTGCCAGGTCCAGCCGCCGCTTCCCTACGTCGTTCGATTCGACGTGGTGATCGACGACGTGCGCCCGGCAGAGCTCGTGCGAGCCAGGATCGAGGGCGACGTCGTCGGGACGGCGGTCCTGCGGATCGAGGGCGTCGCTGCAGGCTGCGAGGCACGCCTCGTCTCGCGCCTGGCGCCGGGCAACGGCTTCCTTCGCATGGCGGCGCGCCTGGCTCGCCCGGTGGTGCGCTACGGGCACGACTGGGTGCTCGACAGCGGTGCACGCCAGTTCAGCGAGCGGGCGCTGCCCGCCGAGCCAGACGCCTCCTGGGAGCGCTGAGCCAGCGCCTCGCCCGCCGCGGGCGGCTCGCGGCACGGCGGGCATAGCCTGCGGGCATGTGCCGGAACATCACCACCCTGCGCGGCCTGGAGCCCGAGGCCACCGACGAGGAGGTCGAGGCCGCGGCCCGTCAGTTCGTGCGGAAGATCAGCGGCGTGCAGAAGACCTCGCCGCAGACGGAGGCCGCCTTCGAGCGCGCCGTGCAGCGCATCACCGAGGCGAGCGAGGAGCTCCTGGCCGAGCTGCCGCCGAGGAAGCAGCCACCGCCCACGCTGCCACCGCTGCGGCGGATCGCCGCGCGGGCCTGAGCCGAGCCCCCGCCGCTCAGCCGGTCGCCACCGCGCTGGGCGCCGCCCGAGCACGCAGCGCCGGCGTGGGCCCGCCGCCGCCCGGGCTCAGGTGCCGGACGGCGATCACGAACGCGGCCGCCCAGAGCGCGCACATGCCGACGAGGGTGCCGTGGATCAACGGGGACAGCCAGCCGCTGCCGTCGGTGGTCTCGCGCAGCAGGAACTCCCGCTCGCTGCTGAAGGCCACGGTGCGGTCGACGGCAGGGATCTCCTCCTCGCCGATCTCCTGGTCGAGCGGGCAGGTACACCGGCGCGGCCATCATCTCCGTGCCTCGGTGCAGGCGCAGGAGCGTCTTCCAGTGGCCGTCGATCGGTACGGCCTGGTCGGACCGGTAGCTGGCCCGGGGTGCCGGTCGCCTCCATCTCGGCGAGCTCGAGCCCGCCGCCCTGCCAGGCGCTGACCTGGAACCAGTAGGCGTCGTCGGCGGCGCCGGGCGGCGAGAGGGTCGCCTCCACGAAGGCGGTTCCCTCGCCGGTGTGCTCGAGCTCCATGGCGACCTCCACGTCACCGGTGGGTCGGCGCATCGGGACGAGGACGACCGCGAGGCAGGCCAGCGCGGCGAGCGCGACGACCCGGCCGGGGAGCGGCCGGTCGGCGGGGTCGCGCGTGATGGCTCGGGCGAAGGCGACGCCGAGCACCGCGGCGCCGACCGCGGCGACGACGCCGAGCGCGATCGCCTCGGGCAGGAGCGCGCTGGTCCACGGCTGCCATGCGTCGCTGTTCCAGGCGTACTCGCCGGCCAGGCCCAACGTGCCGATGCCCAGGCCGCTCAGCAGCGCGAAGCGCCCCTTGTCCTGCGTGCCGCAGACGCGTGCCACCACCTCGACCACCACCGCGCTGAGCAGGAACGTCGCGGCGAAGCGCGTGTCGACCGGTCCCCCGTCCTCGGAGCCGAAGTCGAGGAAGCCGGTGACCTGGATGCCGAAGTTCACGACGACGAGGCCGAGCGTCCACCAGGGGCCGTGCACGAGGCGGAAGGCCACGAGCCCGAGGCCGGCGGCGAGGCAGATGAGGATCGGGCTGAAGAGCAGGTTGAACTGCGGCACGCCGAAGGTGAACTCGCCTTGCGGCGCGAGCAGTCCCTGCACCGTCAGCCAGCCGCACACCACGTGGGCAGCCGCGGCGCCCAGCGGCCGTCGGTGGGCGCGACGCCGGCCTCGGCGAGCACCAGCCAGGCGGCCAGGCCCGTGAAGGTGGCGCCCAGGATCATCAGCATGTGGGTCGGGCTCCACATGGTGACGTCGATGCCGTACTCGTGGTGCCAGACCTCGTCGAGCGGGAAGCCGGACACGGCGCCGAGGCCCGAGCGCCCAGAGCGGCAGGAGCGAGCGCGGGATCCGCAGCGCCCCGAGCCGGATCGCCCTCCACGCGATCGAAGGTGGCGACGAGCGTGCCGAGGACCGCCGACGCCGAGGATCATGACGAGGCCGAGGAGGATCCCGGCATGGGGGGCGGTCATCAGCTGCTCGTCGCGGCCGAGCGCGATGTGCCAGGCGACGTCGGAGTAGAAGCCCTGCCCGGCGACCAGGAGCCCGTAGAGGGCCGTGCCGATCGCCACGGCGGCCCAGCCCGGGATGCCGGTGATGCGGGTGAGGCCGCCGGGGATCCGCGAGAGCGGCTGCAGCATGGGCCACGGGCGCGGCGACGGCCGGCCGATGACGAAGAGCGCGGCGACGATGGCGGCGAAGGCGCCGACGAGGCCCCAGAACGGTGTCCAGGAGGCGAGCGCCGAGCCGCCGAGCGTGCCGCTGGGCGCATCCTGGGCGAGGCGGTCGAGGTGGGCAAGCATGGTTACCATCAGTAACACGGCGCGGCCCGCGCTGACAACGGTGCCATGGGTCACCCGCGTGCCAAGGTTCGGCGTGGCTCGCCTCGCACTCCTGCTCAAGGCCGGCGTCAACCGCGTCTACGGCGAAGCCTCCTTCGCGCTCGCGGCCGCCGAGCTGGCGCTGCTCGACGAGCACGCGCTGGGATCGATCGTCGTGGACGTCGGTCGCGAGACGATCGCGGGCGTCGACTACGTCCTCGTCGACCTCGCGGACGAGCTCGGCGACCCGCAGGCAGCCATCGTCGCCAACCTGTCGTCGCTGCACGCCGCCTTCGTCGTGGAGGGCGATCGCTTCCGCCCGATGCCCGTCGTGCCCCGGCGCGTCCTCGACGAGGACATCGTCACGATCCAGCGCTACCCCGGCAAGACCAACGAGGCGGTGACCCACCTCCTCGTCAACCTGGCGCTGGCGGCGAGCCGCGACGGCTTCGGTCGTCTGCTCGCCGGCGAGCGGCTGCGGCTGCTCGACGCGGTCTGCGGCCGCGGCACGACGCTCAACCGGGCGGCGCTCTACGGGATGGACGGCGTGGGCATCGACCACGACGAGCGCGACATCGAGGCGTACGAGACGTTCCTGCTCACCTGGCTGCGCGACAAGCGGCTCAAGCACGAGGTGGAGCGGGCACGGCTTCGCAAGGGTCGGACACGGCCCGCCCGCCGGTTCACGGTGACCTACGGGACGGGCAAGGAGCGCGCCGCTCGCCGCGTCCTCGAGGTGGTCCACGACGACACCGCCAACCTCGGCGAGCACGTGCGCTCCCGGTCGATCGACTGCCTGGCGAGCGACCTGCCCTACGGCGTGCAGCACGGCTCGCGTGCGGGCGGCGGCCTCGAACGGCGGCCGCACCAGCTGCTCGAAGCGGCGCTGCCGGGGTGGTTCGACGCGCTGCGACCGGGCGCGGGCGTCGCCCTCGCGTGGAACCGGCGCACCCTGCCCCGCGCCGACCTCGTGGCGCTGCTGCGCGGGGCCGGCTACGAGCTGTGCGGGCCGGCCGAGGACGAGTCGTTCCTGCACCGGGTGGACCGCGCCGTCACCCGTGACATCGTGGTGGCGAGGCGCCCGCCCGGCTGAACGAGGCGCCTGGGCGATCCGCCCGGTCGGCCCTATGCTGACGGTCACACGACGGGGGACAGCGACCGTGGCCGTAGCCGTAGAACGTGAGCTCCAACCGAGCCAGGCCCTCCTCGCGCTCGGGGCGCTGGGATGGCGTGCCGTGGCGGGTGCCGCCTCCCTCGGCGCGGGGGCCATCCACGCCGCCGCGATCGGGGTGCACAGCGAGCACCGCCAGGCCGTCATCACCTTCACGGTCATCGCCGCGGTCCAGCTCGGCTGGGGCGCGCTGCTGCTGGCCCGGCCCGGCCGGTGGCTCGTGGCGCTGGGTGCGCTGGCCAACATCGGCGTCATCGGTGGCTGGGTGCTCGCCAAGTCGCGCGGCATCTCGTTCATCGACGGCTTCGAGCGCAGCGAGGCGATCCAGACCGCCGACGCGATGGCGGCAGGCTTGGCCGTCGTCGCCGTGGTCGCGGCGCTGGCGCAGCTCTTGCGGCTCGGTGGTGCCCACCTGGCCCGCAGCCCGCTCCTGACGGGCGGCTCCGCGGTGCTCGTCGCCGCGCTGGCGGTGCCGGGCATGCTCTCCGCCGGGAGCCACAGCCACGCCGGCGGCCACGGGCACGACGACTCGGCTGCCCATGGCGACGAGGCGGGCGACCACGCTGCCGTCGTGCCGCCCAAGCCCTACGACCCGGCCCTGCCGATCGACCTCGGCGGCGTGCCGGGCGTCACCCCGCAGGAGCAGGCGCGCGCCGAGAACCTCATCGCCGTGACGCTGCTGCGCCTGCCCCGCTTCGCCGACCCGGCCGAGGCGGAGGCCATGGGGTTCGTCTCGATCGGCGACGGCGGCCTCGGCCACGAGCACTACCTGAACGCCGCCAACATGAA
This sequence comes from uncultured Microthrixaceae bacterium, assembly GCA_963715505.1. GTDB lineage: Bacteria > Actinomycetota > Acidimicrobiia > Acidimicrobiales > VFJN01 > VFJN01. Next base: position 1,095,652 of record OY970242.1, read on the forward strand.
CGACGACCGCATCCTCGATCCGGACTACCCGGAGTCGATCGTGTACGACACGAGCGTCACGCCGAAGAAGCTCGTCGCCGCCATGTTCATGCTCGACCAGGGCGACACGCTCGACGACGTGCCCGAGCTCGGCGGCAAGCTCACCCAGTGGCACGTGCACGACAACCTGTGCTTCGCGGGGCCCCGCGTGGCGGGCCTCACCGACGCCGAGGGCACCTGCCCGCCCGGGCTCGTCAAGGGCCCCGAGACGCCGATGATCCACGTCTGGACCGAGGCGCACCCCTGCGGGCCCTTCGCCGCCCTCGAAGGCATCGCGGGCGGCACCATCGCCGCCGGCGAGACGCGCCTCTGCGACCACGCGCACGGGGCGTGAGCGCCGCAACGCCGGGCTTCCCGGGGCGGACCATCCACCACGGCGCCGAAGGCTGTCATTACGGTGAGGCCGCCTGAGATCTGCCCCAACCAAGGAGGGCCCCGATGAACAAGGCCGAACTCGTCAGCGCAGTCGCCGAGAAGTCCGGACAGCCGGCAACGGTCGTCAACGGCGTGCTCAGCGCCTTCGAGGACGTGGTGACCACCACCGTCGCCGGTGGTGGGAAGGTCCAGCTGCCCGGCTTCTTGAGCTTCGAGCGCGCCGAGCGGGCTGCCCGCACCGGCCGCAACCCGTCCACGGGCGCCGAGATCCAGATCGCCGCGGCGACGGTCCCGAAGGTCAAGGTCGGCAAGAGCTTCAAGGACGCCGTCAACCGCTAGCACGCCTGCGTCCGGGCCCGTCGCTCGACGGCGGGCCCGGATACGGTCGGCCGTGATGGATCCCGTCGCGGTCGAGCGAGACACCCAAGCGCTCGCCCACCGCATCGCCGAGCTGGGCGACGGCTCGCGGTCGCGCGTCTACCGCATGTCGTGGTGGAGCGACCGGATGATGGACTGGGCGATGGCGCGCCCGGCGTTCAAGACGCAGCTGTTCCGCTTCGTCGACGTGTTCCCGGCGCTCGACGGCAGGGACGACATCGCCCGCCACCTCGAGGAGTACTTCGACGGCATCGACGTGCCCAAGGCGCTCGACCTCGGCGTGGAGCTCGCCGACAAGGTGCCCTTCGGTGCCGCGATCGAGGCGCGCGTCGCCCGCAAGAACATCGCTCGCATGGCGCAGCAGTTCATCGTGGGGTCCACCCCGGCGGAGGCCGTCGAGGGCCTGCACCGCCTCTGGCGCAGCGGCAGCGCCGCAACCGTCGACCTCCTCGGCGAGAAGACCGTCGTGGCCGCAGAGGCCGACCGCTACCAGGCCCGGGTCATCGAGCTGGTCGACGCGCTGAGCGACGCCGCACCGTCGTGGGCGCCCGACGACCTCCTCGAGCGAGACGACCTCGGAGCGCTCCCGCGCGTCAACGTCAGCATCAAGCCGACCGCCCTCGCCACGCACTACGAGCCGCTCTCACGGGCCGAGGGCATCGCGTCTGCCAAGGAGCGCATCCGGCCGATCCTGCGCCAGGCCCTGGCCCGGGGCGCCCACGTGCACTTCGACATGGAGCACCACGCCGCGAAGGACCTCACGCTCGAGCTGTTCCGCGACCTGCTCGGCGAGGAGGAGTTCGCCGACGTGTCGGCCGGCATCGTGATCCAGGCCTACCTCCGCGACGCGCGCGACGACCTGGCCGACCTGATCGCCTGGTCCAGCACGCGCGCACGACCGATCACCGTGCGCCTCGTGAAGGGCGCCTACTGGGACGCCGAGACGGTGCAGGCCCGCGCGGCGGGCTGGACGCCGCCCGTGTTCGAGCACAAGGACGAGACCGACGCCAGCTACGAGCGGTGCGCCAGGATGCTGCACGACCACCACGGCGACGTGCGGGCTGCCTTCGGCTCGCACAACCTCCGGTCGCTCGCGCTACGCGGTGAGCTACGCCCGCCACCGCGGCGTGCCCGACCACGGCTACGAGATCCAGCTCCTCTACGGCATGGCCGAGCCGGTGCACGAGGCGATCAAGCGCCTCGGTCTGCGGCTGCGCGTGTACGGCCCCGTCGGCGAGCTGGTGCCGGGCATGGCGTACCTCGTGCGCCGCCTGCTGGAGAACACCTCGAACGAGTCGTTCGTGCGCCACCGCTTCGCCGAGGGCCAGGCGCTCGCCGAGCTGGTGGCTCCGCCGGTGGTCGAGGGCGGCATCCCGGTCCCGACCGAACCACCGGTGGTGGGCGAGACGAGCCCGTCCGATCCGTCGCCCTACCGGCCCGAGCCCCTGCGCGAGTGGTGGCGTGGCTCGGCCCGGGCCGGCTTCAGCGTCGCCGTCGACCGGCGGCGCGAGGGCACCCCGGTCGAGGTGCCCGCCCTCATCGCGGGCGACCAGGTGCGCACCTCGTCGACCATCGAGTCGCTCGACCCGGCCTGCCCCGATCGCGTCGTGGCCGTCTCGGCCCGCTGCAGCGCCGAGGAGGCCGACGCCGCCGTCGCCGCCGCGGTGCGGGCGGCCGAGGGCTGGCGTGCCACGCCGCCGTCGGTGCGAGCCGGCCTGCTGTTCCGCGCCGCGGCCTCGATGCGCGGCCGCCGCGACGACCTGGCGGCGCTGCAGTGCTTCGAGGCGGGCAAGCCGTGGGACCAGGCCGACGCCGACGTCTGCGAGGCCATCGACTTCTGTGAGTACTACGGGCGCGAGGTGCTGCGCCTCGACGCGTCGGCGGCCGCGCTCGTGCAGTCCCCGCCCGGCGAGCGCAACCGCATGACCTACCAGGGCAAGGGCGTGACCGCCGTCATCTCCCCGTGGAACTTCCCGCTCGCCATCCCGTGCGGCATGGCAGTGGCCGCCATCGCCGCGGGCAACCCGGTGATCCTCAAGCCGGCGGAGCAGACGCCAGGTGTGGCGTGGCGCCTCGCCGAGGCGCTGGTCGCGGCCGGCGCGCCGCCCGGGGTGTTCCAGCTGCTGCCCGGCTACGGGGACGACGTCGGTGCCCGGCTCGTGGAGCACCCCGACGTGGCGATGATCGCCTTCACCGGGTCCAAGCCGGTGGGCCTGGCCATCAACCGCAGCCGCGGCCGAGACCCGAGCCGGCCAGCGCCACATCAAGCAGGTCGTGTGCGAGCTCGGCGGCAAGAACCCGCTGATCATCGACGCCGACGCCGACCCCGACCAGGCGGTCCCCGCAGCGGCGCACTCGGCCTTCGGCTACGCCGGCCAGAAGTGCTCGGCGGCGTCGCGCCTGATCGTGCACGACGCCGTCTACGACACGATGGTCGCAGCGCCTGGTCGGCTGCGCCCGGGAGATGATCGTGGGCCATCCCTCGGACCGGTCGGTGCAGGTGGGTCCGCTCATCGACTCCGACGCCTTCCAGCGAGTGCAGGGGTACGTCGCGCGCTGCGCCCGAGCAGGGCCGCGTGCTGCTCGAGCGCGGCGACCTGCCGCCGCAGGGCTGGTTCGTCGGCCCGACCATCGTCGCCGTCGACGACCCGACCGTGCCGATCGCCACCGAGGAGATCTTCGGACCCGTGCTGGCGGTGCTTCGAGCGAGCGACTTCGACCACGCCCTCGAGCTGGCCAACGCCACCGACTACGCCCTCACGGCCGGGTTGTTCTCCCGCTCACCGGTGCACCTCGCAGCGCGGCGCGGCCGAGCTGCGCGCCGGCAACGTCTACCTCAACCGCGCACATCACCGGAGCCGTCGTCGGGCGCCAGCCCTTCGGGGGCTACGGCATGAGCGGAAGTCGGCTCCAAGGCCGGCGGCCCCGACTACCTGCTCCAGTTCCTCGACCCGCGCGTCAGCACCGAGAACACCCTCAGGCAGGGCTTCGCCCCCGACGCCTGATCAGTCGGTTGCGGTCGCCAGGGCCTCGCCGGTCTGCACCCGCCACAGGGCGGCGTAGAGGCCGCCGTGGTCGACGAGCTCCTCGTGGGTGCCGGCCTCGATGACCTCGCCCGCCTCGAGCACGTGGATGCGGTGGGCGTGGCGGACCGTCGAGAGCCGGTGGGCGATCACGATCGTGGTGCGGCCCTGCCGACACCCGGGCGAGCGAGCGCTGGATGGCGGCCTCGGTCTCGTTGTCGACGGCCGAGGTGGCCTCGTCGAGCACGAGGATCGCCGGGTCGCGCAGGATGGCCCGGGCGATGGTGAGCCGCTGGCGCTGCCCGCCCGAGAGCTTCTGGCCCCGCTCGCCGACGATCGTGTCGTAGCCCTCGGGCAGGGCGCTGATGAACGTCGTGGGCCTCGGCGAGCGTGGCCGCCCGCACGACCTCGTCGTCGGTGGCGTCGGGCCGGCCGTAGGTGAGGTTCTCCCGCACCGTGCCCTGGAAGAGGAACACGTCCTGGCTCACGAAGCCGATCGCGCCGCGGAGCGACGCGAAGCGTGAGCTCGTCGATGGGCACGCCGTCGATGGTGATGCGCCCGCCGGTCGGCTCGTAGAGGCGCAGCAGCAGCTTCACGACCGTGCACTTGCCGGCGCCGGTGGCGCCGACGATGGCGTGGGTCTCGCCGGCCGGGATGTCGAGGTCGAGGCCCGTGCAGCACCTCGCCGGCGGCGCCGTCGCCGTAGGCGAAGCGCACGCGCTCGAAGCGCACCTCGCCCCGCACCGGTGCGGCGAGCGTCGCGGGCGCCGGGCTGGATCGACGGCGTGCACGTCGAGCAGGCCGAAGATGCGCCGGCACGACGCCATGGCCCGCTGGTAGAGGTCGAGCGTCTCGCCGAGGCGGGTGAGCGGCCACAGCAGGCGCTGGGTCATGTACACGAGCACCGAGAACAGGCCCGACCTCGAGGTCGCCGTTCAGGGCGGCCCGGCCGCCGACGACGAGCGTCATGGTGAAGCCGGCGAGGATCGCCATGCGGATGAGCGGGACGAAGGCGCTCGAGTAGCGGATGGCGTCGGCGTTGGCCGTCGCTGTAGGCCGCGGCTGTCGACCGCGACCCGGTCGACCTCGCGGTCCTCGGCGGTGAACGCCTTGATGGTGGCGATGCCGCCGAGGTTGTTGGTGAGGGTGTCGGCGATGCGCCCGGCGGCGGCGCGCACGGCGTCGTAGCGCGGCTCGAGCGTGCGCTGGTAGCGCAGCGACCCGAGGACGATGACCGGGATCGGGAGGAAGGCCAGCAGCGCCAGGGTGGGGGAGATGACGGCGAAGATGATGCCGACGAGGACGACGTTGGCGACCGTGAGGATGAGCTCGTTGGCGCCGAAGTCGAGGAACCGCTCGAGCTGGTTGACGTCGTCGTTGAGGACCGCCATGAGCCCGCCCGAGGAGCGGTCCTCGAAGTAGGCGAGCTCGAGCTGCTGCACGTGGCGGTAGGCCTCCATGCGGGTGTCGTGCTCGATCGCCTGGGCCAGGTTCCGCCACGTGACGTGGGCGATGTAGTCGGTGATCGACTCGAGCGATCCACACGATCACGGTGATGACGGCGAGGATCGATCAGCTGGTCGAACCGGTCGTCGACGCCGAAGACGCGCCCGACGAAGCGACCGCCCCTCGTTGACGACGACGTCGACCGCGGCGCCGATCAGCAGCTCGGGCGCGACGTCGCAGATCTTGTTGAGGACCGAGAACACCGTCGCCAGCACGACCTTGGGCCGGTGGCGGCGCGCGTGGCGCCAGAGCTCGGCGCAGCGGCGGGCGCGGCGAGAGCGGGAGCGAGGAGCTGTCGGGAGGGACCATGGCGGCGACGATACGGCCGCCGCCCGCGCTCACGACAAGTGGCTCAGCGGCGATGCGTCGCCGGCGGGACGGCTGGGGGTCGTCGACGTCGTCGATCACCTGGGCCACGAGCGGCAGCACGCGGTGGCGCACCTGCTCGCTGAGGGCGATCTGCGTGGTGGTCCGCATGATGCCCGGCACCTCCAGCACCCGGCCTAGCACGTGCTGGAGGTGGGCGTTGGTGCGCGACACGATCCGGCAGTGCAGGTCGCCCGGGCCGGTCGTGGCGTGCGCCTCGAGCACCTCGGGGATGCCCTGCAGGTGGGCGATGACGTCGTCGAGGCGGCCCTGTGCGATCTCCAGCGTGACGAAGGCGAGCACCTCGTAGCCCATGGCCTGCAGGTCGAGGTCGGGGTCGAAGCCGCTGATGATGCCGCGCTTCTGGAGCTTGTCGAGCCGTGCCTGTACCGTGCCGCGGGCGACCCCGAGCTGGCGGGCGAGCTCCATCACCCCCGCACGGGGCGTCTCGCACATCGCCTGGATGAGCTTGGCGTCGAGGGCGTCGATGCCGCTAGGCAACATGGGCAGGGTGTCTAGCAGATCTGGCTCTGTAGTGCACAGGATGTGCAGCACTAGGCGAGTTACTTGACCAGATCGTCGTCATGCTCTTCGCTGGAAGGGGCACAACGCACAAGCCTGAGGGGGTGCCATGGCCATCACCAGCGAGCCGCGGATCGACGCCTTGCGGGCACGGCTCGACGACCTCGTCGGCGGTCACCCGGTCGTGACCGACAACCGCTACACCGCCTGGTTCGCCACCGGCGGCGCGTCGCGGGGGGAGGTCCGCCACCTGGCCGTGCAGTTCTCCGTGTTCAGCCACCTCTTCGTCGAGGCGCAGCTCCGCAAGGTCATCAACGCGGCCGACCTCGACACCTACCGGGCCGGCAAGGAGATCCTCCTCAACGAGCTCGGCGTGGTTTTCAACGGCGGCCGTCGCGACCCGACGGGCGAGTCGGACCCGGACCTCGTGGCCACGGAGGGCACGGTCGACGGCGGACGCTTCCGCTTCGGCGCCGCCCACTTCGAGTGGCTGCTGCGCTTCGCCAAGCCGCTCGGGCTCGACTTCGCCGAGCTCGGCAAGCGGCGCCACGGCACGCCTTGCACGCTGTTCTTCTGCGACGAGCTGCTCGAGGTCTACGGGTCCGAGGACGCCGCCACCGCCGAGGGTGCGAGCTACGCCGTCGAGCACTGGGCCGCAGCCGGGTTCTGGAAGCAGCTCATCGCCGGGCTGGAGTCCTTCAAGGCCCGGGAGTGCGAGCACCTGCCGCTGGCGTTCTGGACCTGGCACGACAAGGTCGAGGACCAGCACGCCGCGCACACCGACGACGAGCTCGTCGAGGCGTTCGGGCAGCCGTGGTTCGACGAGGAGCGCTACCTGGCCGGTGCCCGCCGCATGCTCGACGGGGTCGAGGTGTTCTGGGACGGGCTGTGGGCCGACCACGAGGCGGGGGTTGCGCGTTGACCGCGCTCGTGCCCGAGCACGCCGATGCACCGCCCGCGCCGACCCTCGGCGGCATCGACCACCTCGAGTGGTGGGTGGGCAACGCACGAGCCTTCGCCGGCTTCCTCGCCGCGGCATTCGGCTTCGAGCCCGTCGCCTACGCCGGGCCGGAGACCGGCCGCCGCGACCGGGTCAGCTACCTGCTCGAGCAGGGCGCGCGTGCGCTTCATGGTGTCGGGCGCGCTCAGCCCCGACAGCCCGATCGCGGCGCACGTGCGCGAGCACGGCGACGGCATCCGCGACATCTGCTTCCTGGTGGACGACGTCGAGCTGGCCCACGCCGCGGCGCTGGCGCGGGGCGCGACCTCCGAGCGAGCCCCGGCGACGGACCGCGACGTGCACGGCGCGGTCCACCACGGCGCCATCCGCGCCTACGGCGACACCGTGCACACCTTCCTCGATCGCAGCGGCTACGACGGTCGCTTCGCTCCGCAGTTCGAACCGACGGACCTGCCCCGTCCCGTCGGCCCAGATGTGGGCATCGCACGGTTCGACCACGTCGTCGCCAACGTCGAGGAGGGGCACCTCGAGGAGTGGGTCGGCTACTACCGCGAGGTCCTCGGCTTCGACGAGCTGACCCACTTCAGCGACGAGCAGATCTCCACGGAGTACTCCGCGCTGATGTCCACCGTCGTGTGGAACCACGACAAGGTGGTGCTCCCGATCAACGAGCCGGCCGAAGGGCGCAAGAAGAGCCAGATCGAGGAGTACCTCGACTTCTACGGGTCGCCCGGCGTGCAGCACATCGCGCTCCACACGTCCGACATCGTCGAGACCGTGCGATCGCTGCGCGCCCGCGGCGTGCGGTTCATGGACGTGCCCGACGAGTACTACGACGAGGCCCGTGCGCGCATGGCCGGCCTCGAGCTGCCGTGGGGTGCGCTGGCCGACCTCGGCATCCTCGTCGATCGCGACGCCGACGGGTACCTGCTGCAGATCTTCACCGAGACCCTGACCGACCGACCCACCGTCTTCTTCGAGATCATCCAGCGCGAGGGCGCACGGGGCTTCGGCGAGGGCAACTTCAAGGCGCTGTTCACCTCCATCGAGCGGGCGCAGGCGCGGCGCGGCAACCTGTAGCGCATGGATGGCATCCCGCAGTGGGTCAAGGGGGTCACGAGCCGCCAGGCCCACGTCGGGCTGCCGCCCGGCACCGTGGAGGAGGAGCACGGACGGTCGGGGTTCTATGGCCCCGCCAGCCACCTCTACCGCCGCCACGCGCCGACCGACTGGCTCGACGTCGAGGGCCCCGCCGCCCACCACGCCTACGACACGCGCCGCCTGCGGGCGGGCGAGGACCTCTGGCCCACCCCGCTGCTCGCCAACGACCAGGTGTCGATCGGCTGGCAGCGCTGCGCTGAGGGGCGGGCGGAGTTCCTGCGCGACGCCGACGGCGACCAGCTGCTCTTCGTGCACGCCGGGTCGGGCACGCTGCGCACCGAGTACGGGCCGCTGGGCTACCGGCGCGGCGACTACCTGGTGGTGCCGCGCGGCACGACGTACCGCCTGGAACCCGACGAGCGCACCGACCTGCTCGTCGTCGAGGCGCGCGGGTCGCGGTTCACGCTGCCCGACAAGGGGCTGCTCGGGCGCCACGCGCTCTTCGACCCCGCCATGCTCGAGGTGCCCGAGCCCGAGGCGATCGACGAGGAGGGCGAGTTCACCGTCGTCGTCAGGCGCCTCGGCCACGACACGCGCATCACCTACCCGTTCCACCCCTGCGACGTCGTCGGCTGGAAGGGCGATGTCGCCCCGATGCGCATCAACGTCGACGACTTCCGTCCGGTCACCTCGCCCCGCTACCACCTCCCGCCGTCGGTCCACACGACCTTCGTCGCCGAGGGCTTCGTGGTCTGCACCTTCGCGCCACGTCCCCTGGAGGAGGACCCCGAGGCGCTGCGCCTGCCGTTCTTCCACCGCAACGTCGACTACGACGAGGTGATCCTCTACCACCGCGGCGAGTTCTTCTCGCGCTCCGGCATCGACGAGGGCATGCTCACCTGGCATCCCTACGGCCTCCACCACGGGCCCCAGCCGGGTGCCCGCCAGCGGGACGCGGCTGCGGCCGCCCAACCCGCTGGTCAGCGCCGGATGGCCGACGAGGTGGCGGTGATGATCGACGTCCGCCAGGCGCTCGTGCCCGCCGAGGCCGCTGGCGACATCGACGTCGAGGGCTACACCCGGTCCTGGCGCCCGCAGCCGTGAGGCTGGCCCGCTACCGCGCCCACCACGACGGTCAGCCCTATGTGGGCTTGCTCACCGACGAGCTCATCGCGCCGGTCGCCGCGGGCGAGGGCGCCGCGGGGCAGGCAGCGCTGATGGCGGTCGCCATGGCGCGGCCGGAGGTCCCCCCGGCGATCGGACCACCCGAGCCGCTCGATCGAGCCGAGCTGCTGTGCCCGGTGCCCGAGCCGCCGTCGATCCGCGACTTCTACGCCTTCGAGGCACACGTCGCGACGGCGCGGGCGGCCCGGGGACTCGACATGGACCCTGCCTGGTACGACGCACCGGTCTTCTACTTCAGCAACCCCGCCGCGGTGCTCGGCCCGGGCGAGGCGGTGCGGCCACCGGCGACCGCGGAGCTCGACTACGAGCTCGAGGTCGCGGCGGTCATCGGCGTGGAGTGCGCCGACGTCGATCCCGCCGATTGGCTCGGTGTCGTCGCCGGCTTCACGATCATGAACGACTGGTCGGCACGCGACCTCCAGCGGCGCGAGATGGCCCTCGGGCTCGGTCCCGCCAAGGGAAAGGACTTCGCCACGTCGCTCGGCCCGGTCCTGGTCACCCCGGAGGAGCTGCTCGACGCAGGCGGCGCGCCGGCCGCCACGATGACGGCCTCGGTGAACGGCGCCGAGTGGAGCCGCGGCGAGCTGGCCGACCTGCACCACGGCTGGGGCGCGCTCGTCGCACACGCCTCGCGCTCGACGCGGCTGCGACCCGGTGACGTCCTCGGCTCGGGCACCGTGGGCAGCGGCTGCATCCTGGAGCTGGGTCTCGTGCACGGCCACGAGCGCCACCCGTGGCTCACCGCCGGCGACGAGGTGACGCTGTCGGTCAGCGGCATCGGCGCCCTCAGCAGCCGCGTGGCGGGCTGAGCGGTTTCGCCGCTGCACGGAACGGGAAGGCGCTCGGCATGTCCGACCAGAGCGACACCGCCGAGCCCGATCCCGACGAGATCCGCGAAGAGGTCGAGCAGGAGCTCGACGAGCTCGCCGATGAGGCTGCCGAGGAGGAGGCCGAGCGCATGGCCGAGCGGGACCAGAGTCACCTCGACGAGCCCTCCTGAGAGCGTTCGGGTCCCCGACGGACCCCTGCTAGAGTCGCCGCCTTCGGGCCGTTAGCTCAGTTGGCTAGAGCACCTGCATGACGCGCAGGGGGTCGGGGGTTCGAGTCCCTCACGGCCCACCCGAGCGCCCAGGTCAGTGGCCTGGGCGCTTGTCGCCGCCCGCTGGGTCCACCAGGAACTCCCGCCCAGGGCTTTCGACCGGTGGCGCCGAGCAGGGCCGGCAGTCAGGGGTGGCTTTCCCTAGGTCAAACGAGATCTTCTCGCAGTCCCAGCGGCCCCGGCCCGCAAACATGACGCTCTGGAAGGCGAGGGGGGCTCAGGCGTCGGCTCCGGGTTGGAAGGTCACCGCCAGGTCGAGGTCGTCGCTGCCCCGGACGACGTGGAGGGCGAGCGAGCCTGTGGCCTGGGCGGCGTCCAGCGCGCCGTGGAGGTCGTCGACCGTGGCCAGCTCCGTGCCGTCTGCTGCCGTGAGCAGATCGCCGACCTGGACTCCGGCGGAAGCCGCTGGACCGCCCTCCTCGACGGAGCGCACCAGGAGCCCGACCCGCTCGGGGAGCCCGACCGAGGCGCGCAGCTTCGCTGCGACGCCCGCAGGGGCCAGCCCGACGCCGAGGACCAGGCGCCGCGGTCCCTCGCCGCGGATCAGGGCATCGACGCGCGCTCGCAGGTCCGCGTCGGCAGGGAGGGCCAAGTAGAAGCCTTCGCCGAGGCGCGCTGTGTTCAACCCGACGAGCCGCCCGGCCTCGTTGACGAGGGCGCTCCCCGACGAGCCTCGGGCCAGCGGCGCGGTGTGCTCGAGGCTGCCGGTGACGTGGCGACCGCGCGGGCCCCGGAAGGCCCGGCCCTCGCCGCTCACCATCCCGAACGTGAGACGCACCCCGGCGTCGCCGGCCCGGCTGACGCCGAAGACGACGTCCCCGACCGCAGGGATGGTGTCGGCCCACGGCAGTGCGGCCGTGTCGCCCGTGTCGACCGACACGACGGCGAGGTCGCCGTCGGGGTCGACGGCCGTGAGCTCGCCCTGCTCGGCCCGCCCGTCGGCCAACGTGATCTCCGTGGTGCGGTCGCGCAGGTTGTGGGCGTTCGTGAGGACGTAGCCGTCGGCGACCACGATCCCACAGCCGCGGCCGCCGTGGCGCCCGATGCGAACGACGGTCGGCCCGACACGATCGGCGATGCCGGCTGCGGCCTCCTGCAACGCTGTGATGAGGGAGCTGGGCGCTGGTGCCATGGCGGGACCCTCCCGAGGCGCGGGTGCGCTCATCGGCGAGTAACTTGCTGATTGCAAGTGACTCTAGTCGGAGGTGGTGGGAACGGCAATGGCCGCAGATGGGCTCGACGAGGCGATGCGACGGGTCGGCGACCGGTGGACGCTGCTGCTCGTCGACGCGCTGCTGCCCGGGCCTCGCCGCTTCGGCGAGCTGCTCGACTCACTCGACGGGTTGGCGCCCAACATCCTGTCGAAGCGCCTGAAGGCGCTCGAGGCCGACGGGGTCGTGATCGCTACCCCCTATTCCCGGCGCCCCTACCGCCTGTCGTATGCCCTCACGTCGTCTGGCGCTGAGCTGGCCGGCGCGCTCCGGCTGCTCACCCAGTGGGGCGCGTCTCACGGTGAGACCGGTGCCGGCGTGCACCACCGCACGTGCGGAACCACGCTCGAGGCGCGCTGGTGGTGCCCCACCTGCGCCCGCACCGTCGACGACGACGAAGCCCCCGACCTCGACTGGGTCTGAGTTCACCGCCGACCTGGCCGTCTATGGCTACAGGTCCGTTTCGCCTCAGCCCCCGGCATCGCCCCGCCGGAACTCCACCTCGGGATGGGCCACCCGAGCCAGGCCGCGGCGCATGCCGCTGCCAGATGTCCCCCGCCGGTGCCGACGGTCGGCCTCGTGCTTCGACTTCCCGTACCGCTCGCGAGCAGTGCCGAGGACCGGTGGCCGCGCTGGCAGCGGCGGAGAGGGCACGTCGGGGCTGCCTGGTGGCACGGCTCGCGCGATGGTGCTTGACCGCCGGAACACCAGTTCGCTAGTCTGCAGCTCTTCTCCTTCGGGACCTGGTCGCTGGTCCCCGTTCCGAGCGTGATCGCGTGCCCGCCCAGGTGGGTGCCGGAGCCCGAAGGAGGATCGGCATGGGAGCTGCGCTCGACGCGCCGGGCTCCGCGGGCTCCGTGCTCGACGCGGCCGCTTCGGCACTGGGCGCGCTCATGTCGCTCGAGCTCGACGGGCGGTCACCCGCCGAGCTCAACGAGGTTGTGCTGGGTGCGCAGCGCCTGCGGGGTGCGCTCGACGCCGCCGAGGCCCGGGTGCTGGCGCGCTGGGACGCCGAGCGGTCGTGGCAGCTCGACGGCGCCAAGACCGCGCCGTCGTGGCTGGCGTGGAAGCAGCGCCTGCCGATCCAGGTGGCGCGCCAGCGGGTGCGCCACGCCCGGGCACTGCGAGCGCTCCCCGAGGTGGAGGCCGCGTGGGCGGCCGGGGAGATCGACCGGTCGCACCTCACCACGATGCTGGGCGTGCGCACCGCTCGCACGAAGGAGGCGTTCGAGACCGATCACCAGGTCCTGCTCGACGCCGCCCGCACCCGGCGCTTCATCGAGTTCAAGCGCGCCTGCGACCTGTGGGAGGCCACGGTCGACCCCGACGGTGCCGAGCAGGACGCCGACGATGACGTAGCGGCGCGCGAGGTGCACCTCGCGCAGAGCTTCGGCGACATGTGGTTCGGTCGTCTCACCCTCGATCCCGTCTCGGGCACGATCGTGCACGAGACCCTCGCCCTGCTCGAGCGCGAGCTCTTCGAGGCCGACTGGGCCGATGCCAAGCAGCGCCTGGGTCGGGAGCCGCTCGTCATGGAGCTGGCTCGCACGCGGGCGCAGCGTCGCGCCGATGCCTTGGTCGAGATGGCGATCCGTGCCCGCACCGCGCCGGCCGACGGGCGACGTCCCGCACCGCTGTTCAGCGTCGTCATCGACCACCGCAGCCTGATGGGCCCCGTGCTGGAGCTGTTCAACCGCACCGTGATCACGCCAGGCACCGCAGCACGATGGCTCACCGAGGCCGACGTCGAGCGCGTCGTGTTCGACGGGCCGTCGCGCGTCATCGACGTCGGCGTGCAGCGCCGCTTCTTCCGTGGTGCCCTCCGCCGTGCCATCGAGGTGCGCGACCGGACCTGCTTCCATCCCTCGTGTGACGAGGTGCCCCAGCGGGCCGAGGTCGACCACATCCACGAGGCCGGCAAGGGCGGTCTCACCACCCAGGCCAACGGCCGCCTCGCCTGCGGCTACCACAACCGTCACCGCGGCGACCCTCCGGGCGATGCCGTCGCCCGGGCCTCGCCCCACCCCGACGACCCCGATGCCGGTCCGGATCCGCCGAGCGGGTGACGGACGCGTTGCCCAGCGGGCGGTGCGGGCGGCTCGTGTGCAGCCAGGCATCGGTGGAGCTCATGGTGCTGGCCGGCGATGAACGCATCGCGCTCGGGCCGACGGGTAGGGATGGGGGCGTCGATCGGAAGGAGCACCCATGGACGACTCGCAGATCGTGCAGCAGATCAACGCGCTTGCCGACGAGGAGCACCGCCTGGAGGGCTCGGGCGCCGGCAAGGGGTTGACGGACGACGACCTGACCCGACTGCACGAGCTCGAGGTGGCGCTGGACCAGTGCTGGGACCTCCTCCGCCAGCGACGGGCACGGCGGGCGAGCGGCCGGGATGCCGACGAGGCGACCGTCCGCCCCGAGGACACGGTCGAGGGCTACCTGCAATAGCGCCTGGTCGTCGGCCGCCACGCTGCAGCCGCCACCGGCGCGCCGGGCGCCAGGCGATCAGTACCCGTAGGCCCACTCCGGCAGGTGGGCGGGGCCGCCCGGCCAGCCGGGCAGGACCGACGTGGCCTTGAAGCCGTCGTTGGCGCCTGCGCAGGCCCACTCGCCCCAGCCGCCGTAGCCGAGCCCGCGGTTGTGGAGGAACAGCCGGGCGGCGGCGTCGATGTTCGCCGCCGGATCGAAGACGTTGGCGTAGCCCCCCTCGATCCACTGGTCCGCGACCCGGCGGATGAACTGGAACACCCCAGCCGCCGTGTAGCGGCTGCCCGTGCCGGGATGTGGCGTCGCGACGTAGCGCCCGCCGAACACCACCGCGCCCGGGTCGAAGCCTGACTCGCACTGCGCCACGATGACCGCCTCGGCGGTCAGCTTGGCGACCTCGGGCTCGGGGATCCCCGCCGCCCGCAGGTTGCACCGGAAGATGTCGGCGACCATCTGCGCGATGTCGGGCGAGCGCAGCTCGGAGCACGCGGGCGGGGCGGGCGGCGCTGGCGGGGCGGGGGGCGCGGGGGCAGGTGCGACAGCGGCAGCGGGTTCCGCCTCGACGTCGCGCAGCATCGCGATGAGCCAGTGCTCACCGCGCTCAGCGGGCAGGGCCACGGCGGCCGTGACACCGGAGATGGACAGCACGACAGCAGCGGCGAGGGTGTGGAGGAGTCGTCGGCGCATCGGGGCAGTCAAGAGGTCGAGGACGCGAACGCAACGTCCGGCGCGCGAAAATGGGCCATCGGGACCATCTCCCCGGCGGACGAGGGCGAGCCAGGCGGCGCCACGAAAGGGGCCGATCGGCCCTTACCGGGCGTCGGGCGAGCCGACCAAGGTGGGCCTACAGCCGCCGGCGCGACGTGCCGATGCCATCTGCAGCGCCGCCACCGATGAGCACCGCAGGGACGGGGCGACGGCGCAGCGGGAGGGACGAACGAGGATGACGCAACCAGCAGCACGGAGCGGCCAGGTGCCCGACGGTGGACACGGGCTGTGCGGGACATCGGTGATGGTCGACGGCGAGGCCCTCCTCATCGAGGACACGGTGCTCCACGCCGTCGTCGCGCGGAAGATCCCCGACGAGTACCTCGACCACGGGTCCGACACCTACTGGTGTGTGAACAGCCAGGGCCGGCACCGCATCGTGCGGGCATCGGAGCTGGAGCCAGCGGGCTGAGCATCTGAGCGCATCCCTGGGCGGGACACCACCGTCCGGGTAGCGTCGGTACGCCATGCCGACCCGGACGCTCGTGCTCGTAGACGCAGGGATGGTCGCCGGCTTCCGGCGTCCCAAGCCCTCGCTGGCCCAGCTGCACCAGGCGCTCGTGCACCTGCACCGGCAGCACCCGGAGGCATCCACCGCGGTCCTTGCCGATCCGTCGCTCAAGTGGGACCTGACGGGCAGCGAGCAGACCGTGTTCGAGGGCGACATCATCGCCGGAGCGGTCGTGTGCGCTCCTGCCGGCGCGCTCGACGGCACGGTCGGGTTCCTGACGCGAGCCGCGCAGCGCGCCCAGAAGGAGGGCTACGACGTCGTGGCCTTCACCGACCGGGCGGTCCCGGACGTGGCGCTCGGCCGGCTCCGCAACGGGGAGGGCCGCTGGATCTGGGACGTCGACGCCACCCATACCATCGACGCCGACGACGTCGCCCCGCCCTCGCCTCGACGTCGCCGTCGCCGCTGACGCCGCGGCTCAGCCGCCGGGCACGCCGCACGCCGCGAGCCCGTCGAGGAAGCCCGCGCGGTACGAGTCGAAGCGCTGGAACGCCGTCCCGACGCTGCCCTCGCCCGCTGCCACCTCGCTGCCGGGGTCGCTCGTCTGGAGGAAGGCGATGACCGCCTCGTCGAGATCACCCGGGGAGAGGAAGAGCGACTGGTCCTCGCCGCGGTCGCCGAGGAAGCCGCTCGCGGCGTAGACGCCCGCGAAGCAGTCGGCCTGGAGGTTCGACTCCACCGAGCTCGACTCGTCACCCAGGCGCACCTGCGCCGCGTAGGCGAACTGACGGGCCAGCTCGGTGGCCACGGCGTAGTCGCCGATCTCGTACAGCGCGGGGACCAGGTTCACGCCGTCGAGGTAGATGACGTCGCTGGGGATGCAGTAGAAGGCAGCGTTGCGGAGGTCGTCGTCCGAGAACGTCTCGTCGCCGCAGGTCACCTCGTCGCGGTCCGGCGCGATCAGCACGACGTCGGTGACGGGCTGCCAGGAGCGCCCCGCGCCCTCGAAGACCACGGACCAGAAGTGGTCGAGGTCGACCAGCGCCAGCTCGAAGGCCTGATCGAGGGGGAGGTTGCCGCCGCGCAGGAAGTCCTCCTCGGAGCTGAACGGCACCTCGACGATGACCAGCTCACCGTCAGCGAAGAGCTCGGGGTAGTCGACGCAGCGGTCGATGCCCTGCTCGTAGCCCTCCGAGAAGGCGCCGATGCGGTCGAAGCCGGTGCCGTGGGCTGCGGGGTGCTGCGCGGCGGTGCCGACCCCGTCACGCAGCTCGAGGAACCCGGCCACCGCGCTGGTCGAGGTCGTCGAGGGTCACCTCGAAGTGCTCGGAGTTGCCCGCCTCCACATCGGCCGTCCAGGCGCCCGCGAAGCAGTCGGCCTGGAGCTCGGTCAGGATCGTGGCCTGGCCGAGGACGCCGGCGCGGGCCTGCACGGCGTGGCCGAGCTCGTGCGCGAAGACGATGCCGAGCGTGAACCCGCCGAACTCCTCGTAGAGCTGCGGCGTGAGGTTGACGGCGTCCCAGGCGATGAGATCGTCGGGCGGGCAGTAGAAGGCGTTGCCGGCGATGTCGGCGTAGTCCGGGGGCGGCGACCCGCACGGTGGCGGCTCGCCGCCGGGGCCGTACGCCCAGAAGCCTCCGCTGATCGGCTCGAAGGGCTCGCCGTAGGCGTCCGGGTAGGCGCGCTCCCAGAAGGCCTCGACATCGCGCAGCGCCGCCCGCACCACCTCCTCGGCCGTGGGTGCCTCGCCGTCGCCCAGGCCCGTACCCGGCGCGATCGGCTCGTCGATCTCGCGGTCGGCCACGTCGTCGGGGTCGAGCCAGCCCCCACCCGCCGAGAGAGGGTTGTCGCCGGCCTCCTCGGCGCATGCGCCGACGAGAGGGCTGAGCACCAGCACGAGGGTGGCGAGCAGCACAGGGGAGCGGCGGGCCAAGGCGGGTTCCTCCCGGGATCGGTCGACTGGACCGTACCCGGCACGACGATCCGCACAACCACGCGGACATGACGCACGTCACCAGACCCGCGGCGCGAGCGCGCTGGTAGGTTCGCCACATGGATCCGGGGCAGGACGGCCCGCCGCCCGCCTACCCGGCAGCGTTCGAGACCGATGTGGTGCTGGCCGACGGGGCGACCGCGCACGTGCGACCGATCCGCCCCGACGACGGCCCGCGGCTCGTCGACTTCCACGCCCGCCAGTCGCCGCAGAGCATCTACTACCGCTACTTCAGCCCACGGCCTCGGCTCTCCGAGCGCGACGTCGACCGGCTCGTCAACGTCGACTACGTCGACCGCATGGCCCTCGTCGCCCTGCGCGGCGAGGAGCTGATCGGGGTCGCCCGCTACGACCGGTGGCGCCACCGCTCCGAGGCCGAGGTGGCATTCTTCGTCGACGACGCCAACCACGGGCGCGGCCTCGCGACCGTGATGCTCGAGCACCTCGCCGTGCGCGCCCGCGACGTCGGCCTCACGGGGTTCACCGCCTCGGTGCTGCCTGAGAACCGCCGCATGATCGGCGTCTTCAACCAGGCGGGCTTCGAGTCGGCGACACGCTTCGCCGACGGGGTCATCGAGGTCCGGCTCGGGCTCTCGCCGACCCCCGAGGCGGAGGCCGCCATCGAGGCACGGGCCGCCACGGCCGCAGCCGAGGCGGTGCGCCGCCTGCTCTCGCCCCGCAGCGTCGCCGTCATCGGCGCCAGCCGCAACCCCGGCATCGGGCACGACCTGCTGCACAACCTCCAACGGGCCGGCTTCGAGGGACCGATCTTCCCGGTGAACCCCGCGGCGACGCACGTCGGTGGGGTCCGAGCGGTGGCGAGCATCCTCGACATCGCCGACGACGTCGACCTGGCGATCATCGCGGTGCCCGCCGCCGCGGTCGCAGCAACGGTGGAGGAGTGCGGCCGCAAGCAGGTCTACGGCGTGGTCATCCTCTCCGCCGGGTTCGCCGAGGCGGGCGAGGCTGGCGCCGCGCTCGAGGCGGAGGTGCTCCGCGTGGCGCGGTCGTGGGGCATCCGGATCGTCGGCCCGAACTGCCTCGGGATCATCAACACCGACCCCGGCGTGCGCCTCCACGCCACCTTCGCCAACGTCGTGCCCCTCGCCGGCCGCGTCGTCGCTGCTGTCGGAGTCCGGCATGGTCGGTGCCGCCATCATCGGCCGCGCCCGCCAGGTCGGCGTCGGGATCTCGTCGTTCGTCGCCCTCGGCAACCGCGTCCGACGTCTCCGGCAACGACCTGCTCCAGTACTGGACCTCCGACGAGCGCACCGACGTCGTGTGCATGTACATCGAGTCGTTCGGCAACGCTCGCCGCTTCAGCCGCCTGGCGCGCCGCCTGGCGCGCGACCAAGCCGGTGGTCGCCGTGAAGTCCGGCCGGTTGCCCCGGCCCAGGTCCTCCCCGGGGCGGCCCGATGCGACCGAGGAGGCGCTCCTGCGCCAGACCGGCGTGGTCCGCGTCCCGACCTTGCCGGCGCTGCTCGACACGGCGCGGCTGCTCATCGCCCAGCCGCTGCCACGCGGGCGGCGCGTCGCCGTGGTGGGCAACGCAGGGGGATCGCTCGCCATCGCCGCCGATGCCGCCCTGATGTCCGGCCTCGAGATGGCCGAGCTCTCGTCGTCCACCATCGATGCCCTCACGCGCGTCGTCGGTCGCGGCGTCGCCGACGGCAACCCCGTCGACCTCGGCCTGCGCGCCGGGTCCACGGAGTTCGCCGCCGCCGTCGAGGCCCTCGTCGTCGACCCGGGCGTCGACCTCGTCCTCGCCCTGTTCGCCCCGTCGCTCGGCGGCACCGCCCGTGCGGTGCGCGCCGCGCTCGACGAGGGGCGCAAGGCCGCACCTGACGTCGCGGTGGCGGCCTGCTTCTACGGGCCCGTGGAGGGCATCGAGGAGGACGACCCGGCCGGCGCCGTGCCGGTCTACGACGCCGTCGACGCCGCGGCACGGGCGTTGGGCCGGGTCGCCGACTACGCCGAGTGGCGCTCGCTCCCCGAGGGCGAACCGCTCGAGCTCGACGACGACGTCGCTGCCGCCGTGCGCGCCGAGGTGTCGAGCGCGCTCGACCGCGGACGAGCGGTCCTCGACGGCGCCACCGCGGCACGCCTGCTGGAGTGTGCGGGGCTCACGACGGTGGCGTCGCTCCCGGCGCACTCGCTCGACGAGGCCCTGGCGGCCGCGGAGCGGATCGGCTACCCCGTGGTGCTCAAGGCGGGCCAGCGCGATCCCATGGCGAAGACGGCCGCGGGGGGCTTCGCGCTCGACCTCAGCGACGAGGCGGCGCTGCGCGCGGCGTGGCAACGGATGGCGGAGCACCTCGGGGCCGCCATGGTCCCGGCAGCGGTGCAGGCCATGGTGGATCCCGGCGTCGACGTGGCGGTGGAGGTCCTCGACCACGACCAGGTGGGGCCGGTCGTCTCGTTGCGCCCGGGCGGAGCCGCTGCCGCACTCGACGTCAGCGAGGACCTGCGCGTCCTGCCCCTGGGCGACGTCGAGGTGCGACGGCTCATCGAGGGCTCGCGGCTGGCGGCGGTGCTGGCGCCCGACGCCTCGGAGGTGCTCGAGCGGTTCCTGCTCGCCGTCGGGGGCCTCGTCGAGGCCGTCCCCGAGGTCGTCGCCCTGCGGCTCAACCCGGTCATCGTGGGGGAGCACGAGGCCGTCGTCACCGACGCGCGGATCGAGGTGGCGCGCCTCGATCGAGAGCCCGTCCCGCTCATCCGGCGCGTGTGACGAGCGCTATCGGGGCAGGCCGAGCATGCGGTCCCCGATGATGTTCCGCAGGATCTGCGCTCGTGCCGCCCATGATCGTGTAGGCGGGTGCGTAGCAGACGTTGCGGCTGACCCGGCCCGTCAGGCCGGGCTCCGCGAGCAGGGCGTCGGGACCCAGCACCGAGGCGCAGAAGGAGGCGATGCGCTGCTCGAGCTCGGTGCAGAACGTCTTCGTGGCCGCCGAGAACTGCTTCGGCGCCTGGCCCATGACCTCCCGCAGCACCATCAGCCGGCCGATCCGGTAGCCCGTCTCGATGGCGGCGATCTCCTGGCGGACCAGCGGGTCGCGCGACGTCGGCGAGGGGGAGGCAGTCGTCGTAGAGCTTGCGGTTGGAGAGCAGCCGGTCGGCACCGCCGCGCTCGTGCTCCATCTGGCGCATCACCTGCCGGAAGCTGCCGTTGAGCTCGCCGACGAGGTGCTCCGCCGGAACCCGCACCCCTTCGAAGAAGACCTCGCAGAAGTGGTCGTTGCCGGTCATGTCGCGGATCGGCTTGATCGTGATGCCCGGGGGAGCGCAGGTCGACGATGAGCTCGGAGAGCCCGGCGTGCGGCTTGGCGATCGGGGTCCGTGCGGGCGATCAGGTAGATCCAGTCGGCGGTCGCGGCGCCGGAGTTCCAGATCTTCTGGCCGTCGACCACGAAGTGGTCGCCGTCGAGCACCGCCCGGGTGCGGATCGAGGCGACGTCGGAGCCGGCGTCGGGCTCGGACATGCCGATGCTCCACGCCGAGGATCCGTCGAGGATCGGCGGGAGGTGCCGCTCCTGCTGCTCGGGCGTGCCGAACTGCAGCAGGGTCGGGCCCATCTGCCGGTCGGCGAACCACGAGGTCGCCATCGGCGCACCGGTGCTGAGCAGCGCCTCGAAGACGACGAAGCGCTCGAGGGGGCTGCGTCCGCCACCGCCGACCGCCTCGGGCCAGGTCATGCCCGAGCCAGCCGCGCCTGCCCAGCTCGAGCGAGAAGGCGCGGTCGGGGCGGCGATCCACGTGTCCTCGGTGAGCGACGATCGCGCTGCGGCGGCGCGGCCGACCTCGAGGGCCTCCTCCCGCAGCGCCAGGAGCTCGCGGGGAAGGGCGAAGTCCATCAGCGGACCAGGCGCAGGACGATCTTGCCGAGCTTGCTGCCGCTGGCGAAGTGCTCGTAGGCAGCAGCCGCGTCGTGCATCGGGTAGGTGGCGGCGATCGGCAGCCGCAGGCGCCCGTCGGCCAGCAGGGGTGCCACCTCGGCCTCGACGCGGCGCGCTGCGTCGGCCTTCTGCTCCAGCGGGCGGGCCCGGAGCGTCGAGGCCACGATGCGGCCACGCTTGGCCATCAGGGCGAGGAGGTTCACCTCGGCCCTGGCCCCGCCGCCGACGCCGATGACCGAGATGCGCCCGCCGGTGGCGAGGGCGTCGAGGTCGGCGGGCAGGTTCGGCGCGCCGACCAGCTCGAGCACGACGTCGAAGGGCCCGTGCTCCGCGAAGCCCTCGGGCGCCACGACCTCGACGCCAGGTGCCAGGGCCGCCACGCCCTCGCGCTTGGCCTCGTCGCGGACGGTCGCCACCACGCTCGCGCCGGCCGCGGCACCGAGCAGCACCGCCGCGGTGCCGACGCCGCCGGCGGCGCCGTGGACGCAGAGGCGGGCTCCCATCGACAGGTGGCACTGCGTGAAGAGGGCGTCGTGCGCGGTCGTGACGTTCTCCGGGACCGCACCGGCCTGGTCCCAACCCAGCCCGTCGGGCACGGGCATGGCGATGCGCTCGTGGACCACGACCCGCTCCGCGTGCCCCGCGCCGGCGAGCACGGCCATCACCCGGTCGCCCGGCGAGAAGCGGCTCGCGCCGGGGCCGACCGCGATCACCTCGCCCGCGGCCTCCAGGCCCGGGATGTCGGCCGGCACGCCCGGTGGCGGCGGGTAGGCGCCGGCCCGCTGCAGCAGGTCGGCGTTGCTGATGCCCGCGGCGCGCACGTCGAGGAGCACCTCGCCGGTGCCCGGGTCGGGATCGGGGTGCTCACGCCACTCGATGGCGCCGTCGACGATGGTGGCTGCGAACACCGTGGCCGAGCGCGGCTCAGGACCGGGCGTCGAGGTCGACGTAGTCGCGCGCGCCGACACCGGTGTAGAGCTGGCGTGGCCGGACGATGCGCTGCTCCTGCTCGAGCAGCTCCACCCAGTGCGCCAGCCACCCGGCGGTGCGAGGGATGGCGAAGAGCACCGTGAACATCTCGATGGGGAAGCCCATCGCCTGGTAGATGAGCCCGGAGTAGAAGTCGACGTTGGGGTAGAGCTTGCGCGAGGTGAAGTACTCGTCGGACAGCGCCACCTCCTCCAGCTTCAGCGCGATGTCGAGCAGCGGGTTCTTGCCGGTGATGGCGAAGACCTCGTCGGCGGTCTTCTTGATGATGGCGGCGCGCGGGTCGTAGCTCTTGTAGACCCGGTGCCCGAAGCCCTGCAGGCGGCCCTCGCCGCGCTTGACCGACTCGATGAAGGCGGGCACCTGGTCGACCGAGCCGATCCGCTCGAGCATGCGGATGACGGCCTCGTTGGCGCCACCGTGGCGCGGGCCGTAGAGGGCGGCGGCCGCCGCCGCGGTGCTGACGAAGGGGTCGGCGTGGGCCGAGCCGACCGACGCGCATCGCCGTGGTGCCGCAGTTCTGCTCGTGGTCGGCGTGCAGGATGAACAGCACGTCGAGGGCGCGGGCGAGCGCCGGGTTGGCGTCGTAGCGCGGCTCGGCCACCTTCCAGAACATCGACAGGAAGTTCGCCGTGAAGCCGAGCGAGTTGTCGGGGTAGACGAACGGCATCCCCACGCTGAAGCGGTGGCAGGCGGCGGCGAGCGTGGGCATCTTGGCGATGAGCCGCACGATCTGGCGCAAGCGGTTGTCGGGATCGTGGATCTGGCCGGCGTCGGGGTAGAAGGTCGACAGCGCCGCCAGCGCGGAGACGAGCATGCCCATCGGGTGGGCGTCGTGGTGGAACCCCTCCAGGAAGCGCTTGCGCACGTTCTCGTGGATGAACGTGTGGTAGGTGATGTCGTGCACCCACAGCTCGTGCTGCTCGGCGGTGGGCAGCTCGCCGTGGATCAGCAGGTAGGCGACCTCGAGGTAGCTCGAGTGCTCCGCCAGCTGCTCGATGGGGTAGCCGCGGTAGCGCAGGATGCCATTCTCGCCGTCGAGCTCGGTGATGGCGCTCGACGTGGACGCCGTGGTCATCAGGGCCGGGTCGTAGAACCAGGTCCCCGGCAGGAGCTTGCGCCAGGCGTTGGCATCGACACCACCGTCGGCGATCGGGACCTCGATCGACTCACCCGTGCGGTTGTCGGTGATGGTGATGCTCTCGGCCACGTCCGTCGAGACTAGCCAGCCCCGGCAGGGGGGCCGTACGGGCGGCTACAGCGGCGTGTTGTCGTGCTTGCGGGCGACCAGGCGCTCCTGCTTGGAGGCGAGCATCTCGAAGGCGGCGGCCACCACGCGGCGCGTGTCCGCCGGTTCGATCACCGCGTCGACGGCGCCGCGCTCGGCTGCCACGTACGGGTTGAGGAAGCGCTCCTCGTAGGCCCTCTCGAGCTCCGCCCGGCGCTCCGGCGCCTCCCGCCGGTGCAGCACCTCGACCGCGCCCTTCGCGCCCATCACCGCGATCTCCGCGGAGGGCCACGCCAGGTAGAGGTCGCTGCCCATCGAACGGCAGTCCATGACGATGTAGGCCCCGCCGTAGGCCTTGCGCAGCACGACCGCGATGCGCGGCACCGTCGCCCGGGCGTACGCGAACGCCAGCTGGGCGCCGTGGCGGATCATGCCCCGCCACTCGAGGTCCTTGCCCGGGTAGAACCCCGGCGTGTCGACGAGGGTCAGCAACGGGATCCCCATGGCGTCGCAGAAGGCCACGAATCGCGCCCCCTTCTGCGACGCCGGGATGTCGAGCGTGCCGGCGATGGAGATCGGTTGGTTGGCCACGACGCCCACCGGTCGGCCCGCGATCGTCGCGAGGCCGGTCACGAGGTTCGGCGCCCACGCCGCACGGAGCTCCAGCAGGTCCCCGTCGTCGACGATCGCCCGCGCGACGTCGCGCACGTCGTAGCCGCCCGTGGGCGACGCCGGGATGCAGGCGCCGGCCTCGGGCGTCGGGCGGTCAGGCGGATCCTGGCTCCACCACCGCGGCGGCTCCTCGTCGACGTTGGACGGCAGGTAGGCCAGCAGGTCGCCCAGCGCCGCCAGCGCGGCATCGCGATCGGGCACGGTGAGGGCGGCGACTCCGGTGCTCGAAGCGTGCACGCCTGCGCCACCGAGCTCGGTGGTGTCGGTCGCCTCGCCCGTGAAGGTCTCCACCATGCGCGGCCCGCTGACGAAGGCGTACGCGTCGTCGGTCATGACGACCTGGTCGGCGAGGCCGAGCAGCAGCGCCGGCCCGGACAGCACCGGCCCCGTCGCCGCCAGCAGGACGGGGATCCGGCCCGAGCAGCGCGCCAGGGCCCGCGCCGCGCTGCCCCAGCCGTGGAGGGCCGCGACGCCGTCGTGCACGTCGGCGCCGCTCGACGCGATCAGCCCGATCAGGGGAAGGCCGGCGCGCAGGGCGTGCTCGGCTGCGGCGGCGAGGGTGTGGCCGTCCGCCTCGGACAGCGCACCACGGCGCTCCTGTGCCGAGACCTCGACCAGCACCACCTCGCGCCCGCTGAGCGTGGTCAGCGTCGCCGCGAGCGACCCGGGGTGGTCGGCGGCGACGGGGACGACGGACATGCCGTCGTGCGACTCCGGTCCCCGCGGGAGCGTTACCCCGGACGGCGAGCGGCGGGCGTGGCGGCAGGGGCGACCTTGTGCACGCCCTCCAGGCCGTCGGACTCCTGGGCGACGACGTCGATGACGGTCTCGTAGAGCGCACGTGCCGGCGCCGAGAGCAGACCGCGGCGGCGGCGGGTCAGGCCGACCGAGCGCCTGGCCAGGCCCTCCACCGAGACCCGCTCCCAGCGCCCCTCGAGCCAGGGCGGCGCGGCGGTGGCCGGGATGATGGCGGCGCCGAAGCCCTGGAAGGCCAGCGTGGCGATGAGTCGCAGCCCGTCGACCTCGGCTCGGGGGCGCAGCACGATGCCCGCCTCGGCTGCCTCGGCGTCGAGCTCGTCGCGGAACGAGGTGCCCTTCGGTTCGAGCAGGAGCTCGTGGTGGCTCAGCTCCTTGAGCGGTACCGAGCCGCGCCCCGCCAGCGGGTGGCCGTCGGGTGCGACGATGAGCCGGTCCTCCTCGAAGAGCGGCTCGGTCACGAGCTCGGCCTCGCTGACGGGCAGGTTGACGACGGCGAGGTCGAGGTCGTCGGAGAGCAGCTGCGGGACGAGCGAGGTGGTGGTGGCGTCGACCACGACGACCTGGATCTTCGGGTGCTTGGCCGTCACCTGCTCCAGCACGAGCGGCACCAGCCAGCGCGCCACGGTGCCGATGCAGCCCAGCCGCACGTTGCCGGTGATCTCGTCGCGCAAGGCGGCGATGTCGGCGCGGATGGCGTCGATCTCGACCTGGATGTGCCGTGCCCGCTGCACCACCGCCTCGCCCTCCTGGGTCAGCGTGCCCGTGGAGCGGTCGACGAGGGTCACGCCCAGGTCGCGCTCGAGGCGCGCGATGTGGGTGGAGACGTTCGACTGCACGGTGTGCATGGCCCGGGCGGCAGCCGAGAAGCTGCCCGTCTCGGACACGACCGTGAGCGCGGTGAGCTGGCGGAGATCCATCGCTGCTCTAGATGGTACCCATCAGAAACAACTGTTTGACGAATTGCTTGCTCCGGCGTACCGTGATGGACACAAGAGGCAGCACCTCCCCCCGGGTGCCCTCGAGAGCGAGCAGAGGCCGATGTCCCCCCGTCGGCCCGCCGCACGAAGCGAGCGCCGGCCCTCCCCCCGGGCCGGCGTTTCGCTGTTTTGCTCCGTCGGGTCGGCAACGGCCCGGGCGGCCAGGCGTCGTCGTGTGGCGGTTACGGTTCGCCTCATGCCCGGCGCTGCGTTCTTCGACCTGGACCGGACGCTGCTCCGGGGAGCCTCCGGTCCGGTCATCGGCGCGGCGCTGCAGGCGGCGGGGCTGACCAGCCGGCGCATGCCGATGGAGCAGGTCGTCTACCGGATCTACGACCTCTTCGGCGAGAACCGCCCCACCATGGAGGTGACGCGCCGGGCGGTGCGCTTCGCCGCGGGGTGGCCCCGCGACCAGGTGCGGGAGGCAGGGCGCCAGGCGGCCGACGTGCTGGCGCTGACGATCCAGCCCTTCGCGCGGCCGATCTTCGCCGAGCACCGCGCGGCGGGTCGGCCCCTCGTGCTGGCCACCACGACGCCTGACGACCTCGTGCGCCCGCTCGCCGAGGCGCTCGGCTTCGACGACGTCGTCGCCACCCGCTACGGCGAGCGCGACGGGCGCTACGACGGCACGCTCGACGGCGAGTTCGTGTGGGGGCCGGGCAAGCGGCGCGCGGTCCAGGCCTGGGCGCGCGAGCACGGCGTCGACCTCGACGAGAGCTGGGCCTACTCCGACAGCTTCTACGACGTGCCCATGCTCTCCGCCGTGGCGCACCCCGTGGTGGTGAACCCCGACCCGCGGCTGCTCGCCTTCGCCCTGCTGCACAGGTGGCCCGTCGTGCACCTCGACGTGCCCACCGGCGTGCCGAAGCTGCCGGTCGTGGGCATCGAGCCCCAGCAGGCGGCGATGGCGCTGGCCCGTCCGGCGCTCATCCCCTTCGCCCGGTTCGACATCAGCGGCGTGGAGCACATCCCCGCCGAGGGGCCGGGGATCGTGGTGGGCAACCACCGCAGCTACTTCGACCCCCTGGCCATGGCCTTGGCGCTCGCCAAGCGGGGCCGGCCGGTGCGCTTCCTCGGGAAGAAGGAGGTGTTCGACGTCCCGGTCGTCGGCCAGATCGCGCGCGCCATGGGCGGCATCCGCGTCGTCCGGGGCACCGGCTCCGACGAGCCGCTCGCCGAGGCCGCCGCCGCGCTCGAGGCCGGCGAGCTGGTGGCGCTGATGCCGCAGGGCACCATCCCGCGCGGTCGAGCGTTCTTCGACCCGGTGCTGAAGGGTCGGTGGGGCGCGGCGCGTCTTGCTGCGATGACGGGCGCACCGGTGATCCCGGTCGGCCTCTGGGGCACGGAGCAGGTGTGGCCCCGCAGCGAGCGGCTCCCGAACGTCCTCGCGGTGCTCAACCCGCCCAGGGTCACGGTGACCGTCGGTCCCGCCGTGCAGGGGTTGAAGGGCCGCTCACCGGATGCGGACACCAAGCGCATCATGAAGGCCATCGCCGACCTGCTGCCCGCCGAGGCACGCACGCACCGCACGCCCAGCGCCGAGGAGCTGGCCCGCACCTTCCCGCCCGGCTACGAGGGCGACCCCGACGCCGAGGACGCCCGCCGCCCCGGCAGCGACTGAGGGGCTCGGACCAGAGGCTCAGCCCAGCTGCTTCTGGCGGATGATGTTGAGGGCGCCGCCGGCCCGGAACCAGTCGATCTGCTCGTCGCTGAGCGTGTGCGCCGCCAGGAAGTCGACGGTGCTGCCGTCGGGGCGGTGGAGCCGGCAGGTCACCGGTCGGTCAGGCGCGAGGGCGTCGAGGCCCAGGACGCTGATGGTGTCGTGCTCGCCGATCTCGTCGTAGGTCGCCGGGTCGACGAAGGTCAGGGGCAGCAGGCCCTGCTTCTTGAGGTTCGTCTCGTGGATGCGGGCGAAGCTGCGGGCGAAGAGCACCCTGGCGTTGCGGAACCGGGGCTCCATGGCGGCGTGCTCGCGCGAGCTGCCCTCGCCCATGTTCTCGTCGCCGATCGCCGCCCAGGCGATGCCGGCCTCGTGGAGTCGGCGGGCGATCTCGGGGTAGGGGCGCGTCTCGCCGTCGATCGGGTCGCGCCCGGTGCCGACCTCGCCGGTGTAGGCGTTGACGGCGCCGAGGTAGAGGTTGCCCGAGATGTTCTCCAGGTGCCCTCGGTAGCGCAGCCAGGGCCCGGCGGCGGAGATGTGGTCGGTCGTGCACTTGCCCGCCGCCTTCATGAGCACGGGCAGCTCCACGAAGTCCCGGCCGTCCCAGGGCTCGAAGGCGTCGAGCAGCTGGATGCGGTCGCTGGCGGGGTCGACCACCACGGTCACGCCGCTGGCGTCGTCGGGTGGCGCCTGGAAGGTGTCCTCGCCGCGGTCGAAGCCCGCCGCGGGCAGCGCCTCGCCGACCGGCGGCTGGAGGTGCACCTCCTCGCCGGCGTCGTTGACCAGCGCGTCGGTGCGGGGATCGAAGTCGAGCGTGCCGGCCAGCGCCAGCGCCACGACGGTGTCGGGGCTGGTGACGAAGGCCAGGGTCGACGCGTTGCCGTCGTTGCGCTTCGGGAAGTTGCGGTTGTAGCTGTTGACGATGGTGTTCGGCTTCGAGCGGTCGAGGTCGTCGCGCTCCCACTGGCCGATGCAGGGCCCGCACGCGTTGGCGAGCACGGTGCCGCCGATGGCCTCCAGGTCGGCCAGCAGGCCGTCGCGCTCGATGGTGGCGCGCGTCTGCTCGGACCCGGGCGTGATCATCAGCGGCGCCTTGGCCCGCAGGCCCCTGGCCGAGGCCTGGCGCGCGATCGACGCGGCGCGGGTGATGTCCTCGTAGGAGCTGTTGGTGCAGGACCCGATGAGCGCCGACGAGATCTCCAGCGGCCACCCCTCGCGGCGCGCCGTGTCGGCGACGTCGGCCAGCTGGTGGGCGCGATCAGGGGAGTGGGGCCCGTTGATCATCGGGCCGAGCCGGTCGAGGTCGATCTCGACGACCTGGTCGAAGAAGCGACCCGGGTCCGCCTCGACCTCCGGATCGGCGCGCAGGTCGCCGGACACGCGCTCGGCCGCCTCGGCGATCGCCGCCCGACGGGTGGCGTGCAGGTAGCTCGCCATGTTGGCGTCGTAGCCGAACAGCGAGGTGGTGGCGCCGATCTCGGCGCCCATGTTGCAGACGGTCGCCTTGCCCGTCGCCGTGATGGTGTCGGCGCCGGGGCCGAAGTACTCCACGATGGCGCCGGTGCCGCCCTTCACGGTGAGCACCTCGGCCACCTTGAGGATGACGTCCTTGGGGCTCGACCAGCCCGAGAGCGACCCGGTGAGGTGCACGCCGATCAGCTGCGGCCAGCGCACGTTGAACGGGAAGCCCGTCATCACGTCGACGGCGTCGGCGCCACCCACGCCGATGGCGACCATGCCGAGGCCGCCGGCGTTGGGCGTGTGGCTGTCGGTGCCGATCATCATGCCGCCCGGGAAGGCGTAGTTCTCGAGCACGACCTGGTGGATGATGCCGCTGCCAGGCTTCCAGAAGCCGATCCCGTACTTGGCGGACACGGTGCGCAGGAACTCGTACACCTCGCTGTTGGTGTCCAGCGCCGTCGCCAGGTCGAGCGCCGCCCCCGCCTTGGCGAGGATGAGGTGGTCGCAGTGCACGGTGCTGGGGACCGCCACCTGCGCCAGCCCGGCGGTCATGAACTGCAGCAGCGCCATCTGGGCCGTGGCGTCCTGCATGGCGACGCGGTCGGGGTCGAAGTCGACGTAGCTGCGCCCGCGCTCGAGCTCCTGGTCGTCCGCGTCGCGCAGGTGGTTGACGAGGATCTTCTCGGCCAGCGTCAGCGGTCGGCCGAGCCGTGCCCGACCCAGCGCCACGCGCCCGGGCAGGCGGGCGTAGACCTCCTCGACGAGGCTGGCGGGCGTCGAGGCGGCGGGTGCGTCGGCTCCAGGTGTGGCCATCGGGGCTCCTCTTGCGTCGTCCACGTTTCAATACAAGTATAGGACAAGTGCGCGAGATCCGCTACCGAGCCATCGCCGACGACCTCCGCGGCCGGGTGCAGGCCGGCGAGTTCGCGGCCGGGCGGCTGCTCCCCAGCGAGGCCGAGCTGTCCGCATCCTATGCAGCCAGCCGCATCACGGTCCGCAAGGCCCTGGAGGTGCTGCGCGAGGAGGGCCTCGTCGACGCCCGGCAGGGCTTCGGCTGGTTCGCGGCGGTCGACCCGCTGCGCCAGGCCCTGGGGCGCCTCGGCACCATCGAGGCGCAGCTCACCGCGTCGGGGGTGCGCTCGGAGCGACGCATCCTCGACTTCGGGTTCGTGCCGGCCGGCCCGCGCGCCCGCGAGGTGCTCGGCGGCGACACCGTCTTGGAGGTGCGCCGCCTCAACCTCGCCGACGGTGCGCCCTTCGCCCGCGTGACGGTGTGGTGCCCCGACGACCTCGGCGCGCGGCTCTCGCGCGCCGATGTCGAGCGAGCGCCGTTCTACGAGCTGCTCGACGAGCCGCTGGGCGGGGCGGTGCAGACCATCGGGGCGGCGCTGGCGACGGGTGACGACGCCGCGCTGCTCGAGATCCCTCCCGGGTCGCCCGTGCTGCGCTGCGAGCGGACCACGTCGAACCAGCACGGCAGGCCGGTGCTGCTCTCCGAGCACGTCTTCCCCGCCCACCGCACGGAGTTCCTCGTCGACCTGCCGGTGGCCGAGCCGAGCATCGCGCCGAGCGGCATCCGACTCGTCGAGTGAGCCGCTCCGCGGCGGTGCCGTAACCTCCGCCCTAGATGGATGCACCGGTGGCACTCGACGCGGCCACGATCCGCCGCTTCCTCGACCTCTCGGTCGACCTGCTCGCCGTGTCCGACCTCAGCTCGCAGATCATCGAGGTCAGCAACTCCTGGAGCCGGCTCGGGTGGCGGCCAGAGGAGGTGGTCGGCCAGCGCCTCGTCGACATCATCCACCCCGAGGACCTCGCCATGGCCCTGTCCGAGCTGGCCAGCATCGTGGCGGGCAACGAGGCGGTGGCGGTCGATCTCCGCATCCGCGCCAAGGACGGCAGCTACCGCTGGATCCAGGGCAACGCCATCGCCGACCTGCCGGCGGAGCGCATCTACATGACCGGCGCCGACATCGACGACCGCAAGGCGCTGGAGGAGCAGCTGCGGGCCCAGATCCGGCTGGAGGAGCTCGTCGCCTCGGTGGCGGCCGGGATGATCGGCGCCGATCCGGACGGCATCGACACGCGGATCGAGCAGGGCCTGGGCCGCCTCGCCGCTGCGCTGGGCGCCGAAGGCGGGTACTTCCTGCGCGACGGCCGCCACCGCGAGGACGTCGTGTTCGTCGAGTGGACGGCATCGGGCCGGGGGCGCCGGGACCGCGACCGCCAGCCGCTCGCCTCCGAGGCGCGCCAGTGGTGGCAGGAGCGCCTGGCCGGCGGCCAGCCGGTGCAGATCCCCGACGTGCGCGAGCTGGGACCGGATGCCGCGCTGGTGGCGGCGTCGCTGGCCGAGGGAGGCGTCCGATCGGTCCTCATCGTGCCGCTGCCGCGCCACCGGCGCTACAGCGGCTTCATCGGCCTGTTCACCGTCGAGCGGCCGACCACCTTCCCCGACCACGTCGCCCCCCTGCTGCGGGTGGCGGGCGAGTGCTTCATGGCCGCGCTGGGCCAGGTCGACGCGGCGGTCGCGCTGCTCGATGCCCGCCAGGAGCTCGAGCACCGCAACGACGCGCTCGAACGGTCCAACGAGGAGCTCGAGCGGTTCGCCTATGCGGCCGCCCACGACCTGAAGGCGCCGCTGGCGCGCATCGAGATGGCGCTCATGGCGACGCGCACCGCCGGCGAGGCGACCGAGGTGCTGCTCGACATCGCGCAGCGCGCCGCCAGCCGCATGCGTCAGCTCATCGAGGACCTCCTCGACTACGCGGGCGTCCAGGCGCGAGCGGGACGGGCGGAGCCCGTCGAGCTCGACGCGGTCCTCACGGAGGTGCTCGACGACCTCGCGGCGCTCATCAGCGACGCCGGCGTCCGGGTCGACCGCGGGCCGCTCCCGGTGGTGGTCGGTCACCGCTCGCTGCTCCGCCAGCTGCTCCAGAATCTCCTCACCAACGCCGTGAAGTTCCGGCGCGACCTCGGCGAGCCGATCGTTCGGGTCGACGGTGCGGAGGATGCCGACGGCGTCATCCTGCGCGTCAGCGACAACGGCATCGGCATCCCCGCCGGCCAGCGCGACGAGGTCTTCGCCATGTTCACGCGCCTCCACGGCGACGACCGCGCTCCGGGCAGCGGCATCGGCCTCGCGACGTGCGCCAAGGTGGTCAGCCATCACGGCGGGCGCATCTGGGTGGACGACGGCATCGAGGGCGGTGTGGCCGTCCACGTGCGGCTCCCCGCCCGTCCGACGCACGACTCGGGGCGCTAGAGCTCCGGCCAGGTGCGGACCTGGCGGCGCCGCTTGCGGCTCCGGTCGCCCAGCGCCCAGGCACGCCGCCAGGCGGGCGCGTCGGGTCCCGTCAGAGCGGGGGTGGCGCCCCGTGCCGAGCGCTGTCGCGCCTGCCACCAGTCGGTGGTCGCCTCGTCGGCGAGGGTCGCCACGGCGCGCTCGATCCGCTCGGCGAAGCGGGTGGCCGACTCGCCCGCCTCGGGGCGCAGCGGGGTGCCGTAGGTGACCCGCACGTTGGCCGGGGCCGGCAGCTTGGCCCCCTTGCGCAGGATCCGCGCGGTCCCCTCGATGTGGAGCGGCACCACCGGCACGCCGCAGCGTCCGGCCAGGTAGGCGGCGCCGCCGCGGAACGGCTGGCCCCACCCGTCGGGGGAGCGGCCGCCTTCGGGGAAGATGAGCATCGACCAGCCCTGGTCGATGAGGGCGGCCGCCTGGTCGGCGGAGCGGCGCGTGACCTTGGACCGCTCGATCGGGATGGCGCCGATCCCGAGGGCCGACACGGCCGAGGTCAGCCGGTTGCGGAAGAAGTAGTCGGCCGCGGCGCCGACGAAGACGCGGTGTCGCCACGGCTCGGGGATCGACGTGAGGACCACGGGTGTGTCGAGGTGGCTGTGGTGGTTGCCGGCGAAGATGACCGCGCCGTCGGGGAGGCCCGAGAGGCGATCGAGGCCGTCGCGCTCGGGGGCGCCGAGGGCGGCGACGGCGGGCCGCATCACGCCCTCGAGCAGCACCAGCCGGGCGAGCCGAGCGGGGAACCGGCGCGCCCAGGCGGTGTCGTAGTCGGCGCCGACCTTGCGCGCGGGCGGCGGCGCCTCGATCCCACCGGGCACCGTCGGCGCCGAGTAGGGAAACGGCAGCGCTCGTCGCTGGACCCGGGCGGTGGCATGGCGGAGGTAGCGGGTCAGCGACGTCGTCATGTGACGTCGGCCATGACGATCGGCGGGTTGTGGAGGTGGGTGATGGAGGCGTCGCGGCCCACGACGTCGGCGGCCATCTCCAGCGCGTCGTCAAGCGTGGACGCCGGGGTGAAGCCGAGCCGGCGCACCGAGCGCGGCTCGCCGCCGACGATGACCACCTTGCCGACGTGCTCGAGCGCGTGCGAGCCCCAGTACCACATGTAGAAGGGGTGCACGCCGTGGTAGGCGTAGCTGGTGCGGTAGAGGTGGCGATACCACTCGTCCTCGGCGTAGTGCTTCTCGAAGCGCGACTCGATCTCGACGGGATCGGTCGTCTCGGCCAGCACCTGCTCGAAGAAGTCGATGTAGCTCGGGTGGTGCACCGGGCTGAACTCCCAGGGCGTGGGGTGGCTCATGATCACCACGCCGCCCTCGCGCACCAGCGGCCGACCGCGGTACATGTTGAAGAAGTAGCCGAGGCCGAGGCACATCACCAGGATCGGGTTCATGACCGAGTGCACGTTGTACGGACAGATGTACGGCAGGCCCATCGTGAGGATGTCGGTCTGGCCCTCGATCGGCACGAGCTGCTGCGCGAAGACGTTGGCGGTGGTCGCCTCGTGGACGGCGTCGACCTCGCCGGCCTGGACGGACGTCACGCCGTAGGGCGCCAGCCACCCGTTGAAGACCTTGCGCCGTGCCTTCATCGGCAGGCGGTCGAGCCCGGCCTTCATGCCGATGAACGTCGCCCGGTCCCGAGGGCTCCACTCCCACTCGCGCTTCTGCAGGACCGACATCGGCCCCGAGGTGCCGAACGTGTCGTTGTTGAGCGT
Source organism: uncultured Microthrixaceae bacterium (assembly GCA_963715505.1). Taxonomy (GTDB): domain Bacteria; phylum Actinomycetota; class Acidimicrobiia; order Acidimicrobiales; family VFJN01; genus VFJN01. The sequence continues at coordinate 1,129,769 of OY970242.1, forward strand.
CGTCTCGATCTGGAAGACCTTCACGCCGGCGCCCTTGAGCACCTCGCCCATCCGCCAGTTGCTGGAGTGCAGCTCGCTGCGGTGGCGGTCCATGAAGCTGCGCGACTGGCGCATCGTCTTGACGTTGTGGTGGTGCCGCAGCGATCGGTAGGAGGCCAGCCCGGTGGCGGTGCTCTTCCACCCGCCGTCCATCGACACGAGGTTGATGTTGACGTAGACGATGAGGTCGCTGTCTGCCGCCCGCTTGTTGATCTCGACCTCCTCGCCGTGGGGGGTCGTGCCGATGAAGGCCAGGTTGTCGGGATCCTCGGCGTCGTGGTTGTAGAGCGCGCCTTGCGGCGCGAAGGCGTCGTAGACCCGGTCGCCGACGGCGTGGCGCAGCTCGGCCTCGGTCATCCGGCGGTGGAGCGCGAGCGCGGCGATGAGGTGCACGTCGTCGACGCCGGCCGCTGCGGCGAGGTCGAGGACCGCCTCGATGACGCGCTGGCGAACGTCGGGCCGGCGCATGGGCGGCAAGGGCAGGCTGATGTCGTCGAAGGCGATCGTCAGCTTCATGCCGGGCCGGAGCAGGGCACGCAGCGGCTCGCTGTCACCCAGCGGCTGGTCGAGCGCGGCGCGGATGGCGCCGTCGACGTCGTCGAGGGCGTCGAGGGGCTCGCCGGGGTAGAGCACGCGGCTGCGACCGGCCGGCAGCCGCTCGAGCCGGAAGGACTCACCGTGGTGGAAGAGGATCGGCGGGGTGGAGCGGTCCACCTGGAGGACGAATCCGGGGCGGGGCATGGCCTAGAGGTGCTCCCTCTCTCGTTCGGTCCGGAGGTCGAAGGCGATCTTCACGGCGCCGCGGGTTCCCGCATGCGCGGCGTGGGCGACGGCCTGCTCGTAGCGGCGCAGCGGGTAGGTGGCGCTCACGAGGCGCCCCAGGTCGTGGCGCGCCACGAGGTCGACCGCCGCGTCGAAGTCGGCGCGCCGGTAGGCGTAGGTGCCGCGCAGCGACACCTCGCGCTGCCACAGCGGCGTGAGGTCGACGGTCGTCACGCCCGGCATGCCCACGGCGTGGATGGTGGCGCCGGGCGCGGCGATGCGCAGCCCCTGGGCGATCGAGTCGGCCGAGCCGACGCAGTCGACCACGGCCTCGACGCCGCCGCTGAGCTGCCCCGAGCCGAGCCGCATCGAGCCCGTGCGCGTGCGCACGGCGCGCTCGAGGGCGCCCGGCTCCACGACCACGTCGGCGCCGAGCTCGCTGGCGAGCGCCCGCTGGTGCGGGTGCTTGGCGGTCGCCAGGATCTCCATGCCGGCGTGCGCGTCGCGCAGCGCGGCGATGGTGAGCAGGCCGAGCGTGCCCGCGCCGATGACCGCCACCCGCCCGCCGTGGACCGCGCCGGCGGCGTGCACCGCACAGGCGGCCGGCTCCACGAGCACGGCTGCCTCGTCGCTCAGGTGCTCCGGCACGGGGATCAGCTGGCTGCGGTGGGCGACCATGAGCGTCGACCAGCCACCGCCCGTCGACTCGCAGAAGCCGCTCTGCAGCCCGGGCTCGAGGTCGCCGAAGGCGATGCGCTCGCAGCGGTTCACCGCCCCCGACGCGCAGGCCGCGCACGGCGGGTCGATGCCCCGCGGCGCGCAGCCCAGCACCGGCACGACGATCACCCGGCTGCCGTCGTCGAGCTCGCCGACGACCTCGTGGCCGGGGGTGAAGGGGAACGAGACGATGGGCTCGAACCAGCGCGAGGAGCTGCCGTCGATCGTCGCCAGGTCCGAGCCGCAGATGCCCGACAGGCGTGGTCGCACCCGCACCCAGTCGGCGCCGGGCAGCTCCGGGGGGTCGACGTCTCGGAGGTCGAGTGGGCCGACCTTGGCGCCGCCGCCCGGGGCGAGGCGCCCGGCGAGCATGGCGGCCGCCAGCTTCACCGGCTTGCGGGAGAAGACGAGGGCCTTCACTGGGGGGCCTCGACGGTGGTGACCCGACCGACCCGGCGGCTGCGGGGACGTCCCCAGGCGGGGCCGATGGGCAGCAGCGGCTGCGGCGCGCCGGGCGCCTTGTCGAAGTGCTCGACCAGCCAACCGCGCTTGCGCGCCAGCGCGGCGAGGCGGGTCTCGGGGTTGACCGCCACCGGAAAGCCGACGACCTCCAGCATGGGCAGGTCCGAGGTCGAGTCGGCGTAGGCGACGGACTCGGCGAGGTCGAGCCCCTCCGCGGCCGCGAAGTCGATCATCGCCTGGGCGCGGGTCTCACCGGTGGGCGGGATGTCGACCATCTCCCCGCGGTAGGTGCCGTCGCTGCGCACGGCCAGCGAGGGGCAGACGACATCGTCGAACAGCGGCCGCAGCGGCGCGATCGCCACGTCCAGGGCGCCCGTGATGAGCAGCGTCCGGTGCCCGAGGCGCCGATGCTCCCGCACGCGGCGGATGGCGGCGGGGAACGACTTCGCCAGGATCAGGTGGCTGAACATCTCGGCGGCATCGGCTTCGAGCTGGGCCACCGGCGCACCCTCGTAGCGGCGGTAGAAGCTGCGGAGGAAGTCGCTGCGGTCGCGGCGGTCGAGGGCCAGGAGCGAGGGCGCCTCGGCGAGGGTCTTCACGACGAAGCGCAGGCGGTCCTCGTCGGGCAGCCGACGGGTGGCGAGCCACGAGTACGACGCCACGACGTTCGACGCGATGAGGGTGTTCTCGAGATCGAAGGCGGCGAGGTGGCGCTCCGGGGCGAGCACCTGGCGGCGCAGGCGGACCTCGCGCTTCTCGCCGGTGCGGCCGCCGGGCGTGGTGCGGACCCGCGCGTGCTCCACGACCGAGGGAAGGTGCACGTGCGTGGCGTAGTGGTCCCAGTCGATGACCCGGGGGTCGAAGCAGAAGGCGGCCTGGTCCTCGGGCGGCAGCGCCTGCCAGCGCTCCAGCAGGCGGTCGACGCCGTAGACCGCCTCGCACTCGGCGTATGCGCCGTAGAGCTCGACGTAGGCGAGGGCGCGCTCGACGTCCTCGCGCTTCTCCTCGAGGGTCGCGGCCCACGAGGCCTGCTTCCCGCGCAGGGGGAGCGCCTGGAGCGAGCGCTCGGCGCGCTCGATGACGTCCTTGGCGCGCTGGAGCTGGCGCTGGACCCGTCCCCGGCCGGGGAAGGACCACTCGGGGACCACGATGGGTTGGCCCTCGGCGTCGTAGATGGGGTGCTCGGTGAAGAAGGCCCGCACCAGGTCGACGAGGTGGCGGTAGTGGAGCGGGTTGGTGGAGCCCGAGGCCACCTGGCGGATGGCGGGCTCGTCCGGCGGCTGACCGGCGGCGGCGTCGATGATCGCTGCCACGACGAGGTCGACGGGGATCACGTCGACGATCCCCTCGGGCACGCCCGGGAACTCCTTGAGCAGGCCGCGGGCGTAGGAGATGATCACCGGTTCGGCCATCCGGAAGCCGCGGATCCAGCCCGGTACCGGTTCGTGGACGGCGGACTCGATGATCGACGGCCGCACGATGGTGACGGCCAGGTCGCCACGGCCCTCCAGCAGCGCCCGCTCACCGAGCGCCTTGGTGTAGGCGTAGGCGTCGGGCCAGCCGAGCGAGGCGGCTCGGGCGCGGCCTGCCTCGACCATCTGCTCCTTCACCCAGGCGGTGCGGCGCTGCTCGGTCTTGGAGGCGAGGGCGGGCGTGCCGGCCGCGCCGAGCTCGGCGCGCGCCTGGTTGCGGAAGCGGGCGAGTGCCTCGGGGCGGCGGCTCTGCGCCTCGGCGTCGGTCCGAGCCCGTCGGGCGCCCTCGACCTCGCCGCGCCAGTCGACCTCGACGTAGAACGGGCTCGCGTCGACCGGCTCCTCTGGCGCAGCGCCGCGCCGGTGGCCTGCGACGTAGCAGGTGGAGACCGAGACGAGGTGCGGCGTCGCGCCCAGCGCCGCCAGGGTGTCGGCGATGCGGCGCGGGCCGAGGAGGTTGACCTCGACGGCGCCGTCGAGCGGCGAGTCGAACGACACGGTTGCGGCGGAGTGGATCACGACGTCGCAGCCCGCCAGCGCCTGGCGGCCGGTGTCGTCGAGGCCGAGCCCGTCGGTGCCGACGTCGCCCGCGATGGGTGTGACGCGCGTCGCGACCATCGTCGCGAAGCCCTCCTTGCCGTGGGTCTCGCGCAGCCGGTCGAAGGCGTCGTTGCTGAAGATCTCCCGGCGGGCCCGTTGCTCGACGGTGGAGCGCCTCCCCGGGCGGATCAGCAGCACCAGCTCGCAGCCGGGGGCGCAGCGCAGGAGGCGCTCGACGAGCGCCGTCCCGAGGAAGCCGGTGGCGCCCGTGATGGCGATGCGCCGTCCGTCGAGGGCCTCGGGGATCACCTCTCTTGTCTACCATCTGGTAGATGACCATGGTGGGGCCGGCGAAGGGGGGCACGGCCGACCGCATCCTGGTCGCCGCCATGGCCTCGTTCGGCACGAGGGGCTACCAGGCGACCTCCCTCGACGACCTCGCCCGCGAGCTGGGCATCCGCAAGCAGACGATCCTCTACTGGTACCCCTCGAAGGACCTGCTGCTGGTGGCGGTGGTCGACCGGTGCGCGGCCGAGGTGGCGCGGCGGCTCGAGCGCGGCCTGGCCGGAGCCGGGGACGGCTTCGGGCGCGTCGAGGCCATCGTGCGGGCGATGTTCCGCCTGGCCGCCCGCCACCCGAGCATGCTCGGCTTCCTGCGCGAGGTCACGCGGCTGGGACCGCCGTCGTCGACCCGGCTGCTCGGCCAGCTCGAGCCGCTCGTGGCGCGCGCGGCGGGGTTCCTCGAGGCGGAGATGGACGCCGGACGCATGCGCCGCAGCGACCCTCGGCTGCTGCTCCTCGCCGCCTACTCCATGGTGACCGGCCTGGCGACGGAGGTGGAGGTGCTGCGCGCCTTCGGCGAGGAGCCGACCCTGGCGTCGCTCGTCCGGCGCCGCGACGAGCTCCTCGCGCTGCTGCGGTCGGCGCTCCAGCCGTGACGCGGCGCCGACGCGCGCCTAGGGCTTCGTGGAGAAGCGGCTGCGGCGCTCGTGGCGCTCGAGCGCGAGCTGGACGAGCTCGTCGATGAGCTGCGGGTAGGCCAGGCCGCTTGCCTCCCAGAGCTTCGGGTACATCGAGATCGGGGTGAAGCCAGGGATGGTGTTGACCTCGTTGACGACGAGCCCTCGGCCGCCCTCCTCGTAGAAGAAGTCGACGCGTGCCATGCCGTCGCAGCGCAGCGCCGCGAACGCCTCGAGGGCCAGGCGCTGGGCGTCCTCGGTCACCTCGGGGGAGACGTCGGCAGGGATGACGAGCTCGGCCGCGCCGTCGAGGTACTTGTCGTCGTAGTCGTAGAAGTCGCTCGCCGGTCGGACCTCGCCGGGCAGCGAGGCCCGGGGGCGGCGGTTGCCGAGCACACCGACCTCCAGCTCCCGGCCGTTCACGCCCTGCTCGACCACGATCCACTCGTCGTACTGCGCGGCGAGTGCGCAGGCCTCGACGAGCGTGGCGGCGTCCGTGCTGCGCGACACGCCGACCGACGAGCCCATGTTGGCGGGCTTCACGAAGAGCGGGTAGGTCAGCCCTGCTTCCTCGACCCGTGCCGCGACGCCCTCGACGTCGCGGTCGTGCACGCCGATCCACGGTGCCTGCGGCAGGCCGCTCGCCGCCAGCACGTCCTTGGCCTTGAGCTTGTCCATGCACAGCGCCGACCCGAGCACCCCCGAGCCCACGAACGGCACGCCGGCGAGCTCGAGCATCCCCTGCACCGTGCCGTCCTCGCCGAGCGGTCCGTGCAGGATCGGCAGCACCACCACCGGCACGTCGTCGCCCCGCACCGGCTGCACGCTCGGCAGCGGTTCGACGGCGGCGCCGACCGCCTCCATGCGCTGGCCCGCCGCTTCGAGCGCGCCGGTCCCGGTGCGCAGCGCGGCGACGGCGGCGTCGTCGGCGCGCACCCACTGGCCATCGCGCGTGATGCCGACCGCCTCGACGGCGTAGCGGTCGGAGTCGGCTGCCCGCAGGACGTGGAAGGCGGAGACGCAGGAGACCTCGTGCTCCGCGGACTGGCCGCCGAAGAGCACGACGAGGCGCACGCGGCCGGGGGTGGGCATCGCCGAAGTGTACGGGGAGCCACCCGTGCGGCTGCGAGACTCCTGGCGGCATGCGGCTCCGCACCTCCGAGCTCGCGGTCGCCCTCGGCGGCGACCTCCACGGCAGCGACGTCGTCGTCGACGGCGCGTCGATCGACTCCCGCGCCCTGCGGGGCGGCGAGCTGTTCGTGCCGGTGGTCGCCGAGCGCGACGGCCACGACTACATCGCCGCCGCCTTGGCCGCCGGCGCCGGCGCCTACCTGACGAGCCGCCCGCCGGGGGAGGGGACCGCCATCGTGGTGGCCGACACCGTCGCCGCGCTGGCGGCCGCCGGGCGCCTGGCGCGCACGAGGCTGGAGCCTCCCGTGATCGGGGTCACCGGGTCGGTGGGCAAGACGTCGGTCAAGGACCTGCTGGCCACCGTGCTCGCGACCCGGCTGCGCACCACCGCCAGCGAGCGGTCCTTCAACAACGAGCTCGGCGTCCCCCTCACCTTGCTGTCCGCCCCCGACGACGCGCGAGGCCGTCGTGGTCGAGATGGGCGCCCGCGGTGTCGGCCACATCGCCGCGCTGTGCGACGTCGCCCGACCGACGGTCGGGATCGTCACGCGGGTGGCAGGCGTGCACACGGAGCTCTTCGGTGGCATCGACGAGGTGGCGCTCGCCAAGGGCGAGCTCGTCGCCGCGCTGCCGGCCGAGGGCACGGCGGTGCTCAACGCCGGCGACGAGCGGGTCGCCGCCATGGCGTCGCGCACCAAGGCCGCCGTGGTCACCTACGGCGACGGCGGGGCGGTGCACGCCACGGCCCTGACGGTGGATGCGGAGCTGCGATCACGGTTCCGGCTCCGCTCGCCGTGGGGTGACGTCGACATCGCGCTCCAGGCGCGGGGTCGCCACCAGGCCGACAACGCGCTGGCGGCGGCTGCGGCTGCGCTCGCCTGTGGCGTCGACCTGGAAGGGGTGGCGGCGGGCCTCTCGGCCGCCGCGCTGTCGCCGTGGCGCATGGAGATCGCCACGACGCCGGGCGGCGCCACGGTCCTGAACGATGCCTACAACGCCAACCCGGTGTCGATGGCCGCGGCGCTGGAGGCGCTGGCGGCGGTGCCCGCCGCGCGCCGGGTCGCCGTGGTCGGGGTGATGGCCGAGCTCGGTGCCACCAGCGACGCCGACCACGCGGGCATCGCTGCGCTCGCCGAGCGGTTGGGCATCCGCCTCGTCGCGGTGGCGGCGCCCGGCTACGGCGGCGAGGACGTGGCGGACATCGACGCCGCGCTCGAGCGGCTGGGGCGGGTCGGTGCGGGTGACGCCGTCCTCGTGAAGGGCAGCCGCGTCGCCGGGCTCGAGCGCCTGGCGCACCGCCTCCTGGCCGGCTGATCCGTGCTCGGGTCGCCTCAGGCGTCCTCGAGGTCGGCGTAGAAGGCGAGCGCGGCCGCCACCAGCGCGCCCGCCAGCACCACCGTCGTGACGGAGCTGGCCTCGATGAGCGGTCCGGCGACGAGGTTGCCGAGCGGCACGGTGCCGCCGAACCCCATGATCCACAGCGCCATCACGCGGCCACGGCTCTGGTCGTCGAGCCGCTGCTGGAGCACGGTCGACAGCGACGTGATGACCGCGAAGTAGGCGACGCCGACCAGCGTGATGGCGAGGTAGGCGGGTCCAGGGGAGCGCAGCAGCGAGAACCCCGCGAGCAGCACCGCGAACACCACGAGCCCGACGCGGACGACCTGCTCCTGGCGGTGCCCGGAGAGCACCGTGCCGATGGAGAGCGCTCCCGCCAGCGCACCGACGCCGAAGCAGGCGTAGAGCAGGCCGTACTGGGAGCTCACCGGGTCGATGCCGAGGTTGCGATCGGCCAGGGTCGGCATCTGGCCGATGAAGGGCAGCGACAGCAGCGAGAAGGTGAAGATCGTGACGAGGCAGCGGCGCACCACCGGGTCGCGCCGCGCCACGTGGAAGCCCGCGGCGAGCCGCCGGATGCCGCGGACGCCCCCGCTGTCGACCACGGGCGCCGGCAGGCGCACGGACAGGAGCGACCACACGACGAGCAGGTAGGAGAGGGCGTTGCCGACGAAGACCACGTCGGCCCCGTAGCGGGCGAAGAGCGCCGTGCCGATGGCGGGGCCGACGACCCGCGAGCCGTTCATCTGCGCGGAGTGCAGCGAGATGGCGCCCGCCAGGTCCTGCCGCCCGACCAGCGCGGGGAGCAGGGCGCTGTAGGTCGGCCCGAAGACAGCCTGGCCGACCCCGATGAGGAACGTCACGCCGACGAGCGCCACCTTCGAGGGGTCTTCGACCCGCGCCACCCAGGCCAGGGCGAGGGACAGGACGCCCTGCGTGACGGCGACCGCGACGAGCAGCCGTCGTCGGTCGAAGAGGTCGGCGAGGAGCCCGCCGACGAGGGAGAAGAGCAGCAGCGGGCCCAGCTGCGCGAAGAGCAGCACGCCGACGAAGGTGGGGGAGTTCGTGAGGTCGTAGGCCAGGGCGCCGAGGACCACGTTCTGCATCCAGGAGCCGATGTTCGACAGGAAGGCCCCGATGAAGACCCGCCGGAAGGTGCGGTGCCGCAGGGCGGCGCGAGCCGAACCGGGCCGCAGCGTGCGGTCGCCGTCGTGCAGGGCGTCGATGGCGTCCTCGACGACGTGCGCAGCGTCCCTGGCGGCGCTGGGCGGCGAGGGCTCGTGGGGGGTCGGCGGCATGGGGCTCGCAGCATCGCGCCGCCGGCGAGAGCCGGGCGAGCCGGCGCGGTCGCCTACCGTTCGGGCATGCCGTGGAACGCGTCGGACATCCCGGATCAGCAGGGCCGGGTGGCGGTCGTCACGGGCGCCAACGGCGGGCTCGGCTTCGAGGTGGCGCTGGCGCTGGCCGGCAATGGCGCCCACGTGGTCATGGCCTGCCGGGACGAGGCGAAGGCTCTCGCCGCTGCCGGACGCATCCGCGCCGCCCACCCCGGGGCGTCGCTCGAGCTCGTGCGGTGCGACCTGTCCTCGCAGCGCGCCACGCGGGCGGCCGTCGACGAGGTGCGCGGCGCGCACGATCGCGTGGACCTCGTCGTCGCCAACGCCGGCGTGATGGCGATCCCGCGCCGCATCACCGACGACGGCTGGGAGATGCAGCTCGCCACCAACCACCTCGGCCACTGGACGCTCGTCGGGCTCCTCATCGACCGGATGCTCGAGGTGGACGGATCGCGGGTGATCTCCGTGACCAGCGAGTTCCACAAGGTGGGCCGCATCCGCTTCGACGACCTGCACGGCGCCCGCAGCTACCAGCGCTGGCTCGCCTATGCGCAGTCGAAGCTGGCGAACGCCCTCTTCGCGGCGGAGCTCTCGCGGCGGCTCTTGGCGGCGGGGTGCGCCACGATCGCCGGCGCGGCGCACCCCGGCTACGCGTCGACGGACCTGCAGCTCGTCGGTGCGCGCATGACGGGCCGCAGGCTGAGCGCCGGCGTGATGGGGCTCGGGAACCGGCTGCTCGGCCAGTCGGCCGCCATGGGAGCGCTGCCGATCCTCTACGCGGCCACGTCGCCGAACATGGTGAGCGGCATGCTGATCGGGCCCGGGGGTGCGTTCGAGATGCGCGGCCACCCGGAGGTGGTCGTGCCGTCGAAGCGGGCGCAGGACCCCGTGCTGGCGCGGCGCCTCTGGGAGCGCAGCGAGGAGCTGACGGGCGTCTCGTTCCCGATCTGAGGGATTAGGTTCCGGACGTGGACTTCCGCCGGACCACCGTCGCCGAGCTCGCCGCCGACGTGGCGGCGCGTCGCACGACCGCCCGTGAGCTGGTCGAGGTCGCGCTTGCTCGCATCGAGGCCGTCGACGCGCAGGTCAACGCCTTCGTGGCCGTCGACCCCGACGGCGCGCGCGCCCAGGCCGACGCGCTCGACGCGCGCCTCGACGCGGGCGAGGAGATCGGCCCGCTCACCGGCATCCCGATCGGCGTGAAGGACCTGGAGGACGCGGCCGGGTTCCCGACGACGCACGGATCGGCGGCCTTCGCCGACGGCCCGGCGGCGGTGGAGGACTCCGCGCTGGTCGACCGCCTGCGAGCCGCCGGCTGCATCGTGGTCGGCAAGACCAACACGCCCGAGCTGGGCTGGATGGCCGACACCACCAACGTGCTGTTCGGCTCCACCCGAAACCCGTGGGACCTCGAGCGCAGCGTGGGCGGATCCTCCGGTGGCTCTGCCGCCGCCATCGCGGCAGGCATGGTGCCGCTCTGCACCGGGTCCGACGGTGGGGGCTCCATCCGCATCCCCTCGGCGATCTGCGGCCTGTCCGGCATGAAGCCCTCGCTCGGCCGGGTGCCGATGGGCGGCGCCGAACCTCCCGGCTGGGCCGACCTCTCCACCCGGGGCCCGATGGCACGCATGATCCGCGATGTGACGCTGGCGCTCGACGCGGTGATCGGCCCCGACGTCACCGACCTCAGGGCCCTGCCGATGCCCGAGGCGAGCTGGTCGCGCTCGCTCGACGACCTCCACCCGCCTCGCAGGATCGGCTGGGCGCCGACGCTCGGCTACGCCCGCGTCGACCGCGAGGTGCTGTCGATCTGCTCGGCGGCGATGCGCCGGCTCGAGGACCTCGGCACCGAGGTGGTGCCGGTCGACCCCGTGTTCGACGAGGACCCGGCGCGCCAGTGGCTCACGCTTGCCATGGCTGCCAACCGGCGCACGCTCGAACCGCTCCGTGGCAGCGAGCGGTGGGAGCTCGTCGATCCCGCCCACGCCGCGATGATCGACGCCTTCGGCGGCGCGTCGGGCGTCGAGCTGCTGGAGGCCATGGACTTCTGCCACCTCGCCAACCTGCGCCTCGTCGAGCTGTTCCACCAGGTGCCGGTGATCTGCACACCGACCGTCGCGGGCCAGGTGGGCCCGCCGGGGGGGCAGGGCACCGTGGACGGCCAACCCGACGTGGGCTGGGTGTCCTTCACCTACCCCTTCAACCTGACCCGCTCACCGGCGGGCACGGTGTGCGCCGGCTTCACGGCCGACGGCCTGCCGGTGGGCCTGCAGGTGGTCGGTCCGCAGCACGGCGACGTGGCGGTGCTGCGGGCGCTGACCGTCCTCGAGGACGCCCTCGGGCTCGACCCGGTGGCGCCGCTGTGAGCTGGCGGGGCGGCGCGGCGCCGGTGGTAGCGTGTCCGCTCCCACCCGGGGCGCGTAGCTCAGCTGGTTAGAGCGCTGCCTTCACACGGCAGAGGTCACAGGTTCGAGTCCTGTCGCGCCCACCGCTGAGGCCGAGGTCAGCTGCAGCGCAATGCCAGCAGGCGTGACCGGGCCTGGCGCCGACCGATCCAGCGGGCGACGTCGAGGTAGGGGTCGTCCCGACGGTCGTCGCTGTCCTGGGCGGCCTGCGCGTAGGCGCCGGCGAGGTCGCCGGCGCAGGTCGCGCCGCCGGACTCCCACGCCGCGATGAACGCCGAGCGGAGGTAGTCGAGGCCGGGACGGGCGGTGGCCAGCGGCCGGCGGGGGATGCCATGCGCACGCTGATCGCGGTTGGCTCGGGGGTCCACGACGCAAGGATGGACCCCTGCGTGCCACCGGCGTCAGGGCCGTATGGCCTGTTACCACGAGTAGCACTCAAGCAACCACGGTACGTGGTCGGCGGGAAGGACTAGTACGCCCGCAGCTCCAGGCGTCAGCCGCTCGCGTCGAGGATGTCGACGACGAACACGAGCGTCTCGCCCGGCGGGATGGACCCGTCGGGCGTCCCCTCGGGGTAGCCCTTGGCAGGCGGCACCACGAGCAGCACCTGGGAGCCCACCGTGCGACCGACGAGGCCCTCGTCCCAACCGGGGATCACCCCGCCCGAGCCGATCGGGAAGGTGGCCGGCGTGCCTGACTCCCACGACGAGTCGAACACCGCGCCGCTGCTCCACAGGGCGCCGGTGTAGTGGACGGTGATGGTCTGCCCGCTCGTGACGGCGTCGCCCTCGCCCTCGATGAGCGGCTGGGCGACGAGCTCCGCCGGCGGCTCGCCCTCGGGCACGGTGATGGTCGGGGCGCCGTCATCGCCGAGCGCCACGGTGGGCTGACCCGCCACGGGCGCGACCTTGCTGCCCGCGGCTCGCTCGAGCGGGAACCGCACGTCGAGCAGGTCCACCACGATGATGAGGGTGTCGTCGGCCTCCAGGCCGTTGCTCGGGTCGCCGCCCTGGGGCCCGAAGCCGTCGTCGGGGTGGATCGCCACGACGGCTCGGCTGCCACCAGGCAGGCCCTCGAGGCCCTGGTGGATCCCGGGGAGCAGGGTGTCGTCGAAGGTGATCGTGGCCGGGTCGGCGTCGTAGGACGAGCCGAACGACTCGCCGTCGCGGCCGTTGACGAAGACGTAGTGGAAGACCGCCGTCGCCCCCGCGGCGAGCTCCTCGCCGTCGCCCTCGCTGAGGATCTCCCGTGTCGTCTCCTCGACGCTGAAGGGCTCGTCGACCTCGACGGTGGGCTCCTCGCCGACCTCGCCGGTCACCGTGACGCCCTCGAGGGCACGGGCGCCCGAACCGCTCGAGGTCTCCTCGTCATCGCCGCAGGCGGCGAGGAGCAGGGTCAGGACGGACAGCAGGGCGAGCGCGCGACGCATGAAGGAGATCCTCCAGGTGGGGGCGGACCAGCATGCCACGGAGGCGGTGCGGATCCTCCGCGGCGATCAGCCGATCGTCTGAGCGGCGAAGCCCCGGCCCACGAAGACCTCGGTGGACGCAAGGTCGGGGATCGGCGACAGCAACCGGATCTGGCCGGCCACCGCGGCCCCGGCCGGCACGGAGTCGAGCGTCGTCGACTCGGCGGCGAGGATGCGGCCGTCGGCCGCCCGGTAGACGGCGGTGACGTCGACGCCGTCCTCGTGGTCGGGCCAGCTCGACCGCACCGTGAAGCGCGTGACCGACCCGCCGGCTTCCTCGGGCTCGGTGACCACGTCCTCGGCGACCAGCGAGCCCTCCGTCGTCGCCGGGCGCATCCAGGCGCCCACGACGACCTCCACCACCAGCTGCGTCGGGTTGTCGACGGGTTCGATGAGCGTGCGGCCCACGGCCATGCGCTGGCCTGGCATGACGGCGTTGACCAGCGTGGTGTCCGAGGAGACCTCGGTGCCCGCAGGATCGAGGATGCGGGTCGTGACCTGGACGCCGGTCGCCATCACGTCGGGGTTCGGGTTGTGGAGGACCACGCCGTAGCCGCCGAGCTGGGCGGCAGGATCGAAGGGGTCGGGGAAGCTCGAGACGCCCTGCTCGGCCACGATGAGCGGCTCGCCGCTCAGCGGCGCCTCGGTGGTGCTGGTGGTCGTGGAGCGCTGCGTGGTCGACGTGGCGGAGTCGGCCGGGGCCTCGGCGCCGTCACGTCCGCCTCCCGAGCAGGCGGCGAGGGCAGCGAGGGCGAGCACGGCGAGCCTCGCGCGCGCCCATCGCAGACGGTGCCTCAGGCGAGCGTCTTGTTGAGGCGGTCGAGCGCCGTGTCCTCGGAGATGTTCAGCGCGAAGGCCAGCTCGCTGACGAGCACCTGGCGTGCCTTGACGAACATCGACTTCTCGCCGGCCGACAGCCCCTTGTCGGCGTCGCGCAGGGCGAGGTTCCGGACGACCTCGGCAACCTGGTACACGTCGCCGGACTTCAGCTTCTCCTGGTGGTTCTTGAAGCGGCGCGACCAGTTGGTGGGCTCGCGCACGTCCTTCTTGGCGAGCACCTCGAAGACGTCCTCGACGTCCTCCTTGGAGATCGGGTAGCGCATCCCGATCTCCTCGGCCCGGTCCTGGCGGGACCTTCAGCATCAGGTCGCCGTGGGTCATGCGCAGCACGAAGTACTTCGCCTTGGCGCCGTCAGGCATCTTGATGGTGTCGGTGCCCTCGATCACGGCGGCACCGTGATGGGGGTAGACGACCTTGTCACCGACCTTGAAGGGCACGCGCTGTTCTCCTGCTCACTGACCGGGGGGACGTACCAGGATGCCACCTCGAGGCGGCATCGGGACATTCGTGGGAACCAGATCTGACAGCGCCGGCCTCGGTCCTTAGCCTTGGTGCACGCGCAGTGCAACGACCGAGCGGGGAGCCGACATGTTCGAGTGGTCCGAAGAGCAGCTGATGATCCGCGACGCGGTGCGCCAGTTCGTCGAGGCGGAGATCGCCCCGCAGCGCGAGGAGCTCGAGCACGGCGACCTGCCGCCCTACGACATCCTGCGCAAGCTGTTCTCGACCTTCGGCATGGACGCCATGGCCCGCGAGCGGCTTCAAGGCCCAGATCGAGCGCGGAGAAGGCGGCGTCGCGGCGGCGCGGAGGAGGAGCCGCCGGCCAAGGAGAGCGCGCCGGCGGCGCGACGCCGACGCCGTCGCCATGACGATGATCCCGATCATCGAGCTGTGCCGCTACTGCCCCGGCATGGTCACCGCCATGGGCGTGTCGATGGGGCTCACCTCGGCGGCGATCATGAGCAAGGGCACCATCGCCCAGAAGGAGCGCTGGGCGCTCGACCTGCTCACGCTGGAGAAGATCGGCGCCTGGGCGATCACCGAGCCGGGCTCGGGCTCCGACGCCTTCGGCTCGATGAAGTCGACCGCCCGGCGCGACGGCGACGAGTACGTGCTCAACGGCTCGAAGACCTTCATCACCAACGGCCCCTACGCCGACACGATCGTGTTCATCTGCAAGCTCGACGAGGGCAACCCGCCCGGCGGAGCGCAAGATCCTGTCGTTCGTGCTCGACAAGGGCATGCCCGGCCTCGAGCAGTCCAAGCCGCTGCGCAAGATGGGCATGCACTCGCTCGCCGACCGGCGAGCTGTTCCTCACCGACGTGCGCGTCGGCACGCGACCGCCTCATCGGCGAGACCGAGGACGTGCCCGCCGGCGGCCGCGAGGGCGCCAAGGACACGTTCTCGATGGAGCGCTCCGGCGTCGCCGCCATGGCGCTCGGGATCATCGAGCAGTGCCTCGAGCTGTGCGTGCAGTACGCCAAGGACCGGGTGCAGTTCGGCCAGCCCATCGGCGAGTTCCAGCTCATCCAGGACAAGCTCGCCCGCATGGAGGTCGCCCGCCTCAACGTGCAGAACCTCGTGTTCCGCTACATCGAGATGGCGGCGGCCGGCGTGGGCCTCACGCCTGGCCGAGGCGTCGGCGATGAAGCTCTACTCGGCCCGGGCCGCCACCGAGGTGGCGCATGGAGGCGGTGCAGCTCTTCGGCGGCAACGGCTACATGGCCGAGTTCCAGGTCGAGCAGCTCGCCCGCGACGCCAAGGTGCTGCAGATCTACGCCGGCACCGACGAGATCCAGATCACCCACATCGCCAAGGACCTCCTCCGCCGCTGACGAGACCGGCGAGGCAATGGGCCCCGCCGCGAGCGTCTCGAGGCGATGAGCCCCGCATGCGGGGCCCATCGCCTCGGCCGCAGCGGCATGGGGCCCATTGCCTCGCGTCGGGTCGACTGTCACACCCCTCACGCCAGCATGGTGCGATGCAACGCGCTGGACGAGACGCCCGTTTGGCCCTGCTCGTGGGCCGCCAAGGTGGTGCGATCGCACGCTCCCAGGCCGTGGGCATCGGATTTCCGGGCTCCACCATCGATCGCCGGCTGGCCACCGGATCCTGGGAGCTCGTGCACCCTGGCGTCTACGTCGTCGCGGGCACGGTTCGGGCGCGCTGCACCGATCTCTGGGCCGCCGTGCTCGCGGCCGGGGGCGATGCAGTCATCAGCCACGAGAGCGCCGCCCTCCTCCATGGCGCGGAGCGGCTTCCAGCGGATCCCATCACGCTCACGACGCCCCACGGCACCCACCACCGGGTCGCCGGTGCGATGGTGCACCAGATCGACGATCTCGTCGTCGCCCACCGCACCACCTCGCAGGGCCTGCCCGTCAGCACACCGGCCCGGGCGGTGGTCGAGCTCGGCGCCACGTCGAGCGTCGAGGTCGTGGGCGCGTTGCCGACGACCTCGTGCGGATGCGCCGTACCACCTACGGTGCGATCGGCGTGGTGCTCGCGCAGGTGAGCCGGCCTGGCAAGCCGGGCATTGCGACCGTAGCGGAGGTGCTCGACCAGCGAGGCGACGGGTTCGTGCCGGCGCACTCGATGCTGGAGTCGGCCATGTTCGCCGCGCTCGACGCCGGCGGGTTGCCGCCGCCGACCCGCCAGCTGCCGTTGCCAGGCCGCGGTCCGATCCGTGGCATCGCCGACGGCGGCTACCTCGACACGCAGATCGTGCTGGAGGCCGACGGGCGCCGGTGGCACAGCCGCATGGAGGCGGCGCGCAAGGACCGCGAGCGCGACGCCCAGGTCGTGCGCGCCGGGTGGGTGCCGCTCCGCTTCCTCTACGAGCAGATCCTCGGCGATCCCGCTGGTGTGTGCGCCGTCGTGGCCGACACCCGCTCGATGCGACTCCGCCAGCTCGGCCACGCGGCGTAGTCGACCCCAGGAGCCCCCCTCTCGCCTCGCCCCGCGCCGAAACCCAGGCGAGGCAATAGGCCCCGATGCGAGGCAGGCGAGGCAATGAGCCCCGCATGTGGGGCTCATTGCCTCGAGGTGCGTGCAACGGGGCCCATTGCCTCGCCTGGGTCGCCCTAGACGCCGAGGGAGCGGCCGATGATCTCCTTCATGATCTCGGTCGTGCCGCCGTAGATGGTCGTGATGCGGGCATCGGCGTAGGCGCGGGCGATGGGGTACTCGGTCATGTAGCCGTAGCCGCCGTGGAGCTGCACGCAGGTGTCGACCGTGCGCTTCTGCAGCTCGGTGCACCACCACTTCGCCATGGCGGCCTCCTCGGCGGTGAGCTCGCCGGCGTCGAGCGCCCGCACGCAGCGGTCGACGTAGGTCTGCGCGATCTCGACCTCGGTGGCCATCTCCGCCAGGCGGAAGCGGCTGTTCTGGAACGAACCGATCGGCTGGCCGAAGGCGGTGCGCTCCTTGACGTACTCCAACGTCAGATCGAGCGCTCGACGGGCCGCCGCCACGCCCGTCACGGCGATCGAGAGCCGCTCCTGGGGCAGCTTGGCGACCAGCGACCGGAAGCCGCTGCCCTCCTCGCCGAGCCGGTTGGCGACCGGCACGGACACGTCGGTGAAGAACAGCTCAGCGGTGTCCTGGGCGTGCATGCCGACCTTCTCCAGGTTGCGCCCCCGCTCGAAGCCGTCCATCCCGCGCTCCAGCACGACCAGGCTCATCCCGGCGTGGCGCTGCGAGGGATCGGTCTTCACCGCGGTGATGACGAGGTCCGCGTTGATCCCGTTGGTGATGAACGTCTTCGAGCCGTTGACGACGTAGCGATCGCCGTCGCGGATGGCCGTGGTGCCCATCGACGCCAGGTCGGAGCCCATGGCGGGCTCGGTCATGGCGATGGCGGTGATCAGCTCGCCCGAGCAGATGCCGGGCAGCCACCGCTCCTGCTGCTCGGGGGTGCAGAGCGTGAGGAAGTACGGCAGGCAGATGTCGTTGTGGAGGGTCCAGCCCAGCCCGGCGGCACCCACGTCGGCCTGCTGGAGCTCCTCCGCGATCACGACGTTGTAGCGGAAGTCGTCGACCCCGCCGCCGCCGAGCTCCTCGGGCACGGCCATGCCGAGGAAGCCCTGCGCTCCCGCCTTGGCGAAGAGGGATCGGTCGACGATGCCGGCGCGCTCCCACGCCTGGTGGTTCGGCACCATCTCCTTGGCGATGAAGCCGCGCACCGACTCGCGGAACAGCTCGTGGTCGTCGTCGAAGAGGTCGCGCTGCACGCCTGCGACGCTACCGGCGCGAAACCCGGTGGCTGCCCGCGCCGAGGCGGGGCCATGCTCGGTGAGCGTGCACGTGACCATCGAGCCCTTCCGGTCTGCCGACGACCTGGCCGCTGCCGACCTCGCCGCGCTCGTCGAGATCTCGAACGCGATGTGGGACGAGTGGGTGCCGGGCGAGCCCCCCATGTCGACCGACGCGTTCCTGGACGAAGAGCGCTTCACCCATGCGCCCGAGGTGGTCCTGCGCCGCCTCGCCCGCGACGGCGACGGGCTCGTCGTGGGGTTCGCGCAGGCGGAGTGGCGCCATGGCGAGCCGGGAACGTGCGCGGGGCGGGCCGCGGTCGCGCCGTCGCAGCGCCGTCGGGGCATCGGCGGCGCGCTGCTCCGCGATCTCCTCGACGGCGTCCGCCGTGCCGGGCGCAGCGGCATCACGATCGAGACGCCCGTCGGGGGCGTGGCGGACGGCATCTGCGAGCGCGCCGGGATGCACGCGGACATGACCGTCGAGCAGAACCGTGCGCAGGTCGCCGAGCCGGGCGACGACCTGCTCGAGGGCTGGGTGGCCGCCGGTGAGGCGGCGGAGGGCTACTCGCTCGTCGCCTACGACGCGCCGTGCCCCGACCACGAGCTCGCGGAGGCCTTCATCGCGGCCCGTCACGTGATGAACGACGCGCCGCGCTGGGAGGGCGAGTCCGAGGCCTCCTTCACCGTCGAGGAGCTGCGCGCGGCGGAGCGAGCCGCCGCGGCTGCCCACATGGCCTGGTGGAGCGTGGGCGTTCGCCACGACGCCAGCGGGGCGGTCGTGGGCCTGAGCGAGCTCTACCTCGCGGACGCCCGCCGGTGGATCGTGTTCCAGGGCGACACCGGTGTGGCGCCGGCGCACCGGGGCCACGGTCTGGGCGCCTGGATGAAGGCGGTCAACCACCTGCGGCTGCGCGCCGAACGACCCGAAGCCCGCGTCGTGCAGACCTGGAACGCGTCGGCGAACGAGCCGATGCTGCGGATCAACCGAGCCCTCGGCTACCGGCCGGTGCAGACCTACCGAGGCTGGTTCCTGCCCGTCAGCTGAGACCGGGTACGCTGGTCGCTGCACGAAGGGGAGCTCGGGCTAGCCGGGCTGAGAGGGTGGCCACGCCGCTGACACGGCACGCCATCGACCCGTGGAACCTGAACCGGGTAATGCCGGCGGAGGGAATCGGCAGATGGAAGCGCAGCGCGCGAACCGCACCGTCATCGTCGTCACCGGCGGCGACCCGGTCGCGCTCGCCCACCTCGAGGCCGTGCCCGACGACGTGCTCGTCGTCGCGGCGGACTCGGGCATCGACGCGGCCCACGCCCTGGGCCTGACCGTCGACGTCGCGGTCGGCGACTTCGACTCCGTGACCCCCGAGGCACTGCGACGCGCCGGCGCCGCCGGCGCCGTCGTGGAGCGCCACCCCGAGGCGAAGGACACGACCGACCTGGAGCTGGCGCTCGACGCCGCCATGGCGCGCGGACCGGAGCGCATCCTCGTCGTCGGCGGGCACGGTGGGCGCCTCGACCACTTCCTCGCCAACGCGCTGCTGCTCGCCGCCCCCGCCTATGCCGGCGTCGAGCTGGTCGCGCAGATGGGACCCGCCCGCGTCACGGTGGTGCGGGGGAGCGCCACGCTGCGCGGCGCGACGGGCGACCTCGTCACGCTGCTCGCCCTCAACGGCCCGGCCCTCGGGGTGACGACCGACGGACTGCTGTACCCGCTCGCCGACGAGCGCCTCGACCCCAGCAGCACGCGCGGCGTCAGCAACGAGCTGGTCGGCGAGACGGCCCGCCTGCACGTGCGCGAGGGCGTCGTCGTCGTCGTGCAGCCCGGCCTGGTCGGCACCCACCAACGAAGGACCGAACCATGAACGCAACCCCCGCCCGCACGCTGCTCGCCGCCCTCCTGGCGGTCGCCCTGGCCGCCTGCGGGGACGACGCAGCGCAGACCTCGAGCGAGCGCGTCGAGCGCGCAGACGAGGTCACCCTCCGCCTCCTGACGCACGACTCCTTCGCCCTGAGCGACGGGCTCCTCGAGTCGTTCACCGAGGAGACCGGCATCCGCGTCGAGCTGCTGCAGGGCGGCGACGCCGGGACCGTCGTCAACCAGGCGATCCTCACGAAGGGCGCACCGCAGGCCGACGTGCTCTTCGGCATCGACTCCACGTTCCTCTCCCGTGCCCTCGACGAGGACCTGTTCGTGCCGTACGAGGCGGAGGGGCTCGACGAGGTCGACGCCGCCCTGCGGCTCGACCCGCAGCACCGCGTCACGCCGATCGACTACGGCGACGTGTGCCTCAACTACGACAAGGCGCACTTCGCCGAGTCGGCGACGCCGCTCCCCGAGTCGCTGGAGGACCTCGCCGACCCCGCCTACCGCGACCTGCTCGTCGTCGAGAACCCCGCCACGTCGTCACCCGGGCTCGCCTTCCTGCTCGCCACCATCGCCGAGCTCGGCGACGGGCGGTGGCAGCGGTGGTGGGCCGACCTGCGGGCCAACGGCGTCGAGGTCGCCGACGGCTGGGACGCCGCCTACTACGGCTCCTTCTCGGGGGGCAGCGGCAGCGAGGGAACGCGCCCGCTCGTGGTGTCGTACGCGTCGAGCCCCCCCGCCGAGGTCGTCTACGCCGACCCGCCCGTCGAGGAGGCCCCCACCGGCGTGATCGAGGCCGGCTGCTACCGACAGGTCGAGGCAGCAGGCATCCTGGCGGGCACCGATCACGAGGCCGAGGCCGGCGCGCTGATCGACTTCCTCCTGTCCGAGGCGGTGCAGGCCGACATCCCCTTGTCGATGTTCGTCTACCCGGTGCGCGACGGCGTCGAGCTGCCGGAGGCCTTCCTCGAGCACGCCGTCGCCCCGGACGAGGTCATCGAGGTGCCGCCCGACGAGATCGACGAGCACCGCGCGGCATGGATCGACGAGTGGACCGACATCGTCCTGCGGTGACGCCGTGACGGACCGGCGACGCCGCGGCCTTGCGCACGCCGCGCTGCTGGCGCCCCCCGTCGCGTTCCTCACGTGGTTCTTCGCCTGGCCGGTGCTGAACATCGTGGCCGCGGGCCTCCGCCACGACGGCGCCTGGGACCTCAGCGGCGTCGCCGAGGTCCTCGGCGACGCGGGGCTGCGGCAGGTCGTGTGGTTCACGTCCTGGCAGGCCGCCGCGTCCACGGTGCTCACCCTGGCGGTGGCGCTGCCCGCCGCGCACGTGCTGGCCCGCTACGAGTTCCGCGGGCGGCGCGCCCTGGCGGCGCTGGTCACCGTGCCGTTCGTGCTGCCCACCGTGGTGGTGGGCGCCGCCTTCCTGGCGCTGCTCGGTCCCCGCGGGCCACTCGGCATGGACCTCGACGGGTCGGTGTGGGCGATCCTGCTCGCGCACGCCTTCTTCAACCATGCCGTCGTGGTGCGCACCGTCGGCGGGCTCTGGGAGGGCCTCGACCCGGCGACCGAGGAGGCGGCGCGGGTGCTCGGCGCCACGCGCTGGCGGGCCTTCCGGGAGGTGACGTGGCCGGCGCTGCGACCGGCGGTGGCGTCGGCGGCGACCATCACCTTCCTGTTCACCTTCACGTCCTTCGGCGTCGTGCAGGTGCTCGGCGGGCCGGGCCACGCCACGCTGGAGGTGGAGATCTACCGGCAGACGGCGGGCCTGCTGGACCTCCCCGTGGCCTCGGTGCTGGCCCTGCTGCAGCTGGGCGCGGTCGGCGCGCTGCTCGTGGTGCAGGACCGCCTGGAGCGCCGGCGGGCCCGAGCTGCGGTGGCGCTGCGTCCCGGCGGTCGCCGGCGCGCGTCGACTCCGGGCCAGCGGGCCTGGTTGCTCGCCAACCTCGCCGGGATGGCGGTCCTGCTCGTGACGCCGCTCGTCGTGCTCGTCGAGCGCTCCTTCCGCACCGGTGACGGCTTCGGCCTGTCGGCCTGGCGGGCGCTGGCGGAGCCGGGCGCGGGGCTCTTCGTCGCGCCGACCGAAGCCGTCGCGAACTCGCTGCGGTTCGCCCTCGTGGCCACCGTCATCGCCGTGGCGCTGGGTGGGTGCGCCGCCGCCGCCCTGGCCCGCGCCACGAGCCGGGCCGCCGGCGCCCTCGATGCCTTGCTGCTCCTGCCGCTCGGCACGTCGGCGGTCACCGTGGGCTTCGGCTTCCTGCTCGCCCTCGACGAGCCGGTCGACCTGCGCGCCAGCCCGTGGCTCGTGCCGGTCGCCCAGGCCGTCGTCGCGCTGCCCTTCGTGGTCCGGACCATGACGCCGGTGCTGCGATCGATCGACCCGCGCCTGCGCGAGGCCGCCGCGACGTTGGGTGCCTCGCCGTGGCGTGCCTGGCGCGAGGTCGACCTCCCGCTCGTGCGCCGTGCCCTGCTGGTGGCCGCGGGCTTCGCCTTCGCCATCTCCGTCGGCGAGTTCGGCGCGACGATCGTGATCGCGCGAGCCGACGCCCCGACGGTCCCCGTGGCGATCGACCGGCTGCTCGGGCGGCCCGGTGCGCTCAACATCGGCCAGGCGTTCGCGCTGAGCACGGTGCTGATGGTCATCACGGCGCTGGCCGTGCTCGTCGTCGACCGCGCGCGCCGGGATCGGGCGCCGGAGCGCGCGGATGGCTGTGAACCCCCTCGGTGGCGCGCCGGCGCGCGTCGAGGTCACCGGCGCGACCGTGCGCTTCGGCGCCACGGCGGCACTCGACGGCGTCGACCTCGAGGTCCCCCCCGGCGAGGTCGTGGCGCTGCTCGGCCCGAGCGGCAGCGGCAAGTCCACCTTGCTGCGCGCCATCGCCGGGCTGCAGGCCCTCGACGCGGGACAGGTGCGGCTCGACGGGCGCGACCTCGCGGGGGTGCCCGCCCACCGGCGCGGCATCGGCCTGATGTTCCAGGACCACGCTCTGTTCCCGCACCGAGACGTGGCGGCCAACGTGGGCTTCGGCCTGCGGATGCAGGGCCGCGACAAGGCGGGCATCGACGCGCGGGTCGGCGTCCTGCTCGATCTCGTCGGGCTCGCCGGCATGGGCCGGCGAGCGGTGCAGAGCCTCTCCGGTGGCGAGCAGCAGCGCGTGGCGCTGGCGCGATCGCTGGCGCCCGAGCCGCGGGTGCTGCTCCTCGACGAGCCGCTCGGAGCGCTCGACCGCGTGCTGCGCGAGCGACTCGTCGGTGAGCTCCGGCTCCTCTTCGCCGAGCTGGGCCTGACGGTCGTCGCCGTCACCCACGACCAGGCCGAGGCGTTCGCACTCGCCGACCACCTCGTGGTGATGGACGCGGGACGGGTGCTGCGGCGCGGGACGCCGCGCGAGGTCTGGAGCGATCCCCGCTCGGTAGCGGTCGCGGAGATGCTCGGGCTGTCGAACCTCGTCGAGGCCGTGGTGGAGGCGGGCGTCGCGCGCACGCCGTTCGGTCCCGTGGCCGTCGGCGAGTCCACTGGCGACGGCCCGGTGCGCCTGGTCGTGCGACCCGAGGGGGTGCACCTGCACGAGGCAGCCCCGATCGCCGCCACGGTCGCGTCCGGGACCTTCCGCGGCCGCTCCACGACGCTCGTGCTGCGCGTCGAGGAGGGCGATGCGACCGTGGAGGCCGAGGTGCCCTCGGCAGGCACGCCACGCGTCGGCGAGGTCGTGCGCTTCGGGATCGACCCGACGCAGGTCAGCCTGCTCGACCGTTGAGGCCCGCGCCGGCGCGTAGCCTTGGCGGCCCGGCGAGCGATCCCCCCTCCAGACCCACCCCTCGCATGCCGATCATCACCTCCGTGCGCCGTTCCCGCGCTCTCGCCCTCCTCGTCTCCCTCGCCGTCGCCGCGGCGAGCTCTGTCGCGCCCGTGCTGGCGCAGGAGGACCCCGCCGGCGATCCGACCAGCACGACGACCACCGCTCCGGCGATCACGATCCCACCCGCGGGTGGGGACACGACCACCACGACCACCACCGAGCGGCCGCCTGGCGACGAGGACGATCCCGGCGCCGTCGAGGAGGTCCCCGCCGAGCCGGTCCCCGTCGTCCCCGACACCGTGCCGCCGCGGCCACCCGATCCCGGCATCTACGCGGCAGAGGCGAACCGGGTCATCCGCCAGCAGCTCCGCGTCGCCGAGGCGGAGGCCGTCGAGCTGGAGACCGCCTACGCCACCGCCAAGGCGCGCATGGTCGCACTCGAGGCGGAGCTCGACGCCCTGGAGCGCTCGATCACCAGCCTTGCGTCCCACGATCGAGCTGCCGTGCGACGCGTCGAGGCGGCGCGCCGCAAGTTCGAGGCCCGCGCCGCGCTCGCCGTGGTGCGCGGGCGCGTCGACGACCTCGCCGGCGCCATCGTCACCGACGACCCCAACGAGATGGTGCGGGCCCAGTCGCTGCTCGGCTCGGTGCTCAACGCCGACCAGCTGGCCGTCGAGGAGTACCTCGCGGCACGCGCCTCGGTCGACGAGGAGCTCGTCGACACCGCCGAGCGCCTCGTGACGGCGCGCCTCGAGCTCGACCGGGCCCGAGCCGACCTGGTCGAGGCCCGCCGAGCCAGCGTGTCCGCGCGGTTCGACCTGGCGGTGTTCGCGGCCGGTTCGGAGATCGTCATCCGGGGCTTCGTGTTCCCGGTGGGCGACCCCCACTCCTTCAGCGACTCCTTCGGTGCGCCGCGCATGATGGGCACCGGCTACGAGCACGCCCACCAGGGCACCGACATCATGGCGCCCGCAGGCACGCCCCTCCTCGCGTGCGAGCGCGGGATCATCACCAGGATGGGCGTCGATGTGCTCGGCGGCACGAAGATCTGGGTCAAGGGCGAGAGCGGCACGTACTACTACTACGCCCACCTGAGCGCCTTCGCCGAGGGCATGGTGGACGGCCTCGTCGTCGAAGCCGGTGACGTCATCGGCTACGTCGGCGACACGGGCAACGCCAAGGGCGGCGCCCCGCACCTGCACTTCCAGATCCACCCCGACGGCGGCCCGGCGGTCAACCCCTACCCGCTGCTCAAGGTGGTCGACGACCTCAGCCGCCAGGCGAAGGCACGCGCCCGCGCCTGAGCCGGGTTGCTGCCGACGCCCGCCGCTGCGCCAGGATCTGCCGGTGGACGTGACCGCATCGCTCGACGCCCCCTGCAGCCCCGAGGCGCTCCACCCGTGGATCGACGACCTCGGGCGCTACCCGGAGTGGCTCGACATCGTGCCGCGGGCGGTGCCGGCCCGAGCGCACCGCGACGATGTGGGACCAGCCTGGGAGGTGGACCTGCGCGGCCGCCTGGGACCCTTCGCCCGAGCCAAGCGCCTCCGCATGGTCCGCACCGAGCACGACGGCCGGCACCACGCCCGCTTCGAGCGCGTCGAGCACGACGGCCGCCAGCACGCCTCCTGGGTGCTCGACGCCACCATCGAGGAGATCGACGGCGGCAGCCGGCTCACCATGCAGCTCCACTACGGCGGGCGGCTCTGGATGCCCGCGCTCGACCGGCTCCTCGCCGAGGAGATCGAGCGCTCCCGGCCCCGGCTCCTGGCCCGCATCGACACGGGGTGAGGGGCGCTCAGCCCGTCGCGGCGGCCGTGCGCGGCCGGAGCAGGAAGGCGAGGCCGTACAGCCCGGCGACGATGACGAGCAGGTGCCGGTACCCGATCACGAGCGACGTGTACTCGAGCAGGCCGCCCAGCATGGCGCCGAGCAGGTTGGCACCGAAGGCGGCGGTCGAGCGCTCGGTCTCGCGGAAGCGGTCGGCGAACACGAGGTTGGCCAGGAAGATCGGCAGGAACGCGAGCGACACGGCAGCCACGAGGCGCGGGACGGTGGCGAGCCCGAGCAGCGCCGACCCGGGCACGAGCCAGTTCAGCGCCACCGCGGCCAGCAGCAGCCCGTAGAGCCGGCCGTCGGCAGGCACCCGCACGCGCTTGCTGACCACCACCGCCAGGAGGACCGAGGCCAGCACCCCGCCGAACACGAAGGCGTTCACGAACCACGTGGTGCCGAACAGCAGCGCGAACTGCACGACGTTCTTCGTCTCGAGCAGGAGGAAGGCCACCCCCATGCAGAGCAGGTCCAGGTAGGGCGTCATGCGCCGGAACGGCCCGCCCACCGTGCGCACCGCGAGGGCGGAGATGGCGAGCATGAACGCCACGGCGAGGAGGTAGAAGCCCGGGATGCTCGGCGTCCGCAGGTAGGGGAACGGGTGGTCGTCGGTGGCGGGCGCGGGGGCGTCGGCGGTGGCCAGCTCGAAGCGCCCGCCGTCGCGGCACGACGTCGCCTCGGCGTCCTCGCTGGCGACGAGCACCGACAGCTGCGTGCCCTCCAGCGTGTCGACGCAGGGTGCGGTGCCGAAGACCTCCGCCAGGGTGCCGGCGTAGCGGTCGACCAGCCAGGGCTCCCGGTAGTAGTTGTACATGGCGAAGGTGCCGCCCTCGGTGAGGTGGTCGCGGTAGCTCTGCACCGCCTCCCGGGTGAACAGGTAGCTCTCGAGCCGCACCGACGACTGGCCCTGCAGCAGCGTGAGCGAGTCGGGGAGGGCGAGCAGGATCGTGTTCCAGCGCCGCTCGCTCGCCTCGAGGAACGCTCGCCCGTCGCCCACGTGGGTGACGACGCGCGGGTCGTCGTAGGGCCGGTCGGGGTGCTCCGTGCCCAGCTCGAGGAGGTGGCGGTCGATCTCCACGGCGTCGACGCGCGTCGCGCCGCGGGCGGTGGCCACGGCCACGTCGTTGCCCGAGCCGGCACCGATGATGAGCACCTCGCCGGGGTCGTCGTCGGCCATGCGGTGGTAGACCGACTCGTAGAGCGGGTTCCCGACAGCGCTGACCTGCAGCCACGTGGGGATGCCGTTGACCTCGGCGATCACGCCGCCGGTGTCACCGATCGGCGTCGTGGTGACCTTGTAGTACGGCGTCCAGGTGGTGGCGTCCTCTGCCGACTCCGCAGCGAGCACGCCGACCAGGACGACCAGCGGCACCACGGTCATGGCCACGGCGGCAGGTCGCCGCGGCCGCAGGGCGACCAGCAGGCCTGCGGCCGTGATGGAGCCCCACACCACCGGGTCGGCCCGCGCGAAGGCGAGCAGGCCGAAGCCGATGGTGCCGAGCAGGCTTCCGACGAGGTCGAGCTGGTAGGCGTCGAGGTTGCCCATGCGCTGGAACGCCCGCGCCACGCCGTCGCCGAGGCACGTCATCACCGCCGCGACGACGACGAACACGACGGGCAGCACCAGCCAGCGCGGTGGGCCCGACGTGTCGAGCCCGAAGAAGATGAGGTCGCTCCCCGCCACGCCCACCCGCACCTCCAGGACGCGCACGAGCACCACGAGCAGGGCGAGCGACAGCGGGGCGAGCGGGTAGAGCGACCGCGGGCTGCGGCTGGTCCACAAGAAGCCGAGGCCGATGCCGAGGAAGCTGCCGAGCAGCACCACGTTGGAGAAGTAGGCCAGGTACAGCACGTTGGCCCCGAGCCAGCGGATCAGGGCGAGCTCGACGAAGAGCATCAGGAAGGCGGCGAGCACGAGCTGGGCCCGCGCGGAGCTGGGCCGGGAGGGCGGGGCGGGCACGGCGGGGCAACCTAGGCGGCTTCGGGGACCCGGGCGGACGGGACGGGGTCGCCGGCCCCGGTCACGGGGCGATCGGCAGCTCGAGCAGGTGGGGCCGACCCGAGGCGAGGGCGGCACGGACCGCGTCGCCCACGTCTCCCGCTCGCTCGACGAGGGTGGCGGGCACGCCCATGGACTCCGCGAGGGCGACGTAGTCGACGGGCGGCTCGCCCAGGTCCATGCCGATGAAGCGGCCGCTGCGCTGGGCCGCGCCGCCCATGCCGGCGAGGTAGCCCTTGAGGATCTTGTACTCGCGGTTGTTGACCACCGCGAAGACGACCGGGAGTCCCTGCGCCGCGGCGGTCCAGAGGGCCTGGGGCGAGTACATCGCCGAGCCGTCGCCCACCGCGCACAGCACCGGGGCGCGGTCGCGGGCGAGCGACACGCCGCACGCCGCCGGCATGCCCCATCCCAGGCCCCCGCCGGAGGAGAAGAAGTAGCGGCCGGGCTCGCTCCAGTGGTGGAAGCCGCGCACGTAGACACCGGTCGTGATGGCCTCGTCGACGACGCAGGTGTCGGGTGGCATGGCGCGCACCAGTGCGTGGGCGGCGGCCATGGGGTCCATCGGCGCGGCGTCGTAGCGATCGCGCGCCGCTTGCTCGAGGCGCTCGACGTCGGACTCCCGCGCTCGGCGGTGCTCGGCGAGCGCGGCGGCCGCCGCGGCGGCGTCGGCCCGCTCCCGCACCAGCGGCAGGAGCGCCTCGAGCGTGGCGCGAGGGTCGCCGGCCACACCGAGGCGCACCGGCCACGCCCGTCCGAGCTGGCCCGCGTCGGGCGAGAGGTGGAGCAGCTCGACGTGTGCGGGAAGCGCCGGGCCGGGGGTGTAGGGGTAGACCATGAACGCCTGCTCGGCGACGAGCAGCACGCGGTCGTAGCCGTCGAGCGCGCTGCGCAGCGCCGCGGCGGCGGGCGCCAGCATGCCCTGCCACAGCGGGTGCAGCGGCGGGAACACGCCCTGCCCGTGCAGCGGCGCGCCGTGCACCGCCGCGCCCAGCGCCTCGGCCAGCGCCACCACCACCGGCACCGCCCCCGACGCAGCGGCGGCGTCGCCCACGACGAGCCCCAACCGACCGACCGCCGTTCCCGTCAGCAGGTCGGCCAGCTCCTCGAGGCCGCCGGCGACTGCGCCGGGCACGATCCTCGACGCGTCGGGAGCGCCCAGCTCCACCTCCTCGTCGAGCAGGTTCATGGGGATCGCCGTGAACACCGGGCCGCGCGGCACGGTTGCGGCCTCGTGGAACGCCCGCCGCAGCACCGTGCCCAGCTCGGCGGCGCTGCGCAGCTGGTGCGCCCACTTGACCGCACCTCCGGCCAGCTCGACGAGCGGTCCCGACAGCAGGGGATCGGCGACGATGTGGCGCAGGTCCTGCTGGCCGGCCGTGACCACCAGCGGCGCACGGTTTGCCTGCGCGTTGGTCAGGTTGCCGATGGCGTTGCCGAGCCCCGCCGAGGTGTGGAGGTTGACGAAGGCGGGTCGACCGCTGGCCTGTGCGTAGCCGTCGGCCATGCCGACGACGGTGGCCTCCTGGAGCCCGAGCACGTACTCGAGGTCGTCGGCCTCCGCCAGCGCGTCGATGAGGGGCAGCTCCGTGCTGCCCGGGTTCCCGAAGACGTGCCGCACGCCTTCCGAGCGCAGCACGTCGAGGAGGACCTCCCGGGCGAGCACCATGGCGGGCGACCCTAGTTCCGCCGCCTAGATTGGCCCCGCCAGCTCGCCCACCTGACTTGGACGGAGCTCATCGACACGGCGCTCGGCCTCCTGGCCGTACTCCTGCTGATCCTCGCGAACGCGTTCTTCGTCGCGGTCGAGTTCGCACTCGTCGCCGTCGACCGCGAGCAGGTGCGCGTCGATGCCGCCGCCGGCGACCGCCGGGCCCGGGCCGCGGCCGGTGCCCTGCGCCGGCTGTCCTTCTACCTCTCCGGCGCGCAGCTCGGCATCACTGCCACGTCGCTGCTCGTGGGCTTCATCGCCGAGCCGGCCATCGCCGAGGCCCTCGAGCCCCTGGTCGGTGGCGCCGTGGGCGACGACCGCTCCCGAGCGGTGTCGATCGCCCTCGCGCTGCTGCTGGCGACCGGCGTCCAGATGGTGGTGGGGGAGCTGGTGCCCAAGTCCCTCGCCATCGCCCGGCCGCGGACGACCGCCTACCTCCTGGCGCGCCCGATGGTCGCCGTGTCCCGGGTGATGGGGCCGCTCATCTCCTTCCTCAACGGTGCCGCCAACGCCACCGTGCGCCGCCTCGGGATCGAGCCCCGGGAGGAGCTGGCGTCGGTCCGCTCGCTGGAGGAGCTGGAGCTGCTGATCCGCTCCTCGGGCGAGGAGGGCACCCTCGAGCGCGAGGCCATGACGCTGCTGACGCGCACGATCCGCTTCAGCGACAAGGACGCCGCCTCGGCGCTCGTGCCGCGACGCTCCGTCGACACCGTGTCGATCGACGAGACCCTCCTGGGGCTGATCGGCAAGGCGGCCGCCACGGGCCATTCCCGCTTTCCGGTCGTGGGGGTGGACCTCGACGACGTGCGCGGCGTCGTGCACGTCAAGGACGTGCTGGCCGTCCCCTACGACCAGCGGCCCTCCACGTCCGTCGCCGCCATCATGTCGCCGCCGTTCGCGGTGCCCGAGACGCGCCCGCTCACCGACCTGCTCGCCGACCTCCGGCGGCTCGGGACGCACCTCGCCGTGGTCGTCGACGAGCACGGTGGCACGGTCGGGACCATCACCCTCGAGGACGTCCTCGAGGAGATCGTCGGCGAGATCGACGACGAGCACGACCCCCGCGCGCCCGCCACGACCTCGGCCCAGCGGCCAGGGGAGTGGCTGCTCGACGCCTCGTGGCACCCCGACGAGGTGTACGACGCATCCGGCTTCGCCATCCCCGAGGGCGACTACGAGACGCTCGCCGGCTTCGTGCTGGCGGCGCTCGGGCGCATCCCCCAGGTCGGCGACGCCTTCGAGCACGAGGGCTGGCGGCTCGAGGTCACGGCGCTCGACGGCCTGCGCGTGGCGGCCGTGCACCTGCGCGCCGCGGGCCTGCCCCCGAGCGGGGGCGCGGCGTGACCGCGGTCCAGCTCCTCGTGGCGCTCGGGCTCCTGCTCGCCAACGGCTTCTTCGTGGCCGTCGAGTTCGCCGTGCTCGCCAGCCGGCGCACGAAGATCGAGGCGATGGCGGAGCAGGGCAGCGCCCGTGCGCGCGCCGCGCTCGCGTCGATGCGCAACCTCAACCTGCAGCTGGCCGGCGCCCAGCTCGGCATCACGATGGCGTCGCTGCTGCTCGGCTTCGTCGCCGAACCTGCCGTCGCCGGCCTGATCGAGGACGCGATCGAGACCGTCGTCGACGTGCCCGACTCCGTCCTCCACGCGCTGGGCTTCGGCCTGGCGCTCACCATCGTCGTGTTCCTGCACATGGTGATCGGCGAGATGGTCCCGAAGAACATCGCCATCGCGGCGCCGGAGCGGACGCTGCTCGCGCTGGCCCTGCCCAACCGCGCGTACGTGGCGGTGTTCGGGCCGCTGCTGCGACTGCTCAACGGCATCGCGAACGTCGGCGTCCGCCTGCTCGGGGTCGAGCCGCGTGACGAGCTCGCCACCGCCGCGACCGCCCAGGAGCTCGCCGTGATGCTGGCGGACTCACGCGAGGAGGGCCTCATCGAGGAGGTGGCGCACCAGCTGATGCACGGCGCGCTCAACCTCGGCGACCGCAGCGTCGCCACGGTGATGGTGCCCCGTGACCAGGTCGTCTGGCTGCCCCGGGCCGCCACGCCCGGCGAGGCCGAGGCGCGCGCCGTCGCCTCCGGCCACTCCCGCCTGCTCGTGGTCGGGACCGGCCTCGACGACGTGCTCGGCTACGTCCACGCCAAGGACCTGCTCCTGGTCCCGAGCGCGGCCCGGGACCGCCCGCTGCCGCTGAGCCGGGTGCGGCGCATGCTCGTGCTCGGCGAGGCCACGTCGCTCGACGAGGCCCTGATCGGCATGCAGCGCGCCCGCCTCCACCTCGCCCTGATCACCGATCCCGGCGGCCGCACGGTGGGCATCGTCACGCTGGAGGACATCATCGAGGCGGTGGTGGGCGACATCCGCGACGAGTCGGATCGGTGACGCCGGGGGCCGGGTTCGTCACGGAACTGCAACAAGCGTCACCGAACGGCTATCTTGTCGACCCATCGTGCGCAACAAGGTGCTCCCCCTCCTGGCGGCCCTGGCGGCTCTTCTGGGCTTCGTCGTCGCCGCGCCGACGGCCGACGCCGACGCCGGCGACCTGGCGCGCGCCCGTGCCAGCGCCAACGACGCCGCCAAGGAGCTGGCCCAGGCCGAGACGGTGCTGGGCGAGCTCGACGCCGAGATCAGCACCCTCGAGGCCGAGGCGGCCGACGCCGAGGCGCGCCTCGCCACGCTGCGCGAGGCCGCTCGTGAGGTGGCGGTGCGCCGCTTCATCAATGCCGACGCCGCGCCGCTCACCGCGACCGAAGCCGACCTCAACGAGCAGGTGCGCGCCGACACGCTGGGGCGCTACGCCACGCGCGGCAACCAGGACACCATCGACGACTTCACCGCGGCGGCCGAGGACCTCGAGGTCGCCAAGGCAGCCCTGGCGGAGCGCCGTTCGGCCCAGCAGGACGCCATCGAGGTCCTCGCCGAGCGACGCGCCGCGCTGCAAGCGGAGCTGCACCGCCTGGAGGCCCTCGAGCGCGAGCGCCTGGAGGCGGAGCGTCGCAAGGCGGCCGAGGCGAGCCGCCGGGCCGCCGCGTCGAGGGGCTCGGACCGGGCGGTCGCGCAGCGCTCGGCGCCCGCCACGCCGATCGCCCACGGGTCCTTCGTGTGCCCCGTGCAGGGCCCCGTCGCGTTCAGCGACACCTGGGGCGCCCCGCGCTCGGGTGGCCGCGCCCACAAGGGCGTCGACATGCTCTCGCCCAGCGGCACACCGACCGTGGCGCCTGTGAGCGGCACGGTCAGCCACCGTGGCAACGGCGTCGGCGGCCTGTCGTGGCACCTCAACGGCGACAACGGGCACTACTACTACGGCACCCACCTCTCGGCCTACGCCAACGTCGGCGCCGGGCACGTGCAGGCGGGCACCGTGATCGGCTACGTCGGTGACACCGGCAACGCGCGGGGCACACCGCACCTGCACTTCGAGATCCATCCCAACGGTGGCGCCGCCGTCAACCCGTACCCGACGGTCCGCGCCGCCTGCTGACCCGCCGGCGCCGCGGTAGCGTCGCCGCCCGTGCCCGACGAGGACCAGGACCTCCTCGTGGCCGCGCTCGCCGCCCTCCTTGGCGCGCGGGGCCACGACGGCGCCGTGGAGGGGCTCCACCGCCTCTCCGGCGGCGCGTCTCGGGAGACCTGGGCGTTCGACCTCGTCACCCCCGGCGAGCGGCGGCCGATGATCCTCCAGCGGGCCCGGGCCGGCACGGCGAGCGGCGGGCCGGGCATGCCGGGCGAGGCGGCGCTCCTGCGCTCGGCGGGCGGCCGTGGCGTGCCGGTGCCGGTCGTCGTCGCCGACGACGCAGGCGACGCGCTCGGGAGCGGCGAGCATCGTGACCGAGCGCCTCGGGGGCGAGACCATCGCCCGCAAGATCCTGCGTGACGGCGCCTACGCCACGGCGCGATCACGGTTGCTGGCCCAGGCGGCGACGGCCCTGGCGCGCATCCACGCCCTGCCCGAGGCCGAGGCTCCGCCGCTGCGCGACGCCGACCAGCTCGACGAGATGCAGGCCCTGCTGACGGGCGTCGACGACGCCCGGCCAGCCTTCGAGCTCGGCATCCGCTGGCTGGCGGCGAACCGTCCGGCGAACCCGCGCCGCACGGTCGTGCACGGCGACTTCCGGCTCGGCAACCTCGTGGTCGACGGTGCGGGGCTGGCAGGTGTCCTCGACTGGGAGCTGGCGCACGTCGGCGACCCCGTGGAGGACCTCGGCTGGTTCTGCGTGCGGGCCTGGCGCTTCGGTTCGGCACAGCCCGCCGGCGGGATGGGCAGCCGCGACGACCTGCTCAGCGCCTACCAGGCGGCGGGCGGCGGCGCGGTCGACCCCGAGGCGCTGCGCTGGTGGGAGCTGCTCGGCACGATCAAGTGGGGCCTCATCTGCGTCGTGCAGTCCCAGCTGCACCTCAGCGGCGCGTCACGCTCCGTCGAGCTCGCCACGATCGGCCGGCGGGTCTGCGAGAACGAGTGGGACGTGCTCGCCCTGCTCCCGGGCGGCGCACTGGCCCCGCCACCCCCATCGGCAGGTCGCGACGCGCCAGGGCTGCACGGACGGCCCACGGCGGTCGAGCTCGTCGAGGCCGTCCGCGAGTGGATCGACGGCGACGTGCAGGGCTCCACCGGTGGTCGGGTGGCGTACCACGCCCGCGTGGCCGTCAACGCGCTGCGCATCGTCGAGCGCGAGCTGTCGGCGGGGGCGCTGCCGGCCGCGGCGCACCGCGAGCGCCTCTCGGCCCTGGGATGTCGCGACGACGCCGAGCTGGCCGCGCGGATCCGCTCCGGCGCCATGGACGACCGCCTCCTCGAGGTGCGCGGCGTCGGTGGCGCAGTCCGTCGCCGCCCGGCTGCAGGTGGCCAACCCCCGCTGGCTCGAAGCCGACGACGCCGCCCGGCTAGGCGCCGGTGCTGTGGTAGCCGCCGTCGACGTGGACGATCTCGGCGGTGGTCTTGGGGAACCAGTCCGACAGCAGCGCCACGCAGGACCGCGCCACGGACTCGGCGTCGGCCCGCACGTCCCAGCCGAGCGGGCTGCGCTCGTCCCAGACGTCCTCGAACCGTGAGAAGCCGGGGATCGACTTGGCGGCGAGCGTCTTGATCGGACCCGCCGCGACGAGGTTCACGCGGATGCCCTTGGGACCGAGGTCACGCGCCAGGTACCGCGACGTGGACTCCAAGGCGGCCTTGGCCACGCCCATCCAGTCGTAGGCGGGCCAGGCCTGGCGGCTGTTGTCGAAGTCGAGCCCCACGATGGAGCCGCCGTCGTGCATGTGGGGCACGACGACGTCGGCGAGGGTCTTCAAGGAGTAGGCGGAGACCTGCATCGCCACCGCCACGTCGTCCCAGCCGGCGTCGAGGAAGCCGCCGCCGAGGCAGGCGGCCGGAGCGAAGCCGATGGCGTGGAGGGCGCCGTCGACATGACCCCAGCGCTCGCCGAGCGCGTCGCGCACGGCGGCGACCTGGTCCGGGTCCGTGACGTCGAGCTCGAGCACCTCCGCGGGGACGGGGAGCTTGCGGGCCGTGCGCCTGGTGAGGGACATCCCGCGGCCTGCGCCCGTCAGGATCACCTCGGCGCCTTGCTCCTGCGCCAGCCGCGCCACGCCGAACGCGAGCGACGCATCCGTCAGGACGCCGGTGACCAGGATGCGCTTGCCGTCGAGGAGGGACATGGCCCCTGAGACTGCCACGCCCAGGCGGCTGTTACGGCCGGCGCCTGATGCGGAGGCCGATCGAGGGTCCCGCTACGGTGTCGCCGATGCGCATCGGGATCCTTGGTGGCACCGGCCCGGCGGGCAGCGCGCTCGGCCGCCCGCCTCGCCTCGGTGGGGTTCGAGACGATCGTCGGATCGCGCTCGGCGTAGCGCGCCACGGAGGTGGTCGAGGGCCTGCAGCGCCAGTGGCCGAGCCGCCAGCTCACCATCGCGGCGGGCGACAACGGCGCCGCCGCCCAGGCCGACCTGATCGTCATCGCCACGCCGTGGGACGGTGCGACCCAGACCGCCCAGCAGGTGCAGGAGCAGCTGCGGGGCAAGGTCGTGATCTCGATGGCCAACGCCCTCACCCGCATCGGCAAGGAGTTCCAGCCGCTCGTACCTCCACGGGGATCGGTGGCGGCGAGCGTGCAGGCCGCCGTGCCGGAGAGCTTCGTGGCCGCCGCGCTGCACCACGTGCCTGCCAAGGAGCTCGGCGACCTCGACCACCCGATCGAGAGCGACGTGCTCATCTGCTCGGACTACCCGGCCGCCAGCGAGGCGGCATCCGCGCTCGTCGCCAAGATCCCGAACATGCGCCCGCTCGACTGCGGGGAGCTGTCGCTGGCCACGCCGATCGAGTCCTTCACCGCGGTGCTGCTGCAGCTCAACGTGCGCTACAAGACGCGCGTCGCCGTGAAGTTCACCAGCATCCCCGAGTGATCCGCTGATGTCCGCCGCCCCGGCGCCCATGCGGTTGTGGTGCACCGCCCGGCGCGAGGTCGTGCCCTTCGAGCCAGGCCCCGTCGTGACGATGTACACGTGCGGCATCACGCCGTACGACTCGACGCACCTCGGGCACGCTGCGGTGTACGTCACCTATGACGTCCTGCAGCGCCGCCTGCGCGATCGTGGCCACGACACCCGCTGCGTCCGCAACATCACCGACGTCGACGACTCGATCCTCGCCAAGGCACGAGAGCTCGGCGTGCACTACCTCGATCTCGCCGCGGCAGAGACCGCCCGCTTCGACGACGACATCGCCGCCTTGGGACTGCTGCCGCCGTGGAGCGAGCCGCGCGCGACGTCCGCCATCGCCGACATCCGCGGCTTCATCGGGATGGTGCTCGACCGTGGCCACGCCTACCAGTCGGGCGGCGGCGTGTACTTCGACGTGTCCAGCTTCCCCGACTTCGGTTCGGTGTCGGGGCTCGACCGCGGCCAGATGCTCGCCTACGCCGCCGAGCGGGGCGGCAACGTCGAGGACCCCCACAAGCGCGACCCCCTCGACTTCGTGCTCTGGCAGCCGTCGCAGGACGACGAGCCCGCTTGGGAGTCGCTCTGGGGGCCCGGGCGCCCCGGCTGGCACATCGAGTGCTCGGCGCTGGCCCTGCGCGAGCTGGGCACCACCATCGATCTGCACGGCGGGGGCACCGACCTGATCTTCCCGCACCACGAGTGCGAGCGAGCCCAGTCCGAGGCGGCGACGGGGGAGCCGTTCGTGCGGCACTGGATGCACCAGGCCATGGTCCGCATGGATGGCGAGAAGATGTCGAAGTCCCTCGGCAACCTCGTGTTCGTCTCCGACCTGCGCAAGGAGTGGGAGTCGATGGCGATCCGACTGATGCTCGTCGAGAACCACTACCGCACGGCCTGGGAGTGGGACGGCACCCGCATGCCGCGGGCGGCGGAGCGCCTGGAGCGCTGGCGCGAGGCGGGAGCTGGCGACGGTGCGCTCGAGGAGGTCCGCGCGGCGCTCGACGACGACCTCGACACGCCGGGGGCGATCGCCGCCATCGACGCCGCGGCGGCGTCGGGGCTCGGCGTCTCGGCTGCGGCCGGGTTGCTCGGCATCGTCGTGTAGCCGGGGGCAGACGCGGCGCGGCGAGGCTGCAAGACTCGGGCTCGTGGCTACCACGACGGCGACCCGCGAGCCCGGGGCCACGGGCGAGGTCGGCAGGCTCTACCCCCTCGCCCGAGCCGTCCTCACGCCCACGTTCCGCATGCTCTGGAAGGTCCGGGTGCAGGGGCTCGAGCACGTCCCGAGCCGAGGCGGCGCCATCTTCTGCCCCAACCACACGTCGGTGATCGACTCGTTCTTCCTGCCGCTGGTGCTGCCGAGGCGCATCACCTTCGTGGGCAAGGCCGAGTACATGGACTCCTGGAAGACCCGGCGGCTGTTCCCCGCCCTGGGCATGATCCCCATCGACCGCAGCGGTGGGAGCGCTTCGGAGCGAGCGCTCAACACGGCGGCCCGGGTGCTCGAGTCCGGCGGGTACTTCGGCATCTACCCGGAGGGAACCCGCGCCCGGGACGGCCGGCTCCACCGCGGGCACACGGGTCCTGCCCGGCTCGCCCTGCGCACGGGCGCGCCGATCGTGCCGGTCGGCATCCTCGGCACGCGCGAGATCCAGCCACCGGAGGCCAAGGTGCCCCGCCCGTTCCGCCGGGCCGAGATCCGCTTCGGTCGGCCGATCGACGTCGGGCGCTACCGCGACCGCGCCGACGACCGCCTGGTGCTCCGCCAGATCATCGACGAGGTGATGTTCGAGATCCGCGAGCTCACCGGCCAGGACTACGTCGACGAGTACGCCACCAAGAGGTCGGAGTCGTTCCCGGCTGCAGCGCCCTCCCACGTGGTGCAGCTCGACGAGGTGGCGGTGTCGGGTTCCTGAGGGCTCGGCCGGCTCCGGTACCGTCGGAGCCCATGGCTGACGAGTTGGCGATCAGGTTGCCGGACGGTTCGACGCGCTCGGTGCCGACCGCCACGACCGCGGCCGACCTGGCGGCCGGCATCGGCTCGCGCCTCGCCAAGGCGGCGGTGATCGCGGTCATCGACGGTGAGCAGCGCGACCTCTCGACGCCGCTCCACGACGGTGCCGAGGTCGCCATCGTCACGGCAGAGAGCCCCGAGGGGCTCTTCACGATCCGCCACTCGACGGCGCACGTGCTCGCGCAGGCGGTGCTCGACCTGTTCCCGGGCGCGACGTTCGGGATCGGCCCGCCGGTCGAGGACGGCTTCTACTACGACTTCGAGCTCCCTGGCGGGGCCACCTTCGCCGAGGACGACCTCGAGCGGATCGAGGCCCGCATGCGCGAGATCATCGCCGAGGGGCAGCCGTTCGTGCGCGACGAGATGCCCTCCAGTCGGGCGCGGGAGGTGTTCGCCGGGCACCGCTTCAAGCTCGAGATCATCGACGACGCCAGCACCGACCCGATGTCGGCCACGTCTGCGTCGGACGCCGTGCGCACCTACGAGAACCCGCCCTCCGCGCCCAAGGACCGCCCGCCCTTCACCGGCTACCCCGGCTTCATC
This sequence comes from uncultured Microthrixaceae bacterium, assembly GCA_963715505.1. Lineage (GTDB taxonomy): Bacteria > Actinomycetota > Acidimicrobiia > Acidimicrobiales > VFJN01 > VFJN01. The sequence goes on from OY970242.1 coordinate 1,167,698, forward strand.
GACCTCTGCCGCGGCCCGCACGTGGCGACCACCGAGCGCGCACCTCGGCCACTTCAAGCTCATGCGGGTGGCCGGCGCCTACTGGCGGGGCGACGAGAAGAACCCGCAGCTGCAGCGCATCTACGGCACGGCGTGGGCCTCGAAGAAGGCGCTCGAGGAGCACCTGGCCCGCCTGGAGGAGGCGGCCAAGCGCGACCACCGCAAGCTCGGCGTCGAGCTCGACCTGTTCAGCTTCCCCGACGAGATCGGATCCGGCCTCGCCGTGTTCCACCCCAAGGGAGGCCTGGTGCGCCGCTTGATGGAGGACTACTCCCGGCAGCGCCACGAGCAGGCGGGCTACGACTTCGTCAACTCACCGCACATCACCAAGTCCGGCCTGTTCGAGACCTCCGGCCACCTCGACTGGTTCGCCGACGGGATGTTCCCGCCGATCCACTTCGACGACGAGGGCGGCGAGCGAGGGCAGGACTACTACCTCAAGCCCATGAACTGCCCGTTCCACATCCTGATCTTCAAGTCGCGGATGCGGAGCTACCGGGAGCTGCCGCTGCGCATGTTCGAATTCGGCTCGGTGTACCGCTACGAGAAGTCGGGCGTGGTGCACGGGCTCACCCGGGTGCGGGGCATGACCCAGGACGACGCGCACATCTTCACCACCAAGGAGCAGATGGGCGACGAGCTCGTCTCCCTGCTCGACTTCGTGCTGGCGCTGCTCGCCGACTACGGGCTCAGCGACTTCTACCTGGAGCTCTCGACCCGCCCGCCCGGCAAGGCCGTGGGGACCGACGAGGAGTGGGCGGAGGCCACCGAGGCGCTGCGCCGCGCCGCAGCCACGAAGGACCTCGACCTGGTGATGGACGAGGGCGGTGGCGCCTTCTACGGACCGAAGATCTCGGTGCAGGCCCGTGACGCCATCGGGCGCACCTGGCAGCTGTCGACCATCCAGGTCGACTTCCAGCTGCCGCAGCGCTTCGACATGGAGTACGTCGGCGCCGACAACGAGCGGCACCGGCCGATCATGATCCACCGGGCGCTGTTCGGGTCGATCGAGCGGTTCTTCGCCGTGCTCGTCGAGCACTACGCCGGGGCGTTCCCGGCCTGGCTCGCCCCCGAGCAGGTGCGGGTTCTCCCGGTGCGCAGCGACCACCACGCCTACGCCCTGCGCGTGGCCGACCGGCTCCGCGCCGAGGGCTTCCGCGCCTCGCTCGCCGAGGCCGACGAGCCCCTCGGCGCGCGCATCCGCAAGGCCAAGCTCGACAAGGCGCCCTACATCCTCGTGGTCGGCGACAGCGACGTGGCGGCGGGCACGGTGGGCGTCAACGCCCGAGGTGCCGACCAGCCCGAGCGCGACGTCGCCGTCGACGCCTTCGTCGAGCGCCTCGCGGCCGAGGTCCTGGCCCGGACATGACGATCGCCGTGGAGGGTCACCCTCTGCATGCCGGGCCGAGGCTCCGCAGACCTCGGTGGCGTCGTGCCGCTTGACCACCTCTGGGCGACGTGGCGGTCGGCCTACGTCACCCGGGTCGCCGACAGCCGCACCGTGCCCACCGCCGAGGACGCCGCGGGGCGCTCGCTGTTCGAGCGCATCCTCGCCGCCGCCGACGAGGAGGGCGATGTCGCCGCCGGGATCGTGCACCGCGGGCCGACCTGCTTCGCCATCTTGAACCTCTTCCCGTACACGTCGGGCCACCTCATGGTGCTGCCCAAGCGCGCCGTCGCGGATCTCGACGAGCTGACCGACGACGAGCACGCAGAGCTCTGGGGGACGGTCCGCGACGCCGTCGGCGCCCTCAAGGCCGCCTTCGCCTGCGACGCCGTCAACGTGGGGCTCAACCTCGGCGCGGCGGCGGGCGGGTCGCAGAGCGATCACCTCCACGTGCACTGCGTGCCGCGCTGGCACGGCGACAACAACTTCATCGGCGTCACGGCCGAGACGCGGGTCCTCCCGGTGTCGCTGGCCGACGCGGCGGAGCGCCTGCGCGGCGCCTGGCCCGCCTCGGACGGTCCCAACCGATAGGGTCGTCGGCGGACGGGTGGCCCCGCGGCTTGGCCGGATCGGTCGAGTGCGGGTGGCGTGACCAGCGCAACCGCCGCCTGCCGCGTTCAGCGAGACCTGTGGAGGCAGGCCCATCGACGGAATCAGCAGCTGGTGGGAGTACGTATCGGAGCGCCCCGACGACGTCTGGGTGCGGATCCTCGAGCACCTGGCCCTGGTGGGCTGGGCGGTGGGCTTCGCGACCGTCATCGCCGTCGCCACGGGGATCCTGGTCCACCGGGCCACGTGGCTGCGGGCCCCGTGGCTCTCGACGGCCGGCGTGTTCCTCACCATCCCGTCGCTCGCGCTCTTCGCTGTCTTCATCCCGATCGTCGGCCTGGGCTTCCGCCCCTCGGTCATCGCGCTGACGATGTACTCGATCCTGCCGGTGCTGCGGAACACCGTCACCGGCCTCGAGGGCGTCGACCGCGCCGTCATCGAATCGGCCAAGGGCGTCGGGCTCAGCTCTCGGCAGCGGCTGCTGAAGGTGGAGCTGCCCCTCGCCTGGCCCGTCATCCTCACCGGCATCCGAGTGGCGACGCTGCTGGCGACGGGCATCGCCGCGATCGCGATCCTCGTGGGTGGCGGCGGCCTCGGCTACTTCATCCAGAACGGCCTCAACCGCTACCCGCTGCCGACCTCGGTCGAGAGCATGTGGACCGGCACGGTGCTGACCGTCGTGCTGGCCCTGGCGCTCGACGCGCTCCTCGGCCTGCTCCGCCGTCTGACCACGCCCTCGGGCATCCGCAACTGAGCAAGGACCCATGACCGACCACGCCGACACCTCAACGCCAGCCAGCCCGCCTCCGACCGAGGATGCGATGATCCGTCTCGAGCGCGTGAGCAAGGTCTACCCGGGCACCACGACCCCGGCGGTCGCCGGGCTCGACCTCGAGGTCGCGAGGGGCGAGATCCTCGTCCTCGTCGGCCCGTCCGGGTGCGGCAAGAGCACCACGCTGCGGCTCATCAACCGGATGATCGAGCCGAGTGCGGGGCGCATCTTCTTCGACGGCGACGACATGACCGACGTCAACGCCGACCACCTCCGCCGTCACATCGGCTACGTGATCCAGCAGATCGGCCTGTTCCCGCACCGCACGATCGCCGACAACATCGCCACGGTCCCGCGCCTGCTCGGCTGGCCGAAGGCCAGGATCTCCGAGCGCGTCGACGAGCTGCTCGAGATGGTGGGGATGGAGCCGTCGACCTACCGGCACCGCTATCCGAAGGAGCTCTCGGGCGGTCAGGCTCAGCGCGTCGGCGTCGCTCGCGCGCTCGGCGCCGATCCGCCCGTCATGCTGATGGACGAGCCGTTCGGTGCCATCGATCCCATCACGCGCGAGCGCCTGCAGAACGAGTTCCTCCGGCTGCAGGACGAGCTCCGCAAGACCATCGTCTTCGTCACCCACGACATCGACGAGGCGATCAAGATGGGCGATCGCATCGCGATCCTGGGCGAGCAGTCGCGCGTCGCGCAGCTCGACACCCCGGAGCACATCCTCGCCCTGCCGATCGACGACTTCGTCAAGGACTTCATCGGGTCGGGTGCCACGTTGAAGGGGCTCAACTTCGAGCGGGTCCGTGACGTCCCCTATGCCGACATGCCCGTGGTCGGCGCAGCGACAGGTCGCGGGGAGGCGCTGCGCACCTTGCAGGAGTCGGACTACCGCTGGCTGATGGTCCTCGACGACCACGGCCGTCCCAGCCGCTGGGTCGACGAGTCGCACCTCGACCGGGTCGACCGGCCGCTCGCGGAGATGGGGGTTCCCGTGCGCGCTCTGGTGGAGCCGCAGGCCACGCTGCGCGACGCGCTGGAGGAGATGGTCGCGTCGAACGCGGGCTGCTGCTCAGTGGTCGACGGCAGGGGCCGGCTGATGGGGATCATCGACATCGAGAGCATCACGTCGGTGATCCGGCGGATGCAGGCCGAGGCGCGGCGCCACTACGCGCAGATGGAGGCCGAGGAAGCGGCTGCCGGATGACCGCCATCGCAGCGTCGCTCGAACGGGGCCACCCGACGGAGCCTGACGATGTCCCAGAGCCGTCGGCGCCGCCGTCGAACCGCCGCCACTGGATGCTCCTCGCCGCCACCCCGGTCGTGCTGGCGCTCCTCGCCGGCGCGCTCTGGTGGTTCGTGGCGTCCGCCGACAAGGACCTCCAGGAGACCTCGGCGCTGGAGTGGGACACCAAGCTGTACCCGCAGCTCGGGCAGCACATCGGACTCACGCTCTGGTCGACGTCGTGGGTGCTGCTCATCGCCATCCCGCTCGGCGTCGCGTTGACGCGCCCACGCTTCAGCCGCTTCAGCGGACCGCTGCTCGCGGTTGCCAGCTCCGGGCAGTCCATTCCGGCCTTCGGGCTCTTCGTCATCATGTTCACCTGGCTCGGTCGCGGGCCCCGCACGGCCATCGCAGCGCTCGTGCTGTTCACGGTGCTGCCCGTCCTTCGCAACACCATGGTCGGCCTCGAGCAGGTGAACCGCGCCGTCATCGAGGCGGGTCGGGGGATGGGCATGACCAAGCTGCAGGCGCTGCGCCGGATCGAGCTGCCACTCGCCGTTCCGGTGATCCTGGCAGGCGTCCGCACCGCACTCGTCATCAACGTCGGCATGGCGTCGCTCGCCTTCATCATCGGCGGCGGCGGCCTCGGCATCACCATCAACAGCGGCATCAAGCTGAGCCGCGACCTCGTGCTCTTCACGGGCGCCGCCGTCACCGCACTGCTGGCGCTGGCGGTCGACTGGGTGGCCGCCGTGGTCGAGCGCGTGCTGCGCCCCCGCGGGCTCTGACGGCCCGCCCGGCGTGCGCCGAACGTGCAATCCGGTGGCGCAGTCGGTACGGTCGCCGCTGCCCTGTTGGGCTCGGCTCCCTGTGACGGCGACCGTGGTGTGCGGCTTCCAGCTGCGCTCCGGCTGTTCGGGCGGGCCTTGAGCGGTGGTGTCCCTGACGCTGGTGCGAGAGCTCGCCGGGGCATGACCTGACCTCGAGACGGAGAGATCACTAGCTATGAGAACGACACGATCGTGGCGCGCGCTCGGATCGATCCTGGCCTTCGCCCTGCTGGGTGCGGCCTGCGGTGACGACGGGGACGATGCGAGCGGCGACGGGGGCGACGGCGGAGATGGCGGTGCGGCGGCGGGTGAGTTCTCCGAGCTCGATCTCTCCGGCGTGAGCATCGCCGTGGGCTCCAAGGACTTCACCGAGCAGCTCGTGCTCGGGGAGATGCTCGTCGCCTCCTTCGAGGCGGCCGGCGCCGACGTCGAGAACCGCGTGAACCTGGGTGGCACCAACGTCAACCGCCAGGCGCTCGAAGAGGGCGAGATCGACGTCTACGCCGAGTACAACGGCACGGGCTGGACCGAGCACCTCGGCAACGAGAGCCCGAGCGACGACCCGGAGACGCTCACGCAGGCCGTGCGCGAGCAGGACCTCGAGCGCAACGGGATCCACTGGCTCAGTCGCTCGCCGTTCAACAACACCTACGGCTTCGCGACGGGCCCCGCGCTCACCGAGGAGCACGGCGGCGCCTTCGACATCGACGAGATGGCGACCTACCTGCAGGAGAACCCCGACGCGACGGTGTGCATGGAGTCGGAGTTCCCGGATCGATCCGACGGTCTCGTCCTCTTCGAGGAGGCCACCGGCTACACGATCCCGGAGGGCCAGATCGACATCATCGACACCAACCTGATCTACACCGAGACCGCGCAGGGCAGCTGCGACTTCGGGGAGATCTTCACCACGGACGGGCGGATCTCCGAGCTCGACCTGGCGATCGTCGACGACCTCGGGACGTTCATCATCTACAACGTCTCCGTGAACGTCCGCGACGAGGTGTACCAGGAGAACCCCGAGGCGTTCGACACGATCGCCGAGGAGATGCTCTCGGGCCTCGACAACGAGACGATGGCCGAGCTGAACCGCCGCGTGTCCGTCGAGGGGGAGGACCCCGCCGACGTGGCCCGCGACTACCTGAGCGAGCAGGGCCTCATCTAGGTCGTCCTCGATCACCTGCCAGCGGGGCGCCTCCGGGCGCCCCGCTGCGCGCATGGCCCCGCCTCGATGGCCACGGCTACGGTCGGAGCGCCATGGCCAGCGACGACCCCCGATCCGACGACGAGGTCCGGGACGCGCTTCCCGAGGACCTCGACGCCGCCGGCTACGTCGGCCCGTACGTCTTCCCCAACAACAACCGGCGCCGCATCCCCGGCTACCTCTACCTCCTGCTGGGCGCGGCGTGCATCGTGGCATGGGCGGTCGCCGGCGACGACGCCGTGCTGGTCAACCAGGGCGTCCTCGCCGCCGGCGCGCTGCTGGTGATCCTGGGCGCCTACCAGCTCCTCGTGGGCTGGGACCTCGACGTCGACGAGCGCGACGCCCTCGTCGCGGCTACCCGCGAGGTGGGCTTCGCGGTCGGCCACGCCTCCGCGCAGCTCGGCTGGCGCGGGCTGCGGAGCCGGCCGACGTGGCGCATCCTGGTGTACTCCGCCGAGGAGCCACCGGCCATGCGCGGGCTCGTGCTGGTCGACGGGGTCGACGGCGAGATCGTCGCGCACTTCACCGAGCCGAACCCCGAGGACTGGTCGGACCTCCCCGCCGACGACGACCCCTGATCCGAGCGAGACGTCGGTAGCTATCGGCCGCGGACGGCAGCAAGGGTGCGCTCGGCAGCGCGGAGGTGCTCGACGGCGCTGTCGACCGCGTCCCAGAGGATGGCGCTGGCGGTCACCCTGGCGTCGTGGTCGGCGACGCGCGCCTCGCGGCTCCAGTCCTGCGCGCGCACGCGGTCCGCCCGCTCGGCGAGGCGCTCGGCGGCGGCGGACAGCTCGGCGAGGGCATCGTCGACGGTGCCGGCCGACCCGGGGGGCGCTGTCCGCTGCGAGGTGTCGAGGACCGCCGGGGGCAGCACGACGTCGTCCTGGCTCAGCACCTGCGCGAGCGCCCGGTCGAGCAGCTCGAGCGTGCGCGTGGCGGCGACGACGTGGTCGACGGCGGACCAGCCGTCGGGGCCGACGCGGTGGCCGAGGTCGTCGGGCGACTCGTCGTCGCCGAGACCCGCGAAGACGCCACGGAAGCGACGGCCGAGCGAGCGGAGGGCGACGATCGCGTCGCCGGGCGGACGGGGGGGCACGTGACGAGTCTGCCCGACGCTGCTAGGTCACAACCGCGTAGTGGTCGTGCTCGGCGCGGAACGAGCCGCGCCCACCGGTCAGCGACCGCAGGTCGACCGCGTACCGCAGGAGCTGCGCTTCGGGCACGAGGGCGTAGATCGTCTGGACGCCGCCCTCGCCCGACGCCGTGCCCTGCACGCGTCCACGGCGGGCGTTGAGGTCACCCATCACCTCGCCGAGCAGCTCGGAGGGCACCGTGACGTCGAGGTGCGACACCGGCTCGAGGAGCACCGGGTCCGCCGCGGCCATGGCCTCCTGGAACGCCATCCGCCCGGCCTGGCGGAACGCCATCTCGTTGCTGTCGACGCTGTGCTCCTTGCCGTCGAGCAGCGTCACGCGGACGTCGACGACCGGATGGCCGCCGAGGGCCCCGGCGGCCATCGCCTCCTCGACGCCCTTGGCGACGGCGGGGATGAAGCCCCTGCCGATGGCGCCGCCAACGATCTTGTCGACGAACTCGAAGCCGCCTCCGCGCTCGAGGGGCTCCAACCGCAGCACGACCCGCGCGTACTGGCCGTGCCCGCCCGACTGCTTCTTGTGCGTGTGCTCGTGCTCGCGGGTGGCGGCGATGGTCTCGCGGTAGCGCACCTTGACGTCCTCGGTGACGACGCGGACCCCGAACTTGCGCTCGAGGCGCTCGACGGCGATCGCCAGGTGCATCTCGCCGGCGCCGCGGAGCAGCGTCTGGTGGGTCTCCTCGTCGCGGTCCACGACCAGCGCAGGGTCCTCGTCCTGGAGCCGGTGGAGCGCGGTGGCCAGCTTGTCGTCGTCGCTCTGCGTCTTGGGGACGACGGCCACGGCAAGCACCGGCGGGGGCTGCGGGATCGGGCTGACCACCACCGGCCGGCCCCGGGGCGCCAGCGTGTCGCCCGTCGCGGTGCCGGACAGCTTGGCGATGCCGCCGAGGTCACCGGCCGCGAGGGCATCGACGGGCTCGTGGTCCTTGCCGCGCACGACGAAGAGCCCGTGGAGCCGCTCGTCGGCGCCGGTGCGGCTGTTGACCAGGTGGTCGTCGTTGCGGATGGTGCCCGAGAGGACCTTCAGCAGCGACACCTGCCCGACGAAGGGGTCGGCGATGGTCTTGAACACGATCGCGAGCGGGTCCGCGTCGGGATCGGCGGCGACCTCGACCTGCACGTCGCCGGCCTCCACCGTGACCGGACGGTCGCCCGGCGGCGGGCCGATCTCGACGAGGAAGTCGGCGAGGCGATCGATGCCGACCTCGGCGGTGGCCGATCCGCACACGACGGGGAAGACGCTGGCGGTCTCGATGCCGAGCGTCAGGGCCCGCTCGAGCTCCTCGACCGAGGGGACGTCGCCGTCGAGGTAGCGCTCGAGCAGCGCATCGTCGGCCACCACGATCCCCTCGACCAGGTTGTCGTGCACCTGGTGCTCGAGGGCCTCCATGTCGTCGGGGATGGCCTCGGTGCGAGCGACGCCGCCGTCGTACACGAGGGCGGTGTCGGTGAGCAGGTCGGCGATGCCTCGGAAGGCCGACTCCGAGCCGATCGGCAGCTCCAGGGGCGCCACGCCCGCACCGAGCCGGTCGCGCAGCTGGTCGAGCGTGCGCTCGAAGCTGGCGCGGTCGCGGTCGAGCTTGTTGACGAAGATCATCCGCGGCACGCCGAGTCGGGCGGCCTCCCGCCAGATCGCCTCGGTCTGCACCTCGACGCCGTCGACGGCGGACACCACGAACACGGCGAGGTCCGCGACGCGCAGCGCAGCGACCACGTCGCCGAGGAAGTCGGCGTAGCCCGGCGTGTCGAGCAGGTTGACCTTGTGGCCCTTCCACTCGAACGGCGCCACGGCCAGCGATGCGGAGATGCCCCGCGCCTGCTCCTCGGGCTCGTGGTCGCACACCGTCGAGCCGTCCTCGACCCGACCGGCGCGGTTGATCGCGCCCGCCCGGTGCAGGAGCGCCTCCGCCAGGCTCGTCTTGCCCGCGCCCCCGTGGCCGACCAGCGCGACGTTGCGGATCTTGTCGGACGAGACGAACGGCACGGGCTTCCCCCTCCCATCGCGGTCCGGCGAGTCCTGGCAGGGTACCGGCGGCCCGTAGCCTGCGCTCGTGGGACCGCCCAGCACGATCCGGCTGCCCGACGGTCGGACGCTGGCGTTCGACGACGTCGGCGATCCGGCTGGCGCGCCCGTGGTCTACCTCCACGGCACGCCCGACTCGCGGCTCGCCCGCCACCCCGACGACGGCGTGGCAGCGCACTGCGGCGTCCGGCTGATCGCCCTCGACCGGCCCGGCACGGGGGAGAGCGACCCGAACCTCGACGGCGGGCTCGCGGCGCTCGGCCACGACCTCTCGTGGCTGCTCGCCGAGCTCGGCATCGAGCAGGTGTCGCTGCTCGGCTGGTCGGCCGGCGGGCTCTGCCGCGCTGGCGGCGGCGACCGTCCTCGGCGACCGGGTCGCCGGGGTGACCACCGTCGGCGCGCTGCCGCCCGTCGAGGCGTACGGGTCGGCGGAGATCCTCGCCGAGCTCGGCCCACAGCGGCGACCCTTCGTCGAGCTGGCCCGCGAGCTGCCTGCCGCCGAGCTGGCGGCCGAGGTCGCGCCGTACCTCCTGCCCCGTCCCCTCACCGCGGCGCTGGCTGCGTCCCACGTGCGCGAGACGGCGGGCGAGCGGGGCCTCGCGGAGCTGGCGGAGGTCCCCGGGGCGGTCTCGCAGCTGGCGGCCGCGCTGCTCGCCGTGGCACAGCACGGACCCGACGTGCTGGCGCACGAGATCGCCCTGCAGCTCGAGGCGGGCCTCGACCTCAGCGCCGTGACGGCCCCCGTCCGGCTCCTCCACGGATCCGACGATGCCGTGTCACCCCCGGCGGTGGGGCGCTGGCTGCGCGAACGCCTTGCCGCTGCCACCGTCGAGGTCGTGCCCGATGCCGGCCACCACCTCCTCTTCCCCCGATGGGCGGCGGTGCTCCAGCGCGCCCGCGACGCCGCCGTCGGCTGAGCCCGGCCGGCTCGCTCGGTCCGGGTCCATCTCGTGGATCCCCGACCGGCGCTGTTAGCCTGCGGCAAGCGCTCCTCGACCCCGACCCCGAGGGAACCTGATGTTCGACGGACGTTGGCGATCGAGCTTCGAGCAGGGCCTCAGGCCCGTCGGAGCCAACATCCGCCGCACCGGGATCACCGCCGACCACCTCACCGCCGCCGGTGTCGTGCTGGCAGGGACGGCTGCGATCGCCATCGCCAAGGGCGCCTTGCGCGCCGGGCTCCTGCTCCTGGTCCTCTGCGCGCTCCCCGACCTGCTCGACGGCGCGGTCGCCAAGGCGTCGGGCACGGCCGGGCCCCGCGGCGCCTTCTTCGACTCCGTCTCCGACCGCGTCACCGACTGCCTGCTGCTCGGCGGCGTGGCCTGGTACCTCGCCAGCGAGGACTCGGGCCGGATCGCGGTCCTGCCGCTCGCCGTGCTCGGCGCCTCGATGCTGATCTCCTACGAGCGGGCCAAGGCCGAGGCGCTCGGCTTCGATGCCCGCGGTGGGCTGATGGAGCGCGCCGAGCGGATCATCGTGCTCGGCGTCGGGCTGCTCTTCGACTCGATCCTCATCCCCATCCTCTGGCTGATGCTCGTGCTGACGCTGGTCACGGCCGTCCAGCGCTTCGTGAAGGTCTGGCAGCAGGCCTCCGCCCCCCGCGCCGTCACCTCCACCAGCCGCTGGAAGGCTCGACGGACGTCGCGCGCCCACGGAGCGGGCCTGGCGGCGCCGAGCGCGCGCCAGCCGTCGCTAGCCGCCCCGGTCCCACCGCCGTCCCCAGCCGTCCGTGCCCGACGTCGTCACCCCTGCGTACCGGACCGCCTCGGCGATCGCTCGGCACCTGCCCCGGCCCGTCGTGTCCGCCTCGGCGCGGGGCCTCGGGCGACTCGCCGTGCGCGTGGCGCCCGGACGGCGAGCGCAGGTGGAGCGCAACCTGCGCCGCATCGACCCCACCATCTCCGGACCCGCGCTGCGGCGGGCCACGCGGGCCACGTTCGAGTCCTACGCCCGCTACTACGCGGAGTCCTTCCGCCTGCCCGGCACCAGCGCCGCCGACCTCGACGCGGGCTTCGCCCAGGAGGGCTACGAGCACATCGAGGCGGCGCTCTGCGCAGGTCGGGGCGTGATCCTCGCCATGCCGCACCTCGGCGGCTGGGAGTGGTCGGGGTTCTGGCTCACCCAGGTCAAGCAGGTGCCGGTCACGGTGGTGGTCGAGCAGCTCCGACCGCCCCAGCTCTTCGAGTGGTTCACGGCGCTTCGCCGCTCCTTCGGCTTCGAGGTCGTCGCTCTCGGACCGGAGGCCGGCACCGCCTCGATGCGCGCCCTCAAGGCGAACCACGCGCTCGCCCTGCTGTGCGATCGCGATCTGGCCGGAGGCGGCCCGGAGGTCAGCTTCTTCGGCGAGCGCACGACCCTCCCCGGGGGCCCCGCCACGCTGGCGCTGCGCACCGGCGCGCCGATCCTGCCCACGGCGATCTACTTCGACGGCCCCACCGCCCGGCGAGGGGTCGTGCTGCCCGCGCTGGACACCAGCCGGCAGGGCACGCTGCGCGCCGACGTGGCGCGGGTCACCCAGGACCTCGCCTCGGCCTTCGAGGGCCTGATCCGTCGGGCGCCCGACCAGTGGCACCTCCTGCAGCCGAACTGGCCGTCGGACCGTCGCGCCATAGGGTGAGCCGGTGCGCATCGGCCTCATCTGCCCCTACTCGCTCACCATCCCCGGTGGCGTCCAGGGCCAGGTGCTCGGCCTCGCCAGGTCACTGCGGCGTCTGGGCCACGAAGCGCGCGGTCCTCGGCCCCTGCGACGGGCCGCCCCCCGACTCGGGCGTGACGCCGCTGGGCCGCAGCGTGCCCACGGCGGCCAACGGCTCCGTCGCCCCGCTGGCACCCGACCCCTCGGCCCAGCTGCGCACCATCCGCGCCCTGCGCGACGAGGGCTTCGCGGTGGTGCACCTCCACGAGCCGCTCGCCCCGGGCCCCGCCATGACCGCGCTGCTCTTCGCCGACGCCCCCCTGGTCGGGACCTTCCACGCCGCCGGGGTCAGCGCCGGGTACCGCGCGCTCGGCTGGGGGCTGCGCCGCATGGTCAACCGGCTCTCCTGGCGCTGCGCGGTGTCGCCCGACGCGGAGGCACTCGCCAAGCGAGCGCTGCACGGGGACTACGAGCTGCTCTTCAACGGCATCGAGGTCGACCGCTTCGCGCACGGCCCGGCGCATCCCACCGACGGGCCGACGATCTTCTTCCTGGGGCGCCACGAGCCGCGCAAGGGCCTCGACGTGCTCCTCGCCGCGCTCGCCGACCTGCCCGCCGAGGTGCGCGTGTGGGTCGGCGGCGACGGCCCCCAGAGCGCCGAGCTCCGCCAGCGCCACGGCCGTGACCGTCGCATCGAGTGGCTCGGGCGCATCAGCGACGCCGAGCGCGCCGCCCGCATGCGGGGCTGCACCGTCTACTGCTCGCCATCGGTGCGCGGGGAGTCCTTCGGCATGGTGCTGCTCGAAGCCATGGCGTCGGGCGCCGCCCTCGTCGCGTCGGATCTCGACGGGCACCGCAACGTCGCCACCGACGGCGTCGACGCCCTGCTCACGCCCGTGGGCGACCCCTCGGCGCTCGCCAAGGCGCTCGCCCGCGTCATCGACGACGACGAGCTGCGTGCCGAGCTCGTCGCCGGGGGCCGTCGCCGCGCCGACCAGCTCTCGATGGCGCGCCTCGCCGAGCGCTACGTGGAGATCTACGAGGCCGTGGCCACCGGCACCGACCCATCGCCCCGTAGAGTGGGTCGAACCGCTACGAGGAGCACCTCTCCGTGAACGTCCTGCTCTGGATCATCCTGGCCATCATCGTGGTGGCCGTCATCTACGTCATCGTCACCTACAACGGCCTGGTCTCGCTGCGGAACCGCATCGAGAACGCCTGGGCGCAGATCGACGTGCAGCTGCGCCGCCGCTACGACCTCATCCCCAACCTGGTCGAGACCGTGCAGGGCTACGCCGCCCACGAGCGCGAGACGCTCGAGCGGGTCATCGAGGCGCGCAACATGGCGATGACCGCCAGCGGGCCGCACGACCAGGCAGAGGCCGAGAACGTCATCAGCGGCGCGCTCAAGTCGATCTTCGCCCTGTCGGAGGCCTACCCCGACCTCAAGGCGAACACGAACTTCCTGAACCTCCAGGAGGAGCTGTCGAGCACCGAGGGCCGCATCGCCTACGCGCGGCAGTACTACAACGACGCCGTCTTCCGGTACAACACCAAGATCGAGTCGTTTCCCGCCAACCTGCTGGCCCCGCGCTTCGACTTCTCCGAGCGCGAGTACTTCGAGGCCGAGGGCGAGGCCCGGGGCCCGGTGCAGGTCGACTTCGGCGGCCGCAACGAACCGCCCGCTGCCCCGCCCGGGCCTCCCGCGACCTGAGCCAGGGACCCTGATCCGAGCGTGTACGACCAGGTAGCGCAGAACAAGCGACGCTCGTACCTCCTCATCGCGGCCTTCGTGGTGCTGGTGGTGCTGGTGGGCGCGGCCCTCAACCTCCTCATCGGCGGGGGACCGGTGTTCATCATCGGCGCCGCCGTGGTGGCCGCCATCTCGGCCGGCGTCTCCTACTGGAAGAGCGATGCGATCGCCCTCGCCGTCAGCCGTGCCCGGCCCGCGTCGGTCGAGGAGTACGGACGGCTGCACAACCTCGTCGAGGGCCTCTGCATCGCCGGCGGGCTGCCCAAGCCGCGCATCTACATCGTCGACGACCCCTCGCCGAACGCCTTCGCGACCGGGCGCAACCCCAAGAACGCCGCCATCGCGGTCACCACCGGGCTGCTCGAGAAGCTCAACCGGGTGGAGCTCGAGGGCGTCCTCGCCCACGAGCTGAGCCACGTCAAGAACTACGACATCCTCGTGTCGACCCTCGCCGTCACGATGGTCGGCGTGGTCGCCATCGCGGCCGACATCGGCGTGCGGTTCCTCTGGTTCGGCATGGGCCGCAGCCGCAACAACTCCAACGACCGTGGCGGTGGCGGCGCCCTCGCGCTGCTCGCCGTGGCGGGCTTCGCACTGCTCGTCCTCTCGCCGCTGATCGCCAAGGCGATGCAGGCCGCCGTGAGCCGGCGCCGCGAGACCCTCGCCGACGTGTCGGCGGTGGAGCTGACCCGGTACCCTCCCGGGCTCATCTCCGCACTGGAGAAGCTGCGCGACGACTACACGGTGGTCGGCTCGGCGTCCCACGCCACCGCCCACCTGTGGATCGAGCAGCCGCAAGCCATGGAGGCGCGGGAGGGACGCATGTCCCGCCTCAACCGGATGTTCAACACGCACCCACCGCTCGAGGAGCGCATCGCGCTCCTGCGCGAGCTGTAGCTCCGCTCGAGGGTCCGCTCAGCGGCGCCGCCTGTGCGCCATCCTGGCCCCAGAGCCCGTACTCGCACGTCACACCCCAGGAGAACCGCCGTGCTCGCTCAGGTCATCGACTCACCACGCAAGCGCCTCGTCCTCATCGTGGTCGCGGCCACGCTGCTGCTCTCGGGCGTCGCCGTGGCGCTCGTGGCGGGAGGCAACGACGAAGCGGCACCCTCCACCACGACGGCCACGACCGTCCCAGAGACCACCACCACGGCCGCACCGGCACCCGTGGCGCCCCTCACGGGCCTGCCCGGCGACTACGTGGGCCGCACCGACCGCCCCGCCCTCGTCGTCAAGTTCGACAACGTCGAGCCCAAGGCTCGCCCGCAGGCCGGTCTCAACGAGGCGGACGTGGTCTACGAGGAGCGCGTCGAGGGCAGCGTCACGCGCCTGCTGGGCATCTACCACTCCACCGACGCCGCTCCGGTCGGGCCGGTGCGATCCGCCCGAACCTCCGACATCGCCATCTTCAGCCCGCTGCACCGGCCGTTCTTCGCCTGGAGCGGCGCCAACGACACCTTCGCCCAGCGGATCCGCGCCTCGAACATCACCGATGTCGGTGTCGACGCCGCAACCGAGCACTACTTCCGCGCCGGCGACCGCCCGGCGCCGCACAACCTCATGATCCGTGGCACCGACCCGATCATGCGCATGCCGGCCGAGGGCGCCTCGCCGCCGCCCCCGCTGTTCACCTACCGCGCCGAGGGGGCCCAGCCCGCCCACCTCGAGCAGGTCGCCGGAGCGCACATCAACTTCGGCTCCAGCGCCGGGTCCGCCCCCGTCGACTACCGCTGGAACGGCGAGGGCTGGGCGCGCTTCCAGAACGGCACGCCCCACGTCGACGCCGCCGGGGTGCAGGTCGCGCCGGCCAACGTCATCGTGCACTTCGCCCCCTACGTCGGCAGCGACGTCACCGACCAGTTCGGCAAGCCCATCCCCGAGGTGCAGCTGGTCGGTGAGGGCGAGGCCTGGGTGCTCACCGCCGGCGGGCTGGTGCAGGCCCGTTGGCACAAGCCGACGCTCGACGCCGTGATCACCTACACCGACGCCGACGGCAACCCCGTCGGGCTCACGCCCGGGCGCACCTGGGTGGCGCTGGCGCCCCCCGGCTCCGCGTCGCGCCTCTAGCAGGAGCTCCCGGCGCCGCCTCGGCCGAGCCCGGGCGGTCCCTGCGCTTCCAGGTCGCGGCGGGCCCGCCGGTAGGATCGGAGCATGGCCGACGCCGCTCCCCGCCCCACCGCCAGCCCCGACACCGGCAGCACCCGCGTCAAGCGCGGCCTGGCCGAGATGCTCAAGGGCGGCGTCATCATGGATGTCGTCGACCCCGACCAGGCGAAGATCGCCGAGGACGCCGGTGCCGTGGCCGTCATGGCGCTCGAGCGGGTCCCCTCCGACATCCGGCGCGACGGCGGCGTCGCCCGCATGTCGGATCCGGAGATGATCGAGGGGATCAAGGAGATCGTCACGATCCCGGTGATGGCCAAGGCCCGCATCGGCCACTTCGTCGAGGCGCAGGTCCTCGAGGCCCTCGGCGTCGACTACGTCGACGAGTCCGAGGTGCTCACGCCCGCCGACGAGGCCCACCACATCGACAAGTGGGCCTTCACGGTCCCGTTCGTGTGCGGCGCGACGAACCTCGGCGAGGCGCTCCGGCGCATCAGCGAGGGCGCTGCCATGCTGCGCTCCAAGGGCGAGGCCGGCACCGGCAACATCGTCGAGGCCGTCCGCCACCTCCGCTCGATCCTCGGTGACGTCCGCAAGGTCACGCAGGCCGACTCCGCCGAGCTCTACGACTGGGCGAAGCGCCTGCAGGCGCCGGTCGGGCTGGTGCAGGAGCTCGCCGAGACGGGCGAGCTGCCGGTGCCGCTGTTCTGCGCCGGCGGCATCGCCACCCCGGCGGACGCCGCGCTCGTCATGCAGCTGGGGGCCCAGGCCGTGTTCGTCGGCTCGGGCATCTTCAAGTCCGACGATCCTGCCCGCCGGGCCAAGGCGATCGTGGAGGCCACCACGCACTTCGCCGATGCCGGCATCGTCGCCAAGGTCTCTCGCGGTCTGGGGCCGGCGATGCCGGGCCTCGAGATCGCCGGGCTCGACACCAAGCTGGCCGACCGGGGCTGGTAGGCGACCCCGCGTCGCCGGCCGGTAGCATCAGCGGCGATGCCGAGGCCCCCAGGTGAAGGTCGGCGTGCTCGCCCTGCAAGGCGCCGTCAGCCGGCACGTCTCCTGCCTCGCGCGCCGCGGGCGCTGAGCCCGTCGAGGTCCGCACCGCCGAGCAGCTGGCGGCGGTCGACGCGCTCGTCGTGCCGGGCGGGGAGTCCACCACGATGTCGATGCTGCTCGAGTCCTCGGGCCTGGTCGGGCCCCTCGCGGAGCGCCTCGCCGCAGGCATGCCTGCCCTCGGGACGTGCGCGGGGATGATCCTGCTCGGGGCGGAGATCATCGACGGCCGCCCCGACCAGCGCTGCCTCGGTGCGGTCGACATCTCGGTGCGGCGCAACGCCTTCGGCCGCCAGGTCGACTCCTTCGAGGCCGACCTGCTCGTCGACGGGCTCGACGACGACGATGACCACGGCGAGGAGGCGGGCCCCTTCCGCGCCGTGTTCATCCGGGCGCCGTTCGTGGAGCGCGCCGGCCACGACGTGGAGGTCCTCGCCACCGTCGACGGCCACCCCGTGCTGTGCCGCCAGGGCCCGGTCACCGTCGCCGCCTTCCACCCCGAGCTGACCCCCGACCTGCGCCTCCACCGACGCTTCCTGAAGGAGCTGTAGCCACCGATGTCCGGACATTCCAAGTGGGCGACCATCAAGCACAAGAAGGGCGCTGCGGACAAGGCCCGCGGCAAGCTCTTCGCCAAGCTGATCCGCCAGGTCGAGGTCGCTGCCCGCGAGGGCGGCGGCGACCCGGAGGCCAACCCGACGCTGCGGACCATGTTCCAGAAGGCGCGCGACGCGTCGGTGCCGCTCGACACCATCGAGCGGGCGATCAAGCGCGGCACCGGTGACCTCGAGGGCGTGATCTACGAGTCGATCCTCTACGAGGGCTACGCGCCGGGCGGCGTCGCCGTCCTCGTCGACGTGCTCACCGACAACCGCAACCGCACCGGTTCGGAGATCCGCAACCTCTTCACCAAGCACGGCGGATCGATGGCGGAGCCGGGCGCGGTGGCCTGGCAGTTCGAGCGCAAGGGGATCGTCCTCGCTGACCGCACCGCCGACGAGGACTCGCTCATGCTCGTGGCGCTGGAGGCCGGCGCCGAGGACCTCGCCGACGACGGTGAGCTGTGGCGCATCACCACCCCCCCGACGGATCTGCACGCCGTGCGCTCCGCCGTCGAGGCAGCGGGGGTGACGATCGAGTCGGCGGAGCTCACCATGGTGCCGAGCGCCACGATCGCGCTCGACAGCGACGAGTCCGCCAAGAAGGTCCTGCGGCTCATCGACGTGCTCGACGACAACGACGACGTGCAGGACGTCTACGCCAACTTCGACATCCCCGACTCGGTCCTCGAGGCGATCGAGACCTGATGGCCGCCGAGGTGGGCCGGCCGGCGCCGCCCTTCACGCTGGCGGGCACGGACAACACGCCCGCCGGCCGGCGCGACTACTCGCTCTCGGACCACCGTGGGCAGGTGGTCGTGCTGGTCTTCTACCCGGGCGACAACACGCCGGTGTGCACCCGCCAGCTCAACGCCTACTCCGCCGACATCGACTCCTTCCGCGGCGCGGGCGCGCAGGTCCTCGCCATCAGCCCGCAGTCGGTCGCCAGCCACGACGACTTCGCCTGCCGCCAGGACGGCTTCTCGTTCCCGCTGCTCGCCGACACCGACAAGGCCGTCGGCGAGGCGTACGGCATCCTCGGCCCGCTCGGCTTCTACCGGCGATCCGCCTTCGTGGTCGACGCCGAGGGCATCGTCCGCTACGCCCACAAGGCAGTCGCCGGCCTCACCTTCCGCAGCACCGACGAGCTCCTCGAGGCCGTCCGCGCCGCAGGCTGATCGTTGCCCGGGTCTACCGCTCGTCGGCGACGCCGAGCAGGCGGGCGCGGGTGATGGCCTTGACGCCGCGCCAGAGGGCCGCCGCGGCGAGCAGCCAGGCGACGGCGCCGACCGTCCAGGCGAGGCCATCGCCGCCGTAGAGGCTGCCCGTCGCCTGGCTGTAGGCGACCATGATCAGCGGCAGGCTGACCAGCGCCGACGCCTGCTGGGCGGCGGCGGTCGAGCGCACCTTGGCGGAGAGGCGCAGCACCAGCGCCAACGTGAGGGCCAGGAACGGTGGCACCACCCAGGCCATGAGGATCCACCACTGGCGGGTGGGGAAGAACCAGCCGCCCACCTCGGGCCCGACGATCGTGTTGACGATGAGGGCGTAGACCCCGAAGCCCACGACGGTGGTGAGGTAGCCGGGGATCAGGCTGGCGAGGAGCTTGCCGTAGAAGATCTCCCGGATGCCGGCAGGGGAGTGGGCGAGGAACTCACCGGTGCCGCGCTCGCGCTCGCCGACGATCGTCGCGGCGCCGACGGCCGTCGAGATGGTGATCGGCACGACCACCGCGACCGGGGCGAAGAGGTAGACCGCCAGCGCGTACGCCGACCGGCCGGTGTCGCTCTCGCCCTTGATCTCGTCCTGCGCGGCCTGGGGGAGGATCTCCAGCGCCTGCGAGAGCTGCTCGGCCGCGCCGACGTTGCCGACCTGGGTGATGGTGAGCAGCAGCACCGTCGGCACGAAGACGAAGAAGATGCCGCCGAGGATGAGCATCGGGACCCAGTAGTCCCGCGCCTGGGCGAGCTGCTTGAGGTCCGTGCGGGCGACGGTGAGGACGTGGCCCCAGTGCAGGCGCCGCCGCGCCGGCCGCGTGGCAGCGGTCGTGGTCATCAGACGGTGCTCCCCTCGACGGCGCCGAGCCGGCTGCGTCCCGAGCCGGAGCGGACGGCGAAGTAGAGGTCCTCGAGCGTCGGCTCGTGCGGCTCGACCCGCGTGACGCGTGCACCCGCACCGGTCAGCGCGGCGACGAGGTCGGGCACGCGCTCCACGCGGTCGAGCCGGACCGTGGCGATCCCCCCGGCCCGCTCGTAGCCGACCACGCCGTCGTGCCCGCGGAGCGCGTCGAGCATGGCCGGCTCGTCGGCCCCGAGGCGCACCACGGTGTCGGGCCAGAACCGCCGTGTGAGCTCGCGCGGCGAGCCCGCGACGACGTCGGCGCCGTCCTGCAGCACGACGACCTGGTCGGCGAGGCCCTCGGCCTCCAGCAGCAGGTGGGTGCACATGACGATGGTCGAGCCGTCACCGGTCATCTCCCGGATCAGCTCCAGCACGGCGTGGGACGACTCGGGGTCGAGGCCCGAGGTGGGCTCGTCGTACAGCAGCAGCTCGGGCCGGTGGAGGATCGACCGGGCGAGCGCCAGGCGCGTCTTCATCCCGGTGGAGTAGCTGCCGACCTGGTCGGCGAGGGCGGCGTCGATGCCGAAGCGGTGGTCCGCCTCGCGATGCGCCCGTCCGCCGACGCGCCACGACCCAGGCCGTGCAGCTCGGCCGCGTACCGCAGGTTGTCGAGGCCCGAGAGCCGCTCGTACAGCGACGGCTTCGCCGACACGACGCCGCAGCGGGCCCGCACCTCGTCGCCGTCCACGGCCGGGTCGAGCCCGAAGGCGCGGACCACGCCGGCGTCGGGCGCGAAGGCGCCGGTGATCATCCGGATCGCCGTGGTCTTGCCGGCTCCGTTCGGTCCGAGCAGCACGGTGATCTGCCCGCCGGGGACGCCCAGGTCGAGCGCCGAGAGCGCCAGGTTGGGGCCGAAGCGCTTCGACACGCCGGTGAGCGTGACGAGCTGCCCGCCTCCGGTCGACGCCATCGGCGCGACCGTAGCGGCGGCGGCCCCAGCACCAGCGGTCATCGCAGCGGTCGTCGACCGCCGGGCGTGGCGCCTCCCGGGGCGGCCCATCCGCGCCGCCTGGAGCGACCTCGGGTACGGTCGAACGCGTGTTCGTGCTCGGCATCGATCCGGGGCTGTCCCGCTGCGGCTACGGCCTGGTGCAGCAGCACCCGTCCGGCCCGCGGGCCGTCGTCGTCGGCGTGCTGCGCACCGAGCCGTCCGAGCCCGTGCCCGCCCGGCTGGCGGAGCTGCAGACCGACCTCCGCTCGCTGCTGGCCGAGCACCGGCCCGACGTGGTCGCCATCGAGCGGGTGCTGTTCCAGGTCAACGTGCGCACCGCCATCCCCGTGGCCCAGGCCGCGGGCATCGCCATGGCCGAGGCCGTGGCGGCGGGCTGCGACGTCGTCGAGTACTCCCCGAACCAGGTGAAGCAGGCCGTCGCCGGCGTCGGCGGCGCCAGCAAGGACCAGATGGAGCGCATGGTGCAGACCCTGCTGGGCATCGCCCGACCCCTCCGACCCGTCGACGCCGCCGACGCCGTGGCCGTGGCCCTGTGCCACCTCGCCCACGCACCGATGCGGGGACGGGTGGCCGCCGCGACCCGCCGCCTGCGGGTGGTGGTCCGGTGATCGGCACGCTGCGCGGCCGGCTCCTCGATCGGGGCGGGTCCGACATCACGGTGGAGGTGGCCGGCGTCGGCTACCGCGTCGTCGGTCAGCCCCACCACCGCCGTGTCGCTCGGCGACGTCGGCGACGAGGTGTTCTGCTGGGTCCACCACCACCAGCGCGAGGACGCCCAGACGCTCTACGGGTTCGCCACCAAGGACGAGCGGACGTGCTTCGAGGCGCTCATCGGCGCCCATGGCGTGGGCCCTGCGCTGGCGCTCGCCATCCTCTCGATCCACGCACCGACCGCGCTGGCGCGCATCCTCGCCGAGGACGACCTCGCTGCGCTGTGCCTGGTGCCCGGCGTCGGCAAGAAGACCGCGGCCCGGCTCCTGCTCGACCTGAAGTCGCGCCTGTCGATCCCCGACCTCGGCCAGGGCCCGGCGCCGGCGGGCGAGCGCGCCCCGGCAGGGACGGCGGGCAGCGCGCGCGCCGACGTGCGCGAGGCGCTCGCCGGGCTCGGCTACACCGACGCCGAGGTGCGCGAGGTGATGGCCGACCTGCCCGACGACGGCGACGCCGGGGCGCTGCTGCGCGACGCCTTGCAGCGCCTGGCGACGGCGGCCCGACGATGAGGGAGGAGCTGCTGCGCGCCGACCTGCCCGACGACGACGTCGAGCTCAGCGCCGAGCTCAGCCTGCGGCCCCGCACGCTGGTGGAGTTCGTCGGCCAGCCCGAGCTGAAGGACCACCTCGGGATCATCCTCGAGGCCGCCCGCCGCCGTGGCCAGGCCGTGGACCACGTCCTGCTGGCCGGGCCGCCGGGGCTGGGCAAGACCAGCCTGGCGGCGATCATCGCCGCCGAGATGGACGTCGCCATGCACGTGACCTCCGGCCCCGCCATCGAGCGGGCAGGCGACCTCGCGGCCATGCTCTCCCAGCTCGGCGAGGGCGACGTGCTGTTCATCGACGAGATCCACCGCCTGCCCCGCGTGGTGGAGGAGGTCCTCTACCCCGCCATGGAGGACTTCCAGATCGACATCGTGCTCGGCAAGGGGCCCGCCGCCCGCTCCATCCGCCTCGACCTGCCCCGCTTCACCCTCGTAGGAGCCACGACCCGCACCGGCTCGATCACCGGGCCGCTGCGCGATCGCTTCGGTCTGGTGGCCCGACTCGACTACTACCGCCCGAGCGACCTCGAGGCGATCGCCACGCGCGCAGCCGGCATCCTCGGGGTGCGGGTCGACGTCGAGGGCGCCCGCGAGATCGCGCGGCGCGCCCGCGGCACGCCGCGCATCGCCAACCGGCTGCTGCGCCGCGTGCGCGACTTCGCCGAGGTGCGCAGCGACGGCTCCATCGACGCCGCCACCGCCGCCGCCGGGCTCGAGCTCTTCGGCGTCGACGAGCTGGGCCTCGACAAGGTCGACCGGGCCATCCTCTCGGCGATCTGCGAGCGCTTCGGCGGCGGGCCGGTGGGTCTGTCGACCCTCGCCATCAGCGTCGGCGAGCAGACCGAGACCGTAGAGGACGTCTACGAGCCGTTCCTGATCCAGGGCGGGCTCCTCATGCGCACGCCCCGAGGCAGGGTGGCGACGCCCGCCGCCTGGGCCCACTTGGGCGTGGTGCCGCCGAAGCGGACCCAGATGGGCGAGCTCTTCGACGAGGTCTGACCCGGCGATTTCCCCCCCGAGGCCCGCGGTCAGGACACTGGGGTCTCCCATGGACACCGCCGACGTGGACTACCACCTGCCGCCCGAGGCCATCGCCCAGACGCCCATCGAGCCGCGCGATGCTGCCCGGCTCCTCATCGACGACGGCCCGGGGCAGGCGCCGCGGCACGGCCACGTGGCGGACCTGCCCGCGCTGATCGGCCCCGATGACGTCGTGGTGGTCAACACCACCCGGGTCCTGCCAGCCCGCCTCCACCTGCGCCGCTCCACCGGCGGGTCGGTGGAGGTGCTGCTCCTCGAGCCCGCCCTCGACCGCGACGACGGTGCCTGGGAGGCGCTCGTCCGCCCCAGCCGCAAGGTGCCGCCGGGCACCTCCCTGGTGGCCGGCGACGACCTGACGGTGGTGGTGGAGGACGACCTGGGGGAGGGGCGCCGGATCGTCGAACCCGTCCTCGCGCCGGGCGTCGAGCTGCTCGACGCGCTGGCTCGCCATGGATCGGTGCCGCTGCCGCCGTACATCACCACGGCGCTGGCCGACCCCGAGCGCTACCAGACGACCTACGCCCTCGAGCCGGGCTCGGTGGCCGCGCCGACCGCCGGGCTGCACCTGACCCCGGCGCTGCTCGACGCCATCCGGGCGACCGGGGCGCGGGTCGAGCCGGTCGAGCTGGTCGTGGGCCTCGGCACCTTCCGGCCCATCGCCACCCCCACGGTGGAGGAGCACCAGATGCACGCCGAGCGCTACCGGGTGCCCGAAGCGACCATGGCCGCGTGCGAGACCGCCGGGCGCGTCGTCGCGATCGGCACGACGAGCGTGCGCGCGCTCGAGTCGGCCGCGGCCACCGGCGAGCTCGAGGGGCGCACCGAGCTGTTCATCCACGGCGACCGGCCCTTTGCCGTCGTCGGCGCGCTGCTGACCAACTTCCACCAGCCGCGCTCCTCGCTGCTCGTGCTCGTCGAGGCGCTCATCGGCGACCGGTGGCGTGCGCTCTACGGGGAGGCGCTGCAGCGCGGCTACCGGTTCTTGAGCTTCGGTGACGCCATGTTCCTGCGGAGCGGCCGGGGATGACCCTCACCATGGAGGTGCACGCCACCGACGGAGCGGCCCGCGCCGGGACGATCCGCACGGCCCGCGGGGAGCTGGCCACGCCGTGCTTCATGCCCGTCGGCACCCGCGGCGCGGTGCGGACCCTGTCCTCGGCGGATCTGGAGGACCTCGGAGCCGCCATCATCCTCGGCAACACCTACCACCTCATGCTCAAGCCCGGCACGGACGTGATCGGGCGCTTCGGCGGCCTCCACCGCTTCGCCGACTGGAACGGGCACCTGCTGACCGACTCGGGCGGCTACCAGATCTTCTCGCTCGAGCCGGGCGGCAACGTGCGCCTCGACGACGACGGCGTCACGTTCCGCTCCACCTACGACGGCGGTTCCCACCGGCTCACCCCGGAGTCGGCGGTCGACATCCAGACCGCGCTCGGCAGCGACATCCAGATGGTGCTCGACGTGTGCGCACCGCTGCCGTCGTCGTCGGCCGAGCTGCGCCTGGCGGTCGAGCGCACCGCCAAGTGGGCCGAGCGCGCCCGCACCCACTTCGCAGGCCTCGAGCGCGCCGAGCTGAACCAGTTCGGCATCGTGCAGGGCGGCACCGACCTCACCCTGCGCGCCGAGTCGTCACAGCGCACCGTGGGGGTCGGCTTCGACGGCTACGCGGTGGGCGGGCTGTCGGTCGGTGAGTCACGCGAGCAGATGCTCGAGACGCTGGCCGACACGCTGCCGCACCTGCCCGAGGACGCCCCTCGCTACCTCATGGGCGTCGGTGACCCGGTCGGCATGGTCGAGGCCGTGGCGCTCGGCGTCGACCTGTTCGACTGCGTGCTCCCCACCCGCTTCGGGCGCCACGGCACGATCCTCTCCTCCGAGGGGCGCTACAACCTGAAGCGGGCGGAGAACATCGATGCCGACCGCCCGCTCGACGACTCGTGTGCCTGCGGGGTGTGCGCGCGGTTCTCCCGCGCCTACCTGCGCCACCTGCTCGTCGTCGACGAGCCGACCGCCCCCCGGCTCATGACGCTGCACAACGTGTGGTGGACGCTGCGCCTCGTCGAGGAGGCCAGGGCGGCCATCGCGACCGGGACGTTCGACCGGCTGCGTTCGAAGGTCCGGGCGGCGCATGGCTAACCTCGCCCGGCGTCGTCCACCCCGAGACGGAGATCGAGTGCACGCAACCCCCCTCCACGACCAGCTGCTGGCGCCGCGTCGCGCCGGTCGCCGCAGCGCTCGATGAGGCGCGGCCGGCTGCGCCGATCCGGCCTGCTGCCCCTGGTCGTCGTCGTCCTCGGCACCTTCGGCGCCCTCGCCGGCGTGCTCACGGCCGGCTGGGGTCCCAAGCTCGGCCTCGATCTCGAGGGCGGCTTCGCCGTCACGCTCCAGCCCGTCGACGAGGCCTCCGACGAGACGCTCGACCAGGCGATCGAGGTCATCCGCTCCCGCGTCGACGCGCTCGGCGTGGCGGAGCCCGAGATCACCCGCCAGGGACGGACCATCGAGGTGAGCCTCCCGGGCGTGACCGACCGCGATCGTGCCCGCGAGCTGGTCGGCCAGACCGCCGAGCTGCGCTTCCGCCCGGTGCTGCTGCCGCTCCCCGTCGACGTCGAGGACCCTGCCGAGCTCACCACCACGACCGCCGCGCCGGCGGACCCGAGCACCACGTCCTCCACCGAGGGCACCGACACCACCGAGCCCGGCGTGGAGGGGCAGTCGGCGGCAGGCGCCGCCACACCGTTCCAGGAGGAGCCGACCGACACCACGGCCACCACCGCCCCGACGGCCACGACCCTGCCCGTCGACCCGACGGTGCCCGCCGGGATCCCGGGCCTCCCCGAGGACCTCTCCACGACTCCTCGGGAGGAGGACGACCCCGATGAGCCGGTCATCCTCGAGGAGGTCGTCGACGGCGAGGTCGTCGCCAAGTACTACCTCGGGCCGGCGGCCGCCACGGGACGCATCGTCGAGACGGCGCGCGCCGAGCTGTCGCAGACCGGTCAGTGGACCGTCGCCCTCGAGATCCGCGGCGGTGAGAGCATCGACCAGTTCAACGCCATCGCCGCCGAGTGCTTCAACCGCACCGAGCGCTGCCCGACGGGGCGGCTCGCCATCGTCCTCGACTCCGTCGTCGTGTCCGCTCCCAACATCCAGCAGCCGTCCTACGAGCGGGACCAGATCCAGATCAGCGGCAGCTTCAGCGAGCAAGAGGCCAAGGACCTCGCCCTGGTGCTGCGCTACGGCTCGCTCCCGGTGGCCCTCGAGACCCTGCAGACCCGTGAGATCTCCGCGACCCTCGGCAACGACTCCCTGCGGGCGGGGGTCGTCTCCGGCCTCGTCGGCCTCGCGCTCGTGACGCTGTACATGGTCAGCTACTACCGGCTCCTCGGCCTGGTCGCGGTGGGGAGCGTCACCGTGTCCGGCGCGCTGATGTGGGTGATCATCGCCTGGCTGGGGGAGACGCGCGGCTTGGCGCTCACGCTGGCAGGCGTGACCGGGATCATCGTGTCGATCGGCGTCGCCGTCGACTCCAACGTGGTGTTCTACGAGCACCTCAAGGAAGAGGTCTGGCGCGGCCGCACCCCGCGCAGCGTGGCGTCGACGAGCTTCAACACCTCGTTCCGCACGATCGTCACGGCGAACATGGCGTCGCTCATCGGTGCCGTCCTGCTCTACGTGCTCACCGTCGGCCCCGTGCGCGGCTTCGCGCTGTTCCTCGCCATCGGTACGGTCCTGGACATGCTGGCCTCCTACTGGTTCATGCGCCCGATGGTGCTGTTCCTCACGAGGAGCAAGCGCCTCGCCGGGCGAGCACGCCTCCTCGGGGTCTCGACGCAGGGAGGCGTGCACCCATGAGCGTGCTGTCCAGGCTGGCGTCCTACGACGACGACATCGACTTCCGCAAGGTCTGGCGCGTCGGCACGACCACGTCGCTGCTGGTGCTGCTGATCAGCCTCTGGGGCATCGTCGGCCCGGGCCTCAACCTCGGCATCGACTTCGAAGGGGGCACGTCCTGGGACGTGCCCAGCAGCGACCTCAGCGTCGAGGACGTCCGCGACGTGCTGGGGCCGCTCGGCCTGGAGAGCGCGAAGGTCCAGACCATCGGCCGGGGCGACTCGCGCACGGTGCGCGTGCAGTCGGCGTCCGCGGAGGCCGAGGAGGAGCGCAGGGTGTCC
This sequence comes from uncultured Microthrixaceae bacterium, assembly GCA_963715505.1. Taxonomy (GTDB): domain Bacteria; phylum Actinomycetota; class Acidimicrobiia; order Acidimicrobiales; family VFJN01; genus VFJN01. The sequence continues at coordinate 1,194,633 of OY970242.1, forward strand.
GAGGCGCTCGCCGCGGCGGCGGGGATCGACGTGAACGACGTCAGCGTCTCGACGGTCGGGCCGTCGTGGGGCGAGCAGGTGACCGAGAAGGCCCAGCGCGCCCTCATCTGGTTCTTCGTCGCCATCGCGCTCTACATCGCCTGGCGGCTGGAGTGGAAGATGGCCATCGGCGCACTCGCCTCGGTCGCGCACGACCTGGTGATCTCCGTCGGCTTCTACGCGCTGTTCCAGATCGAGATCACCCCTGCGACGGTCATCGCCTTCCTCACCATCCTGGGCTACTCCCTCTACGACACCATCGTCGTCTTCGACCGCATGCAGGAGAACGCCGAGCGCCTCGGGGGCACCGGGAAGACGACCTACACGGGGATCGTCAACCTCTCCCTCAACCAGGTGCTGATGCGCTCGATCAACTCCACGATCTCGTCGCTGCTGCCGGTGCTCGGCATGCTCTTCGTCGGCTCCTACGTGCTGGGCGCCGCCCCGCTGGAGGAGTTCGCGCTGGCCCTCACGGTCGGCATCACGGTCGGCGCGTTCTCGTCGATCCTCATCGCGTCGCCGGTCGTGGCGTGGATCAAGGACCGCGAACCGCACTACCGGGAGGTCCGGGAGCGCCTGGCGCGGCGCCAGGGCCCGGTGGCCGACGAGATCCCGAGCGCGGTGGCCGTGGCCGCCGGCGACGCGGCGCCGCCCCGCCGACCCGCACCGGCCGCTGCGCCGACGCTGTCGGGCCGCTCGATCCCACCGCGACCGCGCAAGAAGGGCCGGAAGCGCTGACGCAGCGCAGCTCGGCACCGCGACGGCGCCGGTAGCCTTGCGCCATGCCCACGGTCGATCGGGTCCTTCCCTGGCGGCGCAACGAGCGCCCACCGGCGGATGAGGTCGCGCCGCTGCTGAGCGCCTACCGGGCGCGGCACCCGAAGGCACCGACCGGCCTCATCACGCGGGCCTACCTCGCCTCGGCCGAGGCCCACCGCGGCCAGTCGCGGCGCTCGGGCGAGGCGTACATCCACCACCCGCTGGCCGTGGCGCGCATCGTCGCCGACCTCGGGCTCGACGACGTCACCGTCGCGGCGGCGCTGCTCCACGACGCGGTGGAGGACACCGGCATCACCCTGGCCGACCTGGAAGGCGCCTTCGGCTCGGACGTGACCGCCATCGTCGACGGCGTCACGAAGCTCGACCGCATCAAGTTCGACACCAAGGAGGCGCAGCAGGCGGCCTCCATGCGCAAGATGCTCGTCGCCATGGCCAAGGACCTGCGGGTCCTCATCATCAAGCTCTGCGACCGGCTGCACAACATGCGCACCGTGGCGTCGATGCCTGCCTGGAAGCAGGAGCGCACGGCGCGCGAGACGCTCGAGATCTACGCGCCGCTGGCCCACCGGCTCGGCATGCAGGAGGTGCGCCAGGAGCTCGAGGACCTCTCCTTCGCGGCGATGCACCCCAAGCGCTACGCCGAGATCGACCACATGGTCTCGACTCGCACGCCCGAGCGCGACCTCTACCTCAGCCAGGTGCTCGACCAGGTGCGGGAGCGCCTCGCCGAGCTGCGCATCAACGCCGAGGTCACAGGCCGGCCGAAGCACCTCTACTCCATCTACGAGAAGATGATGGTCAAGGGCCGCGAGTTCGACGACATCTTCGACCTGGTGGGCATCCGGGTCATCGTTGACTCCGTGAAGGACTGCTACGCCGCGCTCGGGTCGATCCACGCCACCTGGAAGCCGGTGCAGGGCCGCTTCAAGGACTACGTGGCGATGCCCAAGTTCAACCTCTACCAGTCCCTGCACACCACCGTGGTGGGTCCCCTCGGCAAGCCCCTCGAGGTCCAGATCCGCACCTACGAGATGCACGCTCGCGCCGAGCAGGGCGTCGCCGCCCACTGGCAGTACAAGGACGTCGCCTCGGGCGCGGCCGCCGACATCATGTGGCTCAACCGCATCATCGACTGGCAGTCCGAGACCTCGGACCCGAACCAGTTCATGCAGAACCTGAAGATCGACCTCGAGCAGGACGAGGTCTTCGTCTTCACGCCCAAGGGACAGGTCGTCACCCTCGCTGCCGGTGCCACACCCATCGACTTCGCCTACGCCATCCACACCGAGGTCGGCCACGCCTGCATCGGAGCCCGGGTCAACGGCCGCCTCGTGCCCCTCGACTCGAAGCTGGCGTCAGGCGACGCCGTGGAGATCTTCACCTCGAAGGTGGAGGGAGCCGGTCCGTCGCGCGACTGGCTGCACATCGCGGCCACGCCGCGCGCGGTGGCGAAGATCCGGCAGTGGTTCTCGCGGGAGCGGCGGGAGGACGCGGTCGACAACGGCCGTGAAGAGTTGGTCAAGGCCCTGCGGCGAGAGGGCCTCCCGGTGCAGAAGCTGGCCCAGGGCAACGTGCTCCACGACGTCGCCAAGGAGCTCAACTACGCCGACCTGGACGCGCTCCACGCCGCGGTGGGGGAGAGCCACGTCTCGGGCAAGGCCATCGCGGCACGCGTGGCCCGCAAGGTCCGGGCGGTCGACCCCAGCGACGAGGAGGGCGAGGTCCTGCCCACCACGGTGCGCCAGGCCCGCCGGCCGGGCTCCCGGCACCGGCCGCCCGCGGGCGTCCACGTCGAGGGGCTCGACGACGTCATGGTGCGCCTCTCGCGGTGCTGCACGCCCGTGCCGGGCGACGAGATCCTCGGCTTCGTCACCCGAGGGCGCGGGGTGTCGGTCCATCGGGCCGACTGCGCCAACGCCATGTCGCTCGCCGCGGGACAGGCCGACCGCCTCATCGACGTCGACTGGGACGAAGCCAACCAGGGCACCTTCGTGGCGATGATCGAGGTGAAGGCGCTCGACCGGGGCCGACTGCTGCGCGACGTGGCCGCCTCGATGAGCGACCACCACGTCAACATCCTCAGCTCGAACAGCCACACCGGCTCCGACCGCGTCTCCAAGATGCGCTTCGAGTTCGAGCTCGCGGATCCCGGGCACCTCGACTCGCTCCTGTCGACCCTGCGCGGCATCGACAGCGTCTACGAGGCCTACCGGGTCGTCCCCGGCCACGGCGGCTGATCGCGACCGGGCACCGACCGACGCCGGGGTTCAGCGACCTCGCAGGCCCAAGGCGTCGAGGATGAATGCGAACACGAACGCCTCGTCCTTCCAGGTGTCGTAGCGGCCCGACGGACCCTGATGGCCCGCGCCCATCTCGGTCTTCAGGTAGATCGGCCGGTCGGCGGTGGTCGACGCCCGCAGCCGCTGCACCCACTTCGCCGGCTCCCAGTACGACACCCGCGGGTCGTTGAGCCCGGCGGTCGCGAGGATCGCCGGGTACGGGCGCGGGGCGACGTTGTCGTACGGGCTGTAGCCCTTCATATAGCCGTACACCTCCGCGTCCTCGACGGGGTTGCCCCACTCCTCCCACTCCGTCACCGTCAGTGGCAGCGTGTCGTCGAGGATGGTGGTGAGCACGTCGACGAAGGGGACCTCGGCGACGATGGCCGCGAAGAGGTCGGGGCGGAGGTTGGCGACCGCGCCCATCAGCATCCCGCCGGCGGAGCCGCCCCGGGCCACGAGGCGGTCCGCCGCGGTGAAGCCCTCGGCGACGAGGTGCTCGGCGGAGGCGATGAAGTCGCCGAAGGTGTTGGTCTTGCGGAGCGCCTTGCCGTCCTCGTACCAGGGGCGGCCCATCTCCCCGCCGCCGCGCACGTGGGCGATGGCGAACACGAAGCCCCGGTCGAGCAGCGAGAGCCGCAAGGTCGAGAACGTCGGGTCCATCGACGCCTCGTAGGAGCCGTAGCCGTAGAGCAGGCACGGTGCGCTGCCGTCGAGCGGGATGCCGCGGCGGTGGACGTAGGAGATCGGCACCCGCGTGCCGTCGGGCGCCGTTGCCCACAGCCGTCCCGTCTCGTAGTCGGCGGGGTCGTGCCCGCCGAGGACCTCCGTGCGCTTGAGCAGGGTGCGGGCACCGGAGTCGAGGCCCTCGTCGTAGACGGTGCCCGGCGTGACGAGCGAGGTGTAGGTGAAGCGCAGCGTGCGCGTCTCGAACTCGGCGTTGGTGGCTCCGCCGGTGTCGTAGACCTCCTCGGGCATCGCCAGCTCCCGCTCGCTGCCGTCGGCGTAGGAGGTGACGACGATGCGCCGCACGCCCTCGCGTCGCTCGTAGCGCACCAGGTGGCCGGAGAACGCGCTGACCCCTTCGAGCTTCACGTCGGGACGGTGCGGCACGACCTCGGCCCAGCGCTCGCGCCGGGTGTCGTCGACGGGGACGCTCATCAGCTTGAAGTTCACGGCGTCGTCGGCGTTGGTGAGGACGAGGAAGCGGTCCTCGCCGGGCGTCGGGGCGTGGACCACCTCGTACTCGAGGTCCTGCTGGCGGGGGTGGATCGACCGTGGCGGGGTGGTGGGCTCGGCGGCGGGGATCACCAGCTCCTCGCTGGTCACCTTCGAGCTGGAGCTGATCTGCACCCACGCCTCGGTGAGGCTCAGGCCCACCGACACGAAGAACCGCTCGTCGGGGTCCTCGAAGACGAGCACGTCGTCGTCGGGCGACGTGCCGACCTCGTGGCGCCACACCTGGTACGGCCGGTTGGCGGCGTCGGGCCGCACGTAGAAGACCGTCGAGTCGCCGGCCCACGCCGTGCCGTAGGTGGTCTCGGGCAGCACGTCGGCGAGGTCGGTGCCGGTGCGCAGGTCGCGGATGCGCATCGTGTAGCGCTCCGAGCCGTCGTGGTCCGTGGAGTAGACGAGCAGGTCCTGGCCCGGCGCGAGGTCGTAGGCGCCGAGGGCGAAGTAGTCGCTGTCGCCTGCCAGGACGTTGAGGTCCAACAGCACCTCTTCGCCGGGGAGGCGCGCCGCCTCGGGCAGGTCGGCGGGCGGCTCGAGCGAGGTGCGGCACAGGACGGGGTACTGCTCGCCCTCGACGGTGCGGCTGTAGAACCAGCGCCCGTCCTTGCGGAAGGGCACCGAGAGGTCGGTCTCCTTGATGCGGGCCTTCATCTCGGCGAACAGCGCCGCCTGGAGGTCGTCGGTGTGGGCGAGCGAGCCGGCCACGAAGGCGTTCTCGGCCTCGAGCAGCGCCAGGACCTCGGGGTCGCTGCGGTCGTCGCTGCGCAGCCAGTACCAGTCGTCGGTCCGCTCGTCGCCGTGGGCCCGCAGGACGTGCGGCCGGCGCTCGGCGCGCGGTGGGCTCAGCGTCTGGGGAGCGTCCGGTGCCATGGATCCGCTCAGCGCACGCTCACCAGGTCGACGACGAACACGAGCGTCTCGTTCGGCCCGATGACCCCGCCGGCACCCTGCTTTCCGTAGGCCTTGCCAGGCGGGATGACGATGCGGCGGCGTCCGCCGACGCGCATGCCGGCAACGCCCTCGTCCCAGCCGGTGATCACCTGGCCGGCGCCGAGCCGGAAGCGGAACGTCTCGCCGCGGTCCCAGCTGGCGTCGAACTGCTTGCCGCGTGCGCCAGGAGACGCCGACGTAGTGGACCTCCACCTCCGATCCGCTCGTCGCCTCGGTGCCGTCGCCCTCCTCGAGGTCCTCGGTGGCCAGCTCGGAGGGCGGAGCCTCGCCGGCGGGGACGTAGACGTGCGGCTTGTCGTCGGGCATCTGCCGAACCTAGCCCCGCCGCCCACCCGCTCCACGCGGCGCCGCCACGGGGTCGGGGCCGTCTCGGGGGTCCGGTAGCCTCGCTGACCGTGCCTGAACGTGCTGACTTCCGTGCGCCGAAGGGCACCCACGACGTGCTGCCGCCCGAGTCGGCACGGTGGGAGGCCCTGATCGGCACGTTCGCGGCCCTGGTCCACCGCTACGGCTTCGGCCTCGTCCAGTCGCCGATGTTCGAGGACATCGGCGTGTTCCAGCGCCTCGGTGAGGGCACCGACGTCGTCACCAAGGAGATGTACGACTTCCGCGACAAGGGCGACCGCCACGTGGCGCTGCGCCCGGAGGGGACCGCATCGGTCGCCCGCGCCTTCGTGGAGCACCGGCCCGACGTGCCCTGGAAGGTCTGGTACGCCACGCCGGCCTTCCGCTACGAGCGTCCCCAGGCCGGCCGGCTCCGCCAGCACCACCAGGTGGGCGTCGAGGTGATCGGCAGCGCCGACCCCCACGTCGACGTCGAGGTGATCGCGCTCGGCGAGGCCTTCCTGCGGGCGCTCGGGCTCGAGCGGTGGCGGCTCGTCGTCAACTCGATGGGCACGCCGGCCGACCGCGCCGCCTACGCCGAGGTGCTGCAGGCCTGGCTGCGCCCCGCGCGGGCGACCTGGCCCCCGACGACGCCGCCAAGGTCGAGGCGCACCCGCTGCGGGTGCTCGACTCCAAGCGCGACGCGGACGCGAGCCGTGCTCGCCGATGCGCCCCGCATGGCAGACTCGCTCGACGCCGCCTCGACCGCCCACGGCGAGCGGGTGCAGGCCGGGCTGCGCGACCTGGGCATCCCCTTCGTCGTCGACGAGAGCCTCGTCCGCGGCCTCGACTACTACACGCACACCCTCTTCGAGTTCCAGAGCGACGCGCTCGGCACCGCGCAGTCGACGCTGCTCGGCGGCGGCCGCTACGACGGGCTCATCGAGCAGCTGGGCGGGCCGCCCACCCCCGGCATCGGCTTCGGCTGCGGGATCGAGCGGGTGCTGCTGACCTGCGACGCCGAGGGGACCTTCCCCGCGCCCGAGCGAAGGCTCGAGGTGTTCGTGGTCGACGTGACCGACGGCGCGGGCGCCGTCACCCTCGCCCAGCAGCTCCGCGCCGCAGGCGTGGCGACCGACCGCGCCTTCGATCAGCGCTCGATGAGGTCCCAGATGAAGTCGGCATCCCGGAGCGGTGCACGCCTCGCGGCGATCATCGGCGACGACGAGCGCGCCGCCGGCAGCGTCACGGTGCGCGACCTCGAGAGCGGCGAGCAGTCCAGCGTCGACGCGGGTGACCTCGTCGACCACGTGAGGAAGGTGTTGGACCAACGATGAGCGACCGGATGCGCACGCACCTGTGCGGCGAGCTGCGGGCGGCGGACGCGGGCGCCGAGGTGGCGGTCTGCGGGTGGGTCGCCCGGCGCCGCGAGCACGGCGAGCACCTCGCCTTCATCGACCTGCGCGACCACACCGGCGTCGTGCAGTGCGTCGTCGACGGCGCCCACGACCTGCGCAGCGAGTTCGTCGTGCGCATCACCGGCACCGTGCGCGTCCGACCCGAGGGCACCGTCAACGAGGCCCTGGCGACGGGCGAGGTCGAGATCGGCGACTGCACGGTCGAGGTGCTCTCGAGCGCCGAGGCGCCGCCCTTCCCCATCGACGAGCGCGCCGACGACGTCGACGAGCTGATCCGCCTTCGCTACCGCTACCTCGACCTGCGCCGGGCACGGATGCAGCGCAACCTGCGCATCCGCGCCGCCGTCAACGCGGCGATCCGACGGTCGATGGAGCGCCAGGGCTTCGTCGAGGTCGAGACGCCGATGCTCATGCCCTCGACCCCCGAGGGCGCTCGTGAGTTCCTCGTGCCGTCGCGCCAGGTGCCCGGGAGCTTCTACGCCCTGCCCCAGTCGCCGCAGCTCTACAAGCAGCTGCTCATGGTCGGCGGCACCGACCGCTACTACCAGATCGCCCGCTGCCTGCGCGACGAGGACCTCCGCGCCGACCGCCAGTACGAGTTCATGCAGCTCGACGCGGAGGCCAGCTTCGTGACGCAGGACGAGGTCCTGGCGTTCATCTCCGACGCCGTGCTCGAGGCTGCCGAGGCGGTCACCGGCGAGCGCCCAGCCGACATCGAACAGATCACGTGGCACGACGCCATGGACCGCTTCGGCAGCGACAAGCCAGACCTGCGCTTCGCCATGGAGCTGGTGACGCTCACCGACATCTTCGCGTCGACCGAGTTCAAGGCCTTCGCCTCGGCCGCAACCGTCAAGGGCCTGCGGGTGAGCGGGGCAGCGGCCGACTTCGGCCGCAGCAAGCTCGACGGCCTGACCGACCGCGCCAAGGCGCTGGGCGCCAAGGGGCTCGTCTGGATGAAGGTCGGCGACGACGGCGCGCTCGACAGCCCCGTCGCCAAGTTCCTGAGCGACGAAGAGCGGGCCGCGCTCGTCGGCCGGCTCGGGGCCGAAGCCGGCGACCTGCTGCTCCTCGTCGCCGACGAGTGGCACACCGCCTGCGAGGTGCTCGGCACCCTGCGCAACGACCTCGGCCGCCCGCCGGTGCACGAGGGCCCCTACCGCTACGTGTGGATCGTCGACTTCCCGCTCTTCGTGGGCCGCGACGAGGCGGGGAACCCCAAGGCCGCCCACCACCCGTTCACCCGGCCGCACCCCGAGGACCTCGACAAGCTCGAGTCCGACCCGATGTCGGTGCGCAGCAAGGCCTACGACCTGGTGCTCAACGGCTGGGAGCTGGGTTCGGGATCGCTGCGGATCCACGAGCCGGACCTGCAGCAGCGGATCTTCGACCTGCTGGGGATCGACGAGGAGGAGGCGCAGCGCCGCTTCGGCTTCTTCCTCACGCCGTTCGGCTACGGGGCCCCGCCCCATGGTGGCTTCGCCTTCGGCATCGACCGACTGGCGGCGATCCTGGCCGGCGAGGAGAACATCCGCGAGGTGATCGCCTTCCCGAAGCCCCAGTCCGGCGTCGACCCGATGACCGGCGCGCCCACCCCGGTCGACGAGCGCCAGCTCGCCGACCTCGGCCTGCGCATCCTCCCCCCGAAGCCCTAGCGATCGACGTCGCGCGCTCAGGCGGCACGGAGGCGGCTGAGCGCCGCGCTGATCGTCTGTGCGACGGAGCCGGGGCTGTGGACCACGTCGTCCCAGCTGAAGCGGAGCACCGTCCAACCGAGCGCGACGAGATAGCCCCGACGAGCCCGGTCGCGCTGGAAGGCCTCGGGTGCGCGGTGGTGCTCGTCGCCCTCGACCTCGATCGCCAGCAGCAGCTCGGGATAGGCGGCGTCGATGCGGGAGACGAAGCGGCCGGCGTGCCAGACCTCGTGCTGGAACGACGCTTCGGGCAGGTCGTGGCGGCCGATCAGCTCGACGAGGCGTGCCTCGAGGATGCGCGCGTCGGTCGCGGCCCGCAGGAGCCGGTGCGCGAAGAGCTCCTCGACGACGCCCGCAGCGTTGCGACCCGAACGCCGGAGCGCCTCGCGCAGCTCCTGCACCTCACCGATCTGGAAGAGCCTCGTCGTGAGCCCCCGGCTCAGCGCGTCGCCGACTGCCCAGCGGGGCAGGACCAGACCGAGGTCGGCGACGGTTCGGAGCGCATCGGTGACCCGCATCCCTTCGCGGTCGACCACGAGGCTTGGATGGAGCTCACCGATGCGGTGCACGATCGCGGGTGGTCGCAGGCGGGGGTTGCCCCCCTCGCCGACCGACACCTCGAGATATCCCGCCGGCTTGATCAGTCCCCAGAGCTCGGCAGCCGAGCGATGCGACACGACCCCCTCCGCGGCGAGCGCGGCGGCCTGGAGCGACTGGTGCCACGTCGGGCGGGACCCGGCCAGGCGGAAGACCCCCGGCTGCACCGACAGCAGCCGGCGCTCTGCGACCCAGCGAGCCTTGCGGCTGGGGCCCAGCGCCTTCACGGCCTGCTCGCTCGTCACCACGCCGTGCTGCGAGCGGGCCAGCGCATCGAGCTTCGCACCGACCTCGACTGCCATTGCTCCCCCTTCCGGGACGTTGGTTGTGGTGGGGGAAGGACACTGAGGTGCACTGTAAGGGCGTGGCGTCCGCTGATCCAGGGTGTTCGGGGCGGGTAGCGTCGGGCCGGCATGGCTGACGACCTGTTCTCCTCGGCGGCGGAGGACGCCCTGGCACGCACGGCGCCCCTCGCCGCACGCCTGCGACCCCGGGCCCTCGACGACATCGTCGGCCAGGAGCAGCTCCTCGGGCCCGGCCGGCCGTTGCGCACGCTGGTCGAGGCCGACCGCCTGTCGTCGGTGATCCTCTGGGGGCCCCCGGGCACCGGCAAGACGACGCTGGCCCAGGCGATCGCCGCCCACACCTCCAAGGCGTTCGAGCAGCTCTCCGCGGTGAGCGCGGGCGTCAGGGACGTGCGCGACGTGCTCGAGCGCGCCCGCCAGCGCCTGGGCGAGCGCGGCCAGGGCACCATCCTGTTCCTCGACGAGGTGCACCGCTTCTCCAAGTCGCAGCAGGACGCGCTGCTCCCGGGCGTCGAGAGCGGCCTCATCACCCTCATCGGCGCCACCACCGAGAACCCCTTCTTCGAGGTCAACCCGCCCCTGCTCTCGCGCTCGACGCTGTTCCGGCTCGAGGCGCTCGACGGCGACGCCGCCCGAGCGCTCATCGCCAAGGGCCTCGCCGCCGAGGGCGCCGGCGCCGACGCCGACGCCGTCGAGCACCTCGCCAGCCATGCCAACGGCGACGGGCGCCACGTGCTGACCAGCCTCGAGGTCGCCGTCGCCATCGCACGCGCCCGCACCGCCGCAACCGGCGCCACGGCGCCAGGGGCGCACGAGCCGTCGGTCGTCACGCTGGCCGACGCCGAGGCCGCGCTGGGCACCAAGGCGCTGCGCTACGGCCGCGACGAGCACTACGACGTCATCTCCGCGTTCATCAAGTCGATGCGCGGGTCGGATCCCGACGCCGCCGTCTACTGGCTGGCGCGGATGCTCGAGGCGGGCGAGGACGCCCGCTTCATCGCCCGGCGGATCGTGATCGCAGCCAGCGAGGACGTCGGCGAGGCCGACCCGCAGGCCCTGGTGGTCGCGGTCGCCGCCGCGCACGCCGTCGAGCACGTCGGCCTGCCCGAGGCGCAGCTCAACCTCGCCCAGGCCGTCGTGCACCTGGCGACGGCGCCCAAGTCGAACCGCGCGGCCCTGGCGATCTGGCGCGCCCGGGAAGACGTGCGCCACGGGCCCTCGGTCGAGGTGCCCGTCCACCTGCGCGACGCGCACTACGCCGGCGCCGAGAAGCTCGGCCACGGCGTGGGCTATGAGTATCCTCACGACGACCCGCAGGGCTGGGTGCCCCAGCAGCACCTGCCCGACGAGCTCAGCGACCGCCGCTACTACGAACCCTCCGACCACGGCTTCGAGCAGGAGATCCGCACGCGCATGCAACGCAGGGCCAACCGACCGTGAGCGCCACGGAGCTCGCTGCGCTCATCGTCGCCATCGCCAGCGTCGTGGCCGTGGTCCTGCTGAGCTTCGCGCTCGTCGCCGTCACCAAGACGCTCAGGGCCCTGCGCGACGCGGTCGACCTGCTGCGCGACGAGACCGTGCCCGTGATGGCCGACCTCGGCGAGACGGTGCGCGCGGCCAACGTGGAGCTCGAGCGCCTCGACGGCGTGCTCGGCACCGCCGAGTCGATCGGCGGCACCGTCGACTCCGCGTCGCGGCTCGCCTACCTGGCCTTCTCGAACCCGCTCATCAAGGCCATCGCGGTGGCGTCGGGCACCGGCCGAGCCGCCCAGCGCCTTCGCCGCTCGCGCGCCGAGCGCTGAGGGGCCGTCACGATGTTCCGCCGCCTGCTCTGGCTCGTCGTCGGTGCCAGCTTCGGCTTCGGCGCGTCGTTCTGGATCATGCGCTTCGTGCGCGAGACGGCGGCTCGCTACGCGCCCGAGCGGGTGTCCGCCGACCTCGCCGATGCCATCCGTGGCTTCGGTGGCGACCTGCGCGCCGCGGTGGCCGAGGGCCGCGCGGCCATGGCGGAGCGAGAGGCCGAGCTGCGGGCCAGCCTGGAGCGATCCGGCTGAGGGTCTGACCCGACCTCGCCAGTAGGCTCGCTGCGTCTATGGATGCCAATGCACTCCGGCGCACCTGGAACGAGTTCTTCGCCGCCAAGCAGCACACGCTCGTGCCCTCGGCCAGCCTGATCCCCACGCATCCCACGGCGCCGATGTTCACGAACTCCGGGATGATGCAGTTCGTGCCGATCTTCCTCGGCGAGGAGCGGCCGCCCTTCGACCCGCCCCGGGCGGCCAGCATCCAGAAGTGCGTGCGCGCCGGCGGCAAGCACAACGACCTCGACGCCATCGGGCGCACCCCCCGCCACCTGAGCTTCTTCGAGATGCTCGGCAACTTCAGCTTCGGCGACTACTTCAAGGCCGAGGCGATCCCCTGGGCGTGGGAGCTGCTCACCGAGGTCCTCGGGCTCGACGCGGAGCGCCTCTGGGTCACCGTGCACGTGAGCGACGACGAGGCGGAGGAGATCTGGGCCGATGCCGTGGGCGTGCCCCGCGGGCGGATCCAGCGGCTCGACAAGGACAACTTCTGGGAGATGGGCGACACCGGCCCCTGCGGGCCGTCCTCGGAGATCTTCTGGGACTACGGCGCCCCGTTCGGTCCCGACGGCGGTCCGGCCAACCCCGCAGCCGAGGACCGCTACGTCGAGATCTGGAACCTGGTCTTCCCGCAGCACCTCCGCGGCACCGACGGCTCGCTCGCCGACCTGCCCCGCAAGGGCATCGACACCGGCGCCGGCCTCGAGCGGATGCTCACCGCGCTCAACGGCACCCACACCGTCTACGAGGTCGACCCCCTCGCCCGCCTGCTCGAGGTCGCCCAGTCGATCACGGGCCGCCGGGCCGGCAGCGACGACCGCACCGACGTCGCCCTCAAGGTCCTCGCCGACCACGGGCGCAGCGCCACCTTCCTCGTCGGCGACGGCGTCGTGCCCTCCAACGAGGATCGCGGCTACGTCCTGCGCCGCATCATCCGCCGGGCCGTGCGCTACGCGTACCTGCTCGGCGTGGAGCGCGACCTCGCCACCCCGCTGGTAGGCGCCGTCGTCGACGCCATGGCCGACGGCTACCCCGAGCTGCGCGCCGACCAGGACCGCATCACGGGCATCGTCGCCCGAGAGGAGGAGCGGTTCCGCCAGACCCTCAAGCGGGGGACCAGCCTGCTCGACGCCAAGCTCGCCGACCTTCCCGACGGCAGCGCGCTCGGAGGCGACGTCGCCTTCGACCTCTACGAGACGTACGGCTTCCCGCTCGAGGTCACCCAGGAGATCACCGCCGAGCTCGGCATCGACGTCGACGAGGACGGCTACCGTGCCGCCCTCGCGCAGGCGCAGGAGACCTCCAAGGCAGGCGCCAGGTCCGGCAGCGACGCCTACGCCAACCTCTCGACCTTCCAGGACATCCTCGACCGCTTCGGGCCCAGCGACTTCGTGGGCCGGGACAAGGGCGAGGCCAGCGCGCAGGTGCTCGCCGTCGTGCCGGGCGACGACGGCACCGCATCGGTCTTCCTCGACCGCACGCCCTTCTACGCCGAGTCCGGCGGGCAGGTGGGCGACACCGGGCGCATCACCACCGACACCGGCGCCGTGGAGGTGCTCGACACCACCTACGCGCTCCCGGGCCTGCACCGCCACCACGTGCGCGTGGTCGAGGGCACCATCGAGCCCGGCCAGGACGCCACGGCAGCCATCGACGTCGACCGCCGCGACGCCATCCGCCGCAACCACACCGGCACCCACGTGCTGCACTGGGCGCTGCGCGAGGTGCTCGGCGACGCCGTCAAGCAGCAGGGCTCGCTCGTCGAGCCGGAGCGGCTGCGCTTCGACTTCGGGCCCGCCGACGCGCTCAGCGCCGACCAGATCCGCCAGATCGAGGACCTCGCCAACCGCGAGATCCTCGCCAACGACCCCGTGCGCCACTACGAGACCACCAAGGCCGAGGCAGCAGCGCTGGGCGCCATCGCCTTCTTCGGCGACAAGTACGGCGACGTCGTGCGCGTCCTCGAGGCCGGTCGACGCTCCACCGAGCTGTGCGGCGGCACCCACGTGCGCGCCCTGGGCGACATCGGACCGCTGAAGATCGTCTCCGAGAGCTCGATCGGCTCGAACCTGCGCCGGCTCGAAGCCGTCACCGGCACGGGCCCGATCGAGCGCCTCCGCGCGGAGGAGCGCGTGCTCGACGAGCTGGCGGAGGTGCTGAACGTGCCCGTCGGCGAGGTCGTCGAGGGCGCCCGCAAGCGGCTCGAGGAGGTCAAGGCGCTGCGCGACGAGATCAAGGCCCTCAAGCGCCAGGCGGCGGGCGGCCAGGCCAGCGCCCTGGCCGCCGCGGCGGTCGACGGCGTCGTCGTGGAGCGCGTCGAGGGCCTCGAGCGCGACGCCTTGCGCGACCTGGCGGTCGCCCTGCGCGACCAGCCCGGCATCCGCGGCGTCGTCCTGGGGACCGCCCCCACCAGCGGCGGTGCGGCGCTGGTCGCCGCCGTGCGGCCCGACAGCGGGCTCGACGCCTCCGCGCTGCTCGAGGGCGCCAAGAAGCTGATCAAGGGCGGTGGCGGCAAGGACCCCCTCCTCGCCGTGGCGGGCGGCAAGGACGCCGAGGGCCTCGATGCCGCCCTCGATGCGGCCCGGTCCGCTGCGGGCATCTCGGGCTCGTGAGGGCGTTGGGCATCGATCTCGGCAGCAAGCGGATCGGCGTAGCGCTCTCCGACAGCGACGGCAGGCTCGCCACGCCCTACGAGGTGGTGATCCGCTCGGGCGACCCCGCACACGATCACCGGCGCATCGCCGAGCTGGCGGAGGAGGCGGGCGCCGAGGCGCTCGTGGTCGGCTTGCCCCTCTCGCTCGACGGCAGCGTGGGACCGGCCGCCGCGGCGGCGCTCGCCGAGCGTGACGCCTTGGCCGAAGCCACCGGCCTGCCGGTCGAGACGTGGGACGAGCGACTCACCACCGTGAGCGCCGACCGCGACCTGATCGGCCTCGACCTGCGAGCCGGCGCCCGGCGCCGCGTCGTCGACAAGGTCGCCGCCGCCATCATGTTGCAGAGCTGGCTCGACCACCGCCGCCTCGCCCACTCGGAGGAGCCCCCCACGCATGGATGAACGCAGCTCGGTCGGTCCCCGCGGCGGCGCCGGCCCGACCGACCCCCATCACGACGACCACGACGACCACGGCGACGACCCCTACGAGACCTACGACCGCTACGACCGCTACGACGACGAGGTCGACGACGTCGAGGTGCCGCAGCGCACGAGCCGCGGCCGACGGGCGCTCACGGTGCTGCTCGCGCTGGCCGTCCTGGGCGCGCTCGCGCTCGCCGCCGGGGGCCTGTGGGTGCAGCGCCAGATCGATCCGCCCGGCGATCCCGGCGATCTCGCCGAGATCGAGATCCCGGAGGGCTCGACGTCCGACGACATCGGCGCCCTGCTCGAGGACGAGGGGATCATCGCCAGCAGCTTCGTGTGGGAGTGGTACCTCCGGGTCAACGGCGGCGGGCCCTTCCAGGCCGGCACCTACGAGCTGGAGCGGAACAGCTCGATGGGCGAGGTCATCGAGCTCCTCGAGGCGGGACCTCGCCCGCCGGAGGAGCGCGCCTTCACGATGCCCGAAGGGCTCACACTCGACGAGACGATCGAGCGCCTCGCCGATCCCGAGCGTGGCCTCGGCCTGGACGCCGCCACCCTGCGGTCGCTGCTCGAGGCCGGTCAGGTTCGCTCCGCCTTCCAGCCTGCCGACCAGCCCTCGAACGAGGGGATCCTCTTTCCCGAGACCTACCGCGTCGCGGCCGAGGCCGACGAGCTCGCCGTGCTCCGCCAGATGGTGGCGCAGCTCGACGCCACCATGACCGAGCTCGACGTGGCGTCGGCACAGGAGCGCTTCAACCTGACGCCCTACGAGGTCCTCGTCGTCGCGTCGCTCATCGAGGAGGAGACCAAGGTCGACGAGGAACGGCCCATGGTCGCCCAGGTCATCTACAACCGGATGCGCCAGGGCATCCCGCTGGGCATCGACGCGACCTCCCGCTACGAGGCCGAGCTGGAGGGCCGCGATCGCTCCAGCATCGACTTCCAGAGCGACTCGCCCTACAACACCCGCAGGAGCGCAGGCCTGCCGCCGACGCCGATCGCGTCGCCCGGCCGGGCGAGCATCGAGGCGGCCCTCAACCCCGCGTCGGGCCCCTGGATCTACTACGTCCTCGAGGACGCCGAGGGCAACCACCTCTTCACGGAGAGCTACGACGAGTTCCTCCGCGCCAAGGACGCCTGCGAGGCGGCGGGGCTCGGCTGCGGGTGAGCGGGCGCGGCGGACCCCTCATCAGCGGCCAGACGCGCACGGCGGGCGTCATCGGCACGCCCGTGCGCCACTCGCTCTCACCGACCATCTTCAACGCCGCCTTCGACGCGGCGGGCCTCGACTGGGCGTACCTGGCCTTCGAGGTGCCCGACGGCGCGGCCGGGCTCGCCATGGCCGGCGTGCGCGCGCTCGGCCTGGAGGGCGTGTCGGTGACGATGCCGCACAAGGCCGCGGTGATCGACGCACTCGACCGGCTGAGCCCCGCCGCCGAGGCGCTCGGAGCCGTCAACTGCGTGACGCGCCGCGGCGGTGAGCTGCTCGGCGACAACACCGACGGTCCCGGCCTGGTCGACGCCCTCCGACTCGACGAGGGCATCGAGCTCGGCGGTCGCCGCTGCGGGATCGTCGGTGCCGGTGGCGCGGGACGAGCCGTCGCGCGGGCGGTCGGGCTGGCAGGCGCAGCCGAGGTGGTGATCGCCAACCGGTCGCCTGCGGGCGCCGCGCGTGCCGCCGCCCTGGCCGGCCCCAACGGGCGCGTCGGCAGCCCGGCGGAGGTGGCAGCCGCCGACATCGTGATCAACGCCACGCCGCTCGGCATGGGCGTGGTCATCTCGACGGCGGGAGCTCCCGAGCCGCTGCCCGTGGACGCCGAGCGCCTCGGCGCCGGCCAGGTCGTCGTCGACCTCGTCTACCACCCCGCCGCCACCCCGTTGCTCATCGCCGCCCGCGATCGCGGGGCCCGGGCGGTGAGCGGGCTCGGGATGCTGATCCACCAGGCGGCCCACGCCTTCCGCAGCTGGACCAACGAGGACCCGCCGCTGGAGGCGATGAGCGCCGCCGCCCTGGGCGCCTTGCGCCACCGCGAGGCCGCCGCGAGCGCGGACAGCACCTGATCGCGCCAGGATGGGCGCCGCGACAATGCACTGAAGTCCCGTCTGCGCCGTGCCGATGGGAATGAGGACCCAAGTCGACCCGGAGGTCAGCGTGGCCCTGCAAGGGACCCTCGACACCTTTGCCCTGCCCGACGTCCTGCGCCTCCTCGCGGCCACCGAGAAGAGCGGGCAGCTGCACATCGCAGGCGAGGGCGGCTCGGGCCGGATCTCCATGACCGCAGGGGCGGTCGCGGCCGTCGAAGCGCCGGGCGCCGCGCTGGCCACCGACGCCGTGGATGCGCTGGCGGAGCTGCTGCGCTGCACGGCGGGCACCTTCACCTTCGACCCCGACGCCGTACCGGAGGGTCCGGCGGTCAGCGACGTCGATGCCCTGCTCGGTGCAGCCGAGGCGCTCCTCGTGGAGTGGCAGGAGCTCGAGAAGGTCGTGCCGTCGCCCGACGCCTGGGTGGCGCTGCGCGCGCTGCTCCCGGCCGGGGAGGTCACCATCGACCAGGATCGCTGGGCCACCCTCGTCGCCGTCGGCGCCGGCCGCACCGTCCGCCGCCTCGGCGAGGAGCTCGGCCTGCCCGAGGTGCCCGTGCTGCGCGCCGTCGCGCGACCTCGTCGAGGCCGGTGTCGTCGAGGTCACCGCAGCGCCGGCGGCGCTGCCCGCGCCGGCGGAGGCCCCCGAGGTCACCCGCACGACGGCGGACGCCGGGCCGAGCCACGACGCGATGGACCCGCCCGCCGCGGTCGAGCCGGTCGTCGCCGCCGCCTCCGTGACGGGCGACGACCACGTCGCTCCCGACGAGCCTGCGCCGACGCAGGCCGAGGTGCTCGACGACGCCGGGGACCTCGACGGCCTGGCGGCCGCCTTTCCGGGGCTGGCGGATCGCTCGGCAGCACCCGTCGCGCCGCCCACGCCGAGCGAGGCGCCAGCGGTCCTCGACGAGGAGCTCGCCCGCCAGCTCGCCCGGCTGTCGCCCCGGGCCGCGGAGGCGGTGCGCACCGCCGCCGAGGCCGGCAGCGACGAGGAGCAGCAGGCCGGCCCGGCGGGCACGGCCGAGGTCGACGACGAGCCGCTCGACCGCGGCCTGCTGCTGCGGTTCCTCTCGTCGGTGAAGACCTGACGAGGCCCGGCCCCCGGCCCACCGCCGTGGAGCGTCCTGCCATGCGCATCTCCTCCCGCCGCCTCGGTGAGTTCCTGGTGGCGCGCCGGGTGCTGTCGCGCGACCTGCTCGACGAGCTGCTCGGGCGCGAGGCAGCCGAGGGCATCCACCTCGCCCACCTCCTCGTGCTGGAGGGGATCGTCAGCGAGCAGGACGTCACGGCGGCCGTGGCGAGCGAGCTCGGCGTCGCGCACGTCGAGCTCTCGGAGCAGTCCATCCTCCCCGACGTGTGGGCGCTGGTGCCCGAGGACCTCGCCCGGGGCTACCTCGCCGTCGCCGTGGAGCGCCGTCCCGACGGCATCGTCGTCGCCATGGTCGACCCGGGTGACGATGCGCTGACGACCGCCCTGGAGGGGGACCTCGCGATGCCGGTCCTGCCTGCCGTGGCCGCTCGAGACGACCTCCTGCGCCTCATCGACCAGATGTACGGCGAGCGCGACGTCGAGGGCACCGAGGCGCCGTGGGCCGACGCGCCGATCGACGCCCCGGGCGCCGCGCCGAGCCGACCGCCGGGCGCGGTCCGGGTGCAGCTCGACGACCTGCTCGACCGGGTGCTGCGCTGCGGCGGCTCCGACCTGCACCTGAGCGTGGGGGCGCCCCCGGTGGTGCGCGTGCAGGGCGAGCTGCGCCGACTCGAGGGGTTCGGTGCCCTCAACGGCTCGGAGGTCCGCCGCCTCGTGCTGGGATCGCTCACGCAGCGTCAGCGCGAGCGCTTCCTCGCCGCCGGCGAGCTGGCGACGTCCCATGCCATCCCCGGCAGGGGCCGCTTCCGGGTGGCGGCGTTCGTGCAGCGCGACTCCGTGGGCGCCGTGATGCGCCTGGTGCCGGGCGACATCCCCGACCCCGAGGACCTCGGCCTGCCGGACGAGGTGATCGCCTGGGCCGACCAGCGCCGGGGCCTGGTGCTGGTGTGCGGACCCCATGGCTCGGGGACCTCGACCACCGTTGCCGCGCTCATCGACCGCATCAACCGTCGACGCCCGTGCCACATCATCACCGTGGAGGAGCCGATCGAGTTCCTCCACAAGCACCGCGCCGGCCTGGTGAACCAGCGGGAGGTGGGTGAGGACACGGCGAGCTTCGAGAGCGGCCTGCGCAGCGCGCTGCGCCAGGACCCCGACGTGCTCGTCGCCGGTGACCTCCCGGACCTGGCAAGCCTCCGGCTGGTGCTCGCCGCCGCCGAGACCGGCCACCTCGTGATCGCGACGCTGCGGACCACCGATGCCGTGCAGACCGTCGAGCGCATCGTCGACGTCTTCCCGGCCGAGCAGCAGCCACAGGTGCGCGTGCAGCTCGCCACCACGCTGCGCGGCATCGTCGTGCAGCAGCTGGTGCCGGCGCTCGACGGTGGTGTGGCGCTGGCAGCCGAGGTGCTGCGTCCCAGCGACGCCGCCGTGTCGTCGATCCGCTCCGGCGACAGCGCAGCGCTCGCCAACGCGGTGGTCAGTGGCATGGGCACCGGGATGGGCACCATGGACCAGTCGCTCGCCGACCTCGTCCGGGAGGGGATCGTGGATCTCGACGTCGCCGCCGACCGTGCCGTGGACCCCGACGAGCTCCGCTACCTCTGCTCCGGTCACGGCCGCTAGCGCGCGGACCTAACGTCGAGCCGGTGAGCACAGCAGCGGTGGTGGGCCTGGGGCTGCTCGGCGTCCCGGTCGGCGCCTTCCTCAACCTCGTCATCGACCGCGTGCCCGACCGTGCCTCGCTGCGCGGCGCGCGCGACGGCGAACCGCACCCGCCGGTGACCTGGGCGGGCCTGCCCGCCCAGCCATGGCTCCTGCGCGGCGGGCGCGGCGGCGGTGCGGCGCTGCCCGCTCGCTGGCTGCTCGTCGAGCTCGCGACGGTCGCCGTGTTCGTCGCCGTCGCGGCGCGCTACGGCGACTCGTCGCTCGTCGTCCCGCTGCTGCTCCTGGGAGGCAGCCTCGTCGCCGTGTCGGTGATCGACCTGCGGCTCCTGCGCATCCCGGACCGGATCACCTTCCCGACGCTCGCGGCGGCCGTGCCCCTCATCGTCGTCGTGTCCGCGCAGCACGACGCCGCCGGCGCCGTCCGTGGCGCCGCCATCGGCAGCCTCGTCTACTTCGTCGCGCTGTTCCTGCCGCACCTCGCCTACCCGCGTGGCATGGGCTTCGGCGACGTCAAGCTGGCCCTGGTCATGGGGCTCTACCTCGGCTGGCTGGGCTGGACACCGGAGGCTCCCGTGGCGGGGCCCGTGCGCCTCGTCCTCTACGCCCTCATGCTCGGGTGCCTGCTCGGCGTCGTGTTCGGCGTGGTCGTGGCCCTCGTGACGCGGCGTCGCGGTGAGTTCCCGTTCGGGCCCGCGCTGGCGCTGGCCTGCCTCGTCGTCGTGCTCTACGCGCCGGAGCTCCGCGCCTGACGCCCCGCTCTGGTACAACCGGGTAGAACGTGTTCCAGTCTCATCCGGGGGGAGCGGCGTGGCGGTAGCGACAGAGCGGGATCCCCTGCGCACCCGGGCGACCCTGGCCGCCTGGCTGGCGCAGCGCACCGGCGCCGCAGCCGTCGACGTGGGCGAGGTCACCATCCCGGGCCTGTCGGGCTTCTCCAACGAGACGCTGATCTTCGACGCCACGTGGGACGACGGCGCCGGGCCCGCTGCGCACGGCATCGTCGTCCGCGTCGAGCCCAGCGGGCACCAGGTGTTCCCCAGCACCGAGTTCGACGCCCAGGTGCGCGTGCTGCGGGCGCTGCGGGCCGAGGGCAGCGTCCCCGTGCCCGAGGTCCTCTGGTTCGAGGAGGACCCCTCGGTCCTCGGTGCCCGCTTCGTGGCCATGGCCAAGGTCGACGGCCGCGTCCCGGGCGACAGCCCGAGCTACCACGCGGACGGCTGGTTCACCCAGCTCAGCGACGACGAGCGCGGTGCCGTGTGGAACAACGGCATCGACGCCATGGCCGCCGTCCACCGGCTCGACCGCGGCGGCGAGCTGGGGTGGATCGACGGTCCTGACCCGGCCGGCCAGCTCGAGCTCGACCAGGCCTACCGCCGCTTCGCGGTCGGCGATCGCCCGTTCCCCGTCGTCGACGAGGCGTTCGAGCTGCTCGCCGCCGACGTGCCGCCCGCCGTGGAGCCGGCCATCTGCTGGGGCGACTCGCGGATCGGCAACATGATCTTCGCCGACGACTGCTCGGTCGCGGCCGTGCTCGACTGGGAGATGCTGACGCTCGGCGACCCGGTCCAGGACCTTGCCTGGTACCTGCTGCTCGACCGCCACCACCACGAGGCCTTCGACGTGCCGCGATCTACGGGCATGCCCGGCCGCGCCGAGTCCGTCGCCCGGTGGGAGCAGCGCAGCGGGCGCTCCGCCGAGCACCTCGCCTGGTACGAGCTGCTCGGCGCGGCGCGCTACGCCGCCATCCTCGCCCGGGTCATGCAGCTCCTCGACGCCAGCGGCACCTTCCCGGGTGCGGCAGCCACCGCCCTCGACCAGAGCGGCACGCGGCTGCTCCGGCGCATCCTCGACGAAAGGGGCTGAGCGCCGTGCTCTCGCCGCTCGACGACCTGCCCATCCACCAGGTGGCAGAGCCCATCCGCAGGGTCGGCACCAGCGATCGGAACTTCTACGACCGCTACTACTTCAACTGCCACCCCTGCTCCGACGAGCTGTTCCTCATCATGGGCATGGGCCAGTACCCCAACCTCGGGGTCACCGACGCCTTCGCCGTCGTGCGCCACGACGGCGTGCACCGCGTGGTGCGCGCCTCGCGCGAGCTCGGCCTCGACCGGCTCGACACCACGGTCGGGCCCTTCGGCGTCGAGGTCATCGAGGGCCTGCGCACGCTGCGCTGCACGCTCGACGAGACCGAGCACGGCCTGGCCTACGACCTCACGTGGGAGGCGTACGTGCCGGCCTTCGAGGAGCCACGTCACCTCGACCGCTCCGTCACCGGGCGCGCCTTCCTCGACGCCTGCCGCATGGCGCAGCTCGGCAGCTGGTCGGGCTGGCTCGAGGTCGACGGCGCCCGCTTCGACGTCACGCCCGACCGCTGGTGGGGCAGCCGCGACCGCTCGTGGGGCATCCGACCGGTGGGCGAGCCCGAGCCGCCGGGCATCGCGGCCGCCAAGGCCCCTGCAGGCTTCCGCTGGCTCTACGCGCCGATCCGCATGGCCGACCACGCCCTGGTGCTCATCTGTCAGGACCGCGGCGATGGCGGCCGGGTGGTGGAGGAGGCCGTCCGGCTCTGGCCCGACGGGCGGGTCGACCACCTGGGACGACCCGAGCACGACATCACCTGGGCGGCGGGCGGCCCCGGCATCACCGGCATGATCGAGCGGGCGACGCTGCGGCTCGGCGACGTCGTGGTCGAAGCGGAGCCGGTGCTGCCGGTCCACCTCGGTGTCGGCACCGGCTACGGCTTCGACGACGACGGGTGGAAGCACGGCGCTTACCAGGGCGAGCTCGAGGTCCAGGGCCGCACCTGGGACCTGCGCGGCGAGGAGGGCCGCAGCCAGATGTGGGGCATCGTCGACGCCGTCGCCCGCTTCCGCATCGTCAGCGGCGCCCCCACCCAGGAGGGCTGGGGTCTGCTGGAGTGGCTGCACGTCTGAACTGAGTGCGGGGCGGGGCAGTGCTGGCCGGTACCGTTCTCGACGATGCTGCGCTTCTTGACCGCCGGTGAGTCGCACGGACGGGCCCTCGTCGTGGTGGTCGAAGGGCTGCCGGCCGGGCTGCCCCTCGCCACCGAGGCGATCCAAGACGAGCTGGCCCGGCGTCGCCTCGGCTACGGGCGCGGCCCACGCATGCGCTTCGAGCGGGACGAGGTGACGATCCTGGGCGGCGTCCGCCACGGCCGCACGCTGGGCTCGCCCGTCGCCATCGAGGTGGCCAACAGCGAGTGGCACCGCGATCCCGACAAGTGGCAGAAGGAGATGTCGGTGCGGGCCGAGGACGGACCCACCGCCACCCCGCTCACCCAGCCGCGGCCGGGCCATGCCGACCTCGCTGGGATGCAGAAGTACGGCCTCAGCGACGCCCGCGACGTGCTCGAGCGCGCGTCGGCCCGCGAGACCGCCGCGCGCGTGGCCGCCGGCACGCTGGCCAAGGCCCTGCTCGGCGAGCTCGACATCTCGGTGCTGAGCCACGTCATCCAGATGGGCGCGGCCCGGTCGAAGGCGGCCGCCCGCCCGACGCCTGCCGACCTGGCCCGCGTCGACGAGTCGCCGGTGCGGTGCTTCGACGCCGCGGCCGAGGAGGCGATGGTGTCCGAGGTGAAGGCCGCCGCCAAGGACGGGGACAGCCTCGGTGGCATCGTCGAGGTGCTGGCCTACGGCGTGCCGGTGGGGCTCGGCAGCCACGTGCACTGGGACCGCAAGCTCGACGCGCTGCTGGCGCGGGCGCTGATGTCGATCCAGGCCGTGAAGGGCGTCGAGATCGGCGACGGGTTCGAGGTCGCTGGCCGCCGCGGCAGCGAGGCGCACGATCCCATCGCCTGGGACGCCGAGCCGGGTGCCTACCGGCGCGAGTCGGCCCTGGCCGGCGGCATCGAAGGGGGCATCTCCACAGGCGAGATCCTCGTGGCCCGCACGGCGATGAAGCCCCTCGCCACACTCAACCGGCCCACCTTGAAGACCGTCGACACGGTGACCAAGGAGGAGACCGTGTCGTTCAAGGAGCGCACCGACGTCACCGCCGTCCCGGCGATGGGCGTGGTCGCCGAGACCATGGTGGCCCTGGTGCTCGCCGACGAGGCCACGCGCAAGTTCGGCGGCGACTCGCTCGACGAGCTGCGCCGCAACCGCGACGCCTTCCTGGCGACGCTCGGCTGAGGCGGCGAGCGTTGCGCACGGACGCGGCAGGCCACGTCGTGCTGGTGGGCCTCATGGGGTCGGGCAAGACCACCGTCGGGCGCCGGCTGGCCAAGCTCATGCATCGCCCCTTCGTCGACGCCGACGCCGCACTGGAGGAGGCAGCGGGGCGAACGGTGGCGGAGATCTTCGCCGGCGACGGTGAGGCAGCCTTCCGCGTGCTCGAGCGCGACGCCCTCGCCCGGCTGCTCGACCACGAAGAGCCCACCGTCGTGGCCAGCGGGGGCGGGGCGGTGCTGCTCGCCGAGAACCGCCGCCGTCTCTCGGCCGACGACGTGACGGTCGTGTGGCTCGACGCCAGCCCCGCCTTCCTCGGCAGCCGGGTGTCGGCCAAGCCGCACCGCCCTCTGCTCGGCGGCGACGAGGCGCCCCGCGAGGTGCTCGCCCGGATGCACGCCGAGCGCGCCCCGCTCTACGGCGAGGTCGCCGACATCACGATCCAGGTGGAGCCCTTCCACCGCGACGACGAGCACCCCAAGCGAGCGCTCGCCGAGCGCGTCGCCCGCCTCGTCGCCGAGCGGGAGTCGGGGGTGCGGGCGTGATCACCGTGCCCGTCACGCTCGGCGAGCGCGGCTACGACGTCGTGGTCGGCGCCGGTGCGCGCAGCCTCCTGGGCACCATGATCCCCGAGGGCGCCCGCCGCGTGGCCGTGGTCAGCCAGGCCGGCATCGAGCTCGACGTGGACCCCGGCCGCGAGCACCGCCGCTTCGACATCGGCGACGGAGAGGAGGCGAAGTCGCTGGTCACGGTCGAGCAGCTCTGCCGGGCCTGGGCGGCGTGGGGCCTCAACCGGTCCGACGCCGTCGTCGCCGTCGGCGGTGGCGTCGTCACCGACGTCGCCGGCTTCGCGGCAGCGTCCTACCACCGCGGCGTCCCGGTCGTGCACGTGGCCACCACGCTGCTCGGCATGGTCGACGCCGCCATCGGCGGGAAGACCGGCGTCAACCTGCCGGAGGGCAAGAACCTGGTGGGCGCCTTCTGGCAGCCGGCGGGCGTGCTCTGCGACACCGAGGCGCTGGCCACGCTGCCCGAGCGCGAGCTCCGCTCGGGCGAGGGCGAGCTCGCCAAGTACCACTTCCTGACCGGTGCCGACCTGCTCTCCATGGAGCTCGAGGAGCGCATCGCAGCCGCGGTGCGCATCAAGGCCGACGTGATCGCCGCCGACGAGCGGGAGGACCCCGGCAACCGCCAGGGCCGGGGGACGCTGAACTACGGGCACACCCTCGCCCACGCCCTGGAGATCGCCGGGCACCACGACCTCCGCCACGGCGAGGCCGTCGCCATCGGCCTCGTCTACGCCGCCGAGCTGGCCGCCCGCATGGGGCGCATCACGACCGCGCGCGTCGACGAGCACCGAGCCGTCGTCGCCGCCTACGGGCTGCCCAGCACGGTGCCGCCCACCCTCGACGACGAGGAGCTCCTGGCCCTGATGGCGCGCGACAAGAAGGCCGTGACGGGCCTCACGTTCGCGCTCGACGGTCCCGACGGCGTCGAGCTCGTGCCCGGCATCGACCCACGCGAAGCCCGCCGCGCCCTCGCGGCGGTGCGATGACCACGAGGAGCCCTGCATGAGCGACCGGATCGTGCTGCTGCTCTCCGGCCCGAACCTCAACCTGCTGGGGGAGCGGGAGCCGGAGATCTACGGCACCGCCACCCTCGACGACCACGTCGCCAGTGCCCGCTCGGTGGCCGACGCCCACGACCTCGCGCTCGAGCACCTCCAGTCGAACCACGAGGGCGAGCTCATCGACGCGATCCACGCCGCGCGCGGTCGCTGCGCGGCCATCGTCATCAACGCGGGGGCGCTGACGCACTACGCCTGGGGCCTCCACGACGCGCTTGCTGCCTTCGACGGGCCCGTCGTCGAGCTCCACCTGTCCAACCCCTCCGCCCGCGAGCCCTGGCGCGCCACCTCGGTCATCGCGCCGGTCGCCACCGCGTCGATCTGCGGCCTCGGCGGGCACGGCTACCCGATGGCCCTGGCGGCGGTGGTCCGCCTCCTGGCATGACCGCCGCCGCGGTGGCGTCGCTGCCCGCCATGGACCTCGCCGGCCGGCCCGGTCGTCTGCGCGCCCGCCTCGGCGGGTGGGGCTGCGAGGCGCTGCTCGTCACGCACCTCACCAACGTTCGCTACCTGAGCGGGTTCACCGGCTCGGCCGGCCTGGTCCTCGTGACAGCCGACGAGGTCGTCCTCGTCACCGACGGCCGCTACGAGGAGCAGGCTGCGGACCAGCTCCGCCACGCCGGCGTCGACGTCCGCCTCGAGATCGGCGCCACGCTGGCGGCCCAGCGCGAGCTCGTGGTGTCCGCCGTGCCGCGGGAGGCGCGCCTGGGGCTGGAGGCCGACCACGTGAGCTGGAGCGACCAGCGCCGCTACGCGGCCGAGTGGTTCCCCGAGGCCGAGCTCGTGGCCGTCTCAGGGGCCGTGGAGGAGCTGCGGGCCGTGAAGGACGTCGGCGAGATCGCCCGCATCGAGGCGGCCTGCGCCATCGCCGACGACGCCCTCGCGGCGGTGGTCGACCAGCTCGACGCGGGGCCCACCGAGTCCGGCTTCGCACTCGAGCTCGACCACGAGATGCGCCGGCGTGGGGCCGAGGACGTCTCCTTCGAGACGATCGTGGCGGCCGGGCCGAACGGCTCTCGCCCCCACCACACGCCCTCCGGTCGCGCCATCGGCCGGGGCGACCTGGTCGTGATCGACTTCGGCGCCCTCGTCGAGGGCTACCACTCCGACATGACCCGCACGGTCGCCGTCGGCGGCAGGGGAGCGCTCGACGACACGCAGCGCCGCATGCTCGACGTCGTCACCGCTGCCCAGGCGGCGGGGGTCGGCGCCGTGCGCGCCGGGGCCGCCGCCAAGGACGTCGACGCGGCGTGCCGGGAGGTCATCGACCAGGCCGGCTGGGCCGACGCCTTCGTGCACGGCACGGGCCACGGCGTGGGCCTCGACATCCACGAGGAGCCGAGGGTCGGTTCGAGCGTCGATGCTACGCTGGCCGACGGCCACATCGTCACCGTCGAGCCCGGCGTGTACCTCCCCGGGATCGGCGGTGTCCGCATCGAGGACACCGTCGTGGTCACATCGTCCGGGTGCCGCAGCCTCACGCGTGCGCCCAAGTCCCAGCGCCCCGACTCCTGAGGTTCACCGACCATGGCCGCCGTCTCCAGCAACGACCTGAAGCGAGGCATGTCCCTCGACCTGCCCGACGGGCTGTTCCAGGTCGTCGACTTCCAGCACGTCAAGCCCGGCAAGGGCGGTGCCTTCGTGCGCACGACCCTGCGCAACACCCGCACGGGCGGCCAGGTCGACCGCACCTTCCGCGGCGACGAGAAGCTCGAGCAGGCGGTGATCGACAAGCGCGAGATGCAGTTCCTCTACCGCGACGCCGACCACTACGTCTTCATGGACAGCGAGAGCTACGAGCAGCTCAACGTGGCGCCCGGCGCCCTCGGTGACGCGGCGAGCTACATCGTCGACGGGTCCTCGGTGGTCCTGCAGATGTACGGCGACGAGATCGTGGGCTCCGACCTGCCCGCCGCGGTGGAGCTCACCGTCGCCGAGACCGAGCCGGGCGTGCAGGGCGACCGGGTGTCCGGTGCGCGCAAGCCCGCCACGCTCGAGACGGGGCTGCAGGTGCAGGTGCCGCTGTTCGTCAACCCCGGTGACCGCATCAAGGTCGACACCCGCTCCGCCGAGTACATCACCCGGGCGTAGCCATGAGCCTCGCCACGGAGCGCCGCGCGGCGCGCGAGCGGGCACTGGGGCTGCTCTACGAGGCCGAGGCGAAGGGCCTCGCGGGCGCCGAGGTGCTCGCCGGGCTGCCCGTGCCGGCCGACGACTTCGCGGTGTCCCTCGTCGGGGCGGTCGACGAGCACCGCGCGAGGATCGACGAGCTGCTCGGCCGCTTCGCGCAGGGCTGGACGCTCGCCCGCATGCCGGCGATCGACCGGGCGGCGCTGCGCATGGGAGCTGCCGAGCTCATCGCGCGGCCCGACGTGCCGACCGGCGTGGTGCTCGCCGAGGTGGTGGAGCTCGCGTCGCGCTTCTCGACGGACAGCTCCGGGCGCTTCGTCAACGGGCTCCTGGCGCGCCTGGCGCGCGAGGTGCGCCCCGACGCCGCCGCGGTGGCGACCGAGCCCGACGAACCGCTCGTGCCGCAGGTCGACGGGTTCATCGTCGACCTCGACGGCGTGGTCCGCCAGTGGGATCCCGCCTACCTCGAGGAGGTCGACGAGCGCTTCGGCCTGCCACCGGGCACCTTCGGCGCCACCGCGCTCGACGGGGATCGCCTCAGCCGGGTGACGGACGGTCGCCTCTCCTTCGAGGCGTGGTGCGACGAGGTCGGCGCAGCGCTGGAGGCAGCCCACGGCGCACCGGCGGCGGAGGTCGCCGCGGCGTGGGCCACGTCGCGCTGGCACATCGACCTCGACGTCATGGACCTGGTGGCCGCCGTGCGCGACGTGGTGCCGGTCGCCCTCCTCTCCAACGCCAGCAACCGCCTCGTCGAGGACCTCGACGCCAGTGGGATCCTCGATGCCTTCGACGCGGTCGTCGGATCCGCCGACATCGGTGTGGCCAAGCCGGCGCCGGCGTCCTTCCGCGCCGCTGCCGAGCGCATCGGCGTACCGGTCGAGCGGTGCCTGTTCGTCGACGACACCGCAGTCAACGTCGAGGCAGCGGCGACCCTCGGCATGCGCAGCGCCCGCTTCACGGGCGTCGACGAGCTGCGAGCCCTGCTGCAAGAGCTGCAGCTGCTGCGGTGAGCACCGTGCGACCGCCCATCCCACTGCCGGATCCGCCGCTCGCGACGGGGTCGCTGGTTCTGCGGCCCTGGACCGTCGACGACGCACCGGCCCTCGTCGCCGCCTGGGCCGACCCCGACGTCGGGCGCTGGACCGGCGTGCCGGCGCGCTGCGACGAGGCGGCGGCGCGCCGCTGGATCACCGGCGAGGAGGACCGCCGGGCGCGTGGGCTGGCGCTCGACCTAGTGATCGAGGTCGACGGAGAGGTCGTGGGCGAGGTGGGCCTCGCCGACATCGACCCCGAGCCCGGCACCGCGGAGATCGGCTGGTGGGTCGCCCCCTCGCACCGAGGCAACGGCCTCGCCAGCGAGGCGGCGAACCTCGTCGCCGAGTGGGCCGTCGAGGAGCTCTGCATCGAGACGGTCCTGGCCCGCTGCCAGCGCGGCGAACCCCGCGTCGGGGCGCGTGGCGCGGGCGGCGGGCTTCGTCCCGGCCCCGGCCGAGGCGCCCGAGGAGCTCTGGCGGTTCGGCTGAGGCGCTCTGCTACGATCGGCGCCTGACCGTGAAGCGGGTCCCGTGAGGCCCGGACGGACAGGAAGGCGACCGCAGTGGCCGAACGAGAGAGACGCTCGACGCCCCCGTACGGGGGCGTTTTCGTTGCCCGGTCCCAGGTGATGGACGCCGACGACGTGCGCCGGGCGATCTGGCGCATGGCGCACGAGATCGTGGAGCGCAACCACGGCCTCGAGCGCGTCGTGCTGGTCGGGCTCCAGACGGGCGGGGTGCTGCTCGCCGAGGCCTTCGCCGAGGCGCTCGCGGAGATCGACGGCACGGCGCCGCCCCTCGGCACGCTCGACGTGGCGCTCTACCGCGACGACATCGGGATCCGGCCCGTGCTCCCCGAGGCGGTCACCGAGATCCCGGTCGACCTCGACGGCGCCGTCGTCGTCCTGGTCGACGACGTGCTCTTCACGGGACGCACGATCCGCGCCGCGCTCGACGCCCTCACCGCCTACGGGCGCGTCCGCGCCGTGCAGCTGGCGGTCATGGTCGACCGCGGGCACCGCGAGCTGCCGATCCGGCCCGACTACGTCGGCAAGAACCTCCCGACGAGGCGCGACGAGATGGTCAACGTCAGCCCCACCGGCGTCGAGCTGGGCGAGCTCGTCAAGGAGGGGCGATGAGGCACCTGCTCTCCGTGGCAGACCTGACCGAGAGCGACCTCGATCAGCTCATGCGCCTCACCGACGCCTTCGTCGAGGTCAGCAACCGCCAGATCCCCAAGGTCCCCGCCCTGCGGGGCAAGAACGTCGCGTGGCTCTTCTACGAGGACTCGACGCGCACCCGGCTCAGCTTCGAGCAGGCCGCCAAGCGGCTCTCGGCCGACACGATGACCTTCACCGTCGGCTCGTCGTCGGTGAAGAAGGGGGAGTCGCTGCGCGACACCGTGCTCACCATCGAGGCCATGGGCGTCGACGCCATCGTCGCCCGGCACGCCTCGGCCGGGGTGCCCTGGCAGCTGGCCCGGTGGCTCGACGACCGGGTCAGCGTGGTCAACGCTGGTGACGGCTGGCACGAGCACCCGACCCAGGCCCTGCTCGACTGCTACACGATCCGCGAGCGCCGCGGGTCGCTCGAGGGGATGCACATCGGGATCGTCGGCGACGTGAAGCACAGCCGGGTGGCTCGCTCCGATGTGCTGGCCTTCACGGCGCTCGGCGCGGAGGTGACGCTCGTGGCGCCACCGACGCTGCTCCCCCCGGACCTGACCGACTGGCCGGTGCACGTGAGCCACGACCTCGACGCCACCCTGCCCTCGCTCGACGTCGCCTACCTGCTGCGCATGCAGCGCGAGCGCATGACCGAGCACCTCGTGCCCTCCCTGCGCGAGTACACCAACCGCTACGGGCTCACGACGCGCCGCGTCGGCGCCATGCGCGACGACGCCCTCGTCATGCATCCCGGCCCCATGAACCGCGGGGTGGAGATCAGCGCCGAGGTTGCCGACCTGGACCGCTCGGTCATCATCGACCAGGTCCGCAACGGCGTCGCCGTGCGCATGGCCGTGCTCTACCTGCTGCTCGGCGCAGGCGTCGACAAGGTCCTCGGCCCGGACCCCGCCGGCGACGTGCTGGCGGTGGACGGGTCGCACCTCGCCGACCTCGAGCCCGAGGCAGCGTCGCGCTGATGGCGACCACCGTGGTCAAGGGCGGCCTGGTCGTCGACGCATCAGGCGAGCGGGTGGCCGACGTCGTGATCGCCGCCGACGGCACCATCGCCGCCGTCGGCGACGACCTGAGCGCCGACCGCACGCTCGACGCGGGTGGCTGCGTCGTCGCGCCGGGCCTCGTCGACCTGCACTCCCACCTCCGCCAGCCCGGTCACGAGGAGGCGGAGACCGTGGAGTCCGGCGCCCGTGCAGCAGCGCTCGGTGGCTTCACGTGCATCCTCGCCATGCCCAACACGGTCCCGGCCGTCGACCACGCCGGCATCGTCCGCGAGGTGCTCGAGCTGGGGCGCACGGCACCGTGCGAGGTGCTGACCTCGGGCGCCATCACCGTCGGCCGTGCGGGCGAGCAGCTCGCCCCGCTCGGCGAGATGGCGCAGCTCGGCGTGCGCTTCTTCACCGACGACGGTGCCGGGGTGGCCGACGCCCGGCTGATGCGACGTGCCATGGAGTACGCGGGCAGCCTGCGCGCGTCGGGCAGCGGCGTCGTCCTCGCCCAGCACTGCGAGGATCCCGTCCTCGCCGGAGGCGGGCACATGCACGAGGGGGAGTGGTCGTCGCGCCTGGGCATCCCCGGCCAGCCCGCCGAGGCGGAGGAGCTCATGGTCATGCGCGACCTCGCGCTGGCGCGCCTCACCGGCACCCGCGTGCACTTCCAGCACCTCTCCACCGCGGGGTCGGTCGCGATGGTGCGCGCCGCCAAGGCCGGCGGCCTGCCCGTGACCTGCGAGGCCACCACGCACCACTTCACGCTCACCCATGCGGAGTGCGCCTCGTACGATCCGGTGTTCAAGGTGAACCCGCCGCTGCGCACCGCCGCGGACGTGGCCGCCGTGCGCACGGGCCTGGTCGACGGCTCGATCGACTGCATCGCCACCGACCACGCGCCGCACACCCAGGAGGCCAAGGAGGCGGCGTTCGACCAGGCGCCACCGGGGATGCTGGGCCTGGAGACGGCCCTCGCCCTCGCCCTGACCGAGCTGGCCCTGCCGATGGCCGAGGTCCTGGCGCTGCTGTCGTGGCGGCCGGCGGAGATCCTCGGGGTCAGCGACCGTCACGGTGGCCCGATCGTGCCCGGCCGGCCCGCCAACCTGGCGGTCATCGACCCCGAGGCCAGCTGGGTGGTCGATCCCGCGTCCTTCGCCAGCCGCAGCCGCAACACGCCCTACGCCGGCCGCAAGCTGCGGGGCCGCGTGCGCCACACCGTGCTCCACGGCGAGCCGGTCGTCGTCGACGGGGCCGCGACCCGATGAGGCACACCCATGGAGATGCACTACTCTGCATGAATATGCACACCACGAGCGAGGAGGGGTCGGCGTGAAGGCGCAGGGCGTCCGAGACGCGCTGCTGGTCCTGGCCGACGGCACGACCTTCGAGGGCGAGGCGATCGGCGCGGAGCCCCCGGCCGGGAGCGCGGCGGCCGGCGAGGTCGTGTTCAACACGGTGCTGGCCGGCTACCAGGAGGTCATCACCGACCCGTCCTACGCGGGGCAGATCATCACCTTCACCTACCCCCACATCGGCAACTACGGCGTCAACGTCGCCGACTTCGAGGCCCGGCGACCCTTCTGCCGCGGCGTGGTGGTGCGCGACCTGGCCCGGCGCCGCTCGAGCTGGCGCAGCGAGGCTGACCTCGACGCGCAGCTCCGGGCCTACGGCGTCCCCGCCATCGCGGGCATCGACACGCGCAAGCTGACGCGGCGCATCCGCGACGTCGGCGCCATCCCGGGCGCGTTCGGCCCACTCGACCTGCTCGACGAGGCGGCGCTGCTCGCCGCCGCGCGCGCCGAGCCGGGCACCGACGGCGTCGACCTCGTCGCCCAGGTCAGCACCGACGTGCCCTACCGCATCGCCGACGGCGCGCGGCCCCTCGTCGTCGCCTACGACTACGGCATCAAGCGCACGATCCTGCGCCACCTCGCCAGCTGGGTCGACATCGAGGTCGTCCCCGCCGCGACCCCCGCCGCCGAGGTGCTCGCCCGCGACCCCGCCGGCGTCTTCCTCTCCAACGGCCCCGGCGACCCGGCCGCCGTGCCCTACGCCAGCGCTGCCATCGCGCAGCTCCTGGGCAACGTCCCGGTCTTCGGCATCTGCCTCGGCCACCAGCTGCTCGGCCGGGCGATCGGCGCCGAGACGGTGAAGCTGCCCTTCGGTCACCACGGTGGCAACCACCCGGTCCGGAACCTGCGAACCGGCCGGATCGAGATCACCAGCCAGAACCACAACTTCGCCGTCGACGCCGACTCGGTCAGCGGGCGGGCCGAGATGAGCCACGTCAACCTGAACGACGGCGTGTGCGAGGGACTCCGGCTGCACGACGGCTCGGCGTCGAGCGTGCAGCACCACCCCGAGGCGGGCCCCGGTCCGCACGACAGCGCCTACCTGTTCGAGGAGTTCGCCGCGCTGCTCGGCGTGTCCGAGCGGCGCGAGCCACCCGCCGGCCTGCCCGCGGCCGAGCGAGGGGTGGCGTAGCGATGCCCAAGCGCAGAGACATCGAGTCGATCCTGCTCATCGGCGCCGGGCCCATCGTGATCGGGCAGGCCTGCGAGTTCGACTACTCGGGCACCCAGGCCTGCAAGGTCCTCGGCCAGGAGGGCTACCGGGTGATCCTCGCCAACTCCAACCCGGCGACGATCATGACCGACCCCGAGTTTGCCGACGCGACCTACGTCGAGCCGCTCGACGTCGACGTCCTCTGCCGGATCATCGACCGCGAGCGCCCCGACGCGGTCCTGCCGACGCTGGGCGGGCAGACCGCGCTCAACCTGGCGATGGAGCTCGTCGAGCGCGGCGCGGTGGCCACCCCCGGCACCCCCGAGCTGATCGGCGCCAACGCCGAGGCCATCCGGACCGCCGAGGACCGCGAGGCCTTCAAGGAGGCCATGCAGGGCATCGGGCTGCATGTGCCCGACTCCGCCGTCGCCCACTCGATCGACGAGGCACGCGCCGTCATCGAGCGCATCGGGCTCCCGGTCGTGATCCGCCCCGCCTACATCCTGGGCGGCAAGGGCACCGGCATCGCCACCACGCCCGAGGAGTTCGAGCGCATGGCTGGGCTCGGCTTGGCCGCCAGCCCCATCAGCGAGATCCTCATCGAGCGCTCGATCGCCGGCTGGAAGGAGTACGAGCTCGAGGTCATGCGCGACCGCGCCGACAGCTGCGTCGTGATCTGCTCCATCGAGAACCTCGACCCGATGGGCGTGCACACCGGCGACTCGATCACCGTCGCCCCGGCACAGACGCTCTCCGACGTCGAGTACCAGCTCATGCGCGACGCCGCCTTCGCGTGCATCCGGCGCGTCGGGGTGGAGACCGGCGGCTCCAACGTGCAGTTCGCGCTCAACCCGGCCGACGGGCAGATGGTCATCATCGAGATGAACCCGCGCGTGTCGCGGTCCTCGGCGCTCGCCTCCAAGGCCACCGGGTTCCCGATCGCCAAGATCGCCGCGAAGCTCGCCGTCGGCTACACGCTCGACGAGATCCCCAACGACATCACCCGGGCCACGCCTGCCAGCTTCGAGCCCACCATCGACTACGTCGTCACCAAGGTGCCGCGCTGGGCGTTCGAGAAGTTCCCCGCCGCCACCGGCGTGCTCGGCACGTCGATGCAGTCGGTGGGGGAGGCCATGGCGATCGGCCGCACCTTCCCCGAGTCGCTGCAGAAGGCCATGCGCTCCCTCGAGCTGGGACGCGCCGGCTTGGCCTGCGACCCCGCCGAGCGCGCCCTCGACGACCTCGCCGACGAGGAGCTGCTGGCGCGCGCTGCCATCGGGACGCCCGACCGCCCCTTCCAGCTCGAGGCGGCGCTGCGCCGAGGCATCCCCGTCGAGGTCCTGGCCGAGCGCACCAAGGTCGATCCCTGGTTCCTCGACCAGATCCTCGCCATCGTCGAGGAGCGCGCCGCGCTGGCCAGCAGCGGCCTCGCCGGCATGGACCGGCGCAGCTGGCGGCGCGCCAAGCGGCTCGGCTTCGCCGACGCCCAGATGGCCTGGCTGTGGGGGGTCCCGGAGGCCGACGTCCGTGCCGCTCGGCTCGCAGCCGGGGTGCGGGTCACCTTCAAGACCGTCGACACCTGTGCCGCCGAGTTCGACGCGGCGACGCCGTACCACTACTCCACCTACGAGGACGAGGACGAGGTGGCGGCGTCGGAGCGACGCAAGGTGCTGATCTTGGGCTCGGGCCCGAACCGCATCGGCCAGGGCATCGAGTTCGACTACTGCTGCGTGCACGCCAGCTTCGCCCTCGCCGACGCGGGCTACGAGACCGTCATGCTCAACTGCAACCCCGAGACCGTCTCGACCGACTACGACACCTCCGACCGCCTCTACTTCGAGCCGCTCACCCTCGAGGACGCCCTCAACGTGATCGAGGCGGAGCAGGCGTCGGGTCAGCTCGTCGGCGTGATCGTCGGCCTGGGCGGGCAGACGCCGCTCAAGCTGTCGGCCTCGCTCCCGACCGGTCTGGTGCTGGGCACCTCGCCCGAGTCGATCGACCTGGCGGAGGACCGTGAGCGCTGGAACGCCCTCTGCGCACGCCTGGAGATCCCGCAGCCGGCCGGTGGCACCGCCACGACCCTCGACGACGCGCTCGCCATCGTCGACAAGATCGGCTACCCCGTGCTGATGCGCCCCTCGTACGTGCTCGGCGGGCGCGCCATGGAGATCGTCTACGACGACGACGCCCTGCGGTCGGCGATGGACCAGCTCGCCGGCTTCGGCAGCCTCGGCAAGGAGGGCGGCCTCTCGGCCGAGCGGCCCGTGCTCGTCGACCGCTTCCTCGAGGACGCCACCGAGGTCGACGTCGACGCCATCCGCGACCGCAGCGGCGAGGTGGTCATCGGTGGCGTGATGGAGCACGTCGAGGAGGCGGGCGTCCACTCCGGTGACTCCGCCTGCGCCATCCCGCCGTACTCGCTCTCGCCCGAGACGATCGCCGTCATCGAGGGCCACACCCGAGCCATCGCCGAGGCGCTCGACGTCGTGGGGCTCATCAACGTGCAGTACGCGGTCAAGGGGAGCCAGGTCTTCGTGATCGAGGCGAACCCGCGGGCCAGCCGCACGGTGCCCTTCGTCGCCAAGGCGACCGGGGTGCCCCTCGTGAAGGTCGCGGCGCGGGTGATGGTCGGTGCGACCCTCGCCGAGCTGCGCGACGAGGGGTTGCTGCGCCCCGGCGCGGACAACGGGTACGTGGCGGTGAAGGAAGCGGTCCTGCCCTTCAACCGCTTCCCTGACGTCGACACGGTGCTGGGTCCCGAGATGCGCAGCACGGGCGAGGTCATGGGCATCGACTCGACCTTCGGTCTGGCGTTCGCCAAGAGCCAGCTGGCTGCCGGCGACCCGCTCCCGGCGCACGGGTGCGTGTTCATCTCGGTCGCCGACCGCGACAAGCTGGCGGGCGTCGACGCGGCGCGCCGCTTCGTCGACGCCGGCTTCACCATCGCGGCCACCGCCGGCACCGCCGACGCGCTCGACGCGGCCGGCATCCCCGTGGCCACCCGGGTCGCCAAGGTGGGGGAGCCGACGGGCACCGACGCCGTCGAGCTCATCTCCTCCGGCAAGGTCGACCTCGTGGTCAACAGCCCGAGAGGTCGCGGCGCGCGCGCCGACGGCGCCCACATCCGCGCTGCGGCGGCGGTCGCCGGCATCCCCTGCCTGACGACCGCGGCGGCGGGCCTCGCCGCCGCCAGCGGCATCGCCGACACCGCAGCCCACGAGGTCCGCGTGCGGACCCTGCAGGAGTACCACCGCGGCATCGACCTCGACCGGCCGACGCTGCCGCTCGAGCCGTGAGCCGCCGACCCGTCGCCACCGTCGAGCTGGCGACGCGGATCGGCTCGGTGGCCCTGCCCAACCCGGTGATGACGGCGTCGGGCACGTCCGGTCACGGCGCCGAGCTGGCGCCCTACGTCGACCTCGCGTCGCTGGGCGCCGTGGTCGTCAAGTCCCTCTCGGCGGAGCCGTGGCCGGGCAACGAGCCGCTGCGCGTGCACGAGACCACCGCCGGCATGCTCAACAGCGTGGGCCTCCAGGGGCCCGGTGTGCAGGCCTGGCTCCGCGACGACCTCCCCGGCCTGCTCGCCACGGGCGCCCGCGTGGTCGCCTCGATCTGGGGCCGCAGCGTGGCCGACTACGAGCGGGCCGCCGCCATGCTGGCGGGTGCTCCCGACGCGGTGGTCGCGGTCGAGGTCAACCTGAGCTGCCCCAACACCGAGGCCGCCCGCGACCTCTTCGCGCACAGCGCGTCGGCGACCGAGGAGGCCATGGCCGCCAGCGAGGCGTGCGGCCGCCCGCGCTGGGCCAAGCTGAGCCCCAACGTCACCGACCTGGTCGCCATCGCGTCCGCCGCGCAGCGGGGCGGCGCCGAGGCGGTCACGCTCGTCAACACCGTCATGGGCATGGCGATCGACCCCGGCACGGGCGCCTACCGGCTCGGATCCGGGGCCAGGGGCGGTGGCCTGTCGGGACCGGCGATCCATCCCGTGGCGGTGCGCGCCGTCCACGACGTCCACGCCGCTCTGCCCGACCTTCCCATCGTGGGCGTCGGCGGGGTGGTCCACGGCGACGACGCGGCGGAGCTGATCCTGGCGGGAGCGTCGGCGGTGCAGGTCGGCACCGCGACCTTCGCCGACCCGCGTGCACCGGCGCGCGTGCTCGCCGAGCTGGCCAGCTGGGCCGGGTGCGGCGGTCGATCACCCATCCATGCCATGGTGGGCGCGGCCCACAGGAGGAGCGCTCCATGACCACGACCACCACCGAAGCGCCTCCCGAGCTGCGTGCCAAGCTCGCCGTGGCCCTCGACGTCGACGACGCCGTGGTGGCGCTGCGGCTGGCGCGGGAGCTCCAGCCGTGGTTCGGCGTGGCGAAGGTCGGTCTCGAGCTCTACAGCGCCGCCGGACCCGACATCGTCGGCGCGCTCAACGAGCTGGGCTACGACGTGTTCTGCGACCTCAAGTTCCACGACATCCCCACCACCGTCGGCCGGGCGGCCCGGGTGGTCGGCGCGCTCGGGGCGCGCTACCTGAACCTGCACGCCCAGGGCGGGGTGCCGATGCTCACCGCCGGCGTCGACGGGTTCCTCGCCGGCGCCGCCGATGCGGGCCTGCCCGCGCCCGTCGCGCTCGCCGTCACCATCCTCACGAGCGACGCGGAGGCACCGGCGCACATCCTGGCCCGCAGGGTCCAGGCTGCGCTGGAGGCAGGGTGCGGGGGCATCGTCTGCGCCGCGGCCGACGTGGCGGAGGCGAAGCAGTACGGGCCGCGGCTCATCGCGGTGGTGCCCGGCATCCGCCCGCCGGGCGCCGCCAAGGACGACCAGGCCCGCGCCGCGACACCCGGCGAGGCGCTCGCGGCCGGTGCCGACGTGCTCGTGATCGGCCGTCCCGTCACCCAGGCGCCGGACCCCGCCGCGAGCGCAGCCGCCCTCGTCGAGTCGATCCTCAGCTGAGCTGTCGGGCTACCGACGCGCTGGTGGCGATGTAGGGTGCGCGCCATGCCGCAGCCTCCTGTCCTCACCCCCGAGCAGCGCGAGCAGGCCCTGGCCAAGGCGGCCGAGGCCCGCCGTGCCCGAGCCGAGCTCAAGGAGAAGCTCAAGATGGGGTCCGTGACCCTGCCCGAGCTGCTCGCGCAGGCGGGCGACGACGACCACATCGGCAAGATGAAGGTCCTCGCCGTCATCGAGGCCCTGCCCGGTGTCGGCAAGGTGAAGGCGCGGCGCACGATGGAGGAGATCGGCATCGCCGACACCCGCCGCGTCCGCGGCCTCGGCGAGCAGCAGCGCAAGGCGCTCCTGCAAGCGTTCGGCTGACCCGGCGGAGCCGGCTCGTGCCATCCCCCCGTTGCTGATCACGATCTCCGGGCTGCCCGGCTCCGGGACCACCACGGTGTCCCGCCTCGTCGCCGCGTCGCTCGACCTCGACCGCGTCCCGGGCGGTGAGGTGTTCCGCCAGCTCGCCGTGGAGGCCGGCATGTCGCTCGCGGACTTCGGCGTCCACGCACGGGACCATCCCGAGATCGACATCGAGCTCGACCGGCGACTCGAGGAGTGCGCCCGCCAGGGCGGATGCGTGATCGAGTCGCGCCTCGCCGGCTGGCTGGTGACGAGGGCGGGCCTGTCGGCCGTGCGGACCTGGATCGACTGCGACGAGGCGATGCGGGCCGAGCGGGTGGCGCTGCGCGAGGGCGTCGCCCCGGCTGACGCCGCCGTCGACAACCAGGTGCGCTCCGAGCTCGAGCACGCCCGCTACCGGGCGGTCTACGGAATCGACCTCGCCGACCGCTCCACCTACGACCTGCTGCTCGACTCCACCTCGACCTCGGCCGAGGCCCTGGCGGCCACGATCGCCGAGGCGGCTCGGCAGCGCTTCGGCTGAGCCGAGGATGCGTGGGCCCGCCGGGCGCGCTGGTAGCATCCCTTGTCCCCCGTTGCGAGCGAAGAGGATCTGCCATGGCATCGTGCCACGAGACGATGATGAACCCGCCGATCGAGGGCCTGCTCGAGCGCGCTGGCTCCAAGTTCACCCTGGTCACGCTGGGATCCAAGCGCGCCCGGCAGATCAACTCCTACTACAACCACCTCTCCGAGGGCCTCGGCACCGTCGTGCCCCCACAGGTCACCTCGTCGGCGCGCAAGCCGCTGTCGATCGCCTTCGAGGAGATCGACGCCGACAAGATCCTGGGCGTCTGGCCCGACCCCGACGCAGAGGGCGAGGCCGACGCCGACGCGACCGAGGGCGCCGAGCCGGCGGAGTAGGGCCGACTCGATCCCCACCATGCGGCCGGGCACCCGCGTCGTCCTCGGCGTATCCGGCGGGATCGCCGCCTACAAGTCCATCGAGGTGTGCCGGCGGCTCGTGGACGCCGGTGCCCACGTCATCCCGGTGCTCACCGAGGGGTCGCTGCGCTTCGTCGGGCGAACCACCTTCGACGCGCTGGCCTCCGAGCGCGCGTGGACGTCCCTGTGGGACGAGCAGCACCCGATCCCGCACACCCACCTCGGCCAGACGGCGGAGCTGGTGGTCGTCGCGCCGGCCACGGCGCGGGTGCTCGGCCTCTACGCGGCAGGCATCAGCGACGACCTCCTCACCAACACGCTGCTCGCCACCAGGGCGCCGGTGCTGGTGTGCCCGGCGATGCACACCGAGATGTGGGAGCACCCCGCCGTGCAGGACAACCTCCGCCTGCTGCGCTCCCGCGGCGTGCACGTCCTCGAGCCGGAGGTCGGGCGCCTCGCCGGCGGCGACGTCGGGGCGGGACGCCTCGCCGAGCCGGCCGCCATCGTCGAGGCCGCTGCAGCGATCCTCGAGGGCGCCCTCCCGGCGGCGGATCTGGCGGGCCTGCGCGTGGTCGTGACGGCGGGCGGCACCCGCGAGCCCATCGACCCCGTCCGCTTCATCGCCAACCGCTCCTCGGGCAAGCAGGGCCACGCGCTGGCGGCGGAGGCAGCCGCCCGCGGCGCCAAGGTGACCCTCGTGACCACGACGGCGCTTGCCGTGCCCGCCGGCATCGACGTCGTGCGCGTCGACACCGCCGCCGAGATGGAGCATGCCGTCCTGGGACAGGCCGACGACGCCGACATCGTGGTGATGGCAGCAGCGGTGGCGGACTTCCGACCCGTCGAGG
Organism: uncultured Microthrixaceae bacterium; assembly: GCA_963715505.1. Lineage (GTDB taxonomy): Bacteria > Actinomycetota > Acidimicrobiia > Acidimicrobiales > VFJN01 > VFJN01. Next base: position 1,235,033 of record OY970242.1, read on the forward strand.
CCGCCGGCCGCAAGATCAAGAAGGCGGGAGGTGTGCCCGAGGTCCGCCTGGAGCCCACCACCGACATCCTGGCGGCGCTGGGGGCGCGGCGCCGTACGGGCCAGACGATCGTCGGCTTCGCGGCGGAGACCGACGACGTGCGGGCCAACGCGGCCGACAAGCTGGCCCGGAAGGGCATCGACCTCATCGTGGCGAACGATGTATCCGCCCCTGGGGTCGGCTTCGAGCACGACACCAACGCCGTGGTGATCCTGGGCGCAGACGGCGCTGCCATCGACGTGTCCCTCACCGACAAGCGGGCCATCGCCCGAGCCATCCTCGACGCAGTATCGACCACAAGGAGCAACTCGTGACCCGCCAGTGGACGTTCACCTCGGAGTCCGTCACCGAAGGCCATCCCGACAAGATGGCCGACCAGATCTCCGACTCGATCCTCGACGCCATCCTCCGCGACGATCCCCTCGCGCGGGTGGCCTGCGAGACGATGGTGACCACGGGCCTCGCCATCGTGGCCGGCGAGATCACGACGAGCGCCTACGTGGAGATCCCCCAGATCGTCCGCGAGACGATCAAGTCGATCGGCTACGACCGCGAGTCGGTCGGCTTCGACGGCAACACCTGCGGCGTCATGACATCGATCGACCCGCAGTCGCCCGACATCGCGCAGGGCGTCGACACCGCCTTCGAGACCCGCACCGGCGTCTCCGGCGAGGACGTGCTCAACAGCCAGGGCGCCGGCGACCAGGGGATGATGTTCGGCTACGCCTGCGACGAGACCGACGACCTCATGCCGATGCCCATCTGGCTCGCGCACCGCCTGGCCCACCGGCTCTCCGAGGTGCGCAAGGCCGGCATCCTCCCGTACCTGCGGCCCGACGGGAAGACCCAGGTCACCGTCGACTACGAGGACAACCGCCCCGTGCGGCTCACCACCGTGCTGATCTCGACGCAGCACCAGCCGGGCCTCGACGCCGAGACGCTCATCAAGCCCGATCTCATCGAGCACGTGATCACGCCGCTCCTTCCCGCCGACGTCGACACCTCCGACGTGCGGGTGCTCGTCAACCCGACCGGCAGCTTCGAGCTGGGCGGCCCCCATGCCGACTGCGGCCTTACCGGGCGCAAGATCATCGTCGACACCTACGGCGGCGCAGCCCGCCACGGCGGCGGTGCCTTCTCCGGCAAGGACCCGTCCAAGGTCGACCGATCCGCCGCCTACGCGGCTCGCTGGGTCGCCAAGAACGTCGTCGCCGCAGGCGCCGCATCCCGCTGCGAGGTCCAGGTCGCCTACGCCATCGGCGTCGCGCAGCCGGTGTCGATCATGGTCGAGACCTTCGGCACCGAGCAGGTCGACCCGGACAAGATCAGCGAGGCCGTGCCGCAGGTCTTCGACCTGCGCCCGGCAGCGATCGTCCGCGACCTCGACCTGCGCCGGCCGATCTACCGCAAGACGGCCGCCTACGGGCACTTCGGTCGCAACGACAAGGACCTCACCTGGGAGCAGACGACGAGGGTCGACGACCTGAAGTCCGCCTTGGGGCTGTGATCCTCGCCGGCGAAGCGGAGCTTCGCCGAGGAGCTGTGCGGTGCTCGCCGTCGGGTCGCGCCGAGGTCTCGTCGCTCCGGCGGGAGCGTCTGGCCCCCGCGCCCCCCGCCCGATGACCCAGCAGCAGGTCGTCCGGGTGCTCCCAGACGTCCCGGCCATCGACAAGACCTTCGACTACCTCGTCCCCGACGACCTCCGGGACCAGCTGCGCGTCGGCGACCTGGTGCGCGTCGTGCTCCACGGCCGCCGCGTCGGCGGCTGGGTGGTCGCGCTCGACGTCGAGGCGCCGTCGGGCGTGCAGCTGCGGCCCCTCGCCAAGCGGAGCGGGGCCGGCCCCGGCCCCGAGCTGATCGAGCTGGCCCGGTGGGCAGCGTGGCGCTGGGCAGGACGGACGGCGTCGCTGCTGCGCACCGCGTCTCCCGAGCGCATGGTGGCCGCCGTGCCGGCGCTGGCGTCGGCCCCGGCGGCCCCGGTCTCGACCGGGCCGCTCACGGCGGCCGCCCTGGCGCGGCCCCGGTCGGTGCTGCGACTCCCCCCGTCGGCAGACCTGTCCAACGTCGCGCGCGCGGCGGCGGGTCTCGGCAACGCGCTCGTGCTGTGCCCGACCGCAGCCATGGCCGCGGGCGTCGAGGCGCGCCTGCGGCGCAGCGGGGTGCGAACCGCCCTGCACCCGACGGGGTGGGCGAGGGGCGCCGCGGGCGCCACGGTCGTGGGCACGCGCGCCGCCGCCTGGGCACCCGTCGCGGACCTTGCCGCCGTCGTGGTGCTCGACGAGCACGACGAGGCCCACCAACAGGAGCAGACGCCGAGCTGGAACGCGCGCGACGTCGCCACCGAGCGGGCGGCACGCGCCGGGGTGCCGTGCGTGCTGACCTCGCCGTGCCCGTCGCTCGAAGCCCTGCACTGGGGCGAGCTGCACGTGCCCACGAGGTCGCGTGAGCGGGCGGGGTGGCCTCGGGTGGAGGTCGCCGACCGCCGCGAGGAGGACCCGCGCCGGGCGGGCCTGTTCTCGCCCGCGCTCGTGCGCGCCCTGCGAGGAGGCGATCGGGTGCTCTGCGTCCTCAACCGCACCGGTCGGGCCCGGCTGCTCGCCTGCACCGGCTGCAACGAGCTGGCGCGCTGCGCCACCTGCGATGCGGCCGTCGAGCAGCCCGACGCCGAGCTGCGCTGCCGGCGCTGCGGCACGGCGCGGCCTGCGGTCTGCCTCGCCTGCGGGGCCGGCACCTTCCGGAACATCCGCGCGGGGGTGGCGCGCGTGCGCGAGGAGCTGGAGGCGCTGGTGGGGGAGCCCGTCGCGGAGATGACCGCTGCGACGGCGAGCGACCAGGCCTCGACCCGCGTGGTGGTGGGGACCGAGGCCCTGCTGCAGCGGATCGGCCAAGCCGACGTGGTCGCCTTCCTCGACCTCGACCAGGAGCTGCTCGCGCCGCGCTACCGCGCCGCCGAGCAGGCGGGCGCGCTCCTGGCGCGTGCTGCCCGGGTCGTGGCGGCCTCGGGTGCACCCGGCGCGGGCCGCGCGGCCGGGAGGCTGCTGCTGCAGACGCGGCTGCCCGACCACGAGGTGGTGCGAGCGGCCGTGCACGCCGACCCGTCCCTGGTGAGCGAGGCGGAGCGAGCCCGGCGCGAGGTGCTGGGCTTCCCGCCCTTCTCCGCCATGGCCGAGCTGTCGGGCGCCGCCGCGCCCGCCTACCTCGAAGCGCTCGGACGCCCGCCCGGCGTCGAGGTCGCCGAGCACGCGCCGGACCGCTGGCTGCTCCGGGCACCCGACCACACGATCCTCTGCGATGCGCTCGCCGAGGTCCGCCGCCCGCCGGGGCGCCTGCGCCTCGAGGTCGATCCGCTCCGGGTCTGAGCGCCGTGCCGGCCTACGCGCCCGGAGCCGGCTCCCACAGCTCGAAGCGGTTGCCCTCGGGGTCGACCGCCCACGCGAAGCGGCCGTAGTCGTCCTGGTCGATCTGCGGGGCGACCGATGCGCCGGCGGCCACCAGCTTCGCCAGCACGGCCTCGAGGTCGTCGACCCGGTAGTTGATCATGTGGTCGGGGCGGTTCGGTCCGAAGTAGCCGGTGTCCTGCTCGAAGGCCGCCCACACGGTGCTGCCCATCTTGGCGGTGGCCGCGTCGGTCACGGGGAGGCCCAGCACGTCGTGGTACCAGCCGGCCAGCGCCGCCCGGTCGCGCGCACGGAAGAACACGCCGCCGATGCCGATCACCCGGCCTGGCGGACCTTGCGCCCTCTCCTCGCGCCTCCTCCGCGGTCCCACGTCGTGCTCCTCTCGCGCAGCCGCCAGCCTGGCACGCACCGGTACCTGCATCCGCGCATGCTGCTCAGAAGTCGGTCGGGCACCATGGGGCCACCGGGAGGTGCAGGAGCGCGTCGAGGCGTGCCACGGCGCCGGGGCGGTGCTCGTCGACCCAACCCACGCCGGCGAGCCGCACGAGCGAGGTGCCGCCGAGCACTGCGGCGCTCAGCGCGGCGACCGGCAGGGTCAGCTCGGCCGACTCGCTGGTCGCCGCGGCCGCCGCGCCCTCGGGCCCGAGGTCGATCGACCAGCGGCCCGCCGCGGGGCCGTGCGGGTCCAGCACCTCGACGAGGCAGCAGCCGGGCAGGGTGGTGCGCCGCGCCGCGAAGGCTGCCATGGCGCCGTCATCGAGGTTCCCGAGCATCTCGCGCGCCACGATGCGCGCTGCGGCGAGGTGCAGGTCGGTGCCCAGCGGGCGCACGGTGGGCTCGGCCATGGCGAGACGGTACGGCAGCGCGCCCGCGCCGAGGGCCAGAGCTCCGGTCGGTCAGGTGCGCTCGTCGGTCCAGGCGCGGCGGCGCACCTCGTAGCAGGCGATCGACGCGGCCGTCGCCGCGTTCAGCGAGCCCACCTTGCCCAGCAGCGGCAGGTAGGCGACGGCGTCGCAGGCGGCGAGGGTGGCGGGGGAGCAGCCCCGGTCCTCGTGCCCGACGACGAGGCAGGTGGCGTCGCCGAGCGCCAGCTCGTGGAGGGGGACCGCCGCATCGGCGAGCTCCAGCGCCACGACGCGGTAGCCGGCGTCCCTGGCCGCCGCGGCGGCGGTGGCGCCGTCGGGCGCGCGGTGCAAGGCGAGGTACCGATCGGTCCCCAGCGCTGTCTTGTGGACCTTGGTGTCGCCCTCGCCGGGGGTGCGGCCGGCCAGCCACACGTCGTCGGCTCGCAGCGCCGCCGCGGTGCGGATGATCGCTCCCACGTTGAAGGGCCCTTCGACGTCGTCGAGCACCAGCGACAAGCGACCGTCGGTGCGGCGACGCCACTCGCGGTGGAGGCGCTTCATCCCGGTGCCGTCGAGCTGCTTCACGCCGGTGGGGTGACCTTCAGCAGCCGGTAGCCGGCGCGCGAGCCGATGCGCTCGGTCGGCCAGCCCTCGCCGTCGAGCCACCGCTGCAGCGAGTCGGCGCCGAGGTGCTTCTGCACCACCAGCACCGCTGCGCCACCGGGCGCCAGGCGGGCCAGCCAGCCGACCAGCAGGCTGTGCAGCGCCTGCTTGCCGACGCGGATCGGCGGGTTCGACCAGATGAGGTCGACGCGCAGGTCCTCCGGCACGTCTCCGGCCGCCACGGTGCGGACGTTGGGCAGCTCGAGGGCGGCCGCGTTGGCCGCGCAGAGGCGCAGCGCGCGCTGGTTCACGTCGACCGCCCAGACGCTCGCCGCTGGTCGGCGAGCGCCGAGCGTGCAGGCGATGGGCCCGTAGCCGCACCCGAGGTCGACGAAGGTGCCCTCCGGCGGCGCCTCGGGGGCCTCGAGCAGCAGGAGCTTGGTGCCCGCGTCGATGCGCTGCGGTGAGAAGACCCCGCGGTCGGTGGCCAGGGCCAGGGAGCGGTCCGGCAGGTCGAGGCGCAGCGCAGCGGGGCGCGACCCGACGGCCGGGTCCACGTCGAAGTAGTGCCCGGCGGCGTCTCCCATCGCTGCCGAACCTACCGCCCACGGTGCGCCCGGCGACGTGTCGCCCCGTGGCAGCCCGGTAGCCTGCTGGCATGGTCGCGCCCTACGACATCCGGCTGATCGGCGATCCCGTGCTGCGCCGAGCGCGCCAGCGAGATCGACGACCTCGACGGGAGGCTGGCGCGCCTGGCCGAGGACATGGTGGCGACGATGTACGCCGCACCCGGCGTGGGCCTTGCCGGGCCACAGGTCGGCGTGCAGAAGCGGATCTTCGTCTACGACGTGGGTGAGGGCCCGCGGACGATCATCAACCCCGAGATCCGCGAGGCCCGCGGCGAGTGGGGCTTCGAGGAGGGGTGCCTCTCGATCCCCGGCCTGAGCTTCGAGCTGGTGCGGCCCAAGGAGGTCCACCTGGTCGGCTACGACCTCGACGGCAAGGAGCTGTCGATCGAGGCCGACGAGCTCCTCGCCCGCTGCTTCCAGCACGAGCTCGACCACCTCGACGGCGTGCTGTTCGTCGAGCGGCTCGCCGACGACGACCGCAAGGCGGCCATGCGGATCATCCGCGAGCGCAAGCTCAGCGCCGCCGACCTCGCCGGCGCGGAGGTGGCTCCCGCCACCCGCGGCGGGAGCGGCTTCAGCCTCCGCTGAGGCCCGTCGCCGGTGCCGATCGCAGCTCCGCCCACCGGTGTGCCGCGCCGGCTCGCCTACCTGGGGACGCCCTCGCTCGCCGTGCCACCGCTGCGCGCCCTCGTCGACGCCGGCTTCGACGTGGCGCTCGTGGTCTCCCAGCCCGATCGGCGACGGGGCCGGGGGAGCGAGCTGGCGCCCTCGCCGGTGAAGGCTGCGGCCCTCGAGCTCGGCCTGGCGGTGACCGACCGCGTCGAGGACGTGGCCCGCGCCGGGGTCGACCTCGGCGTCGTCGTCGCCTTCGGGCAGCTCATCGCGCCCCACGTCCTCGCCGAGGTGCCCATGGTCAACCTCCACTTCTCGCTGCTGCCGCGCTGGCGAGGGGCCGCGCCGGTGGAGCGCGCCATCCTGGCCGGCGACGAGCGCACGGGCGTCGACCTGATGGTGGTGGAGGAAGGGCTCGACACGGGCGGCGTCTACGGGCGGGTCGAGCTCGACATCGGCGCCGACGAGACCCTCGACGAGCTGCGCGATCGACTCGTCACCACCGGCACCACCCTGCTCCTCGACGAGCTGCGGCGCGGCCTGGGCGACCCCGTGCCCCAGCAGGGCGAGCCGACCTACGCCGCCAAGATCAGCGCCGAGGAGCACCGGATCGACTGGGCGGCGCCTGCGCTCGACGTCCACCGGCGCGTGCGGCTGGGTGGCGCGTGGACGACCCACGACGGTCGGCGGCTCAAGGTCTGGCGCACCCGCGTCCCCCCGTCGGGCGACGGGCCGGTCGTGCCCGCTGGGGACGGCCCGGTGGAGCTGGTCGAGGTCCAGCCCGAGGGCCGGGCGCGGATGGCGGCCGGGGCGTGGGCGAACGGGGCTCGGTGGCACGACGGCGACCGGCTGCCCTCGTGACGCCCCGACCGCGCAGCGCCCGGAGCCTGGCGCTCGACGCGCTCGGCCGCATCGACGCGGGCGGCGCCTACGCCAACCTCGTCCTGCCGGAGATGCTCGAGCGCAGCGGCCTCGCCGCTCGCGACCGCCACTTCGTCACCGAGCTCGTCTACGGCACCACCCGCATGCGCCGGGCGTGCGACCTGCTCGTCGACCGCTTCCTCACCCGAGACGTCCAGCCCCGCGTCCGCGACGCCCTGCGCCTGGGCGCCTACCAGCTCCACTTCCTGTCGCTGCCACCCCACGCCGCGGTGGGCGAGACGGTCGAGGTCGCACCGAAGGCAGCGCGCGGCCTCGTCAACGCGGTGCTCCGGCGGGTGGCGTCGAGCCCGGTCGTGTGGCCCGACGACGCCACGCGCCTCAGCTATCCCGACTGGGTGGTCGAGCGCCTCACCGCCGACCTCGGTGCGACCGACGCGCTGGCCGCGCTCGAGATCATGAACACCGTGCCGCCGGTCAGCGAGCGGCCCGACGGCTACGTGCAGGACCTCGCCTCGCAGTGGGTCGCCGCATCGGTGGGGGCGGTGCGGGGCGAGCGCGTCGCCGACCTGTGCGCCGCGCCCGGCGGCAAGGCCACGTACCTGGCCCAGTCGGGCGCTGCCGTGGTGGCCGCCGACGTGCGCGAGGCGCGGGTGGGGCTGCTGACCGCCAACGCCCGCGCCGGCCTGCCGCTGCACCGGCTGGTCGCCGACGGCACCCGGCCGCCCGTGCGGGCGGGGTCGCTCGACGCCGTGCTCGTCGACGCGCCGTGCTCGGGCCTGGGCACGCTGCGCCGCCGACCCGACGCCCGCTGGCGGATCGATCCCGCGGCCCCCGACCGCCTGGCGGAGCTCCAGCGTCGCCTCGTCGACGAGGCCGCCGAGCTGGTGCGCCCCGGCGGCCGGCTCGTCTACTCGGTGTGCACGCTCACCGATGTCGAGGGCGTCGGGATCGACGAGCACCTCGCCGCCTCCCGGCCCGACCTCATGGCCGAGCCACCCCCCGACGGCCCCTGGCAGGCCCACGGTCGGGGCGCGCGCCTGCTGCCGCAGGCGGCCGACACCGACGGCATGTACCTCCTGCGCCTGCGCCGGTCGGCCTGAGCGACACGCTCCGCCACGGATCCGGGAGCAGACCTGCCGCAGCGTCGTCGTGCGCAGCGTCGGCGTGCGTTCGAGGCGACCGCGCCGGGCGGGCAGACTGCGGGTGTGGCCCTGCAGGCGAAGATCATCACCGTGTCCGATGGCGTCGCCGAGGGGACCCGCGAGGACCGCTCGGGCGCTGCGCTGGCCGCTCGCCTCGAGCGGGCCGGCTTCACCGTCGCCGACCACCGGGTCGTCGCCGACGGTGTCGACAGCGTCGCCGAGGCGCTGCGCGCCGCCTGCGACGGCTTCGCCGGCCTCGTCGTGACGACCGGCGGCACGGGCTTCGGACCGCGAGACCTGACACCGGAGGGCACCCGCGCGGTCATCGAGCGCGAGGCCCCCGGCATGGCCGAGGCGATGCGCCTGGTGAGCGCGCCCGGTCGGCTGTCGCGCGCGGTGGCCGGCACGGTGGGCGCCGCGCTCGTGCTCAACACGCCGGGGTCCACGCGCGGCTGCGTCGAGTGCCTCGACGCCGTCCTCGACGTGGTGCCCCACGCCCTGGACCTGCTCGCCGGCGGCCGCCCGCACTGACCACCGAGGTGGGAGGGTGACGGCTGTCACCTAGAACTAGAACGTGTTCTAGTTGTACGCTGCTTGCATCTAACCGACAACTGAACCTCGCGGGGTTGGGTGGAAGTCCCGACCGGCGGTGTAGCCCGCGAACCTCCTTGCAGCCAGCAGGGCGGCCGATCCGGTGTGATCCCGGAGCCGACGGTGAGAGTCCGGATGGGAGCGAGGACGTCCGTCGCCGGCCACCGCCGGCCACGCTCGTCGTTCCCGCGCGCACCGCGCGAGGCGGGAGCCGAGCATGACCGCCGCCGACCACGTCGTGGTCACCGACATCGAGCGCATGGGCCGAGCCCTCGACCTCGGCGCGGCCGTGCGCACCGTCACCTCGCCGAACCCCTGGGTCGGGTGCGTCGTCGTGGCGCGCGACGGCTCCGTGCACGAGGGCGCCACCGAGGCTCCCGGGGGTCGCCACGCCGAGATCGTGGCGCTCGACGCTGCCCGCGCGGCCGGCGTCGACCCCGCGGGTGGGACCGTGTGGGTGACCCTCGAGCCGTGCTCGCACCACGGGCGCACCCCGCCGTGCGCCGACGCCCTCGTCGAGGCGGGCGTGGCGCGCGTCGTGGTGGCGCTCGAGGACCCCGACGCCGACGTCGCGGGTGCGGGCATCGAGCGCCTGCGGGCGGCGGGCATCGACGTCGAGGTGGGTCCCGGTGCCGAGGCCGCGGCGGCGCTGCTCGCGCCGTACCTGACGCATCGGCGCACCGGCCGGCCCTACGTCGTGCTCAAGCTGGCGGCGACGCTCGACGGCCGCACCGCCGCCCCCGACGGCACCAGCAGGTGGATCACCGGCGCCGAGGCGCGCGCCGACGCGCACCGCCTGCGAGCCGAGAGCGACGCCATCATCGTCGGCGCCGGCACCGTCCGGACCGACGATCCCGCCCTCACGGCTCGCGACGCACCGGCGCCGGCCCGGGACCCGCTGCGGGTCGTCCTGGGCGAGGCGCCTGCCGACGCCAAGGTGCACCCCTGCCTCGAGCGCAGCGGCGAGCTCGGCCCCATCCTCGACGAGCTGGGCGAGCGCGGCTGCCTCCAGGCCCTGGTGGAAGGTGGCGCCAGCGTGGCCCACGCCTTCCACCAGGCGGGCGCCGTCGACCACTACGTCCTCTACCTCGGTGCCGCCCTCTTCGGTGGCGACGACGGGCGCGGCGTGTTCGCCGGGCCGGGCGCGCCGAGCATCGGCAGCGTCACCCGGGGCCGCATCAGCTCGGTGCAGCGCCTGGGCGAGGACCTGCGCGTCGACCTCGTCCCACCGCCGCGAACCGGGGAGGCCGGCTGATGTTCACCGGGATCGTGGAGGAGCTCGGCACCGTGGTCTCCCGCAAGGGCCCCAGGCTCCGCCTCGCCGCCGCCACCGTGCTCGACGACGCCACCCTCGGCGCGTCCATCGCCGTCAACGGCTGTTGCCTGACCGTCGTCGACTGGGACGCGGCGGCGGGCTGGTGGGAGGCCGACGTGACGGAGGAGACCTTCGCCCGCACGTGCCTCGGATCGCTCCGTCCCGGCGACCGCGTCAACCTCGAGCGCCCCCTGCGGCTCAGCGATCGCCTCGGCGGCCACCTGGTGCAGGGCCACGTCGATGCCGTCGGCGAGATCGTCGAGGCGGCACCCGACCTGCGGGTCCGCGCCCCGGCCGGCCTGCTGCGCTACGTGGTGGAGAAGGGCTCCATCACCGTCGACGGCGTCAGCCTCACGGTCGTCGACGTCGTCCGCGACGGCTTCGGCGTGGCGGTCATCCCGCACACCGCCGAGGTCACCACGCTCGGGCACAAGGCTGCGGGCGAGCTCGTGCACCTCGAGGTCGACATCACCGCCAAGTACGTCGAACGCCTGCTCTCCTGGAAGGATGTCTGACATGCCCTTCGCACGCATCGAAGATGCCGTGGCCGCCTACGCACGGGGCGAGATCCTCGTGGTCGTCGACGACGAGGACCGCGAGAACGAGGGCGACCTCATCATGGCGGCGGAGTTCGTGACGCCCGAGAAGCTGGCGTTCTTCCTGCACCACACCTCGGGCTACCTCTGCGCGCCCATCACCGCCGAGCGGGCCCGCGAGCTCGACCTGCCGCCGATGGTGGTGCAGAACACCGAGAGCCAGCGCACCGCCTTCCTGGTGACGGTCGACTACCGCCACGGCACGACCACGGGCATCTCCTCGCACGATCGCTGCGCCACGGTGAAGTCGCTGTGCGACCCCGCCACCCGGCCCGGCGACCTGGCGCGACCGGGGCACATCAACCCGCTCATGGCCCGCCACGGTGGCGTGCTGAAGCGCGCCGGGCACACCGAGGCCACCATCGACCTGTGCAACCTGGCGGGCCTGTACCCGGCCGGTCTGCTCTGCGAGATCGTCGACGACGACAAGCAGGGCATGGCCCGCGTGCCCGAGCTCGAGCGCTTCGCCGAGGCGCACGGGCTGCTCATGATCTCCATCGCCGACCTGATCCGCTACCGCCGGCAGAACGAGAAGCTGGTCCGCCGCATCGCGGAGGCCCGCATCCCCACACGCTGGGGCGACTTCACGTGCTACGCCTACGAGTCGCTCCTCGACGGAGAGCAGCACATCGCCCTCGTCAAGGGCACGGTGGCCGGAGAGGACGACGTGCTGGTGCGGGTGCACAGCGAGTGCCTCACCGGCGACGTCTTCGGCTCGCTGCGCTGCGACTGCGGCGTGCAGCTCGACTCCGCCATGGAGCTGATGGCCGAGGAGGGCCGCGGCGTGGTCGTGTACCTGCGTGGCCACGAGGGCCGCGGCATCGGCATCGGGCACAAGATCCGCGCCTACGGCCTCCAGGAGCAGGGCCGCGACACCGTCGACGCCAACCTCGACCTGGGGCTTCCCGAGGACAGCCGCGAGTACGGCATCGGCGCCCAGATCCTCGTCGACCTCGGCATCACCACGATGCGGGTCATCACCAACAACCCCTCCAAGTACGGCGGCCTCGAGGGCTTCGGCCTCGAGATCACCGGTCGCATCCCGACCGTCGTGGCGGCCAACCCGGAGAACATCGCCTACCTGCGCACCAAGCGGGAGAAGATGGGCCACCTGCTGGAAGGCCTGGACGAGGTCAGGTGAGCGCGGGCGACAAGGGCGCCGCTGCGCCGGTCGGCCTCGACGGCCGCGGCCTGCGCATCGGTGTCGTGCGCGCCCGCTGGAACGCGGGCATCGTCGAGCGCCTCGCCGAGGGTGTGCGCCGGGGTCTCGCCGGCCTCCAGGTGGCCGACAGCGACGTGGTGGAGGTCATGGTGCCGGGCAGCTTCGAGCTGCCGATGGGCGCAAGGCTGCTCGCCGCGTCGGGCAAGGTCGACGCCGTGATCTGCCTGGGCTGCGTCGTCCGCGGCGAGACCACGCACTACGAGCTCGTGGCGGGCGAGGCGGCCGCCGGCATCCAGCAGGTGCAGCTCAGCACGGGCGTCCCCGTCGCCTTCGGCATCCTCACGACCGAGGACGAGAGCCAGGCGCTGGCGCGCTCGCAGCCGGCCGGCGGCCACAACGTCGGCGAGGACGCGGCCGTGGTCGCCGTGGAGATGGCGCGCCTGGCGCAGCAGCTGCGCGCCGTCTGATCCGATTTCGGCCGTCCGCAGCGCTCGCCTACCCTCGCAGCGTGCTGCGCCTCGTGCTTCCCAAGGGCTCGCTGGAGAAGGCCACCCTCGAGCTCTTCGAGGCGGCCGACCTGCGCGTCGACCGCTCGTCCACCGTCGACTACAAGGCCAGCATCGACGACCCCCGCATCGACGAGGTGCGCATCCTGCGGCCCCAGGAGATCCCCATGTACGTCGCCGAGGGGCTCTTCGACCTCGGCATCACCGGCCGTGACTGGGTGGAGGAGACGGCGAGCGACGTCGTGACGCTGGGCGAGCTGCGCTACTCCAAGGCCACGGGTCGGCCGATCCGCATGGTGGTGGCCGTGCCCCAGGGCAGCGAGGTCGACCGCGTCGAGGACCTGCCGCAGGGGCTGCGCGTGTCCACCGAGTACCCGGGTCTGACCCGCCGCTACTTCGAGAAGCTCGGCATCGACGCCGACATCCGACTCTCCTACGGCGCCACCGAGGCGAAGGTGCCCGACATCGTCGACTGCATCGTCGAGATCACCGAGACCGGTCGGGCGCTGCGCGCCGCGGGCCTCAAGGTCATCGGTGAGGTGCTCACCAGCTACACCGAGCTGATCGCCAACCCCGTCGCCGCCGAGGACCCCGCCAAGCGCCACGCCATGGACCAGGTCCGCACGCTGCTCGACGGCGTGATGGAGGCGCGCGGCAAGGTGCTCGTGAAGCTCAACGTCGGCGCCGCCGACCTCGACGCGGTGATCGCGCTCCTCCCGTCGATGAAGGCGCCGACGGTGTCGGAGCTCTTCGGCGAGGGCGGCTACGCGGTGGAGACGGTCGTGGCCAAGGCCACCATCAACACGCTCATCCCCGAGCTCAAGGACGCCGGCGCGAGCGACATCATCGAGCTGCCGCTCGCCAAGATCGTCCACTGACGTGGAGGGTCGCGTCCTGACCTTCGACGAGCCGCGTGGCCTCGGCACGATCGAGGCCGACGGCGCCGTGTACCCGTTCCACTGCACGCAGATCGCCGACGGCACCCGCACGATCGATGCCGGCGCGGCGGTTCGCTTCGAGCTCCGCCCCGGCCCCCTCGGCCGCTACGAGGCGATCGGCATCGAGCAGGTCACACCGTGACCCGGAGCCAGTCGGGACCGGCTTCGAGCATCCGCGTGATGGCGTCGGCGGGGCGCGGCCGGGCGAAGTGGTAGCCCTGCGCGATGTCGCACTCGAGCTCTCGGAGCTCCACCACGTGATGGGCGGTCTCCACCCCTTCTGCGACCGTGACCAGCTGCAGCGCCTTGCCCATGTGGACGACGGCCTGCACGATCGCTGAGTCCTCCGGGTCGCGCCCGAGCCCGCTCACGAACGACTGGTCGACCTTCAAGATGTCGACCGGGAAGCGCCGCAGGTAGGACAGCGACGAGTACCCCGTGCCGAAGTCGTCGACCGCCAGCTTCACGCCGAGGCCCTTGAGCCGCTTCAGCGTGGCGAGGGTGAGCTCGAGGTCGTCCATCAGGATGCCCTCGGTGATCTCCAGGCAGATGTCGCCGGGGTCGGCGCCGGAGCGGGCGAGCGTGGTCGCCACCACCTCGACGAAGTCGTCCTGCAGGAACTGCCGGGCGGAGATGTTGAGGGCGACGATCGGCGCCTGGCGGGGGAGCAGCGCGCGCCAGCGCGCCGCCTGCTCCATCGCCGTGTCGAGCACCCACGCCCCCAGCTCGAGGATCAGGTTCGACGACTCGGCCACGGAGATGAACTCGTCGGGTCCCACCAGCCCCCAGTCGGGGTGGTGCCAGCGCACGAGCGCCTCCACGGCGACGATCGCGTTCGTCGCCAGCTCGACCTCGGGCTGGTAGTGCAGCACCAGCTCCCCGCGGGCCGCGGCGCCGCGCAGCGCGTCCTCGACGGCAGCTCGGCGGTGGGCACGCGCCTGCATCGCCTCGTCGAACACGTGGATCGTCCCGCCGCCGCGGTGCTTGGCGCTCTGCCCCGCAGCATCGGCCTGGCGGAGCAGCTGGTCGGTGCCCGTCTCGCCCGGGCGGGCGGTCGTCACGCCGACGCTGGCGCTGAGGAAGATGTCGCGCCCGGCTGCCGAGAAGGGCTGCTGGAACGACCCGATGATGCGGCTCGCCAGGCTCAGCGGCTCGTCGGCATCGCCCTCGCAGAGGAAGACGAACTCGTCGCCGCCCCACCTCGAGACCATGTCGGTCGGCTGGTGCAGCGACTCGAGGCGCTTGGCGACCGCCCGGATCAGCGCATCGCCGACCTCGTGGCCGAAGCGGTCGATCTTCTCCTTGAACCGGTCGAGGCTGGCGAAGAGCAGGGCCACCGGGACCGCCTCCGCCTCGGTGCGCCGCAGGGCGAGGTCGAGGCGGTCGAGGAAGATGGAGCGGTGGGGGAGCCCGGTGAGCTCGTCCTCGAAGATCTTCTTGTGGAGCCGCTCGTAGACCGCCTTCTCGGTGCTGATGTCGCGGGCGATCCAGGTGAGCGTGGCGCCGAGCGAGCCGAGCACGCGCACCGTCGAGCGGGTGGGCACCTCGATGCCGGTGCTCGTGATCACCGTGAGGTTCCCCGTCCACCAGCCGTCCTCGCGCAGCGCGGGGCGGATCTCGCTGTCGAGGACCTCGCGGTCGGTCGGGGCGACCAGGTCGAGCACCGAGACGCTCTGGCTGGCCAGGTCGACCGGCTGCATCAGCAGCCGCTCACCCCCGCGGTTGAGGTAGCGCACCCACCCCTCGCGGTCGACCACCGCCGCCAGGTCCAGCGTGTCCGCCAGCAGGGCGCGCAGGTGCTCGACCTCGCCGACCTGGTCGGTGCCGGGTCTCCCCGGCAGGCCCGGATCTGTTGCCTGGCTCATCCATCCCGCCCGTCCCGGGAGCGCAGGCGCTCCCCCCTCGGCGCTGATGCTACGCCTCGTCGGGCGGATCCACGTCGGGCGTGCGGCCCTTGACCTCGAGATAGGCGGCCCGGAGCTGTGCCAGCGCCTCCCGCAGGGTGGCCTCGGCGTCGCCCAGGCGGCCCTCGAGTCGTTCGACGAGCGCGGCCAAGGCGTCGATGGCGAGCACCGCCTCCTGCAGCTTGGGCTCCGGTGCGGTCAGGTGGATCGCCGCCAGCTCGTAGATCCCCATGGCGTGGTTGGCGATGACCACCGACGCCGGCGCCTCCAGCAGCTGCTGGCGCACCTGGTCCATCTCCTGTTGCATGGCACGCACCCGGGCCTGGTCCTCGGGTGAGAGATCGCCCACGGCCTCGCCGCCCGGGCCGAGCGGACCGGCACCGGTGCCGGTCCCTTCGCCGGGCTCGCCGCCCGTCGGGTGCTCGCCGCCGGGGGTCCAGAGGCTCATGGCGTGCGGGTCGGGGTTGTGGCCGATCGCGTCATGCCTGGTAGCCTACGCGCCACAACTGAATCGGAAAGCGGGGCTCGCCCCCACCCGGCCATCGCTCATCATCGCAGTGGTCTCCACCGCACAGGTGCGCCGGGTCGACAAGGTCGCTCGCAGGTCGCGCTCGCGTGCCCTGCGCTGGCGGACGTCGGCTTCCTCGGCGTCCGCCGCCTTCGTTTTCGGGGCAGCAGGCGTGCACTGGCCCATCCCGCGCACAGGAGGTACTTGCGCCTACATGAAGAGTGACCGGCGATAGCTGCGCCGCCAGCCAACAGCGAGCCCCGGATCAACGATCGGATCCGCGCTCGAGAGGTCCGCTTGGTGGGACACGACGGGCAGCAGATCGGCATCAAGCCGCTGCCCGAAGCCCTCGCCATCGCCAGGGAGCTCGACCTCGACCTCGTCGAGGTCGCGGCCCAGGCGAACCCGCCCGTCTGCCGGGTCATGGACTACGGCAAGTACAAGTACGAGGCGGCCCAGAAGGCGAAGGAGTCCCGCCGCAAGACCAGCAACGTCGTCATCAAGGAGATGAAGTACCGCCCCAAGATCTCTGGAGGCGATTTCGACACCAAGACCCGCAAGGTGGAGCGCTTCCTCGCCGAGGGCCACAAGGTGAAGGTCACGCTGACCTTCCGAGGCCGTGAGGTGTACCACCCCGAGCTCGGCAAGAAGATCCTCGACCAGGTCGAGGACGCCGTGAAGGACGTGGGGCGCGTCGAGATCTTCCC
Source organism: uncultured Microthrixaceae bacterium (assembly GCA_963715505.1). Classification (GTDB taxonomy): domain Bacteria; phylum Actinomycetota; class Acidimicrobiia; order Acidimicrobiales; family VFJN01; genus VFJN01. Next base: position 1,251,410 of record OY970242.1, read on the forward strand.
CCGGATCGACGGGCGCAACATGACGATGGTGCTGGCCCCCGACAAGCGAGCCCAGGCCGCTGCGCAGAAGGCCGCTGCGGTCGCAGCCGACGAAGCCGCCAGCGACGAAGCCGCCAGCGACGAAGCCGCCAGCGACGAAGCCGCCAGCGACGAAGCCACCACAACGACAGATGCCGATGCAGGCCCCTCGGCCTGACCGGTCCAGCCCACCAAGGGATCACGATGCCCAAGATGAAGACGCACCGGGGCGCTGCCAAGCGCTTCAAGGTGACCGGCAGCGGCAAGCTGCGGCGCCTGCAGGTCAACAAGAACCACATCCTGGAGAAGAAGTCGCCCAAGCGGAAGCGCCGGCTCTCGGGTGAGACCACCGTCGCCCCCGGCGATGCCGCTCGCATCAACCGGATGCTCGGCCGCTAGGCCTCGACGAGGAGGAACCACACATGGCACGGGTCAAGCGCGCCGTCCACTCCAAGAAGCACCGCCGCGCCACGCTCGAGCGGGCGAAGGGCTACTACGGCAACAAGAGCCGGTCCTACAAGTCCGCCAACGAGCAGGTGATGCACTCCCTGCAGTACGCCTTCCGCGACCGGCGCGCCCGCAAGGGCGACTTCCGCTCGCTGTGGATCCAGCGGATCAACGCGGCCTGCCGGGAGAACGGCACCTCCTACAGCCGGTTCATCGCCGGGCTGCGCCTCGCTGAGATCGAGGTCGACCGCAAGGTCCTCGCCGACCTCGCGGTGCGCGAACCGCAGGCCTTCGCGGCGCTCGTGCAGGCTGCCGGCGAGGCGTCGTCCGCGTCCAAGGAGACGGCATAGCCGAACCGGGTCCCATCGGACCCCGACATCCCAGCGTGCAGCGGCTGCGGCGCCTCTCCGGGCGCCGCGCTGCGCGCCTGGAGGAGGGTGCCTTCGTGATCGACGGCCCCGTGCTGGTGCGCGAGGCGCTCGACGCCGGCGTCGCGATCCGTGAGGCCTTCGCAGCGCCCGACGCCGATGCCACGTTGCTCGCTGCGCTCGACGCCGCCGGCGTCGAGCTGCGTCGTGTGACGGCCGAGGTGCTCGCCCGCGCCGTCGACGCGGTCACCCCCCAGGGCGTCGCGGCCATCGCCGATCGCCCCGAGGTGTCCGTCGCCCAGGCGGTGGCGGCTGCGGCCGGCGGCCCGCTGGCGCTGCTCCTCGTCGATGTCGCCGATCCCGGCAACGCGGGGACCTTGCTGCGAGCGGCGGAGGCGTCTGGGGCGGCGGCGGTACTCTTCAGCGGGAGCTCGGTCGACCCGTGCAACCCGAAGTGCGTTCGGGCGTCCGCTGGAGCGCTGTTCCACCTCCCGGTGGCCAGCGGAGGGGAGTCGGTAGCGGTGTTGGAGCTGCTCAGGGACGCAGGCGTGGCCACGGCGGCGACCGTCGTCCGCGACGGCGTGCCCTACGACGCTGCCGACCTCACCGGGCCCGTCGCCGTGGTGCTGGGCAGCGAGGCGCACGGCCTGCCCGGCCGGGTGCTCGAGGGCGTCGACCATCGCCTCACGATCCCCATGGTCGGGCGCGCCGAGTCGCTCAACGTGGCGATGGCCGGATCGGTGCTCTGCTTCGAGTCCCTGCGTCAGCGCCGGGCCAGGGCATGAGCTCCGTCGCCCTCGACGCGGTCCCCGACGCGATCCTGGTGCTCGACGGGCAGCGCCAGCTGGTCGCGCTCAACGCGGCCGCCTTGGAGGTCCTCGGCGCCGATGCTGCCGAGTGCATCGGCCAGCCGGTGGGCGACGCCTTCGACGTGCGCGGCCCCGGCGGGAGCCCCACCTTGCGCGAGGCGCTCCCGGCCACCGACCGCGAGGTCGAGCTGACGTTCCGCCGCCCCGACGGCAGCGACGTGCCCGCGGCCGTCACCACCCGCTCGCTCGACGGCACGACCGTCCTCGCCCTGCGGCCCTCCGGCGAGCGCAGCGGCATCGCCATCATCTCCACCGTCTCCCACGAGCTGCGCAGCCCGCTCACCTCGGTGAAGGGCTACACGTCGCTGATGCTGAGCCGGTGGGACCGCCTGAAGGACGAGCAGAAGCGCACGATGCTCGAGCAGGTCCACCACGACGCCGACCGCGTCACCCGCCTCGTCACCGAGCTGCTCGACATCTCGCGCCTCGAGACGGGCCGTCTCGTGCTGCGCCGCTCGATGGTCGACCTGCCCGCCCTCGCCGAGTCGGTGGTCGAGAAGGTCGCCATGGCGATCGACGAGCTCGAGTGCGCCGTCGCCTTCTCCGACGACGTGCCGCCCGTCTACGCCGACCCCGACAAGGTCGAGCAGGTCCTCACGAACCTCGTCGAGAACGCCGCCAAGTACGGCAGCGCCGCCGGCATGCGCGTCACCGGCGAGGTGGTCGACGGCACCGTGTCGGTGGCGGTGTCGGACCACGGTGAGGGCATCCCGGCCGACGACCTGCCGCGCGTCTTCACGAAGTTCTTCCGGCGCGACCACGGCCGGCCCACGGGCACGGGCCTGGGCCTGTGGATCAGCCAGGGGCTGGTGGAGGCGCACGGAGGGCACCTCACGGCGACGTCGGTGCTCGGCGAGGGCAGCACCTTCTGCTTCACGCTGCCCACCGACGCCTTCGAGCGCGAGCACGGCGCCGCCGGACCGATTGGCGACGAAGCGTCCTGACCGGAGAGGCTTCGACGAGCATGCCCGAGGACCCAACGCTCGACGAGATCGCCCGCCTCGAGGTGGACGCCATGCCCGAGGTCGTCGCCACCACGTCGCTCGACGCGCTCCGTGAGCTCGAGACCCGGCTGCTGGGCAAGCGCTCCGCGCTGTCGTCGTACAAGTCGCGCCTCGGCGGCCTCGACGACGACGCGCGCCGTGAGGTCGGCCGGGCCCTCAACCGCGCCCGCCACGCGCTGGAGGCTGCGGTCTCGGCACGGCGGGCCGAGCTCGAGTCCGCCGAGCGGCGCCGACGGCTCGAGGCGGAGCGCCTCGACCTGACGGAGGTCCCGCCGGGGCCCGGCGCCGGCCACCTCCACCTCGTCACCCAGGCCATCGAGCGCCTCGAGGACGTCTTCGTCGGCATGGGCTTCACCGTGTCGGAGGGACCGGAGGTCGAGACCGACTGGCACAACTTCGGTGCGCTCAACTTCCCACCCGACCACCCGGCGCGCGACATGTACGACACGCTCTACGTCGAGATGGGCGAGCCTGGCTCCACCGTGCTGCGGACCCACACCTCGCCCGTGCAGGTGCGGGTCATGTCGAGCCAGCCCCCGCCCATCTACTCGGTGATGCCAGGACGGGTGTACCGCCAGGACACGCCGGACGCCACGCACATGCCCGTCTTCCACCAGATCGAAGGCCTCGTCATCGACCGCGACATCACCTTCGCGGACCTCGCCGGCACGCTCGACGTCTTCACGAAGGCGTACTTCGGCGGCGACTTCGCCTCGCGGCTGCGCCCCTCGTACTTCCCCTTCACCGAGCCCTCGGCGGAGTACGACATCATCCGCCCCGACGGGTCGTTCCTCGAGCTCGGCGGCTGCGGCATGGTGCACCCCAACGTGCTGCTGGCATGCGGCATCGACCCCGAGGAGTGGCAGGGCTTCGCCTTCGGCTTCGGGGTCGACCGGCTCGCCATCACACGTCACGGCGTCGACGACCTCCGCCACCTCTTCACCAACGACATCCGCTTCCTCTCGCAGTTCTGATGGCTTCCGACGGAGCGTCCGCGTGAAGGTGCTGCTGTCCTGGCTCACCGAGCTCGCCCCGGTCTCGGGGGATCCGCTGGTCATCGCGGACGAGCTGTCGGACCTGGGCATGGCGGTCGAGTCGATGGAGCGGGTCGGGGAGGGGCTCGACGGCATCGTCGTCGCCCGGGTGCTCGAGACCCGCCCGGTCGAGGGGGCGAAGAAGATCCACCAGGTCATCGTCGACGCGGGCGACGGCGAGCCGCTCGAGGTCGGCTGCGGCGCCTTCAACATGTCCGCCGGCGACCTCGTCCCCTTGGCCACCGTCGGCACCGTGATGCCCGACGGCATGGAGATCGGCCGTCGCAAGATGGCGGGCGTCTGGTCCAACGGCATGCTCTGCTCACCAGCCGAGCTCGGGCTCGGCGGCGATCACGGCGGCATCCTCCTCCTGCCCCCGCAGCTGGATCCGGGCACGCCGTTCAGCGAGGCGATGGGCATCAGGCCCGACGTGCTCTACGACCTCGAGATCAACCCGAACCGCCCGGACGCCATGTCGATCGCCGGTGTGGCCCGCGACCTGGCGGCGCGCCGTGGCGTGCCGCTCCAGCTGCCCGAGCCGATCGTCGCCGAGGCCGACAGCGACGCGGTCGCTGGCGTGCGCGTCGAGATCCTCGATCCCGATCGGTGCGGGCGCTTCGTCGCGCGGGTGCTGCGCGGCGTGGCCGTGGGCCCGAGCGATCCCGCCATGGCCGCGCGGCTGGCCCTGATGGGGATGCGCTCGATCAACAACGTCGTCGACGTCTCCAACTACGTCATGCTCGAGCTCGGCCAGCCGAACCACCCCTACGACCTCGCCAAGGTGGCCGGAGCTGGCCTTCGGGTCCGCCTCGCCCGGGACGGCGAGCGGCTGAGGACGCTCGACGACGTCGACCGGGTCCTGACCAGCGCCGACCTGCTCATCTGCGACGGTGAGGACGCACCCATCGGCCTGGCGGGGATCATGGGTGGCGCCACGAGCGAGATCGACGAGTCGACCACCGACGTGCTGGTGGAGATGGCCTGGTTCCACCCCATCGGCATCGTGCGCTCCTCTCGCCGGCACAAGCTGCGCTCGGAGGCCTCCGCCCGCTTCGAGAAGGGCACCGACCCGGAGGTCATCGACCTCGCCATGCGCCGCTTCGCCCAGCTGCTCGGGCCGAGCGGGGCGCGCCTCGAGCGGGGGCAGGCCGTCGCCGAGGGAGCCCTGCCGGTCCGTCCCCGGGTGCGCGTGCGCACCGCCCGCGTGGCCTCGCTCCTGGGCACCGAGCTGCCGCCGGAGCGGATCAAGGCGCTGCTCGACCCGATCGGGTTCGCCACGACGGTCGACGGTGCCGACCTCGACGTCGACATCCCGTCGTGGCGCTACGACTCGGCCAGCGAGATCGACGTCATCGAGGAGATCGCCCGGCACCACGGCTACGCGGCCCTGGGCCGCACCGTGCCGCGAGCGGCGACCACCGGTGGGCTCACCGCACGCCAGCACGAGCGCCGGCGGCTGCGCTACACGCTGGTGGGTCGGGGGCTGTCCGAGGCCATGCCCATGCCCTTCCTGGCGCCCGGCGAGCTGAGCCGCTGCGGGCTGGCCGACGACGGCATCACCATCGCCAACCCCCTCGTGGCCGAGCAGTCCGTGCTGCGGACGTCGCTGCTGCCGGGCCTCGTGCAGACCGTCGCCTACAACTGGTCGCATCGGAACCCGGGCGTGGCGCTCTTCGAGATCGGCCACACGTTCAACCGGCCTCGGGACGCGTCGGCCGAGCTCCCCGACGAGCGCGAGGTGCTCGCGGCCGTGCTGGCCGGCCAGGACGCGACGGGGGCCGTCCGGCTGTGGCGCGTCGTCGCCGAGACCCTCGGCCTGGAGGGCGTGGCGGTCGACAACGCCGAGCTGCCCGGGCTGCACCCCACGCGCGGCGCCCGGCTGGCGGCGGGCGAGGTGGGGATCGGACGCCTCGGCGAGATCGACCCCGCAGTGCTCGACGCCCACGGGATCGGCGAGCGCGTCGCCTACCTCGAGGTCGACCTCGAAACGGTGGCGGCCCTGCCCCACGGCGAGCGCCCCTACCGGCCCTTCAGCCTCTACCCCACGAGCGACATCGATCTCGCCTTCGAGGTCGACGACGACGTGCCGGCCTCGGCCGTCGAGGACGCCATCCGGGCGTCGGGCGGCGAGCTGCTCTGGAGCGTTCGGCTCTTCGACGTCTTCCGCGGCGCCAGCCTGGCCGAGGGTCGCCGAAGCCTCGCCTACGCGCTGCGGTTCCAGGCGCCCGACCGCACCCTCACCGAGGCCGAGGTCGCCGACGCGAGGACGCGGATCATCGAGTCGGTTCAGGCCGCCCTGCCCGCCACCCTCCGCGGCTGAAGCGACCGACCCCCGAAGCGACGTTGGCTGGCCGGGCCGGCTGCGCCAGGATGGGGCCATGCCGACGAGGTCCTCGTCATGACCACGGCGATCACCTACGAGGTCTGCGGCGTGCTCGCCGACGACGAGCTCAACGCGCTGTTCGCGGCAGCGTGGGCCGAGCACCAGCACCGCGACTTCGCTCCGGTGCTGGAGCGCAGCACCTGCTGGATCACCGCCCGCCAGGAGCGGCGGCTCGTCGGCTTCGTGCACGTGGCGTGGGACGGCGGGCAGCACGGCTTCGTGATCGACACGACCGTGCACCCCGGCCTCCAGCGCCAGGGCATCGGCGCGCGCCTCGTGCAGAGCGCCGTGGACCACGCCCGGTCGATGGGCATCGCCTGGCTCCACGTCGACTCCGAGCCCGGGTTGGCCCCCTTCTACGAATCGTGCGGCTTCACGCCGACCACCGCCGGCGTCATGCTCCTGCAGGATCACCTGCAGATCGACCGCTGAGCCGCGCTGCACGGTTGCCCGTCGCCGGCATCGGGTACGCAGGCCCGACGTGATGGGATCAGCCGCGCCACCGCCGGCGGGCAGGGTGCTCGGCGATCGCTACGAGCTCGTCCGCCACCTGGCGCGCGGTGCGAGCGCCGACGTCTACGAGGCCGTCGACCGGGTGCTCGAGCGGCCGGTCGCCGTGAAGGTGTGCCGCGCCGCGTCGGCGATCGACCGTCGGCGCTTCGACACCGAGATGCTCGTCATGGCGGGCCTCAGCCACCGGGCCCTCGTGGAGGTGTACGACGCCGGCGAGCAGGACGGCGAGGGGTTCCTCGTCCTCGAGCTCGTCGACGGAGCGGACCTCCGCTCGATCCTCGACGCTCGCGGGGCCCTGCCCTCCCACGAGGTCGTCGCGCTCGGCAGCGAGCTGGCCGGTGCGCTCGACCACGTCCACCGACGAGGCGTGGTGCACGGCGACGTGCGGCCTGCCAACGTCCGCTGCGGTCCCGACGGCCGGCCGCGGCTCACCGACTTCGGCAGCGCCGGGCTGCTCGGGCCGACGCAGGTGCCGGTCGTCGCCGACACGAGCGCCACGGCCGGCTACCGGGCGCCCGAGCAGGTCCGGGGCGAGCGCGTCGGGCCACCGGCGGACGTCTACGCCCTCGGCCTCGTGCTGCGCGAGGCGCTCACCGGCACGCCTGCGTTCGACGGCGAGCCGCACGAGCCGGCCGTCGCCGGCCTGACCCGGGATCCGGACACCGCGACCGGCATCGCCCCGAGGTGGCGTCCGCTGCTGCGCGAGATGACCGCACGCGAGCCCGCGGCGCGTCCCAGCGCCGCCACGGTTCAGGCGCGCCTGGCACAAGCCGTGCCCGGTGCGGGACCGGCGACCGACGGGGCAGACACCACCACCACCACCACGATCGCGTCGGTGCGGGACGATGGCACCGCGGTGATGCCCGCTGCGCAGCTCGGCGCCCGGTCGGGGGAGCGGGGCCCGGCTGCGGACGGCACGCGCCGGGCCCGTCGCCTCGTGTGGGGTGCAGTGGCCGCCGTCGGCGTGGCGCTCTGCACCGCCGTGGCGGCGCGGGGCGGCGGCGTCGGTGAGATCCCGGCGACGACGTCGTCCACGACGCCCGTCGTCGCCGCGCCCTCGACGACCCTGGCGCCGCCGACGACCGCCGCGCCCGCGCCTGCACCGCCGGCCGAGCCCGACGACGACGACGACGATGACGACGAGGAGCGCCCGGGCAAGGGCAAGGGGAGAGGCAAGGGGAGGGACGCCGACTGATCGGCGGCCTCAGGAGCCGGGCGTCTCGCTGAGGCCGCCGTCGCTCATGGAGCGGTAGAGGTCGTAGATCTCCTTGCAGATCCCGCACATCGGCAGCTTCTTGGGGTCTCGCTGCGGTACGAAGCGCGCACCGCAGAGCGCCTCGACGGGGTAGCCGTAGATGCGGGCCTCGGTCACCTTCGCCACCGCCGACTCGCCGGGCTCGGTCTTGACGATGTGGGCGACCTTGGGCGGCTCGGTGCCGGTGCGCTCGTCGCTGCGCTCGTCGACCTGCTCGTCGACCGTGGGTGCGGGGGCAACGGTGGGCCGGGCCATCGCCGCCACGCTAGACGGATCCGGTTTGCATGAACATGCAATGCCATGCATCATTCTCGGATGATCCAGGTCGGCATCGTCGGCGCCTCGGGCTACACCGGCGCGGAGCTGCTCCGCATCGCCGCGGGCCACCCGCAGCTCGACGTCCGGCTGGCCACCGGCGACACCCAGGCCGGCAGCGCCGTCGGCGCGCTCTACCCGGGCCTGGCGGGGGCCTACCCCGAGCTCGTGCTCGCCGCCTTCGACGCCGACGCCTGCGCGGGGCTCGACGTCGTCTTCCTCGCCCTGCCCCACGGCGCCAGCCAGGCCATCGTGCCGGACCTGCTCGGCAAGGTCGGCCACGTCGTCGACCTGGCGGCCGACTTCCGCCTCACCGACGCCGCCCTGTACCCGCGCTGGTACGGGGAGGCGCACAGCGCCCCCGAGCTGCTCGGTGACTTCGCCTACGGCCTCCCGGAGCTCTTCCGTGACGACATCCGCGTGCGCAGCCACGTCGCGGTGCCCGGCTGCTACCCGACCGCCGCCGCGCTCGCGCTCACGCCGCTCCTGCGCGCCGGGCTGGTGGATCCGGCGGGCGTCATCGTCGACGCGGCGAGCGGCGCGTCCGGCGCCGGTCGCTCGCCCAAGGCGGCCACGACGTTCTGCGCCGTCGACGAGGACTTCAGCGCCTACGGGCTGCTCGACCACCGGCACACCCCCGAGATCGAGCAGGTCACCGGTGCATCGGTCCTCTTCACGCCGCACCTCGCACCGATGAGCCGCGGCATCCTGGCCACCTGCTACGCCCGCCCCGCCCGCCCGACGTCCACCACGGCGCTGCTCGACGCACTGCACGCTGCCTACGACGGCGAGCCCTTCGTCGTCGTCGGTGAGGCGTCGCCCTCCACCAAGGCGACGTTGGGATCGAACTGCGCCCACCTCACCGCCCGCTACGACGAGCGCACCGGCTGGGTCCTGGTCATCGCCGCCATCGACAACCTCACCAAGGGCGCCTCGGGGCAGGCGGTGCAGTGCGCCAACCTGCTGGTCGGGCTCCCCGAGCCCACCGGGCTGCCGATGGCGGCGGTGTACCCGTGAGCGTCACGGCGCCGGCGGGCTTCACGGCGAGCGGCGTGGCGTGTGGCATCAAGCCCTCGGGCAACCTCGACCTCAGCCTGGTGGCGACGACCGACGGCGCGCCCGTGGCGGCGGGCGCGGTGTTCACCCAGAACCAGATGACCGCGGCGCCGGTCGTCACGACCGCGGCGCACCTCGCCGCCAGCGGTGGCCGCGCCGGCGCCGTCGTGCTCAACAGCGGCTGCGCCAACGCCGCCACCGGCAAGGCGGGGCTCGACGATGCCGAGGCCATGTGCGCGCTCGTCGCCGCGGAGCTGGGCTGCCGGCCCGAGGAGGCGCTCGTCTGCTCGACGGGCCTGATCGGCTTCGCGCTGCCCATGGAGGCGATCGCTGCCGGCGTGCCGGCGCTGGTCGCCGCGCTCGGCCGGGCCGGAGGGGGCGATCGCCGCGGCCGACGCCATCTTGACCACCGACACGCGGCGCAAGGAGACGGTCGTGCGCCGCGAGCACTTCGTGGTGGGGGGCATGGCCAAGGGCGCCGCCATGCTGGCGCCCAACATGGCGACCATGCTCGCCGTGCTGACGACCGACGCGTCACTCGACCCTGCCGAGCTCACCCAGGCGCTCCGGGCGGGCGTGGCGGAGAGCTTCAACGCCATGTCGATCGACGGGTGCACGTCGACCAACGACACCGTCATCCTGCTGGCATCGGGCGCCGCAGGCCCCCCGGCCGACCTGGCGTCGTTCGGGGATGCGGTGGCCGAGGCCTGCCTCGACCTGGCGACGCAGATGGTCGGCGACGCCGAGGGGCACACCAAGGTCGTGCGCGTGGAGGTCACGGGCGCCGCCAGCGACGCCGACGCGCAGGCCGGCGCGCGCAAGGTCGCCGAGAGCCAGCTCGTGAAGTGCTCCTGGTACGGCAACGACCCGTACTGGGGACGCATCGCCAGCGAGCTCGGCTCCGCCGGGATCGCCTTCGACCCCGATCGCCTCCTCGTGCGCTACGGCGACCTGGTCGTGGCGGCATCGGGCGTCACGGCCCCGGTCGACGAGGCCGCGCTGGCCGCCTACATGGCACACGAGCACCTCGAGGTGACCGCCGACCTCGGCCTGGGCGACGGCCGGGCGCGGATCCTCACCAACGACCTCACCCACGCCTACCTCGACGAGAACATGGGGACCTCGTGAGCGCCACCACCGCCCGCGCCGCCGCGGAGGAGCGCGCCGCGGTCCTCGTCGAGGCGCTGCCCTACATCCAGCGCTTCCGAGGCCGCACGATCGTCGTCAAGCTCGGCGGCAACGCCATGGTCGACCCCGGCCTGGCCGCCACCTTCGCCGAGGACGTCGTGCTGATGCGCTCGGTCGGCCTGCGTCCGGTGGTCGTCCACGGGGGCGGTCCCCAGATCAGCGAGCTGATGGGTCGGCTCGGCATGGAGCCCGAGTTCCGCGACGGCCACCGGATCACCGACGCGGCGACGGTCGACATCGCCCGCATGGTGCTCGTCGGCAAGGTCAACCGCGAGATCGTCGGCGCCATCAACGTGCACGGCCCCCTCGCCGTGGGCGTGTCGGGCGAGGACGCCGGGCTCATCGTCGCCACCGCCCGCGACCCCGAGCTGGGCTTCGTCGGCGACGTGCACCAGGTCAGCCCCGCCATCCTCGAGCGCCTCCTCGCCGAGGACCTCATCCCGGTCGTGTCCACGATCGGCGCCGACCTGGCGGGCCAGGCCTACAACATCAACGCCGACGCGGTCGCCGGCGCCATCGCCGAGGCCCTGCGGGCCGAGAAGGTCGTCTACCTCACCGACGTCGCCGGCCTGCTGGGCGACCTGGCCGATCCGGCCAGCCTCATCAGCCACGTCGACGCCGACGCCCTGCAGGCGATGGTCGACGCGGGCACGCTGACGGGCGGCATGATCCCCAAGATCAGCGCCTGCCTGCAGGCCGTGCGCCACGGGGTCGGCTCGGCCCACCTCCTCGACGGCCGGCTTCCCCACGTGCTGCTGCTCGAGCTGTTCAGCGACGAGGGCGTGGGCACCATGATCACGGGGGCGGCGACGTGAGCGGCCACGCCAGCGCCATGGGCGCCCCGCCGTTGGCGCGCTGCCCGCTCATGCCCACCTACGGCGCGCCCGGCGTGCAGCTCGTGCGCGGCGAGGGCACCTGGGTGTGGGACCGCGAGGGCCGCAAGCTGCTCGACCTCCTCGGCGGTCTCGCCGTGACGAGCCTGGGGCACAGCCACCCGGCCGTCGCCGAGGCGCTCCACGACCAGGCCCGCACGCTCCTGCACGTCTCGAACCTCTTCGGCACCGAGCCCGGGTGGCAGCTGGCCACGACCCTCGACGCGCTGGTCGGGTCGGGCCAGCCGGGCTGGCCCGACCCGGCGGCGGGCACGCGCGGCCAGGTCTTCTTCGCCAACTCGGGTGCCGAGGCCAACGAGTGCGCGCTCAAGCTGGCCCGCCGCTTCGGGGGCCGTGGGCGCCACGTCGTCGTCGAGCGCGCTCGGCTCGTTCCACGGGCGCACCCTGGCGACGCTCCACGCCACCGGCCAGACAGCCAAGCACGAGGTGTTCCAGCCGCTGCCGGAGGGCTTCCGCCACGTCGCCTGGGCCGACCTCGACGCGCTCGAGGCCGCGCTCGACCCGTCGGTGGCGGCGGTGCTGCTCGAGCCCGTGCAGGGCGAGGGCGGCGTGCACCCTGCGACGGCCGCCTACTTCCAGGGCGTGCGCCGGCTCTGCGACGAGCGCGGCATCCTCTTCATGGTCGACGAGGTGCAGACCGGCCTCGGGCGCTGCGGCGCATGGTTCGCCCACCAGCGCCTCGGCGTCGTGCCCGACGTGGTCACCGTCGCCAAGGCGCTCGGCAACGGGGTCCCGATCGGCGCCTGCTGGGCCAAGGCCGAGGTCGCCGCGGCCTTCGAGCCCGGCGACCACGCCACCACCTACGGCGGCCAGCCGCTGGCCACCGCCGCCGCCCGTGCCGTGCTCGCCGTCATGCAGGCCGAGGACGTGCCCGCTCGAGCCGAGCGCGCCGGCGGGCGCATCCGCGCCGGCGCCCTGGCGCTCGACGGCGTGGCCGACGTGCGCGGCCTCGGCCTGCTGCTCGCCATCGAGCTCGACGGCCACGACGCCAAGGCCGTCGCGGCCCGGCTGCTCGAGCTGGGCGCCATCGTCAACGCCGTCACCCCCTCGGCGCTGCGCATCGCGCCGTCGCTGCTCATCACCGACGACGAGGTCGACCACGGCCTCGCCCTGCTCGCCGAGGCGCTGACGTGAAGCACCTCCTCGAGGTCGACGACCTCACGGCCGACGAGCTGCAGCACGTGCTGCGCCTCGCCGCCGACCCGGCGCGGCCGGCGCTGCTGGCCGGGCGCTCGGTGGCGCTCTACTTCGAGAAGCCCTCGCTGCGGACCCGCCACTCGAGCGAGGTGGCAGTGGTGCAGCTGGGTGGCCACCCGCTCACCTTCCGCGCCGACGAGGTCGGTCCCGCCGACCGCGAGCCCCTCGCCGACATCGCCGCCGTGCTCGGCGGGTACCACGCGCTGCTCGCCGGGCGCGTCCACGACCACGCCTCGCTCGAGGCGCTCGCGGCGGGCTCGTCGGTCCCCGTCGTGAACCTGCTCTCCGACACCGGGCACCCGTGCCAGGCGCTCGCCGACCTGCTGACGATGCAGCAGCACTGGGGGTCGCTCCCCGGACGGACGGTGTGCTGGATCGGCGACTACAACAACGTGGCGCGCAGCCTGTCGCTGGGGGCCGCCATGACCGGCATGCGCCTGCGGATCGCCAGCCCGCCCGGCTACGGCCCGACCGACGTCGACGTCGAGCGGCTCATCGCCGCCGGGCTCGCCGAGGCCCCGCTCGTCACGACGCGCCCGACCGAGGCGGCCAAGGGCGCCGACGCGGTGCACACCGACGTGTGGGCCTCGATGGGCCATGAGGCCGAGGCCGAGGCGCGCCGCCGGGCGTTCGAGGGCTTCACGGTGGACGACGACGTCATGGCGGCCGCCGACGTCGACGCCGTCTTCATGCACTGCCTGCCCGCCCACCGCGGCGAGGAGGTGGCCGGTTCGGTCATGGACGGCGCCCAGTGCGTCGCCTTCGCCCAGGCGCACAACCGCCTGCACGCCTTCCGGGGCCTGCTGCGCTTCCTCCTGGAGGCGGACTCGTGAAGGCCGGCGCCAAGCCCCTCGCCAAGCCGCAGCGCCAGCACCGGATCGTCCGGCTGCTCGCCGAGCAGGCCGTCACCAGCCAGGCGCACCTCGTCGAGCTGCTCGCCCTCGACGGCATCTCGGCCACCCAGGCCACCGTCTCGCGCGACCTGGAGGACCTCGGCGCGATCAAGGTGCGCGTTGCGGGCGGCGACACCGTCTACGCCATCCCGGAGCTCCCGGCCGAGCAGCGCGCGCCCGAGGACCACCTGCGCCGCGTCTTCGGCGACTGGGTGGTCGAGGTGGCCCGGTCCGCCGACCTGGTCGTCCTGCGCACCCCTCCCGGCTCGGCGCACGTCGTGGGCTCGGCCCTCGACCGCTCCGGCATCGACGGCGTGCTCGGCACCGTGGCCGGTGACGACACCCTCATCGTCGTCGCCGCCGAGCACGCCGGTGCCGCCGTCGCCCGCCGGCTGTCCGACCTCGCCGGCCTGTCCTAGGCACTCGACCGGAAGAAGGAACCCACCATCATGGCCAAGCGCGTCGTCCTCGCCTACAGCGGCGGCCTCGACACCTCCGTCGCGGTGCGATGGATGATCGACAACCTCGGCGTCGAGGTGATCGCCCTCGCCGTCGACGTCGGTCAGGCCGCCGAGGACTACGACGTGGTGAAGGAGCGAGCCCGTGCGGCGGGCGCGGTCGAGGCCATCGTCGTCGACGCCAAGGAGGAGTACGCCGCCGACTACTGCATGCCTGCCCTGGCGGCCAACGCCCTCTACGAGCAGCGCTACCCGCTCGTGTCCGCGCTCTCGCGCCCGGTCATCGTCAAGCACCTCGTCGAGGCGGCGCGCTTCCACGGTGCCGACGCCGTGGCGCACGGCTGCACCGGCAAGGGCAACGACCAGGTCCGCTTCGAGGTGTCGACCCGGGCCCTCAACCCCGACCTCGAGGTCATCGCGCCGGTGCGGAGCTGGGGCATGACCCGCGAGGACAGCATCCACTACGCCTACGACCACCAGATCCCCATCGTGGCGACGAAGGAGAAGGTGTACTCCATCGACGACAACATCTGGGGCCGGGCCATCGAGTGCGGCGAGATGGAAGACCCCTGGAACCGGCCACCGCCGGGCGTGTGGCTGCTCACCAGGCCGACGGCCACCGAGCCGATCGACGTGGAGATCGGCTTCGAGGCGGGCGTGCCCGTGCGGGTCGACGGCGACGAGCTCACGCCGCTCGGCGTCGTGCAGCGCCTCAACGACGTGGTGGGCTCCTACGGCTGGGGCCGCATCGACATCGTCGAGAACCGCCGGGTCGGCATCAAGAGCCGCGAGACCTACGAGTGCCCGGCGAGCCTGGCGCTGATCCTCGCCCACCGCGACCTCGAGGGCATCTGCCTCGAGCGCGACGTGCAGCGCGAGAAGGCCCGCCTCGAGCCGCGCTACGCCGAGCTCGTCTACGACGGGCTGTGGTTCAGCCCGCTCAAGCAGGCGCTCGACGCGTTCATGGCCGAGACGCAGCGCCACGTCACCGGCGACGTGCGCCTCCGACTCTCGCCGGGCGCCTGCGAGGTCACCGGGCGGCGGAGCCCCCACAGCCTCTACGACTACGGCCTCGCCACCTACGACGCCGCCGACAGCTTCCGCCACGAGGACTCCGCCGGCTTCGTGCGCCTCTGGGGCCTGTCGGTCGAGACGTGGGCCGGCACGCAGGGTCAGCTCGGCAGCCAGGTGAGCCAGCCCAACCCGCAGGGCCCCGACGAGCTCTGATGGCCACCCTCTGGCACGGACGCTTCGACGGCGGGCCGGCCGACGAGCTGCTGGCGTACACGGTCAGCCTCCCCGTCGACCAGCGCCTCGCCGCCGACGACATCGCCGGCTCGCGCGCGCACGTCCGCGGGTTGCAGCGCGCCGGCATCCTGAGCGAGGACGAGCGCGACGCGATCCTCGCCGCGCTCGACGAGGTCGAGCGCGAGCTCAGCGAGGGCACCTTCGCGTTCGCGCCGTCCGACGAGGACGTGCACACGGCGGTCGAGCGCCGCGTCACCGAGCTGGCCGGGCCTGCCGGCGCCAAGCTGCACACCGGCCGGAGCCGCAACGACCAGGTCGCCACCGATCTGCGCCTCTACGCCAAGCGCTCGCTGCTCGACGTCGCCCGGCGCGTGGTCGCCCTGCAGCGGGTGCTGCTCGACCGCGCCCTCGAGGTCGGCGACGCCCACCTGCCCGGCTACACGCACCTCCAGCGCGCCCAGCCGGTGCTGCTGGCCCACCACCTCCTCGCCCACGGGTGGGCGCTGGCGCGCGACGTCGACCGCCTCGTCGACTGCCGACGCCGACTCGACGTGTCACCCCTCGGTGCGGGCGCCCTGGCGGGGTCGTCGATCCCGCTCGACCCCGACGCCGTGGCCGCCGACCTCGGCTTCGCCGCCCGCTTCGAGAACAGCCTCGACGCGGTCTCCGACCGCGACTTCGTGGCCGAGGCCCTCTTCGCCCTGACCCTCGTCGGCGTGCACCTGTCGCGCCTGGGCGAGGAGTGGGTGCTCTGGACCTCCGAGGAGCTGGGCTTCGCCCGCCTCGACGACGCCTACGCCACCGGCAGCTCCATGCTGCCGCAGAAGAAGAACCCCGACATCGCCGAGCTGGCCCGCGGCAAGGCCGGCCGGCTGATCGGTGACCTCACGGGGCTGCTCGCCACCCTCAAGGGCCTCCCGCTCGCCTACAACCGCGACCTCCAGGAGGACAAGGAGCCCCTCTTCGACGCCGTCGACCAGGTGTCGCTCGGGCTCGGCGCCGTCGCCGGCATGATCGCCTCGGCCACGTTCGACACGGAGCGGATGGCCGCCGCCGCCGACTCGCCCTACGCGGCGGCCACCGATCTCGCCGAGCACCTGGTCGTGCAGGGCACGCCCTTCCGTGACGCCCACGCCATCGTCGGCGCGCTCGTGCGCCAGGCGCTCGACTCTGGCGACGACCTCGCCGGCCTCGTCGCCGCCCACCCCGACCTGGGCGAGGCAGCGCTGCCCCTGCTCGAGCCCGGTGCCTCCGTGCGTCGGCGCAGCACCCCGGGCGGGGCCGGGCCCGCCCCCGTCGCCGTGCAGGTCGAGCGGTTCCGGGCGCAGCTCGCCGCCGACGAGCGCCGTCTCGATGGCTGAGCCGGCCCGTCGGTGAGCGCCCGCGGGCGGCGGTTGCCCCGCGCCTTCTACCGGCGCGACCCACGCGAGGTCGCCCCCGAGCTGCTCGGCAAGGTGCTGCGGCGGGGACCGCTGTCGGCACGGATCGTCGAGGTCGAGGCGTACTGCGGCGCGATCGACCCCGGGAGCCACGCCTACCGGGGGATGACGAAGCGCAACGCCACGATGTTCGGCCCGCCCGGGCGGCTCTACGTGTACTTCACCTACGGCATGCACTGGTGCGCGAACGCGGTGTGCGGCGACGACGGCGAGGGCGTCGCCGTGCTGCTGCGCGCCGCCGAGCCGCTCACCGGCCTCGACGAGATGCGCGGGCGCCGGGCTGCGGCACGCCTCGACCGCGACCTGCTCCGGGGACCGGCTCGCCTCTGCCAGGCCTTCGGCATCGATGGCAGCGACGACGATGCCGACCTGGTGCGGGCCGATCGCGGCATCACCATCGTCGACGACGGCACCCCGCCGCCGGTGAGCGTCAGCTCCGCGCGCATCGGCCTCAGCGCCGGCGTCGAGATGCCGTGGCGCTGGTGCGCGGCGGGCAGCGCCCTGCTCTCCAAGCCGGCACGGTTCGTCGCCCCCTCCCGCCGGGGGGCTCCGGTGGCGGAAGCGACCTAGACGTCGAGCGGGGTGGAGCAGGCCGGCATGTCGTTGTCGGCGGCGAAGGCGTTGAGGTACTCGGTGACGTGCTGACCCGACTTCGCCGTGACGAGCAGCCGGGCGTCGGGGTCGTCGCGCAGCGCGGCGGCGTAGCGGGCCCGGTCGTCGAGGTAGGTGCGCCAGTCGCTGAGCCAGGCGCTGACGAGCTCACCGTCCTCCCCGGGCGGGACCGTCGTGTCGAGGTCGTCGACCATGGCGGCGAAGGCCCCGTTGGCCGCGTCGATGACGGTGGCGCGCTCACCGGCCGAGTCGGTCGCTGCCGCGCGGGGCAGCGCCGCCACGACGTCGAGCGCCTCGCGGCAGCGCAGCTGTGCCGCCGCGGCGAAGGCGGGGTCCTCGAGGCGGTCGGGGGAGGGCTGCCGGCCCGGGCCGACGGCGAGGTAGACCACGTAGGCCCACATGGCCAGCATGGCGACCACGATCGCCACCAGGCCCAGCCGGCCGAGGCGCCGCCCGGTGCCGGACCTGGGCGGGGTGGTCACGTGGGTCATGCCCCAAGCCTGCCGAGGGCCGGTGGCGGCGTCCAACCGGCGCCCGGCTCAGGGCTCGCCGACGACCTCGAGGGCGACGCTCGAGCCCTGCGGGGCGCTGGTGCGGGGGAGCGGCGACTGCGCGACCACCGCCCCGTCGGGGCCCTCGGACCCGGCCGGCGCCGGGACCACCACGACCGCGAAGCCCGCCTCGCGCAGCGTGGCGCGCGCCACTTCGATGTCGTCGCCCACCACGTCGGGCACCGGGGCTCGCTCCGGAGGGGCGTCGTCGACCGGCGCCTGCTCGACCACCGGCGGCAGCGTCGTGGTGGTGGGCGGCGGGTGGAAGTCGACGGCTGGGCGCCCGGCCAGCGCCTGGCTCATGAAGCGCTGCCAGATCTGCGCCGGGTACGACCCGCCCGTCACGGCGATGCGGGTGGCGGGCGGGCGCATCGAGCGGACCTGGCGCGGGAAGCCCACCCAGACCGAGGTGGCGAGCTCGCGCGTGTAGCCGGCGAACCAGGCGTCGCCCCAGTCGTCGGTGGTGCCGGTCTTGCCGGCCGCCGGGCGGTCGAGCCGCGCCCGGGTGCCGGTGCCGCGCTCGACGACCTGCTGAAGGATGCTCGTGAGCGTGTCGGCCACCGCGGGCTCGAGCACCTTGTCCTGGCGGTGCTCGTGCTGGAAGAGCACCGTGCCGTCGGACCGGGTGATGCGCGTGACGAGCACGGGCGGCACGCGCACCCCGCGGTTGGCGAAGGTGGCGTAGGCCGACGCCATGTCCAAGGCGGTCACCTCGTTGGAGCCGAGCACCGCGGAGGGCACGGCCTCGAGCGGGCTGCGAACGCCGTAGCTCGAGGCGGCGGCCATGGCCTCGGCCGGTCCCACCTGCATCATCAGCTGCGCGTAGAGCGTGTTGTAGGAGCGCACCGTGCCCTCCGTGATCGTCACGGTGCCGCCGTCACCGCCGCCGTAGTTGCAGGGCTTCCACGGCGCAGCGCCGGGGATCTCGACGGTCGTGCAGGCGGGCGCGGGGAGCGTGGTCGCCGGGTCGACGCCCTGGGCGAGCGCGGTGGCCAGCACCAGCGGCTTGAAGGCCGAACCGGCCTGGCGCGGTCCCTGCGTGGCCAGGTTGAGCTTGGCGATGTCGTCGCTCCCGAAGAAGTCCCGCCCGCCGACCATGGCGCGCACGTAGCCCGTGACCGGCTCGATCGACACCAGCGAGGCGGACGGCCCGGCGGCGTCGGGCAGGATCTCTGCCACCGCCTGCTCGGCCAGCGTCTGCGCCTCGAGGTCGACGGTGGTCTGGATGCGCAGCCCGCCCCCGAAGAGGAGGTCGCGGCGCGCCTGGGGCGTGGCGCCGAAGCGACGGTCGTCGAGGATCCACTGCTTGACCTCCTCGACGAAGTGGGCGGCCGGGTACTGCTCGGCGGCGGGCACGACGGAGGACGCGAGCTCCGGTGGCGTCGCCAGCGCGGCGTCGATGTCGGCGTCGGGCGCGAAGCCGTTCTCGCGCATGCGCTCGAGCACCACGTCGCGGCGCGCCAGCGCCGCCTCGGGGGCCTGGTAGGGGTCGGTCGTGCCGGGCCGCTGGATGAGCCCTGCGAGCATCGCTCCCTCCGCCAGGTCGAGCTCGCCGACGGGCTGACCGAAGTACTGGCGGGCCGCTGCGTCGATCCCGTAGGCGCCGTTCCCGAAGTACACGGTGTTGAGGTACAGCTCGAGGATGCGGTCCTTGCTGAAGCGGCGCTCCAGCTGCAGGGCCATCGAGGCCTCCTCCAGCTTGCGCTCGAGCGTCTGGGAGCGGTCGCGCAGCAGGACCTGGCGCACGTACTGCTGGGTGATGGTGGAGCCACCCTGCTCGATCCCGCCCGCCTCGGTGTTCGTGCGCAGCGCCCGCAGCACAGCGCGCGCGTCGACGCCGTCGTGGCGGTAGAAGCGCTCGTCCTCGATGGCGATCACCGCGTCGCGGACGTGCTCGGGGATGGCCTCGAGCGCCACCACCTTGCGGTTCTCCTCGGCGTGGAACGTGTGGATCGCCGTGCCGTCCTGCGCCAGGACCGTCGACGACTCCGCCGAGCGCGGCACCACGGGCAGCACCGAGCGCGACTCGTACGAGCAGGCCCCGGCGAGCAGCGCGAGGCCGACCGCGACGGCCGCCCGTCGACCGCGGAGGGTTGGCAGGCAGGACATGGGCTCACCATTGTCTCGCACCGCGCCGGCTCGGGCTCGCCACCTCGGGGCCTCCGGCTGGACCGCCGGCCGCTCCGGCGGGGACCATTGCGCCGTGGCGACCAGCGGACTCCTCGACGACCTCGACCGACGTGGCCTCGTCCACGAGGTCACCGACCGTGCCGCCCTGGCCGCCCGCCTGGCCGCCGGCCCGCTGAGCCTCTACTACGGCTGCGACCCGACCGCGCCGAGCCTGCACGTCGGCAACCTGGTCGGCCTGCTGCTCCTGCGTCGCTTCCAGGACGCCGGACACCGGCCCGTGGCGCTGGCCGGCGGGGCCACGGGCATGGTGGGCGACCCCTCGGGGCGCTCCGAGGAGCGCAACCTGCTCGACGAGGCGACGCTGTCGGCCAACGTGGCAGCCATCAAGGAGCAGATGGGCGCCATCGTGGACCTCGACGGCGAGGGCGCGCGCCTGGTCGACAACCGCGAGTGGACCGCGGAGCTCACCCTGCTGGAGTTCCTGCGCGACGTCGGCAAGCACGCCACCGTCAACCAGATGACCGCCCGGGAGTCGGTCCGGGCCCGCATGGCGTCGGAGCAGGGGATCTCCTTCACCGAGTTCACCTACATGCTCCTGCAGGCCAACGACTACCGCTGGCTGCACGAGCACCTCGGCGTGGAGCTGCAGGTCGGCGGGTCCGACCAGTGGGGCAACATGCTCTCGGGCGTCGACCTCGTCCGCAGGGTGCGGGGGGCGACGGTCCACGCCCTGTCCTGGCCGCTGCTGCTGGCGGCCGACGGCTCCAAGCTCGGCAAGACGACGGGTGCGCGGGTGTGGCTCGACCCGTCGCTCACCTCGCCCTATGCCTTCTACCAGCACTGGATCAACATCGACGACGACGAGCTGCCCCGGATGCTGGCCCAGTTCACGCTGCTGCCGATGCGCGAGGTGGACGCCGTCGTGGCCGCCCACCGGGCCGAACCGGGCCGCCGGGACGGCCAGCGGGTGCTGGCGCAGGCGGTCACCAGCCTGGTGCACGGCGCCGACGCCGCCCGTGCCGCCGAGGAGGCCTCGGAGGTGCTCTTCGGCGGGGATCCGACGACCGCCTCGGCGTCGGCGCTCGCCGTGGTGGCGGCGGAGGTGCCCACCACAGCGCTGCAGGCCGGTGAGGACCTCGCCCAGGGCGTCGAGCTGGCGCCCGTGCTGGTGCGGCTGGGCCTGGCCAGCTCGCTCGGGGACGCCCGCCGCCAGCTGGGTCAGGGCGCCATCTCCGTCAACGGGAGCAAGGTCGGAGCCGATCGTCCGCTGCGAGAGGTGAATCTGCTGCAGGGGCGCTATATCCTGGTGCGCAAGGGCAAGCGCGGCTGGGGCGTGCTCGACGGGAAGGCGTGACCAGCGCCACACCGGAACCTCGGTTCCCAAGTTGACACCCCGCCCCGCCGGACCTAGATTGACCCTCCGCCCCCACGCAGGCCCCGAACGCTCGGGACCCTGACGGACGGGCCATCCTGGCACCACCGCCTCCGCTGAGGAGCGACTGCCAGACGAGCACCACCCACGGGTGGTCGATGCTCCTTGAAAACAGAAGAGAGGACGAAAAAGCGAGTGCGGGCGTCTGCCCGGCTCTCCTCGGAGGGTCGCGCAGCCGTTCAAGAATGAATGCACTTGAAACGGACAGCAAACAGTTTGCTGGCTGTTCTGGTGCCAGTCGGCAAAGAACGAGGGCTTCGGCCCTCGGGATCGCCGGCTCTTCAAACCGATCGAAGGGTCAGCTGCTCCGGCAGCGGGCTCGAGATCTCGATGGAGAGTTTGATCCTGGCTCAGGACGAACGCTGGCGGCGTGCCTAACACATGCAAGTCGAACGAGGTCCAACCACCCGCAAGGGTGGGGAAGACCTAGTGGCGAACGGGTGAGTAACACGTGAGGAACTTGCCCCGGAGACCGGGATAACCCTCCGAAAGGAGGGCTAATACCGGATGTCCCCACCGAGTCGCATGGCTTGGTGAGGAAATGGATTCCGCTCCGGGAGAGCCTCGCGGCCTATCAGCTAGTTGGTGGGGTAACGGCCCACCAAGGCGTCGACGGGTAGCTGGTCTGAGAGGACGATCAGCCACACTGGGACTGAGACACGGCCCAGACTCCTACGGGAGGCAGCAGTGGGGAATCTTGCGCAATGGGCGAAAGCCTGACGCAGCAACGCCGCGTGCGGGATGAAGGCCTTCGGGTTGTAAACCGCTTTCAGTGGGGACGAATCAAGACGGTACCCACAGAAGAAGCCCCGGCCAACTACGTGCCAGCAGCCGCGGTAACACGTAGGGGGCAAGCGTTGTCCGGATTCATTGGGCGTAAAGAGCTCGTAGGCGGTTCGGTAAGTCGGGTGTGAAACCTCCAGGCTCAACCTGGAGACGCCACCCGATACTGCTGTGACTAGAGTCCAGTAGGGGAGCGTGGAATTCCTGGTGTAGCGGTGAAATGCGCAGATATCAGGAGGAACACCAGTGGCGAAGGCGGCGCTCTGGGCTGGAACTGACGCTGAGGAGCGAAAGCGTGGGGAGCGAACAGGATTAGATACCCTGGTAGTCCACGCCGTAAACGTTGGGTACTAGGTGTGGGGTCTTATCAACGGATTCCGTGCCGCAGCTAACGCATTAAGTACCCCGCCTGGGGAGTACGGCCGCAAGGCTAAAACTCAAAGGAATTGACGGGGGCCCGCACAAGCAGCGGAGCATGTTGCTTAATTCGAGGCAACGCGAAGAACCTTACCTGGGTTTGACATGTAGGGAAAAGCCGCAGAGATGCGGTGTCCTTTTGGGCCCTACACAGGTGGTGCATGGCTGTCGTCAGCTCGTGTCGTGAGATGTTGGGTTAAGTCCCGCAACGAGCGCAACCCTTGTCCTATGTTGCCAGCACGTAATGGTGGGGACTCGTAGGAGACTGCCGGGGTCAACTCGGAGGAAGGTGGGGACGACGTCAAGTCATCATGCCCCTTATGTCCAGGGCTGCAAACATGCTACAATGGCCGGTACAAAGGGCTGCGAGACCGCGAGGTTGAGCGAATCCCACAAAGCCGGTCTCAGTTCGGATCGGAGTCTGCAACTCGACTCCGTGAAGCTGGAGTTGCTAGTAATCCCGGATCAGCAACGCCGGGGTGAATACGTTCCCGGGCCTTGTACACACCGCCCGTCACACCACGAAAGTCGGTAACACCCGAAGCCAGTGGCCCAACCCCTCGGGGAGGGAGCTGTCGAAGGTGGGATCGGCGATTGGGGTGAAGTCGTAACAAGGTAGCCGTACCGGAAGGTGCGGCTGGATCACCTCCTTTCTAAGGAGTCCACTCCTCATCTCGAGGAGACTCCCGAGTTGATCACTCGCTATTCGGTCCTCCATGTCGGACGACATGATGGAGCTTCGGCTCTCGTGCACGTCGATGGAACGGCCCTACGTCCTCTCTTCTGTTTTGAGGGAGCATCCCTCGAGCTCTGCAAGGCAAGGCCGACCCCCGGGTCGGCATCCTTGCGTTCACGACCTCTTGTCGTTCGGCTCCTTGAGAATTGCATAGCGAGCACGAGCATCTTTTGTTCTTCCAAGCTACAAAAAGCCAACGGTGGATGCCTTGGCGCCTAGCACCGATGAAGGACGCGGGTGGCTGCGAAAAGCCACGGGGAGCTGCCAACCAAGCTTTGATCCGTGGATGTCCGAATGGGGAAACCCGGCACCCGTCATGGGGTGTCACTCCCGCCTGAACACATAGGGCGGGTAGAGGGAACCAGGGGAATTGAAACATCTCAGTACCCTGAGGAACAGAAAGCAAAAGCGACTCCCTGAGTAGCGGCGAGCGAAATGGGAATAGCCTAAACCGAAGTGGTGTCAAGCCTGGTGGCGTTGCCACTTCGGGGTTGTGGGAACCGACAGCCGGAGCACCAGATCCGGCACTGAGTTACCAAGCTGATGCGTAGTGGAAGCGTTCAGGAACGGCGCGCCACAGAGGGTAAGAGCCCCGTACACGAAACGTAGTCAGCCTCAGGTCGTGTCTCCCGAGTAACGCCGGAACCGTGAAAGCCGGCGTGAATCCGCGAGGACCACCTCGTAAGGCTAAGTATGTCTAGGCGACCGATAGCGAACAGTACCGTGAGGGAATGGTGAAAAGTACCCCGGGAGGGGAGTGAAATAGTACCTGAAACCGTTGGTTTACAATCAGTCAAAGTGTCGTCCCGGCTTGCCGGGGCCACGATGGCGTGCCTTTTGAAGAATGAGCCTGCGAGTTACGATGTGTGGCAAGGTTAACCAGTGATGGGGAGCCGGAGCGAAAGCGAGTCTGAATAGGGCGTTCAGTCGCATGTTGTAGACCCGAAGCCGAGTGATCTACCCATGGGCAGGTTGAAGCGGGGGTAAGACCCCGTGGAGGACCGAACCCACCATGGTTGAAAACATGGGGGATGACCTGTGGGTAGGGGTGAAAGGCCAAGCAAACTCGGTGATAGCTGGTTCTCCCCGAAATGCATTTAGGTGCAGCGTGGAGTGTTCAGTCATGGAGGTAGAGCACTGGATGGGCTAGGGGGCCAACAAGCTTACCGAACCCAGCCAAACTCCGAATGCCATGACTCCAGAGCTCTGCAGTGAGACCACGGGGGATGAGCTTCGTTGGTCGAAAGGGAAACAGCCCAGACCGCCGGCTAAGGCCCCAAATTCTGGACTAAGTGGTAAACGATGTGGGATCGCAAAGACAGCCAGGAGGTTGGCTTAGAAGCAGCCACCCTTGAAAGAGTGCGTAACAGCTCACTGGTCGAGTGATCCTGCGCGGACAATGTAACGGGGCTCAAGTCCAGAGCCGAAGCCGCGGATTTCTGTCGCAAGACAGGAGTGGTAGGGGAGCGTCGACCTCGCAGCGAAGCGGCGGTGTGAACCGTCGTGGAGCGTGGTCGAGTGAGAATGCAGGCATGAGTAGCGAAAGAGGGGTGAGAAACCCCTCCGCCGAATGCCCAAGGGTTCCTGGGGAAGGCTAATCCGCCCAGGGTGAGTCGGGAGCTAAGACGAGGCCGAGAGGCGTAGTCGATGCACAACCGGTTGATATTCCGGTACCGCCGTGCCCGCGCCCATGCTGATCTCGAGTTGCTAAGGGGCTGTCCTTCGGGACGAACCGACCCACTTGAAGGACGCAAGCGACGCGGGGACGCAGGAGGGTAGATCAACCCAGGCGATGGTTGTCCTGGGGTAAGCGTGTAGGACGGGGACCAGGTAAGTCCGGGCCCCATGAAGTCTGAGACGTGATACCGAGCCGTTACAGGCGAAGTGATTGATCCCATGCTGCCGAGAAAAGCCGCTAGCGAGCTGGCACGGCGCCCGTACCCCAAACCAACACAGGTGGGCAGGTAGAGAATACCAAGGCGATCGGGAGAACTGTGGTTAAGGAACTCGGCAAAATACCTCCGTAACTTCGGGAGAAGGAGGGCCCCATTAGGGTGATGGACTTCGCGTCCTGAGCTCGAGGGGGCCGCAGAGACCAGGGGAAAGCGACTGTTTACTAAAAACACAGCAGCGTGCGAAGTCGTAAGACGATGTATACGCTGTGACGCCTGCCCGGTGCCGGAAGGTTACGGGGAAGGGTTAGCCGCAAGGCGAAGCTCTGAACCTAAGCCCCGGTAAACGGCGGCGGTAACTATAACCGTCCTAAGGTAGCGAAATTCCTTGTCGGGTAAGTTCCGACCTGCACGAATGGCGTAACGACTTTCCTACTGTCTCAACCACAGACCCGGCGAAATTGAAGTACGAGTAAAGATGCTCGTTAGCTGCAGCAGGACGGAAAGACCCCGTGCACCTTTACTACAACTTGGTATTGGGTTTTGGTATGCGTTGTGTAGGATAGGTGGGAGACTGGGAAGCATCGGCGCCAGCCGGTGTGGAGTCACCCTTGAAATACCACCCTGCGTATGCCGGGACTCTAACCTTCGTCCGTGATCCGGATGGGGGACAGTGCCAGGCGGGTAGTTTGACTGGGGCGGTCGCCTCCTAAATGGTAACGGAGGCGCGCAAAGGTTCCCTCAGCCTGGTTGGCAATCAGGCGTCGAGTGCAATGGCACAAGGGAGCTTGACTGCGAGACCTACAAGTCGAGCAGGTACGAAAGTAGGCCATAGTGATCCGGCGGCTCCTTGTGGAAGGGCCGTCGCTCAACGGATAAAAGGTACGCCGGGGATAACAGGCTCATCTTCCCCAAGAGTCCATATCGACGGGAAGGTTTGGCACCTCGATGTCGGCTCATCGCATCCTGGGGCTGAAGCAGGTCCCAAGGGTTGGGCTGTTCGCCCATTAAAGCGGTACGCGAGCTGGGTTTAGAACGTCGTGAGACAGTTCGGTCCCTATCCGCTGCAGCCGGAGGAAACTTGAGGAAGGCTGTCCCTAGTACGAGAGGACCGGGACGGACGCAGCTCTCGTGTGCCAGTTGTCCTGCCAAGGGCACTGCTGGTTAGCGACCTGCGGAAGGGATAAGTGCTGAAAGCATCTAAGTACGAAGCCCGTTCCAAGATGAGGTTTCCCACTGGGTCAACCAGGTAAGGCCCGTGACAGACCATCACGTTGATAGGCCGGAGGTGTACGCACAGCAATGTGTTCAGCCGACCGGTACTAATCGGCCGAGGGCTTGGATCGACAAAATTGTTCGTGCTCGCTATGGAGTTCCCAAGGAGCAGCGCCGCCACCGGCTGCGCTCCGTTTGGCAACAGGTTTCGGTGGCCATGGCGGAGGGGTCACACCCGTTCCCATTCCGAACACGGAAGTTAAGCCCTCCAGCGCCGATGGTACTTGGGTCGCGAGGCCCTGGGAGAGTAGGTCGCCGCCGAATCTCGCATGACGGAAGGACCCCTGGAGACAGGGGTCCTTCCGCCGTTTTGGGCCCTGTCCCGGCGCCCTCCCGACCACCGATAGGCTCGACCCCCCATGCCGAAGCCGCCCGCCTCCGATCCGTCCCGCCGGCGTGGCCAAGGCCGCTCCGGGCCGCCTCCCGGCAAGGGGGCAGCTGCAGGGCGGGGCCGCAGCAGCGCCCGCAGCGCCGGCGCCGGCCGGGGCGACCGCCCGAGCGAGGGCCCGCCGTGGAAGCGCCGGGCCGAGGCGCGGGCCGCCGACGACGAGAAGGGCAGGAAGGCCGGCTGGGGCGGCGTCGCCCGTCGGGGTGCAGGCCGGCTGCGTGACAGCGACACCGGCGGCGGTGCGTCGCAGGCGTTCCGGGAGGCCGCACGCGGCGACACCTGGGAGCCGGAGGTCTGGGTCGACGAGGGCGAGGTCCGCGACGAGGCACGGGGCGCGGTGGGCCGCGGCCACGGGCGCGGGGCGGGGCGTCCGGCGCCGCGCCGGGCCGAGCCCGAGGACGAGGCCGTGGAGGACCCGAGCCTGGCGCGCGCCGTGGGTCCGGCCAGGCTCGATCGCGTCGAGACCCGGTTGCGTGACGCCGGGCGGGCCTTCCGGCGAGACCGCTTCGAGGAGGCCCGCAAGCTGCTGCGCCCGCTCGCCGAGATGGCGCCCACGGCCGCCTCCGTGCGCGAGCTGCTCGGCCTGACCTACTACCGGCTGGGGCGCTGGAAGCAGGCGGTCACCGAGCTCGAGGCCTTCCGCTCCCTCACGGGCAGCGCAGAGCAGCACCCGGTGCTCGCCGACGCCTACCGGGCGCTGGGGCGCCACGGCAAGGTGGCCGAGCTGTGGCAGGAGCTGCGGGAGGCGTCGCCGAGCGCGGCCCTCGTCGCCGAGGGCCGCATCGTCTACGCCGGATCGCTGGCCGACCAGGGCAAGCTGCACGACGCCATCGGCGTCCTCGAGGCGGCCAAGTCACCAGCGAAGCGCCCCAAGGAGCACCACCTGCGGGTCACCTACGCCCTGGCCGACCTCTACGAGCGCGCCGGCGACGTGCCCCGCGCCCGTCAGCTCTTCGGCCTCGTGGCTGCGGCCGAACCGACGCTGGGCGACGTCGAGGCCCGCCTGCGCTCGCTGCGCTGACTCGCCGGCCGCCTCCTTCGGGGCCACGGCCGGTCCGTCGACGGCTCGCTCCGCGGCGGAGACGTGAGCGATGATGGTCGCGACATCGGGCCACCGACCAGGATGGGATCGCGCACCATGAACGAGGAGCAGCTGGAGAAGCTCGAGCAGGGGAAGGGCTTCGTCGCCGCCCTCGACCAGAGCGGCGGCAGCACCCCGAAGGCCCTGAAGCTGTACGGGGTCGGGGAGGACCAGTACGCCAACGACGAGGAGATGTTCGCCCGCATGCACGACATGCGGAGCCGGATCATCACCAGCCCCAGCTTCTCGGGCGAGGCCGTCCTCGGTGCGATCCTCTTCGAGGACACCATGGACCGCCAGATCGAGGGCCGCGACACCCCCGACTACCTCTGGTCGGTCAAGGGCATCGTGCCGTTCCTGAAGGTCGACAAGGGCCTCGCCGACGAGGCCCACGGCGCCCAGGTGATGAAGCCCATGCCCGACCTCGACTCCCTGCTCGACCGCGCGGTCGAGAAGGGGATCTTCGGCACCAAGATGCGCTCGGTGATCAAGCTCGCCGACCAGGCGGGGGTCGACGCCGTGGTCGAGCAGCAGTTCGACGTCGGGCGCGGGATCCTCGACGCCGGGCTGGTGCCCATCATCGAGCCCGAGGTCGACATCCACAGCCCGCAGAAGTCCGCCGCCGAGGCGCTGCTGCTCGAGGCCCTGCTCGCCGCGCTCGACGAGCTCGACGAGCGCCAGCGGGTGATGCTGAAGGTCACCCTCCCCGACGAGGACAACCTCTACCGGGCGCTCGTCGAGCACCCCAACGTGCTGCGCGTGGTCGCCCTCTCCGGCGGCTACAGCCGCGAGGAGGCCAACGAGCGCCTCGCCCGCAACCGCGGCTTGGTGGCCAGCTTCTCTCGTGCCCTCACCGAGGGCCTCAGCGCCGCGCAGTCCGACGAGGAGTTCGACGTCATGCTCGCTGCCTCGATCAAGAGCATCTACGAGGCCTCGCTGACCTAGCTCGCGTCGTCCCGCTCCGGGGGCGGCCTGGGTTGGCGCGGGAGGTGGGTGCGCCGCCGGTACAGTCGGAGGCGGCCACGTTCCGTCGCAACGGCGCGGCGGACGGTCACCGGGGGGTGGGCCCGCCTTGTCCGACACCGTGCAGCGAACCAGCGCACCAGCACCCGAGCGCCTCGACCGGGTGGTGATCCGCTTCGCCGGCGACTCCGGCGACGGCATGCAGCTCACCGGCGACCGCTTCACCAGCACGAGCGCCCTCTTCGGCAACGACCTCTCCACCCTGCCGGACTTCCCTGCGGAGATCCGCGCGCCGGCGGGCACGCTCGCCGGCGTCAGCGCCTTCCAGGTGCACATCTCCGACCACGAGATCACCACCCCGGGCGATGCGCCGAACGTGCTCGTGGCGATGAACCCGGCCGCGCTGCGCAACGAGCTGCCACGTCTCGAGGCCGGTGGCACTGTCATCGTCAACGTCGACGCCTTCGAGGACCGCAACATCGCCAAGGCCGGCTACGCCCAGAACCCGCTCCACGACGGCACGCTCGAGGCGTACACCGTCTTCGAGGTGCCGATGACGAGCCTCACCGCGGCTCGGTCGAGCACCTCGGCGTCAAGCCGCGCGACGCCGAGCGGTCGAAGAACTTCTTCGCCCTGGGCCTGGTGTCGTGGATGTACACCCGGCCGACCGAGGACACCGTCGCCTGGATCGAGCAGCGCTTCAGCGCCAAGCCGCAGGTGGCGGCGGCCAACCTCGCCGCCTTCAAGGCCGGCCACGCCTTCGGCGAGACCGCTGAGCTCTTCGACCACCCCTACGAGGTCGACCCGGCCGCGCTGCCGGCCGGCACCTACACCAACATGAACGGCAACACGGCGCTGGCGTGGGGGCTCATCGCGGCGGGCCAGCTCTCGCAGCTGCCCGTCTTCCTCGGGTCGTACCCCATCACCCCCGCCTCGGACATCCTCCACGAGCTCTCCAAGCACAAGAGCTTCGGCGTGCGCACCCTCCAGGCCGAGGACGAGATCGCCGGCATCGGCGCGGCCATCGGCGCCTCCTACGGTGGTCACCTCGGGGTCACCACCACGAGCGGCCCGGGCATGGCGCTGAAGTCGGAGTCGATGGGCCTCGCCGTCAGCCTCGAGCTGCCGCTGCTGGTCATCGACATCCAGCGCGGTGGCCCCTCCACCGGCCTGCCGACCAAGACCGAGGCCGCCGACCTGCTGATGGCCTACTACGGGCGCCATGGCGAGTCGCCGGTGCCGATCGTCGCCGCCCACAGCCCCAGCGACTGCTTCTTCGTGGCCATCGAGGCGGCGCGCATCGCCCTCAAGTACCGCACGCCGGTGATCGTGCTCTCCGACGGCTACCTCGCCAACGGCACCGAGCCGTGGCGGCTGCCCGACGTCGCCGACCTGCCCGACATCCGGCCCAGCTTCGCCACGGCGCCGAACCACACCGACGACTCCGGCGCCGAGGTGTTCTGGCCCTACCTCCGCGACCCCGACACCCTGGCCCGGGCCTGGGCGCTGCCGGGCACGCCAGGGCTGATGCACCGCATCGGCGGCCTCGAGAAGGAGGACGGGTCGGGCAACGTCAGCTACGACCCCGACAACCACGAGCGCATGGTGCACATCCGGGCGGAGAAGGTCGCCCGGATCGCCAACGACATCCCCGAGGTGGTCGTCGAGGGTGACGTCGACGACGCCGAGGTGCTCGTGGTGGGCTGGGGCTCGACCTGGGGCGCCATCGATGGTGCCGTGGCGCGGGTGCGCTCCCGCGGCCGTCGGGTCGCCAAGGCGCACCTCACCCACCTCCATCCCTTCCCGCTGAACCTGGGCGAGGTGCTGCGCCGCTACCCCAAGGTGCTCGTGCCCGAGATGAACCTGGGCCAGCTCTCCCGGCTGCTGCGCGCCGAGTACCTCGTCGACGCCCGCTCGGTCACCAAGGTGCGGGGCGTGCCCTTCACGGCCGGCGAGCTCGAAGCCGCCATCCTCGACCTGCTCGGAGGCCTGCGTTGACCGACGTCTCGGTTCCCCCCACCACCCGCAAGGACTGGTCGAGCGACCAGGAGGTGCGGTGGTGCCCCGGCTGCGGCGACTACTCCATCCTCGCCGCGGTGCAGCTGCTCATGCCCGACCTCGGCGTGCGCCGTGAGGACGTGGTGTTCGTGTCGGGCATCGGCTGCGCCGCCCGCTTCCCCTACTACATGAACACCTACGGGATGCACTCCATCCACGGGCGGGCGCCCGCCATCGCCACCGGGCTGGCGATGGCCCGGCCCGACCTCCACGTGTGGGTGGTGAGCGGCGACGGCGACTCGATGTCGATCGGCGGCAACCACCTCATCCACGCGCTGCGCCGCAACGTCAACATCACGATCCTCGTCTTCAACAACCAGATCTACGGCCTCACCAAGGGGCAGTACTCGCCGACCAGCGAGCTCGGCAAGGTCACCAAGTCGACGCCGTTCGGCAGCCTCGACCACCCCTTC
The DNA here is from genome assembly GCA_963715505.1 of uncultured Microthrixaceae bacterium. Taxonomy (GTDB): domain Bacteria; phylum Actinomycetota; class Acidimicrobiia; order Acidimicrobiales; family VFJN01; genus VFJN01. The sequence continues at coordinate 1,282,719 of OY970242.1, forward strand.
AACCCGCTGAGCCTGGCGCTCGGCGCGGAGGCGAGCTTCGTCGCCCGCACCCACGACATGGACCGCGCCCACATGCTGGAGACCTTCCGGCGTGCCCACGAGCACCGCGGGTCGGCCTTCGTGGAGGTCCTGCAGAACTGCAACGTCTTCAACGACGGCGCCTTCGAGGGCATCACCTCGAAGCAGACGCGCGACGAGATGCTGATCCCGCTGCGCCACGGCGAGCCGGTCCGCTTCGGTGCCGACGGCGCCCGCGGCGTCGTGCTCGATGCCCAGAACGGCCCGCGGGTGGTCGACGTCGCCGACGTCGGCGAGGACGCGCTGCTGGTCCACGACGAGGCGCGCGTCGATCCCAGCGTCGCCTTCATGCTCTCGCGGCTCGCCCGCGGCCCGATCGAGCCCACCCCCATCGGCGTGTTCCGCGCCGTCCACCGCCCCGACTACGGCGCCGAGGTCGATGCGCAGCTGGCGGCCGCCGTCGCCGAGCGCGGCCCTGGCGACCTCGAGGGCTTGCTGCGCTCGGGTGCGGTGTGGGAGGTCGGCCAGGCGTGACCCCTCCGTGCGCCCGCGGCTGCCCCGGCTCCGCCTGAGGGTCGGCCAGGCCGGGCGGGTCCTGCTCGCCGCGCTCGTCGGCGCCGCTGCCGGCCTGGTGGTCCTCGGGCCCATGGGGACCACCGAGGCGACGGTCGGGCCGGGTCGGGTGGAGGTCTCCGCCCGGCCGGCGCGCAGCGGCGCCACCGTGGTCGCCCTGCCCCCGCTGGGGCGGCTGAGCGCGGCCACCCACGACGCTCCGCTCCAGGTCACGGCGCGCGTCCTGTCCCTCGACGTCGAGGCCGCACAGCGCGCAACGTTGGGACCGGATCCCGTCGCGGCGCTGCGCGCCGAGGTCGACGCCGCGCTCCCCGCTGTGGTGCGAACCTTCGCGCTGCGCGCCCTGCTCGCCGCGGCGATCGCCGGCGCACTGGGTGCGCTCGTGCTGCCCGGTCGCCGCTGGTGGTATGCCCTCGCCGGTTCCGCCGGAGCGGTCCTCGCCGTCGGCGGGCTCCTGGCAGCGACGTGGGCGCCCTACGACATCGAGGCGTTCGACGAGCCGAAGCTCTCCGGCGCGCTCGAGCGCGTCCCGGGCCTGGTGGTCACCGTGGAGCGCAACCTCGAGGATCTCCAGCAGGTCCGCGACCGGGTCGGGGTGGTGTCGGGCCGCTTGGCCGAGCTCTACGCGGCGAGCGTCGGCGAGCTCCCCGGCGGCGGGCCCGGGGAGACGTCGATCCTCCACGTCAGCGACCTGCACCTCAACCCGCTCGGCGCCGAGCTCGTGGTGCGCCTGGCGGAGGACCTCGCCGTCGACGCCGTGCTCGACACCGGCGACGTCACCACCTTCGGCCTCCCGGTCGAAGCCCGCTTCGGCGAGCTGCTCGACGCCGTGCCGGTGCCGTACCTCATCGTCCCGGGCAACCACGACTCACCCGTCAACCGCGCCGAGCTGGCGCAGCTGCCGGGCCTCACCGTGCTCGACGGGGAGGTGGCGGCGGTCGGCGACGTGGAGATCCTCGGCATCGCCGACCCGACCTTCACCGCCAGCAACGAGGTCTCCACGGCGGAGGCCAACGAGATCAAGGCGTCGCGGACCGGCGAGGTGCGCGACGCGGTGCGCGTGGCCCGACCCGACGTGCTGGCCGTGCACGACCCCGCCCAGGCAGCCGATGCCGTCGGGCTGGTGCCGGTGGTGGTGGCCGGCCACGTGCACGAGCGCACCGAGGAGCACGTCGAGGGCACGTGGGTCTTCACCATCGGCTCCACGGGCGCCACCGGGCTGGGCAGCTTCACCGTGGAGACGTCGCTGCCCTACGAGGCGGAGGTGCTGCGCTTCCTCGGCGGTGAGCTGGTGGCCGTCGACCACATCACGGTGGCGGGCCTGGCTGGCGACTTCACGCTCGAGCGTCGCCTCGTCGAGCGCGACGCGACGCCCGTCGAGCGCGACCGCGTGCCCCAGCAGCCACCGCGCTAGGGCGAGCGGGGCCGCGGCCGGCGTGGTGCGATCGGGCCGGGGCGCGTCCGCGCCGGCGCTCACAGGAGGCGGAAGACGAGACCGGTCTTGGGCTTGGGATGGAAGAACGTCGTCTTCGGGGGCATGCGCTCGCCGCCGTGGGCGGTGGCCTCGATCTGGGCGACGGTGGCGGGGCGGAGCAGCACCCCGGCCTGCGCGCTGCCCGAGGCGACCGCGTCGCGGACCTGCTCGACGCCGTGCTGGAAGCGCAGCTCGTGGCGGGGGAGCGAGGCGAGCGCCACGTCGAGCCGGCTCGAGTCGAGGTCGCGGGCGTCAGCGAGGGCCTCGGGCCGGGGCCGCAGCAGCACCTCTCGGTCGGGCAGGACGAGCGCCACGCACCCGGCCTCGACCATCGCCGCGGTCGCCGGGCGGTCATGGGGCAGCGGACCGACCGGTTCGAACCACGGCTCGAGGGCCGCCATCACGTCGAAGCCCGCCGGGAGGCCGGCGAGGAGGCGGTGGATGGCGTGCACCGTCAGCTCGTCCTCGACCAGCTCGACGACGTAGGCCAGGGTCGCCTCGGCCGCTCCCGCGCCGCCGTCGGCCGCCTCCCGCTCCGCCCGGTAGGCGAGGGACGTCTCGTAGCGATGGTGGCCGTCGGCGATCACGACGGGCTGCTCGCCGACGGCCGCTGTGATGGCGGCACAGGCCGCGGGGTCGTCGACGCGCCAGACCGTGTGCCGCACCCCGTCGTCGTCGACGACGTCGGCGAGGGGAGCCTCGCCCACCGGCAGCAGGCCGGTCAGCCCCTTGGCGAGCGAGAGCCCCCAGATGGCGGAGAGGTTGGCTCGGCACGTCCGGAGCAGGTCGAGGCGGTCGCTCTTGGCCTTCGGGGTGGTGTGCTCGTGGGGGAGGATGTCGGTGCCCGGTGGCGTCAGCTCGAGCGCCCCGATCACGCCCGTGGTGTGCCGCTCGACGCCGGCCTCGTCGGTGGCCGACATCCGGTACACGGTGAACGAGGGTCGCTCGTCGACGACGAGCACGCCCTGGGTGATCCACTCCTCGAGCTTGCAGCGGGCGACCTCGTAGCGGTCGTCGCCATCGGCCTCGGCGGGGAGGTCGACGAGCACGGCGTTGTGCGGATCCTTGCCGGCCAGCTCGGCCCGGAGATCGTCGTCGATGACGTCGTACGGTGGGGCGATCACGCGCTCGAGCGACGTCGCGCGCAGGGTCATAGCGGATGCCGGGGAACGGCTCGAAGCGGGCCACGGTGCGAGTCTGCCAGGCTCGCGCCGTGGCCTGGGCACTCGACCTCGACGGGGTGGTGTGGCTCGGCGACGAGCCGATCGCCGGCTCGGCCCAAGCCGTGGATCGGCTCCGGGCGGCCGGCGAGGACGTCGTGTTCTGCACCAACAACTCCAGCCAGACGATCGCCGCGGTCGAGGCCAAGCTGGCGGCGCAGGGCATCGAGGCCGCGGGCGACGTGATCACCTCCGCCACGGCCGCGGCGAGCCTGGTCGAGCCGGGTGAGCGGGTGCTGGTGTGCGGGGGTGCCGGCGTCGTGGAGGCGGTCGAGCGGCGCGGCGCCGTGGCGCTGGTGGAGGGTCCCGCCGACGCCGTGATCGTCGGACTCCACCTCGACTTCGACTACGAGCGGCTCAGGGCCGCTGCCTGGGCGATCCGTGGCGGGGGCCGCTTCATCGCCACCAACGACGACGCCACGTACCCCACGCCTGAGGGCCCGATCCCGGGCGGCGGTGCGATCGTTGCCGCGGTCGCCACCGCCTCTGGTGTGGCGCCCGTGATCGCCGGCAAGCCGCATGCACCGATGGCCGAGCTGATCCGCGCCCGGGTCGGACCGGTCGGCACCATGGTCGGCGACCGGCCCGAGACCGACGGCCGGTTCGCGGCTGCGCTCGGCTACCGCTTCGCGCTGGTGCTGAGCGGCATCACCGACCGACCCGCCGGCGTGATCCCACCACCCGACCTGGTCGCCGGGGACCTCGCGAGCCTCGTCGAGCTGGTCCTGGGAGCGCGCGAACTTTGACCGAAGGGCGCTCGCCCGTAGGGTTTGGGCCCATGGCGCAGAACGATGTCCTCAAGAAGTACCTCGAAGCAGGGCTCGCCTTCACTGCGATGACCCAGGCCCGCGCCGAGGCGCTGGTCCGGGAGCTGGTGAAGGCCGGCGAGGTGCAGGCCGACCAGGCGCGCGACGCCGTGGTCGAGGTCCTCGAGCGCAGCCGCGAGAGCAGCGAGAAGCTGCTGGAGACGATCCGCTCCGAGGTGAAGGCGCAGATCACCAACCTCGGCCTGGCGAGCAAGGCCGACGTCGAGCGCGCCGAGCAGCGCATCATGGGGCTCTTCGCATCGGCGGGCGGTCGTGGGCGGCAGGGCACGGCCAGGGGCTCCTCGGCCCAGGGGGCCGCCGGCAGCAAGGCCCCGGCCAAGAAGGCCCCCGCCAAGAAGGCGCCGGCCAGGAAGACCACGGCCAAGAAGGCCACGGCCAAGAAGACCACGGCCAAGAAGACCCCCGCCAAGCGCGCGGGCGCCGCCAAGCGCACCGCCAAGAAGCAGGCACCGGCCAAGAAGACCACCGCCAAGAAGGCCTGACCCGCTGGCTCGCCGCCGCCTCGACGCCGAGCTGGTGCGCCGAGGCCTCGCGCCGAGCCGCCAGCAGGCCCAGGTCGACATCGCCGCCGGTCGCGTCACGGTCGGGGGCGCGCCGGCCAGCAAGGCGGCGCGCCTGGTCGAGCCCGGTGAGCCGATCGTCCTGCTCGGCCCCGCCCCGAGGTTCGTGGGGCGAGGCGGCGAGAAGCTCGACGCCGCGCTGGAGCGCTTCGGGGTCAGCGTGGCCGGACGCCGCGCCCTCGACGTCGGTGCATCGACCGGCGGCTTCACCGATTGCCTGCTGCAGCGAGGCGCAGCCGCAGTCGTCGCGGTGGACGTCGGGTACGGGCAGCTCCACGAACGTCTCCGTGGCGATCCCCGCGTCGTGGTCCACGAGCGCACCAACATCCGCTCGGTGGCACCGGGGGACCTCGGCGCCCCGGCCGAGGTGGTCGTGGCCGACCTGTCGTTCATCTCGCTGCGCACCGTGATCGACCCGATCCTGGCCCTGACCGCTCCCGGCGCCGACCTGCTCGCGCTGGTCAAGCCCCAGTTCGAGGCGGGCCGTGCCGAGGCGGCCCGTGGGCGAGGCGTGGTCAGCGACCCGGCCGTGTGGCGCCGGGTGCTCGAGGAGGTGCTTGGCGCACTCGCGGCGCGTGGAACCGCCATCATGGGCCTCATGGCGTCCCCCCTCACCGGGGCCGACGGCAACGTCGAGTTCCTCCTCCACGCCCGCACGGGTGCGCCCGCACCCGGCGCGCCCGCACCCGGCGCGCCCGCGCCGGACTGGTCGAGGCCGCCCTCGAGGAGGCCGCGACGCTGGTCCGGCACGATCCGCGCTGATGGTCGCCGTCGGGTTCGTGGTGCACCACGAGCGATCCCAGGCGACCGACCTGGCACGCGACACCGCGGCGTGGCTCCTCGCGGCGGGACACGAGGTGCGCCTTCCGCACGACGACGCCGCGCTGGCCGGGCTCGGCGACCACGGCCACGACGACGACCGCCTCGGCGAGGGGCTCGACGTCGCCGTCAGCCTCGGTGGCGACGGCACCATGCTGCGCACCGTCGACCTCGTGGCCGGCCACGGCGTGCCCATCATCGGCGTCAACGTCGGCCAGATGGGCTACCTGACCGACATCGATCCGATCGGCACCCGCAGGGCGCTCGAACGGTTCTTCGCCGGCGCCTGCACCATCGAGGAGCGCATGATGCTCGACGGTCCGGGTGGAGCCGCTCGACGCCGAGCCCGTCGAGCACCTCGCCTTCAACGAGGCCGTGCTGGAGAAGACGCCGATGGGCCACACCGTCCGGCTCGCCGTGTCGGTCGACGGCGAGTTCTTCACCACCTACGCCGCCGACGGTCTCATCGTGGCCACCCCCACCGGCTCGACCGCCTATGCCTTCTCGGCGCGGGGCCCGATCGTCGCGCCCACCCACCGAGCGCTGCTCCTCACGCCCGTGTCCGCGCACATGCTCTTCGACCGCACGCTGGTGCTCGAGCCCAGCGCGGTGCTGCGCCTCACCGTCGACGGGCACCGCACCGCGACGCTCAGCGTCGACGGCCGCAACCTCGGGGAGCTCCGCGAGGGCGAGTCGATCTCGTGCACCGGCGCCACCCGCTCGGCCCGGCTCGTCACCTTCGGCCCTCGCGACTTCCTCCAGATCCTCAAGGCCAAGTTCGGCCTCAACGACCGGTAGGACGCCATCGTGCTGATCGAGCTCGCCGTGCGAGACCTCGGGGTCATCGAGGACCTGCGGCTCGTCCTCGGTCCCGGCATGACCGCGCTCACCGGCGAGACCGGCGCCGGCAAGACGCTCGTGGTCGAGGCCATCGAGCTCCTCGTCGGGGGCCGAGCCGATCCGCTGATGGTGCGGCCCGGAGCCGAGGAGGCATGGGTCGAGGGCTCGCTTCGCGCTGGCCGACCCCGAGGCAGATGGCGACGACGAGGTCGTGCTCGCCCGAGCTGTGCCGTCGAGCGGTCGCAGCCGGGCCTACGTGAACGGGCGGCTGGCGACGATCCCCGCGCTGGCGGACTGGGGCGCCCGACTCGTCGACCTGCACGGGCAGCACGCCCACCAGTCGCTGCTGGCGCCGAGCGTGCAGCGCAACGCCCTCGATCGGTTCGCGGCCGTCGAGCTCCGCTCCCTGCAGGAGGCCAACCGGCGCGTGCGTGAGCTCGACGAGCAGCTGGCCGCGCTCGGAGGCGACGACCGCGCGCGGGAGCGCGAGGTCGACCTGCTGCGCTTCCAGGTGGAGGAGCTGAGCGCTGCGGCCATCACCGGACCCGACGAGGACGCCGGGCTCGACCAGGAGGAGGACCTCCTCGCCGACGCCGTGGCCCACCGGGCAGCGGCGGCCCACGCGGCAGCCGCGCTGGGCGACGAGGGCGGCGTCGCGACCTCCCTCGGGGAGGCCATCGCCGCGCTCGCCGGTCGGGCGCCCTTCGCGGACCTCGAGGCTCGGCTGCGCGCGACGGCCGCCGAGCTCGCCGACATCGCAGCCGACGCCCGCGCCGTGGGCGAGCGGATCGACGACGACCCTGCCCGGCTCGATGCCGTCAGGGCACGCCGTCAGCTCCTGCACGACCTGCGCCGCAAGTACGGCGCGACCCTGGCCGACGTGCTCGCCTACGCGCGAGGAGGCCGGTGCCCGGCTGCGCCAGCTCGAGGACCACGATCGCCGGGCCGCGCGAGCTCGACGTCGAGCGCCGCGAGGCGCTGGCCGCGGCTGGTCGTGCGGCGGCCGAGGTGGCCGCCGCCCGCCGGGCCGCCGCGCCCCGCCTCGCCGCAGCGGTCGAGGGCAACCTCCGGCAGCTCGCCATGGCCCGTGCGGAGATCGAGGTCACCGTCGAGGGCCCCGGCCCCGCCGACGAGGTCACGTTCTCTCTGGCGGCGAACCCGGGCGGCCCGCCGCTCCCGCTCGCCAAGGTCGCCTCGGGCGGCGAGCTGGCCCGGGCGATGCTGGCGCTGCGCCTCGTCCTCACCGCCGGGCCGCCCACCCTCGTGTTCGACGAGGTCGACGCCGGCATCGGCGGTGAGGCAGCCGTCGCGGTGGGCCGCTCGCTCGCCGAGCTGGCCGCCCGCCAGCAGGTCCTCGTGGTCACCCACCTGCCCCAGGTGGCGGCCTTCGCCGACTCGCATGTGCGCGTCGCCAAGGAGACCGGTCAGGATCAGGCGGTGGCCCGCCTGGAGACCCTCGACGATGCCGACCGGGTGGTGGAGCTCTCGCGCATGCTGTCGGGTCAACCGCACAGCACGACCGCGCAGGACCACGCCCGGGAGCTGTTGAGCAGCGCCACCCGAGACCGCGGCGAGCGCCGCTAGTGCCTCCCCGTCGCGAGCGCCCGGGCCCTGGCCACGAGGAGGTCACCGCACCGGCACGCGTCGACACGCGCACCAAGCGCCTGGTGAAGCGGATCCACCCCGGCGACATCATGGTGATCGACCACGACGATCTCGACCGGGTCGCCGCCGAGACCATCATCGAGGCGAGAGCCGGGGCGGTCGTCAACGCCAGCCCCTCCATCAGCGGGCGCTACCCGAACGTCGGGCCGCTGCTGCTGTGCGCCGCGGGGATCCCGCTGGTGGACGGCGTCGGGCGCGAGGTGCTGGACCTCATCGCCGAGTCCCAGGTCGTCACGGTGGCCGGCGGTGAGGTCCTCGTCGAGGGCAAGGTCGTGGCCAGAGGGGAGCGCCTCACGATGCAGCTCGTGGAGGAGCGCATCGCCGAGGCCCGACGCTCGATGGGCGTGGAGCTCGAGCGGTTCGCCGAGAACACCCTGTCGTACCTCGGTCAGGAGCGCCACCTCCTGCTCGACGAGCCCGACATCCCACAGATCGATCTCCGACATGCGCGACCGCCACGTGCTGATCGTCGTGCGTGGCGCCGACTACAAGGACGACCTCGACACCCTCCGCCGCAGCGGCTACCTCGCCGAGATGAAGCCCCTGCTCATCGGGGTCGACGGAGGCGCCGACGCGCTGCTCGAGATCGGACACATGCCCGACCTGATCATCGGCGACATGGACTCGGTGTCCGAGGAGGCGCTGCGCTGCGGGGCGGTGCTCGTGGTGCACGGCTACCGCGACGGGCGGGCGCCCGGTTCCGAACGACTCGACGACCTCGGCCTCGACCACGTCCGTCTACGCGGCCGAGGGGACCAGCGAGGACATCGCCATGCTGCTGTCCTACGAGAAGGGCGCAGAGCTGATCGTCGCCGTCGGCACGCACAGCTCCATGGTCGAGTTCTTCGACAAGGGCCGCGCCGGCATGGCATCGACGTTCCTCGTCCGCATGAAGGTTGGGCCCATCCTGGTCGACGCCAAGGGCGTGAGCCGCCTCTACCAGCACCGCATCCGCAAGGGCGACCTCGCCCTGCTCGTCCTCTCCGCCATCTTCACCCTCGTGGTCATCACGCTCATCAGCGAGCCGGTCCGCCTCGTGCTCCGCGGGTACTGGCTCACCCTCACCTCCTAGGGTTGCTGCCCCTGTGATCAACCTCCGCTACCACATCGTCAGCATCACCGCGGTCTTCCTCGCGCTCGGCATCGGCCTCACGCTGGGGTCGACCTTCCTCGACCGGGTCACGGTCGACACCTTGAAGGCGCAGCTCGACAGCGTGCAGGCGCAGGTCGACGAGACGCGCGACCGCAACGAGGAGCTCCGGGGCCAGGTCGAGCGCTTCGAGGATCGAGACGACGGGCTCGCCGCGGCGCTCTCGCAGCGCCTGCTCGACGGGCACCTCGAGGCCGTGCCGGTGCTGACGCTGGCCACGAGGGGCACCGACGGCGACGTCGTCGACCTCGCCTCGCAGGCCCTGGCCGCCGCCGGCGCCGAGGTTGCCGGGGTGTGGTGGCTCACCGAGCGCTGGGCGCTCGACGACGAGGACGAGCGCGCCGAGCTCGCCGAGCTCCTCGACCTCCGCACCGACGACGTCGAACGGCTGCGCCGCAACGCCGCCATCCGCATCGCGGAGCTGCTGGCGAGCGCGAGCGAGGAGCTCGCCGACCCCCCCTCCGGCGACGCCGGCGCTGAGCCCGGGGTGAGCCCGTCCCAGGACGGTGAGGATCCCGAGCCGGTCGCACCCCCGGCGCCGAGCGAGCCCGACCTGGTGGCCGCGCTGGTGGCCGCCGGATTCCTCGAGTACGAGGCTCCGGCCGGCTCGGGCGAGCTCCACTGCGCTGCTCCCCGGCGCCCGGGCGCGCTACGCCGTGATCTCCGGCGTCGACCCCGCGTCGGGGGCGCAGGCCTTCGCGTCGGCGCTGATCGACGAGATGGCCGCCGAGGGACCCGCACCGGTCGTGGCAGCGCAGATCGACGTCGCGGTCCAGGAGGGCGACGAGCCCGCGCCGGAGGACGGCCGACGGACCACCTTCGTCGGGCCGATCCGCGACGGCGAGCTGACGCGCGACCGCGTGTCGACCGTCGACGACCTCGACACCGCGGCCGGCCTCGCTGCGCTGGTGCTGGCCATGGAGGACCTCGCCGTGCCGATCGTCGGTCACTACGGCATCGCCCCGGGCGCGCAGACGACTCCTGCCCGGGCCGGCCACCGAACCGTGACCGACGCCGCGCGCACGTCGCGCGCGGCCGCTGGCATGGGCGCCATCGCCGCCGTCTCGCGAGGCGTCGGCTTCGTCCGCGTCCTGGTCGTGGCGGCGGTGCTGGGCACGACCTACCTGGGCAACGCCTTCCAGGCCGCCAACTCGCTCTCGAACGTGCTCTTCGAGCTGCTCGCCGCCGGCGCGCTGTCGGCCGTGCTCGTGCCGACCTTCGTCGACCTGCTCGACCGCGGCGACCGCGAGGGCGCCGAGGAGGTCGCCGGCGGGGTGCTCGGCGTCGCGCTCCTGGGCCTCGGGGCGGTGTCGGTGGTCGGCGTGGTGGCTGCTCCGCTGCTCGCCCGGGCGCTCACGCTCGGGGTCCCCGCCGAGGTGGCCGCCGACCAAGCGCGAGCTGGTGACGCTTCCTGCTGCGCTTCTTCGTGCCCCAGGTCGTGCTCTACGCCGCCGGGGCCATCGCCACGGCCGTGCTGTACGCCCAGCGCCGCTTCGCCGTCACGGCCGCAGCGCCGATCGGCAACACCGTGGTGATGGTGGCGGCCTGCTCGCCTTCCGTGCGGTGGCGGGGCCCGACCCCGGCCTCGACCTCGGTGCCGGGCGAGCGCTGGCTGCTCGTGGTCGCGGGCACCGGCGGGGTGATGGCCTTCGTCGGCATCCTCGCTCGCCGCATGTCGCGCGCACGGGCTTCCGGCTCCGGCCCCGCCTGCCGCGCGGCGACGCGCGGGTGCGGGTCGTCCTCCGCCACTCGGGGTGGGGCGTGGTCCTCCACAGCGCCGGCGGGCTGCTCCTCGGGGCCGCAGTCGTCGCCGGCTCCGCCGTGGAAGGTGGCGTCGTCGCCTACCAGGTCGCCTGGGTGTTCTTCCTCGCGCCCTACGCCGTCCTCGCCCAGCCGATCCACACGGCGATCCTCCCCGAGCTGGTGGCCGAGGCCCGCGACGCCGATCCGGTGCGCTTCCGGGCGTCGATGCGCTGGGCGCTGGAGCGCATGGCGCTGCTGGTCCTGCCCGTGTCGGCCGCCATGGTGGCCCTGGCCCTGCCGGCCATGCGCGTCGTCTCGTTCGGCGAGGCGACGGGCGACGGACCTGGTCTGCTCGCCGCGGCGCTCGCCACCCTCGGCGTCGGCCTGTTCCCCTACGGCGCCTTCCTGCTGCTGTCGCGGGGCTACTACGCGCTCGGCGACAGCCGCACACCGGGCATCGTGGCGTTGGGCGGTCGCCGGGGTCGGCGTGGTCGTCATGGCCGCTGGGGCGGCGACCACCGCAGGGGCGGCGAGGGTGGCGATGCTGGGGGTCGGCCACTCGGTCGCCTACGCGCTCGGCTGCGCCGTGCTGCTGGTCGGCCTGGCCCGCCGGGTCGGCGGCTCGGTCTGGCCCACTGCCATCGCGCCGATCGCCGCGATGTCGGCACTCGTGGGCGGGGCGGCCTGGGTCGCGGTCGATCTGCTCCTCGACGAGCCCGCCAGCAGGGTCCTCGACGCGGCGGTCGTGACCGCTGCGGTGGCGGGGGGCGGCGCGGTCCTCGCCGCGGCCTACCGGGCAAGCGGCCTCTCGCGCCGGCTCACGGCGCGCCTCGCGCCGGCGCCGGCCGCGGTGCCACCGCCCGACCCCGGCGCACCACCCGAGGTGCTCGCGTGAGCGCTGACGCCCGCCGGGTCCGGCGGCGACGCGGCGCACGGGTGCTGCTCGGCGCCTGCGTGCTCGGCGTCGTGACGTCGTGCTCCACGAGCGCGCCGCTGAGCGGTCCGCCCGTGGAGCGGGTGCTCGTCGTCTCGCTCCCCGGCGTCGCGTGGAGCGACGTGCAGGAGCACGACCTCCCCACCCTGGAGGCACTGGTCGGCGAGTCCGCCGTCGGGCAGCTCTCGACCCGGATCGGCCGACGGCGCGCGCGTCGAGCACCGACGCCTACCTGTCCATCGGCGCAGGCACGCGGGCCATCGCCCCCGATGTCGACGTCGCGGTGGCGCTCGACCCCGACGAGACCTACGCGGGCGTGCGCACGGCGGACATCCTGCGACGTCGCCTGGGGGAGGTCCCCGACGGCGTCGCCTACCTGGCGGCCGGAGCCGCCATCGACCTCAACGAGGGGTCCTCCTTCGGCGCGCGAGCCCGGACGGCTCGGCGAGCTCCTCGAGGACGCCGGGGTCGCACCGCGCGGTGGTCGCCAACGCCGACGCCGCGGAGGGCTTCGTGAGCGAGGAGCCGCCGCCCGACGGCGCCTACGCGCGCGGCGCGGCGACCGCGCTGATGGGCTCGGACGGGATCGTCCCGGGGGGCACGGTCGGGCGCGGCCTGCTCCGCGAGGATCCCGGCGCGCCGTTCGGTCGCCGGCTCGATCGGGGCGCCGTGCTGGACGGCGTTCGAGGAGGCATGGGTCATCGGGGGCCGCTCCGTCGTGCTCGTCGAGGCCTCGGACCTCAGCCGAGCCGCCGCCTACGCGCCCCGGGCCACCCCCGAGCAGGCGGGCGCGCTCCGCCGGCGACGCGCTGCGCGACGCCGATGCCCTCCTCGCCGCGCTGCTGCGCCGCGTCGACCCGCGACCGACGCCGTCCTCGTCGTGTCGCCCGTGTCGCCGACCGCCTCGCCCGAGCTCGCCATCGCCGCGCTGCGCGCACCCGGGGTCGAGCCGGGGCTGCTCCGCTCGTCCACGACCCGCCGCGACGGCTACGTGCAGCTCGCCGACGTCGCGCCCACGATCCTCGACCTGCTCGGCGAGGCCGCTCCCGACGAGATCGAGGGACGAGCGTTCGAGGTCAGCGCCGCGGGCGAGGTGACCGGGTCGAGCGCCTCGTCGACGGGGCGGATGCCGCCGACTTCCGTGACCGGCTCATGCCCGTCGTCGTGCCCGCCATCATCGTCGCGCTGGCGGTGATCGCCGTCGCGACGCTGCTGCGCGGCAGGCTGGCCCCCTGGGCCGTCGCGGCGCTACGTCCCGCGGCGATGGTGGCGCTGGGCCTCGTGCCGGCCACCTTCCTGGCGACGCTGGTGCCGGGAGCGACCAACGCCGCCGGCTACGCCGTCGCGGTGCTCGCCCTCGCCGGGGCGCTCGGCGCCGCCTACCTCGTGATCGACCAGCGCGCACCCGGCATGGGGGCCATCGCCGGCGTGGGGTCGATCGTTGCGCTGATCGCCCTCGACGTGGTCTTCGGCGCGCCGCTCCAGGTGAACGCCGTGTTCGGGTACTCCGTGGCCGTGGCCGGGCGCTTCGCCGGCCTGGGCAACCTCGCCTTCGCGCTGTTCGGCTCGGCCACGGTGGTGCTCGCCGCGCTGCTCGTCGAGCGCTGCGGGCGGGCCGGCCTGCGCATGGCGACCGCCCTGTTCGCGGTGATGGTGCTCGTCGAGGGACTGCCGATGCTCGGCGCCGACGTCGGTGGCGTCGCTCTCGATGGTCCCGGCCTTCGGCGACGGCCGCGCTGGTGCTGGCGGGCCGGCGACCCGGGCTGCGCCACGCCGTCGGCCTGCTGGTGGCCACCGCCGCCACGGTGCTGCTGTTCGCGTTCATCGACGTGGGGCGCGCCGCCGGGTCCCAGACCCACCTGGCCCGGCTGGCCGAGCACGTCCTGGACCAGCGCTGGGGGCCGTTCTTCGACAGCCTCTCCCGCCGGCTGCAGGCCAGCTTCGGCGGGGCCGAGGTGGCCGCCTGGGCACTGACCTGGGCCACCATCGCCGCCGTGGGCGTCGTGGTCGTCCTGGCCGCCACGGGCCGCATCGGGCCCCGCGCCCCGCAGCGGAGCTGGCACCGCCCGACCGTCGCCGCCGCGGCGGGCCTCGGTGTGCTGGCGACCGTCGGCCTCGTGGCCAATGACTCGTCGATCGCGGTGCCAGCGACCATGCTGATCGTCGTGGTCCCCGTTCTCATGCTGCGCCACCTGCCGCGGGAGCCCGGACCCGCATGACGGTCCTCGCTGCGCTGCTGGTCGGCGCCCTCGCCACCTCGGTCCTCCTGCGCACGACCACGGCCGTGCGCTCCCACCCGACGCTGATGCGCCAGAACTACCGCGGGCACCCCCTGCCCACGGCCGCAGGCATCCTGCTGGCCGCGGCCGTCGTGGCCGTCGACGGGGGCCGGACGCTGCTGGGCGTCCTCGGGGTCGGTGACGCCGCCACTGCTCCGGCCCGCCTCGGCGTCCTCGCCGCGGTGGTCATGTTCGCCTTCCTCGGGCTGCTCGACGACCTGCTCGGCGACGCCGAGGACCGTGGGCTGCGCGGGCACGTGGCCGCCGCCCTGCGAGGGCGCGTGACGACGGGGTTCGTCAAGCTCGGCGGCGGCGCCGCCGTGGCGCTCGTGCTGGCGGGCACCTTCGACGGTGACCGCCCGGGCCGGGTCATCGTCGACGGAGCGCTCATCGCCCTCGCCGCCAACATGGGGAACCTCCTCGACCGCGCCCCCGGGCGCACGATCAAGTGGTCGCTCCTCGCCTACGTCCCCGTGGCCGTGGCCGCCGGGACCTCCGCCGTGGGCGTCGCGCTCGCCGTGGTGGTGGGCGCCGCGGCGCTCCTCCTCCCCGGCGACCTGCGCGAGCGCTTCATGCTCGGCGACACCGGCGCCAACGCCCTCGGCGCGGCGCTCGGCACGGCGGTCGTGCTGGCCACGAGCCCCGGCGTGCGCAGCGCGACCGCCGCGGTCCTCCTCGCCCTCACCCTGGTGTCCGAGCTGGTCTCGTTCAGCCGCATCATCGATCGGGTGCCCCCGCTGCGCGCCTTCGATCGCCTCGGCCGTGCTCCCGAGGGGGCAGCGCCGTGAGGCCGCGCCGCGCCCTGCACGCCGCGCTGGGAGGGGTGCTGCTCGCCCTGGTGGGCGCCCAGGCAGCCGCCGCCGTCGTGCACGCCGGCGGCAGCGACGGCGGCGGGCGCCTGCTCGTCGTCTCGATGCCCGGCCTCACGTGGTCCGAGGTCGAGCGCCACGACCTCCCCGCCCTCGACGGCTTGCTGGCCGGCTCGGCGATGGCCGACCTCGCGCCGCGGGGCGTGCTCGCACGGTCCGGCCCGGGCGACGCCTACCTCACCATCTCCGCCGGCGCGCGCGCGACGACGTCCCGGGCCGTCGACGGGCAGGTCCTGGCGCTCGAGGAGCAGAGCTCGGGGTCGGAGGCCGGGGAGATCTTCCGGCGGCGCACCGGCGTGGTGCCCGACGGCGACTACGTGGTGCTCAGCTGGCCCGCGCTCGTGCGGGCGAACGACGGCGAGCCCTACGACGCGGAGCTCGGCCTCCTCGCCGAGACGCTGGAGGACCACGGCGTGGTGACGAGCGTGATCGGCAACGCCGACGGCACCGACGCCATCGGTCCCTCCTACGAGCGCCAGGTCGGCCTGGCCCTGGCGGACGCCGACGGGGTCGTGGCCCGCGGCGCCCTCGACGCGGGACCTCCTCGTCGACGATCCGTCCTGGCCCTTCGGCGTCCGCTTCGACAACGAGGTGGTCGCCGAGCGCTTCCGGGGCGCTTGGCGAGGTGCGGCCGCCGCCGGGGACGAGCCCGGCGGCCTCGTCGTGGTCGAGACCTCCGACCTCGCCCGGTCGTTGCGCTACCGGCCGCTGGTCGACGAGGCCCGCTACCGGGCGCTGCGAGCCAGGGCGCTCGAGGCGAGCGACGAGCTGCTCGGCGAGCTGCTCGCCGAGGTCGACCCCGAGCGCGACACGGTCCTGGTGGTCGCGCCCTACAACCGCGTCGGCGACCGCGACCTCACGGCGGTCGCCCTCCGGCGCCCGCACGCCGCCGCGGGGTACCTCACCTCGGCGTCGACCCAGCGCGACGGGTTCCTGACGCTGGTCGACATCGCCCCGACCATCCTCGCCACGTGGGGGATCGAGCGGCCGGTGGAGATGGAGGGGCGCCCGGCGGAGATCGCCGCGACGCGCGCTGCCCTACGACGCGCGCGTCGAGCACCTCGTCAGCCTGAACGAGGCGTCCCGCTTCCGGGAGCGCCTGCTCGTGCCGACCACCATGGCCGTCATCGTGACGCTGGTCATGGTCACCGCGGCGGCGGCCGTCGCCATCGCCTTGCGGCGCACCGAGCGCTGGGGCCGGCTGCTCGGGCCTCGTCGCGCTCTTCGACCTCGCGGTGCTGCCCGCGTCCTACCTGGCCCGTGGCTTCGCGCTGGAGGAGCGCGGCATCGGGTTCTACTGGGCGTTCGTGGTGGGGGTCGCCGCCCTCGTCGCCCTCGTCGCCACCTGGATCGGTCGGGCGACGGGTCGGCCCCGGCTGAGCCTCGGCCTGGTGCTGGCCACCGTGGCGCTGGTGCTGGTGGGCGACGTGATCACCGGGTCGCGGCTGAGCCTCGGTGCGGCGTTCGGGTACTCGCCGACGGGCAACTCGCGGCTGTACGGGATCAGCAACTACTCCTACGGACAGCTGGCCGCGGCCGTCTGCCTGCTCGCCGCGCTGGTCGCCGCCCGGCCGGCGACCTGGGCGCGGGCGGCTGCCGTGGCGCTGCTGGTGGCGACGCTCGTCGTGCTGGGGGTGCCGACCTGGGGTGCAGACGTCGGCGGCGTGCTCGCCTTCACGCCGACCATCCTCGTGTTCGTCGCACTGGTGCTGCGGCGGCGCATCCGCTTCCGGACGGTCGTCGTCGGCGGGCTGGCCACGGCGGGCGCGATCGTCGCGTTCGGCTTCCTCGACCTCGCGCGGCCGCCCGAGCAGCGCGCCCACCTCGGCCGGCTCTTCGAGCGGGTGGGGGAGGAGGGGGTCGGCCCGCTCCTGTCGATCATCGAGCGCAAGCTGGTGGCCAACCTCGAGGTCTCCACGTCGTCGCTGTGGGTCGCGGCCATCCCGGTGGCGCTGGCCTTCTGGGCGCTGCTGACCCGCTACCCGGGCGCACCGGTCGCGGCCGTCGTCGCTCGCCTGCCGACCCTGCGCGCCGGCCTCGTGGCGGCCGTGGTCGCCGCGGCGCTCGGCAGCCTCGTGAACGACTCGGGCACCATCGTCGGCGGCGTGTCGGCGATGGTGATCACCGCGTCGCTCGTGCACCTCGCCGTGGAGCCGCCGCCGCGGCCATCCACGCGGCAGGCCGACGCGGCGGGATAGGCTGTTCTCCCGTGGCTGCGTCGCTCGATCCGCTCACGGAGGCTCCCCGTTGACCAAGCACATCTTCGTCACCGGGGGCGTCGCGTCGTCGCTCGGCAAGGGCATCACCGCCTCCTCGCTGGGCCGGCTCCTCAAGGCCCGGGGCCTGCGCGTGACGATGCAGAAGCTCGATCCGTACATCAACGTCGATCCCGGCACGATGAACCCCTTCGAGCACGGCGAGGTGTTCGTGACCGACGACGGGGGCGAGACCGACCTCGACCTCGGCCACTACGAGCGGTTCATCGACGAGAACCTCACCCGCGACTCCAACGCCACCACCGGCTCCATCTACTCGGCGGTGCTCGCCGCCGAGCGGCGCGGCGACTACCTCGGCAAGACCGTGCAGGTGATCCCGCACATCACCGACGAGATCAAGCGCCGCATCACCCGGCTCGCCCGGGAGGAGATCGACGTCGTCATCACCGAGGTGGGCGGCACGGTGGGCGACATCGAGATCCTCCCCTTCCTCGAGGCGATCCGGCAGTTCCGCCTCGACGTCGGCCGTGACAACGTGTGCTACGTACACGTGACGCTGGCGCCGCTCATCGTCTCGGAGCAGAAGACCAAGCCGACCCAGCACTCGGTCACCGAGCTGCGAGGCCGCGGCATCCAGCCCGACGCCATCGTCGTCCGCAGCGACGAGGCGCTGGCCGAGGGGTTGAAGCGCAAGATCTCCAACCTCTGCGACGTGCCCATCGACGCGGTCGTCAACGCGGCCAACGCCAGCAACCTCTACGAGATCCCGCTGGTGCTGCACGAGGAGGGGCTCGACGACGTCGTCTGCAAGCTCCTGCAGCTCGGGGACATCGACCCCGACCTCAGCGAGTGGGAGATCCTCGTCGACCGGATCGAGTCGGCCGAGCGCTCCGTGCGCGTCGGGATCATCGGCAAGTACGTCAGCCTGCAGGACGCCTACCTCTCGGTGGTCGAGGCGTTGAAGCACGGTGGCTTCCACCACGGCTGCGACGTCGAGATCGAGTGGATCCAGGCCGAGGACGTGGAGGGGCTGCTCACCGACGGCCGCCTCCGCGACCTCGACGGCATCGTCATCCCGGGCGGCTTCGGCGAGCGGGGCAGCGAGGGCAAGATCGCCGCCGCCGGCTACGCCCGCGAGCACGACATCCCCTGCCTGGGCATCTGCCTGGGCCTGCAGATGATGACGATCGACCACGCCCGCAACGTGGTCGGCCTCACCGGCGCCAACTCGAGCGAGTTCGATCCCGCCACGCCCCATCCGGTCATCGACCTCATGGAGGCGCAGCGCGGCGTCACCGACATGGGCGGCACGATGCGCCTCGGCGCCTACATCGCCCAGCTCGAACCAGGTTCGATCGTGGCCGAGGCCTACGGCTCCACGGTCGTGTCCGAGCGCCATCGCCACCGCTACGAGTTCAACTCGCGCTATCGCGCCCGCTTCGAGGAGGCGGGCTTGCGGTGCTCGGGCACCTCGCCCGACGGTCGTCTCGTCGAGTTCATCGAGCTGACCGACCACCCGTTCTGGGTCGGCACCCAGGCGCACCCGGAGCTGAAGAGCCGGCCCAACCGCCCCGCGCCGCTGTTCCGTGAGCTCATCGGTGCGGCCCTGGCCCGCGCCGAGGGCCGGTCGCCGCACCTCTTCGACCTCGAGGTCGACCAGCCGCGCAACGGGGCAGCGGGCAGCACGGCGCCCGTCGCCTCGACCTGAGTGGGCGGCTTCCGCAAGCTCGACGAGGTCGACATCCACCGTGGGCGCCGCTTCCGCGTGGTGCGCGGGCGCTTCTCGGCTCCCGACGGCTCGGAGCTCGAGCGCGAGATCGTGCGCCATCCCGGTGCGGTCGGTGTCCTTCCGCTCCACGACGACGACACGGTGACCCTCCTGCGCCAGTACCGCGCCGCCCTCGACGATCACCTCGTGGAGGTGCCGGCCGGGCTGCGCGACGTGGCCGGGGAGCCCGACATCGAGACCGCCCACCGCGAGCTCGTGGAGGAAGCCGGCCTCGCCGCCTCGCAGCTGGTCCACCTCGTCGACTTCCACAACTCACCCGGCTTCAGCGACGAGACGGTGGCGGTGTTCCTGGCGACGGGCCTGCGCGAGGTCGCCGACGACCGCCAGGGCCTCGAAGAGCAGGCCATGGAGGTCTTGCGGGTGCCCTTCGACGAGGCCCTCGCCATGGTCGACGACGGCCGCATCACCGACGCCAAGACGATCATCGCCCTTTTGGTCGTCGCCCAGCGGCGCGCGTGACGCCGTCGGTGCTGCGCGGCGAGCTGGAGCTCCCCCTCGAGGTGGAGGACCTGCTGATGTGGCTCAGCGCGGAGCGCGGCCGCTCGCCCGCCACGATCTCCTCCTACCGCCGGGACCTGCGGAGCTACGCGGGGTGGCTGGTCGACCGGGAGCGGGCGGTCACCGACGTCACGGAAGACGACATCGTGGGCTTCGTCGCAGCGCTGCGAGCCCGTGGCCTGGCACCGGCCTCGGTGGCGCGGTCGCTCGTCGCGGTGCGCTCGCTGCACCGCTTCCTCGCCCAGGAGGGCCGCATCGACGTCGACCCCTCCGCCCACGTCGAGCAGCCCCGCGTGCCGCGCGGCCTGCCGAAGGCGCTCACCGAGGCGCAGGTCGGCGCCCTGCTCGCCGCGCCCGCGGGTGACGGGCCGCTGGCGCGCCGCGACCGGGCCATCCTCGAGGTGCTCTACGGCACCGGGGTGCGGGTCTCCGAGCTCGTCGGTCTCTCGATGGGCGATGTCGACCTCGACGCGTCGCTGCTGCGAGCGTTCGGCAAGGGCAGCAAGGAGCGCATCGTGCCGATCGGCGGCCACGCCACCCGGGCGCTGGTGGCGTGGCTGGGGGAGGGCGGCCGGCCCGAGCTCGTGCCGGAGCGGTGGCGACGGCGGGGCGACGCCGAGGCGGTCTTCCTGGGCGCCCGGGGCGGGCGCCTGACCCGGCAGGGCGCCTGGGACATCCTGCGCCGCCACGCCCGGCGCGTGGGGCTCGAGGGCCGGTTGAGCCCCCACGTCCTGCGACACTCCTGCGCCACGCACATGCTCGACCACGGCGCCGACATCCGGGCGGTCCAAGAGCTGCTCGGGCACGCCTCGATCA
Source organism: uncultured Microthrixaceae bacterium (assembly GCA_963715505.1). Taxonomy (GTDB): domain Bacteria; phylum Actinomycetota; class Acidimicrobiia; order Acidimicrobiales; family VFJN01; genus VFJN01. The sequence continues at coordinate 1,303,009 of OY970242.1, forward strand.
GCACCACGCAGGTGTACACCCTGGTCTCGACCGAGCGGCTCTGGCAGGTCTACCGGTCGGCGCACCCGCGGGCCATCGCCGCCCAGTAGCCTGGTCGGGTGCCTGATCGGACCCTGCTCTCCACGATCCGTGACGACCTGACGGCCGAGCGCGACCGCCTGCGTTCCCAGATCGAGTCGCTCGAGCCCGGCTCGGGCACCGGCCCCGCCTTCGACGACAACTTCGCCGACTCCGGCCAGGTCGCGGCCGAGCAGGGCGAGAACAAGGCCCTGGCCGGCCAGTTCCGCGCCGAGCTCGACGAGGTGGAGCGGGCGCTGGCCAAGCTCGACGAGGGCACCTACGGCCGCTGCGAGACCTGCGACGAGCAGATCGCCCCGGCGCGCCTGGAAGCCCTGCCCACGGCGCGGTTCTGCATCGCGCACGCCTGAGCCGCCCATGGCAGGCCTCGGCCACCTCGCCCGGCGCTTCGCAGGGTCGCTCCTGCCCGGCGGGCCCCGTGCCTCGGAGGCCGCATGGGCCAGCGAGCAGCTCCTGCCCGCCGAGCGCGAGCTGTGGGCGAGGATGTCGGGTCCGGATCGCCGCCACGCCGCGGCCGTGACCCGGCGCGTCGAGCGCTCGCTCGGGCACGAGGCGACCCGCCCGGTCCTCGCCGCCGCGCTGCTGCACGACGTCGGCAAGGTCGAGTCGGGACTGCGCACCTACGGCCGCGTGGTCGCCACGGTCTCGGGGCGGGTCGCAGGCCACGCCATGGCCGACGCATGGCGCAAGCAGCGGGGCTTCCCCAGGCGGGTGGGCCTCTACCTCCTCCACGACCGCATCGGCGGCGACATGCTCGAGCTGGCCGGCAGCGACCCGCTCACGGTGGCCTGGGCACGGGAGCACCACCGCCCGGTGGAGGAGTCGACGCTGCCGCGCCACCTCGCCGAGGCGCTCAAGCAGGCCGACGACGACTGAGCGCCGGCGCGGCTCAGCGGCGGGGGAGCAGGCCGACGGCCTCGCGTGCCCTGGCGAGCGTGGCGCTCGCGGTGGGTCGAGCCCGGTCGGCGCCCTTGGCGAGGATGCCCTCGACCGCGGCGGGGTCGGCCATGAGGTCCCGGTAGCGCTGCTGGATCGGGCGCAGCAGCTCCACGACCGCAGCGGCGGCGTCGGCCTTGAGGGGCCCGTACTGCTGGTAGCGGCCGGCCAGCTGCTCGGGGTCGCCGTCGGTGGCGGCGGCGAGGATGCCGAGCAGGTTCGACACCCCCGGCTTGGCCCGCGGGTCGTAGCGCACCTCGGTCTCGGTGTCGGTGACCGCCCGCTTGAACTTCTTCTCGATGGCCGCCGGATCGTCGAGCATCAGCACGGTGCCCTGCGGCGACTCGACCGACTTCGACATCTTGCGGCCGGGGTCCTGGAGGTCCATGACGCGGGCGGCGACCCGGGGGATGTCGGCCTCGGGCACCGTGAAGGTGGGGCCGTAGCGGCTGTTGAACCGCTCGGCCGCGTCACGGGTGAGCTCGAGGTGCTGGCGCTGGTCGTCGCCCACGGGCACGCGGTCGGTGTCGTAGAGCAGGATGTCGGCCGCCATCAGGGCCGGGTAGGTGAACAGCCCGGCCGACACGACCTCCTGGCGCCCGGACTTCTCCTTGAACTGCGTCATGCGTCGCAGCTCGCCGACCGAGATGGTGCACTCCATGAGCCATGCCAGCTCGCTGTGCTCGCCCACGTGGCTCTGCACGAAGAGCGTGGCGGCCTCAGGGTCGATCCCCGACGCCAGGTAGAGGGCCGCCGTCTCGATCGTCCGTCGGCGCAGCACCTCCGGCGGCTGGGGCACCGTGATGGCGTGCAGGTCGACGATGCAGAACAGCGAGCTGCTCGATGCCTGGTCGGACACGAAGCGCCGGAGCGCCCCCAGGTACGTGCCCAGGGTCAGCTCGCCGGAGGGCTGGATGCCGGAGAAGACGCGGGGCACAGCGGGCGATGCTAGGCGGGAGGCCCCGCGCCGCCCGAACCGCGCCGGGCTGTCGCCGGGAACCACACCGATGTGATTAGCATTGCCCCGATGGCCTACGAGGTGACCACCCCCGTCTTCGACGGGCCCTTCGACCTCCTGCTCCACCTGATCCTGCGCGAGCAGGTCGAGCTCTACGACGTCTCGCTCACCAAGATCGTCGATGCCTACCTCGTCGAGCTGGAGGCCATGGAGCAGCTCGACCTGGAGCTGGCGACGGAGTTCCTGCTCATCGCGGCCACCCTCGTCGACCTCAAGGCCCGTCGCCTGCTGCCCGGTGCGGACGACCTCGACCTCGACGAGGAGCTGGCGCTGTGGTCCGAGCGCGACCTCCTGCTCACCCGGCTCGTCGAGTGCAAGACCTTCAAGGACGCCGCCGTCGCGCTCCAGGCGCTGGCCAACGAGGCGGGCCGCTCCTACCCACGCGTGGCGGGACCTGACGAGCGCTTCCTCGACCTTGCCCCCGATCTGCTCGCCGGCGTCACGGCGCAGGACCTGCGCGCCGCCTTCGTGCGCGCCGTCACGCCCAGGCCGCAGGTGCGCATCGACCTCGACCACGTCGCACCGATCCGGGCCTCGGTCACCGATGCGGTGGCCGAGCTGCTCGAGGAGCTGCCCTACGCGGGCACGCTGACCTTCCGCGAGCTCACCGGCGACCTCGTCGAGCGGCTCGACGTCGTGGTGCGCTTCCTCGCCGTGCTGGAGCTGTTCAAGCAGGGCTTCGTGGACCTCGACCAGCCGGCGACCTTCGGCGACATCCGCATCGTGTGGCTCGGTCGCGACCGCTCGGAGCTCGAGGAGCTCGCCGCGGTCGACGCCTACGATGGCTGAGCCGATGGTCGATCCTGCCGCCCCCACGCCCGAGCCGGCCTCCGCCTCGCCGGAGATCCGGCGCGCCATCGAGGCGGTCCTGATGGTCGCCGAGGTGCCGGTGGAGGCGCAGCTCCTGGCGCAGCTCCTCGAGGTGCCCCAGGCCCGGGTCGCCGCGGCCTGCGACGAGCTCGCCGCCGACTACGAAGCGGCCGGGCGGGGCTTCGTGCTGGTGCAGGTGGCCGGGGGCTGGCGCTTCCAGAGCCACCCCGACCTGGCCCCCTACGTCGAGCGCTTCGTGCTCGAGGGCCAGTCGGCTCGCCTGTCAGGAGCAGCGCTCGAGACGCTCGCCATCGTCGCCTACAAGCAGCCCGTCTCACGGGCGCAGGTGGCGGCGATCCGAGGGGTGAACGTCGACGGCGTGATGCGCACGCTGCACCAGCGCGGCTTCATCGGCGAGATCGGCAAGGACCCCGGGCCGGGCCAGGCGGTGCTGTTCGGCACCACCGACCTGTTCCTCGAGCGCCTGGGCATCAACGGCCTCCAGGAGCTGCCGTCGCTGAGCGACTTCGTGCCCGGCGCCGACCTCGTCGAGCAGCTCGAGGCCGGGCTCCGCGCCGAGCCGTCGATCGGGGAGCGCCTGGAGGAGCTGCAGGCCAGCATCGACGGCGAGCACGACCGCGCCGACGAGGGCTAGCGCGTGCCCGCGGAGGGCGAGCACGACGACGCCGAGGCCGACGGCATCCGGCTGCAGAAGGTGCTGGCGCAGGCCGGCCTGGGCAGCCGCCGCGCCTGCGAGGAGCTGATCGAGCGCCGCCGGGTGCGCGTCAACGGCGAGGTCGCCGTGCTGGGGCGGCGCGTCGACCCCGAGTCCGACGTGGTCGAGCTCGACGGCGCGCAGATCGGGGTGCGGGCCGGCCTGGTGCACTACCTGCTCAACAAGCCGGCGGGCGTGATCACGACGGCAGCGGACACCCACGGCCGCGCGACCGTGGTCGACCTCGTGCCGGCGGAGCCTCGCGTGTTCCCCGTGGGCCGCCTCGACGCCGACACCGAGGGCCTGCTCGTCCTCACCAACGACGGTGACCTGGCCCACCGGCTGACCCACCCGTCCTACGGGGTCGACAAGGAGTACCTCGTGGAGGTCGCCGGCGCGCCCCACCGCGGGATGCTGCGCTCCCTGCGCGAGGGCGTCGAGCTCGACGACGGCGTCACGTCGCCCGCCAGGGTCACCCTGCTCGGCGACCGCCTGCTCCGCATGACCATCCACGAGGGCCGCAACCGCCAGGTCCGGCGGATGTGCGAGGCCGTCGGCATCCCCGTCGTGCGGCTCGTGCGCACGCGGATCGGTCCGCTGTCGGATCGCCGCCTCGAGCCGGGGGCCTGGCGGCCGCTGGCCCAGGACGAGGTGCGGGCGCTCGAGCGCGCCACCGTGGCGCGACGGCGCGGCCGGTAGCCTGCACCACCGTGCCCCCCGCCCTGCGAGCCCTGCGCGGCGCGACCACCGCCGACGTGGACGCCGAGCAGCACGTCCACGAACGAGTCATCCAGCTGCTCGAGATGATGTGCGAGCGCAACGGCGTCGACCACGACGACATCGTCAGCATCGTCTTCACCGCCACCGACGACCTCCACTCGACCTTCCCGGCCACGGGTGCGCGCAAGCTCGGGCTCGGCGACGTGCCGCTGATCTGCGCACGCGAGCTCGACGTCGAGGGCGCCACGCCGCGCTGCATCCGGGTCCTCATGCACCTCACCACGGAGCGGACCCGAGCCGAGCTGCGCCACGTCTACCTCGAGGGAGCGGTCGGCCTCCGCGACGACCTGCCGTGATGCGTGCTGCGGGCGGCGCCGTCTGATGGCCACGGGACAGCGGCGGGCCGCCGTCGTCGGCACGGGCCTGATCGGAGGATCGATCGGCCTGGCGCTGCGGCGCCGCGGCTGGCACGTCACCGGCGACGACCAGGACCCCCGGCGCGCCGCGCGCGCTCGAGCTGGGGGCCCTCGACGAGCTCGGCACCGACCGTGCCGCCGAGGTCACGTTCCTCGCCACGCCCGTGCGGGCGGTCGCCGACGCCGCCAAGGCCGTGCTGGCCACCACGGCCGGGATCGTCACCGACGTGGGCAGCGTCAAGACCTCGATCGTCGAGGCGGTCGGCGATCCCCGCTTCCTGGGTGGCCACCCGATGGCGGGCTCGGAGCAGGAGGGCATCGACGGCGCCGACCCCGACCTCTTCGCCGGTGCGGTGTGGGTGCTCACCCCGACCGCCGCCACCGACGACGCCACCTACGCCACGGTGCGGACCACGATCGCCGAGCTCGGCGCCGACGTGGTGGCGCTGGCACCCGAGCACCACGATGCCCTCGTCGCGGTGGTCTCGCACGTGCCGCACCTCACCGCGGCCGCGCTGATGCACCTCGCCGACGAGCGCTCGACCGAGCACCGCGCCCTGCTGCGCCTCGCGGCCGGCGGGTTCCGCGACATGACCCGCATCGCGGCCGGCCACCCGGGCATCTGGCCCGACATCTGCGCCGAGAACCGTGAGGCCATCGTGGAGGTGCTCGACGGGCTCGTGGCGTCGCTCCAGCAGGTCCGCGACGTCGTGGCCGACGACGACCGCGCGTCGCTGCTGCAGGTGCTCGAGCGGGCCCGCGCGGCGCGGGTCAACCTCCCGGGGCGCCTCGAGGCGGCGGGCGACCTCTGCGAGGTGCGCATCCCCGTGCCCGACCGGCCCGGCGTGCTGGCCGAGGTCACCACCCTGGCCGGGACCCTCGACGTCAACATCGCCGACCTCGAGATCGCCCACAGCGCCGAGGGCGATCGGGGGGTGCTCATCTTGCTCGTCGAGGCGCGGGCGGTGGAGCGGCTGCGGGCCGGCCTGGTCGAGCAGGGCTTCCGCCCGGCCGTGCTCGCCCTGGAGTAGCGGCGTGGTCAGCAGCGGGCGCCTGCCCGACCCGATGCCCGTCGACCCCGTGTCGGGGCCACTCGACGCGGTGGTGCGGTTGCCCGGGTCGAAGAGCATCACCAACCGCGCCCTGGTCTGCGCCGGCCTCGCCGAGGGCACCAGCGTCGTCCGTGGGGCGCTGCGTGCCGACGACACCGAGGCGATGGTCGAGGGCCTCGCCGCGCTCGGCGTCGAGGTCGAGGCGGAGGCGGATCGCCTCACGGTGCGCGGCTGCGGCGGCCGGCCGACCATCGACGCCGCCATCGTCGACGCGCGGCTCTCCGGCACCACCAGCCGCTTCCTGCTCCCGATGGCGGCGCTGGGCGCAGGGACCACCCGCGTCGACGGCGGCCTCGGGCTGCGTGCGCGCCCCATGGCACCCTCGATCGACGCCCTGCGCGCGCTCGGCGCCCACGTCGCCGAGGTCGGCGCGCCCGGGCACCTCCCCGTCGAGCTGCGCGCCGGCCCGCTGGCCGGCGGCGCGGTGTCGCTCGGCGGCGAGGCGTCGAGCCAGTTCCTCTCCGGGCTCCTGCTGTCGGGACCCGCCATGCGAAGCGGTCTCGTCGTGCACCTGACGGGCGATCTGGTCTCGCGTCCCTACGTCGACATGACCGTGGCGGTCATGGGGGCCTTCGGGGTGCGCGTCGAGCACCCCGACGAGCGCACCTGGACCGTGGCGCCCCAGACCTACTCGGCGGTCACCTACGACGTCGAGCCCGACGCCAGCGCCGCCTCCTACTTCCTCGCGGCGGCGGCGATCGCCGGCGGCTCGGTCACCGTCGAGGGGCTCTCGGTGCCGTCGCTGCAGGGCGATCTGGCCTTCGTCGACCTGCTCGAGCGCATGGGGGCCCGCGTGACGCGCGACGGGGCGGGCACCACGGTCCACGGCACCGGCGCGCTGCGGGGCATCGACGCCGACCTGTCGCAGATCTCCGACACGGCGCAGACCCTCGCCGTCGTGGCGGCCTTCGCCGATGGTCCCACCCGTGTCCGGGGCATCGGCTTCATCCGGCACAAGGAGACCGACCGGATCGGCGCGGTGGTCAGCGAGCTGCGGCGTGCCGGCATCGACGCCGAAGCGGAGCCCGACGGCTTCGTGGTCCGCCCCGGTCGCGTCCGCCCCGCCACCATCGAGACCTACGAGGACCACCGCATGGCGATGTCGTTCGCGCTCCTGGGCCTGCGCGCCCCCGGCATCCGAATCGCCGACCCCGGCTGCGTCGCCAAGACGTTCCCCGGGTTCTGGCAGGTCCTGCACGAGCTGTCGGGCCCGCCCGGACCGACCACTAGGGTCCAGGCCCCGTGAGGGTCATCGCGATCGACGGGCCGGCGGGATCGGGCAAGTCCACCGTCGCCGCGGCCCTGGCCGCCCGGCTCGGCCTCGACTACCTCGACACGGGCGCCATGTACCGAGCCGTCACCTTCGCGGCCCTGCGTCGAGGCATCGACCCCGCCGAGCGCGAGGCGGTGGCCCGCATCGTAGAGGACCTCGAGCTGGCGGTCGGCCGCGAGGCGGTCACGGTCGACGGCGTCGACGCCACCATCGAGATCCGCGGCCCGGAGGTCAGCAGGGCCGTGAGCATCGTCGCCGCCAACCCCGCGGTGCGGGCGGAGATGGTGCAGCGCCAGCGGGCCTGGGTGCAGCAACGTGGCGGCGGCGTGCTCGAGGGGCGCGACATCGGCACCGTGGTGTTCCCCGACGCCGACCTGAAGGTGTACCTCACCGCCGACCCCGAGGTGCGTGCCCAGCGGCGCTCCAAGGAGGTCTCCGACCTCGACTACGAGACCGTCGCTGCCGACCTCGCGCGGCGTGACGCCTACGACCAGGGCCGCGAGCTGTCGCCCCTCGCCGAGGCACCGGACGCCTTCCTCGTCGACACCACCGGGCTCGCGGTGGAGGAGATCATCGAGGTCATCGCTGCCCGGGCGAGGGCCGTGGTGGAGCCCGACGATGGCTGAGCCGCGCCCGGGGGACGACGTCGAGATCTGGACCGGCACGCCCAGCACCGGCACGCGGCGCTCCTACGCCCTCGTCCGCGGCCTGTTCGTCGTGCTGTTCAAGCTCTTCGGGCGCGTGCAGGTCGTCGGGGCGGAGCACGTGCCCTCGACCGGAGCGTTCGTCCTGGCCCCGGTGCACCGCAGCAACGTCGACTTCGCCCTCACCTCGCTCGTCGCGAAGCGGCCCATGCGCTACATGGGCAAGGACTCGATCTGGCGGTCACGGCTGCTCGGGCGGTTCGTGTCGATGCTCGGGGCCTTTCCCGTGCATCGCGGCAGCGCCGACCGCGACGCCCTGCGGGCCTGCATCGACATCGTCGACGGCGGCAGCCCGCTCGTCATGTTCCCCGAGGGCACCCGGCAGACCGGTCCCGACGTCGAGGAGCTCTTCGACGGCACCGCCTACGTCGCCGCCAAGGCACGGGTGCCGATCGTCCCGATGGGCATCGGGGGCAGCGAGGCGATGATGCCCAAGGGCGCCAAGCTGCCCCGCCCCTCCAAGCTCGTGCTGCTCGTCGGGGAGCCGATCCTGCCGCCCGAGCCGACCGAGGGCGGCCGCATGCCCCGCAGTGCGGTGGGCGCGCTCACCACGCAGCTCCACGGCGAGCTGCAGCGCCTCTTCGACGAGGCACAGCGGCTGGCGGGCCGGCCGAACCCCGGCCGCCAGCGCTAGCTGCTGGCGTCGCTGTAGCGCTTGCCGGCGTCGGAGCTCGTCTCGAACATCCGAGCCGAGGCGAACACCGCACGCACCCGCTCCTCGAAGTGCTCGAGGGGGAGCGTGTCGTAGTCGGGATCGAAGCTCGTCTGGTCCCACTCGTCGGCGAAGCGGGCGGCCAGCTCGAACTCGTCGGCCGCCAGGGTGTCGCGGTGCTTCTCGCGGGCCTCGGGATCGCCGCCGAAGTGGTGGTAGTAGTGGGCGCCCTGGAAGTCCTGGTGCACCAGGATCATCTTGTGCACCTCCGGACGCACGTACGACTTCAGGATGGCCGCGGCGATCTCGGGGTGGTTCGGCACGCTGATCGCCTTGCCGATGTCGTGGCACAGGCTCGCCACCACGACCTCGTCGTCGGCACCGGCGCGCTCGGCGCGGGTGGCGGTCTGGAGGCAGTGCGTGAGCTGGTCGGTGCTGAACCCGTCGGTGATGTCGGCCAGCGATCGCAGCAGCCCGAGGACCCGCTCGGCGACGCGGGGCTGGTTCTGCGCGGTCTCGACGCCGATCACCGCCCACTGCTCGGCGGTGGACTCGTCCATGCTCCGGAAGCTGGTTGCGCTCATGTCCCAAGGGTACCGACCGCCCCGTCGGGCTGCAGGCGCAGCGGGAACCACGGACGGCTCGCCGAGCGTCGAACGGGCATGCGACTGCGCCGCCTCCTCGCCCTCACCGCTACATCGCTCCTCCTCGCCGCCGCCTGCGGCGACGACGACACGGAGCTCGACTCGGGATCGCCCGGTGAGGGCACGTCCGCGCCCGCTGCGGGCACGAGCGCCGACGTCCCCGACGAGCCCCCCGCCCTGGTGGGGGTGATCACGGAGGTGACGCCCTTCGAGCCCGTCAGCGAGGACGACGACGTGGTCGGCAGCGTGCTCGTCGAGGAGCAGCCCGGCGTCGCGGAGGGCCGCAAGATCTCCTACACGGTGACGACGGAGACGGTGATCGCCGGCGAGACCGGCGACGGCTCGTCCGTCGAGGGCTTCGACGACCTGGCCCCCGGCCAGCAGGTGCAGAGCTGGGTGGCGGGCGACGTGTGCGCGGAGAGCTACCCCGAGCAGTGCGGCGCCGCGGCGCTGCTCGTCGTCGCCGGGCCGTAGCGCTAGGCGAGCGCGGCGAGCACCTCGCTGGCGGCGAGCTCGCGGTCGAGCAGGCCGGGGCGGTCGCGCAGCGACGCGCCGAGGCTGAACGTCGCCAGCACGTCGACCGCCGTGAGCAGGTCACGCAGCTCGCGCGGGGGAGGGAAGTACTCGTCCTCGTCGGTGATGCGGACCTCCTCGACGCCGCCGGTCGGCGCCAGGTGGGCGATCACCGCCTCGACGAGCTCCTCGGGTGCCGATGCGCCGGCGGTGACCCCGACCGTGCCGGTGAGGCCGGCCGGCAGCTCGTCGGGGCCGTTCACGCGGTGCACCTGTGCCGTGCCCGACTCGCGTGCGAGCCGCTCGAGGGCGCGGGTGTTGGACGAGTTGGCGGAGCCGATCACGATGACCGCGTCACAGCGCTGCGCGAGCGCGCCGAGGGCGCTCTGGCGGTTCGTCGTGGCGAAGCACAGATCGCTGCGACCCGGCTTCCACAGGTCGGGGAAGCGCTCGGCGGCTCGATCGGCGACGGCCGACCAGTCGCGGTGCGACAGCGTGGTCTGCGCGAGGAGGGCCACCGGCTGCTCGAAGACCGGCAGCGCGTCGACCTCGTCGACGGACTCGACGCGATGGATGGCATCGGGGGCGACCGCCATGGTGCCGATCGCCTCCTCGTGGCCCTCGTGGCCGACGTACACGATCTGGTAGCCCTTGCCGGCGCGCACCTTGACCTCGTGGTGGACCTTCGTGACGAGCGGGCACACCGCGTCGACGACGAAGCCGCCGCTCGCCCGGGCTGCGGCGACGACCTCGGGGGCGGACCCGTGGGCCGAGAGCATGATGGGCCGGCCCGGCGGCACCTCGGCGATGTCGTCGACGAACACGACGCCGAGGTCGCGGAAGCGATCGACCACCAGCTGGTTGTGGACGATCTCGTGGTAGCAGTACACGGGCGGCTCGAAGGCGCGGACCATCCATGCCAGCGCCTTGATCGCCATCTCCACCCCGGCGCAGAAGCCCCGCGGCGCGGCGAGCAGCACCCGGTCGACGGCCATGGCGCCAACCTACCGGCGCTTCGCCTGCCCGCCGCTCCGGCCCGGCCTGCCGCCGGACTGCGGTTCGGTGCCCGTGCAGCCCTAGCCTGGTCCGATGCCCGCTCCCCGTGTCGTCTCGGTCGCGCCCGGCTCGCCGGCCGCGCGCGCCGGCGTCGCGGTGGGCGACGAGGTGGCGGCCATCGACGGGCAGGTGCCGCGCGACATCATCGAGTGGCGGTTCCTCGTCGACGAGGCCGACCCCGTCCTGGAGATCGAGCGGGGCGGCCTGCAGCTCACCGTCGAGGTCGACAAGCGGGCGGGCGAGCCGCTGGGCGTCGACGTGCACTCGGCGCTGTTCGACCAGGTGCGGACCTGCGACAACCACTGCGAGTTCTGCTTCATCTACCAGCTGCCGCCCGGCCTGCGCTCGAGCCTCTACCTCAAGGACGACGACTACCGGCTCAGCTTCCTGTACGGGAACTTCACGACCCTGACGCGCTTCACCGAGGCCGACCTGGAGCGCATCGTCACCGAGCGGCTCGGGCCCCTGCACGTGTCGATCCACGCCACCGACCCCGCCGTGCGCACCGAGATGCTGCGCAATCGCCGCGGCGCCACGAGCCTGCGATGGCTGCGGGCGCTGCTCGACCACGGCATCGAGGTGCACGGTCAGGTGGTGGTGTGCCCCGGCATCAACGACGGCGACGTCCTCGAGTCGACGATGGTGGGGGTGCTCGACCGCTTCCCCGAGCTCGCATCGCTCTGCGTCGTCCCGCTCGGCGTGAGCCGCTACAACGACGAGCCCCGGATGCGCCCGCACAGCGCTGCGGAGGCGGCGGCGGTCGTCGACTGCGTCGCCCGCTGGCAGGACACGTTCCAGCGCCTGATGGGTCGTCGGCTGGTCTTCGCCGGCGACGAGTACTACCTGCTCGCCGAGCGCCCCTTCCCGCCGGCCGAGAGCTACGAGGGGTTCCCCATGCACGAGGACGGGGTGGGCATGGCGCGCACCTTCGAGCTCGAGCTGCTCGGGGCCAAGCCCGATGCCACCGGACGCCAGCACGGGTTCTTCTCCTGGGCCGATGCCTCGGGCCCTGACGGCGCCGGCTCGGCGGGCACCGACTACGAGCCCTACCGGGGCGCCCGCGCCACCGCCGACCAGCTGCTCCAGGTGCGACCCTCACGGCGGGCACCGGTGGGGATCCTGACCGGCGCCTACGGGGCGCGGGTGCTGGGGCCCCTGCTCGAGCGGCTGGGGCGCGCCGACGTCCGCCTCGTCCCCGTCGAGAACCACTTCTTCGGCGGCACGACCGCCGTCACCGGCCTGCTGGTGGCGGAGGACCTGGCACGGGCGCTGGCCCGCGAGCCCGAGGGCCATCGCTACCTGCTGCCCGACGTCTGCCTGTCCAACGGACGCTTCCTCGACGGCGCGACCCCGGCCGACCTGCCCAGGCCCGTCGAGGTGGTGGCCACCGACGGCCACGCCCTGCGTGCCGCGCTCGGCGTCGGCGACCTGGTGCTCGAGGGCGCGCGATGAGCGAGTCGGGCCTGCCGACCGTGGCCATCGTGGGACGCCCCAACGTGGGCAAGTCCACGCTGGTGAACCGCATCGTCGGCAAGCGCGTCGCCATCGTCGAGGAGAAGCCGGGGGTCACCCGCGACCGCAAGGAGGTCGACGCCGAGTGGCGGGGCGTGCCCTTCACGCTGGTCGACACGGGCGGCTGGCTGCCCGGCGGGTCCGACCTCGACGCCAAGGTGAGCCGGCAGGCCGAGCAGGCGATCAGCGAGGCGGACGCCGTGCTGCTGGTGGTCGACGCCGTCACCGGGGTCACCGAGGAGGATGCCCGCATCGCGGAGGTGGTCCGCCGCTCGGCGCGCGGCAAGGTCGTGCTCGTCGCCAACAAGGTCGACGACGCAGGCCGTGAGGGGCTCATCTGGGAGGCGCTGTCGCTCGGCCTCGGCGACCCGCACCCCGTCAGCGCCCTGCACGGCCGCGGCGCGGGCGACGTGCTCGACCACCTGGTCACGCTGCTGCCCGAACCGGTCCTGCCCGCCGGGGACGAGGCCGGCGCGGAGCACGGCGACGAGCCCGAGGTGGAGGAGCGCATCTTCTCCGTGGCGCTGGTGGGGCGGCCCAACGTCGGCAAGTCGACGCTGTTCAACCGGCTCATCGGGGAGGAGCGCGCCGTCGTCCACGACATGCCCGGCACCACACGCGACACGGTCGACACGGTCGTGGAGACCGACGAGGGGCCGATCCGCTTCGTCGACACCGCGGGCATGCGCCGCAAGGCGAAGATCGACGAGGGCACCGAGTACTACTCGCTCGTGCGGGCCTTGCAGGCCGTCGACCGCTCCGACGTCGCCTGCCTCGTGATCGACGCCACCGTGGGGGTGACGGCGCAGGACCAGCGCCTGGCCGAGCGCATCGACGCCGCCGGCAGCCCCGTCGTGGTCCTGCTGAACAAGTGGGACCTGCTCGACAGCGCCGAGCAGCGCGCCGACGTCATGTACCAGATGAGCCAGCGGCTGCGCTTCGTCGGCGAGGCGCCCGTGCTGAAGATCTCCGCGCTGAGCGGCAGGGGGGTCCACAAGCTGCTGCCCGCCCTGTCGCTCAGCATCGAGGACTACCACCGCCGGGTGCCCACGCGGCGGGTCAACGAGGTGATCCGGGCCGCCCAGCAGGCCCAGCCCGGCCCGCACGGCGTCAAGGTGCTCTACGCCACCCAGGCGGCCACCGATCCGCCCACCTTCACGCTCTTCTCCAACCGCCAGGTGCCGGCGCCGTACCTGCGGTACCTCGAGCGCATGCTCCGCGAGGGGTTCGACCTGGGTGCCACACCCATCAAGATGCGGGTCCGCCGGCGCGACTGAGCCCGATCTGACGGTATGTCAAGATTCCGGCATGCCGCAGAACGTGACGCCCTTCGAGTTCTCCGCCGAGGCCAAGGCGCTGCGCCAGTTCGTCTACGAGTTCTGGTGCCTGCGGGGCCGCGGGCCGAACCTGCGAGCGGTCCACGAGGGGACCGCGCTCGACCGGCGCCAGATCGTGCAGGCGTACAAGGAGCTGCAGCTCGGCATCATCTGCGTGGTCGACCAGGACTCCCAGAACGTCAACCTGCTCAAGTTCCAGCCCTTCTCGAGCTTCCCGAGCCAGGTCGAGGTCTGGGTGGACGGGTCGTTCCACTCCTACGCCGGCTGTGCCCTGGAGTCCGTCGCCATCTCCAAGATGCCTCCCTTCGCCGGCAAGGTGATCACCCTGCAGAGCTACTGCGCCTGCTGCCTCGCACCCATCGAGCTGAACGCCACTGATGGCGTCGTCGCGCCCACGGACGGCGCGCTGATCCACATCTCGACGACCCCGTGGGACTGGAACAACAACGACATCGTCCACCAGTGCGACTCGATGAACTACGTCATCGACGCCGCGCACGCCGAGCGCTACGAGCGCATCGTGAGCCGCCGTGGGGTGCTGCTCACCGTCGACCAGGCAACCACCTTCGTCAAGGCCACTGCCGATGCCCGCATGTGGGACTACGACTGGCAGGCGGCCACCATCGACCCCAAGGCGGTCATCTACGGCATGAAGCAGCTGGGGGTCGACGTCAGCGCCTGGACGGGCGAGCGCAGTGCCGTGCCGGAGGCCTGACCGGTAGCCTCTGCCTCGACATGGACAACCCCCTCTTGGCCATCGTCGCGGTGGCCGCGCTCGTCGCCGCGGTCGTCTGGGGTCGCTCGGCCCAGCGCCTCGAGCGCACCTGGCAGCGGATCCACGACGAGCTCGGAGCCGACGCCGACGCGACGGTGCTGGCGCGCTCCGCCTACCGCCGCGAGCTGCACACCGTGCTGCTCTACGCCGTCGTCGCGGTCGCCGCCGCCGTCACCTCAGCCTCGTCGGGGGCCGACGCCGTGTACACGTTCGGGCTCGTTCTCGTCCCGGTCGCGCTGTCGATCCTCTTCGCCCGCGAGTTCCGTCGTGAGGCACGCCTGGCGGAGGACCGCTCCCTGCTCGAGCGCCGCGCCGAGGAGGTGCTCTCCCAGGAGGAGCTGGCGCCCCGGCGCTGGGCGGCGCGCCTCGCCCCCGAGGACCTTCCCGACTTCGTGGGCTTCGAGCTTGGCCGCGTCTACCAGGCCGGCACCGGCCTCATGGCCGGCGACTTCTACGACGTGTTCCGGGTGGCGCACACCCGCATCGCGGCGGTCATCGGCGACGTCACGGGCCACGGCATCGAGCCGTCCATCACCGCCTTCCAGGCCAAGTACCTGCTGCGGATCTTCCTGCGCCAGTTCCGCGACCCGGCGCAGGCGCTCGAGGAGCTCAACCGCCAGATGTCGACGCTGGAGCGCACCGAGGAGTTCATCTCCCTCTGCGTCGTCGTCTTCGACACCGAGGCCGCCACGCTGCGCGTCGCCTCCGCCGGTCACCCTGCCGCCTGGCTCTGGCACGACCGGGAGGTGCGCGCCCTGCGCGCCACCGGTCCGCTGCTGATGCTCGACCCCGACGGCGAGTACACCAGCCGCGAGATCCCCCTCGACCTCGGCGATCTCCTCCTGCTCTACACCGACGGCCTCGCCGAAGCCCGCTCGGGCGAGCAGCTCTTCGGCGAGGACCGCATCGCCAACACCCTCCGCCGCGACCCCGGCGTCGCCCCCGACGTGCTCTGCAAGACGCTGCTCGAGGCAGCCCGCGAGTTCGCCACCGAGCCCATGACCGACGACGTCGCCATCCTGGCGATCAGGCGAGCCTGATCGCCGTCGCCTCGGCGGGCCCGTGGTGCGGTAGGAATCCCCTGTGGACGACGAGCTGAGCCGGCGCCGTGATCGTGCCCTTGCCGGGAACCTCGAAGCAGGAGCCGCGAAGCTGGCGGCGCAGGGCAAGCTGTTCGTGCGGGACCGGCTGGCGCTGCTGCTCGACGACGGCACGTTCGTCGAGGACGCGCTGCTGGCCAACGCCTCGGTCGAGGACCTGCCTGCCGACGGCGTCGTCACCGGCGTCGGCGAGGTCGACGGGCGCCCGGTCTGCGTCGTCGCCAACGACCCGACGGTGAAGGCCGGCTCCTGGGGCGCTCGCACCGTCGAGAAGATCGTGCGCCTCACCGAGCACGCCCTGCGCCACGAGCTGCCGGTGGTGTGGCTCGTCGACTCCGCGGGCGCCCGCATCACCGACCAGGTGGAGCTGTTCCCCGGCCGCCGCGGCGCAGGACGGATCTTCTACAACCAGGTGAAGCTCTCCGGGAAGGTGCCCCAGATCTGCTGTCTGTTCGGTCCCTCCGCGGCCGGTGGCGCCTACATCCCGGCGTTCTGCGACCTGGTGATCATGGTCGAGGGCAACGCGTCGATGTACCTGGGCTCGCCGCGGATGGCCGAGATGGTGATCGGCGAGCAGACGACGCTCGAGGAGATGGGCGGCGCGCGCATGCACGCCACCGTCTCGGGTTGCGGCGACAACCTCGCGGCGGACGACGCCGACGCCATCGCGCAGGCCCGCGCCGTGCTGTCGTACCTGCCCCGCACCTGGCGGGAGGCGCCGCCCGTCTACGCCGCAGTGGCGCCCTCCCGCCGGCTGACCGCCGAGATGATCCCCACCGAGGAGCGCGTCGGCTACGACATGCACGACGTCATCGACGACGATCGTCGACGCCGAGAGCTTCTTCGAGGTGAAGCCGCTGTTCGCGCCGGAGCTGATCGTGGGCCTCGGCCTCCTCGACGGTCGGCCCGTGGGCATCGTCGCCAACAACCCGATGGCCCTGGGCGGCACGCTGTTCGTCGACTCCTCCGACAAGGCTGCCCGGTTCATCTGGTGGTGCGACGCCTTCAACATCCCGCTCGTGTTCCTCGCCGACGTACCGGGCTTCATGATCGGAACGCAGGTGGAGCGCCAGGGCATCATCCGCCACGGCGCCAAGATGGTCACCGCCGTGAGCGAGGCCACCGTCCCGAAGGTCTCGGTGATCGTGCGCAAGGCCTACGGCGCGGGCCTCTACGCCATGTCCGGTCCCGCCTTCGAGCCCGAGGCCACCCTCGCCCTGCCGACCGCCAAGATCGCCGTCATGGGCCCCGAAGCGGCCGTCAACGCCGTGTACGCCAACAAGATCGCCGCCATCGACGACCCCGACGAGCGCGAGGCGTTCATCGCCGAGCAGCGCAAGCTCTACGAGGCCGACGTCGACCTGCTGCGACTCGCCTCGGAGCTCGTCATCGACGCCGTGGTCGACTTCGGCGAGCTGCGCCACGAGATCGTCCAGCGCCTGGCGCTCGCCGCCGGCAAGGACCGCGCCTTCTCCGACCGCCGCCACGGCGTGCCCCCCGTGTAGTCGCCGCTGCCGCCCGCGGTCGCCGCGTGTTGGCGGCGCGCCGGTGCTGCGGCAAGGCTTGGGCGGTGCCTCACCTGCCCGCGCTGCCCCCTGCCGTCGTCATCCGCGACGTCGGGCCGCGGGACGGGTTGCAACCGGAGCGCCCGGTGGCGGTGGCCGATCGACTGCGCCTGGTGGAGGCGCTCGTCGCCGCGGGCGTGCGGCGGATCGAGGCTGCCGCCTTCGTGTCGCCGCGGGCCGTGCCGGCCATGGCCGGCGCCGCCGAGGTGATGCGGGCCGTGCCGCGGTCGGCCGGCGTGCGCTACGCGGCGCTCGTGCCGAACCTGCGGGGCGCTGAGATGGCCCTCGACGCCTCGGTCGACGAGCTCACCGTCACGATCTCGCTGAGCGAGGCCTACAACCAGCGCAACGTGCACATGTCCGTGGCGGAGTCCGAGGCGGCGATCGGCCAGATCTGCGCGGCGGCGGGGACCACCCCGGTCGATGCGGTGGTCAGCTGCTCCTTCGGCTCACCCTATGAGGGCGAGGTCGCTCCCGCCGCCGTGGCGGCCATGGCCGGGCGCCTCCGCGATGCCGGTTGCGCGGCCGTCACGTGCGCCGACACGACCGGCATGGCGACGCCGCGCCGCGTCGAGGCGGTGGTCGACGAGCTCGGCCCGGACATCGGCCTGCACCTCCACGACACCCGCGGCACCGCCCTGGTCTGCGCCCACACCGCGCTGCAGCTCGGCGTCACCCGCTTCGACACCGCCGTGGGCGGCCTCGGTGGCTCGCCGTTCGCGGCGGGTGCCACGGGCAACCTGGCGACCGAGGAGCTGGTGGCGCTCCTCGACGACCTCGACGTGGCCACCGGCATCGACGTCGAGCGCCTCGTGGATGCGGCAGCGCTGGTCGCCGAGCTGGTCGGCCACCCCGTCCCGAGCCGGGTGGCGGTGGCCGGGCCGCGCACCCGCCGTGCGGGAGGTGCCTGAGCGTGCCCTGGTGCGAGGCGTGCGACCGCTTCTACAACCCCAACAGCCTGCGCGCCGACGGCGCCTGTCCCGCCTGCGGACGCCAGCTCGGCGAGCCCGGCACGGTCGCGACCGCCGAGGCCCCCGCAGCGCCGTGGCACTTCAAGGTGCTGCTCCTCGCCGTGGTGCTCTACCTGGGCTGGCGGCTGGTGCAGGGCATCGTCTGGGTGGCCCAGCACGTCTGAGCCGCGGTACGGTCGGCAACCCATCCCGGGCCGTGGCGCAGTTTGGTTAGCGCGCTTGACTGGGGGTCAAGAGGTCGGAGGTTCGAATCCTCTCGGCCCGACCGGGAGAACGGGCCGCTGACCTCGACACTGGGTCAGCGGCCCGTCGCACGTCAGCCCGCATGGGCCTTGCGGCGGTGCTTGCTGAGGTACATGGCGCGATCCGCGCGGTCGAAGGCGTCGTCCAGCGACGAGCCCGGCTCGGCGGCGGCGCCGCCGACCGATGCCGCCACATCGATGTCGAGCAGTGCTGCCCGGATGCGCTCGCCCACCTGGTCGGAGGCATCGGGCCCGGACTCGACCACCATCACCGCGAACTCGTCGCCTCCCACCCGGGCGACGACGTCCTCGTCGCGCACCGCTCCACGGATCGCTCTCGCGGCTCGCCGGATCAGCAGGTCGCCCGCCAGGTGGCCTTCACGGTCGTTGATCTGCTTGAGGCAGTCGAGGTCGACCAGCAGCAGGGTCGCCGAGCGCTCGTGGCGACGCATCCGGGCCGACTCGGTGGCGATCGCGTCGTCCCAGCCACGGCGGTTCAGCAGGCCGGTCATGGGGTCGATCCTGGCGTCGCGCTCGGCGAGCGTCGCACGCTGCCGCGCGTCGGCCCCGGACCGCTCTGCCGCGATGAGCGAGGCGATCATGCGCAGCAGCACCCTGATCAGCTCGTCGTGCTCGTCCGACCCGCCCGCGCGCCGCACGACGAAGCCCAGGACCTCGCCGTCGGGCAGGACCAGTGGCCAGGTGCTGGTGCCCGCTCCCGCCAGGTCCCGCCCCGCCAGCGTCCTGCTCGGCAGGAACTCCCACGGCGCGCCGGCGCGGCCCACTGCGCCGATCAGCGTCTCTGCTGCGTCACGGATGCTCGCGTACGGCACGTCGATGTCGCGCAGATCGTCGTCAGGGCTCTTGCTCGAGCGGCGATCCGTGGTGGTCATGTCTCCCGCCCAGTGGGGTGTTGCGGCCAGGTGCCCAGATCTTGCCCATTGGTGCGCCGCCCAAACCGCGATCCCCGCCGTGCCGGCCGACTCGGAAGGGCGGCCAGGGGGTACGGAGCGGACATGAGCGAGCTGCTCGCGTGCGAGCCGGAGGCGGCGACCGTCCGCTCGGCACGGCTCTTCGTGGTCGACAGGCTCCAGCAGTGGGGGCGTGACGACCTCGTCGACAGCGCAGCGCTCCTGACGAGCGAGCTCGTCACCAACGCGGTGCTGCACACCGCCAAGCCCTTCACGGTGCGCATCGCGCAGCGGGGCGCGCACGTGCGCGTGGAGGTGGCCGACTCCCTCCACGTGCTGCCCAGCCCACCGCGGGGCGGCACCACCGGCGGCGCGCTCGACCTCGACCACGCCTTCCGCGGCCTCACCATCGTCGACTCGGTCGCCTCGGCGTGGGGGAGCGAGTCGATCCCCGGCAACGGGAAGATCGTCTGGTTCGAGCTGGTCGGCAGGCGCGACCACCCCGGTCCCCGCCGCCACGCCGCCTCGGAGCTCAGCGACCTCCGGGATCCGGGGCCCCGGTTGGCGACCTTCGACGACGGGGACGCACCGGTCGACGCCTCGCAGCACGAGGCGCGCATCGAGGAGCGACTCAGCGAGCTCGCCGAGGAGGGTGAGCTGGTCCCGAGCTGGACCAGCGTCGCCGTGCGATGGCTGCTGCTGCTGTCCGCCCTCGGGGCGATCGTGGTGATCGCTGTCGTCGCGCTGCTGTGACGCCGGTCGGTCTGCACGGCGTCGGCGCAGAGGTAGGTTCGGCGGCATGTGCGGCCGCTTCGTCTCTGCCACGCCGCCCGACCAGATCGCTGCCTACTTCGGTGCCGAGCCCCCCGAGGCGCTGCTCGAGCGGTCGTACAACGTGGCGCCGACCGAGGACGTCTACGCGGTGCTCGCCGACGGCGGTGCCCGTCGCGTCGACGCCTTCCACTGGGGTCTCGTGCCGATGTGGGCGAAGGACGCCAAGGTCGGGTCGCGGATGATCAATGCCGCGGGCCGACACGCTCGCCGAGAAGAGCGCCTACAAGGCGGCGTTCCGCAAGCGCCGCTGCCTCATCCCGGCCGACGGCTTCTACGAGTGGCACAAGCGCGCAGCTCCGGCCACCGGCAAGGGCAAGGTGCCCAAGCAGCCGTTCTTCATCCACCGACCCGACGGCGAGCCCTACGCCTTCGCGGGCCTCTGGGAGCTGTGGCGCGGTCCGGACCGCGACGGCGAGCCGCTGCGCTCGTGCACCATCATCACGACCGAGCCCAACTCGGCGATGGCAGCGATCCACGACCGCATGCCGGTGATCCTGCCGGCGTCGGCCTGGGACACCTGGCTCGACCGCGAGGTCGACGATCTCGACCTGCTCGGCAAGCTGCTGGTGCCCGCCCCGGCCGAGCTCACCGCCATGCACCCCATCTCCACCGCCGTCAACGACGTCCGCAACGACGGGGCGCAGCTCATCGAGGCGGTGTCGGCGGCGGATGGCTCCCCGGCCTGAGGCGGCGCGCTCAGACGTGCTCGACGTCGCGGGCGCTGCGGAGGTCGATGACCTCGAGCTGATGGGCGATGTCGGTCGGTGAGACGATCCCGACCACGCGGCCGTCGTCGACGACCAGGGCACGCCCGTCGGCGCACCCCGCCATGCGGGGGAGCAGCTCGGCGAGCGGCTCGTCGGGGCGTGCCGTGGGGACCTCGTCCACCGGGCAGGCGATCTCGCCCACGTGGAGCTCGCGCCGGCGCGCCGGCGGGAGCTCCTTGATGCGGTTGAGGGTGACCAGCCCCGCAGGGTGGCCCTCCTCGTCGACCACCGGGAACGAGGAGTAGCGGCTGGCGAAGACGTGCCGGTCGAGCAGCTCGTCGACGGTGAGGTCAGCGGGGACCGTCACGGGATCCTGCGTCATGACCTGGGCGACGGGAAGGTCGCGCAGGCGGTCGCGGATGCGCAGGTGCTCCTCCTCCGCGCCGGCGGCGCTCGTCAGGAACCACCCGATGAACGCCATCCACAGCCCGCCGATCCCCGCCCCGGCGACGAAGTCGAAGAGACCGAGGCCCACGAGGATCCAGCCGAAGGTCCGCCCGGCACGCAGCGCGGTGAACGACGCCGAGAGGCGGTCGCCGCGGCGCCACCAGAGGATGCCCCTCAGGATGCGGCCGCCGTCGAGCGGCGCGGCGGGCATCAGGTTGAAGACCGCCAGCACGAGGTTGATGATCGCCAGCCACACGAAGACCCCCCGCAGCAGCGAGTCGTCGCCGATGCCGTCGAGCGCCGCGGCGACCAGGCCGAAGGCGGCGGCGAGGACCAGGCTCACCATGGGGCCGACCCCCGCGATGCGGATGTCGGCGCCGGGGTCGGATGCCTCGCCCTTGAGGCGGGCCACGCCTCCGAACATCCACAGGGTGATGCCCTCGACCTCCACGCCGTTGCGCCGGGCCACGATGGCATGCGCCATCTCGTGCGCGAGCAGCGAGGCCAGGAAGACCAGGCCCGCGACGAGCCCGGCGACGACGTAGGCGATCGGGTCACGGTCGGGGTACCGGGTGGGGAAGCGCCCGGCAGACAGCGCCGAGGTGATGAGCAGGAAGATCACGATGACGCTCCAGTTCACCCCGACCCGCACACCGGCGATCGTTCCGAGCCGCAAGCTCTCGTTCATGGGGGACCTCCACGTCGTCGAGGCGCGACTACCCAGGTGGGCCCGCGCCCACCCCACCAAGCGGGTCCACGGCTCGGTCAGCCCGGGACGTGCTCGCCGTGGCCCTGGGCGCGCAGGCGGGCGCGGATGCGCTCCATCTGTGCGTCGAGCTCGGCGGGCTCGACGGAGGCGTCCTGGTTGGCGATGTCCATCTGCGAGAGGTTCGTGAAGGGCACGAGGTGGACGTGGGTGTGCGGCACCTCCTCGCCGATCACCAGCACGCCGACCCGGCTCGGCTGGAACTCCTCGCGCAGGGCGCCCCCGATGGTCTGGGCCACGCTCCAGAGGTGGCCGTGGAGCGCGGGGTCGAGGTCGAGCCAGTGGTCGACGGGCTTGATCGGCACCACCAGCGTGTGCCCGGGTGCGAGCAGGGCGATCGGGATGAAGGCGACGACCTGGTCGTCGCGCCACACGAAGCGGCCGGGGAGCTCGCCGTCGATGATGCGGGTGAAGATGGTCGTCATGCCCGCACCCTAGGGTTGTGGGCGTGGACGGACCTGCCGACGACCCGTTGATCGCCGAGAAGGTCGACCTCCGAGCCGGCGTGCGAGACGACCGCATCCTCACCGTGCCCAACGTCATCACCGTGGTGCGGCTCTGCCTGCTGCCGGTCTTCCTGTGGTTGCTCTTCGGGCGCGACGACCGTGCCTCCGCGGCGTGGCTGCTCGCGGTCCTCGGCACCACCGACTTCCTCGACGGCTACATCGCCCGCCACTTCGACCAGGTCAGCAACATCGGAAAGGTCCTCGACCCGGTCGCCGATCGCTTGCTGCTGCTCGTCGGGATCGGCGCCATCCTCGTCGACGGCTCGGTGCCGGCCTGGCTGGCGATCGCCGTGCTCGTGCGGGAGGTCCTCGTCGCCGGCGCGACGCTGGCGCTGGCGGCGCTGGGCGTGCGCCGTATCGACGTCACCTGGTTCGGGAAGGCGGGCACCTTCCTCCTGATGATCGCGTTCCCGCTGTTCCTCGCGTCCCACAGCACCTTGGGCTGGCACGAGGGAGCGCGCACGGCAGCGTGGGCGTTCGCCCTCCCGGGCGTCGTGCTGGCCTGGTGGTCGGCGGCGCTCTACGTCCCGATGGCGCGGCGGGCGCTCGCCGAACGAGACCAGGAGGTCGCCCCGGCATGAAGGCCGTGATCATGGCGGGCGGCGAGGGCACGCGGCTGCGCCCGCTCACCTCGAACGCGCCCAAGCCGATGCTGCCGCTGGTCAACCGGCCGATGATGGAGCACATCGTCCGACTGCTGAAGGAGCACGGCTTCGACGAGATCGTCGTCACGGTCGCCTTCATGGCCAACCACATCCGCACCTACTTCGGCGACGGCTCCGAGTTCGGCGTGCGCATCGTCTACGCCACCGAGGAGAGCCCGCTCGGCACCGCCGGGTCGGTTCGCAACGCCATGGAGCAGCTCGACGAGCGGTTCCTGGTCATCTCCGGCGACGTGCTCACCGACATCGACCTCACGGCGATCGTGAAGTCCCACGACGAGAACGAGGCCCTGGCCACCATCGGCCTCGTCGCGGTCGAGAACCCGCTCGAGTTCGGCATCGTCATCACCCACGACGACGGCTCCATCGAGCGGTTCCTCGAGAAGCCGACGTGGGGCCAGGTGTTCAGCGACACCATCAACACCGGCATCTTCGTGCTCGAGCCGGAGATCTTCGACTACATCGAGCCGGACCGCTCCGTCGACTTCTCCGGCGAGGTCTTCCCCGCCCTGCTCGAGGCCGGCAAGCCGCTCTACGGCGCCGTGGCCGAGGGCTACTGGGAGGACGTCGGCACGCTCGAGGCCTACCTCAGCGCCCACAAGGACATCCTCGACGGCCGGGTGCAGGTCGACGATCCCCGGCTTCGAGCTGGGCCACGGCGTCTGGCTCGGCGAGGGGGCCGAGATCCACCCCGAGGCCGAAGGTCGTCGGCCCGGCCGTGATCGGCGAGAACTGCCGCATCGAGGCGGGCGTGCGCCTCGGCCAGTACACGGTGCTCGGCACGAACGTCCGGGTCCGGGCCGACGCCGACCTCGAGCGAGTCGGTGGTCCACGACAACGCCTACCTCGGCGAGGGCGTGCGCCTGCGGGGCGCCGTCGTCGGCCGCTCCTGCGACCTGCGCAGCGGCGTGCGCGGCGAGGAGGGGGTCGTCCTCGGCGACGAGTGCTTCGTCGGCGAGGACGCCGTGCTCGCCGCCGGCGTCAAGGTGTACCCGTTCAAGACCGTCGAGGCCGGCGCCGTCGTCAACTCCTCGATCGTCTGGGAGTCACGAGGCGCCCGCAGCCTGTTCGGCCGGGACGGGGTGGCCGGGCCTGGCCAACGTCGACATCACCCCGGAGCTGGCCACCCGGGTGGCCATGGCCTACGGCACGACGCCTGAAGAAGGGCGCCACCGTCATCACGTCGCGCGACTCGAGCCGCTCGGCCCGGATGCTGAAGCGGGCGATGATGGCCGGGCTCAACGCGGCCGGGCGTCAACGTGCTCGACCTCGAGGTGGCCTCGCGTGCCCGTCACCCGCTTCCTCGTGCGCCGGCCCGGCGTCCGTCGGGCGGCATCACGATCCGCCTCGTCGAGGGCGACCCGCAGTCGGTGCGTCATCCGGTTCTTCGACACCGCACGGCGCTCGACATCACCGAGGACACGCAGCGCAAGATCGAGCGGCTGTTCGGCCGGGAGGACTTCCGCCGGGTGTTCCCGGCCGAGATCGGCGACATCGGGTTCCCGCCCCGGGCGCTCGAGCACTACACCGCTGCGCTGGAGCGACCGTCGACATCGCGGCGATCCGCGAGGCCGGCTTCAAGGTCGTCGTCGACTACGCCTACGGCTCGACGTGCTTCGTCATGCCCAACGTGCTCGCCAAGCTCGGTGCCGACGTGCTCGGCGTGAACCCCTACGCCTCGACCGCCGGCGTGCATCGAGTTCGACCGCACCGAGCACGCCGAGCGACGTCGCCGCGCTGGTGCAGGCATCGGGCGCCCACCTCGGCGCGGTGATCGACCCCGACGGCGAGCACCTCACGCTGATCGACGACGAGGGCCACGTCCTGACCGACACCGAGGCGCTGCTCGCCCTCCTGAGCTGGTGCCGGGCACCTCCTCGGCGACCGGTCGCGCTGCCCGTGACCGTCACGCAGCCACGCCGATGCGATCGCGGCCGAGGCCGGCGTGCGCGTCCGACGCACGAAGCTGTCGACCCCCGCGCTGATGGACGCCGCCACCGAGCCGGGCGTCGGCTTCGCCGCCAGCACCGACGGCGGCTACATCCTCCCCGGCTTCCTGCCCGCCTTCGATGCCGCCGCCACGCTGGTGAAGGTGCTCGAGCTGCTCGCCCGCACGCAGACCCGTCTCTCCGAGGTCGTCGACCGCCTGCCCCGGCCGCACCTCGCCCACGAGACGGTGGTGACGCCCTGGGAGCAGAAGGGCACGGTCATGCGCACGCTCGTCGAGCTGAGCAAGGACCGCGAGCGTCGAGCTGGTCGACGGCGTGAAGGTCCGCCACGACGACGGCTGGGCGCTCGCCCTGCCCGATCCCGAGGAGCCGGTCACCCACATCTGGGCCGAGGCCGCCACCGACGCCGAGGCCCGTGCGCTGGCCCAGGAGTACGCCCGTCGCATCCGCCAGATGGTGCGCTGACCGCCCCCTCGCTGGTGGCGCCAGGCCACGACCGAACCCTCAACCAGCCGTCGAGGGTTTGCTGTAGCCTCCGGCGCATGAACGTCCCCGAGGACCTGCGCTACTCCGAGCGACCACGAGTGGGTGCGGTTCGAGGGCGGCCGCAGGTGCGGATCGGCATCACCGACTACGCCCAGGACGCCCTCGGCGACGTGGTGTTCGTCGAGGTGCCCGAGCTCGGCGCCACGGTCGAAGCCGGCGACACGATCGAGCGAGGTCGAGTCCACCAAGTCGGTGTCGGACATCTACGCCCGGTGTCGGGCACCATCGTCGAGGTCAACGGCGACCTCGCCGACGCCCCGCAGCGCCTCAACGAGGATCCCTACGGCGAGGGCTGGATCTGCGTCATCGAGCTCGCCGATCCCGGCCAGGTCGACGGGCTGCTCGACGCCGCGGCCTACCGAGCGCTCGTGGAGGGATAGCGCATGCCCGACGACGCTACTGCCCACAACTGCGGGCACGAGAACCCCACGTCGGTCGAACTTCTGCTCGTCGTGCGGCAGCCGTTCTCGATCGCGCCCACGACGAGCACCACGACCATCACGTTCCAGTCGGCCGTGCCCATCGACGGGCCGCCGAGGAGGTCGAGATCGAGCTCGACGAGCTCGACCGCCGGCGTCGGCATGCTGGTGGTCACCCGGGGCCCGAACGCGGGCTCGCGCTTCGCGCTCGACCAGCCGTCGGTCACCGGCCGGGCGCCACCCCGACAGCGACATCTTCCTCGACGACATCACCGTGTCGCGCCGCCACGCCGAGGTCCGCCACGGCGACGACGGCTACCGCGTCGCGCGACGTCGGGTCGCTGAACGGCACCTACCTCAACCGCGAGCGCATCGAGGAGGCCGAGCTGGCCGACGGCGACGAGCTCCAGATCGGCAAGTTCAAGCTCGTCTTCATCGCTGGTCGGCGTTGACCAGCGCCATGGCCGACCGCTCGCACCTGTCGATCGGCGAGGTGCTCAGCCTCCTCCAGGACGAGTTCCCCGACGTCACCATCTCCAAGATCCGCTTCCTCGAGAGCCAGGGCCTGCTCGACCCCGAGCGCACGCCGTCGGGCTACCGCAAGTTCTACGAGGGCGACATCGAGCGCCTGCGCTGGATCCTGCGCCAGCAGCGCGACCACTTCCTGCCGCTGAAGGTCATCAAGGACCGCCTCGCGGAGAGCCGCGCGCAAGGGCTCATGGTGCCGCCCGACGAGCCGTCGCCCACGGCGGGGGGGCGGATCCCGTCGCTGTTCGAGGAGGCGACCGACGTCGAGGCCGCGGACCCCCCGGAGCGGCGGCCGGATCGCCGCTCCCCGGCGCCAGAGGCCCCGCCGGCCCACGTGCCCCCGGCCCGTCCCTCCGCCCGCCCCGCTCCCGCCCTGCCGCCGCTGCCCGCCGCGGAGGTGGCCAACCCGCTGGATCCAGGCCCCACCGGCGTGAGCTTCTCGCTGGAGGAACTGGCCTCGGCCACCGGGCTCCAGGAGCGCGAGCTCAAGGACCTGGTCCGCTACGGGCTGCTCAGCGGTCGCGACGTCGGCGGCGACACCTTCTACGACGGCGATGCCCTCGTGGTTGCCCGCACCGCGGCCGGGTTCTTGCGCTTCGGGATCGAGGCTCGCCACCTGCGCATGTACAAGGTGGCGGCCGAGCGCGAGGCCGGCTTCATCGAGCAGGTCGTGATGCCCCTGCTCAAGCAGCGCAACCCCACGGCGCGGCGCCAGGCCGCCGACAACCTGGGCGAGCTGGCCCGCCTCGGTGAGCAGCTCCGCGGGGCGCTGCTGCGTGGCGCCCTGCGCGATCACACCGACCCGCGCTGAACCCCGTCCCGGCCCGGCGGGCGCGGCGCGATCTCGCCGGTCGTTCGGTAGCGTGCTCAGGGATGGCCGTCGAGATGGAGCTCGTAGGGATCGAGATCGAGCGACCCCCGAACATCCCGTGCCTGCTGCTGCGCGAGGCCGACGGTGCCGGGCGCATCCTGCCGATCTTCATCGGCGGCCCCGAGGCCACCGCGATCGCCTTCGCACTGGAGGAGGTCGAGACGCCGCGTCCCATGACCCACGACCTGATGAAGGACCTCCTCGACGAGGTCGGCGCGCGCGGTCGAGCGCGTCGTGGTCACCGAGCTGCGAGACGCCACCTTCTTCGCCGAGGTCGTCCTCAGCGTGGCGGGCGCCATCCACACCGTGTCGGCTCGACCCTCCGACGCCGTCGCCCTGGCGGTGCGTGCCGGCGCGCCGGTGTTCGCCGAGGAAGGCGTCCTCGACGAGGCCGGTCGTGCGCCCGGCGAGGGCGTGCCCGAGGAGGTCGTGGAGCAGTTCAGGGAGTTCATCGACCAGGTGAACCCCGAGGACTTCAAGTCCTAGCTAGCCGACGGTGAAGGGGACCGCCATGCCCTTGAGCAGGTGCGGCTCGCCGTCGGGTGCCGGCAGGTAGCAGACCAGGGCCCAGTCGCCTTCGGTGAGCTCGACGGTGAGGACCGCCTCCTCGCCGGCAGCGGCGATGTCGGACTCGTACTCCTCCGCGATGAGCTCGGACGCGTCGTCGGCCTGCAGCGCTTCCTCGAGGGTCGCGCCCTCGACCAGCTTGGCCAGGTCCATGAGGTGCGCCTCCTCGCCGTCGTTGGTCATCACGAACGAGGTGCGACCCGCCCCGGGTGCGGAGAAGGTGAAGTCGTACTCCGTGGCGGAGACGGCCACCTGGGTGGCGCTGGGGTCGAGCTCGGTGACCGAGGGATCCTGCTCCGCCCCCTC
Organism: uncultured Microthrixaceae bacterium; assembly: GCA_963715505.1. Taxonomy (GTDB): domain Bacteria; phylum Actinomycetota; class Acidimicrobiia; order Acidimicrobiales; family VFJN01; genus VFJN01. The sequence continues at coordinate 1,331,177 of OY970242.1, forward strand.
GTCCTCGTCGTCGCCGAGGCCGCACTCGGTGGTCTCGAACTCCTCGATGGGCTCGAAGTGCTCCTCGACCTCCGGGTCGGCGAAGGCGCTGGCGGGGTCACCCGCCTCGATGGCGGCGGTGAAGCGCTCGACGACGAACTCGACGTCGGCCTTGATCGCTTCGGGGGCCGCCTCGGCCAGCGCCGCGAGCTGCTCGGCGCTGGGGAACTCCTCCTGGCTGTCCAGCTCCGCCGCGATCGCGCAGTACGCCTCGACGTCGCCGCCCGCAGCGGCCTCCTGCCCAGCGTCGTCGCCGGTCGACTCGTCGTCGTCGTCGCCGCAGCCGGCAGCAACGAGGGCGAGCACCGCCACGGCTGCAGTCCAACGCCGGAACATCCTGCTTCGCAGCATGCCTGCTCCTCTCAGATGGGCGCCCCCAGCGGACGACAGGGCAACGATAGTGCCTCGCCAGCGAGGCGTCGGACGTCGGATCGTGCCGTTGACGGCGCGCGGCGGCGGTCGTACCCTCGGCGTCACACGACATCGGTGTAACTCCACCGTCGTGATGCTCGCAGGACCCACCACCTCGAGCCAGACACGGACCAGGAGCAGGCGCATCATGGGCACGGAAGGCTTCAGCGGCCGCGAAGCGGCCGACATCGTCGGCATCACCTACCGCCAGCTCGACTACTGGGCTCGCACCGACCTCATCCGCCCGTCGCTTGCCGACGCACGGGGGAGCGGCAGCCGGCGCCGCTACTCCTACCGCGACCTCATCGAGCTCAAGATGATCAAGACGCTGCTCGACGCCGGTCAGCGCCTCGATCGCGTCCGCAAGGCGTTCGACTACCTGCGCGACCTCGGCGACGACCTCACGTCCGTGCAGCTGGTCATCGCCGGCGACAGCGTGGTGCTCGTGCGAGACGGCGAGGACCTCATCGACGTCGTCAACCGCTACCAGGGCCAGGGCGTCCTGAACCTGCTGGCGCTCGACGGGGTCGTGGAGCAGGTCGACGCTGCCATCGTCGACCTTCGCCCGACGGCTGCCGCCCTCACCGGCGCCGCAGGCGAGTCCGCCACGGCCGCCCGGTAGCGTCGCCGGGGTGACCCCCCGCCGCTCACCGCTCGACGCCGCCCACCGGGCGCTGGGCGCCAAGATGGTCCCCTTCGGGGGCTGGGACATGCCCCTCGCCTACGGCACGGGCACGCTCGCCGAGCACCGTGCCTGCCGAGCGTCCGCCGTGGCCTTCGACGTGAGCCACCTCGGCACGGTACGGGTGCAGGGCGCGGGCGCCCTCGCCTCGCTGCAGGCGGCGCTCACGAACGACCTCACGAAGGTGGCGCCCGGCCGGGCGCAGTACACGCACCTCCTCGACGAGGGCGACGCCTCGGTGCTCGACGACATCATCGTCTGGTGGGTCGACGCCGAGCGCTTCGACGTCATGCCGAACGCGTCCAACACCGAGCGGGTGGTGGCGGCCATCGGCGGCGACGACGTGACCGCCGAGCGCGCGGTCATCGCCGTCCAGGGCCCCGAGGCGCGCGCCCGCCTGGCGACGGTCGCCCCCGAAGCCGTCGAGGTCGGCCGCTTCCGGGTGGGCCAGGGGAGCGTGGCGGGTGTGACCTGCACGGTCGCGGGAACGGGCTACACCGGCGAGGACGGCTTGGAGCTCGCCGTGCCGGCCGGCGAGGCAGCGAAGGTGTGGGAGGCGCTGCTCGAGGCCGGCATCGCGCCGGCCGGGCTCGGTGCCCGCGACACCCTCCGGCTCGAGGCCGGCCTGCCGCTGCACGGCCACGAGCTCGGGCCCGGCATCACGCCGCTCCAGGCCGGCCTGGGCTGGGTGGTGGCATGGGACAAGCCGGGCGGCTTCCGTGGCCGTGACGCCCTGGCCGCCGAGCGCGCCGCCGGGCCGCCGCGCCGACTCCGCGGCCTGGCCGTCGAAGGGCGTCGTCCCCCGCGCGCCGAGCAGCCGCTGCTGGTCGACGGCGAGGTCGTCGGCGTGGTGACCAGCGGCAACTTCTCGCCCGTGCTGCGCCACGGGATCGCTCTCGGCTTCCTCCCGCCGGAGGTGGGGGAGGGGAGCGAGGTGGCCGTCGACGTGCGTGGCGACCTGGTCCCCGCGCGGGTCGTGCCGACCCCGTTCGTCGGGCGCTGAGCTCCCTGCTGGCGCCGCCGAGCGCTGATCAGCCGGGCGCGCCGCCCTCGGGTGCGGCCTGGTCGGCCTTGGCGGCCTTCTCCTGGTGGTGCGACTGCACCGCGGTCATGACCGCCGTCGTGGCGGCGGCGATGAACTCGGGACGGTTCTCCGCCGCCCAGTCGCGGCTCGCCTCGGTGGCGGTGGCCGACCCCTGGAACTCGGGGAAGACGTAGCGGGCGAGCAGCTCGTAGCTGCGCCACATGGCGGGACGGTCGGCCCAGTCCTGCGCCATGTTGAGGAAGGTCCCGAAGCCCCCCGACTGGTCGATGAGCCGCTGGATCTGGGCCTTGGCGTCCTCGACCGTGCCGATGACGGCGAAGCCCGAGGCGTTCATGGCGTCGGCCATCTCGGCGACGTCGGTCGTGTCGGGCCCGAGCGGCAGCGCCGCGACGCGCTGGAAGTAGTCGACCCACTGCGGCAGGCCGAAGCGCACGTCCTCGTAGGCCTGCTCCTTGCTGTCGGCGATGTGCATCGGCCCGACGAGCCGCCAGCGCCGCCGGTCGACGGTGGTGCCGAACTCGACGGCGCGCTCCTCCATGACGTCCCAGTGGGCGCCGAGGATGTCGAAGCCCCCGGCGCTGGTGGCGCCGATCGAGAGCAGGGAGGCGCCGAAGCGGCCGGCGAGGCGGGGGCCCGAGGGCGACACCTGGGCCGCCACCGCGATCTCGAAGCAGGGGTCGGAGTAGGGCCGCAGCTGGAGGCGGGCGTCGTTGAGGGTGAACCAGTCGGTGCTGCGGTTGACGGGCTTCTCGCCGGCGAGCAGCTCGACGATCGCCTCGAAGGCCTCCTCCATCATGTCCCGCTGACGGGCGACCTCGATGCCCATCATGTAGGCGTCGGACGGCAGGGCGCCCGGGCCGACGCCGAACATGACGCGCCCGCGGGTGAGGTGGTCGAGCAGCACCATGCGGTCGGCCAGCATGAGCGGCTGGTGGTAGGGGAGCGAGCTGACGCCGGTGCCGAGCCGGAGGTGCTTGGTGCGCTGCGCCGCCGCCGCGATGAAGACCTCGGGGGAGGCGATGATCTCGTAGCCCGCCGAGTGGTGCTCGCCGATCCACGCCTCGTCGAAGCCGAGGGCGTCGAGGTGCTCGAGGAGGTCGAGGTCGCGCTCGAGGGCGAGGGTGGGGTTCTGCCCGACCGGGTGGAACGGGGCGAGGAAGATGCCGAAGCGCAGAGGCCAGTCCATGGCCGGGCAGCCTACGCCCGAACTTGACCGGCCGGTCAAGAGCGCTGGGCTACTCCAACAGGTCGGGCTGGTCGGCGACGATCTTGTCGAAGAGCGGCTGGAAGCTGAACCAGCAGGCGAAGTGGCTGCCGACCTGGTCGCGGGTGTGGCGGGCCATCTCGGCGTCGATCAGCACGGGGGTGCCGGCCGCCTCGGCGAGCAGCTGCACCTCGGCGCTGCGCTCCATGGTGATGTAGAGCCACGCCGCCTCGTCGACCGAGTGGCCGACCGTGAGGATGCCGTGGTTGCGCAGGATGGCGGCCTTGTGGTCGCCGAGCGCGTGGGCGATGCGCTTGCCCTCCTCGGTGTCGATCACCACGCCGGTGTAGTCGTCGAAGAGCCCGTGGTCCTCGAAGAACGAGCAGGCGTCCTGCGTGATCGGGTCGAGCAGCCGCCCGAGGGTGGAGAATGCACGGCCGTGCTTGGAGTGGGTGTGCGCGGCGGCCTGCACGTCGGGCCGGGCAGCGTGCACCTGCGAGTGGATGGCGAAGGCCGCGATGTTGACCGGCCAGTCGCCCTCGACCACCTGGCCGTCGTGGTTCACCAGGATCAGGTCCGACGCCCGGATCAAGCCGAATGACAGGCCGAAGGGGTTGACCCAGAAGCAATCGGGCCGCTCGGGATCGCGTGCCGTGAGGTGGCCGGCGACGCCCTCGTTGAACCCGAACCGGTCGAAGAGGCGGAAGGCGGCGGCCATCCGCTGCTTGATGTGGAGGCGCTCCTCCTCCGGGGAGCCGAACTCCGGCAGGGTGTGCGGCTTGGTGGGTCGGATCACGGCGGTCCTCCTGCGGTCGCGCCGCTTCAGCCTACGCTTCGGCGACGGCCTCCGCAGGGGTTGCGGCCTCGGCGAGCCCGTTCCAGAGCAGCGCCGTGAGGTACGACACGAGGCGCTGGCGGGGCATGGACCGCTCCTCCACCCACCAGTCGCTGGCGTGGTGGACGAGGCCGACGATGCCGAAGGCCCAGGGGAGCGCGGCGCCGCTGTCGCGGCCCGAGTCGCGGAGCTGCTCACCGATGACGACGGCGACCTGCTTGCTGATGATGTCGACGAGCGCGCTGATCTTGGTGCGCCCCTCGCTGTGGCCGGGCGCCTGCTGGAGCAGGAAGCGGTAGAGGTTGGGGTCGCGCTCGATGAACGACACGTAGGCGTCGATCGTGCCCTCGAGCAGCTGGCGGGGGTCGCCCGCCGTGTCGAGCGACGCCTGCAGCTCGCCGACCAGGGCGGTGGAGAACTGCTCGGCGATGGCCGTGACCAGGCCGTCGCGGTCGCGAAAGTGGCGGTAGAGGATCGGCTTGGTGACCCCACCGGCGCGCGCCAGCTGCTCCATGGTGACGCCGGGACCGGCGCGGCGGATCTCCTCGACGGCCGCGTCGAGCAGGCTCCCGCGGCGCGCCTCACGGCGCACGTCACGACCCTCGCTGCGCGCCCGGTCGCTCCGCCGCTCGATCATCGTCCGACGGTACTCCCGCAGCACCGGTTCGCCCCAGTGCCCTTGGGGGGCGTGGCCGCCGTCCACTGCCCCAGGCCGCCGATAATGCTCGTTACGTCAAGTCGAGCGTCGCCAGCGGCGGCGTGGCCGTGCGGGCTCGGGCGCCTGCTCGGGCGCTGGCTCGCTCGGTTCGGCTCGCAACGGGCGGCCGCCTCGGGCCCGCCGGCTGCGCAGCCGCGACGGTGAGAGCTCGAGGAGCTCCCGCAGCAGCTCCTCGAGGTCGGACGGCTCGACGGGCTTGGCCAGGTACTCGTCGGCGCCCGCCGCGAGCACCTCGGGGTGGTCGGCGGGATCGTGCCCGGCGGTGACGAGCAGGATCGGGACCGATTCGGCGTCGGGGGTGTCCCGCAGCGCTCGCACGAGGTCGAGACCGTCGCCGTCGGCCAGCTTGCGGTCGACGATGACCGCCTGGGGCGACCGCTCGCGGGCCATGGCGAGCGCCTGGGTGATGCGGCTGGCCTCGAGCACCTCGACGTGGGGCAGCTGCATGGCCAGCATCATCGCGACCGCGATGTCGTCGTCGACGACCAGGACGCGGATGACGTCATCGCGCTCCTTGGGCACCCCCATCGAGACGGACGGTACTCGCTGGTCGTGCCTCTGCGTCAGCGTCACGGCCGGTAGGCTGCGCCGGCCATGCCCGACGGACCGCATGCCCCCAGCGCCCCCGCCCCGGCCCTCGCCTTCGTCGATCGCCACATCGGGCCACGCCCCCACGAGGTGGCGCAGATGCTCGAGGTGCTGGGCGTCGGGTCGGTCGAGGACCTGCTCGACCAGGCGGTGCCGAAGTCGATCCGTGCCGACGTCGAGCTCGACCTGCCGGCGGCGGCGTCGGAGCCCGAGACGCTGGCGCGGCTGCGTGCGCTGGCGGGTCGCAACCAGGTGCTGTCCTCGCTGATCGGCGCCGGCTACCACGGCACCCACACGCCTCCCGTGATCCTGCGCAACGTGCTGGAGAACCCGGCCTGGTACACGGCCTACACGCCGTACCAGCCCGAGATCAGCCAGGGTCGCCTCGAGGCGCTCCTCAACTACCAGACGATGGTGGCGGAGCTCACCGGGATGGACCTGGCAAACGCGTCGATGCTCGACGAGGCCACCGCGGCCGCCGAGGCGATGACGCTGCTGCGCCGGTCGACGCGGCACCCCGGCAGGCGCTTCTTCGTCGATGCCGAGTGCCATCCGCAGACCATCGCCGTGGTGCGCACCCGGGCCGAGCCGATCGGGATCGACGTCGTCGTCGGCGACCCCGCGGCCGAGCTCGACGCTGCGGCCTGCTACGGCGTGCTGCTGCAGCACCCCGGCACGAGCGGGGTGGTCCGCGACCTCTCCCCCGCCATCGACGCCGTCCATGACGCCGGCGGGCTGGCCGCCGTGGCCACCGACCTCCTCGCCTGCTGCGTGCTCGTGCCGCCCGGCGAGCAGGGCGCCGACGTCGTCGTCGGCTCCTCCCAGCGCTTCGGCGTGCCGCTCGGCTACGGCGGTCCCCACGCCGGGTTCCTCGCCACCCGCGACGAGCTGCGTCGCTCGATGCCGGGCCGCCTCGTCGGTGTGTCCGTCGACGCGGCGGGCCGGCCCGCCCACCGCCTGGCGCTGCAGACCCGTGAGCAGCACATCCGGCGCGAGAAGGCGACGTCGAACATCTGCACGGCGCAGGTCCTGCTGGCGGTCATCGCCTCGATGTACGCGGTGTACCACGGCCCCGAGGGGTTGCGGGCCATCGCGGGGCGCATCCACGGCCAGGCCAACCGGCTGGCCGCGGCGCTGCGCGGGGCCGGGGCCAGCGTCGTGCACGACTCGTACTTCGACACGCTCCTCGTCAGGGTGCCGGCCCGGGCCGAGGAGATCCTGGCGGCGGCACTGGAGCGCGGCATCAACCTGCGCCCGGTCGACGCCGACCACCTCGGCGTGGCGCTCGACGAGACGGTCGACGAGCACATCCTCGAGCGCGTCGCCGAGGCCTTCGGTGCGGCCCTCCCGGCCGGCGACGAGCCCTCGGGGGTCGACCAGGCACTGCGGCGGGAGAGCGACTTCCTCACCCATCCGGTGTTCTCGGCCCACCGCTCCGAGACCGAGATGCTCCGCTACCTGCGCTCCCTCGCGGACAAGGACGTCGCCCTCGACCGCTCGATGATCCCGCTGGGCAGCTGCACGATGAAGCTCAACTCCACCACGGAGATGGAGCCCGTGTCGTGGCCGGAGTTCGCGGCGCTGCACCCCTTCGCCCCGCTCGACCAGGCCAGCGGCTACCGCGAGCTGATCCACGGGCTCGAGGCCTGGCTGGCGGAGATCACCGGCTACGACGCGGTGTCGGTGCAGCCCAACGCCGGGTCGCAAGGCGAGCTGGCCGGGCTGCTCGCCATCCGCAGCTACCACCGCTCCCGCGGCGACGACGCCCGCGACGTGTGCCTGATCCCGTCGTCCGCGCACGGCACCAACGCGGCGTCCGCGGTCATGGCCGGCATGCGCGTGATCGTCGTGGCGTGCGACGAGCAGGGCAACGTCGACCTCGACGACCTCGACGCGAAGGTGAGCGAGCACCGCGACGACCTGGCGGCGCTGATGGTCACCTACCCCTCGACCCACGGCGTGTTCGAGGAGCGCATCACCGAGATCTGCGACCTGGTCCATGCCCACGGTGGCCAGGTCTACGTCGACGGCGCCAACCTGAACGCGCTCGTCGGGATCGCTCGCCCCGGCTGGTTCGGCGGCGACGTCAGCCACCTCAACCTCCACAAGACCTTCTGCATCCCCCACGGCGGTGGCGGCCCGGGCGTCGGGCCGGTCGCCGCCAAGGCGCACCTGGCCCCGTTCCTCCCGAACCACCCCTTCGTCGAGGAGGCCGGTCCCGCCACCGGCCCCGGCCCCATCTCGGCTGCTCCCTGGGGCTCGGCGTCGATCCTGCCGATCTCCTGGGCCTACATCGCGCTGATGGGTCCCGACGGCCTGCGCCGCGCCACCGAGATGGCGATCGTCAGCGCCAACTACGTGGCCGCGCGGCTCGCGGAGGCCTATCCCGTGCTCTACGCCGGCGACCACGGCCGCGTGGCGCACGAGTGCATCCTCGACCTGCGCGGCATCACGCGCGCGAGCGGGGTCACGGTCGACGACGTCGCCAAGCGCCTGATCGACTACGGGTTCCACGCGCCCACCATGAGCTTTCCGGTGGCGGGGACGCTGATGGTCGAGCCGACGGAGTCCGAGAGCCTGGCCGAGCTCGACCGGTTCTGCGACGCCATGCTCGCCATCCGCGGCGAGATCGCCGCCATCGAGGCCGGTGAGGTGGCGCGCGACGACAGCGCGCTCGCCCACGCCCCGCACCCGGCTGCTGATCTGCTCGTCGAGGACTGGGACCGGGCCTACACCCGCGAGACGGCCGCCTACCCCGTGCCGGCGGTCCGTGACGGCAAGTACTGGCCGCCCGTCAGCCGCATCGACGGCGGCTACGGGGACCGCAACCTGATGTGCTCCTGTCCCTCGCCGGAGGCCTTCGAGGAGGGCTGAGGGGCGCCTACTCGAGCTCGAGCAGGCGGTCGAGTCCCGTGATCTGCAGTGCCTTGCGGATCGCGGGGGACGCCCCGCGGACCACCAGGGTGCGCTGCGCCTCCGCCAGGTCGTTGTGCGTCGAGGCGAGCACGCCCAGCCCCGAGGAGCCGATGAAGCCGACCCCGCCCAGGTCGACGACGACGACCTTCGCCGGGCCGGCGCACACGTCGTTGAGGATGGCGCGCAGCTGCCCGGCCTCGGGGAGGTCGAGCTCGCCCTCGACGACGACCAGCACGCGCTGATCGCCCACCGGGAACACCTCGATCTGGAGCTGCGGCTCGAGCAACGTGCCCCCTTCGGCTGCCGAGATCGTACCGACCGGCCCTTCAGCCGCCGACGATCTCCGCGATCTCCTGGAGCAGGGCAGGCGGACCGCTCACGAGCAGCGTCGTGACGCACGACGCGCGCCAGGCCTCGAGGTCGTCGCGCACCTTCTCCCTGGGCCCGATGAGGTACACGTCCTCCACCATCGCGGTCGGCACGAGCGCGGCAGCGTCGCCCTTGCGGCCGTCGAGGTAGGCCTCCTGGATCCGCTCGCACTCCGCTTCGTAGCCGAGCCGGGCGAAGACGTCCTTGTGGAAGTTGCGGTCACGGGCACCCATGCCCCCCACGTACAGGGCGAGGGTCGGGCGCAGCAGGTCGGCGCAGGCCTCGACGTCGTCGCCGATGATGGTGGGCACCACGCAGGCCACCTCGAAGTCGTCGGGCGCCCGGCGCGCACCCGGGCGGGCGAAGCCCTCCGCCAGGGCGTCGCGGTAGAACCCGTCGGCGCGCGGCGAGAAGAACATCGGCAGCCAGCCGTCGCAGATCTCCGCCGCCAGCGCGACGTTCTTGGGACCTTCGGCGCCCAGGTAGATCGGGATGTCGGTGCGCAGCGGGCGCACGATGGACTTCAGCGGCTTGCCGAGGCCGGTGCCGCCCGGCAGCGGCATCTGGTAGTGCTCCCCCACGTACTCGACGGGCTTCTCGCGGGCGATGATCTGCCGGACGAGGTCGACGTACTCGCGGGTGCGTGCCAGGGGCTTCGCGTAGTCGGCCGCGTACCAGCCCTCCACCACCTGCGGCCCGCTCACCCCCAGGCCGAGGACGAAGCGACCACCGGTGAGGTGGTCGAGGGTGATCGCGGTCATGGCGGTGGAGGCCGGCGTGCGCGCCGACATCTGGGTGATGGCCGTGCCGAGCTTCAGGCGCTCGGTTCGGCTCCCCCACCACGCCAGCGGCGTGAAGCAGTCCGAGCCGTAGGCCTCCGACGTCCAGACCGACTCGAACCCGAGGCGCTCCGCCGCGGCGATCTGCTCGGCCGCGTCCGGCGGCGGTCCCGAGGAGGGCCAGTACCCGATGATCAAGCCGAGCTGCATGGCGCGACCCTAGCCGCGGCTCGACCGAGACTAGAACGTGTTCTAGTCTCGTGCCATGGCCATGCCCCCCGACATCGGAGTCGTCGACCTCATGCTCGGGATCCCCGAGGGATCCAAGAAGGACTGGTACGGCTTCCTGCGCGCCGGCCTGATGGACGACGAGTCCAAGGCCATGGAGTTCCCCGCGCAGTACATGTTCAAGGAGGTGCCCGCCGACATCGACCCCGATGCCGACCCGGTCGCGGTCGTGCTCGGCGAGATGGACCACTTCGGGATCGAGCGAGCCATGCTCGGGGTCAGCTTCGAGCGGGGCACCTCGACCCGCGCGCTGGCCGAGCACCCCGACCGCTTCTTCGGCTCCTACGAGGTCAACCCGAACCGCGGGATGGAGGGCGTGCGCGACCTCGTGCGCGCCTACGAGGAGCTCGGCGTCAAGGCGGCCTCGGCCTTCCCGGCGGGGATGACCCCGCAGGTGCCGATCAACGACAAGCGCTTCTACCCCCTCTACGCCAAGTGCATCGAGCTCGACCTGCCGATCTGCATCACCACCGGCGTGCCGGGCCCGCGGGTTCCCATGGCCTGTCAGAAGACCGAGCTGCTCGACGAGGTGTGCTGGTTCTTCCCCGAGCTCAAGGTGGTCATGCGCCACGGCGCCGAGCCGTGGGACGAGCTGGCCGTCAAGCTGATGCTGAAGTGGCCGAACCTCTACTACTCGACCTCCGCCTTCGCGCCCCGCTACTACCCCACCTCGATCATCGACTACGCCAACTCCCGCGGCGCCGACAAGGTGATGTACGCCGGGTACTTCCCGATGGGCCTCTCGCTCGAGCGCATCTTCGCGGAGCTCCCGAACGTGCCCCTCAAGGACGACGTGTGGCCCAAGTTCCTGCGCGAGAACGCCGTGCGGGTCTTCGGACTGGATCGCTGATGCCGGCCGACCGCTTCCCCTTCCCCATCCCCTTCGGCTGGTTCTGCGTCGGCTACCCCGAGGACTTCCCGGCCGGCGCAGCCCGCCCCATCTACTACTTCGACCGGCACCTGGTGGCCTGGCGCGACGAGGCCGGGGCGCTCCACGTCCAGGACGCCTTCTGCCCGCACCTGGGCGCCCACCTCGGCCACGGCGGCGTCGTCGAGGGCTGCGAGCTCACCTGCCCCTTCCACGGGTGGAAGTTCGACGCCGAGGGCACGAACACCGACATCCCCTACTCCGAGCGAACCAACCGCAAGGGCTCCCTGCGCACCTTCCCGGTGGTCGAGCGCAACGGCATGAGCCTGGTCTGGTACCACCCGGATCCGGCCGTCGAGCCGCAGTGGGAGATCCCAGAGCTGCCCGAGTTCAACGGCGACCCGGAGTGGTCCACCGTCATCCGCACCGAGCACACCATCGACGCCGCCTGGCAGGAGATGGCCGAGAACGGCGTCGACTCCGCCCACTTCCGCTTCGTGCACAACACGGCCGAGGTGCCCCAGGTGCAGAGCTACGAGACCGGCTTCCCCGGCTCGCAGATGCGCTCCAGCCAGAAGTTCCCCACGCCCCGTGGCGTGATGGAGGGCCGCATCGACTCCCGCATGATCGGGCCCGGGGTGTCGGTGGTGGAGTTCTCCGGCATCGTCGACACCCTCAACCTGGCCGTCACGACGCCCATCGAGCGGGATCGCTGCATCATCCGCTTCAACTTCCGCTTCAAGACCTTGGGCGACGAGGCGACCACTCGCAACGTGGGCGAGGCCTTCGTCAGGGAGGTCGACAAGCAGCTCCTCGAGGACAAGCCGATCTGGGAGCACAAGGCGCACCTGGTCCGGCCCGCCCTGGCGGACAACGACGGTCCCTTCATGAAGTTCCGCAAGTGGGCGGCGCAGTTCTACGCTGAGCCGATCAGCGACGAGCGGACCGTCTTCCCGCCACCGTGGTGGCCCGACCGGGTCGACGAAGCCCCCGGGAAGGCGACGGCGAGCGCGCGCTACGGCGAGGGTTGATCGGCGGACGACCGAGCGGAAGAGGCGGGACGTGGGCGAGACTCCCAGGATGCGGTTCGTCCTGTGCGACGACGACGACCTGATGTGCGCGATGGTCGAGTCGATCCTCGACCGCCACGGCCACGAGGTCATCGGCGTGGTCGACACCACCTCCGCTGCCGTGGCCATGATCGAGCAGGCCCGGCCCGACGCCGTGATCGTCGAGCTCGCGCTCGGCGTGAACAGCGACTTCGACGTGGTCCGCGCGACGATCGACGTCGGCGCCTGCGCGATCGCGTTCACCCACGACGCGGACTACGGGCGCCTCTCGGGCTATGAGGTCGCACCGGTGATCGTGATCAAGCCGGACCTGCACGCGCTCGAGCGTGCGATCGAGAACGTGGGCCGCTCCGCCAAGGACCCCATGGCCTCCGGATCCGCCGAACGGCGCACGCGCCCGAGCCGCGCCGCGAGCGGACCCGAGCCGACGGGAGTCGGTGACGCGCTCTCCTTCTACGAGGCGCTCAACGGCGGCGTCGAGGGCGACGGGCTCGTGTCCATCGAGCTCGACGACGATCACGCCGGCGGCGGCGCCGGGTCCCTGGCGGTCCACGTCGGCGATGTGATGCGTGACACCGATCGGCTGCTCGCGTCGGCGTCGTCGGTGCGGGTCTTCCTGCCGGGCAGCGGCCCGGAGGGGCTGCAGTCGTTCCTGCGCCGCATCGAAGCGTTCGGCACGCTGCCCGCCGGTACCCGCCAGCGATCAGTGGTGATCGGCGCCGGCGAGACGCCCGCCGAGGCGTTCGAGCGCCTCAAGCACGCTCCGGACGCCCCACCGGCGGGTTGAGGCCGGGGTCGGTCAGGTTCCGAAGATCGAGCTGTCGCCGGCGGTGGCGCCGCCGTCGACGGACCACTCCGCGCCGGTCACGTAGCTCGCCTCGTCGGAGGCGAGGAAGGTCACGACGTTGGCCACCTCTTCGGGGCGACCCATCCGCGCGAGGGGCAGGTTCTTGGCCCACGGCGAGTCGTCGCCGCTCCCACCGAAGTCGGTCATCGGCGTGTTGATGCCGCCGGGATGCACGGAGTTCACGCGCACGCCGATGGCGCTCAGGTCGAACGCCGCGGTCTTCGACAGGCCGCGGAGCCCCCACTTGCTCGACACGTAGGCCCCGGCGGAGGGCAGCCCGACGATGCCCGCGTTGGACGACACGTTGATGATCGAGCCGCCGCCGGCACGCTTCATGGATGGCGCCACGCACTTCATCCCGATGAGCGGCCCCACGAGGTTCACGTCGAGCACCTTGCGGAAGCGCTCGACGTCCTGCTTGTGGATCGGCGAGAAGTCGAGGATGCCGGCGTTGTTGACGAGGATCGAGATCGGTCCGAAGCGCGCCTCGCAGTCGGCCACCGCGGCCTGCCAGTCGTCCTCGGAGGTGACGTCGAGGTGCCGGTAGGCCGCCGCATCGCCGAGCGACGCAGCGACGTCGCGGCCCTCGTCGTCGAGCACGTCGGTGAGCAGCACGGACGCACCCTCGGCGACGAACCGGCGGGCCTCCGCCTCGCCCTGCCCGCGGGCGGCGCCGGTGATGATCGCCACCTTCCCCGCGAGGCGACCGCTCATGGCTTGTCGGCTCCGACGACCCACATGGCGAAGAACTGGGAGCCGCCGCCGTAGGCGTGGCCGACCGCGGTTCGGGCGCCGTCGACCTGGTGCTCCCCCGCCAGGCCCCGCACCTGCAGCGCGGCCTCGGCGAAGCGCAGCATGCCCGAGGCGCCGATGGGGTTCGACGACAGCACGCCGCCCGACATGTTCACGGGCAGGTCGCCGTCGAGCGCGGTCACGCCGTCCTCGACCAGCTTCCACCCCTCCCCCGGGCCGGCGAAGCCGAGGTTCTCGAGCCACATCGGCTCGAACCAGGAGAACGGCACGTACATCTCGACGGCGTCGACCTCACGGCGGGGGTCGGTGATGCCGGCCTGCGCGAAGACGTCGGCGGCGCAGTCCTCCCCGCCGCGGGGCAGCACCGGGTCGCGGTCGGCCGACATGGTGGGCTCGGAGCGCATGGCCATCCCACGCACCCAGGCCGGAGGCTTCTCCGAGCGGTCGGCGACGGACTCGCTCGCCAGCACCATGGCGCAGGCGCCGTCGGAGCTGGGGCAGGTCTCCGCGTAGCGGATCGGGTCCCACAGCATCAGCGAGTCCTTGATGGAGTCGAACGTGATGTCGTGCTCGTGGAGGTGGGCGTAGGGGTTCTTCAGCGCGTTCTGGCGGTCCTTGAGCGCCACGAGGATGCCGATGTGATCCGGTGCGCCCGAGCGCTGCATGTAGGACCGCACGTGCGGGGCGAAGTAGCCGCCCGCGCCGGCGTGCAGGGGCGGGGTGAACGGGATGGGCAGCGACAGCGCCCACATGGCCTCGCTCTCGGACTGCTTCTCGAACGCCACGGTGAGGACGCGCTCGTGGATGCCCGCCTGCACGAGCTGGCTGGCGACGATCGCCGTGGAGCCACCGACCGAGCCGGCCGTGTGCACCCGGAAGAGCGGCTTGCCCGTGGCGCCGAGGGCATCGGCGAGGTAGAGCTCGGGCATCATCACGCCCTCGAAGAAGTCCGGTGCCTTGCCGACGACCACGGCGTCGATGTCGGACCAGGACATGGCGGCGTCGTCGAGGGCCCGCGAGGCGGCCTCACGGACGAGCCCGGCCATCGACACGTCGCCGCGTGTGGCCTGGTGCTTGGTCTGACCGACGCCGATGACGGCGACGCGCTCCTTGGGCATCAGCCCGCTCCTTCCAGGACGGCGACGAGGTTCTGCTGCAGGCACGGTCCGGAGGTGGCGTGGGCGACGCCGCGCTCGGCGCTGCCGTCCATGATGCGCTGGGCCACCTCGCCGATCCTCGTGAGACCGGCGACCATCACGGGGTTGGCGGCGAGCGGACCGCCCGACGGGTTGACGTTGGCGTGGTCGCCCAGGCCGAGGGCCTCGCGCAGGATCAGCTCCTGCGGCGAGAAGGGCGCATGCAGCTCGGCCACGTCGACGGGGCCGGCGGCCACGCCCGCCTTCTCGGCTGCGAGCCTGGTGGAGACCGAGACGGTGAGGTCGCGGCGCCCGAGGGCCATCGGCTCGATGCGGTGGTCGATGCCGCGGATCCACGCCGGACGCTCGCGCAGCTCCCGGGCACGGTCGCCGGCGGCGAGGATCACCGCGCAGGCGCCGTCGGTGATCGGCGGGCAGTCGTGCTTGCGGAGCGGGTCGACGATCGGCTCCTCCGCCAGGAGCTCCTCGACGGAGCGGTCCCATGCCAGCTGGGCGTTGGGGTTGCCCAGGGCGCTGCGCCGGCTGCGTGCCGCCACCTCCGCGAAGT
The DNA here is from genome assembly GCA_963715505.1 of uncultured Microthrixaceae bacterium. Taxonomy (GTDB): domain Bacteria; phylum Actinomycetota; class Acidimicrobiia; order Acidimicrobiales; family VFJN01; genus VFJN01. The sequence goes on from OY970242.1 coordinate 1,346,293, forward strand.
CGGCCTCGGTGGCCTTCCCGGCGTCGAGCAGCGAGCGGGCCTGGAGGGCCGCCAAGGAGATCACGTCGGGCCACAGCGGTGCGACGTGGTAGGGGTCGAGCTGGCGCGACAGCACCTCGTGGATGGGGCCCGGCGCCGACTTGCCGTAGGAGTAGACGAGCGCGGTGTCGACCTCGCCGATCTGCAGCTTCACCCATGCCTCGTAGAGCGCGAAGGCGCCGTCCATCTCGACGTGGCTCTCCTGGATCGGCGGCCACGGTCCCACGCCGTCGAGCGTCGACACGAAGCTGAAGGCCTGGCCGGAGAGGTAGTCGGTCGACCCGGAGCAGGTGAAGCCGATCTGGTCCTGGCGCAGGCCCGCCGCGGCGCGCACGTCCTCGAGCACCGGCATGAGCATCTCGACCTCGTTGCGGCGCGTCTCCGCCCGGACGTTGGGCATCTGCGCCACGGCGATCACGGCGACGTCGATCACCACGTCACCCCCTTCCCGGGCTGGGTCACCGGCCGGTCGGGCTCGCCGTTGGGCCGGAAGTAGCGGATGCTCTCGAGCGTGGGGCCGAGGTCGGCGTCGTCGACCCACACGGCCTCGACGCGCATGCCGATGCGGACGTCCTCGACCGGGCACTCCTGGATGAGGTGCATGATCGGCAGGTCGGAGCCGTCGAGCAGGATCAGCCCCGAGGTGTAGGGGATCTCCATCCCCTGCCCGTAGAAGGCCACGTTGACGACGCAGAAGCTCGTGAGGGTGCCGGTGTGCGGCAGCTCGACCTGCTCGAACGTCGGCTTCCCGAGCTGCGGGTCGGCGCCGCGCGACGGGACGTAGACCTTCCCGCCCGGAGCGCGCTCGCCGATGATCTTGCGCTGGGCGATGCCCTGCAGGAACCGCGTCGTGGCCTCGCCCGCCGTGTAGGTGTAGTCGAGGCGGGCGGGCGTACGGACGCTGCGGACGACCTCGACGTCTCGCAGCGATTCGGGCAGCACGATCTCGGGCATCAGGCAGGCTCCCAGCAGGCCAGGTCGGTGATGGATCCCTCACGCTCGTCGTTCCAGCGTGGGCGCACCCGCATGCCCGTCGACATGGCCTCGGGCGAGCCTGCGTCGACGGCCTGGAGGAAGCCGACGTCGGCACCGTCGGGGCGCACGAGGGCCCAGGCGAAGGGATGCGGCAACGGGTGCTTGGGCATCGGGTGGCGCACCCAGCACCAGGTGACGACGACGCCTCCGGGGCCGACCTCGACGAGCTCGGTGAGCTCCTCGGCCGTGGTGGAGTCGTACTCCGTGGGCGGCACGATCACGCTGCCGTCGCTGCCGCGGATGCCGAGCAGCACCTGCTCGCGCAGGCCCGTGAGGAAGGCACCGATGACCGGCCCGGTGGTACGGGAGAACGGATACTCGATGACGAGGGGCGCGCGGAGCACGCCGGGGTCGTTGTCGTCGGCCACGTGGTCCTCTCGGGGGGTCAGAAGCTGATGACCTGGCGGATGACCTCGCCGCGCTCCATGGCGGCGAAGGCGTCGTTGATCTCGTCGAGCTTGATGCGGCGGGTGATCATGCCGTCGAGGTCGAGGCTGCCGTCCTTCCAGTAGCCGAGGAGCTTGTGGAAGTCGCTGCGCACGTCGGCGGAGCCGTAGTACGACCCGACCAGGTTCTTCTCGGAGAAGAACAGCTCGAAGGCCGAGAACTGGACGAACTCGTCGAGCTTGCCGACGCCCACGATGCATGCGGTGCCGCCACGGCGGATGGCGTCGTAGGCGGCGCGCATGGTGACGGGCAGGCCGATCGCCTCGAAGGAGTAGTCGAAGCCGTCGCCGCCCGTGAGGCTCGCCTTGAGGCTGTCGACCTCGTCGGGCTTGCAGGCGTGGGTGGCGCCGAAGCGCTGGGCGTCTTCGAGCTTCTGGTCGTTGAGGTCGACCGCCACGATGGTGGAGGCACCCGCCACCCGGGCTCCCTGGATGCAGGAGATGCCGACCCCGCCACAGCCGTAGACGATCACCGACGACCCGGGGGTGACCTTCGCCGTGTTGATGGCCGCGCCGACGCCGGTCATGACGCCGCAGCCGACCAGGCTGCCGATCTCGAGCGGGATGTCGTCGTCGATCTTCACGACGCCCTGGTGCGGGATGATCATCTCCTCGGCGAAGGTGCCGGTGCCGGCCATGCCGAACACCGGGCTGCCGTCGAGCAGGAAGTGCGGCGTGCCGCCCATCACCATCTGGATGTTCGAGCAGAGGTTGGGCTGGTTGCGGGGGCCGCAGTAGGCGCAGTCGCCGCAGGGCGGGCTCCAGGCGATGATCACGTGGTCACCCGGCTTCACCGAGGTGACGCCCTCGCCCACCTCGGCGACGATGCCCGCACCCTCGTGGCCGAGCACCGCAGGAGCGGGCTGCGGGATGACGCCCTTCATGCAGGAGAGATCGGAGTGGCACACGCCGGTGGCCTCGATCTTCACCTTCACCTCGCCGGCGTGGACCTCGCCGAGCGTGATGTCGTCACGGACCTCGAGTGCGTCGTCGCCGATGTTGCGGAGCAGTGCAGCGCGCATGGTGTCCCCCCTGAGTCGTGGTGCCAGGTCGCGGCGGGCGCAGCGTACCGGCTGGATGCCGGACGAGAACACGTTCTAGTCTGACGGACCGTCAGATGCGAAACCGGGGGTCACCGCGCATGTCAGGCTTCTACAAGTACGCCCAGGCCGAACCGGACTTCGTGGCGCTCGTCGATCCCGACGGCACCGAGCACACCGCCGGCGAGCTGCTCGCACGCGCCAACCGGTACGTGCACGCGCTGCGCGAGCTCGGGCTGGAGAAGGGCGACAGCGTCGCGGCCGTCCTGCCCAACGGCGTGCACCCCGTCGAGGTCTACCTCGCGGCGCTGCAGGCGGGTTGGTACTACGTGCCGATCAACTACCGGCTCTCACCGCCCGAGATCGCCTACATCATCAGCGACTCCGGCGCGAAGGCCGTCGTGTCCCACGAGCGCTACGGCGAGGCCATCGCCGCTGCCGCGGACGAGGCCCGTGTGCCCTCCGAGGCACGGCTGGCCCACGGCGCCGTGCGGGGCTTCCGCGACGTGGAGGCGGTGCTGGCGGAGCAGGTGGACACCCTGCCGGGCGACCGCAGCGCCGGTGCGGCGATGCACTACACCTCCGGCACCACCGGCAAGCCCAAGGGCGTCAAGCGCCAGCTCCACGACGCCGACCCCGACGTCATGGCGGAGCTGTTCACCGGCTTCTTCAACCTCTTCGGCATCCCCCACCGCGGCGACCAGGTGCACCTCTGCACCTCGCCCAACTACCACACCGCGGTCACCACCTTCGCCGGCAACTCGCTGCACTCCGGGCACCGCGTCGTGTTCATGGACAAGTGGGACCCCGAGGAGACGCTCGCCAAGATCGAGCGCCACAAGGTGACCCACACCCACATGGTCCCCACGCAGTTCCACCGGATGCTGCAGCTCCCCGAGGAGGTGCGGTCGAGGTACGACGTGTCGTCGATGCGCTGGGCGATCCACGCGGCCGCGCCGTGCCCGATCGATGTGAAGCACAAGATGCTCGACTGGTGGGGTCCCGTGATCTGGGAGTACTACGGCGCCACCGAGGGCGGCGGCACCACGGCCACCCCCGAGGACTGGTTGAAGTACCCGGGCACCGTGGGCTCGCCCTGGCCCATCTCGGAGCTGAAGATCACCGACGACGACGGCGGCATCGTCGCGCCCGGCGTCCCCGGCACGGTGTGGATGAAGATGGGCGGCCAGGACTTCGAGTACAAGGGAGACCGCTCGAAGACCGACGAGAACCACGACGCCGACGGGTTCTTCACGGTCGGCGACGTCGGCTACCTCAACGAGGACGGCTTCCTGTTCCTCTGCGACCGCAAGAGCGACATGATCATCGCCGGCGGCGTCAACATCTACCCCGCCGAGATCGAGGGCGAGATCCTCGCCCACCCCGGCGTCGGCGACGTCGCCGTGTTCGGCGTGCCCGACGACGACATGGGCGAGGCCATCAAGGCGATCGTCGAGCCGGCGGGGGGCCAGACGGCGGGCGACGACCTGGCGGCATCGATCATGGCCCACCTGCAGGACCGGCTGGCCAAGTTCAAGTGGCCCCGGTCGATCGACTTCGTCGACGAGCTGCCGCGGGAGCCCACCGGCAAGCTCCTCAAGCGCCAGCTCCGCGATCCCTACTGGGAGGGCCGGGACCGGGCCATCTGAGCCGACCAGACTACAGCGCGGGCGCGCCGCACGACGTATCGTCCTGCGCTCATGCAGGGAGGCGACGGTCGCAGTGGCCCGGTGGGGGTCGGTGAGCTGCCCGCGGAGGCGTTCCGGCTGATCGTCGACCGCACCGCGCACGCCATCGCCGTGATCGACGACGCGGGGACGATCATCTACGCAGGGGGCTCGATCGACCAGGTGGTGGGCTGGCGGGCGGAGGAGCTCGTCGGCCGGAGCATGGCCGACTTCCTCCCGCCCGACCAGATGGCGATCGCGCTCACGGTCCTGGCCGAGCTGACGGAGACCGACCGGCTGGGGCAGGGCATCCCCATGGTGTTCGAGCTGCTGCTGCCCGACGGCACGACCACGTGGGCGGAGATCGGCGCCATGTCGCTGCTCGACGTGCCGGGTGTCGACGCGATCGCCCTGCGGCTGCGCCCCTGGGACGCGCAGCACCAGATCGACGAGTTCGTGTCGTCGCTCCTCGCCGACGAGCCGCTGCCGGTGGTCCTCGCCTCGCTGGCCCACGCGATCGCCATGATGCTCGAGGCCGAGGGGGCGACGATCCACCACGGCTTCGACGGGCAGGCCTTCGCGGAGGTCGTGGGATCGGGCCTTCCCGATGCGTGCCTGTCGCTGGAGGCGGGACCGTGGTGCGAGACCGCGGTGTCGGGCGAGGCGGTGGCGACCGAGGTGTCCGCGCTGGTCCCCCGCGTTGCCGACGCGGCGGCAGCGGCGGGGCTGCGCGGCCTGTGGACGACCGCGGTGCCCGCCACGGAGGGCCTCGCCGATGCGGTCGTGACGGTCTGGAGGGCCGACGGCCTCGAGCTGCTGACCGGACACCGCAAGGCCCTCGAGCGCGCGGCTCGCTACGTGCAGCTGGCGCTCGTGCGCACCGCAGAGCACCAGCGGCTCCGCCACCTCGCGGGCCACGACGCGCTGACCGGCGTGGCCAACCGGATCCAGTTCCGCGCCCGGCTGGCGCAGGCGCTCGCCATCGGCGAGCGCGACCTCGCCGTCGCCTTCTGCGACCTCGACGGGTTCAAGGTGGTGAACGACACCTTCGGGCACCGAGCCGGCGACCTCGCCCTCGTCGAGGTCGCGCAGCGCCTGCGCGCCGCGCTGCGGGTGGGCGACGAGATCGCCCGGATGGGAGGCGACGAGTTCACCGTGCTGTTCCGCAACGTGCCGGATGCCGAGACGGCGGTCCACGTCGTCGAGCGGCTCTCCGCCGCCGTGGCGGCGCCCTTCCGCGTGGCCGAGAGCGACGTGACGCTGGGCCTGTCCGTCGGGATCGCGCTCGCCGGCCCGCGCACCAGCGCCGACACCCTCCTCAGCCGCGCCGACCGCGCGCTCTACGACGTGAAGCGGTCCGGCGGGAGGGCCGTGCGCGTCTGGGCGGCGCCGATCTAGCCGAGGTGGTCGAGCAGGAGGTGGCAGGCGGTCTCGAGCTCGCCGGCCACCCACGGCAGGTCCCCGACGCCGTTCTTCCACGCGACGAGGCACGAGAACCAGACGTGGCCCAGGACCTTGGCGATCGCCGCCTCGGTGGCGAGGTCCATGTCCTCGGGCAGCGCCCGCACGATGACCCGCGTCATGACGTCGGTGGTGGAGATCGAGGCGCGGCCTGCGGCCGGGTCGTCGGAGGTCAGCGCCGTGATCACGGCCTCGGCAAGCGCGGGCTGGCGCTCCATCGTGCTCACGGCCCGGCCCAGCACGTCGTGCACCCGCTCGGCGGTCGTGTCGCCCCTCGGGCCTCGCAGGGTGACCCGGCGCTCGAGGTCCTCCATCCACTCCACCATGGCGGCCGCGAGGAGCGCGTCCTTGGACGGGAAGTAGCGGTAGATCGTGCCGAGCGCCACGCCGGCGGAGGCCGCCACGTCGCGCATCTGGACCGCCTCGTAGCCCCCCGCGGCCCCGAGCTCGAGGGCCGAGACGAGGACCCGCTGGCGGCGCGCCGCCTGGCTGCTCGTCAGCCGTTCCGCAGTCGACATCGCGCGAACCTAACCCCGGCCTCGCGGCCGCTGGTGGAACGCCACGTCGCGGTCGAGGCGCGCCTCGGCCGGCAGGCCCAGCACCCGTTCGCCGATGATGTTCGCCTGGATCTGATCGGACCCACCGGCGATGCGCAGCGACGGCGAGTGGAGGAACTTGGTGGTCCACACGCCACCGAGGGGCAGCTCGGGCCCGGCCAGCATGGCGGTCGGGCCCTGGACGTGCATGGCGGTCGTGGTCATCTGCTGCATGAACCGGGCGTAGGCCAGCTTCATCACCGAGGTCTCCGCGCCGGGGCGGCGCCCCTGCGAGAGCGCGGTCTGCGAGCGGAGGCGAAGGAAGCGCAGGAGCTCGCTGCGGAGGTGCGCCTCGACCACGGCCTGGCGCGCCAGCGGGTCGGCCGCCACGCCGAAGGCGCGTGCGAGCGCGACCAGCCCGGGCGGGTCCGCGCCGCCGCTGCCGCCGGCGATCGCCGTGCGCTCGCTCGCGAGCGTGGTCTGCGCGACCTTCCACCCCTCCCCCACCCCGCCGAGCACGTTCGCCCTCGGGATGCGGACCTCGTCGAGGAAGACCTCGCTGAAGTGCGAGTCGCCCGTCATCTGGCGCAGCGGCCGGATGTCGATGCCCGGCGTCGACATGTCGAGGAGCAGGTAGGTGATGCCGCGGTGCTTCGGGACGTCGGGATCGGTGCGGGCAAGGACGATGCCCCACTCCGCCCGCTGCGCGGAGGACGTCCACACCTTCTGGCCGGTGACCACCCACTCGTCGCCGTCGAGCGTCGCCCGGGTGGTGACGTTGGCGAGGTCGGAGCCGGCCTCGGTCTCGCTGAAGAGCTGGCACCACACCGCGTCGCCGCGCAGCATCGCGGGGAGGAAGCGCTGGCGCTGCTCGTCGGTGCCGTGGGCGAGGATCGTCGGCCCCACCATGCCGATGGCGATGGCGAAGACGCCGTTCGACACGCCGTAGCGCGCCTGCTCCTGGTTGAAGATCACCTGCTCGATGGGCCGCCCGCCGCGCCCGCCGAACGCCTCCGGCCAGGTGATCCCCGCCCAGCCGCCCTCCGCCAGGCGCCCCTGCCACTCCCGGCAGCGCTTGACGTAGGTGTCCTCGCTGTAGTCGCTGGTCCAGATGCCCGCCGAGAAGTCGTCGGGATGCCCCTTGGGGATGGCGTGCTCGTCGAGCCACGCCCGAGCCTCGGCCCGGAAGGCGGCTTCCTCCGGCGTGTCGTCGAAGTCCACCCCGCAAGACTAGAACACGTTCTATTCCCCGGCCGAGGTGCCGCTCACCCGAGCACGCTGATCTGGACCCCTCGGCGCCGATCTCACTGGAGGCCGCCGTAGGCGCCACCGTCGACGGGCACGTGCGCGCCGGTGACGAAGCGGGCCTGCTGGGAGCAGAGGAACGCGACCACGGCGCCGAAGTCGGCCGGGTCACCGACGAAGCCCACGGGGATGTCGGCTGCGACTCGCGAGGTGTCCTCGCCGTAGAGCGCGCGGATGCGATCGGTGTCGTGCGTGCCGGGCTGCACCGAGTTCACCGTGACGCCGTCGGCGGCGACCTCGCGGGCGAGGCTCTTCAGGAACGCGGTGGCGCCGGCTCGGGCCGTGTTGGACAGGATGAGGCCGCGGATGGGCTGGCGGACCGAGATCGACGTGATCGCCACGACCCGGCCCCAGCCCTGTGCGCGCATGCCGGGGACCGCCGCCTGGCACATCGCCACCGTCGACAGGAGGTTGAGCCGCAGGGCGCCTTCGTAGTCGTCGAGATCGACGTCGTCGAAGCCACCAGCGGGTGGCCCACCCGCGTTGGGCACCAGGATGTCGAGGCCTCCCAGCGCTTCGCTGGCCGCCGTGACGAACCCCTCGGCGCCCGCTGTGCTGCCGACGTCGGCGACCAGCGGCACGGCACCGGGACCCAAGCGAGCGGCAGCCGCCTCGATCCGATCCTCGTCCCGGCCGCAGATCGCGACACGCGCGCCCTCGGCGGCCAGCGCGGCTGCCGCTCCGAAGCCGAGCCCGGCCGACGCTGCCGCCACCGCCGCACGCTTGCCGTCGAGGCCGAGGTCCATCCGCCCATCCTGCCCGACGTCAGTCGGTGAGGCTCTCCTCGAGCTCGGACTCGACCGCTGCCGTCGGCTGGCCGCGGCGCTCCCACAGCGTCGTGAGGAAGCGCTCGACGCCCTCGATGACGCGTGCCGTGCGCAGCGAGGGGAACACCTCGAAGGCGTGCTGCGCGCCCTGCATCTCGGCGTAGAGCACCGGCGACGTCGACACCGCACGAAGCGCCTCGGCGAAGGCTCGAGCGTCGGCGACCGGGGCGAGCGTGTCGCGGTCGCCGTGGACGATCAGGAACGGCGGCGCGTCGGCGTGGACGTGGTGCAGCGGGGACGCCTCGACGAACCGCTCCGGCTCGTCGGCGAGGAACGCCTGCATCACGATCGGTTCGAGGAAGCGCCGGAACACCTCCGGGTCGCCACCGAAGGTGCCCTCGTCGGTGAAGTCGTAGATGCCGTAGAACGGCACCGCAGCGGCGACGCTCGTGTCGGCGTCCTCGAAGCCGGGCTGGAAGCGGCGGTCGTTGGCGGTGAGCCCCATCATGGCGGTGAGGTGGCCGCCCGCCGACCCGCCCGTGACGCACACGAAGCTCGGGTCGATGCCGTACTCGTCGGCGTGCTCCTTGATCCACGCCAGGCCACGCTTCAGGTCCTCGAGGTGCGTCGGGAAGGCCACGCCCGGGCTCAGGCGGTAGTTGACGTTGAAGCCGACCCAGCCCTGCGCGGCCATGTGGTTGAGCAACGGCAGGCCCTGCTCGCGCTTGTCGCCGACGACCCAGCCACCGCCGTGGATCTGCATCAGCGCCGGCCGCCGTGCGGCCCCGCCGGGAACCGGCGCGCTCGGGAGGGTCACGTCGAGCCGCAAGGTGCGACCGCCGAGACGCGCGAAGGGGACGTTGCGGATGCGGCGCACGCCCTTGCGGTGGGTGAGGAGGAACGGCAGCAGCACGTGGCTGCGCGGGAACCGCGGTGCATCGGGTCCAGGGTCCAGCTCGTCGAGCGCGCCGGCCATCGACACGACCGTGCGCCGTGTCGTGAGGGCGATCGATGCCAGCGTCACGCCGGAGATGGCCATCAGGGCGAGGCCGACCCAGCCTGCGGGGTGGTCGAGCGCCCCGGCGGCGACCGCCACGGCGGTCAGCAGCGCCCCGAAGGCGAGGTGGTGCCAGACGAGCTCGATGGTCAGCCAGGACGCGAAGAAGCTCCAGATGAAGAGCGGCAGCGGGCGGGTCCTCGGGGCCAGGGCGTTGGCGGCGTGGAGGAGCCCCAGCACCCCGGCGACCAGCAGCAACCACGCCATCGCACCAGTGTGGCCGCCCGGCCGGCCCGGCACGAAGCCCGGGCTGTGGCTAGCGTCCCAGCCGATGGAACGGCTCTCCGGGCTCGACGCCTCCTTCCTCTACTTCGAGACGCCGACGATGCACATGCACGTCGCCATGACGGCGATCTTCGACCCCTCGACGATGCCGGGCGGCTACTCGTTCGAGAAGATCAAGGAGTTCATCGCGTCGCGGCTGCACCTCGTGCCGCCGTTCCGCCGACGGGTGATGGAGGTGCCGTTCCGCCTCAACCACCCCATCTGGGTCGAAGATCCCGACTTCGACCTCGACTACCACATCCGCCGCATCGGCTGCCCCACGCCGGGGGGGCACCGCGAGCTCGCGGAGCTGGCCGGCCAGATCGCCAGCACCCCGCTCGACCGGCGCCGACCGCTGTGGGAGCTGCACGTGGTCGAGGGCCTGGCCGACGGCAACATCGGCGTCGTCACGAAGATGCACCACTGCGCGGTCGACGGCGTGTCGGGCGCCGAGCTGATGGTGAACCTCTTCGACCTCGATCCGGCGGGCCGCGACCTCGAGCCGCCGGAGCCGCGGCAGCCCGAGCCGATCCCCTCCGACCTGCAGCTCGTGGGCCACGCGGTCGCGTTCGCGCGTCCGCCGGCAGGTCGGTCTGCTGCCCCTGCTCAACACCACCGCGCGCACGGTCGGCACGCTGGTGTCGCGGCACCGCAACCCGGACGAGGTGGTCGGCGCGGTGCCGCTCACCGCGCCCCGCACGCCCTGGAACCGCTCGATCACGCCGCACCGGCGGATGTCGTTCACCCGCGTCGCCCTCGACGACGTCAAGGCGATCAAGAACCACGTCGGCTGCACGGTCAACGACGTCGTCCTCGGTCTCATGGGCGGCACGCTGCGCCGCTACCTGGACTCGCACGGCGGGGTGCCTGCCGAACCGCTGGTGGCGGTGTGCCCGGTCTCCGTGCGAGCCGACGACGAGCACGGTCAGACGAACAACAAGGTGTCGGCGATGTTCACCAGCCTGGCCACCCACGTCGAGGACCCGGTCGAGCGGCTGCGGGTCATCAGCCAGGTCACCAAGGGGGCCAAGGCCGACCACAACGCGCTCGGCGCCAACCTGCTGCAGAACTGGGCGGAGCATGCCGCGCCGACCACCTTCGCGCTGGCGGCGCGCCTCTACTCCAGCATGGGGCTGAGCGATCGCCACCGTCCGATCCACAACGTGATCATCTCGAACGTGCCGGGCCCGCCCTTCCCGCTCTACTACGCCGGCGCCAAGCTCGAGTACACGCTGCCGATGGGGCCCGTGATGGAGGGTGCGGGCCTCAACATCACCGTGCTGTCGTACATGGACAACGTCGACATCGGGTTCATGGCGTGCCGTGAGCTCGTCCCCGACGTCTGGGACCTGGCGGCCCACGTCGACGAGGCCATGGCCGAGCTCCTCGCCGCCACGGTCTGCAAGCGAGCCCGCAAGGCGGCCCCCGCCGTGCCGGCCTGACGACCGCCCGTCATCTGACGTATCGTCAGATCCGTGGGGTACAACATCGCCGACCTCTTCGAGCACACGGTCGACCTCGTCGGGGACCGCGAGGTGCTCGTCGTGGGCGACGAGCGCCGCACCTACGTGCAGCTCGAAGCCCGCGCCAACCGGCTGGCCCACCACCTCGCGCAGCAGGGCATCGGGGCAGGCGACCACATCGGCATCTACGGCGCCAACAGCGTCGAGTGGATCGAGGCGGCGCTCGCTGCCTACAAGATCCGGGCCGTGCCGGTGAACGTCAACTACCGCTACGTGGAGGAGGAGCTCCGCTACCTGTTCGACAACGCCGATCTCCGAGCGGTGGTCTTCGATCGGGAGCTCGCCCCGCGGCTCGCCGCCGTACGTGGCTCGCTTCCCCTGCTGCAGCACCTGGTGCACGTCGACGACGGCGGCGGCGCCGACGTGGACGGTGTCTTGTCGGAGCTCGGCTCGGTCGCCCTCGGCGAGGCCGCCGCCTCGGGCTCGCCCGAGCGCGACTTCCCGCCCCGCTCCCCCGACGACCACTACGTGATCTACACGGGCGGCACCACCGGCATGCCCAAGGGCGTGGTGTGGCGCCACGAGGACGTCTTCTTCGCGCTCGGCGGCGGCATCGACGCCTACACCAACGAGCCCGTCGCCGACGAGTGGACGCTGGCCAAGAAGGCCGCCGAGGCGCAGGCGCCGCTGCGGTCGCTCAACCTCCCGCCGCTCATGCACGGTGCCGCGCAGTGGGGCTTCCTGCGCTTCGCGTTCGAGGGGAACGTCAGCGTCATGCTGCGGAGGTTCGACCCGCACGAGGTCTGGCGGGTCGTCGAGCGAGAGCGCATCAACAGCCTCTCCATCACCGGCGATGCCATGGCGCGCCCGATGATCGAGGCGCTCGACGACCTGGGCGGCCCGGCTGCCCTCGACCTGTCGTCGCTCTTCGTGCTCGCGTCGACGGCCGCCATCTTCTCCCCCACGGTGAAGGACCGCTACCTCGAGACCTTCCCCGACCTGCTCATCGTCGACGCCATCGGCTCCTCCGAGACCGGTGCCAACGGGATGCGCATGGTGGGCAAGGGCGACACCCAGAACAAGGGGGGCGGGCCCACCGTGCAGGCGGCCCGTGACGCCGTGGTGCTCGACGAGGACCTGAACGAGATCGCGCCGGGCAGCGGCATCCCCGGGCGCCTCGCTCGGCGCGGGAACGTGCCCATCGCCTACCACAAGGATCCCGCCAAGTCGGCGGCGACGTTCGTCGTCGGCTCCAACGGCGCCCGCTACGCGCTTGCCGGCGACATGGCCCTCCTGGAGGCCGACGGCACGATCACGCTCCTCGGTCGCGGCTCGCAGTGCATCAACTCGGGCGGCGAGAAGATCTTCCCCGAGGAGGTCGAGTCCGCCCTGAAGGCCCACGCCGACGTGTTCGACGCGGTCGTCGTCGGCGTCGACGACGACCGGTGGGGGCAGCGGGTCGCAGCCGTCGTGCAGCCGCGCCCGGGCGCCGCCGTCACCCTCGAGGACCTCGACCGCCACTGCCGCAGCCTCGTGGCGGGCTACAAGGTGCCCCGGGAGCTCCACGTCGTGGCGGAGGTGCAGCGCTCCCCCAGCGGCAAGCCCGACTACCCCTGGGCCACCAAGGTGGCCCGCGGCGAGCTGCGCGCCTGAACCGACCACAGCCGAGCCAGATCCGCAACCAGCCAGGAGACGAACGACATGCAGGTCCACGAGAAGCTCTTCATCGGTGGCGAGTGGGTCGACCCCGCCGGCAGCGACGTCATCGAGGTCATCTCGCCCCACACCGAGGAGGTCATCGCCAAGGTGCCCGAGGGCACCACGGCCGACATCGACCGCGCGGTGGCCGCGGCGCGCACCGCCTTCGACGACGGCGAGTGGCCGCGCATGTCGCCGCAGGACCGCATCGCGGCGGTGCAGCGCTTCAGCGACCTCTACGCGGCGCGCATGATGGACATGGCGCAGGTCATCACCACCGAGATGGGCTCGCCGATCAGCTTCTCGCAGCTCGCCCAGTCGCCGGCGCCGTGGATGATGCTCAACAGCTTCATCCAGGTGGCCACCGACTACGACTGGGAGGAGGAGCGCATGGGCGCGCTCGGCTCCCCGGTCATCGTCCGCAGCGAGGGCGTCGGCGTCGTGGGCGCCATCGTGCCGTGGAACGTCCCGCAGTTCGTCACCATGTCGAAGCTGGCTCCGGCGCTGCTGTCGGGCTCGACGATCGTGATCAAGCCGTCACCGGAGACGCCGCTCGACGCCATCCTCATGGCCGAGCTGCTCGAGGAGGCCGGCATCCCGAAGGGCGTGGTCAGCGTCGTCCCGGCCGGCCGGGAGGTCGGCGAGCACCTGGTGCGGCACCGGGACGTCGACAAGATCGCCTTCACCGGCTCCACGGCCGCCGGCCGCACCATCGCCTCGATCTGCGGCGAGCAGCTCAAGCGGGTGAGCCTCGAGCTCGGCGGCAAGTCGGCCGCCATCATCCTCGACGACGCCGACCTCGCCGCCACGGTGGAGGGGCTCAAGTTCGCCTCGCTGATGAACAACGGGCAGGCCTGCGTGGCCCAGACTCGCATCCTGGCCTCCCGGAAGAACTACGCCGCGGTCGTCGACGCGCTGGGCGAGGCGGTGGCCGGCATGAAGGTCGGCGACCCCGACGACCCCACCACCGAGATCGGTCCGCTGGTGGCCGAGCGCCAGCAGGAGCGGGTCGACAAGTACATCGCGCTCGGCCAGGAGGAGGGCGCCCGCCTCGTCGTGGGAGGCAACGGCCGGCCGGCCGGCATCGAGCGGGGCTGGTACGTCCAGCCGACGGTGTTCGCCGACGTCGACAACTCCATGCGCATCGCCCAGGAGGAGATCTTCGGGCCGGTGCTCGCCGTCATCCCCTTCGACGACGTCGACGACGCGGTCCGCATCGCCAACGACAGCGAGTTCGGCCTGGCGGGCTCGGTCTGGACCGGCGACAACGAGGTCGGCATGGACGTGGCCCGCCGGGTCCGCACCGGAACCTTCGGCGTGAACCAGTACTCGATGGACTTCGTCGCCCCCTTCGGCGGCTTCAAGGCGTCGGGCATCGGGCGCGAGTTCGGGCGCGAGGGCCTCGAGCACTACCTCGAGCTGAAGAGCATCATCCCCAAGGTCGGATGACGCTCACCCGGGTCCTCGGCCGCGACGTCGCCCTGCCCGTCGAGGTGCGCCAGGCGCGCTCCGCCGCGGCCACGTTCCTGGTCCGCCACGACGCTGCCTCGCGCCTGCTTGCCGATACCGGCCTGGTGCCCGCCCGCCTCCCCGGCGGGCGGGCGCTGTGCATCCTCGCCATGGTCGAGTACCTCGACAACGACCTCGGCCCGTACGGCGAGGTGGCGATGTGCATCGGCGTCGGCAAGCAGGACGGCGTGCCGGCCGGGGCCTACATCCACCAGCTCCCCGTCGACGGCGAGTTCACCTGCGCCGCCGGTCGGGAGATCTGGGGCTTCCCCAAGTGGATGGCCGACATCGACCTCGACATCGGGCCTCGCCGGGCGCGGGGCCGACTCAGCCAGGACGGCGAGCTGGTGCTGGAGCTCGAGGTCAGCCAGCGGTGGCTGCCCCTGCCCTCCAAGCCCGCCGACATGAGCGCCTACGCCCGCCTCGACGGGACGACCCGCCGCACCCCGTTCACGAGCCGAGCCACCGCCGTGCGTGGCGGCCCGCTCGGCGCCCGGCTCACCGTCGGCACCAAGCACCCCATGGCGCTCGAGCTGCGGGCCCTCGGCCTCCCCAAGCGCGCGGTCATGTCGACGGTCATCGGCAACATGGCCGCCACCTTCGGCCCCGCCACCGACCTCTGAGGCTGCTCAGCCCGAGCTGAACGCGCAGAACTCGTTGCCCTGCGGGTCGGCGAGGACGTGCCAGGGCGTCGACTCCGTCGGGGCGGCCACCACGGTGGCGCCGCGGTCCAGCAACGCGTCGACGTCGTCGCACACCATGTCCCAGTGGATGCGGTTCTTCACCGTCTTCGCATCGGGGACGGGAACCATGACGAGCGCATCGAACGGCGTCCCGCCGCTGTCCTGCACCCACGAGAATCCTCGGCCGTCCTGCGCCGCTCGCCCGCCGAGCACGGCGGCCCACCAATCGGCCAGCGCATGCGACGTGTCGCTGTCGGCGCAGTCGACGACCACCTCCATCAGCCTGGCGGGCGGGTCGGTCGGGAAGTCGTCCCGCACGAAGACACAGAGCTCGCCGCCCTCCGGATCGCTGAGCACGCTCCAGTGGAACCCGGATTCGCTGGCCGGCAGCACCATCGTGGCGCCAAGGTCGAGGACGGCTTGCAGCGACGCTGCCTCGACGTCGAGGTGCACGCGCTGCTTGACCGTCTTCGGCTCGGGAACGGTGTTGACCCAGATCGTCTGCTCCGGCAGCGCGCCCCGCAGCCTCACGTCACCATCGTCGAGCCGCTCCACCTCGAGACCGAGCAGTCCGCCCCAGAAGTCGCCCATGCGGCCAGCGTCGGTGGCGTCGATGCAGAGGTCCTTCCACCGGCCGAGCGCCATCCCGAGAGCCTGCCACACGGCCGAGCTACGGGTGCCATGTGGCGCTGGCCATGGGGATCCCGCCAGCATGACCCGCGTGACCTTCGGCAGGCCAGCACGGGGTGCGACGGTCGCGGTGGTCGCGGCGTTCGTCGTGCTCGGGCTGCCCGATGGCGGCCTTGGTGTCGCGTGGCCGTCGATGCGGAGCGACCTCGACCGGTCGCTCGGCGACCTGGGCTGGATCGTCGTGGCCATCACCGCGGGGTACCTCGTCGTGACGGCGTCGACCGGCCGCCTCGTGCAGCGGTTCGGCACGGCGCGCCTGGGTGGCGGTGGCGCGGTCGTGCTCGCCGCAGGGCTGGCGCTGCTCGCCGCGGCACCGACGTGGCCCGGCGCGCTGCTCGCAGCACTCGTCTGGGGCATCGGCGGCGGCGCGCTCGACGCGGGCCTGAACGCCGACGTCGCCCTCCGGGCCGACGGTCGCACCATGGGCCTGCTCCACGCCGGCTACGGGCTCGGTGCATCCGGCGGACCACTGCTGGTCGGCGGGTTGATCACCGCCCACGCGGGCTGGCGCCCCGCCTATGCCGTCGTCGCGCTGGCCTGCACCGTCGGGCTCGTCGCAGGCAGGCGCCTCCATGCGCAACCCGTGGCCGATGCCGAACCGGCGCCGCCGCCAGGCCCCCGGGGCGTGGCCACGATCGGTGCGGTGACGTTCTTCGTCTACGTGTGCGTCGAGCTCGGCGCCGGGCACTGGGCGTTCACCGCCCTGACCGAGGACGACGGCATGGGCGCCAGCGCCGCTTCGGTCTGGGTGGCCTCCTACTGGGCGGCGATGACGCTCGGACGACTGTGGCTCGGCGTCGCCGGACACCGCCGCGGGGCTGGGCGACTCCTCGCGGGGAGCGCCGCCGGAGCCGTCGTCGGATCAGCGCTCCTCGCCGCCGACGTCCCCCTCGGCCTGCCGGTGCTCGGCGCGAGCCTTGCGGCGATCTTCCCCACGCTGGTGCTGGTGACGCCCAGCCGCGTGGGGAGCGAGCGGGCCGCGGCCGCCATCGGGTGGCAGATGGCGGCGGCCGGGGTCGGTGGCGCCGCAGGTCCGGCGATCGTCGGGGTCGTCCTCGAGTCGGCGGGGGTCGACGCGTACGGCACCGCGGTCTTCGTCCTCTCGTTGGTCCTCGCTGCCGCGGTCACCTTGACCGTGCGCACCTCCGCGCTGTCGGTAGCGTCCCGCCCGTGACCTTGGATCTCGACGTGGACGCCGTCTTCGTTCCCGACGGCGAGCGGTGGGTGCCCACCGCCATCGCGGCCGGGCCGTGGGACCGCGCCGCGCTGCACGGCGGGCCGCCGAGCGCGCTCGTCGGCCGGCTGATGCTCGACCACGAGCCGGGCGACACGGCGTGGTTCCTCGCCCGGCTGACCGTCGAGCTGATCCGCCCGATCCCCATGGCACCGCTCCACGTCCGCATCACCGTGCCGCGGCCCGGACGGCGCGTGCAGCTCCTCGACGCGGTGATCACCGACCCCGACGGCACCGAGGTGCTGTGGGCGCGGGGATTGCGTCTGGCCCAGTCGCCCAACGGCGTCGACGAGACAGCGGTGCCCCTGCCCGACCCTCCCGCGCTGCCGGCGCCCACCTCACGCCCGCTGTGGCGCTTCGACTCGCCGATCGGCTGGCAGTCCTTCGGCGACGCCTTCGAGTTCCGGCTGGTACAGGGCACGCCCTTCCGCGAGCTGGGCCCGGCCTCGCTGTGGGCACGCCTGCTGCTGCCGCTGCTCGCCGGTCAGGAGATCCATCCGCTCGATCGGGTGCTCGCCCTGGCCGACTTCCCGAACGGGTTCGGCAACGCCGTGCCCTTCGAGCAGTTCGCGTACATCAACCCGGACCTCACCGTGTCGCTCCACCGCCTGCCCGCCGGCGAGTGGGTCCTGCTCGATGCGCACATGTACCCCCGCGCCACCGGTCACGGCGCCTCCGGCGGGACCCTCGCCGACGAGCAGGGCGTGCTCGGCACCGCCACCCAGTCCCTCCTCATCACCCCCCGCTGAGCCGGCGCCCCACGAGGAATCGGCCCGAGCGGTCAGTGGCCGAGGTAGGCGGCTTCGAGCTCCGGCGCGATGTCGTCGGGCTGGCCGACGGCGGTGACCCGCCCGCCGAGCATGATGGCCGCGTAGTCGGCGACGCCGAGCACCGTGCGGGCGAACTGCTCGACGACGAGGATCGACACGCCGCTGCGGGCGATGTCGGCGACGATCTCGTAGAGCTGCTCCACGATGAGCGGGGCCAACCCCATCGAGAGCTCGTCGAGGAACAGGAGCGTCGGATCCACCGCCAGGCCGCGGGCCATGGCGAGCATCTGCTGCTCCCCGCCCGACATCGTCCCGGCCAGCTGGTTGCGCCGCTCCGCCAACCGGGGGAACTGCGTGAACGCCCGCTCTTCGACCTCGTCCTGGCCCACGCCGGCGAAGGTGACCATGCGCAGGTTCTCGCGCACCGTCAGGTTCGGGAAGACGCCGCGGCCCTCCGGGATCGTGCACACGCCGATGCGGGCGAGGGCGTCGGGCGTGGCGCCGTTGATGTGGCGACCGCCGATGTGCACGCAGCCGGCGGTGGCGGGCATCTGGCCGCTGGCCACCTTCAACGTCGTGGTCTTGCCGCCGCCGTTGGGGCCCAGCAGGGCCACGACGCTCCCCCGCGGCACCACGAGATCGACCCCGTGCAGCACCTCGATGCGGCCGTAGGAGGCGCGCAGGCCGACCAGCTCGAGCATCGGCGCGCTGGCGGGGACGTGCAGCGAGGCGTCGGGTGCGGACGAGGCGCTCATGTGGGCTCCGCGGGCGCGCCGAGGTAGGCGTCGAGCACCGCCTGGTCCTGCTGGATCTCCTCCGCCGTCCCGACCGCCAGGATTGCCCCGAAGTCGAGCACGTGGATCCGCGCGCAGACCTGCATGACGAGCTGCACGTCGTGCTCCACCAGCAGGATGGCCATGCCCTCCTCGGCCAGCTCGAGCAGCAGCCGCGCGAAGGACTCGGACTCCGAGTCGTCGAGGCCCGAGGCGGGCTCGTCGAGCAGCAGGACCCGCGGGCGCGTGGCGAGGGCCCGGCCGAGCTCGACGAGGCGCGCGAGGCCGGTGGGCATGGCGTCGACCCGCTCCTCGGCCACGCCACGGATCCCGACCCGCTCGAGGATGCGCTCGGCCTCGGCCCTCGGGTCGGTGCCACGATCGCGCGACCAGGAGCGGCGGATCTCGGCTGCCGTGAGGATGTTGTCGCGCGCCGTCAGCGAACCGAAGACCTCCAGTCGTTGGAAGGTCCGCGCGATGCCACGGCGCGCCCGCGCGTGCGCCTTGGCGCCCGTCAGGTCCTTGCCCTCGAGCAGCACCCGGCCGCTGACGGTCTCCTGCAGGCCGGTGATGACGTTGAACAGCGTGGTCTTGCCGGCACCGTTGGGGCCGATCAGCCCGGTGATCTGGCCGGCCTCGACGTCGAGATCGACGTCTCGAACGGCGATGTGGCCGCCGAAGCGGACGGTGGCGCTCCGCACCTCGAGAAGGGCCATGTCAGGTGGGTTCGCCCTCGGTGATCGGATCACCTTCGCGCCGAGCCAGCGCGCCGAGCAGCCGGTCGGTCTGGGCACGGCGCTCGTGGAGGTCTCGTACCAGCCAGAACCGCAGGAAGCCGGTCAGGGCTCCCTTGAGGTAGAGCGCGCCGCCCACGATCGCCACCGTCACGCCGATCAGGGCCACCACGACGGCATCGCGCTGCTGGAGCGCGTTGGTGGTGCCGTGCGAGAGGGTGTAGGCGAAGGCGCCCAGGGCCACGCCGAGCACCATCGCGGCGATGCCCAGCCGCGCCGCCCGCTGGTCGCGGCCAGCGGACGGTTCGGCGATGCGCAGCTCGGCGATGTCCGCCTTGAGCTGCTCGATGCGGTCCGGTTGTCCGTGCAAGGCAGGTGCTCCAGTGGTCGGTGGCTAGGGGACGGCGGTGGCGCCGAGGTAGGCGTCGGCGAGGGTTGCGCGGATCTGCTCGGGGGCGCCCTGCGCGCTGATCTTGCCCTGCACGAGCACGGCTGCGGCGTCGGCCACGCCGAGCACGGCCTGCGCGAACTGCTCGACGACGACGATGGAGACGCCGCTGGCGGCGATGGCGGCGACCTGCGTGTAGAGCTCCTCGACGATGAGGGGTGCGAGGCCCATCGAGAGCTCGTCGAGCAGGAGCAGGGCGGGATCCGTGGCGAGGCCGCGGGCCAGGGCGAGCATCTGCTGCTCGCCACCGGACAGCGTGCCCGCCAGCTGCGAGCGGCGCTCCCCGAGGCGGGGGAAGCGCTCGTAGGTGCTGGCCTCGATGTCGGCCAGCCGGCGTCCGGAGTGGGTGGCCATCCGGAGGTGCTCCGCCACGGTGAGGTTCGGGAACACGCCTCGGCCCTCCGGGATCAGGCAGAGCCCGGCGCGGGCGAGGTCGTCGGGACGGGCACCGTTGATGCGCCGGCCGGCCAGACGGACGGTCCCCTGGCTGGCGGGGTGCAGCCCCGCCAGGACGGACAGGAGCGTGGTCTTGCCGGCCCCGTTGGGTCCGAGCACCGCCACCACCGACCCCGGCGCCACGTCGAGGTCGATCCCGTGGAGCACCTCGATCGCCTCGTAGGTCGCGTGCAGCGCGCGGACCGACAGCAGCGCCTCGGCGCTCATCGCGCGGTTCCCAGGTAGGCGCCGAGGACGGCCTCGTCGCGCTGGATCTCCGCGGGCGGACCGCTGGCGATCACCCGACCGAGGTCGAGCACCGTGATGCGCTCGCAGACCTGCATCACGAGGCTGATGTCGTGCTCCACGAGGACCACCGCCACGCCCTCGGCGGCGACGGCGCGGAGCAGGTCGCTGAAGGCAGCGGTCTCGCCCTCGTCCTGCCCGCTGGCTGGCTCGTCGAGGAGGAGCACCTTCGGGTCGGTGGCCAGCGCTCGTCCGAGCTCCACGAGGCGCGCCTGGCCGGTCGGCAGCCGGTCGGCGCGCGTGGCAGCGAGCGCGGCGATCCCGAGCCGGTCGAGGAGGCGGTCCGCGACGTCGTCAGGATCGGACCTGCGTGCGACATCGCCCGCCAGGCGGATGTTCTCCCGCACGGTGAGCAGGCCGAAGGGCTCCAGGCGCTGGAAGGTACGGGCCAGGCCGCGGCGCGCCCGCTTGAACGGGGCGAGCCGCGTCACGTCGGAGCCGCCGATGGCGACCGAGCCGTCGCTGGGCAGCTGGAGCCCGCAGATGACGTTGAACAAGGTGGTCTTGCCCGCCCCGTTGGGACCGATGAGCCCGCTGATGGTTCCTGCGTCGACCGAGAAGCCGACCTCGTCGAGCGCACGGTGACCGCCGAAGCGGACGGTGACGTCGCGCACCTCCAGCGCTGCCGTCATGCCCGCAGCTCCTCCAGCTCTGTGCCGTCGAGGCCGAGCGCGGCCTCGACGGCGCGCACCTGCTCGCCGGTCAGCGGCGCGTCGATGCCTGCCCACTCGAGCGCGACGTCGAGCTCCTCGTCGTCGCGAGCGGCGATCCCCGCCGCGGCGCCGGCCCGCTCGGCGAGCATGGGCGCGACGACGAGCCCCCCGGCGACGAGCGCGGTGAGGTTCCACCCCGTGATCACCCCGGCAAGGGCGAGGCCCGCGCCGGTGGCCAGCACGACCACGAGGCCGGCGAGGACGACCGGCACGGCGACGAGGCTCCGGTAGCTCGCCGCGATGTCGCGCATCGCGCCGTTGGGGTTGCGGCCGAGGGCGACGCCCATGGTGCCGGGCAGCAGCCGGTTGAGGCTCTCCAGGAAGGGCCAGATCGCGATGGCGATGGGGAAGCCGCCGAGCACCACCCCGGTGAACAGGGCGCCCGAGGCGGTGGCGATGCCTCCGACCACGGTGAGCAGGAGCAACGGCAGGCTCTCGAAGAGGGAGAACCGCTCGGGGCTGACCGACCCCAGGGTGCCGGCGTAGAGCGCCCCGCCGACTCCTGCCATCGCCGCCGACAGCGAGAACACCGCGAGCTTGACGCGGGTGATGTCGAGGCCGAGGGTCGCGCAGGCGGCGGGGCTGTCCTTCATGGCGAGGAGCCGCTGACCGAACCGGCTGCGACGGATGGCGACGACGAGGAGGTACCCGAGCGCGGCGGCGACCGCCAGGACGACGAGCTGGGTCTGGCGGTCCGTGGTGTCGATGCCGGGGATGTCGACGGGGGCGACCGAGACCACGCCGCCCTCGAAGAGCTTGATCGCCCACGGGCCGAGCTCGAACGACGGCAGCAGGAAGACCCAGCGGTCGAGGAACACCGCGAAGGCAGCGGTGGCCAGGGCCAGGTAGAGGCCCGAGAGCCGCAGCGCGGGGAGCGCCACCAGCGCGCCGACGACCGCGCAGGCCAGCGCGGCGAGCAGCAGCGCGAGGGGATCGCCGCCCTGCCCGTGGTGCGCCATCACCAGCGCGCCGATCGCAGCGAAGCTCATCTGGCACAGCGACACCTGCCCGCCGAATCCGGTGAGCGGGACGAGCGACAGCGCGATCAGGGCCACGCCGAACATGCGGGTGACGCGCAGCGCATCGGCGTCGCCGAGCAGCCCGGCAAGGACCGCTGCGACGGCCACGACGACCGCCGCGGTGATGGCGGCGGTGCGCCAGGAGGGAAGGGGCACCTCCTCGCGTGACGCCGACGCCGCCCGGGTGGGCAGCTGGGGGTTGGGCAGCACGAGCAGGACGACGAACAAGACGACGACGGGGATCACGAACCGGAACGTCGTGAGGTAGGCGTTGCCGGTCGGCAGGTACCCGATCGCATAGGAGTCGGCCAGGCCGAGGAACACTGCGCCGGCGAAGGTGAGCGGCAGGCTGCGCAGGCGGCCGATCATGGCGGCCGCGTAGGCGCTCACGATGAGCAGCGTGAGGTTGGTGTGCGAGAGCTGGCCGCCGAGCGGGCCGATGAGGATGCCCGCGAGGGCAGCGAGGCTGCAACCGATCGCCCATGCCAGCGCCGCGGAGCGGTGCGGCCGGGCGCCGTGCAGCATGGCGAGCTGGCGGCTGTCGACGGTCGCTCGCATGTCGAGGCCGATGCGCGTCCGGTACAGGAGGAGCCGCAGTCCGACCGCCGCCGCGACCGCCACGAGGAAGGCGCTGACCGAGTGCAACGTGACGTTGACGTCGAAGAGCGTCACGCGCTCCCCTGGGAACAGCAACGGGATGCGGTGGACCTCCTGCGGGCTCCAGATCCACAGGCCCAGCCCCAAGATGGCGACGAGCAGGCTCACCGTGACGACGATGCGGATCGTCTCGGGCGCGTCGTGGAGCCCGCGGATGATGGCGCGCTCGATCAGCAGGCCGAGGGCGGGCGCCGCCACGAGCAGGACGCCGGCGAGGGCCAGCGGGATGGGCCAGCCCCAGCCGACGTGGAGCTGCCAGTACGTGAAGGCGCCCAGCATCCCGATGGCGCCATGCGCGAAGTTGAAGATCCCGGTGGTGGTGTAGGTCAGCACCAGCCCGCTTGCCGCGAGTGCGAAGATCGCCGCGGTGACGAGTCCGAGGATGGTGTTGCTGAGGAGGTCCTCCATGCGCAGGCGGTGGCGTGCGCCTCAGGCCTCCGGCCGGGCGACCCCGTAGTCGCCGGTCATCTCGAAGACGTTCTCGGCGTCGCAGTTGTAGATGCCCTCGGTCGGCCGCGTGGCCTGCTCGTTCACGACGAAGCCCGACTCCCCGAGGTCGAGGAGCACGATGCAGCGGCTGGGGGTGGCGTTGCCGGGCGTCTGGGGCGCGTGCAGGCCACCGGCCGTCCACCCCTCGACATCCCCGGCCTCGGCGAGCAGGCACTCGGGGGTGAGGTCGGAGCCGCACGCCGTCGCTGCCTGCGCGAAGAGCAGCCACGACGACATGCCCTGCATGCCCAGCAGCGCGACCTTGCCCGACGGGTTGTGCTCCGCCATGAGGTCGAGGTAGTCCTGCGTCGCCTTGTTGGCGTCGGCCTGCTCCAGCGGGTGGAACTGCGACTGGATGAACAGGTTGCCGGCCGTGTCCATCCCGGCCTCCTGGTAGAGCGCGTCGTAGAAGTTGCCGCTCAGCAGGATCACGTCGGGGTACCAGCCCGCCGTTGCCATCTCCTGGCTGAGCTGCACCAGGTTCTGCGGCTGGCCGATGAACTCGAGGACCTTGACGTCGGCCTGCTGCATCTCCCGCACGAAGTTCCCCCAGCCCGTCTCGCCCTGGGTCTGGTAGTCGATCTGGTACACGACCTCGAAGCCGAGCGACTCCGCCACCTCGATCGACTGGTCGCGCACCAGCGCGACGGACGGCAGCGCCGACGCGAGCACGGCGTAGCGGTCGATGCCGTCCGGGTACTGCTCGAGCACCGCGTTGTAGCGACCCATGTTGATCTCGTAGATCGGGTTCGGCAGGGGCTGCACCTGCAGGTCGGCGACTCGCCCTCGCGCCGAGACGACGTAGCCGGCGATGTTGGGCAGGTTGCACCCGACCCGCACGTCGTTGGGGTCCTCGTCGAAGACGGCTCCCCCGCCCACGAGCGCGAAGTCGCGCCCGCACGCCTGGGTGACGACCGGCTCGTACTCGAAGAGCTTCACGTCGACATCGGAGAGCACGAGCTCACGCCCGAGGATGCCACCTCGATCGTTGCACCAGTCGACGAACGCGACGGCCGTGTCGTACATCTCCTCGTTGAGACCGGGCACCACGCCGCCCTTGTCGGTGATGGTGCCGACGCGGATCTCGGTGTCGGTCACCCCCGGGGCCGTGGCGCCCGAGGCATCGCCGTCCCCGCAGACGGCCTCGAGGTCGCCGAAGCCGCCGGCGGACAGCGCGGTCGGGTCTCCACCTCGGCCGTCGGTGGTGGAGGTCGTCTCGTCGCCGCCGACCTCGGTGGTGCTGTCGTCGCGCGAGCAGGCCGCGGCGACGATGAGCAAGAGCGCGAGGAGCGACGAACGGGTGCGGGTGCGCTTCACGGGTGGTTCCCCCTGGTTGTGTGCGGATCGTAGCGATCGGTGGTGGGCGTGGCGGTGATTCGAGTCAGGCGATGCCTGCGGGGCGCGCGGCGATGCTCGCGCCGAGCCGCAGGAGCGAGGGGCCGGCGCCGCCGAGCGAGAGCTCGAGCACCTTCGCCCAGCGGAAGTAGCGGTGGATCGGGTAGTCGAGATCGACGCCGATGCCGCCGTGGAGGTGCTGCGCGGCGTGCACGACCCGTTGCGCCCCCTCCGCCGCCCAGAACTTGGCGATGAGGAGCTCCTCTGCCGCGTCGAGGCCGGCATCGAGGCGCCACATGGCCTGCATGGCGGTGAGGCGGATCGCCTCGGTGTCGATGTAGGCGTCGGCGATGCGATGCCCGACCGCCTGGAACGTGCCGAGCTTGGTGCCGAACTGCTCGCGCTCGGAGACGTACCGCGCGGTGATGGCGAGAGCCTCCTCGCAGACGCCGGTCTGGGCGGCACAGGTGGCGGCCACCAGGCGATCCGTGGTCCAGGAGACCACCTCGGCACCCTGCCCGGGGGCGCCGAGGACGTCGTCGGGTCCGACCGCCACGCCCTCGAGGCGCATGGTCCACTGGGGCTCGCCCGTGACGGCCACGTCGCGGTCGAGGGTGACGCCCCCAGCGCGGGGGTCGACGATGAACACGGTGGAGGCAGCCTCCCCGGTGGAGGCGGGTACGAGCACCCGCAGGGCGCGGTCGGCGCCGACCACGAAGGCCTTCGTGCCGTGGAGGTGCCAGCCGTCTCCCTCCGCGGTCGCCCGCGTCGCGGGCGTCGCCGGCACGGTCAGCTCACCGGGCTCCTGCAGGGCGACCGACAGCGTGGCGGAGCCGTCGATGAGCGGCGGCAGCAGCGCAGCGCGCTGGGCGGCTGAGCCGAACCGGGCGAGCGGCATGGCGGCGCCCACGACGGCGCTGAGGTACGGCAGGGGGGCCACCGCTCGACTGACCTGCTCGGCGACGAGGCAGGCCTCCACGATGCCGAACCCTCCGCCGCCGTCGGCCTCGGGCAGCGCGATGCCGAGCAGCTCGGCCTTGGCGAGCTCGCTCCACACGTCCTCGCGCGCACCACTCCCCGCTTCGCTCGAGCTCGCGCAGGCGCTCCGCGGGGAGGCGGTCGGTCAGGATGCGCGCCGCGAGGTCGCGGATCGCCTCCTGCTCGTCGGTCAAGGTGAAGTCCACAGCGCTCCCTGCACTAGGTCCGCGGCACGCGCGGCAGGCCGGCGCCGAAGAGGGCGATGAGGTCGCGCTGGACCTCGTTCACCCCGCCGCCGAAGGTCAGGATCAAACAGCCCTGGAAGGCCCGCTCGAGTCGGCCGGCGAGCAGCGCACCGGCGGAGCCGCGCGAGAGGTAGGCGGCCGGCCCGAGGATCCCCATCAGGAGACGGTAGGCCTCGGTGTAGAACTCGGTGGCGAACACCTTCGTCGCGCTCGAGTCGGCCGGGTTGGTGCCACCTGCAGCGGCGACCTTCCAGTTGATGAGCTTCACGAAGTCGAGCTTGGCGTGCACCCGTGCCAGGTCGAGCTGCACCCACTCCTGGTCGATGACGCGGCGGCCGTCGGCGAGCTTGGTCTCCTGCGCCCAGGTGACGACCTCCTCGTAGATCCGCTCGACCATCCCGGGTGGACCCAGCGAGACGCGCTCGTAGTTGAGCTGGTTGACGATCAGGTCCCACCCGCGGTCGACGCCGTGGACCACCGCGTCGTCGCCCACCCGCACGCCGTCGTAGAAGGTGTTGTAGGTGCTGGCGTTCACCATCGTGGCGATCTTCGAGAAGGAGAAGCCGGGATCGGTCGTGGGCACGAGGAAGATGGTGATCCCGCGGTGCTTGGGGGCATCCGGATCGGTCCGTGCCGCCAGCCAGATGTAGTCGGCGTAGCTCGCGAGCGACGTGTAGATCTTCTGGCCGTTGATCACCCACTCGTCGCCGTCCTTCACCGCCCTGGTGGTGAGCGAGGCGAGGTCGGTGCCGGCGTTGGGCTCGGTGTAGCCGATCGAGAAGTGCAGCTCACCGGCGAGGATCTTGGGGAGGAAGGTGCGCTTCTGCTCCTCGGAGCCGAACTCCATGATCGTCTTGCCGACGGTGTTGATCGACAGGAACGGGATGGGTGCACCGGCACGCCAGGCCTCGTCGAAGAAGATGAACTGCTCGACGTCGGTGCGCCCCTGCCCGCCGTACTCCGTGGGCCATCCGATGCCGAGCCAGCCGTCCCGGCCCATCTTGCGGACTGCCTCGAGGCTCGCCGGCCCGCCGGTGTCGCCTGCCGCGGCCTCCGCCTCGACCTCAGGGGTCATGATCTCGTCGAAGTAGGCACGGAGCTCGAGCTGCAGCGCTCCTGTTCAGGGGTGTAGGCGAGCTGCATGCGGGGGGCCTCCGACGCGAACTAGAACACGTTCCAGTAGTTTCTAACGCACCGTCAGATTCAAATCCACTGAGGCAGGAGCCGCTCTGCGGGGCGGCGAAGTGGGGATGTGGAGAGATTCTTGAGAGAGGTCGTCGCTTCGATGCAGCATCGCCGGTTCGTCTCGATCCTCATCGCGCTCGCCCTGGTGATGGTCACGGCGGCGTGCGGCTCGCGGCTGTCCGACGACGAGCGCGCCCTCGCGCTGTCCTCGGGGGGAGGCCAGGTCGGTCCGGGCAGCGGCGGCGTCACCGACGGCGGTGACGTGGCGGACGGTGCCACCACCGGCGGCAGCGCGGGCGGCACCACCGGCGGCAGCGGTGGCACGGGCGGGACGACGGGCGGGGCGGCCGGCGGCGACGCGGGAGGCGGCGACGGTGGGGGCGACGGCGGCGAGGCCGCCTGCACGCCGGGCAGCGCGACCAGCCCCGGCGTGGCGCCCGACAGAGATCACCGTGGGCAACGTCAGCCAGCTCAGCGGCCTGGTCCCGGGCTTCGCGCAGACGAGCATCAACGGCGCCAAGGCCTACTTCAGCATGGTGAACAACCAGGGCGGCGTCTGCGGCCGCAAGCCCTGTCGCTGTCGATCGCCGACGACCGCTTCCAGTCCGCCACCAACCGCTCCGAGACCGAGAAGCTGGCTGGCAGCGTGCTGGCGTTCGTGGGGAGCCTCTCGGTGGTCGACGACGGCGGTGCACCGATCATCGACGCGGCCGGCGTCGCCGACATCTCCCTCGGCCACCACCCCGCCGCGCATCGCCGCGGCCAAGACAACTTCTCCCCCAACCCGATCCCGCCCGAGCCCGGAGCCGGCGTCGGGCTCCCCCGCATCCTCGAGCACTTCAAGCAGACCGACGGGATCAGCAAGCCGGCGATCTTCTACCAGGACGTCGCCACCGGCGTGAACCAGTCGAACTCCTACAAGACCGACTTCGAGCAGCGCCGGCATCCCGGTCGTGGCGACCTACCCGGTGGCGCCGACGGCCACGAACTTCCGCTCGCAGGCCACGGACATGAAGGAGCGGGGCATCGACTTCGTCATCACCGTGGCCGAGGTGAACGCCATGGCGAACCTGGCGCGGGCCTTCGGCGACGTCGGCTACTTCCCGAAGGTGCCCTTCTACGGAGCGCAGGTCTACGGCCAGAAGTTCCTCGAGCTGGCGGGGGCCAATGCCGAAGGCACCAAGGTCGGCCTCATCTTCGCGATCCCGGAGGAGGCGTCCTCGGTGCCGGCGATGCAGGACTTCGTCACGTGGTACGACCGCGCCGCCGCCGGGCGCCGACCGGGACTTCTTCGCCATCCTCGGCGTGGGTGGCCGCCGACATGTTCGTGACGGCGCTGCGTGCGGCGGGCCCCGACCCGACGCAGGCCAAGATCGTCGAGCACATGAGGACCATGACCGCCTACACGGCCAACGGCATGGTGGCGCCGATCAACCCGGCGCAGAAGCGGCCAGCGGGCTGCTTCCACATCATCAGGTGAAGCGGCGGAAGCCTGGCAGAAGGTGTTCCCCGACCAGGGCTTCCAGTGCTGAGCACGCTGATCGGGCGGCTCAAGGCCGACCGGCACCTGGCGGTCGCCGTCGTCGTCGGCGCCGTCG
Source organism: uncultured Microthrixaceae bacterium (assembly GCA_963715505.1). GTDB lineage: Bacteria > Actinomycetota > Acidimicrobiia > Acidimicrobiales > VFJN01 > VFJN01. The sequence continues at coordinate 1,374,872 of OY970242.1, forward strand.
CGACGGCATGGCTCCTCGTGCGCGCCTACCAGGGCGCGGGCTCGCTCACCACGTTCCTGCAGTTCACGCTGATCGGCATCAGCGCCGGCTGCGTCTTCGCCATCGCGGCCATCGGCCTCGTGCTCACCTACACCACCACCGGCGTCTTCAACTTCGCCCACGGCGCGGTGGGCATGGTGGCCGCCTTCGCTCTACTACCAGCTGAACGTCGAGGTCGGCCTCCCCGCGCCGCTGGCGCTGCTGCTCGTCCTCGGCGTGCTGGCACCGCTGGTCGGGCTTGGTGCTCGAGCGGATCATGCGCAGCTTCCGTGGCGCGCCTCCGGGCACCACCCTCACCGTCACCATCGCCCTCACGATCCTGCTGATCGGCGTCATCCAGTACCTCTTCCAGGCCTCGGGCGAGCAGCGCACGACCAGCTACCTCTTCGGCGACCGCTCCGTGTCGATCGTCGGCGCCAACGTCCGCTGGGACGAGGTCGCCTTCTTCGTGCGTCGCCGTCGCGGTCGCGCGTCGGGCCTGCGCTACCTCCTGCGCACCACCCGCACGGGCATCGCCATGCGCGCCGTCGTCGACAACGCCGACCTGGCCGCGCTCACGGGTGCACCGCCGGTCACCATCGCCCGCACCAGCTGGATCCTCGGCTCGCTGCTCGCGGCCGTCGCCGGCGTCCTCTACGCGCCGACGGCCGGCGCGCTCGACGCCATCAACCTCACCTTCTTCGTGCTCAGCGCCTACGGCGCGGCGGTGTTCGGTCGCCTGCGCAGCCTGCCCCTCACCTTCGCCGGCGCCATCGTGCTCGGTCTGGTCCAGGGCTACGCGCCGATCGCCTTCCCCGCCACCGAGCTGTGGAACCACCTCCAGGTCGGCGTTCCCGGCATCTTCCTCTTCCTCGTGCTGCTGGCCCTGCCGGAGGCCAAGCTCGCGGTCGGCCGCATGGTCGGCCGCGACGCCCCGCCCGTGCCCGCGCTCCCGGCCACGCTGGTGCGTGCGGCGCCTCTTCGTGCCGCTGGTGGCCCTGCTGGCCAGCGGTGGCCGGCGACAACCTGCTCGACCTCACCCGCGCCCTGGTCTACGCCACGCTGATCCTCTCGCTCGTGCTGCTCACCGGCTACTCGGGCCAGATCTCGCTCGCCCAGTACGTCTTCTTCGGCCTCGGCGCCTTCGCCATGGGCAAGGTCGCCGGCGGCGACAGCATCCTCGGGATGGTCGCGGCCGCGGCGATCGCCGTGCCGCTCGGCGTCGTCATCGCCCTGCCCGCGCTGCGCCTCCAGGGCCTCTACCTGGCGCTCGTGACCTTCGCCCTCGCGCAGGTGTCCCGCGACGTCATCTTCCAGGACACCCGCATCTACGGTCTGGGCGGCGTCCACGGTCGGCCGCCTCGAGGTGCTCGGGCGTCAGACTTCGAGGGCGACGAGGCCTTCGCCGTCCTGTGCGGGCTGGTGTTCGCGCTCGTGGCGATCGGGGTGCTCGCCTTGCGGCGCGGGCTCGTTCGGCCGGCGCCTGGCCGCCATGCGCGACAGCCAGGCGGCCTGCGCCACGCTCGGGCTCGACGTGCGCCGCACCAAGCTGGCGGTCTTCGCGCTGTCCTCGGCGATCGCCGGCCTGGCCGGTGCGCTCTACGGCGGCCTGGGCTTCACCGCCGGCCAGCTCGACTTCGAGCCGCTCTACAACGTCTGCTGTTCCTGTTCGCCTTCGTGGGCGGGATCACGACCGTCACCGGCGCGCTGCTCGGCGGCCTGCTCTTCGCCGCCCTCCCCCTCGTGCAGTCCGAGGCGCCCGAGCTCGCCGGCCTGGTCTTCGCCGCCGTCGCGGTCACGGCCGTCGCGCTCGGCAAGCAGCCCAACGGGATGGCAGGCCTGCTCTACTCGTGGCGAACCAGGGCCCCTGGGGCGCCACCGGCGGCCGCAGCCGCACCGACCGCAACCGTGACCCGACCCAGGGAGGTCGTCGATGCACTGGCGTGAGCACCGTCGGCGACGCTCGCTGCTCCTCCTCCTGGCGGTCGCCTCGCTGCTCGGCGCCGGCGCGGCCACGCCGGCCCGGGCGCAGGAGGCGCCCGCAGACCCGGCGGCGGGCTCTTGGCATCTACCAGCTCGAGGCACGCGGCCAGGGCGTCCAGGTCTCCTACGAGATCGAGGGGCTCCTCCCCGGCGGCTCGCCGGTGCTCGACCTCGGCATGCCCGAGGCCCTCGCCCGCTTCCGTGACGGCACCGGCTACGGGCTCGCGTCGCTCGCCTATCCCGGCGGCCTGCTCGTGAACCTGCCCTCGCTCATCGAGCAGACGGGCGGCGATGCCAGCAGCATCCCGCCGTACCCCATCAAGGCCGAGGCGTTCTACCCGGCCGGTCCCGTCGAGGCCGGCGGCCCGCAGCCCGACGGCTCCACGCAGCACGTCGTGTCGGGCCCGGCGGGCGTCGAGTCCCTTGCCGCCTACCCCCGGGTCGACGCCCCGCCGGCGGTGTCGATCGGCAGCATCACCTCTGCCGCACGCAGCGTCCATCGAGGACGGCAGGGCGGTGAGCCGCACCCGGGTCGTCGCCACCGACGTCGTGGTGCTCGGCGGGGTGCTCACCATCGACTCCGTGGTCACCGACCTGGTCGCCGTCCACGACGGCGAGACGGGGGCCACCAGCGGCGGCACCACCGCGACCGGCGTCCGGTTCCTCGGCCTCGCCGCCTCCCTGACCGACGAGGGACTGGTCCTGGCCGAGGCACCTCCGGTCGTCGGGCCCGGCGCACCCCTCGGCGACCTGCTCGATCCGCTCGTGCCCGGCCTGAACGACGCGCTCGGCCCCCTGCAGGCGGCCCTGCAGGACGTCCTCGACCAGGCGGTGCCCCAGCTCGACGAGCTGCTGGCCACCGCCGGCATCGACATCGCGCTGGTCACACCGGAGGAGGGCATCGCCACCACCGGCGCCGCCACGAGGCTCTCGAGCGGCCTGTCGATCACCTTGAGCTACGAAGGCCGCGAGCAGGACGCGCTGGTCGAGCTGCTCGCCGCCATCCCCGACGAGCTGAAGCCGAACCTCGGGCCCATCCCGAACCCGGTCAGCTTCCTGGCCGAGAACCACATCGTCGGGCTCTCGATCGCACCCGCCGCCGTCAGCTCGCTCGCCGGCCCGCCGTTCCCCGACTTCGTGGTCGACGTCCCGGACCTCGCCCCGCCCGCCGGGACCCCGTCCTTCGGCGACGTCGGCAGCGGTGGCGTCGCGCCGGACTTCGCCACACCCACGCCGGCGCTGCCGACGCCGAGCGGGAGCGGGAGCGGCATCGCCGCCGAGAGCGCCGCCAGCGTCCTGAGCGGCGCCGTGCCGGCCCTGATGGTGGTCCTGGCCCTGTTCGCGGCGCCGCTCTTCGGGCTGGGCTCCAGCCGGCTCGCCGACAACGTCCTCGCGCCCGCCGGAGTCCCCTGTCCGATCGGGCTCGACCAGCCCCCTGCGCCACCGAGGTCGACGTGAGCACCAAGGCATCCCGGCGCACCGCGCCCCTCTCGGCCGCGCCCTCCCCGAACGGCAGCGCGGCCGACCCGGTCGTGCGCTCCGAGGACGCAGCGCAGCTGGTCCCCGCCGGCGCGGCCCGGCGCCAGCAGCGCTTCGCCGACGGGCTCCGGGCGCTGCGGGTCCGCAGCGGCCTGCACCTGGGCGAGCGCATCCTGATGGTGCTCGGCGGGATCATCGCACCGCTCGGCGTGATCGTGGTGCTCCTCGGTTGGTGGGGCGCGTCGCAGACCCCCTACGTCTTCGAGCAGGTGCCGTACCTGATCTCCGGGGGGCTGCTCGGCATCGGGCTCGTCTTCCTCGGCGCCTTCTTCTACTTCACCCACTGGCTGACGGAGCTGGTCAAGGAGCACCGCGTGCAGTCCGGCGCCCTCGTCGAGGCCCTCCAGCGCCTGCAGGACCAGGTGGCGTCGCTCGGCGCCGGTCCTGCACCCGTCGGCGCGCGCCCGTGGTGGTGACGTCGGGGTGCTGGTGGCGACGGCGCGGGGCACCATGTCGCACCGCCCGGAGTGCGTCGTGGTCGCCGGCAAGCCCGACCTGCGAGCCGTCGCGGCCGGCGACGGGCTCCTGCCCTGCAAGCTCTGCGGCGCCGGCGAGGTCCCGGGCGGCTGAGGTCCGCCGCAGGTCGCCTGCCCGGGGCTCAGGTGACGACCGCGGCGGCTCGCAGCGCGGCGACCTGCTCCGGCGAGCGACCGCACTCTGCGAGGATCTCGTCGCTGTGCGCTCCCGCCACCGCGGGTGGCCGTGACAGCGTCGGCGGCGTGGCGGAGAACCGCGGCGCCGGGGCGGGCTGCGCCACGCCGTCGCGCTCGACGATCGTCCGGCGGGCGACGACGTGGGGGTGCGCAGCGGCCTGGCCCATGGTCAGGACCGGCGCGAGGCAGGCGTCGCGGCCCTCGGCACGCTCGAGCCACGCCTGGCGATCCCGACGCGCGAAGGCCTCCGACAGCGCCACCCGCAGCTCGGGCCAGCGCTCCTGGTCGTGCTGGTCGGGCACCGCGTCCGCCGGCACCTCGAGCACGTCGAGCAGCGCAGCGAAGAACTGCGGCTCGATGGCGCCGACGGCGATCTCCTCGCCGTCGGCGCAGCGGTAGACGTCGTAGAACGGGGCGCCGGAGTCGAGCAGGTTGGTGCCTCGCTCGTCGGACCAGAAGCCGATCGCCGAGGCACCGAAGAACGGCGCCATCAGCAGGGATGCGCCGTCGACCATGGCCGCATCCACGACCTGGCCGGTGCCGGTGCGCTGGGCGTGGAGGATGCCCGACACCAGGCCGAGGGCGAGCAGCATCCCGCCGCCACCGAAGTCGGCCACGAGGTTGAGCGGCGGCGTGGGGAGCTGGCCGGCCCGGCCGATGTGGGCGAGTGCCCCCGCCACGGCGGCGTAGGTGATGTCGTGGCCGGCGGCCTGCGCGAGAGGGCCGTCCTGGCCCCACCCGGTCATGCGCCCGTAGACGAGGCGGGGGTTGCGGGTCAGGCAGTCGTCGGGCCCCAGGCCGAGCCGCTCGGCCACGCCGGGGCGGAACCCTTCGAGCAGCGCGTCGGCGCCGGTCACGAGGTCGAGGACGATGTCGACGCCGTCTGGCGCCTTCAGGTCGAGGGCGATGGAGCGCTTGCCGCGGCTGAGCACGTCATGGCGGGCGCTCGTAGGGGCCGCGCCCGCCGAGGCTGTCCGGTCGACGCGCACGACATCGGCGCCGAGGTCGGCGAGGACCATCCCGCAGAACGGTCCGGGACCGATCCCGGCGAGCTCGATGACCCGGAGGCCGGTGAGGGGCCCGGTCACCTCAGGAGGTGGCGCGGGTGGCGAGCGGCAGCCGGGCGGCCACGGAGTCGACGGCCCGGGCGAGCGCCGGGCCGAACTCCCGCCGGGCGCAGGCGACGTGGCCGTCGTCGATGACCTGGACCTGGGCTCCGGGGATCGCGGCGGCGAGCCGCCGCTGCGAGCCGGGGTCGATGGCGCGGTCGCGCGCCGTCACCACGACGGTGGTGGGGACGTCGATCTCGCTGATCCAGCGACGGGCGCTGTAGCTCCCGATGGCCTGCCCGGCCTCCATGATCTTCACGACGTCGTGGCGGCGCATCTCCCCCGCTGCCCAGGCACGCAGATCGGTGGGCCGCGCGGGCGAGCTGCGTGGCCCCCAGCGTCGCATGGAGGCGACGGGCACCTGGCCCACCAGCCGTCCCGCCCGGGTCGTGCCGATCGCGGTGGCCATCATCGACCCGAAGATCAGGCGCTCGCGCGCGCCGGCCACGAACCGGTACGACGTGGCGCAGAGCACGAGGCCTGCCACCCGCTCCCGGTGGCGGCGCCAGAGCAGCTGGGCCACCGGGCCACCCATCGAGTAGCCGACGGCGATGACCGGCCCCGTGCCGAGGTGCTCGAGGAGCGCCTCGACGTCGTCGGCGCAGTCGGCCAGGCGGAACCGCCGGCGGCTGCGGATGCCCCGGCCGTGGCCCCGGAGGTCGGGTGCGACCACCGAGTACTGCCGGGCGAGGGGCTCGAAGGCGTTGAACCAGTTGAGGCCGCCGCTGGCGATCCAGCCGTGGAGGAGCACGACCGTGGGCGCCCCGGGCGGCCCGCTCACCGTTCGCACGAAGGTCCTGCCGCGGCCCGCCAGCTCGATCCGCTCGCCCATCGGCAGGGGCGGCTCGGCAGTGATCTGGGCAACGGCCATCACGACCAATCTAGGACCGTACAGTTCACCGGGTGCGGATCACGGCCAAGGTCGACTACGCCGTGCGGGCGGCAGCCGAGCTCGCCGCTCGCCAGGCGGCGGCGCCCGGCGAGCGCGCGGCGATGAAGGGCGACGCCGTCGCGCAGGCGCAGGAGATCCCCGTGCGATTCCTGGAGGGCATCCTCGCGGCGCTGCGACGTGCCGGCATCGTCGGTAGCCAGCGTGGCGCAGAGGGCGGCTACTGGCTGGCCCGCCCCGCCTCGTCGGTCAGCGTCGCCGAGGTCATCCGCGCCGTCGAGGGCCCGCTCGCCGACGTCCACGGCGAACCACCCGAAGACCTCGCCTACGTCGGCGCGGCGAGCTCCCTGCAGCTCGTCTGGATCGCCACCCGCGTGGCGCTGCGCGAGGTGCTCGAGACGACGACGCTCGCCGACCTGGCCAGCGGCGACCTGCCGGCGGCCGTCGCCAGCCGGGCAGAGCAGGCCGACGGCTGGATGCGCCGCTGACGCGAGCGCTGGCGCGGCGCACGATCTGGGCGCTCCGCGGGGCGCCGAGTACGGTTGTTGGCCCGGACGGCCCGGCGTCCCCTCCCCGACCCCCTCCCTGGAGCGCACCGCCATGCCCCGCAGGATCGAGATCGAGCTCACGAGCTCGCGTGATGACGGCACCTGGACCTGGCGTGCCGCCGGCGCCAAGGAGCCCCGGGGCACGATGGCCGCGTCGCTGCTCCCCCAGGGTGCCAAGTCCGGGGACGTGCTGCGGGTCGAGGCCGAGTTCTACATGGACGGCATCGAGGTCACCAGCGTCGTGCCCGGCAGGGGCGCCCGCCAGGAGCCCGAGCGCATCGAGCTGCTCGCCTCCCCCACCGGAGACGAGCCGCTCGTCACGAGCACCCTGGCGCCCCGAGGGCGCGACGACCGTCGCCCCCGCCGCGACGGCCCGCGCCGCGACCGCCCCCGCCGAGAGGGTGCGGGCGCGGGTGCGCGGCCTGGCGACCGCGGCGATCACAGCGAGCGCCCGGAGCGTCGCGACGCCGATCGTCCCGGGCGCCGGCGCGACGGCGGGCAGCGCCCCCCGCGCCGGACGCGCCCCGAGCCACCGCCGATGCCTGCCGTCGAGCGGCCGAAGGCCAAGCGGCTGCGGGCCGGCCGCACGCACCGCACCGCACTGCTCGACTCGCTGCCCGACGAGCAGCGCCCCGTCGCCGAACAGGTGGTCCTGGGAGGGCTGCCCGCGGTCCGCCAGGCGATCGCCAAGCAGAACGAGGAGCGCACCGCCGCCGGGGAGTCCCCGATCGCCGCGGGCCCGCTCCTCGAGCTCGCCGAGAAGCTCGTGCCCAAGGTGCGCGCTGCCGAGTGGCGAGATCGTGCCGAGGCGGCGCGCCGCGATCTCGACCAGCTCGACCTGCGCGACCTCCGCTCGGTCGTGTCGGCTGCCGATGCGGCGCCGAAGGACGAGGCGGCCAAGGAGCTGGTGACCGTCCTGAAGGCCGGCCTCGCCACGCGCGTCGACGCCGAGCACAGCGCCTGGCTGGAGGAGCTCACCGCCACGCTCGACGTGGGCCGCGTCGTGCGAGCGCTGCGGGTCAGCTCGCGCCCGCCCAAGGCCGGCTCGCCCCTGCCCGCTGATCTCGCCGCTCGCCTGACGGCCGACGCCGGGGCGGCGCTGACCGCCGAGGCGGCACCCGAGCGCTGGGTCGCCATCCTCGATGCGCTGGCGTTCTCCCCGGTGCGCGACAAGGTGATCCCGGCGTCGCTCCCCAAGGAGCTGCATCCCGACGTGCAGGGCACCATCGCCCGCCTGGCGACCCGCATCCCCAAGGTCGCCCACATCTTCGAGATCGCCCCGGACCCCACCGCGGCCCGCCCCAAGCCCGAGCGCCGCCGCCCCAAGCGCCAGAAGCCCCGGCCCGAGGCCGGCCAGAAGCAGGCGGAGCGCAAGGTCGAGGAGCCCAAGGCCGAGGACGTGGTCGTTCCCGAGGCGTCCCCCGAAGCGGCGGGAGCTCAGTCCGAAGACGGGCGTGCCGGCCAGGGCGGCTCCGCCGTCCCCGCGGAGCCCGATGGGCGCGAGCCCGAGGCGAGCTCCTTGGATCCCGCTGAGGAGGCTCTGCCTCCGAGCCCGGAGCCCTGACCGACCTCGAACACCGACTCGTGGCTGGCGCGGCCCCGGTAGTCGCCGCTCGAGGCGTCCTCGTCCCAGCGCGCGCCGCACGACGCGCAGGCGCAGGAGTCGACGTGGAGCGACGCGAGGAAGAGCCGCTCCACCTCGTAGGCCTCACAGAACGGGCACTGCAGGTGCCCCGCTCGGTCGCTCATGCTCGTGGTCGCCCGTCTCGATCCCTCGGTGCGAGCAGGGTACCCCAGCATCGCTAGGGTGCCTCGCATGTCTGTCGACTTCGAGAAGCACGGTTCCTACGCCGTCATCAAGATCAACCGCCCCGAGGCCCGCAACGCCGTCAACAGCGCGGTGGCGCAGGGCATCGAGGATGCCATCGACCAGATCGAGGCGGACGACGAGATCTGGGTCGGGATCCTCACCGCTGAGCCGCCCGTGTTCTGCGCGGGCGCCGACCTCAAGGAGATCAACTCCGGCAACGCCGCCGGCCTGGCGACGGCCAAGGGCGGCTTCGGCGGGATCACCCAGCGGGACCGCACCAAGCCCATCATCGCAGCGGTCGACGGCCCGGCCCTGGCCGGCGGCACGGAGATCGTGCTCTCCTGCGACCTCGTCGTGGCGTCCACCACGGCGACGTTCGGGGTCCCGGAGGTGAAGCGCTCGCTCGTCGCCGCGGCCGGCGGCCTGTTCCGGCTGGGCCGCAAGGTCCCCGTGAACATCGCCATGGAGCTGGCGCTCACCGGTGACCCGATCGACGCAGCCCGTGCACACCACTTCGGCCTCGTCAACCGCCTGGTCGAACCCGGTGAGGTCCTCGGCGAGGCGATCGCGCTGGCCGAGCAGATCTGCGCCAACGCGCCGGTGGCCGTGCGGGAGTCGCGACGCATCGTGCTCGAGGCCACCAACGCGCCCGACGACGTCGGCTGGGAGATGTCCATCAAGGGCATGAGCATCGCCATGCAGTCCGAGGACTTCGCCGAGGGCCTCACCGCCTTCATCGAGAAGCGCCCGCCCGTCTGGAAGGGCCGCTGAGCTAGGTGATCACGGCGATGAGGCCGTGATCCCGGAGCAGCTCGGCGAGCCCGTCGACCAGGCGCATCTCGCCGACCTCGTCGAGCGGCACCCACTGCGCCTCGGCGGCGTCATCGCCCGCGACGAGGTGCTCGCCGCCGACGACGGTGACCTCGAAGTCGAGGATGACGTGGTGCTCCTCGTCGCTGATGCGCTCCGCCCACCCCAGCAGCGGTCCGCACACGCCCTCCAAGGCGGTCTCCTCGCGCAGCTCTCGCGTCACCGCCTCGGCAAGGGTCTCGCCACGCTCGACCTTGCCGCCGGGGACCGACCACTCGCCCTGCGCCGGCCCGCGGCCGCGTCGCACGAGCAGGAGGCGATCGGCATCGACCACCACCGCCCCGACGGCGAGCACGGGGCGGTCGCTCATCGCAGCCGGCGGTGCACGACGATGGCCCGCGCCACCAGCCCGAAGGACTCGAAGAAGTTCTTGGTGTGGCGGTCACCGGGCAGGGCGATGCTGTCGACGCCGAAGCACCCGGCGCCGGCGCACCAGTCGAGCAGCGCCTGCATCATGGCCTCGCCGATCCCCAGCTCGCGGCAGCCCGGCTCGGTGTAGAGGTCCTCGACGACGCCCAGCAGGTCGCCGCTGCGCAGGTCGTCGATGCGGGCGACCCCGTAGCCCATCACGGTGCCGTCCACGGTGCCGACCACCACGTGGTGGCGCGGGTCCTCGACCTGTCGGGCGAGCTCGGGCTCGTAGGGCGCCGTGCGTGCGGACTGGGCTGCCCAGACCTCGCCGCCGCGGCCGGCTCGCAGCTCGTCCACGGCCTGTGCGGCCAGCTCGGCGATGCGGGCGACGTCGGTCGCCGTGGCGGGCCGGGAGCCCTCCTCGGGCGCAGGGACCGCCATGTCAGGACGACTGGAGCTGGGCGATCTTGGAGAGGATCGTCTTGCGGCCGCGGTTGGCGGCCTCGTAGGAGCGCACGGCCTCGAGCTCGTCGGTGGAGAGCCCGGCGAGGCGGTTGACGACCTGGGAGGCGGAGAGGCCGTCGTAGTCGGGGATCGCCAGGGCCGGGGCGTGCACGGTCGGGGTGCGCGGCGGCCGCGCGGCGGGCCGGGGGCGCTCGCTGGGAGCGCGGTCCGGGGGCGCCACGGTGCTCCGCGGGCTCGCCGGCGGGGTGCGCGCGGCGTCGGGGGTCGGGGCGAGCGTGTTGCCGATCAGGTCGAGCAGGCCGGCGGCCTGGTCCTGCAGGCGATCGGCGACCTTGCCCGCCTCGCCCTTGCCCTGCTGCACCGCGAACTTGCCGACCATGCGGGCCATGGCGACCTGGCTCTTGCCCTTCTCGACGAGCTGCGGCAGCAGGGAGGCGCCCTCGAAGAGCAGCCCGATCGGGGCGTAGACCAGCACCTCCACCGCCTGCTCGACCGGGGTCTTGTCGTCGGCATGGCCGTCGGGCTGCGTCACCCGACCATCCTGTCCGATCCCGCCGACGCGGCGAAAGTCACCCGGTCGTGTGGGCGATGAGGACGTCGCAGGGCGCGTGGTGGGCGACCGATGCCGCCACGCTGCCGAGGATGAAGTGGGCGTGGCTGGTGAGCCCCTTCGACCCGACGACGATCAGGTCGGCCGCGAACTCCTTGGCCGTCTCGAGCAGCACCTCGGAGGGATCGCCCTCCAGGGCTTGGACGCTGACCCTCGTGGCACCCGTGTCGGCAGCCAGCTGGCGGCCGCTCTGCGCGAGGGACTCGGCCTGCACCCGGTCGGTCAGCACGTGGCGGAGGTCATCGGGCACCGCGTCGGGCGCCACGTCGCCGCTGCGGCCCGCGCCGGGCGTGTAGGCGGTCACGATGACGAGCCGTGCGCCGTCGGCGGCGGCGAGCCCGGCCGCCTGGCCCACGGCGCGAGCCGCCGTCTCCGAGCCGTCGGTCCCCACAACGATGCTGGCGTAGCCCATGGCTCCTCTGCGTCCGTCGTGGGCGGGGAGGTTAGACGCAGTCGGCGCAGAGATGGCGCTTGGCGTCGGCGAGCTGGCTCGGGTGCTTGACGAGGAAGCACGACTGGCACACGAACTCGCCGGGACGTCGAGGCTGGATCCGCCCGCCGGCCTCGCTGCGGTCCTCCGGTTCGGGCGCCTCTTCCTCCTCTTCGTCCTCTTCCTCCTCGGCGGCGGCGATGCGGTCCTTCAGGATGGCGTCGAGGTCGGCCTCGACGTCGTCGGGATCGGCCTCCTCCTCGTCGTCGTCGCCCTCGGCCTCGTCGTCGTCCCGCTTGGCCTTGACCGGGGCGACGGCATCGTCGTCGGCGTCCTCGTCGTCCTCCGCGACGACGTCGTCGTCGGCGTCGTCCGCGAGGTCGTCGACCAGCAGGTCATCCTCTTCGAGGTCCTCGTCGAGATCCTCTTCGATGTCCTCGGGCTCGTCCTCGACCTCGTCGAGATCCTCGTCCTCGATGAGCTCTTGGTCCTCAGCCATGCCATCCTCGCTGCGGGGGGTCGGGGGCGCTTGCGGCGGGATCATACGCGCGTGCGTCTCGGGTCAGGCAACCGCGCCGCTGGTGCGATCGACGGGCGGTCAGGGTACCGAGGTCGTGGTCGTATCCGTCGCGCCCGAGCGCGGCATCCGCGGTGGCCGGCGCCGCGCTGGAGCCGAAGTTGAGGTCGGTGACCTGGTCGACCTGCCACTGCCCGTCGACCTCCACCAGCGTGAGGCGGAAGTAGAGGTCGTAGATGGTGCGCGGGCCGCCCGCTCCGTCGTGCTCGATGTCGACGGCGACGATGGCCTGGGCCTGGTGCTCGTCGACCTCCGAGAGGTAGACGTCCTTGACGAAGCCGCGGGAGACCGCTTCGACCTCCGAGATGATCTGCGACAGCCCCTGGTCGAAGGCGTCCTCGTACTCCTCCCGGAACGAGCCGGTGGCGAAGCCCAGGACCTCGTCTCGGTGGCGCTCGGGATCGCTCGAAGTCGTAGGTCACCAGGGCCTCGGCGAAGCGCCCGGCGGTTCGACGCAGGTCGTCGGCCTCGTCGTCGCCGCCCGCTCCCCTTGCCAGGAGGATGCCCAGCACCACGGCGGCCATGCCCAGCACCACGGCGAGGGAGACGGCCAGCACCAGGGCGGGGCGGCGCTGCGGGGCGTGCGGGCCCACGTCGTCGACCGGTGCGGGGCCGCTCATCGTGGCACCGAGCGCCCGCCGCGGGCCCGCCAGGCGACGAAGGAGCCGCCGAGGAGCGCCAGGGCGAGCCCGAGCACGTGACGGCCCCCGTGAGGGCGATGGGGCCGCCGCCGCCGCCGTCGCCGACGTCCGGGCCGGCCTGTGGGCCGGCGGGCTCGCCGGCGGGTGCCGCCGCGCCAGGAGACCGGGGGGCGCTGGAGCTCGCTGGTCCACCCGCCGCGGCCACGGCGGCGGGGGTCATCGTGGAGGCGCACGGTGACACCGTCGGCACGGCGGGGAGGGTCTTGGGGGGCACGTAGACGTCGGGGTTGGGACCCTGCGGGGCGATGAGGTTGACCCGGACCCAGGGGCCGTCGGGATCGTCGTCGACGGAGCTGAACACGTAGCCGAAGCCCTGCGGGCCGTTGCGGATGAGCGTCTCGAGGTCCTGCAGCGCGTCCGCACCACCGGCCGTTCGCAGGACCGGCGCCAGGTCGGTGAGGAGGCAGTCGAGGTTGCGCTTCTGGTCGGCGACGAGGTCGGCGGTCGTGGCGAGGAAGTCGGGGCCGACGTCGAGCAGCACCTGGGTGTCGCCCTTGGCGTCGCGCAGCGTCTGGGCGACGTCACGGAGGTTCTCGATCGACCGGCCGATGCTGAGGCGGTGGTCGGCCAGCACCCTGGTGAGGCGCGTGCTGTTCGCGGCCAGGCGCTCGAGCTGGTCGGTCCGCTCGACGAAGCTGGCGGTGAGCGCGTCGAACGGAGGTCGTCAGGCCGCGCAGGTCCTCGCCGCGACCGTCGAGGGCGAGGGACAGCTCGTGGACGAGCCCGCCGGCGGCTTCGGGCTCGATGCTCGAGATCAAGGCGCTGGCCGAGCGCAGGAGCTCGGAGAACTCGAGCGGCACGGTGGTGCGCTCGATCGGCACGTTGTCGCCCGGCTCGATGGGCTCGGTCGTGGCAGGGTCGAACGACTCGGGCGGCACGAAGTCGACGTAGGGCTCGCCGATGGCCGACTTGCGGAAGATGCGGGCGATCGACGCCGGCCGGGATCTCCTTGCCCCGGTCGATCTTCATCGTCACCCGCACGCCCTCGGCGGTGCGCTCCACGGATCCGACGTAGCCGTAGTGCACCCCGAGGTAGGTGACCTCCGCGTTCGCGCTTGACCCCGGCGGCCTGGGCGAAGTCGCCGGTGATCGTGTACGGGCTGCTCGATGCAGTCGAACGTGACGATGTTGTTGACCGCCCAGAAGAGCATCAGCGCGAACACGGCGTTGAAGAAGATCAGGTTGATGAGGGTGCGGCGGTTCACGGCGCCTGCTCCAGGAAGGCCGGTTGGACCCAGCCGTAGACCTGCGCGAAGTCGTCCGGGATGCCCTTCGGGCGCCTTGCGCGTGAACTCGGCGAGCCAGTCGACGAGCACGCCGACCTCCTCGCGCTGCTCGGCGACGATGGCCAGGATGGCGTCGAGCTGGCGGATCTGCTGGTCGATCTGGGCCCGGAAGGGCTGGAACACGATGTCGTTCTGCGCCTCGGCGAGCCGGGTGAGGTCGCGCAGCGTCTGCAGCGTGAGCTCGCGGTTGTCGGCCAGCACGTCGGTGGTGCGGGCCAGGTTCACCAGGAGCTGGTCGACCCGGTCCGGCTCCCCCGGCGAGGGTGGCCGTCGCCTGGTCGAGGCCGTCGATGATGGCGACGATGTTGCCGGTCTGGTCGGCGAGCACGCCGCTCACGGTCGAGAGGTTGTCGATGAGGCTCGCCAGCTCGGCGGCGCGGCCGCCGAAGCCGACCGCACCCGTCTCGATGAGGGTGGCCAGGTCGTTGCGTCGACCACGCCGGCGAGCACCTGGACCGCCTCCTCGGCCACGAACTCGAGCTCGGGCGCCTCGCTGGTGCGAGCCAGCTCGGCGCCGTCGAGCGAGGATGCCCGGCACCCTCGCTGGCGCCCTCGCGGTGCGGCCGCAGCTCGATGAACTTCTCGCCGAGCAGCGAGGTGGTGCGCAGCACGGCCTCGCTGTCGAGCGGGAGGTCGAGGCCGTCCTTGACCGCATCGTGACCTCGGCCTGGTAGTCGTCGGTGAGCTCGATGCCCGTGACGAGCCGACGCGGACGTCGGCGACCTGCACGGAGTGGCCGCGCACGAGGTCGCCGACGTCGTCGAAGGTGGCGGTGAGCTCCACCGGGCCCTCCACCTGCCCGGGCAGCGTGCAGCCGGCAGCGAGTCGCGACCGCGAGCACCACGCGCGAGGAGGCGTCGCCGTGCGATCACCGGCCCACCCCCAGGAGGGTGCTGGCGGCGTCGGCGAGCAGGTCGCCGAGCGCGCTCGACGGGCCCGGGCCCCGGTGCGGGCGCGGGCGCGGCGGGCTGGCTCAGCAGGTCGAGGAGCGACCCCACCGGCGTGGTGGGCCGCTCGAGGGCGGCGATGGTGGGTCGGCCGGTGCCGGCGGCGGCGCCGGCCACCGGGCAGTCCTGGAGGACCGGCACGCACAGCGGGGGCAGCCCGAGCTCGCCGAGGATCACGTCGAGGACCTCGGTGATCAGCGGGGAGAAGTTGTTGCGCAGGTCGATGGCGCGCAGCTCGGGGTTGTAGGCCCCGAGCAGACCGGTGGTGAGGAGGGCGCCGGCGTCGAGCAGCTGCGTGACCGACGCCAGGTTGGCGTCGATCGTGGCGGCCGCGTCGGCGAGCGTCTCGATGTCGGCCCGCAGCGCGGTGGCGTGCTCCCCGACCAGCTCGAGGCCGTCTGCGGGACAGGTCGGCGAGGCCGCCGACGAGATCCTCGATGCTCTGGCGCTCGTCGGCGAGCACCTGCGCTGGCCTCGGCGAAGGCGTCGAGCACCTCGCCCAGCTGCTGCTCGCGGGTGACGAGCGTGGCGTTGAGGCGGTCGAAGCTGTCGACGATGCGGAGCAGCACGTCGTCGTTGTCGGCGAAGGTCGACACGAGCTGCGACAGCCCGCCCAGGGCGTCGTTGAGGGCGGCGCCGTTGCCCGCGCAGGTCCTCGTCGAGGTTGGTCACGAGCTCGCCGATGCCGTCGGGATCGAGGCTGTCGAGGAACTCCTTCAGCGCGGCCAGCGCCTCGTCGGGCTCGACGGGGACGATGGTGTGCTCGAGCGGGATGACGTGGCCGTCCTGAGCCCGCTCCATGCCGGTCCTCGAAGGCCGGCGAGAGCTGGACGTACCGCTCGCCGATGAGCGACTGGGGGACGATCTGCGCACCGGCGCCGGCCGGCACCGCATGTCGGAGGGGATCGCCATCTCGATGCGCACCCGGTCGCCCTCGATGCTCGACCTCGCTGACCGAGCCGGCAGGCAGCCCCAGCACGCGCACGTCGGAGGACTGGAACACCGACACGGCGCGCGGGAAGTAGGCCGTGACGCGTGTAGGTGTCGCCGCCGCCGAGGACCCCGCACCCGGGCAGGGCAGCAGCCCCGACGGCGGCCGCCACCAGCACCGCCGTCGCGGACGAGGCGCGCCTGGGCCGCATCACGGGGCCGCCTGTCCGGTCAGGTCCTCGAGGACGCCGAAGATGTCCGGCCCGAGCGCCGCGACGTAGATGTCCTGCCAGGGCCCGTGGGTGCCGGCGAGCGACTGGCCGTAGAAGGCGGGGCCGGCGAAGGCCAGGCCGCGGTTGAGGGCGGGCAGGTTGGCCTCGACGGTGGCCAGGGTGGGATGGAGGTCGTCGAGGATGGCGTCGAGCTCGGCGGCGTTGGTGTCGATCAGCAGGGACAGGGAGCGAACCGCGTCGCTGCCCGCCCCGAGGGCGGCGGCGAGCTCGTCGCGGCGCTGCACGAGGAAGTCGAGGATGGTGCGGGAGCTGTCGATCAGCTGGACCAGCGTCTGGTCCTTGGCGGCCAGGTTGGCGGCGAGCTCGTCGGCCTCGCCGAGCAGCTCGACGAGCTGGGCCTCCCGCTCGTTGATGGCGCTCGACACCTGGTCGATGCCGTTGATCAGGTCGGTGATCGTGGCCCGCTTGCCCTCGGTGATCGTCGGCGAGCTGGTTGATGAGCTGGTTGAGCCGCTCGTTGTCGGTGGCCTCGATGCGCTCGGTCGCCTCGCGGGTGAGGTCGAAGACGTCGACGGGCGTCGTCGTGCGGATCGTGCAGCGACCGTCGGCGTCGCACTCCTGGTGCGGGATGGTGCGCTGCTCCCGTGGCAGGTCCGCCAGGAGGGCCGTCGCCCGCGGTGGGGTCGGTGATGCGGATGAACTTGGAGCCGAGCAGGGTCTCGAGCGCGATGTCGGCACCGGCGTCGTCTCGGATGTCGACGCCGTCGTTGACGACCCACGTCGACCCGCACGAGGCCCGTCTCGCGGTCGGCCTCGATGCCGGTCACACGGCCGACCTTGACGCCGGCGAGCTTGACCTCGTCGCCGCCGCGGAGCCCGGCGGCGTCGGTGAAGGTGCCCTCCATCTCGTAGGTGTCCTCGAGGAGGTGGAGCAGGCCCGACCATGAAGGCCAGGCCGGTGACGGCGCCGATGACGAGCAGCGAGACGAGGCCCACGGCGTAGGGGTTGCGGTCGCGGAAGGACCTCATCGGTCGAGCGCCTTGCGCAGCAGCGAGGTGATGGCGTCGGAGCCCGAGGTGGGCGCCACGGTGAAGGGCTGCGCGGCGCTGGCCAAGCCGGTGATGGGGTCACCCGTGGGGCAGCCGGCCTCGCTCGACTGCGGCGGGCCGACGCTGGCGCAGAGGATCTTCTGGTTGAGGAACTCGCCCCGGTTGCCCGCCCGGAAGACGGCAGCGCTGGCGTCGCCGAAGCCGCGCCAGGAAGGCGTCGAGCTGCGGCAGACGGCCCCGGACCGTGTCGGTGACCAGCGCGAGGTTGGCGAGCAGGCGGTCGATCTCGTCCGCGTTGGTGTCGAGCAGGCCGTCGAGCTCGGTGCCGAAGGACGCCGAGCTCGCATGAGGGCCGCGTCGAGCGTGGCGGTGTTGTCGCCGAAGGTCTGCGAGAGGGTGATGAGGTTCTCGAGCATCACCTCGATCTGCGCGTCGCGCCGGTTGACGGTGTCGGCGACGATGTCGAGGTTGGTGATCAGCCGTTGGATGGCGTCGTCGCGGCTGGCCAGCCCGGTGGTGAGCGTGGCGAGGTCGTCGAGGGCCTGGCGCCGACCTTGTCCTCGCGCCCGTCGAGCGCCTGGGTGATGGTGTCGAGGAAGTCGTTGACCTGGGCGGGTCGATGGCGCCGACGATCGGGCCGAGCCGGTTGAACAGCTCGCCGAGGTCGACGACCGACTCCGTGTCGGCGATGACGTCGCCGTCGCTGCAGCGCCTCGGCCGAGTCGCCCGGGTAGAGGTAGACGTAGCGCTGGCCGATCAGGTTCCGCCAGCGGACGGCGGCGGAGGTGTCCTTGGGGAAGGTCGGCGTGGTCCTCGTCGATCTGCATCGTCGACGACGGCGCGTCCCGTCCTCGGTCGACATGCAGGTGACCTTGCCGACCACGACACCGGCGACCTTGACGTTGTCGTTCACCAGCAGGCCCGTGACGTCGTCGAAGCTGGCGGTGAGGGCGTAGGTGTTGCGGCCCAGCGGGTCGCGGACGTCGAGGTTGCCGATGGTGAACGCCAGGTAGCAGCGTGAAGGCGAGGCAGACGACGCACGAACGTCGCCGAACTTCAGGGCGGTGCGGATCATGCGCCCAGCACCCGGCTCAGCAGCCCGAGGAGGGAGTCATCCGGCGCGCTCGCTCCCAGGTCGAGCGGCAGCTCCGGAAGGCCCAGCGGCAGCTCCGGCAGGGCCGGCGGCGGTGCCGGAGCGGGCTCGGGTGGCGTGGGGCCCGCGCCTGCGGTGGCGGTGCCGGCGCAGGGGATCACGCCGCAGAGGTCGCCGCCGAGGATGGCCCTTCACCGCCGCCATGAGCGAGCCGTCGCCGACGTCGATGCGGATGACCGACGCGAGGGTCTGCGACGTACTGGCGCAGGCCGATGACGAGGGGGATGACCTGGTCGCGCTGGTCGAAGAGCAGCTGCGAGGCTTCGGGTGCCCTCGACGAGCGCCGCGTCGACGAAGGCCCGGTTGCCCTCGAGCAGGTCGGCGACGTCGTTGGAGAGGCGGCCGGCCTGCTGCAGGAGGTCGACGAGCTCGTCCTCTCGTCGTTGAGCACGGGCAGCGCCACGTTGCCGGCGTCGGCGATGGCGAGGAGGTCCTCGGCGTCGTCGGCCAGCTCGTCGGAGAGCGACGGCGAGGTCGTCGAGGAACTGCTCGCGTGTTGTCGGCGTTGTCGGCGAAGGACCTCGGAGAGCTCCGCGCCGTTCACGATCGAGCGGTTGATCACCTCGCCGAGTCCCTCGCCGGCGTCGGCGAGCTCGCTGAGCACGGTCATGAGCTCGGCCGGGTCGATGGCCTGCAGCACGGATAGGTGTCGGCGAGCACCTGCTCGAGCTCGAAGCCGCCCTGCGTGTCGACGATGCGCGTCGCCGTCGCCGAGGAAGGGCCCCGCTCCCTCCGCCGCACCTGGGTCGATGTCGACGAACTTCTCGCCGAAGAGCGTCTTCGGCCGGATGATCGCCGATGCGCGTCGGAGGCGACCTGCTCGTCGGCGTCGATGCGCAAGGTGACCTCGGCCTGGCCGTCGACCAGCTCGATCGCGTCGACCTGGCCGATGTCGACGCCCCGCACCTTGACGTCGGACCCCGGCAGCAGGCCCTGCCCGGCGGCGTCGAAGGTGCCCACCAGCTCGTAGCCGCCGTCGAAGGCCCCGAAGGCGCCCTTGACGCCGACGGTGATGGCACCGCTGAGCAGCACCATGGCGATGGCTCCGGTGAGGATGTTCTGGCGGCGAGGGGTGACGGCGAGCATGGCGGCTACCCGGTGAGGCTGACGGTGTTGCCGCCGCCCCAGAAGATCAGGGACAGCACGAGGTTGAGCACCACGACGGTGACGATCGACAGGCGGATCGCCCGGCCCACCGCCACGCCCACGCCGGCCGGTCCGCCCGATGGCGTAGTAGCCGTAGTAGCAGTGGATGAGCGCGACCACGACGGCGAAGATGCCCGCCTTGATGAGGCTGTAGACGACGTCGATGATCGGCAGGTAGAGCCGGAAGTAGTAGTCGTAGACGCCGGGCGACAGCCCGAAGAACTGCGTCGTGACCAGCTTGGTGGCGAAGAAGCTGGCGAAGAGCGAGATCAGGTAGAGCGGGATGATCGCGAGCAGCGCGGCCGACGACCCGGGTGGCGACGAGGTAGGCCTTCGACGGGCACCGACATCACCTCGAGGGCGTCGATCTCCTCGGAGATGCGCATGGCCCCGAGCTCGGCGGTGAAGCCGGCGCCGACCTGGGCCGCGAAGGCCACGCCGGCGATGAGCGGCGTGACCTCGCGGGTGTTGGCGAAGCTGCCGATCAGGCCGGTGAACGCCTCGGCGCCGATCTGCTCGAGGCCCTTGAAGCCCTGGAGGCCGACCTCGGTGCCGGTGAAGAACGACATCGAGAAGATCACGAAGACCATCCCGCCGCCGACGATCAGCGCGCCGGCGCCGATCGTGATGTCGGACACCAGGTTGAAGACGACGTTGCGGTACTTCAGCTGTGATGCGCGACCTGGGTGACGATCTCGCCCAGGATCTGGGCGTAGAAGGCGAGCTGCTTGCCGACCTCCTCGAGGACGTCGCCGAGGGCACGGCCGGAGCTGCGAACGGGACGGGAGAGGCGGGTGACGGCGGTCATCAGAACTTCTGCGGCACGAGCGCGAAGTAGAGGGACGTCATGACGAAGTTGGCGAAGAAGATGAGGATGAAGGTGATGACGACGGCCTGGTTGACGGCGTCGCCGACGCCCTTCGGGCCGCCCTTGGCGTAGATGCCCTTGTAGCAGGCGACCATGGCGGCGATGAACCCGAAGACCCAGGCCTTGGCGAGCGAGGAGTAGAGGTCGGGCAGCTGCACCAGGGAGGTGAAGCCCTGGAAGTAGGCGCCCGGCGTGACCTTCTGGATGACGACGTTGAAGAAGTAGCCGCCGGCGATGCCCGCCACCGACACGAGCGACACGAGGAAGCAGCCCGACGGTGCTCGCGGCCCAGAGGCGGGGCGTGACGAGCCGGTGCACCGGGTTGACCGACATGACCTCCATGGCGGCCAGCTCGTCGCGGATCTTGCGGGCGCCGAGGTCGGCCGTCATGGCCGAGCCGCCGGCGCCGGCGATGAGCAGGGCGGTGGCGACGGGTGCGGCCTCGCGGACGATGGCGAGCACCATGGCGGCGCCGGTGGTCGACTCGGCGCCGAGCTGGCGGGAGAAGGCGCCGACGTGCAGGGCGATGACCGCCCCGAACGGGATGGAGATGAGCACGACCGGGATGCTGGTGACCTTGGCGATGAACCAGCACTGGCGGAGGTACTCCTTCCACCACGTGCGCACGTCCCAGGTGCGTCGCAGCCCCTCGAGGGAGATGGCGAAGAGGTTGCCGGTCTCCCGGAGGACGAACTGGACCTTGCCGATCACCGCCGCGCCTCAGACCGTGAGGATGTCGTTGGCGGAGGAGCCGTCGCCCCCGCGGCCGATGCGGGCCACCTCGCGCGCCACCAGGTCCTTCTCGATGTCGCTCTGCTCGGTGGCCAGCTCGTCCATGCCGATCGGCCCGAGCGCCCGTCCGGCGAGGAACTGGCGGATGATCGCGTCGTCGGTGGTGCGCATCTCCTCCTTGGAGGCGAACTTCACCAGCCCGGCCCGGTAGAGCACGGCGATGTAGTCGGACGTCCGCATCACCGACGCGATGTTGTGGGTGATGATCGACGAAGGTGGCGCCCGTCTCCTCCTGGATCTTCTTCACCAGCTCGTCGAGGTAGGAGACGCGCACGGGGTCGAGACCCGAGTCGGGCTCGTCGAAGAGGATGATCTCGGGGTCCATGGCCAGCGCCCGGGCCAGGCCGGCCCGCTTCTTCATGCCGCCCGACACCTCGCCGGGGTACTTCTTGAGGTGGTCGAGCATGCCCGACCATCTCGGCCTTGTCGAGGACGATCTCGCGGATCTCCTTCTCCGTCTTGCGCGTGTGCTCGCGGAGCGGGAAGGCCATGTTGTCGTACATGTTCATGCGAGCCGAACAGGGCGCCGTCCTGGAAGAGGACGCCGAACTTGCGGCGCACCCGGTAGAGGTCGCGCTCGCCCATCCGCACCGTCTCCTCGCCCTCGACCCAGATCTCGCCGGCGTCGGGGCGCAGCAGGCCGATGATGTTCTTCAGGAGGACGGACTTGCCGGTGCCCGACGGGCCCATGACCGCGGTGATCTGGCCCCGCGGGATGTCGAAGCTGATGTCCTGCGGAGGACGGTGTGCGACCCGAACGACTTGGTCACGCCACGCAGTGAGATGACGGCGTCCAGAGCGGGTCCCCTCCTCCGGGTGTGACATGGCGGGCAGCGGCGATGGGGTGCACCTTCGCCTTCTTGGTTCGCTGCGGCACCGTCCGGACCCTGCCGGTGGGGTGACGAGCGGCACGTCAACCTAGCCGCGATGGCGTTCTGGGCGGAGCCACCCCGCTCAGCGCGATTGGCGGCGGGCCTCGGCGCGGCGCTCGGCGTCGAGGCGCTCCAGGCGCGGCTCGGGCGAGTGGTCGACGTGCACCATGGCCTCGGCCACGGCTCGGTGGCCTGCCTGCTCGGCGATGAGGCGGTGCATGTCCTGGCCGACGACCCGGTAGGCGGGGTGGCCCTGGGGGGTGGTGCGCAGCTCGAGCAGGTGCATCGCCTCGCGGGCGTTGAGGTGCAGGAAGAACCGGACCTTGTACGCCAGGGCCACGGCGAGCGGGGCCTGGGCCGGGAAGCGCTCCAGGAGGGCGTCGTGGAGGGCCGCCGAGCGCTCCATGGCCTCGTCGAAGCGCTCGGCGCAGCCCGCGAGGTCGACCGCCTCGGGGCGGGTGAAGCCGTGGCGCGGGCTGAGCTGCTGCCACTCGATCGACAGCATGCGGTGCCGCTGCAGGTCACGGAAGGCGCCGTAGTCGGCGAGGATGTCGAAGCGGTAGGTGAGGCGCTCGAACGCCCTGCCCGGCTTGTGGCGTCGGTTCTCCCGCTCCCCCACGTAGGCCCGGATGACGGCGATCCGCTCGTCGGTGGTCATGGCGCGCACGCGCTGCTCGAGGACCGCCTCGCTGACGTGGGAGGCGGCGTAGAGGATGGCGGTGACCAGCTTCACCTCGCCGTCGGGGTCCCAGTCGACGAGGCGGACGGGCGGGCCGTCGTCGGCAGGTCCGCCGTCGGGGAAGAGGCCCGCGGCGATCTCGTCGACCGCCGTGCGCGTCGACGCGAGGTAGGTGCTCCACGCCACGCCACGGTCGTCGAGGTCGACCCGCTTCAAGAAGCTCGGGATCACCTTGCGCAGCTCGGTGAGCATGAGATCGGCGTACGCCCTCGCCTCGGGCAGCGGGTGGGCGCGCATCCGCAGCAGGAGGGCCTCGTAGCCCTGGCCGGTGCCGTAGATCCCCACGTTCGACAGCGACGCGGCGGGCAGCATGCCCCGGACGGCGTCGAAGGCCTTCGCCCGCACGGCCTGGCGGTAGACGAAGTCCGAGTCCCCGGGCTCCTTGGGGAACTGGTCGCGGAAGAAGTCGGACATGACCGGGACGAGCTCGGCGTAGGAGTCGAACAGGCGATCCATGTCGCCGACGTAGCGCAGGCCGAGGCTGGAGCCGAGCACCTCCGGGTCGCGGTAGTAGCGGTAGCGGCCGCCGAGGCGGGCGTCGTAGGCGATGTAGCGCGTGGACTGCTCGAGGTAGGCCATCAGCCGCCCCCACTCGAGCACCTTGGTGAGCAGGTTCGACGCCTGCTCGCACGCCAGGTGCACGCCGCCGAGCTGCGCGACGGAGTCGTCGCCGTACTCGAAGAAGACCCGGTCGTAGAGCTCCTCGGCCCGGCGCAGCCCCACCGTGGCGTCGATCGTGGCGTCCCCGGCGATGTCGAGGTCGCCGACGAACTCGTCGAGGAAGAGCCGGCGGAGGCTCTTCGAGCTCCGCGAGTACCGGGCGAACAGGGCGCCCTTGACGACCTCGGGCAGGTTGACCAGGGCGAACACGGGCCCGTCGAGGTTCGTGAAGTAGCGCCGCAGGACGTCCGCCTCGTCGGGCGTGAACTCCTCGGCGATGTAGACGGTCATCGGTGGTCCTGGACGGGAGGGGCGGGCGGCGGGACCCAGATGCTACGGCGCAGAGCCGTCCCCGATCGCGGACCTCACGGCATCGCTCCCGACGCGGTCGATGGTGGCGGCGAACTCGCTGCGGACGGAGTCGAGGACGCCCTCGCCGAGCCAGAGGTCGGCCACCGTCCAGGCCAGGGCCACCGCTGCGTCGACGACCGCCCGGTCGCCGGACTCGCTGCGGGCATGGCCGGCGAAGTCCGGCGTGTGGATGGCCACGTTGGGCGGCGCCGCCTTGATCATGGGATGGATCGACGGCACCACGTAGCTCACGTTGCCCATGTCGGTGCTGCCCACCACGGCCAGCTTGGCGTCAGGATCGCGCAGCGGGCGGCCCAGCGCCGCCGCGTTGGCCGCGAAGCGGTCGACCATGGCGCGGTTGTCGAGCATGTCGGCGTAGACCACCGGCTTCCAGGCGATCTCGACCTCGCACCCGGCAGCCGAGGCCCCGGCCCGGAGGCAGGCCTCCACCCGGTCCTTCAGCGGACCGAGCGTGCGGATGCTGGGCGAGCGCACCATCCAGGCGGTGCTGGCCCGGGCCGGCACGATGTTCGGCTTCTCGCCGGCCTCGACGAAGATCCCGTGGACCCGCTCCGTCGGGCGGATGTGCTGGCGCAGCGCCGCCACGTTCACGTAGCCCAGCACGGCGGCATCGAGGGCGTTGCGGCCCCGGTGCGGGAACGCTGCGGCGTGGGCGGCCTGGCCGGTGTAGGTGGCGGTGAGCTCCTGCACGGCGATGACGTCCATGGCGGTCAGGTCCTGGCCGGCGGGGTGCACCATCATGGCGGCGTCGACGCCGTCGAAGGCGCCCCGCTGGATCAGGCGGATCTTGCCGCCGCCGCCCTCCTCGGCAGGCGTGCCCATCACGACGACGCGCCCACCAGCCTCCTCGGCCAGTGCCGCCGCCGCCAGGCCGGCGCCCAGACCGGCTCCGGCGATGATGTTGTGGCCGCAGGCGTGGCCGATGCCGGGCAGGGCGTCGTACTCGCAGAGCACCGCGATCGTCGGTCCGGCGCTGCCGGCACGTGCCACGAAGGCGGTCTCGATGCCGTGGGCCTGGCGCACCACGTCGAGCCCCTCGGCCTCGAGCAGGCCGCTCAGCAGGTCGTGGGCGAAGCGCTCCTCGTAGTTGAGCTCGGGGTGGTCGTGGATCTGGTGGGAGGCGTCGAGGAGCACGGTGGTGCGGGCCTCCACCTCGGCCTGCAGGCGGTCCTTCAGCGCACGGAGCTCCATCGGCGGCAGGCTACCGGCGCCGCGGCGGGCGGCTGGGGTCGCCTCAGACGACGCAGATGAGGGCATCGGGCTCGACGCGGATGGCAAGGTGGCTCGCCCGGCCCACGGCCTCGCCGTCGAGGAGCACCTCGCTGGGCCGTGCCAGCTCGATCTGGACGGCGGCGACGTGGCGCTCCTCGATGCGGGGGTGGGGCACGTGGCTGCCCGATCGCAGCCGGGACCTGGCCTGCAGCCGCTCGTCGAAGGGCAGGTCGGCGTCGAGGACGTCGAGCCGGCCGTCGTTGGGATGGCCACGCGGGGCCACGTCCCAACGGCCCAGGTACTGCGCGTTCATGGCCACCACCACCCGGCCGCGCCACCAGGTCCGCTTGGCGACGAGGTGGGCGACGAACCAGTGCAGGCGCCCGTCGACCAAGACCGAGCCCAGGTCGACGGGCAGCGTCACCGCCTGCTCCGAGCGAAGGCGCGCCTCGTCGCCGGTGCCCCCCAGCGTGCGGCACAGGTCACCGCCCAGCAGGCCCAGCGGCGGGACGGGCTCGCCCGCCCGGCGCGCCGAAGTGACGACGGCGCGGGCCTCGGCGTCGCTGCGCACCACCACCCCGTGCCGGGGCAGCGCCCCCGGCGTGCCCCACGGGTCGCCCTTGGCGATCGGCATCGTCAGGGCGCCTCGCCCGGCTCGACGACGGCGTCCTCGCCACCGGTCACGTCGTCGCCCAGCTCGAGCGCGGACGTCGCGGTGACGACGCCGCGCTGGAGGGCGTCGGCGGCCTGGCGCGCTCGTGCCGCCGTGGCGGGCACCGGTGCGGCGTCTGCGATGCCACGCAGGAGGTCGATGAGCTGCTTCACGTTGCGGACGAAGTCGCCGCCGGAGAGCTCCTCGTCCTCGAGCACCGAGGCGAGCCCGTCGCCGGATGCCCAGGCGTGGGCCAGGTGCACGAAGCCCGCATCGGGCACCCGCGTGCTGGGGAGGCCGGCCGCCTCCTCGTCGGCGAGCAGCTCCGCGGCCAGCCGGTCGAGGCGCCGGAACCGGTCGCGCACCGTCGAGGAGGGGAACCGCGGGTCAGGTGGTCGCTCCCGGCCCCGGTGCTCGTAGGTGAGGCACGAGACGACGGCTGCCAGCGTGGGCGCGTCGAGGTCGTCGAGCACGCCGGACGTCATGGCCTCGGCGACCAAGAGGTCGGCCTCGTGGTAGGTCCTCGCCAGCACCTGCCCGGCGTCGGTCAGCGCCCACCCATCGAGGTACCCCCACGCCTCGAGCAGCCGCAGGACGCGGTCGAAGCGCCGGGCGAGCGACTCCGTGCGCCCGCGCACCTGGCGGTGCAGCTCCTCGAGGTCGCGGGCGACCCGGTCGGCCTGCACGGCCGCGCGCACGTGGGCCTCGCGGTCAGGGCAGTCGGCCACGGGGTGGGTCTCGGCGAGGAGCAGTGCGTCGTCGAGCACGGGGAGCTCCTCGGGCTCCGCCGGGTCGTCGTTTCGGGGCGGACCGACGCGTGCGGCGCCGGAGGGCCTCGCCGACCTGGTGCTGGAACGAGCGGTTGTTCGGGTTGTACGGCACCGGCAGCTCGATCGAGCCGACGGGGCGGGGCGGCTCCGCCAGCTCGTCGGCGCCGATGGTCCGGGGCTTGCTTCGCTCGTCGACGACGTGGAGGCGAGGGTTGCCCTTGCGGAACGCCACGCTCAGGACCCCCAGGCGCGTCCCGTCGATGACGATCACGTCGCCCGGCGTGAGCCGCGCCAGGGCGGCGAAGGTGCGGTCCTGGCTGGCCCGGTCCGCACGTCGGTTCGTCCGGCGCCGGTCCTGGGCCTCGCCGCGCAGGCGTCGATACTCCTCGACGTCGCCGCGCTCGCAGCGCGCCTCCTCGCGCAAGCGGGCCAGGCGGGCCTGCTGTCGCTCGATGCGGGCCTCGGTGCGCACGACCGCTCGGTCTGCCTGGTACTGCGCGAAGGACAGGTTGAGGAGGTGGTGGGCCTGCTCGGGTTCGTAGCGGCGCACCAGGTTGACCGCCATGTTGTAGGTCGGCCGGAAGGCGGAGCGCAGGGCGTAGGTGCGGCTCGATGCCAGCGCGGCGACCTGCTCGAAGGGCACGAAGGGCGACCACAGGACGATGGCGTGGCCGATCTCGTCGATGCCGCGGCGTCCGGCCCTGCCGGTCAGCTGCGTGTACTCCCCCGGCGTCAGCAGCTCCCGGCGCTCGCCCGTGAACTTCGTGAGCCGCTCGATGACGACGGAGCGCGCCGGCATGTTCACGCCGAGGGCGAGCGTCTCGGTGGCGAAGACCGCCTTGGTGAGCCCCTCGGTGAAGCACGCCTCGACCGCCTCCTTGAAGGGGGGCACCATGCCGGCATGGTGGGCCGCCACGCCCGCCTCGAGGCCGCCCAGGAAGCGGTCGAACCCCAGCACGTCGAGGTCGGCGTCGGAGAGCGTCGCCGTGCGCTCGTCGACGATGCTGCGCACCCTGGCGCGCTCGTCGGGCGTCGTCAGCCGCATGCCGGCGTCGAGGCAGGCGTCGCGAGCCTCGTCGCACGCCTTGCGGCTGAAGATGAAGGTGATGGCCGGCAGCATGCCCTCGTCGTTGAGACGCTCGATCACCTCGATGCGCCGCGGGGTGAAGAAGCGCCGCCGCGGCCGGCCCCGCGGTGGTCGCCCCCGCGCGTGGAGCGCCTCGTCGTCGAGCCGATCGGCCTCGGGGTTGGGACGGCCGTCGACGAGCGTGGGCAGCAGGTGCAGCTCCTGGGTGTGCTTGTCGCCGACGCAGTAGAGGTTCTGCAGCTCGACGGGCCGCCGCTCCTCGATCACCGCCTCGGTGGGGCCGCGCACCGTGGTGATCCACTCCGCCAGCTCCTCGGCGTTGGACACCGTGGCCGACAGGCAGACCAGCTTGACGTCGGCCGGAAGGTGGATCATCACCTCCTCCCACACCGGGCCCCGGTAGGCGTCCTGCAGGAAGTGCACCTCGTCGAGCACGACGTAGCGCAGACCCGCCAGGGCGTCGGACGCCGCGTAGATCATGTTCCGCAGGACCTCGGTGGTCATGACCACGACGGGGGCGTCGCCGTTGATGGCGTTGTCGCCCGTCAGCAGGCCCACGCGCTCGGGGCCGTGGCGCCGCGCGAGATCGGCGTACTTCTGGTTCGACAGCGCCTTGATCGGCGCGGTGTAGAAGGCCTTGGCCCCCTCCGCCAGGGCCTTCGCCACGGCGTACTCGGCCACCACCGTCTTGCCCGAGCCCGTCGGCGCCGCCACGAGGACCGACCGCCCGGCGTCGAGGGCGTCGAGCGCTCGCACCTGGAACGGGTCGAGCGCGAAGTCGTAGCCCTGCAGCAGCCCGCTGCGGTCAGTGGCGTCGGCGAGCACTAGGCCGCCTCGCGGACCGCCCGCCGCCGGACGATGACCCGCCCGACGAGGATCGACACCTCGTAGAAGAGCACCATGGGCACCGACAGCATGAGCATGCTGACGGGATCGCCCGACGGCGTGATGACGGCCACCAGGACGCAGATGCCCACGATGGCGTACCGGCGCAGGCTCCGGAGCACGTCGGGCTCGACGATCCCCGCCATCTGCAGGAAGATCAGCAGGATCGGGAACTCGAAGCCGATACCGAACGCCAGCATCATGTAGGTGATCAGCGTGAAGTACTTGCCCGGCGCGAACGCCGTGACGAGGTCGTCACCGCCGATGTCGACGAGGAACTCCAGCGCCCGCGGCAGCGTGTAGTACGCCAACCCGGCGCCGAGAACGAACAGCGCGATGCCGCTGAGCACGAAGGGAACCGCGTAGCGACGCTCGTGCGGGTACAGGCCAGGGGTGACGAAGCGCCAGATCTGCCAGAGGATGACGGGCATGGCGATGGCGATGCCGCCGTAGCCCGCCATCTTCATCCGGACGCTGAAGCCTTCGAGCGGATCGATCTGGAGCAGGCGGCCGTCGGTCAGCGAGCGCTCCTCGGCGATCTGCTTGTACGGCTCGAGGAGGAAGTCGAAGATCCACGGGTACAGCGCGAACGAGATGACCATGCCCACCACGACGGCGACGGCGATCTTGATGAGGCGGTCACGCAGCTCGGCGAGGTGCTCGATCACCGACATGCGCGCTTCGTCGGCGCCAGCCGGCACGGCCGGGGCGCTCATCGGGTGCTGCGGCGAGCGCTCCGCGCCGAGCCCTTCTGGAGCGGCGTGGCCCGCTTGCGGCTCGCCTCGGCGGAGGCGGCCGGCGCCGCCTTGCGACCGTTCGGCGACGCCGGGCGGGCCACCAGCGGCTCGCGGCGCCGCGTCGGGCGCTTCGGCTCGGAACCTGCGGTCGTCGCCTCGTCGGGCGCGACGGCCCCGAGGGGCTCGCCGCTGACGGAGCGCACCGCGGCGCTGACCGAGCCGTCCGCACTCGCGGTGCCGGCACCCTCCCCCAGCACGTTCCGCTTCGGGCCGGCCACCTGGGCCGGGTCGGTGTCGAGCGCCCCCCGGAGCTCGTCCTGGAACCCGCTGGAGAGCCTCCGCAGGTCGGCCAGCGTCTTGCCGATCTGCCGGGCGGCGCCAGGAAGGCGCTCGGGACCCAGCACGATGAGGGCGATCAGGGCGATGACGAGGAGCTCACCGCCACCGATGTTGAACATGGCGCGAGTCTACTGGTGGGCCTCCGAGCGGCCTCAGCGCCGCGGCAGCGCTCAGCGGGCGTGGAGACGGCGCAGGGTGGCGCGGGCCGCCGCTGCTTCCGAGCGGACCTCGGCCACCGCCACGCGGACCTCGTCGAGGCGGCGCAGCTGGACGCTGAGGTCCGCGGTCGCCTGGTCGAGGTTCCGGAGCTGCAGCAGCACGATGACCATGGCCGCAGCGACCGCGACCGGCGGGACCGCCCAGAGCAGGGACATGTCCATGACGCTACCGCTCTCCCGGTCCGCTCAGCCCAGCGTGAGCAGGCTGTCGAACCAGTCGTCGTCCTGGAGCAGGTGGTGGAAGTCGATGAGGTCGTCGTGGGTGATCCGCTCGCCCGTGCGCGGCTCGAACAGCTCGGCAGGGAGGCGCCACTCGACGAGCTGGACGCCTGAGGCGACCAGCATGTCGACGATCCGCGGCTCGGCGGGCTTCACGACCGACATCTGACAGGTCGGGCACCGGAAGACGTAGCTGCCCTGGTCGTCGTGGGTGCACACTCGCACCCGCAGGTCGCGGACCGTCAGCTCGACATCTCCGCAGTCCTGGCAGCTCGCCTTGATGACTGTCGCCATGGTCTTGCCCGCCTCCAACGTGGCTGTGTGCGTGGTGAAGATGTCGGCCGGACCACCATGTTCCTTGAGGGCGTTCTGGCACAATGGGTCGTCGTGCCCACCCGGTTGCCCTCGCTCCGCAAGCCACCGATCGGCTTCGCCCACCGGGGCGCCCGGGCCAACGCACCGGAGAACACGCTGGAGGCGTTCGAGCTGGCCGTGCGCCTCGGCGCCACGGGGCTGGAGAGCGACGCCTGGCTGACCGCGGACGGTGAGGTCGTCCTCGACCACGACGGCGTGGTCCGCTCCGGCCTGCGCAGGCGCCCCATCTCCGAGTGCCGTCGCGACGAGCTGCCCGCGCACATCCCGACGCTCGGGGAGCTCTACCAGCAGGTGGGCACCCGG
Organism: uncultured Microthrixaceae bacterium; assembly: GCA_963715505.1. Classification (GTDB taxonomy): domain Bacteria; phylum Actinomycetota; class Acidimicrobiia; order Acidimicrobiales; family VFJN01; genus VFJN01. The sequence goes on from OY970242.1 coordinate 1,405,270, forward strand.
CTCGAGCTGTCCCTCGACGTCAAGGACCCGGCCGCCTTCGCACCGCTGGCATCGGTCGCGCGCGCCGCCGGTGACGACGCCTTGCGGCACCTCTGGCTCTGCCACCCCGACTGGACGCTCGTGGCAGCGTGGCGGCAGGCGTGCCCGGAGGTCCGTCTGGTCGACTCGACGCGCCTCGAGGCGATGACCCGAGGGCCCGAGCACCGGGCCGCCTCGCTGGCGGCGGCGGGCATCGATGCGGTCAACCTGCACCACAGCGAGTGGACCGGGGGCCTCGTCACGCTCTTCCACCGCTTCGAGGTGCTGTGCTTCGGCTGGGACGCGCAGCACGAGCGGATCCTCGACGAGCTGCTCGACGCTGGCATCGACGGCGTCTACTCCGACCACGTCGACCGCCTCAGCGACGCCGTTCGCCGAGCTGCCTGAGCGCGGCCGAGCGCGTCGCCGCCTCGCCCTGGCTCTGCTCCTCGGCCGCTACAGGCTGCCGATGTCGCCCGGCGGCCACACCAGGACGAAGGCGCGGCCGACGATGGTGTCGATGGGGATGGGACCCCGGCTCCGGCTGTCGGCGGAGTTGTCGCGGTTGTCGCCCAGCACGAACACGTGGTCGTCGGGCACCGTCTGGCGCTCGATCGGCGGGCCGGTGGGACCGTCCTCGGGCAGGTAGGGCTCCTCGACGCGGCGGTCGTCGACGTAGATCACGCCGTCGCGGGTCTCGATGACCTCGCCGGGCAGGCCGATGACGCGCTTGATGAGGTCCTTCACGCCGTCGGGGCCGACCTCCTCGGCCGGCAGCTCGAACACCACGACATCACCCCGGTTCACGTCGTGCAGGTCGTAGCTGAGCTTGTTGACGAGGACGCGGTCGCCGACGTCGAGGGTCGGCTCCATCGACTCCGAGGGGATGTAGAAGGCCTGGAACAGGAAGGTCTTCACGACCAGGGCCACGATCAGGGCGCCCACGATCACCGCGATCCACTCCACCACCGAGCGGATGCGGTCCTGCGTCGAGGTGTCCTCGACGACGCGCTCGCCGAGCGGCTCGCCGGCGTCGGGGGGATCAGGGTCGCGGATGTCGGTCACGGTGCGGGCAGACGGTAGCGGGCGAGGATGCGCGCGGCGGCACCGCGCGCCGAGCCCCGCAGCGGCTCGGGAGCGTCGACGATCGTGGCCTGCGGTCCGAGCGCCACGAGGAGGCGCTCCAGCCAAGCCGGCTCCGCGATCGCGAGGGTGACACGCAGGCGCCCGTCGGCCAGCTCCTCGCGGGCCTCGACGGGATGCGCGTCCGCCACCCAGCGCGCCGCCGGATCGAGGTCCAGCACCACCCGCGGGTCGTCCTCGTCGGGCTCGAAGACGGCCGTCGGGATGGGCTCGGCCGGCGGGTCGAAGGCCTCGTCCAGGAGCGACGCCGCGGCGATCCGGTCGACTCGGAAGCGGCGCTCCCCCCGGGCGGCGTGGCAGCGACCGAACAGGTAGAGGCTGCCGCCGTCGGCGTGGACGAGGTACGGGTCGACGTCGCGCTCGGAGCTCGCGTCGCGCCCGTAGGAGTAGTAGTCGAGGTGCACGGAGCGTCGCTCGCGCACGCCGGTGCGCAGCACCTCGAGGACCTCCGCCTGGGCCGCGCCGAGGTCGATGTCGAGCGCCTGGCCGGGGTCGATCCCCAGCACGGCAGCGAGCTTGGCCACGCCGGTGGCGAGCGGGCCCTCGGGATCGGTCCCGGGCAGCGCGAGGACCGAGGCCCCGGCCGTGAGGAGGGCGACGGCCTGGTCGGGCGTGAGTCGCTGGGGCGTCGCGAAGACGTCGGCGTAGTGGATCCAGACCCGGTCGCCCTCCTGCACGACGTCGATGAGGGCGTCCGGCGTGTACGGCGGCAGGCCGACGAGCCAGATCACCTCGAGGTCGGCGGCCAGCTCGGCCGCGGTGATGCCGAAGCGCGCGCAGATCTCGCCCACGGTCGGCCCGTCACTGCCGGCGACGAAGGGCACGAGCGCGAGGAGGCGCTGCATGCGCTCGCCGGCCCCACCGCGCGCCCGGGGCGCCGCTCGGGCCGTCACGGTGCACGCTCCAGCCAGGCGACGAGGTCGTCGCGCAGCTCCTGGGGCTCCAGCACCTCTGCGTGGTCGAGGAACGACAGCACGAAGGAGCGGAACGCCCCCCGGTTGGTGACCGGAAGCTCGACGACGACCGACCCGTCATCGGCGGCCACGACCCGATCGGGGCCCACGTGCTGGACCGCCCAGCGGGCCTGGGGGCCCTCGATCCGCACCCGGGCACGGACCGCCTCCTCTGCACCCAGCTCCCATGCGCCGCGGGCCTGGCCGGGGACGCCGGTGGCGGGCGCCTCGAAGGGGGGGAGCTCCGAGAGCCGCACCGGGCCCTCGATGCGGTCGAGGCGGTAGCTGCGCTCCTCGCTGCGGAGGTGGTCGTAGCCGCTCAGGTACCAGCGGCCCCGCTGGAACTCGAGGCGGTACGGATCGATGGTGCGGCGAGCGTCGTGGTACTGCAGCTCCACGGGCGTCCGACTGGACACCGCGCCGAACAGCACGGCGAGGTTCGGGTCGGCGGGGAGCGGCGCCACGTGCACGCCCAGCTCCTGGCCGGTCCCCTCACCGACGAGGCCTCCGAGCTTGAGGAGCCCCTCGGTGGCGGGCATCCCCTCGACCTGCACGGCCGACGCGGCCAGGTGCAGCGCGGCGAGCTCGTCGGTGGTGAGACCGGGGTCGCGCAGCGCGTACTCCTCCGGTGGGATGCGGTACCCGTCGACCTCCGGCATCCGGTCGCGCACCTTCTCGACGCGCAGCGGGATGCCCATCGACCGCAGCTCGTCCTTGTCGCGCTCGAAGGCCCGCCGGAACGCAGCGAGCTCGGCGGGGTACTGGTCGAGCTGCGAGCGGATGTCGTCGGCGGTGAGCGGGCGCGGTGCTGCCAGGAGTAGAGCAGTCAGGTTCAGCAGGCGCTCGAGCTTTGCCGTCGACACCCGCCGACTGTACCCAGTGCCCCCGGCGACGAGGCTCGACGTCGCGTCGCGGCTGCGGCCCGCCCGTGGGGGCTACGCCGGCTCCGTCAGCAGCTCGGCGGCCAGTGCCCCTGCCGCCGCGGCCGCAGCGAAGAAGGCGGGGTCCTCGGCGGGACCGCGGCCCATGGTCGTGACGTGCAGGCCGGCGTCGGCGAGGAGCGCCGCGACGTCGGGCGGCTCGACCACCCGGACGTCGTGACGATCGTGGTGAACGGCGCCCTCCACCGGTGCGGCGACGAGCACCGGGGCGATCGTGAGGTCGAGCGCGGTGGTGCTGTGGTGGCTCACGCCCCGGTGCCGAGCCCGTTCGTCGGTGCTCGACATCCGCAGCGCCGCGACCGGCCGGCCACCCAGCGCCGCCGTCGCATCGAGCACGGCGGCGACCTCCACGGCCGTGTTGCCCAGCGCGCTCCCCGTGCCGACCACCCCGGGGCCCATCGCCACGATGGCGACGTCGGCCGCTGCGACGTGCCGGGCGAGCAGCAGCGCCGAGGGCACCGACACCGCTTCGAGGTCGCCGCCGAAGGCGTGCCCGGCGGTCAGCGTGGTGGCGATCAGGCCCGCCTCCACCATGGCGACCACGAGATCGGACAGCGCGAGCGGGAGCGCTCCCCCATCGGTCATGACGTAGGCGATCTGCGCGCTCGGCGCCGCCGCCATGATCGCCGCGGCGACGCAGGGCACCTGGCTGTGCAGGCTGCAGGCGACCACCGGCATCCCGTCGAGCACGAGCGGCAGGTCCGGGTGCTGCTCCTCGGCGGCACCCGTGTCGGCCTGCAGGCTCGTGTAGCGCAGCTTCATGATGTGGCCCGAGCCGGGCTGCTCCCACCCGGCGCGCGCCAGGTTCCAGTGCACGACGTGCCAGCCGCCGGTGCCGAGCCCGAGGTCGACCGCGGTCGTGTTGAGCACCACCTCTTCGCCCTCCGACACCGGGCCGATCAGGTCGGTGAGCACGTAGGCGCGCCCCAGGTCGGTGTCGATCCGCTGCAGGCCGGGCCGCTCGGATCGCACGGCTTGGACCACCGCGGTGCGGAAGGTGGGCACTACAGCGAAGCGATGAGCTTCTCGACGCGCTCGTCGCGGGAGCGGAACGGGTCCTTGCAGAGCACCGTGCGCTGCGCCTGGTCGTTCAGCTTCAGGTGCACCCAGTCGACCGTGTAGTCGCGCTTGCGCTCCTTGGCCCGCCGGATGAACTCGCCGCGCAGGCGGGCACGGGTGGTCTGGGGCGGCGTCTCGACGGCCTCGTCGATGTCGGCGTCGGTGCAGGTGCGCTCCACCAGGCCTGCCTCCTGCAGCTTGTAGAAGACGCCGCGCTCGCGGCTGATGTCGTGGTACTGCAGGTCCAAGAGCGCGACCTTCGGGTGCGTCAGCGGCAGGTCGTGCTTGGCCCGGTAGCCCTCGATGAGCTTGTGCTTGATGACCCAGTCGCACTCCCGGTCGAGGTCCATCGGGTCGCGCTCGATCGTGGTGACGCAGTGCTCCCACATACCCAGCGCCTGCTTCTCGAGGGGTGAGAGGTCCTTGGTCTCGGCGTACTTCAGGGCCTTGGCGAGGTACTCCGCCTGGATGTCGAGTGCGGAGAGCTCGCGCCCGTTGGCCAGGCGCACCCGACGGCGGCAGGTGGTGTCGTGGCTGATCTCACGGATGGCGCGGATGGGGTTCTCGAGGGTGAGGTCGCGGAGCACCTGGCTCGGGTCCTCCAGCATGCGCAGCAGGATCGACGTGGCGCCCACCTTGAGGAACGTGGCGTACTCGCTCATGTTGGAGTCGCCCACGATCACGTGCAGTCGTCGGTACCGCTCGGCGTCGGCGTGGGGCTCGTCGCGGGTGTTGATGATGGGCCGGCTGCGCGTCGTGGCCGAGCTGACCCCCTCCCAGATGTGCTCGGCGCGCTGCGCGATGCAGAACATCGCACCCCGTGCCGTCTGCAGGACCTTGCCGGCACCCGCGTAGATCTGCCGGGAGACGAAGAACGGGATCAGCACCTCGGCGTAGTGCCCGAAGTCGTCGCGCCGCGACGTAAGGTAGTTCTCGTGGCAGCCGTAGCTGTTGCCGGCCGAGTCGGTGTTGTTCTTGAAGAGGTAGATCACGCCGCGGATCCCCTCCTCCCGGAGGCGCTGCTCGGCGGACCCGAGGAGCTGCTCGAGGATCCGCTCCCCCGCCTTGTCGTGGGTGACCAGGTCGAGGATGGAGTCGCACTCCGGGGTGGCGTACTCGGGGTGGGAGCCGACGTCGAGGTACAGGCGCGCCCCGTTGGCGAGGAAGACGTTGCTGCTGCGGCCCCAGGACACGACCCGGCGGAAGAGGTAGCGAGCGACCTCGTCGGGGCTCAGGCGACGCTGACCCCGCAGGGTGCAGGTGACGCCGTACTCGTTCTCGAGCCCGAAGATCCGGCGATCCATCACCGCAACCTACCGTGGTGCCGGCCGCGTTCGGGTGAGGCGGCACCAGGTGCTCAGGGGGCCGGCAGCAGCTCCGTCAGCTCGGCGTCCTCGATGCGACGGAAGGCCCGGCGCTCCTGGCTGCGGCTGAGGACGGCCACCTCGAGCTCGGTGGGCAGCAGCTGGCGGTCGGGCCCGGCGAGCGCCCCGACCGCTGCACGCGCGGCCCCGGAGAGATCGAGGTCGGGCGTGTAGGCATCCCCCAGTCGAGCACCGATGGCCTCGGCATCGCCGCCGATGGCGCTGAAGCGCTCCTCGTCGACCACGGAGCCGTCGTAGAGGATGTGGAAGATCTGGTCGTGCTCTGGGCTGTCACCCACCTCGGCGACGAGGATCTCCACCTCCATGGGCTTCATCTCGTGGGTGAAGATCTGGCCGAGCATCTGGGCGTAGGCGTTGGCGAGGCTCCGGGCGTCGACGTCCTCGCGGCTGTAGCTGTAGCCCTTGAGGTCGGCGTGGCGGACCCCCGCGATCCGCAGCTGGTCGAACTCGTTGTACTTCCCGACCCCGGCGAAGGCGATGCGGTCGTAGATCTCGCTGACCTTGTGCAGGGTGGCGGAGGTGTTCTCCGCCACGATGAGGATGCCGTCGGCGTAGAGCACCGCCACCGCGCTGCGCCCGCGGGCGATGCCCTTGCGCGCGTAGTCGGCGCGGTCCTTCATGACCTGCTCGGGTGCGACGTAGAAGGGCATGCTCATTGCGGCTCCGTCCCTCCGGCCTGCTGGGCGGCGAGGCGGCCGAGGAGCGCCTCGAAGCGCACGCGCACCTCGCTGTCGGGGATGCGCTCGAAGCCCCGATCGGTCATGGTCGCCACGACCGGGAAGATGCCCCGGATCAGGTCGGGTCCGCCGGTCGCCGAATCGGCGTCGGCCGCCTGCCAGAGCGCGTGGAGCGCCAGGTCGACCACCTCCTCCTCGGTGAGGCCCTCCCGGAAGCCCACCTTCACCACGGTTCCGGCGTGGAGGCTGCCCGACCCGGTGCTCGCGTGATCTCGCTCCTCGTAGCGTCCGCCCGTGACGTCGTACTGGAAGAGCCGGCCGATCGCCCGCCGCGTGTCGTAGCCGGCGAAGAGCGGGACGACCACCATCCCCTGCATCGCGGCGGGCAGGTTGCCGCGGACCATGGCGCCGAGCTGGTTGGCCTTGCCCTCGAGGCTGAGGTGGCTGCCCTCCACCTTCTCGTAGTGCTCGAGCTGGAGCTGGAAGAGCTTGACCATCTCCATGGCGGGGCCGGCCGCGCCCGCGATGGCGACACCGCTGAACCGGTCGGCGGGGAAGACCTTCTCCATGGTGCGATGGGAGATGAGGTTGCCCGACGTCGCCCGGCGGTCCCCCGCCATGAGGACGCCCTTGGCGAAGCGGATGGCGACGACCGTCGTGGCGTGCGTGACGGCGAGCGGCGCACCGCCCGACGGGAGCGCGTCGACCGGTCGGGTGCGCCGGAGCAGCTCGGCGAAGGACGGACCGGGATCGTCCGAGGCGGTGAAGATCGGCAAGGTCATACGAGAGCCGAGGCTAGCTGTAGGTCCCAGACACGTTGTCGACGCGGGTGATGGGTGGTTGGCCGCCGAGGGCGGTGTGGCAGCGGTGATGGTTGTAGAGGTGGAGCCAGGTGTCGAGTCGTCGACGTCGTTCGGCTTCTGAGCGGTAGGTGCGGGTGTAGGCCCATTCCTCGAGGAGGGTGCGGTTGAAGCGTTCGACCTTGCCATTGGTCTGGGGCCGGTAGGGCCGGGTGTAGCGGGCGGAGGCGCCTCCGGCGACGACTTCCTTCAGCCACTCGCGAGAGCGGTAGCAGCCGCCGTTGTCGGTGAGCACGGCACGCACGGTGACGTCGTGGGCTTCGAAGAAGGTGCGGGCTCGCCGCCAGAACCCGGCGGCCGTGACGGCTTGTTCGTCGTCGTGGATCTCGCTGTAGGCGAGTCGGGAGTGGTCATCGATGGCTGAGTGCACGTAGCAGTAGCCGACCTTGCGTCGGCGGGCCGCCGAGCGGCTCTCGGTCGTGCGACCGTTGGCGCGCCAGCCGCCGCCCGGTGGGATCTGACCGAGCTTCTTGATGTCGACGTGGACCAGGTCGCCGGGGTGGTCGTGCTCGTAGCGGCGGATCACCCGACCGGTCGGGCGGTCCATCCACGCCAACCGAGAGACCTCGTTGCGGACGAGGACCGCGTGCACTGTCGATGGGGCGATCTCCAGACGCCCCGCGATGCGGCCGGGGCCAAGCTTCTTGTTGCGACGAAGGCTCAGGATCTTCCGTTCGAGCTTCCGGCGGGTCTTCGCCGGCGAGCGGTGGGGGCGGCTGGACCGGTCCCGCCACCACGCGCCGTCAGGTTCGGCATGGGCGCGCCGCCACCACTTGTAGACCGTGTCTCGCGACACGTTCATCTGCCGGGCGACCGTCGCGGCCGGAGTCCCGGCGTCCATTCGACGAACGAGCTCTTGTCGGCCCCACTCGGTGAGCCTGGCGTTACGGTGCAATCGAGCCTCCTTGGAAGCGTTGTGACCTCGACAGCCACACGTTTCCTCGGAGGCTCAACTCATCGGTGGACCCGCCTACCTGTCAGCAACGTCCATGGGACCTACAGCTAGCGACCCTGAGCGGCACCGCTTCCACTGCGGGGCCGCCGGATCGGGCAGCGGCGCCGGCCCCTTCGCAGCACCTGGCCTCGAGCGCCGCTACTGCCCGCCCTTCTGGACGTACGACTTGACGAAGTCCTCGGCGTTGGACTCGAGCACCTCGTCGATCTCGTCGAGGAGGTCGTCGAGCTCGGCCTTGATCTTCTCGCCGGACTCGGACTTCGCAGGGGCCTCGTCGACGACCTCGTCGGTCTTGGCAGGAGCTTGCTTCTTCTTCTGCTCACGTTCGGCCATGTCAGTTCCTCGTCCTATTGCTCCAGCTTCTGGAGTAGATCGGCGGCGCTGTCGCACCCGTCGATGAGGCTACCCACGTGCGCCTTGGTTCCACGCAAGGGTTCCATCATCGGGACGCGCCGCAGCGGATCCCCGCCGACGTCGAAGACCAACGAGTCCCAGTTGGCGGCCACGATGCTCTCCGGCCAGCGCTGCAGGCAGCGCCCCCGGAAGTAGGCGCGGGTGTCGGGTGGCGGCTCGGTCATGGCGGCGATCACCTCGTCGTCGGTCGCCAGGCGCTCCAGGCCCACGCGGGCGGCGAGCGACTTGCCGGGCCGAAGGTCGTGGTACTGGAGGTCCATCGCCGCGAGGCGGGCGTCGTCCCAGCGCAGGTCGTGGCGGGTGCGGTAGCCGTCGATCAGCCGGTGCTTGGCGACCCAGTCGAGCTGGTCGGCCACGATCCCCGGGTCGGTCTCGAGTGCGCTGAGCACGGCCTCCCATCGGCGCAGCACCTCCGCACCGACGTCGTCACCGCCGATGCAGGCCAGGCCGCGGTCCTCCGCGTACTTCCGCCCGCGGTCGAGCAGCTCCCACTGCGCGTCGAGCGCGGTCAGCGAGGAGCCGTCGGCCAGCTCGATGGGACGGCGCAGCGTCAGGTCGTAGGAGACGTGGCGCAGCGCGTGCACCGGCCTGGCCGGCATCAGGTCGCGGCGCAGCCAGTCGTCCTCGATCATCGACAGCACGAGTGCGGTGGTGCCGACCTTCAGGAAGGTGGCGACCTCGGACAGGTTGGCGTCGCCGACGATGACGTGCAGCCGCCGGTACTTCTGCGCGTCGGCGTGGGGCTCGTCGCGCGTGTTGACGATGGGCCGCTTGAGCGTGGTCTCGAGGCCGACCTCCTCTTCGAAGAAGTCGGCCCGCTGCGTGATCTGGAAGGGCACGTCGGCGCTCGTGAGGCCGGCTGCCTCGGTGCCCACCTTCCCGGCGCCGGTGAAGATCTGACGGGTGATGAAGTGCGGCATCACGTGGGCGACGATCTTGGAGAACGGCACCTGGCGGTCCATCAGGTAGTTCTCGTGGCAGCCGTAGCTGTTGCCCTTGCGGTCGGAGTTGTTCTTGTAGACGACGATCTCCTGGCCCTCGGGCAGGAGGGCCTCGGCAGCCGCCATCGAGCGCTGGAGGATGCGCTCCGCCGCCCGGTCGTACACGACGATCGAGCGCGGGTCGGCGCACTCCGGCGTCGAGAGCTCGGGATGAGCGTGGTCGACGTAGTAGCGGGCGCCGTTGGTGAGCACGGCGTTGACGAGGTGCGTCTCGACCTCGGGCGGGTTGGCGGCGTCAGCGCTGAAGCCGCGTGCGTCGTTGCCGGGGTGCTCGTCCTCGAAGTCCCAGCCGATGCGCGGCGCCGCCGATGGCGCCGCGCCGGCACGGGCCAGCTCCTGCACGTAGGCGTTGATGAGCACCGACGAGGCTGCGATCGGGTTCGACTCGCCGCCGCGGACGATGATGCCGAACTCGGTCTCGATCCCGAGCACCTTGGCGAGGGCCATCTACCGGACGATCATCAGAGGTACTGGCCGGTGGCGACCCGCTCGATCGAACGGCCACCCTGGGGCTCGGCGTCGGTGTCGCGCTGCACGATCGTGCGCACGTAGACGATCCGCTCGCCCTTCTTGCCCGAGATCTTCGCCCAGTCGTCGGGGTTGGTGGTGTTGGGGAGATCCTCGTGCTCCTTGTACTCCTGGTGGATCGACTCGATCAGGTCGTCGACCCGGATGCCCTTGCCGCCACCGGAGAGCAGGCGCTTGATCGCCAGCTTCTTGGCGCGCCGCACGATGTTCTCGATCATGGCCCCGGACGCGAAGTCCTTGAAGTACATGATCTCCTTGTCGCCGTTCTGGTAGGTGACCTCGAGGAACTGGTTCCCCTCGTCGGTGCGGTACATCTCGGCGGCGGTCGTCTCGATCATCGCCTGCACGGCCTTGGCGGGATCACCGCCGCCGAGCGTCGCCACGGTGTCGGCGTCGAGCGGCAGGTCAGGCGTGAGGTAGCGGGCGAAGATGTGCCCTGCGGCCTCCTCGGAGGGACGCTCGATCTTGATCTTCACGTCGAGGCGCCCGGGCCGGAGGATCGCGGGGTCGATGAGGTCCTCCCGATTCGACGCGCCGATCACGATGACGTTCTTCAGCGTCTCGACGCCGTCGATCTCGACGAGGAGCTGGGGGACGATCGTCGACTCCATGTCCGAGGAGATCCCCGTGCCGCGGGTGCGGAACATGGAGTCCATCTCGTCGAAGAAGATGATGACGGGCCAGCCCTCCTCCGACTTCTCCCGGGCCCGCTGGAACACCAGCCGGATCTGCCGCTCGGTCTCGCCGACGTACTTGTTGAGCAGCTCGGGGCCCTTGATGTTGAAGAAGTAGGAGCGGGCGGTGTCGACGCCCGTCGCGGCGGCGACCTTCTTGGCCAGGCTGTTGGCGACCGCCTTGGCGATGAGCGTCTTGCCACAGCCCGGCGGGCCGTAGAGCAAGATGCCCTTCGGCGCGGGCAGCTGGTGCTCGGCGAAGAGGTCCTGGTGGAGGAACGGCAGCTCCACCGCGTCGGCGATCTGCTCGATCTGCTCGTCGAGGCCGCCGATGTCCTCGTAGCCGATGTCGGGCACCTCCTCGAGGGCGAGCTCCTCCACCTCGGGACGGGCCAGCTTCTCGAGCAGCAGCCCCGAGCGCGGGTCCATCAGCAGCGTGTCGCCGCTGCGGAGCCGCTGCGGGCGCAGGTCGTCGATCAGCTCCACGACGCGCTCCTCGTCGGCGCGCCCGACGATCAGCGCCCGGGTGTCGTCGATGCGCTCCTTCAGCGTGACGACCTCGCCCGTGACCTCCGCGCCGCGCGACAGCACGACGTTGAGGGACTCGTTGAGCACGACCTCGCTCCCCCGCTCGAGGGGCACGTCACCCAGCTCGGGGTGGACCGCCACGCGCACCTTGCGCCCGCCGGTGAAGACGTCCACCGTGCCGTCGTCGTTGGTGCCCAGCAGCGTGCCGTAGGCCGACGGCGGCTGGGTCAGCTTGTCGACCTCCTCGCGGAGCGCAGCGATGTGGTCGCGCGCCTCGCGGAGCGTGTAGGTGAGCTTCTCGTTCTGGGAGACGGCCTGGGAGAGCTGCCCCTTCGTCTCGAGGAGCCGCTCCTCGAGGGTGCGCACGCGCTTCGGCGCGTCCTGGAGCCGCCGGCGCAGGGTGCGCACCTCCTCCTCCAGGGTCCGCGCGTGGTCCTGCAGCTCCGTCAGCTCGGCCTGGCCGTTGGACTGGTCGTGGGACTCGTCGACGGGGACCACCTCCCTGCTGCTGGATGCTTCGCGGACCCTACACCGGGCTCCTCGGGATTCCGCGCGCCCCGGGCACGCTGCCGGCCCGGCGCGGTTTCCCCCGAGGTTGCCGGGTTTATTCGTCCGCGCGGTAGGGTGGCGCTCAGCACGCACCATCACACCCACCGCGAGGTACCCCCACCATGAAGGTCTGGATCGATCAGGATCTCTGCACCGGCGACGGACTCTGCGAGGAGATCGCCCCGTCCGTGTTCACCCTCCTCGACGACGGCCTGGCCTACGTGAAGGACGGCGACAAGGTGCTGTCCGATCCCGGTGGCGCCGAGGCCGTGGCACCGGTGCCCGCCGGCCAGGAGGAGGCGACCATCGAGTCCGCCGAGGAGTGCCCCGGGGAGTGCATCTTCATCGAGGTCGAGTAGCGCCGCACGCCACGCAGCGCAACCGATGGGGCCCTCGTGGCCCCATCGTCGCGTCTGGGCGAGCGCGCCGGGGTAGCGTGCTCGCCGTGCAGCGCCGGAACGTCTCCACCGCCGGACGGCCCCCATGGCCGCCCACCGCCTGCTGCCGGGTGCCGACGCCCGGCAGGGGCTCGTCGCGCTCGGCCTGAACAGCACCAGCAGCCTGGCTGCGGGCGCCGTGCTCGGGTCGCTCACCGGCACCTTCGAGCGCTACCCGGGGCTGCTGCTGCTCGTCCCCGCGGCGATCGGCCTGCGCGGCAACGTCTTCGGCGCCCTCGGCAACCGCGTCTCGACCGCCATCCACGCCGGTGAGCTGCAGCTGCGGCTCCGCGGATCCACGGTGCTCGGCCAGAACGTGCTGGCGGCGACCTGCCTGACGCTGGGCATGTCGCTCGTGCTCGTGGTGCTCACCGTCGCCATCTCCGTGGGCGGCGACCTCGGCCCCACCATCGGCGTCGCCGACCTCGCCCTCGTCTCGGTCGGGGGCGGCGCGCTGGCGTCCCTGCCGGTGCTGGCGGCGACGCTGGGGCTGGCCGCCGGGGCCGTGCGCTTCGGCTGGGACCTCGACAACGTGACCGCGCCGCTGGTGTCGACGCTCGGTGACGTGCTGACGCTGCCCGCGCTGTGGTTGGCGACGGGGCTGCTGGGCTTCGGGCTCGTCAGCTCCGGGCTCGGCTGGGTCCTCGCCCTGCTGGCCGTCGCCGCGCTCGTCGCGGGCGTCACGTCGTCGCAGCCGCAGGTGCGGCGCATCGTGCGCAGCTCCATCCCGGTCCTGACCATGGCCGGCCTGGTCAGCTGCCTCGCCGGCGTCGCCCTCGAGCGCCGCCTCGACACCTTCGCCACGCTCCCGGCCCTGCTCATCCTCGTCCCGGCGCACCTCTCCAGCGCAGGCGCGCTCGGCGGCATCCTCTCGGGCCGGCTGTCGAGCCAGCTCCTGCTGGGCCTCGCCCCGCCGACGGCCGTGCCGTCCCGTGCGGCGCGCCGCGACCTGCTCTTCGTCGCCGGGCTCAGCGTGCCGGTCTTCCTCGTGAACGGCGTCGGCGCCCACCTGGTCGCACAGCTCGCCGGGCAGGCCTCGCCCGGCATGCTGCGCCTGGTCGCTGCGTCCGTGCTGGGCGGCGTGGCGGCGATGGCGGCGGTGCTGGCCATCGCCTACTACGGGACGATCGCCGCGGTGCGCACCGGCATCGACCCCGACACCTACGGCATCCCCATCGTCAGCTCCAGCGTCGACCTCGTCGGCGCCCTGACCCTCATCATCGCCATCACCGCCCTGGGCCTCACGTAGCCACCGAGGTGGGACTCAGCGCAGGCAGGGACCGGCGTCGACGGGCCGGCTGAGGTCGCCGGCGAGGACCGCCTCGAGCTCGGGCATGTCCAGGGCGTAGGCGACCCCCGGGCGGTCCGGCGCGATGGCGAAGGCCACGCCGACGACGCGCCCGGCCGGGTCGATGAGCGCCCCGCCGGAGTCGCCCGGTGCGAGGTCGGCGGCGAGGATCAGCACCTGTCGCTGGGTACGGGTCTGGTCGTAGATGTCGGTGCCCGTCGCCACGACCTCCTCGCCCACCTGGAACGGGGACGCCTCGAGCGGTCCGCCGCCGGGGTGGCCGAACACGGCCCCGACCGCGCCGGCGCCCACGTCGGCGCGCGGGAGCGGCGCGCGCCCGAGGCCCGGAGCGCTCAGGACCGCCAGGTCGCGCCGCGGGTCGAACGCCACCACCACCGCGGCGACCTCGGACCCGTCGCTGCGGCGCACGATCGTCTCGTTCTCGCCGGCCACCACGTGGGCGTTGGTCACGACGAGATCGGGGCCGGCCACGAAGCCGCTCCCCTCCTGGATCCTCTGGCAGGCGATGCCCTCGACCTTGACCGTCGAGGGCACGACCCGGTCGACGACCTCCTGGGGGATGCCGGTGACCGCGGGCGGCGGGCCGAGGTCCGGCGCCTCCTCCAGGCCGGCGAAGACGCGCGGGAACGGGTGGTCGCCGATGAGGTTCCGGAGCGTGGCCAGCGTGTCGGGTGGCTCGGGGAAGCGCTCGTCGATGACCTCGGCGACCTTGGAGGTGCGGGCCTGCAGGGCGAACCAGCCCGGCACGTCGGCCATCAGCGGCAGGAGCAGCCACATCGTGACGGCCACGCCCAGCACCCCGGCGATCCCGCCCGCCACCCGGTCGGCGGACCGCACCGCCCTGCCGGGCAGTGCCAGGTGGAGGCGGCTCCCGACGAGCAGGCCGATGGCCTGACCGACGAAGGCCATCCCGAGGATGGTGCCCAGCGACACGAACAGCAGCTGCGGACCGGAGGCGCCCTCGATGGCACGCAGGATCGGCGGCAGCAGCCGCGCTCCGGCGATGACGCCGAGCGCGAGGCCGATCCACGACGCCACGCGGGCGAGCAGGCCCAGGCGGTAGCCGCCGAAGGCCGCAGCGACCGCCGAGATCACGAGGAGCACGTCGAGGGTGTTCAGCGCGCTGGTCCTCAGTCGGCGGAGGCGGGCGCGCCGAGGAGGCGCGGCATGGGTGAGGAACCCTGTGTGCGCCACCATCCGGTGGTCGGGCCGGACCGACTGCCCCTCGATGTTCCAGCTCCGGTGGAGGACCTCGATGGTCTCGGCCATCCCGAAGGCGCTCTCCGCGAGGGTCTCGCGCAGCTGCACCACCTGGGTGATCTGGGGGGTGTACGCCACCAGGATGCCGCCCGGGTGCAGCGCGCGGGCCGCGTGCTTGACGACCTGCCACGGCTCCGGAAGGTCGAGCACCACGCGGTCGAGGTCGGTCTCGTCGATGCCCTCGTAGCAGTCGCGCTGCTCCACCCGGTAGCGCTCGAGCACCTCGTCGCCGAGGAAGCCGGCGACGTTCTTGACGGCCCGTGCCGCGAAGTCCTCCCGCAGCTCGTAGCCCACGATGTCGGCGCCCGCGCGCAGCATCGTCATCGACAGCGCGCCCGATCCGACGCCGGACTCGAGCACCCGCGCGCCCGGGAAGATGTCGGCCAGCAGGAGCAGCGCGCCGAGGTCCTTGGGATAGATGACCTGCGCGCCGCGGGGCATCTTGTAGATGAAGTCGGCCAGCGTCGGGCGGATCGCCGTGTAGGTCATGCCGTGGCTCGACCGGAACGCCGTGCCCTCCGCCGCGCCGATCACCGCGTCGTGGCCGACGATCCCGGAGTGCGAGTGGAACTCCTTGCCCTCGGTGAGGGTGAGGAGGTAGCGCCGCTTCTTCGAGTCGATGAGCAGCACCTGCTCACCGGCCCGGAACGGGCCCGTCACGTGCGCAGCTCCACCGGCACGGCACCCTGCCCGCGCGCCCGCTCGGCGAGACGGCAGAAGGCGCAGACCTCGCCGGGCGTGGGAGCACCGCAGTGCCGGCACGGGCCGAGCCCCTGCTGCTCGGCGACGGCGCCGGGCGTGAAGCGGTGCGAGGCCCGGGCCAGGAACCCGAAGTAGAAGTCGTGCTTGCTCCCGGGCGAGGTCGCCTCGATGGCGTTCAGCGCCTCCTTGTAGCCGAGGTGCTTGTTGCCGGCGGCCATGGGGCACTCCTCGACGATGTAGTCGATGCCGCGCAGCACGCAGTAGGCCGCCATCTCACGCTCACCGAGGCGCACGAGCGGCTTGGCCTTGCGCGGGAAGCCGCCCCGCGCCTCCAGCACGGGCAGCTGGCGGCCGAGGTAGTCGGCCTGCCAGTGCAAGACGTTGCCGAACAGCACCGCTGCCTCGTCGTCGAGGTTGTGGCCGGTGACGACGACGTCGTAGCCGTGGGTGCGCGCCGCCTCGTCGAAGAGGTGCCGCTTCGACAGGCCGCACGCCGAGCACGGCACCCGCCGCGCGGCCCGCGACCCCGAGGGGATGTCGAAGCCGTGCTCGGTGGGGAGGTCGACCTCATGCAGGTGGAGGCTGCGCTCGGACGCGAAGGCGCGAGCCGTCGCACCTGAGGAGTCGCTGTACCCACCGATGCCGAGCCCCAGGTAGAGGCCGTCGGCCTCGTAGCCGAGCTCGACGAGGATGTCCCACAGGGCGAGGGAGTCCTTGCCGCCGGACACCGCCACGAGCACCCGGTCGCCGGGTGCGATCATCTCGAAGTCCTTGATCGCCCGGGCGACCTGGTCGCGGCACAGGCGCAGGAAGTGCGGCGCGCAGAAGTTGGCGTTGTGGCGCCGGATGTCGATGACCGCCGGCTGCTTGCAGACGGTGCACTTCACGACGCACCGCCGGAGATGACGGGCCGGATCTCCACGACGTCGGCATCGTCGAGCAGCTCGTCACCGGGCACCAGCGTGTCGCCGCGGATCACGAGCACCGACTCCCGGTTCAGCTCCAGGCGTGCGAGGAGCGCGTGGACGCGGACGGGACCCTCGACCTCGAGCTCCCGCTTGGGGTTGCGGAGCAGGACCTTCATGGCGCTATCCGTGCGGGTCGGTGGTGTGGGAGATGAGCAAGGACTCCCCCGGCTGCAGCTCCTCGCGCAGGCTCACCGCGTGGCGCGCCTCGCGGCGGCGGTACCAGCGAACCAGGAACGCGGCGAAGGCAGCGGCGGTCCACACCGGGCTGCTGCCGGGCTTGCTGCCGCGGCGGCGAGCCGCTGTCTCGAGGAGGCGCAGCAGCATCAGATGCGACGCACCTCGACCACCGTGGTGCGCTTCTTGCCGCGTCGCCGCCCGGCCAGGAAGGCGAGGGCGATGACGCCGACCGCCACGACGGCACCGACGGTGAGCAGCATGGAGGTGGCCGACTCTGCGGTGTCGTCGACGCCGCCCTTGAGCTCGCGGAGCTTGGCCTCGATGTCGTCGCGGTCGATGTGCCCGCTGGTGTCGGCGGTGGCGTGAGCGGTCATGCTCCTGGCCCCTTTCGCTTGCTGATGCGCAGCACGGACACGACGATGACCAGGACACCCACAGCCACCGTGATGAGGTACGGCGCCCAGGACAGGTTCCCGGTGAAGGTGGAGCCGGTCTGGGTCTGCAGCGCTCGCAGGCCGGCGAGCAGCAGCAGGATCAACCCCACGCCGAGGGCGATGGCGCCGCTGACACCGAAGGCGAGGAAGCGACCCAGGCCCTTGAGGGGGTCGATCGTCTCCTGCTTGGCGTAGGCGGTGGTCAGCTCCCAGAGCTCGCTCAGCACCTGCGGGATGCTCTTGGAGCCGTCGCTCGCCCGGACGGCAGGTCGGTCATCGGGTCGGGGTGCCACGGTCGTTGGACCCTACTACCCGGCTCCTGCGCCCCCCAGCCGGAGCTCGAGCACCTCGATCGCCTCGTCGAGGAGCGTGGTGAGCCCGATCAGCCGCTGCTCGGGGCTGTCGGCCTGCAGCAGCACGTGCCGATCGAGCGGTCCGATCGGGGCCACGGCGAGCGCCTGGTAGCCCGCCAGCAGCGGGTCGTCGGCCGCCAGCTCGATGGTGGCGGGGGCCGCCTCGTCCCCGGCCTCGGCAGCCAGGGCGAGCGCGCGCCGCAGACGTGCCACGGTGCGCTCGAGCAGCACGTCGTGGTCGGCACCCGGCGCCGGGTCGGGCCAGTCCTCGACGTCGGCGAGGGGGTAGGGGTCATCCGCGAGCCACGCGGTGACGCGGATGCGGCGCGTGCCCACGGCGATGACCGCCCACCGCCCGTCGGGCAGCTCCTCGGCCTCGACGATGCGGGCCACGGTGCCGACCGTCGAGCGCTGCTCCCCGCCGCCGACCTCGCTGCCACGCAGGATCAGCACGACGCCGAACTCCCGGTCACCTGCCATGCAGTCCTTGGCGAGCGCCCGGTAGCGCGGCTCGAAGACGTGCAGCGGCAGGCCGGCTGAGGGGACCAGGACGGTCCCGAGCGGGAACATCGGCAGCGCTGCCATGCGTGGCGACGCTACCGCTCCAGGGGATCGAGCGGCCCCAGGACGGCGGGGTCGGGCAGGCGTGGCCAGGCGGCCAGCACCGCAGCGAGATCCTGCTGGGCGGCAACGAGCGCCGGGGTGATGACCTGCCCTGGCGCGGTGTTCACGACGACCGCGAAGGTGAGGGCGCCATCGCCGTCGTCGAGCACGCCGGCCAGCGCCGTCACCGTGTTGAGGGTCCCGGTCTTGGCTCGCAGCACCCCCGCGAGCTCGGTGTCGTCGAGGAAGCGGTCGGCGAGGGTGCCGGTTCGAGCTGCGACGGGCAGACCGGACGCAACGCCCGCAGCGGCACCGTCGCCGCTGAGCACGTCGGCGAGCACGGCGCACGTCGCGCGGTTGGCGAGCCCCAGCCCCGAGCCGTCGTCCACGTGCACGCCCGACGCGTCGAGGCCGGCCGCTCGCAGCGACGCCAGCACGACGGCGCGCCCTCCGGCGGTGGTCGGATCGCCCTTGCTGCGTCCGAGCTCCTTGAGCAGCAGCTCAGCCGTGTTGTTGTCGCTCTCGCGGAGCATCTGCGCCACCACGTCTCGCAGCGGCACCGACTCGACCGCGGCGAGCTCGCCCATCCCCGGTTCGGGCGTGCCTCGTCCTGGCTGGCCCACCACCTCGACGCCACGCGCCTCGAGCAGCTCCGTCAGCACCGCTGCGGCCTGGACCGCAGGGTCATCGGCGGGTCGGAGGTCCTGCGGGCCGTCCGGGCCGGGCGGGTAGGCCGCGAAGCCGTCGTTGACGCTGAGGGCCGAGAGCGGCCCGACCTGGTCCTGGTCGATGTAGCGCTCAGGCCAACCAGGCACGTAGCGCTGCGAGTCGAAGCGCTGGTCGTCACCCAGGACCGATCCCTCGACCCGGCCCACCCCGGCGGCGGCGATCGCTTCCGCCAGTCCGTCGAGGTCGGTGTGGACCTGGGGCTGCCGGCGGAAGCGACCGACGTAGTCGGGTGAGGCGAGGAGCGGGTCGCCGCCCCCGACCAGCACGACGTCGCCACGCACGACGCCCTCGACCGGCGGCGCCGCCACGACGGTCGTGCGGAACCGGCTGGCCGGGTCGAGCTCGCGGAGGGCCGCGAACGCCGTGAGCAGCTTGGCCGTCGAGGCGGGGACCATCGGCTCGTCGCTGCGGTGATCGAAGGCGACGCGGCCGTCGGGGTGGAGGACCACCAGGCACGTGTCGGGTGGCTGCGATGCCAGCCATGCAGCGAGGTCGGCGGCGAGGCGCCTTTCGCCCACGGGCGCGGCCACGACCGTCGGAACGCGTCGGGCGGAGATGACCGGGGTGGCCAGGCGCGCACCGCCCTGCGGGCCCGCCGTCGAGGCGGCGTCCGCCTCGACGGCGAGGGCGGTCGCGCTTGCCGCCGCGATCGCCACGAGCAGGACGAGCGGGAGCAGCCAGCGACGCAGCCGCCTCATCGGACGATCAGCTGGGGCGGCGGCGCTGCTGGTGCCGGGCGCGCTGCCAGAGGTGCTCCAGGGCGGACACGGCGCGGTTAGCCGAGGCGTAGCAGACCCGGCCGGTGGCACGAACGGCGCTGGGACCGGCGTTGCCGGGGTGGGTGACGGCCAGCTCGGTGGCGGTGAGGACGGGCTTGTCGTAGCGATCCGAGGCCTCAGCCGCGGCGCGGGCGAAGCGCTCGTCCTGGCGCTCGTGGTACTCGACGATCCGCTCGAGGCCGTGGTCGGGGAAGAAGCGCCCGCCGCGCATGAGCGCAGCCTGGTTCGACTGGATCCCGAGGCCGAGGTAGATCACCGCGTCGACGTCGGGGTGCCCCACGATCAGGTCGATCACCTCGGGGATCGTGTCGCGGGTCTCGGCACCGGCCAGGTCGACGGGGTTGTTGCGGCTCCAGCGGGGCGGGAGCTTGGCGTCGAGGGCGTCGCGGAGGTCGTCGGGAAGCGCCACGAGCTCGAGCGAGCTGCGGGTGATGGCGTCGGCGGTGACCACCCCCCAACCACCGGCGGTGGTGAGCACCACCACGCGGTTGCCACGCGGCAGCGGCTGCGTGGCGAAGGTGGCCGCCGCCTCGAACGCCCCTTCGATGGTGTCGACCCGGGTGATGCCCGCCTGCCGGCACATCCCGTCGAAGACGCGGTCGTCGCTGGCCAGCGAGCCGGTGTGGCTCGCCGCGGCGCGCTGGCCGCCCGCGGTGGCGCCACCCTTGACGAGGACGAGTGGCGTGGTCGCGGCGACGGCGCGGGTCCGCTCGAAGAAGCTCCGCCCGCCGGGCACGCCCTCCACGTAGACGAGCGCGACGTCCGTGGCGTCGTCGGCCGCGTAGAAGTCGAGGTAGTCGGGCACCGTCACGCAGGCCGCGTTGCCGGCCGACACCGCCCGGCTGACACCGACGCCCGTCTGCACCGCGTAGTTCATGAACGACGAGATGAAGTTGCCCGACTGGCTGGCGATGCCGATGCGACCCGCGGGCGGGTAGGGGGCCACGATCTGCGCGCAGAGCCGCGCCGGGGTCGACACGACGCCCTGGCCGTTCGGCCCCGCGACGAGCATCCCGAGCTCCTCGGCCAGGGTGACCAGCTCCGCCTGCAGCGCCCGTCCCTCCTCCCCCGCCTCGCCGTAGCCCGCCGAGGCCAGGAAGGCGGCGCGGATGCCCTTCTTGGCGCAGGCCCGCAGGAGCTCCTCGTTGGCGGCGGCCGGCGTGCACACGAAGACCAGGTCGATCTCGCCCTCGGGCAGCTCGGCGAGGTCGGCGACGACCGGGACGCCCAGCACCTCGCCGGCCTCGCGGCTCGAGCCGAAGACCCGCCCCTCGTAGCCCGAGGCGAGGATGTTGTGGAGGCTGACGAAGCCGAACTTCCCCGGGTGCGTCGACACCCCGGCCACGAGCACGCCGCGGGGTTCGAAGAGCGCCTGGAACAGCGCCTGGTCGACGGTCACGGCGCCAGCTCGACGAGCGCGTCGACGGCGACGGGGCGGCCCTCGACGACGATCAGCGGGTTGAGGTCAGCGCCGAGGATGCGCGGCTCGGCCACGGCCGCTGCCGAGAGGCCGAGCAGCACCTCGGCGAGCGCCTGCCGGTCGACCGCCGGCTCGCCCCGGAGGTCGCCGAGCAGCCGCTGGGTGCCGAGGTCGTCGATCATGTCCTCGGCGTCGAGCCGATCGATCGGCACCAGCCGGAAGGCCACGTCGGCGACCGCCTCGGCGAGGACACCGCCGACGCCGAGCATCACCGTCATGCCGAGCTGCTCGTCGCGGTGGAGCCCGGCGATCAGCTCGCGGTTGCCGCGCAGCATCGGGGCGACCAGGAGGTGGACCTCGCCGTCGTCGGGACGGGCGGCGCCGAGCAGCTCGGTGGCTGCGGTGGCGACGGCCGCAGCATCGCCGAGCCCGAGCCGCACCAGGCCGCGCTCGGTCTTGTGCGCGATGGCGTCGCCGCCGAGCTTGAGGACCACCGGGTACCCGATGGCCGCGGCAGCGGCCACCGCTTCGTCGACCGACGAAGCCTGTCGCTCGTCAGGGAAGGCCACGCCGTGCGCTGCGAGCAGCCGCTTGGAGTCGGCCTCGGAGAGGGTCGGCATGGGGGCGTACGGTAGCGGCCTGTGCCGAGCGCCCTTCCACCCGCGCCGACCGGGATCATCGAGGGCTTCTACGGTCGGCCGTGGTCCTGGCCGGCCCGCACGGAGGTCGCGCGGTGGTGCGCCGAGCGCGGGATGACGCACTACGTGTACGCGCCCAAGGACGATCCCAAGCACCGCGAGGCGTGGCGAAGCCCCTACGACCGCGCCGAGCTGGCGGCCTTCGCCGACTTCGCGGCCGACGGCGCCCTCGCGCTGGGCTTCGCCGTCTCGCCGGGCCTGTCGATGGACTACGACGACCGCGACGACCGCGCCGCCCTGGCAGCGAAGGTGGACCAGGTCGTCGAGGTCGGGGCCGAGCTGGTCGTCCTGGCCCTCGACGACATCCCCTTCGGCGGCGGGCCGCAGGGAGCGGCGCATGCCGGGCTCACCACCTGGCTGCACGAGCACCTCGCCGGCCGCGCCGGGCTCGCGCTGGTGCCCACCGAGTACGTCGGCACCCGCACCTCGCCCTACCTCGACGCCCTCGCTGCCGGCGTGCCCGAGGACGTCCCGATCGGCTGGACCGGGCGCGCCGTCGTGAACGACGAGGTCACCGTCGCCGACGCCCGGGCGCGCGCCGAAGCGCTGGGCGGGCGCCTCCCGCTGCTCTGGGACAACTACCCCGTCAACGACGCGGTGATGGCCGACCGCCTCTTCATGGGCCCTCTGCGGGGGCGGGAGCCGGGCCTGCCCGGCGCCTGCAACGGCTACCTCGCCAACCCGATGGTGCAGCCGCGGGCGTCGATGCTGCCCCTCGCGTCGATCGCCGCGTGGCTCTGCGGTGAGGATCCGACGGAGGCATGGGAGGCGACCGCCGCCGACCTCGGGTGGCTGGCCTTCGCCTCGGCGTGCGACGGCGAGGCCGCCCGGTCGGCGGTGAGCAGCGCGCGCTCCGCCGACCTCGAGCCGGCTCGCCGCCTGTTCGGCGAGGCCGCGGCCTGCGCGGCTCCGGGCCTGGAGGACGAGGTCGAGCCGTGGCGCTCGCAGGTGCAGCGCGACGCGCGGCTGGCCCTCATGGCGCTGGAGGTGCTCGACGGCGAGCGCGGCGTCGAGCACCTGCTCGGCATGGCCGTCCGCTGGCAGGCCTCACGCCGGTCGGCGGTGACGGTGTTCGGCCCGCGGTGCTCGCTCCGGCCCATGCTGGGTCAGGCCGACGATGGCACGTGGCGGGTCGAGCCGGGCTCGATCCGCCATGACGACAACGCGATCGACGACCTCGTCCGTCTCGCCCTCGGCGACCACCGCACCTAGGGCTCGGGGAGGGGCTCCAGCGCGGCCCGGAAGAGGTCGCGGACGTGCGCCAGGCGGGTCTCGAGCATCTCCTGCGAGAGCGGGTCGCGGCCCAGCACGCCCTGGAGGAACGGCACGTCGGAGAAGTAGCCGAGGATGGCGCCGAGCCCCGTGATGATGAGCTGCTCGCTGTCGTGCTTGCGGAAGCGGCCCTCGCCCATCTCGCTGTCGAAGAAGCCGACCGCCCGGTCGAAGAACGGCTTCAGCACGGTGCCCACGTCGACGCCGAGGTGGCCCTGGCCGTCGAGCGCCTCACGGCGCATGATCCGGACGAACTCCGGGTTCTCGCGGAAGAACTCGAAGGCGATGGTGAGGACGTGGTCGACCTTCTCCCAGCCCTCCTGACCGGGGACGCCCTGCGCGCCCTCGATGCGCGCCGCCCAGTCGGACAGCGAGCGCTCGAAGACCTCCTGGTAGATGGCGTCCTTCGACACGAAGTGGTGGTAGAGGCTCGGCCGGCGGATCCCCACGCCCGCGGCGATGTCGTTGAGGGAGGTGCCGTCGAAGCCCCGCTCGGCGAAGCAGTGCCGGGCCTCGACGAGGATCGCCTCGCGGGTGCTCAGCGTCGGATCCGGCAGGCTCACGCTGCGCAGGCTACTGGCGCGCCAGGCCGGTGGTCGGACCGGTGAGGGCTCTGACGAGGCTCTTGTAGGGTGGCGAGGTGACCGCGCCCGAGCTCGAGCAGCGAGCCATCAACGTCATCCGCGGCCTGGCGATGGATGCCCCCCACGCCGCCCGATCGGGCCACCAGGGCACGGCGATGGCGCTCGCGCCGCTCGCGCACGTCCTCTGGACGAGGATCCTGCGCTACGACGCATCCGACCCGGAGTGGCCCGACCGCGACCGCTTCGTGCTCTCGGCCGGGCACGCGTCGATCCTGCTCTACTCGATGCTGCACCTCACGGGGTACGGCCTCACCCTCGATGACCTGAAGGACTTCCGTCAGTGGGGCAGCGCCACGCCGGGCCATCCCGAGCGCGGCCACACCGCCGGCGTCGAGGTCACGACGGGCCCCCTGGGGCAGGGCATCGGCAACGCCGTGGGCATGGCCATCGCCGAGCGCCTCCTGCGGGCCCGGTTCGGCCCTGACGTGGTCGACCACCGCACCTTCGCCATCGTCAGCGACGGCGACCTCTCCGAGGGGCTGTCGCACGAGGCCGCCTCCTTCGCCGGCCACCTCGGGTTGGGCCGGCTCGTGTGCGTCTACGACGACAACCACATCTCCATCGACGGCGCCACCAAGCTGTCGCTGAGCGACGACCCCGTGAAGCGCTTCGAGGCCTACGGCTGGCACGTGGAGGACCTCGGCGAGGCGGGTGAGGACCTCGACGCCATCGAGGCGGCGCTCCAGCGCGCGGTCGACGTCGAGGACCGCCCCTCCCTGGTCGTGCTGCGCACCCACATCGCCTTCCCGTCGCCCACCAGGACCGACGACCACGAGGCGCACGGCTACGCGCTCAAGGACGACGACATCCGCGCGACGAGGGCGGTGATGGGCCTCCCCGAGGACGAGTCCTTCCACGTGCCCGACGACGTCCTGGCCCTCTACCGCGCCGCGGGGGCGCGTGGCTCCGAGCAGCGCGAGGCCTGGGAGAAGCGGCTCGCCGCCTACGACGGCGACCGTGCCGTGCTCGAGGCGTGCTTCAGCGCCAGCGGGCTGCCCGGCTGGGCCGACGCCCTGCCCACCTGGGAGCCGGGCGAGTCGGTCGCCACCCGCAAGGCGAGCGGGGCGTGCCTGCAAGCCCTCGCTGACGTGGTGCCCGCCCTCGTCGCCGGGGGGGCTGACCTCACCTCGAACACGGGCACGGTGCTGAAGGGCTACGGGGTCCAGAGCGCCGCGGAGCCGGCCGGCCGCCAGATCTACTTCGGCGTGCGCGAGCACGGGATGGCTGCGGCGATGACCGGCATGGCCGTGCACGGTGGCGCGCTGCCCGTCGGCGGCACCTTCCTCGTCTTCAGCGACTACTGCCGCCCGTCGATCCGTCTCGCCGCGCTCTCCGGCGCCAAGGTCGTCTACTCCTTCACGCACGACTCGGTGGGCGTGGGCGAGGACGGCCCCACCCACCAGCCCGTCGAGCACGTGGCATCGCTGCGCGCCATGCCGGGCCTGCGCGTGATCCGGCCCGCCGACGCCAACGAGACCGCCGCGGCCTGGAAGCTCGCGGTCGACCACGACGGCCCCACCGCGCTGATCCTCTCCCGCCAGGACCTGCCGGTGCTCGACGGCACCGCCGGCGTGTCGCTCGAGCGAGGGGCGCACGTGCTCGTGGCGGCCGACGACCCCGACGTCGTGCTGGTGGGCACCGGCAGCGAGGTGGCGCTTTGCGTCGCGGCCGCCGACCTCCTCGCCGAGGAGGGCGTCCGCGCGCAGGTCACGTCGCTCCCCTGCTGGGAGCTGCTCGCGGAGCAGCCCGACGAGATCGTCAACGAGGTACTGCCGGTCGACGTGCCCACGCTCGCCGTGGAGGCCGGCACCTCCTTCGGCTGGGATCGCTGGGCCGACGACAGCGTGAGCATCGATCGCTTCGGCGCCTCCGCGCCGGGCGACGTGGTGCTGGCCGAGCTCGGGTTCACCCCTGCCAACGTGGCCGAGCGGGCGCGGCAGCTGATCCGAGACCTGGAGGACGACGCATGACCGCTGCACGCACGCGCCTGCACGAGCTCCACGAGGCGGGGCAGAGCCCCTGGCTCGACGACCTCCGACGCGGCTGGCTGGCCGACGGCGAGCTGGCCCGCTGGATCGACCGCGGCATCCGCGGCCTCACGTCGAACCCCTCGACGTTCGCCAAGGCGATCAGCGGCGGCCACGACTACGACGAGCAGTTCGCCGCGCTCGTCGCGGCGGAGCAGAGCGTCGTCGACGCCTACTGGGATCTCGTCGTGCAGGACATCGAGGGCGCCGCCGCGCTGCTGCGCCCGATCTACGAGGAGAGCGACGGGGTCGACGGCTACGTGTCGGTGGAGGTGGCGCCGGAGCTGGCGCGTGACGCGGCCGCCACCGAGGCGACCGCCCGGCGGCTGCACGAGCGCATCGCCGAGCCGAACCTCTACGTGAAGATCCCCGGGACGGCCGAGGGCCTCGGCCCGATCCGCACGATGATCAGCGAAGGCCGCAGCATCAACGTCACGTTGATCTTCAGCCTCGACCGCTACGCGGCGGTGATGGAGGCCTACCTCAGCGGTCTCGAGGCTGCCGAGGGCGATCTGTCCCGCACCTCGAGCGTGGCGAGCTTCTTCGTGTCCCGGGTCGACACCGAGGTCGATCGGCGGCTCGAGGAGATCGGCACCCCCGAGGCCCTCGCCCTGCGTGGCAAGGCCGCCGTGGCGCAGGCCCAGGTGGCCTACCAGCGGTTCCGGCAGACCTTCCAGGGCCCCCGCTGGGACGCGCTGGTCGCCCGAGGCGCCCGGGTGCAGCGTCCGCTGTGGGCGTCGACGTCGACCAAGAACCCTGCCTACCCCGACACGCTCTACGTCGACCAGCTGATCGGGCCCGACACCGTCAACACGATGCCCGAGGACACCCTCGAGGCGTTCCTCGACCACGGCACGGTCGCCCGCACCGTCGACGCCGACCCCGCGTCGGCGGAGGCGACGCTCAGGGCGCTCGCCGAGGTGGGGGTCGACCTCGACGACGTGGGCCGCGTGCTCGAGGAGCAGGGCGTGGCCGCCTTCGCCAAGTCCTTCGACGAGCTGATCGGTGCGCTCGACGCGAAGGCCGCCGAGCTGGGCGCGGGCAGGTAGCCCGCTTGTACGGCGAGCTCGTCGTCGTCGACGACGTACCCGGTGAGTTCGCCGAGCGCGTCATCGAGGCGTTCCACGCGCGGCCCAACGAGGGCTTCTCGCTCGCCGTGTCGGGAGGTGAGACGGCGCGTGCCTGCTACGAGCGCCTGGCCGACGACGCGGGCAGCCAGATCGACTGGTGGAAGGTCGACGTCTACTGGGGCGACGAGCGCTGCGTGCCACCCGACGACCCCGCCTCGAACTACCGACTCGTGCGGGAGGCGCTGCTCGAGAAGGTCGGCGCGGTCAACGCCAACTACCCGATGTTCTGCGACGAGGGCCCCGACCCGTACCAGCTGCGCCTCGGCGAGCTGGGCCGCCTCGACGTCATCCACCTCGGCCTCGGTGCCGACGGGCACACCGCCTCGCTGTTCCCCGGCTCGCCGGCGCTCCAGGCGGACCCGGGCCGGCTGGTCGTGATGAACGAGGACCTCACCGGCACGAACCCGTACCTGCGGATGACGCTGACCTTCACGGGCATCGCCCGTGCCCGCCTCGTGCTGGTGACCGTCGCCGGCGAGTCCAAGCGCGAGGCCTTCGCCCGAGTGCAGGCCGGCGACCCCGAGTGCCCCGGCTCCCACATCCGCGCCGACCGCGTCGTCTGGATCGCCGACCCCGCCGCCGCCGGCTGATCACTCACGTGTCAGAGACGCCCGCGTCCTTGCACACACAAACCTCCAGCTAGTGGTGGCCAGCCCGAAGCAATCTATGGGCAGGCCTCAGGGACTACTTCAGGTTCGTCGGCATCCACTATCTGACCCTCGGCGTTGATGATTAGGACTCGCGCGGATAGGCGCTGAACGAGACCATCCACCGGTCGTCGGTGTGGCCCGGTTCTGATGCCGGGTGCTGCCCACAAGACGACGACACGGTGGAGGTACCCGACATCATGCGCGCGCTCGAGCCCGAAGTGGTTGATGTTCTCTGGCGAACGATCGAGCCGCTGCTCCCAGCGCAGAACGCGGAGCATCCCTTGGGCTGCCACCGGCCTCGGGTGGCGGACCGGCTGTGCTTCCGCGGGATCCTCATCCGGCTCGTGACGGGGGCATCGTGGGTCGACATCGAAGCGATCCTCGATCATCAGGTGTCCGACACGACGCTGCGAGCCCGCCGTGACGAATGGATCGACGCCGGTGTGTTCGAACAGCTCAAGACCGAAGCGCTCAGCGGCTATGACCGCATCGTTGGCCTCGACCTGGACGACGTCGCGCTCGATGGGTCGCTGCACAAGGCGCCCTACGGTGGTGAAGGAACAGGGCCGAACCCCACTGATCGTGGGAAGTTGGGCTGGAAGTGGTCCGTCGCCTCGGAACGCCACGGCATCCCGATCGGCTGGGTGATCGACGGTGCCAACCGCAACGACGTCCGCCTTCTCGAACCCACCCTCGACGCCGTCGACGAGGCCGGCCTGCTCGGCGAGGTCGGCATGTTGCACCTCGACCGCGGCTACGACTCCGGCGCGGTGCGCCGACGTCTCGAAGCGGCCGGCGTCACCAGCTTCGAGATCCAGCTGCGCGGCACCAAGATCCCCGGCGTCAAGAAGCAACCGATCCGGCTCGGGCTGCGATGGATCGTCGAAGCCACCAACTCGTGGTGGTCGAACTACGGGCAGCTCCGCCGCAACACCGACCGCCGAAGCCGCCACCGACACGCCGCCCTGTGCCTCGCCACCACCGTGCTCATCGTCGGCCGACTCCTCGACTGGCGCGACCGATGGAGCCCAGCGTGACACCTATCCGCTCGGGTCCTTAGCGTGAACGCGCTTGTAGGGCCATAGACCACTGCACCACTGGCGCATGTAAAGGCCGAGGATGGGTCACCAGGCAACAGAAAGTGACATTCCACCAGGGAACCGCTCGAACCGGCGATACCCGGTTCCCTAACACGGAGAGCAGATACTGGCTCAACTCCATGGCGAGCTACTCGTGCAAGCTTTCCGCACATGGTCAATGGGTCGTCGTCTAATAAGAAAGAGCCTGTGGGGGGTGAATTGTTTGTGGTCTGGGGCGCCGAATCACCACAACCCATGATCGACATGGCGAATATAGCGGCCCAAGCATTTCGCAATCTGCGGGAGGGTAGTGCGGTCAATAGTATTCCCGACGATAGCCGACGACCGCCCAAACTTGAATCCCATAATCGAAGGCGTTCCACACTACTCCATCATACACTTCACGAGCTGATGGGGGGAGAACCAGAGCTACTGAAACAGTCGTGTATGAGAGATTTCCCCTCATCTCAAATACGCTTGTTCGGTTATTCTTACCTAGCGCAGTCTTCTGTTGGATGACTTGCGACCCGCTGTAGGATTTTGCTACGAACTGCAGCGGAAACGGCCCTCTTTGGCGCACTGATATGAGGCTCTACGCGAGGGACGACGCCAGCACCGAGGTGCAAGTGCGTCACCAGTCCCAGAGGTCCGTTGGGCAGACGGGATGGGCAAGCGCCGACCCAGCTCGACCACGCCAGGCGCGCCGCCGAAGGCGGTGCGTCGGTGTGGATGTTGCTGGACTGTCCGGAGGACTCGATCGGGGACGGAAAGCGCAACCCGAAGGGTTGCAATCGTGTCCAGGAGCCCGCGCGAGTGGGCATCGCCGGATCTACGCCATCTCGACGCCAAGGGCGGCCGAGATCCCGAAGAGCAAGAAGGCGACGAGCAGAAAGACGGCCCACACAGTCACCGTGAACACAAGGGGGCGATTGATCCAGCCGGTCGACCAGGAGAACGAGGGATCCAAGTCCGTTTCTCGGCGTGCCCGGTGTTGGAAGTAGATGGCCAACGGCAAGAGAATCGGGAGCACCGGAGAAGCGAGCGTCAGGACGCGGGCAACTCCGCCAGAGGGGGGCGAACCTGAGCGATCGGTCACGGGTCCCTCCGGGTCATGCTGCTCATCGATTCGGCAATCCGGTCGAGTGACGCGGTGTCAGTCATAGGCAGACCTGCCGAAGGTTCTCACGGCGCGATACATGGTCTCAGCTGCTCCGCAGCAGGCGCCCGTCCTGCCGGTAATGACGATTCCGAACTGTGTACAGACGTCCTGCATGTCCCGACGGAATTGGTTGTCGACTTGCTTCCTGTCGGACTCGTTCGTTCGTCCAAAGATCCCGCTGTGGTTCCGGTAGCCGAAGTCGTGCTTTCCGCAAGCGTTTCCGAACGAGCCGAGGAAGGCCCCGTTCATCGCCTTGCCGCCGACGGTCGAACAACTGTCGGTTCCCCAGTTGAGCCCGCGGCGAGAAAGGGCGCCCGCTTTGACGAGTGAACGCAGGCGACAGATCTGAGCCGCCGTGAACCCGAAGTACACCCCTCGGGCAACGTTCCCTCTCAGCGCCCGATACCTATAGCAGAGAGACTGGTTGTTGCGACGTGACATCGCGTGCCCGTCGAGGTCAAGCTCGTTGACTGGGTCGCCGCACACGTAGTCGTAGTCGTTGCAGCTGCCTCCTTCGATCGGGTCGACTTGGAGGAATCGCCCCAGGAGCGGGACATATTGTCGCGCTCCCATCTCGATCGTGGCGAGGCCTCCGACACGTTCGAGGGGGCGTTGGTGCTGGCCGAGCCAGCCGCTCTCGAAGCTGCCGGCGGCCGTGTCGGGAGACCCATCCAACGGGGTGCCGTAGGGGTCGTAGAAGTGCAACTCGCCCTGCAATACGCCGTTGGCGTCTGTGACTGCCATCACGTCGCCATGGATGTTGGGGTACGCCCAGTTCTGGCTGCTTCCTCGTATGGTGACGGTGACGCCGCCGAGCAGGCTCATGGTCCGTTCGACGATGTTGTTGCCCGTGTCGAGCACTGTGAGGCGCTGTGCGCGATTCGCTGCGAAACGTACGACCAGCCTCTGTAGCAGTCAACCACTGCACAGGAGCTGACCATCGTCGGCTCAGATCAGGACGCCGGCAAGCGCCCATATGAACTACACGCAGCTGAGCGCCCGGTTCATCACCGCGCATGCTTCTGACATCCGCTCCGTGCTCAGGCGCGTGATGCGGGATCGGAACGCTGCGCGTCGAATCGTGTGCACGTTGTCGAAGGTCACGACGCACGACTCCGGCATGCCGTCGTCGGGACCGAGCGCGAGCTCGCTCATGACGCCGCGCACGGTCCGCGTGCACAGCGCCACCACCACGGCGCCCACCCGGTCGGCGACCGGGTCGCGGGTGAGCACGACGACGGGGCGATCGCCGCCCGGTGTCTCGGCCCACCACACCTCACCTCTCACCACGATGGCGCCCCGTTCCAAGCCTCGGGGTCGTCCACCAGCGCGAGCTCATCGTCGGAGAGGGGGACGAGGTCGTAGATGGCCGCATCCCGTTCGCTGGCCAGTCGGTGGAGGTACAGCTCGATGGCACGCCGTACGGCATCGGAGCGGTTGGGATGTGCCACCGGCACGAGCTCGTCGAGGCGCTCGACGAGCTCGTCGGGCACGCGAACGGCGATCTGCGTCATGCGCTGAGCATACCGGCGCGTCAGACGCGGAGGGTCACCACGTCAAGCGGTAGCGGCGGTGGACGGCTTCGGGCTCCGCCAGCGGGTCTGGTGACCACGGGGCGATGATCTCGCGGTACCCGGCGGCTCCGGCGGCGGCCCGGAGCGCGGGGACCGCAACTGCCGGGTCGACGTCGCAGCGCACGACGGTGCAGGCCTCCCAGTCGCCGACCCGGGCGCGCTTGGCGAGCGACCAGGCCGAGCGCAGCCCCGCGGTCCGGAGCGCGGCTGCAACGTCGGGCACCGCGGCGGCGCCGTCGAGCACGAGGCGCCGGTCGGCGTAGGGGCCGGCCTGGCCCGGAACGTCGTCACCGGTCGCGAGCGCGCACTCGCCGCCGAGCGCGCGGAGCCGCCACGTGGGCCGCTCCGCCACCGCTTCGAAGCCGAGCGCCTCCAGCAGCGCCGCCTCGTGCGGCGGCTGCCACGGTCGGCCCGTGACGCCGGCGTGCTCGAACCCCGCCACCTGCACGCCTGGTTCGTCGTCCTCGACGTACGACAGCGGCCCGGTCATCGACGTGCAGCCCTGGCCGTGCAACCACCGCTGCGCCGCCTCGACGAGGGCCGTGGCGACGCCGATGTCGTCGATCACCGTCCAGAACCCGAAGCGCCCCTCCCCACCCGGTTCGGCGACGTGCGCGACGACCCGACCCGCGGGCTGGCCGAGGCGGCGCGCCAGGAGGTACGCGGCGTCGCCGAGCTCGAAGTACGGGTTGCGGTGCGCGTCGAGGCGGTAGCGCTCCCAGGCCATCACCGGCGGCGCCCAGCGCGGGTCGCGGCCGTGCAGCGCCTGGGGCAGCTCGGTGAAGCGGACGAGCGCCTTGCCGCCGGTGACCTCCTCGACGGTGACCGCGCCGGACGTCGGTCGGGGCGCGGGGTCCGGCACCAGGGCAGGCTATTGCGCGCCTCGCCCCGCCGGTCGACGCCGTGCCGAGCCGTGGTGAGGCGACGGTAGGGTGCGGCCATGTCCGCGACGGCGCCGCAGCACCTCGAGCTGGCGCACGCAGCGCTGCCGGAGCTGATGGAGCGTGCGCGCAGCGTGCGCGACGCTGCGCACGGCCGGCGCGTCACCTACTCCCCCAAGGTGTTCATCCCGCTCACGATGCTCTGCCGCGACCGCTGCGGCTACTGCACCTTCGCCCAGCCGCCGGCGCGCCTCGAGTCGCCCTACCTCACGCCCGACCAGGTGCTGGCCATCGCCACCCGCGGTGCCGCGGCGGGCTGCCACGAGGCCCTCTTCACGCTCGGCGAGGCCCCGGAGGACCGCTATCCCGTCGCCGCCGAGTGGCTTGCCGAGCAGGGCTTCCGCTCGACCGTCGACTACCTCGCCGCCATGTGCGCCCTCGTGCGCGACGAGACCGGCCTCCTGCCCCACGCCAACGCCGGTGCCCTCGGCGCTGCCGACCTCGCCACGCTGCGGGCGGTGGCACCGAGCCAGGGGATGATGATCGAGTCGCTGCGCGACGACCTCGCCTGCCACCGCGGCGCGCCCGACAAGGTGGCCGCGCGCCGCCTCGCCACCCTCGACGCCGCCGGCGAGCTGGCCATCCCCTTCACCACCGGCATCCTCGTCGGCATCGGCGAGGGCGTCGTCGACCGGATCGAGGCGCTGGAGGCCATCGCGGCGTCGCACCACCGGCACGGCCACGTGCAGGAGGTCATCGTCCAGAACTTCCGCCCCAAGGCGGGCACCGCCATGCACGCAGCCCCGGCCTGCCCCGAGGACGCCTTCCTCCAGGCCATCGCGCTGGCCAGGCTGATCCTGCCGCCCGAGGTGCACGTCCAGGCACCGCCCAACCTCTCCGACGACTTCGGCGTGCTGCTCGACGCGGGCATCGACGACTGGGGCGGCGTCTCGCCGGTGACCGCCGACCACGTCAACCCGGAGCGTCCCTGGCCGGCGCTCGATCGCCTGCACGAGGTCACCGCGGCCCGCGGCTTCGCCCTCGCACCCCGCCTCACGCTCTACCCGTCCTTCGCCCTCGACCCCGGCCGCTGGCTCGACGACGCCAACCGCTTCCCCGTCCTCGACCGCAGCGACGCCGAGGGCCTCGGTCGCGACGATCCCGGTGGTGTCTTCCCCGAGCAGATCAAGGCTGCCGTCGAGGCCGGCACCGGCGCCGAGGTCGTGCAGATCGGCCGACGCAACACCGCCTGGTACTCCGGGGCACCTGTGGCGCCGCCCCCGCTCGTCCCGGCATCGGGCCGCGAGGGGTGGCACGGCCCGGTGGGTGAGGTGCTCGAAGGCGTGCTGCTCGGCCAGGAGGTGGGCGAGGACGAGATCACCACGCTCTTCTCCGCTCGGGGCGCCGAGGTCGCCGCCGTGGCGCAGGTCGCCGACGAGCTGCGACGGGCGTCGGTCGGCGACGCGGTGACCTACGTCCGCAACCGCAACATCAACTACACGAACGTCTGCACGTTCAAGTGCCGGTTCTGCGGGTTCTCCAAGGGACCGCTGTCGCTGAACCTGCGGGGCACGCCGTACCTGCTGACGCTGGAGGACATCCAGGCCCGCGTGCTCGAGGCGGTCGCCGACGGCGCCACCGAGGTGTGCCTGCAGGGCGGCATCCACCCCGACTTCGACGGCGACTACTACATCGACGTCGCCCGGGCGGTGCGCGACGTCGCGCCGGGCATCCACATCCACGGCTTCACCGCCCTCGAGGTCACCGAGGGCGCCCGGCGCCTGGGCGAGCCGCTCGCCGACTACCTGCGCCGCTGCATGGACGCCGGGCTCAAGACGCTGCCGGGCACCGCCGCGGAGATCCTCGACGACCCGGTGCGCCAGGTGCTCTGCCCCGACAAGATCACCACCGACGAGTGGCTGGAGGCGCACCGCACCGCCCATGGCGTCGGGCTGCGCTCGAACGTCACCATCATGTTCGGCGCCGTCGAGCAGCCCCGGTCGTGGGCGCGCCACCTCGTCGTCACCCGGGCCCTGCAGAAGGAGACGGGCGGGTTCACCGAGTTCGTGCCCCTGCCCTTCGTGCACATGGCAGCGCCGATCTACCTGCAACGCAAGGCGCGCCGCGGCCCGACCTTCCGGGAGGCGCTGCTGATGCATGCCGTCGGCCGCATCGCCTACCGGGGCTGGATCGACAACATCCAGGTGTCGTGGGTCAAGCTCGGCGAGGGCGGCGCCAAGCAGATCCTCCAGGCCGGTGCCAACGACCTCGGGGGCACCCTCATGGACGAGAACATCTCGCGGGCCGCCGGCGCGGCCCACGGCCAGATGATGGACGAGACCGGCTTCCGGGGCTGGGTCGAGCCGCTGGGGCGCCGCCTCGAGGAGCGCACGACCCTCTACGGGCGTCCCGCGGTGGTCTGATCAGGCCCACCAGCCCTCGTCGAGCTTGGCCTCGATGTCCCGGGCGTGGGCCCGGGTGCACGCCAGGCAGAGCCGGTCGTCGCCACGGGGCGAGCTCGACAGCGACCAGCCGGCCGGCAGGCCCGCTCCACCGGCGTCGTCGTCGCTCGTGTCGCCGCAGCGGCTGCACGTCGTGGCCACAGGCGGACGGTACTCGCGCGAGGCTGGCCGCCGATGCCTGACGTAGAGGACCTCATCGACCAGCTGATCGAAGCGGCCGGCGCCACGGCCAACCGCGACGTCCTGCGCGACATCCTGCGGTCGGCGGCGGGGCTGGCCGGCGACCAGGCCGACCGGCTCGACCTGAAGATCACCGCCTCGGCGCTGAGCGAGATGCGCGCCGCCTTCGCGATGTTCGCCCCGTTCGAGGGCATCCCCAAGGTCACGATCTTCGGCTCGGCGCGCACCCGCTCCGACGATCCCCTCTACGCCCAGGCCCGGGACCTGGCTCGTCGCCTGGCGCTCGACGGCTGGATGGTGATCACCGGTGCCGGGCCGGGGATCATGGCGGCGGGCGCCGAGGGCGCCGGTCCTGAGCGCTCGATCGGCGTCAGCATCCGGCTCCCCTTCGAGGAGAAGCTGAACGACACGCTCGCCGACGGCGGGCAGGTCGTCGCCATGAAGTACTTCTTCACGCGCAAGCTCATGCTCATCAAGGAGTCCTCGGCGTTCGTGTGCCTCCCCGGCGGCTTCGGCACGCAGGACGAGACCTTCGAGCTGCTCACGCTCCTGCAGACGGGCAAGGCCATGCCGGCACCCGTCGTGCTCCTCGACGTGCCCGGCGGCAGCTACTGGGCCAGCTGGGTGCAGTACGTCGACGACGAGCTGGTGGCCGCGGGGCTCGTCTCCCCGCACGACCACGACCTGTACCTCGTCACCGACGACGTCGACACCGGTGTCGCCGAGATCGACCGGTTCTGGCGCAACTACCACTCGATCCGCTGGGTGGGGAGCCGCCTCGTCGTGCGCCTCCGCCAGATGCCCACCGAGGAGGAGGTGGCGGAGCTCAACGAGGCCTTCGGCGACCTGCTCATCAGCGGCGAGATCAAGCTCACCGAGCCGCTCCCCGCCGAGGTGCGCAGCGACGACCACCTTGACCTCCCGCGCCTCGTCATGCGCTACGACCCCCGCAAGGCGGGGCGGCTGCGCGCCCTGATCGACGCGCTCAACGACCTGCCCACCGCCCGAGTCGGCGGCCCCGACCACGCCCCCGAGGACGACCCGGCCCAGCTCAGCGAGTAGCCGAGGAGGACGTCACTCCCCGAGGATGCCGATGGCCTTCTCGACGGCTCGTCGGGCGCGGGCGAGGCGGCGCTCGTCGACCGGCAGCTCCGTCCCGCCGGCATCGATCGACTCCCGGAGCCGCTGCATGCCGAGATCGGCGAGCTCCTCCGAGATGATCTCGAGCCTGCTTCGGATCTCGTCGAACTCCCCGGCCATGGGCGGCGAGCGTAGGCGCGGCGCGGCGACCACGGACACTAACGTGGGAAGGTGCCCGAGGACCTCCACGAGTGGATCAGCTTCGAAGACCCCGACGAGGAGCGCACCTGGGTCTTCGACCTCACCTTCCTCACGAGCGCGTGGACGTGCATCTACGGGCGCGGCTGCCAGGGCGTCCTCACCGGACCGGCACCTGAGCTGGAGCTGGGTTGCTGCAGCTACGGCGCCCACTTCGTCGACGAGGACGACGAGGCCACCACGCTGGAGTACGCCGCGCTGCTCACCGATGCGCAGTGGCAGCACCGCGCCACCGCCATCCGCAAGGGCGGGGCCACCAAGCGCAACAAGGCCGGCGAGATCAAGACGCGCCTCGTCGACGGCGCCTGCATCTTCCTCAACCGGCCCGGCTTCGAGGGCGGGATCGGCTGCGCCCTGCACAAGGCCGCGCTGGACCACGGCAAGCGGCCGCTCGACTGGAAGCCCGACGTCTGCTGGCAGCTGCCGCTGCGGCTCGAGGAGCACACCGACGACGACGGGCACGTCACCAGCACGCTGCGGGAGTGGAAGCGGCGCGACTGGGGTGCCGGCGGGGCGGAGTTCCACTGGTGGTGCACCGACGACCCGCTTGCCTTCGTCGACCGCAGTCCCGTCTACGAGACGATGCACGACGAGATCGTCGAGCTCGTGGGGGCCAAGGCCTACGACCTGCTGGTCGAGCACGTGGCGGGGAGGATGCGCTCGCAGTACCTTCCCCACCCTGCCCTCCGGCGCAGGTGACACGGCAGACGGGACCCACATGATCTTCAACGCCGAGGAGCTCGGCTTTGCCGCGAAGCGCAACGGCCTGCACTTCCCCGAGCACGTCCTCGACCAGCTCGTGGCGGCCATCGACAGCGGCAAGCACGTGGTGCTCACCGGCCCGCCCGGCACCGGCAAGACGACCCTCGCCTACCTCACGGCCGAGGTGGCGCAGAAGGCGATGCTCTGCACCGGCTACCTCCCGACCACGGCGACCACCGAGTGGACGACCTTCGAGACGATCGGCGGCTTCCAGCCCACGGCGGAGGGGCTGATCTTCCGGCCGGGCATGTTCATCGACGCCATCGAGTCCGGCCGCTGGCTCGTCATCGACGAGCTGAACCGCTCGAACTTCGACCGCGCCTTCGGCCAGCTCTTCACCGTGCTCTCGGGCCAGCCCGTCGTGCTGCCCTTCAAGCGCGGCGGACGGGTGCAGCCGCTGTCGCTCGTACCGCCGGGCGTCGAGCCGCCCGTCGACACCGACCCGATCAAGCTGCCGGCGTCGTGGCGGATCCTCGCCACGATGAACGTCTTCGACAAGAACCTGCTCTTCGAGATGTCCTACGCCCTCATGCGCCGATTCGCGTTCGTCGAGGTCACCAGCCCGTCCGACGAGGCCTTCAACGAGCTCCTCGACGGCTCGGGCGACGTGGTGCGCGAGCTACTGCCGCTCCGGCGCTTCCGCGACCTCGGGCCTGCCGTCTACCTCGACGCCGCCAAGTTCGCCAGGCGCAGGGCGGAGGACGCCCCGAGCCGCTCCCGCCTGCTCTACGAGATCTTCTACGGCTACTTCCTGCCCCAGTTCGAGGGCATCGACGACGAGCAGGCGATCGAGCTGTACTACAGCGTGGCTGAGCTGCTCGACGACACCGAGCAGGCGGAGGCGCGGCGCACGATCGGTGAGGTGCTCGGCACGGCCCTGCCCGTGTGAGCCACGCCATGGACACCGCGGTCACCAGCACCGCCGCGCTGCTCGAGCGCCTCGCCCGCCCGTACGAGCCGGCGCACGTCGTGGCGGCGATGCTCGGCCTGCCGACGCGCTTCGCGCGCCAGCTGGTCGGCGCCGCCCTGGCATGCAGCCGCGAGGCCGAGGAGCTGCTCGCGGCGCTGCCACAGCTCATGCGGTCCTTGGCGATCGCCACCACCGACCGCCCCGTGCGCTGCTACGGCGAGCTGCGCGGCCCGGTGCTGTGGTCCGAGACGATGTCGGCGCGCTCGGCTTCTGCCGGCGACCCCGGGCTCTACGTCTGCGCGACGACCACCAAGGCCTACGACACCGACGAGAACCGGGTGCTGAAGCTCGCCCTCGACACGATCCGGGCGGCCGGGCACGCCGCCGAGTACGGCCGTGACGCGGCGATCGACGACGTGACGCGCGCGGCCCGCCACAACGGGCACGTGGCAGCGCGCATGCTCGAGCACCAGGCGCTGTCCGCCGTGCCGGTCGCGCGCCTCACCGGGCGAGCGCTGCGGCGCACCCGCGCCGGGAGCCGGCGCGCCAGGTACCGGCCCGCCCTCGCCGTGCTGCGGCGGGCGGCGGACCCGGTGGGCGTCGAGCACCTCGACCCGCTGGTCGACCGCTACACGCGCGCTCGTAACGCCCTGCTGGTCGACGTCCTCGAAGGGGTCGAGCGTGCGGTCGGGGCCGTGCCGCCGCTGCGCAGCTCGCACGGGTCGCTGGTGGCGGGGGTCGTCCGCTTCCACCACCCGGGCCGGCGCAACGACGACGGCGAGCTCGACGGCGTGCGGGTGGGCGACGTGCTCCTCGACGTCCCCCATCCCGGAGATCTCGAACCCGACCGGTCACGGGCACGGCTGGAGGCCCGCGCCGGTGCGCTCCTGCCGATCCTGGTGGTCGAGCCCGCCGACGTGGACCGGGCGATCGAGCGGGCCGGGCCGGCGCTACGAGGCGGTCAGCTCAGTCGTCGTCCGACGCCTTGACGTCGTCGTCGTCGAGGGCACCGTACTTGCGTGCCGAGCGCGGCGTACTCGTCGTCGTCGTCGACATCGGTGTCGGTGTCGTCAGGCCGGCTCGTGTCGTTGCTGAACAGGAAGTCCGGACCCGACTGCTTGAGCTTGCGCGCTTCTTCGAAGCGCCGATGGCGTCCCTTCTTCACGGAACGGCTCCCGAGGCTCGCAGGGGTGAAGGTGGACCGTCACCATAGCGCGGAGGTCCCGCGACCACTCACTCGGTGATCGGCACCCCGGAGCGGGTCTCCAGCACCAGCCGGCCACCCTCCTCGAGGGCCAACGAGGCCTCGCCGGCGGCCAGGGCACGGATCGGCTCGCCCACCACGTCGTGCCGCCAGCCGGTGGCGAGGCGGCCCCCGTCACCCATCAGCAGCGACTCGATGTCCGAGCGCGTGGCGAGGATGGCGGCGTCGATGTCGAGGTCGCGGGCCCGCTGGGCGGCCCAGGCGCTGACCAGCGAGGCGGCGGCTCGGTGGGACCGGTCGACCGTCGCCGTGGTGGGCACCTCGAGGTTCTCGAGGGGCAGGGCGAGCCCCTCGGCGACGACCTCGAGCAGCTCCTTGGCAGGCGCGCCCTTGCGCTTCCCCTCGTCGAGACCACGGACGCGCCGCAGGTCGTCCTCGGCCTTGGGGGGCCGCTGCGCCATCGAGACGAGGGCGAGGTCGGGCAGGAGGAACCGCACGGGGCGGTCGAGCTGCTCCGCCTTGCGCTCCCGCCACGAGGCGAGCGCCTGGGCGACAGCGGCCGCGCGGCCCCGCAGCGTGCGAGCCTCCTTGATCCGCCACCAGGCCCGGTCAGGCTCGGGCGCGTCGATCGCCCGGGTGCGGTGGAGCTCGCACTCGTCGAGCGCCCACTGGAGCCGTCCCCGAGCCTCGAGCTTCTCGACGAGCCGGCGGTGGAGCTCGTGGAGGTGGGCGACGTCGGAGGCGGCGTAGTCGATGGCCCGCTCTGCCAGCGGCCGGGCCATCCAGTCGGTGAGGCGGTCCGCCTTGGGGAGCTTGACGCCCAGCTCGCCCTGCACGAGCCCGGCGAGGCCGACGCTGCTGTAGCCGACGAAGCCGGCGGCGACCTGGGTGTCGAACAAGCGGCTCGGCACGGTGCCGCACACCCGGGCCAGGATCTCCAGGTCTTGGCTGGCGGCGTGCATCACGCAGACCCCCGGACCGGCGAGCACCTCGGCGAGCGGTGCGACGTCGACGGCCAGCGGGTCGACCACGGCGACCCCACCTGGCCAGGCGAGCTGCAGCAGCGCGAGCCGGGCGTGGTAGGTGCGCTCGCGGTGGAACTCGGTGTCGAGGCCGTAGACGTCGGCCCGCCGCAGCTCGGCGAGCACCTGCTCGAGCCCTGCTTCGTCGTCGACCCAGAGGTGGTCGTGCTCGCTCACGACTGCGCCGCGCGATGCGCCCGATGGGTCACGGCGCCCCTGACTCGGTCGGCAGGCCGGCTTCGATCCAGCCGAGCGTGCCACCGGCCACGTTGACGGCGTCGATCCCGAGGCTGCGGTAGTGCTCCACCGCCTTGGCGCTTCGGCCGCCACGCGCGCAGATGACGTAGACGGTGCGATCTCGTGGCACCTCCCCGGCGCGGTCCGCGACCTCACCCAAGGGGATGTGCCGCACGCCCGGGACGCGTCCCTCGGCCAGCTCGGCCGGCTCTCGCACGTCGATGACGGGCGCACCCGCCTCCCGCTGCGCCGCCAGCTCGGTCACGTCGACCTCGGGGATGTCCATCGGCTGGAGGCTACCGCTGGGCACCGTTCACTCGGTGACGGCCCCGTAGGTCGCCGTCACCCCACGGCTCGTCCCGCCCGCCTCCACGGCGACGGTGAGGTCGGCGAGGAACGAGTCGACCACCGCCAGGTGGCCCGGCCAGAGCATGAGGTGCAGGCCGCCCTGCTGGCGGTCGAGGTGCCAGCCGCGGTCGTCCATGGCGTCGCCCACGGCGCCCAGGTCGTGCTCGTCCGAGGCGATCTGCATCACGCCGATCACCGGTTCCCCGGTGATGTGCAGCCCGTCGATGGCCTCGATCCCCCGCCGGAAGCGCATCGTCGCGTCGCGGACCTGCGCAGCGAGCCGCAGGTAGCCCGCCTCGCCGAGGTGGCAGATCGTGGCCCACGCTGCCGCGATCGGCGCGGCAGGCCGGGTGCCGGCCGTGGTCGCCGATCCGTAGACGCCGCCCGGCCAGTCGTCGTAGACGAAGTGCTGCAGCCGCACCATCGACGGGTCGGCATGGAGCAGGACCGAGGCGCCCTTGAAGCACCACCCGTACTTGTGGATGTCGGCGGAGATCGACGTCACACCCGCGACCGTGAGGTCCCAGGGCGGCACCGGCTCGCCGAGGCGCTCCCAGAACGGCAGCAGCCAACCGCCGAGGCAGGCGTCGACGTGGCAGAGGACGCCGGCCTCTGCGGCGAGCGCGGCGATCGCCGGGACCGGGTCGATGACGCCGAACGGGTAGCACGGGGCCGACCCGACCAGCGAGCGCGGTCCGCTCCGTGATCGCCTCGGCGAGCGCCTCGGGGTCGACCCTGCCGTCCTCCCCCACCGGCACCAGCACGTGCTCCACGTCGAGGTAGTGCGCCGCCTTGGCGAAGGCGGGGTGCGCAGTGCTGCCCGTGAGGAGCTGCGGCTCGTGGATGCCGCGGGCCGAGCGGGCGTGGTCGCGGGCGACCTGCACGGCCAGGAAGATGCTCTCCGTGCCGCCGGAGGTCATCTTGCCGGACGCGTCGGGAGCGCCGAGGAGGTCGGCGGCCATGGCGACGACCTCGCGCTCCATCTGCAGGAGGCTGGGGAACACGAACGGGTTGAGGTAGTTCTCGTGCAGGTACTCCTGCGCGACCGCCTGCTGCAGGCGATCGAGCTCGGGATCGGCGTGGTCGTACACCAAGCTGAAGGTCCGTCCCGCCGCGCCAGTCGGCGTCGCCGCCGCGGCCCGATCGGATCTCGCGCGAGCAGGTCGTCGGCGGCGCGGCCTTCGGCCGGGAACGGGGTGGCCTCCATGCGCCGAACCTACTGCGGTGCCCCGGCGAGGTCGGGGGGCGGCCACCCCGGGTCGAGCTGGCGGAGGAAGAGCGCGCAGCGCTCGCGCCTCGTCGTCCTCGCCGATCGCTGCCGCCGTGGCCTGCAGGCCGGCCAGGGCCCGCAGGAAGCCGCGGTTGGGCGCGTGCGCCCAGCGCACGTAGCCGCTGCCGCGCCACCCGTTGGCACGGAGGCGGTCGAGGCCCCGGTGGTAGCCGACGCGGTAGGCCGCGTAGCGCTCCATGACGTCGCGGCCCTCGTCGCCCAGGCGGGCCCAGCCGTCGAGGAAGCGCGGCGATTCGGCCACGACCGCCGCGATGGCGTCCCGTCGTTCCCCGGCCGGGCGCGCCAGTGCGGCGTCGAGCGCGGCGAGGACGTCGGCGGGCTCCTCGTCGAGGACGACCTCGGGCGGGCCGGACGTGGACAGGGTGACCTCGGACATCGCCCGAACCTACCGGCGCGGCCGGTCAGCGGCGTGGTCGGACGATGCAGGCTCGGTGGGCCGGTCGTCGGCAGGGAGCGGCCCGTGGTCGTCGACGGCGCCGTCGAGGAAGCGCTCGGTGGCGCTGCGTCCCGCCCGGATCAGCTCGGCGCTGTGCGTGAAGTCGTTGAAGCGCAGCGCCGGCGTCTCGCCGGTCGGCAGGACGATCGCCTCGACCCCGTCGGGCAGCATGGCGAGGTCGCGCTTGAAGCGGTGGTGGCGAGCGACCCAGTAGGCCTGGACGGCGACATCGAGCGGGCGCCGCGGATCGGGGCGCGGGCGGTCGATCGTGCCGCAGTGCAGCACGTAGATGGTGCGGGCGCCGAGCTCGACGGCGCGGGTGACCGGCACGTCGTTGACGATGGCGCCGTCGAGGTAGCGGACGCCGTCGATGTCGACCGCGGGGAACACAGCGGGCAGCGCCGCCGATGCGAGCAGGGGGTCGACGAGCGGACCGGACGAGAACCACACCTCGCGCACCGCGTCGACGTCGGTGGCCACGCACTGGAAGGTGCAGCGCGAGCTCCTCGAAGGTCTGCACGCGCAGCAAGCCTTCGACGAGGCCCCGCAGGCGGTCGTTCGCCTGGAGCGACTCGCCGCGCCGAGCCATGGCGACCGCGTTCGGAAGGATGCCCGACGGCATGATCCCCTTGGCGTCGAAGCCGTGCCACAGCTCCTCGAGCCGCGCGATGCCCGACAGCGACGGGTCCTGGGCATAGGCCACCCCGTTCAGCGCGCCGACGGAGCACCCGAGCACGAGCCCGGGCCGGATGTCGTGCTCGACGAGGGCGCGGAGCATCCCGACCTGGACCGCGCCGTGGTTGCCACCGCCCGAGAGCACGACGGCGACCGGGCCGGCGCGCCGGCGGAGGAGATCGCGGAGCTTGCCCATCCCGGCGGCAACGGTACCCGGGGGTACGCTGCGCCTCGTGGTGGCTGCCGCACCGGCGTGGTTCGCGGACAACCTCACCGTGATCGCGGCGGGGACCCTGCTCGTCCTGACGGTGCTGGTGGTCCGCATGATCCAGAAGACGGCGCTGCGCGTGGTGCTGCTGTGCCTGATCGGCGGCGTCGCCGTCTTCGTCTACGCCAACAACGACGCCCTGCAGCGCTCCGCGACGACCTGCGAGTGCCGGCTGGTGGACCGCCACATCACGATCCCCTCTTGTGACACGGGTCTCGACGTGTCGCTCGCTCGAGCGCCCGGCGGGTGAGGCGGGCCAGCTCAGCGGGGTGGGTGAGGTGCACGCCGTGGCCTGCGCCCTCCACGACCTCGAGCTCGCCGAGCGGTGCTGCCTCGGCGAGGGC
The DNA here is from genome assembly GCA_963715505.1 of uncultured Microthrixaceae bacterium. GTDB lineage: Bacteria > Actinomycetota > Acidimicrobiia > Acidimicrobiales > VFJN01 > VFJN01. Next base: position 1,448,717 of record OY970242.1, read on the forward strand.
ACGTGCGGTCTGCTTGTGGTGGGGCGCCGACTCCGTGCCGTGGGCGGCCACCACGGGCACGGTGATCGCCTCGGGTCGATAGGGCGGATGCTGCCCATCGCGGATCGAGCGCAGCTCGGCCACCAGCGCCGGGCCCTCGGCGCGGCGCTGTCGCCTCGTGCGCTCGGGAAGCCGCTCCCAGCGCTCGTCGCCGACCATCCGGCGCATGAAGCGCTCCGCCGCGTCCTCGGCGCTGGCCTCGTCCGCCACCGCGGCAGCGCCTGCCGAGGCGCGGGGCCACCACGGCTGCCATGACATCGGCGACTCGTAGGCGAGCACCGATCGCACCAGCTCCGGCGAGCGCTCGGCCAGCGCCAGCGCGATGACGCCCCCGAGGCTGTGCCCCACGAGCACCGCCGGTCGCCCGGCGAGCACCCCGACGAGGTCGTCGACCTGGGCGTCGAAGGTCGGGGCCGGTCCCGACGCGAGGGAGCGCCCGTAGCCGCGGCGGTCGTAGCGCACGACGCGGACGTCGCCGAGCACGCGGCCCACGCGCACGAACGCGGAGCTGCGGTCGAGGGAGCCGTGGACGAAGACCACGAGCGCACCGTCGGGATCGCCGTGCTCGGTGACGAAGGTGTCGGCCACGGTCGCGGAGGCTAGAACCCTCTCGCCATGGAGCTGCTCCTCATCCGCCACGCCCTGCCCCTGCGCGTCGACGAGGGGTCCGTCGAGGGTCCGGCCGACCCGGCGCTGGCCCCGCGCGGGCTCGAGCAGGCGCAGGCGCTCGCCGAGTGGCTGGCGGACGAGGAGGTCCACGCGCTCTGGACGAGCCCGATGCGCCGAGCCCGCGAGACCGCCGGCCCGCTGAGCGACCGCCTCGCGCTGACGCCGATCGTCGACGAGGGCCTGGCCGAGTTCGACCGCGATGCGGGCAGCTACATCCCCATCGAGGAGCTCAAGGCGGCCAACGACCCGCGCTGGTACGAGGTGCCAGAGCGCCCGGAGCACTTCACGGCGGTCGTCATCGACGCCGTCGAGCGCATCGTGGCGGCGCATCCCGGGCAGCGGGTGGCCGTGGTCTGCCACGGCGGCGTCGTGAACGCCTACACCGGCCACGTGCTCGGCGTCGAGGACCCGCTCTTCTTCCTGCCCGGCTACACCTCGATCAGCCGGGTGCTCGCCTCGAGCGGCGGCCTGCGCAGCATCGGCTCGCTCAACGAGACCGGGCACGTGCGCCACCTGCTCTAGCCCTGGAGGTCAGCTGCGGGGCACCTGCACCCAGGGGACGTCCTTGTCGTTGCGCACCTCGCCGGGCAGCCCGAGGACCCGCTCGCCGAGGATGTTCTTGGCGATCTCGGTGGTGCCGCCCTCGATGGAGTTGGCGCGCGCCCGCAGGAAGGCCTGCTGCGGGTTGGCCCACTGCATGGCGTGCTTCGGGCGCTCCATCGTGTACCCGCTCGGGAAGAGCATGCCCGTCGCGCCGAGCAGGCCGACCGTGAACTCGCTGATGTCCTTGTTGAGGTCGGCAGAGATCGCCTTGCCGATCGAGCCCTCGGGGCCCGGCGTGCCGACGGCGCGGAGCTGGCTGGCGCGGATGTTGGTGAGGCGCAGCACCTCGGCGCGGATCCACAGGTCCATCAGCCGGTCCTTCGCCACCGGGTCGCTGTGGCCCCCGCCCTTCCACTCCTTGACGGCTTCGGCGATGAACCCGGCGCCCTTGTCGGGGATGCCGCCGCCGATGGCGACGCGCTCGTTCATCAGCGTCGTCAGCGTGGCCCGCCAGCCCTCGCCCACCTCGCCGAGGCGCTCCGAGTCGGGGATGCGGACGTCGGTGAAGTACACCTCGTTGAACTCGGCCTCGCCGGTGATCTGGAACAGCGGGCGCACCTCGACCCCCGGCGCCTCCATGTCGACCACGAAGTACGTCATGCCCTTGTGCTTGGGCTGATCCGGGTCGGTGCGGGCGACGAGCATCCCCCACTTGGCGAGGTGCGCCAGGGTGGTCCAGACCTTCTGCCCGTTCACCACCCACTCGTCGCCGTCGCGCACGGCCCGCGTGGCGAGCCCGGCCACGTCGGAGCCGGCCCCGGGCTCGCTGAAGAGCTGGCACCAGACCTCCTCGCCCGTGAAGAGGGGCCGCAGGTAGCGCGCCTTCTGCGCCTCGGTGCCATGGGTGACGATGGTGGGGGCGCCCATGCCGTGCCCGATGATGTTGCGGTAGGCGGCGATCGGCGCACCCGCGCCCTGCAGCGTCTCGTTGATGAGCTTCTGCAGGCGCGGCGACCGGCCGAGGCCGCCGTGTCCCTCGGCGAAGTGCACCCAGGCCAGGCCGAGGTCGAACTGCCGGCCGAGGAACACCACGGGGTCGGTCTCGGCGGGCGGCAGCTCCGCCAGCAGCTGGTGGCACAGCGCCAGGATCTCGTCGTCCTCGGACTGCGGTGTGGCGGCGATGGCGTCGGTGACCGTCATGTCCGCGAGGCTACTTGACCCCTCGGTCAAGCGCGATCGCGGCGGGAGCCGCACGGACGAGGCGCCGAGTGCCGGAGAGGCCGACCGGGCGACTCAGTTCATGCGGGCACGGAGGCGCATGGCGGCCTCGACGTCACGGGCGCCGCCGAGCGCCTCGAGCGCCTCGGCCCCGTCGCCGAACCGGCCCGACGCGCCGAGCAGCACTGCCAGCTCGCGGCGCTCGCGCTCGGTCGACCCAGGGAGGTGGGCCCGGAGCTCGAGGACGGCGCAGAGGGAGCGCCGGTCGCCGGATCGCCGGTAGGCGTTGGCGAGGTTGGCGAGGATCCGGGCGAGGATGGCGCGGCTGTCGACGGGGCGGAGGTAGCGGTCGTCCCACGCCAGCCCGGGGTTGACGCGCTCGAACACGGCACGGCACCCGGCGCGGTCGAGCTCGCTGCCCCCGTCGAAGACGTCGAGGAAGCGCGCCTCGTCGTCGGCAGGACGCACGAGGAAGTGGCCCGGCATGCCGACGCCGACGAGGTCGACGCCACAGCGTCGACCGACCTCGATGGCGACGACGGCGAGCGTGATCGGGATGCCGAGCCGCCTGCCGAGCACCTCGGGGAGCAGGGAGTTGCGGGCGTCGTAGTAGGTGGTCCGGTCGCCCCGGAACCCCTCGTGGTCGAACAGGTGCCGACGGAGCGCGTCGAGGTCGGCAGCGGCCACGCCCGCGGCGAGGTCGTCGAGGGTCGTGAGGCTCGCCTGCGCCACGTCGCCGGAACCCACGTCGGCGGCGATGAGCAGGCACGCCTCGTCGAGCGGCACGTCCTGGCCGGCGTCGGCCAGGAGCGCGGCGAAGCGGCGGTGGGGGCGGGCGGCCACGCCGGTCACGGTACCGGCGGTAGGTTCGGCGTCCATGTTCCCAGGGACCTTCGCTGCAACCACACCCGACAAGCCGGCCGTGGTCATGGGCACCACCGGCGAGGTCGTCACCTACGCCGAGCTCGACGCCGAGGCGAACCGCCTGTCGCGCGTCTTGCGTGACGCCGGCCTCCAGCAGGGCGACCACGTCGCGCTGTGCCTCGAGAACCACCCACGCTTCCTCAGCGTCATGTGGGGCGCCCACTACGCCGGCCTCTACTACACGGCGATGAGCTCCCGGCTCACCACCGAGGAGATGGCGTACATCATCGACGACTGCGGTGCGCAGGCGTTCATCACGTCGTCGCAGCTCGCCGACAAGGCCGCCGCGCTCGTCGACCGCATGCCGGCCGTGAAGGTGCGCCTCATGCTCGACGGCGTCGCCGAGGGCTACGACCCCTACGAGGCCACTGTCGAGGCGCAGCCGCCGACGCCGCTCGACGAGGAGCGGGTCGAGGGCCAGGACATGCTCTACAGCTCGGGCACGACCGGCCAGCCCAAGGGCGTCAAGGTGGCGCTCCCGGGCGCGCCGCTCGGCGAGGGCGGCGACGGGGTGACGCTGCTGTCGCAGATGCTCTTCGGCGCCGGCCCCGACACGAGGTACCTCTCCCCCGCGCCGCTGTACCACGCCGCGCCGCTGCGCTTCTGCCGGGCGATCCACCGCACCGGCGGCACGATCGTGGTGATGGAGCACTTCGACCCCGAGCAGTACCTCGCGCTCGTCGAGCAGCACGGCATCACCTTCAGCCAGGTCGTGCCCACGATGTTCATCCGCCTGCTCAAGCTGCCCGACGACGTGCGCGCCCGCTACGACGTCTCCTCGCTCCAGGCGGTGGTGCACGCGGCGGCACCGTGCCCCGTCGAGGTCAAGGCCCGGATGATCGACTGGTGGGGGCCGATCATCCACGAGTACTACGCCGGCACCGAGGGCAACGGCTTCGTGTACTGCAACAGCGAGGAGTGGCTCGCCCACCGCGGCACCGTCGGCAAGGCGATCATCGGCACGCTCCACATCGTCGCCGACGACGGCGAGGAGGTGCCCGTCGGCGAGCCGGGCACGGTGTACTTCGAGGGCGAGGCCGCCTCGACGTTCGAGTACCACAACGACCCCGACAAGACGGCAGGGTCGCGCGACCCGAAGGGCCGCGGCTGGTCGACGCTGGGCGACGTCGGCCGCCTCGACGACGACGGCTACCTCTACCTCACCGACCGCAAGGCGTACATGATCATCACGGGCGGCGTGAACGTGTACCCGCAGGAGGCGGAGAACGTGCTGGCCCTGCACCCCGACGTGGCCGACGTCGCCGTGTTCGGCGTGCCCAACGACGACTTCGGGGAGGAGGTCAAGGCCGTGGTGCAGCCGGTGTCGATGGACGCCGCCGGTCCCGACCTCGAGCGCCGGCTGATCGCCTACTGCAAGGAGCACCTGGCCGACGTCAAGTGCCCGCGCTCGGTCGACTTCCGCCCGGAGCTGCCACGCCACCCCACCGGCAAGCTCTACAAGCGCCTGCTCAGGGACGAGTACTGGGCCGAGGCCGGCCGGACCATCTAGTGCACTCCACGTTTCGGCGGCAGTTGCTCCAGGTCTTGGGGTAGTTCTGCCGCCGGAACGCGGGGGTGCGAGCAGCCATGATGGTCTGGTGCCCGCCAACGTCGCCTACCCCTTCCTCGACTGGCCGGGCCCGATCGCCTTCGCGCACCGGGGCGGTGCGAGCGAGGCGCCCGAGAACACGATGCCGGCCTTCGAGCACGCCGTGCGGCTCGGCTACCGCTACCTCGAGACCGATGTGCACGTCACCGCCGACGGCGAGCTGCTGGCGTTCCACGACGACCGCCTCGACCGCGTGACCGACGGGAGCGGGCAGATCTCGGCGCTGCCGTGGTCGACCGTCAAGCAGGCGCGCGTCGACGGTCGCGAGCCGATCCCCCGCTTCGAGGACCTGCTCGGCGCCTGGCCCGACGTCCGCATCAACGTCGACCCCAAGCACGACGGCGCCGCCGAGCCGCTCGCGGCTGCCCTGCGACGCACGGGCTCGGTCGACCGCGTCTGCGTCGGCGCCTTCAGCGACCGCCGCATCGCGCGGGTCGCGGAGCTGACCGGCGAGGGGCTCTGCACGTCGATGGGGCCGAAGCAGGTCGCTCGCCTCCTGGCGGCATCACGCGGCCTCCCGGGCGGGCGCGGATCACCGCGCCGTGCGCGCAGGTGCCGACCCACCAGGGCCGCCTCCCCCTCGTGACCGCCCGCTTCGTCCGTGCAGCGCACCGCCGCGGCGTGCAGGTGCACGTGTGGACCATCGACGACCCGGCCGAGATGGCGCGACTGCTCGACCTCGGGGTCGACGGCATCATGACCGACCGCCCACAGGTGCTGAAGGACGTGCTCGTCGCACGCGGCGAGTGGCACGGGTGAGCGGGCCGGCCTGATGGAGCTGGCGCTCACGCCGCTCGACCTGCTGGCCCGGGCGCGGCGCGTCTTCCCCGACCGCGTGGGCGTGATCGACGGCGCGGAGCGGTGGACCTACGGCGAGCTGGCGGGGCGCTGCGACCGGCTGGCGCACGCCCTGCGCCGCGACCTCGGCGTGACCCCCGGCGACGTGGTGGCGTGGCTGTGCGGCAACACCCACGAGCTGCTCGAGGCCTACTACGGCGTGCTGCTCGCCGGCGGCGTGCTGCTGCCGCTCAACATCCGGCTGGCGCCGGCCGAGCTGCGCACCATCCTCGACGACAGCGGCGCCACGGTGCTCTTCCGGCATCCCGACCAGGCCGATCCGGGGCACCGCGTGCGCACGGTCCTGCTCGGCGACGAGCACGAGGCCCTCCTCGCCGCCCAATCGCCCGGGCCCGCCGAGCCGCCCCCCGTCGACGAGCGCGCCCCGGCGGAGCTCTTCTACACCTCGGGCTCCACCGGCACCCCGAAGGGCGCGCTGCTCAGCCACCGCGCCCTCTACCTGCACGCCGTGCACAGCGCGCTGACGATGGGGCTCAGCGGCGACGACGTGATCCTCCACACGATCCCCCTGTTCCACGTCAACGGCTGGGGCACGCCGCACTACGTCACCGGGCTCGGGGGCGTGCACGTGCTGCTCCCCCGCTTCGACGCCGGCGAGGTGCTCCGGCTGGTCGAGGCGCACGGCGTCACGCGCCTGTTCCTGGTCCCGGCCATGGCGCGCCTGGTGCTCGACCACCCCGCCCTCGCCGAGCGCGACCTCTCGTCGCTGCGGCAGGTGTCGGTCGGCGGTGCGGCGGCGGGCGAGGCGCTGGTCGGCGAGATCGAGCAGCGCCTCGGCTGCGAGTGCATCTGCGGCTACGGCATGACGGAGTCGTCACCGACGCTCACGCGCAGCCTCGCCAGGCCCGGCGAGCGCACGACGCTGGCCCAGCGCGCCACCACGGGGCTCCCGATCCTCGGGGTCGACGTGCGCGTGCTCGGTCCCGGCGACGTGGAGGTGCCCTGGGACGGCACCACGGTCGGCGAGGTGTGCGCCCGCTCCAACCACGTGATGATCGGCTACCTCGACGCGCCCGAGGCCACGGCGGAGGTGCTCCGGGACGGCTGGCTGCGCACCGGCGACCTCGCCGTGGTGGGCGCCGACGGGTACGTCCGCATCGTCGACCGGGCGAAGGACGTGATCGTGTCGGGCGGCGAGAACGTGTCGTCGGTCGAGGTGGAGCAGGCCCTTGCGGCGCACCCGGCGGTGCGCGAGGCGGCCGTCGTGGGCATGCCCGACGCCCGCTGGGGCGAGGTGCCGTGCGCCTACGTGTCGCTGGTCGACGGCGCCACCGCCGACGAGGCCGAGCTGGCGGCCTGGGTGCGGGAGCGCCTGGCGGCGTTCAAGGTGCCGCGCTCGGTCACCATCCTCGACGAGCTGCCCAAGGGCGGCACCGGCAAGGTCCACAAGCAGGAGCTCCGCCAACGTCGCTGAACGCTCGCTGCCGCATTGCGGGCGTCGCGCTTCAGCGACGTTGGTTGCTGCGCAGCGCCTGCTCGAGGGCGTCGAGGCCATGGTCGAGCTCGGCGTCGGTGATGGTGAGGGGCGGGATCAGGCGCAGCACGTTGCCGTCGGGTCCGCAGGTGAGCACGATCACGCCGTCGGCGAGGCACGCAGCCTGCACCGCCTCGGCGGTCGCCTTGTCGACCAGCTCGACACCGATCATGGCGCCGATGCCACGCACCTCCACGACCGCCGACGAGTCCAGCGCCCGCAGCCGTGCCGTGACGCGCTGACCGATCTCGACCGCGCGCTCGATAGCACCCCTCCGCCTCGAGGACCTCGATGGTGGCGACCGCCGCGGCGCAGCTCAGCGGGTTGCCGCCGAAGGTGCTGCCGTGCGCGCCGGCAGGCCAGCGGGCCATCAGCTCGCTGCCCGCCATGATCCCGGCGAGCGGGAGGCCCGACGCCACGCCCTTGGCGAAGAGCACCACGTCGGGAGCGACACCGAGCGCCTCCGCCGCGAAGGGCCGACCGGTGCGCCCGAAGCCGGTCTGCACCTCGTCGAACACGAGGAGCGCGCCGAGGGCGTCGCAGCGCTGCCGGAGGCCCTGCAGCCATACCACCGGTGGCACCACGTAGCCGCCCTCGCCGAGCACGGGCTCCACGATCACCGCCGCGACGTCGCCGGCGCCGGCGAGCACGGCGTCGAGTCCGGACAGCGCGGCGGCCACGGCGGCGGGCTCGTCGGCGTGACCGGCGGTCGGACCGGGGATGCAGTAGGGCGCCACGTGCACGCCGGGGAGCAGCGGGGCGTAGCCCTCCTGGTACGACGCCTTGGCGGTCGTGAGGCTCGTGGCCCCCATGGTGCGGCCGTGGAAGGCGCGCCGGAAGGCGACGACGCCGGGCCGGCCGGTGGCGCGCCGGGCCAGCTTGATGGCGCCGTCGACCGCCTCGGCGCCGCTGTTGCAGAAGAAGACCTGCGGCCGGTCGAGGAACGGCGCCAGGCCGGCGATCGCCTCGGCGGCCTCGACGTAGGGCTGGTGCTTGAGGACGACGGAGGTGTGGAGGAGCCGGTCGACCTGGGCGTGGATCGCCGCCACGACGCGCGGGTGGCGGTGGCCGGTGTTGGTGACCGCGATGCCCGACCCGAGGTCGAGGTAGCGCACGCCGTCGACGTCCCACACCCACGAGCCCTCCGCCCGATCGGCGACAACGTCGAAGTACGAGGGCAGCACCGGCGCCACGACCGCGGCGTGGCGGTGCAGCCACGCCTGCGTCGCGGCGGTGTTCACGGCTGCGGTCATGCGTCGGTCCGGTTGTCGATCTGCGCCCGCTGCAGGCGCCCGGAGTAGTCGACGTAGACGGTCTTCACCTGGCTGAACTGCTCGATGCCCCTCGTGCCGGCCTCCCGGAAGCCGTTGCCGGTGTGCTTGGTGCCGCCGAACGGAAGGGGGATCTCCGCCCCGATGGTGGGGGCGTTCACGTAGGCGATGCCGGTGTCGATGGCGTGCACCGCACGCAGCGCGGCGTTCAGGTCGCGGGTGTAGACGGCGGCGGACAGGCCGTACTCCACGCCGTTGACGACCTCGACGGCCTCGTCGAGGTCGTCGACCTCGATGACCGACAGGACCGGCCCGAACACCTCCTCGCGCGCCACGCGGTGCTCCGGTCGCACCCCGGTGAGGATGGTCGGCTCGACGAAGGTGCCGCCCGGGCACCCCTCCACGTCGTCGCGCAGCGCCCCGCCGGTGAGCGCCTTGGCACCCTCGGCCACGGCCGCGTCGATGGCTGCCACGATGCGTCGGGCGGAGTCGGCCGTGATGATCGGGCCGACGTCGGTGGCCGGGTCGAGCGGGTCACCCAGGCGCAGGGCGCCAGCGCGCTGCGCCAGCCGCTCGACGACGGCGCCCGCGACGCCACGCTGGACCACGAGCCGTGACGTGGAGGTGCAGCGCTGGCCGGACGTCCCGAAGGCGCCGAAGAGGGCGCCGTCGACCACGAGGTCGAGGTCGGCGTCGTCGAGGACGACCATGGCGTTCTTGCCGCCGAGCTCGAGGCTCACGAGCTTCGGCCCGGCCTCCATGGCGGCCGCCGCGACCTTGCGCCCCGTCGGCACGGATCCGGTGAACGACAGCGCCCCCACGCCGGGGTGGGTCGAGAGCGCCGCGGCGGGCGCAACGCCGCCGTGCACGACCTGCACCAGCTCGGCAGGGACGCCGGCCTCGATGCACGCCTCGACGAAGGCCACGCCGCAGGCCGGGGCGAGCTCGGAGGGCTTCAGCACCACGCCGTTGCCGGCGAGCAGGGCCGGGAAGACCTTCCAGGAGGGGATCGCCATCGGGAAGTTCCACGGCGTGATCATCCCGACGACGCCGACCGGGATGCGGGTCGTCCAGGCCAGCTTGTCGGCCAGCTCGGAGGGCACCACCTCGCCCCACGCCGACCGGCCCTGGCCGGCCACGAAGGCGGCCATGTCGATGGCCTCCTGGACCTCGCCGCCGCCTTCGATGCGGATCTTCCCCGCCTCGCGGCTGACGAGCTCGGCCAGCTCGGGCTTGCGGCGCGTGAGCACCTGGCCCGCCGCGGCGATCACCTCGGCGCGCTCGGGCACCGGTCGAGCGGACCAGGCCGCCTGCGCACGAGCGGCCGCCGCGACGGCCGCATCGACGTCGGCTGCCCCGTGCTCGGGGAGCTCGACGACGGTCTCGGCCGGGCGAGCCGGGTTGGTGGATCGGAAGGTCGACATGACGCTCCTCCGTCGCCGCGGGCGACCGAATGCCTGTTGCACGTAGTCGGCTCAGCGTAGCATCTGTTGCATGTCGGACCTGGCACGTCGCATCGAGGAGCAGGCGCCGAACCTCCCCCCGGCGGAGCGGCGGGTCGCGGAGATCGTGCTCGCCGATCCCAGCTCGGCCGCGTTCTCGACCGTGGCGGCGCTCGGCGCGCGCGCCGGCACCAGCGGCGCCACCGTGGTCCGCCTCGCAGAGCGGCTGGGCTATGACGGCTGGGTCGACCTGCAGGCCCGCGCCCGCCAGGTGCTCGACCAGCAGCTGCGCCCCGCGACCGAGCGCATCCGCGCGCTGGGCAGCGCCGACCTGCTGGCGGCGACGGCCCAGCGCGAGGCCGACAACGTCGTCCGCACGCTGGGCGACATCGATCGTGGGGACTTCGACCGCGCCGTCGCCCTCCTCGCCGACCGGCGCCGTCGGGTGCACGTCCTGGCGGGGACCGCGGAGGCGGGCATCGGCTCGCTGGTCGCCGACGCGCTCGACCTGCTGCGCCCCGGCGTGGCGCTGGCGCACGGCACACCGGTCGCGGTCGCCCGGCAGCTGGCACACGTCGACCGCGCCGACGTGGTCCTCGCCATCGACCTGCGCCGCTACGAGCGCTGGGTCCTCGATGCCACCGCGCTGGCCACGGAGCGCGGCGCAACGCTGCTCGCCGTCACCGACTCGCGGATCTCACCGCTGGCGCAGCTCGCCAGCGCGACCTTCGTGGTCGCCGCCGAGGGCGCAGGCCCCTTCGACAGCCACGTCGGCACCCTCGCCCTCGCCAACGCGCTCGCCTCGGGCGTCGCCCGGTCGCTCCGCCGCCCCGCTGCCGCCCGGCTCGACCGCGTCGAGCAGGCCTGGCAGCACACCGCCGCCCTCTCCACCGACTAGCCCGAACCCGGCGAGGCAATGCGACCCGTTGCAGCGGAGCCGAGGCAATGGCCCCCGCATGCGGGGGCCATTGCCTCAGGCGGTGCGATCCGGGCCCTCCTGCCTCGGGCTTAGCTCTAGGTGAAGCGGGGGGCGCGCTTCTCGAAGTAGGCCGTGGTGGCCTCGACCTGGTTGGGGCTGCCGATCAGCGATGCGATCGTGGTGCGCTCGTCGAGGAGCTGCTCGGCGAGCGGGCGCGTGCCCGACAGGTTCAGCAGGCGCTTGCCGTGACGAAGCGCATCGGGGCTCTTCGTCGCCAGCTCCGCCGCCAGCTCGAGCGCCGCGGCCCGCGGGTCCTCGGCGAGCCGGGTGGCGAGCCCGAGGCGCGCCGCCTCCTCGCCGTCCACCATCCGGCCGCTGAAGACCAGGTCCTTGGCGACGTCGAGGCCGACGAGCCGGGGCAGCATCACGGTGCCGGTCATGTCCGGGATGAGGCCCCAGCGCACCTCGAGGACCGACAGCTTGGCGTCGGGCGCCACCACGCGCAGGTCGGCCCCGAGGGCGATCTGCAGCCCACCGCCCAGCACGGCACCGTGCAGCGCCGCGATCACCGGTACGTCCAGCTCCTGCCACACCCAGGCGGCCTGCTGCGCGAGGTGGGTGATGCGACCGTCGGTGCTCATCAGCGAGCGCGTGCCGCCGCCCGCCCCTGCAGCGGGCTCGTCGCCCGCCATGGCCTGGAAGCTGGCCAGGTCGAGCCCGGCGCAGAAGGCGCGCCCCTCCCCGGAGAGCACCACCGCACGGATCGACGGATCGGTCTTGAGGCCCTCGCCCGCCTCGACGATGGCCGAGAACATGGCGGGATCGAGGGCGTTGAGCTTGTCGGGGCGGTTCAGGCGGATGTCGGCGATGCCGACATCCACCGAGATGGACACTCGGTCGGACATGGGGCCAGCATGCCAAAGGCTTTCCTGGCGCGCCCACGGGAGGCACACTTGTCCTCCGCATCGGTCGGGCCATGCTGGCGGGCCGGCCGCACGTGCGACGCAGCCCATGCGACCCCCGACCCTCACCTCCGTGCTCCGACGCGCTGGCGCGCCAGCGGCCCTCGTCGCCGCGCTCGTCGCCGCCACGTCGAGCGTGCCGGCGGTGGCCGAGGTCGGGCGCACGGCCGCCGCCACCGAGCGAGCCGCGCCGCCCGCGGCGCCGCTCGCGCCGGCGTCCCCCGACCTGCCCGGCCTGCCTCCGATGTCGGCCGACCTGGCCGCGGTCCCGGTCGACAGCGCCTCGTTCCGCGTCGCAGCAGGCGCCTACGGCGAGGCGGCTGAGCGCCACGCGGCGCGCCAGGCACAGCGCGTCTCGATCGACCGCGCCAGCACCGACCTCGCTGCCCGGGCGGGCGTCCTGCAGATGGCGGTGGCCGCCACCGAGGCGCGCCTTGCGGCGCTCACCAGCCGGCTCGACGAGGTCGAGCGCGCCGTGGCCGACCTGTCGGTGCAGCTCTACGTGTCCGGTGGCTCCTCGGCGCGCATCGACGCTGCGCTGACCGACGAGCAGCCGTCGATCAACGACGACGACCGCCGTGCCGTGCTCGCTGACGCCTCCCTCGACGTGCTCCTGGCGGAGCGAGCGGCCTACCGGTCCCGGGTCGACGAGGCGGCCCGGCGCCTCGAGGCGGCGGCCACCGAGCTCGACGACGTCACCACGCAGCGGCGCGCGGCCAGCGACGGCCGTGGCGCGGCGGTCCACGAGGAGGCACAGGCGGGCGCCGACGTGGCCGAGGTGCGCGTCGCCTACGAGCACGCCCGCGTCCTCGCCGTCGTCGACGGCGTCGAGTTCCCGCTCGTGGCCCTCGACGCCTACCACCGTGCCGCGCGCACCATCGCCGGCGAGGACCCCGCCTGCGGGGTGCGGTGGTGGGCCCTGGCGGGGATCTCCCAGGTCGAGGGCCGCCACGGGACCTACGGGGGCTCGGCCCTCGACGCCAACGGCGACACGACGAGGCGCATCATCGGCATCCAGCTCAACGGCACCCGCGACACCGCCGTCATCGCCGACACCGACGGCGGCACGCTCGACGGCGATCCCGACTTCGACCGGGCGGTCGGGCCGATGCAGTTCATCCCGCAGACCTGGGCGCGCTTCGCCTCCGACGGCAACGAGGACGGCCTGACGACGCCGTTCAACCTCTACGACGCAACCCTGGCCGCGGCTCGGTACCTGTGCCGCTCGAGCGGCGGCCTCGACGCCGACCCGGGCCTGCGCAGCGCGTACTTCTCCTACAACCACTCCCAGGCCTACGTGGAGCAGGTGCTCGCCCACGCGCGCCGCTACGAGCAGGCGGTCGAGGTCCCCGCGCAGCAGGGCTGACTGACCCGCAGACGCCGCTGGTCAACCGGTTCGCGGCTCTTCGCCCCATCCCGCTGACCCGCGGGTCAAGAATCTCCGGGGTGTTGTTGACAACCTGACAACAAGGCTCGTACGGTCCGGCCGTCCGGTGTGACTGGCGTCACCGGACGGGGTCTCGTGTCGAGCCCCATCACCGCAAACCCACGCCTCAACGGGGGAGATCTTGCACGACCGAACCGCGAAGACCCGCTGGCTGCGCCTGCTGGCGCTGATGCTCAGCCTGACGTTCGTGGCGGCCGCCTGCGGCAGCGACGGCGACGGCGACGGCAACCAGGCCGGCAGCGACGGTGACACCACCGAGAGCACCGAACAACCCGAAGGCACGCCCGTCAAGGGCGGCGAGCTCGTCTTCGGCACGGAGTCCGACGTCGCCACGCTCGATGCCGGCGCCGCCGCCCAGCCGGCCGACAAGGTCATCACCCTCGGCATCTACGACCCGCTCATGACCTACGAGGACGGCGAGCTCGTCCCGCACCTGGCGGAGTCGATCGAGGTCAGCGAGGACCTCGCCACCTACGACATGACGCTGCGGTCCGGCGTCACCTTCCACGACGGCACCCCGCTCAACGCCGACGCCGTCGTGCAGCACTTCAACCGGATGAAGGACCCCGCCACGGGGTGCCAGTGCCGCGACACCGCGCTCTTCGTGGAGAGCATCGACACCCCCGACGGCCCCGAGGGGCTCACGCTGACGTTCCACCTCACCGAGGGCAACGTCGCGTTCCCGAACGACATCGCCGGGTCGCTGGGCTACATCCCCTCCCCCACGGCCGTCGCCGCCCTGGGCGCGGACTTCAAGAACCGCCCCGTCGGCACGGGCCCGTTCCAGCTCACGGAGTACACCCCCGGCGAGCGTGTCGTGCTCGAGGCGTACCCGGACTACTGGAAGAGCGACGAGAACGGCATCCAGCTGCCGTACCTCGACAAGCTCACCGTCGTGCCGATCCCCGACGGCGGCCAGCGCCTCGCGGCCCTGCAGGCGGGCGACATCGACATCTTCCAGACCGCCGTGTCGAACGACGTGGTCCTGGCCGAGGAGGCGGGGTTCGCGGCGCAGAAGATCAGCGGCTCGAGCTCGACCATCGTCATCTTCAACCACTCCAAGCCGCCGTTCGACGACGTGCGCGCCCGCCAGGCGGTCGCCTACGCCCTCAACAAGGACGTGCTCAACGAGCGGGTCTACGACGGCGTCCGCCAGCCGAGCTACTCGGGCTTCGCGACCGACTCGCCCTACTACAACCCCGATGCCGGCACCCCGCAGTACGACCCCGAGCAGGCCGCGGAGCTGGTCGAGGAGCTGGGCGGGCTCGACTTCACGATCGTCTGCATCCCGACGCCGGAGGCCGACGCCCTCCTGCAGCTCACCAAGCAGATGGGCGAGCAGGCCGGCATGAACATCACGCTCGAGAGCCAGGAGCAGGGCGCCTTCGTCAACCGCATCTTCTCCAAGGGCGGCGACTTCGAGGCGGCGTGCTTCCGGAGCTCGCACTTCATCGAGCCCGATGCGCTGGCGCCCGGTCACACGACCGGCGACGCCGGCAACCTCGCCTTCTACAGCAACCCGGACGTCGACCGCCTCTTCGAGGAGGGCCGTTCCACGGCCGACGTCGAGGAGCGCAAGGAGATCTACTTCGAGATCCAGGAGATCACCGGAGAAGATGTGCCCTACCTGACGACGCTCTACGACCTGTTCGGCAACGTCTACGACGACAGCCGCGTGGGTCCGCCGCCGCCAGGCGAGGCCAACTCCCTCGGCGCCATCAAGCCGGGCTACCTGTACACCGCGGGCGGCTGACGGCGCTGCCGTCGCCCTGACACGAGGCCCGAGGGCCGGGGATCATCGACATGCGGATCGTTCGAACGGTGCTGCAGCGGCTCGTCAAGCTGCTCGTGGTGGTGCTGATCGTGAGCTTCCTCACGTTCAGCCTGACCAAGCTCCTGCCGGGCAACCCCGTCAACGTGATCCTCGGCCCTCAGGCGTCGAACCCCGAGGCGGTCGCCGCGGTCGAGGAGTCGCTCGGCCTCGACCGCCCCTTCCTCGAGCAGTACGTGAAGTACATCGGCGGGGTGGTCACCGACTTCGACCTCGGCCGAGCGTACTCCAGCAACTTCGAGGTGAAGGACCTCCTCGCCAACCGGCTCCCGGCCACGATCGAGCTGATGCTCGTCGCCCAGGTGCTCGCCCTCCTGATCTCGGTGCCGCTCGCCATCTACAGCGCCTACCGCGCCAACTCGCCGCGCCGACCGGGCCATCACCGCCGGCGCATTCGGCCTCATCTCGCTGCCGAGCTTCGCCATGGCCGTGTTCCTCGTCTACCTCTTCTCCGTGCAGCTCGGGTGGTTCCCGGCGGTCGGCTACGACCGGCTCACCGGACCCGACGGTCTCGGGGCCCACATCAAGTCGATCGTGCTCCCGGTGTCGGTGCTCGTGGCCGGGCTCACCGCCGTGTACACCCGCCTGCTGCGCAGCGACATGATCGCCACCCTCCAGGAGGACTTCATCCTCATGGCCCGATCGAAGGGGCTCCCGACGTGGCACGTCCTCGTGCGCCACGCCCTGCGGCCCTCGTCGTTCTCGCTCCTCACCGTGTTCGGCATCAACTTCGGCACCCTCATCGGGGGTTCGGTCATCCTCGAGTACTTCTTCTCGATCCCCGGGATCGGCTACCTCGCCGTGGAGTCGATCGCCAAGCGCGACTACCTCGCCGTGCAGGGCGTCGTGCTCGTCATCGCCACGGCGTTCGTCGTCGTCAACTTCGTCGTCGACCTCCTCTACGCCGTGCTCGACCCGCGGGTCCGCCGGGCAGGTGCCCAGTGATCGAGGAACCCACCCCCGCACGCCGCCGCCTCCCCGCCCTCGGGTTCGGCGGCTGGTTCTGCGCGGCATGGCTCCTCGTCGTCACGACCGGTGCGCTGCTCGCACCCTGGCTGCCCCTCGACGATCCGCGCATCACCGACTTCTTCGTCGACAACAACGCATCCCCCGGCACCGGTGGTCACCTGCTGGGCACCGATCAGAATGGCTTCGACATCCTCTCCCGCCTCGTGTGGGGCGGGCGCGTCTCGCTCATCGTGGCGGTCGGCGTGCTGCTCATCGGCATGATCGTGGGGGGCCTCATCGGCCTGCTCGCCGGCTTCTTCCGCGGCCGGGTGGAGACGATCCTCATGTCGATGGTCGACATCTTCCTCGCCTTCCCCGCCCTGATCCTGCTCATCGCCATCGTCGCCTTCCTCGGCGCCGACCTGAAGAACGTCGTGCTGGGCATCTCGCTCGTGTCGATCCCGGCGTTCGCCCGCATCGCGCGGGCCACGACGCTGACCTTCTCCCAGCGCGAGTTCGTCCTCGCGGCGCGTGCGGCGGGGGCGAGCAGCTCTCGCATCCTCGTGCGGGAGATCCTGCCGAACGTGTTCCTCCCGCTGCTGGCCTTCGGGCTGCTGGTGGTCGCGATCGCCATCGTGGCCGAGGGCAGCCTGGCCTTCCTCGGGCTCACGTCGCAGGAGACCATCAGCTGGGGCGGGATGATCAACGGGGGCCGAGGAGCGCTCCAGCAGGAGAACATCGCCCACACGGCCATGATCCCGGCGTTCGTCATGTTCCTGACGGTGCTGTCGGTGAACTTCCTGGGCGACCGGTTCCGGGCCGCCTTCGACGTCAAGGACGCCAACCTGTGAGCGATCGACTTCCCGGCCGCCGGGTCCTCACCGCACCCGTCTCGCCGGACGTGCCCCTCCTCGAGGTCGACGACTTCCACACCCACTTCGTCACCGAGACCGGCGTGGTCAAGGCGGTCGACGGTGTGTCCTTCACGCTCGAGCGCGGCAAGACGCTCGGCATCGTCGGCGAGTCGGGATCGGGCAAGACCGTGCTCTCCCGCTCGGTCATGGGGCTGCTCACGGCCCGCAACGTCGTGCGCACGGGCTCGGCGCGCTACCAGGGCGAGGAGCTCGTCGGCGCCTCGCCAGCCCACCTGCGTGCGCTGTGGGGCACCGAGATGGCGATGGTCTTCCAGGACCCGATGACCTCGCTCAACCCCGTCATGAAGATCGGACGGCAGCTGACGGAGGGACTGCGCTACCACCTCGACGTCCCGAAGGACGAGGCCCGCCAGCAGGCCCTGCAGCTGCTGACGTCGGTGGGCATCCCCGATCCGTCGAGGCGACTCCAGCAGTACCCCCACGAGCTCTCCGGCGGGATGCGACAGCGGGTGACCATCGCCATCGCCCTGGCGTGCGGCCCCAAGCTGCTCCTCGCCGACGAGCCGACGACCGCGCTCGACGTCACCGTGCAGGCGCAGATCCTCAACCTGCTCAACGACCAGCAGCGCGAGCGCCACATGGGGATGGTGCTCGTCACCCACGACCTCGGCGTGGTGGCAGGTCGGACCGACGAGATCGCGGTCATGTACGCCGGCCAGATCGTCGAGAAGGCGCCGACCGCCACGCTCTTCAGCAGCGTGCGCATGCCCTACACGGAGGCGCTCCTCAAGTCGATCCCCAAGCTCGAGCAGCCGAGCCACACCCGGCTCCAGATCATCGGCGGGCGCCCCCCGGACCTCGTCAACCCGCCGCCGGGGTGCCGCTTCGCTGCCGCGCTGCCCCTACGCGCAGCCCAAGTGCCACGTCGAGCAGCCGCCCCTGATCGAGGCGGAGACACCGGGGCACGTGTACCGCTGCTGGTACCCCGTCGGCACCGAGGCGGGGCGCGAGGCGCTCGAGCGCAACCTGGCGCACCACGTCCCCACCGCCGAAGCCGCCCTGCACGGCGACCCGCACACCGTCGCGCTGGTCGACGCTGCTGCCACGCCCGACGACGGAGGAGCCACCTGATGGCCGGCACCGGCACCGCCCACCTGCGCGACAGCGACGACGTGCTGCTGCGCATCGAGGACCTCACCGTCGAGTTCCCGACCGCCGGTGGCGTGGTGCACGCGGTCTCCGGCATCAGCCTCGACGTCCGGCGGGGCGAGACCCTCGGCCTCGTCGGGGAGTCCGGCTGCGGCAAGTCGACGACCGGCCGGGCGATCATGCAGCTCCCGCCGCCGACCAGCGGCCGGGTGATCTTCGAGGGAGCGGACCTCACGACGCTCAAGGGCCAGCAGCTCCGCGAGGTCCGCACGCAGCTCCAGTTCATCTTCCAGGACCCGATCTCGTCGCTGAACCCGCGCCGCAAGGTCAAGGACATCGTCGCGGAGCCCCTGCGCATCTGGCGGCGCGGCACCGACGAGGACCGCCGCGCCCGGGTGTCGGAGGTGCTCGACGCCGTGGGCCTCGACCCCTCGGTGGCCGCCGACAAGCGGCCGCACCAGTTCTCGGGCGGGCAGTGCCAGCGGATCTCCATCGCCCGCTCCCTCGTGCTCGACCCGGAGCTGGTCATCTGCGACGAGCCGGTGTCGGCGCTCGACGTGTCGGTCCAGGCGCAGATCCTCAACCTGCTGGAGGACATGAAGGCCCGCTACGGGCTCACGCTGATCTTCATCGCCCACGACCTCGCCGTCGTGAAGAACGTCAGCGACCGCGTCGCGGTCATGTACCTCGGCAAGATCTGCGAGGTCGGCGCCCCCGACGACCTCTACGCCACGCCGGCCCACCCCTACACCGCCGCGCTGCTGCGCTCCATCCCGGTGGCCGACCCGACCGTTCCCCCGGTGAAGTCGGGGCTGCTCACCGGCGACCTGCCCTCGCCGATCGACCCGCCGTCGGGCTGCTACTTCCGCACCCGCTGCCCACGGGCCCAGGACCGCTGCGCGGCCGAGGAGCCCGTCATGCGACCGATCGGGGACGGTCACTTCGTCGCCTGCCACTTCCCCGTCACCGGTGCCGACGCGCCCCCGTCGGACACCCCCGTCGCCGTCGCCTCGACCGTCACCTGATCGTGCGCCTCGACCCGGTCACGCGGCGAGCCCTGCTCGTGGAGGCGGCCGCCGGCGTCTTCCGAGGTCGAGATCCCAGCGAGGTCAGCTTCGAGGAGGTCGCCGAGGCGGCCGGCGTCTCCCGCTCGCTGGTCTACGCCTACTTCGGCGATCGCGGCGGCCTGATCGCCGCGGTGTACCTCCACGGCCTCGAGCAGCTCGACGGCGAGCTGCGACGGACCCTCGACGAGCAGGTCCCGGGCGACGTCAAGCTGCGCCGGCTGGTGCGCCGGTACCTGGTCTTCGCGCGCGACAACGAGGCCGTCTGGAACCTCATCGTCGCGGTGGGTCCGCTCCAGCACCCCTCGGTCCGGGCCGCCCGGCACGAGCGCATCGAGCGCATCGCGGCGGCGTGGAGCGGCGACGCCGACGGCCGGCTCGTCATCCGGGGCGTCATCGGGTTCCTCGAGGGAGCGGCGCAGCACTGGGTCGACCACCGCGAGATCGGGCTCGCACGAGCGACCAAGGTGGTCTCCGACGTGCTCTGGCAGGGCCTCGCCGCCGCGCCGGGTCGCCAGGTCGTCGCGACTGGGTAGGTTGGGATGCCATGTCCTCCCCCCCGCCTTCGAGATCGATCCAGCCGCGACCTTCGAGGTCACCATCGCCACCGACAAGGGCGACATGGTGCTCCAGCTCGACGCGGCGCTCGCCCCCACGACGGTGAACAACTTCGTCGTCAACGCCCGCAACGGCTTCTACGACGGGCTGACCTTCCACCGCGTCGTGCCTGGCTTCGTGATCCAGGGCGGTGATCCGGAGGGCTCGGGTCGCGGCGGCCCGGGCTACCGGTTCGCCGACGAGCCCGTGCGCGGCGAGTACACCCTCGGCGCGGTGGCGATGGCGAACGCCGGACCGGACACCAACGGCTCGCAGTTCTTCATCTGCATCGAGGACTGCCGCGACAAGCTCCAGCCGCTGTACAACCTCTTCGGGTACGTGACGTCCGGCATCGAGGTCGCCCAGGCGATCGAGGTCGGCGACGTCATGCGCAGCGTCACGGTCAGCTAGCGGCGACGCGCCATGGCTCGGGCGGAGGTCCCCGAAGAGCTCAACCTCGCCGCGCTCCACGAGGCCATCGCGGCGACGATCCCCGACCGGCGAGTGCATCGTCTGGCGCGACCGCCGCCTGAGCTGGTCCGACGTCACCGACCGCACCCGCCGCCTCGCCGCCGTGCTGCGCCACGCCGGCCTCGGCCGGCACGCCGGCACGTCGCCGCCCCTCGGCTGGGAGTCGCCGCACGACCACGTCGCGCTGTACCTGCACAACGGGAACGAGTACCTCGAGGGCATGCTCGGCGCGGCCAAGGCACGCTGCGCCGCCGTGAACGTCAACTACCGCTACGTGGCGGAGGAGCTCCGCTACGTGCTCGCCGACAGCGCCGCCACGGCCATCGTCTTCCACAGCGCCTTCGCCGCAACCCTCGAGGCGATCCTGCCCTCGCTCCCCGCCCTCCGGCTGCTCCTCCAGGTCGACGACGGCACCGGCGCGCCGCTGGCGCCAGGGGCCCGGTGGTACGAGGAGGCGCTGGCCGCCGCGCCGCCCGACCTGCCCGGCCCGCTCTCCCCCGACGACCTCTACATCCTCTACACGGGCGGCACGACGGGCATGCCCAAGGGGGTCCTCTGGCGACAGGCCGACTTCCTCGCCGCATGCCTCGGCGTCGACCAGACGACGGCGTCGCTGGTCGACGCGGCCTCGCAGAGCCACCTGCGGGCGCTGCCGGCGCCACCCTTCATGCACGGCGCCGCGCACTGGAACGCGCTCAGCGCCTTCGTCGCCGGCGGCACCGTGGTCGTCCAGGACGAGCCGGCGCGCCTCGACCCGCACGACGTGCTCGACACCGTCGAGCGCGAGCGCGCCACCTCGCTGCTCATCGTCGGTGATGCCTTCGCCCGCCCGCTCGTCGACGCGCTCGCCACCGGCCGCCACGACGCGAGCTCGTTGCGGCACCTGCTGACCGGAGGTGCCGTGCTGTCGGCCACCGTGAAGGAGGACCTGCTCCGGCTGCTGCCCGACCTGCGGATCGTCGACGTGCTGGGCTCCTCGGAGACGGGCCGCCAGGGCGTCCACACGTCCGACACCAGCCGAGGGGCGGCCACGGGCACCTTCGCCCGCTCGGCGACCACCGTGGTGCTCTCGGGCGACCTCACCCGCGTCCTCGCGCCCGGCGACGCCGAGCTCGGCTGGCTGGCGCAGACCGGCCGCGTCCCGCTCGGCTACCTGGGCGACCCCGACAAGACCGCTCGCACCTTCCCGACCATCGACGGCGTGCGCTACGCGGTGGCGGGCGACCGCGCCCGCATCCTCCCCGACGGGTCCCTCGAGCTGCACGGGCGCGACTCGGTGACCATCAACACGGGGGGCGAGAAGGTCTTCGCCGAGGAGGTCGAGCAGGCCCTCAAGCGCCACGCGGGCGTGTTCGACGCCATCGTCGTGGGCCGCCCCAGCGAGCGCTGGGGCGAAGAGGTGGTCGCCGTGGTGCAGCTGCGCCCCGATGCCGGCGAGGTGACCGACGAGTCGATACGTGCCGCCGCTGCGCCGCACCTGGCCCGCTACAAGCTGCCGAAGGCGTTCGTGCGCGTCGCCGCGGTCGAGCGGAGCCCGAGCGGCAAGCCCGACTACCGGTGGGCCGCCACGGCCGCCGAGGCGGGCCTGCCGGCGCGCCAAGTTGGTGCCGGCGGCGCCACGTCATAGCGTCTCGGCTCCTATGGAGCGGCGAACGATCCCCCTGCCGTTCGCCATCGACCTCGCGGACACGCTCAGCCCGCTCCGGCTCGGCCGCGCCGATCCGACCATGCTGGTGTCGGACTCGGTCCTGCTGCACGCCTCGCGCACCCCCGACGGGCCGGCCACGCTGCGCGCGCAGCGCCAGGGCGACCGCTTCGAGGTCGAGGCCTGGGGCGACGGTGCCCGCTGGGCCATGGACCACGCGCCTGGCCTGCTCGGCTGCCTCGACGACCGGGCCGGCTTCGACCCGCAGCACCCCGTGGTGCGCGGCCTGCACCACCAGGCGCCGGGCATGCGCCTGCCGCGGTCCGGCCTCGTGGTCGACGCGCTGATCCGCGCCGTCCTCAGCCAGCACGTCACCGCCTTCGAGGCGAAGCGGTCCTTCCGGCTCCTCGTCGAGCGCTGGGGTGAGGCCGCCCCCGGCCCCGGAGGGCTCGTCATGCCACCCGACCCCCGCCGGATCTCCGAGCTGGCCTACTACGACCTGCACGTCGTCGGGGTGGAGAAGAAGCGAGCCGACGTCCTGCGGCGGGTCTGCGCGCACGCCGGTCGGCTCGACGCGATCGCCGCGGCGGCACCGGCCGAGCTGCGGAGCCGCCTCGAGGCCATCCCCGGCGTGGGGGCGTGGACCTCTGCGGAGGTCGCCCGGGTGGTCGTGGGCGATCCCGACGCGGTCAGCGTCGGCGGCCACGACCTGAAGCACATCGTGGCCTGGGCGCTCGCCTCGGAGACGCGGGGCAGCGACACCCGCATGCTCGAGCTGCTGGAGCCCTTCGCCGGCCACCGTGGCCGGGTGTGCCGCCTCCTCGAGCGGTCGCGGATCGCACCGCCGCAGCTCGGTCCGCGCCGGCGTGTCGAGCCGGTCGCGCGCCGCTAGTCCTTCTGGGCCACCGCGTTGGGGGTGACGTGCATCGCCGGCACGAACGCCTCGCGCTCCACCGAGCGCGCCGCACGACCGACGGTGCGGCGCAGCTCGTCGCGGCAGCCGTCGCACGGGCCGTAGAAGCGAGGCGCCGCCCCGGCGGTGGCGCAGCGGGGGCACACGAAGGCCTCGCCGGCGTCAGTGGTCGGGGCATCGGGGGGCATGGCGGTCAGGATGCCAGGCGCGCGCCGGTGGCGGGCGGATCACCCGAAGCGGTGGAGGTTCGCCGGCTCGAAGGCGTCGCCGGCGGTGGCGAGGATCGTGCCGGAGCGCCGTGCCCCGAGGTGGATCACGAGGGTCTCGCACTGCTCGGTGAAGGTGCGGTACGAGCCGTTCCACACCACCCACACCGCGCCCGGCCCAGCCCGCTCGATGGCCGCCTCCGCGAAGGCGACGGGATCCGCATCGGCGTTGCGCTGCGCGTAGTCCCGCCAGTCGACGAAGCGAGGATCGCCACCCGCCGGGTAGGGCACCACCTCCACCGGCACGCCGCGCAGGGCGCGCTCGAGGCTCGGGCCGAGCTGGTCGGGACAGGCGACGACCACGTCGCCCGGGCTGGCCCCCGCAGCGATGGTGTCGCCCAGGTCCTGGACCTGCGTGCGCGCATCGACGGCGTTGTGCGCGATGCCGACGACGGCGAGGCCCAGCAGGGCAGCGGACAGCCCCCACCGCAGCCAGCCGCCCGACAGGCGCGTGAGCCCGATCGCCGCGACCAGCAGCACCACCGGGACCACCACCGACGCGTAGCGCGAGGCGTAGGCGCCGCCGGCGGCGTACCCCGCCAAGGTCCCCAGCGCCAGGGCCGTCCCGACCACGACCAGCTCGTCGCGCACGAGGGGCACGACGCGGTCGCCGAGCTCGACCGCCGCCCCGGCGCGCGCGCTCGGCCGTGCGAAGGCGGCGAGGAGCACGAGCACCACCACGGCGATGCCGTAGAGGCGGGCCTCGGCGAAGCCGCCCCCGCCGAGGTCGGCGAGGGTCACGTCGACGATCGTCGTCGGTCGCGACGGGCTCGCCCATGGCGTGCCGGTGTGGGCCGCCTGGTCGACGAAGACCCCCAGCCACGCGACGAACGTGGTGCTGCCCAGGGCGATGGCGGAAGCGGCGGCCAGCGTCGCGCGCCGCCGTGCCGGCTGGCGCCACCACCGCATCACGAGCAGGCCGCCCGTCGCGGCGATGAGGTACAGCGCCCAGTAGTGCGTCCACAGCAGGGCCGCGGCGATGCCGGCGAGGAGCACCACGTCGAGGGTGCGGGGCGTGCTGAGGACCCGGGCCAGCACGACGTAGCCGGCCGCCACCAGGAACATCACGAGCGCGTACATGCGCGCCTCGGTGGCGTAGCGCACCGCGAACGGCGACAGGGCGAGGACGACGACCGCCCACGCGGCACCGCCTCGGCCAGCCATGCGGCGGCCCGCTGCCCAGGCGAGCGGGAGCGTGGCGACCGAGAGCAGCCCGGAGAGCGCCCGCACGGCGACGTCGCCGTCACCGAACAGCGACATCCAGCCGTGCAGCAGCCAGTAGTAGAGCGGCGGGTGTCCGTCGTGGCGCAGCGCATCGGGGATGTCGCCGACCGGCAGAGAGGCGATGTTGACCGACAGCGCCTCGTCGAGCCACAGCGGCGACGTGGTGAGGAACCGCGCCACGATCCCGAGCACCACCGCGGCCACGACGGCGGCCGGCAGGAGCCCGCTTCGCAGCGCGGATCGCCCGCTCGGCGGGAGGGGTTCGGTCGGCGGCATGGCGCCATACCTCACTCGATCCGGCCTGGTCGTGTCGACCCGGTCGATGCGTGGTGCGCCGGCGGGGCACCACTACGCTCGGGCGCCACGCCTCACGCCCTGGACGGACCCTTGACCACCACTGCACCCCTGCCCCAGCACGACGACGGGCGGCCCGCCGATCCCGGCGCGGTCGTCGTGATCGGCGCGGGCCCTGCGGGGCTGACCGCGGCCTACGAGCTCGGCAAGCGCGGCGCCACCGCCACCGTCCTCGAGGCCGACGACGTCGTCGGGGGCATCAGCCGAACCGTGGTGGCCGACGGCTACCGCTTCGACATCGGCGGCCACCGGTTCTTCACCAAGGTCGCCGAGGTGGAGGCCCTCTGGCACGAGATCCTCCCCGACGAGGACTTCATGCTGCGGCCTCGGTCGAGCCGCATCTACTACGGCGGCAAGTTCTACGACTACCCGATCCGTCCGCTCAACGCGCTGCGCAACCTTGGCGCGGTGGAGGCGGTGCGCTGCGTGCTGTCGTACCTCTGGGTGCGCGTGCGGCCCCCGAAGGACCAGTCGTCGCTCGAGGGGTACATCGCCGCCAACTACGGCTGGCGCCTGTACCAGCACTTCTTCAAGACCTACAGCGAGAAGGTGTGGGCGGTGCCCGCCTCGGACATCTCGGCGGAGTGGGGGGCGCAGCGCATCAAGGGCATGTCGCTGCTGAGCGCCGTCTGGGAGCCGCTGCGGGCCCGCGTCGCCGGCGCGCGGCGCGACCGGGCGAAGCAGGTCACCAGCCTGATCGAGCAGTTCCAGTACCCGAAGTACGGGCCCGGGATGATGTGGGAGCGCTGCCACGCACTCGTCGAGGCGCAGGGCTCGAAGGTCCACCTGGGGGCGCGGGTCACCGCCATCGGCCACGGCGGCGGACGTGCCAGCTCCGTGACGGCGCAGGACGCGTCCGGTGCGGCCTCGACCCACGCGGCGGACCACGTGATCTCCTCGATGCCGTTCCCCGCGCTGCTGCGGGCGATGGACCCGCCGGTGCCTGCCGAGGTGCAGGCGGCGGCCGACGACCTCACCTTTCGTGACTTCCTCTCCGTGGCCCTCGTCGTCCCGGCCGACAAGGTGGCCTGGGACGACAACTGGATCTACATCCATGCGCCCGAGGTCAAGACGATGCGGGTGCAGAACTTCGGGTCCTGGTCGCCGCACCTGGTGAAGGACGGCCGCAACGTGCTGGGCCTCGAGTACACCGTCACCGAGGGCGACGAGTGGTGGACCGCCACCGACGAGGAGCTGATCGAGAAGGGCAAGGCCGAGCTGGAGCTGCTCGGGCTCATGCGCAGCGCAGACGTCGAGGCCGGCTACGTCGTGCGGATGCCCAAGGCGTACCCCGTCTACGACGAGGACTACCGCACCAACGTCGAGGTGCTGCGGGCATGGCTGGCAGCGAACGCGCCGAACGTGCACCCCGTCGGCCGCAACGGCATGCACAAGTACAACAACCAGGACCACTCGATGTACACGGCGATGCTCACCGTCGAGAACCTCTTCGGCGCCTCGCACGACATCTGGGACGTGAACGTCGACGACGAGTACCACGAGGAGTCCTCCTCGGGCACCGGCGAGCGGGGCACCGGCCGCGACGCTCCCGTGCTCCCCAAGCGCTCCTGACCCTCGTCGCCGTCAGCCGCGGCGCTCGAGGGGGGCGACCGCCACGGTGAGGGTCCCGCGGTCGCGCTGGCGGGCGAGCAGCGCCCAGCGCCGGAGCAGCTCGCCGTGCTCGCCCGGCGCGGACAGCTGGCCCCGCACCACGGCGTCGGCCACCACGCCCGGGTGGTCCAGGAGGCCGGGATCGAGCGACCCGTCCGGGCCGGGCTGCAGCAGGGCCAGATCCGCCGGGTCCTGCCGGCGGCCGCGGTCGGTGAGGCGCACGTCGCCGTGGCGCGCCATCGCCCGCACGCGTCGCCGCAGCTCCGCCTCGGTGCGCGCCGCGTCCGGGGTCAGCCCCTCGACGGCCGCCAGGACGCGCGCGCCGGCGGGCAGGGCCGGGCCTGGCCCCTGGAGGACCAGGAGGCGGGCCCGCTCCTGGCCCTCGGCCCGCCGGCCCTCGCCGAGCTGTCGCACCAGGCCCTCGTCGTCGACCACGACCTCGATGCCGTGCCGATCGAGCTCCATCACGACCGCGATGCTGTAGGGCTCGAACACCCGCAGCACCTCCTCGTCGAGCAGCAGCGGCCCGCTCACCTCGGCGGTCTCGAGCTGCGGCGCGACGGCGTGCAGCACGGGCGCCGCGTCGTCGTCCGCCGTTGGCCCGACCGCCTGCCGGTGACGTCCCAGCGAGGCCCCCACCAGGACCACGACGGCGAGGACGGCGGTCGTCTGCAGGGCGCGGGCGTGGCGCTCCCCGGCGAGGGCGGCGACGCCGAGGGCAGCCGTGAGCACGCCGAGGGGCCAGAGCCAGCGAACCTGGTGGACGGCGAAGCCGTAGGCGCTGAGCGGCAGGATGGCGATGGTGACGAGGCCGGCGACGAGGGCCGCGCCGAGGACCGCGGCCGCCGCTGCCCAGCGACGCTCCCCGCGGCGCCATGCCATCGCACCCGCCAGCACCAGCCCTGCCAGCAGGGTGGCCAGGGCGGCCAGGCCGCCCGCCGTCGACGGCACGCCGCGCAGCGCATCCACCCCGCCACCGCTGCCCACCTCCTCGAAGCGCGAGGCGAACTCGGACCGGCCCCAGCCCGGGACGGGGCCGATGACCGACGTCAGCACCCGTGCCGCGTCGGCTGCGCCGACCGCCGCTTCCTCGCCTGCCGTCGCGGCGCGCGCCAGTCGGGCCAGGTTGCCCTCGCCGGGCCCGGCGAGCTGCTCGGCCACGGGCTGCGCCCATGCCAGGGCGCCGACCGCCACGCTCGCCAGGAGCCACCGCCGCCAGCGCCGGCGATCTGGTGCACCGCGGCCGTGCAGGACCACGAGCGCGGCGCCGGCGACGAGCAGCACGACCGGCACGAGCAGCACGTAGGGCAGGTGCGTCTGCACGAGGAGCGATCCGACGCCGACCGCACCCGCCAGTGCCGCACCCCGTCCTGCCGCGGCCGACCAGGCGAGCACCACGAAGGCCAGGAACGGCAGGAGCAACGCGTGCGGCTGCCAGGGGTCGACGAGGAGCGCCGAGCCCATCGACCAGCTCAGCGCCGCGACGGCGCTGGCGACCACCAGCGCACCCGTGGCCCCCGCGGTGCGCCACCCGACGAGCACCGCGGTCACCGCGCTGGCCGACGCCAGCAGCGCCGTGCCGACCATCGGGCCGAGCACGGGGTCGATCCTGGCGGGGATCGCGAGGACGTCGAAGAGGAGCGGGCCGGGGTTGTTGACCTGGATCCCCGTGCTGCGCGACGACGAGCTCCACGTGCCGAGCCACGGGTGGTGACCGCTCAGGACGTCGCGCGCTCGGAGCGAGAAGTAGGCGTTGTCGCCGACGGGGTACCACCCGTCGCGCACGGCCCACAGCACGGCCGTGGCGATGGGGGCGAGCACCAGCACCAGCAGCGCAGCCAGCCAGACCGCGCTCGGCACGGCGAGGCCGAGCCGCCCAGGCCTCGCCGGGCGCGCCGTGGCCGTCACTCCACGCTCGTACCGGGAGCCGCCACGAACACGGCGGTCGGGACCCCGAGCTGGAGCATCTTCGCCATCCGCAGCTGCGTCGCGAACGGCACCCGCACGTCGATCGACGCCGTGAAGAGGTTCTCGTCGAGGTGCGGGACCAGCTCGGCCAGGCCGGCGGCCTCGAGGTCGTCGACCACCCGGGTGCGCAGCAGCGCGAGCTCGGCGTCGTCGGCCGCCGAGCGGGGATCGACCCGCGCCACCTCGACGGCGCCGGGCAGAGCCCGCCAGGCGTCGATGGCGGCCTCGCCGGTGACGAGCACCACCCGCGCGGTGGCCTCGGCGTCGGTGAGGGTCCGCTGCGGGGTGGCCGGCACCCGGTAGAGCGGCGCGGCCCCGACGTCGAAGCCGCGGCGCTCGAGCTCGCTGAGCAGCCCATAGCCCTGGGAGCCGATGTGGGTGCTGTCGTCCCAGACGACGAGGTAGCGGCCGGCGTCCCCGTCGGCCGCCCCGGTGCCGGCCTCGAGGGCTGCCGCCGTCGGTGCCACGAGCGGGGCGAGGACGGCAGAGAGCTCGTGGTCGGAGCGGGACGCGCCGGGCGCGTCGAGCGCCAGGCGGGCCGAGGCCGCGACGGCGACGGCGGCCAGGCACACCGCACCGATCCGACCGGCCCGGCGCGCCCGGTCCGGTGGCAGCGCGCGGCTCGCCCAGGTCGCCGCCGTCGAGATGGTGGCGAGCACCATCAGCGCGGCGACGCCCCAGATCCACAGCATCAGGTAGAACCACATGAACCCGAAGATGCGGCTCACCGCCAGCACCGCGAGCAGGAGCGCCACGGCGACGACGGCGTGGAGGAGCAGCAGGCGCCGGTCGCGCAGCCAGACCGCGCCGGCCACGGCCAGCACCCAGACGGCGAGCACCGCCTGGCCGCGCCCGGGGCTGGCGGGGCGGTCCAGCGATCCGGGCACGAGCACCCCCGGCTCCGCCGACCCGTCGGTGACGACGTGGACGACGTCGAGGCGCCGGCTCACCTCGGTGACGGCCTCGGCGACGCCGGCCGGGACCTCGCCCTCGGGCGGGGTGACGAGGTGCTCCACGATCATCCGGTAGTTGCCCGGGTCGTTGGTGAGCTGGTCGATCGTCGGTGGCGCCCACAGGACGACCCCGACGACGGCGGCCAGGGCGCCCCACCGCAGCGCCCGGCGCCGCGTCGCGGCAGCGGGCGCGGAGCGCACGGCGACCAGCCAGGCGAGCGCGGCGAGGGCCCCGAGCCCGAGGCACAGCGCGAGGTAGGGGACGTGCGTCTGGGCGCAGAACGAGGCGGCAGCCACGGCGACGGGCAGCATGAGCAGGTCGCCGCAGGCCACCGACCACACGGCGAGCAGCACCACGATCCACCACAGCAGCGGCAGGTAGGGGTTCCACGGCTCGCTGAGTGCGGTCACGCCGTAGCCGAGGCTCAGCACGGCGAGCATCGCAGCGGTGCCCAGCGCCAGCGTGCGCCCGCCGCGCCGGGCGGCGATGGCGAGCGCTGCCGCGATGGCGCCGACGTGCAGCACCACGGCGGCCACCACCATCGAC
This sequence comes from uncultured Microthrixaceae bacterium, assembly GCA_963715505.1. Lineage (GTDB taxonomy): Bacteria > Actinomycetota > Acidimicrobiia > Acidimicrobiales > VFJN01 > VFJN01. The sequence goes on from OY970242.1 coordinate 1,478,508, forward strand.
CACGCCGACGAGCCGAGCAGCCGGTAGGTCGGCGCCAGGAGGTAGAAGCTGAGCGGACCAGGGTGGCTCCCCTGACGCTCGAAGGTGCCGATCCGCCCCGGCAGACCGACGAGGGGCGTGTCGGCGCCGCCGACGTCGCGCAGGCGAAGCTCGGTCATCGCCAGGTCGAGGACCGGCATCCAGACGGGCCGGCGCATCGTCACGGCGGCGACGACGAGGGGCAGCGCGACGACGGCGAGGAGGCCGGCCAGGAGCGGCCGGGGCGCTCCCTGGCGTGCTGCGGTCAGCGCAGCCACTTCAACGCCTTGAGCAGGCCGAGCTTGACCGGCGACTGGTGCTGCGAGCGACCCTCGCCGCTGAGCTCGTCGCGGTGCTGCAGGAACCACTCGTAGGACTCGATCACCATCGAGGCGTTGCTGTGCCGCGGTGCCCAGCCGAGCTCCTCCTGCGCCCTGGTCGTGTCGAACCACAGCGACTCGCCGTAGAGCAGCCAGTGGTACGGGGCGAAGGGGCCGAGGCCCGCGGCAGACAGCGCGCGCATCGCCAGGCGCGCCGGGGCCATCGGCACCGACCGCACGCGCGACCCCGTGGCCGCCGCCCGGCACAGCTCCTCGAGCGTGTCGCGCATCGTGCCGAACTCGGCGGCGCCGATGTTGTAGTCGGCGGGACCGGCGCGGCCGCCCGCCGCCAGGCAGGCGGTGGCGAGGTCGTCGGCGTGGACGAGCTGGTAGCGGTTCGCTCCCCCGTCGAACACGAAGACCGCTGCGCCCTCGGCCACGAGCTCGAAGAGGATCGCCATGAGGCCCAGCCGCCCGTGGCCGAGGATCGTGCGCGGGCGAACGATCGAGACGTCGAGTCCGTCGTCGACGGCGCGGCGGCACAGGGCCTCCGCCTCGAGCTTGGCCCGGCCGTAGGCCTCGAGCGGTCGAGGTGGGGTCCGCTCGTCGACCGGGTTGGCGTCGGGGATCCCGTAGACGGCGCTCGTGGAGGTGTGGACGACCTTGCCCACACCGGCGTCGCGGGCGGCGAGGAGGACGTTGGCCGTGCCGACGACGTTCACCGACCAGAAGAGGTGGCGGTCCTTGGCGAGGGGCACCTGCGCCACGTTGTGCAGCACGACGTCGACGCCCTCGCTGGCGGCGCGCACGGCCGCGAGGTCGCGCACGTCGGCCTGGATCGTCTCGGCGCCGGCCGGGCCGGGGTTGAGGTCGAGCACCCGCACCACGTCGCCGCGGGCGAGCGCCCGCTCGACGAGGATCGAGCCGAAGTAGCCGCTGCCGCCGGTGACGAGGACGGTGCTCACAGCGGCCGGCCGTTGGCGAGGCACCAGCGGATGCTGGCTCGCATCCCCTCGAGCAGCCCGGTGGCTGGCCGGTAGCCGATCTCCTCGCTGGCGCGGGCGGTGTCGCAGGCGATGGTCTCCTTCAGCTCGCCCAGCACGTGGGCCGCCTGCACGTAGCGACCGATGCGCTGGGTGGCGCGGTCGACCACCTCCGCGGCACGTCCCACCGCCCGCGGGATGCGGGGCTGACCTCCCGAGACCGCCAGCCCCTCGTCACGCAGTGCGCGGCGCACCGTGGTGAGGACCTCCGCCATGGTGTAGGGCTCGGGATCGGCGATCCAGTACGCCCGGCCAGGCCGGGCAGCGGCCTCGGCCCGGAGGATGCCGTGCACGAGGTTGCCCGTGTACACCATCGACCGGCGGTTGCTGCCGTCGCCGACCAGCGGGAAGCGGCCACGGCGGACGGCACGCAGCCAGGCGGTCTGCCGGTCGGGCTGCTGGGGTCCGTAGAACCACGGTGGGCGCACCACCACGGCGTCGACGTCGCCGCGCGCCGCGGCGGCCAGGACGAGCTGCTCGGCCTCGAGCTTCGAGGCGCCGTAGGCCAGGTAGGGCCGGTAGGCGCTGTCCTCGTCGAAGCGGTCGTCAGGGTGGTCGTTGACGCCGAACGGGGAGTTCGACGACACGTGCACGAGCCGCCCGGCGCCGTGTCGCCGGGCGCGGTCGAGGACCAGCGCCGTGCCGCCGACGTTGACGTCGTAGAGCAGGCGCGTCCGTCCGCCCGGGTGGATGACCGCCGCCGCGTGCACGACGGTCGAGCCCGGGGCGCACCCCGCGAAGAGGCGGTCGAGCGCCGCCGGGTCGCGCACGTCGCCCACCACGGGGTCGACGGCGCGCCCGGCGAGGGCGACGAGGGCCGCCTCCTCGGCGGTCTGCACCAGGACGCGCACGTGCTCGCGCTCGCCCGCCGTGGCGTCGAGGAGGTTGCGCCCCAGCCAGCCCGCCGCGCCCGTGACGACGAGGGTGGGCGAGGCCGGTCGGTCGGTGGCGATGGGCGGGTGGTCGGTCATGACGTGGCGAGGAGGTGGTCGGCGTTGCGCGCTGCGACGGTCATGACGGCGGCCTGCGGGTTGACGCCCGGGGCCTCGGGGAGCAGCGATGCGTCGGCCACGCGCAGGTTGGCGATCCCGTGGACGACGCCGAAGCTGTCCGCCGACGAGCGCGAGCGGTCTTCCCCCATCCGCACCGATGACGTCAGGTGGACGGTCATCAGGTTGGCCCGGCGCCGGTCGAGGGCCCCCCACCAGCTGTGCAGGTCGGCGATGCAGCGCGCCGTCGCCGCACCGGTCAGGGAGGGGTGCAGCTCGGTGGCGCCCGCGGCCAGCAGGGCTTCGCCCAGGTGCACCAGGCCCCTGGCGAGGCGGCTCAGGTCGCCGTCGGTGAGCCGGTAGGTCACCAAGGGCGCCGCCAGGCCCGGCAGGGCGCGGACGGTGCCGCCCGCGTCGCTGCGGATCGCCGCGTAGTACACGAAGCGGTGCCGCCAGTCGCTCATCGCCGCCTCGACGTCGGCGCCCGCGTCGGCCAGCGCCAGCCCGAGGTGGCCTGGCCGGCTGGCCGAACCGCCGATGGCGATGGAGGGGGCGAACTCGGTGATGCGCTGCATCGGGACGTCGTCGTGGTCGAGGACCTCGTCGAAGCGGGCCACCACCTTCACCGTGGGGTGGACCTTGAGGCCCCGCCCGACCCCGCCGCGGATGCCGCTGCGCTGCAGCAGCGCCGGGGTCTGGATGGCGCCGCCGCAGACGACGACCTGCTCGGCGCACACCGTGAGGGGCTCCTGGCTGCCGTCGGGTCGGGTGCGGCGGACCTCGACGGCGCGGACGCGGCCCCGGTGGGTTCGCAGGCGCACGGCCCGCCAGCCCGCCTCCACCGTGGCACCGTGGGCCACGGCACGCGGCAGCACGCTGCGCGACATGGTCTGCTTGGTGCCCCGCCCGCGGTCGTCGTAGCGGAAGGCGCGCGGGAACTCCTCGGAGCGCCACCCGAGGGCGGCCGCTCCCCGGGCCAGCACCGCCGAGGACGGTGGCACCTCGCCCGGGACGGTGCCCACCCCGAGCCACGACTCCACTCGCGCGGCGTAGCGGTCGAGCAGCTCGGGACCCAGCTCCACGATGTCGTGGTGGTGGCGCCAGCGCTCCGCCAGGTGGTGCGGGAGGCGATGCCACAGGCCGCTGTTGACCTCGGTGCTGCCCCCGACGCAGCGCCCCTCGGCGTAGGCGATCGGCGGCGAGCCCAGTGCCGCCGAGGAGCCGTGGTGGCGGTAGCTGCTGGCCAGCTCGTCCAGCGAGAACGGCTCCACCGCGCCTGGCTCGACCCGCGGCCCCTCCTCCAGGACCAGCACGCCGCGGCCCGCCTCGGCGAGCACGGCAGCGGTGGTGGCCCCACCCGCGCCCGAGCCGATCACCGCCACGTCGACGTCGATGGCGGTCACCCGCCGCGAGGTCCGCTGCCGAGCTCGAGGTCGCCGAAGAGCACGAGCGAGCGCAGGAGCCGGAGGTGCTGTCGGACGGGCGGCAGCGGGCTGGCCGCCAGGGCGTCGACCAGGGCCTGGCCACGCCGGCCGGCGAGGCGCGCCCAGCCGCCCAGCACGAGCGAGCCGGCGGCCACGCCGGCGCGGAGGATCTCGGGCATGGCCTGCAGCGTGGCGTCGACCCAGGCCACGACGTCGGCCCGTCGGGCGGGATCGGTCGTGGTCGACAGGGCCTCCACCACCTCGCGTTCGAATCGCAGCACGGCCGGCAACCCTACTTGTGGTGCCGGGCGGGACCGCTGCACCGAGCGGTCAGCCGGCCAGCGGTGGCGCCCCCGCCACGTAGACCCCCGCGGCGAGGCACCCCGCCCAGATCATGGCGATGACCTGGAGCGGCCGGTCGCCGAGCACGATGTCCTCGGGGCCCGCCAGCTCGGTCGAGTCGTGCACGAGCACGTAGCGCAGGACGACCGCGGTGAAGGGAACGATCGACACCTCGAACCACGGGAACCAGCTGTCGGCGACCGAGGCCTTCTCGAAGGCCCAGAGGCAGTAGGCGAGCAAGGTGACGCCGGCCGCGACGGACCGCACGAGCAGCAGGAACGACGGCGAGTAGACGTCGAGCGTCCGGCGGTGCGCCGCGGCGCCGGCACCGAGCTGCAGCTCCGAGGCGCGCTTGCCCGCCACGAGGAACAGCGAACCGAACGACGCCACGATCAGGTACCAGTCCGACAGCGGGATGTCGGTGCCGACCACGCCCGCCACCGCGCGCAGCACGAAGCCCGCCGCCACGACCAGGATGTCGACCACCGCGACGTGCTTCAGCCAGTGGGTGTAGGCGGTGGTGAGGCCCACGTACCCGACCAGCACCAGCACCGTGGCGACCGAGCCGGTGAGCGCGGCGCCGAGCACCGCTGCGGCCAGGAGGCCGGCGCCCAGCAGCCTCGCGGTGACGGGGGCGACCTCGCCGGCGGCGACCGGCCGCCGGCGCTTCGTCGGGTGGTGGCGGTCGGCATCGGCGTCGGCGGCGTCGTTGAGGCAGTACGTGCCGGCGGCCGCCAGGCAGAAGGCGACGAACACCAGCGAGGCGCGCAGCAGGTGCTCGGACTCGTCGAGCACGCCGGCGGCGGCCGGCCCCGCGAACACCAGCACGTTCTTGGTCCACTGGCGGGGGCGCACGAGGCGCAGCAGCGGTGGCAGCTCGGCCTGCACGCCGACGTCAGGTTGCACCGGGCGATCGTAGGCCACCACTACCCTTCCGCCTCGATGCCTCCCAGCCCCGGCGCGACGCGGCGCCTCGCGCTCCCCCTCGCCGTCGTGGCGGCCGTCATGGCCTTGCCGGCGTGGGGTCTGTGGACCAACCCGGGCCCGCCGATGGAAGAGGGCTTCATGCTCGTCTTCCCCGAGCGCGTCCTCGCCGGCGACGTGCCCAACCGAGACTTCCTGCACCTCTACGGCCCGGGCAGCCTCTGGGTGCTCGCCGCGGCCTACTGGGCGTTCGGCACCTCGCTGGCGGTGCAGCGCATCGTCGGCATCCTCCAGATCGTCGGCCTGGTGGCGGCCATCGGCGCCCTGCTGCGCCCGTGGGGCCGCGCGGCGGCGGTGAGCGGCGCCGTCACGGCGACGCTCGTCATCATCACGCCGACGGGGTTCACCGCCATGGCCTGGGTCGGCGGCGTCGCGCTGGGCCTGTGGTCGGTCTGGGCGGGCGTGGAGGCCGTCGAGGCGCCCGCCGGCTCCGCCCGGCGCCGGCGGCTGGCGCTGGCGTGCGGCGCTCTGGCGGGGCTGGCCCTGCTCTACCGCCTCGATCTCGTCGTGGCCGTCGGCCTCGCCCTCGTCCTGGTGCTGCGGTCGCTCGACGGCCCGGCACGCCGGCGGCTCCTGGTCGGCGCGGTGGCGGGCGCCAGCCCCTACCTCGTGCACCTCGCCACCGCCGGCGTCGGTGCCGTCGCGCGCGGGATGGTCCTCGAGCCCGTGTTCGACCTCCGCGGGGGCGCGCCCTGCCGCTGCCACCATCCACCACCGGCTTCGACGGGTTCCTCCAGCGTGCCTGGCTCCTGCCGGAGGTGCGCCCGCCCTACCCGCTCCCCGCGCCCAGCGGCCCCGTGCAGATGAACCTCTGGGTGGCGCTCCTGCTCCTCGCCACCGTGGCGCTGGTCGCCGCCGGCGTCGTCGCCGCCCGCCGCGGCCAGGGCCGGCTGCTCGTGATGGCGGCCTTCGCCGCCGGCCTGCTCCCCCAGGCCCTGCAGCGCGCCGACTCGACGCACCTCGCCTGGGTGAGCTGCGTGACCCTCGGCCTGGCGCCCGCCGCGCTCATCGAGCTGACCGGAGGTCTCCGCGGCACGCACCTCGGTCGTCGCCGCGCCCTGGCCGCGCTGGCCGCGCCCCTGGCCCTCCTGGTGGCCGTCCCGTTCTTCACGTACCGCAGCTACGGGGAGGCGGTCGCCCAGACCTTCGGGGAGCGCCGCCGGTCCTTCGAGATGTCCTACCAGGGGCGCCGCTTCCTCTACGGCCGCGAGGACGCAGCCCAGGCCGTCAACGAGCTGCTCCCGCTGGTCGATGCGCTGACCGAGCCCGGTGACCGGCTCTTCGTCGGTCCCGTCGACCTCCGCCAGACCCCCTACAGCGAGGCGTACCTCTACCACCTGCTGCCCGACCTCGTCCCCGCCACCCGCTACATCGAGATGGACCCCGGCGTCGCCAACACGCCGGAGTCGGGTCTGGCCGAGGAGCTGGCGGCGGCCGACGTGGCGGTGCTGTCGAGCATCCGGGCCGACTGGGAGGAGCCCAACGACTCGCGACGATTCGGCCCCGACGCGCCCAACCGGGTCCTCGCCGAGCAGTTCTGCCTGGTCGCCGCCTACGGGGAGGGCCCCGCAGGGCGCGGCCTCTTCGAGGTCCACGCCCGCTGCTGATCGCGGCTGGCGGCGCGGACGACCGGTAGCGTGCTGGCGATGCGCGCCCTCGTGGTCCTGCCGACGTACGACGAGGCCGAGAACATCACCGAGGCGCTCCGGCGGGTGCGAGCCGCGGCGCCGCAGCTCGACGTGCTCGTGGTCGACGACAACAGCCCCGACGGCACCGCCAAGCTGGCCATGGCCGCCGCCGAGGAGCTGGGCCAGATCGACGTCCTCGTGCGCGACCGCAAGGAGGGCCTCGGCAACGCCTACCGGCACGGCTTCGAGGTCGGGATGGAGCGCGGCTACGACGTGCTGCTGCAGATGGACGCCGACCTGTCGCACGATGCGGCGTCCCTGCCCGACCTGCTGCGCGCGCTCGACGAGGGCGCCGAGGCGACGATCGGGTCGCGGTACGTGCCGGGAGGGTCGATCCCCCACTGGCCCTGGTATCGGCGGGCGCTCTCGCGCTACGGCAACCGCTACGCCTGCCTCGTGCTCGGGATGGACGTGCACGACGCCACTTCCGGCTTCCGGGCCTACCGCGTGGAAGCGCTGGAGTCGATCGACGTGCTGACCACGCGCGCCAAGGGCTACGGCTTCCAGATCGAGACCGCCTACCGCGTGGCGCGAGCCGGCCGGAAGCTCGCCGAGGTGCCGATCAGCTTCACCGACCGCGTGCGCGGCTACTCGAAGATGTCGGTGAGCGTCATGGCCGAGGAGCTGCTGCTCGTCACGTGGTGGGGGTTCCGCGACCGGGTGCTGCGCCGGGCGCGTCGCTGAGCGGCCGCGCCACGAGGAGGATCGACAGCCCCACCGGGAGGTCGGCGCCGCGCAGGACGAACCGCTCGAAGGCCGTCATGCGCTCGAGCGCCCAGCTGACCCACGGGTGCACGAAGCTGGCCTCCTCGGCGCTGCCGCGCAGGAGCCGCCCCACGGGCGTGCGCCGCACCACCACGGCGACCGGGGTCAGCCAGGCGTGGAAGTGGCTGCAGCGCAGCACCTCGAGGCCGGCCGCCTCGGCGGCCGTGCGCAGCATGGCGCGGTCGTAGCGGCGGCGGTGGCCGAGGCGCACGTCGTGGTCGGACCAGGCCCACTGGTAGGCGGGCACGGCGACGACCACCAGGCCTTGCGGGCCGGTGGCGCGCGCCAGCTCGCGCAGGCCTGCGACGTCGTCGTCGAGGTGCTCGACCACGTCGAGGCACACCACCGCGGCCGCGGCGCCCCTGCGCAGCGGCAGGGCCTCGGCGGCGGCGCGCGCGACGTGCGGCCGCGGGTCGATGCGCACCGTCCAGCGCAGCGCCGCCTCGTCGAGCTCGACGCCGACCGCCGGCCAGCCTGACGCGTGCAGCTGCTCGAGCAGGCCACCGGTGCCGGACCCGACGTCGAGGACGGTGCCGCGCACGCCGCGGCGGGCGAGCTCCGCGACGACGAGCTCCCGCTTGGCCCGGAACCACCAGTGCTCGCGCTCCACCCGGCCCATGGCGTCGATGGCCTCGGCGTCCATGCCCTTGAGCAGCCCGGCCCGCTCGGCCGGCGTGCCGGCCCGCTCCTCGCGCCCGAGGAGACGGCGGATGCGCAGCGCCGACCACGCCATGCTGAGCCCGTCCTGGACGGGACGGACCCGACTGGCGTCGACGTGGGACCACTGCACGCCGAGCGGCTCGATCCGCATGCCGGACCGCTGCCGCGGGCGAGCACCTCGACGTCGAAGGCGAAGCGCTCGGTCACGAGGGCGCCGAAGATCCGATCGGCCGCGGCCGCCGAGAGCCCCTTGAGGCCGCACTGCGTGTCGCGCTCGCGGGTCAGCCCGAGCGCGCGCAGCAGCAGGTTGAAGGTCCGGCCCGACGCCACCCGCAGGGCCGGCTGGTTGCGGTGCAGGAGGCTGTCGGGGTGGGCGCGGGTGCCGTAGACGAGCTCGGCGCCCGCCTCCAGCGCCTCGAAGCAGGCCGCGATGTCGTCGGTGGAGACGCACAGGTCGGCGTCGACGAACACGCGGGCATCACCGACCGCCTGGAGCATCCCGGCCCGCACCGCGGCGCCCTTGCCGCGGTTGGCGGGCAGGCGCAGCACCCGGCTGGCCGCCAGGCCCGCAGCGGCCACGGCCTTCTCGGCCACCTCGGGCGTCCCGTCGCCGCTGCCGTCGTCGACGAGGACGATCTCCAGGCGCTCGTCGCACAGGCCCGACGCCGCCAGGACCCCGATGGTCGCGTCGATCCGGGTCGACTCGTCGAACATCGGGATCACCAGCGACCTGGTGGGGCGCCCGCCGTGCTCGCGGTCGAGCGAGGGCGATCGTGTGGGCGTCGTCGTGGCTCCCGGGTCGAGTGCGTCCGGGATCCCGGACGGCGAGGTCCTAGAGTACGGAGGGCCTGGCCGCCGTCGCAACGACCGTCGGGGCCCCCGTCCCCGAGCCGCCGTGCACACCGACACCTCACCCACCGCCGCCCACGCACGCATGCGCGAGGACGCCGATCGAGCCGGGATCCGGCGCATCCACGTCTTCGCCTTCCGAGACCGCGACGACCCCGAGGCCGGCGGGTCCGAGGAGCATGCCCACCAGGTCTGCCGCCACCTGGCGCTCGCCGGGCGCGAGGTCACCCTCCACACCGGTCGGGTGCCCGGCGGCCCGCGCGAGCTGCGGCGCGACGGCTACCGGGTGGTCCGGCGGGGTGGCCGCTACGGGGTGTTCGCAGCGTCGGTGCTCGACGAGTGGCGCGGCCGCCTCGGCCCGGCCGACGGCCTCGTCGAGATCTTCCACGGCGTGCCGTTCTTCGCGCCGCTGTGGTCGCGCCGGCCCCAGGTCGGGATGGTGCACCACGTCCACCTCGGCACCTGGGGCATGCTCCTCCCGGGCCTTCCGGGCCGGGCCGGGGAAGCCGTCGAGCGCCATCTGGTCCCGCGCGTCTACCGTCGCCGCGCCCTCGTGACCGCTGCGGAGTCCGCACGTGACGAGATGGTCGAGCGCTACGGGATCGCCCCGGACCGGATCGCCCTCGCGCCCCACGGCATCGACCCGCGCTTCTCGCCCGGCGGCGCCCGCAACCCCGCGCCGCTCGTCGTCGCCGTCGCCCGCCTCATGCCCCAGAAGGGCGTCGACGACCTGCTCCGAGCGCTGGTCGACGTGCAGCGGCAGGTACCAGGGCTCGAGGCGGTGATCATCGGCGACGGGCCGCACCGCGCCGCGCTGGAGGCCACCGCCCGCGCCTTGCACCTGGAGGGCGCCGTCACCTTCGCCGGCCGCGTCGACGACGCCGCGCTGCTCGACTGGTACCGACGCGCCTGGGTCGTCGCCAGCGCCTCGAAGGCCGAGGGCTTCGGTCTCACGCTCACCGAGGCCGCCGCGTGCGGCACCCCCGTGGTCGCCACGCGCATCCCCGGCCACGTCGACGCGGTGGACGAGGGCGCCGGCGGCCTGCTGGCCGGCACGACCGCCGAGCTGGGCCAGCTCCTCACCAAGGTGCTCCTCGACGGGGATCTGCCGCGCCGAGCTGGCTCGCGGCGCCCGCGAGCACGCCGGGCGCTTCCGGTGGGACGAGTCCGCCGAGCTGCTGCTGCGCGCCCTCGTCGACGAGGCCACCCGGCGGCGATGAGCCGCCTCCGGCCGCGCGCCCTCGCCGCCGCGGCCGACCTCGTCGTCCTCGGGAGCATCACCCTGCTCCCCCAGCTCCTCGGTGGTCGCGGGCGGCTCAACGCCGACACCAAGCAGTACCTCTACCTCGATCCGGGCTCGCTGCTGGAGCGGTCGCGGCACGTCTGGGACCGCCAGGTGGGCGGCGGCACGGTCACCCACCAGGCGATCGGCTACCTCTGGCCCACGGGCCCCTACTACTGGGCCACCGACGCGCTCGGCATCCCCGACTGGGCCGCGCAGCGGCTCTGGGTCGGGGGCATCCAGCTCGTGGCGGCGCTGGGCGCCCTGGCCCTGCTGCGCCACCTCCTCCCCCGCCACCCGGTCCTGCTGGTCCCCGCCGCGCTCTACGGCCTCTCGCCGGTCGTGCTCGGTCACGTGACCGGCCAGTCCGCGCTGCTCCTGCCCTTCGCCGCGCTGCCCTGGCTGGTGCTGGTCATGGCCCGGGCCGTCGAGGAGGGCGGGTGGCGCTGGCCCGCCGTGTTCGCGCTGATCGTGGGCTCGTGCGGCTCGCTCAACGGCAGCTCGGTGTTCTTCGTGCTCCTCGCGCCGGTCCTGTGGGTGCCGTTCGCGGTGGGCAGCCTCCGCGCCGCGACGCCCCGCGCCGGGATGGCGGCGCTGGGCAGGGCCGGTGCCCTCACCCTGGCCTGCCAGCTCTGGTGGCTGGGCGCCTACGCGGTCGGCGGCGCCAGCAACCTGCCGATCCTGGCGCTCACCGAGAACGTCCAGACCACCTCCTACACGGCCTCGGCCGCGGAGATCCTGCGCGGCCTGGGCTACTGGTTCTTCTACGGAGGTGACAGCGAGGGTCCGTGGCTGTCGAGCATCGCGATCCCCTACGTGCGCTCCCTGCCCCTGGTCGTGGTGACCTTCGCGCTGCCCATCGCCGCGCTCGCCCTCGGCGCCGCCGTCCGCTGGCCCCCACGCGCCTACTTCGCGCTGCTCGTCGGCGTCGGCACGGTGATCGCCGCCGGCGCGTTCCCCGAGCCGGCGCGCAGCCCGCTCGGCGCGGCGTTCGAAGCCGCCAGCCGGCGCTCGGACCTCGTCCTCAGCCTCAGGAACACCCAGCGCGCCACGCCGCTCGTCGTGCTCGGCCTCGCCGGCCTCGCCGCCGCCGGCCTGACGGCGCTGCGCCGGCGGCACCGCGGGGCGGGGGCCGGGGCGGCGCTGGTCCTCGCCGTCCTCGTCGTGGCCGCCCTCCCCGGGCAGTGGCGCAGCGGGCTGATCGCCGACCGCTTCCACCGCGAGGAGCTCCCCGACGAGTGGCGAGCCGCCATGGCGCACCTCGACGAGGGCTCCGGGCGCATCCTCGAGCTGCCGGGCATCGACTTCGCGTCCTTCCGGTGGGGCCACACCCTCGATCCCGTGTCGGTCGGCCTCACCGACCGCCCGGTCCTCGCTCGGGAGCTGGTGCCCATGGGCGGCCTGCCGGGCGCCTCGTTGCTCGGCGCGCTCGACCGCAGCTTCCAGGAGGGATGGGCCGAGCCCGCGGCGCTGGCGCCGGTCGCCCGTCTTCTGGGCGCCACCGACGTCCTCGCCCGCAACGACCTCGAGTACGAGCGCTACCGCACGGTCCGCCCGGCGTTGTTCTGGGCGACGGTGTCCGACCCTGCCGCCGGGCTCGGCACGCCGGCGATGTTCGGCCCGCGCCTGCCCAACCGGGCCGGCCCGGCGCGACCGATGATCGACGAGATCGAGCTGGGCCTCGACGCCGACGCGCCCGTGCCGCCCGAGGTCGCCGTGCTTCCGGTGCCCGGCGGTGGGCGCGCCGCGCTCTCGACGCTGCCCGTCGAGGGCGCTCTCGTGGTGGACGGCGACGGCGAGGGCCTGGTGCACGCCGCCGCGGCCGGGGTGCTCGACGGCGTCGACGGGGCCGTGCTGCTCGCGGCCGACCTCGTGCGTGCCGGTGGCCGCCTCGACGAGCTGCTGTCCGACTCGTCACGGCTGCTGCTCACCGACTCGAACCGCAAGCGCGCCTTCCGCTGGTACTCGCTGCGCGAGAACGCCGGCGCCACGGAGCCCCTCGACCACCGGGCTGCGATCGACGACCCGTCCGACACGCGCACACCCCTCGTGGAGGGCCAGCCACCCGACGCGCAGACCACGGTGGACTGGCGCGGCGCCGAGCGCGTGTGGGCGTCGCGCTACGGCTCGGGCTTCACCCTCCTCGCCGAGGAGCGCCCCGTGCTGGCCTTCGACGGCGATCGCTCCACCGCATGGCGCGTCGAGCACGTTCGCGCTGCCGGGGCCGCACGAGATCGGCATCGAGCTCGACCGGCCCAGCGACGCCGACCACGTCGTCCTCGTGCCGCCCCAGGGCCGGCCCGGTTCCCGGCCGGTCACCCGGGCGCGGATCACCCTCGACGGCGAGCGCAGCGTCGACGTCTCGCTCACACCGGAACAGGCCCGTCGCCCGGAGGGGGCTCGGGTGGCGCTCGACGGGCGGCCCTTCGAGACGCTGGAGGTGCGGATCCTGGGGGTCGACCCCGACGACGGCCCGGCCGGGTTCGCGGAGGTGTCCATCCCGGGCATCACCGTCGAGGAGGTGGTGGTGCTCCCCACCGCGCTCATGGACGCGCTCGGCGAGCGCGCCGACGGGATGCCCACGAGCATCGTGCTGACCCGCCTCCGGGCCGACCCCGCCGAGCCGGTGCGGGCGGATCCGGAGACGGCCCTGCGTCGGGCCTGGCAGCAGCCCGCCGCGCTCGCGCTCGAGCTCTCCGGCACGGCGCGCCTCTCGCCCCGCGCCGACGACGCCACCCTCGACGCGCTGCTGGGGATTCCGTCCCGGGCACGCGCCAGCGAACGGCTCCCGGGTGACCTCGACGCGCGCGGCGCGTCCGCGATCGACGGCGATCGCAGCACCGCATGGACGACGCCGTTCGTGGGGCTCACCGGCCAGGCCCTCGAGGTCGACCTCGGCGCCGACGCCGAGGTCGCGGAGCTCACGGTCGGGGTCGTCCACGACGACCGCCACAGCGCACCCACCCAGCTGCTGGTGTCCGCCGACGAGGGCGAGGCCATCTCCGTCGACGTGCCGGACCTCGGACCGGTCGGGGAGCGTGGCTCGGTGCGGGACGTGACCCTCCGGCTGCCCCGCGCCGTGCAGGGCACGACGCTGCGCGTCGAGATCGGCGCCGTCGAGCCACGCCACACCACCGACTGGTACTCCGGCGAGCCCATCGCCCTGCCTGTCGCCCTCGCCGAGCTGCGCGTGCCGGGGAGCCCGGTGGCGGTCCCGATGCCGCCCGAGCGCTTGGACTCCGGCTGCCGCGACGACCTCCTCACCCTCGACGGCGCCCCCCTGGCCGTGCGCATCACCGGAACCAGCGACGACGCCCTCGCCCGCCGCGGGCTCGACGTCGCCCCGTGCGGGCCCGGGCCGCTGGCGCTGGCGGCGGGCTCCCACGAGCTGCGGGCAGCGCCGGGCGCTCGCAGCGGACTCGACCTGGACCGCCTGGTGCTGGCGACGCCCGGCTGGCAGGCCGCTGCAGGCACGGCGGCGGCCCCGACGGTCGAGGTCAGCGCGTCCGGCCCCGTCTCCCACGAGGGCGTCGTCACCGGACACGACGGGGCGCCCTTCTGGCTCGTGCTCGACCAGAGCGTCAACGAGGGCTGGGAGCTCGACGTCGACGGCGCGAGCGTCGACGGCCCGAGGCCGATGGGCTCCTACGCGGGCGCCTGGTACGTGCAGCCCGACGGGCCCGACCCCCTGGCCGTGTCGGCGACCTACGGGCCCCAGCGCGCCATCGACCTGGCGCTGGTGGCGTCGGCCCTCGCGGCTGCTGCCTGCCTCCTGCTCGCGCTCGGGGCCACCCCCCTGGGGCTCCTCCGCCGCCACCCTCGCCGGTCCGGGCGGCCGCGGGCGACCAGCAGGGCGATCGTGGGCCCGCAGCGCGCGGTGGCGGCCGGCAGCACCGGCTACCACGCCGAGCTCGGCGTGGTAGGCAGCGGGCCGTCGTGGTGGGCGGTCGCGGGCCTCGCGGTCGTGGCCGCCCTGGCCGTGCACCCCCTCGCCGCCGTGGCGGTGGCGGGCGCGGCGGCGCTGGCTCGCCGCTGGCCCGCCCTCGGCCGGGTGGTGCCCGTCGCCCTCGTTGCCGCCGCGGGCGCCGGCGTGGCGGCCCTGCAGCTGCGCTACGGCCACGAGCTGACCTCGCGCTGGCCGTCGCGCTTCGGCTTCGCCCACCTGGTCTGCCTCGGGGCGGTCGTCCTGCTGGCGGGACTCGCCGTGGCCGAGCGCGACGACCGGTAGGTTCGTCGCCGTGCCCGCCACCGTCGCCCTCGTCCACGGCTTCGCCACGTCCAGCGCTCGCACCTGGGGCGACAACGGCTGGCTCGACCTGCTCGCCGACCTCGGACGCGCGACGCTGCCGATCGACCTGCTCGGCCACGGCAGCGCCGACAAGCCGCACGACGCCACCGCCTACGACGCGATGGAGGCCCTCGTCGCCGAGCAGCTCCCCCCGGAGCCCGTCGACGCGGTGGGCTTCTCGCTCGGCGCCCGCGTCCTGCTCACGCTCGCCACCGAGCGGCCCGAGCGGTTCGAGCGCCTGGTGCTGACGGGCGTCGGCGCCAACCTGCTCCGCAGCGACCCGAACGACCTCGTGCTCCGAGCGATCGAAGGAGAGGGCGACCCGACCAACCCGGTCGTGCAGTACTTCGCCGGCCTCGCCCAGCACCCCGAGGTCGACCGGGCCGCGCTGGCGGCCTGCCTGCGCTCGCGGCGCCCGGCGCTCACCCCGGAGCGTCTCGCCCGGGTCGATCTGCCGGTGCTCGTCGTGATCGGCGACAAGGACTTCGCCGGACCCGGCGAGCCGCTCGCCGAAGCCCTGCCGAACGCGCAGCTCGTCACGCTGCGCAACGTCGACCACTTCGCGACGCCGAAGGACTTCGGCTGCATCGACGCCGTGCTCGACTTCCTCGGGGCGACCCCGTGAGCACCGACTTCGTGCTCGGCGTCGACCTCGACGGCGTGTGCGGCGACTACACCGCCGCCTTTCGGGCCGTGGTGGCCGCCGATCGCGGCATCGACCCCGCCACGCTCGACGACGCGCGCTCGTGGGACTTCGGGGAGTGGGGCATCACCGGCCCCGACGACTTCGACCGGCTGCACCGCCTCGCCGTCCTCGAGCATCGGATGTTCCGCCACATGCCCGCCCTGCCGGGCGTCGCCGAGAGCCTCTGGCGGCTCTCCGACGCCGGGGTGTGGATCCGCATCATCACCCACCGGCTCTGCGTCAACTGGGGGCACGCCGTCGCGGTGGGCGACACGGTCGCCTGGCTCGACGAGATGGGCATCCCCTACCGCGACATCTGCTTCCTGGGCGCCAAGCCCGAGGTCGAGGCGCAGTGCTACGTCGACGACGCGTCGCACAACGTCGTCGCGCTGCGCGCGGCGGGCAACCACGTCATCGTCTACGACGCGCCCTACAACCAGGACGTCGAGGGGCCCCGCGCCCGCTCGTGGGCCGAGGTGGAGGCGCTGGTGACCGAGCGCGCCGCCGCCATCGGCACGCCCCTGCAGGGCCAGCTCCCCGGCCTCGACGCCGGCGCCGACCGCCTCACCCGACGCGTCAGCACCCAGGACCGCTCGATGCCCTAGGTGTTCTGGACGGTGAGGCCGCCGTCGACCGCGATCACGGCGCCGGTGAGGTACGACGACGCCGGCAGCACCAGGCCGAGCGTGATGTGGGCGACCTCCTCGGGGTCGCCGTAGCGGCGCAGCGGGACGCGCCGTCGGGCGAACCTCACCTTGGCGTCGTCGGCGATCAGGGCCGTCATGCCGGTGTGGATCGGCCCGGGGCAGACGCAGTTCACGGTGACGCCGCTGGGGCCGAGCTCGACATCGATCGCAGCGTCGAGCGCGGCGGCGTCGGCGACGTCGACGGGGACCGCCACGGCACGGCCGCCGGCGCCGACGATCCGCGCGGCGACCGCCCCTGCCCCGTCGCCGTCGCGGTCGAGGACCGCCACCGCGGCGCCCTCGTCGGCGAGCAGGTACGCCGTCGCCGCGCCCATGCCGCTGGCGGCGCCGGTCACCACCGCGACCTTGCCCGCGATCGACCGGCTGAGGGTGCTGAGCCGCGCCATGGTGCTGACCGTAGCGACACGGGTAGAACCGTGCCGTGGACCTCTCCGACCTTGCTGGTGCCGTGGCGCTGGCGAGCGTGGCGTCGGTCCCGCTGGCGCTCACCCTCTGGGCGCTGCTCGACGCCGCCCGGCGGCCAGGCTGGGCGTGGGCGCTGGCGGGGCGCCGTCAGGTGCTCTGGCTGGCCGGGATCGCCTTCTCGGCGTTCACCGTCGTCGGGGGACTGGCCGTGTCGGCGTGGTACCTCCTGCGGGTGCGCCACGAGGTGGCCGCCGCCGAGGACGGGCTCGTCTAGCCCTCGTCAGCGGTCGCTGATCGACGCCGGCGGCGGGCCGTAGCGCCCGCGCGCGTGATCGACGAGCGCCTGCACCCGGGCCCGCGCGTCGAAGTACGGCCCGCGCCGTGCCGGCACCGCCAGGCCGGCGAGTAGCTGACCGATCGCCAGCAGGCCGCGGATGGTCGCGTGGTAGCGCCCCGAGTGCTCGCGCACCAGCAGCATCGTGTTCCGCAGCTGCAGGTAGTCGATGACCGGCGTGCGGGTGCCCAGGTCGGGGTTGACGACGACCGCGCCGCGCACGAGCCCCGTCTCCCAGCCACGTCGGGCGGCCCGCAGCGCGAGGTCGGCCTCCTCGCAGTACGCGAAGTAGCGCTCGTCGAAGAGCCCCACCTCCTCGAGCACCTGGCGGCGGGCCAGCATCAGCGTGCCGTGCGGGTGACCTGCGGGCTGCCAGCCCTCCGCCACGGTGGCCGCGGCGAGGATGCCACCGAAGTAGGGGTCCACGACCGGGGTCGCGCCGTCGCCGAGATCGGCGCTGGCCAGCCCCGCGCGCGGGCGGCTGCCCGCCACCTCCAGCATCCACGCGAGGCACCCCGGCGCGGGCTCGGCATCGTGGGGGGCGAGCCCGACCCAGTCGCCGTCGGCGGGGTGCGGGTTGGCGAGGACGTGTCGGAAGCCGGCGTTGGCACCTGGACCGAAGCCACGGTTGCGGTCCAGCTCCACGAGCTCCACGCTCGGTGGCAGCCCGGCGCGCACCAGGGCCAGCGCATCGGGCCGCGACCCGTTGTCGACCACCACGACGCGCACGCCGCCCGGCACGTCCTGGGCGAGGAACCTGGCCACGGTGCCCACGCATCGCTCCGGCCGGTTCCAGTGGAGGATGACGACGGGGAGCACCGGCTCATCCTCCTCGCTGGCGGCTCCGACGGCCCAGTCGAAGGCTCAGAGCGACTGCAAGCCGGCGAGGACCCGCTCGAGCAGGGCGCGATCGACCGAGCCGTCGGCCGCCCGTGCGTCCGGCAGGTGCACGTGGAGGGCGCCGGCGGCGGCGAGGTCGGCGACGAGCACGCGGACGACGCCGACGGGCAGGCGCAGGTGCGCCGACAGCTCCGCCACGCTGCTCGGCGTCTCGCAGTGCCGGGCGATGGCCAGGCACTCCGGCGAGACCCCGCTGGGAGGTGCCGAGCCGACCGTGACGGCGATCGCCTCGACCGGGAGCAGCTCCCCCGAGGCCGCCCGCGTGCGGCCGCCGACGAGGGCGTAGGGCCGGACGCGCGCAGGACCCTCCCCGGCGCCCTCGCCGGCAGCGTCGCGGGGGTCCGGCCCGCTCACCGCAGCAGCGCCCCCTGCAGCTCGGCCCGCAGCTCGGGCGTGAGCACCGCCCCGGCACGTTCGACGAAGACGGCCATCTCGTAGCCGACGAGGCCGATGTCGCAGCGGACGTCGGCCACCGCGGCGAGCGAGGAGCCGTCGCTGATCCCCGTCACCAGCAGGAACACGTGCTCCATCTCCACGATGACCTCGTGCACACGGCCCCCGCCGACGCGGCCGGCTGCACCGTAGGCGAGGCCGATCAGGCCGGAGGCCACGGCCGAGAAGCGGTCGGCGGCGTCGCGGTCCACGCCGTCGGACACGGCCATCGGCAGGCCGTCCGCCGACAGCACCACGGCCTCGTTGAGGCCGGGCACCTTGCGCACGAGGGCGTTCAGGAGCCAGCCGAGGTTCTCGGCGTCGGCGCTCAGGGCCTGGTTCGTGTCGCTCATGTCGGGTCCTCCTCCGCGGCGCCGCCCCGGTCCCGCCCGGCGCGCAGGCCCGAGCGGTAGCGCGACAGCAGGGCGCGGACCTCGTCGGGACTGCGTCGTGCCACCGCTCGGCCCGCGACAGCCGCCGCGTCGCCCGCCCGCCCGAGCAGCGCCGCGACCGGCGGCTCCACCAGGGGCCGGTGGCCGGCGCCGTCGAGCAGCTCGAGCAGACCGGCCTCGAGGTGCGCCCCGGTGGGGACCGTGTCGCGCAGGGAGGCCGGAGCGTGCGCCTGCGGCGCCTCGATGCGCGACGCGCCGCCACGCGGTCGATCCACGGGTTGGGGTGCTGCCGCTGCAGGGCTGCCCCAGTCGTCGAGCCATGGGTCGCTCACCGCTGTGCCGCTGGTGGCGTCCTCGTCGGGCGGGTCTGCGACGGGAGCCACGGAGGGCTCGTCCACCACGAGCAGGGACGTCGGCACGACGACGTGGGCGACGACACCGCACGGGTCGCCGTGGCGCAGGCGCACGGTGATCCCGTGGCGCGCCGCCAGGCGCCCCGCCACGAGGCAGCCGAGGGAGCGGCCCAGGGCGAGGCCCGTCACGGGCGGCGCGTGGAGGATCGCGTTCATCTCCTCCAGCTGCTCGGGCTCGAGCCCGACGCCGCGGTCGGTGATCGTCAGCTGGTAGCCCCCCGCCCCGAGCACGGCCTCGATGCGAACGGTCGACTCCGGGGGCGAGAACGAGGTGGCGTTCTCGATGAGCTCGGCGAGGATGTGGGCGACGTCGCTGACGGCCGGCCCGTGGAGGGTGGCCCCCGGCAGGTCGGCGATCTCCACGCGGTGGTAGTCCTCGACCTCGCTCAGCGCGGCGCGCACGGCGTCGATGGCCGGCACCGGGCGCGCGCGCCTGGTCCCCGACTCGGCGCCCGCCAGCACGAGGAGGCTCTCGGCGTTGCGGCGCATCCGCGTGGCCAGGTGGTCGAGGAGGTAGAGGTGCTCGAGCACCTCGGGGTCCTGCTCGCCACCCTCGAGGCGGTCGAGCAGCTGGATCTGGCGCTCGATGAGGGCCTGGTTGCGCCGGGCGAGGTTCACGTACAGGTCGCTGATCCCCTTGCGGAGCAGCGCGGACTGCTGCCCGGCGACCTCGACCGCCACCGACTGCACGGCGTTGAACGCCGTGGCGAGGTGGCCCAGCTCGTCGTCGGAGCGGACCTCGACGGCTTGCATCGCCGCGCTGAGGTAGCGCTCGTCCTCGTCGCTGGGGTGGCGAAGCGCCTCGACGAGGCGCGGCAGGCGCTCCCCCGCGAGGTGGTCCGCCGCTGCGGTGAGCCGCCGCAGGGGCTGCGTGATCGACCGCGCCGCGAGCAGGGCGAGACCGAGCGCGAGGAGCAGCCCGCCACCGGCGAGGGCGAGGTAGGCGGTGCTCGCCTGACGCGCATCGGCGCCCACCCGCGCCGTGGCCTGCAGCGCGTCGGCGGCTTGGTCGAGCTCGACCGCGCGGAGCACCGCCTGCCGGCCGGCGGCCAGCTCGACCCAGGTGTCGAGGTCGCCGAGCGCTGCGATGCTCTCCTCGCGCACGACGGCGTCGACGATGCGCCCCGAGGTCGTGGCGGCGCCGGCACCGACGGCGCTGCGGCGCTCGATGCGCTCGCCGACGGGAGCGCTGGCCAGGTAGGCGGTGCGGAACGCCTCCTCGTCGGCGCGCAGCGTGGTGAGGATCCGCACCTGGTCGCCGCGCAGCTCGCCCCATGCGCCCGCAGCGGCGAGCTGCGCCGCCTGGGTCGAGGCGGCCTCCTTGGAGCGCGCCAGCAGCGCCACCTCGACGAGACCGCCGCCCATCCCCGCCTCGGCCACCGCTGCGCCGATGTCCTCTTGCAGGTCGAGCAGTGCGTCGAGTGCTGGGGCGAAGGGGTCCACCCACGGCACGATCGAGGCGGCGAGGTCCGTGGCGCTGCGGACGTCGCGCATCGAGCGCAGCTCGTCGCTGACCGTGATCGCCGCCGGCTCGAGGTCCGGCGCGCGCGACGCGATCCGCGCCAGCGCGAGCTGTGACGTCGCGATGCTCGCGTCGGTGACGGCGCGGTCGGCCTCGACGGAGGCCGCCGCCTCGGCGCTGCCAGCTCGCAGCGCGGCCGACGAGGTCCGCTCCGACTGGAGGGCATCGATCGTGGCCGCCAGGTCGCCGGCGGCCTCGGCGAGCGCGCCGGCGCGCTCCGCCTCGGACGCGGCCTGGCGCCGCTCGATGAGCTCCGGTGCCGCCACGGCCAGGAGCAGCAGGAGCGGCACGGCGAGCACCGCGATCAGCCGGGTCCGGACGCTCAGCCTGCGCAGCAATGTCCCCGCTCCTCCCCCCGGGGCGCGCGCCGCGCGCAGCCCGTGCGCTGGTTGTCGGCGTGCGAGACGGCGATCTTGAGGCCGGGAGCCCCCTGGGCACAGCGGTGCCGCCCGATGAGGCACGCTGGTCGCATGGCCGACGCCCCGAACCCCCGCGACGCCGCCCGGCGCATGCTGACGTTCATCGACGCGGCGCCGTCGCCGTTCCACGCCTGCGCCGAGGCCGCGGCGCGCCTCGACGCGGCAGGCTTCCGCGAGCTCGACGAGCGGGAGGCGTGGCCCGCCTCGACCGGACGCTGGTACCTCCGCCGGTCCGGCAGCCTCGTCGCCTGGGCGACCGCAGCGGGCCACGGGCCGGCGACGGGCTTCCGGATGATCGGCGCCCACACCGACAGCCCCAACCTCCGCATCAAGCCCCTCGCCGACTCGGGGCACCTCGGCTACCGGCAGCTGGCGGTCGAGGTGTACGGCGGGGCGCTGCTCAACTCCTGGCTCGACCGGGACCTGGGCCTGTCCGGGCGCGTGGTGGTGCGCGGCGAGGCGGGTCCCGAGGAGCGCCTGGTGCTGGTCGACCGGGCGCTGCTGCGCGTGCCACAGCTCGCCATCCACCTCGACCGGGAGATCTCGACCACAGGCCTCCAGCTCAACGCCCAGCAGCACCTCAGCCCCATCTGGGGCCTGGGGGATGCCACGCCCGACGGCTTCCGCGCCTTCGTGGCCGCGGAGCTCGGCGTCGCCCCGGGCGACGTCCTCGCGTGGGACCTCATGGCGCACGACCTGACGCCGAGCGCGTTCGTCGGGGCCGATGGCGAGCTCGTCAGCGCACCGCGCCTGGACAACCTGTGCTCCTCCTGGGCTGGCCTCGAGGCGATCGTCGCCGTGGCCGGCGACGGCGACGCCCCCCGGCAGATCCCCCTGCTGGTGCTCTTCGACCACGAGGAGATCGGCTCGACGTCCGATCGCGGCGCCGCTTCGGCGCTGCTGCCCGCCGTGGTGGAGCGCATCGTCGCCGGCCTCGGGGGCGGGCGTGAGGAGGTGCTGCGCGCGCTGGCGGCCTCGGTGTGCTGCTCGGCCGACATGGCGCACGCCACCCACCCCAACTACGCGGACCGCCACGACCCGCGCCACCAGATCCGCCTCAACGCCGGACCGGTGCTCAAGGTCAACAGCAACGTCCGCTACGCGAGCGACGCCGCGCAGCGGCGCGCAGATGGTGCTGGCCTGCGAGCAGGCCGGCGTGCCGTTCCAGCGCTACGCCCATCGCAGCGACCTCCCGTGCGGCTCGACGATCGGGCCGCTCACGGCTGCGTCGCTCGGCGTCCCCACCGTCGACATCGGCGCGCCGCAGCTCGCCATGCACTCCGCCCGCGAGCTCTGCGGTGCCGACGACCCGGCGCACTACCGCGCGGCCATGGCCGCCTTCCTCGCCCCGAGCTGAGCGGGTGGACCCGGCGACGGCCCGTGCCGTGCTCGGGGTGGCCGCGCTCGACGGCTGGGAGGAGATCCGCGCCGCCTACCGGCGGGAGATCGGCCGGGCGCACCCGGACCGGGCCGGAGGCGACGGCAGCAGGGCGGCGCAGCTCAACGTCGCCTACGCCACGCTCGTCCGGGCACGTCGTTCCGGCGCGCTCGACGCCCGACCGCCGGGCCCAGCAGGCCCCGCTGCGCCGTCCACGCCGCCGGCCGCGGCTGCAGGGCCGCCGCCCGAGGTGCTCGACGGCCACACCGTGCACCTCGCGGTGCCCCCCGACGAGGCGTTCGTCCGGCTCGTCGAGGCCTGCCACCGGATCGGCGACGTCACCTACGTCGACCGCTCCTGCGCCATCCTCGAGGCGCTGGTGCGGGTCGAGGGCGAGGGCGTGTGCAGCCTCGTCATCTCGTTCCAGGGGCGCGCCCAGGGCACCGACGCCTTCTGCACGCTCGAAGCGATCGAGCGGGTCGCCTCGCCGCCGGTCCACGACGTGGTGGCCGCGCTCGTCGCCGCGCTGTGAAGGCGGTCCTGCGGCGGCAGACTGGGGCCATGTCGAGCGAACGACCCATCCCCAGCGACGACGAGCTCCGCCAGCGCCTCACGCCCGAGCAGTACGAGGTGACCCAGAAGGGCGGCACCGAACGGGCCTTCACGGGTGCCTACGTGGACACCAAGGACCCGGGGACCTACCGCTGCATCGTCTGCGACGCCGAGCTGTTCCGCTCGGACACGAAGTACGACTCCGGCAGCGGCTGGCCCAGCTTCACCGAGCCGATGGCGGGCGACGCCGTGCGACTGCTCGCCGACACCAGCCACGGCATGGAGCGCACCGAGGTCCGCTGCGCCCGCTGCGACGCCCACCTCGGCCACGTCTTCCCCGACGGCCCCGGCCCCAACGGCGAGCGCTACTGCATGAACTCCGCCTCCCTCCAGCTCCACCCGGACTGAGCCCGATGCACGCCGGGGCGGTGGACGAGCCGGAGCGCGATCGACGACCACGTCGCCGGGCGGACCGCCGGGGCCCCCGATCCGGGGCCCGTCGCGCCATCTCGCCCGTCGGCGGCGCCGCCACGTAGCGTTGCGACCTCTGTGAGCGAGCGAGCCCCCCGCCGGGACCAGCGGAAGGTCCACGTGCCCGCCCCCGGCAGCGCCGGCGGCGCGGCCCCGCCGCCGCGCCCCGGCACGCCACCGCAGCGCCCGGCGGCGCGTGCCGCCGTGCCCGTTGGCTCGCGGCCTGCGGAGGCGCCCGCTCCTGCCGACCGGCCCCGCGCCCGGCGCGCCCCCACCGCTGCCCCGCCCCGCTCGCCCGCGGGCCGGCGCCGACGCCTGCTCCCCCGCCGGCCACGCCTGCGACGCGTCCTGCTGCTCCTGCCGCTGATCCTGCCGGTGCTCCTGGCCCTGGGCGCGCTCGGTGGCTGGCTCTACGCCCGCGCCGTCTTCAACGACATCGAGCGCGTCGCCGTGGCCGACGTGCTCTCCACCGGCGGCGGCGGCACCAACTACCTGCTGGTCGGCTCCGACACCCGCGACGTGCAGGACATCATCGACGCGGGGCTGAACCCGGAGGCCTTCGAGGACGGCGGCGGGGAGCGCTCCGACACCATGCTCGTCCTGCGCTTCGGCGAGGGCGGCGCCAAGATGCTCTCGATCCCGCGCGACCTCTACGTGCCGATCGCAGGCACCGGCGGCTCCTCGAAGATCAACGCCGCCTACAACGGCGGGCCGACCCGGCTGATCCAGACGGTGCAGCAGTCGCTCGGGATCCCGATCCACCACTACCTCGAGGTCGACTTCGTGAGCTTTGCATCGCTGGTCGACAGCCTCGGTGGCATCACGGTCGAGTTCCCGCACCCGGCGTTCGACGAGAGCTCCGGGCTCGACGTCGACCAGGCCGGTCCCGTCGAGCTCGACGGGCCGCAGGCGCTCGCCTATGTGCGGTCGCGCCACTACGTCGAGGTGGTCGACGGGCAGGAGCGGGCCGACGCCACGGCCGACCTCGGCCGCGTCCAGCGCCAGCAGCAGTTCCTCTCGGCGGTGTTCGGCGAGCTCGGCGACACCCGCAACCCGATCACGCTCGCCCGCGCCGTGGCCAGCGCCAGCGAGGGGCTCCGCATCGACGACCGCATGGGCCTCGTCGATGCGCTCCTGCTGGCCTGGCGGCTCCGCTCGCTCGACGCCGAGTCGGTGGAGCTGCCGGTGGAGATCGGGAGCAACCGCGCCGGCTCGGTGCTGTTCCTCGTGCAGCCCGACGCCGATGCGGTGCTGGCGCAGCTTCGCTGAGGCGCGCCGGCGCGCTAGGCCGGGTAGGCGGTGACGTCGGAGGCCTTGACGCTGGCCCACACGGCGACTCCGGGACCGATCGCCAGCGCCGCCGAGGACGTGGCGGTGATCTCGGCCACGAGGGCGACCTCCCCGTCGAGGCGGACGCGCACCCGCTCGCCGAAGCCCTCGACGCCGGCGACGGTGAGCGGCCACACGTTGCGGGCGCTGCCCTCGGGCTGCTGGCGGTGCAGCGTCACGGCGGCGGGGCGAACGGCGACGAGGACCGGCCCGTCCGGCGGCGGGTCGGCGGCGACGGCCGTGGCGCCGCCCGGCAGCGTGACCCGTCCCCCCGAGGCGGTGGCGGGGAGCAGGTTGGTGCCCGCCAGCTCGGCCGCCCATCGGGTGCGCGGGCGCTCGACGAGGTCCGCAAGGGCGCCCGATGCCGTGATGCGGCCGGCCTCGAGCACGACCACGCGGTCGGCGAGCACGGCGGCGTCGAGCGGGTCGTGGGTGACGATGACGCAGGGGCCGCCGTGCAGGACGAGGTGCTCCCGCAAGGTGCGCCGCAGCGAGGTGCGGGCGTCGGCGTCGAGCGCTGCGAGCGGCTCGTCGAGCAGGAGCGCCCGGGGTCCCGGGGCCAGGGCCCGCGCCAGCGCGATCCGCTGGGCCTCCCCACCCGAGAGCTGCGTGGGATCGGCATCGGCGAGGGCACCCAGGCCCAGGCGGTCGAGCCAGGCGAGGGCCGTCCGACGCGCCGCGTCGGGGCGCTCGCCGCGTGCCCGCAGTCCGAAGGCGACGTTGTCGGCCGCGTCCATGCCGGGGAAGAGGAGCAGGTCCTGGAACACGATGCCGACGGAGCGGTCCTCCGGCGCGAGGCGGGTGCGCGCGGCGGGCTCGTCGAGCACGCGGCCGTCGAGGCGGACCGTGCCGGCGTCGAGCGGTGCGAGGCCGCAGATCACCCGCAGGAGCGTGCTCTTGCCCGAGCCGTTGGGGCCGAGCACGGCGACCGTCTCACCCGCGCCGACCTGCAGCGAGACGTCGAGCACGAGCCCGCCCGCCCTGACGCGGGCGTCGACCTCCAGCCCGCTGGCGCCGGTCACGACCCCAGCCACCGGTCACGCAGGGACGCCAGGACGACGACGGAGACGACGAGCAGCACCAGGCTGAGCAGGATCGCCGAGCTGAGGTCGCGGTCGAGCACGGCGTCGATGGCGAGGGGCATGGTGCGCGTCCGGCCCTCGAAGCTTCCGGCGAAGGTGACCGTGGCGCCGAACTCCCCGAGGGCGCGGGCCCAGGCGAGCGCCATCCCCGCCCCCAGGGCGCCGCGGATCGACGGGAGGGTGACGCGGCGCAGCACCAGCAGCGGCCGTGCGCCGAGCGTGCGCGCTGCGTCCTCGTAGTGGCGGTCCGCGGCCCGCAGCGCCGCCTCCACCGTCACCACGAAGAACGGGAGGCTCACGAAGGTTGCCGCCAGCACCGCCGCCGTCGTGGTCCGCGCCAGCTGCACGTCGAACCACTGGTCGAGCCAGCGACCGACCAGGCCGTCCTCGCCGAAGGCGACGAGCAGCGCGACGCCGCCGACGACGGGCGGGAGCACCATCGGGAGCGTCACGAGGGCACGCAGGACGCGCCGGCCGGGGAACTCCACCCGCGCCAGCAGCCAGGCGATCGGGAAGCCGAACAGCACGGACAGGCACAGGGCGCTGACGGAGACCAGCGCCGAGAGGCGCAGCGCGGTGAGGTTGCTGCTCGCGCCGAGCAGGTCGAGCGCGTCCGACCAGGGCGCTTCGGCGGCCAGGGCCACGATCGGCACCACGACGAGCATGCCCAGGGCGAGCGCGCCGGCCGCGCCGAGCAGCGCGGGCAGCGGGACCGGTCGGCGGCGCTCGGGTCCTGCGCTCACGGGCGGCCACCGACCGGGCCCGAGCGCGGCTCGACCAGCACCATCGGGTTGCAGATGCCGTCGGGGTCGAGGGCCGCCTTGATGGCGCGCATGGCGCCGATCGCCTCGAGCCCGCGCTGGCGCAGGAGCCAGGCCCGCTTGGCGACCCCGATGCCGTGCTCCGCGCTGACGCTGCCGCCGTTGCGCAGGACGAGGTCCAGCACGGCGTCGACCGGCGCCTCGTCGTCGGCCTCGGGGCCGACGACGTTGACGTGGAGGTTGCCGTCGCCGAGGTGGCCGTAGACGAGCGTCGTGGCGCCCGGGGCGACGGCCTCGACCGCCGGTCCGACGGCGTCGATGAACCCCGCCAGGGCCGCGTGGGGCAGGCTCACGTCCGCCTTGTGCACGAGGCCGAGCCCAGCCGCCGCCTCCGGGTGGGCCTCGCGCCAGCGCCAGAGGCGGGCCATGCCCGCTTCGTCGTCGGCCACGGCCGATGGCGGTGAGCCGAGGGCATCGAGCGCGGCACCGAGCTCGTCGAGGAGCTGCGGGCCCGTCCCGGCCAGCTCCACGAGCACGGCGCAGGCCGGCGTGGGGACCAGCGGCGTCGGCGCGCCCAGGTGGTCGGCGACGAGGTGCAGCCCGTCGCGCAGCACCAGCTCGAGGGCATGCAGGCTGGGCAGGGCGCGCAGCACGGGGAGGGCCTCGGTGGCCTGCGCCACGGATCCGAACCCGACGTGCGCCACGATGCGGGCGGGCGGCACGGTCACGAGGCGCAGCCGCGCCGCCGTGACGAACCCGAGGGTGCCCTCGCTGCCGCAGAGCAGTCCCGGCAGGTCGTAGCCGGTGTTGTCCTTGAGCAGCCCCGAGAGGTTCGCCTGCACCACCGCCCCGCTGCCCAGCACCGCCTCGATCCCGACCACCTGGGCCCGCATCGTCCCGTGGCGCACGACGTGGATGCCGCCGGCGTTGGTGGCGATCATGCCGCCGATGGTGGCGGAGCCGCGCGCCCCCAGGTCGACGCCGAAGGCGAGGTCCGCCGCCGCCACGTGGGCCTGCAGCGCCGCCAGCGTGGCGCCCGCCCCGACGGTGACCTGCTGCGCGGCGACATCGACCGGTCCGAGGGCCGACAGGCGCCGGAGGTCGACGACGATCTCACCCGCGTGGGGCACCGAGCCGCCCACGAGACCGGTGTTGCCGCCCTGGGGCACGAGCGCCACCCGGTGCTGGCGCGCCAGGGCGACGACGCGCGCCACCTCGGCGGTGGACGACGGGCGCAGCACGGCCGGAGTCCTCGACGCCCAGCGGCCCGTCCAGTCCACGGCATGGGAGCCGGTGAGCTCCGGGTCGGTGACCACGCCCGCCGGGCCCAGCGCGTCGCGGCACGGCGCGAGGAAGCGCTCGATCGAGCCTGCGGGCGACGGGGGGTGCACGGTGGTCGACGGTAGAGGGCCCACCGTTACGCTGCCGCCATGGTCGCCATCCCCGAGAGCGCTCGCGCAGTCATCGACGGCTCGAACCTGGCGCACGTCGTCACGCTCGACCCCGACGGCGCGCCGCAGGTCAGCTGCGTGTGGGTGAAGCTCGACGGCGACGAGGTCGTCTTCGCCTCGCTCGGCCCGTTTCGCAAGATCCGCAACCTGGGCCGCGACCCGCGCGTGGCGGTGTCGATCGAGTCGAGCGAGGTGAACGCCGTCGGCATGCGCGAGTACCTGGTGCTGCAGGGGACCGCGCGCGTCGAGCCGGGCGGGGCGCCCGAGCTGCTGCAGGAGCTCGCGCACCTCTACGTGGGCCCCGACGTCACGTTCCCGCCGATGGCCGATCCCCCTCCCGGCTCGATCGTGCGGATCACCGTCGAGCGCATCAGCGGCGTCGGCCCCTGGACCGCCTGAACCACCCGAGGTGGCGGACCCTCGGGGACCGCGTGGCGGCCACCAGGGTTCAACGACCCTGGTTGCTGGGGGTGATCGCGTCGAGGAGGCGGGCGACGAAGTCCTCGACGCCGCGCTCGAGCTGGTCGCGACGGATCGTGGTGCCGCCCAGCACGTCGGCGCCGCGGTCGGCGACGGCGTCGGAGAGCTTCTGCAGTGCCTTGCCGGCGTTCAGCGCGTACGTGACGAACACGGCGGCGCGCTTGCCGGCCAGGGTCGGCATCGAGGCGACCCGACCGGCGCGGCCGGGACGCTGGCCGACGACGAAGAACCCGTCGACCCAGCTGCCGACGACCACGAGCTCGGCACGTGCCAGCGCCTGGTAGTCGATCTGGGTGATCGGGCAGGCCACGGCGGGCACGCCCTTGGCCGTCAGGCGCGCGGCGATGGCCTGGCCCGCGGTGCGGGTGTTCCCGGTGAGGCTCTCGTAGATGACGATGGCGTCCACGCCACCGTTCTAGCCGAGGCGGCTCACCTCACCGGGCGGCGGCGTCGATGCGCGCCATGACGTCGTCGTCGAGCTTGGGCAGCACCTCGAGCGCGCCCATGTTCTCGTGCACCTGCTCCACCCGACTGGCGCCGGTGATCACGGTGGACACGTGCGGGTTCCGCGCGCACCAGGCGAGGGCCAGCTGCGACAGCGTGCAGCCCAGCTCGTCGGCGATGGCACGCAGGGCCTTGACCTTCTCGTTGCGGACCGGATCGGTCAGGTGGTCGGCGAGCCACTCGTAGCCCGGCAGCGTGGCGCGGCTCCCCTCGGGGATGCCGTCGACGTACTTGCCCGTGAGCAGCCCCGAGGCGAGCGGGCTCCACACCGTCAGGCCCAGCCCGATGTCGTCGTAGAGCCGGGCGTACTCCCGCTCGACCCGACGGCGCTCGAAGATGTTGTACTGCGGCTGCTCCATCACCGGCTTGCGCAGGCCGTGCCGCTCTGCGATCTCCCACGCGGCGCGGATGTCGTCGGCCGGCCACTCCGAGGTGCCCCAGTAGAGCGCCTTGCCCCGGTCGATGATGTCGGACATCGCCCACACCGTCTCCTCGATCGGGGTGGCCGGATCGGGACGGTGGCAGAAGAGCAGGTCGACGAAGTCGAGGCCGAAGCGCTCCAGCGACCCGTCGATGGCGTGCAGCAGGTACTTCCGGTTGAGCGTGTTCTTGGTGTTGACGCTCTCGGTGATGCCCCAGAACAGCTTGGTCGACACGACGTAGGTCTCGCGGGCCCAGCCGAGCTCGCGCGATCGCCCTGCCCATGATGCGCTCCGACTCGCCCCCGGCGTAGGACTCGGCGTTGTCGAAGAAGTTGACGCCGGCCTGGTGGGCGGCGTCGATGCAGTCGCGGGCGAGGCCCTCGTCGAGCTGGTTGCCGAACGAGACCCACGATCCGAACGACAGCACGCTCACCTTCAGGCCCGACCGGCCGAGTCGTCGGTACTCCATCTCCATCGGTGCTCTCCGTTCCCTCGACGACGCCGCCCCTGCACGTCTACCAGCCGGCGCGCCCCTACGCTGCCCGCCATGGTCTCCGAGCTCTTCGATCCTGATGCCTGGCGTCCCGTCCCCGGCTTCGACCTGACCGAAATCACCTACCACCGGGCGGTCGACCAGGGCACCGTGCGGGTGGCCTTCGACCGGCCCGAGGTGCGCAACGCCTTCCGGCCGTCCACCGTCGACGAGCTGTACCAGGTGCTCGACCACGCCCGGCAGAGCGCCGACGTCGGCTGCGTGCTGCTCACGGGCAACGGTCCCTCCCCGAAGGACGGCGGCTGGGCGTTCT
Organism: uncultured Microthrixaceae bacterium; assembly: GCA_963715505.1. Lineage (GTDB taxonomy): Bacteria > Actinomycetota > Acidimicrobiia > Acidimicrobiales > VFJN01 > VFJN01. Next base: position 1,508,605 of record OY970242.1, read on the forward strand.
GCTCGGGCGGCGACCAGCGCATCCGCGGCAAGGACGGCTACCGCTACGCCGGCGGCGACACCGCCGAGACGGTCGACCCGGGCCGCACGGGTCGGCTGCACATCCTCGAGGTGCAGCGCCTCATCCGCTTCATGCCCAAGGTGGTGATCGCCGTGGTGCCGGGATGGGCGGCCGGCGGCGGGCACAGCCTCCACGTCGTGTGCGACCTGACGATCGCCAGCCGTGAGCACGCCCGCTTCAAGCAGACTGACGCGGCGGTGGCGAGCTTCGACGGTGGCTTCGGCTCGGCGTACCTGGCCCGTCAGGTCGGCCAGAAGTTCGCGCGGGAGATCTTCTTCCTCGGCGACGAGTACTCGGCCGACGACGGCCACCGCATGGGCACGGTCAACGCGGTGGTCGACCACGCCGACCTCGAGCGCGTGGCGCTCGAGTGGGGGGCCAAGGTCAACGCCAAGAGCCCCACCGCCCAGCGGATGCTGAAGTACGCCTTCAACCTGATCGACGACGGCCTGGTGGGCCAGCAGCTCTTCGCCGGCGAGGCCACCCGGCTCGCCTACGGCACCGACGAGGCGCAGGAGGGCCGCGATGCCTTCCTCGACAAGCGCGACCCCGACTGGTCCGCCTACCCCTGGCACTACTAGCCCGAGGTCTTGGCTCGCTTGGCCTCGCGGGCTCGCACCGTCTGGTCGAGGATCACCTTCCGCAGACGGACGCTGGTGGGGGTGACCTCGACGCACTCGTCCTCGGCGATCAGCTCGAGCGCCTGCTCGAGCGACAGCGGCCGCGGCGGGATCAGCTTCTCGAACGCCTCGGCGGTCGAGGAGCGGATGTTGTTGAGCTTCTTCTCCTTGGTGGGGTTGATGTCCATGTCGTCGGCACGGGAGTTCTCGCCGACGATCATGCCCTCGTAGACCGCCACGCCGGGCCCGACGAACATCGTCCCCCGATCCTGCAGCGCGGTGAGCGCGAAGCTCGTCGTCGGCCCCGACCGGTCGGCCACGAGCGAGCCGTTGCGACGGCCCTTGATCTCTCCCGCCCATGGCTCCATGCGCTCGAAGACGTGGTGCAGCAGGCCCGTGCCGCGGGTCTCGGTGATGAACTCGGTGCGGAAGCCGATGAGGCCCCGGGCCGGTACCAGGTACTCCATGCGGACCCAGCCGCTGCCGTGGTTGATGATCTGCTCCATGCGCCCCTTGCGCAGCGCCAGCAGCTGCGTGACGACGCCCATGTAGTCCTCGGGCACGTCGATGGTGAGGCGGTCGACCGGCTCGTGCACCTTGCCGTCGATCTCCTTGGTGAGCACCTGCGGCTTGCCGACGGTCAGCTCGAAGCCCTCGCGCCGCATCATCTCGACGAGCACCGCAAGCTGCAGCTCCCCGCGGCCCTGCACCTCCCAGGTGTCGGGCCGGTCGGTCGGCAGCACCTGGATGCTGACGTTGCCGACGAGCTCCTGGTCGAGCCGGCTCTTGACGAGCCGCGCCGTCAGCGCCGTGCCCTCCTTGCCCGACAGGGGCGACGTGTTGATGCCGATCGTCATCGACAGGCTGGGCTCGTCGATGTGGATCACGGGCAGGGGGCGTGGGTCGTCCGGGTCGGCGAGGGTCTCGCCGATGGTGATCTCCGGGATGCCGGCGATGGCGACGATCTCCCCCGGACCGGCCTCCTCGGCGGGCACCCGGTCCAGCTCCTCGGTGATGTAGAGCTCGGAGATCTTGGCGCGCTCGATGCTGCCGTCGGCACGGCACCACGCCACCTGCTGGCCCTTGCGCATCGTGCCGTTGACGATGCGGCACAGCGCCAGTCGCCCCACGTAGGGCGAGGAGTCGAGGTTCGTGACGAGGGCCTGCAGCGCCACGTCGGGGTCGTAGACCGGGGCCGGGATCCGCTCGACGAGCAGGTCGAGCAGCGGCTCGAGGGTGGCGCCGTCGGGCAGGCCGGCGCCGTCAGCCGGCCGCTCCATCGAGGCCTTGCCGTCTCGGGCGACGCAGTAGACGATCGGGAAGTCGAGCTGGTCGACCTCCGCCTCGAGGTCGAGGAAGAGCTCCTCCACCTCGTGCACGACCTCGGCGATGCGGGCGTCGGGGCGGTCGACCTTGTTGACGACCAGCACGACCGGCAGCTTGGCCTCGAGGGCCTTCCGGAGCACGAAGCGCGTCTGGGGCAGCGGCCCCTCCGAGGCGTCCACCAGCAGCAGCACGCCGTCGACCATCGACAGGCCTCGCTCCACCTCGCCGCCGAAGTCGGCGTGGCCCGGCGTGTCGATGATGTTGATCTTCACGTCGCCGTAGGCGACCGACGTGTTCTTGGCGAGGATGGTGATGCCCTTCTCGCGCTCGAGGTCCATCGAGTCCATGACGCGCTCGTTGACGTCCTGGTTGGCCCGGAAGGCGCCGGACTGCCAGAGCATCTTGTCGACGAGGGTCGTCTTGCCATGGTCGACGTGGGCCACGATGGCCACGTTGCGCAGATCGGCGCGGAGCTCCAAGGGGTTCCTTCCGGCGGGGGGCGGACCATCGTACGGACGAGCGCCGCCCGATCGGCAATCGCCGCCGTGTGACCGACGACCTTGAACTCGCACGGTGAGTGCACATACAGTCGGGGGGCCGAGGTCGAGGGGGGAACGTTGACGATGCACCAGGTCACCTTCACGGAGGCCGAGCTCCTCAGCACGCATGAGGTGGCCGAGCCGCTCATCGCCGGCGGCGTCCGCTGCCACGGGGGCTTCACCGACGACGGCACCTACGTGTCGCCCGCGCACCCTGCACCGCGTCCCGGCCATCGCTGCCTGGCAGGACCAGCACCGGCGCACGTTCGGCACCGAGATCATGCACGTCCCGCTCGACACCTGGCCGGGGCAGTTCCCCAACGTCGCCCAGGCCCGCCACCTGATCCGCTCCGGCGTGCCCGAGCCCCTGATCGCGACGCTCACCCGCATCGGCACCGTCGAGGGCTTCGGAGCCAACATCCGCTACCTGGAGCCGGGCGACCTGCAGCGCTGCTTCGACGAGGACATCACGGGCACCGCCATCGCGCACCTCGGGGCCGGGCTCTTCGAGGCGCACGGGCGCGACGAAGCGGGCTGGGAGGAGGAGGCGGGCCACAAGGACATGTGGTTCGCGGCGCGCGACATCGCCTTCGAGCACCCCACCGCCAAGGTCGACGTCGATGCCATGCTCGAGCGCATGGGCTTCGGCCAGGCCGGCTCGCCCGGCGGGGCCGACCTCAGCCGGGTGCTGCCCGACGACGTCGACGTCAACCTCGAGCTGATCGCCAACCTCATGATCCGCGTGCTGCTCATCGAGGTGCAGGCGTTCCACACCTTCGCGTGGGCCGAGGAGTGGCTCTCCGACACCGACCTGGTGGCCGGCGAGGGCGCTGCGGCCGTGCTGGTGTCGCACATCCGAGCCGACGAGACCCCGCACGTGGACTACCTGAAGACCGCGCTCACCGAGATGCGCGACCGCACGTGGCTCGGCGAGGGCGGCGAGCGACACCCGGGCGCCGACATGGTCGGCGCGCTGTGGGACCGCTGCCTCGACCAGTCGCTCGGCACCAACCGGGCCCAGACCCACAAGGCCGTGCTGCGCGAGGTCGAGCACTGGTGCCTCCAGCGCCCGGGCGGCAGCGACATCCTCGCCGAGTTCCACGCCCTCGGCAGCCGCGAGGCCGCGGCCTGACGCGATGAAGCTCGGCATCTTCTACGAGCACCAGCTGCCCCGCCCCTGGCAGGAGGGGAGCGAGCTGCAGCTCATCCAGGACGCGCTGGAGCAGGTGGAGCTGGCCGACCGGCTCGGCTTCGACGTCGTGTGGGAGGTCGAGCACCACTTCCTCGAGGAGTACTCCCACTCCAGCGCGCCGGAGGTCTTCCTCGCCGCGGCGAGCCAGCGCACCAAGGACATCCGGCTGGGCCACGGCATCATCCAGACCGCTCCCGCCTACAACCACCCCGCCCGCACCGCCGAGCGCGTCGCCATGCTCGACCTCGTGTCGGGCGGGCGCGTCGAGTTCGGCTCGGGCGAGTCGTCCTCGGAGGCCGAGCTCGCGGGCTTCGGGATCGACCCCGTCCTCAAGCGCGACATGTGGCTCGAGGGCCTCGAGGTGGCGCTGCGCTGCATGACCGAGACGCCCTTCACCGGTGTGGAGGGCCGCTTCGTCACGATGCCGCCCCGCAACGTCGTGCCCAAGCCCGTGCAGAAGCCGCACCCGCCGCTGTGGGTGGCGTGCTCGCGGCGCGAGACGATCCTCCTCGCCGCCGAGAAGGGCATCGGGTCGCTCACCTTCGCCTTCATCGACCCCGAGGAAGCCGTGCACTGGGTCGCCGACTACGAGGCCACCCTCGCCGAGCGCTGCGTACCGGTCGGCCACGCCGTCAACGCCAACGTGGCCTGCGTGACGCCGATGATGTGCGCTCCCACCGAGGAGCTCGCCATCGAACGGGGCCTCGAAGGGGGCAACTTCTTCGGCTACTCGCTCGGCCACTACTACATCTTCGGCGACCACGCCCCGGGCAGCACCGACGTGTGGGCCGAGTTCGTCGACAAGCGCGCCGAGCGGGGCTACTCCCCCGAGGTCGAGGCGGCCCTCGCCGAGGAGCGCCTGGGCGCCAAGGTGGCGGCCGGCGACACGAAGGGGCTGCGAGGAGCCACCGGCACGCCCCAGCAGATCCGCGAGTACCTCGGGCGCTACGAGCAGGCGGGCGTCGACCAGCTGATCTTCGTGATGCAGGCCGGCAAGAACCGCCACGAGGACATCTGCGAGTCGCTCGAGCTGTTCGGCAAGGAGGTGCTCCCGGAGTTCAAGGAGCGCGATGCCGCCCAGGTAGCTGCCAAGGCCAAGCGGCTCGAACCGGTGATCGAGGCGGCGATGGGCCGCAAGGACACCGCCACGCCTCCCCTGCCGGAGGGCTACTCGTTCCCTGCCATGCCGCGCCGGATGGTCGACTCGTCAGGCAGCGAGCAGGGCAAGCAGTGGCTCGACCGCTTCGCCGAGCAGACCGCCGCCGGCGAGGCCCCCTCCGCGTTCGACCTCACCAGCTGATCTGCGGTTCACTCCGCCAGGCCCGAGTCGGGCGGGAAGGCAGGGTCGCCGTCGGACCACCGTCGCAGCGCCTCGAACGGGAAGATGCCGGTGGCGTGCCCGTCGTTCCAGGTGATGTTGAGGCCCCATGCGCCGTGCAGCTCCGCCGCCTCGATCCGCAGCGGCAGCGGGCTGCCGGGGTGGGGCCAGGACGCCTGGCCGCGCTCGCGCATGCCCCGGCACGTGGCGCACGGGCAGCCCTGGCGCAGCTCCACCAGGCCGAAGTGCGCGACGTGCCCGTCGACGTAGGTGATCGACACGTGCTCGTCCTTGGCGACGTCGATGGTCGCTGGCTCGAACCGGTCGTCCATCGCGCCATCCTCGCGGACCTGCGCCGGCGCCCACCAACGGGCTAGCCGGTCAGGTGCACCGGGTTGCCCTCGACGCGGGCCTGCCAGGTCGTGGTGTCGTTGGCGGCGCCGCCGAAGTCGTACTGGATGCCCCACCAGCACGAGCCGGGGTCGACCGTGGGGTCGAGCCCCGGCGTGCAGGTGTAGTCGGCCGGGATCGTCGCGCGGATCGTCAGCCAGTGGCCGTTGTAGAGGGCACCGTCGTCCGAGGCCCGCACGGAGCACACGCCCCCGTTGCCGAGGTCCGACGAGCGCGGGTAGCCGTCGCGCGTCGAGTCGAAGGCGCAGCTGCTCTGCGTTGCGTGCACCACGGCCCCGGGCTCGCTCGCCGACGGGAGCATCGGGTAGAGCCAGGACTGCCCGCTGCTCTCCCCCGCATCGAACAGCTCGAGCACGAGCGTCTTGCCCGCGTACTCGGGGCTGACCTCGGCGACGTAGAAGGTGGCGACGCCGCCGTCGATGTTGTTGTACATGACCATCTTGTTGTAGGCGTGCAGTGCGGGCTGCGGGCCGACACCACCGTCGGTGACCGCCTCGATGGCGTAGCTGTTCCGACCCGCGCTGTTGGAGAAGCCGCTCACCGTCTCGGACCGCACGTTGAGGAGGTACGTCTCTCCGGGCTGGGTGGTGAGGGTGCACAGGTCGACCCAGCTCCACCGGAAGATGCCGCCCTTCTGGAGCCTCCAGCTGCACGAGTTCGGGTTCTTGTCGGCGTCACCGGGCGTGACCGGGGTCCGGGCGTTGAAGTCGAGGGGGTTGGTCTGGCGGTACACCCGGTAGGTCGTCGAGAACGACATGGTGCCGCTCACGATGTTGGAGTCGCCGGGGCCGTTGTTGAGGCCGTCCTGCGGGTTGAGCGAGGCGTCGTAGACGCGGATCTCGGTGGAACCGCCGCCACCCTCGGGGATCTTGACGACGTACCAGTAGCCCTGGTTGGCGTTGCTCGGGTCGACGTAGAGGTCGTTGTCGGGGGTGGAGCAGTTGGTGGCCGTCACGCACTTGGTGGCGTAGGCGTCGCCGGACACCTGGTTGCCGCCCGGCCCGTGGATCTGGCCCCAGAAGCGAGGGTTGCGGTCGGCCGCGATCGGGTTCGTCCCCGGCGTCAGGTTGGCGGTCCACTGGCAGAGCACGGCCGTGGCTTCGCGGTGCAGGCTCAGCGGCACGTAGCCGCCCGCGTCCCAGCGCCCGAAGGCGAGCTGGCCCGTCACGTTGCAAGGCGCGTTGGCGGGTGCGCGCGTGGCGAAGTCGGCCGGCTCGGTCTCGTGGAGCGCCCAGCTGCACTGCCGGTCACCCGTGCCCGACGTGTGGCGCGCCTGCGAGTCGTGCACCGGCGGATCCGTGTCGGCCGCAGCGGCGCTCCAGCGCCCCATCGTGGTGGGCGAGGACTGCACGTCGTTGCACGGGACGTTGCCGGGCGGCTGGGTGGTGGGGTCGAGGGGGGTCGTCGTCGTCGCGACGGTCCAGCGGCACTGGGGGGCCGACGACGTGAACCCCGTCGAGTAGGTGACGCCGCTGACCCACCGCCCGAGGCCCTGGCCACTCGAGGTCCCCACGTTGCACGTCGTCGTGCCGACGGGCGTGCGGCCTTCGCTGTCGTAGGGGAAGGGCCAGGTGATGGGTCGCTCCGCCTTCGCCCGGACGCCACCGAAGTAGTCGAGCGGGCTGCCCAGCGGCAACGGCAGGAAGTACTCCGCTTCGGCGAAGCGCGTCAGCACCTGCTCGCCGCCGACCATCTGCGAGAGGTACCGCTTGGCGTTGGTGTCGGTGACCACCACCCGCAACGAGGTGGGCGTCCCGCCCTCGGTGATCTCGACGACGATGTCGTCGACGCCGTGGACGATCCCGTTGTGGGCCAGGCTCTCCGCGGCCACCTGGCTCGCCTTGTCCAGGTTCGGCATCCACACCGACCCTGCCGAGGCCGCCGCGTCGGCTGCCTTCTGCAGCTCGGTCAGTCGGGCGTGCCAGCTCGAGATGTCCACGCCGATCGCCGCGAACAGCACGAGCGGGATGAGGATGAGCGCGACGAGCACGACGGCGATGCCGTCGTCGCCCCGTCCGCTGCGGCGGGCGCCTGGGTGGTGTCGGGCTGCGATCATCCGGTCAGGTCCGGTTGGATGCGGTAGACGCTGGCGCGCGCGATCTCCAGGTCGCCGAACAGGCTGCCCAGCGGCCCGACGTGGGTGGTGCGCAGCCAGACGCCGATGTAGTCGGGTGGGTCGATGAGCCGGTCGTTGCGGTCCGCGGGCTTCCAGTAGCGGTCGAGGTCCGACGCGCCACCGCCGAAGCCGGCCATCGAGCCCGAGGTGACCGCGCGCACCGTGTCACCCGTGTAGCTGTTGCAGGAGCTGTTGCCCACCTCGGAGGTGTCGCCGGGCGGCTTGATGCAGCCGTCGGGCACGGATCCCGAAGCGTCCGCAGGCTCGAAGATCACCACGCGGTCGAGGTTGTCGAGCGCCCCGCCTGGGAGGGCCGACTGCAGCGCGAGCAGGATGTCGCGGTCGGCCTCGATCCGGCTGCCGCTGACCGCAGCGAGGCGCACCGCCTGGGACGTCGCTGCCTCCGCACGGTTCGTCGCCACCCACGCCAGGCTCATCTCGGCCGTGCCCAACCCCAGCAGGAGCAGCACCGGCAGCACGAGCGCGAACTCGGCGATGGTCGCACCGCGGTCGTCGCGGGCCCGCCGCGTGCGGCGCCTCATGACAGCTCGTACCCCTGCGGCTCGATGAGGCTGACCGAGCGGTCGGTGATCGTCAGCGAGTCGCCCAGGAAGCCGGTGTAGAAGTGGTGCCGGGCGCGCACGTGCACACCCACCAGGTCGGTCGACCTCTGCTGGACCGCTTCGCGGGGCGAGGTGAGGACCCTGCGCTCCTTGCCCGGCCAGTTGCAGTCGAGCTTGTGGCCAGCGTCTGGGTCATCGACACCCTCGCAGGCGAAGTAGTGCTCGGGCTCCTCGGTCGCCTGGCCGGCGGCCATGTCGAACGCTCCCCCGCTGGCCTGGGGCCAGAGGTACGCGTTGCACGCACCGGTGGTGTCGCCGCCACCGTCGGCCACGCCGACGGATGTCGTGTTCGGCGTCGATCCGAGGTCGGCGGGGATGCATCCGGCCGGCGGCTCCTCGCCGGGAGCGGCGGCGTGCCAGATGACGACGAGCTCGATCTCGCCGCCACCGAGGGAGTGCGCGGCCGCGACCTGCTCGAGGATGGTGGCATCCGCCATCGGATCAGAGCCGACGAGGCTGGCGGCGCGCCCGCCCGAGCGCACGGCGTCCGCCGTGGCGGAGTACGACTTGAGCGCCCCGCCGAGCTCGATGACGCCGAACAGCAAGACGACGAGGATCGGCAGGACGAAGGTCACCTCCACCATCGCGGCGCCCTCGTCGCGGAACCGCATCAGAACCCTCCGCTGGCGGTGAGGCTCAGGCCGGCCGGCCCGATGCACCACGATGAACATCGGCGGGAAGATGCAGAACACCATCGGGATCGAGCATCTTCACCGGCGCCTTCTGCGCCTTCTCCTGGGCGATCTGGCGGCGGGTGATCCGCATGTCCTCGGCCTGGTCGCGGAGCACCGTCGACACGGAGATGCCGAACTGGTCGGCCTGGCGGATGGACAGCACGAAGGACACGGACCTCGGGGAGCTGGACCCGTTCGGCCGAGCCCGTCGAGCGCGTCGGCCCGGCTGGCGCCGGCGCGCATCTCGCCGAGCGCCAGGGCGAACTCGTCGGCGAGCTCGCCGTCGAGGTTGGCGACCGTGCGGGACACGGCGGCGCGTGAACCCGAGACCGGCCTCCATGCAGATGACGAGGAGGTCCATGATGTCGGGCAGCTGCCGCCGGATCGCGGTCTCCCGCGACTCCACCTGCGGCGCGCAGCTTGCGGCTGGGCAGGACCGTGCAGCAGGCGACGCCGAGCGCGGTGCACGACCAGGCCGCAGCGTCCCGCCCAACGAGGCCGTCGTTCGACCACGCGAGGAGGGCGACGACCGGTGCGGCGATGATCGACAGGACGCGGAAGGCGAGGTAGCGGTCCGTGTCGGCCTCGGGCCGGCCGGCTCGGCGCAGCATCGAGCGGATCTCCTCGATCCGCCCGGCCGGCGAGAACCGCCAGCCCGAGCCTCGAGAGCGTCGCCGATCACGGGTGCGGCCACGCGGTCGACGAAGGGGAGCATCAGCTCCTGGTCGCGGATGTCGACGAGGTTGTAGAGGTCGTCGATGTCGCGGAGCTTGGAGCGCAGGTGGATGCGGTCGGCGAGGACCAGGCCCGACGGCGGCGACGAGCGCGCCGCCGCTCAGCGCCGCGCACGATGGCGAGCAGGATGCCGAGCGCCGTCGGCGGCGAGGAGATCAGACATCGATCTTCACCATGCTGTTCATCCAGAAGTAGCCGCCGCCGATCATCACGGCGCCGACACGCCGAGCATGATGCGGCCCGTGCGGCGTGCGTGAACAGCGGCTCCATGTAGTCGGGGTTCATCACCCACATGACCAGGCCCAGGCCCGGGACCATGATGACGAGCATCATCGCCGAGGCCCGGCCTTCGGCCGTGAGGGCCTTGACCTCGCCCTTCATCCGGGCGCGCTCCCGCATGGTCGACGCCACCTGGTCGAGCAGCTCGGCGAGGTTGCCGCCCACCTCGGCCTGGATCTGCATGGCCAGCACGGCCCAGCGGAAGTCCGGGCTGCCGATCCGGTCGGCGGCGTCGCTGAGCGCCTCGTGCAGCGTGCGGCCGAGGCGGACCTCGGCCACGACCTTGCGGAGCTCCCGGCCCATCGGGATCCGCGGACCTCGCGTGCGAGCGCCTCCATCGCCTGGCCGAGCGAGCGGCCGGCCCGCAGCGACCCGGCCAGCGTGGTGAGCGCGTCGGGCAGCTGCGCGGTGAACTTCTTCCGGCGGCGATTCACGAGGAACCGCAGCGTCACGGTCGGGCCCGACGGCGGCGAGGACGAGGACGAGCATGGCCGAGGTCGTCGAACCGGTGAGGACGAGGACCGCGAGCGGGCAGCGACGACGGCGACCGACGACGTTGCGCGAGGATCAGCTCGGCGGGCCGGACGGGAACGTCGGCGGCCCGCAGCAGGCGCTCGACGGAGCCGAGCATCCCCGGCGCGCGGCCAGGTCGGCGGTGACCTCGACGGCGCGGCGCAGGGCCGGGGAGGCGGCGAGCGCCTGGTCGAGGCGCCTGGCCCGCCGGTCGGGCGAGGCCCTGGGCGACGGTGCTCGCTGCTCGGGCGGTCCTCGCTGCGGCTCGATGCGCAGCGACGATCGAGCGTGATGGCGCCGACGCCGAGGCGCCACCGCCGAGCGAGCAGCGCCAGGACCAGCGGGGTCGTCGACGCCGGTCATCGCAGGTCCGCCATCCGGTCTCTGAGGCTGTGCGCGCCGGTCCGCGCTCGAACATGTCGGCGTCCGATCTCGATGCCGGTGTCCTCGAGCTTCTCGGCGAAGGTCGGGCGCACGCCGGTCGGCTCGAGCGACCCCTGGTGCCGCCCGTTGGCGTCGACGCCGGCCTGGTAGTCGAACAGGAAGATGTCCTGGAGGGTGATCTTGTCGCCCTCCATGCCGTCGACCTCGGTGATGTGGGTGACGCGGCGCGTGCCGTCCCGGAGGCGGCTCAGCTGCACGATGAGGTCGACGGCCGAGGCCACCTGCTCGCGGATGGCCCGGATGGGCAGGTCGAAGCCGGCCATGAGGGTCAGCGTCTCGATGCGGCTCAGGGCGTCGCGCGGGCTGTTGGCGTGGACCGTGGTCATCGAGCCGTCGTGGCCGGTGTTCATGGCCTGGAGCATGTCGAGCGCCTCGCCGCCACGGCACTCCCCCACCACGATCCGATCGGGACGCATGCGGAGGCTGTTCTTCACGAGGTCGCGGATGGTGATCTCACCGGTGCGCTCGACGTTCGGCGGCCGGGTCTCCATGCAGAGCACGTGGCGCTGGTGGAGCTGCAGCTCCTTGGCGTCCTCGACGGTGACGATCCGCTCGCCGTTGGGGATGAACGACGACAGCACGTTGAGCAGCGTGGTCTTGCCGGTGCCGGTGCCGCCGGAGACGACGATGTTGAGCTTGCCCTCGATGCAGGCGCGCAGGAAGCGCACGCTGCGCTCGTCGAGCGTGCCGAAGCGCACCAGGTCGACCGCCATGAACGGGTCCTTGGCGAACTTCCGGATCGTGAGGAAGGGCCCCTCGATCGCCAGCGGCGGGATGATCGCGTTGACGCGGGAGCCGTCGGGCAGGCGGGCGTCGACCATCGGCGAGGACTCGTCGATGCGGCGTCCGACGTGCGACACGATCTTGTCGATCACGCGCCGCACGTGGGCGCCGTCGACGAAGCCCGACGCGACCTCCTCGACCTTGCCGTTGCGCTCCACGAAGACGATGTCGGGGCCGTTGACCATGATCTCGGTCACGGTCTCGTCGTTCAGCAGCGACTCGATCGGGCCCGTAGCCGACGACGTCGTCTCGGATGTCGGCGATGAACCGCTTGTAGAGCTCACCGGCCGGTGAGATCCCTGCCTCGTCGAAGGCCGCGGCGATCGTCTCGTGCAGGCGCGCCTCGAGCTCTCCGTCGTGGACGGCATCGTCGAAGAGCAGCGGCCCGAGATCGCTGCACGACCCGGCGGTGCACCGAGGCGTGGACGTCGGGCGGCAGGCTCGTGCGGGCCTCCGGCGGCGGCGCTGGCGGCGCCGGGCGCAGCACGTCGCTCACCCCGTCGTCTGCCGGCAGCGCGGGCGCGTCGTCGACCTCGGCCTCGCTGGCCGGGATCCGCATCTCGCTGCGGGCGGCGAGGATGCGCTGGCGAAGCTGGCTCACGACGAGCCCAGGGCGTCGTCGGCCGTGAGGGTGCGGGGCAGCGCGTCGGTCTTGCCGACGGGATCCTCGGGCGACGGCTCGGTACCGGGGCCGACGAGCGCCAGGAGCACCTGGTACTGACGGGTGAGGAAGAGCAGCCGCGCTGCGTCGCGCGGCGCCACGGCGACGGTGTAGCTGCCGGCGCCCGGGTTGGGGACCGCCACGGCGGCGTCGGGGGCCGGGCGCTGCGCCGCGCCGATCGCCATGACCTGGAGGTCCTGGAAGACGTGGACCACGGCCGGGCCGCCGGAGTCGGGCAGGCCCAGCTCCGCAGCGTTGGGCACCTGGACGAGGAGGTTGACGCGGTCGCCGGGGCTGATGAGGTCGGACACCGCCTGCGGCGCCACCGGCGTCGAAGGACACGGCCACGCTGCCCTCCGGCAGGGAGTCGGCGAAGGTCGGCGGGCCGGCACTCTCGAGGGTGGTGGGATCGACGAACGAACCGGCGACCACCATCTGGCCGGCACGGAGCCGCCCGTCCGCCACGGTGCCCTCGAGCGCGGCAGGGTCGAGGACCGCGTTGGGCGGCAGGTTCGCCTGCATGACCTCGGACCAGACCACCTGGCCCGCCGCCCACGCCTCGTCGAAGGGCGCGCGGTCGGACAGGTCCACTGCCGCGATCAGCACCGGGACCGGTTGTGCGGAGGCTGCGGCGCGCTCCTCGGCGCCGCCGACGTACTGCATCAGGCCGAGGGCCGACACGAGGGCCACGAGAGCAGCGATGCCGACGCTGGTGAGCTTGTTCATGGTGCACTCCGGGTTGTCGCGCCGTCGGATCGGGAGGTGGGGGCCTCTCGCAGCTCCTCCACGCGCTCGCGCGGCGAGCAGGTCGTCCACGAGGTCCCGCAGGGTGGCGGCGGGGACGCCGAGCTCGATGACTTCCGAGGCGCCGCGGGCGAGGACGGGAAGCAGCTCCTGGCACTGGGCAGCCCAGGTGGCCAGGTCGTCGCACGTGATGCCGAGCGCATGTCGGCCCTGCACCCTGGCGACCTCGGCCGACCACCGGTCGATCGTTGCCCGCAGGCCGCTCGCGGGCCCGATCACGTCGTCGCTGCGGAAGGCGTCAGCACGCAGCAGGTCGGCCAGTCGTGCCTCGTCGAGGCGCTCACCGAGCGCCAGCTGGAGGCGCCGGACGCGCAGCAGCGCCGAGAGCGCACCGTCGACGTCGGTGAGCGGTCCGCGGTCGAGGTGGCCGAGGTGGTGCGAGAGGAGCGTGGCGGCCCGTGCCACGCGGCCCCGGGCGGTGCGCGTGGCGACGATGAGGTCCACCGCCTGCCCGATGGGACCGGGGACGCGCTTCGTGCGGCTGCAGCGCCGCAGGGCGAGGCGGAGCCGCAGCTGGGCGACGGGGCGCCACCACGCTCGGCCCGCGAGCAGCAGCGTGTCGGGCACGTCCCAGATGTCGTCGGTGAAGCGGTCGTACATGGCGTGGTGCGCCAGTGCGGCAGCCTTCATCTCGCTGCCCTGCACCTGGAGGATCGCCTCGGCCGCCTGCGCGGCGGCAGGCGAGGCCCAGCTCGGCTCGGCCGTCGACGTGGCGCTCAGGTCGGCCACTGCGGAGGCGATCGGCCGGAGCCGAGCCATCGGCAGGTCGGCGAGCTCGGTGCCGAGCGCCTCACCCAGGACCTGCGCGTCCTCACGGACCTGCGCCGCCGTGGCAGCGGCCATGGACGCGAGGTGACGGCTGCGGGCGATGACCAGCGCCGGGGCAGCGTTCGCCGGATCGAGCGCCAGTGGCCCCTCGGCGACGAGCGACTCGGCCACGGCGGCACGGCGACCGAGGTCGCTCGGCAGGTCGCGCCAGCGATCCCCGTAGCGGCCCGCGAGGAGGTGACGGGCGCGATCGATCTCGCCGTGCGCGTCGCCGTCCCCCACGGCGTGGCCGCGCAGCAGCCGGGCCGGCACGCCATCGGTCAGGTCGCGAAGGTGCCCGTCGGGGTCCTCGCTCAGATCGATCACCCCCAGATCGTCGGAATCCTGGGGCCGCGACTTGAGCGGAGTCGGTCGATCCACGCCCGAACCACCACCTTCCGGCGGGATCGGCACACGACGCGCTTCCCGGAAGGCGATCAGCCGTTGAGTCGCGCCCGAGATGTGCCGATGGTGCTGCATGGTCTCGACCGCGATGGAGAGCTGGCGGCAGGAGGCGGCGGGGCAGGGGCGCGCCCGGCGCAACGCCGCGATGCCGCTGGCGCGCGAACGGGTGACGCCCTGGCTCGCCGCGTCGTGCATCATCGGCGCGGTCAACGCGGCCCTGCTGCTCTCGGGGGCCGAGCCCGCCAACATCCAGGTCGTCGGGCTGACCGTGGCGCTCGGTGGGACCCTCGCCGCGGGCGGCCTCGTGGCCGCCCGATCGTCCCGGCAGATGCATGCGAGCGACCTCGAGGAGCGAGCGCGCCCGTCGACCGATGAGCTGGTCGGCGGCGGCGCCACCGCCTCCAACCCGTCCTACGTGGACGGCATGGAGCAGTGGGCCACCGCGATGCTCGAGCTGATCGAGCACGCCGTCGAGGTTGCGAGTCCCGAGGATCCCGCGCAGCCCGAGCTGGCCACCGCGGCCGCCGACACGCAGGAGCTGCGAGAGCTCCTGCGCTCCAGCGGGGACGGCCCGCTGTCGATCCACGACAAGGCCACCTTGCACGCGCTGTGCTCCCTCTGGGAGACGAACCAGGTGCGGGTGGAGCACCTCGCCGGGCAGATCGACGCCGCCTGGCACCGGCGCTGGCGGGCGCGCACGGTCGTGCAGCGCCGCCTGCGTCACGGCGAGCGGCTCAACCGGACCTTGGCGCTGCCCTACCGCTGAACGGCTGGGTCGCGCCGCTTCGGGACCCCGGGGTCAGAGCTTGACGAGGATGCGCCGTCGGTAGAGGGCGTAGGCGAACGCCCATCCCAGCACCGTCCAGCCCACGGCGTAGACCAGCGCGCCGGCCGTGGGGCTGCCCAGCGGGCTCAGAGCGGGGAAGCGGTCTGCCGCGTGGTTCTGCAGCAGGGCCAGCGCCGCCATGAACACCAGGTAGACGGCGATCGGGTTGGCCCCGAGGTGCACGAGCGGCGCGGCGAGGCGCGCTCGCTTGGCCACGTCGATGATCCGCACGCCGATCGCCAACCAGGCGAAGGAGGTGCCGACGGTGAGCACCGCGAACGACGGCGACCAGAGCCGCTTGTTCAGCGGGACGGCGACCGCCACGAGCAGGCCCACGCCGACGAGGACCACGGCCCAGGTGGCGAGCTGGCGCGCGAGCGCGCCGGTCGGGTTGCGCGGCGACGAGACGGCCCGCGGCCGCGCCACCGACGATGGCGACGGCGCTGACCGCCGTCTGCAGCACGCCCTCGGTGCTGAAGCGCCCGAGCACGGCGTCGTTGACGGCGTGGGCGAGCGTCCCGCTGCGGCCCCAGGCGTCGTCGCCCCAGGCCCACAGCTCGGAGGCGGTCCAGTAGCCGGCGACCAGCGCGGCGGCGAGCGGCACGTGCCAGCGGCGGGGCGCCCGGAGGATCGTGTAGGCCACCAGGTAGGCGCCGGCGATGTGCTGGAGCACGCCGGTCAGGAAGAGCTGCTCGTGCTTGAGCGATGACAGGGCGATGCCGAGCAGCAGGAGGAGGCCCGCTCGGCGCAGGATGTGGCGCACCTCGGCGCCTCGGGCGGAGAGCGTCATCGACGTGCCGATGGCGAAGAGGAAGAGGGGGAAGAACAGGTCGGCGAAGGTCAGGCCGTGCCAGCTCGGGTGCTGCAGCTGCATCGGGTCGTGGTGGTTCGGTCCCGGGTGCATGGCCAGGAGCATCACCACGATGGCCAGGCCACGTGCCGCGTCGAGCGAGAGCAGCCGGCCCCCGCCCCGGGCCGCCTCGAGCGTCGCCTCGGGGCCGGGGTCGACGTGCCCCGGCGGCGCGGTCGGCACCGACGCGGTGGGCGTGGTCACCGCGGCCGTCCCGAGGGCCGCGCCGGCAGCAGCTCCGAGAGCCGGACGAGGCGGATGCCGCGCTCCGCGATCCCGTCGAGCATGCGGGGCAGCGCGGCGACCTCGACCTGCCGGCGATCGAGCAGCTCCTGCGCCCGGGGGGTCTCCGGCCGGAAGGTCGAGCGACCGATGCCGTCGTGGAGGTCGATGATGTCGCCGGGACCGACGGAGCGGACCACGTGCGAGGCGACGCGCCGCGGCGAGGTCCAGCCGGCCGACCCGCGGGTGACGGACCACAGCACGATGTCGTGCTCGAGCGGGGCGATCACCCGAAGCGCCACCTCGTTGAGCCGGCCCCGCGCTGGGCGGAACAGCGAGATCGGTTGCCCGGTGGCGCGGGAGATCTTGGCGGCACCGACCTCGATCTCGCGGCGCGTCTCGGCTTCGTCCGCCTTGGCGAGGTTGAGGTGCCTCCAGCTGTGGTTGCCGACCTCGTGGCCGGCGGCGACCACCTCCGCCGCCAGGCTCGGGTGTGCCTCGGCGGCGTGGCCCAGCATCATGAACGTGGCCGGCACGCCGTGGTGGGCCAGCACGTCGAGGATGGCCGGGGTCAGGGCCGGGTTCGGACCGTCGTCGAAGGTGAGCGCCGCGACCGGCTCGTCGGTGTCGACCGACCAGACGACGCGCTGCATGCCCGAGCGCACGTCGCCCATGGCGTCGAGCATCTCGTCGACGTCGTCGTCATCGTCGTCGCTGGCTCCAGCGCTGCCGCGCCCCAGCATCGATGCGCCGGCGCCGCCGATCGCGGCGCCGCCGCCCATCGCGAGGAACTGCCGTCGGTGAAGGTGCACCTGGCGCCGGTACCCGGCCGGGCGCGCCGGCATACGCACGCTGCGTGACGGCCACCACCCAGCGTGGTCAACGGCCGCGCTGCACGGCGGCGTCGCCGCCGGATCAGCGCAGCAGCTCGACGACCGTGCGGCGCCAGGTGCGCCGGACCTGGAGCGACGTCCGGTCGTGGTCGTTGCGCAGCTGATCCCACGACTCGAAGGAGGTGAGGGTGCTGATCACCGCGACGAGGTCGTCGCGGCCGGCACGGCCTCGGCACGAGAGCTCGGTGGCGAAGTGG
Source organism: uncultured Microthrixaceae bacterium (assembly GCA_963715505.1). Taxonomy (GTDB): domain Bacteria; phylum Actinomycetota; class Acidimicrobiia; order Acidimicrobiales; family VFJN01; genus VFJN01. Next base: position 1,525,903 of record OY970242.1, read on the forward strand.
AGGGCCACCTGGTCGGCGAGGCGACCTCGCACCTCGTGCAGCGTCGCCGTGAAGTGCGGGTGGTCCAAGGAGCGGGCGCGCACGAGGCGGGCCATCGGCGCGATCGTGTCGTAGAGGCGCAGCCGCGCGTCGACGAAGCGGGAAGCCCGCACGTCGAGCGTGCCGCACCCGATCTCGGCGAGCTCGAAGAGGGCGGCGTTGCGCTCCAGGAAGCGGCTCGCAGCTGCGTGCTGGAGGTCGTCGAGCGTGTCGAAGTACCGGAACAGGGTGGCCTCGGAGACCCCGGACCGCTCGATCACGGCCCGCGCGCTCGGTGGCGCGTGGCCCTCGTCGAGAAGGTCGACGACCGCGTCGATGACCGCCGCCCGCCCTCGCTCGCGTCGCGCACGGCGGCCGTCGATCGCGGTGGCGGCGTCGGGTGCCATCACCGCGATGGTACCCGGCCAGGATCTTCTGCGTGTCGACTCGCAACAGATGTTGAGAGCAGCACTTGCATGAGTTATGGTCAGGCGGGAGGGGGCAGCACCATGTCGTCTGAGGGGTTCGCGGGCACGATCGGGCGAACGGTGGCGGAGTCCGAGCCGTCGTACCACGAAGCGCCGCACCCCGGCGACGGCGCACCCAACGTGGTCATCGTGCTGCTCGACGACACCGGCTTCGCGCAGCTCGGCTGCTACGGGTCCGACATCGACACCCCCAACATCGACGCGCTCGCCGCCGGAGGCCTGCAGTTCACGAACTTCCACGTCACCCCGCTGTGCTCTCCCACCCGGGCGTCGTTGCTCACCGGTCGCTCGCAGCACGCCGTCGGCATGCGCGCCGTGTCGAACTTCCGGACGGGGTTCCCCAACCAGCTCGGGCACATCTCCGAGCGAGCGGCGACCGTGGCCGAGGTGCTCCGCGGCGAGGGCTACGCCACCTTCTGCGCCGGCAAGTGGCACCTCGCACCGATGGAGCAGTGCTCGGCGGCGGGGCCGTTCGACCACTGGCCGCTGGGACGTGGCTTCGAGCGCTTCTACGGCTTCCTCGAGGGCGAGACCGACCAGTTCCACCCCGACCTGGTGTGCGACAACCACCCGGTCGACCCGCCCGCCGGTCCCGACGACGGCTACCACCTCAGCGAGGACCTCGTCGACCGCCTGCTGCGGATGATCTCGGACAGCACGGGCGTTCGGCCCGACAAGCCGTTCCTCGCCTACCTGGCGTTCGGTGCCACCCATGCCCCGCACCAGGCGCCCGCGGAGTACCTCGCCAAGTACCGGGGCGCCTTCGACGAGGGCTGGGACGTCGTGCGCCAGCGCTGGTTCGAGCGGCAGGTCGAGCTGGGCGTCGTCCCGGCGGGCACCGTGCTGGCACCGCGCAACCCCGGCGTGGAGCCCTGGGACGAGCTGCCCGAGAGCAACCGGCGGCTGGCGACGCGCCTCCAGGAGGCCTTCGCCGCGTTCCTCGACCACGCCGACGCGCAGATCGGACGCCTCGTCGAGGGCCTGCGGGCCCTCGACCGGCTCGACGACACGCTGCTGCTCGTCCTCGCCGACAACGGCGCCTCCCAGGAGGGCGGGCCCTTCGGCGTCATGCACGAGATGAAGTTCTTCAACGGCATCCTCGAGACGCCCGACGAGGCCGTCGACCGGCTCGACGACATCGGCGGACCGCGCAGCCACACCAACTACCCCTGGGGCTGGGCGCAGTGCGGCAACGCACCGTTCAAGTGGTACAAGCAGAACACGCACGAGGGCGGCGTCCACGTGCCCCTGATCGTGCACTGGCCCGATGGCATCGACGCCTCGGCACGGGGCACGAGGCGCGACCAGTTCGTCTACGTCGCCGACATCGTCCCCACCGTCTACGAGCTGCTCGGCATCACGCCACCCGAGACGCACCGCGGGCAGGCACAGCTGCCCGTCACGGGCCACTCCTTCGCGGCGGCATTGCACGACCCGGGAGCCCCGGCCACCAACACGGTGCAGTACTTCGAGATGAGTGGCAGCCGCGCGCTCGTGGCGGGCGATTGGAAGGCCGTCTGCAAGCACCAGGTGGGCGCCGACTACGACGCGGAGCCCTGGGAGCTGTACCACCTCGCCAGCGACTGGTCCGAGTGCCACGACCTCGCCGCCGAGCAGCCGGGAAAGCTCGACGAGCTCGTGGCCCAGTGGTGGGTCGAGGCCGACCGCCACGGCGTGCTCCCCCTCGACGACCGCACGGTCGAGCTGTTCGGCGCACGCTTCCGCGACCACTCGCCGCACCCCGAGGATCGGCGCTACCGGTATCGGCCGCCGATGTCCGCCATCCCTGCCCAGGCGGCCGCCGCCATCGGTGGGCGCAGCTTCGACCTCACCGCCCGCGTGAGCCGGGGGCCGGGCGACGAGGGCGTCCTCTACGCCACCGGCACGGAGAACTCGGGCATCTCCGTGTTCGTGCAGGGGGACCGGCTGGTGGTGGACTACAACGCCTTCGGCGACCACACCGTGGTCGAGTCGAGCCTGCCGGTGCCCGAAGGCGACGCCACGCTGCAGGTCCGGTTCCGTCGTGGCGAGCGGCGCAGCGGCACCGTCGAGGTGGCGGTCGACGGCGTCGAGTGCGGCCAGGGCGACCTGCCGCTCTACATGCGGATGATCTCCTCGGTCGGCGCGAGCGTCGGCTACGACCACGGCTCGGCCGTCTCCAGCCGCTACCCCGGCCCGTTCCCCTTCACCGGCACGCTGCACGAGGTCGAGATCCAGCTCGCCGCCCGGCGAGCGCCCGGCACCGCCGAGAGCGAAGCCCGTGCCGAGATGTCCCGCCAGTGAGGCACCGATGCTGACCATCACCCTGCTCGGAACGGGGAGCCCGATCCCCGACGCGCACCGCGCCGGCCCCGCCACGTTGATCTCGACGGGCGCCACCCACCACCTCGTCGACGCCGGCCGGGGCGTGCTGATGCGCCTCACGGCGGCGGGGCTCGGCGCGAGCCAGCTGGCCTCGGTGCTGCTGACCCACCTCCACAGCGATCACCTCAGCGACCTCGCCGACGTGATCGTCACCCGTTGGATCACCACCTTCCAGCCGACGCCGCTGCGCATCGTCGGCCCGCCGGGCACCGCGGCCGTCGTCGAGCACGTGCTCGGCTCGCTCGGCCCCGACACCCGCTACCGCATGGCCCACCACGACGACCTCGACCACCCGCCACCCGTCGACGTCGTCGAGATCGCCGACGGCGCCGTCGAGGTGCCCGGCCCCGTCGCCGTGCGCTGCGCGCCCACCGACCACCGGCCCGTGGAGCCCAGCATCGGCTTCCGCTTCGACCACGACGGCGCGGCGGTCGTGGTCGCCGGCGACACCGTGCCGTGCGAGGGGCTCGACCGGCTCTGCGCGGGCGCGCAGGCCCTGGTGCACACCGCCATCCGCAAGGACATCATCGCCGGCGTCGACCTCCAGCGGCTGCTCGACACGCTCGACTACCACTCGTCGGTCGAGGAGGCGGCGCAGACCGCCGCGCGAGCCGCTGTCGACACCCTCGTGCTGACCCACTACGTCCCCACCATCGCGCCCGGCGGAGGCGCGGACTGGCGTGAGCGAGCCGCCGCCCACTTCCACGGCACCGTCGAGGTCGGCGACGACCTGCACCGCATCGAGGTGCGCCCCGCCCGCGTCCCCACCAAAGGAGCATGACCATGGATGCACTGCGCACCCCCGACGACCGCTTCGAGGGCCTGCCCGGCTACCCCTTCGAGCCGCACTACGCCGAGGTTCCCGCCGAGCCGGATGGCGACGGCGGCGCCACCCTGCGCGTGCACTACCTCGACGAGGGCCCCGCCGGCGCGGCGCCCGTGCTGCTGCTGCACGGGGAGCCCTCGTGGAGCTACCTCTACCGGCACATGATCCCGCCGCTGGTCGCCGCCGGGCATCGGGTCATCGTGCCGGACCTCGTGGGGTTCGGGCGCAGCGACAAGCCGGCCAGCCTCGGCGACTACTCCTACGCCCGTCACGTCGCGTGGATGTCGTCGCTGCTGTTCGACGCGCTCGACCTGCGCGCGATCACGTTCTTCGGGCAGGACTGGGGCGGGCTCATCGGGCTGCGGCTCGTCGCCGCCGAGCCCGACCGCTACGCCCGCGTCGTCGTCGGCAACACCGGCCTGCCCACCGGGCACGGCCCGGCCAGCAAGGCCTTCCTCGCCTGGCAGCAGTACTCCCAGGAGGCGCCGACGCTCGAGATCGGCAAGCTGATCAACGGCGGCTGCGTCAGCGAGCTGTCCGACGAGGTCATCGCCGCCTACGACGCGCCGTTCCCCGACGACGCCTACAAGGCGGGAGCGCGGATCTTCCCAGCGCTCGTCCCGACGAGCCCCGACGATCCCGCCTCGGCCGACAACGAGGCGGCGTGGGAGGTGCTCGCCCGCTTCGAGCGGCCGTTCCTGCTGGCCTTCAGCGACAGCGACCCCATCACCCGAGGCGGCGAGGGCCCGTTCCTGGCCAAGGTGCCTGGCACCAAGGGCCAGCCCCACACGGTCATCGAGGGCGGCGGCCACTTCCTCCAGGAGGACCGGGGCCCCCAGATCGCCGAGGTCATCATCGAGCTCATCGCGTCGACGTAGCAGCCTGCGCCGCCCCGCACGTCCGCGCTGCCCGTCGGGCCGCGCCCGTCGCTACCCTGAGCGGCATGTGCGTGAGCTGCGTCGCCCAGGCCACCCCGATGGTCGCCGTCGGCTTCGGGCTCCTGCGCCGCCGCGCGCTCCGGGCCTGGCTCGAGGTCCGCATCTCGTCGCTGCGCCGCCGCAACTCCGCCTGACCGCACCGCAGCGACCACACGTTCACGGGGTGTGGGTGGGCCTCGCCACCGCCCACGGTGGTCCCATGGCCTCTCGGTCGGACTCGGACAGCGCCCCCGGCTGGTCGGACGGCAACGCTCTCCGCTCGACGCCCCGATCCCGAGCACCCGCGGCGCACGCTGCAAGCCGTGACCCTGAGCGCCGAGCCGCTCGACCAGGCGGTGCGGGCGCTGCTGCGCTTCCGGTCGACGGGTGCCCCGGTCGTGTCGCTCTACCTGGCGGTGCCGCTCGATCTCGACCACGCCAGCTCAGCCCTGCACGACCTCGTGAAGCGGTTGCGCGAGATCGGCAGGGACGAGAGCCGCCCGCACGACGAGCGCATGTCGATCCGCGCCGACGCGGAGCGGATCCTCGATCTCGAACCGCTGCTCCCCACGCTCGTCGGTCGCAGCCTGGCGCTCTTCCGCTGCAGCGAGCACGGCTTCGAGGAGGCCGTGGTGCTCCCCGGCCGGTTGCGGAGCCGCATCGTGCTCGACGCCACCCCGTACGTGCGGCCGCTGCTGGCCGTGCTGGACGAGTCGCACCGCTACTGCGTCGTCGTGGTCGACCGGGCGCGGAGCCGCCTGTACGACTTCTACCTCGGCGAGCTCGAGGCCGCCGACCGCGAGGACGGACGGGCCCTGCGCAAGCCCAACTACGCGGGGCACTACGGCCTCGAGGAGCACCGGGTGCGCAACAAGGCGGAGGAGCTGGCTCGCCGTCACTACCGCGAGACCGTCGAGGCGGTCGAGCAGTTCATGCAGGACAACGGGAGCGAGCTGCTCGTCGTCGGTGGCCACGAGGACACCGTGGCCGCCTTCCTCTCGCACCTACCCCACCACTTGCGCCCCAAGGTCGCGGGCACCTTCGTGATCGACCCCAGCACGCTGACACCTGCCCGGGCGCGCGACGAGGCGCAGCGCGTCGTCGACGAGTACGAGCGGCGAGAGGAGGAGGCCCTCGTCGCCGAAGCCCTCGACCGCGTCGGCGCGGGCGGGTTCGCCGCGGTGGGCATCGACTGGTGCACGCTGGCCGCCGACGAGCAGGCCGTCCAGCACCTGCTCGTCCACGACGACGCCACCGCAGCCGGTCGGGCGTGCGACAACTGCGGCTGGCTCGGGCTGAGCGGTGACCCCTGCCCCGTGTGCGGGCACGCGACGCGCGACACGAGCGACCTCATCGACGAGGTCGTCGCCGCCGTGGTGGACGCGAGCGGACAGGTCGAGCACGTCTACGCAGACACGCCCCTCCAGGAACACGTCCTCGCCGCGCTCCTGCGGTTCCCGGTCCCGCGGCCCGGCCCCGGCTGAGCTGCGCTGCCGTCAGGAACGACAGCAGCGTCAGTAGCCTCCGCCGAGCCGGCGGTGGTCCCAGGAGATGGTCTGCTCGACGTCGAGCACGACGGCGACCCGCTTCCGCAACGCCTCCTCGATGCCGCGATCGCCCACCTCGTCGGGCTGCTCGTCGCCGCGGAGCGCCCGGGCGCTGCGGGCGACCTCGAGGGCGGCGCCCGCGTCGTCGACGATCCGAGCCGTGCCGGCCAGCTGCACACCTCGGATCTGCTCGTAGGGGCCGGGCTCCTCGATCAAGCAGGTCATGCGCGCATCACGGCGGAGGTTCACCACCTTCTGCGACTTCGGGTACGACTGGAAGGCCAGCGCGCCGTCGAGGAAGCCGTAGGTGATGGTCACCAGGTGCGGCCACCCGACCCGCCCGTTGGTGCCGACCACCATCGTCCAGTGGCTGTGCAGGAAGTCGTGGATCTCCTCGTCGCTCATCCGGATCTCGGCGCGGCGGCTGGGCACGGGCCTACGCCTCTCGCCCGGCGCGCACCACGACGCCGTTGAGCACCAGGTCCGCATAGGCGCGGCCCACCTCCTCCGGGCTGCGGGACCCGTCCGCCCGGTACCACTGGTGCATGGCGTTCACCATCCCGAGCGCGGCGCGGGCCGTGAAGCCCGGATCGACGTCGTCACGCAGCGATCCCGCCTCCCTCGCAGCCAGGAGGAGCGACTTCAGTCGGCCCTCGTACTCGTGGCGCCACTCCCGGATGAGCGAGCGCCGGTCGCCGACGAGCATGCGGACCTCCTGGTAGAACACCGCCGACTTCGTGAGCAGCGCCGCGTTCATCGCGGCGTGGATCTCGATGAAGCCGCGCACGTCCTCGGCGGGGTCTCCGGTGGGCGGACGTTGGTCCTGCGCGTGGGACATCGCCTGGTAGACGTCCTCGACGATCGCGAAGAGCAGGTCCTCCTTCGTCGCGATGTAGTGGTAGAGGCTCCCCTTCAAGACGCCGACCGCCTCGGCGACGTCCTGGATCGTGGTCGCCGAGTAGCCCTTCTGCTGGAAGAGCTCGGCGGCAGCCGAGACGATCTCGTCGAAGCGGCCGGAGAACCGCTCGGCGGTGGCCGCGGAGGGACCCTGGGGACGTCGCCGCGCAGGAGGCGCGCTCACGGTCGCCCTGCCTGCTGCAGGGCCTCGGCGCCGAGGCTCGCGTAGGAGATCTTGCCCGAGCTGGTGTGGGGCAGCGCTGTTCTGACGTCCACGATCTTGGGGACCTTATGGCGAGCGAGGTGCGCTCGCAGGTGAGCCCTGAGCTCGTCGGGCGTGACCCCGTCGGCGGCCACGACGGCCCAGACCGCCTCCCCCCACTCGATGCTGGGCACGCCGAACACGGCGGCCTCCCGGACGCGCTCGTGGCGCAGGAGCGCAAGCTCCACCTCGTCGGCGTAGACGGTCTTGCCTCCGGTCTTGATGCGGCCGTCGACCCTGCCGACGTAGAAGTGGTAGCCCTCCTCGTCACGGCGAGCGAGGTCGCCGAGGTGCAGCCAGCCGTCGCGCCACGCCGCCTCGGTCGCGGCATCGTCACGCCAGTAGCGACGGACGTACGCATCGCCGTCGAGGACCAGCTCACCGACCTCACCAGGGGCGACCTCGTCGCCGGCGCCGTCGACGATGCGGACCTGGAAGCCGGGCGTCGGCCTCCCGCACGATTCGAGGAGGTGCCGTCGCGCCGGGCTGCGGAAGGCCGCCTCGTGATCCTCCTGCGACAGGAAGAGGCCCGGGCCGCCCTCGGTGCCACCGCCACCGAGCTGCGCGAAGGCACATCGGAACAGGTCGTGGGCGCGCATGACCACCTCCGGATCGGTTCGGGAGGAGCCGTAGGAGATGAGGCGCAGCTGCGCCCGGGGTCGGCCCTCGTGCTCGACGTGGTCGACCAGGCGCTTGAGCATGGTCGGCACGGCCTGGAACGCCGTCACCCCCTCACGGTCGATCGCCTCGACGAGGCGCCCGGCATCGAAGCGGGGCAGGACAACGACCGTCGAGCCGGTGTAGGCGTAGGTGAGGACGTGGTACTCGGGTCCCTGGTGGTGCAGGGGCCCGACGACGGCTTGCACGTCGGTGGCCCGCGGCCGATCGGCGACGGTCACCCCATGGATGCGGGCCAGCTTCGCACGGGACGTCTGTGGGACGCCTTTGGGCCGGCCGGTGCTCCCGCTCGTGTAGGCGATCGAGTACACCGCGTCAGGATCACCACCGCCGGATCTGCGTCGCGCCGGGGCGGACTCGAGGAGGCGTTCGTAGGACGTCCCCGCTGCGTCGCCATCCAGGTCGATGACCGGCAGGTCGGCGTCGGCAGCCAGCGCAGCGCCGAGGGCTCGGTGGTCGCCGCCGACGGCGAGCACCCGCGGTTCGGCGTGCTCCAGGAGATCCGTGGCGTCGCCGGCGCTGAGCGTGGGGTCCATGGCGACGTGCACCAGCCCCGCGCGGGAGCAGGCGAAGAGGAGCTCGAGCGACGGTGCGCAGTTGTCCGCGAGGACCGCGACCCGCGCACCGTCGGGCAGCGCCATGGTCTCGCGCAGCGCCGTCGCGAGCCGCTCGACCCGTTCGTCGACCGCAGCCCACGTCGAGCGGCTCGACCCGTCGACGATCCCGAGCTGCTGGGGGCTGCGTCGGGCGTTGTGGCGGGGGATGTCACCGACGATCACGAGACGACTCCGCCATCCACGAGCGAGCGAAGCTCCTGCGGCTCGAGACGGAACGGGCCAAGCCGACCATCTGCCGGGGTGGATGCGCTCAGCGCGCGCCGGCCCGGTTCGGCGGCCCTGCCCGGGGTCGTAGCCAGGCGCGGCACCGGGCCGGGCACCGCACCGGAGGGCCCGTGGGTGAAGGCGCCACGTGCTGCGAGGTGCGGGTGCGACGCTGCCTCTCGCAGGGAGAGCACCGGGGTGAGGCACGCCTCCTCACCCCGGGCGGCCTCCGCCCAGTGGTCACGAGAGGAGCGCCGAAACCGCTCGGCGAGCTCGAGCCGGCGCTCGTCGGGCTGGCTGGTGCCTGCGTCCAGGCCGACGAGGCGGTCGAGGTTGCGTCGGAAGCGCTCCTCGGCTGCGCCGACCGCGACGTAGCGGTCGTCCGCGGTCTCGTAGACCGCGTGGTACGGCTCGCTGCCGTCGAAGCGACCGGCGCCGCGGCGAGGCTCCTCGGCCGCCCACCAGGCGTACTGGAGCGTCAGCAGCGACAGCACCCCCTCGGTCATCGAGACGTCGATGTGCTGACCTCGTCCGCTGGCGGCACGGGCGTGCAGCGCGAGCAGGATCCCGATGACGCCCATCAGGCCGCCGCCCGCGAAGTCGCCGACGACGTTCAACGGCAGCTCCGGCCGCTCGCGGCCGACGTGCTCGAGCAAGCCGCTCAGCGCGAGGAAGTTCGGGTCGTGCCCGGGCTCGTCGGCGAGCGGCCCGTCCTGCCCGTAGCCGGTCACCGAGCAGTAGACGAGGCGCGGGTTGTCCTCGCACAGCGCTGCCGGGCCGAGTCCGAGCCGTGCCATGACCCCGGGCCGGAAGCTCTCGACCAGGACGTCGGCGTCCAGGGCGAGGGAGCGCACCGCCCGCAGCCCCGCACTGTCCTTGAGGTCGATCGTCACGACCTCCTTGCCGCGGTACAGCGGCGCGCCGGTCAGCTCGTGGTCGGTGCGTGGCTCGACCGTTCGGTCCTGTCGCTCGTCGAACGGGCGCTGCACCACCAAGACGTCGGCGCCGTGATCGGCGAGCAGCATCGTGAGGTACGGGCCCGGCCCCAGGCGGCTGAAGTCCAGGACCCGGATGCCGGTGAGCGCGCCCTGCGCCACGTCGCCCTCAGACACGGACCATCCGACCGATCAACGCCGCCACCTCCCGGCGGAGCACCTTGCCCGTCGCCCCCGTCGGCAGCGCATCGACGAACAGGATCTCCTTGGGGATCTCGAACCGCGCGAGCCGGCGGCTGCAGTGCTCGCGCACCGTCGCCTCGTCGAGGCCCTCACGGGCGATGATCGCGGCGCACACCGCCTCCCCCCAACGAGGGTGCGGGACGCCGACGACGCAGACGGCCGCCACGCCCGGAACGTCGGCGATGACGTTCTCGACCGCCGAGGGCAGCACGTTGTAGCCGCCGGTGATGATCATGCCGTCACGACGGTCGGCGATGTGGAGGTAGCCATCCTCGTCGAACCACCCGATGTCGCCCGTGCGCAGGCCCTTGGGGTGCAGCGCCTCCGCGGTCGCCGTCGGGTTGTCGAGGTAGCCGTCGAAGACGGTCGGACCGCTCACCATGATGTCGCCGACCACCCCGGGCTCCTGGCGCTGCAGCCACTCGTCGGCGATCCACACGTCGCAGTGCAGCGTGGGACGTCCCGCGGAGGCGAGGAGCTCAGGCTCGCCGGCGAGGGCTCGCAGGTGGTCGTCGTGGTTGAGCATGGCGTACCAGCCACCCGCGCCCTCGGTGGAGCCGTACCACTGCTGGAACTGGCAGCCGAGGCGGTCGATGGCGCGCTTGATCAGCGCCGGTGTCGCCGGGGCGCTCCCGTAGACGACGAGGCGCAGGCTCGAGGTGTCCGCGGTGGCGAGCCGCGACGACTCGACGACATCGAAGAGGACCGTGGGGACCCACAGCGTGGACGTCACCCGCTCCTGTTCGATCCGGTCGATCAGCGATTCGGCCGTGAAGTCGTGCTCGAGGATCACGCAGGCGCCGTTGAGCACGTTCCAGGTCGCGCTCACGATGGGGACACCGGCGGACGGCGAGCAGTGCATGAACACGTCGTCGGGCTGGAACCCGGCCTGGAAGAAGGTGTGGTGCTGCGCGGCGAGCACCGCGTCGTGCCGCCAGCGGGCGCCCTTGGGCATGCCGGTCGTGCCGCTGGTGTAGGAGATCGCCAGCAGGGCGGATCCGTCCGTCGGCGCCGGGCGGTCGAGGGGCGCACTGGCGGCGAGCAGCTCCTCGTAGTCGAGCGTGCAGTCGTGGGCGCCCATCCCGATCACCACGCCGGGAGCGTGGTCGGCGAGGTCTGCGGACTCGCGCAGCTTCTCCTCGCACTCGCCCCCTCGCACGAGGAGTGCCGCCGCTCGGCTCTGCGCAAGGATGTGCGCGATCTCTGCCGACGAGTAGCGGTAGTTGATGCTCGTCCGCACGGCGCCCAGCAGCGCGCAGGCATACCAGTGCTCGACGGTCTCGTGGCTGTCCCCCGACAGCATGGCGACGACGTCGCCGCTCCCGATGCCCTGGCGGGCGAGCCCGGCCGCGAGCCGAAGGCTCCGCTGCGCGACCTCGCCCCAGGACAGGCGTCGGGTGTTGGAGATGTAGGCGGGCCGGTCCGGCCACGCCTTGGCGTTGTGCAGCAGCAGCTCGGCGATGGAGAGCACGGCTACGCGCCCCGGAAGACCGGTGCCCGGCCCGCAGCTCGCGCGTCGATCGCCTCGCGGAAGTCGGCGCTGTCGAACACCTTCGCCTGGCCCGCTGCCTCGGCCCGCAGGCTCGCCTCCAGCAGGCGTGGCGCGTCGTCGAGCTCGCTCATGATCCGCTTCGACTCCTTGAACGCGATGGTCGGACCGGCAGCGATGTCCGCGGCGAGGTGCCGGGCGTGCTCGGTGAGGTCCCCGGCTGGCACGCATCGGTTCGCGAGGCCGAGGGCCTCGGCCTCGCCACCGTCGAGGAGCCGGCCGGTGTAGATCAGCTCGAGGGCCCGGGCGCGCCCGAGTCGCTGCAAGAGCAGGCCATGCCCACCGGAGTCGAGCAGGGTCCCTCGCTTGCCGAACGGCGATCCCATCCGGGCGTCGTCGGCGACGACGAGGAGGTCGCACGCCAGGGCGAGCCCGAGCCCGACGCCCAGGCAGTGGCCCTGCACGGCCGCCAGGGTGGGCATCGGCAGCCGCGCCACGCCGAGCACGAGCGGGTTGAAGACCGCTTCGAGCAGCCGCTCGGGGGCCTCGCTCCCCCAGTCGGCCCCGAGGTCGCGACCGGCGCAGAAGGCGCGCCCTTCGGCTCGCAGCACCACGGCGCGGGCCTCGGAGCTCGCCAGCTCGTCGAGCTGGCTCTGGAGCGCGGCGGCCATCGGCGCATCGAGCGCGTTGAGCTTGGCGGCACGGTCGAGCACCAGCTCGACGACCGCGTGCTCCCCGTCGTGGCGACGGATGCCGCTGCCCGTCACGCGGCCACCTGGCGTGCCTTGGTGAGGATCACCCGCATCGTCCGCACCGACACGACGTCGCCGTGCTGATCGAGGATCTGCCACTGGAGCACCACGATGCCGGTGTCCGCGTCGCGATCCTTCTTCTCGGTGACCTCGATGGTCGCATGCACCGTGGCGCCGATCGGGACGGCCTTCGTGTAGCGCACCCGGTCCATGCCGTAGTTCGCCACGATCGTCTCCGAGTCGGGTGGCACGCCGAGGCCCGAGGAGAAGGCGAGGACCATGAGGCCCGGCGCGATGCGCTCGCCGAAGGCCGTGGTGGCGGCGTACTCCTTGTCGGAGTGGAGGCGGAACCAGTCGCCCGTGAGGGCGCACCACGCCACGACGTCCGCTTCGGTGATCGTGCGGGCGCGCGTGACCTGGCGGTCGCCGACGGACAGCTCGTCAAACGTCTTCGACAGCAGGAACTCGCGTGACATCCTGGTCCTCCTCGGGGACGGCGTTGGTGAGGTAGCGGGCCAGCAGGGCGTGGTCCTCCCGCAGGGCCTGGGCAGGAGCGGTGAGCTGCACCCGGCCACGGCCCAGGATGATCGCCCGGTCGGCGACGCTCAGCCCGGCCGCCGCGTTCTGCTCGACGACCACCGCGCTCAGCCCCCGGCCGCGCAGGTCGTCGAGGGCGTCCATGAGCTGCGCGACGAGCGCCGGGGCGAGGCCCAGCGACGGCTCGTCGAGCAGCAGGACCCGTGGCTCGCCCATGAGCGCTCGCCCGACCGCGACCATCTGCTGCTCGCCGCCGGAGAGCCCGAAGGCGGCGCTGTCGAGCAGGTTGTCGATCTTGGGGAACACCTGGCTCACGAGGTCGAACCGTCGGTCCCAGTCGCTGGGGCTGGTCCGTGCGCCGACGCCGATCGACAGGTTCTCGCGGACGGTGAGCTCACCGAAGAGCCGGCCACCGGAGGGCACCCAGGCCATGCCCCGTCGCGCCCGCCTGGCGGCCGGCATGGCGGACACGTCCGAGCCGTCGAAGGCCAGGTGACCGTCGAGGAGCGGGAGCACCCCGACCACGCTCTTGAGCAGCGTCGACTTGCCGCAGCCGTTGGGGCCGAGCACGAGCAGGATCTCCTGCGACGCGAGGTCGAAGGAGACGTCCGACACGATCGCCAGGCGCCGGTAGCCGCAGCTGAGCTGGTCGGCGCGCAGCACGGGGTCGCTCATCGTGGCGCGATCCCCGTGTAGGCATCCAGCACCTGCGGATCGTTCATGACCTCGGCGGGTTCGCCCTGGGCGATGAGCTCGCCGAAGTGCAAGACGTAGAGGTCGTCGGACACGAGGCGCACGAGGTCGAGGTTGTGCTCGACGAGCACGACGGTGCGCCCCGATGCGGCGAGGTGCCGCACGATCTCGGCGAACTGCTCGACCGCCCCGAGCGTGAGGCCCGCTGCCGGCTCGTCGAGGAGCAGCACCGTGGGATCGGCGATCAGCGCCCGGGCGAGCTCCATGAGCCGCAGCTGGCCGTAGGACAGCGTCGACACGGCAGCGTCGGCGTGGTGCGCGATCCCCACCTCCCCGAGCACGGCGAGGGCGCGCTCGCGGTGCTCCTGCTGGATCCGGCGACGTCGGGGCGTGTCGAGCAGGTCGTCGAGGAGCGTGATGCGCCGGTCGGCGTGGGTGCCGACCACGACGTTCTCGAAGACCGTGAGGCCCGGCACGGGCCGGACCGTCTGGAAGGTGCGCCGCACGCCGGCGGCCGCCAGCTCGTGGGCGCAGCCAGCACGGAACTCCCTGCCGTCGAGGTAGATCCGTCCGCGGTCGGGACGGCGCAGCCCGCAGGCGACGCCCAGCACGGTGCTCTTGCCGGCGCCGTTGGGGCCGATGAGCGTGCTGACGCGCCCGGGTTCGAAGCTGGCGCTGAAGCCCGCCACGGCGATGTTGCCGCCGTAGCTGACCCGCACGTCCTCCAGCCGGAGGCTCACGAGGCCACCTCCTCGCGGATCCGGCCCGCCGACGCAGCCTGGGGAGATGGACTGCGCCGACGAGCCGAAGGGGGCCGCGCTGCGCCCGAGCGCGACGGCGGCAGCACCAGGAGCAGGACGATGAGGACCAGCCCGTTGACGATGTCGTAGTACTCCTCGACCGACTCGACGACGACGGGGAGCAGCCGCAGGAACACGGCGGCCACGAGCGGGCCGACGATCAGCCCGGCACCGCCGAGGACCACCGCCACCAGCATGTCGATCGTCGCGAACAGGCCGAACGAGGTCGGCGAGGCATAGCGCACGAGGTGGGCGAGCAGCGCGCCGCCGACGGCGGCGTAGATCGCCGAGAGCACGAAGACCTCGGTCTTGAGCCGCACGACGTCGACGCCCTGCGCCTGCGCGACGCGCTCGTCCTGGGCCAGCGCCCGAGCCGCCAGGCCCCGTCGACCGCAGCGGTAGTTCCTCGCCAGCACGAGCCCGACGAGCAGCACGGACCAGGCCAGGACGAAGCGCCGCAGCTCGGTGTCGAAGGCGAAGCCGCCGAGGCTGAAGTCGGTGACGGCGATGCCGTCCTCGCCCCCGGTGACGGAGCTGAAGACCCGGATGAAGTTCTCTCCGATGAGGCCCAGCCCGAGCGTGGCGGCGAGGAAGTAGAACCCCTCGAGGCGCAGGAGGATCCGTCCGAGGACGGCGGCCAGCAGGGCCGCGGCGGCCACCGAGGCCGCCAGCGCGGCGAGCGGGGGCCAGCCGTGATCGGGGCCGGACAGCGCGCCCGTGCCATAGGCCCCCATGGCGAAGAACACGGCGTGGCCCAGGTTGAGCTGGCCCGCCACGCCGAAGAGCAGGTCGAGGCCGATCACGGCCAGGCCGAATGCCGCCGCCAGCGTCAGGGGCTTCAGCACGTAGCCGAGCTCGCTCGACTGGGACAGCCACAGGTAGGCGGCGGCGAGCGGGACGGCGAACCAGGGCACGATCCGCCACGACCGCACCAACCCGAGCTCGGCGATGCGACGGAGCATCACAGCACCCCCGCCCGCGTGACGGCACGGTCCCGCAGCAGCCCCTCGGGGCGCAGGAGCAGCACGAGGATGAGGCCGACGAAGGCCGTCGCGTCCTGCAGGTCCGCACGCAGGTAGCCCGCCGTGAACGCTTCGGCCAGCCCGAGCAGCGGTCCGGCGACGAGCGCTCCCTCGGGGCGCTTGGGACCGCCGGCGATGGCGACGACGAGCGCCTTCAGCCCGAGCAGCGAGCCGCTGTCGTAGCGCAGGAAGAGCACGGGCGACACCACGAAGCCGACGAGGCCGGCGATGGCGCCCGAGATCACCCAGCTGATCAGGATCAGCCGCTTCACCGAGATGCCGAAGGCCTCCGCCACCTCAGGGTCCGACCCCACGGCGCGGAGCTGCCAGCCGGCGTAGGTGCGGCGGAGGAACCACAGCACACCGCCGAACGCGACGGCGCCGAGCCCCACGATCCACAGCGCCTGGCCGGGCACGACCGCCCGGTCGTAGCCGACGCGGATGGTGTCCGGCACGCCGGGGAACTGCGCCAGGGTGAAGGTGGTCTCGCCGCCGAAGAGCCCGTTGGAGACCTGGCGCACGAGCCCCTCGACGACGAGGATCACGCCGAAGAGGACGATCAGCATCTTGAAGCGGGTGGGCGCCCGCATGAGCCGGAGCAGGCGGTCGAGCGCAGCACCCATGCCGGCCCCCATGGCCGCCGCGACGAGGCCACCCACCCAGAGCGGGTGACCCCATCGCGCCACGACCAGGTAGCCCATCAGCGCTCCCACCACGACGAACACGCCGTTGGCGAGGTTGATGAGGTTGGACGCCTTGTACACGAGGACGAGCCCGAGGCCGAGCACGGCGTAGACCGTGCCGTACACCAGGCCTGTCACAACGACCGTGACCAGGGTCTCCATGGAACGTCCCCCCTCCCTGTGGCTAGCGGACCGGTATCAGCGGGTCGGAACGTCGAGCATGTCCGACAGGTGCCATCCGTCGTCTTCCAGGACGGCCATCAGCGTGGCATCCGGGCCGAGGCCGCGGTGCACGTCTTCGGAGTACCGGTAGACGCCGAAGGCGCCCTCCCATGCGGTCTGCTCCTCGAACCAGCCGCGGACGGCCTCGGCGGACCCGTCGGTCGATCGGGCGGCCTCGGCCAGCTGGAGCAGGCCGTCGTACGCCGCGGCGCCGAGCACGTCCGGCGTGACGTCCGGGTACTTCTCGGCGAAGGCCTCGGCGAAGGAGTTGGCCTTGTCGGAGCACACGAACTCGTCGGTGAGCTCGCCGGTCGCGGCCGGCAGGACGCAGAACGACGGCACGTGGATCAGGCCGGGCGGCACCCGGCCCGCCAGCGCGTCGGCGACCGCCGGCACGCCGCTCGAGTGGGTGAGCACCCCGGGCATCTCGAGGCCCGCCTGGGCGTAGGACGTGGCAGCGACCTGGCCGGCGTTGCCCGAGACGCAGATCATCACGAAGTCGGCCTCGCTCGGCACGTTCGCCATCTGCGGTGCGGCGGTCTGCGCGGAGACCTCCATCGTGTCCTCGCCGAGCAGCTCGATGCCCTCGGACTCCTCGGCCCACTCCTCGTCGTGGGCGAAGCGCGTGCACGCCTCGCCGGTGGCGTTGGCGATGGTGATCATGTAGGCGTCCTCGAAGCCCTGCTGGCGGGCCCACTCCCACACGCCGGTGAGCACGTCCTCGGTCACCACGTGACCGGCGAACTGGTACTGGTGCCCGTTCATGTCGCGCTCGCCGTAGCCGCCGGCCAGCACGTAGTTGACGACGTCGCCGCTGTCGGTCATGGGCGCGATGGCCTCGGCCACCGGCGTCGCCCCCGGTCCCAGGATGGCGTCGACGCCGTCCCGCTCCACGAGGCGCTCCCAGCACTCCAGCCCCCGCTCGGCCTCGCTGCGGGTGTCGCAGGTGACGATCTCGATGGGTCGGCCATCTTGGGCGTTGACGACGTCGAGGGCGACCTCGGCCGCCCGCTGCGACGACTCACCGAGGAAGGACAGGTTGCCCGTCAGCTCGACCATCAGGCCGATCTTGTAGGGCTCCTCGTCGCTCGCCCCCGATCCCGGCGCCTCGGACTCGCTGCTGGGCGAGCCCTCCGCCGAGGTCTCGTCGTCGTCCCCGCAGGCAGCGACGAGCATCGCGAAGGCCGCGAGCACTGCGATCCACCTCCAGCGATGGCCGTTCGGTCCGACGTTGTTCATGGAATCCCCCTCTGTTGGTGAGCGGCACGTCCGTCATGCCGCAGCGGATCGGAGCGCCGGTTCGCAGCGCTCCGGTATGTCGGCTCCTACATGGATGCGCCTGTCGCCGCCGGGCTCGGCGCTCCTTCGATCGCCTGCCGCCTGAGCTCCGCGCGCGACACCTTCTCGAGCGTGGAGCGGGGCAGGTCGGCGACCACCCGCACCTCGGCAGGCACCTTGAAGGAGGCCAGCTCCTCTCGACAGGCCTCCATGAGCGAGTGCACGACATCGTCCTCGTCGGCGCCGTCGGCGACCACGACGAAGGCGAGCGGGACCTCGCCCAGGAGCTCGTGGGGCACGCCGACGACGGCGGCGTCTCGCACGCCTCGCACCGTGAGCGCCACCCGCTCGATCTCCGAGGGGGCGACGTTCTCGCCCCCGACCTTCAGCACGTCCTTCGCTCGATCGACGAAGGTCATCCAGCCGTCGGCATCGCACGTGACCCGGTCCCCCGTCCGGAACCACCCGTCGGGCGTCCAGCCCTCCGCCGTGGCGGTCGGGTCGTCGAGGTACTCGAGGAACATGCTCACGCCGCGCTCGCCGCGGATCTCCAGGTCGCCCGCCACGCCTGGCTCGCTCGGTGCTCCGTCACCCGAGAGCACCCGCACCTCGTACTCCGGGGCGGCGTAGCCGATGCCCATCGCCTTCGACGGCCGGTCGGGATCGGAGACGATCCCGTGCGTCACGGTCTCGGTCATCCCCCACCACCCCGTGCAGGGGACGCCGTAGCGCGCCTCCCAGCTCGGCACGACGATCGAGGTGCCCCACCGCCGGAAGTGGTGGCGGGGAACCTCTCGGGACCGCAGGGCCTTGATCGCGAAGGGGATCATCGACGCCCAGGTGGTGCGCTCCTCGATCGCCACGTCCCAGAAGCGGCTGGCGGAGAAGCGTGGCTGGAGGACCACGGCCGCCCCGGCCCAGAGGCTGGCCATCACGGAGTAGATCTGCGCGTTCGTGTGGAAGAGCGGCAGGTAGGTGAGGTGCCGGTCGTGTGGTTCGAGCCGCTCGTGGGCTGCCGACACCCGCGCACCCCAGATGTAGTTGGCGTGGGTCCAGACGACGCCCTTCGGGCGGCTCGTCGTGCCCGACGTGAACTGGATGCCGGCAGGGGTCGAGCCGCGGGACGAGGCCGCTTCGACCGACGGCCCCTCGGCCAGGCGCGACCACGGCACCGCCGGTGCTCGGGGATCGGCCCCGTCCCAGCACGACACCCACCGCTGGCCGCGCGCGGCCTCGACGACGGGGAGCAGCGCGGCGGAGCAGAGGATGCCCGTGCAGCTCGACGCGTCGAGGTAGTAGCGCAGCTCCGCCGGTGCGCTCCGCGCGTTGACCGTGACCGCCACCGCACCGAGGTGGGTGAGGGCGAGCAGCGACAGCAGCAGCTCCGGCGCGTTGTCGCCGATGATGCAGACCCGCTCGCCGGCCACGACGCCCTGGCGGCGCAGGCCGCCCGCCAGGGCCCCGACGTCGCGCTCCATCTCGCCGTAGGCCCAGCTGCGACGACCGCCGTCGAAGTCCCGCCACACCAGGACGGGTGAGTCCGGGGCTGCCGCAGCACGCTCGGCGAGCAGTGCCGGCACGGTGGTGATCTCGGAGGGGCTCACGGGTCGAGTACGTCCAAGGGGCGGTGGCTAGAAGCTGACAATGACGAGGTCTTCCTCCGTCAGCGCGGTCTCGACTCCCTCGATGCCCACCTCCGGCAGGGCCGGGAAGGCGATGCCGGCGCGGTCGGTGAGTCCCTTCACGCGCAGCGCCGCCTTCTTCCAGATGTCCTGGCGCTCCTCGAGCGGCGGGAGACCGAGGCCGCCCTGCACCGCGAGCCGCTCGAGCTCGAGGTGGCTGTCGATGAAGCCGTCGGGAACGTCCCAGAAGGGCTGGCGCGGGATCTCGAGGACGATGGAGATGTAGATGAAGGCGGCGCGGAGGCGCTTCGTCATCTTCTCGCGCTCCTCGTCGTCGAACGTGGCGAAGTACTCCTGCGCCATGTAGTTGCAGAAGGCGAAGTGACGGCTCTCGTCGCGGGCGATCTTGCGGAAGGTGTCCGCGAAGAAGGGGTGCTCGGAGCGCTCGGCGGAGCGCATGAAGATCAGCGAGGCCGCAGCCTCACCGAGGATGAAGTTCGTCGTGAGGGTCGGGAAGCGGTTCCGGTCGAACGCGCTCTTGAACGAGCTCCAGTACTTCGAGTTGATGTACGACACCCACCGCATGTTCGCGACGGCCATCTCCTCGAGCTCGGTCTTCGGCTCGAAGTCGAACGGGAAGCCCGGCACCAGCGTCTGCGCCGTGCGGCGGCAGATCTCGTCGTGGTGCATCTCGTCGCGGCTGATGGTGTGCAGCATCTTGGCGACGTCGTCGCCCTCGTGGCGCTCGAACGCCTGGATCATGGCGTAGGCGAACGTCGGGACGCCGGAGTTCTCGAAGGTGCCGTCGCAGGACATCCAGTAGGCCAGCGAGATGCGCTCCTCGGGCGTGAAGTCGCCCGGATCGAGGGCCTCCCACTTGAGCTCGGTCTCGATGTTGTAGCTCTGCGTCAGAGCCTTCGAGTACAGCTCCCGCATCCGGGGGACCCGTTCGTTCCAGTCGAGCGGCATCGGGTTCGGTCCGGTGATCTCGGGCGGCGGCGGCAACGACGGCACGGTGTTCCCTTCGGATGGGGGATGTGAACGGGGTCACCGTAACTACCAACCGGTTGTTTGTCAAACGGTCGGTTGGTAGATTGCCTGCAGTGATCCTGGGTGCCGCACAGACCACGACGCGCGACCTCCTCGATCGCAGCGCTCTCGCCCGGATCGCCGCGGCAGCCGCACTCGACGATGCTCGCGTGCATCCCGCCGAAGTTGGGCGCGTGGTCGTGCTCGGCACCGCCCGCGGCCCTGATGCCGGCGCCGGGGAGCTGGCACGAGCGCTGGGCTGCACGACGTCACACGTCGAGACGACCGAGCGCGGCGGTGACCTTCCGCTGTGGGTGCTCACCGATGCGGCGACGCGATCCCCCCACGACGCTCCCCTGACGCTGATCGTCACGGCCGAGGCGGCGCACACGGCGCGCCACCGCGAGGTCGCCGCAGGCGCGGCGGCGCCCACGCGGGTTCCGGTCATCGGGCCGCCTCCCCTGCCGCTGTCCGCCGTCGAGTGGCGCGCGGGGATCGAGGCGCCGGTGCACGCCTACGCGCTGGTCGAGAGCGTGCTCGCCGCCGAGGCGGGACGCGGTCCCGCCGCGCACCGGCGGCAGCTCGGACAGACGCTGGCACCGTTCAGCGCGTGCGCCGCTCAGCACCCCCAGGCCTGGTTCCGTCAGGCGCGCAGCGCCGACGAGATCGCCACGCCCGGCGCAGCCAACCGCCTCGTGACGCAGCACTACACCAAGTCGATGCTCGCCTTCCCGTCGGTGAACCAAGCGGCAGCGGTCGTCGTCGGCCCCGAGCGAGCGGGCGGCGGTGGCGCCGGGGTGCACGTCCTCGCGGCCGCGCTGGCGGAGGACCCTGCGTCGCTGGCGGCACGCCGCACGCTCCATGCGAGCAGGCGGCTGGAGTCGATCGCCGCGCGCCTGGGAGACCTGACGGGCGACGCGCTCGACCTCGACGGCTACGTGTCCGCGCCCTGCATGATCGAGATCGTGCGGCGGGCGTTCCCCGACTCCCCCGAGCCGCGCACGCTCACGGGCGGCATGCCCTACTTCGGGAACCCGGCCAACGGCTACGCGCTGCACGCGGTGGCGACCGCCGTGGAGCGCGTCCGCCGCTCGGGCACCCCCGTCGCGGTGCACGCCGTCGGCTGGTTCCTGGCTCGACACCGCGTCGTGGTGCTCGGGGCCGAACCGATCCGCCGGGCCCGGGCGGCGCTGCCGCAGCTCATCCACCAGGCACCGCCCGAGCCCGAGGTGGTGGTCCGCCCGGCCGTCGACGGCGAGCAGGGCACCCTCGAGGCCATCGCCGTGCTGCACGACCGGACCGGCGCCGTCGCCGCGGCCCCGGCCTTCGTTCGCACCCGCAACGGCGCCAGGGTCGTCGCCGCGGCCGGCCACGACGCCCTCGGCGAGGCGGCGTCGACCGAACCGGGTGGCACGGTGACGCTGAGCGCCCCGCCGAGCGGCGAGGCACCGTCGCGGTGGGCGCCCGCCCCTGGCTGAGCGCTCACTCGCTGGCCGGGCCGGAGAAGCGCGGTGGGCGCTTCTCCCGGTGGGACTGCACCCCCTCGCGGGCGTCGGGACCGGTGAAGCCGAGGAACTCGTAGGCGAGGCTGGCGTCGAAGATGCCCGACTGCTGGCGGTACCAGTGGTTGAGGGTGTGCTTGGTCCAGCGGATCGCCGACTGCGCGCCCTCGGCGAGGCCGGTGGCGACCTCGAGGGCCCGCTCGTGGACGTGGTCGTCGTCGACGCACAGCGACACCAGGCCGATGCGCTCGGCTTCCTCACCGACGAGCGGGTCGCAGGTGAGGAGGTAGTACTTCGCCTTCGCCATGCCGCACAGCAGCGGCCAGCAGATGGCAGCGTGGTCGCCCGCCGCGACGCCGAGGCGGGTGTGGCCGTCGATGATGCGGGCGCTGCGCCCGACGACCGAGACGTCGGCGAGCAGGGCGGCCACCAGCCCCGCCCCGACGGCCGGCCCGTGGACGGCCGAGACGATCGGCTTCGAGCACTCGATGACGTTGCGCACGAGGTCCCGCGCCTCGCGCAGCACGCGCAGGCGCACCGCCTCGTCGTCCATGATCGACTCCACCAGCTCGAAGCTGCCGCCGGCGCTGAACCCCTTGCCGGCGCCCTGGATGAGCGCGACCCGCGTCTGGGGATCTCGGTCGACGGCGAGCCAGACGTCCGCCAGCTCGCGGTGCACGTCGTGGTCGACGGCGTTGAGCCCGGGGCCGTCGAGGGTGACGCGCAGCACGCCATCGGTCGGTCGATCGAAGCGGAGGTGCGGGAAGTCGGCGTACCGGTCCGGGGAGGTCGTCATCGGCCGGATGGTACGGTCCCCGCGCCATGACCGAGCGCGTGGACTACGACGAGTTCGGCTGGTTCCGTGAGAACGCCGAGGAGTTCGGCATCCCCTTCGACGGCCCGCCCCGCGTGCGGCGGGTGTCGGTCGAGGTCCGCGGCGGCCGGCAGATCAGCGCGCTGGTGTGGGGCGACGGCGACCCCGTGGTCGTGCTGCTGCACGGCGGCGCGCAGAACGCCCACACGTGGGACACCGTCGCCCTGGCGCTGGGCTGGCCGCTCGTCGCCATCGACCTGCCGGGCCACGGTCACTCCGACGGGCCGCTCGACGGCAGCTTCGACCTCGCCAGCAACGCCGAGGACCTCGCCATCGTGATCGGTGCGCTGGCACCGCGGGCGGGCGGCGTGGTGGGCATGTCGCTGGGCGGGCTCAGCGCTCTGGCGCTCGCCGACCGGAACCCCGAGCTCGTGCGCTCGCTGGTGCTCGTCGACATCACGCCCGGTGTCGACGCGGGCAAGGCCGCGGCGATCACCGCGTTCATCGACGGCCCGGAGAGCTTCGCCGACTTCGACGAGATCCTGGCCCGCACGATCGAGTTCAACCCGACGCGCACGGTCTCGTCGCTGCGGCGCGGCATCCTGCACAACGCGCTGCAGCGTGAGGACGGCTCGTGGGTGTGGCGCTACGCCCGCTTCCGCTCCCCCGCCGAGACGCGCCCGCCCGAGTTCGCTGCGCTGTGGGACGCCGTCTCCAGGCTGCACGTGCCCCTGATGCTGGTCCGTGGCATGCGCGCCCAGTCCGTGGTCGACGACGCCGACGAGGCCGAGCTGACCCGCCGTCGTCCCGACGCCCGCATCGAGCACGTCGAGGAGGCCGGCCACAGCGTCCAGGGCGACACGCCGGTCGAGCTGGCCTCGCTGCTGGGGTCGTTCATCGACGCAGCCCGCTGAGGGTCCTGGTCAGCCGCATCGTTCGTGCAACCGGATCGAGACCGGTGACCTCCCGAGTTCAGCTGGCTGGGGTGAGCGCTGGCTCGGCCGACCGACGCTCCGACACCGCTACGGTCCCGAGGAGGCGGTCAGTCAGCGTGCGTCCAGACCCCGCCAACGACACCCACTCGGCGAGCGCAGGAATCGCGAGGATCAGGGTCGGCACCGCTGCGATCTCGACGACCACGACCAGGCTTCGCAGCAACGCCCGAGCGGCTGACACTGGACGTCCCGTGCTTGCGTCGAGAACGAAGACGCCGACCAGGGATTGTCCGAACGTTCGACCCTTCCAGGCGAGGGGAACTGCGAGGTACAAGGTGGCGAAGCCCACGCCGAGGATGCCCGCGACGACCTCGCGGTTCTGATGGCTGAGCGTCGTCAGCGGCACCACCATCACCGCGCCAGCGACGGCGACATCGATCGCCAGAGCGGCCAATCGATCGGACGGCTTCGCAGTCATCAGCTCAGCCTCTCCGACCGGACCCGGCGTGCGAGTGGCTCCGACCCGCTCAGCCACGGCCGCCACGACCGCGGCGAGGCCGCCGAGTGCGGGCAAGAACCAGAAGACGAGCCCCCACAGGCCGTCGTTGTCCCCGCGGGGTGCCGTCCACCAGGCAAGGACCGTGGGTCCGAGCGCGAGTGAGGCACCTGCTGTCACTGGTGGTGCGAGACGGCGCCCGCCGACCCATGCTGCCGGAAGGACGAAGCCGACGAGGAGGAGAACGATGCCCGCGACGTGCTCATCGGGAAGGGGAGCGTCGTACCCGTAGACGGTCGGACAGCCCGTCGTCTTGCCATCGCAGGGCGTCTCGTGCTGGAACAGCCCGGCGAAGATGAGCCACACCGCGGTCGAAGTCACGAGAAGCGCGGCCGCAGGGATCCACGGAGATCGGGGTTGTCGCGCAGCCGCGATCACGCCGGCCGTGACCAGCACCAGCAGCGGCGCAATGAAGAGGACCAGCCCGTCGAGCACGACAACCACTCTGACTCGTTCCTCGACCTCGAGGTGTCAACAGCGCAGGAGGGAGCGCTCAGGGCCGTGACCGACCTGTGAACCGCCGGGCGCTTCTCGCCATGGTCCAACGATGCCCAGGTCCGTGACCAGGGCTTTCGACTGCTTCTCAGCCTGTCGGAGGGGACTCGAACTCCAGAAACTGTTGGTGTCGGAGGGGCGTTGGATCCCCTGCGGACACGCGTCGAGCTGAGGTGAAGGTGCTGCTCAGCCGCCCGGCTGGACGCGCTCTCGGATCCATGCCTCGGCGGCTTCCTCGTCGATCTCTCCGGCCGCAACGCCAAGCATGAACGCCACGGCGTCGTCGACGGACGCCAAGAGGTCGTAGCCGTTCAGCGTGAGGAAGATCGTGAGCGACTGCCAGGCGAGTCGTTTGTTGCCATCTGGCAGCGGATGGTTACGGGCGATCCGGACCGCCAGCACAGCAGCCTTCTGCTCGACGTCCGGATAGAAGTCCTCGTCGCCAAAACCAGCCTGCGGCGCGTGGAGCGCCGAGTCGAGCAGCTCAAGCCGCGACGCCTTCGCCAGCGTGACCGGATCGAGCCCGGTGACTGCCTCAGCGATGGTGAGCGCCTCGGCGAGGGTCAGGTACCTCACTCGGCCAGCCGGTCGAGGATCTCCTTGTCACGCTGGACGTGCGAGCGGAGCAGCGCCATGAACTGCTTGTCCTTCTTGACCCGGTCGACCTCGCTCTGCAGCGCGTCGAGGATGAGTGTGTTCACGCTGACGCCGCGGGCCCGCGCGACGACCTCGGCCGTATCGGCGAGCTCCTCGGGGATTCGGACGGTAGTGGCCTTACGCGTCATGACGTCATGATAGCACTTCGAGAAGCCGGCCCCACTCGACGTCTCATTGCGGCACCATGCGCCGGTAGACAGGCACGGACGCCGCGCTCGTCGCCGGCTGGATCAACGACGTGCAGGCCGAGCGCCGCCGGCTCGAAGCGCGCCTGCGCAACCTCTCGGCCGAGACGGCCGCCGACTTCGCCACCGCCGACGAGATCCGGCGCGCTGTCGAGGAGCTCGGCGGGATGGTCGGGCTCCTGAAGGTGAGCCAACCGAAGCTCCGCACGCGCTTCTACGAGGAGGTCGGGCTCACCGCGACCTTCGATCCGACCACACGCTCCGTCGAGGCTTCCGCTGACCTCGGTGTCCTCAACGATCGTGTCGGAGGGGGGACCGCACCCATCCCTACATGGCCCGAGGTCGAGGGCGTGTTGGAGATGGCGCCCTAGGTCAGCCGTGGCCCAGGTCCTCAGCGCTGAACCACAGGCTGCGCGTCGTGAGCGGGCCCTTCTCGAGCGCAGCCACGATCGTCGGCCAAAGGAGGTTGTTCCGCCCCCATGTCGCATCGAGTACCTCGACATACCACGCCTGACGGATCGCCTCCTGCGCGTCCGAGCTTAGGGTCGGCCAGGTCATGCCGTCGGACCAGTAGTTGTTGGCAATAGTGTGCGGGCCCTCAGGACTCCTCGTGACCGGGATCGGTGCGCTGGCGTCGCTGCCTGGTGGATGGGCGAGCACGATGAGGTCCGAGAACGTGCCAGCGTCGACAAGGCGCGACGCGAGGCCCTGGTTGCAGTACCCGCTCACGTTCGCACGCTGGTCGCCCCAGCCCTCTGCTACACCAGGCTGGGAATGGTCGGTGAAGTAGCCGGTCCGGTTCATCGCGATCAAAGGCGCGCGGATCAGCTCGGTCTCCTGATCGGGTAGGTCGTAGCCGCTCGGGTGCCCCTCGACGCGTCCCTCAAGCCACTGCGCGGTTAGCTCAGCCAGCTCCTCGATCGTCTTGGCGTCGCTCCACGGATCGTCGCTCATCAAGCGTTGCCTCCAACTTCTCGGCTGCTCGTCGCGTCTAGGGCGCGTAGTGCCAGAACTGCACCTCGGCCACGATGTCCGTCAGAGTGCTGACCCCCTGATCTGAGGGCAGGATGAACGCCGGCTGTTCGCATCCGTCCCCGTCGATGAGACCTTCGCGTCCGCGCTGAGCCGGCACTTCAGTGAGTGGCGTGCCGTCCTTGAAGTTGTAGTGGACCTTGTGCACCTCGATCGCGCCACCGATCGACCTCCAGCGCATGGTCCACATGCGCTGGCCACAGCCGTTCATGGTCACGGGGAAGTCGCTCCAAGTGCTGGGCTGACCATCGAAGATGCGGGTCCTCAGACGCCATGGCATGCCGTCCTTCATGTAGCCCTCGACGATCTCCGGCATGGGTGGCGCCGACGCACCAATGTGGTCCGGCTTGAGCCTCAGCTGGCGCTCTAATCGGCGCTGGCGTCGGTCGGTCCAGATTTGACCAGCAAGCGCGAGCAGGCCAAGCGTGCCGCCGATCGTTCCGACGAGCTGCGACGCGTCGTCGGCGGAGATCATCCGATCAGCTCAGCTTGCGATCGCGGGGCTGCGGCGACCAGGCGTGCGACCTTGGCGAGCACCGCCGGGTCCTGGATCTCCATCATCAGGCCCTGCTCGGCGAGTTCACGCTCGAGGCGAGCATCGCTCTTCTCGACCATCTCCGGCGTGAGGCCCTGGAAGCCTTCGGCGGCCATCAGAGGCGACCGTGCTGGGCCAGGCGAGCGTCGTGCTCGGCGACGGTCAGGACCTCCAGGACCACCGCCTCGACGTTGCCGATGCCAGCGCGCCGGGCTGCCGCGCGAACGATCCGGTCGGCCGCCCGGGCTGCTGCGACCGCAGTCGCGGCGTCGTCGATCGTGAGGGTGCTCCCGAGGTTGCGTCCGAGCCCCGAGACGGTTCCTCCCTGCGGGGTGAGTTCGTCAGCGGAGGCGGCCGAGCGCGCCGGCGTCGACGTCGCCACTCGCGTTGAGCTCGAGATGGACGGTCCACTCCGTGCGCCGCGCTCGACGGCGAACAGGATCGCCGTGTCCTGCTGTGCTTCGGCATCCTGAACCTTCTCTGCGGCGTGGCGGGCCAGCTTGATCGCCCGTTCCTTGTCGCCTGGCTGGGAGTCTCTCGAGGCCACTAGCTGAGCCGTCCGGTGGCCCGGGCCCATGCCTCCATGTCGCGGCGGCGCCACAACACGCAGCGGCTCTTCTCGATGACGGGTGCGGGGAAGTCGGGGTAGCGGCCTCGATACGCGCTCACCGCGGTGCGGTGGGAGAGGCCGAGCAGGTGGGCGACTTCGCTGGCGTCGAGGAGGTCCTCGGTGTCGACCTTCATGTCCACGCACTCTAGTAGTTGACCTGCGACAACCACCCCCTCTACGGTGCTAGTTGACCTACGCCAACCAGAGCCACTAGGAGGAACCTCATGCCAGCCACCGCACCACCGTGGGCGATCGTGCCGCCCGACCCCATCGATCCCAGCGACGGTCCGGTCGCCGACTACACGGCACCCCGCGACCACGAGGGCAGTGAGCGATGAGCGCCATCGTCGACGATTCAGATCCGGTCGAGCAGGGCTGGACCGTCCTTCACGGCGCCAACGTGGAGGATCTCGTCAGCGGGGTCGCGCATCTCGACAGGCTCGCCCGGGCCCTGCGCACCGCCGTCCATCACGGCTACGTGGCCAACGCCGAGCTGATCCCCACGCCCGAGGTGTCGCTGGCTGATGCCCGCATGGTCGCCCGCCTCGTGGAGCACACCGAAACGTGGGTCAACTTCGTGGCGCAGGACCTCGACGTGATCCGGTCGAAGGTGGCCGAGCTGCTGCGACTGGCCGAGGAGGCGAATCGATGACCACGGAACCGTCGCTCACGCTCGAGGACATTGCCCAGCTCGACGAAGGCATCCAGTGGCAGCATCTCGATGCTGAGGAGGTGGAAGGCCACCTGGCCTACATCGCTCGTCGGGTGCTCGCCCTCGAGCAGCGGCTGGCGACCGAGGTGCGTACTCGCCGGGTGGTCGTCGTCGACGAGGCCGGGTTCGAGCGGGTCGTGATCGACACGCTGTCCACATCGGGCTGGGTGACCGTGCACGGGAACCCCGGCGGCGAGCAGGGCGACGAGCGGTACGTACGGCTTCTCGTCGACGATGAGGGCGGCGCAGGGCCCACGGCGATCGCTGGTGTCTACGTCGTGACCAGCGGCGAAGAGGTGGTCGCGCTCGATGCGATGGACGACGCTGAGGGGGCGGCGGTCCCCCATCTCGCGCTCGCTGCGATCCATCGCACCGACGGTGAGCAGCACGTAACCCGGGTGGCCAGTCTCGACGTCGATTCTCTGCGTCTCGGGGGCGGGACGGTGGTCGGCTGGTCGGATCGCTGCTGAGTTCGCTGACAGCACGCCCTCGGTTGCATGGCGAGCGCGCCTGCTACCTGTACGGTCCCGACGAGGGGTGTGATCTCTCCTGGGGCTGCAGGTGCATCCCGTGCCAGGCAGCGAACGCCGCCTACGGACGTCGCCGGCGCAGACGCGCGCGGGGCTTGCCGGCGGAGCCGACGTCGCCAGCGTTCGTCGATACTGCAGCGGTGAGAGCGCACCTGCGTGCACTCGAGCTTGGGTCCCGTCAGCTGGCAACGCTGACCGGTGTGTCGCGCGAGACGATCCGGCATCTTCGCGACGGTCGGAGTCAGCGTTGCACCGTCGAGGTTGGCGGAGCGGTTGCTCGACGTATCCGCTTCCCACCTCGAGCACCGGTCTGCGGTGGCCGCTAGCTGCGCTGAGGCCGCGGGCCAGCCTGCCCTCGCGGGGCCCTGGCTCGTACGTGCGGTGTCGATTTTCGGCAGGTGTACAGGTGGCGCGAGTACGGCCTCACGGACGAGTCGGCCGACAAGGCTGCGGTCGCACTCGGGTCGCATCCGGCGATCGTCTGGCAGGATTGGTGACGCCGACCATGGAGACCCTTGATGCCCTACCGTGAGCTCGACATCGTGAAGCCCGGCGAGGAGATGCCCCCGCCCGTCACGGCCCGGGGTCTACTGATCGACCTGCGGCGTGAGAATGCGCCGCGCCCCGACCAGGAGCGCGCCGTGGCCGCATGGCTCGGTTGCAACCAGCCTGGTGAGCGCTTGACGGCGAGCTTGCGCCACAACGGCTTTCTGCCGTAGCTGGGCTTCCTCACGCCGCACCCGCGACGCCTGGGCTCAAGATGGGGACCAGGGATGCCGATGGTTCAACGATGGTCGCGGTGCCGACATGGATGTCCGCGCTCCGGGAGCGGACCGAGGGCAGGACCGTATCGGCATCCTCGGGCGCCGACGCCGGATTCGCGTGGATCGTCATCGCCGGCGCCGTAGGGCTCGCCTGGATCGCCACGTACGTCGGGGGCGGGTCCAAGACCGCACTACCCCACGCGTTCTACGTCCCGCTCATCATCGGCTCGATCCGGTTCGGCGCCCGAGGCGCACTGGTAGTCGCCGTCGCGGCAGGACTCGCAGCGGGCCCGATCATGCCCCTCGACGTCGCCGCGCAGACTCCGCAGCTGCCGGCCAACTGGCTCACGCGACTCGGCATCTTCGTCGTGCTCGGCCAGCTGACCGCGTACCTGTCGCGCCACTCCTTGCCCTCCCTCACCGAGGACATCACCACCCGCCGGTTCCGCGACGAGATGCGCCGCGCCACGGCCAGCGGGCAGCTGCACGTCGACTACCAGCCTCTGGTCGACCTCCGGACAGGCGACCTGGTCGGCGTCGAGGCACTCGTCCGCTGGAACCACCCGGTCCGCGGCGTGATCCCTCCAGACGAGTTCATCCCGCAGGCGGAACGCACTGGCTGCATCGGCTACGTGACGCGCTTCGTAATCGGCGAAGCCTGCCGCCAGGTGGCCACATGGCGCGAGACCGTCCTGGCCGGCGATGAGCCGTTCCTCGTGGCGGTCAACGTGTCGGCAGCGGACCTCCACGACGACGACCTGCCCGGTTACATCGGCGAGGTCCTGGCAGCGACCGGGGTGCCGAACCAGTGGCTTCACCTCGAGATCACCGAGACGTCGCTCGTCCTCGACATCGACACTGCCGTCAACGGGCTCATGGCCCTGCGCCTGCTCGGCATTCGGCTCGCCGTCGACGACTTCGGCACCGGCGAATCGTCGCTCGGGCACCTCCACCTCTTCCCCATCGACGTGTTGAAGCTCGACCGGGTCTTCATCGACCAGCTTGAGCATCACGTACGCGGCGAGGTGCTGGTCCGCGGCGTCGTCGCCCTCGCACGAGCCATGAACCTCACGGTCGTCGCAGAGGGCCTAGAGACTCCGACCCAGGCGGAGATCGTCGCCCGCCTCGGATGCCACCTCGGGCAGGGCTACCTGTTCTCCAAGCCGCTGCGCCCCGAAGGCGTCCAGGCCATCATCGAGGACGCCGCACGCTTCAAGTCGACCAACGCTGGACGCCTCACTCCAGGTGCGGGATCTCGACGCGCGTGACGGCGGCCATCAGTGCGCTCCTGCGATCTCGGCGTCGGTGTTCATGTCTCGGATCACGACCTTGACGCGGTCGTCGACGATGCGCTTGCCGTCGAGGTACACGTCGGCACGGATCTGCAGGGCGGGCTGCCGGAGGCGCTGCACCGCGGCCGCCATCGCGGCCGTGTCGGGCACCGCAGCGCTCGCGTTGAGCCGCACGGGCGTGCCGGCGTCCGGAAGCTGCACGACGCCCCCCATCGCGTCCCGGGCCGCCTGGGCGGCCTCACGGATCGCGGGAACGGCGGACGTGATGCCGGCGGCGATCGCGTCACCATACGACCGGCCCTGGTCGGCACCCACGAGCGCGAGCTCACCCGTGAGGCGGGCCTGTTCGGCGAGGAACTCCTCGTTGAGTGCCTCGACCTCCGCCGCGAAGGCGGACCGCATGTCGACCAGCATGCCCCCCAGCGCCGTGTAGGACTGCTGCGCCTCGGCGCGCGCCTGGGCGCCCGCCTGCTCGTTGCGTGCCGCGACCGCCTCGTTGAGCGCCGCGATCTCCTCATCCGTCGCCGCAGCGAACATGCGCAGCTGCCCGAGCGCCTGCGGGCTCTCGTCGAGGCCGAGCGCTTCGATCACGCCCTGCGACACGCCACGGGCCCGGGCGGCCGCCAGCTGGTCCTGCCAGTCGGTGAACACCTGGGCCTGATCGGCGATGTTGCTCGTGAGGGCCCCGACGGTGTTGCCCCACGAGATGACGGCCCGCTCCTCGACCCCGATCCACGCCTGCAGGGCACGGGCGCGGCCGGCGATGGCGTCGCGCCGGTCCCGCTCGAGGTCCGCCTCCATGGCACGCAGGCGGGCGTGATGCTCCGTGGTGGCCTGTTCCATGCGGGCATGGATGTCGGCCTCGGCGTCGAGCAGGTCGTTGAGCGCCTCGACGGCGTCATCGACTGCCCTTCGCTCCGCCTCCGCCCGCTCCTCAGTGAGGCGCTTCTGCTCCTCGAGGAGGCGTTCGCGTTCGTTGTGCAGGCCCATCCAGGCGTCGGAGTACTTGACCTCGCGGGCCATGCGGCGGTCGAGGTTGAAGAGGTGGTCCTCGAGGCTGATCTTGCCGAGCTCGAAGAGGTTGTCGTTGATCTCGCGGCGGTGCCGGTAGTCGTCCTCGGCGTCGCGGGCGGCCTCCTCTTGGATCCGGGCCCGGTCGGCTTCGGCGTCCTCCTCGAAGCGCAGCAGCTGCTGGTAGGCGTCGACCCACTCGGCCGAGTACTGCCGGAACTGCGTGAGCCGCACCTGGAGGTGTCGACGGAAGTCCGTGTCGCTGATGGCGCCGACCTGGTGCATGACCTGCGTGAGCTCGAACCCTGACGGGACCTCACCGTGGGTGCCGCCGGCGAACCGCCCGACGCCACCGTTCGCCATGGGGACGACTCGGGCGCCGTACCAGCTGGCCGCGGTGGCGAGGATGCTCATGGAGCGGGTCGGGTCGCCACGGCGTGGGATGAAGGCCTCGCCGCCGGTCTCCGGTTCGGCGTAGCGGATCAGGTCGCCTCGAGCGATGTGGGCGGGCGTCACACCGCCACGCGCGTACTCGTAGATGTCGCCCCAACGGGATTCCCCCACGAGGGCCCGGAGGTCCGCCTCCGAGCTGATCGGGATCCGCACGTGCGGGACCGAGCGCTGCAGCTCGGCGAACTTCGAGATCAGCGCGTCGATGGCTGCCGTGGCCTGCACGGTGTTCGCGTTGACGGCGGTGTCGACCCGGTTCGGGATCTCATCGAGCAGCCCCAGGTAGTGGTCGACCACGGGTGCCGGCACGCCAGCTGCTTCGGCCTGATCTCGGAACGACTGCGAGAGGTAGTCGATCCGCGCCTGCAGCTCCTGGCCCCTCACGCCCTGACGGATCCACTCGTCGATGACGCCCTTGGCGCCTGCGGTCATGCCGCGCATGTGCTCCCGCAGGATGAGGGCACCGTCGGATTGGTCGCCCATCACGTCGCGGAGGTTGAGGCCGTTCTCGATCGCGCGAGTCATCACGTCGTCGAGTTCGTTGAAGCCCCGCAGCAGCTTGTCGCGGGCCTCCTCGAAGCCGAAGTACTTCTCGAAGAGCTCGTCCAGCTCAGAGATCAGGTCGTCGATCGCCTGCTCCTGCTGTTCGATCGCCTCGGTCGCGGAGGAGATCTGCGGCACCGACTCGCGCATCGCTCCGCTCGTGCCCTCGACTTCCGGGATCAGGTACTGCAGAGCGGCAGCCCAGTTGATGGTGCCGTCCTCGAGCGTGGCCATCTCGACGGCGGCATCCACGGCGGACTGCGTCAGGTCACCGTTGGTGACCGCCAGCTCGATGGTGCGCTGCGCAGCCCCCTGTGCTTCGTCGTCCCAGTCCTCGATCTCCTCGATCAGGCCCTTGAGTGCCGTCCGGCTGATGCCCATGGCCTCGGCGACACGATCGACCGCGCGAGCAGAGGCGCCCTTGTCGTCGAGCTTCCCGATGTCGAAGCCCTCGAGGTCGAGGCCCAGCGCTTGAATCTGCGCGCGGAACGGGTCGAGCGCGTCTCCGCCCGCCACGATCGTGTCCTCGATGTCGGCCAGGCTCACACCGAAGGCGTTGAGACCCTCAACCTGCTCTGACGACAGCCCCTCGACGCCCAGGCGCAGGAACTCCGCAAGGGCATCGTTCAGGCTCGTCTGTCCGTCGAGCACGGGACTGAGCGACCTGGCGAGCTCCCGGACCTGTGCCTCGTACTCACGACTCGCGCGC
Source organism: uncultured Microthrixaceae bacterium (assembly GCA_963715505.1). Taxonomy (GTDB): domain Bacteria; phylum Actinomycetota; class Acidimicrobiia; order Acidimicrobiales; family VFJN01; genus VFJN01. The sequence continues at coordinate 1,559,358 of OY970242.1, forward strand.
GTCGCCCGCTCGTACGCGAGCGCGCTGACGGCGATAGCTGCTCCGGCGCCCGCCAGCCACGGCATCGCCGTCGCCGCGACACGACCGGCAGCGCCCATCTCTCGCAGTGAGGTCCGCAGATCACGGATCTTCGGCAGCAGGACACCCGTGGTTCCCACGATGCCCGTCAGGGTCGCCGAGATCCCCGCCACACCGGTGCCTGCGACCTTGAGCACAGAGGGCATCTCGGAGAACCCGCGAATGAGATTCGATGCTCCGTCCGCGGCCTTCGCGACAGCAGGCAGGAGCACGCCGCCGATGTCGACGCCCAGGTCAACCACCTGGTTGCGGGCCACCTCGAGCTTGGCAGCGGTCGTCTCGTAGCGCTTCTCCGCCTCCGTCATCAGGGCGGTGTTCTCGTCCCATGCCCCGTTCGCGAGGAGCACCTGGTGCCGGACGTAGTCGGACGCTTCACCGGTCGCCAGGAGCGCGCGCATGAGCCGCTGGTCCGCGAGGCCGAGGTCATCGAAGATCGCGGTCGTCGACTGCCCGGCGGCGCTGACGTCGCCCAGGCCCTCGACGAACGACACGATCGCCTCTGCCGCGTCCTCGCGGAACAGCGCGGAGAACTCGCTGATCGACATGCCCGCTGTCTGTGCGAAGACCTGGAGCTTGTCGGAGCCGTCCAGCACGGCGTCGCGGATCGAGGTGAAGACCTTGGAGAACGCGGTGCCGCCTGCCTCGGCCTCGACGCCGACCGCCGCCAACGACTCAGCGAACGCGAACACGTCCGCCTCCGACAGTCCGGCGATGGTGCCGGCGGCGGCGAGGCGTTGCGCCATCTCGGCGATCTCGGCCTCAGTGGAAGCGCCCGCGTTGCCGAGCGCCACGATCGTCGAGCCCATCCGGTCGAAGTCGGACTGGCTCGTGCCCATCACGTTCGCGATGCGAGCGAACGACGTGGCGGCCTGGTCGGCCGTGAGGTTTGTCGTCTCTCCCAGGTCGATCATCGTCCGAGTGAACGACCCGATCGACGCGGTCTCGACCCCCAGGGCGCCGGCCGCTTCCGCTACTGCGGCGATCTCGCCGTGTGTCGCCGGCAGTTGAGTGGTCATCTCGCGCAGTTCGCCCTGGAGAGCCGACATCTGCTCCGCTGACCCGTCGACCGTCTTCGCCACTCCGGCCCAGGCGGACTCCCAGTCAATCGCCGCCTTGGCCGACGCGCCGAGGCCGACAGCAAGCGTGCCGGACATGACAAGTGCGGATCTGCCGACACGCTCGATGTCGCGCGTCGACGCTGAGCCCATGCCGGAGACCTGTCGCCCGAAGTCCCGGACCGACGCGGCGGCAGCCCCCATGCCAGCAGTGAAACTGCCGACGTCCGCCTTCAGCTTGACCTCGATAGTGCGGAACGACATGGCGCTCAGCTCACGGACCCTGGAGGTTGGTCGACGTACCGAAAGCCGCCTGGGAGAGTCCCGCCGTTCCGCTTCAGCCACGCCTCGACGTAACGAGTGCCGACGCGATCAGCGATCGCCACCTGCTCCTCGGTGAGGCCCAGCTCGTCGGCGTGGACGACCGCCTGCATTGCTCCAACCATCTCCAGGGCGATCTGGCTGAGGCCCGCTTTGACGAGCAGGTTCGCCGCACCAGGGAGCGCGCCGGAGCTCGAAGCGCGCTCCCCGCTCGACCGGCGCTGCTGCCGGTTCACTCCGCGGCCTGCTCTCCGGCCGCCGCGATGCACGGCCGATCTACGCCGACCGGGGCGAACTGCGGGCGAGACGCGCCAGCGGTGGGCCTGAGCAGCCACCGGAGTCGCTGCCCCGCCCGCCCTCGACGGCACGCGTGGTACATCGTCACACCGCCGTCTCGGGCTCATCGACTGGGGTCGCTACCTGCTTTGGCACGAGAACCACGTCGCCGGCGCCACCGAACTCGTGGCGCAATGCGTCAGCGCTCGAACACGCGCCGCGCTCCTTGCGAGCCCGTTCCCGCCCGTCCTCGAGCGCACGCGAGGGGCCGGCAGGCTTGGACGAGCGCGGATCGGCTCCCCGAGCAAGCTCGGACAGCCTTGCTCGCGCCGCCTCACGCTCGACGGCGAGCCGAGGATCGCCTGTCACCCACGCCTCTTCCATGCCGGCCCGGGCGAGGCCCCGGGCACCCTCGATCGCCTCGTGCTCGATCCGCTCGCGCACGTCATCCCGGGTGCCGGGCTGCAGCTGGGCGTTCAGCCGTGCTCGCGCCTCGGCCACCATGGCGTCCTCGACCCACTGGAGCGCCAGCAGGCGGTTCTCAGGCGAGTGCCAGGGCTGGCGGGCGACCGTCGCTCGCAGCTGCGCCTCCTCAGCGCAGCGGTCGTGGTGGCGGCGCACCGGATCGACGACCTGCGCGACGAGTCGGCGCTCCGTCGAGCTCTCCGCCACGGCGTCGAGCTCGTGCAAGAGGGCGGCGTCCTGAGCGGACACGTGCGCCGGCGGCACACCGCGCAGCGAGTTCAGGAACTCGACATCGCCGACCGTGAGCGCGCGCGGCCGACCGTTCACCGGGCCCCGCATGGGATGGTCGTACGAGCTCGACCCCTCCGCCTGGGCGAGCATCCATTCCAGCAGTGGGCGCTGCGGCGTCGGCCGTCCGTAGGACTCGCGTTGTAGGCGGGCGAGCAGCGCCCGCAGTCGGCCTCGGTGGAGCGGGTCGCGGGGGTCGCGAGACACGACCTCGAGCAGCTCGGCGCCGGCCAACCGGAACGGCGGCCGCTGCCGCGACTCCACGATCGATTCCAGCGTCACATCGGACATCAGGTGCTCCTCGGGTCAGCAACGGAGTGGCGCGCGAGGTACTCCTCGACGGCCTTGCGCAGCACCCACGAGCGGCTCCGCTCATCGGACGCGGCGAGCTCGTCGACGGCCGCCACCAGCGATGGATCGAGTCGCAGCGACAACGGCAGGCCGTCGCCCGCCTGGTGCGTTCGTCGGCTCTGGACCTGGGTGGCGCTCATGCCGGCGAGCGTCTACCGGCGACTACTCCGCAGCCCGGATGCACACGCCGTAGCGACGGCCGGGGCGCTACGTTCCCCGGGGACCACCAAGGGGGGGAGCCACCGTGGACCACACCGACGGAGGATCGGAGCCGACAGCCCGCGACGTGCGCTCAGGCGAGCGAGAAGGCGCGGACCGCGTCCCCTGGCTCGTTGCGGCCGCTCTCGGCGTGCTCGTCGTCGCCTTGTTCGGACTCTGGATCAGCGCCCGCAGCGACGCCAACGAAGCCCAGGTCGAACTCGACCGGCTCGAGGAAGCCGAACAGGCGCGTCAGGCTGCCGACGAAGCACTCCCCGATCTCGAGCTGCTCGCCCGGAAGCACCGCCTCGGGACCATCGGAGCCATCGAGACCATCAACGAAGAGTCCCTGAGCCTCAACTTCGACGGCATCTCGATCGACCAACTAGGCGAGCTCCTCGAGGAGCTCGACTTCAGCCCTGGAACCATGAGCCGCATCGGCAACACACGCGCCCTTGACGGCACCCTCACCGCCGAAGCGCCCCACGTGCGCGCCAGCTGGACCTACCATCCCGACGACGGCCTCAGCATCGTCCTCGAACGAACCGGATGAGCCGAGACGTACCGCTGAGGGTGAGTTTCGGTGCACGGCACTCAGCCCAGCCATAGCATCGGGGCCCACGTCACCGCGGGGGGAGATCACACATGGGGGAACCAACGACCGCGTCCGGTCGAGCACGGTGGAAGCGGCCCCTGCCGCTCATCGTCCCGGCAGCCACGGCGGTAGTCGCCGCGGTCGCGATCGTCGTCATGGCACTCGCGATCAGCGGGAAGGACGACGATATCGCCGCCCTCGAGGCTGCCAACGCATCGATCACCAGCGAATACGACGACGCTCTCGCTCGCCGTGACGACATCGAGAACGAGCTCGATGACGCGCTCGACGACATTGACGCCGAGCAGCAGAGAGCCGATGAGGCCGAAGAGGCCGCCCTAGCGGCCGCCGAAGAGGCGCTCGCGGAACGCATCACCGAAGTGGTTGCCCGCGAGGCTGATGCCCAGCGGCGCGAGGACGAGGTAGCCGGCCGCGAGCGGCAACTCGACGCGACTCTCAACGGCCTCCGCTCCTCGCAGTTCGGCGACGGCGTGCATGAAGTGGGGCGCGACATTCAGCCCGGTCGATACCACACCGAGGGCAGCGGCCGGACGTGCTACTACGCCAAGCTCGGACCCGACGGCCAAGACATTCTCGACAACAACAACGTCGACGGGCCCGTCACCATCATCATCGACTCAGCCTTCTTCGAGTCAGCCCGGTGCGGCACATGGACGAAGGTCGGATGACACCGTCGTTCGGCGACGAGGTAGCGACGTCAGCGCGCTCGGCGACCCCACGCGCGCCGCACCCGGGCGCGCTGCCGCTCCACCGCCGCCGGCCGGAACGCCAGCACCAAGTCCCGCACGAACCGCACCACCAGCTCACGATTCGTCACGCCGCACCCTGACCCTCCGCCGCCTCCCGCTCCCTACGCTCCCGCAACGCCCGCCGCTGATCGCGCATGGCTTGCCGGCACGGCTCGCACCTGCAGCCATTCCCATACGTCGACGCCTTCCCATGCGAAGCACCAGGCGAGACCGCCAGAAGAGGCTCGACGACCTCCCCGGCTGCGAGTCGCCCCATCCTGCGCTCATGCGCCCCCACCGCACCACAGAACCGGCACTCGCAGCCCTCGGGACCGTAGAACCGATCAGGATGCGGGCAGCGCGCCAGCTCACGCACCAGGCCCCGTCGAACCCGCTCCGTCGCCCCACCCCACAGCCCGAAGCCATAGAGCGTCCACTCACCGAGCAGCGATTCCTGCAGACAGTCGAGCCGGACCGGGCAGCCAGAACACACCTGACGAGCTGCTCGAGCCTGCCCACCCCGCTCCTCGAACCAGTCGTCAGGGCCCCGGCCACGGCACGCAGCGTGAAGCCGCCACACGTCCTCCCGGTGCATCACCGACACCCACGCCGGGAGCTCGTCCACCTCGCCCCCGACGACGACCCGCTGCGCGCTCACCGGGCGCGACGACCGGACCCGTGCCGGCGATCCAACACCCGCCCAGTCATCAACGGCCGCGACGGGGCCGACTCGAGCAGCTGATGCGCCGCCAGGCCCAAGGCGAGCGCACGGTCATCGTGGTGGCCAGCGTCGTGGTCCATCCGGACAACACCAGGCGACGTCTCCCGCAACCGCACGTTCGCCAGCTCGTCCAACAGCTCCGGATCATCCGGCAGCGCCAACGCCCGGTTGCGCAACAGCAGATGCATCGTCGACGCCAACCGGCCCACCGACCCCGACGAGAACGTGAACTCCTCGGTCCGCACGCCCCGCACATGCAGCCGCTGCGCCATGCCGACGGACTGCCACGGATCGAAGATCAGGGATGCACCGTTGAACGCCTGCGACGCCTGCAGGATCCACTCCTCGACCTCGCTCAGCTTCACCGGCGACCCCCGCGACCCCTGCCACACCTGCATGCGATCCAACACGATCCGCACGCCACGCTCCGGTGAGCCCCGCTGCACACGCCGCCCCCGCACCGGGCGCTCCGAGAAGTCGAGATCCGACAACGGGTCGTACCCGCCCCACTCCACCCGCTCCCGCTCGTCGGCCGACACCAGGAACCGGACGCCCTCCACGTCCGTCGCCTCCGCGTGGCACACCGCCACCACCGTGCGGTCGTTCGTGATGCCCAGGTCAGCGCCGATCACGTAGTCGATGCCCGGCACCGGCCGCAGCGGCCCATCCAACGTGACGCACGCCCGCAGATCCTCGACGCTCGTCAGGCGGCCCTCGCTGGCCACCCACTCGTTCAGGTGCAGCCGCCGGTACTGCGACTCGCTGAGCTCCGCCCGCTGCTCCGCCAGCGCCTCAGCGCCGATCCACGGACACGGGCCCGGCGTCTCCGACACCCGCCACGCGTCCGACGCCCTCGCACGCTCGAGCAGCTTGAACGCCGGCGACGCCGGGTCACCCGCGGACGTCAGGATCGCCAGCCGCGACCCCGGCACCTTCGCCACCCCGGAGAAGATCGCCTCCCACAGGCGGCGCGGCGCCCCCGTCGTGCGCCACTGCGCGTACTCGTCGACGATCGTCAGGTGCGGCCGCAGACCCCACGCCGACGCGTCGTCGGCGGACATCACATCGAGCCGGGCAGCGGTGCGCTTGTTGGTGACCTTGTAGGCGTCGACCTTCACGAGCGAGCGCAGGCCCGTGCGGGACACGAACCCCCCGATCGAGTCGACCAGCAGGGCAGCCTGGTCCCGGTCGGCCGCGAAGGCGTACGAGCGTGACGCCCGTGGCAGCTGCTCGATCAGAGCCGCGAGCGCGACCCCGCCGAGATCGCTCGTCTTCGACGCGCCACGAGGGCGCGTGACGTAGTGCATGCGAGGCGCGGAGACGTCGGCGCTGAGGATCGCCCCGGCATCCGCCCACTGGAAGGGCTCGGCCACGTCCCCCCACGGCCGGCCGTCCTCGAGGCGCATACCCGCGAGAAGGGCGAGAGCGTCACCCATGGTCCACCGCGTCGCCGTCGTCGTCCTGGTTCTCGTCGCCGTCGTCGTCTCGCTCGACGAGCTCGCCGCGGCTCTCGAGGATCCGTTGACCAGCAGCACGGAGGGCTTCCACACCGGGCGTGGTGTCCCCCTCCTCGACGCCGGCGGCCTGGATCGCCACGAGCAGCTTCGCCTCCGCCAGCGGACCAAGGCCCAGATCGGCACGCAACGTGCGGGCGCGCCGCTCGAGCTTCTCCCGGTAGTTCGCCGCCGCCGGCACCTCGCCCTCGTCGTTCACCGCCTGGCGTTCATCGAGCCACCGCCGGACCAGCAGGCAGCGCGCCTCCGCCCACGCCCACGCCGCCACCGTCGACGCATGAGCCGGCCCACACGCCCAAGGCGCCACGTCCGCCAGATGCTCCGACCACCGCAGCAGCTCATCCGCCACCGGCTGGATGCTCCGGGCGGAGTCGGCGCCGTGCTTCAGGGCCGCCCGGTTCCCCTCCTCGTAGGGCTGGGCCGGGCGCCACGGGCGCGACCACTGCGGCTCGACAGCGGCCTGGTCGGTCACCTCACCACCACCCGACAGGGCGCCCACGACAGGCCACCGTCATGGGGTGCAGACCGCTCCCCCATCCGACACGCACCCACCCCATGCGCTCGCGAGCTCACGACCAGGCCAACCACCCGGCCGACGATGCACGCGCGCCCAACCGCGCAGCGGGATGCAGCCCTCACGGCATCACGCGCGGGTTCCTGCACGACGACGGCTCCAGAGCCGGAGGGCAGGAGGCCCGAGATGGGGCTGGGACCCTGGGGGTTCCCTACGTGAACCCCCCAGTGGTTCCCGGTTGCCCGGTGGTGGTGGTTCCGGGTGGTTCCGGTGGTGGTTCCGGGTGCTGTGACCTGGGGTTTCATGGGTTGGTTCCCGTGGTTCCTGTCGATGGTTCCGGTGTGGGTGTTGGGGGTGGTTCCCGGAGCGGTTCCGGGGTGCGTTCGCGGCGGTCGGGGTGGCGGCGCCAGCGTTGGGCGGCGGCGACGACGGCTTTGCGGCGGGGGTTGACGTCGGCGTCTCGGAGGGCCTTGAGGGCGTCGTTGACGGAGGTGGTGGCGTGGACTTGGAGGCGGTCGAGGTGTTGGGCGCAGGGTTCGGTGCCGGCGGGCCAGTTGTCGTCGGCGATGACGTGGCGGAGGGGTTCGTCGAGGCGGCGGATTTTGAGTTGTTCGGGGACCCAGCTGAGTCGGCTGAAGGACTGGTGGAGGAGGTATTCGTTGCCGCCGGCGGGTCGGAGCTCCCAGGAGAGGTCGACGTCGTCGCCTTTGGCGCTGGAGCCGCGTTCGCCCTTGTCGGGTTCCTTGCCGCCGTGGTCGAGGCGGAGGGCGCTCACGCCTGCTCGTTTGAGGAGGATGCCGGTGCAGCGGTAGTAGCCCTGGATGGTGTCGCTGTCGTTCTCTTTGCCGGTGACGACGCGGGAGAGGGTGTCGATGACGACGAGCTGAGCCTTATGTCGTTCGACGAGCTCCATGAGGGCCAGGCCGCCGGCGTAGTCGTTGAGCGGGGGGAGGCTGGGGAGCAGGTAGTAGTGGAGGCGGCTGAGGTCGTCGTCGGGCCCGTAGCCGAAGTCGATGAGGCGCTCCTCGAGGTCGTCTTCGGTCATCTCGAGGTCGAGGTAGATGACCTCGAGTGGTGGGACCGGGTCCTGGCCGAGGATGGGTCGCCCGGTGGCGGCGGCGGCGCAGAGATCGAGGCTGAGGAGGCTCTTGCCGGTCTTGCGCTTGGCCCAGATGGTGCCTTGGCGGCCGGCGGGCAGGATGCTGGGGAGAGCCCAGTCCTCGGTACGGTGTTCGCGCTGCCAGAAGGCGGGCCAGTCGATCGGGTCGGGGAGGCCCGAGGGTTCCGTGGTCGTCGCGCCGTGGCCGTTCTGAAGGATGTGGGCGATGTCGTGGCGGTGCGGCGGTGCACCAGCCCAGCTGTGCCAGACGTGTTCGACGAGGTCCTCGAGCGAGGCACCGGGCGGTGCCGTGTCGGCGAGGCGACGGACGTCGGCTGCGACGGCGGGGGCGGGTTGGGTCACGTGCGGTACTCGCCGCACCGGCAGCACCAGCCGTCGGCTTCGACGTCCTCACGGATGGCGCGGCATCGCGAGCACTGTCGGGCGAAGCGGTCAGCGCCTTCGGGGACCCATCCGGTCCCGTCGCAGATGGGACAGCCGTCGGCGAGCTCCTCGAGGCAGCGGCAATCCGTGAGCTCGGCGAGTCGGGAGTCGTGGCTGATCCAGCTGCTTCGCCGGTCGGTGTCGACTGGGGCGGGCTCGAGCATGCCTGCGTCGCCGCCGATGAGCGCGACCGTGATGCCGTCGGCGAGCAGGCCCCAAGCGGCGACGGGTTCGCGGCGGTACCAGTGTTCTCCGTCGTCGTCGTGAGTGCGGCTGACGACCCACCACAGCCCGCTGGTCGGCACGATGCTGCGGACCTCGGTCGCGGCAGCGTCGGGTGGGAGCTGAGGCCCTGGTGTGCATCTGGATTCGGTCGTCGTGTCGGAAGTGGGATGTACGCTCGTCACCGGCGCTCTCCTTTGCTTGGCGGCGTGGGTGGCGCTTTCTGTTGCGGGTGGTGCCGGCTCAGGGGTGGGCCGGCACCGTCGCGTTCGGACCTCACTCTGGTGGCCGGGTAGGAACCTCTGGCGACGTCGTCAGACAGCGGATGGTCATGCGGCGTCGTCCCGTGCCTCGTGATCGCTGAGCGATCGCTCGTTGTCGTCCCGCACGATCCGCAGGAGCAGCCGGGCGAGCCGTGGCGTGATCGCCGGAGGGCGATCGGGCATCTCGACGGTGACATCAGGCGCTCGCTGCACCGTCGAGCGGGGCGCGGTCATGCGGCACCGATGCCGTGTGGGGCTGCGAGCACCCGCCCGGTCTTTGGGTCGAAGACGTCCTCCACCGCAACCCCGCATGCGCCGGCGAAGCGCTGTTGGTACCGGTAGCTGGCTGGGATGAGGCCCGCCTCAACGCGGCTGCAGTAGGAGCGGTCGACGCCGGTGCGGTTGCTGAGCTGGGTCTGCGTGAACCCGGCTCGTCTCCGGGTGACCTCGTGCATCGAGATGACCTGCTTGACGGTTGTCACCATCGTGATAGGTTCTCCTCACGGCAGATATCACGAACGTGATGACACTCTGCCCGGTGGGAGCGCCCGGTGGAAGGACGAGCCAGCAACAATTTCGTACCACGCATCAGGACCTGGCCCGACGGCGTGCTTGAGGTGCCCAGGGTCAAAGTCCACGCTGTCCGATCGTGCAGTGACGGCTTCATCACCTTGGCCACGACATCCAAGGAACGAGAGGTGCCACCCGAGCTGTTCCTACGCGAGCTCCTCGACCTCGACGTCAACGACGACCAGGCAGTCGCCGAGTTCACGAGCACGGCGGGGCTCCTCGCGCACCCGAACTGGCGTCGCTACGTCGTCCCCGTTCGCCGCGACGACCGCTTCGAGCGCCAATTGCGGAAGCTGTTCGCTGACCACCATCCGGACGTGCCCCTCCCGCACCCGCGGGGCGACGCCAGCTCCGCCCCAATGCGGCACGTCTTCCATGTCGAAGAGATCCAGACCCACGCCGAATGCATCAGAGCAGCGACCCGCTTCTGGGTGGGCCACGTCTCCGGCGCATCCCCGAGCGAGCTGCAGACGGTCTGGCCCGAGGAGGGCTTCCCCTCCCCCACGCTCCGCACCGCCTGGAACACCTTCGAATCGGTGCTCAACGCCGGCCTGCGAGATCAACAGGTGCGCATCAACGTCAGCCCGCGAGCCGACGAGCCCGCGTTCAGCCTCTACCCGTCGCTGTGCCTCCAGCTTTGGAACCTGATCGACGAGGGGGCGGTTCCTCGACGCTGCGGCAACGAGACATGCAACAGCCCGTTCGTCCGTCAGCGCGACGGCGCCGAGCACGGCCAGTTCCACACCAAGGGTGTCCTGTACTGCTCCCGGACATGCGCCCGCGCGCAAGCGCAACGCGAGTACCGACGTCGGCTCACCAAGAAGGGAACGAAGCGATGACCACCACGACGACCCTCTTTGCGTTCTACGGCCGCGTGAGCACCGAGGATCAGCAGGACCCGACGAGCTCGAAGCAGTGGCAGCTGGCGCGGTCGACCTCGCTCATCGAGCCTCACGGCGGCGAGGTGGTCGCCGACTACTTCGACATCGGGCAGAGCCGGTCCCTGCCGTGGAAGCGCCGCCCCGAGTCGGCCCGCCTCCTCGAGGACCTCCGCGATCCCGCCCGCGGCTTCGATGCCGTGGTGATCGGCGAGCCGGCCCGTGCGTTCTACGGCGGTCAGTTCGGGCTCACCTTCCCAGTGTTCACGCACTACGGCGTCGAGCTGTGGGTGCCCGAGGTGGGCGGGCGCATCGACCCGGGCAGCGACGCCCACGACCTCGTGATGTCGCTCTACGGCGGCATGAGCAAGGGCGAGCGCAACCGCATCAAAATCCGCGTGCGGTCCGCCATGGCCAGCCAGGCAGCGACCGAGGGCCGGTTCCTCGGTGGTCGCCCGCCCTACGGCTACCAGCTCGTCGACGACGGCCCGCACCCCAACCCCGGGAAGGCAGCCGCCGGGCAGCGCGCACACCGCCTCGAGCTCGACCCGATCGCCGCACCGGTCGTCGAGCGGATCTTCGACGAGTACCTCGCTGGGCGTGGCCTCTTCGCGATCGCCGAGGGCCTCACCGCTGACGGCATCCCCTCCCCCAGCGCGCACGACCCGGCCAGGAACCGCCACCGGACGAGCTCTGGCGGGGCATGGGGCAAGTCGGCCGTGCGGGCCATCCTCGGGAACCCTCGCTACACCGGCCGGCAGGTCTGGAACCGCCAGCGCCGCGACGAGGTCCTCATGGACGTCGAGGACGTCGCAGCGGGCCACGAGACGAAGCTGCGCTGGAACGACCGGAGCGACTGGATCTGGTCTACGGACCAGGCCCACGAGGCGATCATCGACCCGGAGATGTTCGCCCGGGCGGAGTCGATGCGCGCCGCGGGTGCTCACCGTCCGAACACGACGAAGCGCCCTCGCGCCAAGCGCACGTATCAGCTCTCGGGCCTCATCACGTGTGGGCTCTGCGGCCGGCGCATGCAGGGCACGTTCAACAATGGGCGCGAGCACTACCGCTGCCAGTTCGCCACCGAGTACGCGCTGGCCAAGGGCATCGACCACCCTCGCACCGTGTACCTCCGCGAGGACCGGGTGACCGCCGCGCTCGACGCATGGATCGCTGAGGTGTTCGACGAGGACAACGCCGCGGCGACCTGCGACGCTATGGCGATGGCCCAGGCGCCCGACGAGGGAGCTGCCGCCCGGCAGGAGGCGGCATGCCGCAAGATCGCCGACTGCGACTCGCGGCTGGCGAAGTACCGGGCCGCCCTTGACGCCGGCGCTGACGCCCTCGTGGTGGCCGGCTGGATGCGTGAGGTCCAGGGCGAGCGTCTGGAGGCTGAGCGGGCTCTAGAGGGCGCTGCACCGGCCGAGGAGCCGCTCACCGTCGCCCAGGTGCGAGCGCTCCTGGCGGGCATCCAGGACGCCGTGGCGCTGCTCGGCCGGGCCGACCCGAAGATCAAGGCCCAGGTCTACGCCGAGCTCGGCGTCTCGCTCACCTTCGACCCTCACCGGAAGGTGGTGAAGGTCAAGGCCCGGCCATGTAGTACAGAGCGTGTCGGAGGGGGGACTTGAACCCCCACGTCCTTGCGGACACCAGCCCCTCAAGCTGGCGCGTCTGCCAATTCCGCCACTCCGACGTGGCCTCCGGGTCGCCCCGGGGACTGGTCACGGTACACGGCGGCGCCGGAGACCGGCCAGCCAGCCACGGGGCGGCTCAGCGGCCGTCGACGACCCAGACCTGCGACCAGTCGACGGTGCCGTCGACGGCGTGCTCGAGGCGCTCGACCCGGTCGGCGACGACGACCTGGGTCCGGAACTGGGCGATCGGCACGACCACCGCGGCCCGCAGGACGGCGGCCTCCGCCTCGGCCCAGTAGCGCAGCGCGGCCGTCGCATCGCCGGTGCCACGGGCAGTGCCCAGCAGCGCGTCCACGTCGGGCGAGGCGAAGCCCGTCAGGTTGTCGGCGGCCGATGAACCGAACAGCGGGGCCAGGTAGGCGTCGGGCGAGGCGTACACGCCGATCCACCCGAAGCTGAACAGCTCCTGGTTGCCCGACACCACGAAGCCCTTGTACTCCTCGATCGACAGCGGCCGCAGCTGAGCCGGGATGCCGACGGCTTCGAGGTCGGCCGCGACCATCTCGGCCATGTCCTCCTGGGCGGGCGACTCGTCGAAGTCGACGTTGACCGTCGGCACGGCACCGTCGGGGAACGCCGCGGCGACCAGCGCCTCGGCGCGGGCGGGGTCGTGACCGCACTCGGCGCAGCGCTCGGCGTCGTGGCCGACGACGCCGGCCGGCACCACCGTCGCCAGCGGGTCGGCGAGGTCGTCGTAGACGGCCGCCACGATGGCGTCGCGGTCGATGGCGGCGGCGATCGCCTCCCGCAGCGGCTGGCCGGCCAGCTTCGGGTGCTCGACGTTCAACCCGAAGTAGAGCTCGGCGTGGAACGGCGCGAAGTGGTCGTCGCCGTGGCGCTCCACGGCCTCGCCGAAGCGCTCGGCCGGCACGGCGGCCCAGTCGAGATCACCGCCGTCGAACGCCTCGTAGGCCGCCAGGGCATCGTCGTAGCTGCGCAGCTGCAGCTCGTCGAGGTGCCCCTCACCTCGCCGCTCCAGCACCAGCTCATCAACGTCAGCGGTGGCGACCGACCAGGCGCCGCTCAGGGGCAGCTCGTCGAAGGCAGCGGCGGTGGCCGACGCCATGGCGCCGCGGTCGACCACGCCGAACACCGGGCTGGCGAGCAGCTCGGGCAGCACGGAGAGCGGCTCGTCGAGGGCGACGCGCACCGTGGCGCCGTCGGGCGCGCTCAGCCCGGCGAGGTGGTCGGCCTCGCCGTCGACGAAGGCGCGGAAGCCCTCGATGCCCTCCAGGCGCAGCGCGGCGAGCGAGGTGTCGCCGGCGGCGGCCACCCGCTCGAGCGATGCCACGACATCGGAGGCGGTGACCGTCCGCCCGTCGGTGAACGTCGCCTCGGGATCGAGCTGGAACTCCCACGTCGTGCGCGCCGGGTCGGCCGTCCACGACCGCGCCAGCGCACCTCGGGCATCGCCCGAACCGTCGAGCTCGGTGAGGCCGTCGTGCAGCACGTCGAGCACCATCAGCTGGCTCGGCGAGGCGAGCGACGCCTGCACCGGGTCGACCACCAGGGCACCGGCGACCCCGACGCGGACCCGCCCGCCGTCGACCGGTTCGCCCCCGGCGCTGCCCGACGACGGCGGCGCCGCAGGCTCGTCGTCGTCGTCGCTGCACGAAGCGAGGCCCACGAGCGACGCCGTCAGGAGGACGGCCGCCCCGCGGGTGAGCGCACCTCCCAGCCGACGGCGCCCCGCCCCGAGGGCCATCGGATCAGTCGAGGAGGAACGCCAGGCCGGTGGTGGTGAACACGAACGTGACCGCCACGACGACGGTGATCCGGTCGAGGTTCCGCTCGGCTGCCGCCGACCCCAGTGCCGTGGCGCCGGCGCCGCCGCCGAACATGTCGGAGAGGCCGCCGCCCTTGCCGCTGTGGAGCAGCACGAGGCCGATGAGGATCAGCGCGACGACGATGTGGATGGTGAGGACGATTCCGGTGAGCACGATCTCTCCTGGCGGGGCCGACCGACGAGGCTACTCGTTGGGTGCGGACACCACGACCTCGCGGACCCTCGCGAAGTGGCAGGCCGCTGGGTGTCCGACGTCGCGCGGCTCGAGCGCGGGATCCTGCTCGGCGCAGATCGAGGTGTCGGTGCCCTTCGCCTCGAGCTCCTGCTTCCACCAGCAGCGCGTGCGGAAGCGGCAGCCCGAGGGCGGGTCGGCCGGCGAGGGCACGTCGCCCTGCAGGATGATCCGCTCGCGGGCGTGCTCCGCCCGCGGGTCGGGCAGGGGAACCGCCGAGAGCAGCGCCTGCGTGTAGGGGTGCGCCGGCTGCCCGTAGATCTCGTCGCGGGTGCCCTCCTCCACGATCTTGCCCAGGTACATGACGGCGACGCGGTCGGAGATGTGCCGCACCACGGAGAGGTCGTGGGCGATGAAGAGGTACGCCAGGCCGAGCTGGTCCTGCAGCAGCTCGAGCAGGTTCATCACGCCGGCCTGGATCGACACGTCGAGCGCCGACACCGGCTCGTCGAGCACGATGAGCTCGGGTTCGAGGGCCAGTGCCCGGGCGATCCCGACCCGCTGGCGCTGGCCGCCGGAGAACTCGTGGGGGAAGCGGTTGGCGTGCTCGGGCGACAGGCCGACGATGGTGAGCAGCTCGCGCACCCGCTCGGCCACGCGGTCGTCCTTCCAACCGAAGTGGACCTTCAGCGGCTCGGAGAGCGTCGTGCCGATCGTCATGCGGGGGTTCAGCGAGGCGTACGGGTCCTGGAAGACGATCTGGAAGCGGCGTCGGGCCTGGGCGAGGCGCCGGCCCTTCATCCGGGTGAGCGACTCGCCCTCCATCAGCACCTCGCCCGAGGTGGGCTTGATGAGGTCGAGCAGGAGGCGGCCGGTGGTGGACTTGCCGCAGCCCGACTCGCCCACCAGCCCGAGGGTCTCCCCCCGCCGGACCTCGAGCGACACGCCGGCGACGGCCGACACGCGGCCCACGGCCCGGCCGAGCACACCCCCGCGGATCGGGAAGTCCTTGACCAGGCCGGTGGCGCGCAGCAGCGGCGCGTCGAACCCGACGGCGCTCGTCGCCGGTGCGTCGGTCAGGCCGGTCACGTCTCGCCTGCCGTCTCGATGCCGAGCAGGTCGGCCCGGTCGACCTTGGCCCGCAGGGTCTCGATGGTGACGCCTTCGAGCGTCTCCGCGTAGTGGCACGCCGAGCAGTGCGCGTCGCCGGCGACGAGGCGCAGCTCGGGGACCTCGCTGTCGCAGAGGCCGGGAAGGCGGGCGAAGCGGCAGCGCGGGTGGAAGGCGCAGCCGCTGGGGCGGCGGATCAGCGACGGGGGCGAGCCGGCGATCGGCACCAGCGGCTCGTCGCCGACGTCGTTGAGGCGGGGAAGGCTGGCCAGCAGGCCGAGCGTGTAGGGGTGGCGCGACTCGTAGAAGATCTCCTCGGTGCTGCCCGTCTCCACCTGGCGGCCCGCGTACATGACCATCACCGAGTCGGCGAGGCCCGCCACCACGCCGAGGTCGTGGGTGATCAGCACGATGGCCGAGTCGATCTCGTCCTTGATGTCGACGAGCACCTCGAGCACCTGCGCCTGGACCGTCACGTCGAGCGCCGTCGTGGGCTCGTCGGCGATGAGCAGGTCGGGCTTGCAGGAGATCGCCATGGCGATCATCGCCCGCTGGCGCATGCCGCCCGAGAACTCGTGCGGGTACATGTCGACGCGCTTGTGGGCCTGCGGGATCCCGACCAGGTCGAGCATCTGTGCGGCGCGGGCCAGGGCCTGCTTCTTGTTGAGGCCCTCGTGGACCCGTGCCATCTCGCCGATCTGACGCCCCACGGTGTGCACCGGGTTCAGCGCGGTGAGCGGGTCCTGGAAGATCATGGCGATCTCCCCGCCCCGGATCTGACGGCGCGCCTCCTCGGGCAGCGAGAGCAGGTCGCGCCCCTTCCAGAGGATCTCCCCCGAGTGGACCTTGACGTCGGGGAGCAGGCCCATGATGGTCATGGCGCTCACCGACTTGCCGGAGCCCGACTCGCCGACGATCGAGAAGATCTCGCCTCGGCGGACGTCGTAGCTGATGCCGTCGACCGCCTTCACGATCCCGTCGTCGGTGTGGAAGTAGGCGCGCAGGTCGCGGACCGACAGGAGCGTCTCGTTCGAGGTGCTGGGCATGGGGGTGGTCACTTGAGCTTGGGGTCGAGGGCGTCGCGCAGCCCGTCACCGACGAACACGAACGACAGCACCGTGATGAAGATGGCGACGCCCGGGAAGAACAGCAGGTGCGGTGCCGCGGAGATCTGGCCGCTCCCCTCGGCGACCATCAGCCCCCAGGCCGGCGTGGGGAACTGCGGTCCCACGCCCAGGAACGACAGCGCGGCCTCGGAGAGGATGACGGTGCCGATGAGGATGGTGCCGTACACGATGATCGGCTGCAGCGCGTTGGGCAGGATGTGGCGGAACATGATGCGCCGGCGGGAGTACCCGAGGGCGTGCGCGGCCTCGACGTACTCGAGCTCCTTGAGCGACAGGAAGCTGGCGCGCACGATCCGGCAGATCCCGAGCCAGCCCGTGAACCCGAGCACGAAGATGATCGAGTTCTCGCTGCGCCCGAAGACCGTCGCGACGGCGATGGCGAGGACGATGTACGGGATGGCGAGGAAGATGTCGGTGAGGCGCATGATGAGCGTCTCGATCACCCCGCCGAAGAAGCCGGCCACGGCGCCGATCGTGAGGCCGATGACGAGGGCCAGCGAGGTGGCCGCGAAGCCGATCTTGAGCGAGACGCGCGCCCGTAGACGACGCGGGAGAACAGGTCGAACCCGGCGACGTCGGTGCCGAACCTGTGGGTGCCGAACAGGTCCGGTGGCAACCGTGAGGCACCGGGGGTGCGCTGGTCGTAGTCGAACGGGGCGATCAGCGGCGCGAAGACCGCCACGAGGACCAAGAAGGCGATCACGAACAGGCCCAGCATGGCGAGCTTGTTGCGGCGGAAGCGCCGCCACACGTCGACGCGCAGGGGCCGCGCCTCGCCGAGATCGTCCTCGTGGAGCGTCGGGGCGGCCGCGACCGCCTCGAGCTCGGTCTGCTCACCGCTTCCCGGCATGATCGTCACTTCGACCTGCCTCCACCGAGACGGATCCGCGGATCGAAGAACGCATAGGACAGGTCGACGAGCAGGTTGACGACGGCGTAGACGAGCACCACGGCCAACGTCAGGCCGAGCACGACCGGCAGGTCGCGAGTCTGCACCGACCGGGCGATCTCCGATCCCAGGCCCGGCCACGAGAACGTCGTCTCGGTCAGGACCGCCACACCGATGACCGTGCCGAGATCGATGCCGATCAGCGTGATGACCGGCAGCATGGCGTTGCGGAGCCCGTGGCGCAGCACGATCTGGCGCTCACGCAGGCCCTTGGCGCGAGCGGTGCGCATGTAGTCGGCCCGCATCACCTCGAGCATCGACCCGCGGGTCATCCGTGCCGTCAGCGCCGTGGAGACGCTCGCCAGGGCGATGGCCGGCAGGATCAGGTAGCGCAGCTGCTCGACGCTGCCGGGGATGAAGAAGAGGTCCCACTCGTCGGGGCCCATGCGCGACGTGCGCAATCGCATCCACTCGGGCCAGTCGTGCTTGTTCGGGTAGACCGCGAAGACGTACTGCAGCAGGAAGCCGAGCACGAAGACGGGGATTGCCGACGCGCCCGCCGTGACCACCGTCGTGAGCTTGTCGCCGATGGAGTACCGCTTGAGGGCGGAGTACATGCCCACCGAGATCCCGATGATGATCTCGATGATGATCGCCCAGATCCCGAGGCGCAGGCTGTTGACCGCCTTCTCGCCGAGCAGTTCGTTGACCGAGCGGCCGCTGAGGTAGGAGTCGCCGAGGTCCCACTGGATGGTGCGCTCCCAGTAGCTCCCGAACTGCACGTACAGCGGGTCGTCGAGGCCGTAGCGCTCGTTGGCCCGGTCGATCACCTCTTGGGGGACGTTGCGCTCGGTGCCGCCCACGATGATGTTGGTGATGTCGCCGGGCAGCGCGAAGAGCAGGAAGAACAGGAACGACAGCGCGAAGAACACGGTCGGGATGATCAAGAGGATGCGGCGGATGGTGTAGCTGATCATCGGGGCAGCTCCGGTGAACGTGGCAGTGAAGGAGATGGGCGGGGGTGCTGTGCACCCCCGCCCATCTCTCAGCTCGTTGTGGGGGTGGCGACTACTCCGCCAGCCTCACGCGCTCCCACTTGATGATGCCGAACTCCTGCGGGAAGCTCACGACCCGCTCGGGGTCGTACACGTAGTCACCGCGGTACCAGTTGATCGGCACCGCCATGGTGGCCTCGTTCAGCAGGATGCGCTCGGCGTCGTTGAACATCTCGGCCTGCTCGTCGGCGTCGACGGTGCGCTTGGCTTCGTCGACGAGGGCGTCGAACTCCGGGTTGGAGAAGCCGTAGTTGTTGCCGTCGAGGGCGTCGGAGTGGAACAGGTCGTACATGAAGTTGTCGTACGTCGGGTAGTCGGCGATCCAGCCCGAGCGGCAGAAGACGCAGGCGCCGTCAGCCAGGTCGCTGAAGTAGGTCTCGCCGACCATCGGCTGCGCCACGGCATCGATCCCGACGGCGTTGAGGTTGTCGACCATGATCGCGATGACCGGCTCGTGGCCGGCGTCCGCGTTGGTCTGGACCGGGATCGGCTCCGACAGGCTGTTGCCGGCGTCGAGCCACTCCTGGAACTTCGCCTCGGCGCCTTCGGGGTCGTACGAGCAGTACTCGCAGATGCCCTCGACCCAGCCGGGGATGCCCTCGGGGACGACACCGGTGGAGCTGGTGCGGGTGCCGTTGTAGACGGCGTCGTTGATCTCCTCACGGTCGATCGCCATCGAGATGGCCTGGCGCAGCGCGAGGTTCTCCTCGCCGCCGACCAGCGGGTGGCGATCGTTGAAGACCCAGTGGTACGAGCCGAGGAAGAGCGTGTCGAGCGTGGTCGCGTACTCGGCCTGGGCCTGCTCGGCCAGCGCCGGCGGGATGTTGGCGTTGTGCGCCTCGCCCGCCTCGAAGGCGTTGTAGGCGGTGTCCGGGTCGGCGCTCACCTGGAACACGATGCGGTCGAGGCGCTCGTCGAAGGTCTCGCCGTTGGCGGTGCCCGACCAGTTCTCGTTCTTGACGAGCACGGTCTCGGTCGAGGTGCGCGGCGCCTCCATGGCGTAGGGGCCGTTGCCGATCATGATGCCGTTCTCCCAGGCCGTGTGGTCCTCGGCCTCGATGGCCTCGGTGGGCATGGGCATGAACAGCTGGAAGCCGGCGACGGCGTGGAAGTTGGCATAGGGCTCGGAGAGCGTGACGGTGAGGGTCATCGCCTCGTCGTCGGCCACCACGCCCGAGATGCCGTCCGCGGTGCCGATCGCCTCGGCGCCACCTTCGATGAAGTTGAAGAGGTAGCTGTAGTCGCCGGCCATCTCGGCGGCACGGTCCCAACCGTTCTTGAACGAGCTGGGCAGCACGGGCTCGCCGGTGGAGAACTCCACACCCTCACGGATCTGGAAGGTCCACGTGACGGCGTCCTCACTGGTCTCCCAGGACTCGGCCACGTCGGGGACGATCTCGGGATCGCCGCTCTCGAGGGAGATGTCGGTGAGGCCGTCGTAGAGCGCCGTGATGATCTGGAAGGCGTCCAGCGTGGTGTTCAGCGCCGGGTCGATGTGCTCGAGCGGGTCACCGACGATGGTGCCGGCGTCGATGAACTCGCCCCCGGCCACCCCTTCACCCTCTGCGGGCTCCTCGGTGTCGCCGTCGGTGCCCTCGGGCGTGGCGTCGTCGTCGTCGTCACCGCAGGCAGACGCGATCAGCGACAACCCGAGGAAGAGAGCAAGGAGCTTGATGCCCCTGCGCTTGAGTCTCACGTGGTGGACCTCCTATGGCGTGATCAGGACACCAGCGGCGAAGTCACCGGATCGCTCCGGGTCGGGCTCCCCCACATGGCTGTGCCGCCGACGTGCCGGACGTGACGCCGGTGCGTGGTGGACGGCCCGACGATATCAGCACGGTGCGAGCGCGTTGGTGCATGGTAGGCGTAGGTGACCACGAAAAGCCGGTCAGCCTGCACAGAACCCACATGCATGCCAACGATCGGCCCGAAGATCGCCTGCCCAAGCCGTGCATCTCTGGACAGATCGCTCAGTGCCCGGCCACGACACCGGCGGATCGCTCACCGGAACTGCCGGATCGTCCCGGATTGGTGGGTTCGGGGCAGCGGACCGGGGCGGCCGAGCTGGTAGCCCTGGGCACCCGCCACGCCCATCCCTCGAAGCGTCTCGAGCTCCTCGGGGGTCTCCACGCCCTCGGCCACCAGCGTGGCGCCGATCTCGGTGGCGAAGCTCACGAGCGCCGACGCCAGCGTGCGCCGGACGGTGTCGACGTTGCAGCGCCGGATCAGGTCGCGATCGAGCTTGATGATGTCGGGTGCCAGCTGGAGGATGTGGCGGAACGACGCGTACCCCGCCCCGGCGTCGTCGACCGCCAGGCGCAGCCCCAGCCCGCGGAGGCGCTCGATCGACCGCTGGAGCTCGTCGTAGGACTGGATGTGCACGTGCTCGGTGAGCTCGACGACGCAGCGACGGGCGTCGTGCTCGCGGAACAGGGAGAAGAACCCGTCCGACACCAGCACCGAGGGGCTCGCGTTGACGCTCAGGTAGCACTCGTCGGGTACGTCGGGCAGCAGCCGCAGCGCCTGGTCCGCGGCGAGGAGCTCGAGCTCGACGGTGAGCCCGGCGTCGGCGGCGTCACGGAACCACAGGTCGGGTGGGCGAGCGTCGGCGAAGCGGGCCAGCGCCTCGTACCCGATGACCTCGAGCGGCCCGTTGATCGAGAAGATCGGCTGGACCTCCACCCGCAGGTCGTCGGCCGCGATGCAGCCGCGGACGCGGGTTCGAAGGGCGGCCAGGGCGTACGCGCTGGCCCGCTCCTTGGCCCGGTACTCCTCGAGGTGTGCCTCCGCGTCGGCGAGCTTGGCCTGCTGGACGATCGCTCGTCGGCGGCGGCGCAGCAACGGCACGCAGAGCAGCCCCACGGCGACGGCGGCGACGTGGTTGTCGATGGCGTTGCCGGACCACGGCAGCGGGATCTCGTCGTCCTGCACGATGTTGGCGACCACGTCGGCGGTGAGGCCTGCCACGCCCGTCGCGATGGCGATCGCCATGGACGCCACCCAGGTCCGGGTGAGCAGACCTTCCCTGAGCTCGGACAAGCTGCGCCTCCACGACGTCCCGACGGCGGTCCTCCGCTACCCGCCCGCGGGCTCCCGTAACCGGCGGGCGGCCCCGCCTTACAGCCGGTACTGGACGATCCGGGCGAAGTCCTCTGCCTGGAGGCTGGCTCCACCGACGAGCGCACCGTCGATGTCGGGCTGCGCCATCAGCTCCGCCGCGTTGTCGGGCTTCACCGAGCCGCCGTACTGGACGCGCACCGTGGCGGCGGCGTCGGCCCCGAAGCGCTGGGCCACCACCTCGCGGACGAGCGCGCAGACCGCCTGCGCGTCGTCGCTGCTGGCGGTGCGGCCGGTGCCGATCGCCCAGATCGGCTCGTAGGCCACGACGAGGCCGCCGACCGCGTCGGCGCTGAGGCCCGCGAGGCCCGCCTCGACCTGGCCGCGCACCTTGGCCTCCGTGCTGCGGGCCTCGCGCTCGTCGAGCGTCTCGCCGACGCAGAGGATCGGCACCATCCCCCAGCGCAGGATGGCCGCCACCTTGGCGTTGACCTGCTCGTCGGTCTCGCAGAACAGCTCGCGGCGCTCGGAGTGCCCGGCGATGACGTAGCGGACGTCGAGCTTGGCCAGCATCGCCGGCGACACCTCGCCGGTGAAGGCCCCCTTCTCCTCCCAGTGGCAGTGCTGGGCGCCCAGCGCGATCGGGATCGGCTCCTTCTCGCTCATGAAGTAGGTCTGGACGGTGCGCAGGTCGGTGAAGGGGGGGTGGACCGACACGTCGACGGCGTCGTGGTCCTCCGCGGTCAGCAGGTAGGCGAGCTTCTGCACCAGCTGCAGCGCCTCGAAGTGGTTGTGGTGCATCTTCCAGTTGCCGCTGATGAGCGGCTTGCGGGGGGCCGAGGTCATGGCCGGAGGCTATTGCCAGCGGCGCCGCTGGGTAGCAACCCCCCATGCGCGACGAGATCGACCTCCACGACCACCGACTCGACCAGGACGGCGACGACCGCGGCCGGGGGGCCGAGTCGCCCAGCGACATCCCGGCGCGGGGCTGGAAGGACGTGCTGGTCAGGACGGCGGCCGAGGCCAAGCGCGACCACGTGACGCTGCTCGCGGCGGGCGTGGCGTTCTTCGGGCTGCTCGCCCTGGTGCCCACCATGATCGCCGCCGTGGCGCTCTACGGCCTGGTCGCCGATCCCGCCGACGTGACCCGCCACGTCGACGAGCTGCTCGGAGCGGCCCCCGGCGCGGCCCGCGACCTCCTGCTCGACCAGCTCCGTGGCGTCACCGAGGAGTCCTCCGGCGCGGGCGTGAGCCTCGCCATCGGTCTCGCCGTGGCGCTCTGGGCCGCGTCGAGCGGCGTCAAGCACCTCATCGACGCGCTCAACGCGGCCTACGACGAGGAGGAGGGCCGGGGGTTCTTCAAGGTGCGCGGCCTGGCGCTGCTCCTGACGCTCGGGGCGATCCTCTTCGTGGCGGTGGCGGTCGTCGTCCTCACGGTGGTGCCCGCCCTCGTGGAGGCGTCGGGCCTGGGAGACGCCGCCGGCCTCGCCATCAACATCGTCCGGTGGCCGCTGCTGGCGGTCGGCTTCGCCGTCGCGCTCGCCGTCGTCTACCGGTACGGCCCGGACCGCGACGACGCCGAGTGGCGGTGGGTCTCCCCCGGCGCCGTCGCCGCCACGCTCCTGTGGCTGGCCGCGTCCGCCGCCTTCTCGATCTACGTGTCGAGCTTCGGCAGCTACAACGAGACCTACGGCAGCCTCGGCGGGGTCGTGGTCGCCATGCTGTGGCTGTTCCTGACGGCCCTGGCAGTGCTGCTCGGCGCCGAGCTCGACGCGGAGCTCGAGCGCCAGACCCGCCACGACACCACCGAGGGTCGCGACGAGCCGATGGGAGCGCGGGAGGCGCACGCCGCCGACACCGTCGGCCCCACGGCCGGGCAGGTGAGGGCCACCAGCTAGGGGCCGGGCCACTCCCCGCGCAGGGCCTGCAGCCCGGGGAGGTCGCCCTTCTCGAGCAGCTCGAGGGACGCTCCGCCGCCGGTGCTGATGTGGTCGATGCGATCGTCGAGCCCGAACTGGGCGACGGCCGCCGCCGAGTCGCCGCCGCCGACGACCGTGAAGGCGCTCGTCTCGGCCATCGCCTCGGCGAGGGTGCGGGTTCCCGCCTCGAAGCGGGGGTCCTCGAACACGCCCATCGGCCCGTTCCAGAACACGGTGCGAGCATCGAGCACGGCGTCGCCGAACTCGGCGGCGGTGCCGGGGCCGATGTCGAGGCCCTTCCAGCCGTCGGGCAGCGCCGTGCCCATCTGCCGCACGTCGCCCCCGGCGCCGGGATCGCCGATCACGCCGCCCGGGCCGAGCGCGGTCACGTCGGAGGGGAGGCGGATGGGGGCGCCGCCCTCGAGCAGGCGCCGGCAGGTCTCCACCATGTCGTCCTCGCAGAGCGAGTCGCCGATGGGGTTGCCGAGGGCCTTGAGGAACGTGAAGCACATGCCGCCGCCGATGAGCAGCTCGTCGGCGACGCCGAGCAGCGCCTCGATGACGGTGAGCTTGTCGCTCACCTTGGACCCGCCGAGCACGGCGACGAAGGGCCGCGTCGGCGACTCGCGCAGCGTGGTGAGGACCTCGACCTCGCGGGCGAGGAGCCGGCCGGCGGCGCTCGGCAGGAGCTGCGGCGGCCCGACGATCGACGCATGGGCGCGGTGCGACGCACCGAAGGCGTCGTTCACGTAGGCATCGAAGCCCTCGACGAGCCGGGCGACGAACGCCGGGTCGTTGGCCTCCTCGCCGGGGTCGAAGCGGAGGTTCTCGAGCAGCTCCACGCCGTCGACCAGCTCGGCGAGGCGCTCCCGGATCGGTGCGACGGAGTAGCGCGGGTCGGCGCTGCCCTTGGGCCGGCCGAAGTGGGTGCACGCGACCACCGACGCCCCGTGCTCCTGGAGCCAGGTGATCGTCGGCAGCGCGGCCCGGATGCGCAGGTCGTCGGTGATGCGGCCGTCGCGCACCGGGACGTTGAAGTCGGCTCGCAGGAGCACCCGCCTGCCCTCGAGGGGCAGGAGGTCCTCCAGGACGGGGACCGTGATCATGCGCGGGCGGCTAGGACTGGTTGGCGGCGCCGATGATGAGCGCCAGGTCGACGAGGCGGTTGGAGTAGCCCCACTCGTTGTCGTACCAGCCCATCACCTTCACCATCGAGCCCATCGCCATGGTGAGCGGAGCGTCGAAGGTGCAGCTCGCCGGTGAGCCGACGATGTCGGAGCTGACGATCGGGTCCTCGTTGTAGACGAGCACCTTGGCGAGCGGCCCCGATTCGGCGGCGGCGCGGTAGGCCTCGTTCACCTCGTCGGCGGTGACTTCACGGGCGAGGACGCCGGTGAAGTCGGTGATCGAGCCGTCGGGCACCGGAACGCGCAGCGCCGTGCCGTCGAGACGACCCTTCATGCTCTCCATCACCAGGCTCGTGGCCCGCGCCGCGCCCGTGGAGCTGGGCACGATGTTGACGGCTGCGGCACGGCCCCGCCGCAGGTCCTTGTGCACGAGGTCGAGGAGGTTCTGGTCGTTGGTGTAGGCGTGGACCGTGGTCATCAGGCCCTTCTCCACGCCGAAGGCGTCGTCGAGCACCTTGATCATCGGCACGAAGCAGTTGGTCGTGCAGCTGGCGTTGGACACCACGATGTGCGCCGCAGGGTCGAACTGGTCGTCGTTGACGCCGACGACGAAGGTGGCGTCGGCGCCGGTGGCGGGCGCCGAGATGATCACCCGCGGGGCGCCGGCCTCGACGTGGGCGGCGGCCTTGTCGCGGTCGGTGAAGATGCCGGTGGACTCGACCACCACGTCAACGCCCAGATCGCCCCACGGCAGCGCCTTGGGGTCGCGCTCGGCGAACACCTTGAAGCTGTCGCCGCCGACCCTGATGCCCTCGCCCGTCACCTCGACGGCGTCGGCGAGCTTGCCGTGCGTGCTGTCGTACTTGAGGAGGTGGGCGTTGATCTCGGGGGAGGCGAGGTCGTTCACGGCCACGAGGTCGATGTCGGCGCCGGCAGCCTTGGCCGCCCGGTAGAAGTTCCGACCGATGCGACCGAATCCGTTGATGCCGACGCGGATGCTCATCTCGAGGTGCTCCTGGGGGTGTAGGCGGATCCGGGCCATCCGAGCAGATCGGTCAGCCCGGTTCCAGTTCTAGCGGGCTCCCGCCCCGCTCGTCAGCGAGGCGAGCACCGGCCCGAGCTTGGCGGGGTCGTGGAGCAGCCCCCGGGCGTTGGCCACCTCCGCCTCCACGACGTCGACGTCGAGGACGCCGCGAGCAAGGGCCCCGGGGTGCAGCAGCACCTGATCGGGGTGGATGCCGTGCCGGCCCAGGGCGGCCACGTGCGCCGCGACGTCGTACCCGCGGGCCTCGGCCTGCTCGGCGCGCACGTTGGCCACGTAGACCAGCCGGGCGCTCGTGTCGACGAGCGCCTTGCGGACGTCGCCGACGACCGCAGCCGCGAGCACGCTCGTGTAGAGCGAGCCGGGACCGAGCACGACGAGGTCGGCGTCGCGGATGGCCTCGATGGCGACGGTGGAGGCCACCGTGCCCTCGGGCTCGACCCAGACCTCGTGGATCCCGATGGTCGTGGCCACCGCCACCTGGCCTGCAACCGCTGCTCCCTCGGCCGTGCGGCCGCAGAGCACGACGGCGTCGTCGGTCACCGGCACCACGCGCGCCCGGGCGAGGTCGACGCCGGCGGTGCGCGCCACCTCGTCGCATGCCGACTGCAGCTCGCCGAGCTCTTCGGTGAGGGCGAGCAGCAGCAGGTTGCCCATGGCGTGGCCGGTGAGCTCGCCGGCGTCGAAGCGTCGCTCGAGGACCTGGGCCCAGACGTGATCGGGGTCGGCCAGGGCGGCGAGGCAGCGCCGCGCGTCGCCGAGGGCGGGGACGTCCCACGACTCGCGCAGGCGACCGGTGGAGCCGCCGTCGTCGGCCGTGGACACCACCGCCGTGACGTGCCCCGCCCAGGGCGCCACGGCCCGGAGCGTCACGGCCAGGCCGTGCCCGCCCCCGATGGCGACCACCCGCGGCGAGGCGGAGCCGGTCACTTGTCGATGTCCCGGTGGACGACGGTGGGCGCGAAGCCCCGCTGCCGCAACAGCTCGGAGACGGCTTCGGCGATCGTGACGGAGCGGTGCCGACCACCCGTGCAGCCGAAGGCGAGCGTCAGGTACGACTTCCCCTCGGCGACGTAGGCGGGCAGCACGAGGGCGAGCAGGTCGTCGAGGCGGGCGAGGAAGTCCTGCGCAGCCTCCTGCTGCATGACGTAGTCGCGCACGGGCTCGTCGAGGCCGGTGTGGGGTCGCAGCTCCTCGACCCAGTGCGGGTTCGGCAGGAAGCGGCAGTCGAGCACGAGGTCGACGTCGAGCGGCAGGCCGTGCTTGTAGCCGAACGACACGACCCTCGTCTGCATCCCGGTGTGGGACGTGTCGTCGCCGAAGAGGCCGACGATGCGAGCCCGCAGCTCGTGCACGTTGAGGTCGGAGGTGTCGACGACGACGTCCGCCTCGGCCTTGACGGGCTCGAGGGCGGCGCGCTCGCGGTCGATCGCCTCGCCGAGACCCTCGCCCGGCGCCATGAGCGGATGCCGGCGGCGGGAGCTCTCGTAGCGGCGGACGAGGACGTCGTTGCTGGCATGGAGGTAGAGCTGGCGCACGCGGTCGCCCGAGGCGCGCAGGCCGGCGAGCGCCGGGAGCAGCTCGGGGTGGTAGGGCCCCACGCCGATCACGAGGGCCACGCGCGAGATCGTCGAGCCGGGGGCCTGGACGAGCTCGGCCACCTTGGGGATCAGCTCGGGCGGCAGGTTGTCGATCACGAACCAGCCGAGGTCCTCGAGGTCCTTGGCCGCCTGTGACCGACCTGCCCCAGACAGCCCGGTGATGACGACGAACTCACTCATCCGTCGCCGAGGCTAGGCGCGCGGCGCACCGTCGTCCCCAGTCCGGGAGCCGAGGCCGTGGTGGCTAGTTGTAGGTCCCATGGACGTTGCTGACAGGTAGGCGGGTCCACCGATGAGTTGAGCCTCCGAGGAAACGTGTGGCTGTCGAGGTCACAACGCTTCCAAGGAGGCTCGATTGCACCGTAACGCCAGGCTCACCGAGTGGGGCCGACAAGAGCTCGTTCGTCGAATGGACGCCGGGACTCCGGCCGCGACGGTCGCCCGGCAGATGAACGTGTCGCGAGACACGGTCTACAAGTGGTGGCGGCGCGCCCATGCCGAACCTGACGGCGCGTGGTGGCGGGACCGGTCCAGCCGCCCCCACCGCTCGCCGGCGAAGACCCGCCGGAAGCTCGAACGGAAGATCCTGAGCCTTCGTCGCAACAAGAAGCTTGGCCCCGGCCGCATCGCGGGGCGTCTGGAGATCGCCCCATCGACAGTGCACGCGGTCCTCGTCCGCAACGAGGTCTCTCGGTTGGCGTGGATGGACCGCCCGACCGGTCGGGTGATCCGCCGCTACGAGCACGACCACCCCGGCGACCTGGTCCACGTCGACATCAAGAAGCTCGGTCAGATCCCACCGGGCGGCGGCTGGCGCGCCAACGGTCGCACGACCGAGAGCCGCTCGGCGGCCCGCCGACGCAAGGTCGGCTACTGCTACGTGCACTCAGCCATCGATGACCACTCCCGACTCGCCTACAGCGAGATCCACGACGACGAACAAGCCGTCACGGCCGCCGGGTTCTGGCGGCGAGCCCGCACCTTCTTCGAAGCCCACGACGTCACCGTGCGTGCCGTGCTCACCGACAACGGCGGCTGCTACCGCTCTCGCGAGTGGCTGAAGGAAGTCGTCGCCGGAGGCGCCTCCGCCCGCTACACCCGGCCCTACCGGCCCCAGACCAATGGCAAGGTCGAACGCTTCAACCGCACCCTCCTCGAGGAATGGGCCTACACCCGCACCTACCGCTCAGAAGCCGAACGACGTCGACGACTCGACACCTGGCTCCACCTCTACAACCATCACCGCTGCCACACCGCCCTCGGCGGCCAACCACCCATCACCCGCGTCGACAACGTGTCTGGGACCTACAGCTAGTGTCCGGCGCCATGGGGGACGGCCGGGGTACGTCGGGTGTCACCACGACGGACGGCTCGGTCTCGGTCGTCATGGCGTGCTTCAACGAGGTGGCGACCGTCGCCGAGTCCTGCCGGCGCGTGCTGGCCTCGCCGCTGTGCGGCCAGCTCGTCGTGGTCGACGACGCGTCGACCGACGGCTCGTTCGACCAGGTCCGCGGCATCGAGGACCCGCGGGTGGAGCTCGTCCGCCAGGAGGTCAACCGCGGCAAGGGCGCCGCGCTGCGGCGTGGCTTCGCGCTGGCCGAAGGTCCCTTCGTGATCGTGCAGGATGCCGATCTCGAGTACGACCCTGCGGACCTGCCGCTCCTGGTGCAGCCACTGGCGGACGGCCTGGCCGACGTCGTCTACGGATCGCGGTTCCAGTCGGGACGCCCGCATCGCGTCCTGTACTTCTGGCACAGCGTCGGCAACCGGGTGCTCACGCTCGCCTCGAACGCCTTCACCGACCTCAACCTCACCGACATGGAGACCGGCTACAAGGCGTTTCGCAAGGAGGTGCTCGACTCGCTCGACCTGCGGGAGGACCGCTTCGGCATCGAGCCGGAGATCACGGCCAAGGTGGCCGCGGGGCGCTGGCGCGTCTACGAGGTCGGCATCTCCTACAGCGGCCGGACCTACGAGGAGGGCAAGAAGATCGGCTGGCGCGACGGCGTGGCTGCGTTCGTGAGCATCATCCGCCACTCGCCCCTGCCCCGGCGCGTCGCACGTCGAGCGCGCTCGATCTCGTCCCCGGCCTGCCCTTCGGCGCAGCGCCGATCGATCAGCAGCGACAGGACCGCCAGGCACATGGGTGGCGTCAGGACGCGCAGGGCGTCCCCGGGATAGGCCAGCACGTTGTCGCCGAGGCACAGGGCGAGCACACCCCAGGCCCCGGCGTGCCAGGCGAGCGCGCTGCGCGGTGCGCGCACCACCGCAGCGATCGCGACGACGCCCACGAGCAGCGCCAGCTGCGCAGCCGCGAGGTGGCCACGACCGCCGGTCATGGCGTCGACGATGTCGGCCAGTGGCGGTGAGATGGCCCTCGCCCGGGCGGGGCCGTCCGCCAGGAAGGGCCACTCGCCCGAGCGGAGCCGGATCGAGCCCCACCACAGTGCCGCCGGGGCGAGGGCCGCCAGCCGGCCGAGGGCCGCCCGCCGGTCACCGCCGCGCCACGCGACATAGGCGCTCGGCAACGCCGTGATGGCGCCGACCTCCTTGGTCAGGGTCGCCGCGGCGATCGCCACCACGCACAGGCGCTGGCGACCCTCGATGGTCGCCAAGGCGGCGGCCAGCACGAGCGCCGTGAGCAAGGTGTCGGCCCACCCCGCACGAAACGCCAGCCACAGGCCGGGCACCACCAGCACGGTCAACCCGAGCAGCGGGTGGCGAGCGGCCCGACCGGCGATGGCCACCGAAAGGGCGACGGTGGCTGCGAAGGCCAGCGGGGTGACGAGCGCCTGGGCGGCGTCGAGGAGGCCCCCCTGGCCCAGCGCCATCGCCCAGGCGAGCAGCGGCAGACCGAGCCGCCCGTAGCGGTAGGCCGCGTCGCCGCCCTCGACGTCCGAGGCGTCGAGGTCGCCGGCCACGATCCGGAAGTGGACGGCGTCGTAGGCGATGAACCGCTCCCAGCCCTGGTCCGCGGCCAGCCAGCCCGTGATGACCAGGCCGCAGGCGAGCGCGACCGCTCCGGCCTTCAGGGCAACAGGCCACGAGCGCACCGAGCGCGTCACGAGGGCAGCGGCGAGCCCGCTCGCTCCCTGGCGGTCGGCAGACCACGGACCTCACGGTCCAGCCACCACAAGACGGATGCGAGCAGCACGGCATGCAGCAGCCACCCCGCCGAGCCGAGCGCCATGGTGAAGATGGTCGGCATGAAGCCTGCGCCGCTCACATCGTCGAGCTGGCTCTCGATCAGCCAGCCGCCGTCCGGGACGAGGTGTCGGGCATAGAGCGGCCAGAACATCGAGAACGCCGAGATGGCGCCGAGCACGCCCACCAGTCGCGGCCGCGCCGACCACGCAGCTGCGATGCCGATCCCCAGGAAGGGAAGGGCCGGGGTGAGGTACCGAGGTCCAGGCATCTCACCTCCCCACGGGTTCGGCCAGCCGGCCTGCAGCAAGAAGAACCCGGCCAGGACGCCCAGTCCCACGATCCCGTCGTCTCGCCGAGCACCGGGCTTCCGCGCCAGCATCGTCAGTCCCCAGATCCCGGCGGCGACGATGGGCGTGAAGAGGAGCAGGCCACGACTGCCGAAGAGGATCTCGAGCGCCTGCAGGGGGTCCGGCGCTCCGGTGACGAGCGGTGACGCTCCCTCGTGCACCGGCTTCTCGCGGTACGCGGTGGTGATCGGGCTGCCGAGCAGCGCCCACTGATACGCGCCGAGCGCCAGCGCAGCGGGGACGCCGCCCGACGCGAACGCGACGAGCTGCCTGCGGCACCGAAGGGCCAGCCACCCGATCAGCAGGACCACGACGATGGCGAGCTGATACTCGACCGTGACTGCTGCGCCGGCGAGCAGGCCGGCCGCGGCGGCACGCCGGGCGGTCAGGTCCCCCGTCCGAAGCAGACGGAAGGCTCCGAAGGCCAACGCCGCAGCAAGCACGTTGCCGTAGAGCTGCGCCGCGAACGGCAAGAGCAACGTCCCGAACGCCACGCCGGCAGCACCCGCCAGCGCCGCCCGGTGTCCGAGCGATCGGGCAGCACCGTAGACGAGCAGCACGATGGCCACGGCGGGGACGACCGAGGACCACAAGGTGACGAGCCACACCCCGAGGTTCCCTCGCAACCGCACCACGTTGGCTGGTTCGGCACCGAGCGCCTTCGCTGCCGCGTAGGCCGGAACCGACAGGAACGGCTGGCCCGGCGCCTTGTCCGAGTAGATGTGGCCCTCGTGCTCGAGCCGATCGACGAAGACGCCCGCCTCGTACCGGTCGAGCTGCAGCGTCTGGTGCTCGAGCAGGGCTGCGGAGAGCACGTATCGGGGCGCGGTCGCCGCGGTGTACTCCTGCACCACCGGGCCGACGACGAGGACGAGCAGCGCGGCGAGCACCAGCGGGGCACGCTCGGCGATCATTCCTTGCGCGCGAGCAGGAAGAGGAGGCGAGGGATGGTGGCCGCCGCCTCGTACTCATGGGCCTGTGCGAGGAACCCGGGTGGCGGGGCGGGCTCCTCCATCACGTGCACCAGCATGCCGCTGCGAGCCAGGGCGTTCACGTACCGCGAGAGGGGCCGGTGGATGAAGGGGATGAGGATGCCCTTCTCCACCTCCTCGAGGCTCTCCTCCTCCACGAGGTACGGCCCGATCCGCCAGTACTGCTCGGGTGGGTCGAGGATCTGATCGTCGATCCAGCCGCTGTGAGGGGTCTGGAGGAGCGGGTGGTTCAGGAAGAACAGGAAGCGGCCGCCGGGCTCGAGCACGCGCGCGACCTCGGCGATGGCGTCGTCCACGGCGCGGATGTGCTCGAACACCAGGCAGGCGACGACCGCGTCGAAGCTGGCGTCGTCGAAGGGCAGCGCCGCCGCCTCGGCGCGCGCCAGGTCGACGCTGCCGCCACGGCGCGCCGCGACCTCGATCTGCGCCCAGGTGGGGTCGACGCCGACCGCCACCGACGCGCCGCCGGCTGCGGCAAGGCGGGTGATCTGCCCCTCACCGCAGCCGACGTCGAGCACCCGGCGCGCGCCGGCGAGTTGCTCGGCGGCGATCGGGAGGATCTGCTCCTCGTACTCGGGGTCGACGCCGTCGGTGAAGCCGTCCTGCCACCAGCGCGCGTTGCGCTCCCAGAGATCCTCGTCGTCGGATGCCGGCGCGTTCACGGGCTCAGCCTTGCATCGCAACGCCAGAATTGGGTCATCCGGACCATGCCCAGCGGCTCAAGGCGGCCGTACGGTCACGCCGACCATGAGAGGTGACGACCAAGGCGGAAGAGGTGGCCCGGTGACCGACGGAGTGATCAGGTTGCGAGTCTGGTGGGTCAGCGCCCGCGCCGGCCGCCGCGGCGACCGCGGCGCCTCGCTGGTCGAGTACGCCTTGCTGGTGGCGCTGATCGCCATGGTCTGCTTTGCCGCGGTGGGCTTCCTCGGCGAGGAGACCAACTCCCAGATCGCCGGCACCGGCAGCAGCTTCAGCGACCCCTGAGGTCAGCTGGACCCCCGGCTATCGTCACGGGCCGTGCCTGACGACGGGCGGCGCTGGGCGGTGTCGCTTCCTGCCTCCGGACGTGACCGCGCCAAGGCGCTCGCCGCGCCGCTCCTGCTCGCCACGGTGGCCCTCGTCGGCGTGGTCCGCAGCGCGACGCTCGACCAGTCGTCGTGGCAGGGCGCCAGCTTCGGCATGTTCGCCACCTACGACAACGACGTCTCGCGCACCGTCGTCGTCACCGCCTCCCTGCCCGATGACCCCGCCCGCGTCGCGCTGCCGAGCCACCTGCACGACGACGCCCGCCAGCTCCAGGTCGTTCCGACGGATGCCCGGGCCCGGCGCCTCGCCCAGGCCACCCTCCGCGACGCGACGCAGGACCGCGCGACCCGCGTCCACGTAGCGGTGCTGGGCGTGCGCCTGCAGGACGACGGCGTCCTCACGCTGCGGTTCGAACAGCTCGCGTCCGGCGAGGCGCAGCGGTGACGGCCGCGCCGACGAGCGTCGAGCGCCCGGCCGCCGCTCCGCTCGCGTGGCTGCGCGGGAGCGACCCGCTGCTCCTGCTGCTCCGCGCCTCGCTCCTCGTGCTCCTCGTCAACAGCAACGACGACCCGTGGGTGTTCGCTGCGGTGGCCGTCACCTGTGTGATCGCCCTCCCCCGCCCGGCGGTGCTGTGCAGCCCGTGGCTCTGGGGCGCCGCGTTCGTGACCATCGGACTCCGCCAGCTGATGACCTGGCACACGATCGACGACCACATCATCGCCACCACCTACTGGTGTGGTGCGCTCGCCCTCGGGCTCACGGCGACAGAGCCTCGGCGCACGCTCGCCGCGTCGGCGCGCTTGCTCGTCGGGGCGCTGTTCGCGTTCGCAGTGGGTTGGAAGCTCCGATCCGGCGAGTTCCTCGACGGCAGCTTCTTCCGCTACTCGCTGCTGTTCGACGACCGCTTCGATGTCGTGGCACGGGTCGTCGGCGGCACGGCCACCGCGGCCCTCGACGCCAACATCGCCGACGTCAACGCTCTGGTGGCCAGCGGAGGAGGCAGTCCGGTCCATCTGCGCGAAGGACCGCGCAACGTCGCGGTGGCGAACGTCTTCACGTACTGGGGCGTCGGGATCGAAGCCGCCGTGGCGGTCGCGTTCCTGCTGCCGCTGCGGCGCCGCTTCGCCTGGCTCCGACATGCGACACTGATCGCCTTCGTCGCGTCGACCTACGTCGTCGTGCCGATCGGAGGGTTCGGTTCGCTGCTCCTCGTGCTCGGTGCTGCCATGGCACCGGAGGGCCGGTTGCAAGTCGGCTACTACCTGGCCGGCGCCAGCCTGTGGGCTTGGGCCGGCGTGTGGCCGTTGGTGTTCCTGTAGGCGTGGCGCCGCCTCGTCGGTGAGGCGTGCGAGCGTCAGCGGCTGGCGCCGTGGACCTTGGCGTGGACGGCCTCGGCGACCGCATCTGGCAGCCATGGGAGTGCCTGCAGCTCCTCCAGGGACGCTTGCTGCACGGCACGCACCCCGCCGAGCTCCTTGGTGAGGCGCTTCTTGCGCACGTCGCCGAGCCCCGGGATGCCGTCGAGGACGCTGGTCGTCATCCGCTTGGCGCGCAGCTCGCGGTGGTAGGTGATGGCGAAGCGGTGGGCCTCGTCGCGGATGCGCTGCAGCAGGTAGAGCGCCTCGGACTGGCGTGGGATGCGGATGGGGTCGGCCTGTCCCGGCACGAAGACCTCCTCGAACTGCTTGGCCAGGGAGGCCACGGGGATCTCGTCGGCGAGGCCGAGCTCCTCCACCACCCGCACCGCAACGGCGAGCTGGCCCTTGCCGCCGTCGACGAGGAGCAGCTGCGGCGGGTAGGAGAACTTGCCGGGAGCGTCGGCCACGGGCCGGTCCCGCTCGACGAGGTAGGCGGTCAGGCGGCGCGTGAGCACCTCCTCCATGGCGGCGAAGTCGTCGTTGCCCTGCCCGCTCCTGATCTTGAAGCGCCGGTACTCGGCCTTCTTGGGCAGGCCGTCCTCCATGACGACCATGGAGCCCACGTAGTCGCTGCCCTGGATGTGGCTCATGTCGTAGCACTCGATGCGCAGGGGGGCCTCGGGGAGGCCGAGGTGCTCCTGCAGCTCGTTGAGCGCCCGGGCCCGGCTGTTGTGGTCGGCGGAGCGGCGCAGCCGGTGGCGGACGAACTCCTCCCTGGCGTTGCGGGTGACGGTCTCCTGGAGCTCGCGCTTGTCGCCGCGCTGGGGCACCCGCACCGTCACGCCAGACCCGCGGATCGAGCTGAGCCACTCCTCGTAGAGCGGCGTGTCGTCGGCCTCGGTGGGGACGAGGACCCGCTTCGGGACGCCGAGCGGCGGGTCGTCGTAGAGCCGTTCGAGCACGACGCCGACGAGCTCGCCAGCGCTGAGGTCCTCCACCTTGTCGACGATGAAGCCCTTCCGGCCGACCACGCGGCCCTTGCGCACGAGGAACACCTGCACGGCGGCCTCGAGCTCGTCGTCGGCGATGCCCAGGACGTCGAGATCCTCGGAGCGCTCGGCCACCATCTGCTGCTTCTCGATGGCCTTCTGCACGCTCGTCAGTCGGTCGCGCAGCCGCGCGGCCTGCTCGAACTCGAGCTCGCTGGCGGCCGCCTGCATCCGGGCCTCGAGCTCCTTCACCACCGCGTCGGTGTCGCCGTCGAGGAACTCGAGCAGCGCCTGGACGTGGGCGTCGTAGTCCTCCTTGGAGACCTCTCCCACGCAGGGCCCGGAGCACTTCTCGATGTGGAACAGCAGGCAGGGCCGACCGAGGCGCTCGTGCGTGCGGAACTTGTTGTCGGAGCAGGTGCGCAGCGGGAACGTGCGCAGCAGCAGGTCGAGGGTCTCCCGGATGGCGTAGGCGTGGCCGTACGGGCCGAAGTAGCGCACGCCCTTGCGCTTGCGGCCCCGCATCACCATCGGTCGAGGCCACTCGTCGTCGGTCGTGACCGCCAGGAACGGGTAGCTCTTGTCGTCGCGGAGGCGCACGTTGAAGCGGGGCTGGTGCTGCTTGATCAGCGTGTTCTCCAGCATCAGCGCCTCGACGTCGTTGCGGACCTGGATCCACTCGACGGTCTCGGCGGCCTCGACCATCGAGGCGGTGCGCGGCGGGAGCGACGTGGGCTTCACGAAGTAGTTGGAGAGCCGCTGGCGCAGCGAGCGGGCCTTGCCCACGTAGATGACGCGGCCGTCCCGGTCCTTGAACTGGTAGGACCCGGGAGCATCAGGGATCGTCCCCGCGGGGGGCCGTTGCACCATCACCTGGAGGATAGGGAGCGATCAGGCAAGCGAGATCGTCGGCGCGGTCCTCAGCGGCCGACCAGCCAGACGATCACAGCGCCGTCGTCGGCCAGGACGGTGAGGCCGAGTCGCTCGATGTAGGCGCGCGCCAGCGGGGCCGGCTCGCGGCGGTCGTAGGCGACGAACCCGATGCCCAGGGCCGCCAGGTCCTCCCGGTCGAAGGTGGCGGCGTCGTCGAACCCGGGCTCGCCCTGCAGCGCGAGCACCTGCCGGTAGGCCTCGGTGCCGAGCAGCTCGGCGAGCCGGTCCTCCGGGTAGCGAGAGGCGGCGCCGGACACGGTCGCCCGCTCGTGCACCGTGGCGTTGACGAGGAACAGGAAGTCCTCCCGACGACCTGGCGCGTAGCCGATGGCCCGCTGGCCGGTCGACCACTGGATCGGGATCTCGAGCACCGCCCCCGGATCGGGGTGGTCGGCGATGGCGCGGTAGGGCGCCGGGGCGTCGGCGGGCGCCTCGGGCAGCGATCGGGGCAGCAGCTCCACGAGCACCAGCCCGAGCGCCAGGGCCGTAGCCGTGCCGGCGCAGCGGGGGTACCGGCGCAGCAGGACCGCCAGCGCCATGGCGGCGAGCACCACGAGCCCCAGCGCCCCGACCACGGCGAAGCGCCCGGGCACCCGGAACGCATCGAAGCCGGGCAGGGCGCGCACCACGAAGAAGGGCAGCGGGACCTCCACGTAGGTGTCGCGCACGTAGGGGTACGGGCCGAGCGACAGGACGATGCCGACGATCGCCATGGCCACCCAGCCGCGACGCTCGTCGCCGGTTCGCAGGCGCCGGCCGGCCAGCGCCAGCGCGATCACCACGGCGCCCGGGTAGGCGATGCCCTCCGGCGTGAGCGCCGGGGGCTCCAGGGAGGCGAAGCGCCCGAGCCACAGCTGTTCGAGCGGCGGGACCACCCAGGACAGCGGCGAGGCCGCGTAGACCATCGAAGCGCCGGTCGGGATCGGTTCGCCCGACTCGCCGGCGAGCATCGCCGCGGCCAGGGGCACGAGGAGCGGCGCCGCCACGACGGCGGCGAGTGCCCCTGCCGCGGCGAGCGGGCGCCAGGCGCCCGCCAGTGCTGAGCGGTGCACCACGGCGAGCGGCACGATGGCGACCAGCGCCAGGATCACGAGCTGCGGGTCGACCAGGAAGGTGCACCCAGCCGCGATGCCGAGCAGCGCGATGCGCCCTCGGTCCGGGCGATCGAGGGCGCGCAGGAACGCCAGGACGAGGAGCGGCACGAGGCCGAGGTGCACGAGGTTCAGGTGACCGCTGGCGACGTGTGCGAAGCGGTGCGGGAGCAGCGCCCATGCCGCGCCCGCCAAGAAGGCGGCACAGCGGTCGTGCGTCACGTGGTGCGCGAGCAGGTAGGCGCCGCCGGCCGCGACGAACATCCCCGCCAGCTGCACCGCGTTGACCTGTGCCGCCGGGCCGAGCAGCGCCTGCAGCGGCCAGGTCAGCGCCGACACCAGGGGCGCCGACGTCGTCGTCGCCAGGTCGGCGCCGACGGGGTGGAACATCTGGTCGGTCGCGTACGGGTTGTCGCCGCGCCCGAGCGCGCGCGGCATGGCCCACCAGATCCAGCGGAACACCGACCCGTCGGCCACGTCCACCATCGGCCGCGACGAGAAGTGCACCACGGCCGGCCAGAGCACGACCGCGGTCATGGCTGCGTAGGCGGCCATGGCCGGCAGGTGCCGCCGCGTGGCCATGGTGGGCGAGGATACGGGCGGCCCACGACGGCGGGGCGGATGTCCCGGCTTGCCGCGTCGCACCAGGGGATGCTGGCTAGGATGGGCGTCAACGCCGGCCCGGTGATCCGGCGACATATCGGTTCCGGGGACGACATCCCCGCGGGAGAGGCGACCGGGCTGTCCCCGCCGTCCAGCAACCGGAACCTCCAGCGTGGAGGGCACCCACAACATGTTGAGGCTCCAAGACCCGCTCGACGAGCGCTACACCGCGGCGACCGCCGAGGAGCTCGAGGCCCGGATCGCCACGGCCAAGGCCACGCTCGGCGACCGCGTCTTCATCCTCGGGCACCACTACCAGCGCGACGAGGTGATCCGCTGGGCCGACGCCCGCGGCGACAGCTACCGCCTGTCGGTGCTCGCCCAGCAGCAGGAGCAGGCCGAGCACATCGTGTTCTGCGGCGTGCACTTCATGGCCGAGTCGGCCGACATCCTCACCGCGGACCACCAGAAGGTCATCCTCCCCGACCTGAACGCCGGCTGCTCGATGGCCGACATGGCCGACATCGACGAGGTCGAGGAGGCCTGGGCCGCCATCGCCGCCGTCACCGACATCAGCCGCGTCGTGCCGATCACCTACATGAACTCCTCCGCGGCGCTGAAGGCCTTCGTGGGGCGCAACGGCGGCGCCGTGTGCACCTCCACCAACGCCCGGGCGGTGCTCGACTGGGCGCTCGGCAAGGGCGACCGGGCCGGCCGGGAGGCCCAGGGGTCGACCGGCGGCGGCGACAAGGTGCTCTTCTTCCCCGACCAGCACCTCGGCCGCAACACCGGCCTCGCCATGGGCTACGGCCTCGACGACATGCGGGTGTGGAACCCGCGGCTCGACCAGGGCGGCCTCGAGGACCTCGACATCAAGGCGTCCACGCTGCTGCTGTGGAAGGGCCACTGCTCGGTGCACCAGCGCTTCCGCCCCGAGCACATCGAGGCATTCCGGGCAGAGCACCCCGACGGCATCGTGGTGATGCACCCCGAGTGCAGCCACGAGGTGTGCCAGCTCGCCGACCAGGTCGGCTCCACCGACTACATCATCCGGGCGGTCGCCGAGGCACCGGCCGGCTCGGTGATCGCGGTCGGCACCGAGATCCACCTCGTCAACCGGCTGAACGACGAGACGCCCGACAAGACGATCGTCTCCCTCGACCCGCTGGTGTGCCCCTGCTCCACGATGTTCCGCGTCGACGCCGCCCACCTCTGCTGGGTGCTCGAGAACCTCGTCGAGGGCACCGTGGTGAACCAGATCACCGTCGATCCGGAGACCACGGAGTGGGCCAGGGTGGCGCTCGAGCGGATGATCGAGATCGTCTAGTGACCTGAGTCGTTGATTCGCTGGCAGTAGGCGGCGAGGTTGTCGAGGATTTCGTCGGCGGTCTTGTGCCAGACGAACGGCTTGGGGTCGTCGTTCCAGTTGGTGATCCAGGTGCGGATCGACGCGACGAGGTCTTTGACCGAGCGGTGAGCGCTGCGCTTGAGCCACTTGGTCGTCAGCTCGGCGAACCACCGCTCGACCAGGTTCAGCCAGCTCGAGTAGGTCGGCGTGAAGTGCAGCGTGAAGCGGGGATGGCGCACGAGCCATCTCTGGATCGAGGGTGTCTTGTGCGTCGAGCTGTTGTCGACGACGACATGC
This sequence comes from uncultured Microthrixaceae bacterium, assembly GCA_963715505.1. GTDB lineage: Bacteria > Actinomycetota > Acidimicrobiia > Acidimicrobiales > VFJN01 > VFJN01. The sequence goes on from OY970242.1 coordinate 1,598,669, forward strand.
ACGTCGAGGTGCTCGGGGACGTTGCGGTCGATGAGGTTCAAGAACCGACGGAACTCCTCGGCGCGGTGCCTGGGCGTCAGATCCGCGATCACCTGGCCGGACGCGACATCGAGCGCCGCGTAGAGGTTCGTGGTCCCGTTGCGCTTGTAGTCGTGTGTCTGGCGGGCCGGCGTGCCTGGCAACAGCGGCAGGATCGGCGCTGACCGGTCGAGCGCTTGGACCTGGGTCTTCTCATCCACGCAGAGCACGACCGCCGACTCGGGCGGGTTCAGATAGAGCCCGACCACGTCGCGGACCTTGTCGATGAACTGCGGGTCCGGTGACAGCTTGAAGTCCTCGACCCGGTGCGGCTTCAGACCAAAGGCCCGCCAGATCTTCGAGACCGCCGTCTGCGACATCCCTGTCGCCGCCGCCATCGACCGCGTCGACCAGTGCGTCGCGTTGACGGGCGTCTCCTCGAGCGTCTTGACGATCACCCGCTCCACATCGTCATCGCTGATCGTCCGCGGCTTTCCCGGACGAGGCTCGTCGTGCAGGCCATCGATGCCCTTGGCCGCGAAGCGCACCCGCCACCTCCCCACCGTCGACGGCGTGCACCCCAAACGGGCCGCGATGTCGGTGCTCGACTCCCCGTCAGCGGCCCCCAAGATGATCCGGCACCGCAACGCCAGCGCCTGCGCGCTGTTCCGTCGCCGAGCCCACCGCTCCAGCGTCTCCCGTTCCTCGTCGGTGAGCGTGATCGTCGTCCGTTGCGCCATCGCGAACCCCCATCGTCGTCGTTGACGACAGACTTCGCGACCACACCCACCCGTTCCTGCGAACTAACGACTCAGATCACTAGGAGCCCCGGAGCAGATCTCGCAATAGACGCGCGTCGCTGCGCTGAGGAATCAGCAGCTCCCGCAGGCGCACGCCCCTGGAGACCCGTAAGAACATCAGTCCCAAGATCGCGAAGGTCGTGGCATAGGCGATGCTCGCCGCCCACGCCGCGCCCTGTACCCCGTGGCGCGGGATCAGCACCAGGTTGAGCACCACGTTGACGACCAGCGTCGTGACTGTGGCGCCGAGGTTGAGGAGCGGCCGGCCTCGACCCGCGATGTCGCTCGCCAGGATTCGGGCCTGGCCGAGAAGCACCACCCCGGGCAGCAGCGCCTGGAGCGCCCCGGCCGCAGCCTCGTAGGTCTCCGAATAGAGCAGCACGACGACGACCTCGGCCACCAGGGCGACCACCACGCTCAGCGCAATTGTGATCGTGAACACCACTCGGCTGACCGCCACAGTGAGCTCGTCGCGAGCCTGATCGTCGGGCTCCGCTGCGGTCCTCGGCAGCAGGATCGTGCTGGCCACCTGTGACGGCAGCCACAGCCGCTCCGCCAAGCCGACCGCAACCGCGTAGACGCCTGCGGCCGATGCGTCGGCGAGCAGCCCAACGAGCAGGACATCCAACCGGTACAGCAGGAGCGTCACGAGGTTGGCGGCATGGAGCTTGACGCCGTACGCGAGCGCGTCTCGAACGGCGACGCTGAGCACCGCAGGATCCGCTGGCGCGGTGCCGCGGCGTCTCGCTGGCAGGAACTCAGCTATGGCGCCACCGACCGCGGAGCCGAGCATCCATGCAGCGAGCGCGCCGGTGACACCGTGCGGAAGGACCACGACGAGCACCACGGTTCCGACGAGGCGTAGGACCGACTCGGCGACCTGGCTGATGCTGAAAGCGCGGTACTCGTGAAAGCCGAGCGCCAGTCCCTGGGACAGCAACAGGTACAGACCTGGCGCCACCCCGAGCAGGGCCACGAGTGCGCTTCCCATGCCGGAGCCTTCGGCTGGCTCGTATTCCAGCAGCAGGATCACCGCAGCGCCGACCGCCGTGGCGAGCCCTCCGAGCACCACCGACAGGCGCCGACTGAGGGATCGCAGCGTCGCGAACGAGTAGCTGCCGCTGGCACCGAGATAGGTGATTGAGGACCCGAGGCCCAGGCTGCCGCCGGAGATCGCGAACGCTGCGATCACTAGTGCGATGGCGAGCTCACCGTTGCGCGCGGGCCCGAGCGACCGCGCTGCGATGATCGACGTCGCCGAAGCGAGCACGACGCTGACGACATTGGCCAACCCCGTTCGCCGAGAGGCAGCGCGGAATCGCTCCGGAGCATCAGCCGTGCTGTCACCGAGATCCGCCAAGGGCTGTTCCGGCCTAGGGCGCAGCCCGTGGAAGCCGAGCGACGACGACGAGCCCATCCGCCCAGAAAGACGTCCGCCGGTACAGCAGGTTCGCGATCAGGCGCCGGGGCAATCCACGGAGCAGGGACGACACCCGAGTCCCGCCGCCGCTCACATACGGCTCAGATGGCGACGGGGCCTCGACGGTGACCCTGCGACGTAGGCGCCAGGACTCGAATGTGTAGGTGTACACCTCGTCGATCCGCAACCCGCATGACCGAACGAGGTGACACAGAGTCGCGTAGGAGAACCAGTACTTGTGATCGGGATGCACGAACTCCACGCCGCGCAACATCTGACGCAGCGTGGTGAGTCGGAAGGCGTTGGGCACGGTGATGATCAACTCCGTCCGCTCCGGTTCGAGCAAGTCCTGAACCGAACGCAGGAACGATCCCGGTTCGAGGAGGTGCTCGACGACCTCGCTCGCGATCACGACGTCGATGTGGCCGGGCTCGAGCAGCCGCGTCCACGACGGATCACAGAGGTCCGCGTGGATCAGGTCGGCATAGCCCCGCGCTTGTAGGAACGCGAGGCCGGCCTCGTCGGCATCGACACCCCACAGCCGTTGCGCGACGGCGCCCAGTCGGCTGTGCAGGAGATCGCCGTCTGCGAATCGCTCCTCGAACAGTCCCGAATCGACGCATCCGAGGTGGACGACACACTTACCCCTGCTGCGGTCGACCAGGAAGTCGAAGCGGCCGTCGAGCATCTCGACATCCGGGAGGCGAACGTGGTCGCTCATGCCGCTGCCCCCGCGTAGACGGCATCGAGTCGCGCCGAGATGGCATCCAGCCCGTACCTCGACAGGGATCGTTCGGCGATGGCTCGTCGGTCGAGCGGGGTCTCGAGCAACGACGCGATCGCAGCACGCAGGGCGGGGACATCGCCCGGTTCGACGAGCGCGCCACAGGAGCCGTCGACTACCTCAGGAATACCTCCCACCCGTGAGGCTACGACGGGAAGGCCAGTGACGAGTGCCTCGACGATCACGCAGGGAAGGTTCTCCCTCGAACTCGGGACGGCCAACACATCGGAGGTTCTCATCAGGTCAGCGACGGCCTGCTTCGGGACTGCACCGCACAGTCGAACGCGAGCCGTCAGGTCCTGGACGTGGATCCGCCGCTCCAGTTCGCCGCGGAGCGGGCCATCTCCGGCGATCACGAGGTTGACGCCGGCGAGGGGGACGATCGCCTCGAGGATGTCCGTCACGCCCTTCTCGGAAGAGAGTCGCCCCACGAACAGCACCTGTCGGCTCCACTCTCGGGGCGCGCCGCAGTGGAACACCGCCGGGTCGACCGTGTTCGGTACGACGACGTAGGCGCCGTGCAAGCCGCAGGCGCGCATGGTGCACGCGAGATCCTCGGACACCGGCATCAGCGTGCTGGCGACTCGAGCCGTCCACCGCGCCTTCAGCGCGGACAGGAAGCCGAGGTCTCCGCGCCCGAAGACGGAAGAGTGCTCAGTCATCACGAGTGGGATCCGCAGGAGCCTGGCGGCGACAGCTCCGAAGAAGGCGGCCTCGTGGACATGGGCATGGAGGATCGACGGCCGGAACCCGTCGCGCCTGAGCTGAACCAGCGCGATGCCGAGCAGCAGGAGCACCACCATGTTCTCGACGACCGCGGGACCGCGCACTCCCGGCCGTAGCCGGCGGACGGCAACACCGCCGTCGACCTCGTGATCCACGCTGTCGACCCACGACGGCCATGCAGGAAGGGTGGCGCGATGCCGGTCGAGATGGATGATCCGGAGGCGCGCAACCCGAGCGGCTGCCTTGGCGTGCTCTCGCACGAAGGTGCCCTGGATGTCCGCGTCGTCGGCGGGATACCAGGCGGTGAGAAACAGGACTTGGCGCATCTGGTTCGCTTGTTCGACGTGACCACCGAAATCTAGGTGGTGGGCCGTGCCGACAGGGCGATGGCTTGTCATGAGCGCTGGCGGCTCATCGCTTCCTCCCGAGCAGCAGGAGGTTGCTCCGCGACAGAAGCGGCAGCTTGCCGAGCACGGCGCTCAAGGTGGGCCGCGTGGCGAGCCGCGAGGTCGCTCGGTGGTGGAGGGCTCGCGTCACCGAGGGCTCGACACCAGGGAACAACGACCGAACCCGCTGCTCAGATATCCCGTCGGGGATCGCGCCGGGAGCTCGGACGGTCAGGTCGTACCAGAGCAGCCAGCCACCAGGGCGAAGCACGCGCGTCATCTCTCGCGCGGTCGCCTCCTGGGCCGCAGCGCCGGGGATGGACGAGAACACCACGAACTGCGACACGAGGTCCACGCTGGAGTCTTCGAAGGGCAGTCCGAGCGAGGCATCCGCCGTCCTGACGTCCAGCCCCGGGTTGCACCGGCGCGCGCGCGCCACCCGCTCCTCGATCAGGTCGACGCCGTGGAGGTGCTCCGGGTCGGCGCCGAGCTCGACGAAGTAGCGGAGCCATCCGCCGCCTCCGCAGCCCACATCGAGGATGCGGAGGTCGCGGAGCGGCACCGCCTCGGCGACGAGGGCATCACGGATCGCCCACTCCAGCTCGTGGCGATGCGCGATCGACACGGGGTTGAGGGCGTGCCACGGGTGCGACGGGTCGGGATCGGCCGGGTACCGCTCGCGGTAGAGTCGCTCAAGCTCTTCGGCGTCCATCGCTGCCTTCTCGGGGCTGGGCCACCGTCGAGCCGCTCCCGTCGGGACGCCCATGGTAGTTGGGCTCCGCACCGACACGACGACCCCTCGCGGCCGGAAGGGATCCAAGCCAGCGAATGCCAGGCAAGCTCGACGGGATCCGCGTGGCCGCCTTCGTACCGCGACTGTGGCCGACGTTCGGTTCGGGCACGCAGCGGACCACCGCCTACGTCGACGGGCTCGTCCGGGCAGGGGCCGAGGTCACCGCGGCCGTTCCCATCGAGCGACCTCCCGGCATCGAGCCCCCCGCCGAGCTGGCGGACATCGACCTGCGTCTGATCCCCGATCCGCTGCGACGGGTGCCCTGGCAGCTCTTCCAAGCGGGTTCGCTGCTCGGCATGCCCGACCGCGCCGCAGCGGTGCATCGGCGAGTGCGGCGGCGGCTCGGGTCGTCGAGCCGCTACGACGTGGTGTTCGCGTCGGGGGCACCGTTCAGCGCGGTCTCCTCGGCGGCGCGCCTGGCGCAGCAGCACGACATCCCGCTGGTGGTCGACCTCCGGGACGAGTGGTCGGCCAACCCCTTCCAGCAGCGCCGCGGCCCGCTGCATCGCGCGGCAGAGCGACGCCGCGAGGGCGCAGCACTCCGGCACGCGGCTCTCGTGACGGCACCCATCCCGGAGATCCTCGACTCGCTGGTCGTGCGCCCCGAGGGTCAGCTCGAGGTCGTCGAGCACGGCTGCCACGCCGACACGATCCGGGCTCGGGTGGGGCCGGTACCTCCACTCGGGCCGGCGAGCCGACTCGTCGTCGTCTACGCAGGCACCCGCTACGGAGCGCTGAACGAGGAGCCGTTCCTCGAGGCCTACGCACGTTCCCCCTCACCTCCGCCCGTGGAGCTCCGGCTCATCGGAGCGGACCGGCCGCTGCGCACGACCCCACCACCGGGCCTCACGGTGAGCGTCCGCGGCGCGATCCCCCACGCATCCCTGCTCGAGGAGTACGACGCTGCACACGCGCTGCTCAACTTCGTCCCGGCGACCTGGGGACCGGCGATCGTGCGCTCGAAGTTCGACGAGTACAAGGCGACGGGGCGTCCCCTGCTGGCGTTCGCACCCAGGCAGGGACGCCTCTTCCAGGCCACGGCAGCGACGCCGGGCGGCCACGCCGCCGACACGCCCGAGAGCCTCGCCACGGCGCTGTGGCGGATCTGCGATGACGTTCGCGCGGCGCGCGACTTCCGTGACGCCCGCGAGGTGCGCAGCTGGACCGATGCCGGCGACCAAGCCGCGCGCGCGATGGCCGAAGTCCTCGGCGCCTCCCGCTAGTGCGCCGCTCCGGCACCGGGGAGCCACGTGGTGGACTGCCGTGATGCGGTGGCTCCTTGTCGGTGACGGCACGTCGGTGCACGTGCAGCGCATGGCCGCGGGACTCACGGCCGCGGGCGTCGATGCACACGTCGCGACCCTTGCTCCTGGCGCGGCTGGCGACGCGCAGACCCACACGCTCTGGCCAGCCGGGACGGGCCGGGCACGCTACCCGGCCGCCATCGCATCTCTGCGATCGCTGGTGCGGCGCATCGCACCTGACGTGGTCAACGGCCACTACCTCACGGGCTACGGCGCCCTCGCCGCCTTCGCACCGCAGGGCACGCTCGTCCAGACGACCTGGGGCAGCGATCTGCTCCGCACCGCGCAACGACCTCCCATGCGCCAGCTCGCGCGGTGGGCGCTGCGACGTGCCTCACTGATCACCGGCGACAGCGACGATCTGCTGGCGGCCGCGGGGGCGCTGGCGCCCGAGCGCCCGCGACATCGGTTCCTCTTCGGCCCACCGGACAGCGCCTGGGCCTCGCCGGCGCGCCCACGGGAGTCCGTGGTGGTCAGCGTCCGCAACCACGAACCCCTCTACCGGATCGAGCGCATCCTCGAGGCGTGGCCGCTCGTCACCGCTCGGCTTCCCCATCACCGCCTGGTCGTGGCCGGCAGCGGGCGGTTGTCGGAGGTGCTCCAACGGCGCGCGCCCGATGGCGTGCGCTTCACGGGGTCCCTCCCCCACGACGACATCGTTCGACTCCTCGGCACAGCTGACGTCGTGGTGTCGATCCCCCGGTCGGACGCCACGAGCGCCTCGGTGCTCGAGGCGCTGGCATCAGGCTGCGCGGTCGTGGCGTCCGACATCCCCGCGAACCGGGAGTGGGTCGACCCGGACCTGCTGTGGCCGGCGGCCGGCACGCCGAGCGACCTGGCCGACCTGATCGTCAGGGCCGCCGGACGGCAGGGATCGTTGGATCCGGCGCTGTCGTTCGAGCGCCAGGTGGCGTCCCTGATCGATCGGGTGTCGTCCATGTCGACGACGTAGCGGCCTGGGGCGCCTCGCAGACGACGCGGAGGCGTTCGATCGCCTCGGGCCGCGCGCGTGGTGCCAGGAGGCTCGTCGCGCGGTCGACCGGCAGGGGCGGAACCCACACATGGGAGATGAGCGGGTGTCCGTCGCGCCGTGACCCCTCGCCCGGCGCGAAGAGCTCCTCATGGAGCTTCTCACCCGCGCGCAGGCCGGTGAAGGTCACGGGCACGTCTCGGCCGGACTGCGCGATGAGCTGCTGGGCGACGTCGAGGATCCGCACCGGGCGCCCCATGTCGAGCACCAGCACCTCGCCACGCGCCCCCACGGCACCCGCCTGGATCACCAGCTCGCACGCCTCGGCGATGGTCATGAAGAACCGGGTGACCTCGGGGTGGGTGACCGTGACGGGTCCGCCGGCAGCGATCTGCGCACGGAAGGTCTCGAGCATGGACCCGCGGCTGCCGAGCACGTTGCCGAACCGGACCGAGAGCATCTCGCCCGTTGCCGACCTGCCGATCTCGGCGGTGAGGCGCTCCGCGATGCGCTTGGTGAACCCGAGGACGCTCGCCGGGCCCGCGGCCTTGTCGGTCGACACGTTCACGAGGCGCTCCACTCCGTGCTCGCAGGCGAGCTCGAGCACGTTGAGCGTCCCCATCACGTTCGTCTTGATCCCCTCGTCGGGGTACTGCTCGAGCATCGGCAGGTGCTTGAGCGCGGCGGCATGGAAGACGACCTGGGGCCGATGGGTCTGGAAGATCTGCTCGAGCGCGGCACGATCGCGTATGTCGGCGAGCACCACGTCGGGGGTGTCGAGGCGGGCGTGGCCGGCGATCGACAGCTGCACGCCATGCAGCGCAGACTCGTCGCGATCGAGCATCACGAGCTCTGCCGGATCGAACCGGTGGATCTGCCGGCACAGCTCGCTGCCGATCGATCCACCGGCACCCGTGACGAGCACCCGCTTGCCGGTCAGGTAGGCGGCGATCGAGGCGACGTCGGTGTCGATGGGCTGGCGGCCGAGCAAGTCGGCGGGCTCGAGCTCGCGGATGTCTCGGACCGTCACGTCGCCCTCGATCAGCTCGACGACCGTCGGCAGCAGCTTCACCACGAGCCCTCGCTGGTTGGCACCTGCGGTCACCCTGCTGATGAGATCCCGCGATGCCGAGGGGATGGCGATGAGCACCGTCGAGACCTCGGCCGCGTCGGCGGCGGCCGCCACGTCCCACGTGGTCCCCACGACGGGGACGCCACGGATGCGGAGGTTGCGCTTCTCGGGATCGTCGTCGACCAGCGCCACCGGCAGGTAGCGGCCGAGCGGATCGCGCAGCATGGAGGAGATGACCTGCCGACCTCCTTCCCCAGCGCCCGCGATGAGCACCCGCTCCGCGCGGTCCTGGTGCGGGCGGTGTCGCCGATCGTCTCGCGCGCGTGCCCAGTAGCGGAAGCCACACATCAGCACGAAGGCGATCACCGCGCCTCCCACGACGGCGGTCAGCGGCACCATCCTCGGCCTGGTCGCGACGGCGTCGACCACGAGCAGACCGGCGCCCGCCAGGGCGACGGTCTTGGTGACGGCAGCAACCTCCTCGAAGCTCCCTCGCTGCCACCGCCCGCTGTACAGGCCGCTCAGGCCTCCGGCGACGAGCTGGCACAGCAGTGCCACCGGCAGGATGGCGAGCTGACCCCACCACTCCAGCTTCGAAAGGTCGAAGTCGACGCGCAGCAGCGAGGCGGCCGTCAGACCGATGGCCCAGGCGAGCCAGTCGAGATCGGCCTGCACCGCGAACGTGTGGTTCAGGATGATCCGCCGTCTGCGAGTGGTTGCTGGGCTCACCGGGCACCGATCGTACTTGTCGACGCTCGCGCCGAACGCTGCGCCTCACTGGGATCGGCGGGCCGGCACCGCTGCTGAAGCATCAGCGAAAGCTGCCGACGCGCTCACAGACCTGGTCGACCTGGTCCTCGCTGAGGTGCGGGCCCATCGGCAGGGAGACGAGCTCGGCGGCGGCCTGCGCTGCGACCGGGCACGGGGAGGGGGCGAAGGGTCGCGTCGCCGGTTGGTTCGAGAGGTCGATGGGATAGTGCACACCCGTGCCGATGCCGGCATCGGCGAGCCAGCTCTGGAGGTCGCTCCGGCGCTCTGCGGACGTGCGCACGCAGAGCAGGTGGTGCACCGCACCGTCCTCCCATGGGACCAGCCGCACCGACGACACCGACGCGAGGTTGGCCCGGTAGCGCTCGGCGAGGCGACGCCGGGCGGTCGTCCACGCCTCCAAGTGGCGGAGCTTGATGCGGAGCAGGGCCGCTTGGAGGCCGTCGAGCCGGGAGGCGACCCCGATGTGGTCGTGGCGGTACTTGTCGCTCCGGCCGTGGTCCCGCCGCCGCCGAGCCGCGTCGGCCAGCGTGGCGGCGTCGGTCACGAGCGCGCCGGCATCACCGAGCGCCCCGAGGTTCTTGCCGGGGTAGAAGCTGAAGCAGGCCGCAGCACCGACGGTGCCGACGGGCGTGCCGTGCCACGTCGCGCGGTGCGCCTGCGCGGCGTCCTCGATCACCACGAGGCCCTCGTCCCTCCAGCGCTCGAGACGATCGAACGGCACGGTGTGACCGTAGAGGTGCACGGGGATCACCGCCCGGGTGCGCTCGGTCCGGACGGCGTCGAGCGCGTCTGCGGAGAGCAGGAGCGTCTCCGGGTCGACGTCGGCAACCACGGGAGTCGCGCCGACGTGCACGACGGCTTCGGCCGTGGCGACGAAGGTCATGGCTGGCACGACGACCTCGTCGCCCGGTCCGATCCCGGCCGCGTGGAGGGCCAGCGCCAGCGCGTCCGTCCCCGAGGCGCAGCCGACGGCGTGCGTGCGGCCGTGTGCAGCGGCCAGCTCCGCTTCGAAGGCGCGCACCTCCTCACCGCCGATGAAGGCGCTCGACGCGAGGATCCGCTCGAAGCCGGCGCGCAGCTCCTGCGCGATCGGCTCGTGCAGTGCCGCCAGGTCGAGGAAGGGGATGGGGTCCACCGGTCAGCCCTGGCCCGGCGCGAGCACGGTCGCCGGGTTCCCCACCACACGCGCTCCGTCGGGCACGTCGCGCACCACGACGGCACCGGCCCCGACGATGGCTCGGGGGCCGATCACCACGCCGGGCAAGATCACCGCTCCGGCACCGATCACCGCGGCCGCACCGACCGTCACGCCCCGGAGGTCGTCCTTCGTGCCGGGCTGGTTCGGGTAGCGAGCGTTGGTGAGGATGACGCCCGGTCCGATCCAGGCCCCGTCGTGGAGCACCGAGTGCTCCGGCACGAAGGCACCGCCGTGGATCCGCACCCCCTCGCCGATGGTGACGTGGTGCTCGATCATCGTGTGGCTTCCGACCGACGAGCCATCGCCGATCGTCGTCTCCTCGCGCACGAGCGAACCGTGCCCGAGGTGGACGTCGCGCCCGAGGCGGGCACCGCGGTAGACCACGGCGTGCGAGCGGATGGTCGAGCCGGCGCCGATGACCGCCGGCGCATCAGCCGGGCCGTTCATGCCGACGACCGCGAGGGCTTCGATCGTCACCCCCGAGACGTCGACATCGTCGGCCACGACCGCCGCATCGTGCTTCACGTGCGCACCTCGACCGGGGCTCCACGCATGGCCATCGATCGTGACATGGCCTCGAGGACGGCCACGGTGACCGCTCCGTGCCGTCCGTCGGTGACGGGTCGCTCACCGGTGGCGCACGCACGACCGAAGGCCTCGAGCTCCACGAGGAGCGGCTCTCGGTAGGGCAGGTGCGGGATGACGATGTCGCCGGCCCTGGTCTTCACCTGGAACTCACCCATCGAGGCGTACTCTCCCAACGACTGGTCGCGGGCCACGCCCGCATCGACGATCCAGAGCTTCTGATCGGGCGAGACGTCGTTGTAGATCGCCATCTGCTCGTCGCCGACCACGGTGAGCAGACGCGTCTTGCGGGGGTCGACCCAGCTCACGTGCAGGCCGGCACCCTCGCCGCCCGGGAAGCGCATGGTGGCGAAGCAGACGTCCGCGATGCCGGGCTGCACGAAGTCGAACCCGGTGGCGCTGACCTCGACGGGGCCCGCGCCCATCAGGTGGCAGATGATCGACACATCGTGCGGTGCGAAGTTCCAGAGCGCGTCGCAGTCACGCCGGATGCGGCCGAGGCTGAGGCGCTGCGACGACAGGTACTGGACCTTGCCGAGCTGGCCGTCGTCGATGATCTGCTTCAGGTGCCCGACGGGCGAGGAGTAGAGGAACGTGTGGCCCACCATCAGCGTGAGCCCCGCACGCTCTGCCGCCTCGTTGACCTCGTGGGCGTCCTCGACCCGGAGGGCGAGCGGCTTCTCCACCATCACGTGCCGTCCCGCGTGCAGACAGGCGAGGGCCAGAGGGTGGTGCGTCGCAGCCGGCGTGGCGAGCACGACGGCGCCGACGGCGGGGTCGGTGAGCGCCTCGTCGAGGGTCTGCCACGTCGTGATGCCGCGAAGCGCGCCGGCAGCCGCGGCGCGCGCCGCAGCGTCGGGATCCACCACGCCGATCAGCGACGTCGTGGCCGATGCCACGACGTTCCGGGCGAGGTTGGCCCCCCAGTAGCCGTAGCCGACGACCGCCACGCCAACCTGGTCACCCACCGCGTGGCCTCCTCAGCAGTCCAGCCTGGAACGGCCACACCGTACGCGAGGCGTGCTCGGCAACACCGACCGGGACCGACGAAGGCGGGCTCGCTCCCTAGGATCGCCGCCATCGCAGCGGCCCCGAACCCCCATGAGCACCAGCGGACGGTGACCGTCATCATCCCGCTGCTCGACGACGTAGCGGGCATCGGCGAGTGCCTCGCATCGATCCGCGCGCAGCGTGGTGCGCAGAGCCGGATCGTCGAGATCCTCGTAGCCGACGGCGGATCGTCGGACGGATCGAGGGAGCTCGTCCAGGAGATGCGCCGTGACGACGACCGGATCCAGCTGCTCGAGAACCCGGACCGGTTCGTGCCCACGGGGCTCAACCAGGCGATCCGCATCGCTCGAGGAGAGGTCATCGTGCGGGTCGACAGCCACACCACCATCGAGCGCGACTACGTCGACACCGCCGTCGCCGTCCTCGCCGCATCGGATGCGGACGTCGTCGGCGGCCCGATGCGGCCCCGAGGCCAGACGCCGTTCGGGGAAGCGGTGGCCTGGGCGCTCTGCAGCCGATGGGGCATCGGCGGATCTCGCTTCCACGACGAGACCGCCGAGGGCGAGGCGGACGGCGTGTACCTGGGCGTGTTCCCCCGCGCGACCTTCGAGCGGTTCGGGGCCTACGACGTCCGCTTCCAGCGCAACCAGGATGACGAGCTGACCTACCGCATCCGCGAGCAGGGAGGTCGTGTCTGGCTGTCGCCGACGCTGCGCTCGCGCTACACGCCTCGCCACGACCTTCGCTCGCTCGTGCGCCAGTTCCACGGGTACGGGCGGTTCAAGCCGCTGGTGCTGCGCCTGCACCCGTCAGGGCTTCGTCTCCGACACCTCGCGCCGCCGGCCGCGACCGTCGGGTGGCTCATGCTCCCCGTGTCGCCCTGGCTGCCCCCGCTGGCGGTCCCGGCACTCGTGCATGCCGCACTCCTCGTGGCCGTCTCCGTGCGCCCTGGGCTCCGGGGCGCGGCGCACCGGTCCCTTGCGCTGCTCGGGATGCACCTCGGCTACGGAAGCGGCTTCCTTGCGGGCAGCCCCGCCTTGCTCAGCGGGCGACGAGGACGCCCGCGAGGTGCGTCCGGGCGCCCGGGAGCAGCTCCAGCACGGCGGCCACCCGCGGAGCCCTGAGCAGCCGGCGCGCGATCGGTGGCGCGAGCACCACGCGGCGCAGCTCGACACGGCGGGACGGGAAGAGCGCCGCGACGTCGCGGCGCTGCACGCCCCGGACGTCGGGGTTGCGTGGGTTGCCGATCGCGAAGTCGAACCAGAGGATGACGCCGCCGGGCCGAAGGACCCGCTCGACCTCGCCGGCCACCCCAGCCGCCACGCCGTCGTCGAGGATCGAGGAGAACAGCGTCGAGCAGACCACCGTGTCGAGTGCACCGCTCCGCACGGGGAGGTGCCGACCGTCGGCAGACACCACGTCGACGAGGGGGTTCAGCGCGAGCGCCGCTTCCAGCCGGGACCGGACGACATCCACGCCCACCGATGGCCGAGCGCCGACCTCGACCGCCCAGCGCAGCACCGCACCGCTTCCGCACCCGATCTCGAGCGTCGCGCCGAGCTCATGGCCGTGGGCGAGCAGACCCGTCCCCCATGCCGCGCGACGGGCGGCGTCGATCGCGACCTGGTCGGGCCGGCGCTGGTCGTAGCGCGCCGCGACAGGCGCTCGTGCCGCGTAGGCGGCGCGCACGCGGTCGAGCTCGTCGTCAGGCATGGGGGAGCACGCTCGACTCGCGCACCGCTCGCCCCGCCCTGGCCCGCAGGCGCGGCGCTCCCCTGCCGGCGAGCGTCCGGGCGAGCGAGCGCAGGATCAGGAGGTCGAGCGCCGGCGTCGCGCAGCGGACGTACCACTCGTCGAGCGCCACCTTCACCGGCAGGATCTCGTGACGGTAGGCCGCATCACCGGTGGTCGACCGCAGCACCTCAGCCTCCCAGCGGTTGACCAGGATCTGCGTCGCGCCGGCGATCCCGGGGGGCGTGGACAGGATCGTGCGCCACCGGTCATCGGCGAGATCGACGTAGCCGGGCGCCTCGGGACGCGGCCCGATCAGGGCCATCTCTCCGCGGACCACGTTCACCAGCTGTGGCAGCTCGTCGAGGCGCCAGCGGCGCAACCGCGCGCCGATCGGCGTGACGCGGTCGTCGTCGCGGGCCGTGAGGTCTGCGCCTCCGGCCAGCCCTCCAGGCGCGCTGGCACGCATGCTGCGCAGCTTCCACATGCCGAGCAGGTTCCCCGACCGTCCGACGCGCGGGACCCTGACCAGCGCCGGTCCCCCGTCGCCGCGGCGAACCAGCAGCGCCAGGATCGCTACCACCGGCGCCACCGGCACCAGGAGCACCGCCGCCACGAGGCGGTCGAGGATCAGGCGTCGCCGAAGCCAGGGACTCACGCGAGCACCGACCGCAGCTCGGCGCAGACGCGGTCCACCTGCGCGTCGCTGAGCGCCGACGACAGCGGCAGGGAGAGCACCCGATCGGCGAGCGACTCGGCCGTCGCGACGCCCAGCGGCCCGACCTCGGCGTGCGACCGGAACCACTCGAAGCGATGGAGCGGCCGGAAGTGCACCGACGTGGCGATGCCGCGCTCGGCGAGCGCAGCGATGACGTCGTCGCGGGCGACCCCGCCGGGCAGGCGCACCACGACAAGGTGGTCAGCGCTCTCGGGCACCAGCGATCCCGGCAGGAAGGCGAGGCCGGGCACGCCCCCGAGGCCGGCTCGGTAGCGCTCGACCAGGTCTCGACGGCGGGCCTGGAGGCGCTCGAACCGGGCCAGCTGCGAGCGGGCGAGCGTGGCGAGCACGTCAGGGAGGTTGGCCTTGATGCCCGCAGCGATGAGGTCGTACTGGGCGAAGCGGCCCGGTCGGTAGCGGTCCCAGGCATCGTGCGACATGCCGTGGAGGCGGAACGACCTTGCGAAGCGCGCCGTGTCGGCGTCGTCGGTGGCCAGCGCACCGCCCTCGCCGGACGTGAGGTTCTTGGTGGCGTAGAAGGACAGGGCGGCGCCGGCGGTGCCACGGCCGAGCGCCCGGCCCCGGTGGTCGCTCGCCCCGAGCGCGTGGGCGGCGTCCTCGATGACCGGCACGCCGGCCGACGCGCAGCGCTCGAGCACCTCCCTGCCGACCGGGACCCCACCGAAGTGGACGGCCACCACGGCGGCCAGCCCGGCCTCGAGTGCCGCTTCGAGCGAGTCGGGTGCCAGGTTCAGCGTCTCGGGGTCGACATCGAGCAGGACCGGCACGGCGCCGTGGTGGTGTGGCGCGAGGGCGGAGGAGACGAAGGTCCAGGTGGGCACGCCGACGCGCGCACCGGGCGGCAGGCCCAGCGCCGCGTAGGCGATCTCGATCGCCGCGGTGCACGACGAGACGGTCACCACGTGCGCCATGCCGAGGTAGCTGGCGAGCTCCGCTTCGAGGGCCTGCGCCTCCTCGCCGGTGGTCAGCCACCCCGAGCGCAGCACCCGCTCCACGGCCCTGACGTCGTCGTCGTCGATGTCAGGCGGCGCGAAGGGCACCGGGTCGTCGGGCATCGGCCCGACGTTACCTACGCCTGCCCTGCCAGCAGCGGCTTCAGGAACTGCCCGGTCCAGCTCTCCGCCGTGGCAGCGACCTCCTCGGGCGTGCCCTCCACGACGAGGGTGCCGCCACCGCTGCCACCCTCCGGGCCGAGGTCGATGAGCCAGTCGGCGGTCTTGATGACGTCGAGGTTGTGCTCGATGACCAGCACGGTGTTGCCCTGGTCGACGAGGCGGCTCAGCACGGTGAGCAGCTTGCGGATGTCCTCGAAGTGCAGGCCCGTGGTGGGCTCGTCGAGGATGTAGATGGTGTGGCCGGTGGAGCGCTTGGCCAGCTCGCTGGCCAGCTTCACCCGCTGCGCCTCGCCGCCCGAGAGCGTGGTGGCGGGCTGCCCGAGCCGCACGTAGCCGAGGCCCACGTCGACGAGCGTCTGCATGTGGCGGGCGATGGCGGGCTGGTTGGCGAAGAACTCCAGCGCCTCCTCGCACGACAGGTCGAGCACGTCGGCGACGTTCTTGTCCTTGAAGGTGATGTCGAGCGTGTCGCGGTTGTAGCGCTTGCCCTTGCAGACCTCGCAGGGGACGTAGACGTCGGGCAGGAAGTGCATCTCGATCTTGATGGTGCCGTCGCCCGAGCAGGCCTCGCAGCGGCCGCCCGACACGTTGAAGCTGAAGCGGCCCGGCAGATAGCCGCGGACCTTGGCCTCCTGCGTGGCGGCGAAGAGCTTGCGGACGTGGTCCCACACCCCGGTGTAGGTGGCGGGGTTGGAGCGCGGCGTGCGCCCGATCGGGCTCTGGTCGATGTTGATGACCTTGTCGAGGTGGTCGAGGCCGGTGACGGTCTTGTGGAGCCCGGGCGGCGTCTTCGACTTGTAGATCCGCTGCATGAGCGAGCGGTAGAGGATGTCGTTGACCAGCGTCGACTTGCCCGAGCCCGACACGCCCGTGACCGCGATGAACAGGCCGAGCGGGAAGTCGACCGTGAGGTCCTTGAGGTTGTGCTCCCGGGCGCCCTGCACGACGAGGCGCTCCCTGCCGGGCGTGCGCCGCGTGGCCGGCACGGGGATCGACCGCTTGCCGGCGAGGTACTGCCCGGTGATCGAGGCCTTGTTCTTGAGCAGCGCCTTGACGGGTCCGGCGTGCACCACCTCCCCGCCGTGCTCGCCGGCGCCGGGGCCGATGTCGACCACGTAGTCGGCGACGGAGATCGTGTCCTCGTCGTGCTCCACCACGATCACGGTGTTGCCGAGGTCGCGCAGCCGCACGAGCGTGTCGATGAGGCGGCGGTTGTCGCGCTGGTGGAGGCCGATCGAGGGCTCGTCGAGCACGTAGAGCACGCCGACGAGGCCGGATCCGATCTGCGACGCCAGGCGGATGCGCTGCGCCTCACCGCCCGCCAGCGTGGCCGCCGACCGGGACAGCGAGAGGTAGTCGAGCCCGACGTCGAGGAGGAACCCCATGCGGGCGTTGACCTCCTTCACCACCCGCTCGGCGATCAGGCGGTCGCGCTCGGAGAGCTCCAGGCCCGCCAGCGTCTTGGCGGCCTCGCCGATCGACATGCCACAGATGTCGGCGATCGTGTGGCCGTCGATGGTGACCCCGAGCGGCAGCGGCGCCAGGCGCGCCCCGTGGCAGGCGGGGCAGGGCACCTCGCGCATGTACCCCTCGATCTGCTCCCGCTGGCTGTCGCTGTCGGACTCGCTGTGGCGACGCTGGAGGTACGGGATGATCCCCTCGAAGGCGGCGGTGTAGGACCGCACGCGGCCGTAGCGGTTCTTGTAGCGCACCTGCACCTTGCCCACGCCGTTGCCGTAGAGGAACGACTGCTGGTGCTTCTTGGACAGCTTCGACCACGGCGCGCCCACGTCGACGCCCAGCTCTTCGGCGACTGACTCGAGCAGCCGCTTGAAGTACTGGCTGTGGCCGCCGGCCCAGGGCGCGATGGCGCCCTCGGCGATGGAGAGGTCGCCGTTGGGGACGACCAGCTCGGGGTCGACCTCGTAGCGGGTGCCGAGGCCGTCGCAGGTGCTGCACGCGCCGTAGGGCGAGTTGAACGAGAAGTTGCGCGGCGCCAGCTCCTCGAACGACCCGTGGCCGTTCGGGCAGGCCAGGTGCTGGGAGAAGGTGAGCGTGTCGTCGGACTCCCCGTCCTCGGCGTTGCCGACCGGGTCGCCGTCGCGCCGCACCATCTGCACCTCGGCGACGCCGTCGGCGAGCCGCAGGGCGGTCTCGAGGGAGTCGGTGAGGCGCCGCTCCAGCCCCTCGCGCACGACGAGGCGGTCGATGACGACCTCGATGGTGTGCTGCTCGTAGCGGGCGAGGTCGACCTTGTCGGTGAGCTCGTGCACCTCGCCGTCGATGCGGGCGCGGACGTAGCCCTGGGCGGCCAGGTCGGCGAGCAGCGTCTCGTAGGTGCCCTTGCGGCCGCGCACGACGGGCGCCAGCACCTGGAAGCGCGTGCCCTCGGGCAGCTGCAGGATGCGGTCGACGATCTGCTGGGGCGTCTGCCGGGTGATCTCGGCCCCGCACTCCGGGCAGTGCGGGACGCCGATCCGCGCGTAGAGCAGCCGGAGGTAGTCGTAGACCTCGGTGATCGTGCCGACCGTGGAGCGCGGGTTGCGCGACGCCGACTTCTGGTCGATCGAGATGGCCGGCGACAGGCCCTCGATGAAGTCGACGTCGGGCTTGTCCATCTGCCCGAGGAACTGCCGGGCGTACGACGACAGCGACTCGACGTAGCGGCGCTGGCCCTCGGCGTAGATCGTGTCGAAGGCGAGCGAGGACTTCCCGGAACCGGACAGGCCCGTGAACACGATGAGCTTCTCGCGCGGCAGCTCGATCCCGATGTTCTTCAGGTTGTGCTCGCGGGCACCCCGGATGACCAGCGCATCGGACACCCCGACAGGCTACCGGGTGCCGACAACCTGCGAACGCATGTTCGCTAGCGGCGTGGGGGACACCGGTCGGATCCCGAACCGAAGGCGCCGATCGGCGGATTGGAGCGCACCACCCGCGGCGCCGCGCCGGCGGCGTCGAGGTCGTCGGGGTCGACCAGCACGTACACCGCGCTCGCCACGCCGGCCTCCTCGAGGGCGCGCAGCGCTGCGTCGAGCGAATCGGGGCCGGTCGCCAGCCAGCAGCGGTCGGGCCAGGCGCGCCAGTCGAGGCGGGCGAGCTCCGTCCCCCACACGAGCACCGCGTCGGGTCCCGCCGCGGCGATGTCGGCGACGCCGTCGGCGTTGGCCGACCGGACGTTGTCGGTCACCACGAGCCCGAGCAGACCTCCGGCAACGAGGAGCGCCGCTCCGGGGCGCAGGACCGAGCGGTCACGGCGGTGCAGCGCAGCCATGCCCACCGCGGCCAGGGCCGCCAGCGGCCCGATCGCCAGCGCGAAGAAGCGCCCGCCCCACTGGAGGCCGCCGCCGTTGTCGTACTGGCTCGCCAGCACCGCCACGGCGTAGAGGGCGACGGCCGCGAGCAGCCAGCGCGGAGCACCGCCGACGCGGGCCGCGACGACCGCCAGCAGGGCCACGGGCCAGGCGGTCACCAAGCCGCGGACCGGGTCGTCCGACGCCACCACCAGCCGCGCCAGCGTCAGGCCCGCCGCGGCCCACAGCAGGACCGCCGTCTCCTGGGGCGGCCGCTGCCGCAGGTGCGCGGCGACGGCCAGCGACACCGCGAGCACGGCCAGCAAGCTCAGGATGCTGCCGAGAGGGGCCGACTCGGCGCCTTCGAGCAGGGAGGTGACGGCTGCGTCGAACCGCCCCTGCAGCCAGCTCCCCGAACCGCCGGCGCGCGAGCCGAGTGACTGGACGCTGCCTCCCTCGCCCACGATCGCCGACTGCCACCTGCGCTCGCCGAGCAGGGCCGCGGCTCCCGCGGCGGCACCCACCCCCGCCACGCCGAGGAGCCGCGGCTCGCGCCGTGCGATGGCGACGACCGCCACCGGCACGACGAGCGCGGCGGTGAACAGCACGAACTCCGAGCGCAGCAGCACCCCGCCCGCCAGCGTCGCGGCCAGTGCTGCCGCCGCCGCCGACGTCGGCCGCTCGACTGCCCGGGCCGCAGCCAGCGTGGCGAGGGCCGCCAGCGCCGTCGCCGGTGCGTGCGCCCACAGCATCAGGCCGTTCGCCAGGACGGGCGAGGCTGCGGCGATCCAGAACGCCCACGGCGCCGCCCGGTCGGCGCCGAGCCGGCGCGCCAGCGCGAAGGCTGCGACCGCCGTCACGAGCACCGCCGCCAGCGAGACCACGCGCAGGCCGATCTCCTCGGGTAGGACCCACGACGTGGCGGCGAGCACGAGCGGCCAGGCGGGGTGCGCCACGTAGGCGAGCTCGCCGTCGTCGGCGACGACGCCGGCGTGGTAGGGGAAGTGCTCGCCCGTCGGGTCGACGCCGCGGAACGCCCAGCGGATGTCCCACGACCCGCCGCGGAGCGCCTCGGCCTGGATCGCGTAGGAGCCCTCGTCGGTGGTGAAGCCGGTGCTCCGCTCCGAGACCGCCAGCACCGCAACCAAGAGGAGCGAGAGCAGGACCGCGTGCGGGGCGATGCGGCTCCACATCGACGTCGATCCACCCACGGCGCGCAGTCTGGCAGGACGGCCCCGTCGGAGGGCTCACCCCACGTCGCGCAGCTCGCGCTTGAGGTCCTTGATCTCGTCGCGCAGGCGGGCGGCGTACTCGAAGCGCAGCTCGGCGGAGGCGTCGTGCATCTCCTCCTCGAGCGTGAGGATGAGGCGGCGAACCTCGTCGCCGGGCAGGTCGGCGAGCTCGGCGTGGACCTTGTCGCGGGTGCGCGATCGGCGGCCCTCCCCCGGCACGGGCGCGGTCTCCGCCGGACGCAGCATGGCCAGGATGTCGGTGACGGCCTTGCGGATCGTCTGCGGGTCGATCCCGTGCTCCTCGTTGTAGGCCAGCTGCACCTGGCGACGGCGCTGCGTCTCGGAGATGGCGCGGCGCATGGAGTCGGTGACGGTGTCGGCGTACATGATCACCTGGCCGTCGACGTTGCGCGCGGCCCGGCCCATCGTCTGGATCAGCGACGTCTCCGAGCGGAGGAACCCCTCCTTGTCGGCGTCGAGGATCGCCACCAGCGACACCTCGGGGAGGTCGAGGCCCTCGCGGAGCAGGTTGATGCCGACCAGCACGTCGTACTCGCCGAGGCGCAGGTCGCGGAGGATCTCGATGCGCTGGATCGTGTCGACGTTGGAGTGCAGGTACCGCACCCGCAGGCCCTGCTCGAGCAGGTAGTCGGTGAGGTCCTCGGCCATCTTCTTGGTGAGGGTGGTGACGAGGACCCGCCCGTCGTCGGCGATGCGGGCGTTGATCTGCTCGATGAGGTCGTCGATCTGGCCCTTCGTGGGCTTCACGATCACCTCGGGGTCGACGAGACCCGTGGGGCGCACGATCTGCTCGGCCACCTGGGAGGACACCTCGAGCTCGAAGGCCCCGGGCGTGGCGGAGAGGAACACGACCTGGTTGACCCGCTCGAGGACCTCCTCGAACCGCAGCGGCCGGTTGTCGGCGGCCGAGGGCAGCCGGAAGCCGTGCTCGATGAGCTGCTCCTTGCGTGAGCGGTCGCCCTCGTACTGACCGTGGAGCTGCGGCACGGCCACGTGGCTCTCGTCGATGACCAGGAGGAAGTCGTCGGGGAAGAAGTCGAGCAGCGTGTTCGGCGCCTCACCCGGGGCCCGGCCGTCGATCGGCGCCGAGTAGTTCTCGATGCCGTTGCAGTAGCCGACCTCCTGCATCATCTCGAGGTCGTACTGCGTGCGCATCCGCAGCCGCTGCGCCTCCAGGAGCTTGCCCTGCTCCTCGAAGCGGGCAAGCCGCTCCTGCAGCTCCGCCTCGATGCGCACGATCGCCTTGCGCATGCGCTCCTCACCCGCCACGTAGTGGGTGGCCGGGTAGAGCACCAGCTCGTCGAGCACCGTGCACCTGCTCGCCCGTGAGGGGGTCGACCACCTGGATGCGCTCGATCTCGTCGCCGAACAGCTCGATGCGCACGGCGACCTCGTCGTAGGCCGGGTGCACCTCGATGGTGTCGCCCCGCACCCGGAACTTGCCCACGCACGAGGTTCATGTCGTTGCGCTCGTACTGCATGTCGACGAGCTTGCGGAGCACGCCCCGCTGGTCGATCTCGTCGCCCACCTGGAGGTGGAGCAGGTTCTCGCGGTACTCCTCGGGCGAGCCGAGGCCGTAGATGCACGACACCGAGGCCACCACGATGACGTCGCGCCGGGTGAG
The DNA here is from genome assembly GCA_963715505.1 of uncultured Microthrixaceae bacterium. GTDB lineage: Bacteria > Actinomycetota > Acidimicrobiia > Acidimicrobiales > VFJN01 > VFJN01. Next base: position 1,620,263 of record OY970242.1, read on the forward strand.
CAGCGCCGAGGTGGCGGCGTGGCGCAGCCGGTCGATCTCGTCGTTCACCGACGAGTCCTTCTCGATGTAGGTGTCGCTCGAGGCGATGTAGGCCTCGGGCTGGTAGTAGTCGTAGTACGAGACGAAGTACTCCACCCGGTTGTCGGGGAAGAACTCGCGGAACTCGTTGGCGAGCTGGGCGGCCAGCGACTTGTTGGGGGCCAGCACGAGGGTCGGGCGCTGGACCTGCTCGATCGTCCAGGCGATGGTGGCGCTCTTGCCCGACCCGGTGATGCCCAACAGCGTCTGGTAGCGGTCGCCGCGGCGGATGCCCTCGCTCAGCGCGGCGACGGCCTTGGGCTGGTCGCCCGCGGGCTCGAAGTCGGAGCGGAGACGGAACTCGGGCACCCGTCGATGCTATCGACGGACCTTGACATCCAGTGTCAGCGTGCGGGCCCGAAGGCGGGCACGCAGCGCTCCGGCGAGGTGAGGTCGATGGCCCGGAACAGCTGCAGCTTCTCCCGCCACGGCGGCACCGGCTCCACCAGCTCGGAGCGGTCGCCGGCGCGCTCGAGCGCCACCCGCTCGCCGCCGCGCTCGTAGGTGATGGCCACGCCGGGACGGTCGGCGAGATAGGTCTGGAGCTGCCGCCAGGTCAGGCCGTAGTCCCGCGCCGCGTAGTAGGCGAGCCCGCCCGCGTTGGTGTCGATGATCCGCACGGGGTCGTCCTGCTCGTCGGTGAGCGGGAACGTCCGGGGCAGGAGCAGGTGGTTGGTCTCACCGTCGACGGTGCGCAGGTTCGAGTACATGTTCCAGGCGTAGCCCGTCTTGAGCTCCAGGTAGGGGCTGAGCCCGTTGAGCACGACGACGAGGGGCACCAGCAGGAACAGGGGGTGGTGCGGGACGAGCCGGACCGACGCCCGGCTGCGGTCCTGCAACGAGAAGCGGGCGACGAGGACGATCACGCCTGCCGCGTACAGCTGCCAGGGCCACCAGCCCACCTCGAGGGCCATGCTGCGCGTCAGGGCGTCGAGGGAGACCGCCAAGCCGGCGATCACCGCGAGCGCCACCAGCGCCAGGTGGACCCGCTCGGGCAGCCGCTCGCTGCGCAGGGCGAGCCGCGCGCGCATGGAGCCGATGCGCTCGATCACCCACGTGCCCGCCGTCGACGGGAGGAACAGGAAGAACAGCGCGAACAGCGCCGAGGAGAAGTCGAAGAACTGGTGCGACTGGTCCAGGGCGAGCACCGCGTGGAAGGCGAGGGCCAGCAGGACGCCCGCACGGCGGGTGGCCGGAAGGATCAGCAGCAGCGGGATGGACAGCTCGATCGTCGCCGTGGCGATGATCACCGACCACTCGACCCACGCCGCGCCCCCGCCTGGAGGCCCGCCAGGCCGAGGGACGAGGTCGACTCCCGGAAGTAGAACACCGCGCAGCTGACCGATCGGTCGAAGAAGGCGGAGTTGAGCTTGGCGAAGGCGGCGAACACGTAGAAGCCGAGCAGGCACAGGCGCGCCACCGGGAACAGGCGGTTCGCCAGGTCGGTCCGGTCGCCGAAGCGGCGGCGCAGGGCGGCGACCGCCGCCGCACCCAGGATGGCGACGTCGACGAAGCCGACGAGCAGCCAGTGGTTGCCGAGCAGCGGGGCTTCCTCCCACACCGTGACCAGCCCACCCACGGCGAGCAGGACCAGGGCCCCCACCGAACCCGGCCGCCAGAGCACGGCCCCCACGCCTGCGGTCAGCAGGGCCTGCGCCCACGCCGGCGCCGTCGTGGTGTTCCCGAGGAGGTGCCAGACGGCGGCCAGGGCCCACATGACGGAGAAGACCGCCAGGGCGTCGACCTGGGTGGAGCACTCGCCGGTGCGCTCGTGCTGGCGTCCGGCGAGCACTAGGCGGGCTCGCCTCCGGCGGTCGCCAGCGCCACCAGCGTCGGCCACGCCCGACCGACGCTGGCCCGCAGATCGTCGAGCGAGCCGGAGTTGTCGATGACGACGTCCGCCCTGGCGCGGCGGTCCTCGCGACGGACCTGGCGGGCCATGCGGGCCCGCACGTCGTCCTCGCGCATCCCCCGGTGCTCCACGAGCGCGCTGGACGGCCACCTCGGGATCCACGTCGACCACCACGAGGGCGGCCAGGTCGTCTGCGTCCCGACTCGACGAGGAGGGGCACGTCGAGGACCACGACGTGGTCGGTCCCGGCCTCCTCCTCGAGCCGCCGCGCGATCTCGGCGCCGACCGCGGGGTGCACGATGGCGTTGAGGTCGGCGAGCGCCTCGGGGTCGGAGAACACGAGGTCGGCGACGGCCTGGCGGTCGAGCTCGCCGTCGGCGCCCACGATCGCCGGGCCCGAAGCGCTCCACCATGGCGTCGAACACCGGCTGTGCCGCGGCGCTGGAGCAGCCGCGGGTGATGGCGTCGGCGTCGATCACCACGGCGCCACGCTCGGCGAGCAGCGCGGACACCGTCGACTTCCCCGAGCCGATCCCGCCGGTGAGCCCGATGAGCAGCACCGCGCGGACCTGACTGCCGGTACCTCCGACGCTAGGGTTCGCCTGTGGCCGACCGCGACGCCCTCTTCGCCGAGGCGACCCGCGCCGGCGCCTGGCTGCGGCGCGGGCCCTCTCCGGCCGTGCGCGGCGCAAGCTGCTGGCGCGAGGTCACGGGGTGGCCCTCGGCGTCACCGGGCGCCCGCAACGCCTGGCTGCTGCTGCGTCACCACCAAGCCACCGTCGTGGCGCGACCCGCTGCATCCCCTGGCTGGAGCGCCCCTGACCCTCGGCGAGCCGCACCCGGGCTTCCTCTACCCCGACCCCGATCGGGCTTCTGGGCCGAGGTCCGCCGCTGGTCCATCGAGCTGTTCCGCCGGCACGAGCCCCAGTGGAGCACCGGCGAGAGCCTCGCCCTCACCGCGCTGGTCCACGTCGGCGGCGAGCCCGGCCGCCTCGAGGCGGCCGAGCACGCTGTGCCGGCCGCGCCTGATCGTGTTCCTCGACGAGCCGGCCTGGCAGGCGGCCGCGCTCGATGTCGCGACCGACCCCGCTCACCATCCCCGACCCCCACCGCCGCGGCCAGGTGTACGAGGGGTGGTGGGGCACGACGCCGGCGGGCACCGTCGTCGGCAAGGCGCCCCAGCACCCCACCATGCACCGCCTCTACCGTGCCGAGGACCTCCGCGACTGGCTGCGGCCGGGCGCCGATCCCCCGGGGGTGACTAGTCCGCATTGACCACGCGCAAATGGTCCACCTTGGGGGATGTTCTCCAAGCCGGCAGATGCCGACAATCTCCCCAACCACGCACAGGTTGAGCCGACGGGCTGCAGGCTCCCCGTTGCCGCGAGGCGGCAGCAGTACGCTCCGCCTCCGGGGATCCGGTGCGGATCACCACATCTGCGCGCCGCCTGGCGCGACCAACCGTGGAGGCTCCGTGCGCCGACGCTCCAACCTGCTGGTGCTGCTTGGGATCGCGTTCTTCGTCGTGGGTGGCGTGCTCGTCTACCTGCTCACCGACGATGACGACGGCCCCGGCGACGGCGAGGCGGCACCGGTGTCGGTGGTCGTGGCCACCAACGACATCCCCGCCGGCACCCTCGCCGACGAGCTGATCGAGCAGGGCCGACTCCGGGTCCGCGGAGATCGACGCCAGCCAGCTTCGTCCCCGGCGCCATCCAGAGCCTCAACCAGCTGGCCGGGGCCACGTTCATCCAGGGCTTCGCCGCCGACCAGCAGATCACCAGCTCCGGCGTGCAGCTCCAGACCCGCACCTTCGAGGTGCCCGAGGGCTTCGAGGCCGTGGCCGTGCAGATCGACTTCGTCGCCCGGCGCCGCCGGCTACGTGAACCCCGGCGACCGGATCAACCTGTACGGCGTGTTCAGCGGGATCCTGGGCGAACGTCCCACGCCGCGGGCCGAGCTGCTGCTCACCAACGTCGAGGTCCTCGACGTCGACCTCACGATCCCGCCTCGCCGCGGCACCGCCCCGGCGGACCCCGCGCAGCCCGCGCGGCCAGCGGGCCAGCAGCACCGCCGTCACCTACCTGCTGGCGCTGCGCGCCGACGACGCCGAGAAGGTCGATCTTCACTGACCGAGTTCCAGAGCCTCTACGCCACGCTCACCGCGGACGAGGCGGCGCCGGCCGGTCCGACCCCCGGCCGTGACCCCGACACCATCCTCGAAGAAGAGCCGAACGCAGGCGTTCAACGGCTAAGGGCGACCGTGGCCGCACGCAAGATCCTCGTCCTCGACCGCAGCGAGGCGCTCGCCGAGCAGCTCCGCGCCGCGGTGGCCGACCTCGACGCCCGAACCCGGAGATCGTCGCCGTGCTCCCGGGTCGGCTCCGTGGCCGAGGTGCTCGAGGCCGACGGCCCCTTCGACGTGCTCGTCGCCGGGCCCAGCCTCGGCACCCGCTCCGGGCCTGGCCCGCCTGCGGCTGATCCACGAGGAGCTGCCCGGCGATGAGCCTCGTGCTGGCCTTCAGCCGCCGGCCCGACGCCAGCCTGCGCGACATCGTCCGCACCGGCGCCATCGACCTGCTGCAGCTGCCGGTCGAGGACAAGGAGCTCGCCGAGGCCGTCGAGCGGGGCCTCGAGCTGGCCGGCACGGCGCCCGTCGCCACGCCCGGCCACCCGCCGCCGGTCGCGGCGGCCCCGGCGCCGAGCGCCGGCGGCCCCGGCACCGTCTACACCATCGCCTCGGCCACCGGCGGCTGCGGCAAGACCTTCTACGCCACCAACCTCGCCTACTTCCTCACCCGCTACACGCAGCGAGCGGGTGTGCATCGTCGACCTCGACCTGCAGTTCGGCGAGGTCTCCACCGCCCTGCGGCTGCGCCCGAAGTACACGATCTTCGACGCCCTCCAGCGGGAGGACACCGACGAGGCCGACCTCGCAGGCCCACATCGAGGAGTACTGCGTCGCCCACGAGACCGGCGTCAGCGTGCTCGCCGCGCCCCGCGAGCCGTCCGAGGCCGACCGCATCAGCCCGCCCGACGTCACCCGCATCCTCGAGGCGGTCCGCAACCGCTTCGACTACGTCATCGTCGACACCCCGCCGGCGCTCGCCGAGACCGTGCTCGCCGCCTTCGACCTCTCCGACATGCTCTACGTGATGGCCACGCTCGACCTGCCGAGCGTGCGCAACATGAGCGTGTTCCTCGGCACGCTCGAGCGGCTCAAGGTCCCCACCGACAACGTCCGCCTCATCCTCAACAAGGCCGAGACCGACGTCGGCATCGACATCGACCAGGTCACCAAGCTGTTCCCGCAGGGCTTCGAGTCGGTGCTCCCCTACGCCAAGGAGGTGAGCCGGTCGATCAACCTCGGCATGCCGGTGATGGCCGCCTCCCCCACCGCCGAGATCAGCAGCCTGATGGCCGGCGGGCATGAAGCTCGTCCTCCCCGAGGACATCCAGGCCCGGGTGACCGAGGCCGACGACCCCCAAGAAGGCCGGCCTGTTCCGCCGCTGGTCCAAGAGCTGAACCCGCGCGATCCCGCCAGGAGGCGAACCATGAAGCTGTCCGAGAAGCTGGCCGCCCTCGAGGAGGAGGAGAGCCGCGAGGCCGCCGAAGCGCCCGCCCAGCCGACCGCCGGCCGCACGGGCGTCGCCAAGCGCACCCGAGCCGGCCAAGCGCCCGCGGCGACGAGCACCTGGGACGCCACCAAGAAGAAGGTCCGCGAGCTCGTCCTCGACGAGGTCGCCCCGAAGATGCAGGGCCTCTCCGCCGAGGAGCTCGCCGCCGAGGTGAAGGCCGCCCTCGACCAGATCCTCCAGCGCGAGGACGTCGAGGTCACGCCGCTCGAGCGACGCCGCTTCGTCCAGGAGATGATGTCCGACACCCTCGGGCTACGGGCCGCTCGACCCGCTGCTCGCCGACGACGACCATCACCGAGGTGATGTGCAACGCCTACGACGACATCTGGGTCGAGCGCGACGGCCGCATCGAGCACACCGACCTGTCCTTCACCGACGACATCCAGTACCGCGCCGTGATCGACAAGATCGTCTCCGCCGTCGGCCGCCGCGTCGACGAGGCCTCGCCGATGGTCGACGCCCGCCTCCCCGACGGCTCCCGCGTCAACGCCATCATCCCGCCGCTGGCCCTCCACGGCTCGGTGCTCACGATCCGGAAGTTCTCCACCGACCCCTACACGGCCAAGGACCTCATCAACTTCGGCACCTGGACCCTCGACCTGGTCACGGTGATGGAGGCCTGCGTCCGGGGCAAGCTCAACATCCTCGTCTCCGGCGGCACCGGCACCGGCAAGACCACCAACCTCAACGTGCTGTCGGCGTTCATCCCCGACGGCGAGCGCATCATCACCATCGAGGACTCCGCCGAGCTCCAGCTCCAGCAGCCCCACGTGATCAACCTCGAGACCCGGCCGGCCTCCGCCGAGGGCACCGGGCAGGTCTCGATCCGCGACCTCGTCAAGAACGCCCTGCGCATGCGGCCCGACCGCATCATCGTCGGCGAGTGCCGCGCCGCCGAGGCGCTCGACATGCTCCAGGCCATGAACACCGGCCACGAGGGCTCGATGACCACGGTCCACGCCAACGCCCCCGCGACGCCATCAGCCGCCTCGAGACGATGGTGCTGATGGCCGGCTTCGAGCTGCCGGTGCGGGCCATCCGCGAGCAGATCGCCTCGGCCATCGACCTCATCCTCCAGGTCTCCCGCATGCCCGACGGCCGCCGTGTCATCACCGCGGTCACCGAGGTGCAGGGCCTGGAGGGCGACACGATCCTCCTGCAGGACATCTTCAAGTACCGCACGCGTCCCGGCGGCGCCGGCGGCAAGGCCGAGCGGCGAGCTCGTGGCCACCGGCCTGCGGCCCGAAGTTCCTCGACAAGCTCGGCCGAGAGCGGCGTCGAGGTCCCGGCCTCGGCGTTCAAGGCCCCGGCCGGCGCCGCGCCCGGCGGCGAGCCCGCCACCGCCCGTGGCCGCAAGGTCCGGGTGCCCACGCGCCCGCGAGGTCGCCGACCGCGAGCGGCTCCGATGAGCTCGGCGCAGCTCGCTGGCGATGCTGCTGGTCGGCGGGGGGCTGGCCCTGCTCGTCGTCGGGCTGCTCAGCCGCGTCTACGAGCGCGAGGAGCAGCTGGCCGACATCCTCGACCTGCCCTGGGGCGAGCGGGACGTCGACCTCGGCGCCGCCGTCGAGCAGCACTCCTCGCTGGTCGAGAACACCGATCGGCGTGGCCGGCAAGCTCATCGAGCAGGTCGACGCCAAGGGCAGCCTGCTCACGCTGCTCGAGCGGGCCCGCCTGCCGGTCCGCCCCGGCGAGTTCGTGCTGTTCGTCGGCGCCGGCGGCGTCGTCCTCGGCGCGTTCGTCGCGGCCATCACCGCCAGCGTCGCCGTTCGGGCTCGTGGCCGGCCTGGCTCAGCCCGTTCCTCGGCGTCGCCTACCTCCGCCGCCGCATCAGCCAAGCGCAAGCGCAAGTTCGAGGAGCAGTTCCCCGACGCCCTCACCCTCATCGCCTCGTCGCTGTCGGCCGGGCCACACGTTCCTGCGGTCGATCCAGCTGATGTGCGAGGAGGCCGAGGCGCCGCATCTCCGAGGAGTTCGCCCGGGTGGTGTCCGAGACCCAGCTCGGCGACCCGCTCGTCGACGCCCTCGAGCGCATGGCCCAGCGCCTCGACGTCCGCGACGTCGACTGGGTGGTGCAGGCCATCCGCATCCAGCAGACCGTCGGCGGCAAGCTGGCCGACCTGCTGCACACCCTGGCCGACTTCATCCGGGCCCGCGAGGAGATCCGCCGGGAGATCGACGTGCTCACCGCCGAGGGCAGGATCTCGGCCTACGTGCTCGGCGCCCTGCCGCTCTTCCTCGGCGTCTTCATCCAGGTGACCAACCCCGGCTACCTCGACCCGATGTTCCAGGGCTGGGGCTGGGTCTGGCTCGGCGGCGCCGTCGCCTCGGTGGCGTCGGCATGGTCGTCATCTTCCGCATGGTCAAGGTGGACGTCTGATGGGCACCGTGCTCGCGCCTGCTGCTCCTGCGTGGCCGGCGCGGCCATCGCCCTGGTCGGCCTCGCCCAGCGCGAGACCCGAGCCGGCGAGAGCGACGACGCCGAGGAGTACCTCCGCAGCCTCGACCGCGACGACGACGAGGCCGACGAGTTCGAGCCGCATCCTCGCCGCAGCCGTTCCTCGTCCCGGGTCGTGCGGCCGCTCGGCCGGCAGCGTCCTCGACCTGCTCGGCGGCGCTGCTGCCCCGGCAACTACCGCGAGCGGATCCACACCGCAGCTCGTCCACGCCGGGCTGGCCGGCCAGTTCCGGGCCGAGGAGATCATCACCCTCCAGGTGCTCGGCGGCATCGTCGGCTTCCTCCTCGGCGTCCTGGCTCGTCGCCGCCGGGACGCGTCGGCGGCGGCATCGGGCATCGCTCGTCCTCGTGCTGCTCCCCGGTCGTCGGCGTCCAGCTGCCGAAGTCGTGGCTCGACCGCAAGGTCGAGGAGCGCAAGGACGCCATCCGCCGCGACCTGCCCGACACCCTCGACCTGCTGGCCATCTCCGTCGAGGCCGGCGTGGGCTTCGAGGGCGCCCTCGGGGTGGTGTGCGACAACTTCGACTCCCCGCTGGCCGACGAGTTCGCGCGTACGCTGCGGGAGATGGAGCTCGGCCTGCCCCGGCGGGAAGCCCTCCAGAACCTGAAGAAGCGCACGGAGGTGCCGGAGCTATCGAACTTCGTGCTGACCCTGACGCAGGCGGACGCCCTGGGGATGCCGGTGGGCCGGGTGCTGAAGACCTCGGCGGACGGAGATGCGCACGAAGCGCCGGCAGTGGGCGCGGGAGAAGGCGGCGAAGCTGCCGGTGAAGATCCTGTTCCCGCTGGTCCTGTTCATCTTCCCGGCGATCTTCGTGGTGCTGCTGGGCCCGGCCGCCTCCGACATCGGCAACGCGTTCGGCTGAGCCGAGGCGACGGCGCCTCCGCCTCGCTGCCCGACTCCCTCCGCACCTTCGCCCAGGCGATCCTCGTCATCCGGTGGGGCACCACCGCGGTGTCGATCGCCAGCGCCAGCCCCGGGGCTGCGCCAAGGCGACGTCACGCCTCATCGTGAGCTGCGTCCTGCTGCTCGGCTACACGGTGCTACCGCACCCTGCGCCCCCTGCGCTACTCGGGACGATGCCCGGAGCCTCCTGCTCGTGCTCGGGCGAGGTCGCCGGCACGGTGCTGATCGTCACCGCCACCGGCTACTGGGACTCGCCCCTCGCCTTCTCCCTGCTCACCGCCGTCGCCGTGGCCGGCTTCGCCCGGGGCTTCGGCTTCGGCCTGCGCATCGCGGTGGCCGCCATCCTGGCCGTCACCATCCCGTGGACCTTCGAGCAGCGCTTCGTCGACGACGACGTGCGCACATCGGTCCAGTGGTCGGTGGAGGTGCTGCTCGTCGCCCTCGTGGCCGGGCTACGCCCGGCGCATCTCCGGCGAGGCCGACGAGCGCCAGAGCCTCGCCATGGACCGCCTCGGGCGCCTCGCCGACGCCAACGCGCTGCTCTTCCAGCTCCACCAGGTCGCCCAGACGCTGCCGGCGTCGCTCGACCTCGACGAGGTCCTCGACACCACCATGGCGCAGCTCGGCGACCTGTTCGACGTTCGACGCCGCGGCCGATCCTCCTCTTCGACGACACCGACCACCGCTGGCACGTCGCTGCGGCGCGAGGGCGACCGGCCACCCCCGGTCATCACGACCGAGGACCTTCCGCCGCCCCTCGACCTGGCACGGCGCCTCGCGCAGCCTCGTCAGCGAGCACAACCTCCTCGCCTGCGGGCGGCCCGGGCCTCTCCCCCAGCTCCGCTTCGGGGCTCTACGCCGTGCTCCCCGCCCGGGGGTCGATCATCGGGCTGCGTCTCCATCGAGCACCGCGAGGCGCAGCACTTCACGGCGCGCGACGTCGAGCTCCTCGCCGGCTTCGTCGAGCCGGCCGCCCTGGCCATCGACAACGCCCGCTGGTTCGGCCGGCTGCGCACCGTCGGCGCCGACGAGGAGCGCACCCGCATCGCCCGCGACCTCCACGACCGCATCGGCCAGTCGCTCGCCTACCTCGCCTTCGAGCTCGACCGCATCGTGAAGACGAGCCGCAAGGGTGGCGACACCACCGCGATCGCTCGAGAACCTGCGCGGCGACGTGCGGGGTGTGGTCGCGCGAGGTGCGCGACACGCTCTACGACCTGCGCACCGACGTCACCGAGGCGCAGAGCCTGCCCACCACGCTCGAAGCGTTCCTCGCCCGGGTGCGGGAGCGCAGCGGGCTGAGTCGCCCAGCTCCGTGCGCAGGAGACGGCCCGGCTGCCGATCCTGCAGGAGCGCGAGCTGTGGCGCATCGCCCAGGAGGCCGTCACCAACGTCGAGCGCCACGCCCAGGCCAGCCAGGTCACCATCTCCTGGCGGTGCGACGGCACCGTCGGCCGGCTCGAGGTCGCCGACGACGGCGTCGGCTTCCCGGTCGGCAACGCCGGGCGCCTCGACTCCTACGGGCTGCTCGGCATGCGCGAGCGGGCCGCCAGCATCGGCGCCACGCTCGACATCGACTCCAAGCCGGGGCACGGCACGCGGGTACGCTGCACCGTCGGCGCTCCCTGAGGCGAGACGGAACGGTTGGAGGCTGCGAACGTGACGATCCGGCTGCTGCTGGCCGACGACCACCGGATGCTCCGCGAGGGGCTGCGCCGGTCGATGACCGACGAGGGCTTCGACGTCGTCGGCGAGGCCGACGACGGCGAGGAGGCCGTGCGGCTGGCGGCCGAGCTCGCTGCCCGACGTCGTGCTCATGGACGTCTCGATGCCCGAGATGGACGGCGTGGAGGCCACCCGCATGATCCGCGCGCACCGGCACGACGACCGCGGTCGATCATGCTCACCATGCACGCCGACAAGGAGGTGCTGGCCGACGCCATCCGGGCCGGCGCGTCGGCTACCTGGTGAAGGACTGCTCCACCGACGAGGTGGCCGAGGCCGTGCGCATGGCCGCCAACGGCGACACGGCGCTGTCGCCGCAGCTGGCCGCCACCATGCTCGACGAGGTCCGCCGTCTGGAGGAGCCCGACCCCGCCGAGGAGGACCGGGTCATCACCAAGCGGGAGGAGGAGGTCCTCCAGCTCATCGCCGACGGCTGCTCCACCCCCGAGGTGGCCGAGCAGCTCTACATCAGCCAGAAGACGGTGAAGAACCACCTGGCGTCGATCTACCAGAAGCTCGACGCCCGCGACCGCACGCAGGCCGTGCTGCAGGCCGTGCGGATGGGCATCGTCCACCTGGTCTGAGGCGCCCGGAGTCGCCCGCCACCACCGACCGTGAGATCTCCTGCACGTCGGGTCGGAATTGGTCCACATGGCCTATTCAAGTGCCTCGGGCCGCTGCCGATACTCGTTGCAGACAGGAAGCCAGCCCGGATGACCGGGTCCAACCCCACCGTTAGGGAGCACCACCCATGATCAGCACCTACGAGTTCCTCGCCACCTGGCTGCGGGCCCGCTTCTCCGACTCGGAGCGTGGCGCGTCGCTCGTGGAGTACGCACTCCTCGTGGCCCTCATCGCCGTCGTCTGCATCGTCGCCATCGGGTTCCTCGGCGAAGAGGCCAACTCGCAGTTCGACAGCGTCGGCAGCAGCATCAACTAGTCGACTCAGGACTCGCGCGGATAGGCGCTGAACGAGACCATCCACCGGTCGTCGGTGTGGCCCGGTTCTGATGCCGGGTGCTGCCCACAAGACGACGACACGGTGGAGGTACCCGACATCATGCGCGCGCTCGAGCCCGAAGTGGTTGATGTTCTCTGGCGAACGATCGAGCCGCTGCTCCCAGCGCAGAACGCGGAGCATCCCTTGGGCTGCCACCGGCCTCGGGTGGCGGACCGGCTGTGCTTCCGCGGGATCCTCATCCGGCTCGTGACGGGGGCATCGTGGGTCGACATCGAAGCGATCCTCGATCATCAGGTGTCCGACACGACGCTGCGAGCCCGCCGTGACGAATGGATCGACGCCGGTGTGTTCGAACAGCTCAAGACCGAAGCGCTCAGCGGCTATGACCGCATCGTTGGCCTCGACCTGGACGACGTCGCGCTCGATGGGTCGCTGCACAAGGCGCCCTACGGTGGTGAAGGAACAGGGCCGAACCCCACTGATCGTGGGAAGTTGGGCTGGAAGTGGTCCGTCGCCTCGGAACGCCACGGCATCCCGATCGGCTGGGTGATCGACGGTGCCAACCGCAACGACGTCCGCCTTCTCGAACCCACCCTCGACGCCGTCGACGAGGCCGGCCTGCTCGGCGAGGTCGGCATGTTGCACCTCGACCGCGGCTACGACTCCGGCGCGGTGCGCCGACGTCTCGAAGCGGCCGGCGTCACCAGCTTCGAGATCCAGCTGCGCGGCACCAAGATCCCCGGCGTCAAGAAGCAACCGATCCGGCTCGGGCTGCGATGGATCGTCGAAGCCACCAACTCGTGGTGGTCGAACTACGGGCAGCTCCGCCGCAACACCGACCGCCGAAGCCGCCACCGACACGCCGCCCTGTGCCTCGCCACCACCGTGCTCATCGTCGGCCGACTCCTCGACTGGCGCGACCGATGGAGCCCAGCGTGACACCTATCCGCTCGGGTCCTCAGTCGCAGGGAAGGGGCGGACCTCGGTCCGCCCCTTCTTCGCGTCCCGCCTCGATCAGCAGCGGCCGACGGACCCGCCCAGGTCGGCGCCGCGCTCGCAGGCGAGCAGCCAGCGCTCGTCGAGGTAGAGGATGCGCCACGCCGGGTCCTTCGTGAGCACGAGCGCCATCGGCTCGGAGCGCCCGACCGTGATGAGCTCGATGTCGAAGGCGGCGAGCTGTGAGAAGACCGACGGGCGCGCCGCGCCCAAGGCGAGCTGCGCTTCGGACACCTCGGCGGGGAACATGTCGAAGCGGTCGTCGTAGAAGACCCGCCGGTCGGGGCCGTAGACGTAGGTCAGGAGGTTGCCGACCAGCTCCCGTGCCGCCATGCGGTGCTCGCGGGTGTCGACGTCGACCTCCTCGAGGTAGGCGAGGACGTCGACGGGGTAGGCGCTGAGCCGCAGCGGTGTCTGCTGCAGCCGGGCGACGCCCAGCACCGCGGCGAGGGCCATGACCGCGGCGAACATCGCCGGCGAGCTCCGGGGGCGCTCGCTCCACGACAGCGACCCGACCCCGCGCAGGGCCTCTGCCATCGTGGGCAGGAGCGCCAGCGACGCCACGGTGAGGTTGCGGGCGCCCAGCAGCGCGGCGCCGGCGAACACCGCGGTGAGCAGCGCACCGCGGTAGGACGGCCGTCGTGCCAGCAGCACGACGGCCGCCATCAGCTGCACGAGGAAGGCTCGCTGGCCGAGGGAGTCGAACGACGGCGCCTGCCACTCCACCACGTGGCGCAGCAGGTCCTGGCGCTGGAGCAGCTCCACCGGGAACCACAGCGCTCGCAGGCCGAGCGGGCCCACCGCGCCGAGCGCCATGCCGAGGCCCGCCCACCGCAGGCAGCGAAGCTCCCGAGCGCCACCGGTGCCGTCGAGACGCGACCCGATCGCCGCAACGCCGAGGTACACGAGCCCGAGCGGGAACGAGCCATGGGAGTTGACCCAGAGCCACCCGACCGGCAGGAGCCAGCGGGGGTCGAGCCCGCCCTCGGCGGCCAGCACGGTGAGCCCGAAGGCGATGAGCCCGAACATGAACGGCCGCTCCGCCCACAGCCCGGCGCCGACCGCCACGAACACCACGCCGAGCGCCAGGCGTGCCACGAGCCCGTCGGCGGGCCGGAGCAGCCGCCAGCCCAAGGCGCCCACGACACCTGCCGCAGCGCCCGCCAGCACGCGCAGCCCGTCGAGGCCCGCCAGGCGCTCCACCGCGGCGTACAGGACCGACACGAGCCAGCTCTGGACCACCCACGGCTCGCCCGCGGCGGTGAAGGTGTACGGATCGGCGCTGGGGACCGAGCCGCGCTCGAGGATGAGCCGGCCCGTCGCCAGGTGCGTCAGGAACGAGTTGTCGCGCAGGGGCTGCAGCTCCGCCAGCGTGGCGGCACCCACGATCACGACGCCGAAGACGGCGCCGAGCGTGGGAGCCCGGCGCCGCTGCGTGCTGGTCACGTCTGCGGAGATGTCGGCTACCCGCCGAACGTGTCGGCGATGTTCATGGCGGCCGGGCCGAGCACCACCACGAACAGCGCCGGGAAGATGCAGAACACCATCGGGATGAGCATCTTCACCGGTGCCTTCTGCGCTCGCTCCTGTGCGAGCTGGCGGCGCTTGACGCGCATCTCGTCGGCCTGGGCGCGCAGCACGCGGCCGATCGACACGCCGAAGGTGTCGGCCTGGAGGATGGCGAGCACGAAGGAGCGGATCTCGGGCACGTTGGTGCGGACGTCGAGCGCCCGCATGGCATCGGCGCGGCTGGCGCCGGCCCGGACCTCGCCCAGCATGCGGGAGAACTCCTCCGTGAGCGGTCCGGGCACGGCGGCGGTGGTGCGGTCGAGGGCCTGCTCGAAGCCGAGGCCGGCCTCGACGCTGATCACGAGCAGGTCCATCACGTCGGGGAGCTTGCGGCGGATCTCGTACTGGCGCTCCTCGACCTGGCGGTTGAGGACCGCATCGGGCCCGAGGATGCACGCCATGAGGACGAACGCCACGACCAGCAGCCGGCCGAGGCCGTCGAGCGGTGCGTTGGCGTAGGCGAAGTAGCCGAGGATCGGCGCGGCGACGACGGTGACGACGCGGACGGCGAGGAACCGGTCGACGGAGTCCTGGTCGCCCTTGCCGGCACTGACCAGCTTCTGGCGCACCTGGGCGACGTAGCCCACCGGCGTGAAGCGACGGCCCACGCTGGTGAGGCCGCTGAGCACCGGGGCCACGGCGCGGTCGCGCAGGGGCGTCAGGAGCTCCTTCTCCCGCACCGACTCGACCTCGTAGTCGTCGAGCTGGCGCAGCGAGGCCCGCACGACCGACTTCTCCTCGGCCTGGCTGAGCAGGGCGTAGAGCACCAGCGCCAGCGCCACGCCCAGCCCGACCACCCCGAGCGTCAGCACGATGTCGTCCTCATGTCAGCCATCCCCGTGTCAGATCTCGATCTCGATGGTCTTCTTCATCCACCAGAACCCGAAGACGGCCAGGAGGATCGAGCCGCCCAGCAAGAGCTTGCCGGTGGTCTCCTCGAACAGCGGGTCCATGTAGCCAGGGTTCAGCGTGTAGATGAAGAACCCCAGCCCGATCGGGAGCAGCCCCAGCACGATGGCGCTGATGCGCCCCTCGGCCGTCAGCGCGTTCACGTCGCGGCGCAGCCGCTCGCGCTCGGTCATCGTGTCGGCCACGGTGACGAGCAGCTCGGCGAGGTTGCCGCCGACCTCACGCTGGATCCGGATCGCCATGACGGCCCAGGCGAAGTCGGCCGACTCCATCCGCAGGGCGATGCCGTCGAGGGACTCCTCGAGCGGGCGGCCCAGCCGGGCCTCGGTCACCACCCGCCGCAGCTCACGGCCCATCGGCTCGGACACCTCCTGGGACACCGCTTCGACGCCCTGCATCAGCGAGTAGCCGGCGCGCAGCGTGCTGGCGAGCAGCTGCAGCGTGTCGGGGAGCAACGACTCGAACTGCTTGCGCCGCCGGTTGCCGAGGAACGACAGGACCGCCGGCGGGATCAGCGCGACGAGCACGAGCCCGATCAGGCTGATGAAGGGGTCCTGGGTGAGGGCGACCAGGAGCAGGCCCGCGACGGCCACGCCGGCGGCGTAGAAGAAGATCGCCTCGGCCGGCCGCAGGGGCAGGTTGGCCTTCTCGAGGAGGCCCTCGACCTTGCTGAGCAGCCCCTGGCGCTCCGCGAACTGGCCGGTCGCCGCCACGGCGCGCTGGAGCAGCGCCGTCTGCGCCATCTGCTGGGTGCGGTCGGCTCCGTCGTCCTCGTCGAGATCGCCGATGGCGACGTAGCCCTCCGAGTAGGGCTGGAGCGCCCGGTTGAGGCTGTCCTCGCGCCCGAAGAAGCTGCTGCCCAGGCTGTAGACCGCCACCATGGCCGCCAGGAGCACCAGCGCGAGGCCGACGAGCAGGCCGGTGGAGGACCGGAAGAACGCCGGGCCCGACGGTTGCTCGACGGGCTGGGGCCGCAGCGACGCGGGGCCCTCCTGCGTGCTGCCGGACACGAACTCCGCGGTGGCCTGCTGGGTGCCCACGGTGAGCGTGAGGGGCACCATGCCGCCATCGGCGCGCGTGGGGTAGCTCACCACGTACTGCTTGCGGAGCGTCTCCTGCACCGACCCGAACAGGGCGCTGACGCCGCTCGGGTCGTCGGCCACGGCCGACGTGCCGCCCGTGTCGGCGGCGATGCGAGACAGCGTGTCGAAGCCCTCGTTCTCGACGCCGATGGCGAACAGCGAGCCTCCGACGTTCTCGACGGCGGCCTGGGCCCGCGAGGCGTTGGCGCGCGACACGGAGTCGGCACCGTCGCTGAACACGATGATGTTCGGCTGCAGGTCGGATTCGCGGAACAGCGCGGCGCCGCGGACGATGCCGTCGTACAGCGCCGTCTCCTCGGCGAGCGAGATGTCCTCGAGGGCGTCGAGCAGGACCGCCTCGTCGGTGGTGAAGCCCTGCAGGAGCCGGACCTCGCCGCTGAAGGTCACGATGGCGATCTGGTCGTCGACCGCCTTGCCCTCGACGAAGCTCCGGGCCGACTCCAGCACCCGCTCGATGAGGGCGCCGCGCTGCATCGAGCCCGACACGTCGATCACCAGCACCATGCCCAGTGCCTGCTGGTCGCCGAGCGGCACGGCCGTGGAGGCGTCGACCACGTCGCCGGACTCCCGCACGACGAGGTCGGTGAGGTCATCGCGGTCGCCGGCGTAGCTGAAGGTGACGGTGACCGCTTCGGGATCGGTGGCGTCGACCTCGCGCACGGTGAGGCCGGGGTCGGCCTGCGCCGACGCCGGTGCGGGCGCCGCCAGGACCGCTGCTGCGGCGGCGAGGAGCACCAGGAGCGCGGCGGCGGCCCGGCGCATCAGCCGGCTCCTGCGCCGCGGCGTGCGAACGCCTCGGGCTGGAACACCTCTGGCCCGAGGCGGATGCCGAGGTCGGCCAGCTTCTCGGCGAACTTCGGGCGCACGCCGGTCGCCTTCAGGTGGCCCTTGAACTTGCCGTGCTCGTCGATGCCCATGCCGAAGTCGAACAGGAAGACGTCCTGGAGGGTGATCACGTCGCCCTCCATGCCCTGCACCTCGGTGATGTGGGTGATGCGACGGGTGCCGTCGCGCAGGCGGGTCAGGTGCACGATCAGGTCGAGCGCCGACGCCATCTGCTCACGGATGGCTCGGACGGGGAGGTCGAAGCCCGCCATCAGCGTCATCGTCTCGATGCGCGCCAGCGTGTCGCGGTGGGCTGTTCGAGTGGATCGTGGTGATGGACCCGTCGTGACCCGTGTTCATGGCCTGCAGCATGTCGAGGGCCTCGCCGCCGCGGCACTCCCCGACCACGACGCGGTCGGGCCGCATCCGCAGGCAGTTGCGCACCAGGTCGCGGATCGTGACCTGACCCTTGCCCTCGATGTTCGGCGGGCGAGCCTCCATGGCGAGCACGTGGTCCTGGTGGAGCTGGAGCTCCTTGGCGTCCTCGACGGTGACGATGCGCTCCTCGGCGGGGATGAACGAGCTGAGCACGTTGAGCGTCGTCGTCTTGCCGGTGCCGGTGCCGCCCGACACGATGATGTTCAGGCGGCCGACCACGCAGGCCTGCAGGAAGCGGGCCGCGTGGGCGTTGAGGGTCCCGAAGCGGATCAGGTCGTCGATCTGGAACGGGTCCTTGGAGAACTTGCGGATGGTGAGGAAGGGCCCGCCGATCGAGAGCGGGTGGATCACGGCGTTGACGCGGGAGCCGTCGGGGAGGCGGGCGTCGACCATGGGGACCGCCTCGTCGATGCGACGGCCCACCTGGCTGACGATCTTGTCGATGATCCGCCGCAGGTGCGTGTCGTCGACGAAGCTGGCCTCGGTGCGCTCGATGCGCCCAGCTCGCTCGATGTACACCGAGTCGGGGCCGTTGACCATGACCTCGGAGACCTCCTCGTCCTTGAGGAGCCGGTCGATCGGTCCGTAGCCGAGGATGTCGTCGGACACGTCCTGGATGAGCTGCGCCTTGTCGGCGGCCGACAGCGGCGCCCGCTCCTGGGCGAGCGCCGAGTGGAGCTGCTCGTGGACGCGCCGGCGAAGGTCGTCCTCGGAGAGCCGCTTGTCGTAGAGGATCGGGCCGAGCTCGTCGATCAGGTGGTGGTGGATCCGCTGGCGCAGCTCGTCGAGCACCGGGTCGCGCCGCTTGGTGCCGGCGGAGCCCGCAGGCCCCTGCTGCACCTCATGAAGCCGCTTGTAGAGGCTCATGCGCCCTTCCCTTCAATCATCTTCGTTGCCGGGCACGGGACCGTGCCGGCGCGTCATCGCCGACGACGACCGCTCCGGTCGCTCGAGAACATGTCGGCCAGCTGGTCGATCGCCTTGGCCACGCCCGACTTCGGCGCGTCGAGCACCACGGGGGTGCCCTTGTTCACCGACTGGGGTACGACGACGTCGCTCGGGATGAGCGACTCGGCCTTGATCTGCAGGGTTCGCTCGACCTCGCTGACGTCGAGCTTCACCTTGGAGTTGGCTCGGTTGAGCACCAGGTGGAGCTTCGTCATCGGCACGTTGAGCAGGCGCAGCGTCTGCAGGCCGATCTTCACGTTCTTGATGTTGGGGATGTCCATGCCGGCGATGAGCAGGACCTCGTCGCTCTCCTCGATGAGGCCGAGCACGACCTCGTTGAAGTAGGCCGGGGTGTCGATCACGACGAACTCGCAGAAGGTGCGCAGCAGCTCGACGATCTGCACCATCTCGCTGGCACTGATCTGGTCGGCGAAGGAGGGCTCGAGCGGGGCCGGGAGGATCAGCAGGCCGGAGGGCTCGTGGCGCATCAGGAACTGCTGGAGCAGGGTGCTGTCGAGGCGGTCGAGCGACCCCACGGCGTCGACGATCGTGTGCTGGGGCGCCAGCTTGAGCATGACGGCGACGTCGCCGAACTGCAGGTCGGCGTCGACGAGCACGACGGGCCGCTCGCTGCGGCGCGCCAGCGTCACCGCCAGGTTCGCCGCCAGCACCGACTTGCCGGCGCCGCCCTTCGTGGAGAAGACGGTGATGACCTTGCCGAGCGGCGCGCCGCCCTCGCCGACCGCTGCCGAGGCCTGGTCGATGCCCGCCGAGATGGCCGCAGCGCGGGCGCTGCTGACCGAGCCCAGCGTCTCGGCGATGCGGTCGACGGACGACGTCAGCTGGTCGGTCTCGACCGGGGCGGCCAGCACGTCCTTCACGCCGGCCCGCAGCGCGACGTGCAGCAGCTCGGTCGAGAGCTCCTCGGTGACCAGGACCGTGCCGAGCTCGGGATGCGCGGACAGCGTGCCCGCGAGGTCGCCGAGCACCGCCGCGTTGGCGCAGGAGGGACCGAGCACCAGCACCACCGGGTCGCCGATGAGGCGGCTGCCCAGCACGGTGATCGACTCCATCGCCTCGGCGCGCTCGCCCAGCTGCATCGCCATCCGGCTTCGAACGGCCTGGTCATCGTCGATCACGACCACCGGCACGGTGTAGATCGGGTTGGTAGCGATGGGAGCGATCCTTGTCTGAACAGGCGTGGGGGCGGGTGATCGACTGCCTCGTAGCTCCCTACGACTCGGGTCGACCCTCCGGCCCGTAGGGCGTGAGCTGACCCGTCGTCTCGCCGGGCAGCGGGGCGTTGACGTCGAGCGGGGGCAGCGGCTCGGGCTGGTAGTCGCGGGGGACCAGCGTCAGGTAGAAGGCACTGGCGCCCACCGAGGCGATCTGCTGGGCGGCCTCGGCGGGCAGGGCGAAGGTGAGCAGGCCCGAGCTCGAGCTGGTGACCGGCGTGCCGTCGGGGTTGGTGGCGGCCGTCTCGCCGGGCTCGAGGCGCCGGGTCTGGCCCACCGCCAGGATCTGCACCTTCTGGAACAGGTAGCGGGCCGGGGCGGTGTACACCGCGGCGCTGCCCTGACCCTCGACGGGTGCTCCAGCATCGGTGGCCGCGTCGGCCGTGACCAGCATGTTCACGAAGTCACCGGGCACGAGCAGGCCGGCGACGCCGCGCACCTGGTCGATGGACACCGTGATGGCGACCTCGTTGTTCTGCAGGAGGCTCGAGAACGTGGAGAGCGACTCGGCCTGCGAGACGAACTGGTTGCTCACCACGACCTGGTTGGCGGGCAGGTCGGAGATCGCCACCAGGCCGTCGATCTGGGCGGGCGAGTTGATGGCCGTGGCCGGGCGGAACTCCCGTGCGATCACGTCGAGCTCGATGAGGCCCTGCGCGAAGGCCTCGTCGCCGAAGGTCCCCTTGGGGATGTCCTGGACGATCTTGTAGACCTCCACGCGCTCCGCGTTGTCGTTGGCCTCGTCCTCGATGCCACCGATGTAGGTGAAGAGCGCGTAGGCGGCGATCGCGCCGACGAGCACGGACGCGATCAGGATCATTGTGCGACGAGAGCTCACACCCACCTCTTCTCGAAAGGGACCTTCCGCAAGGTCGGCCGAACCTTACCCTGACCTTGAGCCCCAGATCGTGATGCGCGCGGCCCCTTTCGGGCCGCCCACGGCCCGATTTGGGGCGATCAGAGCTGCTCTGTGCCCTCGTCGACGCCCGCCTCGGGAGCCTCGTCGGAATCGGCGGAGCCGGCGGGCTCGGAAGCCGCCTCGCTGCCGGCCGCCGGGCCCTGCTCGGAGCCCGGCTCGACGAAGTACTCCGCCCACGCCGCCTCGGCCTCCTCGGAGTGCTCGATGGCGGGGCCGATGTAGTTGCCCTCGGCGTCGTACTGGTGCTCGCCGAAGTGCTCCTTGTACTCGTCGGCCACGACGCCGCCCTCGGCGGCCTGCTTGATCGACAGGCTGATGCGGCGGCGCTGGAGGTCGAGGTCGATGATCTTGACCCAGAGCTCCTCGCCCGGCGTGACGACCTGCTCGGGCAGGTCGACGTGGTGCGCCGACATCTCCGAGATGTGCACCAGGCCCTCGATCCCCTCGCCCACCTGCACGAAGGCGCCGAAGGGAACGAGCTTGGTGACCCGGCCGTAGACGAGCTCGCCCACGCGGTGGCTGGTGGCGAACTCCTGCCAGGGATCTTGCTGGGTGGCCTTGAGCGACAGGCTGATGCGCTCCCGATCGAGGTCGACGTCGAGGACCTGCACGGACACCTCGTCGCCGACGGCGACGACGGAGCCGGGGTGGTCGACGTGCTTCCACGACAGCTCGGAGACGTGGATGAGCCCGTCCATGCCGCCGAGGTCCACGAAGGCACCGAAGTTCACGACGCTCGACACGACACCGCTGCGCACCTCGCCCGGCTTGAGGTTCGCCAGGAAGTCCTCGCGCTGCTCCTTCTGCGTCTCCTCGAGCCAGGCCCGGCGGGAGAGCACGACGTTGTTGCGGTTCTTGTCGAGCTCGATGATCTTGGCCTCGATGCTGCGGCCGACGTAGGGCTGCAGGTCGCGCACCCGGCGCAGCTCCACCAGCGAGGCGGGCAGGAAGCCGCGGAGGCCGATGTCGAGGATCAGGCCGCCCTTGACGACCTCGATGACGGGACCCGAGACGACGCCGTCCTCCTCCTTGATGCGCTCGATGTCGCCCCAGGCACGCTCGTACTGGGCCCGCTTCTTGGACAGGACCAGCCGGCCCTCCTTGTCCTCCTTGGTGAGGACCAGGGCCTCGAGCTTGTCGCCCAGGCTGACGATCTCCTTCGGATCGACGTCGTTGCGGATCGACAGCTCCCGGCTGGGGATGACGCCCTCGGACTTGTAGCCGATGTCGAGGAGCACCTCGTCGCGGTCGACCTTCACCACCGTGCCCTCGACCAGCTGGCCGTCCTCGACCGACACCATGGTGCCGTCGATGGCATCCTCGAAGCTGCCCCCCAGATCGTCGACGGCGATCTCGCGCGGCGTGTAGGTGCCGTCGGCGGCGAAGGTGCCCATGCCGGAGGGCGGTGCCTCCACGGCTTCGGGGTTGGGCTCGTAGGTGGTCGTGGTGTCGTCGGACAAGGGAGGGCCTTCAGGAGTAGGGGTCGGGGGTGCGGCGCGCCAGGCAGACGCCGTGGAACGCGCCGCCGGGCAGCGTACACCCGGCACCGATCAAGCGACCAACGGGGTCGCCGCGACGAGCAGCAGCTCGGGGCGGTCGATCGACGGCGGCGCACTGGCATAGGCGCCCGGCGCCACCGACCAGAGGTGCTCGACCCGCAGGCCGGCCGCCGCGGCGAGCAGGCGCAGCTCGCGGGGCGTGAAGCACGTGGTCCAGAGGTCGACCTCGGCCTCCGCTCCTGCCTCGTCCTTGACGACGGTGCGCTCGTGGTTGACCCCCGCGTCGGCGTCGAAGCGGTCGCCGTCCTCCAGGAACCGCAGCTGGAAGTAGGCGGAGAACGCCGACACCGCCAGGCGCCCGCCTGGCCGCAGGGCGCGCGCCATGCCGGCGAGCACCGTGCCGTCGCCGTCGAGGGGCGCACCCGGGCCGCCGGTCAGGCCGAAGGCGCCCTGGCACAACGAGATGGCGGCGTCGAACTCCGCGTCGAAGGCGAGGGCCCGGGCATCACCGCGCACGAAGCTGGCGCCGGGAGCAGCGTCCGCCGCGGCGAGATCGACGAAGCACTGGCTGATGTCGACGCCGACGACCTCGAACCCGAGCCGGGCCAGCGCGTTCGCGTGCCGCCCCGGACCGCAGCCGACGTCGAGGATGCGCATCCCTGGCTCGAGGCCCAGCGCACCGACCAGGAAGCCGACCTCCTGGTCGGTGCCCTTGGTGAAGGAGTAGCGGAGGTAGGCGGCGCCCAGGTGGTCGGCGACGGGCTCGAACCAGTGGTCGGGCCGCCTCACCCCAGACCGATGCTCCGCTGGCACTCGTAGCCGGGCGGGAAGAAGCGCCACTCCGTGGCGCCGCCGTCGCAGTCGCCGGCGGTGGCCGCGGCGGCCGCCAGCGAGTACAGGAAGTAGACGAGCACCGCCAGCATCACGAACCACATCGGCCCGCTGCCCCTGCGATCGAGCTTCTTCCCACCTGCCACGTGCGCCTCCCGCCTAGCCCTTGGCCGCGGCCCAGCTCGGCCCGACCGACAAGTTCACCTCGAGGGGCACGCACAGCTCGGCTGCGCCCGCCATGACCTCCACGACGACGGTACCGGCTCGCTCGATCTCCGACTCGGGAACCTCGAGGAGCACCTCGTCGTGGACCTGCAGGATGAGCCGGCTCTCCATGCCGTCGAGCGCGAGGCGCTCGTCGAGCGCCACCAGCGCCACCTTGAAGATGTCGGCCGCCAGGCCCTGGATGCCGGCGTTCATCGCCTGGCGCTCGCCTGCCTGGCGGATCCGGAAGTTCGACGACGCCAGCTCGGGGATCTGCCGGCGGCGACCGAACAGCGTCTCGGTGTAGCCGCGCTCGCGGGCCTCGGCGACGGTGCGCTCCATGTAGGCCCGCACCGACGGGAACGCCTCGAAGTAGGCGTCGAGGATCCCCGCCGCCTCCTCGACCGGGATGCCCAGCCGCTGGGCCAGCCCGTAGGACTCCATGCCGTATGCCAGCCCGTAGGAGACCATCTTTGCCTTCGAGCGCATCTCGACCGTCACGTCGGCCGGCTCGACGGCGAAGACCCGTGCCGCCGTCTCGGTGTGGATGTCGCGGCGTGACTCGAAGCTCTCGATGAGGCCCGGGTCCTCCGCCAGGTGCGCGATGCAGCGCAGCTCGATCTGGTTGTAGTCGGCCACCATCAGCTCGAAGCCCGGCGCCGGCACGAAGGCCTTGCGGAACTGGCGCCCCATCTCCGAGCGGACCGGGATGTTGTGGAGGTTGGGCTGGTCGGAGGAGAGCCGCCCGGTTCGGGCGACGGTCTGGTTGAACGTGGCGTGGATGCGCTCGTCGGCGCCCACCTCGGCGAGCAGGCCGTCGCCGTAGGTGGAGCGCAGCTTCTCGACCTCCCGGTAGGCGAGGAGGTGCTCGATGATCGGGTGCTGGCCGGCGAGCTTCTCCAGGCTGGCGGCGTCGGTCGAGAAGCCGGTCTTCGTCTTCTTCTGCGGCGCCAGGCCCAGCTCCTCGAACAGCACCTGGCGCAGCTGCGGTGTGGAGTTCACGTTGAAGTCGTGCCCGGCTGCCTCGACGATCGCCAGCCGGTGCCGCTCGACATCTGCGATCAGCTGGTCGCGCAGGCGGCGCAGCTCGGTGATGTCGACGCCGACGCCGAGATCCTCCATGCGGGCCAGCACGCCGACCAGCGGGACCTCGATCTCGTCGTGGAGCCGGCGCAGCCCCTGCGCGTCGAGGGCGGCGAGCAGCGGGGCGACGAGCCGGTCGACGGCGAGCGCACGGCGGCCCGCGAGGGTCGACGTGGCCGTGGCCGCACCCTCGAGGTCGAGCTGGCCCTCGGCGGCAGCATCGCCGTCGGGGATGCGAGCCCCCGCGTAGCGCACGACGAGCTCTTCGAGCAGGTAGCGGCTCTCGGCCGGGTCGAGCAGGTAGGCGGCCAGGGCCGTGTCGAGCGCAAGGCTCCGGACGTCGATCTCGAGCCCCGTGAGCGCGCGCACCAGGGGCTTGGCCTGGTGCGCCGCCAGCGCACGGCCGCCGATGCCGGCGAGCGCCTGCAGCGCGTCACGGACCCGCTCGTCGCCGAGGAGCTCGCCAGGGAGCCACAGCACCGCGCCCGTCGACCCGTCGAGCACGACCGCCAGCCCGTCGAGCGCCGAGCGCCCCTCCGCGGCGACCCAGGACGGTGCAAGCGCCACGGGCCCTTCGCCCGCCACCAGTGCCTGGAGGGCGGCGACGGCGTCGTCCGCCGAGGCCGCCACCTCCACCTCGGCCTCCAGCACGACGGTGTCGGCCGCCGCGGGGCCGAGGTCGGTCTCGAGCGCCTCCGCGAGCCGGTCGAAGAGCGTGTTGAACTCGAGGAACTCGAAGAGGCGTCGCACCTCGCCGACGTCGATCGCCGCGGGGTCGAAGGCCAGGTCGTCGACCTCGGTGTCGAGCGGCACGTCGCGCAGCAGCACCATCACCTCGGCGTTCTGGCGCACGTTCGCCTCGTGGGCGCCGAGGTTCTCCCGCAGCTTGGGGGTCTGGTCGGCGAGGTGCTCGTAGATGCCGTCGATGCCGCCGTAGGTGGTGATCAGCTTGGCGGCGGTCTTCTCCCCCACCCCCGGCACGCCGGGCAGGTTGTCCGACGGGTCGCCGCGCAGGGCGGCGTACTGCGGGTAGAGCGTCGGCGGCACGCCCGTGCGCTCGGCGATGCCGGCCTCGTCGTAGAGCGCGTAGTCGGAGACGCCGCGCTTGTTGTAGAGGACCTTGACGTGGGGATCCTCCACGAGCTGGTAGGCGTCGCGGTCGCCGGTCACGACGATCACGTCGTCGCCGCGGTCACGGCCCTGCGTGGCGAGCGTGGCGATGACGTCGTCGGCTTCGACGCCGGCGACCTCGTAGATCGGGATGGTGAGCGACTCGACCACCTGACGGACCAGGCCCATCTGCTGGCGCAGGATGTCGGGGGCGGCCTCGCGATTGCCCTTGTAGGTGGCCACCCGCTCGTGGCGGAAGGTCGGCTCGGGCCGGTCGAAGGCCACCGCGAGCGCGTCGGGCTTGTGGTCGCGCAGCAGGTTCACGAGCATCGACGTGAACCCGAACACCGCGTTCGTGACCTGGCCCGACGCCGTCGCCAGGTCGGTCGGCAGCGCGAAGAAGGCGCGATAGGTGAGGGAGTTCCCGTCGATCAGCAGGACGGTGCGCGCCAAGGAGTGCCGCTACCGGTCGGGCGAGAGCTCGCCGGCGATGACCTGCTCGGCCACCGCGCGCATGGTGCGACGGTCCTGCATGGCCCGCTTCTGGATCCAGCTGAACGCCTCCGACTCGCTCATGGCGTGGTCGTCCATCAGGATGCCCTTGGCGCGGTCGACGATCTTGCGGGTCTCGAGCTGGTCCTCGAGGCTCGAGTTCTGGTCGAACAGGGCCTGCATCTCGCGGAAGCGACCGAGGGCCACCTCGACCGCCGGGATCAGCTCCGAGCGCTGGAAGGGCTTCACGAGGTACGCCAGCGCGCCAGCGTCGCGGGCCTGCTCGATGAGGTCGCGCTGCGAGAACGCCGTGAGGATGAGCACGGCCGCCTGGCGCTCCGAGGTGATCTCGCGGGCCGCGGCGAGGCCGTCGAGCCCGGGCATCTTGATGTCGAGGATGGCGAGGTCGGGCGCCAGGTCGCGGACCAGCTGCACGGCTTCGTCGCCGCGGCCGGTCTCCCCCACGACCTCGTACCCCTCCTCCTGGAGGGTCTCCTTGAGGTCGAGGCGGATGATGGCTTCGTCTTCGGCGATGACGACGCGGGTGCTCACCGTCAGGGATCCTCTCTCGGTTGGGTGCGGGGCTACTGCTTGGTCTCGGCCATGAGCCGATCGAGCAGCTCGTCCTGGGTCAGCTCGAGCCGGGCGATGGCCTCGGCCACCTCGGCGCGGTGGCGTTGCATGGCCTCGGCATGGCGCTGGGCGTCCTGGTGCTCGCGGTCGGCGAGGGGCGTCTCGGAGACGAGGGACCGAAGGCGGGCATCGTCGGCTGCGTCGGCGAGGTGGGCAAGCTGGTCGTCGGACACCGTGAGCTCCTCGCGCAGCTGCCGAAGGCGGACCGACACCTCGGAAAGGCGTCGCTCCACGAGGGACCTGGACATGCGCGGCAGTGTACGCCCAGCGTCGCCGGCGACCCGAGCCCGCGGCGGGGCCGCCCACCTGGAGTGGCGGGGCGCGCACGCCCCTGGGACGATGCCCCGATGGCCCTCCCGGCGCTCGCAGGAGCACCCGCCCGCGCCCTGCTCCTCGCCGTGGCGCTGCTGGCGGCCGCATGCGGCGAGGAGGAGGGCGCATGCGGGCCCATCCGCCGCGAAGCGCTCGATCCGGCCTACCTCGTGCACGTGCTGGGGAGCGAGACGGCCGTGCAGTACACCAGCGACCCGCCGACGTCGGGACCCCACCAGCCGACCCCCGACGTCTCGGGCGTCGCCGACGAGCCGATCCCACCGCCGGTGCAGGTCGGCATCCTCGAGCGCGGCGACATCCTCCTCCAGCACGACCCCGGCCTGCCGCGCGACGAGCTCGACACCTTGCGATCCCTGGCCCGCGACGGCGTGGTGGTCGCGCCCAACCCCGACCTGCCGGACCCCGTCGTCGGCACCGCGTGGGTCCACAAGCGATCCTGCTCGTCGGTCGACGTCGAGGCGCTGCAGGAGCTCATCGACGAGCGATCCGGCCGCGGCCCCGAGGGCTGAGCAGCGTGGCAACCGACGCCTGGGGCATCGACGACGGCTGGGAGGACACAAGCCGCCGGTGGCACGTGGCGCCGCGCGCGACGGTGGAGGCACTGCGCGCGGCGATGGGCGCCGACCCTGCCGGCGGCGCGCCACGGGGCGCGAGGTCGTGGTCGTGCGACCGGGCGAGCGCGCGCCGCTGGCGGCGCGGGGCACCGTGGTGCTCGAGGACGGCACGGACCTGGGCGAGCTCGACCACCTGCCGCCGGGCATGCCGCCCGGGATCCACGAGCTGGTGCCAGCCGACGGCTCCCCCGCCGTCCACCTGCTCGTGAGCCCCGGCCGCTGCCACCTCCCCGCCGGCCTGCGGGCCTGGGGCGTGACGATGCAGGTCCCCACGACGCGCTCCCGGCGCAGCTGGGGCATCGGCGACCTGGCCGACGTCCGCACCGTCGCCACCTGGCTGCGCGGGCACGGCGGCTCGGCGCTCGGCCTCAGCCCACTCCACGCGCCCACGCCCGTCACCCCGGTGCAGCCGAGCCCCTACTACCCGTCGAGCCGGCGCTGGCGGAACCCGCTCCTGCTGCGCATCGACGAGGTGCCCGGTGCCGAGGGCTCCGAGGTCGTCGGCGAGCTCGCCGCCGAGGCACGCCGGATGCTCGACGATCCGATCGTCGACCGGGACCGCTGCTGGGCGCTGCAGCGCCGCGCGCTCGAGCACCTCTGGACACGGCGGCCGGCGGGCCTCGATGCGGAGCTGGGGCGATGGCGACACGAGCACGGCGAGGCGCTGGAGCGCTGGGCACGCTTCTGCGCGCTCGCCGAGCAGCACGGCCCGGGCTGGTCGAGGTGGCCCGCCGCGCTGCGCCGGCCCGAGTCGGCCGCGGTGAGCGAGGCGGCCGAGCACCTCGCCGAGCGCGTCGCGTTCCACGCCTGGCTGCAGTGGCTGCTCGAGCGCCAGCTCGACGCCGCCAACGTCGACGGCGTCCGACTCGTCCAAGACCTCGCCATCGGCGTCGATCCCGACGGTGGCGACGCGTGGTCGCTGCAGGACCTGCTCGCCACGGGCGTCACCGTCGGCGCCCCGCCCGACGACTTCGCGCCCGACGGGCAGGACTGGGGCCTGCCCCCGTTCATCCCCTGGCGGCTCCGCGACGTCGGCTACCGCCCGCTGGCAGAGCTGCTGCGCGCGTCGATGAGCCGGCGCGGCGGCCTGCGCGTCGACCACGTGATGGGGCTCTCGCGCCTGTTCTGGATCCCGGAGGGCGGCACACCGGCGGACGGCACCTACGTGCGCTTCCCGGGCCGTGAGCTGCTCGACGTGCTGGCGCTCGAGAGCGACCGCGCCGAGGCGCTCGTCGTCGGCGAGGACCTCGGCACGGTCGAGGATGACTTCCGCGCGGAGCTGGAGCGCACCGGCGTGCTGTCGACCCGGCTGGTGTGGTTCGAGGACGACCCGCCCGACGCGTACCCCGAGCAGTCGCTGGGGATGGTCACCACGCACGACCTCCCGACGATCGCCGGGCTCTGGACCGGCGCCGACGAGGCGGAGCTGGCCGAGCTCGGGCGCCCGACGCCGCCCGAGGCGGCGGCAGAGGTGCGCCAGCGCCTGGACGCGCTCGTGCAGGCACCGCCCGACACCCCCGTCGAGGACGTCGCCGCCGCGCTCCACGCCCGCCTCGCCCGGGGTCGCTCGGCCCTCGTGCTGGCCACGCTGGAGGACCTCTGCGGCGCCGAGCTGCGGCCGAACGTCCCCGGTACGACCTCGGAGCGGCCAAACTGGTCGCTGGCGCTGCCCTGCACCGTCGAGGATCTGGGCGCAGAGCAAGCGGTGATCAAGTCGGTTCGGGCGATGGCCGATGCAAGACCGACGGACTAGTCCGAACGGGTGACCTGAAAACCACCTGGTTTGGCCATGGCGCTGCGAGCGCTTCTGACCGATATCTGTTTCGGACGATCTCACCCATTTGCGTGCGGGCCACAGGAGCCCGCTTCGAGGACTCCCGACGGGCGGTTGACATGACGGACACCACGGACGCACCGAGCCGAGCCAGTCGTCGCTGCCACGGCGACGGCGGCGCCGCGCTCGTCGAGTTCACGCTCGTGTCGGTGCTGCTCCTGCTGGTCGTGTTCGGCATCATCAACTTCGGCCTGCTCCTGTCGTTCAAGCAGGACATGACGAGGGCCGCCGCCGAGGGCGCCCGCGCCGGCGCCGTGGCCGCGTCCGGTGCCGCCGCGACCGACGCTGAGGACGAGACCGACCGCGCCGTGCGCGAGTTCAGCAACCGCTTCAGCGCCGACGGGTGCAACACCGCCGGGATGGACTGCCAGGTGGAGCTGCTCGACTGCGGTGGCAGCACCAACCAGCCCAACGTGCCCGACTGCATCACCGTGACGCTGATCTACGACTACCAGGACCACCCCCTCGTCACGCCGATCCCGCTGCTCTCCGGGCTCCTGCCGAACGAGGTCAAGGCGGCGTCGGTCGCGAAGGTGAACGAATGATGCGCACCGACCAGCGCGACCGCGGCGCGGTCATCCCCTTCGTCGCCATCCTCCTGCCCGTGATGATCCTGATGACGTCGTTCGCGGTCGACCTCGGCCGCCAGCGCGCCAGCCGCCGCGACATGCAGGCCAACGCGGATGTCATCGCGCTGGATCTGGCCCGCCTCGCCGACGGCCGCACGGAGGACCTCGTCATCGCCGGCGACGTCGACCACCTCTCCGCCGCGCAGGCGCTCGCGGAGTCCGCAGCGCGCAACGAGATCGACGTGGCCTGGCTCACCCTCGTGTTCGGCACCTTCACCGACGCCAGCGGCTTCGTCGCCTGCCGTAGCCTCGACGCCAACGGCATCCCGATCGGCCCGCCGAGCACGACGTGCATCCCCAACGCCGCGCAGGTGACGGCCCGCGAGACGATCGACTACCTCTTCCGGACCGGTACCGGCAGCACCGAGCGAGTCGGCGTGGCCGCCTACGGCGACCCGATCGCGGGCTTCCGGATCGGATCCTTCGGGGCGCGCATCAGCGCATCGAACGCCGGGCTCCTCAACTCGATCATCACCCCCCTCCTCGGCAGTCCCCTCGGTCTCGACGCGCTCAGCTACCAGGGCCTCGCCGTGGCCTCGGTGGGCGTGGCCGATCTCGGCGCGGAGCTGGGACTGCTCACGCCAGATGCCGTGCTCAACGAGGAGGTGGCCTTCTCCGACGCCATCCTCGCCGCCGCAGACGTGCTCGAGCGCAACGGCGACACGGCCAACGCCAACCTCCTGCGCGGCGCCATCACCCCCCAGATCGAGTCGATGGACCCGATCACCCTCGGCAGCCTCGTGGCGGCGACCCCGGGCGCCGAGAACGCCGCCATGGCGGCCGACGTCAACCTCGTCGACCTCCTGACCGCCGGCGTGCTGCTCTCCCACTGCACCGACCCGGCCGACGTCTCGACCTGCTCGGCACTCGCCATCCCCAACCTCACGCTGTCGCTGCCTCTGGTGTCGGCGACCGGCAACCTCCGTCTCATCAACGGCCAGACCGAGGGATGGGGGCCGGTGGGCACCGAGGCGCGGACGAACCAGACCGAGCTGAACCTCGCGGTGGTCCTCGGCTCGCAGTTCGTGGGCAACTGCCAGGGCGGCTTCCTCAACCTCAAGTGCATCCTCGGCGGCCTGCTCGGCACGCTCGGTCCGGTCGACGCTCAGGTCTCGACGAACATCTCGCTCAAGCTGGCCGAGGGCGTCGGCACGATCGACGCCATCCGCTGCGGTGACCGGCTCGGGCTCGACGTCGACACCCGGACCGGGCTCTACGCGCTGAGCGTCACCGTGACGGTCGCCTTCGGCAAGCGAGGGCTGCTCGGCGGCCTCCTCGGGCCGCTGCTCGGCAGCCTCACCTTCACCTTCAGCACCAACCAGCCCGACCTGTCCGACCTCGCCGTGTTCGACATCCCGCCCGACGTGTTCGGCGTGACCGTCGAGGAGACCGGTCAGGGCAGCATCGGGCTCTCGACGCTCTCGCTCACGAACGTCGGCGGCACGGCCGTCCTGGGCACGCTTGGTGGCATCGGAATCGTCCAGACGGTCGGCAGCGTTCTCACCAGCTTCGTGAACCCGCTGCTCTCGCAGCTCGACAGCGCGCTGCTCGGGCCGCTCACCGACCTCCTCGGCGTCAACGTCGCGGGCGCGGACATCACGCCGCTCGACGTCGACTGCGACGGGGCCGGGCTCCAGCTCGTCGAGTAGCGAGCCCGCGTTGCGCCGTGAGGTACGCAGCGAACGCGTCCAATCGAGGCTAGAAGCGATCACACGTTCGGCTCTACGGTGGCCGCATGGGCCAGGGACCCGAGATATTTGATGCGCCAAGCTGCGCAGAGCAGCAGCGCCCTGAGCCTCGCAGACCACCGGGTGACCGTTCCGCGAAGTGTGTTGGCGAGTGCCCGCTCGTGGCGCAGGTCCCGCAAGAGCCGTACGCGTACCTGCTCGGCCAGTACCTCGGAGATGGATCGATCGTGGCCACCAAGCGAGACGTCTACAGGCTGACGATCTCGTGCTGCGCCGCCTATCCGGGGATCGTTGAAGAGGTCGCCGATTCCGTGGGTACGGTCCTACCCGCCAACGTCGTCGGGCGGCGTCACCGACCGGGCGTAACGCTCGTCAGCTGCTACTCCAAGCATCTCCCTTGCCTCTTCCCGCAGCACGGCCCTGGGCCCAAGCATCAGCGACAGATCGCGCTCGCTGAGTGGCAGGCGGCAATCGTCCTCGGGCGTCATCCCGACCAGTTCATCCGCGGCCTGATCCACAGTGACGGCTGCCGATCGATCAACCGGGTTCGGGCGGCCAACGGTCGGACGTATGAATACGTGCGATACACGTTCTCGAACCGCTCCAGCGAGATCCGGGCGCGATCACGTCCCGCGGAGTGGTGTAGGTCGGCGCCGGGTTTGAGGTGCTCGACGTCGACAGTGTGGCTCAGGCGGTGACGGCGAGGGGCGCCTCCTCGATCAGGGTGTCGGCAGGGGGAGCGGTGTAGAGCTTGGCCATGGATTCCTCGGAGAGGTAGCGGCGTTCGGCGACGGCCCATTCGTCGTGGGTCTCGAGGACGACGGCGGTGACGAGTCGGGCGACGGAGGCGTCGTTGGGGAAGATCCCGACAACGTTGGTGCGGCGCTTGATCTCGCCGTTGACGCGCTCGAGCGGGTTGGTGGACCAGATCTTGCGCCAGTGGGGATGCGGGAAGGCGGTGAAGGCGAGGAGGTCCTCGGCGGCGTCGGTGAGCATGGCGGCGACGTCGGGGAAGCGGTCCTCGAGCATGCGGACGACCTCACCGAGCTGGGAGCGGACATGTTCGGCGTCGGGCTGGGCGAAGATCGTGCGGACCGCGGCGGCGACCATCTCCGCGGAGGCCTTGGGGACCTTGGCGAGCACGTTGCGCATGAAGTGGACGCGGCAGCGCTGCCAGGCGGCGCCGATGAACACTGAGGCGATGGCGGCCTTGAGGCCGAGGTGGTGGTCGGAGATGACGAGCTGCACACCGCCCAGGCCCCGGGCCCGGAGGCCCTGCAAGAAGGCGGTCCAGAACGCCCCGTCCTCGCTGTCGCCGACAGCGACGCCGAGGACCTCGCGGTCGCCGTTGCGGGTGACGCCGGTGGCGATCACCACCGCCCTCGATACGACCCGGCCGTTGACGCGGCCCTTGACGTAGGTGGCATCGGGGAACACGTAGGGGAACTCGACGTGGTCCAGCGGCCGGTTCCGGAACGCCTCGAGATCACCGTCGAGCTCGGCGCAGATCCGGCTGACTTCGCTCTTGGAGATCCCGGAGCCGACGCCGAGGGCTTGGACCAGGTCGTCGACCTTGCGGGTCGAGATCCCGTGCACGTAGGCCTCCATCACCACCGCGAACAGGGCCCGGTCGATTCGCCGGCGCCGCTCCAACAACGACGGGAAGAAGCTGCCCTCACGCAGCTTGGGGATCTTCAGCTCCAAATCCCCGGCCTTGGTCGACAACAACCGGGGCCGGTGCCCGTTGCGCTGCGTGGTGCGCGCCTCGCTGCGCTCGTGCGGGCCGGCGCCGATGAACGCCGTCGCTTCGGCCTCGATCAGCTGCTGGAGCAGCCACTCCAGGCTCGTGCGGATGGTGTCGGTCATCTCGCCCGCCTTGAGCGCGGCGAGCAGGTCGGACAGGTCAGACTCAGTGAGGGCCACCGGTGTGTTCTCCTCTTCGTGATCCGGGCAAGGAACACGTCGAGCCTCATGCCGGTGGCCCACCCCAGAGGTGGACCCCTACGCCGATCTACACCACGTCACGGGACGCCAACCCGGGCGCTCTTCGGCCAAGCATGCGATCAACTCGACATCGAGTGGCGGCAGATGAATCGCTACAACCTCTCAGTCGCCCGTCGTGCGAGCGTGCATCGACTGGAGGGCATCGTCGGCTCGAAGTACTGACGAAGCGCCGTGTACACCGTGGCTGTCGTGCCCGGAGCGGGACTCGAACCCGCACGCCCTTGCGAGCAACGCATTTTGAGTGCGTCGTGTCTGCCAGTTCCACCATCCGGGCGGGCCGGCCGAGCGTACCGTTGACCGGACGCATGAACTCGCCTTCACGACCGGGCATGGGCCTACCGTGCGGAAACTTGGCGCGATCGTGAAACCCGTCCGGTGTGCGGGCAGTCCTAGGCCAGATGCTCGCGTTCACCTTCCCCGGCCAAGGATCCCAGCAGCCCGGCATGGGCCGGCCCTGGGTCGACCACCCCTCCTGGGCGCTCGTCGACGCAGCGTCGGAGGCCAGCGGGCGTGACGTCGCCGCACTGCTGCTCGACGCCGACGGCGACGAGCTGCGCCGCACCGAGAACGCGCAGCTGTCGACGTACGTGCTGAGCCTCGTCGTGCACGACGCCGTGCGGGAGCTCGGCGTCGCCTGCCGGGTGGCTGCCGGTCACAGCCTCGGCGAGTACACCGCGCTGACCGCCACCGGCGCCCTGAGCCTGGCGGACGGCGTGCGGCTGGTCACCGAGCGCGGCGCCGCCATGCAGGCCGCCGCCGACGCGCGACCCGGCACGATGGCCGCGGTGCTCGGCGGCGACGACGACGTCGTTGCCGCCGCATGCGCACGGGCTTCGGGCGATGTGTGGATCGCCAACCACAACGGCGCCGGGCAGGTCGTCATCTCGGGCGACCCCGACGCGATCGCCGAGGCGGGCGCCCTCGCCAAGGAGGCCGGCGCACGCAAGGTCATGCCGCTGCCCGTCGGCGGCGCCTTCCACACCCCGCTCATGGCCGCCGCGGCCGAGCGCCTGCGGGCGGCCCTGGCCGCCACGACCTTCCACAACGCCGCCGTCCCCGTCGTCGCCAACGTCGACGCCCTCGCCCACCAGCACGCCGACCAGTGGGCCGAGCTGCTCGAGGCGCAGCTCACCGCGCCGGTGCGGTGGCGGCAGAGCGTCGAGCGCATGGTCAGCGACGGCATCACCACCTTCGTGGAGCTCGGACCCGGCTCGGTGCTGACGGGAATGGCGAAGCGCCTGGCACCCGAGGGCACCGCCCGCGCGGCCGCCGACCCGGCGGCGCTCGACGCCGTCGTCGAGGCGGCCCGCTCCGCCGCCGCGGAGCACCACCACGACGGCGAGCACCTCTTCGCCGCCGAGCGCCTCGTCGTCAGCCCCGCGGCGGGTGTCTTCACCCCGGCCGCCGACGTCCTCGAGGGCCAGGTCGTCGAGCGTGGCCGCGTCATGGGCCACGTCGCCGGCCACGAGGTCTGCTCACCGTTCCACGGCGCCGTGATGGGCCTGCTCGCCGTCGCCGGCGAGCGCCTGACGCGCAGCCAGCCCGTCGCCTGGCTCCGCACAGCGTGACCTTCCCGCCCCAGCCCCCCTCTCCCAACGTGTGCTGGGGGCAGCTGACGGGCGATGGGGCGAGCAGCTGCCCCCAGAACGTGTCGGGTGGGGTGGTGAGGCTGCATGATGGGTGACGTGACGCCGTCGAGTGCCCGCATCACCGGGTGGGGCACCGCGCTGCCCGACAAGGTCGTCACCAACGCCGACCTGGAGTCCACCCTCGACACGACCTCCGAGTGGATCGTGGAGCGCACCGGCATCCGCGAGCGGCGCGTGGGCGGCACGACGACCGGGCTCGGCATCGAGGCCGGTCGGATGGCGATGGACCACGCCGGCGTCGACGGCGGCGACATCGACCTCGTGGTCCTCTGCACGTCGACGCCCGACGCAGCGATGCCTGCCAGCGCCTCGGTCATCCAGCACGAGCTCGGCGTGCTCGGGGGCGCCGTCGACCTCAACGCCGCGTGCTCGGGGTTCGTCTACGGGCTCGTCGCGGCCGACGGCTTCCTGCGCACGGGCATGGAGCGCGTGCTGCTGGTCGGCGCCGAGACGATGTCGCGCATCGTCGACTGGGACGACCGCTCCACGGCCATCCTCTTCGGCGACGGCGCCGGCGCCGTCGTCGTCGAGCGCGGCGAGGGGCCCGGCCGGGTGCTCGGCACCGACCTCGGCTCCGACGGCTCCCTGCGCCACATCCTCCAGGCCGAGGTCGGCGGCACGATCGAGATGGACGGACCCGAGGTGTTCCGCCGGGCGGTTCGCATCATGGTCGACTCGGCCCAGCGCGCCATGGAGCGCGCCGGCGTGACCATCGACGACATCACCCTGCTCGTGCCGCACCAGGCGAACGCCCGCATCATCGGCGCCGCCTGCAACCGGCTCGGCGTCGCCCCGGAGCGGACCGCCGGCAACCTCGCCACGCTCGGCAACACCTCCGCCGCGTCGATCCCGCTGGCGCTGGCCGAGGCCGCCGACACGCACGGCCGGCTCGGCCCCGGCGACCTGGTGCTCATGATCGGCTTCGGTGCCGGCATGTCCTGGGCCTCGGCCGTGGTCGAATGGGCCCGATGAGCGACGTCACCCCCCGCACGGTGCTGGTGAGCGGCGGCAGCCGCGGCATCGGCCTCGCCTGCGCGCCGCGCCTTCGCCGCCGCCGGGCACCGCGTCGCCGTCACCTCCTCGACCACTCCGGTCGAGGACCCCACGCTGCTCGCCGTGAAGTGCGACGTGACCGACCCCGACCAGGTCGAGTCGGCCGTGGCGCAGGTGGAGGAGCAGCTCGGTGCGGTCGAGGTGCTCGTCGCCAACGCCGGGATCACCCGCGACGGCCTGCTCGTGCGGATGAGCGAGACCGACTTCGCCGACGTGATCGACACCAACCTGACGGCCACCTGGCGGCTCGCCAAGCGCACCGTGCCGAAGATGATGAAGGCCCGCTGGGGACGGATCATCGTCGTGTCGTCGGTCGGCGCCTACCTGGGCGCGCCCGGCCAGTCGAACTACGCGGCGTCCAAGGCCGGCCTCATCGGCCTGACGCGCTCCATCGCCCGCGAGTACGGGCCGCGCGGCATCACCGCCAACGTGGTCGCGCCCGGCCCGATCGACACCGACATGCTCGCCGTGCTGCCCGACGACAAGCGGGCCGAGATGGCCCAGCAGGTGCCCGTGGGTCGCATCGGCACGCCCGACGAGGTGGCCGCCACCGTCACCTTCCTCGCCTCCGAGCCCGCCGCCTTCATCACCGGTGCCGTGATCCCCGTCGACGGCGGCATCGGCATGGGCTTCTAGCCTTCCCCCAGCCACGCCCTGACCCACCCCACCCAAGGAGACCCCCGATGAGCGATGACATCCTCGAGCGCTTCAAGCCCCTGGCCGTGGAGGTCCTGTCGGTCGAGGCCGACAAGGTCGTGCCCGAGGCCAGCTTCGGCGAGGACCTCGACGCCGACAGCCTCGACCTGGCCGAGCTCGTGATGGCCATGGAAGACGAGTTCGACATCACCGTCGAGGAAGACGAGCTGGAGGGCATCGGCACCGTCGGCCAGGCGCTGGACCTCGTCTCCGCCAAGCTCGGGGCCAAGGCGTAGCCGTGCCTGCCGGGCGCCGGGTCGTCGTCACCGGCATGGGCGTGCTCGCCTCGTGCGGCACGGGCGTCGACGCCTTCTGGGACGGCCTCTGCGCGCCTGCACCCGAAGGCGAGCGGCGCCTGCACGACTTCGACCCGGCGCCGCTCTTCGACAACCCGAAGGAGGCTCGCCGCGCCGACCGCTTCACGCAGCTGGCGCTCGCCGCGGCCACCCAGGCCCTGGCGCAGGCCGGCGACGTCGGCGTCGACCCGCTGCGGCGGGGCGTGCTGATCGCCACCGGCATCGGCGGCATCGCCACGCTCGAAGAGCAGATCACCAACTACAACGACAAGGGCGCCCGGCGGGTGTCGCCCTTCCTGGTCCCGATGATGATGCCCAACGCCGCGGCCGCCGCGGTGTCGATGCGATGGGGCTGGGAAGGCCCGTGCCAGACGGTCACGACGGCGTGCGCCGCGGGCACGCACGGGATCGTCGACGCCGCCTCGTGGATCGCCTCGGGGCGCTGCGACGCCGTGCTGGCCGGCGGCACCGAGGCCGCCAGCACCCCGGTCGCCATCGCGGGGTTCTCCAACATGACCGCCCTGTCGACGAGCGGCGTGTCGCAGCCCTTCTCCGCGGGCCGCGACGGGTTCGTCATCGCGGAGGGCGCTGCGGTGCTCGTGCTCGAGGCCTGGGAGACCGCGCAGGCGCGAGGCGCCACGATCCTCGCCGAGGTGCTCGGCGGCGCCTCCACCGCCGACGCCCACCACCTGACCGCCCCGGCGCCGGGCGGTCGCGGCGCGCTGGCGTGCATGGAGCTGGCGCTGGCCAGCGCCGGCATCGACGCCGGCGACGTGGCCCAGGTGAACGCGCACGGCACGTCGACCCCGCTCAACGACGCCGCCGAGGCCGAGGCGCTCACCAAGCTCTTCGGGGCGCCCGGCCCGCCGGTCACCTCCGTCAAGGGCGTCACCGGGCACTCGCTCGGCGCGGCGGGCGCCATCGAGGCGGTGGCCGTGGTGGAGTCGATGCGCCGGGGCCTCGTCCCGCCGACGGCGGGCACGACCGAGGTTGACCCGGAGCTGCCGCAAATCGACCTGGTGTTCGGCGAGCCTCGCCCGTGGACGCCGGGACCGGCGATCTCCAACAGCTTCGGCTTCGGCGGCCACAACGGCTGCCTCGTCATCGCCCCCGCCTGACCGACCGCTCAGAACAGCGACCCCTCGCCCTGCTCCAGCGCGAGGAGCAGCTGCTTGGCGGGGAGGCCGCCGCCGTAGCCGCCGAGCGCTCCCCCGCTGCGCAGCACCCGGTGGCACGGCACGACGATCGGGATGGGGTTGGTGGCCATGGCGGTGCCGACGGCCCGCGACGCCTTCGGGTTGCCCGCCATCGTCGCCAGCTCCAGGTAGCTGACCGTGCTGCCGTAGCCGACGCCGGCGTAGAGGTGCTCGAGCACGCTGCGGCGGAAGCCCCGGGAGAGCCGCCAGTCGAGCGGCAGGTCGAAGCGACGCCGCCGGCCCTCGAAGTACTCGTCGAGCTGGCGCCGTGCCCGCTCGAGACGGCGGGTGGAGGCGACGACCCGCGGCGAGATCGTGGCGGCGAGCTCGTCGAGCACGGCGTCGTCGTGGTGGAAGGCCAGCCGCACGACGCCCGCCTCCGTCGCTGCCAGGAGCAGGGGTCCGACCGGGCTGTCGGTCGTGGCGTAGACCACGTCGACCAGGCCCTCCGCCTCGGCCCGCCGCAGCGCGGCGGCGACATCTGCGCTGGGGTCGCTGCGTGCGCCGGCTCGCAGCGCCGTCTCGACGGGATCGATGGGGGCGTTCATCGGGTCACCTCCTGTCGGAGCCCGGCGAGGCCGGCTCGGACGTTCTGTCGGGCGGCAGCCTCGCTGCAGCCGAGCGCGAGGCCGATCTGCGCGTAGGGCAGATCGGCGAGGTAGCGCAGCGCGACGGCGCCCCGCTGCTTCTCCGGGAGCCGGCCGACCGCGGCCCAGATCGCGCCGTCGGGGGTCGCGCCGTCGACGGCGCGATCGGGCAGCTCCGCCACCGGCACGGGCCGGCGACCGGTGGCCCGGTGGTGGTCGAGCACCTTGTGGTGGGCGATCGTGAAGAGCCAGCCGCGCAGGTTGGAGGCGTCTCGCAGCGCCGGGTAGGCGCGCAGGGCGGCGACCACCGCCTCCTGGAAGCAGTCGGGGCCGTGGTGGCGACCGGCGGAGGCCACGCAGAACCGGTGCAGGTCGGCGCCGTGGGCGTCGAGGAGCTGCTGGAAGGGAGGGAGGACCACCACTGCACATCCAACGCCCTGCGGCCCGGGCATGTGAGATCAGGGGTCGACGATGACGAAGAGCAGGTCGGCCTCGCAGGCGACCTCGCCGCCGACGGATGCCGTGCCGTGGCCCTTCCCGGCGCGCGCCGACAGGCGCCCCATCTCGACCTGCAGCTCGAGGGTCTCCCCCGGCTCGACCTGGCGTCGGAAGCGCACGCCGTCGATCCCGCCGAAGAGCGGCAGCTTGCCGGCGTAGCGCGGCTCGAGCAGGACCGCGATGGCGCCGACCTGCGCCAGCGCCTCCACCATCAGCACGCCGGGCAACGTCGGTCGGCCGGGGAAGTGCCCGGCGAAGAACGCCTCCTCGCCCGTGAGGTGCCAGCGCCCCCGGGCGAGCTGGCCCGGCTCGGCCGCCACGAGCTCGTCGACGAAGAGGAACGGCGGCCGGTGCGGGAGGACGTCGGCCGGCGCCGGCAGGGCCTCGGTCAAGTGGCCAGGGCCTTCAGCAGGTTGGTGGGCGTGTCCTTCGGGCTGACCTTCGGCCACGCCTGCTCGACCTTGCCCTGCTCGTCGATCAGGAACGCCGAGCGGATGATGCCGAGGTAGGTCTTGCCGTACATCGACTTCTCGCCCCACGCCCCGTAGGCCTCCGCCACGGCGTGGTCCTCGTCGGCCAGCAGGGGGAAGCCGAGCCCGTACTTCTCGTCGAACTTGGCCTGCTTGGCCGGCTTGTCGGGGCTGATGCCCAGCACGGCGGTGTCGCCGATCTCGCCGAGGATGTCGCGCACGCCGCAGGCCTGCGTGGTGCAGCCGGGCGTGTCGGCCTTCGGGTAGAAGAACACGAGCACCTTGCGGCCCGTGAAGTCCGACAGCTGCACGGCGTTGCCGTCCTGGTCGGGCAGGGAGATCGCGGGGGCCTTGTCACCGGGTGAGAGCGCCATGGCGCCAGGCTACGCGGCGAAGCGCGTGCGCCGGATCGCCCGCATCCGCGGACGCAGCGCGGCCAGGATCAGCGCGGGCGCGATGAGGCCGTAGGCGAGCCACCGCCCGGCGCCGAGGTCGAAGGCGGCAGCGAGCTCCCGGGTCTGCGTGACCAGGAGCAGTCCCGCGACCGCCAGCCCCAGGAGCCGAGCCGGCAGGAACCGCACCACGTACGCCGCGAGCGGCGCCGCCACCATCCCGCCAGCGAGCATCGAGAGCACGACGCCGGCCTCGAGGCCCTCTCCGCCGAGCGAGGTGATCAGCGATCCCGCGGCAACCACCGCGACGGCGATCTCCGCCGTGTTCACGGACCCGATGGCGAAGCGCGGCGGGAGGCCCCGGTGGAGCAGGAACGGCGTCACCACCGGGCCCCACGCGCCGACCAGCCCGTTCGTCACCCCGCCGGCCGCTGCCGCCACCTCCACGCCACGGGCGTCGAACGCCGGGAGTCGGTCGTCGCGCACCTCGGCATCGGTGTCGGGGCGCATCGGCAGCGGCCGACTGAAGCGGAACAGGATCCGGAGGCCCACCAGGAGCAGGACCACCGCGAGGATCGGGCGCAGGTCGTCGCCGTCGACGTTCACGAGCACCGTCGTCCCGAGCAACGCCCCGCCCGCCCCTGGGAGGGCGAGCCGGAGCACGAGCGGCCGGTCGACGTTCCCGAAGCGCCAGTGCGACGCGCCGGCCACGAGCCCGGTGGCGACCTTGGCCAGGTTCACGGTCGTCGAGGCCGCTGCGGGGCTGATCCCCGCACTGAGGAGGATGCTCGACGACGTCGGCCCGAAGCCCATGCCGAGCGCACCGTCGACCAGCGAGGCCACGAACCCGGCGATCCCAACCAGCACCAGGTCGCTCATGTCTACTAACCCTATCGAGTTAGTAGAGAATGCGCTACCCGGTGTTGACGAGGAAGTCGGCGGCGTGCGCGAAGTACTCCCGCATCTTGGCGGTCACCTCGGGGTCGAGGCCGCGCTCGGCAGCGAGGGCGTCGAGGGCCCCCTGCATGTGCCGCAGCCAGGCATCGCGCTCGGCCTCGCCGACCACGAAGGGCAGGTGGCGCTGGCGCAGCCGGGGGTGGCCGCGCTCGACGCTGTAGGTGCCCGGCCCACCCCAGTACTGCACCAGGAAGAGCGCGAGGTGGCGCCTGGCGTCGGTGAGGTCGTCGGGGTACAGCGGCCGCAGCAGCGGGTCGGCGGCGACCCCGGCGTAGAACCGCTCGACGAGCGCCGTGAAGAACGCCTCGCCCCCCACGACGTCGTGCACGTTGAGGTCGTCACCCACGCCCCCGACGCTACCGCCGGACCGACCGAGGTCTCCGAACGCGCTCAGAGGCGCCGGTCGCGCCGGTGGCCGTGGCCGAAGAAGGCGCCCTTCGGGCGGGCGTGGGCGTGATAGTGGTCGGGGATGTTGCGCATGTTGTCGTCGAGGTAGTGGGCGTCGAAGACGGCGTCGGCCACCCGAGCGAGCTCGACGTGCATGTGGGTGAGATCCTCGGCCGGCGGCTCGGTGCCGTGCCAGCGCCACACCACCATCGGCGTGGCGCAGATCTCGCACTCGGCGATCCAGCACACGTCGTCCTCGTGGAACCAGGGCGTGATGCGCGCGGCCTCGCAGAGGTCGCAGCCGTCGATCCGCGCGCGTTCGGTCATGACCTGCAACCTAGGCCGGTACCGTGACCGGGTGGACGAGCAGCGTGCCGGCACCGGGTACCTGGCGCTCCCCGAGGGCGGGAGCGGCCCGGGGATCCTCGTGCTCCATGCCTGGTGGGGCCTGAAGCCGTTCTTCAAGTCGGTCTGCGACCGCCTCGCCGCGGCGGGCTACGTCGCGCTGGCGCCCGACCTCTTCGGCGGCGACGTCGCGGTGACGGTCGCCCAGGGCGAGCGGCTGCTGGCCGACGCCGACGCCGACGAGCTGGCCCACCTGACGCGCTCGAGCCTCTGGACGCTGCGCGGCATGCCCGCCACGCCCGACGGTCCTGTCGGGGTGCTGGGCTTCTCGATGGGCGCCTCGCTGGCGCTGTGGCTCTCCGCCCGCGTGCCCGACGCCGTGGCGGCCACCACCGTGTTCTACGGCGGCCAGAACATCGACTTCGCCGGCGCCCGATCCGCCTACCTGGGCCACTTCACCGACTTCGGTGACGACCCCTACGTGGACGACGACGAGCTGGCGCTGCTCGAGGCCGAGCTGCACCTGCTCGAGCTGGAGACGAAGTTCCACCGCTACCCCGGCACGAGCCACTGGTTCTTCGAGGAGGACCGCCCCGAGCACGACCCCGAAGCCGCCGAGCTCGCCTGGAAGCGCACCCTCGACTTCTTCTCGGAGCGCCTCCCGCACTAGCGGGCTCCCGAGGCCGTGGTCCGCTCAGGCGTCCAGCCCCGCGCGCAGGGCGGCGACGTGGGCGCCGATGTCCTCGGGGCCTGCACCGTCGAGGCGCAGGCGCATGAGCGCCGAGCCCACGATGACGCCGTCGGCGTGCTCGGCGACGGCGCGGGCCTGGTCGGGCGTGGTGATCCCGAAGCCCATGATGACGGGCAGGTCGGTGACCGCCTTGAGCCGCTTGGCGAGCACGGTGGATGCCTCGGACAGCGACGAGCGCTCGCCCGTCACCCCCAGCAGGTTGACGCCGTAGACGTAGCCCCGCGAGCGCTCGCAGAGCGTGGCGAGGCGGTCGTCGGGCGTGATCGGCGATGCCAGGAGCACCGTCTCGATCCCCTCGGCCAACGC
Source organism: uncultured Microthrixaceae bacterium (assembly GCA_963715505.1). Taxonomy (GTDB): domain Bacteria; phylum Actinomycetota; class Acidimicrobiia; order Acidimicrobiales; family VFJN01; genus VFJN01. The sequence continues at coordinate 1,663,359 of OY970242.1, forward strand.
CGCCGGCTCCCACTCCCCCATCTCCTCCATGGGCAGGTCCGGGAGGACGATGCCCGACACGCCGGCGGCGACCGCCTCGGCGGCGAAGCGCAGGTAGCCCTTGTGGAACACCAGGTTGACGTAGGTCATCACCACGAGGGGGATCCCCGCATCGATGGTGCGGAGCTGGTCGAGGATCTTGTCGAGGTCGGTGCCCTGCGCCAGCGCCGCCTCCGAGGCCTCCTGGATCGTGGGGCCGTCCATGACGGGGTCGGAGAACGGGATGCCGATCTCCACGGCATCGGCACCGGCCGCGGCGCAGGCGCGCACGACCTCCGGCCAGTCATCGCCCAGGCCGCCCGTCAGGTAGGGCACGAGCAGCTTGCGACCCGCGTCGCGCCGGGCCCGCAGGTGCTGCTCGAGCCGCCCGGGCTCAGCCACCGTCGCCCCGCTGCAGGATGTCGGCCACCTGGGCGACGTCCTTGTCGCCGCGCCCGGAGAGGTTCAGCAGCACGACCTTGCCGGCCAGGTCGTCCCGTGCCCGCAGCACCCAGGCGAGGGCGTGCGCCGACTCCAGGGCGGGGATGATCCCCTCGCTGCGGGACAGCAGCCCGAAGGCGTCGAGCACCTCGTCGTCGGTCACCTTCTCGTAGCGGGCCCGCCCGGTGTCGGCGAGGTGCGCGTGCTCGGGGCCGATCCCGGGGTAGTCGAGGCCGGCGGAGATCGACTGCGCCTCGAGCACCTGGCCGTGCTCGTCCTGCAGCAGGAACGACTTGGAGCCGTGCACGATGCCCGGGACGCCATGGCCCACCGCGGCGCCGCCCGCCGGCTCCACGCCGACGAGCTCCACGCCGGGCAGCTCGGCGAAGCCCGAGAACAGACCGATGGCGTTGGAGCCGCCGCCGACGCAGGCCGTCACCACGTCGGGGTCGCGCCCCACCAGCGCCCGGCACTGCTCGCGCGCCTCGTCGCCGATCACGCGGTGCAGCTCGCGCACCATCCAGGGGTACGGGTGCGGGCCCATCACCGAGCCGAGCAGGTAGTGGCTCGTCTCCACCGTGGCCACCCAGTCGCGCATGGCCTCGTTGATGGCGTCCTTGAGGGTGCGGCTGCCCGACGTCGCGGGTCGCACCTCGGCGCCGAGCAGGCGCATGCGGAAGACGTTGAGCGCCTGGCGCTCCATGTCGACCTCGCCCATGTAGACGACGCAGTCGAGGCCGAGCAGCGCGGCCGCGGTGGCGGCGGCGACGCCGTGCTGGCCCGCGCCGGTCTCCGCGATGATCCGCCGCTTGCCCATGCGCTGCGCGAGCAGCGCCTGACCCAGCACGTTGTTGATCTTGTGGGAGCCGGTGTGGTTCAGGTCCTCGCGCTTGAGCAGCAGCCGCAGACCGAGCTCCGCCGACAGGCGGCGGGCGTCGTAGAGCAGCGACGGGCGGCCGGCGTAGTCGCGCAGGAGCGCGTGGAGCTCGCCGCGGAAGCCGTCGTCGGCCCAGGCCTCGCGGAAGGCCGCGTCGAGCTCGGCGCAGGCAGGGATGAGCGTCTCGGGGACGTAGCGGCCGCCGAAGTCGCCGAACCGCCCCGGTCCACCGGGGTCTCCCATGATCGGTTCGGCGCTCATGGGTAGAGCCTCGGCGCGCACGGCGCCGGCGCGCCAGTCGGTTGCCGCACCACCGACCCGTCCCGGGCGCGCCAGATCGGGGCGGTGGGTCCTCAGCCGGTCCCGGAAGGGGCGGTCACTCGAGCATCCAGTCGTAGGGGCCGTCGTCGGAGCCCTGGTAGTCGGCGGGCGCTGCCCGGCGTGCCGCGTTGATGAACGAGCGGACCTTGCGGGGGTCCTTGACGCCAGGCTCCGCCTCGACGCCCGTCGTCACGTCGACGCCCCAGGGCTGCACCCGCTCGATCGCCTCGGCGACGTTGTGCTCCGTGAGCCCACCGGCGAGCAGGACCCGCAGGCCCGACGGCGCGCCCTCCGCGAGCGACCAGTCGAAGACGCGGCCCGAGCCGGGGCTGGCGGAGTCGAGGAGCACGATGTCGGCGCCGTAGCCCACGGCCGCGGCGAGCGCCGGATCACCGCCCGGGAACGCCTTGATCACCACCGGCACCCGCTCGCGCACCCATCGCGTCTCGTCAGCGGTCTCGTGGCCGTGCAGCTGCGCCGCTCGCAGCCCGGCCTGGTTCACGATGTCGACGACCCGCTCGGGTGACTGGTCGCGGAAGACGCCCACCGTGAGGATCTCGGGCGGCAGGCGCTTGGCGATGTCGGCCGCGCGCGCCGGCGCCACCTGGCGGGGCGACGGCGCGAAGATGAACCCGACGGCGTCGGCCCCCATCGCCACCGCGAGCAGCGCGTCCTCCTCGCTCGTCGTCCCGCAGACCTTCACGAACACGCGCTGCAACCTACCGTCGCGCTGCGCGCAGGGCGGCGACCGCTCCGGCACGGTCCTGGGCGCTCACCAGCGACTCACCGACGAGCACCGCGTCGAAGCCGGCCGCCGCCAGCGCCGCGGCATCGGCCACGCCGCGGATGCCCGACTCCGCGACGCGCACCACGCCCTCGGGCATGGCGCGCGGCGACGCGCACGGCGCGGTCAGGGTCGACCTCGAAGGTCACCAGGTCGCGCTGGTTCACGCCGATCACGGAGGCGCCTGCGGCCATCGCGCGCTCGACCTCGCGCTCGTCGTGGACCTCCACCAGCGCGTCGAGCCCGAGCTCGCCGGCCAGCGCGTGCAGGTCGGCCAGCTGGGGGTCGTCGAGCGCGGCGGCGATCAGCAGCACCGCATCGGCCCCCATGATGCGGGCGTCGCAGACGTCGCGGGCGTCGACCGTGAAGTCCTTGCGCAGCACCGGCAGGCCGACCGCCGCGCGCGCCACCTGCAGGTCGAGCGCCGATCCGCCGAAGAACTCGGCGTCGGTGAGCACGGAGAGGCAGGCAGCGCCACCCGCCTCGTACTCGGCGGCCACAGCGGCAGGGTCGAGGTCGGCCGCCAGGTCGCCCTTGGACGGCGACCGCCGCTTCACCTCCGCGACGACCGCAAGCCCACTGGCCGCGGCGCGCTCGAGCGCGGCGGTGAAGCCACGCGGTGGCGACTCGGCAGCGGCGGCCTCGATCAGCTGGTCGAGCGGGCGCGCGTCGTCCGCGGCCGCGGCGCGGTGTGCTTCCAGGATGCGATCGAGGTAGGTCGCCACGCCGGTGGGCTCGCCTCCCTAGAGGTCGACGCCCTTCGCCTGGACCGGGCGGACGATCCGCAGGTCCGGCGGCTCGGCGAGCAGGGCACCGAGGGTCCCGAAGGCCTCGGCGAGCACCGGGCTCTTGCCGTGGACGTCGAGCGCGGCGCTGTCGGCGTAGAGCTCGTAGAACCAGAACGTCGGCGCGTCAGCCTCCTGGTTGAGGACGTAGAGCACCGTGCCCGGCTCCTGTGCCGCGGCGTCGACGAGGCGTCGCAGGGCGGCCTCGGCCTCGTCGACGGCGTCGGGACGGACCGTGATGCGGGCGATGACAGCGACATGGTCGGACATGGGCGGCGACGCTACCGCCTCGCGGGGGGCGGGCCGGTCAGCGGTTGCCCCGCCGTGAGGCGAGCAGCGCCATGAACGGCGCCGCCAGGAAGAACGTGCACGAGAGCAGGAACGCCATCACGGCGACGCCGAGCAGCCAGCCCATCCCGAGCACGAGGCCGATGCAGAACGCGCCGACGGCGAGCGCGAAGGCGGCCACGGGCACGAGGCTGAGCCATCGGGGCAGCACCACGACGCCACCGATCGGCGAGTCGTCGGCGAGGTCGGCGAGGAGCTCGTCCCCCTCGGCGCGGGGCTCGGTCGGGGGCGGCATCGAGGCGGCTGCCGTGGCGCCCCGCAGCGCCTCGTCGTAGCGGGCACGGCGCTCGGGGTCGCCGAGGACCGACCAGGCGTCGTTGATCGCCCGCATCCGCGTCGCGTCGCCGCCCGTGACGTCGGGGTGGTGCCGGCGAGCCAGCGCCACGTAGGCGGCGTGCAGCTCGTCAGGCGCGGCGTCGCGCCCGACACCGAGGGCGTCGTAGTGGGTCACGACTCGATCCGCTCGGTCGCGTCGGCGTCCACGACGTCAGCCGTCCCCGCTGGTGTCGGGCTCCCCGGTGGTGCTGTCGACGGTGGTGGTCGTGGTGGTGGCCGGCTCGACGCAGGCGGGCAGGTCGAGCGCGACGGTCTCGAGGCGCGTCCGCGGCGTGGTGGTCGTGGTGGGCTGGTCCTCGTCGCCGGGAGCCGGCGCGGTCGGGTCGGCCGGCGCGGTGACCGGCACCCGCACCGCCAGGCCCGGCGGCCCGCTGGCCCGGCACTCGAGCGCGTAGCGCACCCGACCGGCGCCGTCGGTGCGGGCCGTGGCATCGAGCCGGCGGGTGGTGGAGGTCGTGGCGCCGGGGAAGGTCGTGCCGGTCGTGGCGGATCCCCCCGATCCCTCGTCGCGCAGGACCCAGCGGCCGAGGCCCACGAGCTCGACCTGCAGGCCGGAGACGGGGCTGGTCCGCACGACGCCGTCGCCGTCGACGAGGCGGCGCGCGACGAGCACGACGACGTTGACGGGTCGGTCGAGCAGGGCCGGCGCGGGTGCCGCCGCGGCGCGGACGACGAGCTCGCCGTGGCGCTCCACCACCAGGTCGAAGGCGTGCTCCTCGCCGTCGGCGAGGAAGCGGATGTCCGGCTCCAACTGGGCGAGGGTCGGCGGGAGGAAGGCACGGACGCGGTAGCGACCGCCCGGGGCGCCGTCGAGCGCGAACGCGCCGTCGGGGCCGGTGGCGACGTCGGTGCGGATCTCCCGCCCGGCCACGATCCGCTCGATCCGCACGACGGCGCCCGGCACGGGACCGCTCGGCCCGCGCACCGTGCCCACCAGCCGCGCGGTTCCCGTCTCGCGGATCGTCGTGGTGGTCTCGCCGCCGACCGGCGCCAGGGCGATGCCGCTGCGGTCGATCGCCTCGGTGGTGGTGGTGACCGGACCGCCGGGCCCGGGCCGATCGGGCGAGGGGTCGTCGGACGTGCAGGAGGCGACCAGCAGCGCAGCCAGCAGCACCGCGCCCCAGCGGCGGGTCACCGCAGCGGGAGCGCCGCCACGCGCCCGGTCGTCGCGCCGCCCTGCCAGCGGAGCTCCACCTCGCTGCCGGGAGCGACGCCGCGGGCGACGGGCCCCAGGGCGACCGCACCGCATGCCGGTGACCGGGCCGAGGACGTCACGGCGCCGACGGTGGCGCCGTCGTGCACCACCTCCGCGCCGAGCGGGACAGGGTCGCCGGCGGCAAGGATGCCACGCAGCGGGCGCGGCACGTTGCCGCCGCGGCTGTCGACGCGCGCGACCAGCTCCTGGCCCGTGTAGCAGCCCTTCGTGAAGCTCACCGACGCCTCGATGAGCCAGGCGCCGGCCTCGGCGGGGATCGTCGCCTCGGTGAGCTCGGCGCCCATGGCCGGAACGCCCGCCTCGATGCGCAGCGCCTCGAGCGCCTCCACCTCGGCCAGCGGGAGCTGCACGTTGCCGAGCGGGTCGGCGCTCACCAGGTCGGCGCCCTCCACGCCAGGCCACCCGGCCGGCAGCGCCAGCGCACCGGTCGGTGGGGGGACCGCCTCGCTGCCCGGGCCGCGCACGGCGAGGCCCTTCCAGGTGTCGAGGTCGATGTCGGCCTTGGTGCGCAGCTTGAAGCGCCGCAGGCGCCCGGCGACGGCATCACCGAAGCCCGGGTCGACGTCGAGGAGCACGGCGTCGTCGGCCAGCCGCGTGGCGCGCAGCCAGGCGGCGACCTTGCCGGTGGGCTGGAGCAGGAGCGAGCGAGCCGTCGAAGCGACGTCGAGCGCCGCCACGTCCTGGCTCAGCTGGCCCTGGAGGTACTCGACGGCCTCGGGTCCGCTGACGCGGATGACGTCGCGCTCGATGGGCACGGCGGCGAGCGTGGTGCGCAGGTCGACCGTGTCGGGCATGACCTCGACGCTACTGCGACGGGGTGGCGATCCCTGCGGCGTGGGCCTGGCGGCGAGCCGTCATGCGACGGGCACCGGGGACGGCGGCGAGCAGGGCCCGGGCCTTGTTGCGGCACTCCTCGTCCTCGTCCTCCGCCACGCTGTCGGCCACGATCCCCGCGCCGGCCTGGACCGACGCACGCCCGTCGTCGCCGACCACCAGGGTGCGGATGGCGATGGCGGTGTCGACGTTGCCCGAGAAGTCGAGGTAGCCGACGACCCCGGCGTAGGGGCCGCGCTTGGTCGGCTCGAGCGTGTCGATGATCTCCATCGCCCGCACCTTGGGCGCGCCCGACACGGTGCCGGCGGGCAGCGTGGCCCGGAGCACGTCGATGGCCGAGCAGCCCTCGCGCAGCCGCCCGGAGACCTGCGAGGTGAGGTGCATCACGTGGCTGTAGCGCTCCAGCACCATCATCTCGTCGACCTTCTCGCTGCCGAACTCGACGACGCGCCCGACGTCGTTGCGAGCGAGGTCGACGAGCATCACGTGCTCGGCGAGCTCCTTGGGGTGCTCGCGCAGCTCGGCGCCGAGGCGACGGTCCTCGTCGTCGGTGGCGCCGCGGCGCCGCGTCCCCGCGATGGGGCGCGAGATCACGGTGCCGTCGAGCAGCTGCACCATCGGCTCCGGCGACGAGCCCACGAGCGTCACGCCGGGCTGGCGCACGAAGTACATGTACGGGCTCGGGTTCACCTGGCGCAGCACCCGGTAGACGTCGAACGGGTCGGCGTCGAGGTCGAGGTCGAAGCGCTGGGCGAGCACGATCTGGAAGGCGTCGCCGGCCAGGATGTGCTCCTTGGCGACCTCGACGGCGCGCCCGTAGGCCTCGGATCCCATCGTGGAGCGCACGTCGGGCAGCGCCTCGTCGGCGTCGGGTGGCTCGACGAGCGGCTCGTCGAGCGATCGGGCGCCGTCGGCCGCCAGCTCGTCGAGGCGCGCCACCGCCGCGTCGTAGCGCCCGTCGAGCGCGTCGTCGGTGAGGCCGGGCTCGACCAGCACGTTGTCGATGAGGGTGACGCGCTCGGCGCCAGTGGTCGTAGGCGGCGAGCTGGCCGATCACGGAGACGACGGCGTCGGGGTGGCCGAGATCATCGGGCGGGATCGACGGCAGGTGCTCGACCTCGCGGACGACGTCGTAGCCCAGGTAGCCCATCAGCCCGCCGTGCAGCGGGGGCAGGTCGGGGCGCGCCGGAGCCCGCCAGGCGTCGAGGATGGCCTCCATGGCGGCGAGCACGCCCTGGTCGAGCGGCACGTGCGGTGGCAGCACGCCGCTGGCCTCCACGGCGCGCCCTCGGGCGGTGAGCGTGGCGAGGGGGCGGCGCCCGATGAACGACCACCGGCTCCAGCGCTCGCCGTGCTCGACGGACTCGAGCAGGAAGCCGGGCTCGTCGCCGACGAGGCGCGCGAAGGCCGCGACGGGCGTGGTGAGGTCGGCGAGCAGCTCTCGCCAGACGGGGATGACGGTGTGGCTGCGGGCCAGGGCCCGGAACTCCTCCCGGCTCGGGCGCAGCGTCACCCGAAGGCCCGGTAGAAGCAGGAGCGCTCGCCGGTGTGGCAGGCGCCCTTGCCCTCCTGCTCGACGACGAAGAGCAGCGTGTCGCCGTCGCAGTCGTAGAACGCCTGGCGCACGAACTGGCGGTCGCCGGAGGTGTCGCCCTTGCGCCAGACCTCCTGGCGGCTGCGCGACCAGAACACGGTGCGGCCCTCCTCCAGGCTCATCCGGAGGGTCTCGGCGTTCATCCACGCCATCATCAGGACCTCGCCGCTGCCGTGCTCCTGCACGATGGCGGGCACCAGGCCGGCGTCGTCGAAGCGCACCTGGGCGAGCTGGTCGGAGGTGGCGTCGATCGGCGTGGCCAGGGGCATCCGCTCATGCTACGAGAGCCGCCCCGCGTCCCCGAAACCCCTTGTTCAGAGGTACAGGCCGGTGGAGGACTCCTCGAGGCGCCTCGAGGCGACGGCGTGGATGTCGCGCTCGCGCAGGATGATGTAGTCGTCGCCTCGCACCTCGACCTCGTAGCGGTCCTCGGGGCTGAAGAGCACCTGGTCGCCGATCTCCATGGTGCGGACGTTGGGCCCGGCCGCGCACACCTCCGCCCAGATGAGGCGCTTCTTCATCTCCGCCGTGGCGGGGATCAAGATGCCGCCCGAGGTGCGACGCTCGCCCTGGTCGGTGAGGCGCACGAGGATCCGGTCGTTGAGCATCTTGATGGGGAGCTTGTCGTCTCCCGCGGGTGCGACCATGGCTCGACCGTACCGGCTACGCCGGACGAACGGTCACGCCCGCCGCGCGGAGGTGCTCCTTGGCCTCGGCGACGGTGTGCTGGCCGAAGTGGAAGATCGACGCGGCGAGCACGGCGTCGGCGCGGCCCTCGGTGATGCCCTCGACGAGGTGGTCCAGCGTGCCGACACCGCCGGACGCGATCACGGGGATGCCCACGGCGTCGCAGATGGTCGCCGTGAGCCGGGTGTCGAAGCCGGCCCGCGTGCCGTCGCGGTCCATCGACGTCAGCAGGATCTCGCCGGCGCCGAGCGCCTCGACCTCCTGCGCCCACTCCAGGGCGTCACGGCCGGTGGCGTTGCGGCCGCCGTGGCTGAACACCTCCGCCGCGCGCGCCACCGCCGCGCCGGGCGTCGATCGCCACGACGACGCACTGGCTCCCGAACTCCTCGGCGAGGTCGGCGACGAGCCCGGGCCGCTCGAGCGCCGACGTGTTGACCGACACCTTGTCGGCGCCGGCGCGCAGCAGCCGGCGCGCGTCGTCGACCGAGCGGATGCCGCCCCCGATCGTGAACGGGATGAAGACCTGCTCGGCGGTGCGACGCACGACGTCGACGATCGTGTCGCGCTGGTCCGACGAGGCGGTGATGTCGAGGAACACCAGCTCGTCGGCGCCCTCGGCGTCGTAGCGGGCAGCCAGCTCCACCGGGTCGCCCGCATCGACCAGGTCGACGAAGTTGACGCCCTTCACGACGCGACCGGCGTCGACGTCGAGGCACGGGATGATCCGGGCAGCTCTCATCGAGGCAGCCCCGCCAGCGCGGCGACCGCCTCGGCGACGTCGAGGTGGCCCTCGTAGACGGCCGTGCCGACGATGGCGCCCGCCAGTCGCCGACCCGCCCGCTCCAGCTCGGCGAGGGCCAGGAGGTCGGCGATCGAGCTCACCCCGCCCGAGGCGACGACGTCGAGCTCCGTGGCGGCCAGCACCTCCGCCAGCCCGCCCGCGTCCGGGCCGCCGAGCAGCCCCTCCACGTCGATCTGCGTGACGACCACCGCCTCCGCGCCTGCGTCGGCGAGCCGGCGCAGCGCCTCGGCCCAGTCGACACCGCTCCCCTCGGCCCACCCGCGCACGGCCACCTCGCGCCCACGCAGGTCGAGCCCGATGGCGACGCGCTGGCGAGCCGCCACCTGCGCCACGAGCGCCGGGTCCTCCAGTGCCGCGGTGCCCATGACCACGCGCGCCACGCCCGCATCAGCCAGCGCTGCGGCGGCCTCGACGCTGCGCACCCCGCCGCCGGCCTGCACGGGCACCTCGACGGCCGCCGCGATGGCGGCGACGAGGTGCCGGTTGACCGGTTCGCCGGTGCGCGCCGCGTCGAGGTCGACGGTGTGGATCCACGGCGCACCCGCGTCGACGAAGGCGCGCGGCGACCGCCACCGGGTCGTCGCCGTGGACGCGCTCGCGGTCGAAGTCGCCCTGCGTGAGCTGCACGACCTGCCCGCCGCGCAGGTCGATGGCGGGGAGCAGCAGCATCAGCCTGCCGCCGCCCGGTCGACGAAGCTCGCCAGCACGGCGAGGCCCGTGCGCGACGACTTCTCGGGGTGGAACTGCGTGGCCCACACGTTGGCCGACGCGACGGCGGCCACCACGGGGCCGCCGTAGTCGCAGGTGGCGGCGATGATGGCGGCCTCGGTGTCGGCGGCGTAGGAGTGCACGAAGTAGGCCCACGCCGGGTCGGCCACGGCGGCGAGCATGGCGGGCTCGCCGCTGCGCTCGAGCACGTTCCACTGCATCTGGGGCACCTTCACGTCGCCGGTGAGGCGCCGCGAGGTGCCGGGCAGCACGCCGAGGCCGGGTCTGCCGGGGCTCTCCTCCGAGCCCTCGAAGAGCAGCTGCATGCCGACGCAGATGCCGAGGAACGGCGTGCCGCCCTCGATCGCCTCCACCGCCACGGCGTCGAGCCCCGAGGCCCGCAGCGCGTCGACGCAGCGCCCGAACGCCCCGACGCCGGGCAGCACGACGCCCTGGGCCTCGCGGATCCAGCCGGGGTCCGCGGTGAGCCGCGCCTGCGCGCCGACGTGCTGGAACGCCTTCTCGGCGGAGCGCAGGTTCCCGATGCCGTAGTCGAGGACCGCGATGCGGGTCATCGGGTCAGAGCTGCCCCTTGGTCGAGGGGATGGCGCTGCCCTCCACCCGCACGGCGTCGCGCAGGCAGCGCGCCACGCCCTTGAAGCACGCCTCGACGATGTGGTGGGTGTTGCGGCCCTCGCGCAGCCGCACGTGCAGGGTGATCCCGGCGGCGGTCGCGAAGCTCTGCCAGAAGTGCTCGGCCATCTCCGGGTTGAAGGGCGGGTCCCCCAGGGGCAGGACCTCCCCGAAGGGGACGTCGTAGGCGACGAACGGGCGACCCGAGAGGTCGAGCGCCACCTCGACGAGCGCCTCGTCGAGCGGGTACAGGCCGCTCGCGAAGCGGCGGATGCCGGCCTTGTCGCCCAGTGCGTCGCGGAAGCACTCGCCGACGGTGATGCCGACGTCCTCCACGGTGTGGTGGCCGTCGACGTGCAGGTCGCCGGTGGCCTCGACCGCCAGGTGGAAGCCACCGTGGCGGCCGAGCTGGTCGAGCATGTGGTCGAAGAACGGCAGGCCGGTGCTGGCGCTCACCTCGCCGGCCGTGCCGTCGAGATCGATGCGCACGGAGATGCTCGTCTCCTTGGTGGAGCGCTCCTTCGCCGCGGCACGGCGCGCCGGCTCCGTCATGTCAGGACCTCCTGCAGGGCGGCGAGGAAGGCATCGTCCTCGGCCGGGGTCCCGATGGTGACACGCAGGCAGTCGGTGAGGCGAGGCCACGACGAGCAGTCACGCACCAGGACCGAGCGCTCCAGCAGCGCCTGCCAGACGCCGCGCCCGGAGCGGCCGACGGGACGGAACAGCACGAAGTTGGCCGCCGACGGCCAGACCTCGACCGGCAGGTCGGCCAGCGCGGCGACGAGGCGGCCCCGCTCCTCGCTGATGCCGGCGACGCGCGTGCGCATCTCGGCGGCGAAGTCGAGCGCGATGCGCCCGGCCAGCTGCTTGACGGCGTCGAGGTGGTACGGCAGCACGACCTGGTCGAGCTGGGCGACGACGCTCCGGGGGCCGACGAGGTAGCCGAGGCGCGCTGCCGCCATCGACCAGGTCTTGGAGTAGGTGCGCGTGACGACGAGCGCCGCGTCGTCGTCGACGAGCTCCAGGGCCGACCAGGGCGAGAACTGCCCGTAGGCCTCGTCGACGACCAGCAGGCCCGGCACGAGCCCGAGCACCTCGCGCACGGTCGCCTCGTCGTCGATCATGCCGGTGGGGTTGTTCGGCGAGCAGAGGAACGTGACGGCCGGCTCGGCGTCGGCCAGCACCCGCCGGACCTCGCCGAGGTCGAGGGTGAGGTCTTCGGCGCGCTGGCCGAGGGCCACCTCGGTGCCGGTGATGCGGGCGATGTGCGCGTGGAGCGCGTAGGTCGGCTCGAACAGCGCTGCGGCGCGCCCCGGGCCGGCGTAGGCGAGCAGCAGCGTCTGGAGCACCTCGTTGGAGCCGTTGGCGGCGAATACCTGCTGGGGGTCGACCCCGTGGTGGGCGGCGATGGCACCGCGCAGCGCCGCGTACGAGCGATCCGGATAGCGGTGCCAGTCGACGGTCGCCAGCTCGGCAGCGAGCGCCTCGGTGAAGGCGGGCGGAGGTGGGACCGGCGCCTCGTTGGTGTTGAGCCGCACCGCGACGTCGACCTGGGGCGAGTGGTACCCGGCCATGAGCGCGAGGTCGTCGCGCGGCTCGATCACCCGGGCCCCCGGCGCAGGGCGATGGACTCCCGGTGGGCGTCGAGCCCCTCGTAGCCGGCCAGCACCTCGACGTGCGGGCCGACCTCGGCCAGCGCCGTGGCATCGGCGGTGACGACGTGGACGTGCTTGAGGAAGTCGTCGACCCGCAGCGCGCCGGCGAAGCGCGCCGAGCCGTAGGTCGGCAGCACGTGGTTGGGTCCGGCCAGGTAGTCGCCGAGCGAGGCGGGCGCGTAGGGCCCGCAGAACACCGCACCGGCGTGGCGGACGAGCGGCAGCAGGGCCTCGGCGTCGTCGACGAGCAGCTCGAGGTGCTCGGGGGCGATGGCGTTGGCGATCGCCATCGCCTGCTCGGGCCCGTCGCAGAGCACGGCGTAGCCGCCCTCGGCGAGCGTGGCCTCCAGGAGCTGGCGGCGGGGCGAGCGGGGCACGATCTCGGCGACGGCTGCCGTGACGGCGTCGGCCACGGCGGCGTCCCACGTCACCAGCCAGGCAAGGCCGTCCGGGCCGTGCTCGGCCTGGAGCACGACATCGATGGCGGCGTAGGCGACCGGCGTGGTCGCGTCGGCCACCACGACGACCTCCGAGGGCCCCGCGAAGGCGGATGGCACCCCGACCAGGCCCGATGCCGCGACCTCGCGCTTGGCCTGCGCCACCCGGGCGCTGCCCGGCCCGACGATGACGTCGACCGGGCGGATCGACTCGGTGCCGTAGGCGAGCGCCCCGATCACCGCCGGGCCACCGACGCGGTAGACCTCGTCGACCCCGGCCAGCGCCGCCGCCGCGAGGATGCCCGGGTCGACCGAGCCGTCGGGGCGTGGCGACGTGACCAGCACGACCTCGCCGACGCCGGCCACCTTGGCCGGCACGGCGGTCATCAGCACCGTCGACACGAGCGGCGCCAGGGCGGACGGCACGTAGCAGGCCGCCCGGTCGACGGGACGCTGCAGCTCGCGGATCGTGATGGCGCCGTTGCGGTGCGCGCCGTCGGGGTGGCGCTGGGCGCGGTGGTAGGCGGTGATGTTGGCGTGGGCGAGCTCCAGGGCGGCCCGCAGGTCCGCGGGGATGCCGCCCAGCGCGGCCTGCACCTCGGCGTCGGGGACGCGCAGCTCGTCGACGTCGGCGCCGTCGAAGCGCCCGGTGAGCTCGCGCAGGGCCTCGTCGCCCCGGGCCCGCACGTCGGCGAGCAGCGCCCGGACCTCGTCGATCGGGGGCTCGACCTGCGCCTGGGGACGCGGCAGCCGCGACCGCAGGTCGCCGTCGACACCTCGGAGGTCGAGCCGTTGGAGCACGACCGCCGAGGTTAGGTGGGCGCCCGGAAGGGCCCGAAACCGGTTGCCGCCCGCCACACTGTGGCGATGGACCTCGACGCCGCCCAGCTGTCCTCGCTGTCGACCGCCCTGCAGGACCTGACCGACCGCGTCACGGCGCTCGCCGACCAGTACCAGAGCTCACCGCGGGACGACGTCGCCGCCGACCTCTACGACGTCGAGCGCAACCTCCAGGCCGGGCTTCGGCGCCTGCGCTCGCTCCTCGACAAGGTGGCGTAGACGCGCCCCGGAACCGACGAGAGCGCCCTCGCAAGGGCGCTCTCGTGGCGACGCCAGGCGGCGGATCCCGACGTCGCAGCGAAGCCGGGTGGCGGAAGACCCCTGGCTCGCACCGAGGTCATCGCCGCCGCGGCCCGGGGGGATACGGCTCGGCGGACGGGCAGAAGTCGGCGAGGACGCACTCGCCGCAACGGGGGGTCCGCGCCACGCAGACCGCCCGGCCGTGCAGGATCAGGCGGAGGCTGAGCAGGCCCCGCTCCTTCGCCGGCACCATCGGGTCGAGCGCCGCCTCCACCTTGACCGGATCGGTCTCGGTGGTCAGCCCCAGCCGGCGCGCGACACGCCCGACGTGGGTGTCGACCGGCAGGCCCGGGAGACCCATCGCCACGCTGCGCAGGACGTTGGCGGTCTTGCGCCCCACGCCCGGCAGCGTGACGAGGTCCTCCATGGCGGAGGGGACCTCGCCGCCGAAGCGGTCCACGACGGCGCTCGCCATGCCGATGAGGCTCTTGGCCTTGTTCCGGTAGAAGCCGGTGGAGCGGATGATGTCCTCGAGCTCGGCGGGGTCGGCCGCGGCCAGGTCCTCCGGCGTGGGGTACCGCTCGAAGAGCGCCGGCGTGACCATGTTGACCCGCTCGTCGGTCGTCTGTGCCGAGAGGATCGTGGCGGCGAGCAGCTGGAAGGGGCTCTGGTGGCGCAGCGCGCAGAGCTCGACCGCGTCGCCCGGGTACTCGACCGCCAGGCGGGCATGGGCGCGGCGGGCGCGCCCCGCCGGCGTGCGGGGTCGGCGCTCGGCGGCATCGGGTTCGGCAGGAGCCATCGGGCGGCGAGGGTACCGGTCGGTACCCTGACCGCCATGGCCGGGCCCGACACCACACAGCCGCCCACGCGGCTCCGCGTCGCAGCGCGCCCCGACCGCGGGGGCGCGACCGCCACGCTCGAGCGCGCCGACGACACCTGGACGGTCGAGCTCGACGACGCCGCGGTCGACGCCGAGGCCGGCGAGGCGCTCGCCGCAGAGCTGCTCGCCGCGGCGGCCGACGCCGTGGCCGGTGCCGGCGGCGGGTCGCTGCACCACTGGGTGCGCGGTGCGGATGCGCGGCGCGCGTCGGTCAGCGTCGCCGCCGGCATGGCGCCCGTGCGCGCCGTGTGGCAGATGCGCCGGTCCCTCCCGGTCGACGAGCCGGCCGAGGTCGAGGTGCGACCCTTCGTGGTCGGCCAGGACGAGACCGCCTGGCTCGAGGTGAACCACCGGGCGTTCGCATGGCACCCCGAGCAGGGCGACCGAACGCTCGACGAGCTGCTCGAGCTCGAGCGGGCCGCTTGGTTCGACCCAGCCGGCTTCCTGCTCCACGAGGAGGGAGGGCGGCTGCTGGGCTTCTGCTGGACGAAGGTGCACGCCGACGAGCAGCCGCCGCTCGGCGAGATCTACGTCATCGCCGTCGATCCCTCCGCCCACCGGCGTGGCCTCGGTCGACGGCTGGTGCTCGCCGGGCTCGACCACCTGCACCGGGCCGGCCTGGCTTGCGGGATGCTCTACGTCGAGTCGACCAACGAGGCAGCGATCCGCCTCTACCGCGACCTCGGCTTCGAGCGGCACCGGGTCGACACCGCGTACGCCATGGAGGTGCCGGCGCGATGAGCGCGGCCGCCACGACCCGCTACGACGCCGACCGCGCCGCGCTCGGTGCGCTGCTCGCCGGGGAGCCCCGCTACCGGGCCGACCAGGTCTGGGCCGGCCTCTACGACCAGCTCAGCGACCTGGCGGAGCTCACGACCCTGCCGAAGGCGCTGCGGTCGGGCCTGGCCGACGCGCTGCCGCTGGCGCTCGAGGCGGTCAGCGAGTCGGTGAGCGACGACGCGGCCACGGTGAAGTGGCTGTGGGCGCTCCGCGACGGCACCCAGATCGAGACGGTGCTCATGCACTACGACGACCGCTCCACGGTGTGCGTCTCCAGCCAGGCCGGCTGCGCCATGGCGTGCGGGTTCTGCGCCACCGGGCAGGCCGGCTTCGACCGGCACCTCAGCACGGGTGAGATCGTCGAGCAGGTGGTGCGCGCCGCTCGCCGCGCCCGCGACGACGGCCGGCGCCTGTCCAACGTGGTGTTCATGGGCATGGGCGAGCCGCTCGCCAACTACGACGCCACCTGGGGCGCGGTCGAACGGCTGCACCACGACGTCGGCCTGTCGGCCCGGCACCTGACCGTCTCCACGGTCGGCATCGTGCCCGGCATCCGGCGGCTCGCGCAGGAGGCGCTGCCCGTCAGCCTGGCGGTGTCGCTGCACGCCGCCGACGACGCGCTGCGCGACGAGCTCGTCCCGATCAACCGCCGCTACCCGCTCAGCACGCTGATGGACGCCTGCGCCGGCTACCTCCAGTCGAAGGGCCGGCGCCTCTCGTTCGAGTGGGCGCTGATCGACGGCGTCAACGATCGGGATCGCGACGCGGACCTGCTCATCGAGCGATCCCGCAGCCTGCCGCTGGCGGCCCACGTCAACCTGATCCCGCTCAACCCGACGCCGGGCTACGCGGTGCAGGGCTCGCCGGCCCGCCGGGTGCGCCAGTTCCGCGACCGGCTGCGCGTCGGCGGCGTCAACGCCACGATCCGCCGCACCCGCGGCACCGAGATCGACGCCGCCTGCGGCCAGCTCCGGGCCACCCACGCGGCCGAGCCGGCCCCGGTGCAGCTCGGCGCGCGCGCGTCTGGGCTCAGTGGCGGACCAGCACCGTGACGCGGCCCTCGGCGCGGATGGCGTCGACCAGGGACTCGCCGCGATCGACGGTCGCGCCCGGCCAGACCACGCAGCGCTCCACGTCGCCGTCGACGGTGGCGCCCTCGCCGATCACGGCGGCGCCGCCGCTGGCAGCGAGGTTGGCGCTGAGGTACTGGGCCGGCGTGCCGCAGTCGACGAAGGCCCCTTCGTGGCGCACGGCGTCGATGCGGCCGGCTGCCTGCGCCGCTTGCCACGACGTCTCGTAGAGCCCCGCCGGCTGGTCGTCGAGGCACGCCACGTCGGACCACGGCATCAGGGCGGCGGCGACACCCGAGGTCGGGTGGAGCTCGTCGTCGCCGGCGATCAGCAGGCGGATGCGTGCGCCGTCCCAGCCGGCGACGAAGCCGGCCAGGGAGCCGGGGCTCCACGTGTCGGCGTTGACCACGAGCACGCCGCGCCCGTCGAGCCAGCTCCGCAGCCGGCCGAGCGCTCCCGCGGTCCCCAGGGGCTGCTCCTCGAAGGACCGGTGGATCCCGGGATCGAGGTGCGCGTCCATGGCGGCGCGCCCGTGGTGCACGTTGACGGCGATGTCGCCCGCGGCCGTGGCAGCGCGCTCGATCGCCAGGTCGACGAGCGCGACGTTGCCCACCGGGCAGAGGGCCTTGGGCCGCAGCAGGGTCAGGGGCCGCAGCCGGGTCCCCAGCCCTGCGGCCAGCACGACGCCGGCCAACCCGTCGGTCATGGGCGGTCATCCTGCCATGCCGGTGTGGTGCCACCATGGCGCCGTCGGGCATGATCGCCCCCATGACGACGACCGTGCAGGGCATCGCAGGCCTCAAGGAGCTGGTCGGCCAGCACCTCGGCTACAGCGACTACATGGAGATCACCCAGGAGCGGGTGAACCTCTTCGCCGACGCCACCGGCGACCACCAGTGGATCCACGTCGATGTCGAGCGCGCCAAGGCGGAGAGCCCCTTCGGCGGGCCCATCGCCCACGGCTACCTGACGCTGTCGCTGGGGCCCGTGCTCGTGCCGCAGGTGGTGCGGGTCGAGGGCATCAAGATGGGCGTCAACTACGGCTGCGACAAGGTGCGGTTCCCGTCGCCGGTGCCGGTCGGGGCGAAGCTCCGCGTCGGCGTGGAGCTCATGGAGGTCACCGACATCGCCGGTGGCTGCCAGGTCAAGATGCGCTTCACCTTCGAGTGCGAAGGTGCGCCGAAGCCGAGCTGCGTCAGCGAGAACCTCTTCCGCTACTACGAGTGACCGCCGAGGGGGGCGCACGTCGCATGGAGTTCAACCTCGCGCAGGTGCACGAGGCGATCGCGTCCGCCCTGGCGGAGCGCGAGTGCATCGTCTGGCGCGACCGGCGCCTGACCTACGGCCAGGTCACCGAGCGCACCCGGCGCCTCGCCAACCACCTGCTCGACCAGGGGCTCGGTGTCCGCACCGAGCGCTCGGCACTGGCGGGGCACGAGAGCGGGCAGGACCACCTGGCGTGCTACCTGCACAACGGCAACGAGTACCTCGAGGCGATGCTCGGTGCGTACAAGGCCCGCGTCGCCCCCTTCAACGTGAACTACCGCTACGTCGCCGAGGAGCTCCGCTACCTGCTCAACGACGCCGGCGCGCGCGCCATCGTGTTCCACTCGGCGTTCGGCGACCGCCTCGCCGAGGTGCTCCCCGACCTGCCCCAGCTCGAGGTGCTCCTCCAGGTCGACGACGGCTCCGGGGCACGAGCTGCTGCCCGGCGCCGACCTGGTACGAGGACGCGCTCGCCGCCGCGAGCCCCGAGCGCCCCGACGTCGAGCTGGAGCCCCGACGACCTCTACATCCTCTACACGGGCGGCACGACGGGCATGCCCAAGGGCGTGCTGTGGCGGCAGGCCGACATCTTCGTGGGCGCCATGGGCGGTCGGAACCTCGCCACCGGCGAGGAGTGGGAGTCCCTCGACGCAGATCGTCGAGTCGGCGGTCAACGGCGGGGCGCGGCTGCTGCCCGCACCCCCGTTCATGCACGGCGCCGCGCACTGGCTGGCCTTCAACGCCTTCACCGGCGGCAACACGGTCGTGCATCCAGGACGACACCATCGGGCTCGACCCGGCCGACATCTGGCGCACCGTCGCCCGCGAGCAGGTCAACATCCTGCTCATCGTCGGCGACGCCTTCGGCCGACCGCTCGTCGACGAGCTCGAGGCGGCCGCCGGGAACGGTGCGGCGTACGACCTGGCGTCGCTGCTGATGATCGTGTCGGGCGGCGCGCCGCTCAACTCCGCGCTGAAGGACCGCTTCCTGGCCCAGCTGCCGACGGTCATGGTCATGGACGCGGTCGGCGCCTCGGAGACCGGCAGCAGATGTCGCACATGAGCGCCGCCGGGCAGCAGGCCAGCACCGGCACGTTCACGCCCGGACCGGGTGCGGCATCGTCGACGACGACGCTCTCCACGCGTGCTCGACGCAGGCCACGCCGAGGTCGGCTGGCTGGCACAGCAGGGCCGGGTGCCGCTCGGCTACCTCGGCGACGCCGACAAGACGGCCCGCACCTTCCCCGTGATCGACGGCGTGCGCTACTCCGTCCCGGGCGACCGCGCCCGGCTCACCGCCGACGGCATCATCGAGCTCTACGGCCGCGACTCGGTCACCATCAACTCCGGCGGCGAGAAGATCTTCGCCGAGGAGGTCGAGCAGGCGCTCGCCCACCACCCCGACGTCTACGACGTGGTCGTGGCGGGCCGGCCGCGCGAGCGCTGGGGCAACGAGGTCGTGGCGGTCGTGCAGCTGCGCGACGGCGCACCGCCCGACGAGGAGGCGCTGCTGGCGGAGGCGGCGACGCACATCGCCCGCTACAAGCTGCCGAAGGCGTTCCGCTTCGTCGACCACATCGTGCGCTCGCCCGCCGGCAAGGCCGACTACCGCTGGGCGAAGGAGCAGGTCGCGTCCGCTTCGGGGTGATCGCGTAATTCGCTCGACGCGTCGGCGCCGTGCGATGCAGGATGCTCCACACACGCACCGGGGTGATCGGCCGGTGCCCGCGTCGAGAGGAGAGCCCATGGTGAAGCGAACGCAAGCTCCCAGCGAGCTCGGGTCCCTCGTCGCTGCCTGCAGCGCCTGACCGCCCAGCCGCTCCACGAACCCGCACCGGCGTGCGCCCGCGCGCCACTGCACGTCTCCCCTGAAGGAGGTGACCGACGTGCGCTTGACCTTCAGACGTCCGCGCCCGGACCGCCGACCCCGACGCAGGGAGTTCGACGGCGTGCGCCTCGAGCAGGCCCCGCACCGTGCCGAGCTCGAAGCGACCCGGCCACGGATGAACCTCTAGTCATGGTCAGAGGGGCAGCTTGCCGGTGGCGTTGCGGATGGTGCCGTGATCCTTCCAGTCGGCGATCGTGCGCTGCGCGATGCGCATCTGGTGGATCTCGTCGGCGCCGTCGGCGAAGCGAGCCCAGCGGGCCTGCTTCGACATCTCCGCGAGGGGCGTGTCGGTGGAGTAGCCGAGGGCGCCGTGGACCTGGATGGCACGGTCGATGATGCGGCCGAGGCTGTTGGCGACGAAGTGCTTCGCCATCGACACCTCGGCGATGAAGTCGTCGCCCTTGTCGATCAGGTAGGCGGCGTGCAGCACCATCAGCTTCGACTGGTAGAGCTCCATCGCCGAGTCGGAGATCATCCACTGGATGCCCTGCTTCTCCGCCAGGTAGCTGCCGTGGCTGTACCGCGAGATCGATCGGTCGACCATCATCTCCAGCGCCGTCTCGGCCTGGCCGAGCCAGCGCATGCAGTGCGCCAGCCGAGCGGGCCCGAGGCGGTACTGACCGAGCAGGTGGCCCTGGCCCCGGCCACCGAGCATCTGGTCCTTGTGGACGCGCAGGTCGGTGATGCGGATCTCGCAGTGGTTGTGGCTGCCCGACATCGTCTCCACGTCGCGCACGATCTCCCAGCCCTCGCTGGGCAGGTCGACGATGAAGCACGAGTTGGCGGCCTGCGGCAGATCGGGGTCGTCCTCGGTGCGCGCGATGAGGAGCGCGAACCTGGCGCCGCGGGCGCCGGAGATGAACCACTTGTGCCCGTTGATCACCCACTCGTCGCCGTCGGGCACGGCGGAGGTCTGGATGAGCGTGGGATCCGAGCCGGCCACCTCGGGCTCGGTCATGGCGAAGCACGACCGTGCGACGCCCTCGCAGAGCGGCTTGAGGTACTTGTCCTTCTGGGCGTCGGTCGCCCAGTGCAGCAGGGTGTGCATGTTGCCCTCGTCGGGCGCCTGGGCGTTGAGGGCGAAGGGGCCCATGCGCGAGCGCGCCGCCTCGGCGGAGACGCTCGCCATCGCCACGTGCCCGAGCCCCATGCCACCCCACTCCTCGGGCATGTGGGGCAGCCACAGGCCGGCCTCCTTCGCCGCGCCGCGCATCTCGATGATGGCCTTGACCCACTGATCGCGGGACCAGTCGCCCTCCGCCGCCGCCTTGTCCTCGATGGGGCGGACGACGTCGTCGACGAAGGTCCGCACCTTGGCGCGGATGTCCTCGATCTCGGGCGGAAAGGTGAAGTCGATGGCCATCGCGCGAGTCTGCCACGCTGCCTTGACCGCAGGGTCAAGGCATCCGCAGCGGGGCTCAGACGAGGCGCGCTCGCAGCACCGGCCAGCTCGGGTGCTCGCGCACCGAGGCGAGGTCCGGCTCGCCGTCCACGATCCCCGCGGCCCGGAAGCCCGCGTCGGCGGCACGGTCGAGCCATGCAGCGGCACGGTCGACCTCACCCGCACGCGCCCAGCTGCACGCCACCTCGAAGGCCGTCTGCGCTGCGCTCGGCGGCTGGGCCCCGTAGACCACCTCGCCGACCTCGGCGGCCTCGCGGAAGCGGTCGGCGTAGTGCAGGTGCGTCTGGAGGGTGCCGGCGCCGTCGCGCCCCGCGCCGTCGGGGCGCGCGACGAGCCGCTTGGCCACGGCGCCGGCGGCACCGGCGCGCGCGATCAGCTCCGTGGCGACCATGCTCGGTGGCCCGCCCGGCTCCGCGACGTAGGCGGCCTCGAAGCGCTCGAAGGCCGAGGCGTCGCCCGTGGCCAGCGCCACGGATGCCCGCAGGTACGGGTTGACCGACGCCGGCCCCAGGCGCTCGACCAGACGAGCGGCCGTGGCCGCGTCGCCGCTGCGCAGCGCCTGCCACGCCTGCTGCTCGGTGCGCGCCGGGTCGGGTGCGGTGAGGGTGGGGGGACCGGCGGGCCCCGCGGGCAGGGGCGGAGCGGCATGGAGGTGGCGGCGGCCCCGCCCGCGGCGGCGGGGCGTGCCCGGCCGGCCGGTGACCTCGGGCGGATCGACCTCGAAGGCGTTCACCTCGTGACCGGCCTGCTCCTCGCGGATCTCGCGGTAGTTGCTGAAGGCGAGGAAGAGCGCGAAGAGCGCCGCGTAGGTCTGGTCGTTGGCGAAGGCGAAGAGCGCCCCGGCGATGGCGACGGCGATCGAGATCCGTCGAGCCGCATGCAGGCCGAAGAGCTCCGCGGTCACGTTGCCGCCGTCGAGGGGGCGGATCGGCAGGAGGTTGGCGATGGACCACCAGAGGTTCTGGAAGGCGAGGAACTGCAGCGGTCGCCACCAGTTGATGGACTCGCCCCCGGAGAGCGCGTAGTCGAGGAGCTGCTCGTTGGCCCAGGGCGTGCCGAGCAAGGTCCGCGCCGGCCACCACAAGAACGCCAGGGCGGTGAGCGACCCGGCGAGGCTCACGATGATGCTGCGCGTGCGGCTGAGGCAACCGCGGCTCAGCGTCACGCCGCCGAAGCCGTGCAGCACGATCGCCGGCCGGATGCCGAAGACCCTCAGGGCCACGCCGTGGCCGAGCTCGTGCACGAGGATCGACACGAACGTGGTCGCCATCCAGATGGGGAGCAGCAGGACGTTCTCGTCGATGTAGCGCAGCCCGAAGAGGCCGGCGATGACGAGGAACGCACCCTCGATCCGGATCGGGATGCCGGCGATCGAGAAGTGGGGACGGGCCGACACGGCGGTCAGCCTAGGGTTCGGCGGGGAGCGGCCACGACCACCGCTGCCACGCCGGTTGGGGACCTGCCCCCACCGCTTCGTACCATGCCGTCGTGGCCCCTTCCCCGATGCCCGAGGCGCTGCCGGAGGGCGAAGCGAAGGTCACCGCGGTGCGGTCGATGTTCGACGCCATCGCCCCGCGCTACGACCTCGTGAACCGGATCATGACCTTCCGGATGGACGTCGGCTGGCGGCGCCGCAGCGTGCGCAGCCTCGGCCTGCCCGCCGGCGCCACGGTCCTCGACCTGGCATGCGGCACCGGCGACCTCTGCCGGGAGCTGGCGGCGCAGCGCCTGCGCCCCGTCGGCGTCGACCTGTCGTTCGGGATGCTCGCCGCAGCCCGCACCACCGCACCGCTCGTGCAGGGCGACGCGCTGCGCCTGCCGCTCGACGCCGGCACGGTCGACGGCGCCACCTGCGGCTTCGCGCTGCGCAACCTCGCCAGCCTGCCGCCGTTCTTCGCCGAGCTGGCCCGCGTGGTCCGGCCGGGCGGGCGCATCGCGCTGCTCGAGGTCGCCGAGCCCCCGA
Organism: uncultured Microthrixaceae bacterium; assembly: GCA_963715505.1. Lineage (GTDB taxonomy): Bacteria > Actinomycetota > Acidimicrobiia > Acidimicrobiales > VFJN01 > VFJN01. The sequence continues at coordinate 1,686,164 of OY970242.1, forward strand.
ACCGCCTGCTGCGCGCCGGCCACGCCGTCTACTTCGGCCGCGTCGTGCCGCTCGTCGGCGGCCTGCTCTCCGATCCCGCGGCGTACCGCTACCTCCCCCGCTCCGTCGCCTACCTGCCACCGCCGGGCGAGATGCTCGGCCAGCTCGCCGGGGCGGGCTTCGTCGACGTCGAGCGACGCCTCCTGTCGGTGGGCGTGGCGCAGCTCGTCACCGCGACCCGCCGGGCGGAGCCGGCCCCGTGAGCCCGGGCGCGGGCCCGGGCGAGCTGGTCGCCCGCACGCGGCGAGTCGACCACGACCTCGACCTGCTGGGGCTCGCCGGTGCCGACGGCGTGGTGCTCGAGCGGTCGCGGATCGGCGTCGCCGGTCGCGGCATCGCCCAGCGGGTGCGACTCGACGACGTGGACGCGCTGCTCGCCTCGATCGCCGTCGACGACGAGGTGGGCGCGCCCGGCTCCGGCGCGGTGGCCTTCGGTGCGCTCCCGTTCCGGCTCGATGCCGGGGCGGAGCTCGTCATCCCGGCCGTCGTCTGGGGCAGGGCCGATGACGGCACCCGCTGGGTCACGACGATCGGCTCGGCCGACGAGCCGCCCGCCGAGCCGGGATCGCTCCTCGCTCCCGCAGCGGCGCCGCGCCGCCCGGCGCCCGGACGGATCGGGGTCGCTCCTGCCCGGAGCGCTCGCTGGTGGTGCGAGCTGGTTGCCGATGCGACCAAGGCGATGACCAGCGCCGGCCCCGACGGGCTCCGCAAGGTGGTCCTGGCGCGCGAGCTGCTCGTGGAGGCCGACGCGGCCTTCGACCGCGCGGCGGTCCTGCAGCGCCTGCGGGCCGCCTACCCCGGCTGCTTCCTCTTCCACGTGGACGGGTTCCTGGGCGCCAGCCCGGAGCTGCTCGTCGCCCGCAGCGGCGACGTCGTGCGCGCCCAGCCGATGGCCGGCACGGCACCGCGCGGTGGCGATCCCACCACCGACGCCCGCCTCGGTGCGGGCCTGCTCGCCTCCGCCACCTACCGCCACGAGCACCAGATCACGATCGACATGGTCCACGACACGCTGCTCCCCTGGTGCTCCTACCTCGACTACGAGGCGGAGCCGTCGGTGGTGGGCGTGGCCAACGTGCAGCACCTCGCGACGCTGGTCGAGGGACGCCTGTCCCAGCCCGCCCCGTCCGTCCTCGAGCTCGTCCGGGCGCTGCACCCGACGCCCGCCGTCAACGGCTGGCCGCGCGACCTGGCGAGCGAGTGGATCGCGGAGCACGAGGGCTTCGATCGGGGCCGCTACGCCGGCGCCGTCGGCTGGGTCGACGCGGCAGGCAACGGCACCTTCGCCGTCAGCATCCGCTGCGCCGACGTCGAGGGAACGACCGCCCGGGTGTGCGCGGGCAACGGCATCGTCGCCGACTCGGACCCCGAGTCCGAGCTCGCCGAGACGCAGGCGAAGCTCCAGGCGATGCTGAGCGCGCTGCTGCGGGTCTGAGGGGGTCAGGACACCCGCACGAGGCGCAGGACGTCGGTGGTCGGCTCGGTGTGGTGCGGGGCACCGACGAGCACGCCCACCACGTCGCCGGCGCGTATGAGCCCCAGGTGGGCGGCGCGCTCGACGGCGTGCCACACGATCTCGTTGGTCGAGCCGTGCGTGTCCATCACCACTGGCCGGATGCCCCAGGCCATCGTCAGCTTGCGCGCCGTGGTCTCGAAGGGCGTCATGGCGATGATGGGGCACGTCGGCCGGAAGCGGCTGATCATCCGAGCGGTCCGGCCGGAGTCGGTGCAGGCGATGATGGCAGCGAGCTCCGCGTCGACCGAGGCACGCCAGGCCGCGGCGGTGATGGCCGAGGTGATGCGCACGGTCGTGGGCGCGTCGTGCAGCCCGATCATCTGCTGCTGGCCCAGCCGCGTGCCCCAGGACTCGTAGTCGAAGTCGCGCTCGGCGCGCCGGGTGATGCGCGCCATGGCCTCGACGACGGCCACGGGATGGGCACCGATGGCGGTCTCGCCCGAGAGCATGACGGCGCTCGTGCCGTCGAACACGGCGTTGGCGACGTCGGTGACCTCCGCGCGCGTGGGCGTGGGCGCGGTCACCATCGACTCGAGCATCTGCGTGGCGGTGATGACCGGCTTGCCGTGGGCGACGCCGCTGCGGATGATCTGCTTCTGGATGTGGGGCACATCCTCCAGGGGGAGGCGCACGCCGAGGTCGCCGCGGGCCACCATCACGCCGTCGGCCACCTGCAAGATGTCCTCGACGTTGGCCACCGCGGGACCCGTCTCGATCTTGGCGACGACCATGGGGCCATCGGAGCCGATCGCCATGCGGACGGCGGCGACGTCGTCGGCGGTCTGCACGAACGACACCGCCACGGCGTCGATGCCGGCGCCGAGCACGCCCTCGAGGAGCTGGAGATCCCCCTCGGTCGGGGTGCGCAGCGCGACGCGGTCCTCGGGCAGCGACACGCCCGGCCGGCCGCGCAGCACGCCGCCGCTCAGCACGCGGGTGAGGACGCTGTCGCCGGCGCGCTCCTCCACCACCAGCACCACCCCGCCATCGCCCAGCGCGATGCGATCGCCCGGCTGCAGCGCGTCGACCGCGCCAGGAAGCACCACGCCGATGGTGTCGGCGGTGCTGACGTCGTCCGGGCACGCCTCGCGCAGGCGGACGATCGAATCGGGCAGCAGGAGCACGCCCGCCTCGTCGAACGGCGCGGCGCGGACCTTGGGCCCCGGCAGGTCGACGAGGATGCCGACCGGGCGGCCGAGCTCCGCGGCGATGGCCTGCACGCGGCGGATGCGCTCGAGGCTCGCCTCGAGGGGGCCATGGGCGAGGCCGAGGCGCACCACGTCGGCGCCCGCTTCGAGGACACCCCGCAGGACGTCGGGCGGGTCCGAGGCAGGGCCGATGGTGGCGATGATCTTGGTGCGACGGCCGAGCATGTCCTCAACGCTACGCCGCGCCGGCCGACCGGCCGACCAGGCTCGCTCGATCAGCTGCCGCGGGGCGCGACCGCCGCGGCGACCGCCGCGTTCAAGCGGTGGTGCAGCTCGGCGTTGCGCGCCCGATCGGTGCGCACCACCAGCACGTGGACGCCGCCTGCCGCGAAGGCCTGGCGCGCTGCCTCGCCCAGCTCGTCGACGCCGCCGACCGAGCCGGCCCGGACGCCGTAGGCGGCGGCGAGCGCCACGAGGTCGAGGCCGTGGGGCGTGCCGAAGAGCGCCTCGAACCGCTCGGGCTTCACCGCGCCCGCCTGGGGCAGGAAGGAGAAGATGCCGCCGCCGTCGTTGTCGACCACGACCACGACCAGGTCGGCAGGCCGGGCCGAGGCGCCGAGCAGGCCGTTCGAGTCGTGGAGGAAGGCCACGTCGCCGATCAGCAGCGCCGTGGGCGCCTGGGTGGCCAGGGCGATCCCCAGCGCCGTCGACACCACGCCGTCGATGCCGTTCGCGCCGCGGTTGGCGTGGACCCGGACCGCTCGGTCGGGCGCCGCGTACCACTCGACGTCGCGGATCGGCATCGACGACGACAGCACCAGCTGCGCGCCGTCGGGCAGCGCGCCGAGCAGCGCCCGTGCCGTCGCGGGCTCGTTCGGCGCCGGCTCCGCGTCGAGCACCGAGACGATCGCCGCGGCCGCGGCTCGCCCCGCCTCCTGCCACGCCTCGAGCCAGCGCCCCTCGTCGACCGGCGCCGGCGAGGCGGTCGCCGCCTCCCGCAGCCAGGCAGCGAGCTGCCGGTCGGCATCCACGGGCAGGACCACCGACGCCGTGCCGTGCGGGTCGATCCAGCGCCCGTCGCCGGCGACGACCAGCTCGGCGGCCCCCGAGGCCGCCGCCCACTCGCCGACGACGCGCGACGTCACCGTCCCGCCGAGCCGCAGGACCAGCTCGGGTCGCAGGGCGGCGGCGACCGACGGCTCGCGCAAGATGGCGTCCGCCGCGGGGATCACGGCCCCGGGCAGGCCCCACACCGCTGCATGCGGCGCGGCGAGCACCGGCCAGCCCAAGGCCTCGGCCACCTCCCGCACCGCCTCCCCGCCGCCGGATGCGTCTCCCGCCAGGATGACGCCCCGCCGCCCCGCCAGGTCCTCCGCCAAGCTGATGACCGACCCCGCCGGGTCCGGCAGGGGGGGTCGCCACGCCCAGCCGGCCCCCTCGACGGGCCGGGCGGGCGGCAGCGCACCGACCTGCCCGACCAAGGGCTCCCGGAAGGCGAGGTTCAGCTGCACGGGGCCCGGCGAGGTCCCGGTCGCCTCCGCGTAGGCCCTGGCGGCGAGAGCCCGCCAGCGGCCGGCGCCCGCTGCGTCGGCGACACCGGGCGCATGGAACCAGCGGACGGCGCGCCCGAACAGGTGCGTCTGGTCGATGGCCTGCGGTGCTCCGACGTCGACGAGCTCGGCCGGCCGGTCAGCCGTGCACACGAGCATCGGGACGCGCCCCAGGTCGGCCTCCGCCACGGCCGGGTGCAGCTCGGCCGCCGCGGTGCCGCTCGTGGTGACCACCACGACGGGCTCCCAGCCCGCCCGGGCGAGCCCGAGCGCGAGGAACGCCCCGCTGCGCTCGTCGTGGTGGACGTGCACGGTGATGCGCTCGTCGCCCGCCAGCGCCAGCGCCAGCGGCGTGGAGCGGGAGCCCGGCGCCACCACGGCGTGCTCGACGCCGCAGCGGGCCCACTCGTCGACGAGCGTGGCGCAGAAGGTCGCCTGGAGGTCCTCGGGACGGTCCATCGGGGGGACATCGGAGCACACCGTGGCGACCACGTGCCCATCGGCGTCTGGGAGGATCGCGGGATGCTGCTCCATGCCGAGCGTGACGGGGCCGGTCCGCCGATCGTGCTGGTGCACGGCTTCACCCAGACCGGGCGCTGCTGGGGACCCGTCGGCGACGACCTCGCGCGCGACCACGAGGTCGTACGGGTGGACGCGCCGGGCCACGGGCGCTCGGCAGGCGTGCTGGCCGGGCTGCGCACCGGCGGGCGCCTGATCGCCGACCAGGGCGACCGCGCCGCCTACGTCGGCTACTCGATGGGGGCGCGCTTGTGCCTGCACCTCGCGCTGTCCAACCCCGAGCTGGTGAGGGGCCTGGTGCTCCTCGGCGGGACGGCCGGGATCGAGGACCCCGGCGAGCGCGCAGCCCGGCGCCAGCAGGACCTGCGCACCTCCGAGCGGATCGAGGCGCTCGGCCTCGAGGCCTTCCTCGAGGAGTGGCTCACCCAGCCGCTGTTCGCGGGTCTGCCGCCGGAGCGAGCGTTCCGCGAGGAGCGGCTCGAGAACAGCGTCGAGGGCCTGCGTTCGAGCATCGAGCAGGCGGGCACGGGATCGCAGGACCCGTCGTGGCACAAGCTGGCACGGCTGCAGATGCCGGTGCTCGTCATGGCCGGCGAGCGCGACCACAAGTTCGTCGCCCTGGCGGAGCGACTCGCCACCGGGATCGGCGACAACGCCACGCTCGCCGTCGTGGCCGGCGCCGGCCACGCCGCCCACCTCGAGCAGCCGCAGGCGTTCCTGTCGCTCCTGCGCCCCTGGCTCGCCGCGCACGATCTCTGACCCCGCGAGGCAATAGCACCCGAATCTGCCGGCCCGAGGCAATGGGCCCCGCATGCGGGGCCCATTGCCTCGGGCGGCGTCGAACGGGCCCTATTGCCTCGCGGGGGCTCGGGCTAGGGGGCGCCCAGCCAGAGCCCCGCGGCCAGGAGGGCGCCGGTGACGAGCTGCACGCGAGCGGTCTGCGCGAGGACCGGCACGAGCGCGGCGCCGGTCGCCCCCTCGAGGACGCGCAGCACCGGGGTGCGGGCCAGGACGACGCCGACGAGCGCGGCGGCGGCCGCGGGGCGCTCGAACCAACCGGCCACCACCGGAACCGACGCGAACGCGCCGACGAGCAGCGCCACGTAGAGCCAGCGGGTGCGACGGTCACCGAGCCGGACCGCGAGGGTGCGCTTGCCCGAGGCGGTGTCGCCGGGGATGTCGCGCAGGTTGTTGACGACGAGCAGCGCCGTGGCGAGCAGCCCGACCGGGACGGCAGCAGCGATCGACAGCGCCGTGACGGACTCCGTCTGGACATAGGTCGACCCGACCGTGGCGACGAGGCCGAAGAAGACGAACACGAACAGCTCGCCGTAGCCGTAGTAGCCGTACGGGTGCGAGCCGCCCGTGTAGAACCACCCGGCAGCCATGGCGGCGGCGCCGACCACGACGAGCTCGGGGCCCACGGCGACCGCCAGCGCCAGGCCGGCGACGCCGGCCAGGGCGAACGACGCCAGCGCGGCGCGCTTGACCGAGCCAGGGCGCTGGATGCCCCAGCCGACGAGCCGCACGGGGCCGGCCCGCTGCCCGGGGTCGTCGGTGCCCCGGATGCCGTCGCTGTAGTCGTTGGCGAAGTTCGTCCCGACCTGCAGCGCCAGCGCCACGATCCCCGCCGCGACGGCGCGCCAGGCGACCACGTCGGCGACGCCGGCCGCGCAGGCCGTGCCCACCAGCACGGGGACGACCGCGGCAGGAAGGGTGCGAGGCCGCGCACCCGCCAGCCAGGAGCGCCAGCCCGACGGCAGGTGATCAGCGGCTCGTGGACGGGTGGGCTCGGACATGGCGGCGCCGAGTCTCGCCTGCGCCGCTCCTACGCTGCCACCGTGCGCACCCGCGGCCTGTGGCTCCCGTGAACCGGCTCGTCGCGCTCGACGCTGCCGGCGCCTCCTTCGTGGCGGACCTGCAGCGCGCCTGGGACGCCGGCGACGCGGTGCTCCCGCTGGACCCGCGCCTGGCCGCGCCGGCTCGGGCCGAGGCACTGGCCGCGGCGCGCCTCCACGAGCCGGTGGAGGACGGCGATGCGCTGGTGATGCTGACGAGCGGGTCCACCGGTGCGCCCAAGGCGGTCGTGCTGACGCACGCCGCCGTCGAGGCATCGGCGCGCGCCACGAGCGCCCGCCTCGGCGTCGACGCCCGGCACGATCACTGGCTGGCCTGCCTGCCGCTGGCGCACGTCGGCGGGCTCTCCGTCGTGACCCGCGCCCTGTGCACGGGGACGCGCCTCACCGTTCACGACCGCTTCGACGCGAGCGCCGTGGAGGGCGCCGGTCGCGCCGGCTGCACCCTCACCTCCCTCGTGCCGACCGCGCTGGGTCGCATCGACGCCAGCGCGTTCCGGGCGATCCTCCTCGGCGGCCAGGCCCCGCCCGCCGAGCGCCCACCGCACGTGATCGCCACCTACGGCATGACCGAGACCGGCAGCGGCGTCGTCTACGAGGGCGTGCCGCTCGATGGGGTCGACGTGCGCGTCCAGGGCGACGGTGAGATCCACGTGCGCGGGCCGATGCTCCTGCGCGCCTACCGGGACGGATCGGATCCGAAGCGCTCCGGCGGATGGCTCCCGACCGGCGACCTCGGCGAGGTGGTCGACGGGCACCTGCGCGTGCACGGCCGGCGCGGCGAGCTCATCATCACCGGCGGAGAGAACGTCTGGCCCGCGGCCGTCGAACGGGCCCTGGAGGGCCACCCCGACGTGGCGGAGGTGGTGGTGGTGGGCCGGCCCGATCCCGAGTGGGGCGAGCGCGTGGTCGCGGTGGTGGTGCCGGTCGACCGGTCGGCGCCACCGACCCTCGACATGCTGCGCGACTGGGTCAAGGCGCGCCTCGCGGCCCACGCCGCACCGAGGGCGCTGGAGGTGGTCGCCGCCCTCCCCCGCACGGCCGGCGGGAAGGTCCGGCGCGACGACCTCAGGGCGGGATGACGATGATGCGCTCGCCGAGCACGCCGTCGAGCGGGCCGATGGGCTCGCTCACGAGCTGCGCGTCGCGGTCGAAGATGCGCTGTGCCACGAGCCCGTCGCCCATCGTCACGAGGCCGTGGCCGCCGGGCAGCCATGCGGGCTCCGCGCTCTGTCGCAGCTCGACGCGCCCGATCTCGCGACCGCTGGCGCCGTGGACGATCAGCATCGCTCCGGTCGGCCCGTACACGATGATCGCAACCCGCCCGTCGGGCGCGACGACCATGGAGTGCCCGTAGTAGGACGCGTCGGGGGTCGAGCCGAGGCTCGTCGCCCGTCCGGTCCGGAGATCGACGATCTGGGTCTCGCAGATCGCCCCGTCGTCGCACTCGACCCGCATGGCGTGGTCGCCGACGACCTGGATGACGTTGCCCTCCACGAGCGGTCGCACGCCGGCCTCGTGGGCGAGGTAGGTGCGGCCGCCCGCGGAGAAGACGACGCCGTCGTCCGTGCTGCCGATGATGCAGCAGCTGCGCACCACCACGTCGCCCGTGAGGCGTCGCCCGGCGAGATCGGTCAGCACCGCGCGCTGCGCGGGCTCCCGCTCGCCCTCGAACCCGAAGCCGGTCACCAGCCAGACGCGGTCGTCGCTGCCGGCGCGCAGCACCTGCTCGGCCGGCCCCAGCCCCACTCGCCGGCCCTCCGGCAGCGCGACGTAGTACGCCTCGTTCATCTCATGGGTCACCACCCCGCCACGCACCGCGTGCATCTGCCAGTGGTCGGCCGACGCCAGCTCGACCTCGTGGCGCGCGCCGGTGTCGAGCTCGACGTAGGTGGCGGCGCGGCCCGGTCCGACCACGAGCAGCGCCCCGCCGGTCTGCGAGGGGAGCACGGGGCCGGCCGGCAGCGCGGTCGTCGTCGCGGTGGACCCGGTGGTCGTGGTGGTGCGCCGGGGGCGGCGCGTGGTCGAGGTCGCCTCCGCGGCATCGCCCTCCCGCTCGTCGCGCGACGTCGACGCCTCCGGCTCCCCGCCCTCGCCGCCGAGCGCCAGACCACCGATCAGCAGGACCGCGACGCCCAGCGCCAGGAGCAGTCCGCGGCCACGCGCGCCCCGGCGGTCGCCACCGATGGCGACCCGCTGCGGTGCGTCCGGGAGCTCCGCACCGAGGACCTCGACGGGCGGGCGAGGATCACGGTCCCGTCGACGCACCACCGCTCACCCGCTCGCCGGCCGTATCGCCCCCGTGCCCACCAGCGCGCCGCCGTCGACCACGAGGGTGTGCCCGGTGACCCACGACGCCAGGTCGCTGGCCAGGTAGAGGGCGGCGGCGGCGATGTCCGACGGCTCGCCGAGGCGGCCCAGGGGCATCGAGGCGGCGATGCGATCCTCCGCCGCCTCCCACAGCGCCCGGGCCATGTCGGTCTTGACGAGGCCGGGCGCGATCGCGTTGACCCGAACGGCCGGTGCCAGCTCGGCGGCGAGCGTGCGCGTCAGGTGGATCACGGCCGCCTTGGTGCCGTTGTAGACGCCGATGCCCGGCTCGGTCGTCATGCCGCCGATCGATGCGATGTTGACGACCGACCCGCCGCGCTCGGCCATGGCGGCCTTCCAGGCCAGCTGGGTCCAGACGAGCACGGCGCGGTGGTTGACCTCCCACGTCTTGTCGTAGCGAGCCAGGTCGATGTCGATGGTCGGCCCGAAGTAGGGGTTGGTGGCGGCGTTGTTGACGAGGATGTCGAGGCCGCCGAAGCGCTCCAGGCAGCGATCGACCGCGGCCGCCGCCTGCTCGGGGTCGCCGGCGTTGGCAACGACGACGTCGACGTCGCCGCCGATCTCCGCTGCGGCGGCCTCCAGCGCGTCGAGCTTGCGGGAGCAGAGCAGCACCGAGGCACCCGCCGCGCTGTAGGTCGCGGCGATGGCCTTGCCGATGCCGCGGGACGCGCCCGTGACGAGGGCGACCCTGCCCGCCAGCGACAGCTCCATGGCGGGACGGTACCCGCGCCCGGTACCACGTGCCCGATGCTCGCTCGGCCCATCGGTCCGGCTTCGAAGCCACGTCGGTACCGTGGAACGATGCCGAGTCCGAACCGCCTCGCCAAGGAGACGAGCCCCTACCTCCGCCAGCACGCCGACAACCCCGTCGACTGGTACCCATGGGGTGAGGAGGCCTTCGCCGCGGCCAAGGCCCGTGACGTCCCGATGCTGGTCTCGATCGGCTACTCGGCCTGCCACTGGTGCCACGTCATGGCGCACGAGTCGTTCGAGGACGTGGGCGTCGCCGAGGTCATGAACCGGCTCTTCGTCAACGTCAAGGTCGACCGCGAGGAGCGCCCCGACGTCGACGACATCTACATGGAGGCCACCCAGGCGATGACCGGCCAGGGGGGCTGGCCGATGACGGTGGTGTGCACCCCGGACGGGCGGCCCTTCTTCGCGGGCACCTACTTCCCGAAGGAGCGGCGGGGCGGCACGATCGGCTTCGTCGAGCTGTGCCAGCGCATCCACGAGCTGTGGCAGACCCGGCGTGGCGAGCTGCTCCAGCAGGCCGACGAGCTCACCGGCGCCCTCGGGCGCTCCGCGTTGCTGGCGCCAGCCGCCGACCTGCCGGATGCCGAGCAGGTCGACGCCGCGGTCGAGAAGCTGCTGGCGGCGTCCGATCCGAGGTGGGGCGGCCTGGGCAGCGCGCCCAAGTTCCCCCAGCCGATGGCGCAAGAGGCGCTGGCGGCCGCCGCCGCGCGGGGCGACGAGCGCGCCCGCGAGGCGCTGGTCACCTCGCTCGACGCCATGGCGTCGGGCGGCATCTACGACCACCTCGGTGGGGGCTTCGCCCGCTACGCCGTCGACCAGAGGTGGCTGGTCCCGCACTTCGAGAAGATGCTCTACGACAACGCGCTGCTGATCCCGCTCTACCTGCACGGCTGGCAGCTCACCGGCGAGCAGCGGTTCCGCCAGATCGTGGCCGAGACCATCGACTACGTGCTGCGCGACCTCCGCCAGCCCGGCGGCGGCACGTCGTCGGCCGAAGACGCCGACAGCGAGGGCGAGGAGGGCAGGTTCTACGTGTGGACCGCCGACGAGGTGCGCGCCGTGATCGCCGACGAGGCCACGGAGGAGGCGGTGCTGTCGTGGTACGGCTTCGAGCCCGGCGGCAACTTCGAGCACGGCACGACCATCCCCAACCGCATGCACGCCCGGGGAGAGCTCACCCGTCCCGAGCACATCGAGGCGGCGCGGCAGCGCCTCTTCGAGCACCGCGCCACGCGGGTGCGGCCCGGGCTCGACGACAAGGTGCTCACCGAGTGGAACGCCTACCTGGTCTCGGCGCTGGCCGAGGCGGGTGCTGCAGCCGACGAGCCGGCCTGGATCGAGGCGGCCGTGGACACCGCCGAGTTCCTCCTCGCCAACCTGCGCCGCGCCGACGGACGCTGGCTGCGCTCGTGGCAGCGCGACGCCGGTGCCCGGCACCTCGCCTACGCGACCGACCACGGGGCGCTGCTCGACGCCTTCACCCGCCTCGCCGAGGCGACCGGCGAGGCCCGCTGGATCAGCGAGGCGGCTGACGTCGCCGACGCGCTGCTCAAGCTGTTCTGGGACGAGCTGCAAGGCGGCGTGTTCACGACCGGCCATGACGCCGAGGCGCTCATCGCCCGTCCCAAGGACCTGATGGACAACGCCACGCCGAGCGCCAACAGCCTGGCGGCGGTCGGCCTCCTGCGCCTCGTCGCCCTGACCGGCGACGATCGCTACCGAGACCGGGGCGAGGCGATCGTGCGGCTCGTCGGTCCCCTCGCCGTGGAGCACCCGACGGCCTTCGGCCACGCGCTCGCCGCAGTCGACCTGCTGGCGCGCGGCACCGCCGAGGTCGTCATCCCCGGCGAGCGGAGCGACCTCGTCGCTGCCGTCCAGCACCGCTTCCACCCCACGACGGTCCTCGCCTGGGGCGAGCGCTACGACAGCCCGCTGTGGGCCGGGCGGGAGGAGGGCAAGGCCTACGTGTGCCGCGGCTACACGTGCCAGCTCCCCGCCGACGACGTCGCCACGCTCGAGGCCCAGCTCGCCGGGTAGACGACGGCTCGGAGCTACGAGACCCGGATGACGATCTTGCCGATGTTGTCGCCGGTGAACATGGCGTTGAGCGCGTCGGGCGCCGACTCGAGGCCCTCGAACACGTGGCTGCGGTGGCGCAGCTTCCCGTCGGCTACCCAGGCGCCGAGCGTCCCCGTGATCTCGGCCCAGCGGCCCCAGTGGTCCCAGGAGATGAAGCCCTCCATGCGGGCGCGGCGGGAGATGAGGTTGAGGTAGTTCGGCGGGCCCGGCGGCTTGTGGTGGTCGTTGTACGAGGAGATGGCGCCGCACAGCACGACGCGGGCGTGGTCGGCGAGACGGCCGAGCACGGCGTCGAGGATGGGGCCGCCGGTGTTGTCGAAGAACACGTCGATGCGCTGGGGGCACAGCTCGCGCAGGCGGGCGGGGATGTCGTCGGTGCGGTGGTTGATGGCGCCGTCGATGCCGAGGTCGTCGACGAGCCAGGCGCACTTCTCGTCGCTGCCGGCGATGCCGACGACGCGGCAGCCCATCAGCTTGGCGATCTGCACGGCGATCGACCCCGTGCCACCTGCCGCGGCCGAGACGACGACGGTCTCGCCCTCCTGCACCTTGCCGACCTCCGTCAGCCCGACGTAGGCGGTGAGGCCGTTGGCGCCGAAGACCCCGAGCGCCGCCTGGGGGTCGGCGCCCTCGGCCAGCGGCGTGGTGAGCATCGGATCGTCGCCCACGGTGGCGTACTCCTGCCAGCCGGTGAGCGTGGCCACGAGCTGACCCTCGCGCGACCTTGTCGCTCCGCGACCGCACCACGCGCCCGATGCCGCTGCCACGCACGACCTCGCCGATCTCGACGGGCGGGATGTAGCCCTCGGCCTTGGAGAGCCAGGTGCGGACGGTGGCGTCGATGCCGAGCCACTCGGTGCGGACGAGCACCTCGCCCTCGGCCGGCTCGGGCAGCGGCGCCTCGTCGTGGCGGAAGTCGTCGGGCCGCACGAGCCCGTCGGGCCGCTGGGCGAGCAGGATGCGACGGTTCACGCCCGGCAGGTCCACCAGCCGGACACTATCTGACGCCCCGTCAGGTCGCCCCCCCCACCAAACCTGCGGCAGCCACACGACAAGACCTCGTCTCAGCGCCGCAAGTTTGCGGGCTCCACCAGACCCCCACCAAACCTACGGCAGCCACACGACAAGACCTCGTCTCAGCGCCGCAAGTTTGCGGGCTGGCGTCACCAGCGGGCGCGGTGGCGGACCTCGTCGAGGGTGGGGCGGGGGCGGGACGCGGACTGGCCGGGCTCGTCGGGGGCGGGGTGGCCGAGCGCGATCGTGCCGACGGCGCGCCAGCCCCGGGGGACGCGCAGCGTGGCCAGCACGCCGGCCTCGTTCTCGAAGATCCCGAAGAAGCAGGCACCGAGCCCGGCATCGACGGCGCCGAGCAGGACGTGCTCGACGGCCATGCCGGCGTCGACCCACCAGTACGGGACCGGCCAGGCGCCCTGGTCGCCACCCAGGCCGGTCGAGGCCTTGTCCGGTTCGGCGTAGCGCTCCGTCCAGGCGTCGGGGCGCACGAGCACCACCACCAGGGCCGGCGCGTCGACCAGCGCTCGCCAGCGGAACGCCGAGCGGCGCTCGGCCGGCAGGGTCAGGTCCCAGTAGGCCGCCGTCTCCTCCGCGCCGATCAAGGCGAGGTACGACATGCCCTGGCTGTTGCCCGCCGACGGGGCGCGGCGGGCCAGGTCGATCAGGTGGTCGACGGTCGCGGGCGCGACGGGCTCGTCGGTGAACGCCCGCACCATGCGGCGGCGGCGCACGGCGTCGCTCAGCTCCATGCGCGTGCCGCTGGTCGTCGGTGGCTCAGGCGAGCTTGGCGAGGTCCTCGGCCATGGCCCAGCCGAAGGCGACCAGCGAGTCGCCGCGCTTGGCGGTGACGCCCTTGAAGAAGGCGGCCACGTCGGCCGGGAGGGCATCGGGCTTGAGGCTCTCGTGGTCGAGCACGCCGGGAGGCGTGCCGTCGCCCTTGGCGAGGAAGGAGCGATCGTCGTAGGCGGAGGTCTCCACGCCGAAGCGCTTGGCGAGACGACGGCCCCAGGCGCGCTCTTCGCCGCTGGCCTTGTGGTCGGGCCGCGGCACGACGTCGTTGAGGGTGCGGTAGGCGTCGAAGCCCGACGGCGTGGCGAAGCGGGCGCCGATGAGCACGTCCTCGTCGGGGAAGGCGAGCACGGCGCGGCGCAGCTCGTCGTGGACGATCGCCCGCAGCACGGTGTCACGCTTGGCGCAGCGCTTGACCGACGCCAGGCCGATCAGCACGCTCGGCGTGCCGCCGATGCGCTCGAGGGTGGAGAACGCGAAGCCCTTGAGCTTGCCGTTCTCGCGGGCCTGGGTGACCAGCACCCACATCTCCGCCTGCTTGGAGAGCGCACCGACCTCGTGCGGGACGGGGCCCTCGGCACAGAGATCAGCCAGCTCGGCCAGCTCGGCATCGCCCAGTGCGGTGCAGTCCTTGGTCTCGACCTGGATCGACATTCCTTGCCAGCCCCCGTGACGACTCGTGGTTGCGACCCCACCAGTCCAGTAGAACCAGCGCCCGCACGCAACTCCGCAGATGGTGGTATGGGCCCGCGAAGGGCCTGCTCAGGCGGCGTGACCGGCGGGTCAGGAAGTGGTCAGGCGAGGATGGCGGTGGGTCCGAGCAGCACGCGGACCTCCGACAGCAGCCGCGGCCCGACGTCGACGGTCCACGCCTCGGGCAGGCGGAGCACCTGGCGCTCGCCGAGGTGCAGGTACACCGGGGAGTCGCCGGGGTGCTCGACGAGGAGGCGCTTGAGCTCGTCGATGACCGGCTCCGACAGCGCTGCCGGGGCCACCTTGACCCGCAGCGGGAAGGCCTCCCCCGACATCGGTTCGAACGGCTCGAGGTCCATGGCGATCAGCTTGGGCTGGTCCTCACGGGCGTCGACGCGCGCCTTGACGACGACGATGCCGTCGTCCGCGAGCTTGTGGCCGTGGTCGGTCATGGTGCGCGGGAACACCATGACCTCGACCGAGCTCTGGAGGTCCTCCAGCGTGAAGACGGCCATGAGGTCGCCCTTCTTGGTCCACTTCCGCTGCAGGCCGGTGACGACGCCGCCGAACGTGCGGATGGCGCCGTCGGCCATCTCGGGAAGGTCGCTGAGGCTGCCGTCGCACTTGCGGCGCAGCGAGGCCTCGGCCCCCATGAGCGGGTGGTCGCTGACGTAGAGGCCCAGCATCTCCTTCTCGAAGCTGAGGCGCTCCCGCTTGGCGAACTCGACGTCGGGGATCGGCGGCCGCTCGTCGAACATCGGCCCGGCATCGGCGATCTCGCCGAACAGCGACATGACCCCCATGTCGCGCTCGCGGCGGCGGGCGACGACGGTGTCGACGATGTGCTCGAAGCTCCGCAGCAGCCCCTGGCGGGGGTGGCCCAGGCTGTCGAAGCCACCGGCCTTGATCAGCGACTCCAGCGTCTTCTTGTTGAGGACCTGGAAGTCGACGCGCTCGCAGAAGTCGTAGAAGTCGGCGAAGGGTCCGTTCGCCTCGCGCTCGGCGACGAGCAGCCCCACGAGCCCCGCGCCGACGTTGCGCACCGCGGAGAGCCCGAAGACGATGGACTGGCGCTCGCTGCCGTCCTCGGCGAGCTCGGTCATGGGCGCGAAGTCCGAGGCCGAGCGGTTGACGTCGGGGACGTGCACCTCGATCCCCATCGTGCGGCACTCGGCGAGGTAGATGGCCGCCTTGTCGAGGTTCGCCTTGACGCTGGTGAGCAGCGCCGAGAGGTACTCGGCCGGGTAGTGCGCCTTGAGGTAGGCCGTCTGGTAGGCGATGTAGCCGTAGCCGTAGGAGTGCGACTTGTTGAAGGCGTAGTCGGCGAACTGCTCGATGATGGCGAAGAGCGACGTCCCGAGGGCGGGGTCGTAGCCGGTGGCCTGGACGCCCGCCACGAAGGCCTCGCGCTCGGTGGCCATGACGTCTCGGGACTTCTTGCCCATGGCCTTGCGCAGGCTGTCGGCTTGGGCGAGCGAGTAGCCGGCGAAGCGCTGCGCCACCCGCATGATCAGCTCCTGGTAGATCATGAGCCCGTAGGTGTCGGCGAGGATCTCCTCGGCGTCGGGGTGGAAGTACTCCACGGGCTTCCGGCCGTTCTTTCGGTCGGCGTAGTCGTTGTGCATGTTCGCCGCCATCGGCCCCGGCCGGTACAGGGCGACGAGCGCGGCGACGTCCTCGAAGCTGGCGGGCGCGAGCGACCGCATCAGGGCGCGCATGGGCGCGCCCTCGAGCTGGAAGATCCCGATCCCCTGGCCCTGCGAGAGCAGCTCGTAGGTCCTGGCGTCGTCGAGGGGGACGGCGTCGATGTCGACGTCGATGCCGCGGTGCTGGCGGATCAGCTCGAGGGTGTCGGAGATCACGTCGAGGTTGCGCAGGCCCAGGAAGTCCATCTTGAGCAGACCGAGCTCTTCGACGCCGTGCATCTCGTACTGGGTGACGATCGGCGCGTCCTCGGGCGCCTGGCCGGCCTCGGGCTTGCGCTGGATCGGCAGGTAGGTGGTGAGCGGCTCCTTGGTGATCACCACCGCGGCGGCGTGGATGCCGTCCTGGCGGCGCAGGCCCTCGAGGCCCTTGGCGACCTCGATCACCTTGGCGGCGTCGGGGTCCTCGTCGCGCATCTTGCGCAGGTCGGCGGCCATCTTGTAGCCGTCCTCGAACTTCGGGTGCTTCTCGAGGCAGGCGTAGAGCGGCGTGTCGCGGCCCATCACCAGCGGCGGCATCGCCTTGGCGACCTTGTCGCCCACGATGTAGGGGTAGCCGAGCACCCGTGCCGCGTCGCGCACCGCGGCACGGGCCTTGATGGTGGAGAAGGTGACGATCTGGGCGACGTGGTCGCGGCCGTAGCGCTCGGCCGCGTAGCGGATCATCTCGTCGCGGTAGCGCGAGTCGAAGTCCATGTCGATGTCGGGCATCGAGATGCGGTCGGGGTTGAGGAAGCGCTCGAAGAGCAGGTCGTAGCGGATCGGGTCGAGGTCGGTGATCCAGAGCGCATAGGCCACCGCGCACCCCGCCGCGCTCCCCCGGCCGGGGCCGACGCGGATCCCGGAGTCGCGGGCGTGGCGGATCAGGTCCCAGGTGATGAGGAAGTACGACGAGAAGCCCATCGACTCGATGACCTGCAGCTCGTAGGCGAGGCGCTCGGCGATGTGCTCCGGGACCTGCTGGCCCCACCGCTTCCTCGCGCCGTCAAGGGTGAGGTGCCGCAGGTAGGCGGCGTCGCTGTCGAAGCCCTCCGGGAGCGGGAAGTCGGGCAGCTGCGGCTTGCCGAACTCGATCGTGACGTCGGCGCGCTCGGCGATCCAGAGCGTGTTGTCGCACGCCTGGGGCAGCTCGTCGAAGAGCTGGCGCATCTCCCGGGCCGTCTTCAGGTAGTGCTCGTCGCCGTGGAACTTGAAGCGGTCGGGGTCGCTCATCTGCGAGCCGGTCTGCACGCAGAGCAGCGCGTCGTGCGCGACGGAGTCGCTGCGCTCGACGTAGTGGCTGTCGTTGGTGGCGAGCAGCGGTGCCTGCAGGTGCCTGGCGATGTCGAGGAGCTGCGGGTTGGTGCGGTGCTGCTCGGGGATGCCGTGGTCCTGCAGCTCGACGAAGAGGTTGTCGCGCCCGAAGATGTCCTGCAGGCGCCCCGCCGCCTTCACGGCGCCGTCGAAGTCGTCGCGCAGCAGCGCCTGGAGCACGTGGCCGCCCAGGCAGCCCGTCGTGACGATGAGCCCCTCGCTGTGCTGCTCGAGCAGCTCCCAGTCAGCCCGAGGCTTGTACCAGTACCCCTCCAGCGAGGCGCGGCTCGACAGCTGGATCAGGTTCCGGTAGCCGGCATCGGTCTCGGCCAGGGCGGTGAGGTGGTAGTAGAGCTTCGCCCCGCCGTCTGCCTCGCCGCCGCTGTCGTCCATGCGGCCACGGCGCGAGGGCCTTTCGTGGCGGCTCTCGTGGGCCAGGTACAGCTCCGAGCCGAGCACCGGCTTGATCCCCTGCTTGCGGCACTCCTTGTAGAAGTCGAGGATCCCGTACATGTTGCCGTGGTCGGTGATGCCGATCGCCGGCTGGCCGTCGGCCACGGCCGAGCCCACCACGTCGGCGATGCGGGCGGCACCGTCGAGCATCGAGTACTCGCTGTGCACGTGGAGGTGGGTGAAGCTGTCCGCCACCCGATCCCCCTTCCCTGCCCAGAGCCTGTGCGTGAATGCGTGGTCACCGGCGATCCACAGCCCGTCCACAAGGCCGATCCACAGCCTGTGGACAAGTTACACCGGTGTGATTCACGTTAGCACCGGCACGCGACGCACGGGCCGCCGACCGAGGTCGGGGGCACCCGTGCGCCCGATTCGGGCACTCCCCTGCCCCCAACCGCCGCCGATTCCGAGGTTGGGGGCACCTACGCGCCCGAACTGGGCGCTTCCATGCCCTCAACCCCGAGCGGGCTTCTCCCACACCGACACGTGGGACGTGCTGTCGCCGGTGAAGGGTGAGCGGTCCCAGCCGGCCCACCGGTGCCGGAGGCGCAGGCCGGCGAGCATGGCCATCAGGTCGAGCTCGGACGGCCACACGTACCGGAACGGCGTGGTCAGCTCGCGCACACCGGACCCGTCGGCGATGAAGTGGTGCGAGGTCGCCTGCTGGGCCACCAGGTCGGTGTAGCGGTCGTAGCCCACGTACCCGGGCGCATGGGCGAAGACGACGGCGTCGCGCCCCGGCGGCAGGCGGCGCAGGTCGGGCACGCCGACCTCGATCAGGAAGCTCCCCCCGGGCTCCAGGTGGTCGGCCGCGTTGGCGAAGCAGGCCACCTGCTCGTCCAAGGTGGTGAGGTTCCCGATCGTGTTGTACAGGAGGTAGACGACCCGGAACGTGCCGGCGACACGGGTCGTCGCCATGTCGCCGATCGTCACGGCGATGCGCGACGCGCCGTCCTTGGCCGCGAGCCGCTCGGCCATCGCAGCGGACAGCTCGATCCCGGCCACGGGAACGCCACGGGCCGCCAGCGGCAGGGCGACGCGGCCCGTGCCGACCGCGAGCTCGAGTGCGGCGCCGTCGCCGGCCAGCTCGGCCAGCACGTCGATCGCCGGGCCGAGCACGTCGGCGGCGAACATCGAGCTGACACCCTCGTCGTAGCGGACGGCGACGTCCTCACCGAAGTGGTCCTCGGGCATTCGCCACCGTTGCATCGAGGGCCGCGCCCGGCGCGCCGAATTTCGGTTCGCCCCGACGGCCGCGTCAGCGGTGCTGGGCGGCGTCGATGCGGGCGAACTCGGCGCGCAGGTCGTCGAGCGCGGTCTCGTCGCCGGGGAAGGTCATGCCGCGGGTCGCCACGTGCTCGGCATCGAGGGTCACGCCCCGCTCGGCCAGGTAGGCCCCCACCTGCTCGCCGAGGCGGGCGCGGAAGACCTCGGCGCCCTGCGCGGCGGTCTCCGGCAGGATCGTCGCGAACCGGTGACGTCCGTCGTCTCGCACGTGCACGACGTGGTCGACCGTGCGGACGCCCTCGCGCAGGTGCCGGGCCAGGTCGCGCAGCACGCTTCGCCGCGAGCGCTTCGGCAGCGCGGCGAACGGCGCAGTCGGCAGATCGAGGACCACGACGGAGAACAGCGTCTGGTACCGGGTGGCCCGTGCCATCTCGAGGTCGGTCTGGCGGAGCAGGTGCCGGGCGTTGTGGAGGCCGGTCTCGTCGTCGACCTCGTCGTAGAGCTCGAGCTTGGTGAGCGAGCCCTCGAGCACCTGCATCGACCAGCCACCCACGATGCCGAAGACGAGGTAGGCAGCCGAGCGCGACGCGATGAGCCCGCTGAACTCTGCGGCGCCGACCGCCTCGATCGCCGGGTAGCGCAGCGCCGCGTAGGCGCCCGCCGCCACCGCCGCCGCCGCGGCGCCACCGACGACGCCGCGGAACACGAAGGCGAGGAACACCGGCAGGAACAGGAGCGTGGCGACGACCTCGACGTCCTCGACGCGCCGGGCGTAGGCCACCAGCGCGACCACGGCCAGCACCGCGAGCCCGGCCAGGACCAGGAGCCGCCGGGCCCGCTGGTAGTCGATGCCGGCCAGCCGGTCAGAGAAGGTCACGCCCACCGGGCGCAGAGCGTAACCACCGCCGCGCTGCACGACGGGCTTACCATGCCGCCATGCCCTCGGCGCTGCGTGCCCAGGTGGCCCTGATGGGCCTGCTCGCCGTGCTGCTCATCCCCATCGCCACGTCGTCGCTGCGCGGGCTGACCCACGTCCTCACCTGCCGTGACGCGAGCGCCACGCCGTTCACCGTCGACGTCCCCGAGCAGGGCCCGCCGACCATCTCGTCGTCGACGGTGATCGAGCGCTCCCCCGACGGGACCGTGGCCAGCCGGGAGGTGTGCGGGGGGCTGATCCTCGACCTCATCATGGGGGCCAGCGACGCCGAGCGGGCCGACGTGACGCTGGCCATCACCAACAACTCCGAGTACGGGTGGCGCGGATCGGTGCAGCTGCACCTCGGCGACACGTCGATCCCGATCGACATCGGCCAGATCGATGCCGGCACCACCGCCACCGAGCGCTTCGACGTCAACCTCGACCCCGGCAGGACCTACCAGCTCGACGGCACCCTGCTCGTCGGCCCGTAGCGGTTCAGAGGTAGGTGCCGGGGCGGGCCTCCTCGTCGCCGGGCTGGCCCGGCATGCCCGCTCGGCCGCCCTGGAGCGTCTGGGCGCTGCCGGGGGGCAGGCCACGCCGCTGCATCTGCTCGAGCTGCTGGCGGGCCGCCATCTGCTGCGCGAACAGGGTGGCCTGGATGCCGTGGAAGAGCCCCTCGAGCCAGCCGACCAGCTGGGCCTTGGCGACGCGCAGCTCCGCTTCGCTCGGCGCCTCGCCGTCGGCGAAGGGGTGGGTGAGCCGGGAGAGCTCCTCCTGCAGGTCCGGGGAGAGCGCGGACGCCAGCTCGTCGATCGAGGTCTCGTAGATCTCGCGCAGGCGCTCCCGGCTCGGCGTGTCGAGCTCGGCCTGGCGCACCTCCTCGAGGAGCTGCTTGATCATCGAGCCGATCCGCATCACCTTGCCGGGCGACTCGACGGACTCCTGCTGCGCATCATCCTCGCCGTCGGCCTGCGCCGAGGGGACCAGCACGGCCTGGGAGTCGTCGTCGGGGGGAGTGTCGGACATGGGGTCCAACCTACCCAGCCGACCTAGTGACCTGAGTCGTTGATTCGCTGGCAGTAGGCGGCGAGGTTGTCGAGGATTTCGTCGGCGGTCTTGTGCCAGACGAACGGCTTGGGGTCGTCGTTCCAGTTGGTGATCCAGGTGCGGATCGACGCGACGAGGTCTTTGACCGAGCGGTGAGCGCTGCGCTTGAGCCACTTGGTCGTCAGCTCGGCGAACCACCGCTCGACCAGGTTCAGCCAGCTCGAGTAGGTCGGCGTGAAGTGCAGCGTGAAGCGGGGATGGCGCACGAGCCATCTCTGGATCGAGGGTGTCTTGTGCGTCGAGCTGTTGTCGACGACGACATGCACGTCGAGGTGCTCGGGGACGTTGCGGTCGATGAGGTTCAAGAACCGACGGAACTCCTCGGCGCGGTGCCTGGGCGTCAGATCCGCGATCACCTGGCCGGACGCGACATCGAGCGCCGCGTAGAGGTTCGTGGTCCCGTTGCGCTTGTAGTCGTGTGTCTGGCGGGCCGGCGTGCCTGGCAACAGCGGCAGGATCGGCGCTGACCGGTCGAGCGCTTGGACCTGGGTCTTCTCATCCACGCAGAGCACGACCGCCGACTCGGGCGGGTTCAGATAGAGCCCGACCACGTCGCGGACCTTGTCGATGAACTGCGGGTCCGGTGACAGCTTGAAGTCCTCGACCCGGTGCGGCTTCAGACCAAAGGCCCGCCAGATCTTCGAGACCGCCGTCTGCGACATCCCTGTCGCCGCCGCCATCGACCGCGTCGACCAGTGCGTCGCGTTGACGGGCGTCTCCTCGAGCGTCTTGACGATCACCCGCTCCACATCGTCATCGCTGATCGTCCGCGGCTTTCCCGGACGAGGCTCGTCGTGCAGGCCATCGATGCCCTTGGCCGCGAAGCGCACCCGCCACCTCCCCACCGTCGACGGCGTGCACCCCAAACGGGCCGCGATGTCGGTGCTCGACTCCCCGTCAGCGGCCCCCAAGATGATCCGGCACCGCAACGCCAGCGCCTGCGCGCTGTTCCGTCGCCGAGCCCACCGCTCCAGCGTCTCCCGTTCCTCGTCGGTGAGCGTGATCGTCGTCCGTTGCGCCATCGCGAACCCCCATCGTCGTCGTTGACGACAGACTTCGCGACCACACCCACCCGTTCCTGCGAACTAACGACTCAGGTCACTAGGGCGCCACCCCAGCGAGGAGCGGCACGAGCATCTCGGCGTCGGTGACCGAGCCGTGACGCCCGACGAGGACGTAGGGCCCGGTGTCGGCGGGATCGAAGAAGGCCACGTCGCCCTTGGCGGCGAGCAGCACGTCGCCGAGCCGACCGGCCGCCGCGTCGGTGACGACGGGCCCGTACCAGCCCTCGGCGATGGCCTCCTCACGGCTGCGCACCCAGGCGTGGTCGCCCAGCAGGCCCGCCGCCGTCTCCAGCAGCGCGCCGGCGCGACCGGAGCGCGCGTGGAGCCAGCGGAAGCGCCCCTCACCCGACTGCATGGCGACCTGGGAGAGCAGCTCGCCCGGGAGGTGGATGACGTTGTCGCCGACCTCCACCTGGCCGTGATCGGCGGTCACCAGCAGCACCGTGCCGCTGGGCAGCGCCTCGAGCATCGACGCGACGAGGTGGTCGATCCAGCGCAGCTCCTCGTCGTACTGCTCGCCGAGGCCGTACTCGTGCGACACCTTGTCGAGACCCTCGTAGTAGGCGTACACGAACGGCTCGCCGGCCCGGGCCAGCCGGGCCACCTCCGCGGTGAGCGTGCCCAGCGTGCGGTAGCCCGCGAAGCGGACCTGGTCGAGGTGTGCCGTGGTGAAGCCCGAGGCGGCGAACTCCGCGCGGGTCACCACCGGGGGGCGCTGCGCCCCGAAGGCGGGATGGCCCTGCACCTTCGAGGGCGGGATCGACTGGCGGGCGTCGCCCTGCGCCGTGGTCCAGCGCAGCACGTTGAGCACCTCGCCCTCGGTGGCGATGCGGTAGCCGACGACGCCGTGCTCGCCAGGTGGCAGCCCGGTGGTGATCGAGGTGAGCGCCGTGGCGGTCGTCGACGGCGCGACCGTCGTGATCGGACCACCGTCGAGGGCGCGCAGCGTGGGCGTGCTCGCCGTGCGCGCTGCCAGCTGCAGCCACCCGAGCCCGTCGACGACGAGCAGCACGACGCGCTCGGCATCGTGCGCCACCGCGGGCATCCAGGCCGGTGCCACGGCGGCAGGGTGCAGCAGCGCAGGCACCACGTTCGTGACGCAGGCGCCGTCGTAGGACGGGAGCAGGGGGTGATCGGACATGGTGGCGCCTTGCGGCGGCACCACCGTAGTGGCCGAGTGGACCTACCATTCGCCGGGTGAAGGTCTCGACTCGCGGCGACTACGCCAGCCGCGCGCTGCTGTCGCTCGCGCTGCACGCCGCCGAGTCGGGGCCCACCTCGGTCCGCGACATCGCCGAGCGCACCGGCTTGCCCCAGCCCTACCTGGAGCAGATCCTCCTGGCGCTGAAGGGAGCGGGCATCGTGCGCTCCAAGCGCGGCGTGGGCGGGGGCTACATCCTCGCCCGGGATCCGGCGCAGATCACCCTGGGCGAGATCGTCTCCGCGGTGGACGGGCCGATCGCGGTCGGCGACTTCGGCGAGCCGCACCAGGACGGCGCGTGCGACCACGAGGGGCAGTGCGTGCTGCTCTCGGTGTGGGCGGGCATCAGCGGCCGGATCCGGGCCCATCTCGACAGCTTCACGCTCGCCGACATCGCGGCCATGTCCAAGGGCGACCTGGAGTGGCCCGACGCCGCCGACCTCGGCTGAGGTCAGCCCCTCGTCAGCCCGGCGAGCACCTCGACGAGGTCGGCGGGCAGCGGCGACTCGAACCGGAGGTGCTGTCCGCTGACGGGGTGGTCGAGCTCGAGCACCTCGGCGTGCAGGAAGGGTCGGAGCATCGGCAGCGACTGGCGCGCGCCGCCGTAGCGGGCGTCGCCCACGACGGGGTGCCCGATCGAGGCGAGGTGCACCCGGATCTGGTGCGTCCGGCCCGTCTCGAGGGTGCACGCCAGCTCGGCGACCTCGACGGGCTCCACGTAGCTGCCCAGCACCTCGTAGCGGGTCCGGGCGTCCCTGCCGCGCTCCGCGACCGCCATGCGGGTCGGCTCACGGATCGACCGGCCGATCGGGGCATCGATGAGGCCACGGGTGGCGGCCGGCGCGCCCCACACCAGCGCCCGGTAGCGCCGGTGGACGTCTCGGGCCGACAGGGCTGCCACGAGCGCCTCGTACGCCACCTGGCTGCGGGCGACGAGCAGCAGCCCCGACGTGCCCTTGTCGAGCCGGTGCACGATCCCCGGCCGGCCTGCGTCGCTCCCCACGCCTCGCACCTCGGGGTGGTGCGCGAGCAGGCCGTGCACCAGCGTGCCGGTGCGCTGCCCCGCTCCCGGGTGCACCACCAGGCCCGCCGGCTTGTCGACCACCAGCAGGTGCTCGTCGGCGTGGACGACCGGCACCGCCACCCCGGGCTCCGGTTCGAGGCGGGCGGCGGCTTCGGCGTCGGGTGCGGTGACCTCCACGACGTCACCCACCCGCAGGCGCTGCGAGCGCGAGCGGACCGGCGCCCCCCCGACGAGCACCGCCGCCGCCTCGATCAGCTCGGCGACCTCGGCTCTGCTCCGTCCGGTGAGCATGGCGACCACCCGGTCGACCCGTTCACCGTCGAGCGCCTCGGGCACCTCCTCGCGGACGATCACGCCGCGTGCGGGTCGCGGCGGGACCCGGCCAGCAGCAGCGCGATGCCGACCCACAAGGCCATGTCGGCCACGTTGAACACCGGCCACCACTGCAGGTCGACGAAGTCGACGACGCGGCCCCCGAGGAAGCCGTCGCCGGCGCGCGCCGCGCGGTCGACGAGGTTGCCCAGCGCGCCGCCGAGCAGCACACCGAAGGCGATCGCCGCGTGCCGGCGATCAGCGCGCAGGCCGAGGCGGGCGATGAACGCCGCCACTGCGAGGCCGACGAGCGAGATGAGCGTCGTGCGACCCGACCCGAGGCTGAAGGCCGCCCCGTCGTTGAAGGCGAGCTTGAGCCGCAACGAGCCGACCAGGTCGATGGGGCCGTCGTCGAGCGCCTGGAGGGCCCAGTGCTTGGTGGCCTGGTCGAGCACGACGACGACGAGCGCGGCCGCGACGAACCAGGCCCGGTGGCGGGAACCAGCGGGCGACGCGGAGCGCATGGGGTTCAGCGGCGGGAGAAGCCCGCGCTCTTGCACTGCACGCAGAGCGCGGCGTAGGGCAGCGCCCGCAACCGCTCCTTGGGGATGGTGCTGTTGCACACCTCGCACACGCCGTAGGTGCCCTCGTCGAGCTTGGCGATGGCGCGGTCGATCTCCTCGACCGCCGCGGTGGCCTGGGCGCTGAGGGTCAGATCGCGCTCGCGCTCCACGGCGAGGGTGTCGCCCTCGCCGGACTCCTCGTCGAACTGCACGTCGCCCGGCTCGCGCTCGGCGGCCAGCAGGTCGGCCTCGGCACGCAGGGACTCGGCCTGGCGGCTGTAGGTCTCGCGCTCCTCGCGGAGCGATGCGAGCTGGCCCAGCAGGAACTTGTCGAGCGGGCCCTTGCGCTTCGGCGGTGCCTTCTTGACCTCGGCCTGCGTCGCGAACGAGCGCGACCGGTGGGGCGACGCCGCCTTGGCCGGCGCCTTGGCGGGCGCCTTCTTGGCGGGGGTGGGACGGGCCGCGGCGTTCTTCGCCACCGCCTTCTTCGCCGGGGTCTTCTTGGCCGCGGCCTGCTTCGCCGGCGCACCCTTGGATGCGGCCTTGGCGCTCGAGGACCGCTTGGTGGCCGCCTTGCCGCCGGCCGCCTTGGCGGTGGACTTGTCCGCCTGGACCTTCTTCGCGCTCGAGCGCGTCGACTTGGCCGCCGCCTTGGTCCTTGCTGCCATGTGTGCTGCCGTCCTCTCGCGGGCCCGCTCTGCCCCGAAGGGTGCGGCATTGTAGGCACGGGCCCCCGGCACGGCAACCTCTCGGCGAGCCGGCAGGCCCGCGTGGCAGCGCCCGTAGGATGGGCCGATCATGTTCGCCCCCCTGCCCGAAAAGCCCGACCACGACGCGCTCGAGCGCGCCATCCTCGACCTCTGGGAGCGGGAGGGGACGTTCGAGGCGCTGCGCAGCGAAGAACGCGGAGGGACCGCGGTTCAGCTTCATCGACGGCCCGGTCACCGCCAACAAGTCGCTCGCCGTGCACACGGCCTGGGGCCGCACGCTGAAGGACGTCTTCCAGCGCTACAAGGCGCTGCGAGGCTTCCACCAGCGCTACCAGAACGGCTTCGACTGCCAGGGCCTGTGGATCGAGGTCGGCGTCGAGCAGCGAGCTCGGGCTCAACTCCAAGCGCGAGATCGAGGAGTTCGGCCTCGAGGAGTTCGCCCGCCGCTGCCGAGCCGTCGTCGAGCGGTCGGCCGCCGAGCTGACGAAGGGCTCGATCCGGCTCGGGCCAGTGGATGGACTGGGGACGCGACTACTTCACGTTCTCCGACACGAACATCGAGTACATCTGGAAGTTCCTGTCGATCATCCACGATCGGGGCTGGCTCTACCGCGGCCACCGCGCCACGGAGTGGTGCCCCCGCTGCGGCACGTCGATCTCCGCCCACGAGCTCGCCGGCAGCTACATCGACCGCGAGGACCCGTCCCTGTACGTGCGCTTCCCGCTGCTCGACCGCCCCGGCGAGGCGATCGTCGTCTGGACCACCACGCCGTGGACGCTGCCCGCCAACGTCGCCGCCGCGGTGTCGCCCGACCGCGGACGTACGGCCGGCTGCGCGAACGGCGACTGGGTCGCCGTGGCCCGCGGCGGGGACGCCTCCGTTCGAGGAGACTGCGCCGCGGCGCGGAGCTGGTCGGGTGGCGCTACGAGGGCCCGTTCGACGCGCTCGGGCCCGGGAGCGGCCGTCGAGCACCGCGTCATCGCGTGGGACGAGGTGTCGCTCGACGAGGGCACCGGCATCGTCCACATCGCCCCCGGCTGCGGCACCGAGGACTTCGAGCTCGGCAAGGCGCACGACCTGGCGGTGCTCACGCCGGTCGACGAGTCCGGCCGCTTCTACCCCGGAGTACGGCTGGCTGGCCGGCCGTGGCGCGCACGAGGCCGCCGACGACATCATCGACGACCTGCGCGGCCGCGGGCTGCTCGTCGACGCCGGCACGATCACGCACCGCTATCCCGGAGTGCTGGCGCTGCCACACGCCGCTGATCTTCCGCATCTCCGACGACTGGTTCATCTCGGTCGACGACATCCGCGAGCCGATGCGCGACGCCAACCGCACCGTCGAGTGGACGCCCGAGTACATGGGCAAGCGCATGGACGACTGGCTCGTCAACATGGGCGACTGGAACATCTCGCGGCGCCGCTACTACGGCCTGCCGCTGCCGTTCTACCCGTGCACGCTGCGGCCACCTGACCGTCGTCGGCTCGAAGGCCGAGCTGGCCGAGCTGGCCACCGGGTCGCTCGACGGACCTCGAGGAGCTGCGCCGCCCGTGGATCGACGACGTCACGATCCGCTGCGCCGAGTGCGGCGAGGCGGTCGAGCGCATCAAGGAGGTCGGCGACGTCTGGCTCGACGCCGGCATCGTGCCGTTCTCCACGCTCGGCTGGGAGAACCCGGAGTGGATCGAGCAGGGCTACGCCACCGGCGCCGCCGAGGGCCTCACCGTCGCCGACCTCCCCGACCACGCCTACTGGGAGGAGTGGTTCCCGGCCGACTGGGTGTCGGAGATGCGCGAGCAGATCCGGCTGTGGTTCTACTCGCAGCTGTTCATGTCGGTCGCGCTCACCGGTCGGGCCCCGTACCGCAAGGTGCTCGGCTACGAGAAGATGCTCGACGAGACGGGCCGCGAGATGCACGGCTCGTGGGGCAACATGATCGACGCCGCCGAGGCGTTCGCGCGGATGGGCGCCGACGTCATGCGCTGGCAGTACTGCGCGCAGCCGCCCAACCAGAACCTGCTGTTCGGCTTCGGGCCCGGCCAGGAGATCCAGCGCAAGCTGCTGACGCTGTGGAACAGCGCCGCGTTCTTCGTCCAGTACGCCAACATCGCCGGCTTCACGCCCGACGCTCGACGATCTCGACGACGGGTCCGGCCGAGCGACGCTCACGGCGCTCGACCGCTGGCTCGTGGCACGCACCCGCCAGCTGCGTCGCCGAGGCCACCGACCGGCTACGAGCAGTACCTCACCGTGAACGTGCTGCGGGCGTTCGAGGCGTTCGTCGACGACCTGTCGAACTGGTACGTCCGGCGCTCGCGCCGCCGCTTCTGGGACGGCGACGAGGCCGCGCTGCGCACGCTGTGGAGCGCGCTCGTCGACGCGCTGCGGGTCGTCGTCGCCGGTCATGCCGTTCCTCACCGAGCACCTCTGGCAGGACCTCGTCGGTCGACGCCGTGCCGGACGCGCCCGCGTCGGTCTTCCTGGCCGGCTGGCCGGAGGTGCGCGGACCCGACGACGAGCGCTGCTCGACGAGGTCGCCGCCGTGCGCCGGGTCGTCGAGCTCGGCCGCCAGGCGCGGGCCGGCGCCAAGCTGCGCATGCGCCAGCCCCTGCGCCGCCTCGTCGTCGAGGGGCTCGACCGAGCCGCGGCCCACGCCGACGAGATCGCCGACGAGCTGCGGGTCAAGGAGGTGGCGTTCGGGCCGGTCGAGGCCACCGAGCTCGCGTCCGCCCCAACCTCCCGGTGCTCGGGCCGCGCCTGGGCGCCGAGCTGGGCAAGCTGCGCGAGGCGCTGGACGCCGGCGAGTTCGAGGAGCTGCCCGACGGCGGGCTTCCGCGTTGCGGGCCACGACCTCGCGGCCCGACGACGTGCTCGTCGAGCGCACGCGAGAAGGAGGGCTGGGCGGTGGCCGCGGCCGACGGCGCCACCGTCGCGCTCGACTCGACGCTCGACGACGACCTCCGGCTCGAGGGCCGCGTCTACGACACGATCCACCACGTCAACACGCTGCGGAAGGAGCAGGGGCTGGCGCTCACCGACCGCATCGACCTGGCGCCTGCCCGCCGTCGGACGCCGACCTGCTGGCGCACGCCGACTGGATCGGCGCGGAGACCCTCGCCCTCAGCGTGACCGTCTCGCCCGACGAGCGAGCTCACGGTCACGCGGCGCTGAGCCGCGACGGGGCTCAGCGCCCGGTGCGCTTGGCGGCCGCCTTCTTCGCCGGTGCCTTCTTGGCGGTGGTGGCCTTGCGCGTCGTGGCCTTCTTGGCGGTCGCCGCCCTGCTTCGCCGGTGCCGCCTTCTTGGCGGGCGCCGCCTTCTTGGCCGGCGCCTTGCCGGACGCCGCGGCCTTCCTCGGAGTCGCAGCCTTCTTCGCGGGTGCCTTCTTGGGGGTCGCCGCCTTCTTGGCGGGAGCCCTTCTTGGCCGTTGCGGCCTTCTTGGCAGCCGGGCGCTTCGTGGCGGGCGCCTTCCTGCCCGTGGCGCGCCTGACCGCGGGCTCGCTGGCGGCGACCGTTGCGGGGGCCGCGGCCGGTGCCGCGGCAGGCGGTCGATCTCGTCGAGCAGGCTGCGGCGCCGGCCCAGGGACGATCTCCTTGTCGCGCACGAGCAGCAGCTCCTCGACGTCGAGCTCGACGAGCAGCGGCCGGATCTGTGCGGCAGAGAGCGACTCGTAGTCCTCGATCGGGAACCAGTCGTCGTCCTCGTCCCAGCTCGCGGCCGCCGCATCGGCCCCGGCGGGCTCGGTGTAGCTGGCCAGCGCATCGCCGGCACCCGCCGCGCCCGGGCGCGGTCGCCCTCGACGCAGCAGCGGACTGGCGAAGCGCAGCGAGCTTCTCGAGGATCTGCGGCGCGGGCCTTGGTGAGCCGCTCGCGCTCCTCCACGACGGCGATCTCGTCGGCGTAGAGCTGCGGGCAGCAGAGGAAGGATCTGGCCGACGGTGAGGTCGTCGTAGTCGGCGATGGGGAACTCGACCTCTTCGCCGTCCCAGTCGTCCTCGCTGGTCCAGCCCTGATCGGTGGCGAGCCACTCCTCGCCCTGGTCGTCGCCGGCCGTGGCGGCCGGAGCCGCGGTGACCGCTGCGGGCTCGGGCTCCGAGGCGGGCAGTGGCTCAGCGGGCGGTGCTGCGCTGCTCGGTGCGAGGACTTGTTGAGCCGCAGGGCGACCACCAGCACGACGAACGCTGCGACGCTGCTCGCGATCGAGAGGTAGATCAGCGTGAGGCCCGTAGTCGCTCAGGAGACCGAGGACCAACAGGACCGTGGCCACCAGCACCAGGGCGAAGCTCAACAGCAGAAGCACGACGTGATCACCTTCCCCAGGTCGATAGGAGCGGCCATCCTAGGCATTCGGGTCGACCGGGAGTCGAATGCCCACAGCGGACGTTCCGTGTGGAGCCACCGATGCATGGATCCCTGGCTCAGCGACGTCGGCCGAAGCGGGATCGCCCCATCTCCGAGCCGGACTCGAACAGCGGCTCGTCGGCACCTTCCTCACGCGGGCCGAGGGGCGAGTCGTCGGTCATCGCCTTGCGCAGCTCGGCGAGGTAGGCGTCGTCGTCGGCGTCGCGCTCGGCGAGCATGTCGATGGCCTTGGTGCGGTCCTGTTCGTCGTGCTCGGCACCGGCCTCGTCGCTGTCGGCGTACGCCTCCGAGCGGCGGGCGGCGTGAGGTCGTCGTCGTCGGACCAGGCGGCGTCGTCGGGCATCCAGTCGGCGGGCCCGTCGTCGTCCGGCTCGACGTCGTCGCCGGCGCCGCCGCTCGGCGCCGGCTCCAGGAAGGCAGGCACGTCGATGTCGCTGATCGCCGGCACCGCGACCTCGCGCAGGGCGGCAGGGTCGTCGAGCAGGCGCTGCAGCTCGCGGGTGGTCATCCGCAGCCGGTCTCGTTGCTCGGCCATGTGCGCCTCGAGCACGTCGACGTCGTGGCGCAGCTGGTCGCGAGCCGACTCGAGGTCGTGCAGCTCCGCGAGCACCCGGGCTCGGGCGTCCTCGTGCGCCCGGCGAGCCTC
Organism: uncultured Microthrixaceae bacterium; assembly: GCA_963715505.1. Lineage (GTDB taxonomy): Bacteria > Actinomycetota > Acidimicrobiia > Acidimicrobiales > VFJN01 > VFJN01. The sequence goes on from OY970242.1 coordinate 1,717,039, forward strand.
CTCCTCGGCCTGCGAGCGCGCCCGCGAGGTCGCCTCCTCGGCCTCAGCGAGCATCTCGGCGGCGCGCTGCTCCGCAGAGGCGAGCATGGCGGTGGCCTCGTCCCGGGCCTCCTTGATGGCGGCGTCGGCGGTGCGCTGCGCCAGCACGAGGGTGCGCTTGAGGCTCTCGTCGGCGTCGCCGGACTCCGCGGCGCGGCGCTCGGCCTCGGCGATGCGCTGCGTCGGCGTCGGCGATCCGCGCCTCGGCCGCCTCGACGCGCTGGCGCGCCTCGCGCAGCTGCGCATCCTGGCGCTCGATCCCCACCGCCAAGCGCTCCAGGAAGTCGTCGACGTCCTGGGTGTTGTAGCCACCGCGCTTCGCCTCGCGGAACTCGACGTCATGGAGCAGCTGCGGGGTCACGTCCATGGCAGCGATCGTAGCCATCCGCCAGGTTGCGCCGGGGATGGCGGCGCATGGACCGTGATCAGCAGATGATCATGATCACGACGAAGACGATGATCGGTGAGAGGTCGAGCGCCGCCATGCCCAACCGCACCGGTGGGATGGCGCGCCGAAGCGGGCCGAGCACGGGTTCGGTGAGGTTGAACACCACCGAGTAGATGCTCGCCACCGGCGTGCCGGGCACGATGCGGATCCACGACATGAGGATCCGGGCGAAGATCACCAGGGAGTACAGCGACAGCAGCGTGCAGATCGTTCTCACAGCGTCCGATCAGGTCTCGGGGTAGCCGTGCTCTTGCAGCCGCTTGCGCTCCTCGGCGGACACCTCGACGTTCGAGGGCGTGAGCAGGAACACCTGGTTGGCGACCCGCTCCATCTGCCCGCCGATGCCGTAGCAGAGGCCCGAAGCGAAGTCGATGATGCGCCTCGACAGGTCACGGTCGACGTTCTGGAGGTTCACGATGACCGGCTGGGCTGACCTTGAGCTTGTCGGCAACCTCCTGGGCGTGGTTGAACGAGGTCGGCGCGACGACGTGGGGCTTGGCGGAGGCCACCGGCTGGAGGGGGCGCACCACGGCCGTGCGCGGCCGGGCGGAGGGGTCGCCGCCCTGGCCGGACGCCTGTGGACGCACCGCTGGGCCCGCCGATGGTGCGCACCGAGCCAGACGACCCGATGTCGAGCTCGCCGTCGGGTTCGCGCGACGCGAGCGGCTGGGCCGGGTAGCGGCTGGGCGGCGCGCTCGGCTGGCGCACCTGCGCGGCCATCGGCTCGTCGATGCCGTCGTAGTCGTCGTACTCGTCGTCGGGCCCGAGCCCGAGGTAGAGCATCGCTCTACGCCACATCGAAGCCATGAGGTCTCCTCCTGAGGTACCGAGACTACTTTCCCACGGGAGCGCGACCCCCACGGGGACCGAACAGCGCGCGTGCCGAGGCGCACCATGGTGGAGCCGGCCCGCACCGCCTCCTCGAGGTCGCCGCTCATGCCCATCGAGCGCTCCGGCAGCTCGAGGCGGTCCGCCAGGGCGCGCACCGCGGCGAAGGCGGAGGCGACGTCAGCGGACGGGCCGCGCGGACCGATCGCCATCACGCCTCGGACGTCGAGGCCGAGGTCGCCGCAGCCCTCGACCACCGCCGCCGCCTGCTCGGGCCGGCAGCCGCCCTGCTGCTCGGCGCCGCTGACGTTCACCTGCACGAGCACCGCGGCGCCCGGCGCGTGGCGGGCGACCTCGGCCGCGAGCGAGAGGCGATCGACGGACTGCCAGAGCTGCACGAACGGCGCGACGTGACGGACCTTGTTGCGCTGGAGCCGGCCGATGAGGTGCCAGCGCGGCGCTGCCAGCGCCCCGAGCAGCGGCTCCAGCGCGTCGGCCTTGGCCAGCAGCTCCTGGGCGTAGCTCTCCCCCACGTCGAGGAGCCCCGCGTCGAGGGCGGCGCGCACGGCGCCCACCGGCTGGCCCTTGGTGACCGCGAGCACGCGGACGCGGCGCGGATCGCCTCCTGCCTCGGCGATGCGCGAGCGCGCCCGGTCGAGCGCGGCCGCGACCTGCTCGTGGCATGCGGCGGAAGACGTCGGGTCGCTCATGGCGCGGTGATCCACGCCACGGTCGCGAAGCGCTCGGGCTCGCCGCGGGCGCGGCGGCTGTACCAGCGTCGATCGCAGGCCGTGCAGCCGGAGCGGTCGGTGAGCTGCGCGACGCCCGCGTCGGCCAGCGCGGCGCGGACCGCAGCCGGCAGGTCCAGGGCCGGGCTGCCCCCGGCTCGTGGTGGCCCGGACACCAGCCCCCAGCCGCGCCGCCACCTCGTCGAGGTCGGCCGCAGAGAACTCGTAGCAGCCGGGTCTGATGCACGGTCCCAGGTGGGCCTGCTCGGGTTCGTCGCCGAGCGCCCGCATGGCTTCGACGGCGCTCGACACCACGCCGGCCACCAGGCCGCGCCAGCCGGCGTGCACCAGGCCGACGCTGTGGGCGCCGAGCAGCACCACCGGCGCGCAGTCGGCGGAGCGCACCGCGAGGGTGCACCCGGGCGTCGACGTCACGGCGGCGTCGGCCGCGGCGCCGGCGTGCTGGCCGGGCTCGCTGACCACCACGACGCCGTTGCCGTGCACCTGGTGGAGCCAGGTCCAGGGCCAGGGCGGCGGCTCACCGCGGTGGCGCGGCACCGTGAGCGGCGGGCGCCCGGTGAGGTCGCCGGCCAAGTCGCCCTCGGCGCGGCGACGTCCACCCGAACGAGCGGGTCGACGCCGCTACTTCAGGAACGACGGGACGTCGAAGTCGTCGTCGCCCTCGATGTCGAGGTCGACGTCGTCGTCGCTGTCGGCCTCGTCGAAGACGCTCGAGGTCGACGCCGCCTCGCCGCGCCCGGACCGACCGCCCTTCTTGTCGTCCCACCGGTCGAAGCCAGCGGCGATGACGGTGACCCGCACCTCGTCGCCCATGTCGTCGTCGATCACCGTGCCGAAGATGATGTTGGCGTCGGGGTGGGCCACGCCGTGGATCACCTCGGCAGCCTCGTTCACCTCGTAGAGGCCGAGGTCGCTGCCACCCGCGATGGTGAGCAGGATGCCGCGGGCGCCCTCGATGGACGCCTCGAGCAGCGGGCTGGAGATGGCGCCGCGGGCCGCGTTGAGCGCCCGGCCCTCGCCCGAGGCGTAGCCGATGCCCATCAGCGCCGACCCCGCGTTGCTCATGATCATCTTCACGTCGGCGAAGTCGGTGTTGATGAGCCCCGGCGTGGTGATGAGGTCGGTGATGCCCTGGACGCCCTGGAGCAGCACCTCGTCGGCCATCTTGAAGGCGTTGAGCATCGACGTCTTGTCGTTGGACACCGTGATGAGACGGTCGTTGGGGATGACGATGAGGGTGTCGACCTTCTCCTTCAGGCGCTGGATGCCCTGCTCGGCCTGGACCGAGCGGCGGCGGCCCTCGAAGGCGAACGGGCGGGTGACCACACCGATCGTGAGCGCACCGAGGCTCTTGGCCATCTCGGCCACGACCGGCGCTCCACCCGTGCCGGTGCCGCCGCCCTTGCCGGCGGTGATGAAGACCATGTCGGACGCCCTTGAGGACCTCCTCGATCTCCTCGCGGTGCTCCTCGGCCGCCTGGCGGCCGATCTCGGGGTCCGAGCCGGCGCCGAGGCCGCGGGTGAGCTCGCGCCCGATGTCGAGCTTCACGTCGGCGTCGCTCATGAGCAGCGCCTGGGCGTCGGTGTTGATGGCGATGAACTCGACGCCCTTGAGGCCGGCGTCGATCATGCGGTTGACGGCGTTGACGCCGCCACCGCCGATGCCGACGACCTTGATGACCGCCAGGTAGTTCTGCGGGTTGCCGACCATGGATCTGGTTACCTCCACGTAGGTCTCCTTGCGGGCCCGGGCGAAGGGTCGCCGTCGGGAGCAGTGGGGTGAGGGATGCGCAACGGGCCGGGCTCCACGGTGGGGCCCGGCCTGAAGGTCGAGTCGAGGTCGAGGTCGACATCGACCCCTGGGGTCGGTCGCGAGGCTACGAGCAGGACTCCTCCCGGGTCAACACCGGGCTGGTCGGCAGCCGCAGGTCGAGCACGTCGAGGCAGGCCAGGTCGACCTGCTCGAGGAAGGTCAGCAGCGACGTCACCTTGGCGTCGAGGCGGGTGGCGTCGCCGAAGCGCGCCGAGCCGCCGACCGCCAGCGCCACCGTCAGGTCACCCCCCGCGGCCGACACCTCGCTGGCCGCTCCGGGGGCGGCCGAGGCGAGCAGCCCCGCGACGGCCAGGGCGTCGCGGAGCGACCGGTCGAGCTGGGCGCCGGGCGCAACGGGGCCATCCACCCCCGCCACGCGCACCAGCGGACCGTCGTCGGGCTGCGCCAGCGCGGCGCTCCCGAGCACGCGGCCGTCGCGGTCGACGAGGTGCTCGTTGCCCGGAGGGCCCACGACGGCGATGGGCCGGCGCTCGGTGAGGCGCACCGCGACGGTGCCGTCGAGGCGCCGGTCGAGACGGACCGCCTCGACCCAGGGCAGCGCCGCGAGGCGCTCCCCCGCCGCGCCCAGGTCGACGTCGACGAGCTGCTGGCCCTGGCGGATGCCGAGCCGCTCGCGGACGTCGGCGACGGGGGTGCGCTCGGCCCCGGAGACCTCGATCGCCTCGACGTCGAGCAAGGGCGAGCGCAGGGCGGCCAGGAAGGCGCCCGCCACCGCGACGAGCAGGGCGAGCTCGACGAGACGCTGGAGGCGACGACGCCCGACGCCTCGCTGCACCGCGATGCGGCGCGCCTTGATCCTCGGGTCGATCGACGCGGCACCCCGCAACGGCGACGTGGTGCTCATCCCGAACCCTCGATGTCGAGTCGAGGGTTGGGCGGGAAGCCCACGCGGCGGGTCTCGGGACGGAGGCGCACGCCGCTGGCGGTCTCGACGCGCGCGGCGACCTCGGTCATGAGGGTCGCCACGTCGTCGGCACGGCCGCCCTCGTCGACCTGGATGAAGTTGGCGTGCTTCGTGGACACCTGGGCGCTGCCGATCCGCAGGCCGCTGACAGCCGGCTGCGTCGATGAGCCGCCCGGCGGAGTCGCCCGGCGGGTTGGTGAAGACCGACCCGGCGTTCTGCCCGCCCGGCTGGTTGGCGCGCCGCCAGGCGACGATCTCACGCAGCTCGGCGGCACCACGCGCCGCGTCGCCCTCGCGCAGGCGCAGGTCGGCGCCGAGCACGAGCTGGTGGGGCAGGACGGCGGAACGCCGGTAGCCGAGGTCGAGGGCGCTGGCCTCCACCATGCCATCCTCCCCGGTGCGCAGGTCGACGACGCGGATCCCGACGAGCGACGCGGCCAGGTCGGAGCCGTGCCCACCGGCGTTCATGCGCACCGCACCACCGACCGAGCCCGGCACGCCGACGGCCCACTCGAAGCCGGCGAGGCCTGCCGTCACCGTCTGGCGGGCGACCACGGGCAGCGAGGCTGCCGCGCCGGCGCGCACCCCCGTCCCGTCGATCTCGACGCTCGCGAACGAGTCGCCGAGCACCACCGCCAAGCCGGGGAAGCCAGCGTCGGCCACCAGGAGGTTCGAACCCTTGCCCACCACGAGCACGTCGATCGCCGTGGCCCCGACCACGACGGCGAGGAGCTCGAGGGCCGCCTCGTCGTCGACCGTCATCAGCAGCGCTGCCCGACCACCGACGCGGTAGGTGGTGCGCGGCCCGAGCGGCTCGTCCGGCGCAGCGTGCCCGCCCAGCAGCTCGGCGGCGGCGGCGATGGTGGCGCGGTCGGTCATGCGTCGGCCCGACGCTCGAGCACGCGCAGCAGGCGGTCGGGCACAGTGGTGAGGTCGCCCGCGCCGAGCGTGATGCAGAGGTCCCCCGGGCGCAGCGCGCTCGCCAGGTAGGCGACGACGTCGTCGAGCGATGGCATCCAGGCGACGCCCTTCCACGGGTGCGCGTCGAGCACGGCATCGACGACGAGCTTGCCCGTCACGCCCGGCCGCGGCTGCTCACCGGCGGGGTAGACGTCGGTGATCACGAGGAGGTCGGCATCGGCGAAGGCGTCGGCGAAGGCGCGCCAGAGCGCGGCCGTGCGGCTGAAGCGGTGCGGCTGGAAGCAGCAGACGACCCGCGACCAGGGACCGGAGCGCGCCGCCGCCAGCGCAGCGGCGACCTCCGTCGGCAGGTGGTCGTAGCTGTCGACGAGGACGACGCCAGCCGCGCGGCCGCGCTCCTCGAAGCGCCGGGCGACGCCCCGGAACGACGCCAGGGCGGCCGCACCCTCGCGCAGCGGGACGCCCAGCTGGTTGGCGAGCGCCAGCGCGCCGGCGGCGTTGCGGGCGTTGTGCACCCCGGGAGCCGCGGGCACGACCACGGTGCAGCGATCGGCGCCGTGTCGCAGCTCGAAGGCGACGCCGGTGTCGGCCGGCGTGACGTCGGAGATGAGGTAGTCGCTGCCCGCGGTGGTGCCGTAGGTGACGGGGTGGCGGGCGGAGGGCACGAGGGCGGCCGAACCGGGGTCGTCGAGGCACAGCACCGCGGGCCCGGGCACGGCGGCGACGAAGCGGCGGAAGGCGGCGCGCAGGGCGTCCTCGTCGCCCCAGTGCTCGAGGTGGTCGGCTTCCAGGTTGGTTACCACGGCGGCGTGCGCAGCGAGGTCGAGGAAGGTGCCGTCGCTCTCGTCGGCCTCCACCACGAGCGGTCCGTCGCCACCCCAGCTCGCGTTGCCACCGAGTCCGGGCACGGCGGCACCGATGACCCAGCCCGGCTGCTGGTCGGCGCCGGCCAGCACCGTCGCCAGCAGGGCGGTGGTGGTGGTCTTGCCGTGCGTCCCCGCCACCGCCACCGCCTGGCGGCGAGCGCACAGGGCGCCGAGCACCGCCCCGCGCCGCACGACGGCGACGCCCGCCGCGCGCGCCGCGGTGAGGGCCGGGTGGTCGGGGGGCGTGGCGGCGGACACCACGACCGCCTCGACGCCGCTGGGCAGGTCGCCGGGCGCGCCCGGGGCGTGGACGTCGACGCCGAGCTCGCGCAGGGGCTCGAGGAAGGGCGTGTCCGCTGCAGGATCGTGGCCGCTCACCTCGTGGCCCATCTCGGCCAGCAGGGTCGCCACGGCGCTCATGCCCGCACCGCCGATGTTGGTGACGTGGAAGCGCCGGCGGCCCGACAGGTCGAGGGCGACCGCGTCAGCCACGGGCGTGGGAGTCGGCGAGCGCGGCGATCGTCGCGGCGGCGTCGGGGCGGGACCAGGCCAGCGCCGCCGCCGTCATCGCCCGTCGGCGGTCGTCGTCGACGAGCAGCGCGTCGACCTCCTTGACGAGGCGATCACCGTCGAGCTCGCCGTCGGCGACCAGCACGGCGGCGCCGGCATCGACGAGCTGGCGAGCGTTGGCGGTCTGCTGGTCGGCGGTCACGTGGGGCGACGGGACGAGCACCGCCGGCAGGCCCGCGGCCGCCAGCTCGAAGCAGGTGCTGGAACCCGATCGGCAGACGGCGACGTCGGCCGCTGCGAGCGCGTCGGGCATGTCGTGCTCGTAGGGCACGGCGCGGTACTCGAGATCGCCGAGGTCGCTCGGCGTGGCGTGGCTGATGATCGACCAGTCGCGCTGGCCGACGACGTGGTGCACGGCGAGATCGCGGCGACCCACCCAGCTCTCCAGCGCGGCGAGGACGGCCTGGTTGATGCGCAGCGCTCCCAGCGAGCCACCGAACACGAGCACGAGCCGGCGATCCTCGCCCACGCCGAGGCGAGCCCGCGCGCCGCCGCGATCGCGGTCGCGGTCCAGCTCGGTGATCTCGCTGCGGATGGGGTTGCCCGTCACCACCGGGCGCGGCAGCGGGGTGCCGGGGAAGCTCACGGCCGATGCCTTCGCGAAGCGCGCCAGCAACCGGTTGGCGGCGCCGGGTGCAGCGTTCTGCTCGGCGACCACGAGGGGCACCCGCCACAGCACCGCCGCCGCGGCGACGGCGACGCTCGCGTAGCCGCCGACGGACACGACGACCGACGGCCGCAGCCGACGCACGAGGCGCACTGCCCGCACGGCCGCCACCGCCAGCCCGCACAGGGCCCTCACGTTCGCGAAGGTGAGCCGCCGCTGGATGCCGCGGCCGGGCAGGAGCGTCATCGGGAAGCCCGTGGGCGGCACGAGCTGGCGCTCGATGCCGCGCTCGCTGCCGACGTAGTGCACCGAGCGGCGCGGATGGCCCCGCTCGACGAGCGCCTCCGCGATGGCGAGCGCCGGCAGCACGTGCCCCGCGGTCCCGCCGCCCGTCACGATCGCGTGGACGGCGGAGTCGGCCGCGCTCACCGAGGGCCGGCCGCAGAGACGGAGCGCGGCGCGGGCCGCACAGCGCTCGGTTGCGCCTGGCGCGCCACGTTGAGGAGGAGCCCCGCGCCGATCATGCTGAACAGCAGCGAGGAGCCGCCGTAGGAGACGAACGGCAGCGGCACCCCGGTGATGGGCAGGATCCCGATGACCGCACCGATGTTCACGAAGGCCTGGGCACCGAACCACACGGTGGTGCCGGCGGCGAGGAGCATGCCGAAGCGGTCGGGCGCGAGGAGGGCGGCCCGGGCGCCGAAGACGCACAGGGAGACGAACAGCGCCACGACGACCAGGGTGCCCAGCAGGCCCAGCTCCTCGCCGATGATGGCGAAGATGAAGTCGGTGTGCGCCTCCGGGAGGAAGCCCCACTTGGCGCGGCTCTCTCCCAGACCTGACCCGGTGAGGCCCCCGGACGCGATGCCCACGAGCGACTGGATGTTCTGGTAGCCGGTGCTCTGGTAGTCGGCCCAGGGATCGAGGAAGGCGAGCACGCGCGCCCGGCGGTAGGGCGCCCAGAGCGCGAGGCCCGCGGCGGCGAGCGCGCCCGCCGCGGTGATGGCCGAGAGGGGCAGGAACGGCGTGCCCGCCACCCACAGGACCGACAGCACGATCGAGCCGAGGACGAGGGTCGTGCCGAGGTTGGGCTGGAGCATCAGGAGCAGCGCCACGCCGCCGAAGACCACCGTCACCGGCAGCAGGGTCAGACGGACGTCGGCCATCCATGCGGCTCGCCGCGCCAGCAGGTCGGCCGCGAAGACGAGGATCGTCAGCTTGGCGAGCTCGGAGGGCTGGAGCGAGATCGGGCCGTAGCCGAGCCACCGACTGGCGCCGTTCACGTTCACGCCGAGACCCGGCACGAGCACGAGCGCGAGCAGCAGGCACGACAGCGCCAGGGCGGGGATGCTCCAGCGACGCCAGCGGTGGTAGTCGACGCGCATCACCACGACGCACATCGCCGAGCCGAGGCACAGCCACATGCCGTGTCGCATGGCGACGTACCAGGACGATCCGTAGGTGTCGAGCGCGCTGACCGACGACGCCGACAGGACCATGACGAGCCCGAGGAGGTTGAGGGTCGCCATCACCCCCAGCACGCCGAGGAACACCTTGGACGGCCGCGACGGGCGCAGCGGCTTGGCCGTGGGGTGGCGGCGGCGCGACGACCACACCTCGGTGTCGGCCCGGGTCATGACGCAGACCCGCCCGTGACGGCCTCGTCGTCGAGCAGCGCCCGCACGGCGCGGACGAAGTCGTCGCCGCGCTCCGCGTAGGAGCCGTACCAGTCGAACGACGCGCAGGCGGGCGAGAGCAGGACCACGTCGCCGGGGCGGGCGAGCGAGCGCGCCGCCTCGACGGCCGCGCGCATGGTCGTCGCCTCGCGGACCGGTCGCCGGCCCTCGAACGCCGCCGCCACCTCGCCGGCCGACTCGCCGATGGCGACCACGGCTCGGATCCGGTCGGTCTCCCGGCCGAGCTCGCGCAGGTCGAGGCCCTTGTTGCGCCCCCCGGCGATGAGGACGACCGAGCCGAAGCCGCGCAGCGCGGCGAGCGTTGCGTGGGGCGCGGTGGCCTTCGAGTCGTCGTACCAGCGCACGCCTCCAGCCTCGCTCACGAACGACAAGCGGTGTGGGAGCCCCCGGAAGGCGAGCAGCCCGGCCCTCGCCCCGGCCACGTCGCCACCACCGTGGAGCGCGCTGGCGGCGGCAGCCAGGGCGTTGGCGAGGTCGTGGGGGAAGGCGCGCTCGAGCTCGCCGACCTCGGCGAGCGTGTCGCCGCCGGCGAGCACCAGGCGGTCGTCGTGGAGGTGGTGGTCGGCCGCCGGGGACAGCCCGAAGGTGACGTGGCGGGCGGGCGCACGCTCGAGCTCGGCGGCCACGACGGGATCGTCGGCGTTGCCGATCGCCACCTGGTCGGGACGCTGGCTCGCCCACAGCCGCGCCTTGGCTGCCCGGTAGGCGTCGAAGCTGGCGTGGCTGTCGAGGTGGTCGGGCGCCACGTTGAGCCAGGTCCCGACCGACGGTGCGAAGCGCTCCGAGTGCAGCAGGCGGAACGACGACGCCTCGACCACGAACACGTCGACCTGCGGGTCCTCGATGGCGGCGACGAGGGGCAGCTCGGTGTTGCCCACCGCCACGGCCCGGAGGCCGGAGGCGTCGAGCATCGCCCGCGTCAGCTCCGTGACGGTCGTCTTGCCGTTCGTTCCCGTGATGGCGACCAGCGGACGGTCGTCCCAGCGCGCCGCCAGGTCGAACTCCGACAGCAGGCGGACGCCCGCCGAGGCAGCGGCGGCGAACACCGGGTGGTGGTCGGGGACGCCGGGGCTGGGGACGACGGCGTCGACGGCCGCGACGAGCCTCGTGAGCTCGCCAGGGTCGGGTGACTCGACGAGCCGGACCCCCGACGCCTCGGCCAGGCTCCGAGCGGCATCGGTCGGCCGGTCGTCGACCACGACGACGTCGTCGCCGTGGTCGAGCAGGGAGCGCAGCACGGCCGTGCCGGTGACGCCGAGGCCCAGCACCAGGTGCCTGGTCAATCGACGCCGCCCGTGGCGATCCAGTCGGCGTAGTAGAGGCCGAGCGCCAGCGCCGTGCACATGCCCGCCAGCAGCCAGAAGCGGATGATCACAGTCGTCTCGGGCCACCCGCCCAGCTCGAAGTGGTGGTGGATCGGCGCCATCCGGAAGATGCGACGCTTGAACAGCCGGAAGCTGCCGACCTGGAGGATCACCGACAGCGACTCGGTGACGTAGAGCGCCCCGACGATGGGGAGGAGCAGCTGCACGTTCAGCGTGAGGACGATGCGCGGCCACGCCGGCGCCGATGGCGAGCGAGCCGGTGTCGCCCATGAAGATGCGCGCGGGCGCCGCGTTCCACCACAGGAAGCCGGCACAGGCGCCCACCATCGCGGCTGCCACGACCGCGATGTCGAGCGCGTGGTTGATGCTGGTAGGTCTCGAAGTGCCGGAAGCGCCCAGAAGCCGATGACCATCAGGCAGGAGAACACGAAGATGGACGAGCCTGCGGCCAGCCCGTCGAGGCCGTCGGTGAGGTTGACGCCGTTCGATGTGGCGTAGATCAGCAGCACCGCCCAGACGCACCAGCCCACGGCGCCCAGCTCCCACCCGGGGACGTTCCACCGCGTGAACGACAGCGTGGTCTCGACGTCGGTGAGCCACAGCACCGTCGAGACGGCGAACCCGACGGCGACCAGCAGCAGCCCGGCCGTCTTGGCCCGCTTGGTGAGACCGAGGTTGCGCTCGTTGCTGACCTTGATCCAGTCGTCGATGAGCCCCACGAGGCCTGCGCCCACGATGCACGCCATCACGAGCACGCCCGTGCGCGTGAAGACCAGGCCGCTGCGGACGTGGGCGGCGAGGTAGCCGATCACCGACGGCCACCGACGATGGCGACCCCGCCCATCGGTGGGTGTGCCCGCCTTCACCGTGTGCCCCTGCGGGACGTCCTCGTGGATGGGCTGGCCCACCTTGCGCGCGGTCAGCCAGTCGATCAGCAGCTTGGTGCCGACGAGCGACGAGCCGACGGCGAGCCCGGCGGCGAGGAGCAGGGCGATCACGGCGCCGACCCGCGCCGCGAGCGCAAGGCGGCGCGGGCGACCTCGCGGTCGTCGAAGGGCAGCTCCTCGTCGCCGACGACCTGCACGGCCTCGTGGCCCTTGCCGGCGATGAGCACCACGTCGCCGGGCGACGCCTCGGCGATCGCCAGCCGCGATGGCGGCCGCGCGGTCGGGCTCGACGATGGAGCTGGTCGCGTCGGCCATGCCCGGACCGGATGGCGTCGATGATGGCCAGCGGATCCTCTCCTCTCGGGTTGTCGGAGGTCAGGAGTACCCGATCGGCCAGGCGAGCCGCCACCTCGCCCATCTCGGCCCGCTTGGTGGGGTCGCGGTCGCCGCCCGCGCCGAACACGACCAGCACCCGGCCGCCGGCGGCTGCCTCGCGGGCGGCCTCGAGGGCGCCGGCGAGCGCGCCGGGCTTGTGGGCGTAGTCGACGAGCACCGCGAACGGCTGGCCCTCGTCGACCGGCTCGAAGCGCCCGGGCACCGGCGGCGCGCTCGACAGGCCGGCGGCGATCGTGGCGGACGTCGATGCCGAGCCGGGCCGCCGCCGTGGCGGCGGCGAGGCGTTGCTCACGTTGAAGCGCCCGCCCAGCGGCGAGCTCCACCGGCTGCGCCGCGCCACCGGAACCGGCTGGTCGCCGCGCCCACCTCGAGGCTCGGTGGCGTCGGCGAGCGAGTAGCCCTCGGTCGGCACGCGGGCCCGGCCGGCCAGCTCGGCCCCACGGGGGTCGTCGAGGTTGACGACGGCTGCGTCTGCGTAGCCCGGGGTGAAGAGCGACGCCTTCGCCTCGAAGTAGTCGTCGAGGTCGCGGTGGAAGTCGAGGTGGTCGTGCGACAGGTTCGTGAAGATGGCGACCGCGAAGCGGGTGGCCGCGCACGCGACCCAGGGCGAGCGCGTGCGACGACACCTCCATGGCGACCGCCCGCCGCCCCGCCGCCAGCTCGGCGGCGAGCATCGCCTGCAGCTCGGGGGCCTCGGGGGTGGTGCGCGGGCCGCTCAGCGTGCCGATCACCGCGGCCGGCCAGCCGTGGCGCTCGAGCACGGCGCCGAGCAGGTGGGTGGTGGTCGTCTTGCCGCTGGTGCCGGTCACGCCGACGACAGCGAGGTGGCGGGACGGGTGGCCCCAGAACGCGGCGGCGAGCGGCCCCATGGCCGCACGGACCGACGGCACCCGCACCTCGGGCACGCCGGCGCCGACCGGGCGCTCCACGACCACGGCGGCCGCGCCGCGCTCGACCGCCATCGGCGGCGAGATCGTGACCGTCGATGCGGGACCCGGGCACGCAGCAGAACAGCGCGCCCGGCGTCACGGAGCGGGAGTCGTGGGCGACGCGACGTGACCTCGACCGCCGCCGGTGCCGGCCGGTTCGAGCACGCGAGGTCAGCTCGTCGACGTCGGCGAGGAGGGCGTCGAGCCGCACGGCTCACCGCCCGGTGCGGCTGGGCGCGGTGGTGGTCGTCGGCCGGCGTGGGCCCGGACCCGCCGGGGCTCGGTGGCCTGCTGGGCCTCGACCTCGGCGGCGGCGGTGTCGGGCGCGGGCGCTCGCTCCACCAGCGGCGGCGGGATGCGGAAGAGCCGCAGCCCGTACTGCGCCAGGTCGGCGAAGACCGGGGCGGCGACCGAGCCGCCGAAGATGTCGCCCACCGGCTCGTCGATGACCACGATGATCGACAGCTCGGGCCGCTCGGCGGGCACGAAGCCCGGCGAAGGTGGCCACGTAGTGGTAGCCGCCCGCCTCGTTGGTGTAGCCGCCGGTCGCCTGGGGCTTGCGGGCGGTGCCCGTCTTGCCGGCCACGGTGTAGCCGGTGATCCCGCCACGCGTGCCGGTGCCCTCGGCCACCACGTTGGCCATCATGTCGCGCATCCGGCTGGCCGTGTCGCTCGGACACCACGCGGCGCGGCTCCCCGACGTCGACGGGGCTCCGGGCGCCGGCCGCGTCGACGGTCTCGAGCACCAGCTTGGGCGGCACGTAGAGCCGTCGTTGGCGATCACGTTGTACGCCTCGAGCATCTGCAGCGCCGTCACGGAGATCCCCTGACCGATCGGGATCGAGCCCATCGAGGTGCCGCTGTAGTCGGTTCGGGTCGAGCAGGATGCCGGGCGACTCGTTCGGGAAGTCGAGCGCCGTGCGCGATCCCAGGCCGAAGCGCCGGAGGTACTCGTCGAGGCGCTCCTTGCCGAGCATCTGGCCGAGCTTGATGGTGCCGATGTTGGACGACTCGGAGAGGATCCGCGTCACCGACCAGTCCTCGGTCGGGTGCGGGTCGTGGTCGCTGAAGTCGTGGTCGCCGACCTGCATGCGGTCGGGCACCTCGAGCTTGGTCGACGGCGCCACGAGGCCCTCCTCGATGGCGGCCGCGACGGTGATCACCTTGTTCACCGAGCCCGGCTCGAAGATCGTCGGTCGACGGCGCGGTTGTTGCCGACCGCCCGAACCACCCCGGTCTCCGGATCGACGCAGAGGTTCGCCAGCGCGAGCATCTCGCCCGTGTTCGGGCGCGACACGATGGCGCTGCCGCACGTGGCGCCCTTGGCGAGGATCTGCGCGCCCAGAGCCCGCTCGGTCTCGTACTGCATCGACCGGTCGATCGTGAGGACGAGGTCGTCGCCACGGACCGCCCGTTGGAGCTCCTGCTCACCGGCCGGGATGGTGCGGCCGTCGGGATCCGCTCGACCACGAGGTCGCCCGGGATCGCCCGTGAGCAGCTCCTCGTACTGGAGCTCCAGCCCGGAGAGCCCCTCGTTGTCGACGCCGACCTGCCCGAGCACGGACCGAGCCGAGCTCGCCTGCCGGCGCGACGCGCTTCGGCTCCTCGAGCGAGAAGACGCCGGGCAGCTCGAGGGCCGCGATGGCGGCGGCGACCTCGTCGGGCACGCGCCGGGCGACGTAGGTGAACTTGGCGTCGCTCCCGAGCTTGCCGGCCAGCTCGGCGGTGGCGCGCCCATCGAGCTCGAGCACCTCGGCGAGCTCGGCCGCGGTGGCGCGACGGGTCCTCGACGAGGCGGGGGTCGGCCCAGAACGTCTGCTGCGGGATGCTGACCGCCAGGTCGTTGCCGTTGCGGTCGAAGATGGAGCCCCGCTCGGCAGGCAGGTCGATCTGCTGGAAGCGCTGCGACGCACCGAAGGCCTGGTACTCCTCGCCGCCCAGCGCCTGCACGTCGACGAGGCGCACGACGATGGCGCCGAAGCCCACGAGGAGGACCACCAGCGCGGCGCCGAGCCGGAGCCTCGGCCGCCCGGCACGACGCGATCGGCGCGGGCGCGCGCACGGGCGCCGGGGGCCGTCGTGGAGCAGCGGCAGGGGTCGATGGCCGCCCGACGCGACGCCACCCCGCCGACGATCGGCGGGGTGAGCGGGGGTTCGTCGCCGGCCTCGCGGCGGCGTGCGGGTCGGACCGACCGGGGTCACGGGGTGGCGGACTCCAGCAGTGGCTTCATGGTCGACCAGCTGCCGTCGGCAGCGCTCGCCAGCGCCGCCGCCCGACCCGCCGTCGCGCCGGCGTCGGTCGAACCGTCGGCCGGCGTGGTGGACGGGTCCGGGGTGCGGGGCTGGAGGTAGACGAGGTCGTCGGGGCTCACCATGCCGAGGCGCTCGGCGGCGGCCACGATCCGAGCCGGCGACTCGACCTCGGCGACGCTCGTGCGCAGCTCCTGGTAGCGGGCCTGCTCGGTGGCGCAGCTCGCGGTCGAGCTGGTCGAGGCGCATCTGGCCCTGCACCAGGATGGTGTGGGCGACGGCGAGGGCGAGCAGCGTGGCGAAGACGAGCGCCGTCAGGGCGACGCCTGCTGCCGCGGTGAGCCGGCGAGGCGTCCGCTCGCCGGGCCGGACGACCCGCAGGTGCCCAGGCCGGCCCCGGCCGCCGGGCTGGCGGGGCGAGGCTGCGGGGCGGGGCGGCGCTGGGGCGGCGCGGCGCGGGAGCGGCGAGGGCCATCAGGTCGCCTCCTCGTGCGGTGTGGGCGGTGGGATCGGTGGGATCGGCGAGCTTCTCGACGGCCCGCAGCCGGGCGCTCGCGGCTCGGGGGTTGGCGGCTGACCTCGCTGGCCGGCGGGCGTCCAGGCACCCGCCTTGAGGAGGCGGACGGTGGGGTGCACGTCGCCCGGCGGGGGCAGGTGGGCCGGCCCGGTCCAGCCGCCGGTGGCGGCGTGGCGGAGGCGGGCCTTGACGATGCGGTCCTCGCCCGAGTGGTACGAGAGCACCGCGCAGCGCCCGCCGGGGACGAGCACGTCGATGGCGTCGTCGACGGCGCCCGGGAGCACGTCGAGCTCGGCGTTGACCGCGATGCGCAGCGCCTGGAACGTCCGCTTGGCGGGGTGCCCGCCCGTGCGCCGAGCCGGCGCCGGGATGGCGTCGCGGACGATCTCGGCGAGCTCGGCGGTCGTGGCGACCGGTCGTGCCGCGACGATGGCCGCGGCGATGCGTCGGGCGAAGCGCTCGTCGCCGTAGTCGCGGAGGATGCGGGCGAGCTCGCGCTCGGTCCGTGCCGTTGACGATGTCGTGCGGCGCGTGCGCTGCTGGGAGCGGTCCATGCGCATGTCGAGGGGCGCGTCGTGGCGGTAGCTGAAGCCGCGCTCGGGGCGGTCGAGCTGCGGGGAGCTGACCCCCAGGTCGAAGAGCACGCCGCTCACCGGTGTCGTTCCTGCTCGTTCGCACGGCATCTCCCAAGGCGTCGAACCGCACGTGCTGCAGGCGCCACTCGCTCGCCGAAGGCACGGAGCCGGTCGGCGGCGGCAGCGAGGGCGTCGGCGTCCCGGTCGAGCCCCAGCACCCGGAGGTGCGGGTGGGGCCGAGGAGGGCCGCCGCATGCCCCGCCGCCACCGACGGTGGCGTCGACCACCCAGCCGGGTGGCACGGGGGCGAAGAGGTCGACGATCCGGTCGAGGAGCACCGGCTCGTGCCGGAACCCCGCCGAGGCGCCCTCGGCGTCGCTCACCTGCAGCCCCCCGGAGAGCGGGCGCCCGTCGGGATGTCTCCCCGAGCCGGGCTCGATGGGAAGCGAGCGGAGAAGGGGCCTTCCACCGTGCTGCCCGGGGGACTGGAGGGGAGCGACGCCCCTCGCACGTTCTCGGTTGTCGTCTCGCTCCTCTCGGCTCGGGTGTCGGTGTGCTGGTTGCGGGGCGGGGCTGCGGTCACCAGGTGGTGCCGTGGATCAGAGGCCGAGCTCGGCCACGCTGCGAGCAAGGTCCTCGTCGCCGGCGGGCGCCACGGCGCTCCACTTGCGCTTGTCCCAGATCTCGGCGCGGTCGAGGCGCCCGTTCGTGACGATCTCGCTGCCGAGGCCGGCGTAGTCGCGCAGCGCCTGGGGGATGACGACCCGGCCCTGCTGGTCCGGGGTGATCTCGGCGGCGAAGGCCATGAAGACCCGGAAGGCGTCCATCGACACCTCCTTGGCGTCGACCTCGGCGGTGGATCTCGCTGGCCATGGCCTTGAAGCCCTCCAGCGACCACAGCCCCACGCAGCTGTCGAGCATGCCGAGCATGCCCGACTCGCCGAGCTGGCCACGGATCTTGGCGGGCAGGACCATGCGGCCCTTCTCGTCGAGCCCGTGCTCGAAGGTCCCTGCGAAGAGGGTGCCCTGCTCTGCCATGGATGCTGCCTCGGTCGCCGTCACGGCGGTTCTTCGATCGGGGACGCGGGATGCGCCCCTGGGTGCCCGGCGGCAGCCCCAGGACCCCTCCTGCGTGCCGCTGCGTGCCACCATATGCCACTACCCATCACAGATCAACCACGATCTGCCACCATGTGGGCGCCGCTGGCGCGCCTGGGAGGGCTCGATCCACGCCCGGGGTCGTCGGCCGCCGGACTGCTTCGCACGCGCCGCGAGCGATGGCGCGCCGCGGCGGTGGCGCCGGAGCCGCCGCTCAGGGCAGGCGACGGAGCAGGGCCTGGAGCAGGTCGTCGAGGTCGACGTCGGCGCCGGCGGCGACGGGGTCGAGCTCGGCGGCGGCCGCGGCGCGGCTGGCAGCGTCGAGGGCGAGGAGCTCCGACCAGGACGCCCGGGCGCCCAGCGCGCCAGGGCGGCGCACTGGAAGCGGGCGCAGGCGCGGGTGCGGCGCTGCGAGATGCCGACCACCTTGGCGCCGTCGGCGCGGGTCACCTCGCCGGGACCGAGGCCCGCGAAGCACACCAGGTCGGACCAACGGCTCCGGCGGAGCGCACCGCGGTGCACGGTCGCCGCGATGCCGAGCTCGGCGAGCGCGCCGGCCCAGACGTCGCCCAACCACAGGAACGACCGCCCGACGTCGGCGTCCCAGAGCGCGTCACCGGCGGGGACGATGACGTCGACCCACAGCAGGGCGCCGGGCTCGACGAGCACCGCCCCTCCCCCGCTGCGGCGGCGCACGACGTCCACGCCCGCAGCGGCGCACGCCGCGGTGTCGACGACGGCATCGGGCTGCGTGCTGCCCAGCACCAGCGCGGGCGAGGACGGCTGGCACACCCACACCGCCCGGCGCCCGGCGTCGTCGAGGGTGCGGGCGTGGAACGCCGCGGCGCTCTCGGCGCGGTGCTCGACCGCCCAGCGCTCGTCCGTCGGGGCTCCGGTCAGGCGGAGAGCACCGCGGGCCGCAGGTAGGGCTCCCAGTGCTGCGGGCACCGTGCCGACCGCCACCACGACCCAGGTCATCTCCCGCGGCGCGCTCGGGCGCTGCCGCAGGGCCATCGTGGTCTCCGGGAGCAGCCGGTCGCGCTTGCGGACGTTGCACGGCCGGCAGGCGGCCACCACGTTCTCCCACTCGTGGGGGCCGCCCTTGCTGCGTGGCACGACGTGGTCGATGCTCTCCGCGGCGGCCCCGCAGTACTGGCAGCGGTGGCCGTCGCGGGCGAAGATCCCGCGGCGGTTGAGCGGGGCCCGGCGACGGTACGGCACCTTGACGTAGGCGCGCAGGCGGATCACCGACGGCACGCACAGCGCCAGGCGCTCGGAGCGGAGCAGCTCGCCGGTGTCGTGGAGGACCTCGGCCCGCTGACCCAGCACGAGCACCGCGGCGCGGCGGCTGGGCACGACGCACAGCGGCTCGTAGGTGGCGTTGAGCACGAGGGCCCGCGACATCGCCGGAACAGTAACCAACGTCGCTCGACGGTGGCGGCCGGCATTCGGCGGCCGTGGCGGTTCAGCGACGTCGCAGGGCGCGGCACCAGCGCAGGTAGGCGACGCAGATCTGCGGGCTCCGGCAGGCGCTCGCCCGCACCGCCGTAGGCGGTCTCCATCCGGAAGCGCAGGTAGGCGGGGTCGGGCAGCGGCAGGAAGGGCGGGTCGCCGCCACCAGCCTGGCCGGGCCAGCACGCGGACCTGGCGCACGGCGACGGCCCACAGCGACGGGTGCGGGACCACGGCCACCAGCCCCCGCAGGAGCCACCGCAGCGACCTCACCGTCGGGTCCCTCCGCCGAGCGCCCGCCACGCGACGGCGGCCGCCGCCGACGAGGGGCCCTGCGTCGCCGAGGCCCGCGGGGACGACCCGCGCGCCCGCGCGCGAAGCTGATGCGAGCCGATCGGTCGAGCTCGGCCTGCGCGGCGCCGAAGAACGCCTCGCCGTAGCCGAGCGCGACCGAACCGGCCACCACGGCGAGGCGCAGGTCGAGCAGGCTCGCGACCGACGCCGACGGCCCGACCCACGAGGCGGCCGGCGCGGCTCGCGCTCGGCGGCCGTCGCCTCGGCTGCCGGGCGCGCCCGTGCGAGCGGCGATCGCCGTGCCCGAGGCCTCCGCCTCGAGGCAGCCACGGGCGCCGCAGACGCAGGGGCGCCCCTCAGGCTCCACGATCACGTGCCCGATGTGGCCGGCGTTGCCGCTGGCGCCGTCGAGCAGCCTGCCGTCGAGGACGATGCCGCCCCCGACGCCGGTGGACACCACCATGGCGAGGTAGTCCGCCACCCCGACGGCCGCGCCGCGCCACCCCTCGGCGAGCGCCAGGGCCTTGGCGTCGTTGTCGACGTGCACCGGCAGGTCGAGGGCGGCGGCGAGGCGGGAGCGGAGGGGGAAGTCGCGCCAGGCCGCGATGTTGAGCGGCGAGACGGTGGCGCCGCCGGCAGCCATCGGACCACCGCAACCGACCCCGCACGCCTGCTCGTCGCCACGCCGCACCTCGGCGGCCGCGTCGAGCAGCGCGGCCAGGACGGCCTCGGCATCATCTCCGGCGGGGGTCGGCCGCGCAGCGCGGGCGAGCACGCCGCCCGCCTCGTCGACCACGCCTGCCGCGAGCTTCGTGCCGCCGACGTCGAGCGCCAGCACCGTCTCCATGATCCGACGGAACCTACTGCGGCACCCGCGGCGTCACCTCGCGGCGGGTGCGCCTACCCTGGCCCCGCCGCGCACGAGCCCGCAGAGGAGGACCCGGTGGCCACGAGGCAGCAGATCCCCGACCGCACGGCAGCCTTCGCGGACCTCTTCGGTGGGATCGTGGACAACGTCGAGCGCGTGATCCAGGGCAAGCGCGACGTGATCGAGCTGGTGCTGCTGTGCCTGCTCTCCGAGGGCCACCTGCTCATCGAGGACGTGCCCGGCGTCGGCAAGACCAGCCTCGCCAAGGCGGTGGCCGCCTCCGTCGACGGCTCCTTCGGCCGCCTCCAGTTCACCCCGGACCTGCTGCCGACCGACGTGGTCGGCGTGACGGTCTGGAACCGCGGCTCCAGCCAGTTCGAGTTCCGGCCCGGACCGATCTTCAACAACATCGTGCTGGCCGACGAGATCAACCGGGCCTCGCCGAAGACCCAGTCGGCCCTGCTGGAGGCGCATGGCGGAGGCGCAGGTGACCGTCGACGGCACCACCTACCAGCTCGGGCGGCCGTGCATGGTCATCGCCACCCAGAACCCCATCGAGCACGAGGGCACCTACCCCTTGCCGGAGTCGCAGCTCGACCGCTTCCTGATGCGCGTGTCGGTCGGCTACCCGTCGCCCGAGTCGGAGCTGGAGATCCTCGAGGCGCACGGCGACCACGACGCCCTCGCGGACATCGCCGCGGTGGTCAGCGCGGCCGAGGTGGAGGGCCTGAGCCAGGCCGCCCGCGGCGTGCACGTCGCACCGGCGCTGAAGGGCTACCTCATCGACCTCGCCAACGCCTCGCGGCGCCACCCGCACCTGGCGCTGGGCATGTCGCCGCGGGCGACGCTGGCGCTCCAGCGGGTCGCCCGGACGCGCGCCGCCGCACTGGGTCGCACCTACGTCGTCCCCGACGACATCAAGGCGCTGGTCGAGCCGGTCATCGCCCACCGCCTGCTCGTCACCCCCGAGGCGCAGCTGCAGGGGATCGCCGCGGCCGATGCCCTCGTCGAGGTGCTGCGCTCCGTGCCCGTGCCCGCCGGGAAGCCGCGCTAGGGCACCGTGCTGACCCGGCAGGGGTGGCTCGTCGTCGCAGGCGGGGGCGTGCTCCTCGCGACCGGGCGCATCCTCGGGCTGGTCGAGCTCTTCGCGCTCGGCGTCGTCGCCATCGTGCTGGTGGTCGCGGCAGGCATCGTCGTGGCGCTCGCCCGCCTCGAGCTCGAGGTCGGCCGGTCCGTGCACCCCAGCCGCGTCCAGGTCGGCACGCCCGGGCGCGTCGAGCTGACGATCCGCAACCTGCGCGACGTGCGCACCCCGGTCCTGCGCCTGCTCGACCCGGTGTCGGGCACACGGGGCGCCGACCTCCTGGTCCCCCCGCTCGACCGGTCGGAGCGCACCGTCGCCGCCTACCGCCTGCCGACCGACCGGCGCGGCCTGCTGCGCATCGGACCGCTCGACGTGGTGGTCGGCGACCCGTTCGGGCTGACCCGCCTCACCACGCAGGCGGCGCCGATGCTGGAGCTGACGGTCTACCCGCACGTCGAGCAGATCCAGCCGCTCCCCTACACGACGGGCCACGATCCCCTGGCAGGAGCGCGGCAACCGAACTCGTTGGGTCGCAGCGGCGAGGACTTCTACGCGCTGCGCCCCTACGTCGTCGGCGACGACCTCCGCCGGGTGCACTGGCTCTCCTCGGCCCGGCGCGACGAGCTCTTGGTCCGCCAGAACGAGCTGCCGTGGCAGGGCCGCACCACCGTGCTCCTCGACGTCCGCAAGGCGGCGCACCACGGCGACTCGCTGGAGGTCGCCGTGTCGGTCGCGGCCAGCGTCGTCGCGGCGACCGCCCGCCGGCACGACCTCATCCGACTGGTGACCACCAACGGCTCCGACTCGGACTTCGCGCCCGGCTCGGACCACGTCGAGGCGATCATGGAGCACCTCGCCGTGGTGCCCGCCACGCCCGCGGGCAGCCTCCGCCGGTCGGTGGAGATGCTGGGCAGGCGCTCGTCGGGCGGGGCGCTCGTCGTGGTCGTCGCCGAGGTCCCCACGGAGGACCTCGTCGCCGTGTCGAGCCTGCGCGGCCGCTACGGCTCCCTCACCATCGTCCACCTCGACCGGTCGGCCTCCGACGCCAGCGCGCCGGTCGGACCCGCCCCCGCCGTGCCGGTGCTGCGCGTCACCCGCGACGCGCCCTTCGCCGCCGCGTGGAACGCCTACGTCGCCGGTGCATCCGTGCGGAGCCGGCGCGCCACCTCGGGTGCGCGCCGGTGAGGAGCACCCGGGCGCTGGTCGTCGCCGCCGAGCTCGCGCTGGGTGCCGTCACGCTCGCCACGGTGCTCGGCATGAGCCGGCTCTTCGCCGGGGGCGGATGGCTGGCGCCGCTGGTCCTCAACGCCGTCGCGGCGCACGTCACCGCCGCCCTGGCGCGTCGGCGGGGCGCCTCGCTCCCGGTCGCCGGCGCCGTGATGGCCCTCGCCGCGGTGGCGGTGACCACCTGGACCACCTACCTCGCCACCACCGCGCTGGGGGTTCCGACCGGCGAGACGTGGTCGGCCATGCAGCACGACCTCACGTCGGCCTGGCGCCTCTACCAGGACGTCGTCGCTCCCACTCCGGTGGAGCCCGGCTTCGTGCTCGCCACCGCCATCGCCCTGTGGTGCGTGGCCTTCGTCGCCGACTGGGCGGCGTTCCGCCTCTGGGTGCCCTTCGAGGCCACCTTGCCCGCCGGCACGCTCTTCCTCTTCACCGCCATGCTGGGCACCGCGCAGGGGCGGGGCTGGTCGATCGCCGCTCTACGCCGGCAGCGTCATCGCCTTCATGCTCGTGCACCGCATGGCGCACCAGGAGGGCCGCAGCCACTGGGTGTCCGACCAGCGCGAGGCGGGCCAGCGCTCGATGCTCGCAGCCGGCGCCGCGCTGGGGCTCGTGGCGGTCGTGACCGGGACCGTGCTCGGACCGACGGTGCCTGGCGCCGAGTCGCCGGGCGTCTTCGACCCCACCGCGCTGAGCCAAGGCGACGACGCTCGCACGACGATCAGCCCGCTCGTCGACATCCGGTCGCGCCTCGTCGACCAGCGCGACGTCGAGCTGTTCCAGGTGCGCTCGCCACGGCCGTCGTACTGGCGGCTGACGTCGCTGGAGCGCTTCGACGGCACCATCTGGCGCTCCAACGGCAGCTTCGGCTCGGCCGACGGCGCCCTGTCCTCGTCGGCCGACCCCGAGCTGCCGACGGAGACCTTCCAGCAGACGTTCTCGGTCGAGCGCGCTGGCCGCGCTGTGGCTTCCCGCCGCCTTCGAGCCGCGCGCCGTGCGCACCGACGAGCTCGAGGTGCGCTACGACGACGAGTCCTCGACGCTCATCGTCGACGACGACCGGTCGAGCAGCGACGGCTTCACCTACGAGGTCACCTCGGCCTCGCCGCGCATCACCCCGGCCGACCTGGCGGGCGAGGCCGGTGCGGTGCCCGAGAGCATCCGGGACCGGTACCTGCAGCTCCCCGAGGGCTTCAGCGACCGCGTCCGCCTGCTCTCGGCGGAGCTCGCCGGCACGGCCACGTCGCCCTACGAGCAGGCGCGCGCGCTGCAGGACCACCTGCGGACGTTCACCTACGACCTCGAGGTGCTCGCCGGCCACAGCGGCGACGCCCTCGAGCGCTTCCTGTTCGACACCCAGCGCGGCTACTGCGAGCAGTTCGCCGGCGCCTTCGCGGCGATGGCGCGGTCGGTCGGCCTGCCGGCTCGGGTGGCGGTCGGCTTCACGCAGGGCGTCGCCGATGCCGCCGACCCCAGCCTCTACCGGGTGCGCGGCGAGCATGCCCACGCCTGGCCGGAGGTCTACCTCGCCGGCGCCGGCTGGGTGGCCTTCGAACCGACGCCGGGGCGCGGCATGCCCTTCGCCGAGGCGCACACCGGCGTGACGCCGAGCCAGGCGGCGAGCGACGCTCCCGGGACGGCCACCACGTCGCCCCCGACGACCAGCGCGCCCGTCCCGACCGCGCCCAGCACCGACGCCTCCGTGCGCGACCCCGACGCGGGCTCGGGGACGGGCGCCGGCGCCGGCCTCGACGCGGATGCCGGCGCCGAGGGGGTGGCGGTGCGCTACCTCCTGGCGCCCCTCGCCCGGGCGGCGCCGGTCGTGGCGCTGGCGCTCGTGGCCTACCTCGTCCTGCTGCCGCTGGGCCTGCTGATCCGCCGGCAGCTGCGAAGGCGGAGCGCCGGCAGCGCCGAGCAGCGCATCGCCGTGGCCTGGGCCGAGACCATGGAGGGCGCCGCGGTGCTCGGCTTCGAGGAGGACCCGAGCGACACCTACCTCGAGCGCGCGCAGCGCCTCGGCGCCGTGGTTCCCGGCGCAGGGCACCTGGCCGTGGCGCTGGCGGGGTGGCTGGAGGTCGCCAGCTACTCCGACACCGGCGCCGACGACGCCGACGCCGACGCGGCGGAGGCGACCGCCACCGCCATCGGTGCGGTCGTCCGCAGCGGCGCGACGCGCCCGGCGCGCGTGCGCCGCTGGCTCGATCCGCGCCCGCTGATCGACGCCTGGCGCCGCCGCCGCCGGGCATCGCAGCGCCGCATCACCACGACGGCACGCGCCGACCTCGAGCTCGAGCGCGAGCTCGTCTGAGCGCTGGGCCGGCCGAGCCGGGGCGGCCTACTCGTCGTCGCTGCGGCGAAAGCGGTCGCGCATCTTGCCGGTGGCGCCACCGAAGACGTCACGGATGCCCGAGGACTTCATCGACCGGGTGACGTGCTCGAGGCCCGCCTTGCCGAGCTTGCGCAGGTTGCGCTCGAAGTACAGCGCACAGCCGAGCATGACGAGGAAGCCCCGCGAAGGCGACGAGGTAGCTGGTGGACAGCGACGCCACGAGGAACACGGCGCCAGCCACGAACCCGAAGCCGGACCACTTCATGCGCCGGACGCTGTGGCTGTACAGGGTGGTCTCGCCGACCTCCCGGGCGAACTCCGGATCGTCGTCGTAGAACTGCTGCGCGATCTCGTGGAGGATGCGCTCCTCGTCCTCGGAAAGCGGCACCATGCCTCCCTTCGGCCCCTCTTGGCGTCCCCCTCGTAGGACGCTTTTCCCCTCCGGGGAATCGCAGTCATCTTCCCACAGGGCCTGCGCGCCCACAACGCGGGCGGCGGGGCCGACGGTCAGGTTCCAGCGCCGTCCGTGGGCCCCCACTGCTGGTCGCCGCGGCGCTTGATCCGGATGCCGCTGGGCCCGGCGAGCGACGCCGGGACGATCGCGTCGGCGCCGTAGCGCGCCCGGATGGCGTCGATCGCCCCCGTTGCGTCGTCCCACGACGGCGCCTCCACGTCGTCGAGGCTCAGCTGCCGGGCGGCGCCCTCTGCCAGCTGGCTGACGTGGATGCCCAGGAGCCGGACACCGGGCGTCGGGTCGATCCGTTCGAGCAGCGCCGCCGCCGCCCGGATCACCTCCGGCCCGGTGTCGACGGCGGAGGGGAGGGTCACTCGACCGGGTGATGGTGCGGAAGTCGTGGAAGCGGACCTTGATCGAGACCGTGCGACCCGCCACCCCCGCGCGCGCGCAGCCGGGCGGCCACCGAGTCGCCGAGACGCACGAGCTCGTGGTGCAGCGTCTCGAGGCGGTGGTGGTCGCTGGCGAAGGTCTCCTCGTGGCCGATGGACTTGGGACGGTGATCGGGCACGACGTCGCGATCGTCGATGCCGAGCGCGAGGCGGCGCAGGTGGGCGCCGTTGGCCGCGCCGAGGGCGGCCATCGTCGTGCGCTCGTCGAGGCTGGCCAGGTCGCCGATGGTGTCGATGCCGAGGCGGTGGAGCTTCTCGAGCGTCTTGGGCCCGACCCCCCAGAGGGCCTGCACGGGGAGGGGGTGCAGGAACGCCAGCTCCTCGCCCCGCCGCGACGACCTTCACGCCCAGGCCGGGCTCTGCGCCGCGCGGGCCCGACCCTCGGCTTGGCGGCCTCCGATGCCAGCTTGGCGACGAGCTTCGAGGCCGCCACGCCGACCGAGCACGTGAGGCCCTGCTGGTCGAGGACGGCCGCCCGGATGGCGTGGCCGATGGTTGGGCCGTCGCCGTGGAGCCGGCGGGCGCCCGTGACGTCGAGGAACGCCTCGTCGAGCGAGATGGCCTCCACCAGCGGCGTGAAGGAGCGGAAGATCTCCATCACGCCCTTGCTGATCTCGCCGTAGTGGTCGTGGTCGCCTGGCACGAAGACGGCGTGCGGGCACAGCCGCTGCGCCCGCACCGACGACATGGCGGAGTGGATGCCGTAGACGCGTGCCTCGTAGCTGGCGGCCGCCACGACGCCGCGGGCGCCGGGGCCCCCGACGACCACCGGCTTGCCCCGCAGCTCGGGCCGGCGGAGCTGCTCCACCGACGCGTAGAACGCGTCCATGTCGACGTGCAGGATCGTCCGGTGCGCCGGCGCCGTCATGGCGGCACGGTCAGCCGTGCGCTCTCGTGACCACCAGCGCTGCGGGGTCGGCGCCGGCGACGTGGAAGCCGTAGGGGCGACGCTCGGTGTGGTCCCATCGCTCCGCCAGCCACTCCGACGAGGGGCTCGCAGACCCACGGGTGGCCGCCGTCGAGGTGGACGCGGCAGGCGTCGACGTCGACGAAGCGTGCGTCGACCACGATGCCGTCGGGGTCGTCGACGCTGAGCTCGCCTTCGTAGGCGACGGCGACGTGCGCCTCCACGCGCAGCCGCCACCCCAGCTCGGGAGCCTCGCAGCGTCACCTCGTAGACCGGGCCCGCCCACTCGGTGACCCGCAGGCCGGTCTCCTCCTCGACCTCCCGCGTGAGCCCGCCGAGGAGGGTCTCGCCCTCGTCGATCACCCCGCCGGGCGGCGTCCAGTCGTGGCTGCCGTTGCGGCGGCGGTTCCGCACGAGGAGCAGGCCCTCGTCGCTCACGATCAGCGCCCCGCCGACGACCCAGTCACGCATGGACCCATCCTCGCGCGCTGCCCCGCGAAGGTGGCCGCTACCGCAGTCGCAGCAGGATGCGCCGCACCTCGTGCTCGGGTCCCTTGTCGAGGATCAGGTCCGCCCGCGAGCGGCTCGGCTGGATGTTCTCGCGGAGGTTGGGCCGGTTGATCGCTGCCCAGATGCCCCGGGCGGTGGCCTCGAGCTGATCGTCGGAGAGCTCGGCGAAGTGCCGGAAGAACGACGCCGAGTCGTTGAAGGCGGTGCGGCGGAGCGCGAAGAAGCGCTCGACGTACCACCGCTCGATGTCGCTCTCGTCGGCATCGACGTAGACCGAGAAGTCGAACCAGTCGGAGACGAAGCGTGCGCCGTGACCAGCGCCGTCGCCCGTCTGCAGCACGTTGAGCCCCTCGAGGATCACGATGTCGGGCCGCCGCAGCACGAGCTCCTCGCCGTCGACGATGTCGTAGACCACGTGCGAGTAGACCGGCACCCGCACCTCGGGATCGCCGCGCTTGACCTCCTCCAGGAAGCGGACGAGGCGGCGCACGTCGTAGCTCTCGGGGAAGCCCTTGCGCTCCATCAGGCCGCGGTCCTGGAGCACGCGGTTCGGGCGCAGGAAGCCGTCGGTGGTGACCAGGTCGACGCGGGGGTGGTCGGGCCAGCGCGCCAGCAGCGCCTGGAGCACGCGCGCCGTGGTGCTCTTCCCCACCGCCACGCTGCCACCGAGCCCGATGATGAACGGCACCCGCTGGAGCGGGCGACCGAGGAACGTGTCGGTGCTGCGGTGCAGCGCCTGGGTGGCCGCCACCCGCAGGTTGAGCAGGCGCGACAGCGGCAGGTAGACGTCGGACACCTCGCCCAGGTCGAGCCGGTCGTTGAGGCCCCGGAGCTGCTCGAGCTCGTCGGATCGCAGCGGCAGCGGCGTGCTTTCGCGCAGCTGCGCCCACTCGTCGCGCTCGAAGCTGCGGTAGCCGGCCGGCGCGGTGTCGGTCACGGGCGGCAACGCTACGCAGGTGCCGCCACGGCGCCGCAACCGCGCCGACTGCACGGTGGGCGGCCGGTGACCCTACGCTGGCGGCCGCGTGGACGGACCCCCCGAACCGACCGACCGAGCGCCCTACACCTCGACGTCGCTGCCCTCCACGGGCGCGCGCCTGCTGGCCTTCGCGGCGATCCTCGTCGGCGGCGCCTGCGGGGGCCTCATCGGCTACGGCTTCACCGATCTGCAGTGCAGCGGCGACTGCACCACGCTGAGCGGGGCCATGAGCCTCCTCGGCGCCGTCATCGGCGCCGCGGGCGTCGGCGTCGTCGCCGTGCTCGCGCTGCGCGCCATGGGCGAGTGGCGCACGATCGAGCGCCGCGACGAGCCCTAGCCCGTCTGCGCCGAGCCGGGCACGACGCCGACGCCCGCGGCGCCGAGGTCAGGTGGACCTGCCACGACATCGGCTCGGGCACGCCGCCAGGGCTGGGTACGCTGCCGCGCTGGTGCCGCTCGCACCGATCACGCTCTCGACCAGGAGGATCCGCACCATGGCCACGACCCGCCACGCGACGACGCACTGGGAGGGATCGCTCATGGAGGGGGCCGGGCGCGTCAGCCTGGAGTCCTCCGGCCTCGGCACCTACGACGTCACCTGGGCGTCGCGCGCCGAGGACCCCAACGGCCGCACCAGCCCCGAGGAGCTCATCGCCGCCGCCCACTCCTCGTGCTTCTCGATGGCGCTGTCGAACGGCCTGGCCAAGGCCGGCACGCCACCGGAGGCGCTCGACACCTCGGCCGACGTGTCCTTCCAGCCCGGCGAGGGCATCACCGGCATCAAGCTGACCGTGCGCGGCACCGTTCCGGGCTTGTCCGCCGAGGACTTCGTGCGCGCCGCCGAGGACGCCAAGGTCAACTGCCCGGTGAGCAAGGCGCTCACCGGCACCACCATCACGCTCGACGCCGCCCTCAGCTGACGCGCCAAACCCGCGTTTCGGCGGCACTTGTGTGGCAAGACCCTGAGGAACTGCCGCAGAAACGCGGGGGGCGACGCAGGCTGCCGCCGGAACGCGGGGGGCGACGCAGGCTGCCGCAGAAACGCGGGGGGCGACGCAGGCTGCCGCAGAAACGCGGGGGGCGACGCACGCTGCCGCCGGAGCTCTGGGTCGGGGATCAATCGCCGAAGCGCAGGCGACGGAACGCCTCGGCGTGGGCGACGCCGGCGCGGGCGCCCTCCTCGGCAGCGCGCTGCTCGAGCAGCTGGGCGACGAGCGCCGGGTCGCCGCCGAGGCGGCTCTCGTGGCAGGCCACGGCCTCGACCTTTCGGTCGAGCACGTGGCCGACCTCCACCCAGGCATCGGCCTCCAGCGTCCCCGCCAGCAGCACCAGACCGACCTGGTGGGCGGCCCCGGCCTCGGGCACGTAGAGGGGGCTGGCGGCGGGCACCAGCGAGTCGACCACCGCCCAGCCGAGCTGGCGGTGGTCACGGTGGTTGACGTAGCTGTCGCCGAAGAACACGGCCGTCGGATCGGGTGCGATGACGGCGTCGGGCCGCAGGCGCCGGAGCAGCGCGATGAGCCGAGCGCGCAGCGGCGCGTCGTCGTCGATCTCGCCGTCGGGGTAGCCGAGCTGCTCGACGCCCGCCAGGCCCAGCACCGCCGCGGCCCGAGCCACCTCGGCCGCGCGCCTCGCAGCGAGCTCGTCGGGGTCCGTGGAGGGATCGGCGCTCCCCTTGTCGCCCCGGTTGGCGATGACCAGGTGCACCTCGCTGCCCTCGGCGGTCCAGCGCGCCAACGTCCCGCCGCAGGCCACCTCGGGGTCGTCGGGGTGGGCGAAGATCGCCAGGGCCCGCGCGGGCGTCGTCGACTCGATCACGCGGCGTCCGGTGCATCGCTGATGGCCGCGACCGCGCGGTCGATGTCGCCGTCGTCGACGTCGGCATGGGTGACGAGGCGCACGGTGGTGGAGCTGCCGGCCACGCCCAGCACGCCCAGCGCGGCGAGGTGCGCCAGGACGGACTCCGGTCGCGGGTGCTCGATGCGGACGATGTTGGTCTCGACGAGCGAGGGGTCGACCGAGCCGGGCCAGCGCTGCACGGCGGCTGCCGCCAGGCGCTGCGCGCGGGCGTGGTCGTCGGCGATGCGGTCGACACGGTCGAGCGCCAGCAGGCCCGCCGCGGCGAGGATGCCGACCTGGCGCATGCCGCCGCCGAGCCGCTTGCGCTCGATGCGCGCCCGCGCCACGACCTCGGAGGGGCCCGCCAGCACGGAACCGACCGGCGCGCCCAGGCCCTTGGACAGACAGCAGGTGACGGTGGTGGCGCCGGCGGCCCGCTCCGCCGCCGTGGTTCCCGACGCCACGACGGCGTTCCAGAGCCGGGCGCCGTCGAGGTGCACCGGCAGGCCGAGATCCGACAGGGCGTGCAGGCGGTCGATGGGCCACACGCGGCCGCCGGCCTCGCCGTGGCTGTCCTCGACGAACACCGCCGACGCGGCAACCCATCCCAGCGCGGCGTCGGCTCGCCACCGGGCCAGCTCGTCGAGGTCGAGCGTGCCGTCGGCGTCGTCGACCGTGATGAGCTGCACCGCCGAGTTGGCGCCCGCGGCCGCGGCCTCGCGCACCACCACGTGCTGGCGGCGACCGACGAGCACCGCGCTGCCCGCCGGGGCGAGCACCCGCAGCGCGAGCTGGTTGGCCATCGTGCCCGACGGCACGAAGAGGGCGGCCTCCTTGCCCACCACCTCCGCGAACGAGCGCTCCAGGCGGATCACCGTCGGATCGTCGCCGAAGCCGTCGTCGCCCACCTCGGCGTCGGCCATCGCCCGACGCATCTCGGGGGTGGGCCGCGTCACCGTGTCGCTGCGCAGGTCCACTCGCCCGAGGGGGTCGGTCATCGAGCCGACGCTAGCGTCGACCCGGTGAGCGACCCGATCGAGCTGCGGGGCCTGGCCGAGCAGGTCGCGCGCCGCGCCGGCGACCTGCTGCAGGGAGCGCTCGGCATCGCCCGCTCGGAGATCTCCACCAAGTCGTCGCTGACCGACATCGTGACGGAGATGGATCGCGCCGCTGAGTCGCTCATCGTCGAGGGCCTGCTGGGCAGCCGTCCCGACGACGGGATGGTCGGCGAGGAGGGCACCGACGTGCCGGGCACGAGCGGCGTGCGCTGGATCGTCGACCCCCTCGACGGCACGACCAACTACCTCTACGGCCTGCCGGGCTTCGGCGTCTCCATCGCCGCCGAGGTGGACGGTGCGGTGGTGGCGGGCGTGGTGCTCGACATCGTCCGCGACGAGCTGTTCGCGGCGACCCTGGGCGGCGGCGCGACGCGCGACGGCGCCGCCATCGGCGCGTCCGACGCGCAGGACCTGGCGAGCGCGCTGATCGCCACGGGGTTCTCCTACGACTCGGCGCGCCGGCGCCGCCAGGCGCAGGTGCTCGTCGAGGTGCTGCCGCGCGTGCGCGACATCCGCCGCTTCGGCGCGGCGGCCGTCGACCTGTGCTCGGTGGCCTGCGGCCGCGTCGACGGGTACTACGAGCGCGGCCTGGCGTGGTGGGACCTCGCGGCCGGCGAGCTGATCGCGTCGGAGGCGGGGGCGGTCGTGAGCGACTTCGACGGCGCAGCGGCGACCGCAGGGGCGGTGGTGGCCGCAGCCCCGGGCATCGCCGCGGGGCTCCGTGGGCTGCTGGTGGACGCCGGCGCCGCCGATGCGTGACCGTGGTGGCGCTCCCAGCGATGGGGGCCATCGCTCATGGCGACATGGCGGCCATCCTGTAACCGGATCGCAACCCGAACGGCACCGGACCGCCGGTCGCGCCCGGCAGGCTCGCACCCCATGACGCCCGTCGCCTCTCGACGAGCGCCGTTGACCGTGCGCATCGAAGGTTCTGCCGTGGTCCTCGAGCTCTCCGACGCCCTCGACTCCGCCACCGGCTCCGCGCTGGTGGCCGCCGCCGAATCCGCCGTCGACACCGCCCCCGAGCGGATCGACATCGATCTGCAGGGCCTTCGCTCCTGGACCGAAGGCGGTGTCCCCGCCCTGGTCCGCTGCCGGGAGATCTGCCGAGATCTGCCCGACGGGCTCCACTACCGCACCGGGCGCGGGCCGGGCCGTGAGGCCCTCCTCGCCGCCTACAGCTGACCGCTCGGGCGCCATGGCGCCCATGCCGCCCGAAGGTGGCCGCGATGAGGCAGGCTGAGGGCGTGGGAACGCGCATCCTGGCCGTCGAGGACGACGAACGAATCCGCACAGCCGTCAAGCTCGCGCTCGAGGACGAGGGCTGGGCGGTGGTCGAGGCGGCCACCGGCGAGGACGCGCTGAAGCACTTCCAGCAGGAGCCGGCCGACGTCGTGCTCATCGACATCATGCTCCCCGGCATCGACGGGTTCGAGGTGTGCCGCTCGATCCGTCGCAGCTCCGACGTGCCGATCGTGATGGTCACCGCCCGCGCCGACACCCACGACGTCGTCGCGGGCCTCGAAGCCGGCGCCGACGACTACCTCACCAAGCCCTTCGCGCCCAAGGAGCTCTCGGCACGCATCCGCGCGCTGCTGCGCCGGGCGCGCACCGCCGACGTCAGCTCGCCGCACCTGCGCTTCGGTGACCTCGAGATCGTCCCCGAGGAGGGCGTGGTGCGTCGCAACGGGCGCGACGTCCACCTCACCAAGACCGAGTTCCGGGTGCTGGTGGAGCTGGCCCAGAGCCCCGGCCGCGTGTTCAGCCGGGAGGTGCTCCTCGAGCGCATCTGGGGCTACGGCTACTTCGGCGACGGCCGACTCGTCGACGTCCACGTGCGCCGGCTGCGCACCAAGGTCGAGGCAGATCCGGCGAACCCCCGTCACGTCGTCACCGTGCGCGGCCTGGGCTACAAGCTCCAGGTCTGACGGCCCCATCGGTGGCGCGAACCTTCCCGATTCGCCGGCTCGGCCTGCGGGCACGCATCACGCTCGCCTTCGCCGTCGGCGCGCTCCTGCTCTCGGCGCTGCTGTCGTCGACGACGTGGGCGCTGACGCGCGAGAACCTCCTCAACCAGCGCGAGGACGCGGCGTCGGTCCTCGTCTACCAGAACGCACGCACCGTCTTGAACCGCGTCAGCCCCGACACCAACCTCGAAGGGCTCCTGGGATCGCTCTCCACCCGTCGCGGCGCCCGACCGGTGCTGTACTTCGCGGGGACGTGGCGGTCGCAGACGACCGAGTTCGGGCAGCGACGCGCTGCCTCCCGAGCTGCAGGCCCTCGTCATCGACGCGGGTGAGCCCGCTCGGATGCGCTACGAGGTGCGCGGCGAGATGCAGCTGGCGATCGGCGTGCCGCTGCCCGCGCGCGACGCCGCGTACTTCGAGATCATCTCGCTCGACGACCTGGAATCGACGCTCGAGGCGCTCGGCGTGTCGCTCGTCGGCGCCTCCCTCGTCACGACGCTGGCCGGTGCTGCGCTCGGCTGGTGGGCGAGCCGGCGCACGCTGCGGCCGCTCGCCGGAGTGTCAACGGCGGCCATGGCGCTGGCGGCGGGGCGTCTCGACACGCGGCTCGAGGCCAGCGAGGACCCCGACCTGCAACCGATCGCCTCGTCGTTCAACGAGATGGCGCAGACCCTCCAGGACCGCATCGAGCGCGATGCCCGCTTCGCCTCGGACGTCAGCCACGAGCTGCGCTCCCCCCTCATGACCCTCGCCGCCTCCATCGAGGTCATGGAGAACCAGCGTGACGAGCTGCCCGAGCGTGCCGGGTCCGCGCTCGACCTCATGGTCGCCGACGTCGAGCGCTTCCAGCAGCTGGTGGGGGACCTGCTCGAGATCTCCCGGTTCGACGCGGGGGTCGTGCAGCTCGAGCTGGAGGAGGTGCACCTGGCGGAGCTGGTGATGCAGGCGGTCAGCCACTCCAGCGAGGCCGACGTGCCGGTCGAGGTCGACTCGGAGCTGGCGGGGGTGGTGGTCCACGCCGACAAGCGCCGCATCGTGCGGGTGATCGCCAACCTGCTGGACAACGCCACGAAGTACGGCGGCGGCGCGTCGAGCGTCAGCCTGCGCAAGGTGGAGGACGGGGTGCAGATCGCCGTGGAGGATCCCGGACCGGGCGTGCCCGCGGAGGACCGGGAGCGCATCTTCGACCGCTTCTCCCGCGGTGCCAGCGCCGGGCGGCGCGGTTCGAGCGACGGCGTGGGCCTCGGGCTGGCGCTGGTGGCCGAGCACGTGCGGCTCCACGGCGGCAGCGTCTGGGTCGAGGGCCGCTCCGACGGGGCCGAGGGCGCTCGCTTCGTCGTGGAGCTGCCCGTGGAGGAGCAGCGGTGAGGGCGGCACGGACCATCGCC
The DNA here is from genome assembly GCA_963715505.1 of uncultured Microthrixaceae bacterium. Lineage (GTDB taxonomy): Bacteria > Actinomycetota > Acidimicrobiia > Acidimicrobiales > VFJN01 > VFJN01. The sequence goes on from OY970242.1 coordinate 1,751,287, forward strand.
TGCTGGGTCGCGCTGGTCGGCGTCGTCGTGGCGGCGGTCGGCTGCGGTCTCGCCGAGGACGGCTCACCCGAGGCGATCGCCCCCGACAACGTGCCGCCCGACCTGCTCGACCCCAACCCGCCGACCAGCAGCACGCTGCCCGGCTCCCCCGACACCTCGCCGGTGACCGTCTACTTCCTCGACGAGCGCGCCGGGGAGGACAACGTGCTCACCGCCGTGGAGCGCGAGGTCGTGGATCCCACCCGGCCCGGGCCCCGCATCGAAGCCCTGCTGAACCAGCCGCCCACCGAGGAGGAGTCCGAGGACGGCGTCTTCACGTCCATCCCCTCGGGGGTGCGGCTGCTCGACACCGATCTCAACCAGTCCAGCCAGGTGCTGCGCATCAACCTCTCGCAGGAGCTCTTCGACATCGAGGGGCGCGAGCTGAGCAACGCCTTCGCGCAGATGGTGTGGACGGCCGCGGAGCTCGACGGCGTGCGCCAGGTGCGGTTCCAGGTCGACGGCGAGGACATCCAGGCCCGCGACGACGAGGGCAGCGAGCGAAGCGTGGTCAACACCGGCGACTACCGCTCCCTGGCCCCCGTGGGCTAGCGGGCGGCAGGCGCGCCGAGCGACGACGCGGGCCGCTCAGCGGGTCAGCGGAAGAAGACCCGCGCCACGTCGTAGAGCTCGGGGTCGACGAGCTTGAGCTCGCCGACGGCCTCGGCGAGCGGCACCCGCACGACCGCGCCGGCGCTGCAGCGCCACCATCGTGCCCGAAGGCGCCGTCGTGCACCGCGTCGATGGCCGCCACGCCGAAGCGGGTCGCCAGCACCCGGTCGAAGGCCGTCGGGCGTGCCGCCGCGCTGGACGTGGCCGAGGGTCGTCACCCGGGTCTCGTAGCCGGTGCGCGCCTCGATCTGCTCGGCCAGCACGTTGCCGATGCCGCCGAGGCGGACGTGGCCGAAGGCGTCGACCTCGCCGGACATGCAGCTCCATCGTGCCCTCCTTGGGCGTCGCGCCCTCGGAGACGACCACGATCGACGCCAGGCGCTTGCCCTGGGTGTGGCGGTGCGCGGATGGCGTCGCACACCGCCTCGATGTCGAAGGGCTCCTCCGGGATCAGCGTCATCGTCGCTCCGCCGGCGATGCCCGCCCACACCGCGATGTGCCCGGCGTGGCGGCCCATCACCTCGACGACCATCACCCGGTCGTGGCTCTCGGCGGTGGTGTGCAGCCGATCGATGGCGTCGACGCAGATCTGCACGGCGGTGTCGAACCCGAAGGTGAGCTCGGTGCGCCGAGAGGTCGTTGTCGATCGTCTTCGGCACGCCGACGATGGGCACGCCCTCCTCGGCCAGCTGGTGCGCGACGCCGAGCGTGTCCTCGCCGCCGATGGCGATGAGCGCGTCGACCCCGTGCTCGGCGAGGGTCGCTCGGCACCCGCTCGGGCCCGCCCTCGACCTTGTAGGGGTTGGTGCGCGACGACCCGATGATCGTGCCGCCACGGGGCAGGGTGCCGCGCAGGGCGTCGACGCCGAGCGGGCACGGTGCGGCCCTCGAGCACGCCCTTCCAGCCGTCGAGGAAGCCGATGAGCTCGTCGCCGTAGTGCGCGCTCGCCCTTGCGGGCGACGGCCCGCATCACGGCGTTGAGCCCGGGGCAGTCGCCGCCTCCGGTGAGCATCGCAACGCGCATCGGCACCTCCATCGCTCGGCCCCGCCCCGCGACCGTACTCAGTCGACGGGGGCGCTTCGCTAGCGTCTCGGGCCCATGGCCGTCGTGATCGCCATCGACGCCGGGACCACCGGCGTGCGCGCCTTCGCCGTCGACGACGGACGGTCGCCGCGGTCGGCTACGCCTACCGCGAGTTCACCCAGCACTTCCCCCGGCCCGGGCTGGGTCGAGCACGACGCCGCGGAGATCTGGGCAGACGGTGCAGACCACGCTGGCCGAGCTGGCCGGCCGGCTCGACGAGCCCATCGCCGCGATCGGCATCACCGACCAGCGCGAGACGGTGGTGGCGTGGGACCGGCGCACCGGCACGCCCGCTCCACCGGGCCATCGTGTGGCAGGACCGGCGCACCGCCGGCACGCTGCGACGCCCTGCGCGACGGCGGGCCACGAGCCGCTCGTGCGGGCCACCACCGGGCTCGTGCTCGACCCGTACTTCTCCGCCACCAAGGTGGAGTGGCTGCTGCACCGAGGGCGGCGTGGCCGTCGACGGCGGACCTCGCGCTCGGCACCGTCGACGCCTGGCTCCTCTGGAACCTCACCGGCGGCGTCGACGGCGGCGTCCTCGCCACCGAGCCGTCGAACGCCAGCCGCACGATGCTGTTCGACATCCGCACGCTGGCGTGGTCGCGACGAGCTGCTCGACCTGCTTCGGCGTCCCGCGCGCACGTCCTGCCCGAGGTGCGGCCGTCGAGCGGGCGCTTCGGCGTGACCGCGACCGGCGTGCGGCCTGCCGGCGGGCATCCCGGTGTCGGGGATCGCCGGCGACCAGCAGGCCGCCCTGTTCGGCCAGGCCTGCCTGCGAGCCGGGCATGACCAAGAACACCTACGGCACGGGCAGCTTCGTGCTGATGCACGTCGGCGCCACGTGCCCCGAGCCCGGTCGACGGGCTTGCTCACCACCGTCGGCGTGGACGCTCGCCGACGGCACCCGTGCCTACGCCCTCGAGGGCGCCATCTTCGTCACCGGCGCCGCGGTGCAGTGGCTCCGCGACGGCCTGGGCATCATCGCGCAGCGCCGACGAGATCGCCGACTCGCCGCCACGGTCCCCGACACCGAGGGCTGCTTCCTCGTGCCCGCGTTCACCGGCCTCGGGCAGCCCGTGGTGGGACCCCTACGCCCGCGGCACGATCGTCGGCATCACCCGCGGCACCGGCCGGGGCCACCTCGCCCGGGCGGTGCTCGAGTCGATGGCGCTCCAGACCCGCGACGTCGTCGCGCGATGAGCGCGGCGTCCGGCCACCCGATCCGAGGCGCTCAAGGCCGACGGCGGCGCGGCGGCCAACGACCTGCTGCTGCAGCTCCAGGCCGACCAGCTCCAGGTGCCGGTGTCGCGGCCGGTCGTGCAGGAGACCACCGCGCTCGGCGCCGCCTACCTGGCCGGCCTGGCCGAGGGCGTGTGGGCGCTCCACCGACGAGATCACGGCCAACTGGCGCCTCGACGCCACCTTCGAGCCGGAGATGGCACCAGGCGCCGCCGACGCGCTGCACCGACGATGGACCGACGCCGTGCAGCGATCGCGGTCCTGGGCCGAGGCGTAGCTGCGGTCCAGGGCACGCCTGGACATTGGAGCTAGCCGTCGCGGCCGGCGGCCCCGTCGGCCGAGCACAGCGACGGGTGGTTCCTGCGGGCCGCGCTGCGGCCGATCTCGCGCAGGCGGGTGTCGACGATGCGAGCCAGGGCTGCGACCTGGCGCCGCTCCCGGGCCCGGTAGGCCGTGCCGTCGCGGCCGACCACCAGGGCCAGCCCGGCGGAGGGCAGCGGCGACCAGACGACGTCGTCGGGGCCGGTCTCCCCCGCCGCCACGCGCGCCGACGACTGGCTGCCCGGCGACGAAGGCCACCAGCCACGCCGCCGCGGGCATCGGGCCCTCGGCGGCGAGCACCGTGCCGTCGTCGAGCTCCACGACCGCCGACCAGTCCGCCGCCACCGCTCGGCGGGCGTGCGCGCACCACCGCCTCGACGAGCTCGTCGCGATCGGTCGCCCCGACGAGGATGGCGGCGGTCTCGAGGGCGTCGAGGCGGGGGTCGTGGAGCGCGTCGGCCAGCGGGCGGACGTCCTCGACGTCGACGCCGTCGACCTGCTGGATCTCCTGCACGAGCAGCGCCTTGAGCGAGGCGTCCGGCAGCTCGACGACCAGCTCGTCGATGGCCCGCCCGGCGCCGCGCTCGAGGATGTCGATGCCGACGATCTCGCCGCGGACCGCGCCGATCCGGCTGGCCACCTGGCCCGAGCGCGCCCGGGCGGTCCGGCAGCCACATGCGCACGACGAAGGTCTCCATGGCGGCAACGCTACGGAGCGCGTGTGAACGCGGTGTTTCCCGGCGGGCACGAGCGGGAGAACGATGGATGGCGATCCACTCCGGGCAGTTCTTGACCGTGCGGTCAAGTGAACCGTACGGTTCACGCCGTGACCACGGCAGCTCACGCAGCGAGGCAAGGAGCGCCGCGACCAGCTCATGGCCTTCGCCGCCGCGCGCTTCGCCGAGCAGGGCTACCACCCGACCTCCGTGTCGCGAGATCGTCGCCGGGCCTCGGCGTGGGCAAGGGCGTCTTCTACTGGTACTTCGACTCCAAGGAGCAGCTGTTCCTCGAGATCCTCCGCGAGGCGCAGACCGACCTGCGGCGCGCCAGCAGCAGGCCATCGCCGACGAGCCGGACCCGGTTCGGCGCATCGAGCTGGGCCTGCGGGCATCGATGGCCTGGGCGGAGGCGCACCGCGACCACAACAAGCTGATCCAGTTCGCCGCCACCGAGAGCCACCTTCGCGCGGCGCGCTGCGCCGCGGTCAGGACATCGCCGTCGCCGACGCCGTGAAGCACGTCAAGGAGGCGATCGCCCAGGGGCGCATCCGCGACGCCGATCCCGACCTGCTCGCCCACGCCATGGTCGGCGTCGTCGGCCACCTGACCCGGACCTTCATCTACGAGCGGGGCGAGCCCGCCGACAGCGTGGCCGACGCCGCCGTGGCCTTCTGCCTGGAGGGCCTGCTCGGGTGCGCCGGCTGACCCGGGTCGGGGTCGGCGGCGGCACGGCTCAGCCGAGCTTGTAGAGGGCCTTCTTCAGGTTGCGCATGCCCTGGGAGATGCGCTGCTCGTTCTCGATCAGCGCGAAGCGCACGAACCCCTCGCCGCCGGGGCCGAAGCCGACGCCGGGCGACGTCGCCACCTGGGCCTCGCGCACGAGCATCGAGGCGAACTCGACCGAGCCCATCTCGCGGTAGGGCTCGGGGATCGGCGCCCAGGCGAACATCGTCCCCTTCGGCCGGGGCATGTCCCAGCCCATGCGCTCGAGGCCGTCGCAGAGCGCGTCGCGGCGCCGCTGGTAGATGGCGCCGACCTCGCGGGGGAAGTCGGCCGCCTCGTTGAGGGTGACGGTGGCCGCGATCTGGATCGGCTGGAAGGCGCCGTAGTCGAGGTAGCTCTTCAGCTTGGCCAGCGCCTGCACGACCTCGCGGTTGCCGGACAGGAACGCCATGCGCCAACCCGCCATCGAGAACGACTTCGTCATCGAGTACAGCTCGACCGCGCACTCCTTGGCGCCGTCGGCCTGCAGGATCGAGGGCGGCTCCCAGCCGTCGAAGCCGAGCTCGGCATAGGCGTTGTCGTGCACGACGATGACGTCGTTCGCACGGGCGAAGTCGACGAGCTCCTGGAAGAAGTCGAGGTCGACGCACGCCGTGGTGGGGTTGTGCGGGAACGAGCACACGATGACGCGGGGCCGCGGCCACGAGTGCTCGAACACGTGGCGGATCCGGTCGAGGAAGGCGCCGTCGTCGTTGACCGCGGTCGTCATCGGCACCTCGCGCACGGCGGCCCCCGCGAACAGCGGGCCCCAGATGTGGATCGGGTACGAGGGCGACGGGCACCACCGCAGCGTCGCCCGGGCCGAGCAGCACCCACATCAGGTGGCTGAACCCCTCCTTGGCGCCGATGGTGGAGATGACCTCGGTGTCGGGATCGAGGTCGACGCCGAAGCGCCGCTGGTAGAGGTCGGCCACGGCCTGGCGCAGCTTGGGGATGCCGCGGCTCGCCGAGTAGCGGTGGTTGCGGGTGTTCTGGGCGGCCTCGCAGAGCTTCTCGACGGCGATCTCGGGCGACGGGATGTCGGGGTTGCCGAACCCCAGGTCGATCACGTCGGCACCGGCCCGGCGTGCCTCGACCTTCAGCCCGTCGATGATGGTGAAGACGTACGGGGGCATGCCGTTGATGCGGCGGAACTCCATCCCGCCGAGGGTACTCCTGGGCTTGCGAGGCCCTGGAACTCGTTGCGGCAGCCGGACGGGCGCGAAGATCACCCGGTGAGCAGCGACATCGACGTGGTCATCGAGATCCCCCGCGGCAGCCGCAACAAGTACGAGTTCGACCACGAGCGCCACGTCATCCGGCTCGACCGGCGCCTCTTCACCGCCACGGCCTATCCCGCCGACTACGGGTTCATCCCCGACACCCTCTCCGAGGACACCGACCCCCTCGATGCGCTCGTGCTGCTCGACGAGCCGACCTTCCCGGGCTGCTGGGTGCGGCGCGCCCGGTCGGGGTGTTCTGGATGACCGACGACGCGGGCCCGGACGCCAAGATCATCTGCGTGCCCGCCGGCGACGCGCGCTGGGACCACGTCACCGACGTCGACCGCCTGCCCGAGCACCTGCCCGAGGAGATCAGCCACTTCTTCGCCGTCTACAAGGCGCTCGAGCCCGGCAAGCACTCGAGCATCCGCGGCTGGGAGGGCGCCGATGCCGCCCGGGCGGAGATCGAGTCCTGCCGCCAGCGCTACGCCGAGCAGGGCTGAGCCGGCCCCGCACGGGGCGTCGCCGGCTCAGGTGCTGACGTCGTTGGCCAGCGCGGCGGCGAGCAGCGCGGCGCCGATGGCGCCCGCCTGCTCGCCCAGCTCGGCGGCGACGATGGGCACCACCGGTCGCTCCCCGGCGGCCATGACGAGGCCGTCGAAGTGCCGCTGCGTCGACGCCAGCAGCAGGTCGGCGGCCTCCACGAGCCCGCCGCCGATCACGATCGTGGACGGGTCGAGCAGGTTCACGAGGTTGGCGAGGCCCAGCGCGATCCACCAGGCGAAGTCGTCGAGGACGCGGAGGCACTCGGGATCGCCCTGGCGGGCCGCCGCCGTGACGTGCTCGCCTCGGACGTCGTCGGGATCGCCGCCGGCGAGGGTCACCGCCGTGGCGAGGCGCCCGCCGAGCGCCGCGTCGCGCGCCAGCCGCCCGAGCCCGGAGCCGGAGGCGAAGCGCTCCCAGCAGCCTCGCCGCCCGCACGGGCACGGCGGCCCGGTGGGATCGACGATCATGTGACCGGGCTCGCCGGCGAAGCCGTTCGCTCCCTGCACGAGGCGCCCCGAGCTGATGATGCCGGCACCGATCCCGGTGCCGAGGGTGATCATGAGCGCCTCGGTGGCGCCGCGGGCCGCGCCGAGCCGATGCTCGGCGACCGCATGGCAGTTGGCGTCGTTGTCGACCACGACCGGCAACCCGCTGCGCTCGGCGAGCAGCGCCGCCAGCGGCAGGTCGACGATGCGCGCGAGGTGCGGCCCGAGGTGGAGCATCCCGGCGCGGTCGACGAGCCCCGGCACCCCGACCCCGATCGACGCGACGTCCGATCCCGCCACGTCGGCCGCCAGGGTGTCGGCGAGCGCCAGGAGCGTCTCGGGCAGCCCCTCGCCACCGCGAGGCGTCGGGAGCCGCTCCTCGGCGAGGATGCGCGCCGGGGCCGAGGCGTCGAGCGCAACCCCGAGCACCTTCGTGCCCCCCACGTCGAGCCCGAGCGCGATCACGCTGCGATCATGCCGCGGCATCCGGTCGCGGCACGAACCACCGGTCAGTAGCGCAGGAGCCCGCCGATCCGACCCAGCACGTCGAGGTCGGCGTTGCCGACGCAGATCGTCACGGGGATGCCCTGCGTCAGCGCTTCCTCGATCGCCTCCTCGACGACGTCGGGGACCCGGTCCATGGTGACGCCGTTGACCGGGTTCGTCGGCCCGACCGAGGCGAGCGCTCCGCTCACCGGGCAGCGCCAGCCCTCGTGATCGAAGCCCTTCGACACGAGCAGGCGCTCGACCCGGCGCTCGTTGAGCGCCCCCAGCGTGCCCGCCAGCCCCGCGACGCCACGACCCCCGGAGCCGACCGCGGCGCGCAGCCGATCGACGAGCGCCGCCTCACGCTCTCGCTCCACGCGCGGCCTCGAGCTCCTGGGCTGCCGCCAGGACCTCGGTGTGGCCGGCGGCGACGGAGACGTGGACCCGGCCGCAGAGGCGGTCCTTGAGGTAGGGGTGGAGGTCGTCCTCCAGCTCCTTGGCGATGGCGTCGGGGGCGCCGATGGCGAGGTGGTGGAAGCCACGGCCCTGCCAGAGCTCGAAGGCGACCCGGGCCGCGTGGCGCAGGTGCTGGTGCGCCAGCTCCTCGACGTGGGCATCGGGGGTGCCGCGCTCGTGCAGCCCACGGGCGTCGTAGTCCCGCGGCAGCTCGTCGAAGAGCTCCGTGCGCTCCACCAGGCGCCCGAGCTCGAAGACGAAGAGCCGGGCGCGCTGGCGGTCGGCGAGCAGGACGCCGATCGGTTCGTGCTCCTGCACCACGGACTCGAGCTGGCCGACGGCGGGCGCGTGGTTGATCACGAGCTGCGAGCGAACCGGGACCGGCAGCTCGATGACCTCCCAGAGGTCGGCCGCAGCGCAGGAGAAGATGGCGAGGCCGCGGGTCTCGGTGCGGTCGAGGCCGCTGCGCACGAACGCCTCGATCTTGCGCAGGTCGTCGTGCACCGACTGGTGCCCGTTGGCACGAGGTCGCGCCTCCCGGAGCATGCCGTCGAGCTCGTGCTCCACGTCTTGGCGGCGGGCCAGGCGCCGACCGTCGACGTCGAGGTAGCACGACGTGATCGGCGCATCACCTCCCCGTATCCGTGCGAGCTCCCGGATGGCGGCTTCGGTGAGTACGGCCACAGCACCTCCAGATCGCGTCGGGCTGCGCGCCAGCGTAGGCGGTGGGCCCCGACCCTCGCTCAGGCCCCCCGGCGGCGCGACCGCCAGGATCAGGAGACGTGGATCCGCTGCACGCGGCCGTCGTCGCCGTCCCCGCGGGCGTCGTCGGGCGCCTCGCCGCGCTGGTCGCGGAGCCGTCCCGCCAGGGTCTGCGCCACCGAGGCCACGCTGCCCACCAGGCCCCGCACGGCAGCGGGATCATCCACGAGCTCCTCCGCCGCGTCGAGGAGCGAACGGGTGGCCTGGATGACCTCCCGGGCGGCGGCCTGCAGGTGCTCGACGCTCGTTCGGGCCCAGTCGTCCTCGTGCTCACCGGCCGGCATCGTCAGCGCTCCCCTCGAAGGTCACCTTCAGTCTGCCCCCCGTGAGCATCGCCGTGGCGACCGGCCGGCTCCGCAGGGAGTCGGGCAGCGTGACGGCGCGACGGTAGGGGCCCACCCGTACGAGGAGCTCGTCGCCGCGGCGGCCGAGCTCGAGCTCGCCGCGATCGGCGAAGGGCAGGTCGAGCGACAGGGTCGTGCGACCGTTGCGACGGAGGATGCGCAGTGGCTGGCCCGTGTGCAGGCGGCTGGCGGCGTCGAGGTCGCCGTAGACCTCCTCGCCGAAGGCCCGCAGGGCGTCCACCCCGATCAGCTCCGTGGGCGCCAGCTCCACCTTCAGCACCGGGAGCGGCGCGAAGCCGTCCTCGATCGCCTGCAGGTGCTCGACGTGCAGGGCCTTCCAACGCTCGAACCAGGGGTCGGACACGCCCTCGGGCAGCAGCCGGTTGGCGACGACCGCGTCGACCCGGTACCCGAACAGGGAGAGGTACGTGTAGGTGCGGCGGGCCTCGGCGATGACCATCTGCTCGGGGTTGACGACGAGCCGGACGCTGGTGCGCTCCGGGTCGGTGAGGATCTCGCGCACGCCCTCGAGGCGCTCGTAGAAGCCGCGCGTGGCCTCGAACACCTCGTCGCCGGCCACCGGCAGGCTCGTGACCCGCGAGAGCACCGGGGCGGCCAGCTTGTTGATGCGACGGCCCACCGGGAAGAGGCGCTCCATGTAGCGGGCGAGGATGTCGGGCAGCGACAGGAAGCGGATCGTCTCGGCCGTGGGCGCGCAGTCGACGACGACGACGTCCCACTCCCCCGACTCGGCGCAGTGCTTGATGTCGGCGAGGGCGAAGACCTCGTCGAGCCCGGGGACCACCGACAGCTCCTCGGCCTCCAGCCCGTCGACCCCCGCCCAGGCGAACACCTCGCGCAGCCAGCCCTGGATCTCCTGCCAGGACTCCTCCATGCGGTCCTGCGCGTCGAGCTGCTGGCCCCAGAGCGTCGAGGTGATCGGCGCGGCGAGCGGACCCAGCTCGACGTCGAAGGCATCAGCGAGCGAGTGGGCCGGGTCGGTCGACAGCACGATCGTGCGGAGGCCAGCGTCGGCGCAGCGCAGCGCCGTCGACGCGGCGGTCGTGGTCTTGCCGACCCCGCCCTTGCCGGTGAACAGCAGGATCCGCGTCACGCCGGGCCGCCCAGGAGCGAAGCGACGCCCGGGGCCGGCATCAGCTCGGTGTCTCTGCGTGCGCCCGGAGCTCGCGGAGCGCGGTGTGGATGATCTTGGACTCCGCCCGCCGCTTCACGAACCCCGGGAGCGGCACGACCAGGTCGACGGCGAGGTGGTACGTCACCGACGTGCGGTCGGAGGATCCCGGAACCGGCTGGAGCCGGTAGGACCCCTCGAGTCGCCGCATGATGTCCCCGCGCACGAGCTCCCAGGACAGGCCCGAGCCGTCGTCGGGGTGGGTGTAGCCCAGCGTGTAGCTGGTGCTGCGTCCCATGGCGGCGGCCCGGTACGTCACGACGGTGCCACGGCCCTCGTCGTCGTGCTCCTCGACGGCCACGCCCTTCAGGTCGCGCGCCCAGCTCGGGTAGGCCTCGAAGTCCAAGAGGATGCCCAGCACGCGCTCGGGCGACGCGGCGATCTCCATCGTCTGCGTCGCCTGATCGGCCATGGGTCGTGCTCCTCGGTCGGCTCGGGGGTGCAGAGCGTGCATTCTGGCGTACCCGGGCACCGCGGGGCACGGTCACGACCTCGACGCGGGCGAGTTCCTCCGGATGACGGCGAAGTAGTAGCCGAGCACGATGCCGTAGCCGGCCAGCACGGGCACGGTCACCACCGCCACGACGAGCCAGCGCAACCAGGCCCTGCGGTCCTCGGCCCCGTCCGCGAAGTGCTCCGGTGGCCGCTGCCAGCAGTCGAGGAGCGCCATCAGGACGGGCACCTCGAGCATCAGCACCAGCAGCGGCAGCGGTGGGGTCACGGCGTCGTCCGTGGCGGGAACGATCCGTGCCGGCCGCCCCACATCGCCATGAGGCCGAGGGCGAACATCGGGGCCAGGATCCCGAACGCGACCTCGCTGTAGGGCCGCACGGCGGCGGCCGCCGTGACCGCCACCACCTCGACCGCGAGTGCGATGCGGAACGGGCGTCGCACGTCGGGGGGGCGCCACCCCTCCGGCGAGGAAGAACAGGCCCAGGATCCCCACGGCGTCCGTGCGGCTGCGGGCGACGCCGAGGGCGTAGGCCCACAGGAAGGCCGCCGTGCCGATGGCGAAGAGCAGGCAGGACAGCACGGCGTGGACGATGCCGAAGCGCTCCGGCGCGATCGCCGCTGCCGCGCTCGGTGCCGACGATCAGCCCCGTGCCGAGGAAGGCGAGGTTGACGATGCCGGCGCCCGCCTCGGTCTGGTCGGCGAGCTCAGCCACGGGCGCCAGCCTCCCATGCCCGCAGCGCATCCCCCAGACGGGCGGCGAGGACGTCGTAGGAGAGGTCCTCGACGACCCGACGTCGCCCGGCCGCGCCCATCCGGGCGCGCACCTCCGGCGACGCGTCGAGGAGGCGGGCGAGCGCTTCGGCGACGGCGCGGGGGTCCTCCGGCCGGCCCACGACGAACCCCGTCTCCCCCGCCGCGACCGCCTCACCCGCGCCACCGCTGTCACCCGCCACCTGGGGGACCCCCGCCGCGGCGGCCTCGACGAACACGATCCCGAAGCCCTCCTGCTCGAGTCCCGCCCAGCGGTTGCGGCACAGCATGGCGAACACGTCGCCGCAGCCGTAGAGCGCGGGCAGGTCGTCGTGCGGGATCCGGCCGAGCATCCGCACCGGTGCGCCCGTGGTGGCGACGAGCCGCTCCAGTCGCCGGCGGTCGCGCCCGTCGCCACCGATCGCCACCGTGAGGTCGGGCCGGCCCGGCGCGAGGAGCGCGGCGGCGCGGACGAGGGCATCCATGCCCTTGCGCGGCACGAGCCGGCTCACGCTCACGACCAGGCGGCCCGACGGCGGAAGGCCGAAGCGCTCCCGAACAGCGCGCGCTTGTCCCGCGCGTCGAGCGGCACGAACCGGTCGGTGTCGACCCCTGGTGGCACCACCACGCTGGGCAGTCGGCGCCGCGCCGCCCGCTCGGCCTCGGCCAGCGGGTAGCCACCGCCCGCGATGACCAGGTCCGCGCCCCGCAGCACCCGCCGGAGCAGCGCACCGCTCCCGGGCAGGCGCCCGGGGACCGTCACCTCGGCGCCGTGCAGCACCACGGCGTAGGGGTTCGCCAGCCGCGGGCCGACGAGCCCGAGCGGCAGGGCCGGGTCGAGCACCACGAGGCCCGCGCCGATGTCGCGCGCCAGCCCGGCGATCTGGCGGCGCAGCGCGCCGGTGGGGAGCAGCACCTGCTGGCGGGTGCGCACCACGCGGAAGGGCTGCGCCGCGTCCCACTCCCGCGCCTGGGGGTGGGGCGTCGTCAGCACCACGAACGAGTCCGGGTCGAGTCGCCGCCAGAGCTCCCAGAGCATCGTCTGGATGCCGCCGACCTTGGGCGGGAAGTCGTTGGTGACGAAGAGGTGGCGCATCAGCGGGCGGTCAGCGTGCGGTGACGGCGGCGGCCAGCTCGGCCTGCACCAGCGGGTCGGGGTCGCGCTCGATCGGCGCGACGAGATCGGACCTGCCCATGCGCCGCGCTGCCCACACGGCGTGCGCGCGCAGCAGCGGATCGGCGTGCCGAAGGTGGCGCTCGAGGACGGCGACCACGCTCGGGTCCTCGGGCCGTCCCACGTTGCCGAGCGCCACGAGCGCGTTGCGGCGCACGTAGCGCAGCTCGCGGCGCGGGATGTACCAGCGCTCCGCCCAGCGCAGCACGCTGCGGTCGTCCTCGTCGAGCAGGTCGAGCAGCGGCACGACCGATCGCTCGGCGCCGTGCGACGCCTTCCTCGGCGCCCGGCGGTTCGGCGGGCACACCTCCTGGCAGTCGTCGCAGCCGTAGATGCGCCCACCCAGCGCGGCGCGGTGCTCGAGCGGAAAGGCGCCGTCGGCCTGCAGCAACCAGGACAGGCAGCGGCGGGCGTCGACCACGCCGGGCGCCGTGATGGCCCCGGTCGGGCACCCGTCGAGGCAGCGGGTGCAGCCGCCGCAGCGATCGGCGACGGGCGAGCTGGACGGCTCGAGCGCCGCGTCGGTGACCACCGACCCGAGGACGTACCAGCTGCCGAGACCGGGGAGGAGCAGGTTGGCGTTCTTCCCCCACCACCCGATGCCGGCCCGGTGCGCGGCGGCCCGGTCGACGAGCGCGTTGTCGTCGGCGAGGACCCGGGCCCGCCAGCCCCCGGCCTGCAGGACCGCAGCGATCGCAGCGAGGCCGTCGCGGAGCACGGCGTAGTGGTCGGTCCAGGCGTAGCGGGCGACGCGCCCGACGGGTCCGCTGAGGTCGATGACCGGCTCGTCGGCGAGGTACCCCTTGGCCGCCACGACGAGCGAGCGGGCGTCGGGCAGGGCGCGAGCCGGATCCGTCGAGCGCTCAGGACGCAGGTAGGTGAACGCCATGCCGCCGTGCAGCCCGGCGGCCTTGCGCGCCAGCAGCGTCTCGTGGGCCTCGACGAAGGGTTCCACGGTGGTGGTCTCGACCGCGTCGAGACCCGCTGCCGTGCCGGCGGCGCGCAGGTCGTCGACGTCGATCGACGTCGCGGCAGGCACTACGTGGCGCGCAGCGGCCGAGTGCGACGCGGCCGGTCGGGCGCGGGCTCCGGCCGGGCGGTCGAGCCGTTGGGTGACGGCGCCGCCGCGTCGGTGGTGCGGGTGCGGTCCGTCTCGCCGATCGCCTGCTCGACGAGTCCCGCCCGGAACAGCGCCCGCGCCGCCGCGGGGCCGTAGACGTCGGCCGCTGCGCCGCTGACGCGCTGGGCGCTCGTGGCAGCGTCGGCCTGCACGGGCTCGGGCACGGGCGGGGGGAGCGACGGCGTCGCACGGGGCGCGAGGGATGTCGGGCGGGCCGTCACGACCGGGGGCGCCGAGCGCGGCGGCGCCGTCGCCGGGCCGCCGACCGGCGTGGTGGCAGCGCGCTCGGTGACCGCGACCCTCGCCGCCGCAGGGCCCTTGCCGGCCGGTGCACTCGTGGTCGCCTTCGTCGCCTTCGTCGCCTTCGTCGCCTTCGTCGCCTTGGTCGCGCTGGCCTTCGTCGCCTTCGTCGCCTTCGTCGCCTTCGTCGCCTTCGTCGCCTTCGTCGCCTTGGTCGCCTTCGCGCTGGCCTTGGTGGCCTTCGTCGCCTTGGTTGCGCTTGCCTTGGTGGCCGTCGCCGCCTTGGTCGTCGGCTTGGTCGTCTTGCTCGCCCGCTCCTTGGCCGCCTTGGCCGTGCGCTGCTTGTCGGCCTTGGCGGCCGCGCGCTGCTCGCGCCTGGGCCTTGGCCTTGTCCGCCCGCTCCTTCGCCAGCCGGGCCGCGGCGCGCACGCGCTCGTGCTCCGCGGCAGCCTCGGCACGCGCCCGGACGGCGCGCTCGCGCTCGTCCCGCGCGGCCTGGGCCTGTCGCTCCCGCTCTCGACGCTGCGCGGCCCGCTCCGTCTCGGCCACCCGCCTGGCGGTCGCCTTGGCCATCGCCGCCGTCATGCGCTCTCGCTCCTTGGCGAGCTCGGAGCCGACCTTGCCCGACGGGGCATCGGCACGGAACCCGGTGCTCACCGTGGCGCGCTTGGCCGTCGAGCCGGCGCGCCCGGCCGGCGCGCTGGCGCGGCGCTGGGCACCACCCGAAGGCGAGGGGGCGACGAAGCCGATCTGCGCGCTGGAGCGGTCTGCGGCAGTGACCTCGCCCGACCGCTCGTCGAGATCGAAGCGCAGCACCTGGTCGCGGCCGCGGTGACGGAACGAGAAGCGGACCACCCACCGGCCATCGGCGAGCTGGTTCGTCCGCCAGGCCTCGTCGGACTCGTCCGGGCTCATCGTCACGCCGCGGTCGGCGAGGTTGCGTTCGACGGCGGCGCCGATGGGCACTGCGGAGGTGCCCAGCCGCGCCCGCTTGAGCGGTGCGGCGCGCACCCGCTCGACGACCTGCGCCCGCTCGGCGAACACCGGCACCGCGAACCGCTCGACCCACGAGGGCTCCACCCCGGCCGCCTTGGCGACCTCGGCAACGCTGCGACCGCGCCGCAGCCGTGCCTGGATCTCGCGCACGGAGAGCATGCTCTCCACGCGCGGCGCGCGCCCGCCGTCGCCGTCGGGCTCGGGGTCGTCCGCCTCGCTGGCAGCTGCCTGGCGCCTGCGGAGATCCTCGACGACCTCGGCGAGGTCGCCGTCGACGGCAAGGGTGTAGCCGCCCGAGCGCGCGCCGCGGCGGGCGCTGAGGATCAGGCCCTCGTGATCAGTCGTGACGCCAACCAGATGGAGCTTCTGCACGCGCTAGGCAAGGGGACGGCTCCCCTGTGTGGCCACCTCCGGCGGCCGACGGTAGCAGCCACCTGCCCGTCCACCCGATGTGCGACGGCGCCGTCTCGCTGGTCCGCCGTCGCTCAACCGGTGCGCCGCCGATGACGGAGCCCGGGCGCGAGGCCGCCCTTCTGCAGCAGTCGCAGGGCTCGTTCCTCCTCCACGTCGATCACGACCGCGTCGCCCGGTTCGCGCCCGCACAGGAAGGTGACGATGCAGTCCTCGCAGGCATCGGTGCCCTCCATGACGCACTCGTCGCAGCTGATGTACAGCGAGGTGTCTCCCATGCCCGCCAACCTACGCAGGGGGTGTGACAGCGGCGCTGCTGCTAGGCCTGCGCCCCCTCGGCCGTGACGGCTCCCGTCGGGCCGCACCAGCGGCACTCGACCGACTCGACGCGCTCGTCCAGCACGCTCGACTCCTCGACCGAGAGCTCCCCGCCGACGCTGAAGTGGTGGAACGCCTTGACGCGGGTCGTCGTGGTGACGTCGAAGCGGGTCAGGTTCCCGCACGTCGTGCACCGGTAGCGAGCAGTGGCCATCCGATGGATCGTACCGACCGGCGCCGCCACCCCGGAGCGCCGGCGCTCGGACGCGGCGGGGCCCGGCGCTCCCCCCGAAGCGCCGGGCCCCGCGCCCCCCGACCGATGTCATCGGAGGGTCAGCACCACCACGTTAGGCGACCTCGGCGCCGCCTGCTCGCGAACCTTCGCCGGCCATCGCCTCGAGGCTCATGGCCTCGTACTCCTCGCCGGTGTCGACCCAGTCCTCGAACTGGATGACGCCCATCTCGCCGAACTTCTTCCGCAGCCACCCGTCGTTGCGATCGAGCAGGCCGAGCTTCTTGCAGTTCGGCACGATCTTCGAGAAGAGCAGCTGCTGGAAGACGTCCTCGTTCTTGTCGCCCTGGTTCTCGAGCTGCAGCTTCACCATGGTGCGGACGTCGACGCCCATGCGCTCCCACACCTCCTGCTGCAGGAAGCGGTCGCGCATGCGCACGGCAGCCTCGAAGGCGAACTGCTGGCGCTCGAGCATCTCGGCATCGGTCAGCTCGCCGTAGTACTCCTTCAGCGAGAGGACACCGAAGGCGACGTGGCGTGCCTCGTCGCTCATCACGTAGCGGAGCAGCTGCTTGAGGAGCGGCTCCTCGGTGAGCTGGTGCATGAAGCCGAAGGCGGCGAGCGCCAGGCCCTCCACCATGATCTGCATGCCCAGGTAGGTCATGTCCCAGCGGCTGTCGGCGATGATGTCGTCGAGCAGCATGCCGAGGTGGGCGTTGAGCGGGTAGTGCCCGTTCATCTTCGTGTCGAGGTACTTGGCGAAGACCTCGACGTGGCGGGCCTCGTCCATCACCTGCGTCGCCGCGTAGTACTTGGCGTCGATCCACGGGACCGTCTCGACGATCTTGGCGGTGCAGAGCAGCGCGCCCTGCTCGCCGTGCATGAACTGGCTCATCGTCCAGTTCTGGCCCTCGATGCGGAGCTTGGTCCACTCCTTGTCGGTCCAGCCGTGGAGCGGCTGGCCCGGGCGCTGCGCGGCGACGAGCACGGGATCGGTGTTCTGGTCGCGCGGCGCGTTGGCGACGACCTTCTCGATGTCCACCGGCGTCTCCCACGGGAGGTCGGTCTCGCCGTTCCACTGCGCGCCCTTGGCCTTCTCGTAGAGCTTGTTGAGCGCGGGCCGCTCGCCCTTCTCGTAGTTCCAGGTGAACAGCGCGTCCGCGTTGTCCTTGACGGCGTGGACGACCTCGTCGACGTCGCCTGCGGTGATCGCGAGGATCGCCTCCAGGTCGTTGACCTCGGCGCGCCCGAGCATCTCCTCGTTGGTGGTCATGTCGGTGATCCCCCTGTGGTGGTGTGCATGGTGTGGTCGGAGTGGCTGGCGGAGACGTCGAGCGCGTCGACGAGCCGGGCGATGAGGTCCTCCCAGGGCCCGGCGTCGGGAAGGTCGAGGTCGACCGCCCGGAAGAGCAGGAAGCCGAAGCCGACGGCGTGGCAGAAGCGCACGACGGCCTCGCGGTCGAGGCTGGGGTCGATGGCGCCGGTGGCCTGCGCCTCGGTGACCAGCTCGGCGAGCCGGTCGCCGCGCAGGTCGAGGAGCCCCTGCATCAGCCGGCGGACCTCGGGATCGCGGCGTGCCGCCACGAAGGCCTCGAGCAGCAGCGCGTTGTTGGCAGTCGTCTCGTCGGTGACGAGGTGCGAGCCGACCGTGGTGAGGATGTCGGTGACCTTGCCCTCGAAGCGGTGCTCGTTGAAGAGGGTGTCGAGCTCGCTGTCGGAGTGGGCGTCGATGGCGGCGAGCAGCAGCTCGGCCTTGCCCGTGAAGCGCCCGTAGATGGCGCCGGTGGTGTAGCCGGCGCGCTTGGCGATCTCGGCGACGCCGGCGCCGTCGTAGCCCTTCTCGGCGAACACCTCGGCGGCCGCGTCGATCAGCTTGGCGCGGATCTCGTCGTGCGCGTCGACGCTCACGGGTTCGGGGAGCGATGCTGCCTCAGCCATCACCTGCCAGGATAACGATCGTTATCCGGACTGTCCAGCCGCCTCGCGCTGGGAGACCTCGACCAGGCGGGAGAGCGCGCCGACCGCGCCGCCCGAGTCGATCGCCGCCTGCGCCGCCGCCACGCCGGCGGGCAGGTCGTCGGCCAGCCCGGCGGCCACGAGGGCGGCGCCGGCGTTGAGGCTGACGATGTCGCGGTGCGGGCCCTGCTCCCCCGCCAGCACCCGCCTGGCGAGGTCGGCGTTGGTGCTCGCGTCGCCTCCGACGAGGTCTTCCGGGTCGACGCGCGGCAGGCCCAGCGCCTGCGGATCCACGTCCCACGTGGTGACCTCACCGTCGTACAGCTCCACGACCGTGGAGGGCCCGGTGGTGGTGAGCTCGTCGAGGCCGTCGCCGCCGTGGACGATCAGCGCCCGCTCGGCGCCGTTGGCGCGCAGCACGCCGGCCATCCGCTCGGACATGCGCGGGTCGGCCACGCCGATGAGGTAGCGGCGCACCCGGCCGGGGTTCGACAGCGGGCCGAGGATGTTGAAGGCCGTCGGGATGCCGAGGTCGCGGCGCGACGGACCTGCGTGGCGCATCGCCGGGTGGTAGCGGGTCGCCAGGCAGAAGCCGATGCCAGCCTCCTCCACGCAGCGGGCGACGCCCTCGGGCCCGAGCTCGATCTCCACGCCGAGCGCCTCCAGCAGGTCGGCTGCGCCGCACGCCGAAGACGCGGCACGGTTGCCGTGCTTGCACACCCGCCCGCCGGCCCCCGCGACGACCAGGGCCGACAGGGTGGACACGTTGATCGTGTGGGCCCGGTCGCCGCCCGTGCCCACGACGTCGATCACGGGACCGGACGTGTCGATCTCGACCCGGGTGCAGGCGTCGAGCATGGCGTCGACCATGCCGACCAGCTCCTCCACCGTCTCGCCCTTCATGCGCAGCGCCACGATGAACGCGGCGATCTGCGCCGGCGAGGCGGCGCCGTCGAGGATCTCGGCCATCGTCACGTGGGCGTGCTCCCGGCTGAGCGCCGTGCCTGCCATGAGGCTGTCGAGCACGACCGGCCAGCCGCCGTGCTCCGCGAACGTCAGGTCAGCCATGGGCGGACCCTACCGGTGCGGGCTCAGGAGGCGCGGCGGCGCTGCCGCAGGATGCGGCGGCGCTCCTTCTCGGTGGCACCGCCCCAGACACCCTCCTTCTCGCGGCCGGCGAGGGCGAACTCGAGGCACGTCTCCCGCACCGAGCACTCGCCGCAGACGACCTTCGCCACATCGGCGGCTTCGTCGGTCTCTGGGTAGAAGATGTCTGGGTCCAGTCCGCGGCAGGCGGAGTGGCGGCGCCAGGCGAGTTCCATGGTTCGGGGGGCTCTTCGTGACGGGGGCAGTGCAACGGGCAGTCTCTGCCCCGACGAGCGCCCGATGCAAACCCGCCGCTCAGAGGGTCACTGGCCGGACTCGCTGCGCCGCAGCAGCGCCCAGACCTCGTCGGCGGGGTACCTGCGATGCCCACCGGGCGTGCGCACGGAGGGGATCCGGCCCCGCCGCGCCCAGTCGGTCACGGCCCGCTCGGACACCTGGAAGAGCAGCGCCACCTCGCGGGTGCGCAGCAGCCGACCCCGCATGCCGTCGGGCAGCACGCCGTCGCCGACGAGCTCCTCCAACAGCGCTTCCCGGTCTCGTACCCGCTCCACGTGGCCCTCCTGGTCGCCGCAGCGTGCGGCGGCGGTGCCGGTGATCATCACCACGCTCCGTGAGGAGTGTGCCCGACGGCCCTGATCAGAGCAACGGGAGGCTCTCCCCGAATCGGGCGAAAGGCCCCGAATGGCGCAGATCCGGCAGGCTCAGCCCCGCAGGTCGGCGAGCAGCTCGGCCGTGTTGGTGGGGCTGAGCTCCGTCTCCTCTTGATACGCAGCGTGGTCGGACAGGAGGGTCACGGGCCCCTGCTCGAAGCGGTCGACCTGCTCGGGCGTGAGCTCCCAGCGGACGTAGTGCACCGAGGCGGTGGTCTCCTCACGGGTCAGCTGCTCGGCGTGGGCCTCCTCGGTGAGGGCGCGCAGCACGAGCGCGTCAGCGCCCTCGCCGATGCGCAGGGCGAGGGAGCGCTCGATGCCGACCAGCTTGGGCAGCCACTCGCGCAGCTGCGCCTCGCGAGGTCAGCTCGAGGAACAGCGTGGCGCAGAGCTGTCCGGGCTCGGGGATGAGCGGGTTGTAGGTGTCGAGCTCGCCCTGGATCGCCTCGTCGGTGATCAGCTTCTCGACCCGGGCCATCTCCTGGATCTGGAAGCGGATCGTGTCGCGGTTCTCGAAGACGAGCGGTGATGAGCGGGCCGACGGTGCAGGCGTCGGCGCTTCTTGAGCTCGATGACCTGGCTGCGGAACTCGGCGCGCTCGCGCTCGTAGGCGCGCAGGTCGGCGATGTCGTCGAGGGTGAGCTTGGCGTTGCCGGTTGCGCTCATGGTCCCTCCTCCGGGATGCCGTAGGCCCGTGCGACCAGGGAGACCGGGTGCACCGGCTGGCGGCCGGTCTCCTGGAGGATGCCGCCGTTGGCGAGGTGGCAGTCGCCGGCCACGACCTCGCCGCCGGCCTTGTCGATCGCGTCCACCATCTTCCTGGCGACCGCACGCGAGTCCTCGTAGTGCTCGGCGCGGTAGCCCCAGGTGCCGTCGATGCCGGAGCACTCGGCCACGACCGTGACCTTGGCGCCGGTGAGCTTCACGAGGTCGCGCGAGCTGCAGGCCGATGTTCTGCGCCCGGAGGTGGCACGGCGCGTGGTAGGTGACGGCTTCGGGCACGTCGCCCGGTGAAGTCGGTGTCGAGCTGCGGTGCCCTCGGCCTTGTGCAGCTTCATCAGGTACTCGGCCGCGTCGTAGGTGTGCTCGGCCACCAGCTCGGCGTCGGCGCCGCCCAGGTAGTCCTTGTAGTCGTACTTCAGGATGTAGCCGCACGTCGGCTGGGGCACCACGACGGCCGGCTCCTCGCCGCGCCGGCGTGCCGCGCGGATGGCGTCGGCGAGCACCGTGACGTTCTTGCGGCCCTGCTTGCGGAAGTGGTCGACGTCGCCGGAGTGCAGCCACGGCGCACCGCAGCAGACCTGCCCGGCGGGGAGCTCGCAGTCGATGCCGTTGCGCTCCAGACCCGCACGAGGTCCTTGCCGACCTGCGGGCTCTGGTACTCGACCAGGCACGTCGGGAAGATGATCGCCGAGCCCTGCTTGTGCTCCGGCGAGGCGCGCAATGGCGTGCGCTTCTTCCACCACGTCGAGAAGCGGGTCCTCGGCATAGGGCGGCAGCAGGCGCTCCGACGCGATGCCGGTGACCTTCTCCATGGCCTTGCGCGCCGTCGACCCCGGCGTGGCGAGCGCCTTGTTGGCGAGCGGCGCGACCTTGGTGGCCACCTTGCCGGCGAGGTCGGTGCGCCCCAGCGCCTGGTCGGTCAGCGCCACCCGGACGTTGCGCCGCCCGCGGCTCGGTGCAGCGTCTGCTCGGCGCGGAGCATGAGGCGCGGGAAGTCGAGCTCCCACTCGTGCTGGCCCGGGATGTACGGGCAGTTGACGTAGCAGAGCTTGCAGTTGAAGCACTCGTCGACGACCTGGTCCTGCTCCGCCGTCGGTCATCCGCGCGGAGTCCTGGTCGTCGTGGTTGTCGATGGCAGCGAACAGCGTCGGGAACGCCGTGCAGAACTTGAAGCACAGCCGGCAGCCGTGGCACAGGTCGAAGACCCGCGCCATCTCCTCGCGCAGGTCGGCCTCGTCGAAGTACTTCGGGTGGAACGGGTCGTACGTGGTCGTCATGGGTACCTCGTCGGATGGGGTGCGGCGCGCGAGGGCGGTGCGTCGCCGCACCCCCCTCACCGTCGGAGCTGGTCCCTCGTGGGCTACGAGAGGCTCTCGAGGCCCTGGGTGAAGCGGCCGGCGTGGCTCTTCTCGGCCCGGGCGAGCGTCTCGAGCCACTCGGCGATCTCCTCGAAGCCCTCGTCGCGGGCCGTCTTCGAGAAGCCCGGGGTACATCTCGGTGTACTCGTAGGTCTCGCCGGCGATCGCCGACTTGAGGTTGTCCTCGGTGGAGCCGACCGCCTCGCCGGTGACGGGGTCGCCGACCTCGGCGAGGAAGTCGAAGTGACCGAAGGCGTGCCCGGTCTCGCCCTCGGCGACCGAGCGGAACAGCGCGGCGACGTCGGGGTAGCCCTCGACGTCGGCCTTCTGCGCGAAGTACAGGTAGCGGCGGTTCGCCTGGCTCTCGCCGGCGAACGCCTCCTTGAGGTTCTCTTCGGTCTTGGTGCCCTTGAGCTCAGGCATGCAGGTCTCCTGTGTTGGGTTGGGTTTGGGGGGTGCCGGCCGACGCGGCAGGACGCGCATCGGCCACGGAAGACGATCTCGGTGGAGCTCACCTGGAACCCCGCGGCGTCCCCGTGGGGCGGTACCGCCACACCAGGGAAGTCCGCGTGCAGGTCCTCGATCCGGCCGCACTCGTCGCACACGAGGTGGTGGTGCGGCACGAGGTTCGGGTCGAACCGCGTCGGATCCGGTACCCACGTCGAGGGTGCTCAGCTCCCCCATCGCGGCCAGGTCGTTGAGCGTCTGGTAGACGGTGCGCAGCGAGATGGTGGGCATCTCGGCGCTCACCGCGGCATAGACCGACTCGGCCGTGGGGTGGACGGTGGAGCTCGAGAGCGCCCGGAAGATCGACTGCCGCTGGGGCGTCACCTTCAGGCCTCGGGCCCGGAACTGCTCGGTGAGCACGTCGACCGACTTCACGGCGGCCACCCTACACGCAGGACCTGTTGATCAACAATCATTGTTGAAATCTTGGGGGATGGTCCGGGTGCCGATGGGTAGGTTCAGGGTCGTGGACAGCGACCAGGTGAGCCACCAGGACGTGCTCGACGCCACCGCCCAGACCGAGGCCACGATGCGGGTCCAGCCGGTGCCCGTGAACGCCTACCAGGCGCCGGAGGCGATGGTGCTCGTGGCGCCGCTGCCTGCCGTGCAGGCGGACGACGTCACCGTCGAGCTCCGCCCGGGGAGCCTGCGCTTCTGGGCCCACCTGCGCAGCGCCGCGCCGCGGGAGTACCTGCTCCACGAGTGGGACTACGGCGGCTACGAGCGCGAGATCGACCTGCCCGACGGCTTCGGTGGCGGCGTCGAGGCCTCGCTCGCCAACGGCCAACTCGCCATCCGCGTGCTGCGCGGCGAGTGCACCGACCCCGTCCGCATCACGCCCAACGCCCTCTAGCGCCGTCCGGGGCGCTCGAAAGATGGCGGGGTGAGGCGCACGACCGGGATCGGGCGCCCGGTGCGGCGCTGGTAGCGGGCGAAGCGGTCGCGGTTCACGCCGTTGACGAGCGCCCAGACGCGCTCGTGGTCGGCGTCGTCGGCGCCGACCACCGAGGCGACCGCCGACGAGCGACGTCGGCCGACCTGGACCTCGACGGCGGGGTTCGCCTGCACGTTGAAGAGCCACCCCGGCGCCCGGTCGGCCCCGCCGTTGGACGCCACGACGAGGTAGGCGCCGCCGTCGCGGGCGTAGACCAGCCCCGAGGTGCGCGGCGCGCCGCTGCGTCGACCGACCGTGTGGAGCAGCAGGGTCGGCACACCGAGCAGGCGGTGCCCGACGAGGCCGCGGGTGTGGACGTAGAGCAGGTGGTGCAGCCACATGACCGGCAGCTGCAGCTTCGAGACGACGCCCACGAGCCCAGCGTAGGTCCGACGATCACATCGGCGGGACGAGCTGGCGCCACCGGTCGACGATGTCGCCGTCGCCGAGGATCTCGACGGCCGAGCCCTCCAGCGGCCGCCCCCACGCGAACAGCAGCAGCGCCTCGGCCGTTCCCCTGATCGCGACGGCGCCCTTGGCGTGCTCGCGCCGCAGCACCTGCTTGCCGGCCTCGGGGAACTCGATGAGCCACTCGCCCTCGGTGTCGGTGCAGTGCAGGTGCGCCGTCTCGCCGTCGCCGGGCGCGCCGTGCAGGGCGCGCGAGACGGCCGTGAAGACCTCGAGGTGCTCGTCGACGCCGTCGGCGGCGAGGACCGGATCCGTCGGGCGCGCATCGACGCCTGCCCCGTGCTCGGCGTCCCAGCGGTGCACGACCGTCTCGTGGGCCATCCGCCGCCGCCAGAACGCGACCGTCCGGTGCGCCTCGAACCAGGACCAGCACGCCTCGTCGGGATCGGTCGCCTCGAGCTGCGCGACGAGCGCGCTCGTGCTCGCCTCCAGCCATGCGCCCAGGCCCGGGTCGTCGACGGGCGGGACGTGGATCTCGGCCCGCACGCCGAAGTCGGCTGTGGGCCGGCCGGCCACCACCCGGGTCGCCATCTGGTGGACGGCACCGACGTGGCGCGCGCAGTCCTGCACCGTCCAGTCGCCGCACCAGCCGATGGCACCGTCGGGCCGGGCGGCCAGCGCGGCGACGATGCGCGCGGAGTCGGATCGGATCGCTGCGAGGTGGTCGAGGCCCATCGGCGGCAGCGTAGGGGCAGGCCTGCGCTGCGACCGATCGCCGGCGCAGCCTCTAACCTCCCGGCGTGGCCCTCGGTACCTTCGATCGTGCCCGGGCGCTCCAGGCCCTGGGCGACACGACGTTCGACGTCCTGGTCGTCGGGGGCGGCATCACCGGCGCCGGCGTGGCGCTCGACGCGGCCAGCCGGGGCCTGCGCACGGCGCTCGTCGAGCGCGACGACTTCGCGAGCGGCACCTCCTCGAAGAGCTCCAAGCTCGTGCACGGCGGTCTGCGCTACCTGCAGAACGGCGATGTGCGCCTCGTGTACGAGGCGCTGCGCGAGCGCCAGCGCCTGCGACGCAACGCCCCCCACCTCGTCCGCGTCCTGCCGTTCCTCATCCCGCTGTTCTCCAAGGACGGGCTCATCAACGCCAAGGTCGCCCGGGCGCTCGGCAGCGCCATGTGGATGTACGACCTGACCGGCGGCGCCCGCATCGGCAAGCTGCACAAGCGCCTCAAGAAGGGCGAGGCCGTCGAGCACATGCCGACGCTGCCCGAGGAGCGCCTGGCCGGCGCCTACCTCTACTACGACGCTGCCGCCGACGACGCCCGGCTCACCCTCACGTTGGCCCGCACCGCCGCGCTCGACCATGGCGCGGTCGTCGCCAACCACACCGAGGTCATCGCGCTGCGCCACGGCACCGACGGCCACGTCCGCGGCGCCACCCTCGAAGCCGACGGGCGACGCATCGAGATCAGCGCACGCGCGGTCGTCAACGCCGCGGGGGTGTGGGCCGACGACGTGCGTGCCCTCGACGAGGGCGGCCACCCCGACTCGATCCGGCCCGCCAAGGGCATCCACATCACCGTCCCGTGGGAGAAGGTCCGCAACGACATCGCCGTCGTGGTACCCGTGCCGAAGGACAAGCGCAGCGTCTTCGTGGTGCCGTGGCTCCCGAACGGCGACGGCACGTACCAGCTCACCTACGTCGGCACCACCGACACCGACTACGACGGCCCGCTCGACGAGCCGCACTGCACGCCCGACGACGTCGCCTACCTGCTCAAGGCGATCAACCTCTCCGTGCGCGAACCGCTCACCGAGGCCGACGTGGTCGGCACGTGGGCCGGGCTGCGACCGCTGGTCAAGGCCGCGACGAGCGGCCGTACCGCCGACCTGTCGCGCCGTCACAACGTGCGCGTGCGCGAGAGCGGCGTCGTGACGGTGACCGGCGGCAAGCTGACCACCTACCGAGAGATGGCCGAGGACAGCGTCGACGCCGTCGTCGACCACGTCGAGGGCCTGCCGCGCGCGGCCCGGCGCTGCCGCACGGCGAAGCTGCGGCTGCGCGGCGCCGACGGGGTCACGCCCGAGCCGGGCGAGCACCTGGCGAGCCGCTTCGGCAGCGAGGCGCGGGTCATCGAGGCGCTGGTCGAGGCCGACCCCGCGCTCGGCGAGCCGCTGGTGCCGGGCCTGCCCTACCTCAAGGCCGAAGCCGTGCACGCGGTGCGCCACGAGATGGCCACGACCGTCGACGACGTGCTGTCGCGACGCACCCGCGCCCGGCTCCAGGCCCGTGACGCGAGCGCAGCGGCCGCGCACGACGTGGCCCGCCTCATCGCCGGCGAGCTGGGATGGTCCCCCGAGGAGGCCGCGGCGCAGGCGGAGCGCTACATCGCCCTCGTCACCGCCGAGCGCAGCGCACCGCGCCTGCCCGAGACGGTGCCCGTCCCGTGACCGACACGCACCCACATCCGCTCCCTGCGCCCGGCCCCGGGGCGCCGACAGCGCCCATCGCGCTGCACGGCGGTGGCGCGGCTGCGACGAGCCGCTTGGCGAGCACGCGCGTCGAGCTGCCCGAGGCGGTCGTCGACCGCCTGGGGGGGATCTGCGCCACGACCGTCGGCGGCGACGTCCTCGGAGAGGCCAGCCGCGACTGGTGGCCCCAGGCGATGATGTGGGCGCTCGACGGGCAGGTCGCCGCCAAGGCAGCGGCCGTGGTGTCCCCCACCACTGCCGAGCAGGTCGGCGCGGTGCTGGCGGTGTGCGACGAGGCTCGCATCCCCGTCACCGCCGCGGCGGGTCGCAGCGGCGTCTGCGGCGCCTCGGTGCCGGTGCACGGCGGCGTGGTCCTCGACCTCTGCGGTCTGACCGGCATCGTCGACGTCGACGACACGTCGCTGGTGCTCGACGTCGCCGCGGGCACCTTCGGCGATCACCTCGAGCAGGCGCTGCGCGCGCAGCACGGGGTCACCCTCGGGCACTGGCCGCAGTCGGTGGCGCTGTCGACGGTGGGTGGCTGGCTGGCGTGCCGCTCGGCCGGGCAGCTCTCCACGCGCTACGGCAAGATCGAGGACATGGTGCTGGGCCTCGATGTGGTCCTCGCCGACGGTCGCGCGGTCCGTACGGGCGGTGCGCCCCGTGCCGCGGTGGGCCCGGACCTCAACCAGCTCTTCGTCGGCTCGGAGGGCACGCTCGGGATCATCACCGGCGCCCGCCTCCGGCTGCACCCCGCACCGGCCTACGAGCGGCGTGGCGCCTTCGGCTTCGCCAGCTTCGCGGAGGGCCTCGATGCCATGCGCCGGATCATCCAGCGCGGCGCCACGCCGGCGGTCCTGCGACTCTACGATCCCGCCGAGGCCGACCGCACCTACCACACGGGTGCTCGCGCGCTGCTGCTCGTCCTCGACGAGGGCGACAGCGAGCTCGTCAACACCACGATGGAGATCGTGGCGGAGACGTGCCGCGACGCCCACCACGAGGACGTCGCGCACGTGGCGCACTGGCTGGAGCACCGCAACGACGTCGCTGCGCTGGAGGCGCTGATCAGCCGCGGCTACGTCGTCGACACGATGGAGGTCGTCGGCCGCTGGCGTGATCTGCCGGCCATCTACCGGGCCACGGTGGACGCGCTCAGCGGCGTCGAGGGCACCATCGCCGCCTCGGCACACCAGTCGCACAGCTACACCGACGGCGGGTGCCTCTACTTCACCTTCGCCGCCAAGGTGGAGCCCGCCGAGCGCGATGCCTACTACCGCGCCGCCTGGGATGTGGGCACCCGCGCCGTCCTGGCCGCCGGCGGCGCGCTGTCGCACCACCACGGCGTGGGCCTCAACCGCGGCCGCTTCGTCGCCGAGGCGCTGGGCCCCGCCTTCGACGTGCTCGTCGCCGCCAAGCACGCCCTCGATCCCCACGGCATCCTGAACCCCGGCAAGCTCGGCCTCCCGTCGCCCTTCGGCCCTGCCGCCTACTAGGTGCATCCCGTCGCCTCCGTGCCCGCGACCGCCGTCGCTGCGCGACCAGATCCCGCACGCCACCGCAGCTCGCGAGCGCGCGTCGGGTGAGCGGAGCGCGGGCGGTCGCGACGGGGGCCGGCGTCGCGCTGGCGATGGCGCTGCCCGCCGCGCTGGCGGCGCAGGTGCTCGACGTGGTGCGCGACGGCGACGGCGTGTCGCCCGCCACCTACGCCCTCGCCCTCGTCGTGCTGCTGGGGATGGCGGCGGGCGGCTTCGTGGTCGGCCACCAGGGTGGCTCGGTCCGCGCCGCTGCTGCGAGCGGCGCCGTCGCCATCGCCCTGGTGCAGACCCTCGGCGTGGTGCGCCAGGCGGTGGCCGACGAGGAGGTCACCTGGGTGGGGATCCCGCTGACGGTGGCGCTGGCGATCGCGCTCGCCGTCGTGGGGGGCACGATGGGCCGGCGGAGGGCTGCTAGAACGCGACCATGAGCATCCTCGTGATCGACGTGGGCACGAGCGGGCTGCGGGCGGCCGTGGTCCGTGACGACGCCACGATCGCGGCCGAGCGGCACCGGCCGCTGCTCCCGTCGTCGCCGCAGCCGGGCTTCGTGGAGTTCGACGCCGCCGAGATGGCCGCCGCCGCGCTCGACGTGGCGAAGGCCGTGCTGGCCGAGGCGGGCCCGGTCGACGCGGTGGGCATCGCCAACCAGAGGGCCTCGACGATCGTGTGGGACCGCGCCACGGGTGAGCCGGTCGGCCCCGGTGTCGGCTGGCAGGACCTGCGCACCGCGGGCATGTGCCTCGTGCTGCAGGCCGACGGGATCCGCGTGGCGCCCAACGCCTCCGCCACGAAGGCCGCGTTCCTGCTCGACATGGCCGACCCGGACCGCACCCGCGACCTCTGCGTGGGCACCGTCGACACCTGGCTCGCCTGGCACCTCACGGGGGGCGCCGTGCACGCCACCGACGCGTCCAACGCCGCCGTCACGGCGCTGATGCGCGGCGACGGCGGCGACTGGGACGACAAGGTGCTCGACGCGCTGCGGATCGGGCGCTCGTCGCTGCCGGAGGTGGTCGACAGCTCGGGGCTGCTCGGCGCCGCCACGGCGCTCGAGGGCGCGCCGCCGCTCACCGCCCTGGTCGGCGACCAGCAGTCGAGCCTGGTGGGGCAGGGCTGCGTGCAGCGCGGCCTCGCCAAGATCACCTTCGGCACCGGCGGCATGCTCGACCTCCACCTCGGCGAGCAGCGCCCGCGCTTCGAGCGCCAAGGCGAGGGCGGCTGCTTCCCGATCGTCGCCTGGCGGCGTGACGGCGTGCTGGCGTGGGGCGTGGAGGCAGTGATGCTCTCGGCCGGCACGAACGTGGAGTGGCTGCGCGACGACCTCGGCATCATCGACAGCGCCGCCGCCAGCCACGACGTGGCGAGCCGCTGCGACAGCTCCGAGGGCGTGACCTACGTGCCCGCCCTGCTCGGCCTGGGCACGCCGCGGTGGGACTACGGCGCCCGCGGCACCCTGCTGGGTCTGACGCGGGGCAGCGAGCGCCCGCAGATCGTCCGGGCCGTCCTCGAGGGCGTCGCCCAGCGCGGCGCCGATCTCGTCGAGGCGGCCGAGGCCGACACCGGGCTGGCCATCCCGAGCCTGCGCGTCGACGGCGGCATGAGCGACAACCCCACGTTCCTGCAGGCGCTCGCCGATGCGACGCAACGACCGGTCGAGGTGTCGCCGGTGCGCGAGGCCACGACCCTCGGTGCGGCGTTCCTCGCCGGCCTGGCGGTGGGCACCTGGGGCGGCTGGGACGACGTGGCCGCCACGTGGCGCCCGCGCGCCACGGTCGAGCCCCTGGGCCGCTTCGACCGCGACCGCTGGCGCGACGCCTGTGATCGCGCAGCGGGCTGGGTTCCCGAGCTGAGCGCCTTGACGTTCTGATCGACCCGACGACCTCGCCGGAGGCCCCACCGCTGCGGTGGGGCGTTGCTCCGTCGAACCCGTAGGCTGGTCGCGACGGTGAGCCGGCCAGGTGGCCGCGGCGTGGCGTGACCACGTCGAGGAAGGTCGGGGCTCCGAAGGGCAAGGGTGCTGGCGAGAGCCAGGACGGGGCGACCTGTCGGTTCAGGGCAACAGAGAGCAGACCGCCGATGGCCCGGCAACGGGCACAGGCAAGGGTGAAACGGTGCGGTAAGAGCGCACCAGCGCCGGGGGCGACCCCGGCGGCTCGGCAACCCCCACCCGGAGCAAGGTCGAATCGTGGGAGGGCCGGCCCGGCCACATCTCCCCAGGTAGACCGCACAGATGGATGGCCACCACCTCGCTGACCGCAAGGGATGCGAGGCACAGAACCCCGCCTATCGGCCGGCTCACCGTCACCACCCCCTGCGGGGCGCCCGTCGCGCGCCGCGAGGGCAGACCTCGTCAGGCAGCGCCGCTGGCGAGGCCGTCGAGGTGCCCCGTCAGGTTGAAGGCGTGCAGTGAGGGCCTCGGGCGCAGGGCGACGCGGGTGATCGAGGCGGGGGCGACGTACATGCGCCAGGCGACGCCGGGGGGCACCCCCAGCGCCCACGCCACGGCGGCCTTGACGGGCGACACGTGGGTGACCACCACGATGTCCTGCGCCGCCGCCTCCTCGGCGAGGTCACTGCAGGCGCTGGCGACGCGGGCGCCGAGCGTCGCCAGCGACTCGCCGCCTTCGGGCACGAAGCCGTCGTCGCTCTGCCAGCGGGCCCACAGCGCCGGCGGCACGGCCCCCAGCGCGGTGCCGTCGAGCACCCCGTAGTCGAGCTCGATCCACCGCTCGTCGACCTCGACCGGCAGACCGATGGCGTCGGCGGTCTGGCGGGCCCGCAGGAGGGGGCTGCAGACGACCCGCCTCGCCCCGGCGAGCACCGCAGGCAGCGTCGCCGCCTGGCGGCGCCCGAGCTCGTCGAGGCTCGGGTCGAGGCGCTGGCCGAGCAGCAGCCCCGAGGCGTTGGCCTCGGTCCGGCCGTGCCGCACCACGATCAGCATGGGGCCCGCCCGCCACCAGAGCAGCGATGCGCCGAAGGATGGCGCGGCGGACGCCCCTCGGAGATCGTCACGCCACGACGTCGCGCCCGAGGCGGCCCGTGGTGAGGAAGCGGTGGCGCCGCTCGGGCTCGGCGAGGCGGAAGCGGCGCCACGCCCACCAGCACGCCGCCGCGCCGGCCAGCTCGAGGACGACGTTCAGGCCGCCTCGGCCGAGCTCGGGCAGCTCCGAGGTGGACCACGACAGGCCGAGGAACGGCCACCAGAACGCATGGCTGTCGGTCCAGGCGCCGTCGAGCACGAGGTGCAGCAGCACGCCGATCGGCAGTCCCAGGAGGCGGCGCTGGACGAGCCGGTGACCTCGCGCCCCCACCATCACGCCAGCCAGCAGGACGCCGGCGCCGGCGATGCTGTGGAGCAGCCGCGGCTCACCGAAGGGCACCTCGGCGAGGGGCAGGAGGCTGCCGAGCGCGACGAGGCGGTAGTCGGCGCCGGGACTGCGGAAGACCGACCACACGATGAGGATCGAACCTCCGACGAACCAGAGCAGCATGGCGGGCCGAGCTCAGCGCGCCAGGAGCCGGCCGCACTCCTCGCAGTGGACCGTCGCGTCCGGGGGCAGCCGCTTGATGCGGTCGAGCTCCACGGCGGAGAGGCCGAGGTGGCAGCCGCCGCAGGATCCACCGACCAGCCGGGCGATGGCGATGCCGCCCATCTGCGGGCGGAGGCGCTCGTAGTCGGCGCGCAGGTCCGGGTCGATGCCCTCGGCGATGCTGGCGCGCTCGGCCTCGACGCTGGCCATCTCCGCCTCGATGGCGACCTCCTCCTCGGCGATCTGCGCCCGCAGGGCGCCGGCCTGCTCGTCGCCGGCGCGGCGCTCGCCGGTGAGCCGCACGATGTCGGCGTCGAGCGGCTCGATCTGCTCCATGAGCTCGAGCTCCTGGTCCTCGAGCTGGGAGATGCGCCGCTTGAGCGAGGCGATCTCGTCCTGGAGGGCTTGCAGCTCGCGCGGGTTGGCGATGGTGCCGCCGTAGAGCGTCTTGTCGTGGCTCGTGGCGCGCTCGGAGAGCGAGGAGATCTCGTCCTCGAGCCGCTGCTGCGAGCGCCGCAGCTCGTGGCGCGACGCCTCGACCGCGGTCATGGCCGCGTCGAGCCGCCCGACCTCCGCCATGGCCGCGTCGAGCTGCGCCCGAGCCGGCAGGTTGCGTCGCCGGTGGGCCAGCTGGTCGAGGGTGGTGTCGTGATCCTGGAGGGCGAGGAGGGCATCCCAGCGGCTCATGCCGACCCATCCTCCCACGTCACGGGGCGTCGGCTGGCGCCTCGCCGTCGCCGCCGCCGCCACCGCCCGGCCCGCCGCCGGGGCCGTCGCCCCCACCACCGCCACCGGTGCCGTTGCCGGGGCCGTCCCCCCCGCCGTCGCCACCACCGCCGTCGCCGTCTCCACCGCCGTCGCCGCCACCTCCACCGCCGTCGCCGCCACCGCCGTCGCCGCCCTCGGGCGGCGCCTCGGTGACCGGAGGTGCCTCGGTGGTGGCAGGCGAGCGCGGACGACTCGAACCGGAGCCGGAGCCGGAGCTGAACCCGCTCCCTGCCGAGAGGTCGACCGAGCGATCGAGCTGCAGGGAGCGCCCGCCGCGGACGGGTGCCGCACGCCCGTAGTCGAGCGGCTCGCGGCCCTCGTGCCAGGCACGCATGTAGCGACCCCAGATCTCGGCCGGGTAGGACCCGCCGGTGATGCCGGTGCCGCGGATGCGGACGGCCTCGTTGTCGCTGGGCGAGCCCACCCACACCGCGGTGGCGAGGTGCGGGGTGAAGCCGACGAACCAGCCGTCGCTGGAGCTCTGCGCCGTGCCCGTCTTGCCGGCCGCGTGGTGCCCTGGGACACGGGCGCGCGTCCCGGTGCCGCTGAGCACGTTCTGCTCCAGCACGTCGGCCGCCAGGCGTGCGCTCTGGGGCGACGCGGCGCGCCGGGGGTTCGGGGCGTGGCGGAAGATGGTCGTGCCGTCGGCATCGTCGACGCGCTCGATGTAGTACGGCGGGTGGTACACGCCGTCCGCTGCGATCGACGCCGCTGCGGCGGCCATGTCGAGCGGGTACACCTCCTCGGTGCCGAGCGGCATCGACATGACCGCTTCGAGCTCGGTGCGGATGCCCATCCGGTGCGCCTGCTCGATCACCTTGTCGATCCCGACGACCTGGCCGAGCCGCACGAAGGCGCAGTTCGAGGAGCGCAGCGTCTGCTGGAGGATGGTGGCACGGCCCCCACCGCTGTTGGCGAAGTTCTCGACCGTGTAGGGGTCGGGCACCAGGCCAGGGATGCCGCTGAAGCGGCACGGCCCCGAGCCGCTGATCGAGTCGTTCGGTACGAAGCCGTTCTCGAGCAGCGCCATCAGGACGAAGATCTTGAAGGTGGAGCCACCGGAGCGCCCGACGCCGCGGGTCGTGATGTTGAACTTGCCGCTGTCGGTGTCGGACCCGAAGCCCGGCCCGCTGACCATGGCGCGGATGGCCCCGCTGCCCGGCTCGACCGACACCACGGCCCCCGTTGCGTAGCGGGGCTCGCCCGTGACGGGATGCGCGGCGAGCGGTGTGATCCCCGTCGGCGTGCCCTCCGGCGACACCTCGGCGAGCACGTCGTTGCGCGACGCCGTCGCCTCGAGCTGGGCCACGGGATCGAGGGTGGTGTGGATGTGCAGGCCGCCTCGGAAGACCGCGTGCTCCCGCTCGGCGCGGGTCTCCCCCAGCCGCACGTCGTCGAGGAGGAGCTGCTTCACCTCTTCGACGAAGTGCGAGTCGGGCTCGGGCAGGACGTGGTTGATCTCGCTGGGCAGCGGGGTCTCGGCGAGCTCGGCCGCCTCCGCGGCAGCGAGGGAGCCCATGTCGACGAGGCGCTGCAGCGCGACGTCACGTCGCACCTTGGCCGCCTCGGGCTGGCGGATCGGGTCGAAGGCGGACGGGTTGGCGATCATCCCCGCCAGGAACGCGGACTGCGCGACGTCGAGCTCGGCCACCCCGACGCCGAAGTACGTCTCCGCGCCTGCCTGCACGCCGTAGGCGCCGTTCCCGACGTACACCGTGTTCAGGTACCGCTGGAGGATCTCCTCCTTGCTCATCGTCTCCTCGAGCCGGCGCGCCAGCACCGCCTCGCGCGCCTTGCGGTCGATCGTCTGCTCGTTGCCGACCACCTCGACCTTCACGAGCTGCTGGGTGATCGTGGAGCCACCCTGCACCGTCGCGCCCTCGTCGACGTTGCGGAGGAGCGCCCGCAGCGTCGAGCGCAGGTTGACGCCGTCGTGGGCGTAGAACTCCGAGTCCTCGACGGCGAGGACGGCGTCGATGGTGTGCTTCGGGATCGAGGCGAGCGGCACCGGCTGGCGGTCGATCTCGCCGCGCAGCGTGGCGAGCAGCGTTCCGTCGGCGGCATAGACGTACGACCGGCGGTCGAGCGGGCCGAGGTCGATGTCGCCCTCGGTCGAGCTGCCCGCGCCCGAGAGCTGGCGAGCCGCCGGGACCAGGCTCACGCCCACGAGCGCGAGGCCCAGCCCGGCCGTCGCGACGATGAGGGAGAGGCGGAAGATGGTGCGCACAGGGCGGGAACCGAGCTGCTCGGGGTGGGGGCCTGGGATGCGATGGTACCTGCCCGCTCGGCACGCTCCCGAGTCACGCCGGGGCCCGCAGCGGCGCCGCGGGCGAGCGGTAGCGTGCGGCCATGGCCCACCCGAGACGCTTCCGGTTCGGCATCCAGCTCCACGGCGCGACGTCCGGCGCCGAGTGGGCGGCCCAGGCGCGCAAGGCCGAGGACCTCGGGTACGCCACCCTCTTCCTGCCCGACCACTTCGGTGACCAGCTGGCGCCCGTCCCGGCCATGATGGCGGCCGCCGATGCCACCACCGACCTGCGCGTCGGAGCGCTGGTCTTCGACAACGACTACAAGCACCCGGTCGTCCTGGCGAAGGAGCTCGCCACGATCGACGTCCTCTCGGGCGGCCGCGTCGAGGTCGGCCTCGGCGCCGGCTGGATGCGGAGCGACTACGACCAGTCGGGCATCCCGATGGACCCGCCGGGCGTGCGCGTGCGGCGCATGGAGGAGGGCGTCGCCGTCATCAAGGGGTGCTTCGGCCCCGGACCGTTCTCCTTCGAAGGCGAGCACTACCGGATCACCGGCTACGACGCTCTGCCCAAGCCCGCCCAAGCGCCACCGCCGCTCCTGATCGGTGGCGGCGGCGAGCGGGTCCTGTCGTTCGCCGCGCGGGAGGCCGACATCGTCGGCATCAACCCGTCGATCCACAGCGGCCAGGTGGATGCCGCGGCGGCGCGCAACGGCGCTGCCGACGAGACCGACCAGAAGCTGGCGTGGATCCGCCAGGCCGCCGGTGAGCGCTACGCCGAGCTCGAGCTCAACATGCTGCAGTTCGCCGCCATCGTCACCGACGACCGCAAGGGGACCGCCGAGACCATGGCCCCGCTCTTCGGGCTGCCCCCCGAAGAGGTCGAGACCTACCCCCACGCCTGCATCGGCACGGTGGAGGAGATCGCCGACGACCTGCGCGCCCGGCGTGACCGGTGGGACGTGTCGTACTGGGTGTTCCAGGGCGCTGCGATGGAGGCGATGGCGCCCGTCGTCGCCGCCCTGCGCGGCACCTGAGCACGGTGGACCATCCCCCGCAGCTCTCGCTGGCCTTCGCCGGGGCGGGCTGGATGGCTGCCGTGCACGGCCAGGCGATCGAGCACATCCCCGGCCTTGCGATCGGCGCGGTGGCCTCGCGCGACCCGGCCCGGGCGGCAGAGGCGGCCCGGCGGGTGGGCGCCACGGCCTGCCGCTACGACGAGCTGCCCGCGGGCGCCGACGGCGTCGTCGTCTGCACGCCACCCGCCCACCACGCCGAGCAGGTGCTCGCCGCGGTGGAGGCGGGCGCCGCGGTGCTCGTGGAGACGCCGCTGTGCACGACCCTCGCCGAGGCCGACGCCCTGGTCGCCGCGGCTGGCGCCGGGGGTCGCATCGCCTACGCCGAGAACCTCGTGCACGCCCCGGTGGTGCGCCTGGCGCTCTCCCACGTCGCGCAGCTCCACGACGTCGACCTCTTGGAGGTGCGGGCGATCCAGCCGCGCCCGACCTGCGGCGCCTTCCTCACCGAGAGCTGGTGCGGCGGGGCGCTCTTCGACCTGGGCGCCCACCCCCTCGCCGTGGCGCTGCTGCTGGCCGCGCCGGCGCGACCCGTGGAGGTGCGCGCCAGCATCGAGGGCGCGTCCGACCATCCCGTCGACGAGCACGCGGAGGTGCTCATCCGCTTCGACTCGGGCCTCCACGCACGGGTCGTGGCGAGCTGGCGCGGTGGGGCACCGACCTGGGACGCCCAGGTGTCCGCGCCGGACGGGGTGGTGCGCTTCGAGCTGCTCCCCGCCGTCCTGCTCGAGCGCAACGGCACCGAGGTGCGGCCGCCCGGCGTGCCCGACGGGGTCCCGGCCCAGCTCGAAGAGCTCGGCTACCTGCCGCAGATGGAGTCGTTCGCGCTCGACCTGTCGCTGGGCCGGTCGCCCGAGGTCGGCGCGGCGTTCGGGCGTGGCGTGCTCGAGGTCACCTGCGCCGCCTACGCGTCCGCGGCCGCCGCCGGCGACTGGGTGCCGCTCCCCTTCACCGGGCCCCGCGACCGAACCCCCCTCGACCTCTGGCGAGCCAGCGGTCGTTCTCGAGGCAGCTGAGGAGCCATCGGGCCATCGACGCCGCCACGACGGCTGGGTGCACGAGGTAACGGCGTGGTCATGGCTCCGGGACCGCACGTAGGGTCAGCGGCCATGTCCCCCAGCGAGCGCGACCGGCGCATCCTGCGTCGCGGCGTGCGGCTGCTGTGGCTGTCGGTGCGCTCGCAGCCGAAGCCCTTCGCGGTGTCGGTGAGCGGGGCAGCGATCTTCGCGGTCATGGCCGTCGGCGGCACCATCGTGCTCGGCCGGGTCACCGACGAGGTCATCACCCCCGCCTTCGACGGCGGCGTCGACCGCGGCACCATCGCCATCGGCGCGGCGGCCATCGTCGGGGCGTCGCTGCTGCGGATGCTCGGGGTGGTGCTGCGCCGCTACTTCGGGCAGATGGCCCAGCGGCGCATGCAGGTCCTGTGGTTCCGACGGGTGACCGACCGCTACCTCGAGGTGCCGTTGCGATGGTTCGACGACCGCCCGTCCGGCGAGCTGCTGGCCCATGCCGACGCCGACTGCGAGCGCTCGACGATCGTGCTGCAACCCCTGCCCTTCTCGCTGGGAGTCCTCGTGATCATCGTCGGTGGCGATGGTGCAGCTGGCCCTCGTCGACCCGGTGCTGATGCTCGTGGGCCTGGCGCTGTTCCCGAGCCTGGCGCTGTTGAACCGCCTCTACACCCGTCGTGTCGAGCGGCCCGCCGCACAGGCCCAGGCCCGCGTCGGCGAGGTCTCCGCCGTCGCCCACGAGAGCTTCGACGGCGCGCTGTTGGTGAAGACCCTCGGGCTCGAGACGGCGGAGGTGGCCCGGCTGCGCGCCAGCGCCGAGCGGCTGCGCGACGAGCGGCTCGTGGTCGGTCGCCTCCGGGCCGCCTTCGAGCCCGGCCTCGACGCCTTGCCCAACCTCGGCACGGTCGTGCTGCTGTGGCTCGGTGCCTGGCGGCTGTCGACGGGTGCGGTCACCATCGGCGACCTCGTCCAGGCCATGGCCCTCTTCGGCATCCTGGCCTTCCCGTTCCGTGTCGTGGGCTACCTGCTCGAAGAGCTGCCGCGCGCGGTGGTCGCCAACGACCGGGTGCAGGGCGTCCTCGCGGCACCGCGGCGCCGCGCCCCCGACGAGGTCCGGCCGCTCCCGGCGGGCGCGCTCGAGGTCGTGCTGCACGACGTGGCCTTCGCCCACGGCGACGAGGTGGTCCTCGACGGCGTCTCGGCGCACATCCGGCCCGGCGAGGTCGTGGCGCTCGTCGGTGCCACCGGCACGGGCAAGACCACGCTGTGCACGCTGCTCGCTGGCCTCGTCGAGCCGACCGCCGGCGAGCTCCGGCTCGGCGGCGTGGCGCTCACCGCCGTCGATCCCGCCGAGCTGCACCGCGCCACGGCGCTCGTGTTCCAGGAGGCCTTCCTGTTCGCGGACACGGTCCGCGAGAACCTGACCCTGGGCGAGCCGGTACCCGACGAAGCCGTGACCGAGGCCCTCGAGATCGCCCGCGCCCGAGGCTTCGTCGAGCGCCTGCCCGGCGGCCTCGACGGGGTGATCGGCGAGCGGGGCGTCACGCTCTCGGGTGGGCAGCGGCAGCGCATCGCGCTGGCGAGGGCGCTCCTGCGCAAGCCGAGGCTGCTGCTCCTCGACGATGCCACCTCTGCGGTCGACCCGCGCGTCGAGCGCGCCATCGTCGACCGGC
The DNA here is from genome assembly GCA_963715505.1 of uncultured Microthrixaceae bacterium. GTDB lineage: Bacteria > Actinomycetota > Acidimicrobiia > Acidimicrobiales > VFJN01 > VFJN01. Next base: position 1,789,219 of record OY970242.1, read on the forward strand.
TCCGCAGCTCGATCGCCGCCACCACGATCGTGGTCGCCCACCGGGTGTCGACGATCGCGCTGGCGGACCGGGTGCTCCTGCTCGAGGGCGGACGCATCACCGCCGAGGGCACCCACCGCGAGCTGCTGGCCGTGCCGGCCTACGCCGCGCTCGGTGCGCGCCTACGAGGCGGACGCCGCGTGAGCGCCCCGCCGCCCGCTGCAGACCACGCCGTGGGATCTGCCGACGGCGCGCACGAGGGATCCCTCGACGCGCTCGTCGAGGGTGCACCGCCGGGCAGCCACGACCGCGAGCGCGCCGCACCGCGACGCCACCCCCGAGGAGGAGGCGCTGCGCGACGCCGGCGCCGTGGAGGTGCTGCGGCGCGGCCTGGCCGTCACGCCCGAGCTGCGCCAGGGCATCCTCGTCACCGCGGGGCTCGCCGCGGCCACCGCCGCGGGGAAGCTGGCCGTCCCCGTGCTGATCCAGCAGATCCTCGACCGGGGGGTGCTCGGTGACGCCGGCTACCGACCCGGCTTCGTGGCCCTCGCCTGCGCGGGGACGGCGGTGCTCATCGTGCTGCTCTACCTGCTCAGCCGCGCCGCCTTCCTCCGCCTCGTCCACGCCGCCGAGGCGAGCCTGCTCGGCCTGCGGGTCCGCGCCTTCGCGCACATCCACCGCCTCTCCACGGCCGAGCACCTCGACCACCGCCAAGGAGCGCTGGTCTCCCGGGTCACCAGCGACGTCGAGACCATGGCGCAGTTCACGGAGTGGGGCGCGGTGGCGTGGATCGTCGACTCGGTGCTCATCGCCGCCACGCTCGCGGTCATGGCGATCTACTCCTGGCAGCTGTGCCTGGTGACGGTCGCCGTCTTCCTGCCCCTCTTCCCTGCCCTGCGCTACCTGCAGCGCCGCCAGCTCGCCGCCTACGACGAGGTGCGCGCGGCGGTCGGCGACACGCTGTCGGAGGTCTCCGAGCTCGTGACGGGAGCCCCGGTGGTGCTCGCCTACGGGCTCGAGGGCCGCACCCGAGGGCGCCTCGATCGGGCCATCCGCCGCCAGTACCGCGCCCAGATGGGCGCCGCCAAGTGGTTCTCGATCATGTTCCCGCTGGCCGACCTGTTCGGCGCGCTGGCGCTGGCGGCGGTCGTGGTGGTCGGCGCCGTCAACGGCCCGGCCTGGGGCCTCGTCCGACGGCGAGCTCATCGCCTTCGTGTTCTTCGTCAACCTCCTCCTGATCCCCATCTCCGAGCTGAGCGAGATCCTCGACCAGACGCAGACCGCGCATCGGCGGGCTGGCGCAAGATCCTCGGCGTGCTCGCCACGCCGGTCGACGTCGAGGAGCCCGATCCGGGCGGTGTCGCTGCCCCCGGGCGCGCTGGCCGTGGAGCTGGTGGACCTGCGCTTCGGGTACCGCACGGGTGCCGAGGTGCTCGGGGGCATCGACCTGTCGATCCCCGCAGGCGCCACGGTCGCCGTGGTGGGCGAGACCGGCTCGGGCAAGACCACCATCGCCAAGCTGCTGTGCCGGCTGGCCGACCCGACCGCCGGGGAGGTCCGCATCGGTGGGGTCGACCTGCGCCGGGTCGCCCCGGACAGCCGGCGCCGGTCCATCCGCATGGTGCCCCAGGACGGCTTCCTCTTCGACGCGACGATCCGCGACAACGTCCGCATGGGCGACCCGCGCGCCGACGACGCGCGCCTCGGTGCCGCCTTCGAGTCGCTCGGCCTGGGCTGGTGGATCGACGAGCTGCCCGGCGGGCTCGACGCCGCCGTCGGCGAGCGGGGCGGCAACCTCTCCGTCGGCGAGCGCCAGCTCGTGGCCCTCGCACGCGCGCAGCTCGGCGACCCGGGCCTGCTCATCCTCGACGAGGCGACGTCGTCGGTCGATCCCGAGACCGAGCAGGCGCTGACCGGGGCGCTGGACCGCCTGGCCGCCGGCCGCACCGTGATCAGCATCGCCCACCGGCTCTCGACCGCGGAGCGCGCCGACGTCGTCGTCGTCGTGGACGCCGGCCGCGTCGTGGAGCAGGGCACGCACCACGAGCTCGTCGACGCCGGCGGCACCTACGCCCGCCTCTACGAGAGCTGGCTCGGCAACACGAGGATCGGCGCGCCCGGCGACCTCGACGACGAACGGTCCGGCCTGCACCTACCCTGAGGGCCATCGCCTCGATCGACGACGTCCGCCGGCTGGCCGCCCTCGACCACGGTCTCGCCAGCCTGTCCACCCTCCGCGCCGACGGCCGCGTCCACACCACGGTGGTGAACGCGGGCGTCATCGACCATCCCGTGCACGGCGAGCCCGTCGCCGCCTTCGTCGCCCGGCCCGGCACGCGCAAGCTCGCCAACCTGCGCGCCAACCCGAGGGCGACGCTGTCATGGCGGGCGGGGTGGGCGTGGGCGACCGCCGAGGGCGACGCGCAGCTCGTCGGCCCCGACGACGGGCTCGACGGCCTCCAGAGCTCGGCTCTGCCCGCGCTGCTGCGGTCGATCTACGGCGCCTCGGGTGGCGGCGAGCACGACGACTGGGCCGAGTACGACCGCGTGATGGCCGCCGAGCGCCGCGTCGCGGTGCTGGTGGCCCCCTTGCGCATCTACGTCAACCCGTAGCTACCTCGACCCGTGGTCGCCCTGGCCACCGCAGGGTCCCCGGCGCCGCTCAGCCCAGGCGCTGGCGGATCCATGGCGGGACCTGCTCGCGGAGGAGCTCGCCGGCCTCGGTGAGGAGATGGCCGGCTCCCTCGCAGAGGACCAGCTCGGTCGGGCCCGCCGCGAGGTGGCACACGACCTCGCTCGAGGTGGCGGGGAGCAGCTCGTCGCGCGCGCCGTGGAACGCCAGGAGCGGCGCCTGCAGCGCTCCCGCCTCCTCGCAGCCCGCCGACTGCGTGGCGAAGGTGACGACGCCGCGCGCCGACGCGCCCATGGCGAGGGCGGCGCGCACGGCGACCGCCCCACCGAAGCTGTGACCCCCGGTCACGAAGCTCGCCGCGCCGGCCCGCGCCGCGAGGTCCGCCGCCGCCAGCAGGTCGAGCGTGCACAGGTCGAGGTCGTTCGGGCGGCGCCATCCGACGCGCAGCACGCCGATGCCGCTTCCGGGCGCGGCAAGATGCTCGCCGAGCCAGTGGTAGAAGCCGTCGGCCGGGCCGAGGAGGCCGCCCATGGCCCCGCCGGCGAGCACCACCGCCGCGGGCGCGTCGGGATCGCCGTGCCAGAGCACGCTGAGCATGCCGCGGAGCGTGAAGACCTCGAGGTGGCGCAACCCCGGGGAGACCACCACCTCCTGGCGGGCGAGGGCCCCGAGCAGCTCGAGCGGTCCGCTCACCGCGCTGCCGCGGCGCCTGAACCTGCTCGACGACCGCGATGCGTGACGTCCGCCATGGCGGCACGCTACTGCTGGCGCCGCGCCACCCCGGTCGACTAGCCATCCGAGCGTGACGCTCCAGCGCTGGGCCCGTGGCCTCTCCGCCCCCCTCGCGCACCGGCTCTGGCGCTGGATGGTGTGGGCCGGCGGCCTCGGTCCCCAGGACCGCTGGGCGCGCCGCTTCGGATCCTTCGGCGAGGGCGCCATCATCGCCTTCCCGCCCGGCGACACCCTCGGCGAGGAGCACGTCGCCATCGGGGAGGCGACGCTCATCGCCGCGCACGTCTCGCTCTCGGTCGGGATGGCGCCGGGCCAGCCGCTGCCCGACGGCGCGACCAGCCCGCTGCTGCGCATCGGGGCGCGCTGCTCCATCGGGCGCGGGAGCCACCTCGTCGCCCACCGGTCGCTCGTGATCGGCGACGACGTGATGACGGGGCCCGGCTGCTACGTGACCGACCAGAACCACGTCTACGCCGACCCCCACGTGCCGATCGGCCGGCAGTGGCCGTCGGAGGACGCCGTCGAGATCGGCGCAGGCTCCTGGCTCGGCGCGCACTGCGTGATCCTGCCCGGGACGCGCCTGGGGCGGAACACCGTCGTGGGCGCGGGTGCGGTCGTGCGCGGCGAGTTCCCGGACCACGCCGTGCTCGCGGGCATCCCCGCACGGCAGGTGCGGCGCTACGACCCGGAGGCGGGGTGGCAGCCGGCCCTGCGCGCCGTGCACATCGATCCCCCACCGGGCTGGCCTGCTGCACGCTGACGGCAGGGCCCTCGGGTGAGAAGATCCTCATCTGAGCCTCATCTGCCCAGCGGATCACGAGCCGATGGTCGGCTGATGCGCCGCCTGGCCCTCGTCCTCGTCGCGCTCGGCGCGGCGGCGCTCGGCTTCGTCGCCGTCCGGGCCGCGGCGTCGCTGCTTCCGACGAGCGCACCCGACGTCGAGGTGATCGAATTGGAGCCGGCTCCCTCGAGCCCCACGACCACGCTCCAGGCCCCCGAGGCGCCCGCGGACCCTGCGCCTGCCCCGGACGGCGACGACGACGCCGATGACGGCGACGACGACGATGGCGACGACGACGATGGCGATGGCGATGGCGATGGCGATGACGGCTGACGCCGTGCGCGCGGCGCGGCGCATCCTCAGCGGGATCCGGGTGCGGGTGGTCGTCGGGTACGTGGGCCTCGTCGCCGTCGCCCTCTCTGTGGGCGTGATCGTCACCCGCCAGGCGCTGCAGAGCGACCTCGACCGCCGCATCGAGGCAGACCTGGCCCAGGAGGCGGAGGAGCTGCGGAGCCTCGCGGCCGGGACCGACCCGGCCACCGGGCAGCCCTTCGGTCCCGACACCGCAGCGATCTTCGACACGTTCCTGGCCCGCAACGTCCCCAACCGAGGCGAGGCCTTCTTCACGCTGGTCGACGGCGCGCCCTACCGCTTCAGCAGCGACCCGCCGGCGCAGCTCCTCGCCGACGACGACCTCGTGGAGCGCTGGCGCTCGCTTGCCGCCCCGTCACGCCGGACCGTCCAGAGCAGCGCCGGCGAGACCCGGGTCCTGGCGGTGCCGTTGCGACAGGACGGGACGACTCGTGGCGTGTTCGTCGTCGCCGCCTTCGTCGAGGAGGACCTCGACGAGCTCGCCCATGCCATCCGCAACGTCAGCGCCGCGAGCGCGGTGGTGCTGGCGCTGTCCGCCGCCGTGGCATGGGGCCTCGCCGCCCGCGTCATCCGCCCGGTGCGGGAGCTGACCGCCACCGCCCGCCAGATCACCGGCTCCGACCTCACGGCGCGGATCCCCGTGGAGGGCCGCGACGAGCTGGCCGAGCTCGGTGGCACCTTCAACGACATGGTGGATCGCCTCGAGGAGGGCATCCGTGGCCAGCGGCAGTTCCTCGACGACGTCGCCCACGAGCTGCGCACGCCCCTCACGATCATCCGGGGCCATCTCGAGACGCTCGGCGACGACCCACGCGACCGCGGGGACAGCGTGGCGATCGTCACCGACGAGCTCGACCGCATGAGCCGCTACGTGAGCGACCTGCTGGTCCTCGCGCGGGCGAACGAGCCGGACTTCTGCCGGCTCGAGCCCGTGGACCTCGGCGAGCTCGCGCACACGTTGCTGCACAAGGTCGAGGCCCTCGGGCCCCGCCGGTGGGTCCTCGACGACGCCCCTCGACCCGGCCTGGTGGCCGCCGTCGCGGACGTCGACCGGATCAACCAGGCGATGGTCAGCCTGGCGGACAACGCCGTGCAGCACACCCGCGACGGCGACGAGATCGGGCTCGGGGTGTGCGTCGTCGACCGGCACGTCCGCCTCTGGGTGCGCGACACCGGGCCGGGCGTGCCAGCCCAGCTGCAGGCGCAGATCTTCGACCGCAGCGTGCGCGGCGCGGCCAGCAGGGCGTCACGCCCGGCAGGCATGGGCATCGGCCTGTCGATCGTCGCGGCGATCGCCCGAGCGCACGGCGGCGACGTCGTCGTGGAGGCCAGCCCGGGCACCGGCGCCACGTTCACCATCACCCTCCCGCTCGATCCCGAGGAGTCGCCGCCGTGACTCGCATCCTGATCGCCGAGGACGAGGCGCGGATCGTCTCCTTCCTCGAGAAGGGGCTCGGTGCCAGCGGCTACACCACCGTCGCCGTCGCCACCGGCCCCGACGCACTCGCCCTGGCACGGGACGACAGCTTCGATCTGCTGATCCTCGACCTGGGGCTGCCCGGCATGGACGGCCACGAGGTGCTGCGCGGGATGCGGGCCCGGGGCGAGCGCATGCCCGTCGTGGTCCTGACGGCGCGCGACGGCGTCGACGACACCGTGCGCGGCCTGGAGGGCGGAGCCGACGACTACGTCACCAAGCCCTTCCGGTTCGAGGAGCTCCTCGCACGCATCCGGCTCCGGCTGCGAGACGACGACGCCGTGGAGTCCACGGTGCTGCGCGCCGGGCGGGTGAGCCTCGACCTGCGCTCGAGGCGGGCGTCGGTCGACGACCGCGTCGTGGAGCTGACGGCGCGGGAGTTCGCCCTGCTCGAAGCCTTCCTGCGACACGCGGACCAGGTGCTCTCACGCGAGCAGCTGCTCTCGAACGTCTGGGGCTACGACTTCGATCCTGGATCCAACGTGGTCGACGTGTACGTCCGCTATCTCCGCCGCAAGCTCGGCGACGGGGTGATCGAGACCGTGCGGGGCATGGGCTACGCGCTGCGTCGCTGACCGTCGCGGCCAGATGAGAGACCTCTCCTCTGGCCCTCATGCCCCTCACATCGCCGACCCCGAGGATCTGGGCGTGATCGCGAGCGACGCCATGCTGCCCGCGGCCCCCCACCTGGTCGGGCCCGATGCGCTCGACCTGCTCCGCGCCGCCGTCGCGTCCGCTGACGGCCGGTTGCTCGAGGCGCGCACCGTCCAGGTGCAGTACCGACCCGGCGCGGACCTCGTCGTGCGGTACGACGCGGCGGTCAGCTGGCACGGTCAGGCAGCCAAGGCGGAGACGCTGCTGGCCGGCATCACCGCCGCCGGCGCGCACCCGGGAGCGCTGCCCCTCGAGGCGGGCGATCTGACGGCCGGGGTGTGGCGCTACCCGTTCGACCCCTCCCTGCCCGGCCTGGTCACCGCCGTGACGCCCAGGGCCCTGGCCGGGCTGCTGGAGGGCATCATCGGCGGCCCGCTGCGGCTCGACGTCCGTGCCTATCGCCCCGTCCGGCGAGCTGTCGTCCGGGTGCGTGGTGCAGACCAGCACGAGGTCTACGTCAAGGTCGTGCGGCCCGCCGAGGCCCCCCGGATCGTCGCTGCCCACCGCGCGCTGCGGCGCGCCGGGCTGCCCGTTCCCGAGGTCCTCCGCTGCGACCCCGATGCCGGGCTGCTCGTGCTCTGCGCCCTCCCGGGCGCGAGCCTGCGCGACGTCCTCCTCGGATCGACCCGTGCCTGGCCCAGCGGTGCGCAGCTGGCGGCCCTGTTGCGCGACCTCGCCGCGGTCGACGTCGGCGCCGGTCCGGGCTTCGGCTCGGTCGACCCTGCGGCGATGGCATCCGAGGTCGCCCACAACGTGGCGGGCCACGCCGAGGTGGGCGCGGCCATCCTGCCCGACGAGCGTGGCCGGCTCGACCGCATCATCGAGGCCGTCAGGGAGGGGGTGCGAGCCACCGCCGAGCCGGTCACGATCCACGGCGACCTCTACGAGGCGCAGCTCATGGTCGAGGCCGGCCGGCTCAGCGGCCTGCTCGATCTCGACGACGTCCGCCTCGGCCATCCGCTCGACGACGTGGCGATCCTGCTCGGCCACCTCCGCATCCTGCGGCCCGAGCCACGCCGGCATCGGGAGCACCTGGCGCGGTACCGGGACGGCCTGCGCGCCTCCCTGGCCGGCGGCCACGATCCCGCCGAGCTCGACCTGCGGACGGCGGCCGTCCTCGTCGGACTGGCGACCGGTCCCTTCCGCGCGCAGAGCGACGCCTGGGAGCGCGAGGTGCGCCGCAGGATCCGAGCCGCGACCCGTCTCTCGGCGGCGGCGGGTGAGAAGACCCTCAGGCGTGCCTCATGAGCCGGCCATCTGCGGACGCGACAACACCAGCAAGAGGTCCCATCCACGACCTCGACCGCGAGACCCCCCAACCACGAGAAGGAGCAAGGACATGGCAGCACTGAACTGGAAGGTCGCCGCAGCCGGCGGCGCGATCGTCGGCCTGGGCGTCGGTGGGCTGACCATGGCCGGGGCCGACGACGACGACCCCCAACCGATCCGGGATGTCGACCTGCAGAGCGCCCGAGACTCGATCTCGTCGCTGTCGTCGCCCATCCGTGTGACGCCGGGGCCGACGACGACCGTCGCACCGCCCCCGGCGCCGGTGGGTTCGGTCGACAACAGCCCGGCCGCACCGCCACCGCCACCGGCGCCCGCGCCGAGCCGACCCGCGCCCGCACCGGTTCCCCCGCCGCCCGCGCCCGTCTACGACGACAGCGACTCACCGGTCCAGCCGCCCAGCTCCGGTGACAGCTCGGTCAGCGCGGCGAGCGCGGCGAGCGCCGGCAGCGACAGCTGACGCGCCACTCGCGAGGGGCCCGGCGACCAGCCGGGCCCCTCGTGCGCGCCAGGATGGAGGGGTGAGCACGCACCTGCTCGTCGTGCGCCACCCGCGACCGTCGTCGGTGGCCTCGCTCGCCGAGGCCGTGCTGGAGGGCTTCGCCGACGCCGGCACCGACCGGCCCGTCACGTCGCTCACCGCACCCGAGGCAAGCGTGGACGACGTCGAGGCCGCCGCGGGCACCGTGCTCATCACCACCGAGAACTTCGGGATGGTCTCGGGGCTCGTGAAGGACTTCCTCGAGCGGATCTACCCGTGGTTCGAGGAGGTGCCCCACCGGCGCCCCGGGATGCCCTACGTGCTGATCTCCAAGGGCGGCTCGGACGGGACGGGCGCCGTGCGCGACGTGACCCGGATCCTCACGGGCCTGCGGTGGCACGAGGTGCTGCCGCCGCTGGTGATCGCCGGTCCGGTCGGTGACGAGCACCTGAGCCAGGCGCGCGAGCGAGGCGCCACGCTGGCCGCCGGCCTCGACGCCGGGATCTTCTAGCGGCGGCGGGAGCCAACCGCCTTGCCGCCCGGGCGGGTCGGCCGGGATACTCGCCCGATGGCCGCCGTCGAGCTCGTCGTCACCGATCTCGACGGGACCCTCTGGCACACCGACGACCACGTACCTGACCAGGTCGTGGCCGCCATCGCCGAGCTGGCGGCGCTCGGCACGCCACTGCTCGTGGCGACGGGCCGTCGCCTCACCTCCACCCGCCTGCCGCTGTCGCGCATCGGCGCCGCGCCGCCGGCGGTCGTGCTCAACGGCGCGCTCGGCGTCGACCTGCGCAGCGGCGAGCGCTTCCACCGGGCGCCGTTCCCCACCCCGCAGGCGGTCGAGGCGCTCTCGAGGTTCCGCTCGGTCGGGCTCGACCCGGTCGTCTACGTCGACCACCCGCGCTACGAGGTGTTCCTGGGCGAGACGCCCTGCACCCACGCCGGCCACGTGGCCGACCTGGGCGACTCGGCGGGCACCGACGACCTGGCACGGGTCGTCGCCGAGGAAGCCGTCCTCGGCTTCAGCATGATCGGCGTGCCGCATGCGGCCGCGGTCGCCGCCCGCGAGGCCCTGCGCGAGCTCCTCGAGGTCCACCTCGACCGCTCGCTCGACTACCCCGGCCTCGCGTCGTTCACCGCAGCGCCGAGCGGCCAGTCGAAGTGGGACGGCGTGCTTGCCTACTGCGCGGCCGAAGGGCTCGATCCCGGGCGGGTGCTCGCCGTCGCGGACGGTCCGAACGACCTCGAGCTCCTCGACAACGCCGCGCTGCGCCTCGTCCCGGCGGTGGCCCACCCGGCGGCGCTCGAGCGAGCGGACCACGTGATCCCCGCTGCCGCGGACGGCGGCTGGGCCGAGGTGCTCACCTACCTGCGCTGACTCGTGCCGGTGCGCTGCTCGAGCTCAGTGGTCGGGGTCGTCGTCCGTCTCGTCCTCGGCGAGCAGCCCCACGCTCGCGGCCAGCGCCGTCGCCATGGCCGCGGCCTTCTCGACGACGGCGCCGAAGTAGTGCTCGGCAACCGCTGCCTGACCCGGCAGCGGCGGGTCGCCCAGCGACCGCAGCAGCGCCATGGGGTCGGTCGCCGGCCGGATCGGCTCGGGGTCCGGCGCCTGGGGCACCGGGCGCCAGAGGTCGACGGGCTTGGGCTTCTGGCCGCCGCGGCGTCGGCCGGAGGATCGTCGACGGGGCGGGCTCACATGGCCTCCTCGGTGAGGAGCGTGTCCGGACGCAGGCCGAGCGCCACGCGCAGCTGCTCGCCGTTGAGGTCGGCAAGGGAGCTCGCCTTGGGCAGCACGAGGTCGGCGATGTGGCGCTTCCCGGCCACGACCTCCTCGACGCGCTCGTCGACGGTGCCGGGGCACACGAGGCGGTGCGACACGACGGTGCGGGTCTGGCCGATCCGCCACGCCCGGTCGCGCGCCTGGTCCTCCACGGCGGGGTTCCACCAGCGGTCGTAGAGCACGACGTGGCTGGCCGCGGTGAGGTTGAGGCCGGTGCCGCCCGCCTTGAGCGACAGGACCAGCGCCCCCGGACCCTCCTGGGCCTGGAACTCCTCGATGATGCGATCACGGGCTCCCCGTGCCAGGCCGCCGTGGTAGCAGGCGATCGGCACGCCGGTGATCTCGGTGAGGTGGTCGGCGAGGCGCTTGCCCCACTGCGCGAAGTGCGTGAACACGAGCACCTTCTCGCCGGCCGCGAAGACCGAGTCGACGATCTCCTCGAGGCGGGCGAGCTTGCCGGAGCGACCCGCGAGCGGCCGCCCGTCGTCCTGGTAGGCGGCGGGGTGGTTGCAGATCTGCTTCAGGGCCGTGATGGCCGCCAGGATGGCCCCCTGCTTCGGGTCGCCGCCGGCCTCGGAGCTGTCGGCCACGAGTCCGTCGAGCACGGCCTGGTAGAGGCCGATCTGCTCAGGCGTCATCGTGCAGTGGTCGAGCTCGTCGATCCGGTCGGGCAGCTCGGCGGCGACCTCGGGCTCGCTCTTCGTGCGACGGAACACCAGCAGGCCGTTGAGGGCCCGAAGGGCCGCCTCGCCCTCGCCGGAGAGCTGCGAGATGAACGTGTACCGGTCGCCCACCAGGCCCGGGTTCGTGAAGTCGAGGATCGCCCAGAGGTCGCCCAGCCCGTTCTCGATCGGGGTGCCGGTGAGGGCCAGGCGGGTGCGTGCCGGGATGCGGCGCAGCTGCTGCGCGGTCTCGTTGGCCGGGTTCTTGACCGCTTGGGCCTCGTCGAGCACGAGACGGTCCCACTGGTACGCCGCGAGGGCCTCGACGTCGCGGACCGCGGTGCCGTAGGTGGTGATGATCACGTCGGCCTTGGCCACCTCCTGCTCCAGCTCCTCGGCCGACGCGCGCGCGGCACCGTGGTGGACGACCACGCGCAGAGCGGGGGTGAAGCGAGCCGCCTCGGCGGCCCAGTTGCCCACCACCGCCGGTGGCGCGATGACGAGCGCGGGGCCGCCGTGGGCCGTCCGGGCGAGGTGCGCCAGCATCGTCGGGGTCTTCCCGAGGCCCATGTCGAGCGCCAGGCAGCCGCCGAGGTCGGAGGCGTCGAGGAACCCGAGCCAGGCGAGGGCCTCGGCCTGGTAGCTGCGCAGCTCGCCCTCGAAGCCCTCGGGGCTCGCGACCGGCTCGGCGGGAACGGCTTGCGCGCGCTGCAGCAGGTCGGTGGCCCACCCCGAGCCCTCGACGGTGAGGCCGCCCGACAGCGACGAGCCCTCGAGGCCGACGCTGTGACGCAGGATCTCGGCGCCGGTGAGGCGCGTGGTGCCCGCCCGCTCGGCGAGAGCGGCCGCGGCCTCCTTCAGGTCGACGCGATCGAGCTCCACCCACTTGCCCCGGGACTTCACGAGCGGCCGTGCCTCGGAGGCGAGGCGGGCCACCTCGGCCGCGGTGAGCTCCACGTCGTCGAACACCGCCGACCAGCGCACGTCGCTCAGCTGGCGGGCTCCGACCACGGACTCCGATGCCGGCTCGGTGAACAGGCGCAGGCCTGGCGCCAGGCGTCGGCGTGAGAGCGCCGGCACGCGCACGTCGAAGCCGGCCGCCTCCAGCGCGGCGCCGCCGGTGGTCATCAGCTCCCACGCCTCGGGCTGGCTCAGGTACACCTGCCCGCGCCGCAGCCCGCCCGGGCGGCGCAGCACGTCGAGGATGCGCTCGAGGCGGGTGAGCTCGTCGGCGAGCGGCTTGGTGGCGCGGCTGTCGGTGAGGGCCTGCTCGATGGGCAAGAGCCCACCCTCCGCGCCCGGCCCGAGGACCGACAGGAACCAGGCGTCGCCCGAGTCGGGCGGGTCGAGCTGCACCACGAGGCGGGCACGGGAGAGCCCGGTGACGGGCTTGGCCCAGCGGTCCAGGCGCTTGGAGACCTCGGCGGCAGGCGCGACCGGGGCGCTGAACGTGGACCCGTCGAGGCGGGTGACGAACGCCTCGGCGACCGCGGCGGGCGTGCGCGTGGAGGGCGGCGGCGCCTTCACCTCCACACGGCCGGCGGCCTCGCGCACGATGGCGTCGACGACCGCACCCAGCACGTCGAGGGTCACGGCGCGAGCGTCGGCGCGGGCGAGGGCGGTGACCGGGCCGGGCATGGCGTCGGCGAGCGCGTCGACCTCCTTGCCGTCGACCAGGGCGGGCACCCAGCGCACGGAGAGGTCGAGCGTCTTGCCCTCCCCCTGCTTGTCGGCCTTGAGCGTGGGCACCACGGCGCCGCGGCCGACGAGGGCCACGGCTGCCAGCGCGACCCGGCCCAGCCACACCACGCTGGAGCCGACGCCGTCGCGGCCGAGCCCCCCGCCGACGGCGACGAGCCAGCCCAGCGACTCCTCCACCGGGATCCCGACCGCGGGGGCTCGCATGCCGGAGGGGAGCTGCACGTCGGGTTGCACCGACCAGCCGAGCTTGGGCCCGCCGATGGCCTCGAGCCGGTCGGCCAGCTCGTCGTTGGTGGCCGCGGGGGCGTCGGGCCCGGCCGCCCAGACGACCACCTGCCGGTCGGACCACGACGCCTGCAGGCGGACCTCGCCGGCAGGGTCGGCGGCGGCGATCGCCGCGACGGGGTCGTCGGCGCGGGTCAGCAGGTCGAAGGCGGCCTCGAGCCGTGCCAGCTCCTCTTCGAAGTCGGCGACCACCTGGGCGCGCTCGGCGCCCTGCAGCTGCTGGCCGACGGCGTCGAGGTGGTCTTCGGTGTCGTCGATGAGCCGACCGAGGGTGCGTCGCCACGCCGCCGGGTCGGCCTCGAGCAACGCCAGCTGCGCGGGCGTGGCGTGACCCTCGGCTGCCGCCCAGACGGCCGTCTCGAAGCCTGGTGTTGCGTCATGCATCGTGGCTGCGGCGCTCCCTGCGCCCTGTGCTCCGCCACCCACGTGGCCGTCCGAGCACCCGATCTCCGGCATCTCGCTGGCCTGGACCGACCCGCTCCACCACCCCCGAGGGTGGGACGCCGTACAGCGATCAGCCTACCGCATGGCGCGCCGAACCGCGGCGACGGATCAGAGCAGCGTGGCGAGCTCGAGCTGCTCCACGGCACGGGCGAAGCGGCTCGTCATGCTCTCGAGCAGGTCGTGCTGGCGGGGGTCGGCGAGGTCCATGCCGCGGCTCGCGACGATCGGGTACACGAAGCAGAACAGGGCGGCCTTGCGGTAGTCCTCCCAGCCGTCGGCGAGGTCGGCGGGGCGGACGCCGGCAGCCTCCAAGCCGGCGCACCAGCGCTCGAACAGCGGCCGTTCCGCCGCGGCGGCGGTCTCGGCGCTGAGGCTCTGCGTCACGAAGTAGGCCAGGTCGTACACGCCCCGACCCGTGCCGATCAGCTGGAAGTCGAGCAGGACGACGTGACCGTCGCCGTCGAAGAGCATGTTGTCGGCGCGGTAGTCGCCGTGGAGCATCGTCGTGGGCGCCTGGCTGAGCTCGGCGAGGAGCCGCTCGATGGCCCCGGCGAAGCGCTCGCCGACCTCCACGATCGACGCCGGGAGCTCGATGGCGCCCGTCACCTTCTCCCACCCCTCGGCGAACACCATCGGCAGGACCGCCGGGTAGATCGGATCGCCGAGGCTCACGGTGGCGCCCGCCTCTGCCAGCGCATCGGCCCTCCCCCACCAGCGGGCGTGCCACGCCGCCAGCTCGTCGACGGCGCGCTCTGCGTCGGCGAGGTCCATGCCGGCGACCTGGTCCACCGTGCGCAGCGCGCCCAGGTCCTCCATCACCACCACGAAGCGGCTCGACTCCTCGTCAACGTCGCCGTGGTAGCCGGCGGGGACGCGGACGGGGCACTCGCCGGCGAGCTCGGCGAAGAAGCGCACCTCGCGGATGTACATCCGCAGGACCGTCGACGTGAACACCGCCGCCTCGTCGAGGGCCGGCAGCTTCACGACGACCGACGTGGGGCAGCCGGAGCCCTGCAGGTGGAGCCGATAGAGCGCACTGCTGACCCCGATGCCCTTGCCGATCTGCTCTGCGCGCACGGAGCGGACGTCGAGGCCGGTCACCTGGGCCAGCCACGCCGCGCTGACCTCCTCGATCGTGGTCGGGATCACTGGAGCGAGCATGGACATCGAGCCCCCGTTCAGCGGCGCCGCGCCGCCGTGTCGCAGGTCACCGTAGGTGGCGCGAGCTCGGGATGGGTGGAGCATGGGATCCGTCGAGATCGGGCAGGGACGAGGCGACCCCGACCCAGGAGGAGACGATGGGCGACAAGACCGACCAGGACGAGGCACGCAAGGTGGGCGACCGGATCGCGCCGCCGACAACGCCGGACCGGGACACCATCAAGGAGGACCGCGAGGCGCTGGCGCAGGACCACGTCCCCGACCGGCCGCCGACGCCCGAAGAGGAAGCCGCCGCCGAGCGCGCCGGCGAGCTCGACCCGGAGACCTCCGCCTCCTACAAGGAGGCGCTCGAGCGTGGGGCCGCGCAGGAGGGCGAGGGCAAGCCGGGCCCCTAGCCTCCCGCCGGACCGCGCGAGCGCTGGTCAGGACCTACTTCGGCGCAGTCCCTTGACCGCCTCGCCCCCCGGCGCGACGGTGAGGGTGAGCACCCCGACGCCAGGCGACCACCCGGTCTGCGAGCGCCCGGGGACGCAGAACCAGGAACCGAAAGGGGGATCCTGCGGATGCACGACGGTCTCGCAACCTTGGAGCGATCACCGCCCGATCGCTGAGCGCCCGTGCCGGTGTCGACGTACCTGGCGGGCCCGCCCACTGCACCCAGCACGCTTCGACGGCTGGCTCCGCGGGACTCGTGAACGGCCTGATCGAACCACCGGTGCGGGCAGTCGAGGCTGGGCCTCGGCGGAGGCGGACCTGCGGGTTCGTGCCCTCCGCCGGGGCCTCGTCGCGTACGGATGCGCGCGGTGCGGTTGGGGCGCCGCGGGGACGGGAAGGCCCCGCTGCATGCCTGCGACGATCCCGGACCCGTTCCCGCCGAACCCGCCGGTCCCCGACCCCGTACCCGAGCCAGGTCCACCACCGCTGCCGGAACCTGAACCGGCCTGACGGACGCGCTGACAGCTCGGCGAGGGTGCCCACCAGGGTGGTACCGGCCACGACCGTCGTGGCCACCACCGCCAGGCGGCCCACCGCGACGAGGGCCGGGCGGGCGCGCGCGGCGAGGCCCGACGTGCGTGCTGCCACGACGCCCGCCATGACGGCGCCGACGGGCACGATCACGAGCCCCGGTGCGAGCGCAACGAGCAGCGGTGCCAGCCGCCGCGTGGACGCCCGGTCGGCCAGGCCGCCCGACGCCAGGAAGCGCTCCGCGATCGCACTGGTCGCCCAGCCGTAGCCGGCCAGGATGCCGATGAACATTGCGGCGCTCACCCAGGGCGTGCCCAGCACGGTGAAGTCGACGCCATCGCCGTGCACCACCATCGAACCTCCCACGATGCCGGTGATGGCGGCGAACAGCGCGCCGCGGCGTCGCCGCGGCAGCAGCTCGCGGACGACGAGGTACGTCAGCGCACCGATCACGCCGAGGAACGTCACGAACAGCCCCAAGCCCACCGAGCCCCCGAGGGTGATCGCTCCCGTCCGCGCGCCGTCGTCGGTGGTCAGGCCCACGAGCGCCTCGTCGGTCTGCAGCGTCACGACCCGCATGGCGAGCCTGCCGCCGATGGCACCGAAGGCCAAGCCGGCCAGCAGGCCGGCCAGGATGGCGGCGCTGGTGACGCGGAGCACGCGGCCGGCATGGATCCGCCAGCCGGTGGCGGCTGGCGAGGAGGGTGCGGGGGTCAGCGTCGTCGCCATGGCAGCTGCACCCTAGGGGTGCCGGCCAGCAGCGACCCGCACACGGCGCGGGCCCCGATCAGGCGTCCTCGGTCTCCTTCACGGCGGAGACGTCGAACTCGAGGGTGATCTCGTCGCTGACGAGCAGCCCGCCGGCTTCGAGCGGAGCGTTCCAGCTCACGCCCCAGTCCTTGCGGTTGATCTTCGTGGTGCCCTCGAGGCCGATGCGCTGGTTGCCGAACGTGTCCGTGACGGGACCCGTGAGCGTGAAGTCGACCGTGACCGGCTTGGTCACGCCCCTGATGGTGAGATCACCCGTCACACGGAAGCGGTCCTCGCCCACCGGCTCGACCTTCGTGCTCTTGAAGTGGATCGTCGGGTG
This sequence comes from uncultured Microthrixaceae bacterium, assembly GCA_963715505.1. Classification (GTDB taxonomy): domain Bacteria; phylum Actinomycetota; class Acidimicrobiia; order Acidimicrobiales; family VFJN01; genus VFJN01. Next base: position 1,805,706 of record OY970242.1, read on the forward strand.
CGAGTCCATGTCGAAGAAGTCGTTGCTGCGCAGGTGGGAGTCCCGGTCGGCGTTGCCGGTGTCGATGCTCTTGGCGTCGATCGTGAGCTCGATGGTGGAGCGCGTCGGATCGTCTGCGTCGAAGAACCCGCTGCCGTCGAACTCGTGGAACGAGCCACGAACCTTGGTGACCATGGCGTGGCGGGCCACGAACCCGATCCGGGAGTGGATCGGATCGATCCTGTAGCGGCCGGTGAGCCGCTCGGTGGACGTGATGGTGCTCATGGGGAGCCTCCGGTGGTTCTCTGGGGGTGAGAGCACCTACCCCCGTCGGCACCTGCGCAACCGCCTCCCGGGTCTCAGCGCTGGTAGGTCCCCACGATGCGCGCCTGCTCGATGATGTGGTCGTCGATCCGCTCCAGCAGCTCCAGGCGGGTGAGCCCCGGCCCGGCCCCGAGCTCGCGGTCGAGGGCGTAGAGGTGGAAGTAGTAGTGGTGCGTGCCGTGGCCCGGAGGCGGCGCCGGGCCGCCGTAGCCCTGCGAGCCGAAGTCGGTGGCGCCTTCCACCTGCTGGCCGCTCGCACCCTCCGCCAGGCCCGACGCGTCGGGTGCGATCCCGTAGGCGACCCAATGGGTGAAGCCGTGGGTGAGCGGGGCGTCGGGATCGTGGCAGACGAGGGCGAGCTCCCGGGTGCCCTCCGGCACGTTCGCCCACTCGAGCGGGGGCGACACGTCCTCGCCCTCGGTGGTGTGGCGCGTGGGGATCGGCCCGCCGTGCTCGAACGCGGGGCTCGTGATCGTCAGGTCGCCGAGGTGCATGCCTGGCATGGGTGGCTCCTCATTCGAGTCGTCGGTCGGGCTCGCCGCCGAACCTACCCTCGCAACCGTCGCGTCGCCGTGCGACGTCCCGGCGTGGTGATGCCGCTGCGGGGGTAGGAGGCTCCACCGTGACGACCCGGCACGAGACCGCGCACCACCCCGGGGCGACCGGGCGACTCGACCGGGGAGCGGTCCTGCTCCTCGCGGGCGGGATGGCGTGCTTCGGCAGCGCCACCCCGGTCAGCGCCATCGTGGGACGGTCGTTCACGCCATGGCTGGCAAGCGCGCTGCGGCTCGCCGTTGCAGCCGCCGTCCTGATCCCCGTCTACGTCGTCGCGCAGCGGCGCGGTGACGAGCCGCCGCTGCGCGCCCGGCTCGGCTCGCTCACCGGGCGAGACTGGCTGCTGCTCATCGGCATCGCGGCCATCGGCACCTTCGGCTTCAGCATCCTCATGCTGCTGGGCATGCGGCGCGCGCCTGGAGCGGTGGCGGCGGTGGTGATGGCCACGACCCCAGCGGTCACGGCCATCGGAGCGGTGGTGTTCCTCCGCGACCGCCTCGACCGGTGGCGGACGCTCGCCGTGGTGCTGGCGGTGATCGGCGTGGTGGTCGTCAACCTCGGTGCCGACGTCACGCAGGGCAGCGGCGACCGCGTCGTGCTGGGGTCGGCGCTCGTGTTCGGGGCGGTCGTGTGCGAGGCGTGCTACACGCTGATGGGCAAGCGGCTCACCGCCGATCTCAGCCCGCTGGCGATCGTGACCGCCGCGGCGACGCTGGCGCTCGTGCTGTTCCTGCCGCTCGCGGCATGGGAGGCGCTGAGCTTCGACTGGTCCACACCCACCCCGGGCCAGTGGCTGGCCGCGCTGTGGTGGGGCGCCGGGACGATGGCGCTCGGGTCGCTGCTCTGGTTCAGCGGCATGGCCCGCGTCCCGGCCGGGACCGCGGCGCCGTTCATGGGGGTGATGCCCACGAGCGCTCTGGTGCTCTCCTACGTGCTGCTGGGCGAGCCCTTCCAGTGGGTCCACCTCGTGGGCATGGCCATCGTGCTCGCGGGGGTCGGTCTCGTCGTCCGAGCCGGCGCGTCCGTGCACTGACCGGCTCGGTCGCGGCCTACCGCCTGGCCGCGGCCCGCTTGGCGGTCGACGTCTTCTTCGCAGCGGCGCGCTTGGCGGGCGGCCTCGTGGCCGCAGATCTGCGCGCCGCCGTCTTGTCGGTACCCGCCTTCTTGGCCGTCGACCTCTTGGCGGTCGACCTCTTGGCCGTCGACTTCTTGGCCGGTGCCCGCTTCGTCGCCGTCGACGTCTTCGCCGCCGACTTCTTGGCGGGTGCCCGCTTGGTGGACGCTTTCTTGCCGGTCGACCTCTTGGCGGGTGCCCGCTTCGTCGGCGCCTTCTTGGCGGTCGACCTCTTGGTGGTCGACCTCTTGGTGGTCGACCTCGAGGTCGTGGCGCCGGGGACGGACGAGCCGTTGCCGCTGAACCAGCGCTTGACGGTGGCGACGAGCTCCTCCGCCTTGGCCCCGGCCTTGGCGACGAACGAGCTCGACGCCTGCAGCATCGTGAGCTGGGCACGGGTGTCGCGCGCCCAGCTGAGGTGCTCGTCCTCGTCGACCTCCACCTCGTCCACGGCCGCCCGCAGCTTCTCGCGCAGCGACCCCTCGGGCAGCTTGGGGACGAGCTGGCCGAGGGCCTCCCAGTTGGCGTGGTCGATGCTCTCGGCCATGAAGACCGCGTCGAGCATGGCCATCTCCTGCGCCATCGGGTCGAGCCCGCCGGCGGCGAGGAACGTCGCCTGCAGGGCATGCGCGTCGGCAGCCTCGACGGCACGGGCCAGCGGCGACACGTAGGCCGGGTTGCCGCCAGCGGAGCGGACGACGTCCTCGAGGATCTCGACGTGGCGGAGGGTCTCCTCGCCGAACTCCTCGTAGCGGGCTCTGAGCACGGGGTTGTTGGTGCGACCGGCCACCGAGCGGTAGAGGTGGGTGCCGCAGCGCTCGTGGGTCAGGTGCGCGCTGAGCAGATCGGCGACGAAGGCCGCGTTGAGCCCGTCGATGGCGAGCGCCTCGGCGAGCTCCTCGTCGGTCGTCGTGTGCGCTGGCTCGACGTAGATGACGTCGTTGGCCTTGGCGGTGGCCCCGTCGGCCTTGGTGGGCGTCAGCGTGGGCATCGGTGCTCCTCTCAACGTGTCGCTTGCGCGCGCTCGCGCAGCCCGGCGATGGGATGCTCTCCCTCGGTCTCGTCGCGGAACTCGCGTCCCCGCTTGGAGCGGTTCTGGTCGATCACCTGCTCGCTCGACGCGCCGCCGGCGTTCACGGTGTCCTGGTAGGCGAAGTACCGGTGGTCGTCGGGCAGCTCCTGGTAGGGCACGTACGCCAGGCCGTCGGTCCGGAGATCGATCTGCGTCGCGAGCACCTGGCGGACGTAGTCCTTGTTCGGCTCGAAGGTCACCGGCGTGTCGGGCAGCGCCGGGGGCAGGATCTCCTCGGGCTCGACGCCCTCGTAGCGACGCAGCAGGTCGCACGCAGCGTGCAGCTGGCCGATCTCCATGTCGAGGTGCAGCTCCCAGATGGCCTTGATGCGCCGGTCGGACTCCTGCTGGAGCATCGACCAGTAGAGGTACACCTCGTTGTACTCGTGGAAGACGAGCTGCTTGAGCCAGGTGTCGAGCGGGTCGAGCAGGGATTCGTAGTGGGTGACGTGCTGCTCCTCGATGAGCGCGATCTCGGCGTAGAGGCCACGCGCCACGGGCTCGATCCAGTCGGTGCCGTGGTTCATGTAGAAGTTCATCGTCTGCTGCTCGCCCGCCACGATCGTCATGACGTGCATCCGCGAGAGCGGATCGACGGTGTGGGTGTCGAAGTGCCCGCGCACGTCGTCGACCGGGTGCCGGTGCTCCACGATCGTGGGCCGCCCGGGCGTGATCTCGGTCAGGCTGCCCGTGAGCTCGGACGCGTCCTTGCCGTCGATCAGCTCGTAGAGGTTGGCGTAGCGATAGAGGTGGTCGAAGTCCTCGAGCAGCGCGAAGTCGAGCGCTTGCTTCAACATCGGGTCGGGTTCGTGGCGGGCCAGCCATGCGGTGAGGTCGACCGCCACCTGCTCGTAGCCGATCGTCGTCTCGAGCGGTGTCTGGTCCCCCGGGTTCAGGCCGTTCACGACCTTCTGCTGCTGCGCGTCGACACGGCGGCTCAGGGCGAGCGCCCGCTTGATCTCGAGGTGGTCGGTGTGCCTCGCGAACTGGTGCGAGAACATGATCGACTCGACCTCGATCCCGTTCATCAAGATCACCCTGGTGCGCGTGTAGGGATCCACCTCGTGCTTGTCGAACGGCTCGACGTTGAGCTCCGACCAGCTGCGGAACTGCTCCTCCACCGGGATGCCACGTTGCTCCAAGGGGTTCATCCGCACCTCCGATCACGTGCCGCCGCGGCATCGCCTGCCCAATCGCCCGCCGCGTCAAACCGCGCTGCACCCGTCGGCGACGCCCCCGCACCGCTAACCAGCCGCTCGCCGACCGCCGGCGGGAACCAGGCGCCGTGCGTGGTCGTCCAAGCGGGGGCATGCACCCCGAGCGCGAGGCCTCCTTCGACGCGGTCGTCGCCGTCGCGTACGTGCCGCTGCAGCGCTACCTGACTCGGCGCTGCAACCCCGATGACGTCGATGACGTGCTCAACGTGGTGCTCCTGGCGATCTGGCGCCGGCTCGACAACATCCCGCCGGGCACGACGCTGCCCTGGTGCTACGGCGTGGCGCGGCGGGCCCTCGCCAACCACCGTCGGGGCGCCGAGCGCCGCCTGCGCCTGCTGCGCCGGGTGGCGGCGACGGCGCCGCCGGTTGCATCGCACCATTGGGTCGAGGCGGCCGACGTCGAGCTGCAGGCGGCGCTCGACCGGCTCGGCGACGTCGACCGCGAGGTCGTGCGGCTGTGGGCCTGGGAGCGCCTCGAGCCGCGGGAGATCGCGGTCGTGCTCGACGCCACGCCGAACGCCGTCGCGGTGCGGCTCGCCCGGATCCGTCGACGGCTCGGAGAGGACCTCGCGCGACAGGATCAGGTCACGGCCGGACACAACGAGCTCGAGGACCGCCCGGGGATGGAGCCGTGAACGAGGACGAGCTGCGAGAACGCCTTCGGAGGATCGACCCCGCCCCGGCCGACCTGCCCATGGAACCGGCGACGTCCGCGTCGTCCCGAGCCCGCTTGGAGCACATCATGACCACGAGCACCACCGACCGATCGATCGTGCCCCTCGGGCCGCCGCGGAGGCCGCGCGGGAGGTGGCTGCTCGCCGGCGTGGCGGCCGCTGCCCTCGCAGCGGGCGCGCTCGTCGTGGGCTTCGCCGGCGACGGTGGCGAGGGCGCTCAGCACGACGTGGCCGCCGGGCCGCCGCTCGAGCTCTCGCTCGGTGCCGCGGATGTGATGGCGTCGTGCCTGCCCGTCGAGGCCGAGCACCTCGCCGCCATGCCGACGGCGTTCGCCGGGACGGCCACCGCCGTCGCCGACGGCGAGGTCGCCCTGGAGGTCGACCAGTGGTACCAGGGCGGCGACGCCGAGATCGTCGAGCTCCATGCCGCTCCCGGCCAGGCCGCGCTGATCGCCGGCTTCGACTTCGAGGTCGGCGAGGCGTACCTCATCTCCGCGTCGGAGGGCACCGTGAGCTTCTGCGGCTTCAGCGGCCCGGCCAGCGCCGAGCTGCGGGCGCTCTTCGACGAGGCCTTCGCCGGGTGAGCCGGGCAACCGCGCCAGCCAGCGCAGCGGTCGGCGCCGCTCGCTCCCCCGTGGCTCGCGGGGAGATCGGGGTGTAGGACTTCCGCGCTGCCGAGCGATGGAGGAGATGGTGCATGAGCTTCCCGCCACCGATCCGGCCCGCGGCCTGCTGGCGCTGTACGACTCGGCGCTGCCCGAGGTCTACGGCTACCTGGCGTCACGCTGCGGCTCCGCAACGGTGGCGGAGGACCTGACCTCTGAGACGTTCCTGGCCACCGTCGACGCCGTGCACCGCGGGAGCGTGCCGGAGCTGAGCGTGGCGTGGCTGATCGGCGTGGCGCGCCACAAGCTCGTCGACCACTGGCGAAGGCGTGAGCGAGAGGAGCGCTCGCTCCGGGCCGTCGAGTCGGAGCGAGCGGACGCCGTCGACGACTGGGACGTGCGGATCGACGCCGTGGTGGCGCACCGCACGCTCGAGGAGCTCAGCGCCTCGCACCGCAGCGCCCTGGCCCTGCGCTACCTCGACGGCCTGCCGGTCGGCGAGGTGGCGGCGTGCTTGGGCCGGACCGTCGGCGCCACCGAGGTGCTGCTGGTGCGGGCCCGCGCGGCGTTCCGCGACCGCTACGAGCGTGGCCAGGGGGACCGATGACCGACCACGAGCGCCACGATCCCTTCGACGCCCTGACCGCGCCGATCGAGGCGCGCCAGCCTCGGCCGAGCTTTCGCCGGGACCTGCGCGCCCGACTGGTGACGGCGCTCGGCCTCGACGACGCCGCCGTCGCGACCATCGACCTTCCGAGGAGGAAGCCCATGACCACCACCCCCACGACCCAGGCGCCGGCCGCGACCGCCGTCACCCCGTACCTCACCGTCGAGCGGGCCCCAGAGGCCATCACCTGGTACGTCGAGGCGCTCGGCGCCGTGGAGGACTTCCGCGTCGTCGGCGACGACGGGCGCGTCGGCCACGCGGAGCTCACGATCGGCAGCGCCCGGTTCATGCTCTCCGACGAGCACCCCGAGATCGGCGTCAGCGGACCGAAGACCCTGGGCGGCACCTCCGTGGCCCTCTACGTCGAGGTGCCCGACGTCGACACGGCCTTCGCCCGGGCAGTCGCCGCCGGCGCCTCGTCGCAGCAGCAACCCGCCGACCAGCCCCACGGCGCCCGCCACGGCACGCTCGTCGACCCCTACGGGCACCGCTGGATGCTCTCCACGCCGTTCGAGGCGCTCGACCTCGCCACCTACGCCGAGCGCTCCGAGGGCAGCGGCTACCGGGTGGAGCCCGCGCAGCGGCCGTACACCGACGGCATCTGGGCGCTGGTGTCCTACCGAGACGCCCTGGCGGGGATCCGCTTCCTCGTCGACGTCCTCGGCTTCGAGGAGGACCTCGTCGTCGTCGGCGACGACGGCACCACCGTCGAGCACAGCCAGATCCGCTGGCCCGAGGGCGGCGTGGTGCAGGCCGACACCTACGTCGCGGACAACGAGTTCATGCTCGAGCCCGGCACGCAGTCGCTCTACGTCGTCACGCGCGACCCCCAGGCCGTGTGGGAGCGCTGCCAGGCCGCGGGTGTGGAGGTCGTGCGCCCGCCCGCGTCGCCCCACTACGACCCGGACGGGATGGGCTTCTCCATCCGCGATCGCGAAGGCAACATCTTCAGCTTCGGCACCTACGCCGGCGGGGCCTGAGGGCGCCACCGCGGTGGATCGGTGCCGCCCGGAGGGTGGGGTGGACCGGTGTTCGCCGGGTGCCTCGGATCGTCGGGGGGCACCATCGGCTGCTTGCCGGAGCCTCGGATGCGCTCCCAGCCCTGGAGGCTGTGCAGGTCGTGGTGGCCGGGGCACTTTGGTTCGAGCTCGTCGAGCCGGGTGTGGCGGGTGTCCTTGAACTCCGCGCCGTGGACGTGGTCGTACTCCACGATGGTGCGGTTGCACCCCTCGACCGAGCAGGTGGGGCTGGTCCAGAGCAGCGCGTAGCGCATGGCCTGGGTCGGTCCACGGGTGAGGCTGGTGACGTTGGCGACGTCCACGCCCTTGGTGATGATCAGCTTCAGCACCGCGTCGCCCAGCAGGCGCCGAGCGGTGTTGACGGGGATGGGCCCGAGGCCGGTGATCTCACAGAGCTCGTCGCCCTCGGTGTGGCCGCGCCAGAGCGCGGCGACGTCGAGGCGCAGCAGCGCGAGGTGCCGCGGCCGCGACTGGTTGCCGGCCCGGTCGCTGCTGGTGCCCGCCGAGCGGCGCGCCATCTCCGCCAGCGCGTCGAACATGTAGGCCTGCCGCTCCTCGCGGTCACCGGCCCGGGAGCGGGCGCGGAAGATCTCGTCGGTGAGCCGGTCGAGCTCGGCCTTGATCGGCGAGCCCTCGTCGACGGTGCCGCGGGCGTGCAGGACGAACGCGCCCTCGGCGTCCGTGCTCGTGCCGGCTCGGCGCTCGCGATGGATCCGCGCCCGGGTGGCGTCAGCATCGGGGTCGGCGGCCGCCTTGGCTCGTGCGGCGTCGTCCTTGAGATCGCGCAGCGTCGCCGTGCGGGCCTTGCCGATCAGCCCGACCTCCGCGCCCGGGTTGGCCCTGGCGGCGCCGGCGATCACCGAGCCCTGCGCCGGGGAGAGCTTCCCGTCGATCAGCGCCGCACGCGTCTTCGGGAGCGTCGGCAGCGCCCTGGACGTGTCGAGCTCCTCCCGGGCCGCGCCCACCGACGTGCCTGACGTGGCCGCCAGGTGCTCCGCGGCGGACGCGAAGCCCTTGCGGCGCCACTCCATCGAGTCGTCCACCCGCCGCGCCAGCAGCGTCTTGGCCGCCGCGATGGCGCGGCCGGCGCGGTCGATCCGCTCGTAGATCCGCACCGCCTCCGACGCCGGCACGTCGTCGGGATCGGCAGCCGCAGCAGCCAGGCGGAACGCCTGGCGCTCCACCTCCAACGCCTGCAGCTCGAGCACCGACTGGAACATGCACCCAACGTACTCACGGGGTGTGACAGCCACCGCCAGTGCCTGTCAGCAGATCGCATGCAATCCGATGCAAGACATGGTCGGGCAACGTGACACGAGGGTGGGCAACCAGCCCGCGATCGCGCGGCGGGATGGATCCTCACCGATCAGCTGGTCCACGACGACGACGGCGTCGCTCTCCGACAGGCATGTCTCGTCAAGCGGCTGACCCCCTGGACGAGCCCGAGCCGGGCCGCGTTCACCTCGACCTGCGGGCGCCGCTGGGGGCTGGGTTCCCAGCGGCGCCGCAACAGGCGATCAGCTCAGCTGTGAACGGTCATCCAATGTCCATCCAACGGACACAGGATGAATGACCGAACTACGAGTCGGGCCAAGCCAGGCATGCGAGGTCGGCAAGTTCACGAGTCCGCTCAACCACACTCTTCGGGCGCCAGGTCCGCTTCATTGCGAGTCGCTTCGTGAGCTCGAAGCCGGAGTCCCTGTAGATGGCACGCTTGTCACCGAACCCCTTGCCTCCTGCGAGATGGTTGAGCCGCTTCTCGAGAAGAGCCAGGTTCCCTAGCGTCTGAACGACTGCGGAGTCTTCCTTGCTCGACGCCGAGTGCGCCGCTGGGAGAATGTGCTCAACAGTCACCGATCGTGAGTGCCACTCGATCGGTTTCGTTGGCCGGTCGTGACGCAGGTCATCGGCCTTCTCCAACATCGCGAGCAGGTACTTAGCGCGTGAGGTCGAGACGTCTCCGTACGACGCGAAGGCGGCGCGGAAGTCCTCGTCCGTGGGCATGAGACGGTCGAGCAGCTTGCGTACATCAGGTTGGTTCTTTGCCGTTCCATTCGAGATGGCCTGCGCCGTGTCGCCGAAGGTCTCGTCAGCGACGCCGCCTCCAAGGCGTCCTGCAAACAGCCCGCGCACAGACCATGCGGCGACCTTGTTGAGCAGGCGAGCCGCGTCACGTACATCCCATCTCGAGAAGGCAGCCAGGAGCACCGGCATGCTGGCTTCGAGCCCGAAGCGGCGGTACGCGTAAAGCGCGTCACGGACTTCGACGGTCACGTCGGCCCAGAACGAGTGCTCGGGATCTCGCAACGCGAGATACACCTCGTGGGCCCTGCTGAGGTTCTCCACGTACGCCTTTGCCGCACTCGCCTTGCCACCTACCTCGGACTGAATCGACCGGTAGAGCTTCCGGGCGGACACGGAGCCATGTCGAGACGCGAAGTCGTGACGGATGAACTTGACGAGATCCTCAGCTCGCTCGAAGTTCGCCTCGAGCTGCGCCCACCTCTCCTCGACGAAGCGGAAGTAGTCCTTCGATGAGCTGAACAGGTAGTTCTTGAGAAGATCGGCTGTCGTCAGGTCGGCGCCGCGATCGTTGAGCGTCTCGAAGATCACGTATGCCTCGGGCAGGTCCGATGCTTCGGCGACGAGAACCTGCACCCGTGTCTCCAACTGTTGCGAGAGCGCGATCAGTTGCTCGTAGTCGGCCGCGGTCGGAGCGAGGGACTCGAGGTGGTGCCTGCAGGTTCTGTAGCTCAGAATGATGCGGCTCGTGGCCGGGATCGAAGCCACGTCGCCGTCAAGGAGTGCCTGGTAGTTCGATAGGTCGTCGGGGCTCAGGATGAGGCGTTCGACCGTGTCGTCCATCGCCAACACGTAGCCGCGCAGAAAGCGCTTCTCCACTTCCTCGGCCTGACGGTCCCGACCGAGCGCCGCTAGGTGGTCGCGAATCGCGATGAAGAGCAATGCCGTCGTGGCCAGCCGTTGTTGCCCATCCACGATCTGGCGCCGACCGCCCTCCTTGTCGGGCCTGGCGAAGACCACCGTGCCCATGAAGTAGTCGACGTCCTTCGACCGCGCGGTTGCGAGGTCGGACAGGTACTCCTCGACGTTTCCCGTGTCCCACGCGTAGCTCCGCTGAAAGCGGGGTACCTCCAGCAGGTAGTCCGCCAGCAGGTGGCCGAGTTGATCGTGACCGAACTGAGTTTGATCTGCCATGGCTGTCCCAACCCGTTGTCCTCCGAGCGATCGTAGGGTCGTCGAAACCCCGCTCGGCGGACCCGCCGCAGACCCACCCGAACCGGTTCACCTTGAGTCCCCGCTCCGCGCAACCGCAACTCCGGACACGTCTACGCGATCGGTGACGCGCTCTCAGCGGCTGCCGGTACCGGCTAGTGATGGGACGGGAACACCCGCGTTGCGTAGGAGGTTGGATCCCGGCGACGAACAGCAACAGCCTGCACGACACACCGGTAACTTCGGCCCGACTCAAGTAGCGAGCATGAGGAGGATGAAGTGGAGACCGAGCCAGCACGGTTCGTCCTCGCCCTCGGGTCGGACGGCACCTCTCCGCCCAGAACGGTCGGTGCGATCATCGCTACGGGGTCCGGAGGGAGTGTCGTCGGTGAGCTGGCAATCGGTGAGGGTGATGACCTCAACCCGCTCGTGATCGACGCGGCGATCACTCTTCTTCGCTCCCTGCCCAGTCCGCACCTCGCGCCGGCAGAGGACTGGCTCGCTGGGCTTGACGGGCTCACCAACGGGCCCGTCCGACTCTCAGGCCCATGGTCATGGAACGTCGAGCCCCGCGAGGCTCTGCACTGGGTCATCAAGCGCCAAGGCCTCACCGCCCGCAACGTTGGGATCATCCGGGACAGCGAGGTCCGACTCCTCGACGGCCAGCAGCCTTGAGCGACCAGTCCGGGCCGACTATCGCGGAGCTCGACCTCCCACAGAACACGAGCCTCCCCCTGTTCGTCTATGGCGCGCTCAAACCGGGCGAACTGGGGTACAGCCAGATCGAGGCGCACGTTCGCGGCCCACTTCGGGGCTGGATTCCCGGTGCAATCCGACTGCGAGACGGCCTTCCGCTCCTCCACCCTCGGGGCCGGGGAACAGTCACAGGATTCGTCCTTGGGCTCCATGAACCCGAGGGCTACCAGGCGGTGTGCCGATTCGAGCCGGCGCGCTTCTACGAGTGGGGTCTCACGACTGTGACAACGGCCGAGGGCGAGGTCGCGGCGAACGTCCTCGTGTCGCGGACGACGGAAACCGGCGAGACGTGCGATTCGTGGTCCACCCCTGACGATCCCCTCTTCGCCTTCGCCCTGGGCGCCGTTGCCGAGCAAGCGCTGAAGTACGGCGCGACGGAGTTCGGTTCATTCAGCCCCGACGACGGCTCGGAGTGGCGTCGCTTCTACAAGATCCAGTCGGCATACCTACTCGCAAGCTCAGTTCTGGAGCGGTTGGCGTACTTCACCAATGGGGCGACCGTCGGCCCGACAGCTCGGGTCAACACCCTCGGCAGAAGAGCAGGCTTCGTAGAAGCCGTGGCCGAGGTCGGAATGACCTTCAAGGGCCGCGCGGTGTATCGCAGCGATGATCCGAAGACGAAGAGCCCGATGAACCGGGAGGAGCAGTTCGCCCAAGCCGCCTACGCCGTGCGGTCCAACCTGATGCACCGGGGCAAGAGCGCATTTCATGAAGCATCGCTCGTCCGCGGCATGCTGCTCGATCTCCACGACGTGCTCCGCCTGTACCTGCTTCGGCAAGTGCCCGACCTCGACCGCGTGTGGTCGGCGATCGAGCCAGACCTCGCTCGACACCGATGGCGATTGAAGCACCGACTCGAAGCCTGCGCCTGATCACATCCGGCCCGTGGGCTATTCAGGTGCGACAGCCCTGCGTGAAGCACAGCGCGTGGAAGTCAGCCTTTTTGAGGCACCTCCCGCTGCTCAACCTGTCCAACTGACGACCCCTTGGAGAGCCCAGGCGGACGCTGGTCACCGTGCGCTCGCAGCAGGAGTTCACTCCTGGGCGCCTCCCTCGAACAACGGCGTAGCCGGTGCTCTAAGCGGCCGCCCTACCTCTCGGCTGGGGATCGATTGCAGATCGCGAGTGTGATGCCAGCAGCAGGAAGGCCGCTCAGCGATGTGCCCCGCGCGCTGCCCGGCTTCTTGAGCTCCTTGACGAGCTTGCTCATGCCGAGCGACTCCAACGCGGTGGTCCAGAGCGTGGTGATTGCGGCGATGCTGGATACGGCCTCGTAGTACTTCGACGGCGGGGAGTAGGCGCCAGGAATCCACTGCATCCAGATGGCGTCGGCATCGCGGTCGTCGCAGACTTGGCCCCCATCGTTCTGAAGGAGGGCCCAGCACGGTCACGAGGTAGCCCGCGTGCTCGACGAGTGCCTGGATCACGTCCGGGGGTGTACCTGCTCTCCGGGTCCTGCTTCGAGAGAACTCCGCCCAGGCGGGGGAACCACGTCGACACACGTCCCTGCCCGTTCAGCCCACCATGCGAGACATCGGCCTCCGTTGACGCGAACTGGCGGATACGCGCCAGGGCGCGCTGGCTGTTGGCGTGCTCTAGCCATAGCTCCATGTCACCTTCGGGCCTACGCGAGCTCAGCGGCAGGTCCAGCACAGGGCGGTAGAAGCGGACACGGCGCGACAGTGGTCAGCTAGCCCCCACCGGACCAGAAGTCCTCATCGGCCCTCGGGTGCCACTCCTTCACGACAAGGGCCGTGATGCGGCCGGGCTGGAGCGGCAACCAGGTGGGATGCCAGGTCCAGATGCCGAACCGGTACGACCGGTCGCTGCCATCTCGGGCGAGGAGTCCCATGAGCGGGTTGGGACAGCGGGCCTCTCGCGTAGTCGCGGTGTGCTGCATCGTGCGGCGGTCGCGGCGGCTCATGCTGAAGCCGCCGGCCGGGTGCACATGCCAGTCTCCGAGGTAGGTGACCTTGCCGTGAGTTCGCCGGTAGGTGATGTCCAGGACCATCTGCTGCCACTCGCTGTCAGGGGCGAACCGGACTGGCTGATGCTGCGCGGATGGACCTGGGCCGACCGTGGTAGCGATGACGATCTCATTCCGTTCAGGGTTCGCCCAGCCGAGGAGCATGCCTCCGGTCTCGGTTGGATGTGTCCGCTCCGCCTCGGCCGTCATATCGGCCAGTGCGGATTCGTTCAGCCAGACGGTCGGATACCGCATCGCGTGCACGCGGGGTGCTGACTGAGGACGAATGGTTCACCTGATCCGGGAAGGGCTGCCACAGCGGTGCGGAAGCTGTATCGGTTGGCGTCCCGTGACGTGGTGTAGATCGGCGTAGGGGTCCACCCGTGGGGTGGGCCACTGGCGTGAGGCTCGGTGTGTTCCTTAGCCGAGGTCCACATCAAGGAGATCACGCCAGTGACCCATCACGAGTCTGACCTGTCCGACCTGCTCGACGCGCTCCGCGCCGGGGAGATGACCGACACGATCCGCACGAGCCTGGAATGGATCGTCCAGGAGCTCATCGAGGCGGAGGCCACCGCGCAGATCGGGGCGGGCCTGTTCGAGCGTTCCGACGAGCGCACGACCCAGCGCAACGGGCATCGCCCACGACTGTGGGCGACCAAGGCCGGCGATCTCGAGCTCAAGATCCCCAAGCTCCGGACGGGCTCGTTCTTCCCGAGCTTGCTGGAACGACGCCGCCGGATCGACCGGGCTCTCTACGCGGTGGTGATGGAGGCGTGGGTGCACGGCGTGTCGACCCGCAAGGTCGACGACCTCGTCGCCGCCCTCGGCGTCGGATCTGGGATCTCGAAGTCCGAGGTGTCGAGGATCTGCGCCCAGCTCGACACCGACTTGGACGCGTTCCGGGCCCGGCCGCTGAACCACATCGAGTTCCCCTATGTGTTCGCCGACGCGACCTACCTCAAGGGCCGCGTCAACGGCCGAGTCGTCTCACGAGCCGTCGTGGTCGCCACGGGGGTGACCGCCACCGGGGACCGTGAGGTCTTGGGCGTGGAGGTCGGCGACAGCGAGGACGGCGCCTTTTGGACCGCGTTCTTGAAGGGCCTCCGGGCCCGGGGCCTGGGCGGAGTGCAGCTGGTGATCTCTGACCACCACCTCGGTCTGAAGCAGGCCATCGAGTCGGTGTTCATCGGCTCCACCTGGCAGCGCTGCCGAGTCCACTTCATGCGCAACGTCCTCGCCCGCGTCCCCAAGGCCTCCACCGAGATGGTCGCCGCAGCGATCCGCACGATCTTCGCTCAGCCCGACGCAGACCACGTCCGCTCCCAGCTCACCGAAGTCACCACCATGCTCCACGCCCAGTTCCCCGACGTCGCCGACATGCTCACCGACGCCGCAGACGACCTCCTCGCGTTCACCGGCTTCCCCCAGGCCCACTGGCGCAAGATCTGGTCGACGAACCCGCTCGAGCGGCTCAACGGCGAGATCAAGCGCCGCACCAACGTCGTGGGCGTGTTCCCCAACGACGCCTCCGTCGCCCGGCTCGTCACCGCCGTCGTGGTCGAGACCCACGACGAATGGGCCGTTGCCGAACGCCGCTACCTCTCCGAAGCATCCATGGCCAAGCTCTACGCGAAGCCCGACCCCGACACCCTCCTCGAGGAGCCGCCCCTCGCCATCACCGCCTGAGCCAAACTGTCAACGACATCGAGCTCACGCCGGCGTCGAACTACACCACTCCGCGGGGCGTCATCCTGTATCGGGCGTAGTGCCACTCGGCGGAGGGGTAGCCACGCTCGGTCGTCTCGCAGAGAGTCGACGCGGCAAGGCGAACCCCGGCCAGCGCGATTGTTGCGACGTCGAAGCCAGTGCCCGTGAAGGTTGGGTCTGTGCAACCCGCTGGCCAGGCGTTCCGCGTTGCGGGATCCGGGTCCGCGGGCGGCAGCATGCCGGGGTCGTCCTCGAGGTGGTGCATGAGGCAGGTCCAGCACGGCTCATCGGGATCAGGTCGGAACCGTGCGACGTAACCTCCCCAGCCGCCCTCGGTCCCGGCGACGACGACGTACGGAACGTTGTGATCGCGGGCGAGCTCCGAGAGGAAGTAGTTGACGCCAGTCTCCGCTGTGGCGTCGTAGACGATGTCGGAGTCGGCGACGATGCGGCTGATGCTCTCCCACTGGGGCTCGCCCTCGCCGTGAACGCGCACGCCGCCGATAGACGTGCCGAGAAGCTCAAGCTCGGTGTACGGCCAGTGCTGTGCGAGGTGGCCGTGGAGTGCCTGGAGCTTGTGGTGTCCAGCGAAGGCGTACCCGAGCGGCCAGCGAGCGGCGTTGCCGGGATCGAGGTGGTCGCGGTCCACGAGGTGGAGCTTGCCCGTACCTGCTTTCGCGAACTCAACAGCACTTGGCGCGCCAAGTCCGCCCGTGCCGAAGATGGCGACGGTGCGGTCGGACATCGCGGCGAGCGTAGGGATCCGACTCGTCATGTCGAGCGGGCCGGCTCGCAAGCCGCGCACGAGGTAGGGGCCGACTGACGTCGCGGCCGGTGTTGTCCTTCCTCTACTCGCGCCCTTGCGACGGACCTGCCTGTTCGGCGCTTGGAGCTGGGAGCCGTCTCGGCCACGAACTACGAACACCCACGCGTCTCCCTGATACACCGCTCCGGTGGCCTGATCGGCATGGCTCTCGTCGGTGAACACGACGCCAACGACATCAACTGATCCCGTGCCGATCCGCTCAAACGCGGGTTTGGCGAGCGCCGGGTTCTCGGCGATGGCGGCATCGAGCACAGCCTGGCCGCCGTCGGCGTCCGGCGGACCGGGAAGCCGACACCATCGCCCGTGGATCGTTCCCGAGAACAGCCGCCTGACGGCCGGATCTGCCTGTCGGAGGACCGTCCCATCGTCGGCTAGGACCTGCAGGATGGCTGCGCGTAGCGCTCGAACGTCGCCGCTCCCCTCGACCCCGATCTCGAGTCTGCCTCCGTTGGCCTCGGCCAACTCGCTCCATGAACCGTCCACCCGGGCCACCGCGGCCTGCTCGTACCTGTAGTAGTTGGCGTACGGCTCGACGTGGGGAAGGGGTCGTTGGCCTGGGGCGCCAGTCCCTCCCTGAGGCTCGCGATCCTCCCCTCCTGTCGTCGAACTGCTCGGGTGGCTGGACGGCTCATCCGTCCGATCGGCCAGGAGCTTTGGCATCTGCTCGGCGATCATGTCAGCCGCCGTCTCGCCAACGTCCCACTCCGAGGCGCCTGACCGGAGCAGGCACAGGTTGCCAACGAACGGCTGCTGATGCGCTCCAAAGCGATGGTCGGTCATGACCTCGACGCGAAAGTACGGGTGGAGGTCCGAGTAGGTGACCGAGAGCTCGTAGCGCGCGCCGTTGTCGTCGGTGTAGGGGACCGTGTACTGGCGCACCGCAGCGGTCCGGAGAAGATCCTCGTTGAGGATCGGGCGCTGCCCGCCGAAGCGCTCCAGTGCCTCTTCCTCAGCCTGGAGCACCTCGGGGAAGTCCTCCCACCATGGGCGAGGAAGGCTCACCCGACGGGGCGGTGACCGGGCGGCTTTGGCGGACGGTCCGGGCGGGGACGATCCGGTGGGGGTCCCGGTCGGTCCGGCGGTGGGCCCTGGCCGGGCGTGTCGTCGGGCTTGCCGGGCTCATCTGGCTTCGGCATCACGGCCTCCTGTCCACAGCCGTCGCCCACGACCTGTGGACGAATGACACGGCTGTGATTCAGGATACCGGTGGGGTGTGACAAACGGCCCTTGGGTCAGCCGTGCGCAGGAGTCGGAGCTGCCCTATGAGAGCGCACCGGCACTCGCGCCGAGCGCCGATCTTGCTGGCGACGTCAGGTGACGTCGGCGAGGTTCAGCAGCGCCTGCCAGGAGCCGGCTGCGCCCTTGATCGCGGACTCCGTGGCGAACAAGTAGCGCCAGGTGTCGGGCGCGTCGCCGGAGTCGTTGACGTGGCGGACCCAGCGCTCGGCCGCCTGGCGCTTGACGATGACGTCGTCGTCGGTGGCCGCGGCGTCTGACTTGCCCTCGATCAGCCAGTGCACACCGTCGGTGTCGGCTGCGATGAAGTCGGCGTAGTACGTGCCGCCCTCGTAGGCGATGCGGGCCTCGTGGTGGGCTTCGATGCGGCACCACCACGCGATCGCGTCGTCGGTGTCGAGGATCTCGGCGATGGCGAGCTCGGTGGACTTCGCGTCGAACCGGGCGACCGGCAGCACGTTGCGGTTCCAGCCGCCGTACCAGCGGTGCGCGACAAACGGGGTCGTGCGGTCGAACACCTCACCGGGGAGGGGCTCGCCCACGCGGGGGTAGTCGACCAGCTCGACGCGCTCGACGGTGCTCGATGGACGCCTGAGGTGCTTGACCCGGACCATGGCGAGGAACGCGTCGACCGCCGCCTGGACCCGCGCCTCCCCCCACGTGGTCGACGACTCGGCCGTCACACCAGCACCCTCGAGGAACGCTTGTGTCAGTCGGCTGACGGCCCTCGACTCCTTCTTGCTCCGCTCGACGTACCGGGAGTCGAGGATCTTGTGGCGCAGCCGCTCCCGGAGGTCGTCGAGCCCGAGCTCGAGCTGGGTCGCCTCCACCACGTCCTCCGCCGCCCGGGTCGACACACGTACGCCCTCGCCCGTGCCGTCCTCGACCCGTTCCATGTCGACCAGCTCACGCTGGAGGGTCGCCGCGATCTCGGTGGTGAAGCGCCGTCCCAGCTCCTCGGCCTCGCTGCTCTCGACGTCGGAGAGCGTGAACGCGACCGGCCGCAGCGTCGCCGTCAGGACCGGGAAGCGGAACTGTGGTGCACCTTCGACGAGGTGCATGTCCTGAGCGAGCTGCTGCATCTGCTGCTGCGCCTCGTCGATCCGCGTCTCGGCGTCGATGATCTCGAGACCCAGCGCGAACCCCTCCTCGGACGCTTCAGCACCCGAGGGCCCAGCAGGCGAGACCACCGCGTCAGCGCGGCCCGCTCCATCGCCGGCCTCTTCCGCGCCGGCAGTCGCCGTCGAGACGTCGACGAGCTGCGCCTGGCGCTCGGTGAAGAACGCCTCGAGCATGACGCCGGCGTCCGCGAGCAGCTCGCGGAACCGGCGGTGCGAGAGCACCTCGACCGTGTCGAGCATCTGCTGGCCGGTGCGCCTCCCGAACGGCAGACGCAGCCCGCGGCCGAGGATCTGCTCCGACAGCGCCTTGGACTCCAGTGCCCGGGTCGTGGCTACGACGTAGATGTTCTTGACGTCCCAGCCCTCCTGCAGCATCTGGACCGAAACGACCGCCCGCACGGGCGACGCCTCGTCCTCGATACCGTCGAGAGCCACGAGAGCCTCCTCGGGCGCCTCGGAGGTGATGGTCAGCACGGCGTCGCTGGAGCCGAGGTACTCCGGCCGAGCGAGGAGCGCTGCGAGGTCGTTCGCCTCCTCGATCGTCTCGCACACCAGGAACATCACAGCGCGCACTGGGTCTCGACCGGTCGAGGCGGTCCAGGAGTCGATCGCCTGCTGCTTCGTGTCGAGCAGCCGGACACCGTCAGCCAGGATCCGGTTCAGATCACTGGTGCCGTCACGCCGTCCGACGAGCACGGGGATCTTCACGAACTCGTCCGCGATCGCCTCCGCGAGCGTGTACTTGAACACGATGCTCTCGGGGTCGGTCTTCTCGTTCGGCGTGGCGGTGAGCCCGATGAGCGCCAGCGGGTGCAGGTCGCGGATCGAGCGGGAGAACTGCGGACCGAAGTACACGTGGTGCTCGTCGGCGATCACCACGAGGTCGTCGAGGCCGGCCAGGTGCTCGTAGAGGCTGGCGCCAAGGTTCTCGTCGTAGTCGCGGGTTCGGCGCCGCATCTCGCCGCGCGGGCGGAGCAGCTGCTGCACGTTGAACAGGTACAGGAGGTTGCGCTGCCCCTCCCCCACTGCCTGCGCGACTCCACCCCGCTGGAAGGTGTCGACGGTGACGATCTCAGGCCGCGACTCCAAGCCCTCGACGTACTTGCTGTCGCCCGGCGTGAAGTTGCGCCGCGTCTTGGCGAGGATCGCCGTGCGATGGCACACGACCAGCACGTTGTGGTGGCCGGACGCTGCCAGGTAGTCGACCAGCCCTGCAGCGATGTACGACTTGCCGGTCGCGGTTGCCAGGTCGCAGACCAGCTCGATGCCCCTGTCCTCGGCCTTGCCGAGTTCCTTTGCCACGGCGTCCAACGCCCGCCGGTTCGGCTCGCGCAGATCGAGACGAGCCGCGATCTCCTCCACCAGCTCGGGCTGGTACTCGACGAGGCTCACGGCAGCCGACCGCCCACGAGGTCGTTCGGAGCATGGCGCAGCTTCGACCCAGGAGACAGCTCCCGGAGTCGAGCCGTAGCGCCCTCGGCGAAGACCTTGGCGACGATCACCATCCGCTCGCCCTCATCGAGCAGGCCGGCCAGGTGCTCCACCTCCGGGGGCCCGACAACACCGTCGAGCGCAGCGAGCAGTGTCCGACCCTTGCGACCGACGAAAGGTCCCGAGCGCTCCTCCGGGAAGCCGAGGTGCGCGGCGCACGCGAGCGCGAAGCGACCGTTGCCGGCATCCGCCATGTACACGTCGCCCGTCTCAAGATCGAGATCGAACATCGACGGCCCCACCTCGGCCACGACGAAGCCGCCTCCGCCCTTCCACTCGACGTCCTCGCTGATGCCGCCGGGATCCTCGCCGTCGACGACCTTCGTAAGCCGCGGGCGCGCGTACTGCTCGATCGTGTCCGCCTCGCGCTCGACCGCCACCCACCGGCGACCCATCTTGTGTGCCACCGCCGCGGTGGTCCCGGACCCCACGAAGCAGTCGAGCACGAGGTCACCGGGGTCCGTCGCGATGTGGACGATCCGCTGCAGCAGCCGTTCTGGCTTGGGAGTAGCAAACACGTCGCCGAGCAGCGCCCGCACTTCCTCCTTGCCGTTTCTGACGAAGCCCACCTCCTCCGGCGGCCAAACCGATGCGACCACCCGGCCACCCCGGACCTCGCTCAGGTACCGCTTGACGTACGGGCGACTCCCACCGTCAGCCCCCCAGTAGATCCGGCCCTCTCGATCGAGCCTCGCCAGCTCCTCTTGAGATACCCGCCAGTAGCTACCCGACGGCGGTCCTTCGATCACGCGGCCGGAAGGCGTTGTGACGACGTACAGCCCCTTCGAGTAGTAGTTGCGTGCCGCGAGATCTCCTCGCCGCCACGGGCCTCGCGGATCATCGTCAGGGTTCGTGTAGGCGCTGTCCATCCCCTCGGTGCGCGGAAGCTCGTTCGTCCTGAGGCGGCCAAGGTCCATCGCATAGACGAGGATCGAGTCGTGGTCTCCGGACACGAATCGTGCGGTGTTTCGAGGATCGTTTCGACGACGCCAAACGATCGTGGCGACGTAGTTGGACGCGCCCAGGACCTCGTCCATGACGCACCGGCACCGATGGACCTCAGCATCATCGAGGTGCACCCACACGGATCCATCCGGCGCGAGCAGTGGGCGGATCTGCTCGAGGCGATCGCGCAGCATCGAGAGCCAGACGGAGTGCTCGAGGTTGTCGTCGTAGTTGGCGAACGCCTGCCCCGTGTTGAACGGCGGATCGATGTACACCAACCGCACCTTGCCCGCGTACGCCTCGGCAAGTTCAGGGATGCGGTGAAGCGCCGTGAGCGCGTGCAGCGCGTCACCATGTATGAGCAGGTTCGGACGCTCGACATCGATCTCGCCGACGCGGTCGACCTCGTCGATCAGGCGGACCTCGGTCACGCGGGGATCGGCCGGGTCGACCCACTCGTAGCCGCCCTCAGCGGTCGTGTGGAGGCGCTTGTCCTTGTTGGTCCATGTGAGCTCGAGCCGTCCGCTGTGCGTCATCACCATCTCGTCGTCGCCGCCGCACCGGGATGGTACGCCGCGTGCGGGGTGGCTTCGGGTGACGCAACACGAAGCCTGGCTGCCGGGGCGCCGCCACAACGGCGCCCCGGCGTGCGGGTGATCGATGAATGTCAAGGATCCAGGGGACCAGTTGCGGATGCAGTGCTGGCCGGTCCAACGCATCGTCCAGCGTCTGCCCTGTTGTGCAACACGATCGTCCCAGCCATGGCTGGGACGATCCCCGCGATCGCTCGCTATCGCTGCTCGGCGGTGGTCACCCTCCCTCTCGGGCGGCACGGTGCCGTCACACGAAGGGAGGCTGAGATGCCCGATCAGAACGATGAGCTCGAAGGTTCCGACAACCAGGCAGACCCGGGTGAGCACGCAGCCGAAGGTCCGCAGGACGCGGAGGAGCCGGCGGGAGCCGACGACGCGGGCGAGAAGGCGGCGGAACGGGGATCAGCCGACAGCTCCGAAGAGGTGACGCCGGAGCAGGGACCGACCGACGACGCCGACCTGATGCCGATGCCGCTGGAGAACCGGCAGGTGCTCGGCGAGCTGGTGGTTCACTACGCCAGCCGCGATGTCACCCTGCTGCTCGACGGCGAGGCCGCCGTTCGGATGCTCACGATGTTCGCTCGGAGGAGGGAGGGCGGTCTGGGGGATCATCTTCATCCGCAGCTGTCCTCTGCTCGTGCAGGGTGGGTCGTACTCGATCTTGGAGAGCCGTTGGCGATGAGCTGGATGCCGGGTCTTCCGACTCGCCAGCCCCGTACGGTGATCGATCCGGCGATCCCGAACGCAGCCTGATCGGAGGGGGTCGTCGCTACTCGGGCGGCGGCCCCCTGCGCTTCGAGACAGTGAGTGCACTGAAGTGCAAGGCGCGCACCGTCCGGTGCGATGCGACGCCCGGGCGCCAACCATCTCGATCGGCAGCGACGCGGCCTGCCACGGGACTACCTGGCTCGCCCGGAGGCGTTCGGGTTCGATCTCTCCTGTCCGCTCGTCATACGGAGGGGTGGGGACGAGACATCCGCGGAGGTTGCTCGCGTCCAACACGAGCTCATCGCTCGGTGGCGAGCGCAGGGCATGCGGCCGAGTGGCGCGCAGATCGCGCGGCGGTTTGCGTTCTCGAAGCAGACCTGGAGCCGAACGGCGCTCGGTCAGCGATGGATGGGCGAGACGCTGCTAGTGGCGCTGATCCACGCAGTTCGCGCCGGCGAGCGAGCCTCGGCGTAGCCGAGCCCACCAGGCGATCCTCGCCCGGGAGGGCATCGTGAGCTGCCGCGAGCGGGATCGTGGTGTGCCGCGACTGCGCCACGGCCCACAGCCCGGACCGGTCCCGGGCATGTTCGATCTCGACGAAGAGCTTGCCCGTTCATCAGACATGGGACGGATCGCCCATGCGGTGATCGCCGTCCTGGCCGCCACCACACGCTGTCCCACCCTCGGACAGGTTCAGCAGCTGGTCGATGAAGCGCTCAGTGGGTTCGCGCCCATCGAGATGAGAGCGCACCGACAGAACATCCGAGGTGTGGTGCACCGGTACTTCACCCGGTGTCTGCCACCTCCCGAGTTCATCTTCGGTGGCGCCGAAGTCGATCTCGGCATCGGCCGGGCCGACCTCATGTGGTTCGACATCGACGATCGCGTCCTGGCCGACGAGGTCAAGGCGGGCAGCCCTCGCCGCGTCGGGCTGGCCGCCACCACCGATCAGGTCGATCGGTACCGGCGCGCCTGCCTCAGCGTGTGGGGCGACCGCTTCGTCGGCATCCGGCTGCTGTGCCCGACCGACCCGGCGAGGTCGTTGTTCATCGACCCGGCCGGCACCACGTGCGGCCTCACCACCACCCCCTACTTCGAAGGGAACTGACATGGCCAACAAGCCCAAGTACCTCCGGGCGGCGGCGGAGCGCGCCGTCGACGCGCTGGTCGACCACCACAAGACCCACGATGGGATCCCACGCGAACTGCTACGGCGCAAGGCCAGGGAGTCCGGCTACTCCGAGCGCCACCTCCGCCGCCTGACAATCGCCCGCCTCGGCAGCTCAGCCGGGGACGGGGACGGGGAAGAGGAAGGGCCGTTCTCGGTCACCGAGGAGGTCATCACGGCGGTCTTCCTCGCATGCGGATGTCTTGCCCAGGCGCGACGCCTTCTCGAGCGTGGGGGCAAGAGGGCGCCGTCGGAGAGCACGTTCAAGCGCAAGGTCATCAGTGCGCTCGGGACGGACCAGCTCGCCTACGCACGCAAGGGCTCGGGAGGGTTCCGCGACGCGCAGGCCTATCTGGCATCCGAGTACCCGCACCGGCTCCACACGGTGCAGCTGGACCACACCGAGCTGCCCATCTGGGTCGTGCCCCGCGGCAGCAAGACGGCGGTGAAGCCTTGGATGACAGTCGTGATGGACTCCAAGACCCGGTACCTGTTGTCCTGGACGATCACCTTTGGACGCCCGACCGCCGACGAGGTGCGCGCAGCGCTGATGAGCGCCATGACCATCCGCACGGCACCCGACGGCGAGACGGTGGTGGGCGGCAGGCCGCTTCGTGCTGTGTGGGATCGCGGCCTGGAGTTCCTCGCCAACCTCATCACCGAGTCGTGCCTTCGCCTCGACGTGCTTCCGGTGGCCCTCCCTGCCTACTCCCCGCATCTCAAGGGTCGCCTGGAACGGAGCTGGCGGTTCCTCAAGGAGGACTGCTTGTCGCCCCTGCCGGGCTACACCGAGGGGCCCAAGGATCTGCGTGGAAACAGCGCCATCGCCAAGGCGGCCCTCGGCGAAGACGAGTTCCTCATCGCCCTCGCCGACTGGGTCGACTGGTACATCACCGAGCACCGGATCGACGGAGAGCTGACCCCGCTCGAGCGGTGGCAAGCAGACGGACACCCGATCGAGGAGGTGCCGCCCGAGCAGCTCTGGGTCGACATGCTCATCGCCAAGGACCGCTGCAAGGTCTCCAAGAACGGCATTCGCTTCGACCGCATCGACTGGACGGCCCCCGAGATCACCGGCGTCGTCGGCCGCCGAGTCGAGATCCGGTACCTGCCACATGACCGGACGTTCATCGAGGTCTTCCTCGACGGCGACCACCTCTGCACTGCCTATCCGCAGCAGAGCCTGACGGCGGATCAACAGGAGGCGGTGATCGCACGCCGAAACGCGCAGCGCAACGCCGCGAAGCAGCGGTTCACGACTGCCAACCGCCAGCGCAAGAAGAACGCCAAGGGCCCGGTGCACCGGCTCGAGGTCGACAAGAACGGCAATCGGCTGGTCATCGACACCCCCGACGACCTGCTCGACGGCACGGACATCGACCTCGCTGAACTCCTTGGCGACAGCGACAGCCAGCCGAGGTTGTTCTGATGGCCGACCTCCACCAGGACCTGGAAGAAGCCCGCGTCGTGCGCACGAAGGCCTTCGACCGGCTCGACGAGGCCGGCGAGTTCGTCGTCCCTCGAGCCGAGATCCTCGTCGTCGACGGCGATCCAGGCGTCGGCAAGACCACGCTCACCGACGATTGGGCGAACCGGCAGACGATGCCGGTCACGACCGTCTCACTCCCGCCCAAGCAGTCGTCCCGCGACATCGTCCGCATGCTCCACGCAGCCGTGATGGCTGGCACCGAGGCCGACGACCTGCCTGAACGAGACCTCCAGGACGACCTCACCCGGCTGCTTGGCACCCCACGCGTTGTCGTCGTGCGCAACGCCCACCGCCTCAGCACAGAAGCTGCAGGACAGCTCGAGTGGCTCCACAGCACCCCGAGCGCAGCCTGGGCGCTGGTCCTCGAGGGCGGACCCGGCACCGCAGCCGCCGTGGAGCGCGATGCCCTCCTCCGAGGACGCATCGCGAGGAGCCTCACCGTTCCGGCGCTCAAGGGTGACGAGTTGCTGCGAACCCTCCAAGGCACTCACAGCCTGTTCCTGGGTGCCGACATCGATCTGCTAGTCGAGATCGACGTTCGCGTCTGCCGAGGGGTGCTACGTCACTGGGCGCTCATCCTCCGGACCGCCCAGTTCCTGCAGCAGCGCGCCCTCCAAAACGGACGGGAGGCACCGGTCCTCGATCGCACCTTCGCCAAGGCGATCGTCGCTCAACTGCCCGACGCGCTGAAGCGAAAGCGAGCGTGACATGGCGGTCCGAAGCGTCGACATCACAGGTCACCGGGTCGATCCCCCCGCCTGGGGAGGTGACGGCACCCCAGTCTGGATCTCGACTCGCCCGAACCTGCGCCGCATCCATGTCCTGGCTGGCGACGTCCTCGCCTCGCTGGGCAAGCGGCGGGATGTTGGCGGCCGCGGGCGAAACGAGAGCGAGGATGTCCGCCTCGCGGCCGCCTGGCTCAGCGCGCACCGCGTGAGCGACCTCGTCGTGCTCGACGCTCAGCGGCTCATGCCGCGCATCCTCCACAGCCTCACCAAGCTCGCAGCATCCGCGGGTGTGGACCTCTGGCTGCTCCACCGCCCACCGGTCACCGACGACGTGCATCGCGCTCTCGCCCGGCGCAGCGACGAGCCCGCAACCGTGGACTCCGTGCCCCGGCCGGCCGCCATCGTCGCTGACGCAGCCACCGCTGATCCCGACGGTCCAGAGGCTCCCGACCACGATCTTCACAGCTTCGTGGAGGCGGTCCGCACAACGCTCTCTGACGAGGACGCAGCGATCGTGCTCGACAACTACGACGCTGCCGCGGAGTCAGCGACGCGGCGAATGGAATCGGAGACGAACGCAAGTGACGCGGTGACGGATGAGATCGTTCGTCTGCTGCGAAGCGCACCGAGGGACGGAGAGCTGGTCAGCCGGCTCCGCGGCATCCAGCTCGCCGCGTGGCACTGCGACCTCCATGTCAGCGTTGACCTCCCCCAGCTGCGCAACAGCGAGGAACGACCCCGCGTCTCCATCAAGCAGGCCGCATCGGTCCTCCTCTCCTATCGCCAGCCCTACCGAGCCGTCACCTGGCAGCTCGCCGCGCACAACATCGGCCTCGCGGACGCAGCGACCATCCCGATCCACGCCGCGGCAGCCGACGGCTCCACGATCGCGACCTCGGCAGGGGACGTAACCGTGGAGCCGACACTGCGACCGGCGGTACGTGCTCAGCGAGCCCTACGAGCGGACGCGTCACCCGACGAACCGCTGCTCAACCTCAGCGAGAAGACGCTGGGATACGCCCTAACCGATGCTGCCCTCGACCTCGGAGTACCCGCCCACGGCCGACTCGCCGAACGCCGCAGCCTCGCCCCGCACACCTGGCTCCGCAAGCTCGGCATCACCATCCGACCACTGCCATGATCGATCCCGACGTCCTGCTCCAGCGCCGCACGCTGTGCGGACTCTCGCAGCGCAAGCTCGCCAAGCTCGCGGGCGTTCACTCCATGACGATCAAGCGCCTCGAGGACCGCTGCGACGGAGGCGACCTCCCCCTGCGCGTGCTTGGCCGCCTCGCAGACGCACTCCACATCGAGCCACGCGACCTCCTTCAGCGCCGATCCGCGACCGCTCCTCAGGTGCCACCGCCCCCAGCACTAGCGCTGGACAACGAACCACTCGACCACAATGCCGCCAAGCTGCTCCGGCGCATCCACCGAGGCGAGGACGTCCGGCGCACCATGACGAGAGCCGAGCGCGAGATCATCCTCCCATCACTGGTACGACGCGGTGCGGTGACGATGACCTCGAAGGGCTGCGCCCTCGGCGACAGCGTGGCGAGGTCACTCGCCCTACCGGACACGCTCGTAGATACGGACGCTCACGCCTCAGCCCAGCCCAATGTCGGAGAGAGGTCCGGGTCTTCGCGATGAAGCCGCTTCCAGTGCGCCGCCTTCTTCTTGTGGTCTGCTCGATGCTTGAAGCCACCGACGAACGACCGCCGCAACGTCAGATGGCCGGCGTCGAGCGCCGCATCAACCGCCCGCGATGGGTTCCAGTGCTCGGAACTTGCCCACGCCTTTGCTGCCATGGCACGAAGCGGGACATGCGACATGTCATTCGATGTCGCCAACCCGTAGAAGGTCGCTCCCACCTTCCGGCCGAGGTGGAGCTGCGAGGCCACGCGAGCCGCGTGCAACCGCCCTGCAAGAGCACCACGGTCCCCATCCTCGGCGGATGCGCTCGCTGCGAGCCACTCGGGATCGATCTTCCTCCGAACGACGGAATCGTTGGCCGCTCCCACGAGCAGATCACCGGTGGCCTTCGGCGCCAGTCGCCACAGCTCCGGGTGCTCCATGACGAGCTCAGGGACGTCTCCGGGCATCGAGCTCCGGAGGCATGACATGGCGAAGGAGATGACCGTGTCATCTCGAAGGTCGTCGTCAACATCGAGCTCCCACAGCAGCAGTTCACGCGCCTCGTCGGGATCGACTGGACCGACGGCACTCGCCGTGATCGAGTCGATCGTGCTGTTCGCCACCACGTCCTCGGGAAACCCGCCGCCCTTGCTGTGGAAGCCGCACTTCGCCTCGTTGACGACGAGATGGAGCTCAGCCAGCCGATCCCGGTACTCCGCCAGCGCAGGCTCCCAGTCGACCTCATCGCGGAGGAACAACCAGGAGTCGTCGGTCCAGCGGACGAACCCCACGCGTCGCGAATCGAACACCGAGTCGGCCGGCAAGAGGTAGGCGTTGCCCAAGATTCCAGATCCCTCGAATCCGATCGGCAAACCCTTCACGCCCCCAAGAACTGGGAGAGCAGTCAGCATCCGAACGAGAGCATCGAGCGCGCGGGTTGGGGCCCTTACCAGCTGCGTTGCGAGAGTGTCGATGTCGACCGAGCCGTAGTAACTCGCGACGTCCATCGTCCCGACCCCGACGCAAGCGTCGACCGCTAGGAGCTCCCGGCCTTTCGCCCTCCGGACGCGCGCCGCCTTCCGGTGCTCGACGTAGGTCCATCCTTGGCCCGCCCTGGCGATCGGGTAGCTGTACACGTCGCTGCCAGCCAGACGGCGCGTCAGGGCGGCAACGCAGCGGCCGACGAGCACACGCATGGTGAGATCGTCGTAAGGGTCGAGCGAGGTGACAGCTCGAAGCCCGTGACGCTTCGGTAGGGGATACACCTCGACGCGGCGAGGGCACCGGTCGTCCGCGATCCGCCGAGCGATGACGGCACGCGTCAAGGACTCGTCGAACGCAAGGTCATCGAAGCCGAGCGGATCGGGGATGTCCCGATCACACGCGTATGCCCGCGACGCTCCCGCGGCGAGCTTCAGCTCGTTACGGGTCGGCGGCAGGCCACCATCAGGCCGTCCTGGGGCGAGAAGCTTGTTCGATCGGAGCACCTACCTACGCAACTCGGCCGAGCTGCGCTGCGGCCGGGGCGCTCGGCTGTCGAGTCGAGCCCAGAATGGGTATCTCGCTCAACTGGGACGATCCGTGCCGAGCCGGTCGCAATGTCCACTGACCGAATCCAGGACATTGCTGACCGAAGCTTGGACATTGGAGGTGGAATCCCGGTGACATTCCGTGACCGTTCACATCAGCTGCAGCCGCTCGTGCTGCCGCAGCTGGGGCAGGCGTGGCAGGAGCCGGCGCGCTGCATCTGGACGCCGCACTGCATGCAGTAGGGGGCGTCGGCGTGGGTGCCCTTGGCGGGCTGGATCGCCGCGCTGGGCTTGGGCTCGGCCACCTGGTCGGTGACGCCGGCGCGCTCGAGGAGGCTGAGCTCCTTCGGCGCGTCGGGATCGGACAGCAGCGGCGAGCTGGCGTCGATGCTCGGCGGGTCGGGCACGATCTCGCCACCCTGGCGGGTCTCGGTGATCGTCTCCTCGACGCCGGGCAGCGTGGGCTGGGTGCGCTCCCCCGTCGTGAGGATGTTCAGCTCGGCCCGCTCCTCGTAGGAGAGGTAGTCGACCGCCAGGCGCCGGAAGATGTAGTCGAGGATCGAGCTGGCGATCCGCAGGTCCGGATCGTCGGTCATGCCGGCCGGCTCGAAGCGCGTGTTGGTGAGCGTCTCGACGTAGACCCGCAGAGGCACGCCGTACTGGAGGCCGTAGCTCACCGAGATGGCGAAGGCGTCCATGATGCCGGCGAGGGTGGAGCCCTGCTTGGAGATGCGCAGGAAGATCTCGCCGGGCCGGCCGTCGGCGAACTCGCCGACCGTGACGAAGCCCTTGCAGTCCGCGACCCGGAACTCGAAGGTGCGCGACGTGCGCCGACGCGGCAGCTTCTCGCGCGTCGGCACCTTGATGACCTTCTCGACCACGCGCTCGACGATCTTCTCGACGACCTCGGTGGCGGCACCGACCTCGGCGGCAACGGCCTCGAGCGGCACGTCGGCGACGGCGCGCTTGGCGGTGGAGAGCGGCTGGGCGACCTTGCAGTTGTCGCGGTAGATGGCGATCGCCTTGACGCCCATCTTCCAGGCGTCGATGTGGAGCTGCTCGACCTCCTCGACCGTGGCGTCCTCCGGCATGTTCACGGTCTTGGAGATGGCACCGGAGATGAACGGCTGCACCGCCGCCATCATCCGGACGTGGCCCGTGTAGTGGATCGTGTTGTCGCCCATCGAGCAGGCGAACACCGCGACGTGCTCGGCGGCGAGGTGCGGGGCGCCGAGGATCGACTTGTGCTCGTCGATGTAGGCGATGATCTCCGCCGACTGCTCGGGCGTGTAGCCGAGCCGCGCCAGCGCACGCGGCACCGTCTGGTTGACGATCTGCATGGTGCCGCCGCCGACGAGCTTCTTGACCTTGCAGAGCCCGAGGTCGGGCTCGATGCCCGTGGTGTCGCAGTCCATCATCAGCCCGATGGTGCCGGTGGGCGCCAGGACCGAGGCCTGCGAGTTGCGCACGCCGACCTGCTCGGCCAGCTCGCAGGCCTCGTCCCAGCACTCCTGGGCGGCGCTGAGGAGCCCGGCGGGGACCAGCTCCTCGTCGATCTCGGCCGCCGCTGCCTGGTGCTGGCCGAGGACGCGCAGCATGTGCTCGCGGTTCTCCTCGTAGCCGGCGAAGGGCCCCATGCGCCCGGCCGTGCGGGCCGAGGTGGCATAGGCGTGGCCCGTCATGAGCGAGGTGATCGCCGCCGCGTAGGCGCGGCCGTCGTCGCTGTCGTAGGGCAGGCCCAGCGCCATCAGCATGGCGCCGAGGTTGGCGTAGCCGAGGCCGAGCTGGCGGAAGCGCCGCGAGGTGTCGCCGATCGACTCCGTCGGGTAGTCGGCACGGCCGACGAGGATCTCCTGGCCCGTGAACATGATCTCCACCGCGTGGCGGAAGCCCTCGACGTCGAAGGAGTCGGTGGTGCCGGCGCCGACGTCGTCGGAGAGGTCGAGGAACTTCAGCAGGTTGAGGCTGGCCAGGTTGCACGCCGAGTTGTCGAGGTGCATGTACTCCGAGCACGGGTTGGAGCCGTTGATGCGGCCCGTGCTGGCCGCCGTGTGCCAGCGGTTGATCGTGGTGTCGTACTGCATGCCGGGGTCGGCGCACTCCCACGCCGCCTGCGAGAGCTGGCGCATGAGGTCGCGGGCCCGCACGGTGCGCACCACCGAGCCGTCCGTGACCGCACGCAGGGCCCAGTCGGCATCGTCGACGACCGCCTGCATGAACTCGTCGGTGACCCGCACCGAGTTGTTGGCGTTCTGGTACTGGACCGACGCCATGTCCTTGCCGTCGAGGCTCATGTCGAAGCCGGCCTCCTCGAGGACGCGGATCTTCTTCTCCTCGCGGGCCTTGACCCAGATGAACTCCTCCACGTCGGGGTGGTCGACGTTGAGGATGACCATCTTGGCGGCGCGACGCGTCTTGCCGCCCGACTTGATCGTGCCGGCCGAGGCGTCGGCGCCGCGCATGAAGCTGACCGGGCCCGAGGCGGTGCCACCGCCCTTGAGCAGCTCGACGGAGGACCGGATGCGGCTCAGGTTGATGCCCGACCCCGAGCCGCCCTTGAAGATCGTGCCCTCCTCGACGTACCAGTTGAGGATGGAGTCCATCTGGTCCTCGACGGAGAGGATGAAGCACGCCGACGCCTGCTGGGGCACGCCGGGCACGCCGATGTTGAACCAAACCGGGCTGTTGAACGCCGCCTTCTGGGTGACGAGGAGGTGCTTGAGCTCGGCGTTGTAGGTGTCGGCCTCGCGCTCGTCGAGGAAGTAGCCGCCGTCGAGGCCCCACTGGGTGATGGTGTCGGCCACGCGGTCGATCACCTGGCGCAGCGAGGTCTCACGCTCGGCGGTGCCCGGCGTGCCGCGGAAGTACTTCTGGGCGACGATGTTGGTGGCGTTGAGCGACCACGAGGTCGGGAACTCGACGCCGAGCTGCTCGAAGGCGACCGAGCCGTCCTGGAAGTTGGTGATCCGCGCGTCGCGCCGCTCCCAGGACAGCTCGTCGTAGGGGTGCACGCCTTCGGTGGTGAAGTGGCGGCGGATGCCGATTCCGGCCTGCTCGGGTGCGAGTGCCATGAGCGAGGACCCTCCTGTCGGGTGTGGTTCGAGGTGCGTGCTGTGCGGTGCGAGGGAGGACGGGGATCGGGCCCCCGTGCAGAACCTGGCGACCGGCCCGGGGAGGCCTGCCACTAGGTCTTGTGGCTGCTCCGTCCTCCGACGCCCCCGAGCCACAAGATGTAGGGAGAACTACAGCACTGTAACTACAGGTGTGTCAACGCCCTACGGGAGATTCTTTTTCGGTGCGGGACCGCGGCGCGCCCTCCCAGGTCAGAGAGCCCTCCGCCGGGGACGCCACGCGGCGCGCCCCCGGCTCTGATCCCCCAAGGAGTCGTCCAGCCCACCACAGACGTGAAGCGACTACCACCGTTCCGGTCAGCCCACGCCGCGGCCCCATGCACGGTTCCGCAACCTACGAAGGCTCGCTTGTGGACCGCTAGAGGTACTTCCTGTGAATTGCAGGTGGATTTCTCGCTCCGCCCTCCACAGGGGTGGGGACGGCGCTACTGGGCGACGGCCTCGGCCTCGATGTCGATGCGGACCTGCTTGCCCACCAGGACGCCGCCCGCCTCGAGCGCCTGGTTCCAGGTGAGGCCGAACGCCTCGCGGTCGACCTCGGCGTGCGCGGTGAAGCCGATCCGCGCGCTGCCCCACGGGTCGGTGGCCCCGCCTTCGAAGCCCACCTCGAGGGGGACCGGCAGCGTGACGTCGCGCACGGTGAGCTCGCCGTCGACCTGCCAGCGACCCTCCCCGAGCGGCCTGACGCCGGTCGAGCGGTAGGTGAGCGTCGGGTAGGCGTCGGCATCGAAGAAGTCCGCCGAGCGCAGATGAGCGTCGCGGGTCTCGTCGCGCGTGTCGACCGAGGCGGCCCGGATCTCCACGTCGACCCGCGAGTCGGTGGGGTCCTCGCCGATGACGATGGTCGCGCTCACGTCGCCGAAGCGGCCCTTGGTCTTGGAGACCATGAGGTGCCGGACGCTGAACCCCACGCTGCTGTGGGACGGGTCCAGCACGTACGTGCCGGCGAGGGGCACCGCCACGCCGTCGGCGGTGCGGGTGTGCTGTGCGTGCTCGGTCGTGCTCATGGGGGTCGCTCCTGGGTGGCTGCCCGCTGGGTGATTGCGAACAGAATGGTTTCGGATGCAACGAACTCTAGGGCAAGATCGTTGCACGCGCAACAGACGCGGGTACCATCCGCGCATGGGCCGTCCCCCTGCCACCTCCGCGCTCGAGGACCTGGAACACCCCCTGCTCACCACCGGGGGCCTGCTCGTCGAGTCGCACGCGGGGCTGTCGCTGCGCGCCGAGCGCCGCCTCGGCGCCGAGACGGGCCTGACGGCGCAGTGGTTCGAGGTGCTGCTGCGCCTGGTGCGCTCGCCCGGGCGGCGACTTCGCATGAGCGACCTCGCCGCCCAGACGACGCTCTCGGCCAGCGGGCTGACCCGAGTCGTCGACCGCCTCGAGGACGCCGGCCTGGTGCGGCGCGAGGCCTGCCCGTCGGACCGGCGCGGCGCCTTCGCCGCCCTCACCGAGGAGGGCGAGACCCGCATCCTCCAGGCGGTGCCGCTCCACGTCGCCCACCTCGTGGAGATCTTCCAGCCCGTCTTCACGCCGGCCGAGCTCGAGACGTTCGCCAGCCTCCTGCGACGGCTCCGTGACGCGCTCAACCCCGACGCAGCGCGCGTCAGCCAGCCCGACTGAGGGTCGCGCCGCACCCCGACGGCGCCGTGGTGGTGGCGCGCCGCGTCAGCCGAGGACGGCGCCGCTGAGCTCGCCGACGAGGAGGGTGACGGCCATGGCGGCGCCACCGCCGACGGCGACGCGCGCCGCGGCGCGCAGCCGCGGAGCCGCGCCCAGTGCCGCGCCGAGGGCGCCGAAGCCGGCCAGGGCCGACACGGCCACGGCGATGACCACGGCGGCGCGGCCGCCGTCGGGCGCCACGAGGAAGGCGACGAGCGGGATGAGCGCCCCCAGCGAGAAGGCCAGCGCCGAGGTCGCCGCCGCCTGCAGGGGCCGGGCCGTCGAGAGCTCGGTCAGGCCCAGCTCGTCGCGCGCGTGGGCGGCGAGGGCGTCGGTCTCGGTGAGCTGGCGCGCCACCTCCGCGGCGAGCTCGGCGTCGAGGCCCCGGCCCCGCCAGATCTCGGTGAGCTCGACCAGCTCCGCCTTGGGGTGCTGGCGCAGGGCGTCCTGCTCGAGTCGCAGGTCCGCCTCCGTGAGGTCGCGCTGCGAGGCCACCGAGACGTACTCGCCGACCGCCATCGACAGCGCCCCGGCCACGAGGCCGGCGATGCCCGCCACGCGCACGGCGAAGGTCGACGCCCCGCTGCCCGCCACGCCCACGATGAGGCACGCCGTGGACACGAGGCCGTCGTTGGCGCCCAGCAGCGCGGCGCGCAGCCACCCGGCACGGTTCGAGCGGTGCGCCTGGCGGTGGTGGTGGTGATCGGGCGGCAGGCGCGGCTGCGAGGCGTCGGCACCGGTCGTCATGACGCCCCAGCGTGGCCTGCTCGGCACCGCCATGCCATCCCGTAGCCTCCGTCACGATGCGCTGCCTGTGGCCTGATCCCGTCGACGACGTCGACGCATTCGAGCTGGTCGCCGCCGAGCTGCGCCGGCCGCCGGGGGATCGCCCATGGGTCCTGGTGAACATGATCGCGTCCCTCGACGGCGCCATCACGGTGGAGGGGCGCTCGGGCGGGCTGGGGGCCCCGGCCGACAAGGCGATGTTCGCGGCGCTGCGGGGCATCGGCGACGTCATCCTCGTGGGCGCCGGCACCGTGCGCGCCGAGGACTACGGCCCGGCCCGGCCCAGCGCGGCCACCCGCGCCGCGCGCGCGGCGCGGGGCCAGGCCGAGGTGCCCCGCATCGCCGTGGTGACCCGCTCGCTCGAGCTCGACCCGGACAGCCGCTTCTTCACCGAGGCCGTGGTCCCGCCCCTCGTGATCACCTGCGAGTCCTCACCGGCGAAGCGCCGCCGGGCGCTCGAGGCGCACGCCGAGGTGGTCGTCGCCGGCGTGGCCACGGTCGACCTCGCGGTGGCGCTCCGCCGGCTGGGCGCGCTCGGCGCCGGGGTGGTGACCTGCGAGGGCGGTCCGCGCCTCAACGGCGAGCTCATCGCCGCCGACCTCGTCGACGAGTGGGACCTCTCCATCGCAGCGCTGCTCGTCGGCGAGGACTCCGACCGCGCCGCGGTGGGGCCGCGTCCGCCGGTTCCGCTGCCGATGCAGCTCGACCGCCTCGTCGAGGGCGACGGCCTCCTGCTCGGCCGCTGGCTCCGCACCCGCTGAGCGCGTGCAGCCGCGGCACCGCCGAGCTCGACGTCTCAGCGGCGCTTGGGCTCGGTGCGCTTGGCGAGCAGGGTGACCTCGCGCTCGAAGTCGGCGAGCTCGTCGAAGCCGAGGTAGACGCTGGCGAAGCGCACCGCGGACACGGCGTCGAACTCCCGAAGCTCCTCGAGCACGGCGCGGCCCACCTCCTCGGAGCTGACCTCGGTGCGGCCTTCCAGGCGCAGGGCGTCCTCGATGGCGCTGGCGAGCTCGTCGATCGACGCCGACAGCTGGGCCTCGGGGGCTCGCCCCTTGGTGGCGGCGCGGATGCCCGCACCGACCTTGGCGCGGTCGAAGGGCTGGCGGTCCCCCGAGCGCTTGACGACGGTGAGGGGCACCTCCTCGACGCGCTCGAAGGTCGTGAAGCGCCGACCGCAGGCGATGCACGCCCGCCGGCGACGGATCGACGAGCCGTCGTCGGCCTGCCGGGAGTCGACGACCTTGTCGTCGGGGGAACCGCAGGCGGGGCAGCGCACCCGCGCACGGTACTCCCCTCAGGGCAGGAGGAGCCGTTGCCCGACGACCAGCGGCGCGCCGCCGTTGAGGGCGGCGAGCCGATCGACGGTGATGCGCACGTCGGCGGCGGGCGCCACGGCGGCGGCGATCGTCCACAGCGTGTCACCGGGCTGGACGATGCGCGTGGCACCGCCGGCGCCCGCGGCCACCCCGGCCGCGCTCGAGGCGGCGGCCGAGGTGGGCGGGGGCCCGCCGGCGGCGGCGGAGGGGCTGCCGCCACCGGCGATCCTGGCCAGGACAGCGCTGGCCAGGAGGGTCGAGGCCACGAGCACCACCAGCACGACCACCAGGGCGGCGAGCCGGCGGCGACGCAGCTGGGCGCGGCGGGCGAGCGAGCGCGGCGCGCGACCGCCCTCGACGAGGCGCAGCGCCGCACGGGCCGGCGCCTGGGGGCCCGGCGGGACGGTGGTGGGCTGGAGCCGGAGGGCTGCGGTGGTGGCCATGGCGCTCATCCTCCTCTGGGGGTGTGACAACCGCTCGGAAGGAACGGGTGTTCGCCCGCAGGATGTCCGAACGGGCGTTCGGAGTCAAGCCCTGATCGAACGCCCGTGCGACGAACGGGTGTTTGCACGGGTGCACCCGTCGACGTAGGGTTCGAACACCCGTACGGCACTGGAGGCCCACATGGCGGACATCACCCCCCGGCAACGGGAGATCCTCGAGGTCATCGAGCAGTACCAGCGCGACCACGGCTTCCCGCCGTCGGTGCGCGACATCGGCAAGGCCGTGGGGCTGACCTCCCCCTCGACGGTGCACGCCCACCTCGCCACCCTCGAAGGGCTCGGCTTCCTTCGCCGCGACGCCACCAAGCCGCGTGCCATCGAGGTGCGCTTCGACGCCATGTCGGGCGCCCAGGTGGAGCGCCGCCCCGTGCGCCACGTCCCCCTCGTCGGCGACGTCGCGGCCGGCACCGACGTGCTCGCCCAGGAGAACTTCGAGGAGACGCTGCCCCTGCCCGCCGACTTCACCGGCGAGGGCGACCTGTTCATGCTGCGGGTGCGCGGCGACTCCATGGTCGAGGCCGCCATCGTCGACGGGGACTACGTCGTGTGCCGCTCCCAGTCGACCGCCGACAACGGCGACATCGTCGTGGCCGGCATCCCCGGCGACGAGGCGACCGTGAAGACCTTCCGCCGCAAGGGCTCGAAGATCTCGCTGGTCCCCTCCAACGCCCGGCTCTCCCCCATCGAGCTGGACCCCTCGGAGGTCACGATCTACGGCAAGGTCGTCACCGTGCTGCGCCGCGTCTGAGCACCGCGCCAGGCCGACTACCGCGGCCGCAGGGGAATGGCGACAATGGGGACGATGCGCCGCTCGCCCCGCTCACCGCTCGTGAGCGGCGTCGCGCTCGGTGCTCCTCGCCGTGCTGGCCACGCCGGCACCGGCAGCGGCGGGGGCGGCTCCCGACGACCCGGTGTTCGCGCAGGGGCTCCAGTGGGCGCTCGAGCGCATCGGGGCGCCCACGGCCTGGGAGCATGGCACCGGCGAGGGCATCACGATCGCCATCATCGACTCCGGCGTCGACCTGCGCCACGAGGACCTCGCCGACAAGGTGATCGGGCACACCAGCTGCATCGGGGCCGCCGGCGATCCGCGCCGCTGCCAGGGACCCGGCCAGGACGACAACGGCCACGGCACCCACGTGGCGGGCATCGCGCTGGCGGCCACCGGCAACGGGCGCGGCATCGCCGGGGTGGCGCCCTCCGCGGGGCTCTTCGCCGTGCGGGTGCTGGCCAACGACTGCTCCGGGGCCGACTGCACCGCCTCGGGCACGGCGAGCGACGTGGCGGCAGGCATCCGCTGGGCGACCGACCAGGGCGCCGACGTGATCAACCTCTCCCTCGGTGGCGGCGCGCTGCAGTCGACCCTGGGCTGCGCCTTCTGCGAGGCCATCGACTACGCCTGGGCACGAGGCTCGGTCCCGGTGATCGCTGCGGGCAACGACGCGGTCCTGCCCGCCGGCTTCGGCGACGAACCGGCGATCATCGTCACCGCCACCACCCGCGACGACACCCGGGCGTCCTACTCCGCGGCGAGCGCCGGCGTGCTGCGCCGGGCACGCTGGCCCGTCGCCGCTCCCGGTGGCGAGAGCGAGGACGATGCCCGCGACTGCGGGACCGGAGGAGCGCCCCAGGGAGTCCTGTCGACCTACTGGAGCGCGGGACGGTCCGACCAGTACGCCTGCCTCGCCGGCACCTCGATGGCCGCGCCGCACGTGGCGGGGGCGATCGCCGTCCTGCTGGGGCAGGGGCTGAGCCCCCCGCAGGCGGTCGACCGCCTGCTCAGCACCGCCACCGACCTCGGCCCACCGGGCCGAGACCCCGCCTTCGGCGTCGGCCGCATCGACCTCGCACGCGCGGTCGGGCCGGGCCCCCCGACGGTCCCGACGAGGCCCGCTCCCCCGCCGTCCACGGCGCCGACGCCCACCAGAGCGCCGGCAGCGCCGGCCCCGACCGACACCACGGCGCCGGCGCCTCCGCAGCGCAGCCCGTCGCCACCGGCGGGGCTGCCGGGCAGCGAGGAGGCGGCGCCGTTCCGTCCCGACGCCGCCCGCTCGCAGCGGCCGCCCCCGTGGCTGGTCGTCATCGCGGTCACCACGCTGCTCGGCAGCGGCGTCGCCACCGCATCGGCCGTGTGGCGCCGCTCGTCGGGCTGACGCTCAGCGCCGCGGCTCAGCGCCGCGGCTCGGCGCGCAGCACCGCGTCGAGCACGGCGTAGGTGCGCTCGAGCGAGGCGCGATCGACGCGCTCCTCGGCGCTGTGGGCCAGCGTGGCGTCACCCGGGCCGAGGTTGCACGCCGGCACCCCCGCCGCGGCGAAGCGCGCCACGTCGGTCCAGCCGAGCTTGGCGCGCACCGGCAGGTGGTGGTCCTCGACGAGGGCGCGCAGCACGGGGTGGTCGAGGCCGGGTGCCGCCGCCGGCGCGACATCCACGAGGCGGACCTCGTCGCCGGGTTCGAGGTGGGGGGCGAGCAGGGCTCGCAGCCCCGCCTCGGCCTCCTGGGGCGTGCGGTCCGGCGCGAAGCGGTGGTTGAGCACCGCCGTCGCCCGGTCGGGCACGACGTTGGCGGCCACGCCGCCGGACACGGCGACGGCCTGGAGCGCCTCGCGGTACGCACAGCCCTCGACGACCGGGCAGCGCTCCTCGAAGCCCGCCACCGCCTGCAGCACGGCGCCGAGGCGGTGGATGGCGTTGCGCCCCATCCACGGGCGCGCGGTGTGGGCACGGGCGCCGACCAGCTCCACCTCGAGGCGCATCGTGCCCTGGCAGCCGGCCTCGATCTCGCCACTGGTGGGCTCGCCGAGGATCGCCACGTCACCCGCGACGAGCTCGGGCCGGTCGCGCACGAGGTGCCCGAGCCCGTTGTGCTCCGCGGCGACCTCCTCGCCGGCGTAGAAGACCCACGTGAGGTCGACCGCGGGCTCGGGCACCTGCGCGGCGAGCGCCAGCATCACGGCAAGGCCGCCCTTCATGTCGGCGGCGCCGAGCCCCCAGAGGACGTCGCCCTCGATCCGCGAGCGCTCGTTGCCGTTCGGCGCCACGGTGTCGGTGTGACCCGCCAGCACGACGCGCGTGGGGCGTCCGAGCCGCGTGCGCGCAACGACGTTGGCGCCGACCCGCTCCACCTCGAGGTGGTCCAGGGCGCGCAGGTCGGACTCGATCCGGTCGGCGAGCGCGCTCTCGTCGTGGCTCACCGAGGGGATGTCGACGAGCGTGGCGGTCAGCTCGAGGAGGTCGACGCCCGGCATCCGCTCAGCCTAGGAGGGCCGCCCGTGCCCGGTCGTACCGGTACCGTGACCGTCGTGACGCCTCCCTCAGCAGCTCCCTCGTCGGGCGCGGCGGCAGCCGGCCTCGCCACGCTGGCCCGCGACGGCCGCGTGCTCGACGCCTGGTTCCCCGCCCCCGCGCTCACCCCGACCGGGGGCGACAGCGAGACCTCCCGGCTCGACCCGGTCGCCGCGGGCGACGCCCTCGGTCCGGCCGCCAGCGCGACGCTGGGCAGCGACCCGCTCCGCGGCGTCGAGATCGTGGCGGTGCACACCACCATCGCCGACCTGGCGGACCCCCCGGTCGACACCTACGACGGCTGGCTGCGGCTGCAGCTCCTCTCGAACCGCCTCATCCGGCCCAACAGCGCCAACCTCGACGGGCTCTTCGGGGTGCTCGTCAACGTGGCGTGGACCCAGCTCGGCCCCGTGGCCGCCGACGAGCTCGACGAGGCGCGGCTGCGGGCCCGAGCGGCCGGCACCCCCCTGGCGGTCCACGGCCTCGACAAGTTCCCGCGGCTGACCGACTACGTCGTGCCCAGCGGGGTGCGCATCGCCCATGCCGACCGCGTGCGGCTCGGGGCGCACCTCGCCGAGGGCACGGTGGTCATGCACGAGGGCTTCGTGAACTTCAACGCCGGCACGCTCGGCGTGTCGATGGTCGAGGGCCGCATCAGCCAGGGCGTCGTCGTCGGCGACGGCTCCGACGTGGGTGGAGGCGCGTCGATCCAGGGCACCCTCTCGGGCGGCGGCAAGGAGGTCATCCGCGTCGGCGAGCGCTGCCTCATCGGCGCCAACGCGGGCATCGGCATCTCCCTCGGCGACGACTGCGTGGTCGAGGCGGGGCTCTACGTCACCGCCGGCACGCGGGTCACCCTGCCCGACGGTGCGGTGGTGAAGGCTGCTGCGCTGAGCGGGCGCGACGGGCTGCTGTTCCGTCGCAACAGCACGTCGGGCGCGGTGGAGGCGCTCGCCCGCACCGGGCGCGGCATCGAGCTGAACGCCGCCCTGCACCAGAGCTGACCGGTACGCTCCGACGGTCCGGCGAGGCCCGAGGAGCACATGGCCGAACACCAACCGACCGACGAGTCCGCTCCGGGCCGGCCGATGGACCTGGAGCGCAAGGTCGACGTCATCGCCGGCGCGGTGGCGGACCTGCAGGGCATGGTTGCGGACATGGCGACCGAGCTCTCGCGCCTGGGCCCCAGGGTCAACGAGCTCCTCGACCGCCACCCCGCCGGCCTCGGTGCTGCCACGCAGGTGACGGCGACGGTCGCCGGGGACGTGGCGACCGCTGCGCTCGAGCCGGTCCACGCCAGCCTCGCGGCCCTGACGGCATCGGCGGCGAGCCAGCGCGAGGAGCTGCTGCTCGCGCTCGAGGTCCTCACCCGCGTCGCCGAGGCCGTGGAGCGCCTCGACGACCGCACGGAGGACCGGCTGGCGGCGGTGCGCGACGCGGCCATGACGCCCGCAGCGGACCTGCAGGCCATGCTGGCGGCCCGCAGCGGGCGCATCGACGCACGCCTCGACGAGCTGGCGGCGGTGATCGAGGGCATCACGGCACGCGGCGGCGACGACGAGCCGAGCCGGCTGGTGGAGCGGGTCGACGAGCTGGCCCGCGCCGTGGAGTCGTTGAGCTGGCAGCTGCCCGATCTCGTGCAGGAGGTGGCGGCGCTGCGCGCGGAGCCGCCCGGCACCGACCTGGTCGGTCCGCTCGACAGCGCAGCCGACGACCTCGCCGTGCGGCTCGCCGACCACACCGACCTGGCCCTCGCCGGGGTGCTGCGACTGCTCGACCAGCGGCTCGACGTGCTGCGGGAGGCCCTGACCGAGTCGGCCGCGCCGACCCCGCCGAACGTGGGCGGCTTCGAGGCCGGGGCGGTGATGGGCGCTGCGCAAGCGGCGTGGAACCGGCTCGAGCACCGCCTCGACCAGGAGTTCGACGACCTGAGCCGCCAGCTGCAGACGATGGGCTCGCTCATCGAGCGGGCCACGGCCACCGCAGAGGCCGCCGCCAACCGCCCCGTCGTCACCGGCGAGCAGCTCCGCAGCGCGGCAGCCGCCGTGAAGGAGTCGGTGCTGAGGTCGCGGCGCGACCGCCGCGGCCGCGTCGACCGCCCGGGCCTCGACCCGCCCAGGACCTGAGCCGGCGGCGCGTCAGGCAGCGAGGCGCTCGGCGAGCAGCGCGATGCGGTCGTCGGGCTGCACCACCGCCACGCGCACGTGGTCCGAGCCGGCGGGGCCGTACAGCTCACCCGGCGACACGAGCGCGCCGGCCCGCTCCGCCAGGCGACGCGTGAGCCCCCATGCGTCGCCGTCGGGTGCCGGTGCCCAGAGGTAGAAGGCGCCACCGGGCATGGGCGCCTCGACGCCGGACGCGGCGAGCGCTGCCCGGGCGGTCTCGAGACGGCGCCGGTAGCGCTCGCGCTGCTCGTCGACGTGGGCGTCGTCGGACCAGGCCGCGACCGCGGCCGCCTGAACGGGGCCGGGCACCAGCAGACCGACGTGCTTGCGCACCTCCCGGAGGTAGCGCACGAGGTCGGGGTCGCCGGCGTAGAACCCCGCACGCACGCCCGCGAGGTTCGACCGCTTCGACAGCGAGTGGACCGCCAGGACCCCCTCCAGGCCACCGTCGAGGATCGTCCGGGGCGGACCCTCCCACGTGAACTCGACGTAGCACTCGTCGGAGAGCACGGGGACCCCGTTGGCGCGGCCCCACGCCGCCGCTGCACCGAGGTCGACGAGTGCGCCGCTCGGGTTCGCCGGCGCGTTCACCCACAGGCACAGCGCGCGGGCGGCGTCGGTGGGATCGATCTCGTCGAGGCCGGCGTAGGGGACGGCTCGGCACCCGGCGAGCGTGGCGCCCATGGCGTAGGTCGGGTAGCTGATGGCCGGGTAGAGCACGGTGTCGCGGTCGGGTCGTCGCAGCCGCAGCCACTGCGGCAGGCCCGCCACGAGCTCCTTGGTGCCGACGCAGGCCGCCACGTGGTCGGGCGACACCTCCACGCCGAGTCGCCGGGCCATCCAGCCGGCGGCGGCCTCGCGGTAGGCGGTGGTGCCGATCGAGGGCGGGTAGGAGCGCTCGGCGCCGGAGCGGGCGAGCGCCTCGACCACCGCGGCAGGCGGCAGGTCGCAGGGCGTGCCGATCGACAGGTCGATGAGCCCGCCGGGCAGGGCGCTGGCGAGCTCCTTGAGCTCGTCGAGGCGGTCGTAGGGGTAGGGCGGCGGCACGAAGGGCGCCGCCACGGTGGCGTCGGCCATCAGGCGACCACGTACTCCACGAAGCGACCGAGCGCGGCGTCGTCGAGCCGCACGCGGACGCGCATGGCGTCGTCGTCGGCGAGCTCAACCAGCACCTCGCCCTCGCGGTGCACGGCGGCGAGGAGGTCGCCGCGCTCGTAGGGGATGGCGAGCTCCACCACGTTGGTGAGGGCACGCAGGCGGTCGGAGACGGCGTGCAGCAGCGCCTCCACGCCCTCGCCCGTGCTGGCGCTGAAGGCGACCGCGCCCTCGTGCGTCTTGGCGAGCCGGCTGGCCTCGCTGGGCGCCACGTCGGCCTTGTTGAAGGCCAGCAGCTCGGGCACGTCGTCGGCGCCGATCTCGCGCAGCACGGTGCGCACGGCATGGATGTTGCCGTCCACGTCGAGCGCGGACGAGTCGACGACGTGGACGAGGAGGTCGGCGTCGCTCGCCACGGCAAGCGTCGACTTGAAGGCCTCCACGAGGTCGTGCGGCAGCTTGCGGATGAAGCCGACGGTGTCGGTCAGCAGCACCGCCTCACCGCCGGGCAGCTCGAGCCGCCGGGTGGTGGCGTCGAGCGTGGCGAAGAGCCGGTCCTCGACGAGGACGCCCGCGTCGGTCAGCCGGTTGAGCAGCGTCGACTTGCCGGCGTTCGTGTAGCCCACGATCGCCACGCGCTGCACGCGGCTGCGGCGCTGGGCCTTGCGCTGCGTCGAGCGGTGCTTGTCGATCTCGCGCAGCTCGGCCTCCAGCTTGTGGATGCGGCGCTGGATGCGGCGGCGGTCGACCTCGAGCTGGGTCTCACCGGGGCCGCGCGAGCCGATCCGGGCGCCGCCCGCGGACATGCCGCCGGCCTGCTGCGACAGCGCCGTGCCCTTGCCGCGGATCCGGGGCAGCCGGTACTTGAGCAGCGCCAGCTCGACCTGCGCCTTGCCCTCCTGGCTGTGCGCGTTCTGGGCGAAGATGTCGAGGATCACGGCGGTGCGGTCGATCGCCGTGCGGCCGAGCAGCTTCTCGAGGTTGCGCTGCTGGGCGGGCGAGAGCTCGTTGTCGAACACGACGGTGTCGCAGTCGGTCTCGAGGGCCACCTCGCGCAGCTCCTCGGCCTTGCCCTTGCCGAGGTAGGTCGGCGGGTCGGGGGCGCGGCGCCGCTGCACGACACGGGCGACCTCGTCGGCCCCCGCCGTGTCGACGAGCAGCGACAGCTCGTCGAGGCCGGCCTCGGTGTCGTCGGGCGTGTCGGGCGGGAGGGTGACGCCCACCAGGACGATCTTCTCCCGGATGTGGCGTTCGATCAGCGACATGCGAGCGGGTACCTCACGGCCAGGGTGCGTCGAGGATGGCGATGGAGGTGACGTCGCCCGTGAGCAGCACCGGCTCGCCGAGGGTGACCTCCACCGGTCCGCCCGGCATGTGCACGGTGACCCGCTCCCCCGCCAGCTCCCAGTCGCGCGCGGCCGCGGCCGCCGCGCAGGCACCGGTGCCGCAGGCCTGGGTGGGGCCGACGCCGCGCTCGTAGACCACCATCGCCAGCTCGCCGGTGGCCGCAGCGGGCTGGATCACCTCGACGTTGACGCCGCCGGGCGTGGCGTCGCCGATGCGCGCACCGAG
The DNA here is from genome assembly GCA_963715505.1 of uncultured Microthrixaceae bacterium. Lineage (GTDB taxonomy): Bacteria > Actinomycetota > Acidimicrobiia > Acidimicrobiales > VFJN01 > VFJN01. The sequence continues at coordinate 1,849,580 of OY970242.1, forward strand.
GGCCACGAGCTCCTCGGTGCCGGGCAGGGCGGCGCCACCCCAGTGCAGCACGAGGTGCGGGTTGCCGACGTCGACGTGCACGGCGCGCAGCACGTCGCCCTCGACCCACTCGGGGCGGGCCTCGCCGACCTTGGCCTGGCCCATGTCCACGCTCATGCGATGGGCGCGGGGCCCGCTGCGGGAGTGCACGCTGACCGTGCGCGGCCCGGCGTCGGTGGCCACGCGCAGCACCGGCGGGGTCGCCACGCCGGCCTGGAAGACCGCCTGCGCCAGGCAGCGGATGCCGTTGCCGCTCATCTCGGCGAGGGAGCCGTCGGCGTTGTGCAGCTGCATCGTGACGTCGTTGCCGCCGGTGCCGGCGGTGACGCGGATCAGCCCGTCGGCACCGATGCCCCGCCGCCGATCGCAGAGCGCCACCGCGACGTCGGCGGGCACGGGGTGGATGCCGTCGAGGTCGAGCAGGACGAGGAAGTCGTTGCCCAGGCCGTGGTGCTTGGTGAGCCGCATGCGAGGGCCAGCCTACGGCGGTGGTCGTCCGCCGCCCGCCCCGGTTCTTGCGGCGTCAGGTGACGAGAACCGTCACGTCGCGCCGCAGGAAGTTCGGTTGCGCCGAGCAACCCGGTTCTTGCGGTATCAGGTGACGGGAATCGTCACGTCGCGCCGCAAGAAGTCGGGTGACCCACGGCGCAATCTGTGGGTGGCTCAGCCGTGGGCGAGGTGGTTCGCCAGCTCGGCGGCGAGCTGGTGCACGGGGGTGGAGGCGTCGAGCCAGGTGATGCGCGGATCGCGCCGGAACCAGGCGCGCTGGCGGCGGGCGAAGCGGCGGGTGCGGCGCACAGCGAGGTCGAGGGCCGCATCGAGGTCGAGCTCGCCGTCGAGGTGGGCGAGCAGCTCCTTGTAGCCGAGTGCCTGCGCTGCGGTGCGCGAGATGCCCTTCGGGTGCGCGCGCAGCGCGCCGACCTCGTCGAGGAAGCCGGCGGCCATCTGGGCGTCGTAGCGGGCCGCGATGCGCTGGTCGAGCTCTGCCGCCTCGCGTGCCAGCCCGACCAGGGCGAACGGGCTCGGCGGGTGCACGTCGAGGCCGGGGCCGTAGCTGCTGAAGGGGCGACCGCTGCCGATGGTGACCTCGAGCGCTCGCAGCACCCGTCGCCGGTTGGCCGGGTCCATCCGGCCGGCGGCGATCGGGTCGACCTCGGCGAGTCGCGCGATGGAGCCCTGCGGTGTCGGGCTCGGCGTCGAGCGCCGCACGCTGCTCGGGGTAGCGGCCGGGGATGTCGAGGTCGTCGACGAGGGCCTGCACGTACAGCGCCGTGCCGCCGACCAGCAGCGCGCGCCGGCCGCGTCGCTCGACGTCGGCGAGCGTCGACCGGGCCTGTCGCTGGAACCAGGCGAGCGTGCCGTCCTCCCACGGATCGAGCAGGTCGATGAGGTGGTGCGGCACGTCGGCGCGCTCGGCGGCGGTCGGCTTCGCCGTGCCGATGTCCATGCCGCGGTACACCTGCATCGAGTCGACCGACACGAGCTCCCACGCCGGGTCCTGCCGTGCCAGCGCCAGCGCCAGCGCCGACTTGCCCGAGGCGGTCGCCCCCACCAAGGCGGCGTGGCGGCCCGGCGCGGTCACTCGCCGGCCAGGTCCTTGGCGAAGCAGATGGAGCTGGGCGACTCCTTGTAGCGGCCGTAGGGCGTGATGCGGTGCCACCCGTGGGACTCGTAGAGCGCAACCGCCTCGGGCTGCTCCGTGCCGGTCTCGAGCTGGATGCGCCGGTAGCCGAGCTCCGCAGCGATCTCCTCGAGCCGGCGCAGCAGTGCGCGGCTCACGCCGCGACGCCGCGCCGCGGGCGACGTGTACATCCGCTTGATCTCAGCCACCTGCGCGAGACCGTCGAAGGGCTTCAGCGCGCCGCACCCGATCGGCTCGCCGTCGACGAGGAACGTGCCGCGGGGTCGACGCACCAGGTCGGCCGTGACCTCGCCCAGGTAACCGGCAGCCTCGTCGGCGAGCTCGGCCTCGCTCCAATCGAGCGTCTCGCCGGCGTAGCGCACGTTGATCTCGTCGTGGAGGTCGGCCACGAGTCGCCAGCGCGGGGTCGCCGTCGTAGGGCTCCTCGGTGAGCTCGATCACCCGACGAGCAGCGGCAGGCGCGTCTTGTGCGCGGCCGCCCGGGTGACCTGCACGAGCTCGCCGCGCAGGTGGTGCGGCGCCGCCCCGGTGACGCGCACCGTCGCGTAGCTGCCCGGCTTGATCGGTGCCGAGGCGAAGTGCAGCAGCTTGTTCTGCCGCGTGCGCCCGGTGAGGACCGCCGGGTCCTTGCGGGAGGGACCCTCCACGAGCACCTCTTCCAGCCGGCCCACCCTCGCCTCGTGCTTGGCGAGGCCGGAGCGCTCGACGACGATCCGCAGCCGCTCGAAGCGCTCGGCCACGGTGTCGCGGTCGACGAAGTGCTCGACGCGCTCGGCCGCCTCGGTGCCCGGCCGCGGGCTGTAGATGAAGGTGTAGGCGCTGTCGAAGGCCGCCTCGGCCGCCACCTCGAGCGTCCGCTCGAAGTCGTCGTCGGTCTCGCCGGGGAACCCGACGATGATGTCGGTGGTGACGGCCAGGTCGTCGATCTCGGCCCGTGCTGCTTCCAGCCGCTCCAGGTAGCGCGCGGCGGTGTAGCCGCGGTGCATCGCGGCGAGCACCCGGTCGCTGCCGGACTGCAGCGGCAGGTGGAGGTGCTCGCAGACCGTCGGGGTGGCGGCCATGGCGGCGATCGTCTCGGGCCGCAGGTCCTTGGGGTGGGGGCTCGTGTAGCGGACCCGCTCGATGCCCGGCACCGAGCCGACCGCACCGAGCAGCTCGGCGAACATCGGTCGCACCCGCCCCTCGCCGCCGGCCTGGCGGGCCGCGAGGGTGAGGTCACGGCCGTAGCTGTTGACGTTCTGGCCGAGCAGCGTCACCTCGGTGACGCCCTCGGCGGCCGCGCGCTCGACCTCGGCGACCACGTCGGCCAGCGGACGGCTGATCTCCTTGCCGCGCACCGACGGCACGATGCAGAAGGCGCACGAGTTGTCGCAACCGATCTGGATCGTGACCCATCCCGCCCATGGCACCTCGCGCTTCACCGGCAGGGCGGAGGGGAAGGCGTCGAGGTCGTCGGCCACCGCCTCCTCGAGGATCTCGACGACCGGACGACCGCCCTCGCGCGCCTCGTGCAACAGCTCGGCGGCACGGTGCACGTTGTGGGTGCCGAACACGACGTCGACGTGGCCCGCCCGCTCCACCACGCCGTCGCGGTCCTTCTGCGCCAGGCAGCCGCCCACCACGATCTGCAGGTCGGGACGCCGCTCCTTCAACGACTTCAGGTGGCCGAGCGTCCCGTAGAGCTTGTTGTCCGCGTTCTCCCGGATGCAGCACGTGTTGAGCACCACCACGTCGGCATCGTCGCTGCGGTCGGTCGCCACGAGCCCGTCCGCCTCGAGCAGGCCGGCGATGCGCTCGGAGTCGTGCTCGTTCATCTGGCACCCGAAGGTGCGCACGAAGAAGCGTCGGGGCGTGCTCACGTCCCGCAGGCTAGAGCCGCCACGCCGACCTCCCCCAGCCCGGGCGCTCGCCGGCGGACGCGTGGTCAGTTCAGGCTGAGGCCGCTGCCGCGCGGGGCGACCGGCTCCTTCTCCAGCGCGGCGAGCTCGACGACCTCGTCGGGGAGCACCACCTCCCCGTCGGGGATCCGGCGGTGCCGGTCCTCGATCACGAGCCGGATGGCCGTGCGCCGCTCGCCGTCGATCTCGATGTCGGCGAAGGTGGGCACGCACACGAGGTCGAGCCCGCCGGAGGCCACGTAGCCGCGTGCGATGGCGACCGCCTTGATCGCCTGGTTGAGCGCACCTGCGCCGACCACCTGCACCTCGACGGCACCATCGTGGCGGAGCACGCCGGCCATCGCCCCGGCGACCGAGTTCGGGTTCGAGCGCGTCGAGACCTTGAGCTGCTCCACAGCGGTTGTTTCGACGAGGTGCGAAGTGATCCCTTCCTGCCGGAACCGCCGATTCCGACAGGAAGGTCGGGGTGCGCGCGCGGCTAGTCGCTCAGCGTGATCGGCAGGTCGTCGGGATCGAGCGCGCCATCAGCGTCGGCGACCGCCGGCTGGTCGGGTTCCTCGCCGAGACCCATCTTCATGCGGATCTTCTCGGAGATCTCGATCATGACCTCGGGGTTGTCCACGAGGAACTGCTTGGCGTTCTCGCGGCCCTGGCCCAGCTGCTCGCCCTCGTAGGTGTACCAGGCACCCGACTTCTTCACGATGTCGTTGTCGACCCCGATGTCGAGCACACCGCCCTCGCGGCTGATCCCGTGGCCGTACATGATGTCGAACTCCGCCTGGCGGAACGGCGAGGCGACCTTGTTCTTCACGACCTTCACCCGGGTGCGGTTGCCGACCACCTCCACGCCGTCCTTGATCGACTCGATGCGCCGGATGTCGAGCCGCACCGAGCTGTAGAACTTCAGCGCCCGCCCGCCCGGGGTGGTCTCGGGCGAGCCGAACATGACGCCGATCTTCTCCCGGAGCTGGTTGATGAAGATGCAGATCGTGTTGGTCTTGTTGAGGTTGGCGGTCAGCTTGCGCAGGGCCTGGGACATGAGCCGCGCCTGGAGCCCGACGTGGCTGTCGCCCATGTCGCCCTCGATCTCGGCGCGAGGGGTGAGCGCGGCCACGGAGTCGATGACGACGACGTCGATGGCGCCCGAGCGGATCAGCATGTCGGTGATCTCGAGCGCCTGCTCGCCCGTGTCGGGCTGGGAGATGAGCAGCTCGTCGACGTCGACGCCGATGGCGCGGGCGTAGATCGGGTCCATGGCGTGCTCGGCGTCGACGTAGGCGCAGATGCCGCCCATGCGCTGCGCCTCGGCCACCACGTGCATGGCGAGCGTCGACTTGCCGGAGGACTCCGGGCCGTAGATCTCCGTGACGCGACCGCGAGGCAGGCCGCCGATGCCGAGGGCGAGGTCGAGCCCGAGCGCCCCGGTGGGCACGTAGCCGATGTCGAGGGTGGTCTTCTCGCCCATCTTCATCACGGCACCCTTGCCGTGCGCCTTCTCGATGCCGGCCAGGGCCAGGTCCAGCGCCTTCTGCTTGTCCTTGTCACGCTCCACGGTGGCGTTCCTTTCACGTCGTGCTGCTCGATCCGGGGGATGCCACCGACCCTACGAAGGGGGTGTGACAGCCGATCCGCTGGCGTCGCCTCGCTCCAGCCGACCACCGGGGCAGCGGGAACGACACCACTGTAGTTACGAACAGCCGTTCGCTCAAGCACCCTCGAGCCAGGCGCGCTCGGTCGACAGGACCTCCAGCTCCGGATGCGACCACACGAAGCGCTCGACCTCGTCCATGACCGCGTGCGCCTGGCCGACCGACGAGGCCACCACCGCGAACCCCAGCCCGGCCCGCTGCCAGGTGTCCTGGCCGGCTATCTCGGCAGCCGACACGCCGAAGCGCCGCCGAGCCCCGTCGAGCACCGCGCGCACCACCTGGCGTCGCTCCTTCAACGAGTGCGACGACGGGATGTGGACGTCGAGCTCGACCGCCAGCACGAACACGATCGCGTCAATCGAACTCGGGCCGGCCCCGGGTCGACCGCTTCAACTCGCTGAAGTGGGGGTTCGAGCCGAGCGCCCGCACGGCATCCCACAGCTCCACCGCCTCCTTGCCCTTCGGGGCCCGGTTGATCACCGGGCCGAAGAAGCTCGGGCCGTCGGGCGGCTCGAAGGTGAGCACCGGCGTGCCGATGTTGCCGCCGCAGCGGTCCAGCGCCTCTTGGGTCTCGGCTGCGATCAGCTCGTCGTGGTGCGTGGAGGTGGCGGCGGCGCCCAGCGTGAGGGGGTAGCCGAGCTCGCCGAGGATCCGCTCGATGCCGGCGGGGTCGTCGAAGGCGGTCGCGTCGCGCTCGAGGTGGATGGTGCGGCCGAGCGCGGTGTAGAGGGGCAGCACCGCGCCAGGCCCCAGCTCCTCGCGCACGGCGGCCGCCACCCGCAGCAGCTCGAGCCCGCGCGTGTGGCCGCGCTCGTAGCCGGGGCGGAAGTCCGTCTCGTAGTCGCGCTCCTTGTTGACGATCCGCAGCGAGATGAAGCGCCAGTCGACGTCGAGGGGCTGCTCCTCGATCACGTTCACCACCCAGCGCGACGTCAGCCACGCCCAGGGGCACACCGGATCCCAGAAGAAGTCGAGGTCAGCCATGCGCCTGTGTCTAGCGGCATCGGTCCTGCGACGCGCCGCGGGGGCGGCCGCGCCTCAGAAGACGCGGGCTCGCCGTCGCGGCGCCGGAGCCGCTGGCCGCCCCCGATGCCACGCGACGGCACGGTGCGACGCCAGGAGATGAGAAACGCTGACACCGTTCGTCACAACCGGTGCGTACCCTCCACCAGGTGCAAGGACCACCCCCCATGACCCCAGTGATCGAAGCCCACGGCCTCGTCAAGCGCTACGGCGAGGTCGCCGCGCTCGACGGGCTCGACCTCACCGTGCCGCAGGGCACCGTGCTCGGCCTGCTCGGCCCGAACGGTGCCGGCAAGACCACGGCCGTTCGCATCCTCACCACGCTGCTCGAGCCCGATGCGGGCACGGCGCGCGTGGCGGGGATCGACGTGTGCGCCGACCCCTCCGGCGTGCGCGAGCGCATCGGCCTGTCCGGTCAGTACGCAGCGGTCGACGAGGTGCTCACCGGCTTCGAGAACCTCGACATGGTGGGGCGCCTCTACCGGCTCGGCCGCAAGCGTGCCGCGCAGCGGGCGCGCGAGCTGCTCGAGCGCTTCAGCCTCGACGAAGCAGGCGACCGCCCCGTCAAGACCTACAGCGGCGGCATGCGCCGGCGCCTCGACCTGGCGGCGGCGCTGGTGGCTGCACCACCCGTGCTGTTCCTCGACGAGCCCTCGACGGGCCTCGACCCCCGCAGCCGCTCCGAGCTGTGGGACGTCATCCGCGACCTCGTGCGCAGCGGCGCCACGCTGCTGCTCACCACCCAGTACCTCGAGGAGGCCGACCGTCTCGCCGACGACGTCGTCGTCATCGACCATGGCAAGGCGATCGCGCGGGGCACCACCGATCAGCTCAAGGCGCAGGTCGGGGGCGAGCGCATCGAGGTGGTCGTCGAGGCCGCCCACGACGTCGCACCTGCCCGGCAGGTGCTCGCCGACCTGTCGGTCGGCGACATCCAGGTCGACGAGCACAGCCGGCGACTCACCGCCCCGGTCACCGGAGGCATCGACGCGCTGCGCCAGGTGCTCGCGCGCCTCGACGAATCGGGCATCAAGGTGCTCGACGTGGGGCTGCGTCGGCCGACGCTCGACGACGTGTTCCTCACGCTCACGGGCCACGCGGCCGAGGAGTCGCCGACCGACGGCGAGGCCACGGCCGACGCCGGCGAGCAACCTCATGCCGACCACCAGGAGGTGCTGCGATGACCCAGGCGCTCCGAGCGTTCGCCGACGGCGCCGTCGTCGCGCGGCGCAACGTCATCAAGATCAAGCGCGACCCCGAGGTGCTCGTCTTCACGCTGATCTCGCCGATCATGTTCGTGCTGCTCTTCGGCTACGTGTTCGGCGGCGCGATCGACGTGCCCGGCGTGAGCTACCGCGAGTTCCTCGTCGCCGGCATCTTCGCCCAGACGGTGATCTTCGGCGCCACCTTCACCGGCGCCGGGCTGGCGCAGGACATGCAGAAGGGCATCATCGACCGGTTCCGGTCGCTGCCGATGGCGCGCTCTGCCGTGCTCGTCGGTCGAACGGCGAGCGACGTCGTCTACAACCTGCTGTCGATCCTGGTGATGGGCAGCACCGGCCTGCTCGTGGGCTGGCGCATCCGCAACTCGCTCCTGGAGGCCCTCGCCGGGCTGCTCCTGCTGCTGCTGTTCGCCTACGCCTTCTCGTGGGTGATGGCGTTCGTGGGGTTGATCGTGCCCGCGCCCGAGGTCGTCAACAACGCGTCGTTCATCGTGATCTTCCCGCTCACGTTCGTGGCCAACACCTTCGTGCCCGCCAGCGACCTGCCCGGCCCCCTCAAGGCCTTCGCCGACTGGAACCCCGTGTCGTCGGTCACCCAGGCGTCGCCGCGAGCTGTTCGGCAACGTCGACGGTGCGGCCCCGGTGCCCGACGCGTGGTCGCTGCAGCACCCGGTGCTCTACACGCTGCTGTGGGTCGCCCTGATCCTGGCGATCTTCGTGCCGCTCTCGGTCCGCCAGTACAAGCGCGCCGGCACCCGCTGAGCCGCGTCAGCGCCCGAGGCGCCGGCGGAGGCGGTCGACGCAGGTGATCACGCTCATCTGACGCACCGCCTCGCGGTCGCCGGGGAGCCGGACCAGCACGGCGTCGACCTCGTCGTCGATGGCCAGGCCGAGCCAGACGGTGCCGGGCGGCTGGCCCTCCTGCTCGGCCGGACCGGCGACGCCGGTGGTGGACAGGCCGACGTCCGCCCCGAGCAGGCGGCGGACGTTGTCGGCCATGGCCTCGGCCGCCGCCTGGCAGATCACGGGCCCCTCCGGCACACCGAGGACGTCGAACTTCACCTGGCTGTCGTAGGCCACGACCCCGCCACGGAACCACTCGCTCGAGCCCGGGACCGACACCATGCGCGACGCCGCCAGGCCGCCCGTCAGCGACTCCGCCACCGCCACGGTCAGGCCCCGCTCCTGCAGCATGGCCCCGACGGCGGCTTCGATCGGCTGGTCGTCGTTGGAGAACACGAGCTCCGCGAGCACCGCTCGCACCTCCGCCTCCTCCGCGTCGAGCAGGGCCAGCGCCGCCTCGGTGGTCTCGGCGCGCGCCGTGAGGCGCACCTTCAGGCCCTCGATGCCGCTGGCGAGGAAGGCGATGGTCGGGTTGCCGAGCCGGTCGAGCGCGTCGAGCCGTGGGGCGAGCAGCTCGGCGATGCGCGACTCGCTCTCGCCCCACGTGCGAAGGGTGCGGCTCACGATGGTCTGCCGAACGCCCGCACGCCGCGCCAGGTCGGGCAGCACGGCCCGCTCGACCATCTCGCGGATCTCGTAGGGCACGCCGGGAACGGCGTAGACGACCTTGCTGCCTGGCTGCAGGGGGCAGATCAGGCCCGGCGCGGTGCCGACGCGCTGCTCTATGATCGCGGCACCCTCGGGCACGTCGGCCTGGCGCAGGTTGTTGTCGGGCATGGGCCGGCCCCGGGAGGTGAACATGGACCGGATCCGCTCCGCGACGCCGTCGTCGCGGACGAGCGGCACGCCCATCACCTCGGCGATGGCCTCGCGGGTGATGTCGTCCTGGGTGGGCCCCAGCCCGCCGCAGAGGATCACGGCATCGCTGCGGTGCAGCGCCTCGCGGATCGCCTCGACGATGCGCGCCTGGTTGTCGCCGACCTTGGTCTGGCGGAGGTGCTCGATGCCGGACAGGGCGAGCTGCTCGCCCATCCACGAGGAGTTGGTGTCGATGATCTGCCCGAGGAGCAGCTCCGTGCCGACAGCGATGATCTCGCAGCGCACAGCGGCTCCTAGAGGCTTCCGGCGGCGGTGACCGAACGGCTCCCGGCGATGACGTACTGGGCGCCGCTGACGAGCGTCAGCACGACGGCGACCCACAGCACCCCCGTGGCAACCCAGGTGGCGTCGGTGGCGGTGAGGGGCAGCAGGCCGAAGCCGACGGCCACCGCCTGCACGACGGTCTTGGCCTTGGCGAGGCCGGTCGCCGGCACGGCGAGGCCCCGGCGCGCCCAGTAGGAGCGGAAGGCCTGGATGCCCAGCTCTCGCGCGGCCACCAGCGCCACCGGCAGCCACCAGAAGGTGCCGTTGGCCACGAGGGCCGCCATGGCACCGAGCACGAGGACCTTGTCGGCGAGCGGGTCGAGGAACGCCCCGGAGCGCGTCGTGCCCTGGCGGCGGGCCAGCACGCCGTCGATGCCATCGGTGACGCACAGCGCGATCCACAGCGTGACGGCGACCCAGCTCGCGCCCGTGTCGACGATCATGGCCAGCAGCGGCACCGTGAGGATCAGCCGGCCGATCGTGACGAGGTTGGCCGGCGTCGCCAGCGCCGACGGCCCGAAGTGCGCCGTCACGCCCCACCCCCGGCGACCGTCGTCGTCGGCTCGGCATCGCTGTCGGGGCCCGCGGCGCCCGTGATGCGCACCGGGACGATCGAGCCGACCTCGAGCCAGTCGGGCACGTTGACGATGCCGTCGATCTCCGGCGCCTCCCGGTGGCTCCGGGCGATGCCCGGCGCGTCGACGAGCACCTCGACCACCTCGCCCACCAGCGCATCGCGGCGCGCGGCGGTGATCTGGTCCTGCAGCTCGCGCAGCTCGGCCAGGCGCTCTGCGACGAGGCCGGCCGGCACCGCGGCGTCGAGACCGGCGGCGTAGGTGCCCTCCTCCCGGGAGTAGGCGAAGAAGCCGCACCAGTCCAGCTGGGCCTCGGCGACGAAGGCCAGCAGCTCGTCGTGGTCGGCCTCGGTCTCGCCGGGGTAGCCGACGATGAAGTTCGACCGGAACGCCGCCTCGGGCGCGCGCCGACGGATCCGCTCGATGCGCTCGAGGAAGCGGGCGCCATCACCCCAGCGCCGCATGCGCCGCACGAGCGGCGCCGACACGTGCTGGAGCGACAGGTCGTAGTACGGCACGCCGGTGGCGGCGATGGCGTCGATCAACCGGTCGGTGAGGTCGGACGGGTAGAGGTAGAGGAGCCGCACGCGCTCGACGCGCCCGGCGACGGCCTCCACCAGGGGGACGATCGACCGCTCGCCGACGCCCTGGTCGCGGCCGTAGCTGGCGAGGTCCTGGGCGACGAGCACGACCTCCCGGACGCCACCGGCCGCGAGGTCGTCGACCTCGGCGAGCACCTGGGCGGCCGAGCGCGACCGCTGCGGACCGCGGAAGCTCGGGATGGCGCAGAACCCGCAGGCCTTGTCGCAGCCCTCGGCGACCTTCACGTAGGCCCACGGCACGGCGCTCGGGGGCCGCGGGAGGTTGAGCAGGTCGAGGGCAGGCAGCGCCCCGGCGGCGGGCTTGCGCCCCAGCGCCACCGGCACACCGAAGCCGGCCACGCTGTCGACCTCCGGGAGCGCATCGGCGAGCTCCGGGCCGTAGCGCTCGGCCATGCACCCGGTGACCACCAGGCGTGCGTCGTGGGCCTTGCGATCGGCCAGCGCCAGCACCACGTCGATCGACTCCTGGCGGGCGTCGTCGATGAAGGCGCACGTGTTGACGACGACGAGGTCGGCGACCTCGGCGGCGGTGGCGGGGGTCATCCCGTCGGCCAGCAGCGTGCCGACGAGCTTGTCGGAGTCGACCTGGTTCTTGGGGCAGCCCAGGGTCTCGACGTAGAAGGTGCGTGACCCGGACATGGCAGCGAAGGCTACCGGTCCCGGCCCGGAGCCCCGAAGAGGGGCGACCGGGCCCGACCGCGTGCGCAGCCGCCAGGCGGAGCAGCCCCGAGCACGGGAGCCAGATGGGCGGAGCCCGGAGCCCCGAAGAGGGGCGACCAGGCCCGACCGCGTGCGCAGCCGCCAGGCGGAGCAGCCCCGAGCACGGGAGCCAGATGGGCGGAGCCCGGAGCCCCGAAGAGGGGCGACCAACAGCTCAGCGCAGGGCCAGGCCGGGCCGGGGCCAGTCGAGGACGACCAGCTTGCCGGTCGCGGAGAGCGTGGCGTAGGCGCTGCGCAGGTCGGGGCCGCCGAAGCACACGTTGGTGACGAGCGGGTCGGGCAGCGGCGTGTGCTCGATCGACCCGCCGTCGGGGGATATCGCCGTGATGCCGCCGTTGACGAGCGTCCCGACGCAGACCCACCCCTCGCCGTCGACCGCCAGGCTGTCGAGGAGCTGCAGTCCCGGGAGGCCGGCCAGCAGGTGCCCGCCGTGGCCGACCGGGGTGCCCCGCTCCACCTCGCCGGGGCCGCTGACCTGCCACCAGAACACCCGCCCGGTGTGCGTCTCGGCCACGTAGAGGCGGCTCCCGTCGGGCGAGAGCCCCACGCCGTTGGGCGCGTCGAGCGGGAAGACGACCTCCCGGCAGGAGGAGCCGTCGGCGAGCGCGTAGTGCACGCCGGTGCGGTCGCTCGAGCGCTCCTGGCGCACGCCGTGGTCGGTGAACCAGAAGCCACCCTCGCCGTCGAAGACGAGATCGTTGGGGGCGCGCAGCGGTCCGCTGGAGCTCTCCGTGTACAGCGTCGTCACCGCGCCGGTGGCGAGGTCGACCCGCTGGATCGACCCGCCCCGCCAGCTGGGCGGCACCGCGCCGGGGAGCGTGAAGCCCATCACGTCGTCCCAGGTGAAGCAGCCGCCGTTGTTGCAGACGTAGACGCAGCCGTCGGGACCGAGCGCGGCGCCGTTCGGCCCGCCGCCGAGGTTGGCGACCACCGACAGCGACCCGTCGGCCGCCACCTTCGTGAGGGTGCCGCGGGCGATCTCGACGAGGAGCACGTCGCCATCGGGGAGGGCGACGGGGCCCTCGGGGAACTTGAGGCCGCTGGCCAGCTCACGGATCTCCATGCCGCCTTGCTACCAGAGGTCGCGTGCGCAGCCGCCAGGTGGAGCATCCCCGCAGCGGGACCACCGCAGCGCTCAGCCTGCCGCGCTGCCGGTGAAGGCGAAGGAGCCCAGGCGCAGGCTCGGGACGTGCACCGGGCCGCCGTCGTTGCTCACGAGCTGGGCGTCGTCGCCGACACCGAGGACGCGCCCGGGGCCCAGCGCGCCCACCACCGACTGCGTGTAGCGCAGGTCGCGCACGGCGGCGACCACCTCGCCGCCCTCGATGAGGAACAGCCCGTTGCGCGTGAGGCCGGTCACGACCTGGGTCTTCGGGTCGAGGATGCGGTTGTACCAGAGGTCGGTCACGAGCAGGCCGCGCTCGACGGAGGCGATCAGGCCCTCGACGGTGTCGGTGCCAGCGCCGAGGAACAGGTCGCTGGGGTACCCGCCGAGGGCGTCGTCGCCGACGGAGTGCCCGGTCGGCTCGACACCGGCCAGCAGCGCGCTGCGCCGATCGTGCACCAGAGCGACGGTGACGCCGTGCCGCACGAGCTCGACGCGCCTCTTGGGGGTGCCCTCGGCGTCGTAGGGTCGGCCCAGGGCGCGGGGATCGGTGGCGTCGTCCCACAGGTCGATGCGATCGTCGAACTGGGCCTCGCCGAGGTGGGCGAAGCTGGTGCCCTCGGCGTAGGCCTTGCCGTTGAAGCCCAGCCACGCCGGGAACAGCAGCAGGGCGCCCACGGCCTTGGGTTCGAGCACGACCTCGTAGCTGCCGGGCGGCAGGTCGATCGGTTCGACGCCCGCTCTGGCCTTCGCCGCCGCAACCTCGCCGCAGCGCTGCCCGTCGAGGTCGGCGACGTGCGCCGAGGTGACCTGCGCGTAGCCGTCCGCCGGCGGGCCGCTCGACCTCGGCGCTCGGTGGATGGCATCGAGCTGCGCCATCGTCGTGCGGCTGGCGACGCGCTGACCCGTGGTCGAGCACAAGACGTTGATGTCGCCCTCGGTCGAGCAGTAGCCGGCCGCCTCCATGCCCTCGCCGGCCGCGACGAAGCCCCCGACGACCCCGGCGCGGAGGTCGGGCTCGGCGGCGAGCGTGTCGGCGTCGAAGTGCTCGACGGCCGCCACCGGCGACGGAGGGGCGAGGCCGGGATGGTCCGGGTCGGCGGGGCGCAGGGCGGCCGCGGCAACCAGGCGCTCCGCCAGCCGCTCGAGACCGTCGGCGTCGAGCCGGGTGGTCGTGCCCTGGGCGGTGCGGCCGCCGTCGACCGCGACCTTGAGGCGCACGTGGGCCTGGTCCTCCGCGACGTTCTGGTGGATGCGGCTGTTGGCGAAGCGGGTGAGCCCCGAGCTGCCGCTCGAGCAGCTCACCAGCGCCTCGGCGCGGCCGTCGACGAGGTCGAGCACCTGGTCGCACACGGCGAAGCCGGCGCGGGCGACGGCGTCGGTCGCCGGATCCCAGGCCATCAGCGGACCCCGACCCGAACGCCGGTGAAGCGCGCCGGCACCGACGGGTGGCCCGTGTGGCCGACCTGCATCGGCTGACCCTTGCCGCAGTTCGGCACCCCCCAGAAGGTCCACTCCTCGGGCCCGCCGACCATGTCCATCGACGCCCAGAACCGGGGACCGATCCCGGTGTAGGTGGGGTTGCGCAGCATGCGACCGCGGCGTCCGTCCTTGATCTCCCAGGCGATCTCGCAGCCGAACTGGAAGTTGAGGCGCTTGTCGTCGATCGACCAGGACCGGTTGGTGTCCATCAGGATGCCGTCGTCGGTGGCGGCGATCATCTCGTCGAGCGAGCTGTCGCCCGGCAGCAGCCCAACGTTGGTCATCCGCACCATGGGCAGGCGCGACGGACCGTCGGCGCGCACCATCCCGCCGGAGGGCAGGCCCACGAGCGGCGCGGAGTCGCGTCCGGAGAGGACGCCGACCCAGGTGCCGTCGCGCACGATGTCGACGGCCTGGGCGGGGACGCCCTCGTCGTCGTAGCCGAAGCTGCCGAGCGACCCGGGCAGCGTCGCGTCGGCGGTCACGTTCATGAGGTCCGATCCGTAGCGCAAGGCGCCCAGCTGCGCCGGGTCGAGCCAGGACGTGCCTGCGAAGGCAGCCTCCCAGCCGAGGATCCGGTCGAGCTCGATGGCGTGGCCGACCGACTCGTGGAGCTGCAGCGCCATCTGCTCGCTGCCGAGGATCAGCGTGGTGGTGGTCTCGGGGCACTGTGGGGCGCGCAGCAGCGCCTGGGCCTCCTCGGCGAGGCGCGGCGCGTGCGTCAGGAGGTCGAGCTCGCGGACCAGCTCCCAGCCGCGCGTGCCGTACTGGCCGCGCACGCCGGGGTGGCTGCGGCGCTGGGTCTCGCCGTCGCCGATGGCCGTGGCGTCCATGACGGCCCCGCACTCCACGAGGCGCTGGGTGATGCGGCCGCCCTCGCTCGACACGAACCACTTCTCGGTGTCCCAGATCTGGTGGCTCGCCTGGGCGAGCGGTGCGCCGGCCTCGGCGATGGCGCGGGTGACCGCGACGAGGTGATCGGCGCGCTCGCCGACGGTCACGTCGTCGAGGGGGTGCTCGACCCATGCGCTCGACCAGCTGGCCTCGACGACCGGCGCCGGCGCCAGCTCCAGCGGTGGTCCCGGCACGCGCGCGCTGGCCCGCGCCACGGCGGCTGCCAGCTCCCCGGCGCGGCGAGCGGCCACGACAGTGAGCTCGGGCGTCGCCTGGAACCCC
Organism: uncultured Microthrixaceae bacterium; assembly: GCA_963715505.1. Taxonomy (GTDB): domain Bacteria; phylum Actinomycetota; class Acidimicrobiia; order Acidimicrobiales; family VFJN01; genus VFJN01. Next base: position 1,864,760 of record OY970242.1, read on the forward strand.
CACGACGAGCCGATCAGCGCTCGCACCCCGACGCCGGCCGTCTCGGTCTGCGTGAACCCCTCGACGATGCCGTTCTTGGCGCTCATCGACTCGTAGCGCACGGTCATCGTGCGGGCGTCCGCGTAGCGCGCCCCCGCCGACAGCGCCCCCTCCACGGCTGCAGCCGCGAGATCGAACATGGTGCGGCACGGTACCGGACACGCGCCGGTCCCTGGCCTGCTACCGGCGCAGCAGCGTGAAGGGGTGCAGCTCCGCCCAGTGGGGCGCCTGGGTGGTGCGGTAGTCGTAGATGCTGCCGCCGATCGATCCCCGCTCGCTGGCGGCCGCCAGGAAGGCCTTCAGGTCCTCGACGGTGGTCTTGTCGCCGATGCCGCCGATCGGGTGGACCGGCGCCTCGGGCTGGCCGATGTGGGCCCGGATCCGGTCGATGTTGGCTGCGGTGTAGGTGTGGGCGTTGCGCCACGGTGAGCTGGCCTGGCGGTTCGTCCAGTAGCCCATCGGGAGCCACACGTCGTAGCTCGGGGCCAGACCCGCCCAGGGGTAGGACGGCCAGTAGTGCGGGTTGACGTCTTCCATCAGGACCGGCTCGAGCGGGATGGCGCCGAGCACCGCGCCCGGGAGGTCGTGGCGCATCGCCGAGGACAGCTCCACCATGCGCCGGTTCCGCTCGGCGAGGTCGCCGACGTTGCGCGCCTCGAGGTCGACGGCGAGGCCGTCGACGGGCATGGCGGCGATGGCGTTCATCCGGTCCCGGTCCAGTCCGGGATCCTCCAGCGTGGGCAGGTACCAGCCGACGACGGACATGCCGTGGTGATGGGCCCGGTCGATGAAGGCCTGCAGCCGCTCCGGCTCGAGGACCAGCGTCGGCGAGTTCCACTTGCTCGCCTGGATGTAGAGGGTCTGCGTGCCGTGGGCGGCCAGGAGGTCGACGGCCTCGGGACCGATCGGCGATCCCGAGAACGTGGTCGACCAGTCGTAGACGTCGAGCCAGGCACCGAGGCCCGTGTAGGGCTCGAGCGTGAAGCGGCTGGGCGACAGCGGCGGGGGCGGCGCGGGTGGCGCGGTGGTCGTGGTGGGCGCCACCGTCGTGGTGGTGGTCGGTTCCGGATCAGGCGCGGCCACCTCGGCGCTGGAGGCCTCGTCGGCCTCGGCGAGCGCGGCCAGGCCGGCCCGGGCGAGCGGCCGGTCGGCACCGGCGCGGCCTGCCCAGGGCCCGATGGGGCCGAAGGCGGCGGCCAGCACGACGGCTGCCGCGAGGGCGCCGGGGCCCACGGCCAGGCGTCGCCGGGCGAGCCGGCCGGCGCGCTCGCGGGCGACGGCACGCAGGGGCTGCTTCCGGCGCCGCGCACCGCGAGGGCCCTCGGGAGGGTCGAGGAGGTCGAGTACGTCGTCAGGATCGGGGAGCATGACGGTGCGGGGCCTTCCGGGGCAGGAGATCGTGGGTGGCTCGGCCACCGTTGATCAACGACCGGACGCGCCGGGAGGTTGAGCCCTTCATCGCCCGCGACCCCATCGCGTCCGCTCGCTCCACCCCCAGGGACTAGAGCTCGCCCGCTTGCATGTCGTTCTCGAGCTCCTCCACGGTCATCAGCACGGCCCGCGCCTTGGAACCCTCGGACGGACCGACCACACCGCGCTGCTCGAGAAGATCCATCACCCTACCGGCTCGGGCGAAGCCGATCTTGAGCTTGCGCTGCAGCATCGACGTCGAGCCCAGCTGCGACCGCACCACGAGGTCCATGGCCTGCACCAGCAGATCGTCGTCGTCGTCGCCCGAAGCGCCACCGGCGCCCGCGGCGGCGCCGGCGCGGGCGTCGTCGCTGCCTTGCACCTCGTCGTCATAGGTCAGCTCGGGGGCCTGGCGCTTCCAGACGGCGGCGACCTTGCGCACCTCCTCCTCGCTCACCCACGAGCCCTGGATGCGCGACGGCGCCGACGAGGCCGGGCCGAGGAGCAGCATGTCGCCCTTGCCGATGAGCCGCTCGGCGCCGGTCTGGTCGAGGATGACGCGGCTGTCGGTGGCCGAGGACACCGCGAAGGCCAGCCGGGCGGGCACGTTGGCCTTGATGACGCCTGTGATGACGTTCACCGACGGCCGCTGCGTGGCGATGACCAGGTGGATGCCGACCGCCCGGGCCATCTGGGCGATGCGGCAGATCGAGTCCTCGACGTCGCGGGCGGCGACCATCATCAGGTCGGCGAGCTCGTCGATGACGATGAGGATGAACGGCAGGCGCGGGAAGGCGCGCAGCACCTCGCCGGTGGGCGACACGTCGTCGGGCAGCTCGCCGCGGTCGAACGCCGCGTTGTAGCCGGTGATGTCGCGATAGCCGACCTCGGCGAGCAGGTCGTAGCGCCGCTCCATCTCGCGCACGGCCCAGGCGAGCGCGTTGGCGGCCTTCTTCGGGTTGGTGACCACCTGGGTGAGCAGGTGCGGCAGCCGGTCGTACTGGCCCATCTCGACGCGCTTGGGGTCGACGAGGATCATCCGCACCTGGTCGGGCGTCGAGCGCATCAGGACCGAGGTGATGAGCGAGTTGAGGCAGCTCGACTTGCCCGCGCCGGTGGCCCCCGCGATGAGCAGGTGCGGCATCGTGGCGAGGTTCATCAGGACGGACTTGCCGTTGATGTCGCGACCGACCGCCACCTCGAGGGGGTGCGTGGCCCGCCTCGCCTCGGCGGACGCAAGGATGTCGCCGAGCGCGACGATCTGGCGGTCGACGTTGGGCACCTCGACCCCGATGGCCTGACGGCCCGGGATGGGCGCCAGGATGCGCACGTCGGGCGACGCCATGGCGTAGGCGATGTCCTTGTGGAGGCTGGTCACCCGGGCGACCTTGACGCCCGGCCCGAGCTCCAGCTCGAAGCGGGTGACCGACGGGCCCACCACCATGCCGACGAGCTTCGTCTCGACGCCGTGCTGGGCGAGCGCCTCCTCCAGCACCCGCCCGGCGGCCTGGACCGCCGCCTTGTCGACCTCCTGGGAGCCGGTGCGGTGCAGCAGCGTGGAGGCGGGCAGCTTCCAGGACGAGCCCTGCACCGCCGGGCCCAGCTCGATCTCCAGCTGGGTCGGCTCGCCCGGCGGCTCGGGGTCGATGATCTTGGGCTGGGGCCTCGCCGCCCGGGGGCGTCGGGCAGCGGGCGGCTCCCCCTCGGTCGCCGCGTCGGCGTCCTGGTCGAAGACGCGCACGTCGCCGGGCGTCGCATCGGTCGCCCCCTCGCCGCTCAGCGAGAACAGGGAGCCCCTGGCCCGGCGCAGCGCGGCGGAGACGGCGCTGCCCGCCGGGCGCATGCTCGCGGCCGTGCTCTGCGCGGCGACGCGGACGGGCATCCGGGTGAGCACCACCAGCCCGGCGAGCCCGACGGTGCCCAGCAGGAGCCCGGCGCCCCACGGCGCCAGGCCCGAGGCGAGCGGGCCTGCTGCGGCCACGCCGAGCAGGCCGCCCGCGCCCACGAGGTCGTCGGTCGGAGCGTCGAGGCCGGGGCGGCCGCCGGCGAGGTGCAGCAGGCCGCACCCGGCGACCGCGACGGCGAGACCGCCCACCCACAGGTGGGCCCGGGGGTCCCCCGCCTCGGCGCTCTCGTCGTCGCGCCCGCGGACGAGCACCACCCCCGCGGCGAGGAGCGCCACGGGGACGAGCAGGCGGCCCCATCCGACCGCCGTGCCGATGCCGGTGTCGAGTGCCCGACCGGCCGGGCCGGCGGCATCGACGTAGACGCCGAGGCCCGCGACGAGGCCCACGCCGATGCAGAGCAGACCGGCGACGTCGGTCGAGTGGCCGCTGAGCGCGGCCGCCAGGGCGCGGAGCAGCCGGTCGCCGAGGGAGGCTCGCCGGGCGCTCGGGCGCCGGGCGGGGGCGCGGGTGGCCCCCGTCGCCCGCGGTCGCTGGGTCTTCGTCGCCACAGTGGCCACAACGCTATCAGGAGCCACAGGAGCCACACTGGGACCGCGGGCGGCGCCGGTGGCCGGACGCGGCATGCTCTGGGCATGCCCGAGCTGCCCGAGGTGGAGACCGTGCGTCGGGAGCTGGCGCCGCTGGTGGCGGGCCGGCGGATCGTCGAGGCGTGGGGCCACCCGTCGCCCAAGTTCGCGGCGGCGCCGCTGGCATCCGGGGCCCGCATCGGCGCGGTCACCCGGCGCGGCAAGTACCTGCTGCTCGCCCTCGACGACGACCGGGAGCTGGTGGTGCACCTCGGGATGACGGGGCTCCTGCGCCTCCGGCGCGACGGGGTCGACCCCTACGTGCGCGCCTGGTGGGCGCTCGACGACGGCGCCGTGCTCGAGCTGCGCGACGTGCGGCGCTTCGGGCGTGTCGGCGTGGTGCCGACCGGCGAGCACGCCACGTTGCCGACGCTCGCCGCGCTCGGGCCCGAGCCGTGGGACGCCGCGCTCGACGGCGACGGGCTCTGGGAGCGGCTCCGGCGCAGCAACGTGCGGATCAAGACCCAGCTGCTGTCGCAGCGGCCCGTGGCCGGCGTCGGCAACATCTACGCCGACGAGGCCCTCTGGCGGGCGGGGATCCACCCCGCCCGGCGCTCGATCACCCGCACGGAGTCGCGAAGGCTGCTCGGCGAGCTGCGGGGCGTCCTCGAGCGGGCGATCTCGCACGAGGGCACCACGCTGCGCGACTACCGGACCTTCGGTGGCGAGCTCGGCCGCAACCAGCTCCGGCTCGAGTGCTACGGCCGCGCGGGTGAGGCGTGCCTGCGGTGCGGCACCGAGCTGCGGCGCAGCGTCGTCGACGCGCGCGGCACGACCCACTGCCCCAGCTGCCAACGTCGCTGAGACGTCGGTCGCTAGACCTCCATCACCACGGGGACGATCATCGGCTTGCGCTTGGTGCGGTCGCTCACGAAGCGGCCCGCGGCCTTGCGAACGACCCGCTGCAGGGTCTCGAGGTCCGGCGTCGTCTCGCCGAACGCCTCCTTGATCGCCTGGCGCACCACGTCGGCGCACTCCTCGAGGAGCGCCTCCGCCTCGGGGGCGTACACCCAGCCGCGCGTGATGATCTCCGGGCCGGTGAGGATCGCGCCGTCCTCGATGGCGACGGTGACCACGACGACGACCACGCCCTCCTCGGCCAGCACCCGGCGGTCGCGCAGCACGCCCTGGCCGACGTCGCCGACGATGCCGTCGACGAAGAGGTAGCCGGCGGGCACCTGGCCGCTGACGCGGATGCCGTCGTCGTCGATCGTGATCTGGTCGCCGTCCTCGCACACGATCGTCCGCTCGGCCGGCACGCCCATGGCCTGCGCCAGCTCGGCGTGGTGCACGAGGTGGCGGTACTCGCCGTGCACCGGGACGAACCACTGCGGCTCGGTGATCGACAGGAGCGTCTTGAGCTCCTCCTGCTTGGCGTGACCCGTGGCGTGGACGTCCTCCAGGCCGGAGTGGACGACCTTGGCACCGAGGCGGACCAGGCCGTCGATCACCTTGCTGACGTCCATCTCGTTGCCCGGGATGGGGTGCGAGCTGAGGATCACGGTGTCGCCCTCCCCCACCTCGAGCCAGCGGTTCTCCCGGTTCGCCATGCGCGTGAGGGCTGACATCGGCTCACCCTGGCTGCCGGTGGAGATCACGCACACCTCGCCGTCGGGGTAGCTGCCGATGTCCTCGATGTCGATGAGCGAGGACTCGGGGATCTTGAGCAGCCCCATCTCGCGGGCGAGCTTCACGTTCTTCTTCATCGACAGCCCGATCGTGGCGATCTTGCGGCCGAAGGCCACGGCGGCGTCGGCGATCTGCTGCACCCGGTGGATGTGGCTGGCGAAGCAGGCGATGATGATCCGGCGCCCCTCGTGCTCGTGGAAGAGGTCGTAGAGCACGCCCCCGACCGAGCTCTCGCTGCGGGAGTGCCCGTGGGAGTCGGCGTTGGTGGAGTCGCCCATGAGCAGGCGGATGCCCTGGTCGCAGGCGATGGCACCCATGCGGGCGAGGTCGGTGAGGCGGCCGTCGACGGGCGTGAGGTCGAGCTTCCAGTCGCCCGAGTGCATCACGACGCCCTGGGGCGTGTGGAACGCCGTGGCGAAGCCGTGGGGCACGGAGTGCGTGACCGGGATGAACTCGACGTCGAAGGGCCCGATCCTGCGGCGCTCACCGTCGGTGACGGTGATGAACTCGGTCTGGCCGAGCAGGCCGGCCTCCTCGATGCGGTTGCGGGCGAGACCCAGCGAGAGCGCCGACCCGTAGATGGGGAACGACAGCTCGCGCAGGATGTACGACAGCCCGCCGACGTGGTCCTCGTGGCCGTGGCTGGCGATGCAGCCGATGATGCGATCCCTGTTCTCGCGCAGCCAGGTGAAGTCGGGCAGGACGAGATCGACGCCGAGCATGTCGAGCTCGGGGAACATCAGCCCGCAGTCGAGCAGGAGCAGCTTGTCCTCGCACTCGAGGACCATGCAGTTGCGGCCGATCTCGCCGAGCCCGCCGAGGAAGGTGATGGTGACGGGTGCGGCCATGGGCTGAACCTACCGGCCGGCCGGCCGGTGCGGCGATCCGGCCCCGCGGCTAGCGAAGGGCGCGGAGGTGCTCGAGCACCTGACGGGCGCGCTCGTGCACGGCGGGCGGGACGGGCCCCATCGGCAGCCGACAGGGGCCGCCCGGCAGCCCCAGCTCGGCGAGCATGGCCTTCGTCGGGCCCGGGTTCGGGCAGTCGTCGCTGGTCTCGAAGGCGAAGCTCTCGAGCAGGGTGGCGTTGATCGCCTGGGCGGTCTGGAGGTCGCCCTTGCCGGCTGCGGCGACCATCGCCGCCATCTCCGGCGCGCACCAGTGGCTGGCGACGCCGATGACGCCGACTGCACCGACGGCGAGCAGCGGCAGGGTCTGGACGTCGTCGCCGCTGTAGACGTCGAAGTCCGCAGGCGCCTGGGCGACGAGGCGCGCCGTCTCGCCGGGGTTGCCGGCCGCGTCCTTGACGCCGACGATGGTGTCGACCTCGTTGGCGAGACCGACGAGCACCTCGGTGGCGACCTTGCGCCCGGTGCGCACGGGGATGTCGTAGATCACCACGGGCAGGTCCGTGGCCGCCGCCACCGCCCGGAAGTGCGCGTCGAGGCCGGCCTGGGAAGGGCGGTTGTAGTACGGCGTCACCACGAGCAGCGCATCGACGCCCGTCGCTGCGGCGCGTTCGGAGAGGCCGCACGTGTGGCGCGTGTCGTTGCTGCCGGTGCCGGCGATGAGCGGCACGTCGACCGCCCCGCGCACGGCCTCCCACAGCTCGACCTTCTCGTCGTCGCTGAGCGTCGGGCTCTCCCCGGTGGTGCCGGCCAGCACGAGGCCGTCGTTGCCGTGGGCGACCAGCCAGCGCGCCAGCTCCACCGCGCCGTCGAGGTCGAGGGCGCCGTCGTCGCTGAACGGGGTCGCCATGGCGGTGAGCACGGCGCCGAAGCGCGCTGCGGACATCAGGCTCCCACCTCGCTGGCGCGGTCGATCCCGAGCGTGGCGAGCAGGTCCTCGTGCAGCTCGAACCACACGGTGTGGTAGCTCGGGATCATCGGCTTGGTGAACCAGTCGACGTCGCCGGCCCGCACCCGCTCGATCGCCGTCGTGAGGCGGGGCCCGTACGTGGCGTAGCGATCCAGTGCCCGGGCGAGATCGTCGCAGATGGGCAGGGCGCGCTCGTGGAGCGACGCGAGCCGCGCCACCACGTCGGCGTCGTGGTCGGCGTCGCCGTGGTCGTTGAGGACCGACCTGCCGTCGACCTCGCGCAGCTGCCAGGCCGTGCACAGCGCCAGCAGCTCGCCGTTGCACCCGAGGAAGCAGCGGTAGGCGGCTTCGACGTCGCCGCGCACGCCGGCGGCATCGAGCTCGTCGGCGAGCAGGCGGATGTGCTCCTCGCGGCCGGCCGGCGTCAGCACGAAGCCCGAGAGCCGGCCGTCGCGGTAGGTGCTGAGGCCCTCGACGACGAGCTCGTCGAGCACGGCCTTGGTGTCCGACTCGTCGATCGACACCGCCTCGGCGACGGCCGGCGCCTCGCCGAAGCCCTTCAGGCGCAGGCCGTGCAGCACGAGCGTGCGCGGGTCCGAGGGCGTGCTCATCGCGCGCGGACCCTACCAGCGCGCCCTGCGTCGTCGGCCACGAGATCCGAGCCGCGGCGGCGACCCGGGGGCTGGGGCCGCTACCCCACCTCGCCCTCGGCGAGCTGGAACATCTCGTACTCCTCGCCCGTGTCGGCCCAGTCCTCGAACTGGATGACGCCGAGCTCGGTGAACTTGCCCCGGAGCCAGTGGTCGTTGCGGTCGAGCAGGCCCAGCTTCTTGCAGTTGGGCACGATCTTGGAGAACAGCATGCTCTGGAAGAGCTGGCGCTGCGGGGCCTGGAGCACGAGGCCAGCGGCCACCTTGGGGTCGATGCCCATGCGGTCCCACACCTCTTGCTGCAGGAACCGGTCGCGCATGCGCACGGCGGCCTCGAAGGCGAACTCCTGGCGCTCGAGCATCTCCGCGTCGCTGAGCTGCTCGTAGTACTCCTTCAGGCTGAGCACCCCGAACGCGACGTGGCGCGCCTCGTCGCTCATCACGTAGCGGAGCAGCTGCTTGAGCAGCGGCTCGGTGGTCATCTGGTGCATGAAGCCGAAGGCGGCCAGCGCCAGGCCCTCCACCATGATCTGCATGCCCAGGTAGGTCATGTCCCAGCGGCTGTCGTTGACGATGTCGTCGAGCAGCATCTTCAGGTGGGCGTTGATCGGGTAGTGGCCCGACAGCTTGGTGTCGAGGTACTTGGCGAAGACCTCGACGTGGCGGGCCTCGTCCATCACCTGGGTCGACGCGTAGTACTTGGCGTCGATCCACGGCACGGTCTCGACGATCTTGGCGGTGCAGATCAGCGCGCCCTGCTCGCCGTGCATGAACTGGCTGAGCATCCAGTTCTGGCTCTCGACGCCGAACTGGAGCCACTGCAGCTCGTCCCAGGACTCCATCGGCGTGCCGCTCACGTCGATCCCGCTGTCGAAGCCGCCGCTGGCCATGGCGTTGTCGGCGACGACCTTCTCCTGGTCGACCTCGGTCTCCCACGGCAGGTCCGTCTCGCCGTTCCACATCGAGGTCTTCGCCTTCTCGTAGAGGCGGTTGAGCGCGGGGCGCTGCCCCTTCTCGTAGTCCCAGGTGAAGATCGCCTCGGCGTTGTCCTCGACGGCATGGACGATCTCGTCGACGTCGGTGTTGGTGACGCCGAGGATCGCCTCCAGGTCGTTGATCTCGTCCCGACCGATCAGCTCGTGGTTGGTGGACATGGTTCAGGTCTCCTTGCAGGCAGGTGCCATGGGTGGGCGGGCATCGGCGACGAGGGCGGGAAGCAGGTAGGTGGCGACGAAGCGGCGCACGTCGCGCTCGTCGGTGAGGTCGAGCGTCGGTGACGGGTTGATGGCGTAGGACACGAGGATCCGCAGGAGCCACTCGGCGTGGATGTCGGCGGCCTCCTCGTCGAGGAATCGCCGGAGGTGGGGCTTGACGAAGGCGGCAGCGATGGTGAGCGGGCGGTCGAGGCGGTGGAAGGCAAAGGCGGGCAGGACCCGCTCGGGCTCGTGGGCCAGCACGTACCCGAGCGCCTCGTGGCCGCCGACGAAGCGAGCCGCCTCGACGATGCCGACGACGAGGAGGTCCTCCAGCGTGTCGGTGCGCTCGAGGCGGCCCGACACGACCGCGAAGAAGCGGCGCGCCTCGTGGCGCAGGAGCGCCTCGAAGGCGACGTCCTTGCCGCCGGGGAAGGCTCGGTAGACCGTGGCGCGGGAGACGCCAGCCGCCCGGGCGATGTCGTCGGCTGTGGTCTTGGCGATGCCCCAGCGCGCGATGCACGCCAGCATGGCGTCGAGGATCCGCTGCTCGAGGGCGTCGGCCGCTCGATCGGTCACAGCGACAGGGGCCATCGCTTGAGACAATAAGAAGCGGAGTGTCTCATCGTCAACGCCCGATCCTGCGACGTCGGTCACACGGGGATCAGGCGGGGTCCAGGACGCCGGCGAGGAGGTGGTCGCGGACCAGGCGTCGGACCTGGGCGGGGTCGGTGAGGTCCCAGCGGCCGGGCGTGCCGAGGAACGACAGCGCCATGCGGGCCACGAGGTCGGCCGCCTCGGCCGGGTCGACGCCCGGACGCAGCGCCGCCGCCTCGAGGCGGGGGCGGTACCAGTCGGCCAGCGCCTGCACGACCAGCGGCATGACGATCGCCAGCGACGGGACGAGCTCCTCGGCCTCGTCGCGCAGCAGGCGCTGCAGGAGGTCGTGGTGCACGAGCGCATCGCGCGCCGCCAGGAGGCCCTGCTCGAGGACGGCCACCGTGTCGAGCTCGTCGGGGTGGATCGCGGCGCTGACGCGGCCGAAGAAGCGGGCGACCTCCCACGTCACGACCGCGCCGAGGAGCTCCTCCCGGCCGCCGGGGAAGGCGCGGTACAGCGTCGCACGCGCCAGCTGCGCCTCGCGGGCGACGTCTTCCATGGTGGTCTTGGCCATGCCGAGCCGGCCCATGCAGGCCAGCGTGGCGGCGAGGATCCGCTCCCGGGTGCTCACGCCCATCCGCTAGTGCTGCGAGCGGAGGAGCTCTTCGAGCTCACGGTCCAGGTCGTCGCCCCGCACCGGCGCGTCGAGCGCCTCCTTGGCCTGATCGAGCGCGACGCGCCGCAGCAGCAGCACGTAGCCGCCCGCGGCGATCAGCGAGAACGTGAACCACTGCAGGGCGTAGCCCAGGTGCGGACCCTCGTCGGGCTCGGGGACGTCGAGCGTGGCGAGCGGTGGGGCACCGGCGGCCGATGCCCGCTCGTCGGGCTCGCTGCGGACCCGCTGGACGAGCACGGGCGCCACGTCGGCGCTCAGCCGCTCGTCGAGGACCCGCAGGTCCGCACGGGTCACCTCGTCGAGGTCGCCGCCGGACCCCTCGATCTCGAGGACACGGCCACCGGACTCGCCCGGCACGACGATGCCCTCGAGGGTCACCTCGCCCTCGGGCGCCGCCGGCGGCACGATCCGGGCATCCCGGTCGAAGCCGACGAAGCCCCGGTTCACGACGACGGCGCGGCCGTCGGCGAGCACCAGCGGCGTCAGCACCAGGCCGCCGGATGCCCCGTTGAAGCTGCGGTTCGGGACGATCACGGTGTCGTCGTCGGCGTAGGTGCCCGTCGCGGTCACGCGGCGGTAGTGCAGGGCCTGGACCGACTCGTCGCCGGGCTCGGCGCCGGGGGGCACGAGCGCGCTGAGCTCGGCCACGGGCCGCTCCCGCCGGGCCTCGAGCAGCGCGCCCTGGTCGCGCTTGTCGTCGAGCCGCCGCAGCTGCCAGAAGCCGGCCCACACCATCACGACCACGAGGACGACGACGAGCAGGTGCCGCACGATCCACTTGGGCGACATCGCGAAGCGCCAGCTCACCACCCCAGGCTACGGCGAGCGCCGATCATCCGACCACGCGGCCACGTAGCCGCGACGCTCGGGGCCCGGAGGCGGGCGACCGTAGGATCGCGCCATGCGCATCGGGATCAACGGATCGGGCCTCGTCGCGGCGGGCGCGCCGCTCGGTCGCATGGTCGAGCACGCGGTCGCGGCGGAGGACGACGGGTTCGCGTCGTACTGGGTGGCGCAGCTCCGCGCCCCGGACGCGCTGACGGCGATCGCGGTCATGGGCACCCGCACCAGCCGCATCGAGCTGGGCACCGCCGTGGTGCCGACGTGGCCACGCCACCCCCTCATGCTCGCGGCGCAGGCCCTGACCGCGCAGGAGGCGACGTCTGGCCGCCTGGCGCTGGGCGTCGGCCTGGCGCACAAGGCCACCGTCGAGGCGAGCATGAAGATCCCCTTCGCCACCCCCGCCAAGCACATGGAGGAGTACCTCTCGGTGCTCGTGCCGGCGATGACCGAGCGCCGCGTGTCCTTCACGGGCGACATCTGGTCGGGCGAGGTCGACGCGCTCGGCGGGGGACCCGCCCCGGCGCCGGCCCTGCTGCTCGCGGCGATGGGCCCGCGGATGGTGGCGCTGGCGGGCGAGCGGGCCGACGGCACGATCCTCTGGCTCAGCGGCCCGAGGGCGATCGCCGAGCGCATCAAGCCGGCGCTCGACGACGCCGCCGTGGCGGCAGGCCGACCGGCGCCTCGCATCGTGGCGAGCGTGCCGGTGTGCGTGACGTCCAAGCCCGCTGCGGTGCGCGACGTGATCGCCGGGGCGCTCGCCGGCTACAACGACCTGCCTTCCTACCGCGGGGTGATGGACGCCGAAGGCGCCGGCGGCCCCGCCGACGTCTCGCTGGTGGGTGACGAGGACGCCGTGCGCAGCGGCCTGGCGGCCTTCGCCGACGCGGGCGCCACCGACTTCTCCGCGCTGGAGCTGGCGACCGACCCCGACGAGCGGGCGGCGACCCGCGGCCTGCTGGCCTCCCTCGCCCGCAGCTGACCCTCAGGCGGTGGGCAGCTCGTAGCCCTCGAACTTGTCGCGCAGGTCCTTCTTCGAGAACTTGCCGACGCTGGTCTTGGGGATCTCGTCGACGAAGGCGACGTCGTCGGGCAGCCACCACTTGGCGACCCGGTCGCTCAGGAACCTCAGCACCTCGTCCTTGTCGAGCTGCTCGCCCTGCTTGACGACGACGCAGGCGAGCGGGCGCTCCGCCCACTTCGGGTGCGGCACGCCGATGACCGCCGCCTCGGCGACCTTGGGGTGGCCCATCAGCTCGTTCTCGAGGTCGACGGAGCTGATCCACTCGCCACCGGACTTGATGACGTCCTTGGTGCGGTCGACGAGGCGGATGTAGCCGTGCGCGTCGATCACGGCGACGTCGCCGGTCTTCAGCCAGCCGTCGTCGGTGAAGCTCTCCGGCGAGCGCTCGTCGTCGTAGTACTCCGACGCGATCCACGGCCCGCGCACCTGCAGCTCGCCCGAGCTCTCGCCGTCCCACGGCAGCGCCTCGGTGCTGCCGGGGCGGACGATGCGGGCCTCGACGCACACCGACGGCTGCCCGACCGTGGTGCGCAGGTCCGCGCGGCCGTCGTCGTCGAGCGTGGCGTCGAGGGTGGTCTTGATGCGCCCGACCGACGCGATGGGGCTGGTCTCGGTCATGCCCCAGGCCTGGGTGATGGGCAGGCCGGTCTGCGCGCGGTAGCCCTCGGAGAGCGCTCGTGGCACGGCCGAGCCACCGCACGGGATCGCCCGGAGGTGGGAGGTGTCTCGGCCGGCCAGCTCGGGCAGCACGCCCATCCAGATGGTGGGCACGCCGGCCGCTACGGTCACCCGCTCCTCCTCGATGAGCTTGGCGAGCGATGCTGGCGACAGGTCCGCGCCGGGCATGACGAGGTCGGCGCCCGCGGCGACGGCGGCGTGGGCGAGGCCCCAGGCGTTGGCGTGGAACATGGGCACCACCGGCAGGATGCGGTCGGCCTCCTCGACGCCGAGACCCCCGGCGGCCATCGTGCCGAGCGTGTGCAGGAACGTCGAGCGGTGCGAGTAGACGACGCCCTTCGGGTTGCCGGTCGTGCCGCTCGTGTAGGCCATCGCCGCGGCCCGGTTCTCGTCGTCGACCCGGAAGTCGACCGGCGACGCCTCGGCGAGCAGGTCCTCGTAGTCGTGCAGGGCCCGGCCGCCGTCGGGGCTGGGCACCTCGCCCTTGCCGTCGTCCATCACGACGATGTGCCGCACGGTGGACAGCTGGTCGACGAGCGGCCACAGGAGCCCGATCAGCGACCGGTCGACGAAGATCGCCTCGTCCTCGCGCGTGGTTGATCACGTAGACGAGCTGCTCGGGGAAGAGCCGGATGTTGAGCGTGTGCAGCACCCGGTTCGTGCACGGGATGCCGAAGTAGAGCTCGAGGTGCCGGGCGGTGTTCCAGGCGAAGGTGCCGACGCGGCCGTCGTCGCTGATGCCGAGGTCGTCGAGGACGCCCCCCAGCCGGCGGGTGCGCTGCGCCCACTCGCCGTAGGTGCAGCGCTCGAGGCCCGTGGCCGTGGCGGTCACGACCTCCTTGTCGAAGAAGAGCCTCTCCGCCCGCCCGAAGAGGTGCGGCAGCGTGAGCGGAACGTCCTGCATCAGGCCTTGCATGGCGAGGTCCCCCCGGATCCGTCGGCGTGTCGCTGCCACAGTAGGAGATGCCAGACTTCGCGGCTGTGGCGCCCGATCCCCACGCCGACGACGCGGCTGCGCCGCACGAGCCGCACCCCGCCCCGCTCGACGCCCCGGTCCGCCACCGAACCGATCGGCGCACCCTCACGCTGCTCGTCGTGCCGATCGTCGTCCTCATCATCGCCGCCAACGTCGGCGACGCCCTCACGACGACCCTCGCCCCGTCGCACCCGCTCACGCTGATCGCGCTGAACAGCCGCAACCGGATCCTCGTCCTGGTCACCAACGACCTCGATGCGCTCAGCTACTACGGCGTCGCCACCCTCCGCCTCATGCTGAGCGACCCGCTGTTCTTCCTGGTCGGCTACTGGTACGGCGAGGCGGCGGTGTCGTGGATGGAGCGCCGCACCCGCACGTTCGGGCACAGCATGCGCCGGGCCGAGCAGTGGTTCGGCCGGGCCGCGTACCCGCTGGTCTTCCTGGCGCCGAACAACTTCATCTGCCTCTTCGCGGGCGCGGCCGGGATGAGCATCGTGGGGTTCTTCCTCACGAACCTCGCCGGCACGCTCGTGCGCCTCTACCTGATCCGCCGGCTCGGCGAGACGTTCGAGGCACCGATCGACGACGTGCTGGGCTTCCTCGCCGACTACCGCCTGCCGCTGCTCGTCCTGTCCGTGGCCGTGGTCGCCGCCACGAGCCTGCTGGAGCTGCGCAAGGGCGACAGCGAGATCGAGGCGATGATCCACCTCGACGACGCGCTCGAGCCCGACGACGAAGGCGAGGGCGGGCCCGACCGCTCAGCCTGAGGCCGGCGCGAGGGGCCGGTGCAGCAGACCCCTGTCGTCGAGCGCCCAGGCGTCGGGGAAGGCCAGGCAGCTCCAGAACGACTCGGCATCGAAGTCGGCGCCGAGCCGACGGCCGAGGTGCACCGCGAGCACGAGGCCGTGGCTCACGACCACCACGGGCCGATCGCCTGCCAGCGCGGAGGCGTCGTCGACCGCCGCCTCGGCGCGGGCGGCGACCTCGTCGTGCGGCTCCCAGCCCTCGACCCGCTCGCCTCGCAGGTAGCGGTGTGCGACGGCCCGGTAGCCCGGGCCGATCCAGCGCCGCGCCGCCTCCCGCAGGCGGTCGTCCTCGTGCACCTCGGCGCCCCAGCGCTCGCCGATGACCTCCGCGGTCGCGAGGGCCTTCGGCTCGGTGCTGGTCACCAGGGCGCCGATGCCCGGGGCGACCTCCAGCCGCTCCGCCAGCCGCCTCGCCGCCGCTCGCCCGTCCTCGCCGAGCCGCCACTGGGTCGGTGGCCGGGACTCGTCGGCCACCGCCATGCTGTGGCGGACGTAGCTGATGGGTGCGGGCGCCATCTGTGCCGACCGTAGCGGCGCGCACCACGGGCGTGCGGCACCGCGGGCGAGCGTCGATAGGGTCGGGTCTCATGGAGCGCTCCCCCGCGGTGTTCACCGGGGTCGGCGTCGCCCTCGTGACCCTCTTCGACCAGGAGGGCGAGATCGACGCCCCGGCCACCGCCGATCACGCGGCCCGCCTCGTCGACGCCGGGGTGCGAGCGGTCCTCGTCGCCGGCACCACCGGCGAGGCCGCCACCCTCGACGCCGACGAGCGCAGCGACGTGCTCATCGCGGTCCGCTACGCCGTCGACGGTCGGGTGCCGGTGATCGCAGGCACCGGCGCGCCGTCGGCTCGGCAGTCGGTCGTGCTGTCGAAGCGGGCGGAGGCCGACGGCGCCGACGCCGTGCTGGTCCTCTCGCCCCCCGGCGTCGCCGACCCCCGGTTGCACTACGAGCGCGTCGCCAGCGCGGTCGGCATCCCCGTGCTCGCCTACAACTACCCGCGGCATGTCGGCCCCGGGCATCCACGTCGACGTGCTCGCCGACCTGCCCGTCGCCGGCATCAAGGACTCCTCCGGCGACGCGGACCGGCTCGCCATCGAGGCCGACGCGCTGCCCTCCGGCGTCTACACGGGCAGCCCGGCCCTGATCCACATGGCGCACGCCATCGGCTGCTCGGGCGCGCTCGTCGCCCTGGCGAACGTCGATCCCGAGGGCTGCGCACGGGCGTGGGCGGGCGACGGCGACGTGCAGCGCGAGCTCATCAACGGCCACCGACCCCAGACGCTCACCGGCATCGCGGGGCTCAAGCGCAGCCTCTGCGCCCTCCACGGCACCAGCCCGATCACCCGCATCGGCTGAGCCGGCGTCGCCGGTGAGCGGCCGAGCTAGGGCTGGTCGAACAGCAGGGCGTCGAGGCCGACCGTCAGGCCGGGGCGGTTGGCGACCTGCTTGACGGCGAGGACGACGCCGGGCATGAAGCTGGAGCGGTCGTAGCTGTCGTGGCGGATGGTGAGGGTCTGGCCGGTGGTGCCGAGCAGCACCTCCTGGTGGGCGACCAGGCCGCGCAGGCGCACCGAGTGCACGGGGATGCCGGCGGGGCCCGCTGCGCCGCGGGCGCCGGGGAGCGTCTCGGTGGTGGTGGGGTCGGGCGCCCAGGTGTCCGATGCCGCAGCGATCCGCTCGGCGGTGTGCATCGCCGTGCCCGACGGGGCGTCGACCTTCTGGTCGTGGTGGAGCTCGATGACCTCGGCGGTCTCGAACCACGGCGCAGCCAGCTCGGCAAAGCGCATCATGAGCACCGCGCCGATGGCGAAGTTGGGCGCGATGAGGCAGCTGCTCCGGGTGAAGGACGCGCGCAGCCGCTCGAGGTCGTCGTCGCTGAACCCGGTGGTCCCCACGACGGCGTGGATGCCGTGCTCGGCGGCGAAGGCGAGGTTTCCGAGCGATGCCTCGAGGTGGGTGAAGTCCACCACGACCTCGGCTCGAGCAGCGAGGAGCGCCTCGGCGCCGGGGTCGACGTGCAGGTCGGAGTCGATCTTGGCGATGTGGCGGAGGTCGAGGCCGGCGTGGAGCGGGTCGACGGCAGCTACCAGCTCGAGCGCCGGGTCGGCCACGACCGCCTCGCAGACCGTGCGCCCCATCCGCCCCGCCGCGCCGAAGACGCCGACCCGGATCATCGTCGGCTCAGGCCGGCGGCGGCGGGTCGTCGTGCAGCGGAGGCGCCGGGGGCGCGGCCGGCGGCGGCGGCGGCGGTGGTGGTGGCGGCGAGATCGGGGCGGTCGGGCGCGGCGGCGGGGGTGCGGACGGAGGCGGCGGGGGCGGGGGCGGCGGGGGCGACGCAGCCGGAGCATCCTGGTCCTTGGCGGCGCCGAGCTCGCCGTGCTCGGCCTCGTGGGCGGCCAGCTCGCCGAGCAGGCGGTCGATGTTGGCCGGCGCGTCGGGGAAGCCGCCCTTGTGCTGCGCGTACGTCCACGCGCCCAGCTCGCGCAGCAGCGCGTCCGACTTGCGCTTGGCGGAGAGGTCGGCCATGCCGTCCTGGGCGGCCTTGGTCGCCTCGTTGACCTTCGCTGCAGCCTTGTCGAGGAAGCCCATGTCGTCTCCTTCGCTCCGCGCGGACGGCCGAACCGTAGCCGCCCTCAGCCGAGCTGGTCGGCGTCGAGCGGACCCACCGCGGCGAGCGCCCGGGGCGACGCGAGCACTCGGCGCAGGACCCGCTGCACGTCGTCCACCGACACGGCGCGCAGGCGCTCGGCGTGCTCGTCGATGGTCGTGATGTGGTCGCGCTGCATGAGGCTGCGCCCGAGCCGCGCCATCCGGCCGGCGCTGTCCTCGAGGCCGAGGAGCATCGAGCCCTCGAGGAAGCCGGCGGCCACGCGCAGCTCGGCCTCGGTCACACCGTCGGCGACGATGCCGCCGACCACGTCGTCGATGACCGTCAGGGCCTCGCGCGCGCGCTTGGGCGCGGTCCCGAAGTAGATCGTGAGGTAGCCGGTGTCCTGACAGCTCGTCGGGTGCGAGTAGACCGAGTAGGCCAGACCGCGCTCCTCGCGGACCTCCTGGAAGAGGCGGCTGGCCATCCCGCCGCCCAGGATCTGGTTGGCCACCGCCAGCGCCCAGCGGTCGTCGTCGTGGTCGTCGAGGCTCCGCCACCCGAGGCACACGTGCGCCTGCTCGCTGTCGTCGTGCTCGACGACCACGGTGGCCGCAGCGGGCGGCGGCGCCGTCCGCTCCGGCAGCTCGCCCCCCGTGCCCGCGCCGAGGCCGGCGGCGACGCCCTCGACCACCGCCTCGTGGTCGAGGCGGCCGGCGGCGGTCACCACCATCGTGCGCGGCCGGTACCAGCGGGAGAAGAACTCGGCGATGTCGTCGCGGGTGATCGCCTCCACCGTGGCGCGCTCGCCGAGCACCTCCCGACCCAGGGGGTGGCCGTCGAAGAGCGCGCTGGCGAGGAGCGTGTGCACCCGGTCCTCCGGGGCGTCGAGGTTCATCAGGATCTCCTCGACGATCACCTGGCGCTCCGCCTCCACCTCCGCGGGCCGCAGGGCGGGGGCCGTCAGCACGTCGCCGAGGATCTCCAGCCCGACGCCCACCTCGGCGTGGGGAAGCCGCGCGTAGTAGGCGGTGTGCTCGCGCGACGTGAAGGCGTTCATCTCGCCACCGACGCAGTCGACCGCCTCGGCGATCTGGCGGGCGCTGCGGAGCTCGGACCCCTTGAAGAGGAGGTGCTCGAGGAAGTGCGATGCACCGGAGAGCGCGTCGGGCTCGTCGCGTCCGCCGACGCGCACCCACGCGCCGAGGCTCACCGAGCGGGCCTCGGGCATCGCCTCGGTGACGATGCGAAGGCCGTTGGCCAGCTCGGTGTGCTCGACGCCTGGGTCGTGCAGCCTCACAAGGGGCCGGCTAGCGACGTCCGCCGCGGCGACCACCGCGCCGCTCGCCGCCGCGTCCGCCGCCCTCGGGGGCCGCTTGGGGCCCGAGGTCGCCGAACTCCTCGCGGACCTCGGCGTCGAAGGCGTCCTCGAACGAGACGGTCTCGCGGTCGCCGCCGCCCGAGGAGCGCTCGGCGTCGCCCCGGCCACCGCGCTCGCCGCGCTCGCCGCGGTCACGGCCGCCGCCGCCGCTCGAGACGGCGCTGTCGGGGATCTCCACGGCGCCGGCCAGGCTCAGCGAGACCTTGCCGTTGGGGTCGACGTCGTCGACCCGGACCTCGACCTCGTCGCCGAGGTTGAAGACGTCCTCGACCTTGTCGATGCGCTTGCCCTGCCCGATCTTGGAGATGTGGAGCAGGCCGTCGCGGCCGGGGAGGATGTTCACGAAGGCGCCGAACTTGGTGATGTTGACGACGCGGCCGGGGTAGGTCTGGCCGATGTCCGCGGTCGGCGGGTTGAGGATGAGCTTGATCTGCCGCTCGGCCTCCTCCAGCGCAGCCTTGTCGACGCTGCCGATCGTGACGGTGCCCACCATGCCGTCGTCGTCGACGGAGATGTCGGCGCCGGTCTCGGCCTGGATGGCGTTGATGACCTTGCCCTTCGGGCCGATCACCTCGCCGATCTTGTCGATCGGGATCTCGAAGCTGACGACCTTGGGTGCCGTCTCCCCCACCTCGCTGCGGGGCTCGGCGATGGCCTTGGCCATGACGTCGAGGATCTCGAGGCGGGCGTCCTTGGCCTGCTGCAGCGCCTGCGCCAGAACGTCGGCCGGCAGGCCGTCGATCTTGGTGTCGAGCTGCAGGGCGGTGACGAACTCCGACGTGCCGGCGACCTTGAAGTCCATGTCGCCGAAGGCGTCCTCGGTGCCGAGGATGTCGGTCAGCGTGGTGTACTTGCCGTCGGCGTAGATGAGGCCCATGGCGATGCCCGCCACGGGCGCCTTGATCGGCACGCCGGCGTCCATCAGCGCCAGCGTCGAGCCGCACACCGAGCCCATCGAGGTCGACCCGTTCGAGCTGAGCACCTCCGACACCACGCGGATGGTGTAGGCCCACTCCTCGAGCGACGGCACCACCGGCAGCAGGGCCCGCTCGGCCAGCAGGCCGTGGCCGATCTCGCGCCGCTTGGGGCTGCCGACCCGACCGGTCTCGCCGTTGGCGTGGGGCGGCATGTTGTAGTGGTGCATGTAGCGCTTCTTGGCCTTGTCGCCGAGGTTGTCGAGGAGCTGGTCCATCTTCGGCATGCCGAGCGTCGCCACCGACAGGACCTGGGTCTCGCCGCGCTGGAACAGGCCGGTGCCGTGAGCGGTGGGGATGACGCCGACCTCCGACGACACGGCGCGCAGGTCGGCGGGGCCGCGGCCGTCGATGCGGATGCCCTCGCCGACGACGCGCCGCCGGATGCGCTCCTTCTGGACGCTGCGGGCGGCCTCCTTGATCTCCTTCTCGTGCCCGGCGAGGTGACCGAGCTCGCCGAGGGCACGGCCGATGGCCGCCTCGGTGGCGGCGTTGCGCTCCGCCTTGCCGGCGATCGTGCCAGCCTGGCCCAGCTCGTCGCCGATGAGCGCGTCGACCTCGGCGTAGATCTCCGGGGTGTAGTCGAGCACGGGCACGAACGGCAGCGGCGTGATGCCGCGGCCGGCCTCGACCTTGGCCACGAGCTCGTTCTGCAGCTCGAGCGACTCCTTGATCCAGACCTTGCTGGCCTCGAGGCCGTCGGCGATGACGTCCTCGGTGACCTTCGGTGCGCCGGCTTCGTAGTGGCTCCACGCCTGCTCGGTGCCGCCGGCCTCCACCATCATGATGGCGACGTCGTCACCGACGCCACGGCCCGCCACGATCAGCTCGAAGGTGGACTCCTCGACCTCCTCGAAGGTGGGGTGCGGGATCCAGGTTCCCTCGGTGCTGTAGGCGACGCGGACGGCTCCGATGGGTCCCTGGAACGGGATGCCGGAGATCGACAGCGACGCCGAGGCGCCGTTGATGGCGAGGACGTCGTAGGGGTTCTGGCGGTCGTGGCCGATGACGGTCACGACGATCTGCGTCTCGTTGCGGAACCCCTCGGCGAAGGACGGCCGCAGCGGGCGGTCGATCAGCCGGCACGCCAGGATGGCGGCGTCGGTGGGGCGGCCCTCCCGGCGGAAGAAGCTGCCGGGGATGCGTCCCGCGGCGTACATGCGCTCCTCGACGTCGACGGTGAGCGGGAAGAAGTCGATGCCCTCCCGCACGCCCTTGGCCGAGTTGGCGGTGACGAGGGCCTC
Source organism: uncultured Microthrixaceae bacterium (assembly GCA_963715505.1). Lineage (GTDB taxonomy): Bacteria > Actinomycetota > Acidimicrobiia > Acidimicrobiales > VFJN01 > VFJN01. The sequence goes on from OY970242.1 coordinate 1,885,818, forward strand.
GGTGCCCGCGATCTTGGCGACGACCGCGCCCTGGCTCTGCAGGGCGAGCTTGCCGGTCTCGAACGTGAGGGTCTTGTCGGTGCCGCTGATGGGCCCCGACACGGTGATGGCTTCCGCCATGGTGTGTCTCCTTTGGCCGGCCGGGATCGGCCCGGTGCCGGATCGAAGGCGACGGGGCCAGTTCCCAGTTGGCGACCACCGGAGGGGCACCCCGGGGATCGGCAACTGGCAGCTGACCCGTCCGTCGCCGGTCAGTGGTGGTGTACGGGTGGTGAAAATTGCAGCGGGCGGTCCTCGGACCGCCCGTCGTGCAGATCGGTTGTCAGCGGCGCAAGCCCATCTTGGCGATGATCGTGCGGTAGCGCTCGACGTCGTTCTTGCGGACGTAGTCGAGGAGCCGCCGCCGCCGGCCCACCAGCATCAGCAGGCCTCGCCGGCTGTGGTGGTCCTTCTTGTGCTTCTGCAGGTGCTCGTTGAGGTGGTTGATGCGCCGGGTGAGGATGGCGATCTGCACCTCGGGAGACCCGGTGTCGGTGTCGTGGAGACGGTGCTCCTCGATGATCCCGGGCTTTGCCTTGTCGATCTGCTCGGACATGCGTGTGGGGTGCTCCGGTTCGGGAGGTGGGACTGGGGCCCTGCCCACTCGATCGCTGGACGCCGGCGAGAAGCCGGTCACCGCTGGCGGATCGAGGAGCGGAACACCTCGGCGGGCGCAACGGGCCTGCTGAGGACCCCGTCAGGGTAGCAGCGAGCTCCGATGCGCCCTCAATCGGTCGCGATGCGGGCGGGCAGCAGCCGCCAGCGGTACCGCGGCGGCCGGTGGAGGTCCTCGGTGTCGTGCGTGCGCTGCCGCGGGGTGAGGTCGAGCACGAGGGCGTCGGGGTCGTAGAGGACGGCCTCGACGTCGTCGTGGGTGGCGTCTGCAGGGTCGAGGCCCCGCTCCAGCTGCGCCTTGAGGATCGCCGTGCCGAGCCGGCCCCGCATGAGGGCGTGCACGATGGCGGGCAGCGTCTCGGGGTCCTTGAGGAGCCACGAGTGGCTCGCGCGCTCCACCACGATCAGGTCGCCCCATGCCCGCCGGGCGGCGGACTTGGCCGTCGCCATGGGCACCGCCACGTCGCGCTCGCCGTGGATCACGAAGACGGGCTTGCGCTCCTCCCGCAGCTTCTCCAGCATCCAGCGGCTGCCCCGGCTGCGCAGGATCGACGCGGCCGGGCCGAGCAGGCGCCACGGCCGGCGGGCGTGGCCCACCAGCGTCGGCGCCACCAGGCGACCGAGCTTGAGCGCCTGGCGAGGGTCACGAAACCACGGCACGGTGGTGACGGTGTCGATGACCAGCGTCGCCCCGACGCCGGCGAGCAGCGGCGGGAAGACCCGGAAGAGGTTGACCATGCGGTCCCACGTGTCGCCCACGATGGCGTCGAGCAGGATCACGGCGATGGCGCGATCGGGCTGGGTTGCGGCCAGCTCCGTCACCAGCCGGCCGCCCATGGAGTGCCCGGCGAGCACGGCCTCGCGCACGCCGAGGTGGTCGAGCACCCGACCGAGCAGCTCGGCGTAGCTGGCCATGCTCTGCGCGCCGGTGGGGAGCCCCAGCGTGCCACCGTGCCCCGCGGTGTCGACGGCGATGACCTTGAAGCCCAGGTCGACGAGCCGCGACAGCGTCTGCGCGTAGAGGATGCCCTCGGCCGAGAAGCCGTGCACCACCACGAGCGGGACGCCGCGGCCGCAGACCGCCACGCCGACCTGGTGGCCGTCGTCGAGGGTGATCTCGTGGCGCGCCAGCCGGGGAAGCGTGGCGACCACCTCGTCGTCGGCGTCGGGCCCCGGACCGATGATCGGTTCTGTCGCCACGGAGAGGTGCCGGACGGTGCCTGAGCGCGGTTGCTCCCCCGGCTCGGCGACCTCGACGGCGATCGGCTCCCACCCCTCGTCGATCATGCATCGATTCTGGCCGATGCGAGTGCCCACGCCGGACATCCCGGCGCGCCGGCGCGCCCGGAGGCAGCGCCACCCGGCCTCAGCGCAGGCCCAGCACCTCGCTGGTCCGGTCCACGTCGAGGGCGATCTGGTCGATCAGCTGCTCCGCCGAGTCGAAGCGCAGCTCGCCGCGAAGGCGCTCGACGAAGCGGACGCGCACCGCTTCGTCGTAGAGGTCGTCCGAGAAGTCGAGGACGTGCGCCTCCAGCAGGCTGGCATGGGCTTCCGCGTAGAAGGTGGGCCGGCGGCCCAGCGACAGCGCTGCGGGCAGCACCGTGCCGTCGGCGCGGGTGAGCCACCCGGCGTAGATGCCGTCGGCGGGGAGCAGGATCTCGCCGGGCACCGAGACGTTGGCGGTCGGGAAGCCGAGCTCGCGGCCGCGCTCGTCGCCGTGGGCGACGACCCCGCGCACCTCGTAGGCCCGGCCCAGCATCGTGTTGGCGCGGGTGAGGTCGCCCTCGACGAGCGCGTGGCGGATCGCCGTCGACGACGCTCGGCCGTCGGCTGCGGGCGTGCCCGAGGCATCGACCAGCGGCAGGCCGGTGACCTCGAAGCCCAGGTCCGCCCCCATGGCGGCGAGCAGCTCCACGTTGCCCTTGCGCTGGTGGCCGAAGTGGAAGTCCTCGCCCACGATCACGACCTTGGCGGCGAGGCAGCCGACGAGGACCTCCCGGACGAAGTCCTCTGCCGGCTCCTTGGAGCGGGCCTCGTCGAAGGAGATGACGAGGCAGCGGTCGACGCCGGTGTGCTCGAGCAGCTCGAGCTTCTGGTCGAGGTCGGTCAGCAGGCGTGGGGCGGACTCGGGCCGCACCACCGATGCGGGGTGGCGGTCGAAGGTCACGACGGCGCTCGTCAGCCCGGCCGTCTCGGCCCGACGCCGCAGCTCGGCGATCACCGCCTGGTGGCCGAGGTGCACGCCGTCGTAGGCGCCGATGGTGACGGCGCTGCCCGACCCGGGGGTCGGGCAGTCGTCCAGGTCGCGGCCCACCTCCATGGCGCCGAGCCTACGAGCCCGAGGCAACGGGCCCCGATTCGACGCGGCCGCTGTTGCCTCGCGCAGGTTCAGGGGGACAGGACGACGGTGGGCTTGACGGTGTCGCCGCGGTGCGGCTCGTAGACGGCCAGCAGGGTGCCGTCGGGGCCGAGCACGGCGATCGGGCCGGTCCCGTCGCCGCGGAAGGGGAAGGCGTCGGCGGGCAGCACCTTGCCGTGGCGCACGTCGGCGGCCAGGGACTCGTCGACGGTGCCGCTTCGCACGTCGCGCAGTGCCTCGGCGGGGCTGAGCAGGCGCTCTGGCGCCAGGGCATCGACCGGCACGGCATCGGCAACGGAGAACGAGCCGATGCGGCTGCGCCGGAGATCGGTCAGGTGGGCGCCGCCGCCGAGCGCGGTGCCGAGGTCGGCCGCGAGCGTGCGGATGTAGGTGCCGGTCGAGCACACCACCTCGATGGGGTAGCGCCCCGGCTCGCTCGGCGCAGCGACGCTGAAGCGGTGCACGCTCACCGGCCGCGCCACCCGCTCCACCTCGACTCCCTCGCGGGCGAGCTCGTGGAGCCGCCGACCGCCGATCTGCACGGCCGACACCATGGGCGGCACCTGGAGGATGTCGCCGGTCAGGGCTTCGGCGGCGGCTCGCACGTCGTCGAGGCCGACGTCGGCCATGTCCCAGGTCCCGGTGACCTCGCCCGAGGCGTCGAGCGTCGTCGTGGCGGTGCCGAGCACGATCGTGCCCGTGTAGTGCTTGGCGGCCTGCCCGAGGAAGCGGAGCAGCCGGGTGACCTTGCCGACGCCGAGCAGCAGCAGCCCCGTGGCATCGGGGTCGAGCGTGCCGGAGTGGCCGATCTTGCGGGTGCCGAGCACGCCGCGCGCCTTCGCCACGACGTCGTGGCTGGTCCAGCCCGGTTCCTTGTCGACGAGCGCCAGCCCGTGTGGTCCGGCCGGAGCAGGCATCGGCTCAGCGCTCTTCGTCGTTGATGCTGCGCAGCACCTCTTCGACGCGCGCCGCGCCGCGGCTGACGTCGTCGGGACGGAACACGAGCTCGGGCGTGCGCTTGACGCGCGCCTGGGTGGCGATGGCGCGCTGCAGCCGCGGTCGCAGCTCGCCGAGCGCGTCCAGCACCGCCTCGTCGTCGTCGGCACCGCCGAGCGAGTCGTAGTAGACGATCGCTCGACCGAGGTCGGCGTCGACCTCGACCGACATGACCGTCACCAGGTCGAGGCGGTCGTCGTCGTGGCGCTCGAGCGCCTCGGCGAGGATCTCCTGGAACAGCTGGTTGAGGCGAGCGGTCCGGGGATAGACGCGAGCTGCGTGGTGCGTTCTGGTGCGCTTGGCCATGTCGCCTCCGTCAGCTGCGCGGGATCTCTCGCTCCTCGAAGGTCTCGATGATGTCGCCCTGCTTGAGGTCCTGGAAGTCGGTGAGGCCGATGCCGCACTCGAAGCCGGCCTGGACCTCTCGCACGTCGTCCTTGAAGCGGCGCAGCGAGCTGACCGCCCCCTTCCAGATGATCGTGCCGTCGCGCAGGAAGCGCACCTTCGACCCGCGGGTGATGGTGCCGTTGAGCACCATGCAGCCGGCGATCCTGCCGACGCGGGGCACGGAGAAGATCTCGCGGACCTCCGCCTCGCCGGTGACCGCCTCCTCGTACTCAGGAGCGAGCATGCCCACGAGCGCGCTCTCGATGTCCTCGAGGACCTGGTAGATGATCTCGTAGTTGCGGATCTCGACCTCTTCGGCCTGCGCCATCTCGCGGGCCTTGCGGTCGGGACGGACGTTGAAGCCGATGATCGTGGCGCCCGACGTGGCGGCGAGCTGCACGTCCTGCTGGGTGATGCCGCCGACGGCGCGGTGCACGAACGCCAGCTTGACCTCGTCGCGCTCGAGCTTGCGCAGGCTCTCGGTGAGCGCCTCCAGCGAGCCGGTGGTGTCGGCCTTGAGCAGGATGTTGAGCGTTGCGACGTCGCCACGCTGGATCTGCTCGAAGATGTCCTCCAGGCGGGCACCGGTGGGTGCAGCAGCCTCGCGACCGAGGTTGGCGACGCGCTGCCAGTGCTCGCGCTTCTCCGCGACGGAGCGGGCCGTCTTCTCGTCGGGGGCGACCACGAACCCGTCACCGGCGTCGGCGACGTCGTTGAGTCCCAGCACCTGGACGGGCATGGAGGGCCCGGCCTCCTGGATCTGCTCGCCGTGGTCGTTGATGAGGGCGCGCACGCGACCCCATGCCGGGCCCGCCACCAGCGGGTCGCCGACGCGGAGGGTGCCGCGCTGCACCAGGATGTTGGCGACGGGGCCGCGGCCGACGTCGAGGTGGGCCTCGAGGACGACGCCCGCCGCGCGACCCTCGGGGTTGGCCTTGAGGTCCTCCACGTCGGCGACGAGGAGCAGCGTCTCGAGGAGGTTGTCGATGCCGTCGCCGTGGAGCGCCGAGACGGGGATCATCTCCACGTCGCCGCCCCAGTCCTGCGGGACCAGGCCCTGCTCGGAGAGCTGCTGCTTCACGCGGTCGGGCTGGGCCTGCTCGCGGTCGATCTTGTTGATGGCGACCACGATCGGCACGTCCGACGCCTTGGCGTGGTTGAGCGCCTCGATGGTCTGGGGCATGACGCCGTCGTCGGCGGCCACGACGAGGACCACGATGTCGGTGGCCTCGGCGCCCCTCGCTCGCATGGCGGTGAACGCCTCGTGGCCCGGGGTGTCGATGAAGGTGATCGTGCGGCCGTTCTTCTCGGCCTGGTAGGCGCCGATGGCCTGGGTGATGCCACCGGCCTCTCCCGCGACGACATTGGCGTCGCGGATGGTGTCGAGCAGCTTGGTCTTGCCGTGGTCGACGTGACCCATGACGGTGATGATCGGGGGCCGCTCCACCGCGTCGGCGTCGTCGTCGTCGAGGAGGTCCCCGATGCCGAGGACCTTCTGCAGCTCGACCTCCTGCTCCTCGCCCGGGTTGACCAGGCGCACGCTCGCACCGATCTCCTCGGCGAACAGCTCGATCTGCTCGTCGCTCAGCGACTGCGTGGCCGTGACCATCTCGCCGAGCTGCATCAGGAAGCGGACCACGTCGGCCGCCGTGCGGTTCAGCCTCGGGCCGAGCTCCTGGGGGGTGGAGCTGCGCTCGATGACCACGTCGCCCTCGGGGACCGGGGCCTCCTTGGGCGTGTAGGTGGGGAGGTCCATGGGCTGGAGCTCCTCACGGCTGCGACGGCGTCGACCGCCCTTGCGCCGCGGCGGGCGCTGGGGCCCGCGACCGCCGCCGGGACGTCCACCGCCGGGGCCGCCACCGGGACGACCGGCGCCGAACCCACCACCGGGGCCGCCGGGGCCACCCGGGCCTCGTCCGGCTGCGGGTGCACTGCTCGGCGGGCCGCCGACGCGACGGCCGGGCGCAGCGGGCGCGCCCGCGGCCGGCGGGACTGCGGGGTGCGACCGGGCCGCGACCACCCATGCCGGGCGGCGGCGGGATGGGCTTGCCGCTCCCGGACCGCAGCGGCGGACCGGAGCCCTCACCGTTGCCCGTGTCGTCCTGCGCGGGCGCGACCGGCGCCGCCTTGGCGGCAGGGCGCTCGGGCTGCGCCGCGGGAGCCTCCGGGCGGGGGGCAGGGCGCTCGGGCTGCGCCGCGGGAGCCTCCGGGCGGGGGGCAGGGCGCTCGGGCTGCGCCGCGGGAGCCTCCGGGCGGGGGGCGGGGCGCGGCGGCACCGGGGCAGCCGTCGGCGCCGGCGCCGGCGCGGCCGAGGCGGCCGGACGGGCCGGCTCTTCGTCGGGCCGGCGAGCCGGCGGGGCGGGCCGCTCGCTGCCGCTGGAGGTGACGAGCCGGGCGGGGGCGGGACGAGCCGGCGCGGGGGCGGGAGCGGGGGCGGGAGCGGGAGCGGCGACGGGCTCGGGCGCCGGTGCGGGGGCCGGTCGGGTCGGCTCCGCCTCGGCGGCCGCCTTCTTGGGCGCCTTGGCCGGCTCCTCGGGCTGCACGTCTCGGACGAGGCCCTCCCGCTCAGCCTTGCGGCGGACGCGGTCGGCCTGCGCCTCCTCGATGCTCGAGGAGTGCGTCTTCACGCCGATCCCCAGCGACTCGCAGAGGTCGAGCGTCTCCTTGTTCGTCAGCCCGAGCTCCTTGGCGAGCTCGTGCACGCGCTTCTTGCTTGCCAACGTCTCTTCGTCCAACCCTTCCGGTTGCTCGTCCTGTGGCCCCTCGGAGCCCGCAGCGGCCGTCCATCCTCGCGCGAAGCCGGGGCCCGGCACGATTCGATCCTTCCGGCGGCCGGTGTCAGCCGCCCGAACCCTGCGCAAGCGCACGGACCGCCTCAGGCGGAACGGAAGCCCGCAACGACCTCGAGAGGGCGTTGCGCCGTGCTGCCTCTTCGATGCAACGAGGAGACCCGGCATGCAGCCACGCTCCCCGACCCGGCAGTGTACGGCCGATCTGCAGCGATCCGTCGGGCCGTCGCACCACCCGGAACAGCTCGGGCTGCGGGGCCGTCTCGCGGCAGCCGACGCAGGTGCGACGCGGGGCCGCTACCCCGCCTCCGGCTCGGGCTCGGGCTCGGGCTCGGGCTCGGGCTCGCCGGATCCACCCTCCAGCTCGGCACCGGCCGCCTCCACCGCGCTGGCGACGGCGTCGTCGACCGGCGCTGCCGGCTCGTCGGCCTCGGCCGCCGGCTCGGCGTCCTCGTCGTCACCGCTGTGCGCCCACTGCTCGGCGGAGAGCGCAGGGCCCCCCTCGGCGGGGACCCAGACCTGCTCGCCGCTCACCGGGTCGACGACCCACTCGCCCTGGGCCCACTCCTCGCCCTGGTAGGCCTCCTCGTCGGCGAGCTGGGTCTCGCTCTTGATGTCGACCCGCCAGCCGGTGAGGCGCGCCGCGAGGCGGGCGTTCTGTCCCTCCTTGCCGATGGCGAGCGACAGCTGGAAGTCCGGGACGATGACGGTGGCGGTGCCCGTCTCGACGTCGATGCGGACCTCCTTCACCTTGGCCGGCGACAGCGCCTTCATGACGAAGTCGTAGGGGTCGTCGGAGAAGGGGACGATGTCGATCTTCTCGCCGTTGAGCTCGTTGACGACCTGGCGCACCCGAGCGCCCCGCGCGCCGACGCAGGCACCCACGGGGTCGACGTTCGAGTCGTTCGACCAGACGGCGATCTTCGTGCGATGGCCCGGCTCGCGGGCGCAGGCACGCAGCTCCACCACGCCGTCGGCGATCTCGGGCACCTCGAGCTTGAACAGCTCGAGGATCAGGCCGGGATGCGTCCGGGACACGACGATCTGGGGCCCCTTGGCGGTGCGGCGCACCTCCACGATGTAGGCCTTGAGCCGGGTGTTGGGCGCCGGCCGCTCGTAGGGCACCTGCTCGGCCTGGGGCAGCAGCGCCTCCACGCGGCCGAGATCGAGCAGCGTGTAGCGGCTGTCGGTCTGCTGGATGATGCCGGTGACGATGTCGCCCTCGCGCCCCGCGTACTCCTCGTACTTGAGCTCCCGCTCCACCTCACGGATGCGTTGGGTCATCACCTGGCGGGCGGTCGTCGCCGCGATGCGACCGAAGTCGGCGGGCGTGACGTCGAGCTCGGGGCCGTAGGGCTCGCCGTCCTCGTCGATCTCCTGCGCGAAGACGCGCATGTCGAAGGTGTCGGGGTCGATGGTCACCCAGGCGTACTCGTGGGCGCCCGGCATGCGCTTGTAGGCGGACTCGAGGGCGTCCGCGAGGGCGCCGAGGAGCATGTCGACCGAGATGCCCTTGTCCTGGGCGAGCGCAGCCAGCGCCTCGCCCATGTCCAGGTTGCTCATGCCTTGGCCTTCCTCTCGTGCTTCGGGGTGGGGCCCCACTCGAAGGTGGTGCGGGCCCGCTCGATCTCGTCGTAGCGAAGGGTGCGCTCGCTGCCGTCGGCGGCGCGGAGCGTGACGGCCGCGTCGTCCGCGTGGGTGATGCGGCCCTCCACCCGGCGCTCGCCCTCGACGCCGGGCAGCGTCTTGACCTTCACCGTGGCGCCGACGGCGCCGGCGTAGTGCTCGGGCAGGCGCAGCGGGCGCTCCAGGCCGGGGGTGCTGACCTCCAGCGTGTAGCTGCCCTGGATGGGGTCGTGCTCGTCGAGGGCCCGTGAGACGGCGCGGGTGAGGTCGCTGATGGCGCCCATGTCGGCGCCTCCCTCCCGGTCGACGAGGACTCGCAGCACCCCGCCGCTCAGCTCGAGGTCGTAGAGCCGGAGCCCAGCGGACTCGACAAGGGGCGCGACGAGATCCCGCACACGATCGGCGGCGCTCATCGCGATCCTCACCTCCTCCTGACAGAGCAACGGCGTGGGCCGAAGCCCACGCCGTCCACACAAACGAACGATCGAACAGAGAGGTGATCCTACCAGGCAGAAGGCGCCGACCGCCTACCCGCCGACCGCTGCGGGGGCTCAGTAGGAGCGGGCGACGTAGGCCACGAGGTCGGCGTCGTCCTCGCTGGCGGGGATGCCGCCGTCGCTGGTCTGCAGGCACCGGACCGTGATGCCCTCCTGGGCGAGGCGGCCCTCGCCGCCGTCGCGCAGCAGGTCCCACGGCAGCCTGGCGAAGCCGACCTTGCCGGCCTCGAGGGCGTCCTCGAGGGTCGCCACGTCGGCGGTGCGATCGTCGCGCCGGCGCGTGGCGGTGGTGAGGAGGTCGTCCTGGACGAGCTGGAGCAGGTTGGTGACGCGGTGCTCGACCTCGCCGATGGGGGCGGTCCGCTTGTCCCCGGTGTCGCGCCGGACGATGGTGACGTTGCCCTCCGCGAGGTCGCGGGGGCCGACCTCGACCCGCACCGGCACGCCCTTGAGCTCCCACTCCGTGGCGCGGCGTCCGAAGCTCGTGGCGACCTGGTCGTCGAGCCGCACGCGCACCCCGGCGTCGTTCAGCTCGGCGGCGAGCGCCGCGGCGCGCTCCCCTGCGCCCTGCTCGTCGCGCACCAGCAGCACGACCACCTGGATCGGCGCGAGCGCGGGGGGCACCACGAGACCGGCATCGTCGCCATGGCCCATGATGAGCCCGCCGACCATGCGCGTCGACGCGCCCCACGAGGTCGTCCAGCACAGCTGGGTCTCGCCCTGGTCGTCGAGGTAGGTGATGTCGAAGACGCGGGAGAAGTTCTGGCCCAGGTCGTGGCTGGTGCCCATCTGCAGGGCCTTGCCGTCGCCCATCATCGCCTCGACCGTGAGGGTGTTGGTCGCACCGGGGAAGCGCTCCGCCGGCGTCTTGCGCCCCGGCAGCACGGGGATGGCGAGCACGTTCACCATGAAGTCGGCGTAGACGTCGCGCAGGATGCGCTCGGTGTAGGCGGCGCCGTCGGCGGCGGTGGCGTGCGCGGTGTGGCCCTCCTGCCACAGGAACTCCGTGGTGCGCAGGAACAGGCGCGGGCGCAGCTCCCAGCGCACCACGTTGTTCCAGAGGTTCAGCCGCAGCGGCAGGTCGCGGTAGCTCTGGATCCACTTGCCCATGTACTCGCCGATGACCGTCTCGCTGGTGGGTCGGACGACGAGCGGTTCCTCGAGGTCCTTGCCGCCGGCATGGGTGACCACGGCAAGCTCCGGGCTGAAGCCCTCGACGTGGTCGGCCTCGCGCGTGAGGTAGCTCTGCGGGATGAGCAGCGGGAAGGCGCAGTTCTCGGCGCCAGCCGCCTTGATGCGCAGGTCGACCTCGGCCTGCATGCGCTCCCAGATGGCGTAGCCGTAGGGGCGCACCACCATCGTGCCGCGGGCCGGGCCGCTCTCGGCCAGCTCTGCCTTGGCCACGACGTCCTGGTACCAGCGCGGGAAGTCGTCGGCCTGGGGGGTGAGGATGGGCTGCTTGGCCATGGTCCGGCGATGGTAGGCGACCACCGCCGGCCCGCTCAGCCGTCGTCGGTCATGTCGTCGTCTTCGGACATGTCCTCCTCGGACATGTCGTCGTCGGTCATGTCCTCCTCTTCGGTCATGTCGTCCTCGCCGGTCGGGGCCTCGGTGTCGACGGGATCGTCGTCGTCGCCGCAGCCGGCGAAGACGAGGCCGGCGGCGACCGCGAGCGCAGCGACGGATCGGGGCAAGGTGGGCATGGTGCTTCCTTTCGTTGGGGTCGGTCGGCTCATGCCTCGACGCGGACGCGCCGGGCGTGGAGACCCGTGGCGCCGTCGGGCGCCGGATCGCTCACCTGGCTGGTCTGGACGGCGCCGTCGCCATCGGTCGCCCGCACGGCCAGCACGTGCTCACCCGGCGAGGCGTCCCAGGCGAGGCGCCACTGCACCCAGGTCTCGTCGCTCGCCACCTCACCGAGTCGGCATGCCTGCCAGGGCCCGTCGTCGACCTGCACCTCCACCGCGGAGATGCCGCGCGCTCCGGACCAGGCCACTCCCGCGATGGCCGTCGGACCGGGCGCAACCGTGGCGCCGGCCCGAGGCACGTCGATGCGCGAAGCGGTCTTCACCGGTCCCTCCTTGGCCCACCCGCGCGGGATCCAGTAGCCATCGACCTCGTCGAAGCGCGTCAGCTCGATCTCGCTCAGCCACTTGGTGGCGGACACGTAGCCGTAGAGGCCGGCGACGACCAGGCGCGCCGGGAAGCCATGGCGCGTGGGCAGCAGCTCGCCGTTCATCGCATAGGCGACCAGCGCCGTGCGCCCGTCGCGCGCGACGTCCGTCGGGAACCCGGCCGTGAAGCCGTCGACGGAGCGGCCCAGCACCTGGGTGCCGTCGGGTCGGACGCGCGCCCGATCGAGCAGCTCGGTGAGCGGCACGCCCTGCCAGACGGCGTTGCCGACCAGGTCGCCGCCGATCTCGTTCGAGACGCACTGCAGGGTGACCGGCTCCACGACGGACTCCAGCGCGAGCAGCTCGTCGAAGTCGAGCGAGAACGGCTCGTCGACGAGGCCTCGCACGTGCAGGCGCCACTCCCCCGGATCGACGCGCGGGACCGAGAGGGCGGTGTCGATCCGGTAGAACTCGCCGTTCGGCGTGACGTACGGCGACAGGCCGGTCTGGTCGAAGGGCTGCCGGGGCACCGGCGTGGTGGCGACCGGCTCGGGAAGGGTCGTGGTGCGACGGAGCTCTGCCGCCGGGTCGGGCCCGCGAGCCCGGCGGGCGAGCAGGGCGCTTCCCGCGGCACCGGCGCCGAGCACGGCCGCGCCGGCGAGGAAGGCGCGGCGCGGCGCACCGTCGGCCGGACCGCCCGCGGCACGGGGCCGTGCGGCGATGCCCGCCCCGGCAGCGACCCCGTCGTCGGGCTCCTCCGATGCGGCTGACGCGGGCGCGGCGCCCCGCGACGACAGGCGCAGCAAGAACCAGAGCGAGACCGAACCCGACGCCGCGGCCATGAGCGCCGCCACCGCGCCCACGGCCGCATCGGTCAGGGGCGCGCGCTGGTAGGCGGCGAACCCCACGGCACCGAAGGCGCCGAACGCCAGCGGCACGATCCACGGCCGGCGCCGTGCGGTTGTCCCGACCGCCGCACCCGCGATCGCCGACACCACGACGATGCCGACGACGAGCGCGATCTTGTCGTTGGTGCCGAACAGCGCGACCGCGAGGTCCTTGAGCGACGCCGCGAAGCGGTCGACGAACTCGTCGCCCACTGCGGTGACCAACGAGGCGCCGCTGCCGTCGAGCGCGCTCACCAGCTCGCCGACCGCCAGCGCGACGGCGGCCGCGATCGCCCCGGCCGCGGCATCGAGAGCTCCGGAGGTGCGTGCGGGGCGGCTCGTCGACGGCACGGCTCCAGCATGACCATCCTCGCCTGACCGCACCCGAACGCGGATCGAAACCCTTGCGAAACCCCTCGCCCACGCCCCCGCCCGTTCGCCGGGTGAGCGGTACCGTGAGCGGATGGCCATCGCTGCCGCCGTGGGCGAGGTGCTCGTGGTCGACGACGAGCCCATGGTCCGCGAGGTCGTGGCTCGCTACCTCGAGCGCGACGGCCTGCGAGTGCACGAGGCGGCCGACGGCGACGCCGCGCTGGCACTGCTCGAACGCCACCGGCCGGATCTCGTGATCCTCGACATCATGCTGCCCGGGACCGATGGCCTCTCGATCCTCCGGACGCTGCGCGCCTCGGGCGACGTGCCCGTCATCCTCCTCTCGGCCCGCGTCGACGAGCTCGACCGCGTGGTCGGCCTCGAGCTGGGCGCCGACGACTACATCACCAAGCCGTTCTCGCCGCGCGAGCTGGCAGCGAGGGTGCGCACGGTGCTGCGGCGCTCGAAGGGCAACGGGGAGCTCCGCCACGACGACCTCGCCGCGCTCGACTTCGACGGGCTCCACATCGACCCGTCGACGCGCGAGGTGACCGTCGACGAGCGTGGGGTGATCCTGCGCCCCAAGGAGTTCGACCTGCTCCTCGCGCTCGCGGCTGCGCCGCGGAGGGTGTTCACGCGCCGGCAGCTCCTCGAGCAGGTCTGGGACTCGGCGCCGGAGTACCAGGACCCCGCAACCGTCACCGTGCACATCGGGCGCCTGCGCCAGAAGGTCGAGCGCGATCCCGACGTGCCGAGGTGGATCACCACGGCACGTGGCGTCGGCTACCGGTTCGAGCCGTGACCGCGCTGCAGGTTGCGATGGCGGCGGGCATCGGCTCCCTGGCGGCGCTGCTGCTCGCGCTCCCGCTGCGCGCGTCGCTGCGGCGCATCCGCTCGCTGCGCACGCAGGTGCTCGCCGTGACCTTCGCCTCGCTCGGAGCGGGCGCGCTGGTGGCGCTGGGCCTGGCGCGCCAGATGGTCCTCGACGGCGACGAGGCGCGCACCGTCGTTGCCGTGCTGCTGCTGACGGCGTGCTTCGCCACGGTGCTGGTGCTCACGGCGTCGGTGCCGCTCGGCCGCGACGTCCGGCGGCTCGAGGCGACCGTTCGCGCCATCGAGGCGGGCGACCGGAGCACCTTGACCGGCGTCTGGCGGGCAGACGAGCTGGGGCACGTCGCCTCGGCGCTCGACGACGCCATCGCGCGGCTCGCCGTGCTCGAAGCCGAGCGCGCCGACGACGACGCCCGGCGCAGCGCGATGTTCTCCAGCGTGAGCCACGACCTGCGCACGCCGCTCTCCGCGCTGCGCGCGGCGCTGGAGGCGATCGAGGACGGCGTCACGCCCGACCCTGCCGCGCTACCTGCGATCCATGCACCGCGACGTCGACGCGCTGACCTCGCTGGTCGACGACCTGTTCCTGCTGGCGCGCATCGAGTCCGGTTCCCTCGAGATGGCCCAGGCACACGTCGACCTCGCCGAGATCGCCGACGAGGCAGCGGAGGCGCTCGCACCGGTGGCCGAAGCCCGGGGGGTGCGCCTGCAGCTCGACGTGCCCGAGCGGGCGCTCGTCGTCGGCAACGCGGCGGCGCTGGGCCGCGTCATCCGCAACCTCGTCGACAACGCCATCCGTCACAGCCCGGCGGGCTCGGTCGTATCGATCGGCGTGAGCGCCACCGACCGCCCCACGGTTCGGGTGCTCGACCAGGGCGACGGGTTCCCGTCGGGCTTCGGTGCCGAGGCCTTCCGCCGCTTCACGCGCGCCGACGAGAGCCGCAGCCGTGCCACCGGGGGCACCGGGCTCGGCCTGGCGATCGCCCACGGGCTGGTCGAGGCGCACGGCGGCGACCTCTGGATCGACGAGGTGGCCGGCGGCAGCGTGTCGTTCGCGCTCCCGGCGCCCGACACCGCCACCCGCTGACCCGTTCATGGGATGGGTCGTCGCTTCGGCTCAGCCGTCGGCGCGCTTGCGGATCAGCTCGACGCGCTCGCCGGCCGCGTTGGCGTCGTCGCCCTTGGCCTCGAGCAGCACGGCACGGTCCTTGGCGGCCTCGCGCTCGGCACGGACCGTGTCGGCGCGAGCCATGGCGGCGTCGATGCCGTGCTCGTGGATGAGCTCCGCCCACTCGACGAGCGTCGAGACCATCTCGTCCTCCGGCACGACCGCCACGTTGGTGCCCCGCACGAAGAGGTGGCCTCGCTTGTTGCCGGCGGCGATGCCGATGTCGGCGTCGCGCGCCTCGCCCGGACCGTTCACGACGCAGCCCATGACGGCGACCTGCAACGGGATCTCGCGGTCGCCGAACGCCTCCATCGCCTCCTTGGCGACGCCGATCACGTCGATCTCGGCGCGTCCGCAGCTGGGACAGGCGATGAGATCGACGTTCTTGCGCTCCCGCAGACCGAGCGCCTCGAGCAGCTGCCGGCCGGCGCGGGCCTCCTCGACCGGGTCAGCGGTGAGGCTGTAGCGGATCGTGTCGCCGATGCCCTCGGCGAGCAGCGTCGCCATCCCGGCGGTGGCCTTCAGCAACCCGGCCGGCGGGGGCCCTGCCTCCGTGACGCCGAGGTGGAGGGGGTGGTCGACGGTGTCGGCGAGCAGGCGGTACGCCTCGATCATCAGCGGCACCGACGAGGCCTTCACGGAGATCTTCACGTCGTCGAAGCCGACCTCGTGGAAGTAGGCGAGCTCGGTCTGGGCCGACTCCACCATCGCTTCGGGGGTGACGCGGCCGCCGTGCTTGTCGTACAGCTTCGGATCGAGGCTGCCGCCGTTGACCCCGATGCGGATGGGGATGCCACGGTCCTTGCACTCCTGCGCCACGAGCTTGATGTGCTCGGGCTTGCGGATGTTCCCCGGGTTGAGGCGCAGGCAGTGCACCCCCGCGTCGAGGGCGGCGAGCGCCATGCGGTACTGGTGGTGGATGTCGGCCACGATCGGCACGGGCGAGCGGGGCACGATCTGCGCCAGCCCCTCGGCTGCCTCGATCTCGTTGCAGGTGCAGCGCACGATGTCGGCACCGGCCGAGGCGAGCGCGTAGATCTGCTGGAGGGTGCCGTCGACGTCGGCGGTCTTCGTGATGGTCATCGACTGCACCGAGATCGGCGCGCCGCCGCCCACCGCGACGTCGCCCACCATCACCTGGCGCGTGGACCGGCGCGGGAACGACGACTCGCCCAGATCCATCAACCCACCCCGACGGGATCGACGATGTCGAGGTAGATCGTCGAGGTCATCAGCATGATGAGGAAGATGAACACCGCGTAGGTGAGCGGGAGGAGGCGGGAGACGTCGGCCATGTGGCGACGACCGCGGATGGAGCGGATGCGCTCGTAGGTGGCGACGGCGACGTGCCCGCCGTCGAGCGGCAGCAGCGGCACCATGTTGAGGACGCCGATCGAGATGTTGACCAGCGCGAGCAGGATGAGGAACTCGCTCATGCCGTCCTCGCTGACGGAGGCGCCGATGCGGGCCACGCCGTAGATCGAGATCACCCGGTTCTCGGCGGCGCCGCCCTCGACGCGCTGCCCGCCGCCACCCTCGGAGCCGCTGCCCATGACCGGACCGTCGGAACCGGAGTCGACCACCGTGGAGGCGAAGTCGCCGATGCCCGTGAAGAACGAGGCCATGCCCTGGACGGTCTGGCCGAGGAAGGACACCGTGATGGAGCCGGCCTCGGAGACGGCCTCGATGGGGTTCGCCGTCACAGCCGGCAGCTGCGGGTACGCGTCGCCGATGCCGAGGAAGCCGGTCTGACGGTCGTCCGTGCGGCGCCCGATCTCGGTGTGGAGCTCGAGCACCCGGCCGTCGCGCTCGACCACGAGGGCGACCTCGTCACCGACGCGGTCGCCGACGATCGGGCCGACGTCGGCGAAGCGCTCGACCGGCTGCCCGTCGATGCTGCGCAGGTCGTCGCCGACCCGCAGCCCCGCCTGCTCGGCAGCGGAGTCCTCCACCACGTTGCCGACGACCCAGGTCGTCTCGTCGAGCTCCTGCCCGCCGAGACGCTGCGCCAGCTCCGTGTCGGCGGACACGCCGACGATGCCGAACACCACGACGAAGAGCACGAAGGCTTGCAGGACGTGCATGAGCGAGCCGGCCGACACGACGAGGAGCCGCTTGGGGTACGACTGCTGGCGATAGGTGCGGGGCTCGTCCTCGGGCGCGACCTCGTCGACGTTGTTCATGCCGATGATGCGGACGTAGGCCACGAGCGGCACGAGCTTGATGCCGTACTCGGTCTCCCCTCGGCGGAACGACCACACCTTCGGGCCGATGCCGATGAAGAACTCGGTGACCTTCATCCCCGCCCACTTGGCGGTGAGGAAGTGGCCGAGCTCGTGCAGGAAGACCATCACGAACAGCGCACCGATGATGAGGAGCCAGCCACGGCCGGCCAGCAGGCCCAGGGCCGCGACCCCGCCCAGCAGGAGGGCCAGGCGCCAGCTCGCGCCGGCGACCTGGCCACGCGGCTCGGAGGTGCCCGCCGCGCCCGTCATGCGGTCGGCGGCGCTCGCAGCGCGCCGGGGCGGCGCGGGCGCGTCCGCCGGGGTGCTCGGCTCGACGTCGTCGGGGGTGCGGCTGTCGGTCACCTGGCGTGCCTCTCGTGGATGACGGCCGACGCCACGTGGCGCGCCCGGCGGTCGGCGTCGATGACGGCATCGACGCTGTCTGCGATGGCTCCATCATGCCGTGAGAGCACGTGATCCAGTACGTCGGGGATCGAGCGCCAGGCGAGGCGCCCGTCGAGGAACGCCTCGACGGCGATCTCGTTGGCGGCGTTGAGCCACGCCGGCGCCGTCTCCCCCAGCCGGCCGGCCCGGTAGGCCAGCGCGAGGCACGGGAAGGCGTCGAGGTCCGGGGGCTCGAAGTCCAGCCGGCCGAGGCGCGACCAGTCGATGGGGCCGAACCGGGTGCCGAGCCGCTCGGGGTACGCGAGCGCGTAGGCGATGGGCAGCCGCATGTCGGGCATCGACAGCTGGGCGATGGTCGCGCCATCGGAGAGCTCCACCATCGAGTGGACGATCGACTGCGGGTGCACGACGACCTCGATGCGGTCATAGCCGACGTCGAAGAGCTCGTGGGCCTCGATGACCTCGAGGCCCTTGTTCATGAGCGTCGAGGAGTCGACGGTGATCTTGGGTCCCATCGACCAGGTCGGGTGGGCCAGCGCGTCGGCGACGGTGACGTGGGCGAGCTCGGCGCGACTGCGCCCGCGGAACGGGCCGCCCGACGCGGTGAGCACGATCCGCGAGACCCACGCCCCCGCTCGTGCTCGGGGATCCTGGGAGCGCAGGCACTGGTGGACCGCGCAGTGCTCGCTGTCGACGGGGATCAGCTCACCCGCGCCGGGCCGCGATCGCACGCGGCGCACGACCGGGCCGGCCGCGATCAGCGACTCCTTGTTGGCCAGCGCCAGGCGCTTGCCGGCCTCCAGGGCGGCGAGCGTCACGCCGAGCCCGGCGAAGCCGACGACGCCGTTGACGCAGACGTCGGCGAGCGTGGCGATCGACGCCAGCGCGTCGGGCCCGGCCAGGACCTCGGTGCCGGGCGGCACCGCCTCGCGCAGCGACGGCGCGAGCGCCGGCTCGGCGATCGCCACCACCTTCGGCGACCAGCGGCGGGCCTGCTCGGCCAGCGCGTCGACCGACGATCCGGCCCCCAGGGCGACGACCTCGAAGCGGTCGGGCTCGGCCCCGATGACCTCCAGCGCCTGCGTCCCGATCGAGCCGGTCGACCCAGCGATCGAGACGGTCGTCACCATCCCGCCAGGCTACCGGCGCCGCCTGGCGGGGGCGCGGGGCTCGGGGCGAGCCCGCTCGGCCCCGTCAGACGAAGAAGTCTTGCAAGGTCGCGAGGAGCCAGACCGCGGGGAGCACGAACAGCAAGGCATCGAAGCGGTCGAGCAGGCCGCCGTGGCCCGGCAGGAGCGTGCCCATGTCCTTCACGCCGAGATCGCGCTTGAGGAGCGACTCGCAGAGGTCGCCGAGCGGCGCGAAGGCGGCGATCACCAAGCCGACCAGCACCGCCTCGCCGAAGGAGTCGATGGGGCCGAGCCCGAACACCGTGCTGAGCACGACCACCACCACGAAGGCGGTGACGCAGCCACCCACGAGGCCCTCCACGGTCTTGTTGGGGCTGGCGGCGGAGAGCGGCTGGCGGCCCGCGTTCTTCCCCACGAACAGCCCACCCACGTCGTAGCCGACGGTGCCGAGGATGGCCGCCAGCAGCAGCCCCAGGCCGTCGTCGCCGATGGAGAGCATCAGGGCCGCGAACGAGCCGAACAGCCCCACCCACAGCACGCCGAGCAGGGTGACCCCGATGTTCATCGCCGGTGACTCGACGGCGGCACCCACGAGGTACCAGAGCAGGCAGACGGCGGTGGCGAGGAAGAGCACGGTCGGGATGGCAGCGGAGCCGTAGTTGTAGGCGCCGATCACCAGCGACACGCTGGCGGTGATGCCCGCCAGCGTCACCGGCTCGTAGCCGGCCTGGCGCAGCGCGGCGTAGAGCTCGGCGGCGGCCAGACCGATGACGACGGTGACGAGGAGCATCGCCGGCATCGGGCCGAGGTTGAACAGGATCAGGGCCAGCACGAGGAAGCCGACGCCGACGACGACGGCTTGGCCCATGTCGCGCTCGCCGCCTCCGCCGCGCGCCGCGCGCTGCGGACGGTAGGCCCCCTCCCCCGCGTGGCGCACCCGCGAGCGCGGCACGGCACCGCGCGGCGCGGGGTCAGGGGTCGTCATCGCATGCTCGGGCTGCGCCGCGTCGGCCCAGTCGTCGCCGAAGCCGTCGTCGTCGGCGTCCGCGAAGACCGAGCGTCCCACCGCCGTGCGATCGTCGAGGTCGGCGAAGCTGTGGTAGTCGTCATGGGTGGGGCGGTCGCGCTGGTCGAGCGCGCCGAGCCGATCGTCGTCGCCGTCGTCGCCCCAGGCGGCGTCGTCGAAGCCGCCGACGTCCTCGTAGCGGGAGGAGTCGTCGCGCCAGCGCGGCCCGGACGCGGCGAAGCTGGCCCAGTCGTCGAGGTCGTCCTGGTCGTCGTTGCCCGCGTCGGGGAGGATCTGCGGGACCTGGCCCGTGGGCGGCTCGGTCCAGTGCGGCAGCTCGACGGGCTCGGAGATGGGCTCGTCGGGCGCGACGGCAGGTCGCTCGATGTCGCGAGGGTCCGACGAGGACCCGAGCGGGAACCGCAGCACCGGGCGGGGACCGTCCGGCGCCGGGGGGTTCGGTCGGTCGCCGTAGCGTGGTTGGTCGTCACCTCGACGCTGGGCGACGTCGCCGCGCTCGAGGGCCTCGGCGGCCTCCTCGGCACCGATGATGCGGACCCCCTCGCTCGGGGGGTCGCTGCGCTTGTCCTCCGGGTCGAACCGGCCTTCGTGGTCCATGGGACCTCCTTGCATCGGCTGTGCCCGCTCGGCCCCGGACGTCGGGGCCCGGGGTCAGACCTCGAGCAGCTCCTGCTCCTTCTGCTCGAGCGCCTTGTCGATCTCCGCCTCGTGGGCGTGGGTCAGCTTGTCGAGCTCCTTCTCGGCCCGCGCGACGTCGTCCTCCGACGCATCGCCGTCCTTCACGAGCGCGTCGAGGTCGTGGCGAGCAGCCCGGCGCTGGTTGCGGATGGCGACCCGGCCGTCCTCGGCCATGCCCTTCACCACCCGGACGAGCTCCTTGCGCCGCTCGGCGGTGAGCTGCGGGAACGTGAGGCGGATGACCTGCCCGTCGTTGCTCGGGTTGAGGCCGAGGTCCGACAGCTGCAGGGCCTTCTCGATCGCCCCGAGGGATCCCTTGTCGTACGGGCTGATGACGAGCATGCGGGCCTCGGGCACCTGGAAGCCAGCGAGCTGCTGGAGCGGCACCTCACTGCCGTAGTACTCGACGCTGAGCTTCTCGACCAGCGCGGGAGCGGCCCGGCCGGTGCGCACGCCGGAGAACTCGGCGCGTGCGTGCTCGACGGCCTTGCGCATGCGCTCGGCGGCGTCGTCGAGGACGAGCTTGAGCATCTCCGCGCTCATGATCGGGCGGTCCGCACGGTCATCGAACCACAGTACCGATCGGCTTTCCCTCCAGGATGGACCGGACGTTGCCCGTGCCGAGCAGGTCGAACATCACGATGGGCAGCGCGTTGTCCATGCAGAGGGTGATGGCGGTGGAGTCCATGGCCTTGAGCCCCCGGTTGAGGACGTCGAGGTAGCTCACCTCGGGGATGAGCGTGGCCGCGGGGTTAGTGCGGGGGTCGTCGGTGTAGAGGCCGTCGACGCCCGAGTGGGTGCCGCGCAGCATGGCGCTGGCCTCGATCTCCACGGCACGCAGCGCAGCGGCGGTGTCGGTGGTGAAGAACGGGTTGCCGGTGCCGCCCGCGAAGATCACCACCCGGCCCTTCTCGAGGTGGCGGATGGCCCGCCGGCGGATGTAGGGCTCGGCCACCTGCGCCATGTGGATGGCGGTCTGCACGCGCGTCGGCTGCCCGAGGCGCTCGAGCGTGTCCTGCAGCGCCAGCGCGTTGATGACCGTGGCCAGCATGCCCATGTAGTCGGCCTGGGCGCGGTCCATGCCGGCGCCGGCCCCCGTCATCCCCCGCCAGATGTTGCCCCCGCCCACCACGACGGCGATGTCGACGCCGAGCTCGCGGGCGTCGACGATCTCACCTGCCACGAACTCGGCGACCTTGCCGTCGATGGGGTTGTCGGCGGCGGCGAACGCCTCGCCGGAGAGCTTGAGCAGGACCCGGGGGTAGGCGGGATGGCTCAAGATCCGATGTACACCTGGGCGAACCGGGCGACGGTGGCGTCGCCGAGCAGCTGGCTGATCGTCTGCTTGTCGTCGCGGACGTAGGGCTGCTCGAGGAGCACCTGATCCTTGTACCAGGCGTTCAGGCGACCCTCCACGATCTTGTCGATTGCCTGCTCGGGCTTGCCCTCGGCGCGGGTGATGCCCTCGAGCGTGGCGCGCTCCTCGGCAGCCTCCGCCTCCGGCACCTCCTCGCGGCGCAGGTAGCGGGGCTTGGTGAACGCCGCGTGCACGGCGATCTCGTGCGCCAGCTCCGCGTCGCCGCCGTCGAGCACCACCACCACGGCGTTGACGCCGCGGCCCTCCTGCACGTGCAGGTAGGTGTCCACCACCTGGCCCGGCTCGACGTCGAGGCGAGCGAGGCGCCCGACGTCGATGTTCTCCTTGAGCGTGACCTTGAGGTCGTCGACCTGCTCCTTGACGGCGTCGGCGCCGGC
Source organism: uncultured Microthrixaceae bacterium (assembly GCA_963715505.1). Taxonomy (GTDB): domain Bacteria; phylum Actinomycetota; class Acidimicrobiia; order Acidimicrobiales; family VFJN01; genus VFJN01. The sequence goes on from OY970242.1 coordinate 1,907,718, forward strand.
GTCCCCGTGCTCGACGACCGCAGCCACGAGCTGGTCGAGCACCGCCAGGAACTGCTCGGACTTGGCGACGAAGTCGGTCTCGCACTTGAGCTCGGCGATGGCAGCGACGCCGGCACCCGTGCCGACGGCGACCGCGCCCTGGGTGTTCTCGCGGTCGGCCCGGTCGACCGACTTGGCGAGGCCCTTCTCGCGCAGCGACTTGGCGGCGGCGTCGAAGTCGCCGTCGGTCTCGGTGAGCGCGCGCTTGGCGTCCATCATCCCGGCGCCGGTGGCCTGGCGCAGGGCCTGCACGTCCTTGGCGGTGAACGACATGTGGCTCCTCTGTGGGGGGAAGGTGGGCCTCAGCCCTCGGTGGGGACCTCGGTGGGGACCTCGGTGGGGACCTCGGGGCTGCCCTCGGCGGGCGCGGTGGCATCGGCCGGGGGCGCCTCGTCTGCGGGGGCCTCGACCACCGGCGCGCTGGGCGCGGGCCGCTCGCCGGCGGCGAGGCGGCTGTCACGCTGCTGCTGGGCGAGGAGGGCCTGGCGGCGTGCCTCGGCCTGCTCGGCGGCGACGCGGGCCTGCTCGTCCTCGCTGCGCTCCGCGGCCGGGGCGGCGCCGCTGCCGGTGCCGCGACGGGAGGCGATGTAGCGACCCTCCTCCACGGCGTCGGCGATGATGCGGCACATCAGGTTGCCGGAGCGGATGGCGTCGTCGTTGCCGGGGATGACGTACTGGATCACGTCGGGGTCGCAGTTGGTGTCGACCACCGCGATGATCGGCAGGCCGAGCTTGTTGGCCTCGGTGACGCCGATGTGCTCCTTCTTCGTGTCGAGGATGAACACGGCGTCGGGGAGCTTCTCCATCTTGGCGATGCCGCCCAGGTTGCGCTCGAGCTTCTCGAGCTCGCGGCTGAGCAGGAGCGCCTCCTTCTTGGGCATGGCGTCGAACTCGCCCGAGGCCCGCATGCGGCGGTACTCCTGCATCTTGGCGACCCGCTTGCCGATGGTCTCGAAGTTCGTGAGCATGCCGCCGAGCCAGCGCTGGTTGATGTACGGCATGCCGACCTTCTCGGCGTAGGACTGGATCGGGTCCTGGGCCTGCTTCTTGGTGCCGATGAACAGGATCGTCCCGCCGTCGGCGACGAGGTCGCGGACGTAGGTGTAGGCATCCTCGATCCGCGCCAGCGTCTGCTGGAGGTCGATGATGTAGATCCCGTTGCGCTCACCGAAGATGAAGCGCTTCATCTTCGGGTTCCAACGGCGGGTCTGGTGCCCGAAGTGGACACCTGCCTCGAGCAGCTGCTTCATGGTGACGACGGCCACGATGGGCTCCTTTCCCGTGGTTTCGCTGTGCCGGCGTGGTGCCGGCGCCGGACCTGGCGCCTGGTGGGGCGACCGCGGGATGGCCCGGGTGCAGGGTTGGTGTGGTTCGCTGATCACGGCCAAGCGGTCGCCTGGCCGACGGGCGATCCTAGCGGCACGCGTGCCGGAGCGGCCAGACCTCCGATCTCGTGTCATCCGCCCAGCGGCGGGGCCATCGCGGCTGCCGCAGCGAAGGCGAGGGCGCCGATGGCGTCCTCGCCCTTGCTGATCGCCTCGCCGACCACCTGGTCGGCGAGGGCGGAGCCGAAGCCCTGGCACGTCGGCGGCAGGCCGGCGAGGGCCAGCGACAGCTCGCGCTGCACCTCGGGGCTCCCCGGCAGGCGGTCGTGGGCCGTGAGGCCCAACAGCGGCACGACGACGTTGGTGGCGCCGTCGAGCCTGGTGCTCGGCACCGGCACGACCAGGTCACCGCGGGCGGCGATGGACAGCGCCCGCACGCCGACCGGCACGGGCGCGGCAGCCAGCTCGGCGACCACCCGGGACGTCTCGGCGAGCTGCGCCAACGAGGTGGCGTCGTCGTCGAGGGCGAGGTCGAGCGCCCCCTGCACCCCGTCGAGCGCCATGGACCCAGCCAGCGTGGCGCCCAGCGCGTGCACGCCCGTGGCGAGGTCGGCGCCGCGATGCGGCGTGCCGATGGTGGCAACGAGGCCGAGTCGGGCCAGCCACGCGCTGCCGTGGCGCCGCTCCAGCTCGATCAGGGCCAGGCGCGCCACGAGCCCGCCCTGGGAGTGCGCCAGCAGGTCGACGGTCGCGCCGCGTCGGGCGCTCACCACGGCCTCGACGAGGTCGGCCAGGCGGGCGCCCGCCGCACGCAGGTCCCCCTGGGTGTCGGCCGCGGTGTAGCGACTGGCGCCGATCGAAGCGAAGCCGTCGGCGGCATCGGGGGTGCGCCCGCCTGCGTAGCTGAAGCGAACGACGTCGACCGGCTCGTAGCCCAGGGTGCCGGTCGGGACGTCGTCGATGGCTGCCGACTCGCTGCTCGAGCCGAGCCCGCCGACCAGCACCGCCACCCGGTGGGCGGCGGGCGCCGCCACCGCGACGGCCCGGCGCGTGCAGGGACGCCGGGCGATCACCCAGGCAGCGGTGACCGCCTGGTAGCCGCGGGCCAGCAGGCCCGAGGGGGACAGCTCCACCCCGAGCTCCCAGGCGTAGTGGGCCAGGGTGCGCGCGAGCTGCGAGCCCTCGCCCCGAAGCCATGCCGAGAGCCCCGCTCCCACGTCGGCCGCACCACCGAGCACCCCGCCCAGCGCCCCGCCGATGCCACCGATGAGCTGCCCGATGGCGTTGCGCTCACCCGACGGGCCCGCACCCGGCGGGTCCTCGAACGGCACGAGGTGGACCCGCGGCGGGCCGGCGTCGAAGAGCGACGCCGGGTCGAGGTAGGCATCGCCGATGCGCGCGCCGAGGTGGAGGCGACCCGCCGTGGTGCCGACGACGTCGCCCTGGCGCACCCGCTGGCCGACCACGACGTCGACGCGGTCGAGGAACGAGTAGCTGGTGCGCAGCCCCTCGGTGTGCAGCACGGTGACGTGGCGGGTGCCGGCGACCAGGCCGGCGAAGGTCACCCGGCCATCGCCGACGGCCCGCACCTCGGTGCCCGCCTCGGTGGCGTACTGGAGGCCGCGGTTCCCGGGCCCGTAGGGGTGCTCAGGCGGACGGAACGGGTCGAGGACCGGTGCCTCGACCGGCGGCACGTACGGCGGCGCGGGTTGCGCGGCGCCTGCCTGGTGCGGGACGGCGACCGTCGCGCTGGAAGCGACCGCCAGGGCGAAGAGCACGGGCAGGGCGCAGCGCGCGGCGCGGCGCGGCCCTCGGGCGGCGTGGCGCATGGAGCCTCCCCCTCATGGCGCGGTGGACCACGGGAAGGGGGAAGCGGGTGGTGCGGGTGGTGCGGGTGGCCGCGTTGCGGCCGGGGGATCAGGCGGGCTCGCGCTCGGACGCCGCCATGCGGGCCCGCAGCTGGATCACGGCCTTGGTGTGGATCTGGCAGATCCGACTCTCCGTGACCCCGAGGATCGAACCGATCTCGGCGAGGGTGAGGCCCTCGTAGTAGTAGAGCGTGAGGACGACCTTCTCCCGTTCGGGGAGGCGGTTGATGGCGTCGGCGAGGATCTGTCGCATCTCCTCGACCTCGTAGGCCGCCACCGGGCCGGCGCCGCCGTCGGGAAGCGTGTCGCCGAGGGTGATCGAGTCGCCGCGGTCACCGCTCGAGAGCATCTCGTCGAGGGCGACGAGGCCCGTGAAGGAGATCTGGCCGAGGGTCGTCTGCAGCTGGTCGTCGGTGAGGTCCAGCTCGTCGGCGAGCTCGGAGTCGGTGGGCGTGCGGTGCAGCTGGCCCTCGAGCTTGGAGTAGGCCTTCTCCAGCGCCCGGGCCTTGGCCCGCACCGAGCGGGGCACCCAGTCGATCGAGCGCAGCTCGTCGAGGATGTTGCCCTTGATCCGGGCGATGGCGTAGGTCTCGAACTTGAAGCCCCGCCCGAGGTCGAACTTCTCGATGGCGTCGATGAGCCCGAAGATGCCGTAGGACACGAGGTCGGCCTGGTCGACGTTCTGGGGCAGGCCGGTGGCGACGCGGCCCGCGACGTACTTCACCAGCGGCGAGTAGTGGACGATCAGCTGGTCGCGGAGCTCCTGGCGACCATCGGCCTTGTACTCCGCCCAGAGGCGATCGATGTCCGGTTCGTGTTGGTTGCTCGGCAAGGCTTCGCCCCTAAGCCCTCGGGTGGCTGGCGTCGTATACGGCGCGCAGGCGCTCTCGGCTGACGTGAGTGTACCGCTGTGTCGTCCCGAGGTCCGCGTGGCCGAGCAGCTCCTGGACGGAGCGGAGGTCGGCACCACCGTCGAGCAGGTGCGTGGCGAAGGTGTGGCGCAGGGCGTGGGGGTGCGTCGGGGAGGCGGCCCGGCGGTCGAGGATGCGCCGGACGTCGCGCGGGGCGAGGCGCCGGCCGCGCCGGTTGAGGAAGAGCGCGCCGCTCGGCGTGAGGTCGGTGACGAGGTGGTCGCGCTCGGCCTCGACCCAGCGCCGCAGGGCGGCCACGGCGGGTTCGCTGAGCGGCAGGGACCGCTGCTTGTTGCCCTTGCCCCAGACCGTCGCGCGGGCCCGGTCGAGGTCGAGGTCGTCGAGGTCGAGCGAGCACGCCTCGCCGACCCGCAGGCCGCTGCCGTAGAGGACCTCGAGGACGGCGTCGTCGCGGGCGCGCACGCCGGGGGCGTCGTCGCCCGCGATCGGGGGCGCGTCGAGCAGGGCGGTGAGCTCCTCCTGGCGCAGCACCCGCGGCAGGCGGCCGTCGCCGCTGGGCGCGGCGACCCCGAGGGCGGGATCGACCGGCACGAGCCCCGTGCGGGTGGCCCAGCGGAAGTAGCGGCGCAGCGTCGACACCTTTCGGGCGATCGAGCGCCGGGCGTAGCCCCGGGTGGCGAGGTGGGCGACGTAGCGCCGCAGCACCGTGCGGTCGACGCCCTCGGGGCCGTGGTGGCCGCCCCGCGCCGCCCATGCGGCGAAGCCGGCGAGGTCGCGCCGGTAGGCATCGATCGTGCGAGGCGACACCGAGGTGAGGGCCTCGAGGAACGCACGCTCGTGCCAGCCCATCCGCTCACCGTACCGTCGACCCTCGCCGAGGCAGCGACAGGCAGGGCGCATCGCAGGGCGGTCATGCGGCCTCGATCCGCTCGTACCAGCCGCCGGCGAGGCCGATCCAGCCTTCCACCTGCAGCCACTCGAGGGCGACGGCCAGCTCGGGCAGCGCGAGCGAGCTTCGCACCGCCAGGTGCTCGAAGGTGGCGGGCTCCCAGCCGAGGGCGTCGAGCACGGCGCGGCCGCAGGCGTCGGGCGCGGCCCGCCGGTCGGTGCTGGCTCGCCCGCGGGTGGCGGCGCCGAGGCCGAGCGCCACGAGGACGTCCTGCGCGTCGCGCACCGGGTGGCAGCCCTCGGCCAGCAGCTGGTTCGTGCCGGCGGCAGCCGGGCTGCGCACGGAGCCGGGCACCGCCATCACCTGGACGTCGCGCCGGATCGCCTCGGTCACGGTGTGGAGGGAGCCCCCGCCGGCGTGCGACTCCACCACGACCACGACGTCGGCCAGCGCCGCGATGACGCGGTTGCGCGCCGGGAAGCGCCATCCGGCGGGGCGCTGGCCCAGCGGCACCTCGCCCAGCAGGAGGCCCTGGTCGGCCACGGCGTGCCAGAGGTCGCGGTGGCGGGCGGGGTACACGACATCGAGCCCCGACCCGACGACGCCCACCGGGGCGGCGGCCCGGCCGCGGGCGTCGAGCACGCCCCGGTGCGCCGCACCGTCGATGCCGAGGGCCAGGCCCGACACGACGGCGACGCCCGCCGACGCGAGGTCGCGCCCGAGCTCGCGTGCGAAGCCCGCCCCGAGGCCGGTGCAGCGCCGCGTGCCGACGATCGCCACCCGTGGCGCGTCGAGCGCCGCGGGGTGCCCGCGGGTGAACAGCACCGCCGGGGGCTCGACGTCGGCCAGGAGGAGAGCGGGGTACGAGGCGTCGTCGCGCAGGTGCACGACCACATCGGCGCGCTCGTGGCGCTGCGCCACCGCCTCGGGGTCGACGCCGTGGGCGGCGGCGGCCCAGGAGCGGACCAGCGCCTCGCCGCCGTCGGCAGCCGGGCCGAGGAGCGCCGCGACGGCGGGGGCCTCGCTGAGTCGCCGCCGCCTGCCGGATGCCGCACGCTCCCAGGCCTGCGCCGGGTCCCAGGCGTCGAGCAGGGCCGTGAGCCGGCGCGGCCCCATGCCGGGCAGGCCGGCGAGCGCGGCGGCCGCGCCGCGTCGCACGGCATCGGCGTGCCGGTCGAGGGCGGGCGCGGTGCTCATCCGGCGAGCGCGGTCTCGGTCGGGGTGACGCCGGGTGGGTCGGCCCGCAGGCTGAGCGCCACGGCGACGTGGGCGGCGCTGATCCGCTGCGGCGCACCCTGCAGGTCGGCGATCGTGCGGGCGACGCGGCGGATGCGGTGCAGCCCCCGTGCCGAGAGGCGCCCGGAGCGCAGGGTCTGCTCCAGCAGCTGCTGGGCGTCGTCGTCGAGGGGTGCCACCTCGTCGAGGCGCTCGACGGGCAGCGCGCCGTTGGCGACCACGCCGCGCTGCGCGGCGAGCTGGCGCGCCGCGACGACCCGCGCGGCGACCTCGGCGGAGGGCTCGCCGCGGGCGCGGCCCATGAGGTCGTCGACCGTGGGACGGCTGACCTCGACCCGCAGGTCGAAGCGGTCGAGGAGCGGACCCGACAGGCGGCGCTGGTAGCGGACCCGGGCGCCGTCGGTGCAGCGGCAGCCGCCCGGCCGGCTCCCGTAGCCGCAGGGGCAGGGGTTCATGGCGGCGACCAGCAGGAAGCGGGCGGGGAAGGTCACCGTGGCCGCGGCGCGCGCCACGCGCACCACGCCCTCCTCGAGCGGCTGGCGGAGCGCGTCGAGCACGTGCGGGGAGAACTCGGCGAGCTCGTCGAGGAAGAGCACCCCGTTGGCTGCGGCGCTGATCTCCCCGGGGCGCATCGCGGCGCTGCCGCCGCCCACCAGCGCGACCGCCGATGCGCCGTGGTGCGGCGCTCGGAAGGGCGGTTGGCGCACGAGACCCCCGGGCGGGAGGCCCAGCGCTGCGGCCGAGTGGATGCGGGTGGTCTCCAGCGCTGCCTGGTCGGTGAGGGGCGGCAGGATCCCGGGCAGGCGCGAGGCGAGCATGGTCTTGCCGGCGCCGGGAGGGCCCAGCATGAGCAGGTGGTGCGCGCCGGCGGCCGCGACCTCCAGGGCGAAGCGCGCGACCGGCTGGCCGCGGACGTCGGCGAGGTCGTGCGCGCCGGCGCGCCGCGTCGGTGCGCGGCGCGCCGGCGCGGCGGGCCAGGGATCGTCGCCCCTGCAGCAGGCCACGACCTCGCTGAGGCTCCGCACGGGGTGGATGGCGCGGTCGCCGACCAGGCCGGCCTCCTCGGCGCTGTCGGCGGGGAGGACGAGCGACGCGTCGCCCAGCGCCTCGGTGAGGCAGATGGTGCCCGGCACCGCCCGCACGCGGCCGTCGAGGCCGAGCTCGCCGAGGAAGGCGAGGCCCTCGACCTGGTCCTGGCGCAGCTGCTCGGAGGCGACGAGCATGGCGACGGCGATCGGCAGGTCCAGGCCGGAGCCGACCTTGCGCACCGTGGGTGGGGCCAGGTTGACCGTGATCCGGGCCTGTGGCCAGCGGAGCCCGCTGGACAGGATCGCCGCTCGGGCGCGGTCGCGCGCCTCGCGGCAGGAGGCGTCGGGCAGGCCGACCACCGTGAACGACGGCAGGCCCTTGGCGATGTGGACCTCGACGGTGACGGCGTGGCCGTCGACGCCGAGCAGCGTGGCGGAGGGGACGAGGCCGAGCACGCGCGCTCCTCGTGACATCACCCCCGAGGGGGTGGGCGGCAGCAGAGGAGGTCGTGGGCGGCCGGACCTCGAGGCGCTCGCGCCACCCTAGGCGGGCGGTGCGACAGCCGGAAGGCCCGATCCGCGAGCGCTCAGCGCCCCTCGAAGCTCGGATCGCGCTTCTGCAGGAAGGCGGTGATCGCCTCGAGCGTGTCGCGGGTGCCGAAGTTGACGGTCTGGCAGCGGGCCTCGTCGTCGAGCGCCTGCTCGAAGCTCTGCTCGAAGGACCGGTCGAGCATCCGCTTGGTCATGGCGAGCGCGATGGGCGGGCCCGCGGCCAGGCGGCGGGCCCAGTCGCCCACGGCCTCGTCGAGCTCCGCCGGTGCCACCACCCGGTTGACGATCCCGAGCGCCCGGGCCTGCTCTGCATCGACGACGTCGGCGAGGAGGGCGAGCTCCTTGGCCCGCTGCATGCCGACCAGGCGAGGCAGCAGCCAGGACGACCCGCCGTCGAGGGAGAGGCCCCGGCGGGAGAAGACCGTGGTGAAGCGCGCCTCGGTGGAGGCCACGACGAGGTCGCACGCCAGGGCCAGGCTCATCCCGACGCCCGCCGCCACGCCCCCGACCTTGGCGATGGTGGGCTGCGGCAGCTCGTGGAAGGCCTGCACGACCGCGTTGATGCGGCGCATGTTGGCCAGCTGGTGCGTGGCGCCTCCCTCGCCCTGGTCGGAGAGGTCGGCGCCCGAGCAGAAGGCGCCGCCGGCGCCGGTGAGCACGATGCAGCGGTCGTCGCTGGAGGCGACCGCGGTCGTGAACACCTCCATCAGCTCGTCCCACATCTGACCGTTGATGGCGTTGCGCTTCTCGGGCCGGTCGAAGGTGATCGTGAGCACCCCGTCCGCCCGCTCGACCTGCAGCGTCTGCATGGCCGGCACGATACTGGCGCCATGGGATTCAACCCCTACGGCCGCCGCCGCCGCTCCCCCGCCGACCTGGTGCTCGTCGCCGCAGCGCTCGTGGTGTGCGTGGCCCTCGTCGCCTGGGCGCTGCTGGGCTAGAGCGCGGCCTCGATGACCTCGAGGCGCCCGGCGAGGATCGCCACCACGTCGAAGCGCAGCGACCCAGCCCGGGTGCCGGTGGCGTCGAGGTAGCGGACGGCGAGGCGGCGCAGCCGTCGCTGCTTGGCGGGCGTCACCGCCTCCGCAGGGGTGCCGAAGCGGTCGCTGCGGCGCGTCTTCACCTCGACGAAGACGAGCTCGCTCCCCCGCCGCACGACGAGGTCGAGCTCGCCGTCACGGCAGCGCCAGTTGCGGTCGACGACGGCATAGCCGCGGGCCTCGTACCACGCCGCGGCCCGAGCCTCCCCCGACGCCCCCAGCACCCGCCTCGGATCCACGAGAGGCGAGGGTTGCAGCCACGAGCGCGCACCGCCAGAGGCGATCCCGCGGCGGACGACCGGCCGGGCGAGCACCCCTGGTCACCTAGAGCTCCTTCTTGGGGAGCTCCTCGATGTTGACGTCCTTGAAGGTGACGATGCTCACCGATGCCACGAAGCGCGTGGTGCGGTACATGTCCCACACCCAGGCGTCGCGCATCTGCAGCTCGACGTAGGTGCGGCCGTCCTCGTTGTGGACGTGCCGCTGGACCTCGTTGGCGAGGTAGAAGCGCCGCTCGGTCTCCACCACGTAGGAGAACATCGGCGCGACGTCCTTGTACTCCTTGTACAGCTGGAGCTCGATCTCGGCTTCGTAGCGCTCGAGGTCCTCGGTCGACATGGCACCGAGGGTACGTCCTGGAGGCTGCCATCGCGCCCGCCGCAGCGGGCGTCGGATCAGCGGTCGCGCTTCTCCTTGATCTTGGCGGCCTTCCCGACGCGGTCGCGCAGGTAGTACAGCTTGGCGCGCCGCACGTCGCCCCGGCTGACGACCTCGATCTTGGCGACCGTGGGGGCGTGCACGGGGAAGGTGCGCTCGACGCCGACGCCGTAGGACACCTTGCGGACGGTGAAGGTCTCGCGCACGCCGTCGCCCTGGCGAGCGATCACGGCGCCCTGGAACACCTGGAGGCGCTCCTTGCTGCCCTCCACCACACGGACGTGCACCTTGATGGTGTCGCCGGGCGCGAAGTCGGGGATGTCCGTGCGCAGGCTGGTCTGGTCGACGAGATCGGTGGGTTGCATGGGAGGTCGCTCCGTGCGGCGCTGGGCATCAGCGGCGTTGGTGTGGGACTGGCAACGATAGGCGGGCGATCCGCTACCGGTCGAACTCGTCGAGGTGTGCGGCGTCGATGCCGAGGTCCTCGAGGAGACGGCGCTCGTCGTCGCTCAGCCCGCCGCGCGCAGCGAGCAGGTCGGGGCGGCGCCGGGCCGTGCGGGCGAGCGCCTGGGCGCGGCGCCAGCGCTCCACGCGGGCATGGTCCCCGGAGCGCAGGACCTCCGGGACCCGCCAGCCCCGGAAGTCGGCCGGTCGCGTGTACTGCGGGTACTCGAGCAGCCCGTCGCTGAAGGACTCGTCGCCGGCGGAGGCCTCGTTGCCCATGACGCCGGGCACCAGCCGGGCGACCGCCTCCAGGACGACCATGGCGGCCACCTCGCCGCCGCCCAGCACGTAGTCGCCGACGGAGAGCTCGCCGTCGACGAGGTGCTCGCGGACCCGCTCGTCGACGCCCTCGTAGCGGCCGCAGAGGAGGCTGAAGCCGTCGAGGGTTGCGAGCTCGGCGGCGACGGACTGGTCGAAGGGGCGTCCGGCCGGGCTGAGGTAGTGCAGCGGGCGCGGCGGGTCGGCCGACTCGACGGCGGCGAAGATCGGCTCGGCCATCATCACCATCCCGGCGCCGCCGCCGTAGGGGGCGTCGTCGACGGTGCGATGCACGTCGGTGGTGGCGCTGCGCAGGTCGTGCACCCGCAGCTCCAGCAGGCCGGCGGCCTGAGCCCTGCCCAACAGGCTGTGCGCCGCGAACCCGGTGACCATCTCCGGGAAGATCGTGAAGACGTCGATGCGCATGCCGGCCGCAGCGTACGACTAGAGCTCGAGGAGGCCCTCGGGCGGGTCGATCGTGACCCGGCCGGGCTCCTGGCCGGTCACGAAGGCGACCGGCACGAGCGCGCCGGTGTCGAGCACCAGCAGGTCGCTCGCCGGGTTGGCCTGGACCTCGACCACCGTGCCGACCTCGCTGCCGTCGGCGAGCGCCACGGTCGCACCGACCAGCTCGTGCACCCAGAGCTCGTCGCCGTCCTCGTCGTCGACGGCCTCGGCGCGCAGCACGACTCCCCGCCACCCGGCTGCCTGGTCACGATCCTCGAGGCCCTCGAACTGCACGATCCAGCGGTCCTGGTGCGGCGACGACGCGACCACCGTGAGCTCCCCACGGTCGGTGCTGAGCACCGCGCCGGGATCCAGCCGCGAGGTCCGCTCGCTGGACAGCGCGACCAGCACCTCCCCCCGGACCCCGTGCGGCTTCGTGATCCGCCCGACCTCCAGAAGCACTACGACACCCCCGTGGCCGACCACGGGCTGGAGGCGGGCGCCGCGCCGAAGGCGCACCTCGGTCTCGAGCAAGGCGGCCGCTGGCCACCGAGCTCGAACGATCAATCCTCGAACTCGATGTCGACGTTGACGTCGTCCTTCACGGCGGCAGCGCGCACGACGGTCCGGATGGCGTTGGCCACGCGGCCACGCTTGCCGATCACGCGGCCCATGTCGTCGGGTCCCACGCGGACCTCGAGGCGCACCCGGTCGCGCTGCTCGATGGGGTCGATGCGGACCGCGTCGGGGTCGTCGACGAGCGACGTGACGAGCAGGTCGAGCACCGAGGTGGCGGTGGGCGCCGCTTCGCCGTCGGCGCCGAGGTCGTCGTCGATGCGGTTGACGTCGTTGTCGTCGAGCTCCTGGTCGAGCTCGGGACCCTCGGCGTCGCTCATGCGTCGGGTGCGGTCTCGTCGGCGGCAGGCGCCGGCTGGGCCTCTGCCACCTTGATGAGCCGGGCGACCGTCTCGGTGGGCTGGGCGCCCTTGCGGATCCACTCGGCGGCCTTGTCGGTGTCGATCTTCACGACCGACGGCTCCTGGCGAGGGTCGTAGGTGCCGATGATCTCGATGAAGCGGCCGTTGCGCGGCGAGCGAGCGTCGGCGGCCACCACGCGGTAGGTCGGCTGCTTCTTCTTGCCCATCCGCATCAGGCGGAGCTTGACGGCCACTGCGTACGTCCTTCGTTCAGGGGTGTCCGTGCACGAGCACGGCGGACCATGGTGGTCCCTCGGCGCCTGCTAGTTCAAGCCCGGCAGGGTGAAGGGCTGCTTGGCGCCGGCTACGGGAGCGCTCGGCGCTGCCGTTGGCCGCCCGCCGCCCTTCTTGGCCTTCTTGCCCTTCTTGCCCTTGCCGGCTGGACCGCGCTTGGTGCCGGAGACGCCCGGCATGCGCTTCATGAGCTTCTGCATCTCCTTGAACTGCTTCACGAGCTGGCCGACCTCGCCGGGATCGGTGCCCGATCCGCGGGCGATGCGGGACCGACGGGAGCCGTCGATGCGGTCGACGTCGGCGCGCTCGATCGGGGTCATCGACCGGATGATGGCCTCGACGCGGGCGATCTGGTCGTCCTCGATCTGCGCGCCCTTCAGCTCCTTGGGCATGCCCGGGATCATCCCGACGAGCCCCGAGATCGGCCCCATCTTCTTGAGCTGCTGCATCTGCTCGAGGAAGTCGTCGAGCGTGAAGCGGCCGTCCATGAGACGAGCGGCCGCCTCCTCGGCGGCCTCCTTCTCGTAGACCTCCTCGGCCTTCTCGATGAGCGTGAGGACGTCGCCCATGCCGAGGATGCGCCCGGCGAGGCGGTCGGGGTGGAAGAGCTCGAACTCGGAGACCTTCTCACCGGTCGACGCGAAGGCGATGGGCTTGCCCACCACCTCCTTGACGCTCAGCGCGGCCCCGCCGCGGGCGTCGCCGTCGAGCTTGGTGAGGATGACGCCGTCGAGGGCGAGGGTGGCGTTGAACGACTCGGCGACGGTGACGGCGTCCTGGCCGGTCATGGCGTCGACGACGAGGAAGGTGTAGTCCGGCGCCACCGCCTCGGAGATCCGTCGCACCTGGTCCATCAGCTCGGCATCGATGGCGAGACGGCCGGCGGTGTCGACGATCAAGACGTCGCGACCGAGCCGCCGGGCCTCGGCGAGCCCGGCAGCGGCGGTGTCGACCGGATCGCCGGGCTGGGAGAAGACGGGAACGTCGATCTGCCCGCCGAGGGTTCGGAGCTGGTCCACCGCAGCGGGTCGCTGGAGGTCGGCGCCCACCATGAGCGGGTTGCGGCCCTGCTGCTTGAACCAGCGGGCCAGCTTGGCGGAGTTGGTCGTCTTGCCCGAGCCCTGCAGGCCGGCCATCAGCACCACGGTGGGCGGCTTGGAGGCGTAGGTGATCTTCATCGCCTCGCCGCCGAGCGCAGCGATCAGCTCGTCGTGGACGATCTTGATGACCTGCTGGGCCGGGTTGAGCGCCTCGGACAGCTCGATCCCCACGGCGCGCTCTCGGATGCGGGCCTGCATGCCCTTGACGACCTGGAAGGCGACGTCGGCCTCGAGCAGCGCCACGCGGATCTCGCGCAGGACCTCCTCGACGTCGTCCTCGCGCAGCTTGCCCTTGCTGCGGAGGCGCTTGAAGATCCCGTCGAAGCGGTCGGAGAGTGCGTCGAACATGAGCGACCGATGCTAGCGGCGGTTTCGAGCCCTCCGAAGCGCCAGGTTGGGGGCATGGCGGTGCCGATCCGGGCGCTGCCATGCCCCCAACCGGCCCGAAGCGGTCAGGCGGTGCCGTTGGCTCCCGCAGCAGCGGAGACGGAGACGCGGTTGTCGACGCTGGTGACGCCGTCGACCGCGGCCGCGGTGCGCTCCAGGTCGGCGCGGCCGACCTCGTGGGGCACCGCACCGCGCAGCACCGCGGTGCCACCGATCACCTCGACGTCGGGCTGGGGCAGGTGCCAGGTGCGGGGCGAGTGCGAGAGCTCGAAGCGCACGCGCGCCGCGACGTCGCCGCCCGCCCCGCCGCGGCGCCGCTCGATGGCGGCGCGCAGCTCCTCGCGTGCCTGCTGGCCGGTCATCGGCGCCAGGAGGAGCCCGACGCCGACCCCGACGCCGAACACCACGAGGCGCCGGTACCCCAGCAGCCGGCCGGTGCGGAAGCCCGCCTTCACGCCGAGCTTGGTGGTGCCCATCCCGACCTTGGCCGGCAGGAAGATGAGGCGGATCAGCGTGAACATGAGCGTGGAGCGTAGACCCGACCGCCAGGTCAGTCGTGGGCGAAGAGGGCGTCGATGAACTCGTCGGGGTCGAAGTCGACGAGATCGTCGGCGCTCTCTCCCAGCCCGACCAGCTTGATCGGGATGCCGAGCGTCGACTGGATGGCCAGCGCGATGCCGCCCTTGGCGGACCCGTCGAGCTTGGTGAGGACCACGCCGGTCAGCTCGACCGCCTCGGTGAACTGCTGCGCCTGCACCAGCCCGTTCTGGCCGGTGGTGGCGTCGAGCACGAGGAGCACCTCGGTGACCCGGCCCGGCTCCCGATCGGCGACGCGCCGGACCTTGCGCAGCTCCTCCATCAGGTTCACCTTGGTGTGGAGGCGCCCCGCCGTGTCGGCGAGCACCAGGTCGTAGCCCCGGGCCGCGGCGCGCTGCACCCCGTCGAAGATGATGGCGCTGGGGTCGCCGCCCTCGGCGCCGCGCACGAGCTCCGCGTCTGCCCGCTCGGCCCAGGTGCCCAGCTGCTCGGCGGCCGCGGCTCGGAACGTGTCGCCCGCCGCCATCACGACGCGGCGCCCCTCGGCGGCCTGGCGCTTGCCCACCTTGCCGATGGTGGTGGTCTTGCCCACGCCGTTGACGCCGACGAAGAGCCACACGTTGGGCGCGCCCGGCTCGAAGCGAAGGGCGCGGTCGCCGCTGCGGAGGTCGGCCTTGAGCTGGTCCTTGAGCGCCTCGAGCAGCGCCGCTGGCTCGGTGATGCCTGCCTCCTCGACGGTGGCGCGCAGGCGGTCGAGGATGTCCGTCGTCGTTCCGACGCCCACGTCGGCACGGATCAGCGCCTCCTCGAGGTCGTCCCACGCCTCCGCGTCGATCTTCTCGCGGGAGAGCACCGAGCCGACGTAGCCCGACAGCGTGCTGCGTGCCTTCCCGAGCCGCTCGCGAAAGCTCGGCCGGACCGGCAGCGCCTCGACGAGCTCGGGCTCGGGCTCGGGGGCCCGCTCCGGCTCCGGCAGCGCCTCGGGCTCGAGCACGACCTCGGCCTCGACCTCGGCCTCGGCCTCGGGCGGCGCCTCGACGGTCGGCGGCTCGACCGGTCGCGGCGGTGCGGTGGGCGTGGGCGGGGGTTCGAGCTCGACGGTGCCGCGCGCGTCGGGTCGCCACGAAGGCCACCCCTCCGAGCACGACGACGACGAGCAGGGCGATGAGGACGATCTCCATGGCGCTGTCAGCGTAGAGGTAGGTTCCCGCGGCATGCGATGCCTGCTGGTGGCCGCCGTCGTGGCGCTCGCGGGCTGCGCGGGCGGCGACGGCGACCGGGCCGACCCGGTGGCGTTCTGCGACCGCCTCGACCGGCTGACCACCAACGACCCCTTCCGCGCCTTCGGCCAGCGGGCCACCGCGGCGGAGATCGAAGCGGCGTTCGAGGCGCTGGTCGAGCGGGCGCGGGAGCTCGTCGAGGTGGCCCCCGCAGAGGCTCGGGCGGCGGCGCGCGAGTACGCGACCGCCGCTGCGTCCCTCGACGACCTGCTCGCCGAGGCCGGCTACGACGGCAGCTCCCTCGACACCCGCGCCTACCGCGGCGAGCAGGTGGCCTACGCGGCGGCTGCAGCCCGCCTGGAGCGCTACCTGCGCACCGAGTGCTGAGACCGCCCGGGCTCAGGCGACGGTGGCGACCTTCTCGCTGAGCACCTTGCTGCTGCCGCCCGGCTGCATGGTGACGCCGTAGAGGATGTCGGCCGCCTCCATGGTGCGCTTCTGGTGGCTCACGATGATGAGCTGCGCCTCGCGGCGGAACTCGTGGACGAGGTCGAGGAAGCGGTGCAGGTTGACGTCGTCGAGCGCCGCCTCGACCTCGTCCATCACGTAGAACGGCGACGGCCGGCTGCGGAACACCGCGAAGAGGAACGCCAGCGCGGTGAGGGAGCGCTCGCCGCCCGAGAGCAGCGACAGCTTCCGCACGTTCTTGCCGGAGGGCTTGGCCTCGACCTCGATGCCGGTCTCGAGGAGGTCGTCGGGCGCGGTCAGCCGCAGGCGACCCGTGCCGCCCGGGAAGAGCGTCTGGAAGAGCTGCTCGAAGTTCTGCGACACGTCGGCGAAGGCGGCGGCGAAGACGTCGACGATCTCGCCGTCGATGGCCCTGATCACCTTGGCGAGGTCGCGCCGCGACGACTTCACGTCGTCGAGCTGCGCCTGCAGGAACTCGTGGCGCTCCTGGAGGGCGTCGTACTCCTCGAGCGCCAGCGGGTTGATCGGGCCCATGAGGCGCAGCTCGCGCTCGAGCTCGCGGGCCCGGGCCGTGGGCGTGACGCCCTCGTGCATCTCGGGCGGGTCGGCCGCCATGGCGACCTCGGGCTCGACCTCGAGGTCGCGGCGGAGCGCCTCGACGGCGGTCTCGAGGCGGAGCTTGACCTCGGCCTCCTCGAGCTCGGCTCGGCGGGCTCGCTCGCGCGTCTCCTCGAGGCGCCTCTCGCTGTCGGTCCGCTGCTGGCGCAGCTCGTCGAGGCGCGCCGCTGCGGCGCGCTGCGCCTCGCTCTGGCGGCGGCGCCGCTCGCGGAGCTGTCCCAGCTCGGACTCCACCTTGGCGAGGCGGTCACCGACCAGCGCCGCGAGCCGGTCGATCGCGGCCTGCTTGGCGTCGAGCTCCACCCGGCGCACCTCGGCCTCGCGCCGCGCCTCCATCGAGCCCTCGAGGCGGGCCTCCACCTCGCCGAGGCGGCGGCGCAGGAACTGGCGGCGGTCGTCGAGGCCGGCGGTGCGGACCTCAAGGTCGGTGCGCAGCGCGCCGGCCGCGCCGGCGCGCTCCTCGAGGTGCGCCTTGGCGTCGGCCATGGCGCGGGCGCGCTCGGCGGAGTCGGCCTCCTCGGCTTCGAGCATCGGCAAGGTGAGGTCGAGCTCGGCGACGCGCGCCTGCTCTCGTGCGAGGCGCTCCGCCAGCTCGTCGGCGTGGCCGCGGAGGCTGTCGGCTTCGGTGAGCGGCGTCGCGGCGGTCGGCATCGACGCGCTGCAGGCCGTCGGTGGCGGCGGTGAGGCGGCCGTCGTGCTCGTCGAGCTGGCGCGCCAGCGCCGCCTCGGCCTGGCGCGCCTCGTCGAGCAGCGAGCGCGCGCCGTGGAGGCTGGCCTCGGCGTGGGTGGCGACCTCGGCCGCGGCGTCGGCGCGCTCGCGGGCCTCGTCGAGCGCTGCGCCGGTGGCGCCGGTCGAGCCGGTGCCGACGCGCCAGCCGGTGAGCCCGAAGCGCCCGCCGTCGCGGGTGACGACCACGGCGTCGGGGTGGGCGAGGGCGGCGTCGAGCGCGGCGGACCAGCCGCCGTCGACCGCCACCGCGGCGCCGAGCAGCGCGTCGAGGAGGGCCTCGACGTCGGCGCGCCGCGGCCCGCACGTGGGCGCGCACCGGCTGGCCCACCGGCGGCGGGACCGGCGCGATCCGCGCCGTGCCGAGCGCCAGCACGGCGCCGCCGAGGGCGCCGTCGCCGTCGGCGCCGTCGTGGAGCGCGGCGATGGCTCGCCGCGCCGCGTCGACGCCGTCGACCACCACCGCAGCGAGCGCCTCACCGGCCGCCGCCTCGACGGCGGGCTCCCAGCCGGGGTCGATGTCGACGAGGTCGAGCAGGGTGCCGACGACGCCGCTGACCGAGGCGAGGCGCTCGGCGCCGGCGCGCGAGCGGGCCTGGTCGAGGGCCAGGCTCAGGGCCTCGGCGCGCGCGGTCCAGGCGTGGCGGTCGCCGTCGGCGGCACGGAGGGCGGCCTCGGCGTCGGCGACCTGCGCCTCGGCCTCGACGCGGTGCTGCTCGGCCGCCTGCAGCCGCTCGACCAGCGGCGCCTCCGCCGCCTCGGCCTCCGCGGCCTCGGCGCGCAGGCGCTCGGCCTCGGCGTCGAGGCGAGCGAGCTTGTCGTCGAGCGCGGCCAGCCGTGCCCGCACGCGGGCGAGCTCCACCTCGCCCCGCTCGACGCCGGCACGCAGGGCGGCCAGCTCGCCGCGCGCCTCGGCAGCGCGGCCCGAGGGTGCGGGGACGCCCTCGGCCCACTCCTGCTCGTAGGTGGCACGGGCGTCGGCGAGCGCGGCCTCGGCGCGTGCCAGCTCCTCGGCCTGCGGGGCGAGCGCCTCGACCTCCTGGTCGGCGTCGGCGAGCTCGGCGGCGAGGCGGGCGGCGTCGGCCTCGAGCGAGGCGATGACGGCCTGGTCGACGAAGGCGCCCCGCTCGCGGTCGATGCCGCGCCGGCGCTCGGTGAGCACGGCGGCGAGGCCCCGCGCCTTCTCGCGCAGCGACTCGAAGCGCACGAGCGCGTCGCCGAGGTCGTCGCCGCCGATGTGGCCAAGCTCGCCCTCGGCGGCGAGCACCGCGGTGTCGAGCTCGGCGAGGGAGCTGCGGAGCAGGTTCTCCTCGGTGGCGAGCTCGGCGCGGGCGGCGCCGCCGTCGGCGAGGCGGCGGTTGAGCGTGGTGAGCTCGCGGCCGGCGAGGAACAGGTGCAGCGCGCGCAGCTCGGCCACGAGGTCGCCGTGGCGGCGGGCGGCGTCGGCCTGGCGCTCCAGGGGTCGGAGCTGGCGGCGGACCTCGCGGAGCAGGTCGCCCAGGCGGGTGAGGTTGCCCTCGGTGGCGGCGAGGCGGCGCTCGGCCTTCTCCTTGCGCTTGCGGTACTTGAGGACGCCGGCCGCCTCATCGAGGATCAGGCGGCGCTCTTCGGGGCGGGCGTTGAGCACGGCGTCGATCTGGCCCTGGCTCACGATCACGTGCTGCTGGCGGCCCACGCCGGTGTCGGAGAGCAGCTCCTGGATGTCGAGCAGCCGGCAGGGCACGCCGTTGATGGCGTACTCGCTGTCGCCCGTTCGGAAGAGCGTGCGGGTGAGCGTGACCTCGGTGAAGTCGATCGGCAGCAGCCCGGCGGAGTTGTCGATCGTGAGCGCCACCTCGGCGCGCCCGAGCGCCGGGCGCTTGGTGGTGCCGGCGAAGATGACGTCGTCCATCTTCTGCGAGCGCACCGCCGACGGGGCCTGGGCACCGAGCACCCAGCCGATGGCGTCGACCACGTTGGACTTGCCGCTCCCGTTGGGCCCCACGACGACGGTGACGCCGGGTTCCAGGTCGAGCGCGGTGGTGTCGGCGAAGGACTTGAAGCCCTTCATGGTGAGCGTCTTGAGGAACATCCGCGCCCGACGCTAGTGGCGCCGCGCGGGACCGCCGCGCACCCTCCGCGCCGGCGCTCGAGGGTCGGTTGCGGCCCCTCGGTTCTTGCGGCGTGAGGTGACGTGCGGCGTCGTCTGACGCCGCAAGAACACGGGACGTCCGGTCCCTTCGGGTTCATGCGGCGTGAGGTGACGTGCGGCGTCGTCTGACGCCGCAAGAACACGGGACGTCCGGTCCCTTCGGGTTCATGCGGCGTGAGGTGACGTGCGGCGTCGTCTGACGCCGCAAGAACACGGGACGTCCGGTCCCTTCGGGTTCATGCGGCGTGAGGTGACGTGCGGCGTCGTCTGACGCCGCAAGAACGCGGGGTGCGCTCAGACCTGGCAGGCCTCGCAGAAGTAGAGGGGGCGGTTGGCGTAGCGGGCCTTGACGATCGGGGCGCGGCAGCGGCGGCAGGCCTCGCCCTCTCGGCCGTAGACCTTGAGCTCGTCCTGGTACTCGCCGGGCTTGCCGTAGAGGTCGACGAAGGGGAAGTCGTCGACGCTGCTGCCCCGGCGCTTGACCGCCTCGTGGAGCGTCTCGACGAGGGCGCGGAAGAGCCGGCGGATCTCCTGGGACGACAGCTGGTCGGAGATGCGGTCGTGGCGCAGGCCCGCCTCCCAGAGGATCTCGTCGCTGTAGATCGGGCCGATGGCGGCCACCACCTCGGAGTCCATGAGGAGCGCCTTGAGCTTCACGCTGCGGGCGAGCAGCACGCGGGCGAAGGTCGTCCACGAGACGGGGTCGGCGACGGGATCGAGCCCGCCCGCCGCGATCTCGGGCACCTCGTCGGCGAGCGCGTCGCCGGCTGCCACGAAGGCCTGGGCGGTGCCGGTGGTGTCGACGAGGCGGACCTGGCCGCCCTGCGTGAAGGCGAGCACCACGCTGGTGCCCTTCGGCGCCGTCGAGCGGGGCGCCACCTTCTCGAGGCGACCGCCGTCGCCGAGGTGGATCACGAGCACCTCGCCGTTGTCGAGGTTGGCCACCAGGTGACGGCCCTTGCGGTCGACCGACTTCACCTTGGCGCCCTCGAGGCGGCTCTGGAACGCCTTCTTGGACCCGTTGTGGCGGATCACCTTGGTGCCGGTGACCTCGGGCGTCTTGAAGCGCTTGCCCACCGCCTCCTTCTCCAGCTCGCGCCGGACGGTCTCCAGCTCGGGCAGCTCAGCCATCGTGGTCTCCCTCAGGGTGTGGTGCGGTCGATCGGCACGTCGCCGACGACATCCGCGTCGATCTCGTGGCTGTCGGTCATCGCCACCGTGGCAGCGACGGTGACCGGGGTGGAGGACTCGGCGAGCGATCCCACGGCGGCGCGCGCCGCGGCCTGCTCGGCCTGCTTCTTGGAGCGGCCCTCGCCACGGCCACGGGCGACGTCGTCGATCATGGCCGTGACGTAGAAGGTGCGGGCGTGGTCGGGGCCGGTCGCCTCGACGTCGTAGCGCGGCGGGCCCAGGGAGAGCTGCGCGGCCAGCTCCTGGAGGCGGCTCTTGTGGTCGGCGCCGTCGAGCTGCGCGGTGGCGAGTCGGCTGCCCAGCACCGCCATCACCAGCCTCGTCGCACCCTCGAGCCCCGTCGCGAGGTACACGGCCCCGATGATCGCCTCCATGGCGTCGGCGAGGATCGACGGCTTCTGGCGGCCGCCTGAGAGCTCCTCGCCCTTGCCGAGCAGCAGGTGCTCGCCGACGCCGAGGCCCTGCGCCACCTCGGCGAGGGCCACGGAGTTCACGACCGTCTTGCGGATCTCCGTCAGGTCGCCCTCGGCCAGGTCGGCATGGGTGCGGTACACGTGGTCGGTCACCACGAGCCCGAGCACGGAGTCGCCGAGGAACTCGAGGCGCTCGTTGGAGGGGTGCCCGGGGTTCTCCGCGCACCAGGATCGGTGCACGAGCGCCGGGGCGAGGAGGTCGGGATCGACGTCGAGGCCGAGGCGCTCGACCAGCTCGACGAGACCGGGGACCGGGAGGGTGATGACCGATCCTCTACAGCCGGCCGACGACGTAGTCGACGGCGTCTCGCACCGTCTTCAGGTCCTCGAGGTCCTCGTCGTCGATGCGGAACCCGACGCTGCGCTCGCTCAGCTCCTCCTCGAGGGCCTCGACCAGCTCGATCAGGGCGAGCGAGTCGGCCTCGAGGTCGTCGCTGAAGCTGGCCCCTTCCGTGATGGCGGAGGGCTCGATCTCGAGGATGTCCGCCAGGCGGTCGCGGATGAGCTCGAACACCTGCTGGCGGTCCATGGGCTGTCCTCGTTCGACGTGGGTCTCGGCGGGCACGGCGGCTCTCCTGCTCGCTCCGGGGGAAGGATCGCGGCGAGCATACCGGGCGCGGGACTTTGTGCGCTTGTGACTAGGCGACGGCGGCGCGCAGCCGCTCGACGATCCCCACGTCGTGGAGCTCCATGGCCACGCGGATGGCGTTCACGACCGCTGTCGCCGACGAGGAGCCGTGCGAGATGAGGCAGAGGCCGTCGACGCCGAGCAGGATGGCACCGCCCGTGTTGTCGGGGTCGAGGGTGCCGTAGAGGGGCAGCAGGGCGGGGATCAGCACCTCGCTGGCCGCCTGGGTCTCGGCGCTGGTGCCGAAGGCCTCGAAGATCGCCGACACCAGGGTGCGCATGCCGCCCTCGAGCGTCTTGAGCACGACGTTGCCGGTGAAGCCGTCGGTGACGACGACGTCGACGTCGGGCGTCATGACGTCACGGCCCTCCACGTTGCCCACGAACGTGGCACCGGCGGCGCGCAGCACCTCGGAGCCGTCGAGCAGCGCGTGGGTCTCCTTGACCAGCGGCGTGCCCTTGCTCGGCTCCTCACCGATGGACAGCAGGCCCACCTTCGGCTCGGCCACGCCGTAGCGCTCGCGCGCGAAGACGGCGCCCATCTGCGCGAACTGCACGAGCCACTCGGGCTGGCACTCCGCGTTGGCGCCCGCGTCGAGCAGCACGGTCGGCGTGTGGCCGGGCACGGGGATCGGGGTGGCGATCGCCGGGCGGGCGACGCCCTTGATGCGGCCCATCCGCAGCAGGGCCGAGGCCATCGTCGCCCCGGTGTTGCCGGCCGAGACCATGGCCGACGCCTTGCCGTCGCGCACGGCCTCGGCGGCGCGCACGAGCGAGGAGTCCTTCATCCGGCGCACGCTCGAGCCGGGATCGGCGCTCATGGGGATCACCTCGGAGGCCGGGATCACCTCCAGGTCGCCGGCGATGCCGGCGAGCACCTCGGGCCGGCCGACGAGGGTGACCGGCACGCCCAGCTCCTCGACGGCACGCCTGGCTCCGGCGACGATCTCCTCCGGCGCCCTGTCTCCCCCCATCGCATCGAGCGCGACGGGCAGCATCGTGGGGCTCAGTCGACTTCGACGGCCTGGCGGCCGGCGTACCAGCCGCAGCTGCCGCAGACGACGTGGGGCACCTTGGTGGCCCCGCAGCGCGGGCAGAGGCTGCGCGAGGGACGCTCGAGGCGCCAGGCGCTGGCCCGGCGGCTGCGGCTCTTGGCCTTGGAGGTCTTCTTCTTGGGGACGGCCATGACGGTTCCTCGGTGCAGGTGGAGCGGGGGCGCGCCACGACGCCTGAGGGTCGGAGCGCAGCCGGGAGATGGTAGCGGGACGCCCGCGATCCCGTCGAACCCCCGGGCAGCGCTAGTCGAGGTCGAGGTCGTCGAGGGCGGCCCAGCGCGGGTCGCGAGGCGGCCCGTCCTCGTCGCCGGGCTCCTCGCCGGCGAGCGCGGTCGGGAACGCCTCGGGAGCGGGGCCGCGGCAGTCGTCGCGGCACAGCGGTGCGAGCGGCAGGTGCAGCAGCACGGCGTCGCGCACGACCGGCTCGAGGTCGACGAAGTCGCCCTCGATGGGATAGGTGTCGCCCTCGGTCGGGTCGGTCTCGAACACCTCGCGGACCTCGACCTCGACGGACCCCTCCACCGTCTCGAGGCAGCGCCGGCACTCCCCCGCCCACGCCGCCCGCACCGTGGCGCTGAGGGTGATGCCGCCCTCGACCGCTTCGAGATCGCCCTCGAGGGACACCTCCGCGCCATCGGGGACGCGCGCGGTGGTGACCGCCAGGTCGGGCAGTGGCGTCGAGACCTGCAGCGGGCGCCGGGTGCCGGGCCGGCGGCGCAGCTCGATGACACCGATCCGCAGCGCCGGGTGCGCCACCGGGCTAGCCGAGGTCCTGGTCGAACACCGCCGGGCCCTCGGGGTCGGGGGGCTCGGGCGCGCCCTGGCCTCGCCCGACGGCGGGGACCTCGCCGCTGTTGAGCGACCCCTGCAGCTTGGCGCGGCCGGCGCCCACCATCTTCATCGTGCGCTCGAGCACGATCTCGAAGCTGGCGAGCTTCTGGTCGCAGTAGTCCTCGACCTCGTTGCGCATGCGGGCTGCGTCGTCCTTGGCCCGCTCGACGATCTTGCGGGCCTGGGCCTCGCTCGCCTTGACGACCTCGGTGCGCTGCACCATCCGCTCGGCGCGGGTGCGGGCCTGGTCGAGGATCTCCTCGCCCTCGCGCCGGACCTTGGCGAGGTACTCCTCGCGCTCCTTGAGCAGCCAGCGCGCCGCCGCGCAGCTCGTCGGGGAGTCGCTCGATGATCTCGTCGAGGGCGTCGAGCACCTCGTCGCGGTTGATCATCACCGAGGTCGACAGCGGCATGGGTCGGGCGGAGCCCACGATGTCGTGGAGCCGCCGCAGCATGTGCTCGACGTCGGCGCCGGGGTGGCGCGGGCGGTCGAGCTCGGCGCCGTAGTCGGGTCCCTCGGGCGCGCCGTGGTCGCTCATCGGCTTCCGTACCGGTCGGCCAGCCGCTTGGCGACCGAGGCGGGCACCATCGAGGAGACGTCGCCGCCGAAGCGGGCGATGTCGCGGATGTACTTCGACGCCACGGCCGAGTTGGCCGACGCCGAGGGCAGGAAGAGCGTGTGGACGCCCGAGACGTTGAGGTTGATCTGTGCCTGGGAGATCTCGCTCTCGAA
The DNA here is from genome assembly GCA_963715505.1 of uncultured Microthrixaceae bacterium. GTDB lineage: Bacteria > Actinomycetota > Acidimicrobiia > Acidimicrobiales > VFJN01 > VFJN01. The sequence goes on from OY970242.1 coordinate 1,931,742, forward strand.
GTCGATCGTGGAGCGCAGGCCCTTGATGATGAAGTCGGCCCCGACGTCGGCGGCCACGTCGACGACGAGCTTGGCGAAGCTCATCACCTCGATGTTGTCGCGGTGGCTCAGCGCCTCCTCGATCATCTCCTGGCGCTCGTCGAGCTCGAAGAGCGGCTCGCCCTTCTGCGGGTTGCGCATCGCCGCCACGACGACCTCGTCGAAGAGGAACGACGCCGTCTCGATGAGCTCGACGTGGCCGTTGTGGATCGGGTCGAACGAGCCCGGGTAGAGGACCTTGGTCACGAGGTCACGCTACCGCCGGTCGGGTCACCGCTCACCAATCGCCCTGGTCAGACGGGTCGCCGCTCGGCGATCACGACGTGGGCGAGGCCGTATCGCTTGGCGCGCAGCACCTCCCAGCCGAAGGGCGGATCCACGGCCCGGTCGGACTCGAGCACGGCGAGATCGGCGGGCAGCGCGTCGAGCAGGTCGAGCCAGTCGTCGTCGCCGAGCTCGTAGGGGGGGTCGATGAGGGCCAGGTCCCAGCGCCGGCCCGCCCCGGCGAGGAAGCGGTCGACGCGGCTGGCCACCACGGTGGCCTGCGTCGCCATGCCGCAGGCCGCCAGGTTCGCCTCCACGGCAGCGACGGCGGCGCGGTCGTGGTCGACGAAGGTGGCGTGGACGGCGCCGCGCGAGAGCGCCTCGATCCCCAGCGCCCCGCTGCCGGCATAGAGGTCGAGCACGGTGGCGCCGACCACCACGCCGAGGCTGCCCAGCGCGTTGAACGTCGCCTCGCGGACGCGGTCGGGCGTGGGACGGGTGGCGGGACCGGGCGGGGCGACGAGCCGTCGGCCGCGGGCCGTGCCGGAGATGACTCGCACGGGCGGTGACGGTACCGCCGAGGGGCGTACGGTCCCCCCATGAGCGCAGATCCGGATCTCCCCGAAGGCGTCGTGGTGGTGCGCATCGACCAGGGCCACGTGCGCAACGCCATCAACTCCGAGACGGCGTCGCGCCTGCACGACGCCTTCGTGGCCTTCGACGCCGACGACGACGCCCGGGTGGCCGTCCTCACCGGCGACGAGTCCGCCTTCTGCGCCGGCGCCAACCTCCGCGACCTGCCGAGGCTGCGCGACAGCGGCCCGCTCGGCCCGACGCGCCTGCGCCTCGCCAAGCCGGTCATCGCCGCCATCGAGGGGTGGTGCGTCGCCGGCGGCGTCGAGCTGGCCGCGTGGTGCGACCTGCGGGTGGCGGGTCGATCGGCTCGCATCGGCTGCCTCGAGCGACGCTGGGGCGTGCCGCTCATCGACGGCGGCACCTACCGCCTGCCGCGCATCGTCGGCCTCGGGCGCGCGCTGGACCTCATCCTCACCGGCCGAGAGATCGGCAGCGACGAGGCGGAGCGGATGGGCTTCCTCACCCGGGTGGTGCCCGACGGCGAGGCGCTGGCGGGCGCCGTCGAGCTGGCCGGGCAGATCGCGTCGTTCCCGTGGCTGGCCGTGGTGAACGACCGCGCCAGCGTCTACGCGGGCCTGGGGCTGGAGCTCGACGCGGCGCTCTCCGTCGAAGACCAGCTCGGCCGCGAGACGATCTTCGCGGACGGGTTCGGGGCCGGCGTCGCCCGCTTCGACGACCACCAGGCCGCCCGCCACCGCGACCGCTGACGCGGGGCCCCGGCCGCCGCCCGCACGAGTCGGCGACGGGCCTCAGAGGTCGCGGCTCTCGCCGATGGGGCCCGTTCGCACGCGCTCGCGGACCTCGCTGCCGGTCGACCACGACGTCGTGCGCCACTCGTCGCCCTCGACGCGCTGCCAGGCGGCCGCCTCGATGCCCAGCTCGAAGAGGTGCGCGCCGCCGGGGTCGCCGATGTCGAAGCCGTTCAGCTCAGCGATCCGGGCCCGCAGCGCCTCCCACTCCGCACCGCCCTCGATCTCCCGCGCCCGGCAGAACGCCTTGACCTCACCGGCGAGGTCGTCCTTGTCGGCGAGCGGGGTGATGAGGCAGCAGCGGTCGTCGCGCTGGAGGTCCTGCGCCTTCACGGCGTTCGGCATGCTCCCGACGTACAGCCGGCCGTCGTGGATCGACAGCTCCGTCGGGCTCACCCGCGGCCAGCCGTCACGACGAGCCGTGGCGAGCAGGCACAGCCCGGTCGTGGCGATGCGCTGCTCGAAGAACCCGGCGATGGCGGGGGCGGCGCGCTGCAGGTCGGCGAAGGTGGCCATGGCTCGGACCGTACGGAGCGCACCCTGACAAGACGTGTCAGCGTTCGGGCGTAGGGTCGGGCCCATGCGAGCCAGCCGCCTCGTCCAGCTGCTCCTGCTGCTGCAGACCAACGGGAAGATGACCGCCGCCAGGCTGGCCCGCGAGCTCGAGGTGTCGACCCGCACGATCTACCGCGACGTCGAGGCCCTGAGCGGCGCCGGGGTGCCGATCTACGCCGAGGCCGGGCCGGGCGGCGGTGTGCGCCTGGTCGACGGCTATCGCACGCGCCTCACCGGCCTCACGGCGGAGGAGGCGGAGGCCCTCGCCCTCTCCGGCCTGCCGGGCGCGGCGTCCGAGCTGGGTCTGGGCACGGTGCTGGCGGCGGCGCAGCTGAAGGTCGATGCCGCGCTGCCGCCCGAGCTGCGAAGCCGCGCCGTGCGCATCCGCGAGCGCTTCCACCTCGACGCGCCGGGCTGGTTCGCCCGCGCCGAGCCCGTCCCCCACCTGGCGGTCCTGTCCCGTGCCGTCTGGGACGAGCGCCGCGTCGAGATCCGCTACCGGAAGTGGGACGGCGAGGTGCGCCGCCTGCTCGACCCCCTCGGCCTCGTGCTGAAGGCCGGCGTCTGGTACCTCGTCGCACGCTCGGGCCGCGCGCGCTCGATGCGGACGTTCCGGGTGAGCCGGGTCGAGAGCGTCCGCGAGCTCGACGAGCCCGTCGAGCGCCCGGACGGCTTCGACCTCGCCGCCCACTGGGCCGCCGCGTCGACCGCCTTCTTCGAGACGATGCCGCGCCTCCCCGTGCGAGCCCGGGTGCGCGCCGACGCGCTCGGGATGCTCCGTCACGCCCTCGACCCCGCGTCGGCGCAGGCAGCCATCGACAACGCCACCGAGCCCGACGACGAGGGCTTCGTCGAGGTCACCATGGGCGTCGAGCGCATCGACGTCGCCGGCCACGCGCTCTTGCCCTTCGGCGCCGACCTCGAGGTGCTCGAGCCGCCCGAGCTGCGCGATCACATCGCCACGACCGCCGCAGCCATCACGGCGCGCTACGCCACGGCCTGAGCCCGGGCGCACCGATTCGCCGCGCCCGCCCCGCGGTCGGGGACACTTGGGGCATGACCGTCGCGGACACCATCGAGTGCGTCGACTGCGGCGGCACCTGCCACCGCATGCCGGTGGAGCCACCCGAGCTCGGCTGGCAGGCGGGCGACCTCGTGGCCTACCGCTGCCGGGACTGCGCGGACATGTGGTACCTCGAGGTGGACGAGGAGGACCTCGACGACGACGGTCCCCGCTGGCCGTGAGGAAGGGCACGGATCGCGACCCCGCAGCCGAGGCCCGGATCGGCGCGCTCGCCGGCGTCGGCGCGTACACGATCTGGGGGCTGTTCCCGCTGGTCTTCCGCCAGCTCGAGTCGGTGGACGCCGATGAGATCCTGCTGCACCGCATCATCTGGTCCTTCGTCGTCGTCGTGGGCCTGCTCGTGCTGCGCGGCGAGCGCCGGTGGCTGGACCGGCTGCGCAGCCGGCCCGGGGCACTGCTCCGGCTCGCTGCGGCTGCCGTGCTGATCGCCGCGAACTGGCTCGTCTACATCTGGGCGGTGAACGACGGGCACGTGGTCGAGGCGGCACTCGGCTACTACATCAACCCGCTCATCACGGTGGCGCTCGGCGTCGTGGTGCTCCACGAGCACCTGCGGCGCCTCCAGGTGGTGGCGCTGGGACTCGCGCTCGTCGCCGTGGGGGTGCTGACGGTCGCCTACGGGCGCGTGCCGTGGATCGCGCTCGCGCTGGCCTGCTCGTTCGCCGGCTACGGGTTCCTGAAGAAGGCGGTCTCGGTGCCCGCCACCGCGGCGCTCGCCGTCGAGACGGCCGTGCTGGTGATCCCGGCGCTCGTCGCCATGGCGGTGCTCCAGCGTCGTGGCGACGCAGCGTTCCTGCACGGCAGCGCCGGCCGCGACGTGCTGCTGGTGGGCCTCGGCGTCGTCACCGCCGTGCCGCTGCTGCTCTTCGGCACGGCGGCCAGCCGCATCCCGCTCTCGATGCTCGGCCTGCTCCAGTACCTCACGCCCACGATGCAGCTGCTGCTGGGCGTGATCGTCTTCGACGAGGGCCTTCCACCCGAGCGGCTCGTCGGCTTCGTGCTGGTGTGGCTGGCACTCGTCCTGCTCGGTGTCGACGCGCTGCGCACCGCGCGCCGGGCGCGGCGCTCGGAGCCGATCCCGGTGGTCGAGCCGGCCTGACCGGCGCGCGCTCAGGCGCCTCGGCGCAGCAGCGACGAGACCCGGCCGGTTCGCACGAGCCACCACGCCACGACGAGCACGGCGGCGACCGCCACGAAGCCGACCGGGCTCGCCACGGCCAGCAGGACGAGCGCGGCGTAGAGGACGAGCCCGGCGGCCAGCGCGAGGAGGCCGAGCAGCAGGATCAGTGGCTGGCCCGCAGCTCGATCGGCACGCCGCGGGCGCCCGGGCGCGGCGCGGGCCGCGGCGAACGTGCCACGACGGCGCCCAGTGCCGCCGCGCCGAGCACCGCGGCGGGAACCGGGCCCCAGACGGCCGCCACCGCGACGGCCAGCACCGCGCCCTGCACGGCGACGACGGCACGCTGGGCGGCCGGGAGCAGCTCCTCGAGCCGGCGGTGCAGGGCCAGCATGCGCTCCGGGGTCGTCAGGTTGCGACCTGCGAGGACGGCGAGGCCGCGCACGAGGCCGAAGCCGGTCACGACCGAGAACGCCAGCAGCGGCGAGGCGGTCAGCGCGGCGAGCGCGATCATCAGGTACACCGCGGCGGTCGTCACGTAGGTGGCGAGGCCCACGCCGATCTGCCAGCCGAAGCCGCCCCCGTAGACCCACGGACGGTACTGCTCGAGCCAGCGCTCGTTGACCTGGCGGATGTGCGACGGCAGGCGGAAGCCACCCAGGTTGAGGTCGGAGGCGAGCGTCACCACGCTCAGCAGCGCCGCCGCGCCGACGAGCGCAGCACCGGAGACATCGAGCGCGCTCACCCCCGCTGCGAGCACCGCGACCCCCGCCCCGAGGGTGGCCCCGCCGAGCGTCGCCCCGGCCACGAACCACGAGGCCGAGGCCCAGTAGCGGTGGTTGCGCCCGCGCTCGCCGATCGGCGTGATGGTCGACAGCATCGACAGCCCGCAGGGCGACCACGTGGAGCGCACGGCGGCGGCGAGGGCGACGAGCGATGCGAGGGTGACGAGCAAGGCGGTCATGTGCGGGGGCCTCCGATCGACGCTGACCCCGCCATCGTAGGCACTCGCAGATCCGCCGAGCTCCGATGGATCGCTCCTTCGGGGAGAGCGGGCCGACCGGCGGCGGGGTCTAGCTCTTGAAGAGGAAGGCCTCGTCTTCGGCGTCGAGGAAGAGGCGGAGCTCGTTCTCGAGCTCGGGGTGCTGCGCCAGGTCGGCGTCGTCGTCGACCAGGCGCTCGGCAGCGGCGCGCGCAGCGGTCACGGCCTTGCGGTCGCGGCGCAGCGACGCCAGCTTGAGGTCGCTGCGCCCCTTCTGGTGCTCGCCGAAGACGGTGCCCTCCCCGCGGATCTCGAGGTCGACCTCGGCCAGCTCGAAGCCGTCGTCGCTGCGCACCAAGGCCTCGAGCCGGGCGTTGCCCTGCGCCCGCTCGTCGTCGTCGCCGGCGGCACCGCCAGCGCTCGTCACCAGGTAGCAGTACGACGCGTCGGCGCCTCGCCCCACTCGGCCCCGCAGCTGGTGGAGCTGGGCGATGCCGAAGCGGTCGGCGTCGAGCACGACCATCACCGTCGCGTTGGGGACGTCGACGCCGACCTCGACCACGGTGGTGGCGACGAGCACCTGTGTGGACCCGTCCCGGAAGCGCGCCATCGTCGCCTCCTTGTCTCCCGCGGGCAGCCTGCCGTGGAGCAGGCCGAGCGACAGGCCGGAGAGCTCGTCCGCCTCCAGGCGGGCATGGGTCTCCTCGGCCGAGGCGACCTCGAGCTTGTCGCTCTCGCCGATGAGCGGGCAGACGACGTACGCCTGGCGCCCCGCCGCGACCTCCTCGCGGACGCGCTGCCAGACCGACGCCTCCCCCTCGTCGCCGCGGGCCCACGAGGTCTCGATGCGCTGCCGGCCCGCCGGCTTCTCCCCGAGCACGGACACGTCGAGATCGCCGTAGACCGTCATCGCCGCCGTGCGCGGGATCGGCGTCGCCGTCATGACGAGGACGTCGGGCACGGCGCCCCCGCCGGCCTTGGCGCGCAGCGCGGCGCGCTGCTCCACGCCGAAGCGGTGCTGCTCGTCGATCACCACCACGCCGAGGCTGCGGAACGCCACCGCCTCCTGGATCAGCGCGTGCGTGCCGACGAGCAGGTCGACCTCGCCTGCGGCGAGCGCGTCCAGGATGCGCTGGCGCTCCTTGCCGGTCACCTTGTTGGTGAGCAGCTCGACGCTCAGCGGACGCTCGCCGAAGAGCGAGGCGCCGTGGTCGGAGACGGTGATGCCCTCGACGAGCGGGCGGATGCTCGTGAGGTGCTGCTCGGCGAGCACCTCGGTGGGCGCCATGAAGGCGCCCTGGTGGCCGCCCTGCACCGCCACCAGCAGCGCGGCCACGGCCACGACGGTCTTGCCGGCCCCGACGTCGCCCTGGAGCAGGCGGTGCATCGGGATGCGGCGCGCCAGGTCGCGGTCGATCTCGCCGATGACCTTGCGCTGGTCGCCGGTCAGCTCGAAGGGCAGTCGGCCGAGGAAGCGCGCCACCAGCTCGCCGGAGGTGTCGTGCTCGATCCCCTGGCTCGTCGCCTCGATGCGCCGCTTGCGCATCACCAGGGCGAGCTGGATGCGCAGCAGCTCGTCGAAGACCAGCCGCCGGCGGGCCCCCTCGGCCTCGGCCATCGTGCCCGGGACGTGGATCCCGCGGAAGGCCGCCGTGCGCCCGACCAGGCCGTGCTCGTCGAGGAGCCACGCCGGCATCGGCTCCACGAGCTCGCCGGCACGCTCGAGCGACTCCGCCATCCAGCCCCGGAAGTCCTTCGAGTACAGGCGCAGCTTGTCGGACTGCGGGTAGATCGGCGTGACCTCGAGGCGGTCGTCGGCGGCCAGCAGATCGATCTCCGGGTTGGCGAGCTGCTTGTGGCCGCGGTACTCGGTGACCTTGCCGAAGAACATGGCCTCGCTGCCCTGGGGCAGCTGGCGGGCGCGCCAGGGCTGGTTGAAGAAGGTCACGCGCAGGTAGCCCGAGCCGTCGGTGATCCGCAGCTCCGTGCGCGCCCGGCCGCGCCCGCGTGCCTGGACGGTGCTCGACGAGACCACCTTGCCGTAGAACCAGAGCGTCTCGTCGGTGCGGGCCTCGCTGATCGAGGCCTGCTTCGTCTTGTCGATGTAGCGCCGCGGGTAGTGGGTCAGCAGGTCGAGGATCGACTCGACGCCGATGTCCGACAGCGCCTTGGCGCGCTCGGGCCCCACGCCACGCAGCTCAGTCGCAGGCAGCGTGGCGAGCTGGCTCAGCCGTCGCGCCACGTCACCTACTCGATGCCGAACAGGTAGGGGTACAGCGGCTGGCCCCCGTGGTGCACCTCCGGCGACGCGCCGGGTCGGTGCGCGGCGAGCCACTCGGTGATCTCTCGGGTGCAGGCAGGCGTCGCGCCGTCGCCCTCGATGATGGTGACGATCTCGTGCTCGTCGGTCACCAGCACATCGAGCAGCACCGTGGCCGCGTCCGCCAGCTGCGCCTCGACCGACCGGATGCCGTCGCGGGCCAGACCGAGCCAGTCGCCGGTGGCGATGGGCCCGAGCTCGCAGCTGGAGTCGCGCACCGCCTGCGTCAGCTCGCCCGCCACCACGTTGCCGGCCGCCTCGGCCATCCCCCCGGCGTTGTCGTCGCAGTGCGCCTCGGGGTCGTAGGCGAGCAGCGCGGCGAAGCCCTCGGTGATGCCCTTGGTGGGCACCACCCGCACCGTCTTGGCCGTGTGCGCGTCGACCTGCTCGGCGACGGGCACGATGTTCTTGTTGTTGGGGAGGATCACGACCTGGTCGGCCGGAGCAGCCTCGACGGCCTCGAGCAGGTCGGCGGTCGAGGGGTTCATGGACTGGCCCCCCGTGACGATCCCCTGCACGCCGAGGGAGTGGAAGATGCGCCGGATGCCGTCGCCGGTGGCGACCGCGACGACGGCGCAGGTGACCGGCGCCAGCAGGTGGGCGGGGACCTCGTCGATGGCTCCGGCGTCGGCGGCGTCGCGCACCCAACGCTCCTCCTCCACCTGCTCGATCAGGTCGGTGACGCGGATCTGCCGCGGCGTCCCGATGTCGATCGCCGCCTCGATGGAGGCGCCGATGTCGTCGGTGTGGATGTGGCAGTTCCAGATGCCGTCGCCGCCCACCACCACGATCGAGTCGCCGATGCCGGCCCACACGTCCTTGAAGGCGGGGATGGCCTCGTCGGGCGCCTCCAGGAAGTACATGACCTCGTACCGCAGGTCGGAGATGTCGCCGTGCCGGTCCTGGCCGGCGATCGGTGCGACCTGCACCGGGGCCTCGACCTCGACCGCCTCGGGCACCGCGCGGCCGTCGACGATGTGGAGCACCACGTCGAGCAGCAGCAGGAACCCGGTGCCGCCGGCGTCGACGACGCCCGCCTCCGCCAGCACGGGGAGCATCTCGGGGGTGCGGGCAAGGGCGTCGGCACCCTGGGTGCGCGCGGCCTCGACGACGCCGACGAGCGGGCTGCCCGCGCCCGCCGCGGCGCCTGCGGCGTCGGCTGACTCGCGCACGACCGTGAGGATGGTGCCCTCCACCGGGCGCATCACCGCCTCGTAGGCCGCCGCCGACGCGGCCGCCAGCGCGGCGGCCAGGCCCGAGCCGTCGAGGCCGTCGCCGTCGCCCGCCACCGCCGCGATGCCCCGCAGGATCTGCGAGAGGATGACGCCGGAGTTGCCACGGGCGCCCATCAGCGACCCGTGGCTGATGGCCTTGCACACCGACGCCACGTCGGCGCCGGCCACGTCGACCTCCTGGCAGACCGCGGCGAGGGTCAGGGCCATGTTCGTGCCCGTGTCGCCGTCGGGCACGGGGTAGACGTTGAGGCGGTTGATGCCCTCCTTGTGCGCGGCGAGGGCGTCGCGGTAGCCCTCCATCACCGCGCGGAGCTCGTCAGCGCCCAGGCGCGTGAGGGTGGCCATCGCGGGAGGATTGTAGGAGCACCGCGCGGCGCGACCTGGTTGCGTGCGCCGGTTGGCGGCGTCGCGGGCCCGCCGGTAGCCTCTCCGGGTCCTGTGGAGCGGCCCCGACGGCCCTTCCCCCTGTGAGTGAGGTCCCCGCTATGGCTGCAGTGTGCGATGTGTGCGGCAAGCACCCGTCCTTCGGGATGAACGTCAGCCACTCGCACCGGCGCACCAAGCGTCGGTGGAACCCGAACATCCAGCGCATCCGGGCCATCGTCGACGGCTCCCCCAAGCGCCTCCAGGTCTGCACCGGTTGCATCAAGGCAGGCAAGGTCACCAAGCGCGTCGGCTGAGGCCCCGGGGAGCGGGTTGGCCGTTTTGGCCTGCTCTCTGACCGCTCAATTACGGTGGCCAGCACCACGCGAGCCCCGGAGGAGCGGTCGATGCAGGGAGTGATCAAGTCGTACGACCCAGGAACGGGCGACGGCGTGGTCCTCTGCGACTCCGACTTCGCGGAGTACGACCTGGCTCCCGACGCCCTGCGGGGCTCGGTGTTCCGCATGCTCCGGCAGGGCCAGCGCGTGATCTTCGACGTCGACGCCTCCGCCCGAGCCACCCGGCTCCGGCTCGGGTCCGAGGTCGACATGGGTACCCCCGGCTTCGACGGGGTACCCGACCTGCCGACGCAGCAGCGCTGACCCCCATCCCCTCGCTGGAGGCGACATGCCCTCGACCACCGACAACCAGGCGCTCAAGAGCTGGGTCGAGCACTGGGCCGGGGTGCTCGGGCCCGACGCCATCGAGTGGTGCGACGGATCCGACGAGGAGTGGGACCGCCTGACGCAGCTGCTGGTCGACTGCGGCACCTTCACCAAGCTCGACGACGCCAAGCGCCCCAACAGCTTCCTCGCCATGTCCGACCCGGCCGACGTGGCCCGCGTCGAGGACCGCACCTTCATCTGCTCCGACGCCGAGATCGATGCCGGCCCCACCAACAACTGGCGACCGCCGGCCGAGATGAAAGACGAGCTCACTGCACTGTTCACCGGCGCCATGCGCGGTCGCACGATGTACGTCGTGCCGTTCTCGATGGGACCGCTCGGCTCGCCCATCGCCCACATCGGCGTGCAGCTCACCGACTCCCCGTACGTGGTCGTCAACATGCGGATCATGACCCGCATGGGCCAGCGCGTCCTCGACGTGCTCGGCTCCGACGGCACCTTCGTGCCGTGCCTGCACTCGGTCGGCAGCCCCCTGGTCGACGACGACGGCAACCGCAGCGCCGACGTGCCGTGGCCCTGCGACGCGGACAACAAGTACATCGTCCACTTCCCCCAGACGCGTGAGATCTGGAGCTACGGATCGGGCTACGGCGGCAACGCGCTGCTGGGCAAGAAGTGCTTCGCGCTGCGGATCGCCTCCACCATGGCGCGCGACGACGGCTGGCTCGCCGAGCACATGCTCGTGCTCGGCGTCACGTCGCCCACGGGCGAGAAGACCTACGTCGCCGCTGCCTTCCCGTCCGCCTGCGGCAAGACCAACATGGCGATGATGATCCCCACCCTGCCCGGGTGGAAGGTGGAGACGGTCGGCGACGACATCGCCTGGATGAAGTTCGGCGACGACGGCCGGCTCTACGCCATCAACCCCGAGGCGGGGTTCTTCGGCGTCGCGCCCGGCACGGGGATGGACACCAACCCCAACGCGGTGCGGACGCTCGAGAAGAACGTCATCTTCACCAACGTGGCGCTCACCGACGACGGCGACGTGTGGTGGCAGGGCCTGTCGCCCGCGCCGGCGCACCTCACCGACTGGAAGGGCAACGACTGGACGCCCGACTCCGAGGCGCCCGCAGCACACCCGAACGCCCGCTTCACCGCGCCGGCGTCGCAGTGCCCGTCCATCGCCCCCGAGTGGGAGGACCCCGCCGGCGTGCCGATCTCGGCGATCCTCTTCGGCGGGCGCCGCGCGTCGAACGTCCCGCTCGTCACCGAGGCCTTCGACTGGGAGCACGGCGTGTTCCTCGGCTCGATCATGAGCTCCGAGAAGACAGCCGCCGCGGCCGGAACCGTCGGCGAGCTGCGCTTCGACCCCTTCGCCATGCTCCCCTTCTGCGGGTACAACATGGGCGACTACTTCGGGCACTGGCTCTCGATCGGCCGGCGTGAGGGTGCCCAGCTGCCGAAGCTCTTCTGGGTCAACTGGTTCCGCAAGGGCGACGACGGCGGGTTCCTCTGGCCGGGCTTCGGCGAGAACAGCCGCGTGCTGGAGTGGGTCGTCGACCGCGTCGCCGGCCGCGGCGAGAGCGTCGACACGCCCATCGGCCGGGTCCCCGCACCCTCGGCCATCGACACCGAGGGCCTTGACATCGACGAGGCCACGATGCGCGAGCTGCTCTCCGTCGACGCCGAGTCGTGGCGCGCCGAGATCCCGCTCATCGAGGACCACTACGCCGGCATCGGGCGCACCGTGCCCGAGGAGCTGCGCGACGAGCTGCGCGAGCTGGAGAAGCGCCTGGCCGAGTAGCCCCGGGCCTACAGGTCCCTGGTCATCAGCTCCGACCAGGGGCTGGCACGCTCGTCGTCGGTGGCGGTCCAGCCCCGGTTGCTGTGCAGCGCGAGCATCACCACGAGCGCTCCCGCCGTGAGCGCTCCGGGCAGGGCGACCAGCTCCATCGGGCCGTTCCACACCGGGTCGAACCCGTCGCCGCCAAGGCCCTGCACCATGGCGAGCGCGGCGTAGGGAGCGACCCAGGCCACCAGCACGAGCCAGCGCCCCAGCCGCAGCCCGCGGGCGGCGCCGACGTCACCGGTCGCCTGCGCCCGCCGTTGCAGCGTGCGCAGCAGGTGCCAGGTGGCCGCGCCGCCGACGACCAGCGCGGCGACGACGAGCAGCAGCCGCGCGCCGTCCAGGTGCTCGAAGAGCAGGCGCTCGCTGTAGGCGATGCCCGGCACCGGGTCGGCGACGACCTCCCCGGTCCTCGGGTCGAGGCGCTCGATGCGGTACGGCAGGCTCAGCTCGGCCGCGCTGGCCGCCGCCGCCAGCCACGCGAGGGCGGCCGGCGTGCGCTGCTGGAGGCGCCACGCCCCGTACCCCACGAGCGCCCAGCCCACCAGGTCCGGCGCGGCGTCCACCCCCATCACCCGCAGGTCGAGCGCGGCGAAGGCGATCCCCGCGGCGACCATCGACAGCGGCCTCGTGCGCACGCCCCGACGGTACCGAGCCCTCGCTACGGACGGTCAGGCGGTGCGGCTGGGGAAGGGCAGGAGCCCCCGGTCACGGCACGCCTCGGCGAGGAGCGCGAGCTCCGCCAGGTACCCGTCGTCGTCGAGGAGATCCAGCGTGCGCTGGCGTCGGAGGTCGAGGAACAGCCCCTCCACGAGCAGGCCGACGAGGCGATCGAAGAGGTGCGCCTCGAGCGCGGCGTCACCCTGCACGAGCTGCAGCGTGACGAGGACGTCATCCTGGTCGTCGGCGACGCGGGCGATCAGGCGGTCGAGCGCTTCCACCTCTGGTGGTTCCGCGCCTCGACCCGGATCTCCTGCCGGCGAGGATGGCTACCATTCGACCGTCCACTGCATGAGGAGGCTCGATGGCCGTCAGCGCGTACATCCTGATCCAGACCGAGGTCGGCAAGGCCGCCCAGGTGGCGCAGGAGGTGGGCGGCATCGACGGCGTCGTGTCGGCCGAGGACGTCACCGGGCCCTACGACGTCATCGCCCGATCCGAGGCGTCCACCGTCGACGAGCTCGGCAAGATGGTGGTGAGCCGGGTGCAGATGATCGACGGGATCACGCGCACCCTCACCTGCCCCGTCGTGCACCTCTGACCCGACGGCGGTCAGTGGCGGGTGGCGGCGGCCAGCAGGTAGGTGGACAAGCCGAAGATGGCCACCCCCACGGGGATGTGCCACGAGGCGGCGGCCAGCGTCTCCCGGCCCACGTAGCCCAGGCCCACCTGGGCGAAGGCCAGTGCTGCCAGGGCCACCGCCAGCGCGAAGACGAGACCCGACGAGCGCCGCACCCCGGCCAGCACCACCCCCACCACGGTGGCGGCGAAGGTCACGTTGCCGAGGATGCCGTGCAGCGTGATGCTCTGCGCGTCGAAGAGGTACTGGCCCGCCAGCGCGGCCTGGACGAGCACCAGCGCCGGGATGGCGTAGAGCACGACCCGGTGGACCAGGGCGAGTCCGGCGCCGTCGAGGCCGTCAGGCGTGCTGCGCTCGAGCTCGGCCACGGGGGCCTCCTTCAGTGGGTCGGGAACGGAGAGATCGTGATGGAGCGCAGGGCCAGCCCCATCAGGAACAGGCCGCCGAAGCCGTAGAGGAGGTACCGCTGAGGCGCCAGCTGCTGGCGGTAGCTGTACACGATGCCGACCGCGGCGATGCCCACGAAGCCGTAGAAGGCGTGGAACTGGTCGACCGTCCGGTCCTGCAGGGCCACCAGGGCCACGCCGAGACCGACCTCCGCGAAGATGGTGAGCTCGGCCGCGACGGTGACCCGCCAGAGCCACGGCGATCGGAGCCGTCCTGCGTGGTGCGCCCCGAGTGCCCAGAGACCCGCCACGGCGTTGCTGACCACCACCACCCACGCGAACCAGCTGTGGGTGTCTCGCAGGGTCACCGCGGGGGTCAGGCCTTGCCGGCGGAGCCACCGGCGATCTCGTAGCTCCACAGCTCCGAGGACACGCCGACCGGCTTGGCGCCGCCCTCGCCGTGCGGGTGCCCGCCGCCCGAACCCTGGCCCTCGCTGCGATGCCCGGCCCCGAAGGCGGGGCTGCTCACCCAGGCGTCGAAGGCGGCGTCGTCACGCCAGCGGGTGACCACCAGCCAGGTCGTGCGGCCGTCGACCGGCTTCAGCAGCTCGAAGCCCTCGAAGCCGTCTTGGTCGTCGACGGCACCCGCTCGGGCGGCGAAGCGCTTCGCCAGCTCGTCGCCGCTGTCGTCGGCCACCGTGATGGCGTTGATCTTGATGACGCTCATGGTCCCGACGCTACCCGCCGGCCCCCACCCCACCGCTCCCACCCGTGGTCGGATCGGCTACCAGGCGGCCTGGAGGATGGCGAGGGCGTCGGCCTCGCTCACCGGCCGGGGGTTGCGGGCGACGTTGGCGTTGGACTGCGACAGGCGGGCGATCGCCTCGAGCTCGGCCTCGGGCACCCCGGCCTCCGAGAGCGTGGCCGGCAGCCCGACCGACTGGCGCAGGCGGTCGACCGCCCCGGCCGCGTCGGCGCCGTCGCCGAGCGACTCCCCGATGCGGGCCACGGCGTCGGGCACCGCGTCGGCGTTGAACCGCACGGCATGGCACAGCAGCACGGCGTTGGCCAGCCCGTGGGGGATCCCGGTCCTGCCACCGACGAGCTGCGACAGACCGTGGTGCACCCCCATCCCCGCGTTGAGCAGCGCGCGACCACCGAGGCAGGCCCCCTCGAGCATGTCGGTGCGCGCCTCGAGGTCGTCGGGCGCCGCGACCACGCGGGGCAGGGCGCGGGCGATCGTCGCCGCGCCGGCCAGCGCGATGGCCTCGGCCTCCGGCGTGCGGTGCGGCGACCACGCCGCCTCGACGCAGTGGGCGAGGGCGTTCATGCCGGTCTCGGCGCTGACGCGCGGGGGCGTCGAGAGCGTGAGGGACGGGTCGTAGACGGCGGCGAGGGGGGCGCTCGTGGGCCCGCCCGCCCCCTGCTTCTGCCGGGTGGCCGGGTCGGTCATGCCGAAGAAGGGCGTCAGCTCCGCACCGGAGTAGGTCGTGGGGATGCTGAGGTGGCCGACCATCGGGCGGTCGATGTGGCTCGCACCCGGCACGCCGGCCTCCTGCTCGAGGAAGAAGCACACCGCCTTGCCGAGATCGGCGCAGGACCCGCCACCGAAGGAGACCACCGCGTCGATGCCGTCGCGCCGGGCCTGGAGCACGGCCTGGTGCACGAGCGGCGTGGGCACGTGCGACGCCACCTGCGCGAAGGTCGATGCCAGCGACCGGCCCAGCAGGCGCACGACGTGCGCGCCGTCGGCGGAGGCCAGGCGGCGCTCGGTGGTGACCAGCAGCACCTTGCGGGCGCCGAGCGTGCGGATCAGCTCGGGGACCCGGTCGGCCGACCCCGCGCCGAAGACGATCTGCTGCGCCAGGGAGGTGTGCGTCCAGGCGGGCGGTGCCACGGCTAGAGCCCTGCGAAGAGGTCGTCGTCGCGATGGTCGGCGGGCACGCCGTGGCGGATGAACCACTCCTGGCCGAAGGTGCTCGCGAAGGTCGGCTCGGGCATCGCCAGGAAGAACGACGTCTCGGAGATCTGGCTGGCGTGGGCGACCATCGACGCCCGCTTGGTCCCCAGGTGGTCCCGGACGTCGACGGTGGTGGTGATGGCGGAGTCCGGCCGCCCGAAGGACTCCATCTCCTCGACGTTGGGCAGCTCGTCGGAGGGCATGTCCCCGGCGGCGACCGCCGTCTCCATGACCCGGCGGAGGTGGTCACGGTTCATGGTGACCTCGAAGACGCGGCCGGTCCGGGCCAGCTCGGCGGCGCGCAGGCCGACGCGGTGCACCTGGATGTGGTCCGGGTGGCCGTAGCCGCCGTCGCTGTCGTAGATCGTGAGGACCTCGGCGCCCTCCTCGAGCAGGATCCCCGCGACGCGCTCCGCCGCCTGCTCGAGATCAGCCCGCCAGAACGAGCCCTCCAGGTCGTTCTCCGGGGTGCCCATCATCCCCGAGTCGAGGTAGTCGAGGAACTCGACGCGCTGCACGCCGAGGACCTCGGCGGATCGCTGCGCCTCACGGGTGCGCCGCTCGGCCAGCGTCTCGCCGGGCGCGAGGAAGCCCTCGTCGACCTCGCCGTGCTCGCCCCGGGTGCCGAACACCAGCACCGTTCGGTGGCCATCGGCCGCCGCCTTGGCCAGCGTGCCGCCGGTGGCGATCGACTCGTCGTCGGGGTGGGCGTGGAAGGAGACCAGCGTCGCCATTGAGCGGAGGCTATCGAGCGGTGCGTCAGGCGATGGCGCCCGCATCGCGCAGCTTGGCGATGCGATCCGCGTCGATGCCCCACTCGGCGAGCACCTCGTCGGTGTGCTGCCCGGTGTGCGCGGGCGGCCGCTGGACCGCGCCGGGGGTGCGCGAGAAGCGCGGCGCCGGCGCTGGCTGCACCACGCCGTCGAGCTCGAGGAAGGTGCCGCGGTGCACGTTGTGCGGGTGCCGCGGGGCCTCGGACATCGAGAGCACCGGCGCGAAGCACACGTCGGTTCCCTCCATGACCTCGCACCACTCGTCGCGCGTCTTGGTCTTGAAGATCGCGGCGAAGCGGTCCTTGAGCGCGGGCCACTGGCTCTTGTCGTGCTGCCAGGGCAGCTCCTCGCCCTCCAGGCCGGTCAGGCGGAGCAGCTCCGCGTAGAACTGCGGCTCGATCGAGCCGATCGACACGTACTTGCCGTCGGCCGTCTCGTAGACGTCGTAGAAGTGGGCGCCCGTGTCGAGCAGGTTCGTGCCGCGCTCCTCGTCCCAGATCCCCATGGCGCGGAAGGCGTGGAACATCATCATCAGCACGGCCGAGCCGTCGACCATCGCCGCATCGATCACCTGGCCCTCGCCGCTGCGCTGGGCGCTGAGCAGCCCGCAGACCAGCCCGTAGGCCAGCATCATCCCGCCACCGCCGAAGTCGCCGACGAGGTTGAGCGGGGGCACGGGGGCCTCGCCCCGACGGCCGAGCGAGTCGAGCGCGCCGGCCAGCGCGATGTAGTTGATGTCGTGGCCCGCCGTCGACGCGTAGGGGCCGTCCTGGCCCCATCCGGTCATCCGGCCGTAGACCAACCGCGGGTTGCGGGCGAGCGCGGCGTCCGGGCCGAGCCCGAGGCGCTCCATGACGCCCGGACGGAAGCCCTCGAAGAGCCCGTCGGCCGACTCGACCAGCGACAGCACGGTCTCGACGCCGTCGGGGTGCTTGAGGTCGACCCCGATCGAGCGGCGGCCCCGCATGAGCACGTCGGCGGGCGGTGACGCGGGGTCGCCGCCCATGACGTTCTGCGCTCGCTCGACGCGGATCACGTCGGCGCCCATGTCGGCGAGCATCATCCCGCAGAAGGGGCCGGGACCGATCCCCGCGATCTCGATGATCTTCAGGCCTTCGAGCGGTCCGGGCATCGCGCTGCTCCTCGTGCGGTCGACTCCAGCCAATCCTGTCGGCGCTTGACCGACCGGTCAAGAACGGGCGTCACCGGGGCGATACCGTGCCCGCGTGGTCACCGCCGTCGCTCCCGGGCGCGTCAACCTCATGGGTGACCACACGGATCACACCGGCGGGCTCGTGCTGCCCGCCGCGATCGACCTGGCCACCACCGTCGAGGGCGACGTCGGCGGCGAGGTCGTCCGGCTCCGCTCGGCATGGGCCGGCGAGGTGGCCGTGGTCGCGCTCGACGTCGAGGACGTGAGGACCGTGGAGCCCAGCTGGGCGCGCTACGTGGCCGGCGTCGTGGCCGAGCTGCGCCCGGCCCGCGGGCTCACCGGCGAGATCCGCTCGACGCTGCCGACCGGTGCGGGGCTGTCGTCGTCGGCTGCCCTGCAGGTGGCGGTGGCGTTGGCGCTGGGCTTCGAGGGCTCGCCCGAGGAGCTGGCGGCGCTGTGCCAGCGGGCCGAGCACCGGGCCGTCGGCGTGCCGTGCGGGATCATGGACCAGCTCGCCAGCGCCGCGGGCGTGGCGGGCCACGCCCTGCGCATCGACTGCACCACCCGCGTGGTCGTGCCGGTGCCGGTGCCCGAGGACGTGGAGGTCGTCGTCGTCGACTCCGGCGAGCGCCGCGCGCTGGCCCGCTCCGCCTACGCCGAGCGGGCGGCGCAGTGCCAGGCCGCCGAGGCGGTCGTGGGGCCCTTGCGGGCAGCGACGGTCGGTGACGAATCGGCGATCGCCGACCGCGTCGTGCGGCGACGCGCGCGCCACGTCCTCACCGAGAACCGCCGCGTCGACGAGCTGGCCGGCGCGCTGCAGCGCTCCGAGCGCGCCGCGCTGGGCGAGATCATGGCCGAGAGCCACGCCAGCCTCCGCGACGACTTCGAGGTGTCGACGCCCGCCCTCGACGCCATCGTCGCGGCGCTGAGGGCCACCCCCGGCGTCCTCGGCGCGCGCCTCACCGGTGCCGGCTGGGGCGGCTGCGCCGTGGCCCTGGCAGAACGGGGATCGAGCATCGATCTGCCGGGCAGAGCCTGGCGCGTGCGGCCCTCGGGCGGCGCCCGGCGCAGGACTACATGCGGTCGAGCAGCTGGGCCTTCTTGACCTGGAACTCCGACTCGCTGAGGACGCCCCGTCGGCGCAGCGCGTCGAGCTGCTCGATCTGATCGGGGATCGAGCCGCCGTCGCCGCGGTCGTTGCGGCCGACCCGATCGAACTTGCGGTTCTCGTTCGCCTCCACCTGCTTGTAGATCTCGTTCTGCACGGCGGAGGGCTTGCGGACGTTGTGGAAGTCCTGGCGCCCCATCTCGCCGGCGGACTCGATGGTGAGATCACCCGAGCCCAGCATCCGCTCGAAGAGGGTCTGGCTGAAGAACACGGTGTTGACGCGGTCGAGCGGGATCTCGATGCCGTGCTTGGACAGCACGCCGTGGCGGTAGATGAGCCGGTCGGTGGTGACGACGAAGTTCGTGGTGACCCATCGGCTGTAGACCACGCCGAACCAGACGACGCAGGCGACGATCAGCACGCCGGCGAACGCCTCGACGGCACCGGGCGCACCATCCCACCCGAACATGACCCAGAGGCCGAGCGCGATGGAGGCGACGAGGGCGAGCACCGGCCTCCAGAAGGAGAGCCAGTGGGGGTGGAGGTCGAGCACGATGCCCTCCTCCTCGTTCAGCAGCCGCCGCGAGAACGCCACGGCGCGAGCGTAGCCCCGCCCTCAGGCCCAGCCGAGGTCCGCCAGGCGGCTGTCGTCGATGCCGAAGTGGTGGGCGACCTCGTGCACCACCGTGATGCGGATCTGCTCGACGAGCTGCTCCTCGCTGCCGCACGACGCGAGCAGCGGGCGGCGGAAGATCGTGATCCGGTCGGGCATCACCATGCCGGCGTACCCGGCGTCTCGCTCGGTGAGGGGCACCCCGTCGTAGCGGCCGAGCAGCATCGATCCCTCGCTGCCCTCCTTCACGAGGACGGCCACGTTGTCCATCAGCCGCCCGAGCTCGGGCGGGATGCTGTCGAGCGCGTCCGCCACCAGCTCCTCGAACCGTTCGACGGGGACGTCCAGCACCGCCAGCAGCGTAGGGTCCACCACCTACAGTCGACCACGTGGACCCAGCGCTGCTGCTCGAGGGGCTCGACGACGGCCAGCGGCGCGCGGTCACCTCCGACGCCATGCCGCTCGTGGTCCTGGCGCCGGCGGGCTCGGGCAAGACCCGGGTGCTGACCCGGCGCATCGCCTACCGCGTCGCCAGCGGTGACGCCGACCCCCGGCACGTGCTCGCCTTGACCTTCACCCGCAAGGCTGCCGGCGAGCTCACCCATCGGCTGAGCCGCCTGGGCCTGCGCGACGACCCCACGGCCGGCACGTTCCACGCCGTGGCCTGGGGCGTGCTCCGCAGCCGTTGGGCGGACCAGCGGCGCCGGCCACCGACGCTGCTCGAGCACAAGGGCCGGCTGCTGGCCGAGGTCGTCCCCAAGAGCCAGGGGCGCGACGCGCGCGGCGCGGCCGCGGCGCTCGCCTCGGAGATCGAGTGGGCGAAGGCGCGCATGATCACCCCGGACGCCTACGTCGAGGCGCTGGGCGGCGCCGGCCGCAGGCCCGGCCTGCGCCCCGAGCTCGTCGCCGAGGGCTACGCGGCCTACGAGCGGCGCAAGCAGCGGGGCGGCCT
This sequence comes from uncultured Microthrixaceae bacterium, assembly GCA_963715505.1. Lineage (GTDB taxonomy): Bacteria > Actinomycetota > Acidimicrobiia > Acidimicrobiales > VFJN01 > VFJN01. The sequence goes on from OY970242.1 coordinate 1,951,863, forward strand.
GGTCGACTTCGACGACCTCCTCGCGCTGTGCGCCCGGGCGCTCGAGGACGACGCTCGCTTCGCCGCTGCACAGCGCTGGCGCTTCCGCCACCTCTACGTCGACGAGCTGCAGGATGTGAACCCACTGCAGTTCCGGCTCCTCGAGGCCTGGCGCGGGGAGGGCTACGACGTGATGGCGGTGGGCGACCCGCAACAGGCGATCTACGGCTGGAACGGTGCGGACGCGCGCTTCCTCCTCGACATCCACGCCCACTGGCCGCCGGCGGAGGTCATCCAGCTCGACCGGAGCTACCGCTCGACCCCGCAGATCCTCGACGCGGCCGCGTCGGTCCTGCGCGCCGTGCGCCAGCCGGCACAGCAGGTGCGCTCGACCCGCGAGGACGGCCGGCTCCCGCAGCTGGCGGCGCACCCCACCGACCGCGCCGAGGCGGTCGCCGTCGCCCGAGCCGTCCGCCTCGCCCACGCCCCGGGCCGGCCGTGGGCCGACCAGGCCGTCCTCGTCCGCACCAACGCACAGACCGTCCTGCTGTCCGAGGCCCTGCGAGAGGCGGGCATCCCCCACCGGGTCCGCGGCGCGAGCTTCCTCGATCGGCCTGAGGTGCGCCGCGCCCTGCGTGACCTGCGCAACCGCGACGTCCCGCTCGGCACCGCGCTCGCGGACCTCGAGGTCGAGCTCGACGCCCGCGCCGGTGCCGACTCGGAGGCCGAGGCGCCTGGCGGCGACGAGGAACTGGCGCTGCGCCTGCAGCAGCGGGCCGAGGAGGAGGCCGCCGTGGGGACGCTCTTGCGCATGGGGCAGGACTACCTCCGGCTCGACCCGATGGGCCAGGCGCGGGGCTTCGCCGCCTGGCTGGTGGCGACCGTGCAGTCCGAGGGCGACACGACCAGCGGCGGCGACGCCGTCGATCTCGCCACCTTCCACGCTGCCAAGGGGCTGGAGTGGCCGATCGTGCACCTCGCCGGCGTGGAGGACGGCTACGTCCCCATCGCGCATGCCCGCACGGCGGCGGCGCGCGCCGAAGAGGCGCGCCTGCTCTACGTCGCGATGACGCGCGCGCAGCGCACGTTGCGCATCTCCTGGGCCGAGCAGCGCACCTTCGCCAGCAAGGTCGTGGCACGACGGCCCTCACCGCTCATCGATCCGCTGCTCGAGGTCGCGGCGCCCGACGCTCCCGACGACGGTGCAGCCGCCGTGGCTGCGCCGGACTGGCACGACGAGCTCGCCCGCCAGCGCGTGGTGCTGGGCGAGCGACCCTCCGCCGCCGTGCCTCCCGGCATGGCGGCGCTGCACCGCTGGCGCGAATCGGCGGCGCGGGCGGCGCGCATCGCTCCCGACGCGGTGCTGCCCGACCACGTCCTCGCGCGGGTGGCGGCGGCTGCGCCTTGCGACCTCGACGAGCTGGGCGCCATCCGCGGCGTGGGGACGATCCTGGCCAGCCGGCTCGGACCCGCCATCCTCGACGCCCTCGGCACGGCCGAGGAGGTCGGCCGGCCGTGAGGTTCTCCGTCGACCAGCACTTCTCCCACCCGCTCGACGAGGTGGTGCGCGCCTTCGCGGCACCCGAGCTGTACGCGGCGCTCGACGACGCCTCCACGGTGTCGCGCCCCGAGGTCGTCGCCCACGACGTCACGGGCGACCACGTCGAGCTGCAGCTGCGATATCGCTTCAACGGGGAGCTGTCCTCGGCGGCACGCGCCGTGCTCGATCCGGCCCGTCTCAGCTGGGTGGAGCGCTCGACCTACGACCTGGGCACCGCCAGCGGCTCGTTCACGATGGTGCCCGACCACTACCGCGACCGCCTCCGCTGCGGGGGCACCTTCCGGTTCGAGGTGGCCGAGGGCGGCTGCCGCCGGCACTGCGAGGGCGACCTGCGCGTGCGAGCCCCTCTGGTCGCGGGCGCCGTCGAGCGTGCGATCGTGTCGGGCCTGCGCGAGCACCTCGACGACCAGGTGCGGGTCGTCGACGCCTACCTTGCCGGGCGCTAGGCGGGTTCGCCGGCGCCGCCGGCCTGTCGATCGTCCCGCAGCGCCTTCAGCTCGGCGAAGCGCCTCGGATCGATGGAGATGAACAGGGCCTCCGCCTCGGCGCAGAGCACCTCGCCGGCCCACAGCCAGCCCTTGGTGTGGATCTTGCGACCGTCGACGCGCTCGAGGACCCCCTCGAAGCGCAGCTCGGTCCCCAGCGGCGTCGGGGAGCGGTAGTGGACCGTGAGCCGGCCGGTCATCCCCGGAGCCCCCGACAGCGACTGGGTCGAGCCGAGCACCTCGTCGAAGGCCGCCGCGATGAAGCCGCCGTGCACGCACCCCGGCGGACCCTCGTAGGCCGCACCGAAGCGAGCACGCCCGTGGATCCGACCGTCCTCGAGCCACAGCTCGATGGGCGGCGCGAGCGGGTTCGCCCTCCCGAGCATCGGGCTGTGATCGAAGAAGGCGAAGGGCTCGCCCGCGTTGGCGGACTCTGCGAAGCCCTCGTAGATCGACGCATGGGGGTGTGCCTCGAAGCGGCCGGCGATGTCCTCGAGCTCATCGGCAGCGCGGGAGATGGCCCCGAGCGGGGCGCTGGTCTGCACCAGGCGATGGAGCACGCCGCGCACGGCGTCGGCGAGTCGATGCAGCTCCGAGCGCCGCGGCGAGGGGTCAGCGTCTCGAAGCTCGTTGAGGCGCGCCGCCCAGGCGGCCGATCCCGGTGCGTTGGCGCCGAGGCCCTGCTCAGCCGGGGTCACGGCCGGTCCGCCAGCGACACGACGAGCGGTGCGTGATCCGACGGCGACTTGCCCTTCCGGGCGTTGCGGTCGACCAGTGCCCACTCCACACGATCCGCCAGCGGTGCCGAGCCGAGCACCAGGTCGATGCGCATGCCGATGCCCTTGTGGAAGTTCCCCGCGCGGTAGTCCCACCACGAGTAGAGACGCTCCGTGTCGGGGAAGCGCTCGCGGAAGACGTCGCGCAGACCCCAGTCGTGGAGCCTCCCGAGGGCCTTGCGCTCGGGCTCGCTGACGTGGGTCACGTCGACGAGCGCCGCCGCGTCCCACACGTCGATGTCGGTGGGAGCGACGTTGAAGTCGCCGCACAGCGCGGTCGGCGACGCCGGGTCGGCGGTGGCATCGAGGTGGTCGACGAGCCGGTCGAGCCAGCGCAGCTTGTACTGGTAGTGATCGTGGTCGAGCGCCCGACCGTTGGGCACGTAGGCGCTCATCACCCGCACGCCTCCGCACGTCGCGGTGACGAGGCGCGCCTCTGGGTCCGGCGCGCCGACGTCGCCGAAGCCCATGACGACGTCGTCGAGGCCCACGCGGCTCAGGATGGCCACGCCGTTCCACCGGCCCTCGCCGTGGTGGGCGCTCTCGTAGCCCAGCGCCGAGAAGGCCATCGTCGGGAAGGCGGCGTCGGCCAGCTTGGTCTCCTGCATGCAGACGATGTCGGGCTGGCACTCCGCCAGCCACTCCTCGACGCGCTGCATGCGAGCCTTGAGCGAGTTCACGTTCCACGTCACGAGGCGCACGCCGCGACGCTACCGGCCCGCCAGACGGGCGCCGCGCGGCGCGGCGCCCGCGGGGGCGGTCCGACGCGTCAGCGCACTTCGGACCCGCCCCCTCGGTGCAGGCAGGACACCAGCCCCACAGGAGGGGGCTAGCGCCGGGCGGACTTCCTGGCCGCCGTCTTCTTCGCCGGAGCCTTCTTGGCAGCCGACTTCTTGCGGGCCGGAGCCTTCTTGGCAGCCGACTTCTTCTTCGCTGCGGCCTTCTTCTTCGCCGGAGCCTTCTTCGCTGCCGACTTCTTGCGAGCCGGAGCCTTCTTCGCTGCGGCCTTCTTCTTCGCCGGAGCCTTCTTCGCTGCCGACTTCTTCCGGGCCGGAGCCTTCTTCGCTGTGGCCTTCTTGCGGGCCGGAGCCTTCTTGGCAGCCGACTTCTTCCGGGCCGGGGCCTTCTTGGCCGCGGCCTTCTTCTTGGCTGTTGCCACCCGTTCCTCCTCTGGTTGGTCTGGTACGGGATCGCTTGCCGCCCCCGCCGCGGCGGCATCGGCCGCCGAGATGGGAACGACACCTGGCATGGCCAGGTCGACGCCGCGGCGCGGGGTGTCGAATGCCTGGACCACGAACTGATAGCGCTCGCCGGAGCTGAGCACCTCGCGCGCGCTGCGCGGCGGTGGGTCGGCGAGGTGCTTGAGCGGCAGGTAGCAGCGCGTGCCGTCGGCGAGGACGTAGGCGCCGTGGGAGGCGAACCGCTCGACCTCGCCCTCGACCGTCGAGCCGACGGGGTGCGATGCCACGAACTCGATGAACGGCAGCGCCTCGTTGTAGGGCTCGACACCACCACCGCCGCCGCCACCGCCGCGTCGGTTGCGGCCACGGCCGGCGGCGTCGGGCTGCGTCGCCAGCGATGCGCCGCGTGCAGGCCCCGCTCCCGCGCCGCCCGAGGGGCCGCGCTTGGACGAGCGCCTCGAGGTCGGCGCTGCATCGGCGCCACCCGGGGCGCCCTTCGCCTTGGCGGGCTTGGGCTCGGCAGCTTCCTTGCCCTTGGGAGCCTTGGTCGTCTTCTTCGCCGCCTTCTTGGCCGCCTGCTTCGCGTCGCTGACCGAGCGGCGGCTCAGCGGGCCGCGCACCGGGGAGCGGTCCATGAACACCCAGCCGACGTGCGGGACGGGCTTGCCGCCGATGAGACGACCCTGGTCGAAGAGCCAGCCGTACTGGCCGTGGAACTCCTGGAAGGAGTCGTTGGACAGCACGACCGCGTCGGCGCGGTCGGCGATCTGCAGCACGAACGCGTCGCCGCGACCGATGACGCCGGCGGGCGGTGAGATGACCTCACCGGCGCGCACCGCTTCCTCGAAGCTCTCGCGCTCGGACTCGTCGATTCGGTTCGGGAAGCTCGCGTCGACGACGACGGTGACGTTCTTCGGCTTGAACTCGTCGATGAACGCGCGCACGGCTTCATCGAGCTGTTGCAAGCTCGGAAGCGTCCGACCCTCGGTCGCGAGGTTCGATCCGTCGACGACGACGTGGTTGACGGTCATTCGATTGGCAAGTCAACCAGAGGCGTCGACGACATCGGAGGATGGTGCAACAGATCGCGCGCGTTGACCAGCACTACCGTCGTCGCGATGAGCGACGAGGTGACCGACCTGCTCCAGCATCTGATCCGCAACGCGTGCGTCAACGACGGCACCGCGACGTCCGGTCACGAGGTGCGCAGCGCCGACGTGCTCCAGTCGTACCTCGAGGGTGACGGTCTCGACATCGAGCGCTACGAGCCGGCCGAGGGACGCACGAGCCTCGTGACGCGCATCGAGGGCACCGACCGCGACGCGCCGACGCTGCTGCTCATGGGGCACACCGACGTGGTGCCGGTCAACGCGGACGGATGGCGCCACGACCCCTTCGGGGGAGAGCTCATCGACGGGGAGGTGTGGGGCCGCGGCGCGGTCGACATGCTCAACCTCACCGCGTCGATGGCCGTGGCCACCAAGCGCCTGGCCCGGGCGGGCTTCCGCCCGCGCGGCACCCTCGTCTACCTGGCCGTCGCCGACGAGGAGGCGCTCGGGGCGATGGGCGCGGAGCACCTCGTCGAGCACGAGGCCGACGCGGTGCGAGCCGACTACGTCATCACCGAGTCGGGCGGCATCCCCATCCCGAGCCCCACGGGGCTCAAGCTGCCCGTCATCGTGGGCGAGAAGGGCACCCACTGGGCGCAGCTGCGGGTGCGGGGCACCCCGGGGCACGGGTCGCAGCCCTACAAGACCGACAACGCGCTCGTCACGGCGGCCAAGGTGGTGCAGCGCATCGCCGAGTACCGGCCGAGCACCCAGATCCACGACATCTGGCGCCGCTTCCTCGAGGGCATGGACTACCCCGAGGAGATCGTCGCCCCGCTCCTCGACCGGGAGCGCTTCGAGGGCGCGTGCGACGACCTGCCCGTCGGCATGGCGCGCCAGTTCCACGCCTGCACGCACACGACGTTCGCGCCGACCATCGCCCATGGCGGCACCAAGATCAACGTGATCCCCGACCGCGTCGACCTGCACATCGACATCCGGACGCTGCCCGGGCAGGGCGAGGCAGAGGTGCGGGCCATGCTCGACGAGGCGCTCGGCGACCTGGCGGCGAAGGTGGAGCTCGTGGCCGCGCACGACGACCCGTCGACCGCCTCCCCCATCGAGACGCCGCTGTGGGACGCGCTCGGCCGGGTCACGCAGCGCTTCTACGAGGGCTCGCGGATCGTGCCCTACATGACCGTCGGCGCCACCGACGCACGCTTCTTCCGACGGCTCGGCACCACCTCGTACGGCTTCGGCCTGTTCTCCACCGACCTCTCGTTCGAGGACTACGGATCCATGTTCCACGGCGACGACGAGCGCATCGACGTCGAGTCGCTCCGCCTGTCCACCGAGATGTGGGAAGCGCTCTCGCGCGAGCTGCTCGCGTCGTGACGGACCCCAGGCGGGCCGCCTTGCTCGCTCAGGAGTCGGCCGGCACCAGCTCGCCGCTGTGGACGTCGAACAGGAAGCCGCCGACCACGAGGTCGGCGGGCAGCAGCTCGCAACGGCCGATGCGGGCGATGTCCTCCGCCAGCGTCGCGCGCTGGTCCTCGCTGGCCAGGAAGGTCCAGCCGCTGGCATCGACGCCGCGCAGGCTCCCGATCCGCTCGCGCAGCTCGTCGTCGGTGCGACCCACCATCGCGCAGTCGGTGTGCTGCACGACGCACACGCGGGTCACGTCGAGCAGGTTCACGGCGAGCACCAGCGACCGCAGCGCGTCGTCGGTCACGCGGGCCCCCGCGTTGCGGATGATCTTGGCGTCGCCGGGGGCCAGCCCCAGCATGGCGAGCGGGTCGATCCGGGAGTCGATGCACGTCAGGACCGCGAGGCCCTTGGCGGCCCGCCCCTCGACGCCGGAGTCGTGGAAGCGCTCGCGATAGCGCAGGTTGGCCTCGAGCACGTCGTCGAACATCGACTCGTTCTAGCAACCGACCCAGCCCCACCCCCAACCAGCGAGAGCGGCGCGGGCGACGACGTGCCCAGTCACACGTCCAGGGCCGTGGCCAGCAGGTGAGCCTGCTCCTGCTGGTGGATGGTGTGCGAGCCGCTGGCGGGGCTGCCCGACTCGAAGCGCGACACCCGTCGGATCCGGTGCGACTCGCCGAAGCGCTCGTAGAGCCGGCCCTTGGCGAAGTTCCAGGCGCCCATGTTCTCCGGCTCCTCCTGGAGCCAGACGATCTCGCCGGCGTTGGGGTAGCGAGCGACGACCTCGTCGAGCTGGTCGGAGGGCCACGGGTAGAGCTGCTCCACGCGGACCACCGCGACCGGCGCCCCCGCCGCGTCGCGGGCGGCAAGCGCCTCGTGGGCGACCTTGCCCGACGCGAGCACGACGCGGCGAACCGACGACGGGTCCTCGACGCCCGGGTCGTCGATGGTCTCGCGGAACGATCCCTCGAGCAGCTCGGACACCGGCGAGCGGGCGACCTTGGCACGCAGCAGCGACTTCGGCGTGAACACGACGAGCGGCTTGTGGACCTTGCCGTGCACCTGGCGCCGCAGCAGGTGGAAGATCTGCGAGGACTGGGTGCAGTTGACGACCTGGATGTTGTCCTCGGCGGCCAGCGTCAGGAAGCGCTCGAGCCGGGCGGACGAGTGCTCCGGGCCCTGCCCCTCGTAGCCGTGCGGCAGGTACATCACCAGGCCCGAGGTCTGGCTCCACTTGTCCTCGGCCGCGACGACGAACTGGTCGACGATGATCGACGCGCCGTTCCAGAAGTCGCCGAACTGCGCCTCCCAGACCACCAGCGAGTCCTTGGCGACGACCGAGTAGCCGTACTCGAACCCGAGGGCCGCGTACTCCGACAGCAGCGAGTCGTAGATCCAGAACTTGCCCTGGTCGGGGCTCAGGTGCGCGAGCGGCGCGAACTCGCTGCCCTGGGCGTGGTCGACCAGCACCGCGTGGCGGTGGCTGAACGTGCCGCGACGGGTGTCCTGGCCGGCGATGCGCAGGTCGGTGCCCTCCAGGAGCAGCGAGCCGTACGCGAAGCTCTCGGCCAGCGCCCAGTCGACCTCGCCGTCGGCCCACATCTTGTCCCGCGCCTCGAACTGCTTGCGCAGCTTGGGGTGGATGTCGAAGCCCTCGGGCACCGCGGTCAGGGCGCCGTAGACGTGCTCGAGGGCCTCACGCTCGACGCCGGTCTCGATGTGCGGCAGCACGCCCGTCGGCACCGGTGGGGTGCGCGCGGCCAGGGCTGCGGTGGGGGCGCTCTGGCGCGTCTCGTCGAGCGCGGTCTGCAGCCGGGCGTGGAAGTCGTCGAGGGCCCGCTCGGCCTCGTCGAGGGAGAGCTGCCCGCGCTTCACGAGCGATTCGGTGAAGAGCTTGCGCACCGAGCGGCGCTCGTCGATCTTGGCGTACATCAGCGGCTGCGTGTAGCTGGGATCGTCGCCCTCGTTGTGCCCGTGGCGGCGGTAGCACACCATGTCGATCACGACGTCCTTGTGGAACCGCTGGCGGTAGGCGAAGGCGAGGCGAGCCACGCGCACGCAGGCCTCGGGGTCGTCCCCGTTCACGTGGAAGATCGGCGCCTGGATGATCTTGGCGACGTCGGTCGAGTAGTAGCCGGTGCGGGCGGCCTCGGGCGTGGTCGTGAAGCCGATCTGGTTGTTGACGACCACGTGGATCGTGCCGCCGACGCGGTAGCCCTTGATGTCGCTCATGTTGAGCGTCTCGGCGACCACGCCCTGGCCCGCGAAGGCGGCGTCGCCGTGCATGAGGATGGGCAGCACGGAGAACGCCTCGGGCTCGTCGATGCGATCCTGCTTGGCACGCACCATGCCGACGACCACGGGGTCGACCGCCTCGAGGTGGCTCGGGTTCGCCGCCAGCTCGACGGAGATGTCGCGGCCGGACCGGCTGACGAACTTGCCGCTCTGGCCGAGGTGGTACTTGACGTCGCCGGAGCCCTGCATCGAGTCGGGGTCGACCTGGCCCTCGAACTCCCGGAAGAGCTGGTCGTAGCTCTTCCCGACGATGTTGGTCAGCACGTTGAGGCGACCGCGGTGCGGCATGCCGATGACGGCGCCGTCCATCTCGCTGTCGGCGGCCGCCTCGAGGACGGCGTCGAGGATCGGTATGGCCGACTCGGCGCCCTCGAGCCCGAAGCGCTTCTGGCCGACGTACTTCGTGGCGAGGAACTTCTCGAACGCCTCGGCTGCGTTGAGCCGCTCGAGGATGTGGCGCTGGTCGTCGAGGGGCAGCTCGGGCGCCACGCCCTCCACCTGCTCCTGGATCCAGCGCTGCTCCTCCGGCTCCTGGATGTGCATGTACTCGATGCCGATGGTGCGGCAGTAGGCGTCGCGCAGGACGTGGAGGACGTCGCCGAGCGGGAGGCGCTCGCGGCCGGCGAGGCCGCCGGTGAGGAACTCGCGGTCGAGGTCCCAGATCGTGAGGCCGTAGGTGGCGGGGTCGAGCTCGGTCGGCATGACCGGCTCCTTCCACCGCAGCGGATCGAGGTCGGCGATGAGGTGCCCGCGCACCCGGTGCACGCGGATGAGGTTCGCGACCGCCATCTGCTTCTCGAGCATCGCCTGCTCGCGGTCGATCGGGTTGACGTCGCGGCGCCACTGCACCGCCTCGTAGGGCACGCCCAGAGCGCGGAAGACCTCGTCGTAGAAGCCGTCGGCACCGAGGAGCAGCTCCTCCATGCGCTGCAGGAACAGGCCGGACTCGGCGCCCTGGATGACGCGGTGGTCGTAGGTGGAGCTGATCGTGATGACCTTCGAGACGCCGAGGTCGGCGAGCGTGACGGGGTCCGCCGCCTGCCACTCCGCCGGGTAGTCGAGGCTGCCGACGCCGACGATCAAGCCCTGCCCGGGCATGAGCCGCGGCACCGACTGGTAGGTGCCGATCGTGCCGGGGTTGGTGAGGCTGACCGTCGCGCCGCTGAAGTCGTCGGGGCTGAGCTTGTTGGACCGGACCTTGCGGATGAGCTCCTCGTAGGCACCCCAGAAGGCCCGGAAGTCGAGCGTGTCGGCGTCTTTGATCACGGGCACGAGCAGCGTGCGGGAGCCGTCCCGCTTCTCGACGTCGACCGCGATGCCCAGACCGAGGTGCTCGTGGCGCACGACGCGCGGCGTGCCGTCCGGGCCCGTGGCGAAGGTGCTGTTCATCACCGGGACGGAGTCGTGGATGGCGCGCACGACGGCGAAGCCGATGAGGTGGGTGAAGGAGATCTTGCCGCCCCGCGTCCGCCCCAGGTAGCCGTTGATGACCCGGCGGTTGACCTCGAGGAGCTTGGCGGGGACCTGCCGGAAGCTCGTGGCGGTCGGGACGGCGAGGCTCGCCTCCATGTTGGCGACGATGCGGGCAGCCGCGCCGCGGATCGGCTCGCCGACGGGCTCGGACCGCGCGGGCTCGGGCTTCGCCGCGCTCGCTGCTGCCTCGGCGGCCGCAGCGGCTGGCGGCGCGGCCGGCGCCTGCGGTTCGGCGTCGCGCTGGTAGTCGGCGAAGAACTCGCGCCAGCTCTCGCTCACGGACTCGGGGTCGGCGAGGTACTGCTCGTGCATCTCGTCGACGAGCCAGGCGTTGGGGCCGACGTAGCTGGTGGCGGGCTCGTCGGTGGGGGGAGGGTCGGCAGGCACGCCCCGATCGTACCGGCGGGCCCGGGGGCTCTGGCCGCTTGCATCCACCACGGCTGCGCGGCATGCGGATAGACCGATCTCACCATCCCAGCGACAAGGGAGGCCGCTCATGGGAGCAGCTGCAGCACCGCTCGGCGACGACGACGGGGTGTCGTTGCACCACCTTCGCACCCTGATCGGCGCGGAGGTCGCGGCGGACACGGCGGGCGGTGCGCTGGAGGGCACGCTCCTGTCCTGCACGGCGCGGTCCGCCTGGATCGTCGTTGGCGACGTCGACCACGTCGTCGCCCTGCCCCACCTGCACCGCATCCACCGCCGCTAGGCGTCCAGGAGAAGCGCCTAGCGGCGGTGGGGCAGCGTCACCCCGCCCGGTGTGCGAACCGTCGGGTGATCAGGGCCGCCGCGCCGAGGCCGGCGGCGACGAGTGCCAGCTCCCCGCCCCCGCCCGTGCTCGGCAGGGTTCCGGAGGAAGGTGCCGCAGGCGCACCGGGCGCATCCGGGGCGACCGGCGAGCCGGCCACGTCGAAGGTGCCGGCGCCCGTGACGCTGAGCGCCTCTACCGTGAGCGGCTGCGTCAGCGCGGTGGCCACGCCGTCGACGAGGCCTGCGGCGCTCACGGTGCCAGCGGCGGTGGTGCAGGTCACGGTCGAGCCCAGGCCGCCGAGGACCTCGCCGACGGGACCGGGCAGGGTCGGCAGCGCGCTGTCCACGCTGCTCAGCAGCGAGCCGACCGTCTCCTGCGCGCCGAGGCGATCGAGCAGCCCGCACACGTCGGGCGGGGTGATCGTGGCCCGCAGGCCGGTGATGCCCGCCAGGGCGCTGGTGACGCCGTCCGACTCGGTCACGGCGCTGGCCTGGTCGAGCAGGTCGATGTCGAGCAGCTCCGCCAGCGCCGGGTCGACCGTGGCGAGCAGGCCGCCGAGGGTGGCGGTGAGCTCGTCGGCGAGCGCCCTCACCTGGCTGAGCGCGGCCGCGCCGTCGACGCCGCCGAGCGAGGGCAGCGAGCCCACCGTCACGTCGCCCACGGAGCCGACCACCGTGGCCACCGAGGCGGCCAGCGTCTCCTCGGCGCGAGCGGTCACGCCCACGAGGAGGTCCTCGACCACCAGCAGCGGCGCGCCGTCGAGGCCGTCGAGCACGCCGTCGACGAGGCCGAGGAGCTGGTCGACGAGCCCCTGGATCGGCGCCAGCAGCGCGTCGACCTGGTCGAGCAGCCCGTCGATGGTCGACTCGAGGTCCGTGACGGTCGACGTCGCGGTGGCGAGCTCGGCCGTGAGGGAGGTGACGAGCGAGGTGACCAGCGGGCACAGCACGGGCAGGCCGCAGGCGTCGAGCAGGGCCTGCTGCTCGAGCAGCTCCGCCGTGAGCGAGTCGACGAGGTCGGTGGCGGTCGCCAGCTGCGCCGTGAGCGGCGCAACCTGGTCGGTCAGCGCGGAGACCTGGCCGCGCACGGCGCTGGTGTCGCTGAGCAGGCCGCCGATGGTGTCGAGCAGCGCCTGGGGCGACAGGTCGCCGGGGAGGGGCAGGCCGAGCCCCGCGAGCAGCCCGACGGCAGCGTCGATGGGCAGGTCGGTCAGCGAGATGCCCACCAGCTCGAGCAGCTGGGTGAGGTCGAGCACCTCGACGCGGTCGAGGTGCAGGCCGCGGATCGCGTTGGCGTCGGTCGACAGGGCGCCGCTGCCGAGGTCGGCGCTGGCGGTGCCCACGCCGAGCAGGCCACCGAGCACGCTGACGTCGCGCAGGGCGCCGGTCACCGTGCTCACCGCGCCGGAGGCGTCGACCGCCGAGCGCAGCGCGACGGGATCGATCGTGCCGGAGAGCAGGCCGGGCACGGGCAGGCCGGCGAGGATCGACGCCAGGTCGACCGCCGGGGTGCTGCGGGCGTCCTCCCCGCTCGTCGCGTTGGTCTCCAAGGTCGGCTGGCTGACCGCGTCGAGCGCCGGCAGGAGCGTCGAGGTGATGCTCAGCGGCGTCACCCGCTCGAGGGCGCTCGGCCCGCCCGCGCTCGGGTCGTTGGAGGTCAGCGAGTCCTCGCCGAGCAGGCGCACGACGAGGGAGTCGTCGCCGAGCACGAGGTTGAGCACCGACGCGGCGCCCGACGACGTGCCGGCGCCTGCGACCGGCGCCTCGGCGGCGGCAGCGGGCGCCACCGTGGCGACGGTGAGCGCCGTGGCCGCAGCCAGAGCGAGGACGGAGTGGAGCGTGCGCGGAACCATGAGCTTCCCCCGGATCAGGTGGCTGGACATCACGCAAAGTGTTCTTTAGACCACACTGTGTGACCATGGCCCGAGGTGACCATTTCTTCCTGGTCCGCCGGGATGGCTCCCCTCGGTGCGGGCGCCGGGAGCAGCGACCGCTACCGTCGAAGCCCATGTCGACGAGCAGTGCGCAGTTCATCTTCACCATGCACAAGGTGAGCCGGTTCCACCCGCCCGACCGCGACGTCCTGCAGGACATCACGCTCTCCTTCTACCCCGGCGCCAAGATCGGCGTGATCGGCCCCAACGGGTCCGGCAAGTCGTCGCTGCTGCGGATCATGGCCGGCCTCGACGACGGCTACACCGGCGAGGCTCGCCTCTCCCCCGGCTTCACGGTCGGGCTGCTCGAGCAGGAGCCCCAGCTCGACCCCACCAAGGACGTCAAGGGCAACGTGATGGACGGCGTGGCCGAGGTGGCCGGCCTGCTGCAGCGCTACGACGAGGTGCTGGCCCGCTACGCCGACCCCGACGCCGACTACGACAAGATCGGCGCCGAGCAGGCGGAGCTCGAGGCCAAGATCCAGGCCGCCGGCGCGGACGACCTCGACCGCCAGATCGAGATCGCCATGGACGCGCTCCGCCTGCCGCCCGGTGAGGCGGACGTCACCACGCTCTCCGGTGGCGAGCGCCGCAGGGTGGCGCTGTGCCGGCTGCTGCTCTCCCGCCCCGACCTGCTGCTGCTCGACGAGCCGACCAACCACCTCGACGCGGAGTCCGTCGCCTGGCTCGAGCGCACCCTGCGCGACTACGCCGGCACCGTCGTGGCCATCACCCACGACCGGTACTTCCTCGACAACGTGGCCCGCTGGATCCTCGAGCTCGACCGCGGCAAGGGCCGTCCCTTCGAGGGGAACTACTCGAGCTGGCTGGAGCAGAAGCAGGCCCGCCTCGACGCCGAGGACCGCCAGGACTCCTCGCGGCGCCGGGCCCTCGAGCGCGAGCTCGACTGGGTGCGCATGGCGCCCAAGGCGCGCCAGGCCAAGGGCAAGGCGCGCCTGGCGGCCTACGACAAGCTGCGCGCCGAGGCCGAGGAGGCCGAGCGCGGCCCCGACAAGCTGCAGATCCAGCTGCCTTCGGGCCCGCGGCTCGGTGGCGTGGTGATCGAGGCTGACCGCGTGCGCAAGGGCTACGGCGACCGGCTCCTCTTGGAGGACCTCGACTTCAAGCTGCCCCCCGCCGGCATCGTCGGCGTGATCGGTCCGAACGGCGCCGGCAAGACGACGCTGTTCCGCATGATCACCGGTCAGGAGCAGCCCGACGCCGGCACGTTCACCGTCGGCGAGACGGTGGAGCTGGCCTACGTCGACCAGAGCCGCGACAGCCTCGACGGCGACGCCACCGTCTACGAGGAGATCACCGGCGGCGTGGAGTTCATGAAGGTGGGCAACCGCGAGGTCAACGGGCGCGCCTACGTGTCGAACTTCAACTTCAAGGGCTCCGACCAGCAGAAGCAGGTCGGCCTGCTCTCCGGCGGCGAGCGCAACCGCGTGCTGCTGGCGAAGATGCTCAAGCAGGGCGCCAACGTGCTGCTGCTCGACGAGCCCACCAACGACCTCGACGTCGACACGCTGCGAGCGCTCGAGGACGCGCTCGAGGCCTTCGCCGGCTGCGCCGTGGTGATCAGCCACGACCGCTGGTTCCTCGACCGCATCGCCACGCACATCCTCGCCTTCGAGGGCGACTCGCAGGTGCGCTGGTTCGAGGGCAACTTCAGCGAGTACGAGGCGTGGCGGCGCAAGGAGCTCGGCGCCGAGGCGGAGCAGCCCCACCGCATCAAGTACAAGCCCCTCGCCCGCTCCTAGCGGTCAGGGGGCGCCACCCCAGCGAACCGCCCTACGTCTCGAGCATCTGGAGCACCCGCTGGGCCATGGTGGGCGCATCGCCGTCATCTGGGCGAAGGACCAGCTCGGGGCGCTCGGGCGGCTCGTAGGGGTCGTCGACGCCGGTGAAGCCGGTGATCTCGCCGGCGCGAGCCTTGGCGTACAGGCCCTTGGGGTCGCGCTGCTCGCACAGCTCGATCGGCGTGTCGACGAAGACCTCGACGAACGGCAGGCCGGCCTCGGCGTGCAGCGCGCGGCACGAGGTCGCGGTCGGCGCGGTACGGGCTGATCAGGGGGACGAGCGCCACCACCCCGGCGTCGGCGAGCAAGCGGGCGACGTGGCCGACGCGCCGGACGTTCTCGGCCCGGTCCGCCGCAGAGAAGCCGAGGTCGGCGTTGAGCCCGTGGCGGACGTTGTCGCCGTCGAGCACGTAGGCGGGCCGGCCGGCGTCGACGAGCAGCCGCTCGCAGGCTGCGGCGACGGTCGACTTGCCCGAGCCGGACAGCCCGGTGAGCCACACGGTGGCCCCGCGCGAGGGGCGCTCGGCGCGCGCCACCTCGCCGGCGTGCCAGGTGAGGTGGTCGGCCAACGGGCCTAGGGCTCGGTCGGACCGAGGATCATGCCGGCGCCGACCGTGGTGTTGGTGGCCTCGTCGACGAGGATGAAGCTGCCGGTGGAGCGGTTGCGGCGGTACTCGTCGAAGAACAGCGGCTGGGTGGTCCGCAGCGTCACGCGGCCGATCTCGTTGAGCGACAGGCCGACCGCGTCCTCGTAGCGGTGCAGGGTGTTGATGTCGAGCTGGTACTGGAGGTCCTTGACCAGCGCACGGGCCCAGCGCGTCGTGTGCTTGATGCCGAGCTTGAGGCCCTCGCGCAACCAGGCCGACTCCGACATCCAGCACACCATCGCCTCGATGTCCTGACCCACGTGGGGCTGGTTCTTGACGCGGGCGATCATGTCGCCGCGCGAGACGTCGATGTCGTCGCTCAGCGTCACCGTGACCGACATCGGGGCGAAGGCCTGCTCGACCGGCTCGCCGGCGACGTCGATCGAGGCGATCGTCGTCGTGAACCCCGAGGGCAGCACCACGACCTCGTCGCCGGGCTTCAGCACCCCTCCGGCGACCTGGCCCGCGTAGCCCCGGTAGTCGTGGTGGGCGTCGCTCATCGGGCGGATGACGTACTGCACCGGGAAGCGGGCGTCGATGAGGTTGCGGTCGGAGGCGATGTGCACCTCCTCGAGGTGGTGCAGCAGCGAACCGCCTTCGTACCAGGCCATGTTGGCGGAGCGCTCGACCACGTTGTCGCCGTGCAGCGCCGACACCGGGATGAAGGTGAGGTCGTGCACGTCGAGCTTCATGGCGAAGCTGCGGAACTCCGCCTTGATCTCCTCGAAGCGGTCCTCGGACCAGTCGACGAGGTCCATCTTGTTGACGCAGAGCACGAGGTGCGGGATGCCGAGCAGCGACGACAGGAAGGCGTGGCGGCGCGACTGCTCCACGAGGCCCTTGCGGGCGTCGACGAGGATCAGCGCCAGGTCGGCCGTCGAGGCGCCGGTCACCATGTTGCGCGTGTACTGCGTGTGGCCCGGCGTGTCGGCGATGATGAACTTGCGCTTGGGGGTGGCGAAGTAGCGGTAGGCCACGTCGATCGTGATGCCCTGCTCCCGCTCGGCGCGCAGGCCGTCGGTGAGCAGCGCCAGGTTCGTGTACTCGTCGCCGCGCTCGAGGCTGGTGCGCTCCACGGCCTCGAGTTGGTCCTCGAAGATGGCCTTGGAGTCGTAGAGGAGGCGGCCGATGAGGGTGGACTTGCCGTCGTCGACCGACCCGGCGGTCGCGAAGCGCAGCATCTCCGCCATCAGAAGTAGCCCTCGCGCTTGCGGTCCTCCATGCCGGCCTCGCTGATGCGGTCGTCGGCGCGGGTGGCACCGCGCTCGGTCAGGCGCGTGACCGCGACCTCGGCGATCACCTGCTCCAGTGTGGCAGCCGGCGACTCGACCGCGCCGGTGCAGGTTACGTCGCCCACCGTGCGGAAGCGCACCGTGCGCTCCTCGAGCTCCTCGCCCGCGCCGCGGGGCAGCAGCGGCGAGTCGGCCATCCACATGCCGTCGCGCTGGAAGACGCTGCGCCGGTGGGCGAAGTAGATCGACGGCAGCTCGATCGCCTCGTCGGCGATGTACTGCCAGATGTCGAGCTCGGTCCAGTTCGACAGCGGGAACACGCGGATGTGCTCGCCCTGGTGATGCCGGCCGTTGTAGGTGCTCCAGAGCTCGGGGCGCTGGTTCTTCGGGTCCCACTGGCCGAACTCGTCGCGGAAGGAGAACACGCGCTCCTTGGCCCGCGCCTTCTCCTCGTCGCGCCGCGCCCCGCCGAACACCGCGTCGAAGCGCTGCTCCTCGATCCCCCGCAGCAGCGTGGCCGTCTGGATGCGGTTGCGGCTGGCACGCGGGCCGGTCGGGTCGACCGAGCGACCGGCGTCGATGTCGTCCTGCACGCTGGCCACGACGAGGCGCGCGCCGACCGACGCCACGATGCGGTCGCGGAACTCGATGATCTCGTCGAAGTTGTGGCCGGTGTCGACGTGCATCACCGGGAACGGCAGGCGAGCCGGAGCGAAGGCCTTCACCGCCAGGTGCAGCATCACCATCGAGTCCTTGCCGCCCGAGAACAGCAGCACCGGCCGCTCGAACTCGGCCGCGACCTCCCGGATGATGTGGATGGCCTCGGCCTCCAGCGCCCGGAGGTGGGACAGCTCGTAGGTGGTGACGGTCTGCATGAAGGGGATCAGGGTAAATCCCGACCAAACTGGTAAGCAATCTCCATGCCGTCCGCAGCCCCCGAGGGACCCACCGCGGCCGACCACGACCTCGCCAACCGTGCCGCCACGGCCGCCGGCCGGCTCCTCGTCGAGGTGCGGGCCCAGCTCGCCGGAGCGCCGAGCCACCACGTGGGCGACGAGGGCGACCGCCAGGCACAGGACCTCATCGCCGCCATGCTCGCCGCCGAGGCGCCCGACGACGCCGTGCTCTCCGAGGAGGCAGGCGACGACCTCGTCCGCCTGGCGCGGCGGCGGGTGTGGATCGTCGACCCGCTCGACGGCACGCGCGAGTTCCGCGAGCCGGGTCGCAGCGACTGGGCCGTGCACGTCGCCCTGGCGATCGACGGCCAGGTCGTGGCGGGCGCCGTGGCCCTGCCCGCCCGGGACCTCACGCTGTGCACCGACCCACCACCCGCCGCTCCCCCCGCGCGCGACGGCGCCCCGAGGATCGTGGTCTCGCGGTCGCGGCCGCCGGCGGAGGCCGCCCTGGTGCGCGACGCGCTCGGAGGCGAGCTGGTGGCGCTGGGATCCGCCGGGGCCAAGGCCATGGCGGTCGTGCTGGGCGAGGCCGAGGTGTACGCGCACGCCGGGGGGCAGTACGAGTGGGACAACGCGGCACCGGCTGCCGTCGCGGCGGCCGCGGGACTCCACGTCAGCCGGCTCGACGGCTCCCCCCTCCGCTACAACCGGCGCGACCCGTGGCTCCCCGACCTCTTGATCTGCCGCCCCGAGCTCGCCTCGCGCGTCCTGGCGGCCATCGCCTGACCGGCCGAGCGCCGGAAGCGATCGGTGTCGGGCGCGGGTGCGAGACTCGGGGCCCATGACCGCCCGCGCCGACCCGCCGCCCGACCTCGAGGTGGGCAGCTTCAGCGACGACCCGCCCTGGCTCGTCGAGCCGGACGCGATGGCGTGGCGACGCGCCGTGCCGGGGCTGCGGCGCCGGATCGCCGCCGACCTCCCGCGACTGACGCGCCCCGCTCGGGTGCCGCCCGGGCTGCGGGTGGCGCGCACGACGGCGCTGCTCGGCGGGGCCGTGGCGCGCTGGGCGGTCGGCGCCCGCCGTCACGGTGGGCCGGCGTCGACCGCCGACGTGTCACGCCGGCTGCGGATCGCCGCTGAGCGGCTCGGCCCGACCTACATCAAGCTGGGCCAGATCATCTCCTCCGGTCAGGGGATCTTCCCCGAGGAGCTCGTCGAGGAGTTCAAGCGCTGCCGCGACCAGGTGCCACCCGAGCCGTTCAGCGCCGTGCGCCAGGTGGTGGAGCAGGACCTCGGCCAGCCGCTCGAAGCCGTCTTCTCCCGCTTCCAACCGGTGCCGCTGGCCGCCGCATCGATCGCCCAGGTCCACCGGGCCACGCTGCGCAGCGGCGAGGACGTCGTCGTGAAGGTGCAGCGACGCGCCGTGGGCGCCCTGGTCCACAAGGACCTGGAGGTCATGGCGTGGCTCGCGCCCTTCCTCGTCGGGCGCATCCCCATCGCGGCGCTCGCCAACCCGCCGGCGCTCGTCGAGCTGTTCGCCGAGACGATCACCGAGGAGCTCGACTTCCGCCTCGAGGCCGAGAACATGCTCGACGTGGCACGGTCCTTCGCCGAGCTCGGCCAGCGCGGCTACGTCGTCCCGCGGCCCCACCCCACGCTCGTGACGCGACGGGTGCTGGTCATGGAGCGCCTCGAGGGCTTCAAGTTCGACGACGTGGTCGGCATGCGCGACGCGGGCGTCGACACCGAGGCGGTGATCCGCACCGGGATGATCGGCTTCATGGAGGGCGCCATGATCCACGGCATCTTCCACGGGGACCTGCACGGCGGGAACCTCTTCGTCCTGCCCGACGGCCGCACCGCCCTGCTCGACTTCGGCATCACCGGCCGCCTCTCCGAGGCCCGCCGGCTGGCCTTCCTCCGGCTCCTGATGGCCGCCACCAGCAACGACGTAGCGGGCCAGCTCGCCGCCCTGCGCGACCTCGGCGCGCTCCCCGCCGACACCGACCTCCAAGCGCTGATCAGCGATCTCCGGCTCGACAAGCCGATCGTCGACCCGACGACGCTGTCGGCCGACGAGCTCGTGCGGGAGATCCAGACCACCATCAAGGCCCTGCTCGGCGTCGGTGCCCGCCTGCCCAAGGAGCTGATGCTCTTCATAAAGAACCTGGTGTTCCTCGACGGCGCGGTGGCGACGCTGGCGCCCGACCTCGACATCATCGGTGAGATCGGCCACGTGTCGATGCACTTCGCCACCGTCCACGGCGAGCGCATCGCGGGCGAGCTCGGCCTCGATCCCGACGCTCGCTACGACCTCGACCTCTCCGGCGTGAAGGCCAGCTTCGGGCTGGAGAGCTCGGTGGAGTCGGTCAGCTACCGCGACCTCCAAGCCCGCCGCGACCTGATCCGCAGCCGCCTCCAGAAGCGGAGCCGCTGACGTGCGGCTCGTGGTGGCGCGGTGCTCGGTCGACTACGAGGGTCGGCTCTCGGCGCACCTCCCGATGGCGACGCGGCTCATCATGGTGAAGCGCGACGGCTGCGTCGCGATCCATGCCGACGGCGGCGCCTACAAGCCCCTCAACTGGATGGTCGCCCCGAACCGCCTCCTCGAGTCGGAGGGTCGCTGGACGGTCACCAACCCGAAGGGCGAGCGACTCGTCATCACGATCGAGGAGGTGCTCTCCGACGTCAGCCACGAGCTCGGAGCCGACCCGGGCCTGCAGAAGGACGGCGTGGAGGCCCACCTCCAGGAGCTGCTGGCGGCGGCGTGCGAGCGGATCGAGGCCGGGATGGTGCTGGTGCGGCGTGAGCACCGAACCGAGATCGGCCCGGTCGACCTGTTGTGCCGCGACGCCCAGGGCCGCGCCGTGGCGGTCGAGATCAAGCGCCAGGGCGGCATCGACGGCGTCGAGCAGCTCGCCCGCTACCTGGAGTTCATGGAGCGCGACCCGGCGCTGCGCCCGGTGCGCGGCGTCTTCGTCGCCCAGGTCATCAAGCCGCAGGCCAAGGCGCTGGCCGCCGAGCGCGGGATCACCTGCGTCGAGGTCGACTACGACGCCCTGCGCGGCATCGAGCGGGCCCAGACGTCGCTGTTCTGACAACCACGCGCCCGCGGGGTGCCCGCCCGGCCCCCTGCGCCGATGCTGGTGGAGCGATCGCCGAAGAGGAAGGTCTCCGCCCATGAGCATCACCGGGCTCCCCGCGTTCGACGCCACGGTGCACAAGACCAACGAGGTGCTCCATGCCGTCGAGGAGGCCTGCGGCTGGGGCCACGAGCGGCGCGAGCACTCCTACCAGCTGGTGCGCGCGGTGCTCCACGCGCTGCGCGATCGCTTGACCGTCGACGAGGCGGCCGACCTCGCGGCGCAGCTGCCGATGCTCCTGCGCGGCATCTTCTTCGAGGGCTGGGTGCCGGCGCGGGTGCCGATGAAGCTGCACCGCGACGAGGTCCTGGCCCGGGTGCGCTCCGAGCTCAGCTTCGACATCGAGGACGACACCGAGCAGCTCGTGACGACCGTGCTCGAGTCGCTGCGGCGCTTCGTGACCGACGGCGAGTGGGACGACATCGCCGCGGTCGTGCCCAAGGACCTCCGGGAGCTGCTGCCCACCCGCTGAGCCCGCGGGTCCGCAGGGACGTGGGTCAGCTGAACCGGACGCGGCCGGCGTCGATGACCACGCGGCCGTCGTCGCCGCAGGTCTGGAAGATGGCGCTGCCGTCGCCGTCCAGCCAGGCCTTCACGGTGAGCGCCTCGCCGGGCATGACCGGCGACGAGAACCGGGCGTCCATGCCGGTGAAGCGGGCGGGGTCGCCGTCGCAGAGCGCGTGCAGCAGCGCCCGCCCGGTGAACCCGTAGGTGCACAGGCCGTGGAGGATCGGGCGGTCGAAGCCGCCCATGGCGGCGAAGGCCGGGTCGCTGTGCAGCGGGTTGCGGTCGCCGGAGAGCCGGTAGAGCAGCGCCTGGTCCGGACGGGTCTGCACCGTGACGGTGTGGTCAGGCGCGCGCTCGGGCGCCTGGTTCGGCGTGCCCGAGGGACCCCGGTCGCCGCCCCAGCCGCCCTCACCACGGATGAACGCGGACATGCGGGTGGAGAAGAGCGGCTCTCCCGAGCCGACGAGCGTCGCCGTCGACTCGCTGACGATGACGGCGCCCTTGCCCTTGTCGTAGATGCCGGTGATCTCGCTCACGGCCTCGAGCTCACCCTCGACCGGGATCTCACGGTGCAGCGTGATGCCCTGCTCGCCGTGCACGAGCATGGCGGGGTTGAAGGTGCCGACGCTGCCGAAGGCGCCGCCCATGGGCCCGAGCACCACCGCCATGGTGGGGAGCACGCGCTGGGGCTTGCCGCTGGTGTTCTCGGTGGTGAGCTCCAGCTCGTCGAGCGGGTCGGCGGCACCGGCGCCCACGCCGAGGGCGTAGAGCAGCGCGTCCTTGCTCGTCCAGGCACGCCGGACCGGCTCGGACCTGCTGCCGACGGCGTCAGGGTTGATGGGCATGGTGGCTCCTCAGGTCTCGTCGTAGCCGAGCATGTTGGCGTTGGGTCGCGCCTGCGCGACGAGCTCGGCGACCTTGGGGCCGAGCTCGGCCGGATCGTCGCTGGGCCGCTCCAGGGTCGGGCCGCGGTGCCAGCCCTCCGAGACCGACAGCATGCGGCCGCTCACGTCGAAGACCCGCCCGGTGACCTGCGCCGACTCGGGGCTGGCCAACCAGCACACGATGGGCGCGATGTGGGCGGGCGACATCGCCGCCTTGTCCTCCTCGGACCCCTGGCCCATGCCGAGCCCCTCGGTCATGCGGGTCAGCGCAGCAGGCGCGATGGCGTTCACGGTCACGCCGTAGCGGCCCAGCTCCTTGGCGGCGATGACCGTGAAGCTGGCGATGCCGGCCTTGGCGGCGCCGTAGTTCGTCTGGCCGACGTTGCCGTAGATCCCCGACGGCGACGACGTGTTGATGATGCGGGCATCGTTCGCCTCGCCCGCCTTGGACCGTTCACGCCAGTACGCGGCGGCGTGCCTCGACGGGGCGAAGGTGCCCTTCAGGTGCACCTTGATGACGGCGTCCCACTCGGCCTCGCTCATGTTGGTGAGCATCCGGTCACGCAGGATCCCGGCGTTGTTGACGAGCACGTCGAGACCGCCGAAGGTGTCGATCGCCGACCGCACCAGCCGCTCGGCGCCGTCCCACTCGCTGATGTCGTCGGTGTTGGCGAGCGCCTCGCCACCTGCGGCCACGATCTCGTCGACGACCTCCTGCGCGGGCCCCTTGTCGCCGCCCTCGCCGGTCATCGACCCGCCGACGTCGTTCACCACGACCTTGGCGCCGTGATGCGCGAGCAGCAGCGCGTGCTCGCGCCCGATGCCCCGGCCGGCGCCGGTGACGATGGCGACCCGTCCTTCGCAGAGCTTGGCCATGGGCAGCGCTCCCCCTCCACTCGAGTGCTCGATCGGCCCACTCGTCTAGCGCAGGATGCCGTGGTGGGCGAATTCCGCACCCACGGAGTCGCGTGGGAGGCTGGCTCCCCCATGGATCATGTGCAGCAGGGCGAGGGCGCGACGGGCGACGGGCAGGGCCGGCGACGGCAGTGGCTGCTCCCGATGCTGCTGACGCCGCTGATCGCCGTGATCGTGATCGTGATCGCGTGGGCGGTGGACTCCACGTCCGGGGGCGTGGCGCGCAACGTGATCCTGGCCGGGAAGCCGGTCGGCGAGCTGTCCGAGACCGAGCTGACGAACCGGGTGGCCAACCTCGCCAAGGACTTCGCGGCGACCCCCGTCGAGATCGTCGCTGGAGACGACACCTACCAGACGACTGCGGAGGAGATCGGGCTCGCCGTCGACCAGGACCGCACGACCACGAACGCGCTCGAGGTCGACGACCAGACCCCATCGCTGCTCCAGCCCTTCGCCTGGCTGCGCTCCTTCGTGGCCGAGCGCGAGGCGTCGGTGGAGCTCCAGGTCAGCCGGGAGCTCCTCACCGCAACGATCGTCAAGCTGCAAGGCGACGACCGCGTCGCGCCCACAGAGCCCCGGGTCGAGCTCGTCGACGGCGCCTTCAGCGTCGTGCCGGGCGAGGACGGCATGGGCATCGCCCCCGACGAGCTCGCCGCAGCGCTCCCCTCCTCCGCCCGCGACTGGCCCGAGGCCGACGTCATCCAGGTCGCCGTGGGACGCGGTCCCATCCCGCCCTTCGGCACCGAGGAGGCGGCGCGCCAGGCCGCCGGCCGCGCCGAGGCGCTCGTCGGCGACCCCATGGAGGTCCGCACGGTCGCCGGGAGCCGAACCGTGGAGCCCGCCGAGCTCCGCAGCTGGGTGCGGCTCATGAGCCAGCCCGATGGCAGCGTCGTGGTCGAGCTCGACCCGGAGCGGACGGCGGCCGGGCTGCGCGCCATGTTCGCCGACATCGAGGGCGCGCCCGTCGACGCGCGCTTCACGCTGTCGTCCGCGGGCGTGCCGGTGATCCTGCCCGACGAGCCGGGGCGCGTCTGCTGCGCCGAGGGGTCCGCCGCGGCCGTGCTCGAGGCGCTGCGCACCGGGCAGGAGGCGGTCGACCTCGAGCTCGTGGAGGGACCTGCCGACTTCACGGTGGCCGATGCCCAGGCGTGGGGGATCACCCAGGCCGTCGGCGGCAACCACGCCTGGCGCAACGGCCAGGCGACCACCGCAGGGCCGGGCTTCACCACCTACCACGCAGCCGGCCAGGCCCGCGTCACCAACATCCACCGCATCGCGGACCTGGTGCGCGGCGTGGTCGTGCCCCCCGGTGGCCGGTTCTCGATCAACGACCACGTGGGGCGGCGCACGGCCGAGAAGGGCTTCGTGGCCGCCGGCGCCATCAGCAACGGAGAGCACGTCGAGGAGATCGGCGGCGGCATCTCGCAGTTCGCCACGACGATGTTCAACGCGGCCTACTTCGCGGGCCTCGACATCGTGGCGTCACAGGCCCACTCTGAGTACTTCGACCGCTACCCCTTCGGCCGGGAGGCCACCATGGGGTTCCCCGCACCCGACCTGGTCTTCGAGAACAGCACGCCCTTCGGCCTGATGATCTGGACGTCCTACACCGACACGAGCCTCACCGTGACGCTCTACTCGTCGCCCTACGCGACCGCCGAGCAGACCGGCATCCGCCAGTCGATGTCCGGCGCCTGTCGCGTGGTGACGACCACCCGCACGCGGACCTACCCCGACGGCAGGAGCCTCGAGGACACCTTCCGCGCCACCTACCGGCCCGGCCCCGGTCAGCGCTGCTGACCGGGACGGGAGGCCGACCGGTGCTCGACAGCGAGGTCGCGGTGGTGGGCGGTGGGCCGGCCGGTGCCGCCGCCGCCATCGCGCTGGCGCGCCAGGGGCGCCGCGTGGTGCTGGTCGACAAGGCGACGTTCCCCCGCGACAAGATCTGCGGCGACGGGCTCACGGCCGGCGCGCTGCGGATCCTGGAGGACCTCGGCCTCGACCCGTCGTCGGTGCCGTCGTGGCAGCCCGTCTCCGATGTCGTCGTCACCTCGCCCTCGGGCCGGCAGGTCACCTTCCCCCTGCCCCGCGGGCAGGGCACCTACGCCGCGGTGGCGCGCCGGACCGAGCTCGACGCCGCGCTGGTCGACGTCGTGCGCGGCGCGGGGGTCGAGGTGCTCGACGGCCACGCCTGCACCGGTGCCCGCGAGCTCGAGGACCGCGTGGTGCTCGACGTCGAGGGAGCCGGCGAGCTCGTCGCCCGCTACTGCGTCGCCGCCGACGGCATGTGGTCGCCCGTGCGCAAGCACCTCGGCATGGCCGTGCCGGGCTACCTCGGCGAGTGGCACGCCTTCCGCCAGTACTTCAGCGGGGTCGGTCCCCGGGCCGCCACGGAGCTCTTCGTCTGGTTCGAAGAGGACCTGCTGCCCGGCTACGCCTGGTCCTTCCCGCTCCCCGGTGGCGGCGCCAACGTGGGCTTCGGCATCCAGCGCGACGGCGGCAAGGTCGCCCGGGTGCAGGACATGAAGGCGCTCTGGCCGGACCTGCTGCAGCGCCCGCACATCCGCGCCGTCCTCGGTGCGGGCGCGCAGCCGGAGTCGCCCCACCGGGCCTGGCCGATCCCGGCGCGCATCGACGACGTGGTCCTCACCGGCCGACGCACCCTCTTCGCCGGCGACGCGGCCGCGGCCACCGACCCGATGACGGGCGAGGGCATCGGGCAGGCGCTGCGCACGGGGGTGCTGGCCGCGGAGGCGATCCGCGCCGGCGGCCTGGAGCGGGCGCGGGTGACGGCGACCTACGAGCGCACCGTGCGCGACGCACTCGTGGCCGACCACCGGATGTCGCAGCTGCTCGTCCGGGCGCTGCGCCACCGCAAGGGTGCGAGGACCGCGGTGCGCATCGCCGGCGCCAGCGGCTGGACGCGGCGCAACTTCGCCCGCTGGCTCTTCGAGGACTACCCGAGATCGGTGGTCGTCACGCCGCGCCGGTGGCACCGCGGCGTCCTGTCGGGTCCGGGCGCCTATCGCACGCCCCGCGCTTGACCGCGCGGTCAAGCGCGCCCTAAGCATCGGACATGCGCACCCGACTGACCGACGTCCTGCAGGTGGAGCACCCCGTCATGCTGGCGGGGATGGGGGGTGTGTCGTACCACCGCCTCGTGGCCGCGGTCAGCGAGGCCGGGGGCTTCGGGTGCATGGGCGCCTCCACGATGGCCCACGACCAGATGAACGAGGAGATCGCCCTCGTCCGCCAGCTGACCGACAAGCCCTTCGGCGTCGACCTGCTCACCGCGGCGCCGGGCGACATGGCCGCCAAGGTGACCGACCTGATCGACGGCGGTGCCAGCGTGTTCGTCGCCGGGCTCGGCATCCCTCGTGACGTCGTCGAGCTGTGCCACAGCCGCAACGTGCTCGTCGTGAGCATGTGCGGCAAGGTCCGCCACGCCATCGGCGCGGTGGAGGCGGGCTGCGACATCGTCGTCGCCCAGGGCACCGAGGCCGGGGGCCACACCGGCAAGATCGCCACCATGGCGCTCGTCCCCCAGGTGGTCGACGCCGTCGGCGAACGGGTGCCCGTCGTCGCCGCGGGGGGCATCACCGACGGCCGTGGGCTGGCCGCCGCCCTGGCGCTGGGCGCCGACGGCGTCTGGGTCGGCACCCGCTTCATCGCCACGCCCGAGGCCCGTGCCGTCCCGGGCTACAAGGACGCTCTGCTGCGCACGCACGAGGACGGCACGACCATCACCCGGGCCTACACCGGCAAGACCTGCCGGGTCGTCGAGAACGGCTACACGAAGGCCTTCGAGGCGCAGGGCGGCGTGCCCGAGCCGTTCCCGATGCAGGTGGTGAAGTCGATGCAGGAGGGCGCCAACCACCTCGGCGGCGACGAGCACGCCACCGACGTCGACCCCGACCGCGAGTTCTGGCCCGCCGGACAGGGCGTCGGCGCCATCGACGAGCTCGTGCCGGCCGGCGAGCTCGTCGAGCGCTTCGTGCGCGAGGCCGAGCAGGCCCTGGGCACGCTCGCCAAGGCCTTCGCCTGATCAGGCGTCGTCGATCCAGCCCCTGACCTGTTCGATGAGCTTCACCGGGTCGGCGCCCACGGGGGTCACGTTGAGCACCGTCACGCCGCTCTCCTTGAACGCCGCGATGCGCTCCCTCACGTAGCCCTCCGAGCCGCACAGCGTGGTGGCCTCGAGGAGCTCCTCGGGCACGAGCCTGGCCGCCTCGTCCTTCTTGCCGTCGAGGTAGAGGTCCTGGATCGCCTCGGCCTCGGCCTCGTAGCCGTAGCGCTTGACGAGGTCGTTGTAGAAGTTGCGGCCCTTGGCCCCCATCCCGCCGACGTAGAGCGCCATCAGCGGCCGACCCAGCTCGCGGACGGCCTCGGCGCCGTCGCCGACCGACAGCAGCCCACCGGCCACCACCTCCAGCGGCGCCAGATCGTCGGCGCGCTTGGCGGCGCCGGCTGCGAGGTCGTCGCCCCAGACCTCGCCGGCCTTCTCGGGCAGGTAGAAGAGCGGCAGCCAGCCGTCGGCCAGCTCGGCGGTCATCTGCACGTTCTTGGGCCCGAGCGAGGCGACGTAGATCGGGATCCGGGGGCGGACGGGGTGGTTGATCAGCTTCAGCGGCTTGCCGAGGCCCGTGCCGGCGCCCGCCGGCACCGGGATCTGGTAGCTGGTGCCCTGGTGCTCGACGCGCTCGCGGCGCCACACCTGGCGGCAGATCTCGATGATCTCCCGCGTGCGCCCGAGCGGCCGGTCGTAGGGCACGCCGTGGAAGCCCTCGATCACCTGCGGGCCCGAGGCGCCGAGGCCCAGCACGCAGCGACCGCCCGACAGCGAGTCGACGCCGGCCGCGGTCATGGCGAGCAGGCTCGGCGTGCGCGTGTACAGCGGCAGGATGCCCGAGGCGATCTCGACTCGCTCGGTGCGGGCCGCGAGGTAGCCCATCATGCTCACGGCGTCGAAGGTGTAGGCCTCGGCGACCCACACCATGTCGAGGCCGGCCTGCTCCATGGCGACGACCTGGTCGGCCGACTCCTGCGCTCCCCCGGCGTAGCTCAGCTGGGTGGACAGCTTCATCGCTCCCCCTCGGTGTCGTGGTGGCTGGGCTAGCCGCCGGCGCCGAGGCGCTGGCGGGCCCGCTTGGATCGCTCGAGCAGGTGGGCGGGCACGCCGAACGCGTTGTCGGCGGCCGCGGCATCACCGTCGCCGTTGCTGGTCACCTCCGCGTCGGCGCCGACGCCCCCCTCGACGACGACGGCCTCGACGCGCTCGTCGACCGGGACGAACCCCTCGGGCCGGACGAGGTGGCGACCGTCGAGCAGCCCGTGCTCGACGCCGTTGTCGAAGCGCACCCGGTAGCGGATCCAGGTCACGCCCGAGACCACCAGCACCTTCCCGTAGGTGCCTGCCGGCACCCCGGGGAGGTCGATGTTCGCCCGCACGCGGCCGTGGCGCTCGAGGTCGACGTGCTCCAGGACCGGCATGTCGCACAGTCTGGCGCGCCGGCTGGCCGGGGAATAAGTAGCCAGGCTAGTTAGTTTGGTGAAATGATGCCTGCCGTGCCCCCCGCCCCCCCGTCCGAGACCGACCTCGACACGGTGGCGCTCGCCGCCCAGCTGCGCCTCGCCGTGACGCGCCTGGCCCGCCAGCTGCGCCAGACCGCCGACACCGACCTCTCGCCGACCCAGGCCGCCGTGCTCGCCAGCGTCTTCCTCCACGGCCCGGTGTCGCTGGGCGAGCTGGCCGAGATCGAGCGGGTGTCCTCGCCCACCATCACCAAGGTGATCGGCTTGCTGCACGACAAGGGCCTCGTCAGCAAGGCCACCGACCCCGCCGACCGTCGCTTCGTGCGGGTGGCGCTCACCCCGGAGGGCGAGGCCCTCCTCGAGCGCAACCGGGCGCGCAAGAACGCCTGGCTGGCGCGGCGCCTCCGCGAGCTCGAGCCCGAGGAGATCGAGCGCCTCGCGGCCGCCTCGGGGCTGCTCGAGCGGCTGGTGGAGGGCAGGCGATGACGCGCGCGTGCGCGCCTTCGGCGCCGAGACGTTCCGCTCGCTGCGGGGTCGGAACTTCCGACTCTTCGCGATCGGGCAGGTGATCTCCCAGACCGGCACCTGGATGCAGATGGTGGCGATCGGCCTGCTGGTGCTGGCCATCACCGACAGCGGCGTGGCCGTCGGGGTCGTCACCGCCGTGCAGTTCGTGCCGATCCTCCTCCTCGGCGCCTGGGCGGGCCTGCTCAGCGACCGCAGCGACCGCCAGCGGCTGCTCATCGTCCTCAACACCGTCGGCGCCGTCGCCGCCACCGCCTTCGCACTGCTCGTGCTCATCGATCGCGCCGAGCTGTGGTCGATCTACCTCCTCACCCTGGTCGCCGGCACGATCACGGCGCTCGAGAACCCCACCCGGCGCGCCTTCGTCACCGACCTCGTGGACGATGACGACATCGCCAACGCCGTCGGCCTCAACAGCACCCTGATGACCGGGTCGCGGATCGTCGGGCCGGCGGTCGCGGGCGCGCTCATCGCGGGGCCGGGCATCGGCTGGTGCTTCGCGGCACACGCGGCGTCGCACCTGCCCAAGCTCTGGCTCTTCACCCGGATGGACCGCGGCGACTTCCGGCCGTCGGACCGCCTGGTCAAGGCCAAGGGCCAGCTGCGCGAAGGGCTGCGCTACGTGTGGGCGACCCCCGAGCTGAAGCTGCCGCTGCTGCTCGTGGCATCGGTCGGGACGCTGGCGTTCAACTTCTCGGTGATCCTGCCGCTCTTCGCCACCCGGGACCTGGGCGGCACGGCGACCACCTACACGGCGCTGTTCTCCGTCATGAGCATGGGCTCGGTGGTCGGCGCGCTCGCCGTGGCGCGCCGCAAGACGGCCGACACCCGCTTCCTCGCGCTCGGCAGCCTCTGCCTGGCCGCGTCGATGTTCGCCCTCGCTGCCGCGCCGACGACCTGGGCCGCCCACCTGCTGGTGCTGCCGGTCGGCCTGACGAGCGTCATGGTGGTCTCGGGCGCCAACGCCGTCGTGCAGCTCAGCGCCGCCCCGGCGATGCGCGGCCGGGTGCTGGCGCTCATCGCCGTCGTCTTCCTCGGTTCGACGCCCATCGGCGGGCCGATCGCCGGCGCCATCTCCGAAGGCGCCGGTGCCCGCTGGGCCCTCGCCCTCGGTGCCGCCACCTCGCTCGTGGCCGGCGTCCTCACCCTGCGCTCGCTCGGCCGCCTCGACGCGACCCCGCTGCCCGGCGGGACCGTCGAGCCCCTCCCGGTGGAGCCCGTCCCGGTCGGCGTCGGCGTCATCCCCGGCCGCTGAGGCGAGCCGACCGTCGCTCGCGCTGGATCAGGTCCAGCACCGCCGCCTCCAGCTCCTCGGGCACCCCGCCGGACAGCTCCTCCTCGTCGAGGTCCTCGACCACCTCGCGCACGGTGTCATCGCGCTCGAAGCGCGCCACGACCCGGGGGTCGATGTACGCCGAGCGGGCGACCGCAGGCGTGTTGCCCAGGTGCTCCGCCACGTCGCGCACCACGCCGGCGACGGCCCGGCGACGGGCAGCGTCGGAGTCGTCGGGATCCTGCGCGGCGAGTCCCGCCGCGGCCAGCACGGTGCCCACCCAGGTGCGGAAGTCCTTCGCCGTGAACTCGTCGCCGATCGCGTCCTGCACGTAGTCGTTGATGTCCGACGACTTGACGTCGACCCAGCCACCGCCCTCGTCGCGGTAGGCGAGCAGCTCCTCGTCCGCAGCCGAGCGACGGCGGCGCAGCGCGGTGATGACCTCCACGACGTCACGGTCGCCGACCTCGCACACCCGTCGCTGGCCGCCCTTGGCGTCGTAGTCGAACAGCAAGGTGCCGCCCCGCACGCGCACGTGCCCCTTGTGCAGCGTCGCCAGGCCGTAGGTGTCGTTCTCCTCCGCGTAGGCCTCACCGCCGATCCGGAAGAACCCCAGCTCGAGCAGGCGCACGGCGGCGGCGAGGACCCGCTCCTCGGGCATGCCCTCGCGCGCCAGGTCCGCCGCGATCCTCTGCCGCAGGCCGGGGAGGCGCCGGGCGAAGCGCAGCACGCGGTCGTGCTTCTCGCGGTCCCGCTCGGCGCGCCACTCGTCGTGGTAGCGGTACTGGCGGCGACCCTTGGCATCCACGCCCGTCGCCTGGATGTGCCCCTCGGGGTCCGAGCAGATCCACACGTCGTCCCACGCCGGGGGCACGGCGAGGGAGCGGATCCGCTCGATCACCTCGCCGTCGTCGATCCGCTCGCCACGCTCGTCGAGGTAGGTGAAGCCCTTGCCGGCCCGCCGCCGGCGCAGCCCGGGCCCGTTGCAGTCCACCTCCACGACAGCCACGGCGCAGCAGGTACCCCGCCGATCCCCCCGCCAACCCGCGGGCCCGCTACGGCGCTGCCAGATCGTGGGGCAGGCCGAGCACCCGCTCGGCGATGATGTTGCGCTGCACCTCGCCGGTGCCGCCGCCGACGGTGAGGGCAGGCGCGAAGAGGAAGCCGTGGTGCCACAGATCGGCGCTGCGCCCGAGCGGCCCGTGGTCTCTGAGCATGCCTCCCGCGCCGGCCAGGTCCTTCGCCAGCCCCATGATCCGCTGGCCGTGCTCGTCGGCGAGCACCTTGCGGATCGACGCCTCCGGCCCCGGCGCCTCTCCCCTGATGCGCGCCGTGACCGTCCGCAGCCGGATCAGCCGCAGCAGCTGCGCCTCGATGTGCAGCGCGGCCAGCGCGCTGGCGCAGGACCGGATCGGCGAGGCCGCCCGCCCCCCGCACCAGATCGAGGAGGTCCCCGGCGGCGGGACCCATGCCCCACAGCGCACCGCCCGATGACAGCGACACGCGCTCGTTGCCGAGCGTCACCTTGGCCAGGCCCCACCCGCGGTGCTCCTCGCCGACGAGGTTGTCGGCGGGGATCCTCACCTCGTCGAGGAAGACCTCGTTGAACGTGTGTGCGCCGGTCATCTCGACGATCGGGCGGATCTCGATGCCCGGCGCGTCCATCGGGCAGATGAAGTACGAGATGCCCTCGTGCTTCGACGCCTCAGGGTCCGTCCGGGCGATGAGGATGCCGAAGCTGGCGAACTGGGCGAGC
Source organism: uncultured Microthrixaceae bacterium (assembly GCA_963715505.1). Taxonomy (GTDB): domain Bacteria; phylum Actinomycetota; class Acidimicrobiia; order Acidimicrobiales; family VFJN01; genus VFJN01. The sequence goes on from OY970242.1 coordinate 1,983,886, forward strand.
GAGGTCCAGATCTTCTGGCCGCTCACCACCCACTCGTCGCCGTCGCGCACGGCGCGCGTCGACAGCGCTGCCAGGTCCGAGCCGGCGGCGGGCTCGCTGAAGAGCTGGCACCAGATCTCCTCGCCGGCCAGCAGCGGGACCAGGTAGCGCTCCTGCTGGGCGCGCGTGCCGCCGTGGAGGATGGTGGGTCCCGCCCAGCCGATGCCGATCATGTTGGCCGGTCGTCGCACCCCGGCGGCCGCCAGCTCCTCGTCGATGACGATCTGGTGGATCGGGTCGGCGTCGAGCCCGTACGGCGCCGGCCAGTGCGGCGCCACGTAGCCGGCATCGGCGAGCTGGCGACCCGTCGGGGCGGGGTGCGCGGCGAGCCAGGCGCGCACGGCGAGGCGTCGCGGGTCGTCCTCGGCGGGCAGCTCGAAGTCCACGAAGGCAACGTAGTCCCGGCGGATAGGATCGCTCCCCGTGCCGAGCGGGCCTCGCCGCTCGCCGCAACCGCAGGGGGGAAGCAGATGCCGGGCTGGAACTTCGCCGACGTGTGGGAGGTCGTCGCCCAACAGGTCCCGGAGGCCCAGGCCCAGGTCCAGGGCGATCGCCGCATCTCGTGGTCGGACTTCGATCGGCGAGCCAACGGCGTGGCTCGGGCGCTGCTCGACGCCGGCGTCGAGGAGCAGGACAAGGTCGCCCAGTACCTCTACAACGCGCCCGAGTACCTCGAGTCCATGTTCGCCACGTTCAAGGCCGGCCTGGCGCCGGTCAACACGAACTACCGCTACCTCGACGACGAGCTCGTGTACCTCTGGGACAACGGCGACGTGGTGGCGGTCGTCTTCCACGGAACCTTCCTCGACCGCATCGAGCGCATCCGCGACCGGGTGCCGCGGGTGCGCGCCTGGCTGTGGGTCGACGACGGCTCGGGCCCGTGCCCCGACTGGGCGACGCCCTACGAGGACGCCGCCGACGCCGGCACGCCCGAGGCCGTGCGCGCCCCGTGGGGGCGCAGCGGCGACCACCTGCTCCTCCTCTACACCGGCGGCACGACCGGCATGCCCAAGGGCGTGATGTGGCGCCAGGACGACCTGTTCCGCACCCTCGTCGGCACCTTCGTGCCGGCCGTGCGCGACACCGACCCCGACGAGGACCTGACGATCATCCGGGAGTCCGTGCAGGCGCCCGGCCTGATCGGGATGCCGGCCTGCCCGCTGATGCACGGCACCGGCTGCTTCACCCAGCTGATCGTGCTGTCGGGCGGGGGGAGCACCGTCTCGCTCGAGTCCCGCAACCTCGACATCGACGAGATGCTCGCCACGATCGAGCGCGAGCGGGTCGGCACGGTGGCCATCGTCGGCGACGCGTTCGCCAAGCCGATGCTGCGCGCCCTCGACGCCTCCCCCGGCAAGTACGACATCTCCAGCCTGGTGCTGGTCTCGTCGTCGGGTGTCATGTTCAGCGAGGACTCCAAGCAGCGCCTGCTCGCCCACCACCCCGGCATGATGATCGTCGACGCCTTCTCGTCCTCCGAGGCGCTCGGCATGGGCCAGTCGGTGTCCGCGGCGGGAGCCACCGCGACCACGGCGAAGTTCGTGCTCGGCGAGCACACCAAGGTGATCACCGACGACGGGCGGGCCGTCGAGCCAGGCTCGGGTGAGACCGGTCGCGTGGCCGTCGGGGGGTGGCAGCCCGTCGGCTACTACAAGGACCCCGAGAAGACGGCGGCCACCTTCGTCACGTTCGAGGGGAGGCGGTACTCCGTGCCGGGCGACTACGCCACCGTCGAGGTCGACGGCACGCTCACGCTGCTCGGCCGCGGCTCGGTGTGCATCAACACCGGTGGCGAGAAGGTGTTCCCCGAGGAGGTCGAGGAGGTGCTCAAGACCCACGACGCCGTGGCTGACGCCGTCGCCGTCGGCCTGCCCGACGACAAGTTCGGCGAGGCCATCACCGGCGTCGTCGAGCTGGCGTCGGGCGCCGCCCTCGACGAGGCGGGCGTCATCTCCCACGTCAAGGCCAAGCTGGCGCCCTACAAGGCGCCCAAGCGGGTGCTGGTCATCGACACGATCGGCCGGGCCCCCAACGGGAAGGTCGACTACAAGCGGCTGCGAGGCTGGGCGGCCGAGCAGGTGGGCATCACGCTCCCGTGAGCGACCAATCGAGGCCCCAGCGGCTGCGCGTCGGCTACCACCGCGAGCTCGACCTGATCGACCAGAAGGTCGTGCGGCTGTTCGCGCTGGTGTCCGAGGCGGTCGCCGCCGCCAACGAGGCGCTGCTCGCCGACGACACCGACGCGCTTGCCGCGGTGCGCGCGGGCGAGGCCACCATCGACGAGCTCATGACGGAGCTCGAGGCGGACATCGAGCGCCTCCTGCTCCTCCAGGCGCCCGTGGCGAGCGAGCTGCGCTACGCCCTCACCCTCATCCGCATCGTCCCGGAGCTGGAGCGCTCGGGCGACCTCGCCGAGCACATCGCCAAGCGGGCGGGCTCCCGCCTGGCGGCGCAGCTCACGCCGGCCGCGCGCGGGATGCTCGAGCGCATGGGCGTGGTCGCCACCGAGCTCTGGCGCGGGGCGGCCGACGCCTTCGTCGACCGGGACCCAGCGGCCGCCGACGTCCTCGAGGCCGCCGACGACGAGCTCGACGACCTCCACACGGCGCTGACCACCGAGCTGCTCAGCGGATCGGTCGCCACCACCCTGGCCGCCGACGCCACCCTGGTCGGACGGTTCTACGAGCGCCTCGGCGATCACGCCGTGCACATCGCCGGCCGGGTGTCGCGCGCCGTGCGCTGACGCCCGCGCCAGGACTACGCGCCTGACCAGGTGACACCTCTGGCACACTTGGCCCATGCGCACCTCCAACCCGGCGTTGAACGAGAAGGTCTTCGAGCAGGCCCGCACCGGTCCCGCCGCCACCGAAGCCGGCTGGGCGGCCGCCCAGGACGCCTACGCCAAGCCCGCCTTCCGCGGCCCGGTCGTCGGCGACGACACGATGACGGTCAACGGCGTCGTGTGGGCCTCCGGGGCGCTCATCGTGCTGCTCCTGGCCGCGGCGATCTTCGGCTGGAACAGCGTCGAGTCCAGCGCCACGGGGCTCGAGGTGCCCGGCTGGCTGCCCGTCGTGCTGATCGCCGGTCTCGGCGTGGCCATCCTCACGGTGTTCAAGCCCAACCTCGCCCGCTTCACCGCCCCGATCTACGCCCTGCTCGAGGGTGCCCTGCTCGGCGCCATCTCCAAGCTCTACAACGACCAGTACGACGGCATCGTCGTCCAGGCCGTCGGCCTGACGATCGGCGTGTTCCTGGTGATGCTGTTCCTCTACGCCACCCGGGTGATCAAGGTCACCGACAAGCTTCGCATGGGGATCGTGGCCGCCACCGGCGGCATCCTGCTCCTCTACGTGGCGAGCTTCCTGTTCCGGCTCTTCGGCGCCGAGCTGCCGTTCCTGCACGACACCGGCCCGCTCGGCATCGGCATCAGCCTGGTGATCGTCGGCGTGGCCGCCTTCAACCTGCTCCTCGACTTCGACTTCGTCGAGCGCGGCGTCGAGGTCGGGGCGCCCCGCCACATGGAGTGGTACGCCGCCTTCGGCCTGCTGGTCACGCTCATCTGGCTCTACCTGGAGCTGCTCCGGCTCCTCGCCAAGCTCCAGTCGAGAGACTGAGCTGTCCGCACGCGAACCCGATCCCCGCGTTTCTGCGGCAGTTGACCATGGTCTTGCATGACTTCTGCCGCAGAAACGCGGGGGTGCCGCAGGAACGCGGGACGAGAGCGCCGATTCGGAGCGCTTGACGGGCCGCGCGTACGCTCCGGCGCGGTTGACCGACACGACGCGCAGGAGCAGCGATGGCAGATCTCGGGTTCGACGGCAAGGTTGCGATCATCACCGGCGCGGGCGGCGGGCTGGGCCGCTCGCACGCGCTCGACCTGGCACGGCGCGGCGCGCTGATCGTCGTCAACGACCTCGGCGGCAGCACCGACGGCACCGGGTCCTCGGAGACGGCGGCCCAGAAGGTCGTCGACGAGATCGAGGCCGCCGGCGGCGAGGCGGTCGCCAGCTACGACAGCGTGGCCACGCCCGAGGGCGGCAAGGCGATCGTGCAGACGGCCATCGAGACCTTCGGCCGGGTCGACATCATCGTCAACAACGCCGGCATCCTGCGCGACACCTCGTTCAAGAACATGACCGCGGAGCAGCTCGACCCCGTGCTCGACGTGCACCTGCGGGGCGCCTTCCACGTCACGCAGCCCGCCTGGCAGATCATGCGCGACCAGGGCTACGGCCGCATCATCAACACGTCGTCGGGTGCGGGCATCTTCGGGAACTTCGGCCAGACCAACTACGGCGCCGCCAAGATGGGCCTCGTCGGGTTCACGCGCGTGCTCGCCGTGGAAGGGGCCAAGAACAACATCAAGGCCAACGCCATCGCGCCCGTCGCCCGCACGCGCATGACCGAGGAGCTGCTCGGACCGGTGGCCGACAAGCTGGCCCCGGAGCTCGTCACCCCGGTCGTCACCTACCTCGCCCACGAGGACTGCCCGGTGACCGGCGAGGTCTACTCCGTCGGCGGCGGCCGGGTGGCGCGCGTGTTCATCGGCGTCACGCAGGGCTACGTCGACCCCTCGGGCCTCTCCGCCGAGTCGGTGCGCGACAACTTCGAGCAGATCCGCGCCGAGGACGGCTACGAGGTCCCGGCCAACCTCAACGAGGAGATGATGCTCACGCTCAAGGCGCTGAGCTAGGGCGTCAGCGCGTCGCCCACCACGGCGCGTCGTCGACGACGGCGGCCGGCTGCTCGGAGCCGCGCAGATCGACCACGCGGTCGCTCCCCAGGCGCGGGCCCAGCCGGCGAACGGCCGCCACGACGTCGGCGACGACGAAGGGCTCGACGAGCACCTGGTCGGCCCCTGCCGAGCGCGCGTCGGCGGCCAGGGGCTCCTCGGGGGCGACGGCGAGCACCCGCAGGCGGGGCGCCTCGACGCGCAGGCGGCTCAGGTCGTCGAGCCCGTCACCGGCCAGATCGACCACGGCGGCGTCGGCCCATCCGAGGGTGGCGCTGGCTTCGTCGTAGGTGTTGACGACGCTGCACGGACACCCGAGGTTCTCGACCTGCGCCCGCAGCAGCTCGGCCAGGCCGGTGTCGCTGGTGAGCACGAGCACTCGTAGGTCCATCACCGCTCCTTCCGCGCGACCCGCGCAACCCATGATCGCACCGATCGAGCCGCCGCGCCGGCGCGATCAGCGCCCGGCGCCGGCGAGCAGCGCACGGGCCAGGCGGACCAGCACCTGCCGGGCGTGGTCGGTGGCGCGGCCCTGACCCGCCCGCAGGCCCTCCCACGTCGGCCAGGAGAGCGCGGCGTCGAGGGCGTCGAGCAGCTCCTCGCGCTCTGCGGGCGGCGCGGCGTCGAGCTCCGGAGCGAAGGTCTCGGCCAGCTCCTGGCGGAGGAAGGCGTGGCCGTCGCGGAGCCGGGCGGTGATCTCCTTGGAGAACGGGCCGTGGACGTCGGCGGCACGGCGGATCGGCGTGACCGCCTCGAGGAGCTCGCTGCGCTGGCGGACGAAGCGGTCGATGCGCTCCTCGAGCGGCAGCGACGCCGGGATCGGCACGACGAGCACGGCCACGCGGTCGACGAGCCGCTCGGCCACGGCGGCGTGCAGCCGCTCGAGGTCGTCGAAGTGCTGGAAGATGGACCGCACCGAGACGCCGGCCCGCTCCGCCACCCGGGGCGCCGTCGGGCGCAGGTCGCCGTCCTCGAGCAGCCCGATGGTGGCGTCGACGATCGCCTCGCGGGTGCGCAGGGAGCGCAGCGTCCGGCCGTCGATGGTGGCATCCGCGTGTTGTTGCACGATCGCTGCAGCCTACCGGCGCGGGCCGGTCAGGACTGGGGCGCCACGGGCGCCCCGTGATGGCCGACCATCAGCCACCGGCCACCGGACCGCACGAAGAGGTTGAGCGCCGCGACGGTGCCGCCGCCGTCGGGCCCGATCAGGTTCTCGTCGACCGTCACCCATGCGCTCTCGCCCGCCACCGCGACGACCTCCTGCGTGAGGATGAACTGGAGCGGGCTCGGCCCCCCGAAGAGTGCGAACCACGAGCCGGACACCGCGCCCCACCCGTGCAGGGTCCGCCAGCCGGGATGCGTGCAGACCACGCGGTCGCTGTGCTCCCAGACGTCGGACATGGCGTCGAGGTCGCGACCCTCGAAGGCGTCGTAGAAGGATCGGTTCGCCGCCCGCACGGCTGCCTCGTCGCCGCTGTCCGCGGGCTCCCCGTCGTCGCGGTCGTGGGGACCCTCGGCATCGGCCATCAGCGAACGCTATTCGCCTGCCGGACCCTCGCCGGACGAGGATGCCCGGATGCGCTACGTGCCGACGACCGACGGGCTCACCCTGGCCGTGCACGAGCACGGCGGTTCGGGCCGACCCACGCTGCTGTGCCACGCCACCGGCTTCCACGGCGCCGTGTGGGAGCCGCTCTCCGCCGAGCTCGGTGCGGGCTTCGAGCGCTGGGCCATCGACTTCCGCGCCCACGGCGCGTCCCCGGTGCCTGCCGGAGCGGCCCTGCCATGGTCGAGCATGGGCGACGACGTGCTCGCCGTCGTCGACGCGCTCGCCGCCGAGCCCGGCCGGATCCTCGGCGTCGGCCACTCGATGGGCGGGGCCGCGCTGCTCCTCGCCGAGCAGGCTCGGCCGGGGACCTTCGCCGGCCTGTGGCTCTTCGAGCCCATCGCGCCGCCGGCGGCGCAGCTCGCCGCGCTCGCCGGCAGCAGCGCCCTGGCGGAGAGCTCCCTGCGGCGGCGCCGGTCCTTCCCGACCACCGCCGACGCCCTGGCGAACTTCGCGTCGAAGCCACCGCTGCAGGTGGCGAGGGCCGATGCGCTCCACGCCTACGTGCGCCACGGCCTGCACGCCGGTGAGGACGGCGCCGTCCACCTCGCCTGCCAGCCGGAGGACGAGTCGCAGATCTACCGCGGCGGGGGCAGCCATGGCGCCTTCGAGCGCCTCGGCGAGGTGCGCTGCCCGGTCGTGGTCGCCTGCGGCGAGGAGGAGCTGGGTCCGGCCGCGTTCACCCCATTGGTCGCCGAGGCCTTGCCTGACGGGCGCCTCGAGCGCCACGCCCACATCGGGCACTTCGGCCCGCTGGAGGCGCCGAGCCACCTGGCGGCGTCCGTGCGGGCCTTCGCCGCCGAGCTCTGAGGCCTCCACGGGGTTGTCACACCCGGGGCCTACCCTGGGCACATGGCGTTGCCCCTGCCCACGAGCCTCTCGCCGTCGAAGGTGTCGTCGTTCACCGACTGCGCGCTGGCCTTCCGGTTCTCGGCGATCGACCGGCTGCCCGAGCCGCCCTCGCTGGCCGCCACCCGCGGCACGCTGGTGCACGCCGCGCTCGAGCGGCTCTTCACGCTCGATCCGGCGCAGCGCACGATGCCCGCCGCGCTCGAGTGCCTCGACGCTGCGCTGGAGCACCTGCGCGGCGATCCCGAGCTCGTGGGGCTGGCGCTCGACGAGGCCGCCGAGGCGACCTTGCTCGACGAGGCCCGAGCACTGCTCGTGCAGTACTTCCGACTGGAGGACCCGACCTCGATCACGCCGATCGGGATCGAGCTCAAGCTCGAGGTGGAGCTGGCCGGCATCCGCCTGCGCGGCATCATCGATCGCCTCGAGCTCGACGCCCACGGTGAGCTCGTCGTCACCGACTACAAGACGGGCCGGGCGCCAGGCGAGCGCCAGGAGCAGCAGCGCCTCGCTGGCGTCGCCTTCTACTCGCTGCTGTGCGAGCGCCTCTTCGGGCGCCGCCCCGCCCGCGTGCAGCTCCTCTACCTGGCCGACCCCGTGGCCATCATCGCGACCCCCACGGACCGCTCGACGCGTGGCGTGGAGCGCAAGCTGGCGGCCGTGTGGAGCGCCGTGGAGCGGGCCTGTGCACGGGAGGACTTCCGTCCCAACCCCTCACGGCTCTGCGACTGGTGCGCCTTCAAGGCCTACTGCCCCTCCTTCGGCGGCGACCTCGCCCTGGCCGACGCCCACCGCTTGCAGCTCGACGTCGACCGCGCCCCGGCTGCTGCGCTGGCCTGAGCGTCCGCCGCTGCCCGCTACCGTCACCGGCGTGCGCTCCACCGTCGCTCGCGCCAAGGACACCGTCGTCCGCTTCGATGCAGCGGTCGACGAGCGCGTCGACCGCCTCCGTGGCAACCCGCTGCTCGACCGGGTGATGTACGGCGCGTCCGAGCTGGGTGACTGGTCGCTGATATGGCACCTCGTGGCCGCGGGCCAGGGGCTGCTCCCGGGCCGCGACCCGGCCTCCGCGCTGCGCGTCTCGGCCATCCTCGGCGCCGAGTCGCTCCTCGTGAACGGCGCCGTCAAGAGCCTGTTCCGCCGGCACCGCCCCGTGTGGGAGGACGAACGGCCCCGCCCGCACCGGCTGCGCACGCCGCGCTCGAGCAGCTTCCCCTCCGGCCACGCCAGCTCGGCGTTCACCGCCGCGGGCGTGATCGCGCAGTCGGACCCGCTGTGGCCCGTCTACTACGGGCTCGCCGCGCTGGTGGCGTCGAGTCGGGTCTACGTCAAGATCCACCACGCCTCCGACGTCGTCGCCGGCGCCGCCCTCGGCGCCGTGCTGGCCGTGGCGGCCCGCCGCCTCTGGCCCCGCTGAGCCCACCCGGTAGCGTCGGGCTGCAGTGAGTCCGAACCGGGAGCTGCGCGACGACCGCCGGATGACCGACGTCGAAGCGCTCATGTGGAACCTCGAGAAGGATCCGCATCTGAGCGCCTCGATCGCCAACATCACGGTGCTCGACCGGCCGCCCGATCCCGCCCGCCTCCGTGCGCGCCTCGCTGCCGCCACCGACGTCGTGGGGCGGCTGCGCCAGCGCGTCGTGCCCGCCCTCGCCCGGCTGGCGCCTCCCGAGTGGCGCGACGACCCGGACTTCGACCTCGACTACCACCTCAGCTGGGTGTCGGTCGCCCGGCCGGGCACGCAGCGCCAGCTGCTCGACCTCGCCTCGACGATCGTCAACCGCCCCTTCGACCGCACGCGGCCGCTCTGGGAGTTCGTGGTGGTGGAGGGGCTCGAGGGCGGCCGCGCGGCGATGGTGCAGAAGCTCCACCACTCGATCACCGACGGCGTCGGCGGCGTCCGCATGTCCGAGCAGTTCATCGACCTGACACGCGACGCCGCCGAGCCGATGGCTCCGCCCCGGCCCGTCGTGGCGCCCACCTCGCGGGCCCTCGCCGCCACGACGCTCGACACGCTCACGCACAACCTCCGCCGGACGGCGGGCGTCACGCAGCGAGCGGTGGGCGGGGCCGCCGCGGCGCTGGCCGACCCCCGCAGGGTGCTCGCCGCCGGGGCCGGGGGCCTCGAGCTGGCGCGCTCGGCCCTGCGCCAGCTGGCCGTCACCGACCGCGCCCGCTCACCCCTGTGGGTCGACCGCTCGCTGCGCCGCCACATCGAGGTGCTGCAGGTGCCCTTCGACGACGCGCGCGCTGCCGCCAAGGCCCTCGGCGGGAGCCTCAACGACCTCCTCGTCACCGCCGCCGCCGGCGCCGCCGGCACCTGTCACCGCCGGGCCGGGGCAGCGGTGGACGAGCTGCGCATGGCGATGCCCGTCAACACCCGCACCGACCGCTCCGCCGGCGGCAACTCCTTCACCCCGTCGCGGGTGCTGGTGCCGGCCGGCATCGAGGACCCGGCCGAGCGCTTCGCGGCGATCCGCGACCGCCTGGCCGTCACGAGGACCGAGCGCGTGCTCGGCGCCGCCGACGGGCTCGCCGTGCTGGCCAACCTGCTCCCGACCTCGGTGGCGGTGCGCCTCGCCCGCCAGCAGGTCGAGACGGTCGACTTCACGACCTCCAACGTGCGCGGCGCGCCCTTCCCGCTCTACATCGCCGGGGCGCGCATGCTGGCCAACCACCCGGTCGGGCCGACCGGCGGTACGGCGTGGAACCTCACGCTGATGTCCTACGACGGCAGCCTCGACCTGGGCCTCAACGTGGATGCCGGCGCCGTCGAGGACCCGGTGGCGCTGCGCGCCGCCCTGGAGTCGGAGCTGCGCTTGCTGCTGGAGCTGGGCGGGGCCGGCTAGGCGCCGACGGCGGTCTCCTCGACCAGCGATCCCTCGGCGTCCATCTCGGCCGCCATGAGCAGCATCCGCACGTCGAGGAGCAGGTCGGACACCTCGTCGGTCGACACCAGCTCGCGGTGGAGCAGATCGGAGAGCCCGCTGTCGATCAGGCGCACCGCCTCGTCGATCACCTTGCTGTCGCCCTCGGTCGCGCCGGTCGTCACGTCTTCGGTTCCAGTCATCGACGGCAGGATACCCACACGATCGGGGTGAGAGACGCCATGACCCCGCGGTCGGCCGTCACTACCCTGACCCGGTGCCCTACCAGCGGGTCAGCCGCCTCGGACGTGGCGGCATGGGCGTCGTCGACCTGGCCGTCGGGCCAGGGGGCACCCAGGTCGCGCTCAAGCGGCTCACCCTGCACGGGTCGGCCGGTGACATCCGACGTGCCCGCCAGCGGATCGAGCGCGAGGCCGAGGTGCTGTCGCGCCTCGACCACCCCAACATCGTGGGGTTGCTCGAGGTGCTCGACGAGGGCGACGAGCTGACCCTCGTGATGCCCTACCTCACCGGCGGCACGCTGGCCGAGCGCGTGGCGCGCCACGGCCCCGCCCCCGCGGCGGAGGTCCTCCGGCTCGCCGACGACCTCAGCGCGGCGCTCGCCGCCGCCCACCGGGCCGGCGTGGTGCACCGCGACCTGAAGCCGGCGAACGTGCTCTTCGACGCCGACGGCATCCCCCACCTGGCCGACTTCGGCGTGGCGAGCTCGCGCGAGCACACCGCCGGCGTCACGGCGATCGGCACCGTGGTCGGCACCGCCGGGTTCATGGCGCCCGAGCAGGCGCGGGGCGAGGCAGCCGGGCAGGCCGCCGACGTCTTCTCGCTGGGCGCGACGCTGCTGCACGCCGCCACGGGCGAGGGCCCCTACGGGAAGGGCGCACCCGAGCTGCTGATGGTGCGGGCCGCGCAGGGCAAGGTCCGGCCCGTCCCCCGACACCTGCCCGTGGAGCTGCGGCGGCGCCTCCAGAGCATGCTCGACCCGCGCCCCGAGCGCCGGCCCTCCGCGGCGGCGCTCGCCGGGGGCCCCGCCGGCACGTCGGTGCGGGCAGGCGCGAGGCGGGCGCGGCGCCGGTGGCCGCCCGGGGCCCTCGCCGTCGCGGCCGGCGCCTTCGCCGTGCTGGCGGGCGCTGCGGTCGCCACCCGGGAGACGGGCGACCCGCCCCCCAGCGCGGCTGCGCCGTCCACGACGGCCTGCACGCCGCTGCGCTACCAGCCCTGCGGCCAGCCCGGGCCGGCCGCCAACACCGACGGCGAGACCTGCCTGGCGGACTTCGAGGACTACGACCGCGTCCCGTCGAACGGCTGCGAAGCGGCCCCCGACCCGCACCCGGACGGCACCCCGCTCGTCGACGCCATCGACGCCACCATCGTGCCGCGCGGCGACGTCGACCGCTTCGAGCTGGCGGTCGGTGACCGCCTCCAGGTGCTCTGCGACGGCCGCCTGGTCGTGACCCTGACCGCGCCGCCCGGGCTCTCCTTGCGCCTCGAGGTCCTGGAGGGCGACGCCGTCCTGGGCACGACGACGAGCGCGGACGGGGTGCCGGCCTCGCTGCGCATCGAGGATCCCCGGTGCCTCTTCGACGACGCCACGACGATCATCGCCAGGGTCTCGGCAATCGGGTCCGACCGCAGCGCGGCCCCCTACCTGCTCGAGCGCTCCGGGGGCTTCTAGTGACCTGAGTCGCTGATCCGCGCGCAGTATGTGGCGAGGCTGTCGAGGATCTCGTCGGCGGTCTTGTGCCAGACGAAGGGCTTGGGGTTGTCGTTCCAGTTGGCGATCCAGGTGCGGATCGATGCGACGAGCTGGCGGACAGAGCGGTGGGTGCCTCGTTTGATCCATTTGGTGGTGAGCTCGGCGAACCAGCGCTCGACGAGGTTCAGCCATGAGCTGTAGGTCGGTGTGAAGTGCAGCGTGAAGCGCGGGTGGCGCACGAGCCAGCGTTGGATCGCCGGCGTCTTGTGCGTGGAGGAGTTGTCGAGCACGACGTGAACGTCGAGATGCTCGGGCACCGTGTCGTCGATGAGGTTCAGGAAGCGGCGGAACTCCTCGGCGCGGTGCCGCTGGGTCATCGACGAGATCACTTGTCCAGACGCCACGTTGAGGGCGGCGTAGAGGTTCGTGGTGCCGTTGCGCACGTAGTCATGCGTGCGCCGTTCCGGAACGCCGGGCATCAACGGCAGCACCGGCGCGGTGCGATCCAGTGCTTGGATCTGGGACTTCTCGTCCACGCAGAGCACCACGGCGGCATCCGGTGGGTTGAGGTAGAGCCCGACGATGTCACGGACCTTGTCGATGAACTGCGGGTCCGGCGAGAGCTTGAAGTCCTCGACCTTGTGGGGCTTGAGCCCGAACGCACGCCAGATCCTCGACACCGCCGTCTGGGACATCCCTGTCGCCGAAGCCATCGACCGCGTCGACCAGTGCGTCGCGTTCGTCGGCTGCTCCTCGAGCGTCTTCACGATCACCCGCTCGACGTCGTCGTCGCTGATGGTGCGGGGTTTGCCCGGCCGCGGCTCGTCGTGCAGGCCGTCCAGGCCGTGAAGCGCGAACCGGCCACGCCACTTGCTCACCGTCCCACGGCTACAGCCGAGCCGATCGGCGATGTCGATCGTGTTCTCGCCCTCAGCGGCAGCGAGCACGATCCGGCACCGCAGCGCCAACGCCTGCGCGCTCTTCGGCGGCGCGCCCAGCGCTCCAACGTCTCCCGCTCATCCGCGGTCAACACGACTTCCACTCGTGCACCCATCGCAACCTCCATCGTCGTCGCTCGACGACCAAGTTCGCGACCTACAACCCAACCTCCTGCCAGGTTTCTACGAACTCACGCCTCAGGTCACTAGGTGTAGGTCCCATGGACGTTGCTGACAGGTAGGCGGGTCCACCGATGAGTTGAGCCTCCGAGGAAACGTGTGGCTGTCGAGGTCACAACGCTTCCAAGGAGGCTCGATTGCACCGTAACGCCAGGCTCACCGAGTGGGGCCGACAAGAGCTCGTTCGTCGAATGGACGCCGGGACTCCGGCCGCGACGGTCGCCCGGCAGATGAACGTGTCGCGAGACACGGTCTACAAGTGGTGGCGGCGCGCCCATGCCGAACCTGACGGCGCGTGGTGGCGGGACCGGTCCAGCCGCCCCCACCGCTCGCCGGCGAAGACCCGCCGGAAGCTCGAACGGAAGATCCTGAGCCTTCGTCGCAACAAGAAGCTTGGCCCCGGCCGCATCGCGGGGCGTCTGGAGATCGCCCCATCGACAGTGCACGCGGTCCTCGTCCGCAACGAGGTCTCTCGGTTGGCGTGGATGGACCGCCCGACCGGTCGGGTGATCCGCCGCTACGAGCACGACCACCCCGGCGACCTGGTCCACGTCGACATCAAGAAGCTCGGTCAGATCCCACCGGGCGGCGGCTGGCGCGCCAACGGTCGCACGACCGAGAGCCGCTCGGCGGCCCGCCGACGCAAGGTCGGCTACTGCTACGTGCACTCAGCCATCGATGACCACTCCCGACTCGCCTACAGCGAGATCCACGACGACGAACAAGCCGTCACGGCCGCCGGGTTCTGGCGGCGAGCCCGCACCTTCTTCGAAGCCCACGACGTCACCGTGCGTGCCGTGCTCACCGACAACGGCGGCTGCTACCGCTCTCGCGAGTGGCTGAAGGAAGTCGTCGCCGGAGGCGCCTCCGCCCGCTACACCCGGCCCTACCGGCCCCAGACCAATGGCAAGGTCGAACGCTTCAACCGCACCCTCCTCGAGGAATGGGCCTACACCCGCACCTACCGCTCAGAAGCCGAACGACGTCGACGACTCGACACCTGGCTCCACCTCTACAACCATCACCGCTGCCACACCGCCCTCGGCGGCCAACCACCCATCACCCGCGTCGACAACGTGTCTGGGACCTACAACTAGGCGCCTCGGCCCGCACGGTTAGGGTCGGCCCATGGGCATGGACCGCGCCGGGATCACCTTCGCCAGCCTCATGGGGCTCGGGCCGACTGCCGCGGTCGAGACCGCCGTGCTGGCAGCCGAGGCGGGCTACTGCTCCTACTGGACGGCCGAGACCACCGGGCCCGAGGCGTTCTCCGTGCTGGCCGCGGCCGGTGCCGCAGCACCCTCGCTCGACCTGGGCACCGGCGTGCTGGCGCTCCAGCTCCGCACACCGATGGTGGTCGCCATGGCGGGCGCCACGCTGCAGGCGCTGCACCCCGACCGCGACGTCCTCCTCGGCGTCGGCATCTCCTCACCTGTGGTCACCCAGCGCTGGCACGGCGTGCCCTACGGCGAGCGGCCCCTCGCCCGGGTGCGCGAGTACGTCACGCTGCTGCGCGCCTGCCTCTCCGGCGACAAGGTCGACTTCGCCGGCGACTTCTACGAGGTGAAGGGCTTCCGGCTCGGTGTCCGCCTCGGCGAACGCCGGCCGAAGATCGTCGTCGGCGCCCTCAACCCGGCGATGCTCCGCCTGGGCGGGGAGCTCGCCGACGGCGTGCTGCTCAACTACCTGCCGGCCTCGCACGTGCCGTGGTCGGTCGAGCAGGTGCGCGCCGGGGGCCCCGCAGAGATCTACGCCTACGTCCACGCCGGGATCTGCGAGCGGGAGGAGGGCATCGACCTGGCCCGGCGGGATCTGTTCTCCTACGCCGTCGTCGACAGCTACGCCCGGAGCTTCGAGCGGGCGGGCTTCGGTGACGAGGTCGCCGCCATCCGGGAGCACCATGCCGCCGGCGACCGGGACGGCGCGCTGGCGGCGGTGTCGGACCGCATGGTCGACGCCATCGACGTCATGGGCGACGAGGACACCGTCCACGCGACCATGCGGGCCTACGCGGACGCCGGCGTCGACGTCCCCGTGCTCATGCCGCTCCCCTGGGGCGCCGACCGCCGAGCCTCCGCCGAGCGCGCCATCCGTGCCGGCATCGGGCGGGCCTGATGCAGCTGGCCGGCAAGGTCGTGCTCGTCACCGGCGGCGCCAACGGCATCGGGCGCGCCCTGTGCGAGCGCTTCGCGGCGGAGGGCGCTGCGGGCATCGCCGTGGTCGACCGCGACGCCGACGCTGCCGCGGCGGTCGCGGCCGGCCTGGGCGACGCGGGCTTCGCGCGCTCCGCCGACGTCGCGGTCGAGGCCGACGTCGTCGCCGCCGTGACGGCCACCGAGCAGCGCTTCGGGCCCATCGACCTGCTGGTCTGCAACGCCGGCATCGGCACCATGGCCGGCATCGACGCGCCCGACGACGTGTGGCAGGGCATCTGGCAGGTCAACGTGATGGCACACGTCTACGCCGTCGCGCGCGGTGCTTCCCGGCATGCTGGCCCGCGGCGGCGGCTACGTCCTGACCACGGCGTCGGCGGCGGGCCTGCTCACCAACATCGGCGACGCGCCCTACAGCGTCACCAAGCACGCTGCCGTGGCGCTGGCCGAGTGGCTCGCCATCACCCACGGCGACGCGGGCCTCAAGGTGTCGTGCCTGTGCCCCCAGGGCGTCAACACCGACCTGCTGCGTGCCGCCGCGGGCGCCGAGGCGGGCGGGGTCGTGATCGCCCAGGGCGTCATCGAGCCCGAGGACGTGGCCGAGGCGGTCGTGGCCGGCCTCGCCGAGGAGCGCTTCCTGATCCTCCCCCATCCTGAGGTGCTGGGCCACCTCCAACGCAAGGCCGGTGACCCCGACCGCTGGATCGCCGGGATGCGCAAGCTCGCGCGCCGCATCGCCGGGGCGCCGTGAGCCCGAAGGAGCCCACACCGCCAGCGCTGGCGGAGACCGCGCTGGTGGCGGTGGGCCTGCGCCCGGGCGACCGCGTGCGCTTCCGGCGACGCGAGGGCGGTGCGTGGCACGAGGCGACCGTGGAGCGCCGGGAGCGCGACGGCTCCATCGGCGTGCGCGACGCCCGGGGCGCGGCGCGAGCCCTGACCCTCGACCGGCTGCAGGTGCGCGCCACCGGCCCGCGGGGGGATCACCTGGGAGCCCGTGGCCGAGCGCGCCACCCGCGACGAGCAGCTGGGGATCTGGTAGCGGTCCGCCCCGCCGTGCAACGCCGGACCGTCTGTCTCGACGAGCCCGCGACGGAGCTGCCCCTCGCCCTGGCCCGCCTGCACGGCTCCCTCGAGGTGGGGATGGCCGTCGAGCTGCACGTCGCAGCGCAGCTCCCCGTCCAGCGGCTCCTCGACCTCGTCGCGGGCGCCGGCTTCGCAGCGGGCGACGCGAACCGGGCGCCCGCCGGCGCCGGACGCGAGCGTCTGCGCCTCCTCCGCCAGCGGAGCCTCGCCGACACGGTCGGCGCCGACATGGGGCTGCTCGTCTGCGGCCTCAACCCGAGCCTCACCGCGGCCGACGCCGGCGTGGGGTTCTTCACGGCCGGGAACCGGTTCTGGCCGGCCGCGCTCGCCGCCGGCCTGGTCAGCCGCGACCGCGATCCCGTGCACGCCCTCACCCGCCACGGCGTGGGGATGACCGACCTCGTGAAGCGGGCGACGCCGCGCGCGGACGCGCTGACGGCCGCCGAGTACCAGCGCGGGCTGGCGCGCCTGGAGCGGCTCTGCGCATGGCTCGCCCCCGCCGTCGTCTGCTTCGTCGGTCTCGCCGGCTGGCGCGCGGCGGTCGACCGCCGCGCCTGCGCCGGCCCGCAGGACCGCACGATCGGCGGGCGCCCGGCGTACGTGATGCCCTCGACGAGCGGGGCCAACGCGACGAGCAGCCTCGCGGCCCTCAGCGACCACCTCCGCGCGGCGCGGGCGCTGTCGCCCGGCGCCTGAGGGCGCGCTCACCTACGGTGCGGCGCATGGGTGTGCGCCTCGAACCGGCCGACGAGTACCTGCACGAGCTGGGCCCCGAGCCCAACTTCAACGAGAGCATGTACGTCAACCTCTACGACGCGGCGCAGGGCGTCGGCGGCTGGTTCCGGTGCGGCAACCGCGCCAACGAGGGCTACGCCGAGATGACCGTCTGCCTCTACCTGCCGGGCGGCCAGGTGGCGTTCATGTTCAAGCGGGCCGACATCGACGGCAACGACGCCTTCGACGCAGGCGGCATCCGATTCCACGTGATCCGGCCCTTCGAGCGGCTCGACGTGACCTACACGGGCAAGGTCGTCCTCCTCGACGACCCGCTCCAGATGGCCGACCCCAAGAAGGCCTTCACCGAGAACCCCTATGAGCCCTGCGAGGTCCGGATCGAGTGCACGGGCACGTCGGCGATGTTCGGCGGCGAGCCCGACGAGCCCCATGAGCGCCCCGGCGAGGAGTTCGCCAAGGGCCACTACGAGCAGCTCGTCGCCGGCACCGGCACCATCCGGGTCGGCGAGCGGGAGTGGGAGGTGCACGGCTTCGGGCTGCGCGACCACTCGTGGGGCCCGCGCTCCTGGCAGGCGCCCTTCTACTACCGCTGGCTGACCGCCGGGTTCGGTCCCGACTTCGGGTTCATGGGCTCACGCATCGCTCGGCGCGACAGCGAGGGCACGCGCGGCGGCTTCGTGTGGGAGGACGGGCAGCTCCACCGCTGCCACCACGTCGAGATCTCGACGGAGTGGACCGGCGACGACCACTACCACGACCGCATCGCGGCCACGCTGCGCTCGAAGGAGCAGGAGTGGAAGGTGACCGGGCGGGTCATCGACCTCATCCCGCTGCGCAACCGCCGGCCCGACCCCGACACCGGCGACCTGCTCGTCACCCGCATCAGCGAGGGGATGACCGAGTGGACCCTGGAGGACGGCCGCGTCGGCTACGGGCTCAGCGAGTACCTCGACCAGATCGTCGACGGCACACCGGTGGGCCTCGCCGAGTAGCTCTAGCCGCCGACCGCCTGCTCGCTCTCGCGGCGGGTCCACGCGAAGACGCCCTTCGACATCGTGCTGCGCTCCTCGGCCGCACGGGCGCCGAACACCTCGGCGCGCGCCGACTGCACGGCGGCGTCGCCGGGGGCGGCGAGCGCGGCCATCTCGGCGAGGTGACCGGCGAGGCGCAGGTCGCCTGCGGCGGCCAGCGCGAGCGCCCGGTCGGCCAGGGCGCCGGCACCGCCCGCCAGCGACGCCACCTCGGCAGCGAGCGCTGCGTCGCGCGCCGGCTTGAGGTTGGCCGGGTTGCCGTCGTACCAGCCGCCGTAGAGCCGCCACAGGTTGCGCACCACGAACTCCGGCTCGTCGTAGACGGGCTGGAGGTACGGCTTGTCGAGCAGGTGCGACGGCGCCCGGACCGTGTGGATGATCTCGTCGAGCCGCGCGCCGGCGTTCATCAGCTCGAGCGTCTGGGTGACGAGGGACTCCAGCAGCTCGGCGGTGTCGCCGAGCGCCTGGTCGATGCGGTCGGCCCCCATGATCGGGAACCCGTGGCCCGGCAGCAGCACCTCGGCGCCGAGCGCCTGCATCGTGCGGAGCCCGACCGCCCACTCCCGCGGGTAGCGCTGCACCTTCTGCGGGTTGCCGCAGTTGGGGCTCGCCCAGATGAAGAGGTCACCGGTGCAGAGCACCTTGCGCGACGGGTTGAAGACCCAGGTGGCGTCGTCGGTCTCGCCCTTGTCGTGGTGCAGCTCCCAGGTCTCGCCGCCCACGGTGAGGGTGTGGTGATCGCGGTAGAGCTCGTCGGGCTGCCGGTACTCGGTGGGCCAGTACGGCTTCGGGAACTGGAACTGGCGCTGGTTGATGACGCCGTTGTACCCAGCGGTCAGCAGGTAGCGCTCGAAGCGCTTCGGCACGGCCTCGTGGGCGACGACGTGCGGCGGCGCCCAGCCCTTGTCGTCGGCTTCACGCTCGAACGGCCCGAGGCCCAAGACGTGGTCGATGTGGCCGTGGGTGAACACGACCGTGTGCAGGCGGTCCTGGTTCCAGCCACGGATGCGCTCGTGGTTGGCGTCGGCGAAGAGCTGGTTGCCCGTGTCGACGAGCAGCAGCCCCTCGTCGGTGGCGAAGGCCGAGACGTTGCCGAAGGCGCAGATGAAGGCGGTGCGCTCCGCGACCTCGGCGAGACCGGCGTCGGTGGTGACGGGGTGGTGCCCTTCGGTCGAGGCCTCGCCGTTCCACAGGCGCTCGGCGGTCTCCAGCAGGTCGGCCATGGTCAGGCCGACCCTACCGCCTCTCCTGCCGCGGACCCTGCGGCCCGCTGCTCGTCGTACCAGGTGGCGAACGGCAGGCGCTCCTCGCCCCGCGCGAGCGCCTCGCCACGCTCGCGGAAGTAGGTCACGGGCGGCAGCATGGGGTCGAGCGGCAACGGCCGGCAGACCACCTCGGTGGCGTAGGGCGCCTCGGGCAGGTTCCGCTCCTCGACGACCTCGAACCGAGCGGTGCGCAGCATCGAGAACAGCGCCGAGCGGCTGATGCCCCAGAAGCAGTTGCCGAAGCCGTACATCGGGCGCTCGTCGACGGGCGCCCCGATGCCGAGCAGGTCGGCGGACCAGCTGTAGCCCGCCGCGTAGGGCCGGCGGGCCTCCTCGCTCAGGTACGGGTAGAAGACGCACGCCTGCGGGAAGCCGGGGACCTCCGGCATCGTGAGCGTCGACAGGAAGAGCCGCTCGCCGGTGATCTGGCGCAGCTGCAGCAGCTGCAGCATCGGGTTGGGCGTGTGGTACAGCACGCCCGAGCAGAAGACGAGGTCGTGGACCCCGATGCGCTCCGGCGAGGCAGGGTCCTCGAGATCGCCCTGCACGTAGCGGACCTTGGAGCCGCGAGCGGAGTGCTTCTCAGAGAAGATCCCCCAGTCGAGGTGGCCCTCGCAGGGCAGGTCGGGGTCGCCCACGTCGAACATGGTGACCTTGGTGGCACCGGAGTCCTCCGCCAGGAACGCCATGTCACCCACCATCTTGAACATGCCGCCGATGTCGGCGAACGACTTGCCGGGCGCGCTCTCGCGGATCCACCGCAGCCGTCCCTCCTCCCAGTCCTCGGGAGGGTTCCGCTTGACCTGCAGGTTGCGGCGCACGCGCACCGCCTTGCTCCACAAGCGACCGATGGTGATCATCTCGAACGCGGCCTCCAGGTTCGACCCATGTGGACCATTCGTGCCGCGTTGGGCGAATCCTGCTCGATCGCGCCTCAGACCTCGCGCGGCGCCAGCGCCCGGAGGGCGACCGCTGCGAGGAGCACGACACCGGCGAGGGCGACCGGCGACCGCGCCCCCGTGGCCGGGAGGGTCTCCGGCGATGGAACCGACGTGCCCGCCCGGATCGTCCCCGCGGGGGCGGTGGGCGCAGCCGAGGCGGTCGGGCTGCTGCTCGGGCCGGCTGACGAGGTCGGCGCAAGGAACACCGGGTTGCCGATGGTGGTCAGGTAGGGGGTGCTGGAGCCGTTGGTGAGGGCGAGCGTGTCCACCCGCCAGAACGTCCCCAACGGGCCCGACGAGGCCGACCGCTGCGCCGGGAAGCGGTGGGTGAAGTCGTCGGAGGTGATCGGCACGACGCCGGCCGGCAACCCGTCGCGGCTGATGAGGAGCAGCTGGCCCGACGCTCCCCGGACGCGCACCGTGACGTCGGCGGCGTCGGTCCGCAGCACGTCGCCGAAGATGCCGCGCTGGCCGTCGGTCGTCACCGCGACCATCTCGAGGGCGGGGCTGTCGTGCACGCCCTCGGTGCGGATGTAGGCGTGCCCGGCGCGCAGCGCCCCAGCGATCGCGGGGCGCGAGAGCGCCTCTGCGTAGACCGCGGTGGCCGAGCTGCCGAGGCCGGGACCGAGCTTGTCGTCGCTGCCCGACACGGCGGTGATCTTGTGCCCGGCGAGCAGGTGGCGCTGCCACAGGTCGAGCGCGGTCAGCACGAAGGGGTTCTGCACCGCCAGCCCGAGACCCGGCCCTCCGAGCTCGGTGTCGTCGGCGAGCACCGGCCCGGTGAGCACCTCCATCGTGTCGACGGCCTGCCAGTCGATCTCGTCGTCGAGGGTGAACTCGCAGCCCCGGCAGAAGCTGGCGAACAGCGGCGTCGGGAAGATCGTCGGGTGCGCCACGCCGAAGAGGGCGCCGTCGGCCACGCTGTCGGCCTGGATGTCGCCGAGCGTCACGCCGGGCGCGCCATGGCGCCAGTCGACCTCGTGGGGCGTCTCGCCGAAGACGGTGGCGTGGCCGTGGTAGGTGATGACCTCGCGGCTCGGCCAGATCACGAGGTCGGGGTTGGCCGCCTGCACGGGACCGAGCTCGCGGTGGTGCTGCGTCGTGACGTAGTCGGTGACCGGTAGCACGTCGAGGCCGGCGCTGCGGGCGTGCTGCACGAAGCCGTCCCAGTCGGGGGCGCTCGGGTGCGAGTGGCGGCCGTGCATGTGGAGGTCGGCGTGGTACCAGCCCGCCTCGGGCCGGGCCAGGTGGGTCGCGTCGACGGGCTGCGCCACGAACGGGGCGCCGACGGGCACGTCGAGGCAGCGAACCGTCACCTCGTAGGTGGCGCCGAGCGGCGCCACGGCAGCGATGCCGAGGTCGACGTGCCAGGTGCCCGGCGCCACGGGGCCGGGGAGGTACCCCCGCTCGGCGGCGTCGGCCTGCACCCAGATCGGGGCCTGACCCTCGGCCACCTTGCCCTGCCGGCTGCCCGACCAGCCGCGGAAGCCCTCGGGGCTGCCGACGCCGCCCTCGTCCCAGAGCCCGAGGTCGAACACGGTCTGCACGAGGTTCACGGGGAGATCGGGCATGGCCACCGTGTCGCCCCAGCGGTACCCGACCTCCACCCGGGTCGTGCCGGGCTCGACCTCGAACGGCAGCGCGCGGTACGTCTTGGCGTCGCTGCTGGCGACGGTCCCGGCCATGACGACCGCCGGGCCGCCCGGCGCGCACGCCGGCGCACCCTGCGCCGCCGAGCCCGGCGACGCGGGGGCCGTGACGGCGAGCGCGGCGGCGAGCACCGCCGGCCCCGCTCCCCGCGTCACCCAGCGCACCAGCGATCCCTCAGCGCGGCGCGAGGTCGCGGACGGCCTGGCGGGCGTCGATGCCGAAGGGCAGCAGCGCCAGCGCCGGGGTGGTGACGCCGTTGTCGACGTAGCGCTGCACGTGCTCACGGCACTTCTCGGGCGGTCCCCAGACGATGAGCTCGTCGACGACCTGATCGGGGATGGCGGCGAGGGCGGCCTTGCGGTCGCCCTCCTTCCAGAGGCGCCACATCTCCCGCAGCGCCTCGCCGCGACCGAGCCACTCGTGGAACGCGGCGTACACGGGGACGTTCAGGTAGGCCGCGATTGCGAAGCGCCCCATGGCGCGCACGGTGTCGGCGTCGTCGGTGGGCGCCACGAAGATGCGGGCGACCACCTCCTTGTCGGCGCCACCGCCCGCCGCCTGCACGATCGGCGCGACGGTCGACACGTCGTCGGCCGCCAGCCAGTTGATGATGGCGCCGTCGCCCTCGCGCCCGGCGAGCTTCAGCATCCCCTCGCGCAGCGCCGCGATGAGGATGGGGACGGGCTGCTCGGGCCGCACGCCGAGCTTGAAGCTGCGCACGCTGAACGAGTCCGTCTCCATGGTGACCTTCTCGCCGGAGAGCGCCGCGCGCAGGAACCGGACCATGTCGCGCGTGCGCTGGTAGGGCGACTCGAACGGGATGCCGTTCCACCCCTCCACGATCACGTTCGACGACGTGCCGATGCCGAAGGCGAACCGACCGGGGGCGGCGTCGGCGAGCGACGCCACCGACTGCGCCATGCAGGCAGGCCCCCGCGTGAAGGCAGGGACGATGGCCGTGCCCAACCGCAGGGTCGGCGCCCAGGCCGACGCCAGCGCGAGGGGTGTGAAGGCGTCGGCGCCGTTGGCCTCGGCCGACCAGACGTCGGTGTACCCGAGATCCTCGAGCTCGATGATCCAGTCGCGCTGGGCGTGCAGCGGGACGCCGTCGAAGGGGATGGTCATGCCGTAGCGCTGGTCCATCCCCGGATCATTGCCGACCGTGGTGGGTAGCGTCGGACCGTGCCCGACGAACCCGCAGCGCTGCAGCCGGTCCCCGAGGACTGGCAGCGCTGCCTGGCGGCGGTGGCACATCCCGACGACCTCGAGTTCGGCGCCTCGGCAGCCCTCGCCCGCTGGACCTCGCAGGGCAAGGCCGTCGTGGAGCTGCTGGCCACCCGCGGCGAGGCGGGGATCGCCTTCATGGCACCCGACGAGGCGGCGCGGGTCCGCACCGAGGAGCAGACGGCGAGCGCGGCCATCGTCGGGGCGGAGGCGGTGGAGTTCCTCGATCACGTCGACGGCGCGCTCGAGCCGAGCCTGGCGCTGCGACGCGACCTCGCGCGCGCCATCCGCCGGCACCGGCCCGACGTGGTGCTCACCATCTCCTTCCGGGAGCGGTTCCGGGGAGGTGGCCCGGCGTGGAACCACGTCGACCACCGCGTGTTCGGGGTGGCGCTCCTCGACGCGGTGCGCGACGCCGCCAACCGGTGGGCGTTCCCCGAGCTGCTCGACGAGGGCCACCAGCCGTGGGACAGCGTGCGGTTCGCGCTCGTGGCGGCCTCACCCCTGTCGGACCACTACGTCGACGTGACCGAGTCGCTCGACGTCGGGATCGCCAGCCTCGAAGCGCACCGTGCCTACCTCGACGGCCTCGGCGGCGACTTCCAGGCCGAGCCCTTCCTGCGCAGCGTGGCGGAGCCCACGGGCCACGAGGTGGGCGTGGGCGCCGCGGTGGCGTTCGAGCTCATCCCGCTGTGACCTGACGGGGCGAGCGGTAGGGTCCCGCGCCGTGGAGAAGCTCGTCTACGGCCTGTGGCGCCGCCCCGACCAGGACGTCGATCCCGTCCGGGCCGCCCTGCTCGACGACGTGGCGCCGGCGCTGCTCGACCTCGGCGTGCACGGACTGCGGGTCTGCGTCGAGGAACCGGCCGGGAAGGTCCTGCGAACCGGCGCCAACCCCGACGGCAGCTTGCTGTGCGCCTCGGTGTCGCTGTGGCTCGACAGCTACGACGAGCGCGGCCCGCACGAGCAGGCGCTGGCCAAGGCCGGCGCACAGACACACGGCTGGATCGTGGCGGAGTCGGTCGCCAAGGCGTACGGCGCGGCGCGCACCTGGCCCGACGGGGTGCAGTCGCCGGGCATGTCGATTACGACGTTCTTCGACAAGGGCCCCACCGTGAGCGACGAGGACTTCTACCGGATCTGGCACGGCGAGCACACGCCGCTCACCTTCGAGCTGCACCCGTTCTGGCTCTACGTGCGCAACCAGGTCCTCCGGCCGGTCACGCCGGGGGCCCCGTCGGTGCGGGGCATCGTCTACGAGGCCGTGGCGACCGACGAGGAGATGACCGACCTCACCCGCCTGTTCGGCTGCCCGGGCGAGCCGGATCGGCTGATGGGCCAGATCGCCATCGTGGACAACCACATGCAGACCTTCGGCAACACCGAGACGCTGCAGTGCGCCACGATGCGCGAGTGGATCTTCAAGACCCTCTCGACCTGAGGACCGCTCAGCCGCCGCTGCCGTAGGGCCGGGTGATGATCTCCAGCACGTTGCCGCTCGGGTCGTTCCAGTAGACGCCGCGGCCGCCGTCGTGGTGGTTGATCTCGCCGGGCTGCTGGCCGCCCGGGTCGGCGTAGTAGGTGAGGCCCCGCTGCTCGATGCGCCCGAAGATCTCGTCGAACTCGTGCTCGCTCACCAGGAAGGCGTAGTGCTGGACCTGGATCTCCTCGTCGGTCTCGATGACGTCGAGCGACACGCCGTTGTCGACCTGCACCACCAGGAACGGCCCGAACGGCGTGGCCGGCGCGAGGCCGAGGATGTCGGTGAGGAACCCCGCCGACTCGGCCCGGTCGTGGGCGTGCACGATGGTGTGGTTGAGCTGCACCGCCATCGTTCAGCCCTCCTCGGGGAGCACCATCCGCGACGCCGCCGGGTCGTCGAGGTGCAGGTCGATGTCGCCCACGTCGAGCCCGTCGGCATCGGCCTCGGCCACGATCTCCGCCTTGGGCTTCTCGCCGAACACCGCCTGCTCGAGCCCGAGCATCGCCGCGCCGAGCATGGTGCCGCCGGCGCTGGTCTGGGCACGGGTCAGCGGGTGGGTGCGGCCCGTCTCCGGGTCGGGTGGCGCGGCGGCGAGCCACTCGCGCCACTGCTCCTCGGACCAGTCGTCCGGGTCGCGGGGCGGCTCGTCGAGCACGTCGGTCACGCTCCAAGGCTAGGCCTCAGAACTTGGCGATGACGTCCTCGGCGAAGCGCTTGATGCCCTCGAGCTTGCCGGCCAGGTCGGCGTCGGCGCCCGCGTAGAAGTACCAGGGCATGGTGACCAGGTGCGTCACCCCGGCCTCGGCCATCCGGCGGTAGCCGTCGAGGTCCCAGGCGTCCTTGGCCGACCCGTACATCGAGAACGGCAGGTGGCTGCGGCCGCACTCCTCGCGGTAGCGGTCGATCCGCCGGCGGATCTCCGCCAGCTCGTCGATCGTGTGGAGGTCGCTGACCCAGCCGTCGTTGCGCGCCGCCCGGCGCAGCGCCGCCTCGGAGACGCCGCCGACGTGGATCGGCACCGGTGCGCTCGGCGCGGGGAGCATCTCCAGCGCCGGCACGTCGAAGTGCTCGCCGTGGTGCTCCACGACCTCGCCGGTCCAGAGCTTGCGGAGGATCTCGATCATCTCGTCGGCGCGCTTGCCCGCGCTGGGCGAAGGGCGTGCCCATGGCGTCGAACTCCTCCTCCATCCACCCCATGCCGATGCCCAGGTCGACGCGGTTGCTGGAGAGGACGGCGGCGGTGCCCACCTGCTTGGCCACGTGCACCGGCGTGCGCGCCGGGAGGATGTAGACGGTGGTCAAGAAGCGCAGCCGCGTGGTGACGGCGGCGAGGTGGCCGATCGTCACCCACGGGTCGGGCCAAGGCGTGCCCATCTCCCACCGGCGCGAGCCGTCCTTCGTGTAGGGGTACGTGGAGCGCGTCTCGACGGGGTTGATGAGGTGGTCCGACACGGACAGCGTGTCCCAGCCGTGCTCGTCGCCCGTCGTGGCGAGCGGGACCAGCTCGTCGGGCGTGGCGAAGGTGGCCGAGTAGCAGAACTTCATGGCGTGGTCGCCTCGCTCAGGAGTGGGTGGCGCCGTCGATGCGCAGCTCGGCGCCGTTGACGTGCGTGGCGTCGTCGGACCCGAGGTAGGCGATGGCGGCGGCCACCACCTCGGGGCCGGCCATGCCGGTGGGCGACATGATGCGGTGGAGCAGCCTGGCGTCGGCACCCTCGGGCAGGTGGAACGCGCCGGTGATCGGCGTGTCGATCGAGCCGGGGCACACCGCGTTCACCCGGAGGCCCTGCTTGGCGTACTCGATCGCCAGCGTCTTGGTGAGGGCGAGGACCCCGCCCTTCGACGCGGCGTAGGCGGCCGCCCAGGGGTGCCCGAACAGGGCCGAGGTGGACGCCACGTTGACGATCGCGCCGCCGCCGTCGAGCAACGCCGGGAGCGCCGCCTGGCAGAACAGGAAGGTCCCGGTGAGGTTCACGGCGAGCAGCCGGTCCCAGTCGTCCCGGGCCACCTCGTGGCTGTGCTCGAAGCGCAGGATGCCTGCGCCGTTCACGAGCAGGTCGAGCCGGCCCCCGTGCTCGAGCGCGGCGGTCACGGCGCTGCGTGCCAACGCACCATCGCTGACGTCACCCGTCACGCCGTGGACGCGCTCGGGCGTGGAGGCCTCCTTGGCGGTGCCCTCCAAGCCGTCGCTGGAGATGTCGACCGCCACCACGGTGGCGCCCTCGTCGACGAGGCGGTGCGTGGTCGCCCGCCCGATGCCCGATCCCGCGCCCGTCACGAGCGCCACCCGTCCCTCGTAGCGGTCCATCCGCCGAGACTAGAACCTGTTCTAGTTCTGCGCTACCCGCACGTCTCGAGCAAGCTCCGCCTGCGACGGCGAATCACTCCTTCCAGAAGCGGACGATGGTCGACTGGCTGGCGGTGGCGAGCAGCGTGCCGTCGTCGGCCCAGAGGTGCACGTCGCCGTGGCCGAAGCCGTTGCGCACGGCGTGCACGCGGATGTCGAGCAGCACCCAGTCGCTCGGCACCAGCCGGCCGAGGCGCAGCGTGTTGTCGAGGCTGTTGCCCCCGGCGCTGCTCGCCGAGCGCCTGGCCGATGCCGAACGGCACGTAGTCGCCGAGGATGGCGAGCGTGGCGGCAGACATGTCGAGCACGTCGGGGATGCGGGCCCACAGCGCCGAGCGCCCGCCCGGCATCCCCGGCCCGGGCAGCTCCGTGAAGTCGCGGGCGGCAGCGAGGCGCGTGTCGATGCGGTCCATGATCGACTCGGCGCCCGGGAAGCGTGGCAGGCGCGGGCCGCAGTCCTCGGGCGGCGGGACGACCGGGCGCTCGACCCACTGGCCCTCGCGCGTCGAGGGACCGCTCGCCGAGGGCGGCGTTGACCGTGAGGATCTCCCGATCGGCCACGCGGCCGACGGCCCGAGCCTGGGTGATCTGGCGGCCCTCCACCGCGATCGTCACATCGATGTCCATGGTCGAGGGCGGCTGCGCATAGGACAGGTACTGCGCGGTCGCCCAGATGACCGGCCGCCCCGAGCTCCCCTCGAGGGCGGCGATGGCGGCGCCGAGACCGCACCCGCCGAAGAGGAACTGGTGCCCGGTCGAGATGCCCGGCGTGATGGGCAGCGTCCAGCGCATCGGGTTGTGGGTCGACTCGAGGCCGAGCCAGGCGGGGGCGTCCACGGCGCTGGAACCTAGCGGCGACCGCGTCGGCCGCCGTCATGGGCCGCGCCGCGGCTACCGCGGCAGGAAGTCGAGCAGCAGGCGGTTGAGCTCCTCCGGTGCCTCCGCTGCATCCAGTGGCCCGGCCCCTCGAGGCGCTCGTAGCGCCACGGGCCTGCGACGTGCTCGGACGAGCGCGCCATCTGCTCCTCGACCAGGGCGAAGTCGCCGCTGCTCCACACGCCCATGGTCGGCGCCTGGACCGGCGGCAGCTCGAGGCTCGGGGCGACGAGCGACTCGGCCGGGACGTTGGCCCGGTACCACGCCAGACCCGGGGTGAGCGACCCGTCGGCCTCCAGGTCGGCGATCACCGCATCGGCGTCGGGGTGGCGGCTCCACGCACGGAACCGCGCCCAGCCGTCGTCGCGGAGCCACCGCTCGGCCACGTCCTCGAACTGGAAGAGGAGCATGTACCACGACTTCTCGCGCTGCGCGAGCCCGGCTGCCCCGAACGCCGTGGGGTGCCCGACGGAGAGCGCCACGAGGTGGTCGACGCGCTCGGGCGCGAAGGAGGCCACGGCCCACGCCAGCGCCGCGCCCCAGTCGTGGCCCACGACGTGCGCCCGCTCCAGCTCCAGGTGGTCGAGCACGGCGGCCACGTCGCCGGCGAGGAAGGGGATGGCGTAGGCGCTGACGTCGTCGGGCTTGTCGGAGCGGCCGTAGCCTCGGAGATCGGGGACGATGACGCGGAAGCCCGCGTCGGCGAGCGCGGGCACCTGGTTGCGCCAGAGCCGGCCGGAGTCGGGGAAGCCGTGGAGCAGCACCACGGGCCGGCCCTCGCCGGTCACCTCCACCTCGATCCCGACCCCCTGCACGTCGACCCGCACCGCGGCTCCCCTCACCCGGCGACGAGCTCGAGCAGCTCGCCGCGCGCCGGACCGACCACCGGTGCATCCCGCCAGCCCGAGCCGAGCTCGATCACCTTCTCGAGCAAGCCCGGTTGCGCCATGACCTCCTCGGGCAGGCTCAGCACCCCGGCGATGCGCAGGAAGCCGCGGAAGACCTCGGGGTCCGAGCCCATTGCCGCCTGCATCGCCTGGGTGAGCTCCCACACCGCGTCGCCGGGGTCGTAGGCCTCACCGGCGGCGACCGCCTCCATCTCTCGCAGGCGATGGCGGTCGAAGGCGAGGGTGGAGCGGTACCAGGGCCCGACCGTCGCCTTGGTGGCCTCGTCGAAGGCGGTGACGAGGGCGGCGGGCTCGGCGACGCCGTCGACCTCGCGGAGCGAGTCCCGCAGCGCCACGGCGTGCCTGAGCCCGAGCGTCGCGCCTCGGCCGAGGGAGGGGTTCGTGCAGGCCCACGAGTCGGCGACCGCGACGACGCCGGTGGCGACCGGCTCGCCGTCGACCACGAAGCGCCGGTGGCGGTCCTCGATCTTCGCCATGGCCGAGACGTCCTCGATGGGATCGCCCTCGGTCCAATGGGCGATGGTCGGGAAGCTCCGGGCGACGCGCGATCCAGGTGTCGGCGTCCTTCAAGGGGCGCAGCGCGGCGTCGCCCGTGGCGGTGATGATCCCCACCCCCCACGTGCCGTTGTCAGCGGGGAGCGTCAGCACCGACACGGAGCCGATCGCCTGCAGCAGGCCGCCGAGCACGGCGGGGATCGAGCCGTCGCCCGAGCGGAAGTGGCGGCCGTAGTACACGAAGCCGGAGTCCTCGGCCTCCTCGGTCGGCGGCCGGGCACCCAGCGCCTCCAGCCAGCGCGGCAGCGGTGACCGACGCCCGGAGGCGTCCACCACGAGGTCGGCCGGCACCTCCTCCCCGTCGTCGAGGCGAACGCCGGTGACGTGCGGGATCCCGTTCGCCGAGGGCTCGCCGACGAGCGCGTCGACGCCGACGCCTCGCCGTACCGTCACGTTGGGCGTCGCCGCAGCAGCCGCACCCAGGGCTGCCTCGGCCACCGGCCGCCGGGCGGTCAGGGCGGTGAAGTCGTCGTCGCCGGGGTGGTGGCCGCCGGTCAGCGATTCGGGGGCCATCGCCACCGCGTTGAAGCGAAGCGCGCCCGCCGCGTCGAGCGCCGCGACGGCGTGGGGCAGCTCGGCCTCCAGGAGTCGGCGGAACCCGGGGGCGAAGAAGTGCAGCAGGCGGAACTGGTTCACGCCTCGGCGCTCCCAGTCGGCCCAGGCCTGCCGTGGATCCCCTGGCGGCGGTGCCGGATCTCGCTCCAGCACGGTGACCTCGTAGCCCTCCCTGCCCGCCAGCATGGCGGCGCAGAGGCCGCCCACCCCGCCACCGATCACGACCACCCGCATGGCTGCCCCCTCTGCCCGCACCCAGCGACCTCCGCTGCACCGTAGACGACGAGAAGGCGCCTGACCTGAGAGAACGCGTCCTGCGACCGACGTCACGGGGGCCTCGGGAACCGCTGTCACACCCCGTGTGTTGACTGGGGTGCATGACACGTCAGCTCACCCTCCTCGAGACCCCCTCGCGGTGGCGGCTCGACGAGCCGACCCGTGAGGCCGGCCGCCGCGGCGTCGCCCAGGCCCACGCGTCGCTCCAGGCCGCGCTCGCCGCCCATCCGGCCGACCACGCCCCCGCCCAGCATCCCTCCTCCGGCCGCTCCGCAGCCTGAGGGCTAGCGTCGGCGCCCGATGGGGATCCTCGCGTGGTGCGTCATGGGCCTGCTGGCGGGGGGCCTCGCCCGGCGGGCGGTGGGCGCGCCCAAGCGCGGCTGCCTCGCCACGATCGCCATCGGCGTCCTCGGCGCCCTGCTCGCCGGCGCGGTGACGCGCTTCGCCACCGGCGACGAGCTCTCGACCTTCGACGATCTCGATCTGGGATCGATCTTCGTGGCGTTCATCGGCGCATCCGCGCTGCTGCTCGTGCTCGAAGCGGCGTCTGGTCGCCGCCGCTGAACCACCGGTAGGTTGCTGCCATGTCCGAAGTCGTCATCGTCGAAGCCCTCCGCTCGCCCGTCGGCAAGCGCAACGGGGGCCTCTCCACCATCCACCCGGCGGACCTCCTCGCCGCGGTGCAGAAGGCGGTCGTGGAGCGGTCCGGCATCGACCCCAGCGAGGTCGGCCAGGTCGTCACGGGCTGCGTGAGCCAGGTCGGCGAGCAGGCCTTCAACGTCGGTCGCACCGCCTGGCTGAGCGCGGGGCTCCCGATGTCGGTCGCCAACACCACGGTCGACACGCAGTGCGGCTCCTCGCAGCAGGCCACCAACCTCGCCGTCGCGCTGGTGGCGGGCGGCGTGGTCGACGTGGCGGTCGCGAGTGGGGTGGAGGTCATGAGCCGCGTGCCGATCGGCTCGAGCGGCCGCAAGGACCTCGGGCTGGGCATCCCGATCCCGAAGTCGTACTTCCCGCAGTACGAGATGACCTCGCAGTTCGAGGGTGCCGAGCGCATCGCGGAGAAGTGGGGCATCACCCGTGACGACACCGACGCCTTCGGCCTGGCGTCCCAGCGCAACGCCGCGCGGGCGTGGGCCGAGGACCGCTTCGGCAGCCAGATCGTCCCCATCGACGCCCCCGACCTCGGCGACGACGGCAAGCCGACCGGCACGACGCACCGCGTCGAGCGTGACGAGGGCCTGCGCGAGACGTCGCTCGACAAGCTCGCCGAGCTCAAGCCCGTGGCCCGCCCTGACGGCGTCCACACCGCCGGGTCGTCCTCACAGATCTCCGACGGCGCCGCCGCCGTGCTGCTCATGACCGCCGAGAAGGCCGACTCGTTGGGCCTCACGCCCAGGGCGCGCATCGTCGACACCTGCCTCGTCGGCGTCGACCCGGTGCTCATGCTCACCGGCCCGATCGACGCGACGCAGCGGCTCTTCGAGCGCACGGGCCTCGACGCGTCCGACATGGACGTCTGCGAGATCAACGAGGCGTTCGCCTCGGTGGTCCTCGCCTGGCAGAAGGAGCTCGGCTTCACCCCCGAGCAGACCAACCCCAACGGCGGGGCCATCGCGCTCGGCCACCCGCTCGGCGGCACCGGTGCCGTCCTCATGACCAAGGCCGTGCACGAGCTGGAGCGCAGCGGGGGCCGCTACGGCCTCATCTCGATGTGCTGCGGCGGCGGCATCGGCACCGGCACGGTGGTCGAGCGCCTCTAAGGGCGCTGGAGGTCCCTGAACCGTGGTGTCCGCATGGCGGCGGTAGGGGTTCGGAGCGGTCGGCTGCTCGGGGTGATCGGGGCGCTCGGGGTGCTCTCGACGGGGTGTGCCAGCGCTGCACCTGCCGAGGCGCTTCCCGCGGGCACCGGCACCGTCGCCCGCACCGTCGATGGCGACACGATCGTGGTCGACCTCGGCGGGGCGGAGCACGACGTGCGGCTCATCGGGATCGACACGCCCGAGTCGGTGGCGCGAGACCGTCCGGTGGAGTGCTTCGGCCCCGAGGCGAAGGCGCGCATGGCCGAGCTGCTGCCGGCGGGGACCCTCGTCCGCCTCGAGCGCGACGTCGAGGCCCGCGACCGCTACGACCGCCTGCTCGCCTACGTCATCCGCGCTGCCGACGACCTGCACGTCAACCTCGTCCTGGTGGAGGAGGGCTACGCGGACGCCAGCGAGTTCCCCCCGAACACCGCGCTGCAGGGTGTGCTCGCCCAAGCCGAGCACCAGGCGCGGGCGGCGGGCCGTGGGCTGTGGCCGGTGTGCGGCAGCACCGACGCGGCGATCGGTCCGCCGCCGGGTTGAGCCGGTAGCGTCGGCGTGGTGACGTCACTCGCCGAGCGCCTCGGGTACGGCCCCGACGATCGACTCCTCATCATCAACTGCGACGACCTGGGCTCCTGCCACGCCGCCAACCTCGGCACCTACGAGGCGCTCCGCGACGGCATCGCCACGAGCGCGACGCTCATGGTGCCCTGCCCCTGGGCGCGCGACGCCGCCTCGCGCCACCGCGGCGAGGACGTCGGCGTCCACCTCACCCTCAACGCCGAGCACGACCGCTATCGGTGGGGCCCCATCACCCACGCGCCCTCGCTGCTCGACGGGGACGGCGGGTTCCCGCGGACGGTGAGCGACGTGTGGGACCACGCCGACCTCGACGAGGTGCGCCGGGAGCTGCGCGCCCAGGTCGAGCGGGCGATCCTGTGGGGGTTCGACGTCAGCCACCTCGACAGCCACATGGGCACGCTGCAGCTGCGACCGGAGTTCTTCGACGTCTACCTCGACCTCGCCGTCGAGTTCGGTCTCCCGCTGCGCCTGTCCGGTGCGTCGAGCGAGCGCAGCATCGGCTTCCCGTTCCGCCGCCTCGCCAGCGAGGAGGGCGTCGTGTTCCCCGACCACTTCGTCCACGTGCGTGGCGTGGGGTCGCGCCGCACCATCGAGCGGGTCATCGGTGAGCTGCGACCGGGCGTCACCGAGGTGTACGTGCACCCCGCGGTCGACAGCCCCGAGCTGCGGGCGCTGGCCGACGACTGGCCCGGGCGCGTCGACGACCACGACCTCCTGACCAACGACCGGAGCCTGCGCACGATGCTCGACCGCGCCGGCGTGGTCCGCATCGGCTTCCGCCCGCTGCGCGATCTCCAGCGAGCGGGCTGACGTGCGCCGCTGGGCGCTCGTCGGCGCCGCCGCAGCGATCGTGGTGACCGGCTGCGACGCCGATCCCAGCCCGCCCACCCCCGAGGACCTCCGCGCCGTCGACGTGTCGCCGGACCACACCATCAGCGTCGACGAGGACGGCTTCGAGCCGTCCCGACTCGAGATCCGTGCGGGCGAGGTCGTGCGCCTCGTCAACGCCGGCGACGAGGAGCACTCCTTCACCGCCGAGGAGCGCTTCGACACCGGCCTGCTGGAGCCGGGCGAGGACACCACCGTGGTGCTGACCACGCCCGGCGAGGTTCCCTACCGCGACCTGGAGAACCCCGATGTCGAGGGCACCCTCACGATCGTCCCCCGCGGCGGCTGACGCGAGGCGCTAGGTGTACCCGGCCAGGATCTCGATCGACACGAGGCGCTGGCGCCAGGGCGGCGACGCGGTCTGGTCCTCGCAGGTGAGGGGTTCGGCGTCGGCGCGCTCGCGCACGACGCGGACCCGCACCTCACGGCCGTCGACGTGGCTGAGCACCACCTCGGCCTCGTTGGCCTCGACGACCGCCGAGCGGAACTGCAGCGCGTCGAGCCGGCGCTCGGCGAGCTCGCGTCGGGCGAAGATCTCCGCCGCCTGCATCAGCGGCGGGTAGCAGCTGCGGCCGCGGTAGGTCTCGAGGTCGATGATCCCCGCTGCGTGGTCGCGCAGGATCCGGGGGGCCTCCTGTGGTTCGACCCGACCGAAGTACACCCCGGTCGGCAGGCACACGACGTTGGCGGCGAAGCGGTCGCCGCCAACGTGGGACGACTCCCAGGCATCGATCCCCGCCGCGTGCAGCGAGCGCACGACGGGTCGCCCGAAGTCGGCGCAGCAGGGGTCGTGCTTGCCGTTGGTGCACACCAGGTGGAGGTTCGCCGGGCCCGGCTCGCCGATGCCGGGAGGCTCGTCGGAGCCGAGCACCGCGAGGTCCAGGTCGCGCAGCGGTGACAGCTCCTCGAGGCTGAGCTGCTCGATCCAGCGGTGCACCCGGTCCGAGCGGGCGAGGAAGACTCGATGCGGGCCACCGCGCCCGCCGCCCGGCCGGCGCACCAGCACCACCCGGACGTCGTGGGCGCGAGCGCTGGCGTCGATGGCCTGGGCCAGGTCGCGGTCGATCTGGCTCTCCAGGAGCGCGTTGCGACCCCAGGAGCCCCACTGCTCGATCAGCAGCCAGCGGCGAACCCTCGACGCGGTGCCCACCATCGACTCGCCCCGGGCGCGCGACTCGGCGGCGCAGCCGAGCCGCCCGACGTCACGCGCCATCGATCGTGCGCAGCGCGCCCTCGCGGACGAGACGCCGCACGAGGACAGCCCGGCTGCCGGCGTCGAGCATGCCGGCCAGGTCGCCGACCGCATGCGGCGCGCCGTCGAGGAGGAGCTGCAGCGCGGGCTCCACCGCTGCGGGAAGGTCGAGACGTCGGTCGCCGAGCCGCAGCTCGACGCGATCGCCGGCCAGCGCCGCCTCCGGCTGCGTGGGACCCCGCCGCACCACCGTCGTGTCGTCGGCGAGCTCCGCCAGGGCGGCGAGGTCGAGCAGCAGGCCGTCGAGCGCCGGCGCGCGCCGGGCGGCCAGCGGCACGAGCAGCTCCGACGCCAGCGCGTCGAGGTCGAGCCCCTCGAGCCACGCGACCAGCTCGGTCACCGCGCCCTTCAGCACGCGGGCGGCACCGGCGGGGTCGTCGGCACAGCCCGCCGGGAGCGTGCGCCGGAAGGCCGGCTCCTCTGCGCTGCGGTCGACGACGCGGCGCAGCAGGTCGTGGACCGTCGTGGCGAGGATCCCCACGGTGACGTGCAGCGACACGCCGGCCTGGGCGGCCGCCGAGTGGATGAAGCCGCGCGGCAGGTACATGCAGTCGCCGGGTTGCATGTCGGTCTCGAACAGCACGGGCGCCTCGCCCGCGGCCGCATGGTCGGAGCGGTGGCGACCGAGCGGTGCGTCGACCAGCGGCGCGCGCACCGTCCAGTGCTTGGTGCCCTGCACCTGCAGCACGAAGACGTCGTGGGTGTCGTGGTGTGGCGTGAGGCCCGCGGCGTCCGGTGGCGTGAGGTAGGCGTTGGCCTGCACCGGGTGGCCGAGCGTGCCCTCGAGGTCGCGGCAGAAGGCGGCGAGAGGAGGCCACCACCGGTGCAGCGACTGCAGCACGATGGTGGCCCCCTCAGCGAAGAGCCCGAGGGCCCGGCCAGGGTGGACCAGGTCGTCGATCCAGGTCGCTCCGGTGCGCGCCCGCCGGGTCCACGTGGCCGGGTCGAGCACCTCGCCGTCTCGGACCAGGCGCACCGCAGGCCGGCGCAGGCCCGCGCCCGTGAGCTGGGCGTCCACGTCGGCGAGGGAGAGCAGGTCCCCGTAGCCATCGCCGCGCCAGCGGTGCGGCGCGGCGGCAAAGGCGCGGTCGAGGAAGTCCTCGACATCGCCGACGCATCGCTGCAGCGCCGATCCCGACGCTGAGTGCGACGTCAGCTCAGGCGTCCGTGGTGTCGACGTCGGGGTCGGCCGCGTCGTCGTCGGCATCGGTGCCGTCGTCGTCGGCGTCGGTCGCGTCGCCGGGATCGGTGGCGTCGTCGTCGCCCTGGGCGAGCACGTCGTCGCGCTGGGCCCACTCCGTGCGGATGTCGTCGTCGGTCAGGTCCTGCACGAGATCGGTCATGGTTCTCCTCGAGGTATGGCC
Source organism: uncultured Microthrixaceae bacterium (assembly GCA_963715505.1). GTDB lineage: Bacteria > Actinomycetota > Acidimicrobiia > Acidimicrobiales > VFJN01 > VFJN01. Next base: position 2,019,784 of record OY970242.1, read on the forward strand.
CGCCACGCTCGCCTACCCATGGCAGGGGGCGGCGACACGGCGACGATAGTTCGACGCGGTGCGGGCGCGGTCAGAACTCCGTGCGCTCGGCGACCTTGGCGGCGATGTCCTTGTACTCGGCGCTCTGCGTCAGGGGCATGAGCGACATCAGCTTGCCCATGTTGCCGGTGACCTTGATCCGGCCCTGCATGAACGCCGCGTTGGCGTCGAGCTCGCCCTTGGCGATCTTGACGGAGTCCTCGTAGCCCTGGGTGAGGGTGAACTCGGCTTCGGGGTCCGTGCCGAGCTGGCTCTCGACCATCTTGCCGTCGGCGATGACCTGGTAGTAGCTGACGTCGCCCTCCGGCGTGGCCGTCACGACGTACTGCATCCGAGCCGTGGCACCGGGGCGGTCCGGGAACTCCTGGGCGAGCTCCTTCTGCAGGTCGAGCCACTCCTGGCTCAGGTACTTCGCCATGGGAACCTCCAAGGTCGGCGGTGGGTCGCGAACCTATCTGCTCGCGCGTCGCTCAGGAGGCGTTGGCCTCGGCCCGCAGCCCGGCGAAGAGGTCGTGCTCCGGGGTGGGCGCGTCGACGAGGCTCATGGCACGGATGTAGTCGTCGTAGGGGTGGATGCCGGTGGCGACGTCGCGAGGCAGACCGAACCAGAACGGCGACTCGGGATCGATCTGGGTGGCGTGGGCGAGGAGCGCGTCGAAGCGCACGTCGGCGTAGCCCTCGATGTCGACCATGGTGGTGATGCGGTGGTCCTGCCAGGGCCGCTCGAACCACTCGTCGCTGTACGGCGATTCCAGCTCCAGCTCCAGGTACTTGGCGTGGGTGAGCTCGATGCGACGCTTCGACCACAGCGAGTAGTAGATCTTCGACACCTGCCACGGCTCCCCCGCCTCCGGGTACCAGGCGGGATCCGCCGCCCGGTCGACAGCGGGGTGGGTGATGTCGTGGACGCGCAGGTGGTCGGGGTGCGGGTAGCCCTGCTGGTCGTCGCCGTAGGTGAGCACCACCTGCGGGCGCTCGCGGCGGATGACGGCGACGAGCCGCCCGACCGCCTCGTCGAGGTCGGCGTTGGCGAAGGCCTCGGGCCTGGCGTTGGCCTCGCTGTCGGGCATGCCCGAGTCGCGGTAGCCGAGCATGACGACCTCGTCGTAGCCGATGATGGCGGCGGCCCGCTCGAGCTCCGCCCGGCGCACGGCAGGCAGGTCGGCACGGACCTCCTCGCGGTCCATGGCCGGGTTGAGGATGTCGCCCTCCTCGCCGCCCGTGCAGCACACGAGCACGGTGCGGACGCCCTCCGCGTGGTACCTGGCGACGGTGCCGGCGCCCTTGGAGGACTCGTCGTCGGGATGGGCATGGATCGAGAGCAGGCAGAGCGGCGCGTCCATCCGGTTCACCCTACCGACGCCTCCGGGCGACGCTGCCGGGTTCAGCCGTGGATGGGCGTCCGGTCCTTCGGCAGGCGCCCGCCACGGCCGTACCAGATGCCCGCAACGATCCCGGTGGCGATGCCGGAGACCAGCCCGAAGGGCAGCGCCACCTGGAACAGGCCCCGGCGCACCAAGGTGCGGTCGAGGCCCGATCCGGGCTCGGTCGAGGCGACGATGAAGAGCGGGATCGCCACGATCGAGAAGGCGATGGCGACCGCCGCCACCGCGATCGCGAAGCCGATGGCGGCCCCGACGAGCACCGACCGCAGCCGCGAGCTCGCCGGCACGGGCTCCCCGGTCGTCTCGTCGACCGCCGGGACCCCTGGTGCCTCTGCTCGGGACGGTCGCGACATCGTGCGGAGCGTACCGGTCGGTACGCTCCGCGCCCGTGCCCCGCCGCCACCCCTCCGCCATCGCGCTGCTGGTGAGCGCGACCGCCCTCGCCGCGGCCAGCGCGTGCGCGGGCGACGACGGCGACGAGCGGCTCGGCGAGGACCGGGCGGCGCAGGTCCGGGCGGCGGCCGACGAGGCGGGCTTGGCCGACGACGTCGGTGAGGTGCTGGCGCTCGCCGCCCGGGGGACCACCGCGACCTTCCGCGTCACCTATGCGGGCACGGGAGGCGCCGCAGTCGTCGTGTCGCAGCGGCCACCCGACCGCCGGATCGACATCGTCGTCGGCGAGGCCACCGTGGAGAGCCGCGTGGTGCGCGACGGCATCAGCTACGTGTGCCGGCCGGAGGGGCAGCCAGCGCCCGACGCGCGGCTCGCCTGCCAGCGGGGCGACGCGGCCACCGATGCGCCAGGCGTGTTCACGCCGCAGGCCATCGAGGCCTTCACCGCGTCGCTCGTCGCCGGAGCGGGTGAGCTGGAGCTGACGGTCGAGGAGCGGACCATCGCCGACACGGTCGCCCGCTGCCTCGTCGCGGCACCCGCGGGCGGCACCACCCTCGACGGCTCCGAGCCGGGCCCCGAGACCATCTGCCTCTCACCCGAGGGCGCCCAGCTCCTCACCGACGCCGGTGGCGAGCGGGTCGTCGCCGACAGCTACTCCACCGATGTCCCGGAGGGCACGTTCGAGATCTGATCGTGGCTGGTCGGTAACGTGCCCGCCATGGACGAACCCGAGGCCTGGCGGTGGATGTGGGTCGGCGCGGCGGTGCTCTTCGGGCTCGGGGAGATGGCCACCCCCGGATCCTTCTTCCTCGCGCCGTTCGCGATCGGCGGCGGCGTGGCCGCCATCCTCGCCTTCGCCGACGTGGCGCTGGCCGTGCAGTGGGCAGGGTTCGTCGGCATCTCGCTCGCCACGCTCTTCGCCCTGCGTCCGATCGCGAGACGGCTCGACGCCCAGGGATCCTCCGACGGCGTGGGCGCCCGCCGGCTCATCGGCCGGGAGGGCATCGTGCTCAGCCTGATCAGCTCCGACGAGCCCGGCATCGTGCGCGTCGAGCGTGAGGAGTGGCGGGCCGACTCCGCCGACCACCTCGCCATCCCCGAAGGCACACCTGTGCGCATCACCGAGGTGGAGGGCACCCGCGTGATCGTCATCCCGACCAAGGAGCGCACCTCGTGACCCCGCTCGTCATCCTCCTGGCGATCCTCGCCTTCTTCCTCTTCGTCTACGTGGCGTCGGGCGTGCGCATCGTGCGCCCCTACCAGCGTGGCGTCGTCGAGCAGCTCGGCAAGTACAAGGAGACGGTCGATCCGGGCCTGCGCCTGATCATCCCGTTCATCCAGACGGTGCGGCTCGTCGACATGCGCGAGCAGGTCGTCGACGTGCCGCCGCAGGAGGTCATCACCGCGGACAACGTCGTCGTCTCGGTCGACGCCGTCATCTACTACGAGCCCACCGACCCCCAGCGCCTGATCTACAACGTCGCCAACTTCATCCTGGCCATCACCAAGCTGGCGCAGACGAACCTGCGCAACCTGATCGGCGACATGCAGCTCGACGAGGCGCTGACCAGCCGCGACTCGATCAACACTCAACCTGCGGCAGATCCTCGACGACGCCACCGACAAGTGGGGCGTCAAGGTGGTGCGGGTCGAGATCCAGCGCATCGACCCGCCGCCCGACGTCATGTCGGCCGATGCACGAGCAGATGAAGGCGGAGCGCACCCGGCGCGCCGTGGTCACCGAGGCCGAGGGCCGACCGCACCGCAGCCATCACCACCGCCGAGGGCGAGAAGACAGGCCGACATCCTCGACGCCGAGGGCATCAAGCAGCGCCAGATCCTCGAGGCCGAGGGCGAGGCCGAGGCGATCCGCGCCGTCGCCGATGCCGAGCGCTTCCGCCAGCTGACGGTGGCCCAGGGCGAGGCCGAGGCGATCCGCTCGGTGTACCAGGCGATCCACGACGGCAACCCCGACGCCGGGCTCATCACGATCAAGTACCTCGAGGCGCTGCAGGCCATGGCCAACGGCTCGGCCACCAAGATCATCCTGCCCACCGAGCTGGCGGGCATCGCGGGCGCCATCGCCGGCATCACCGAGACGATCCGCGTCGACGGCACGGCGCCTGGCGCCTGAGCATGGCGCGACCTGCCGGCGCACGAGGCGGTCAACCAGTACTTCGCCAGGCGGCCGAGATCCTCGACCTCGACGGCGAGCTGTACGCGGTGCTCACGACGCCGTACCGGGAGATCGCGGTGCAGGTGCCCGTGCGCCTCGACGACGGCGAGCTGATCGTCGCCCGCGGCTACCGGGTGCAGCACAACGGCGCCCGGGGCCCGTACAAGGGCGGCATCCGCTACCACCCCACCGCCGACCTCAACGAGGTGCGGGCGCTGGCGTCGCTCATGACGTGGAAGACCGCGCTGCTCGAGTGCCCTTCGGTGGCGCCAAGGGCGGCGTGGAGGTCGACCCGACGGGGATGAGCGAGGGCGAGCTGCAGCGGCTCACCCGCCGGTTCACCAACGGCATCCAGCACGTGCTCGGCGTGTACCGCGACATCCCGGCGCCCGACATGAACACCAACGCCCAGACCATGGCATGGATGATGGACGCCTTCTCGGCCGTGCACGGCTACAGCCCGGCGATCGTCACCGGCAAGCCGCTCGACCTCGGCGGGGCGCCGGGCCGCGAGGCCGCCACCGGGCGCGGCTGCGTCTACGTGCTCGACGCCTACTGCCAGCACCACGGCCTCGACCTGGCCGAGCTCGCCGTCGCCATCCAGGGCTTCGGCAACGTCGGCTCGTGGATGGCACGGGAGCTGCACGAGCGGGGCTGCCAAGGTGATCGCCGTCTCCGACGTCAACGGCGCGGTGGTCGACCTCGACGGCGTCGACGTCCCGGGCATGGTCGCGCTCGTGGGCCAGGGCGGCTCGGTGGTCGAGGCACACCGCGGCGAGGTGATCGACCAACGAGGAGCTCCTCGCAGCTCGACTGCGACGTGCTGGTCCCTGCCGCGCTCGGCGAGGTGATCACCGACGCCAACGCCGGCGCCGTCAGGCGCGAGGTCGTGCTCGAGGCGGCCAACTACCCGATGACGCCCGACGGCGACAAGATGCTCGACGACCGCGGCATCGCGGTGATCCCCGACATCCTCGCCAACGCCGGCGGCGTGACCGGCTCGTACTTCGAGTGGACGCAGAACATCCAGCAGTTCACCTGGACCGAGGAGCGCTTCAACGAGGAGCTGCTCGACCCGCATGCAGGGGGCCTACCGGTTCACCCAGGCCTTCGCCGACGAGCACGCCGTGACCCTGCGCCGGGCCGCCTACGCCATCGGCATCAAGCGGGTCGCCGACGCGGTGCGCCTCCGCGGCTACGTCTAGGTCCGGTCGGCCGACCGGCCGGCAGGGTTGCGGCTAGACGTTCGCCTGGCGGAGCGGTTCGAGCGTGTGCTCGCCGGTGTCGTCGTCCTCGGTGAGGTGCCAGCCGCAGCGCTGCGGCCAGCAGCGGGTGGCCCTCGTCGGGGCCCGAGGCGATCAGCTCGTCGCCGGCGGTGAGGCGCGACGTGGCCGCCGGGGCGGTACACGTAGCGACCGCCGCGCTGGATGGCCAGCACGTGGAAGCCGGGCTCGATGTCGAGCTGCAGCTCCGACAGCGTCGAGCCGTCGGCCTCGGAGCCCGCTGCGACGGGCACCCGCACGACGACCTCGTCGGAGTCGCCGAGGGCGATCGACAGGATCGGGTGGAGCTCCTCGCTGCTCCTCGATGAGCCACACCATCTGCTGGGCGGAGTCACCGAGGTCCTCGGCGGCCTGGCTGAAGGTGGAGCAGCCCGCGCAGCGGTGCCGGATCGATGCGGTCGCCGCTGGCGCGCAGCACCCACAGCTCGAGGCGGTCCTTCATCTCGTCGAGGCGGTCCTCGAGGTGGCGCACCTCGGCGGCGAGGCCCTGGTCGCGCAGCACCAGCGCCGAGTAGGCCAGCCCCACGGCCACCTCGGAGATGTTCTTCATCTCGACGAGGACGTCGACGGCGCGGTCGAGGTCGGACAGCGTGCCGTCCTCGGGCGGCACGGGCGGCTCCCAGTACGGGCGCGGCCGCGAGCTCGCGCAGGCGGGGGATGCCGGCAGGCGAGCCTCGCAGGAAGATCACGTCGCCGGGCAGGCAGATGGCGTCGCCGTCGACGTCGGTGATCCAGTCGCGCTCGCGGCGGATGGCGACCACCCGCAGTCCCGGTCTGCACCGGCAGCTCGAGGGCGGCGAGTGGCCGCCGCGCGAGGTGGCTGCCCTCGCGGATGCGCACCCGGTGCGACACCTCCTCGGCGTTCGAGAGGTCGGCGACGAGCTCCCGCGGGATGCCGAGGCGGTGGGTGACGATGCGGGCGATGTCGACCGCGGCGTTGCCGATGCGCTCGATCGAGCTGATGACCTGCAGCACCGAGGCCATCGCCTCGGCCTCCTTCGGGTGGCGAGCCGCCAGCACCGACACCGCCCGCATCTCGTGGACGAGGTCGGACATGCGCTCCTCGAGCTCGTCGACCTCCTCGGCCATGTCCGGATCACCGAAGTAGAGGGCGGCGTAGGCGAGGTCGACCATCAGCTCGGAGAGGTCCTTGGACTCCGAGAGCATGGCCCTGAGGTTGCGGGGTCTGGCATCCATCGAGGTGCGCCCAGGATAGATGGCCGCAGGGGCTCCCGGACCAGATGTCGACCCCGACGCGCGCTCGGCGGGGGCCGCGTGCTCCACACTGGTCGCCGTGCGCCGCCGCTGCTCCACCCTCGCGCTCGCCCTGCTGGTGGCCTCGAGCGCGTTCGCATGCGCCTCCGAGGACGGTCGCACGCTCGCTCCGCCCGAGCCCGGGCAGACCACCACCACCTCGACCGGCGACGTCATCGGGTCACCGGCGCCGGACGGCGAGGGCGGACAGGAGCTGTTCAGCCTCTTCAGCACCGAGCTCGGCGACGGCGGCCCCATCCCGGAGCGCTTCACGTGCCGAGGCGAGGGGATCTCGCCACCGCTCGACTGGGTGGCCGCGCCGCCCGCCTCCGAGCTGGCGCTCGTCGTGCGCGACCGCGACGCGGGCGGGTTCGTGCACTGGGTCGTGACGGGCATCGACCCCGTGGTGATCGGCATCGGCGCCGGCGGGCTGCCGGAGGGAGCGGTCGAGGCCCCCAACAGCGCTGGGTCGCCGGGCTGGACGCCCCCGTGCCCGCCGGAGGGCAGCGGTCCGCACACCTACGCCTTCACGCTGCACGCCCTGCCCGAGCCCTTGGTCGTCGACCCGACGATGGCTGCCGACGACGCGGCCGCGATGGTGGAGGGCGCCTCGACGGCGCAGGCCACGCTCAGCGGCGTCGTCACCGCCAGCGTCTGAAGGTCAGGAGTTGAGAGCCGACGTGTCGAGCTGGTCGGCGAAGCGCTCCATGGCGGCGGCGCGGCGCGTGGGGATGTGGTCGCTCGGCACCGCCTGGGGCTCGTAGCCCTTGAGGATCTGCCGGGCGATGGTGACCTTGTGGACCTCGTCGGGCCCGTCGTAGATGCGCGCCGCACGCGCATGGCGGTACATCGACTCGAGCGGGAGGTCGGTGGTGTACCCGAGGCTGCCGTGCACCTGGATGGCCCGGTCGATGACCTCGTAGAGCACCTTGGCACCCCACCACTTGATCATGGCGATGTCGACGCGCGACTTGGAGGCGCCGACCTGGTCCATCTTCCAGGCGGCGTGCAGCGTGAGCAGCCGCGCCGCCTGCATCTCGGTGGCAGAGGTGGCGATCCAGTCCTGCACCATCTGCTTCTCGGCGAGCGTCGAACCGTGCGTGTAGCGCGACAGCGACCGCTCGCAGAGCATGTCGAAGGCGCGCTGCCCCTGCCCGAGCCAGCGCATGGCGTGGTGGATGCGGCCCGGGCCGAGACGCTTCTGGGCCAGCACGAAGCCCTGCCCGATGCCGGCCTCGCCCCCGACGACGTTCTCGAAGGGGATCCGCGCGTCCTTGTAGAGGATCTCCGCGTGACCGCCGAACTGGCCGGTGACGTGGTGCGGCTCGGCCATGGTGGGCACGTCGCGCACGATCTCGACGCCGGGGGTGTCGGTCGGCACGATGAACATGGAGCTGCCCTGGTAGGGGTGGACGTCGGGGTTCGACACCGCCATGACGATGAGGATGTCTGCGGTCGAGCCGTTGGACGTGAACCACTTGTGGCCGTTGATCACCCACTCGTCGCCGTCGCGCACGGCGGTGGTCTGCAGCAGGGTCGGGTCGGCCCCCGCACCGGGCTCGGTCATGGAGAAGGCGGAGCGGATCTTGCCCTCCAGGAGCGGCTTCATCCAGCGCTCCTTCTGGTCGTCCGTGCCGCCCTCGGAGAGCAGCTCGCTGTTGCCGGAGTCGGGCGCGTTGTTGCCGAAGATCGACGGCGCGTAGATGCAGCGACCGAGGATCTCGTGCATGAGGCCGAGCTTCACCTGGCCGAACCCGCCACCGCCGAGCTCGGGTGGGAGGTGGCTCGCCCAGAGCCCCTGCGCTCGCACCTGCTCCTTCAGCGGATCGCTGATGCGCCGGAAGGTGTCGTAGTCGAGGTCGAGGGTCTCGAGCGGCTCGATCTCCTCACGGACGAAGCCGCGCATCCACTCGAGCTTCTCCTCGAACTCCGGCTCGGTCGAGAAGTCCCAGGCCACGGCGTTGCCCCCTCTGCGTCGATGTCATCGTGCTGCGCTCGCACCCTACCCACGGCGACAGGCCGGGGGCCCAGCCCGCCCGCTCAGCCCGGCGGGAGCAGCACCGCCAGCTGACGGCTCTGCGCGAGGAGCCGGCCATCGGCCGACCACACCTCGCCGTCCTCCTCCAGGTAGCCCTCCGCCGCGACCTGCGTGCGGAAGCGGACCAGGCACCAGCCCTCTGCCCGCGGCGGCGCCTGGCGGAAGTGGATCGTCAGGTCGACGGTCGGCACGCCGATGGGCACCTCGAGCCGGGAGAAGATCGCCGGGGCCCACGCGTCGGTGAGCGCCGCGACCAGGATCTCGTCGACGGGGTCGTGGTCGACGGTGCGGATCCATCCCCCGGTCAGCGCCTCCGGGCCGCGCTCGAAGGGCAGCGCGCCGATCGCCGGGCGCACGTCGTAGCGCTCCACGATGGGGATGACGGCCCGGGTGTCGCGCCGGGCCGCGACCACCTCCTCGGCGGGAGGCACGGCGGGTGCGTGCTGGTCGTCGAGCACGGGGCCGGGGCGGTCCAGCCCGAAGGCGGCGATGGCGATGATGCAGTCGCGCCCGTCCTGCGCCAGGCGCGCCGAGACGGTCGTGAGGCCGCGGCCCGCGCGCTCGACCACGACCGCGACCTCGCAGGGCCCCTCGGTCGGGGGGCGGAGGTAGTGCAGCGTGAGCGAGCGCGGCCGGCGTGCGGGGTCGGCGACCTCGGCCATGGCGGCGCGCAGCACGATGGCCGCGAGGTAGCCGCCGTTGGGACCACGCTCGATCCACCAGCGCCGGTCGATCGTGGCGGCGTAGCGGCCCGCACCGAGCGGCGTGATCGACGTGTCGTCGCGCAACGAGCTCACGGCCGGGAAACCTATCCGGGCACCCGGACCGCCCGACCAACCAGCGGTAGGGTCCGGCCGTGCAGGCGAGGCGGATGCGGGACGTGGGGTGAGCTGAGCGTGCACCCGGCCGAGCGCGTCCGCATCGTCACCGAGACCGCCCGGGCGGTGCTCGAGGAGCGGCTCGACGCCAACGTCGGCGCGCAGACGCTCGCCCTCCAGCAGGAGCAGATCACCGGCCGCTTGCGCAGCGATCGCATCGACGTGACGCAGTCCGAGGCCGACACCGTTGCGTTGACGCTGCGCCGGCTGGCGGAGCAGGTCAACGACCGCGCCGCCGCGCATCCCGACGGCGAGGCCAGCGTCGAGATGGCTCGCATCCTCGGCGAGCTGGCGCAGACGCTGCGCTAGCCGAGGTCGTCGTCGTCGACGTCTCGGGCCTCGACGCTGTCGGCCTCGATGACCTCACCGGACGGCTCGCCGCCAGCGGCCTCACCCTGGAGCGCCGCCGCGGCGATCGTCGTCTCGTACTTGCGGATCTGGAAGACGGCCACACCCAGCGCCACGACGCTCGGCAGGAAGAAGAACGGGATCTGGCTCAGCAGGGCGCCGAGCAGGGTGGCGAACAGCGCCCTGCTGACCGTGCGGCTCGACCGGCGCCGCACGATGGCGCGGAAGGCGATGCCCGCGCCGACCACCGGCAGGAGCAGCGCGAGGGAGAAGGGCCAGAGCGCGATGGCGATCGGATCCGAGCCGCGGCCCGGTGCCCACTCGTCGATCTCCTCGACCAGCTCGGCCGGGGTCGCGTCGGGGTTCGCCGCCGCGGCGGCCGCCGCGGTCGTCGCCCACTCGGCGGTGAGCTTCTCGCGGTGTAGGTGTCGCCGTCCTCGTCGACGGGGACCTGGAAGGTGAAGCAGAAGACGAGGCCGGCAAGGGCCATGAGCAGCGCCGAGAGCCCCGCCCGGTAGCCGACGGGCTGTGCCCGGCGGGCCTGCGCCGCGGTGGCGCGCAACCCGCCGGATGTGCCGCCGCCACGAAGGCGTGCCAGCAGTCCGCCGCCAGCGGTCCCTGCCCCGGCGCCATGGTTGACCGCCGTCGAGGCGGTGGAGGCCGCCTCGCGGCGTCGCTCCAGCGCGGCGCGCTGCGCACGGTTCTGCGCGGCGCGCTTCTGCTTCGAGGGCTGCCGCTTCGACGGGGACATGGGGATGCACGTTAGGACCGCGCCGTTGCTCACCGGAAGTCGCGGCTCCGGGTGGGCGCCGGCAGCGGGAGCGGCTCGAGGCGCTCCGCGATGACGTTGGTGACGCCCTCGGCTCGCTCCAACCGGCCGCGGACCAGCAGTGCGGGCGCGGTGCGCGCCACCCGGCGGTGCGCCGTCCAGCAGCCCTTCGACACCACCACGTTGACGAGGCCGGTCTCGTCCTCCAGGTTCACGAAGGTGGTGCCCGACGCCGTCGCCGGGCGCTGCCGGTGGGTGACGACGCCCCCCACCAGCACCCGGCTGCCGGGCGACACCGCGGCAAGGCCGGCGGCGGTCACCACGCCGAGCGAGTCGAGGTGGGCGCGCACGAAGCGGGTGGGATGGCCCTCGGGGCTGATGCCGGTGGCCCACAGGTCGGCGCGCGCCTGCTCGGCGCCGGCCAACGCTCGCAGCGGCGGCGCGGTCACCCCGGTGACGATGCCGGGCAGCCGCTGGGCCCCGCCACGGCCGGCCGCCACCTGGGCGACGGCACCGGCAGCCCACAGCGCCTCGCGCCGCGACAGGCCGAAGCAGTCGAACGCGCCGGCGGTGGCCAGCGCCTCGAGCTGCGGCAGCGCCAGCGGCACCCGGCGCGCCAGGTCCTCGGGATCGGCGTAGGGCCGCCCGGCGGCGATGACCTCAGCCAGGTCGTGACCGACGCCACGCACGTACGACAGGCCCAGCCGCACCGACGGCCCGCCCTGTCCCCACGCCGTCGGCGCCAGCGCGGCCGTCGCTCGCCACGGTCTTGCGGCGTCAGGTGACCGATTCCGACCGCTCGCGCCGCAAGAGCGCGGGGGTTCGGGCTCGACCTGCTCCAGGATCGCGGTGGCGGCGGAGGCGTTGAGGTCGGGGGTGCGGACCTCGACGCCGTGGCGGCGGGCGTCCTGCACGAGCGAGTGCGGCGAGTAGAAGCCCATGGGCTGCGCGTCGAGCAGCGCCGCGCAGAACGCCGCCGGGAACCAGCGCTTGAGCCAGGCCGACGCGTAGACGAGGTAGGCGAAGCTCACCGAGTGGCTCTCGGGGAAGCCGTAGCTGGCGAAGGCCGCCAGCTTCTGCCAGATCTGCTCGGTGACGTCGGGGCTCACCCCTCGGGCCGCGGCGCCGTCGGCGAAGCGCTGGTGCAGGCGCTCCATGCGCTCGTGGCTGCGCTTGGAGCCCATGGCCTGGCGGAGCTGGTCGGCCTCGCCGGGGGTGAAGCCGCCCACGTCGATCGCCATCTGCATGAGCTGCTCCTGGAACAGCGGCACGCCCAGCGTCTTGCGCAGCGACGGCTCGAGCAGGGGGTGCAGGTAGGTGACGGGCTCCTGGCCCTTGCGGCGGCGGATGTAGGGGTGCACCGACCCGCCCTGGATCGGGCCAGGGCGGATGAGCGCCACCTCCACCACCAGGTCGTAGAACTCGCGGGGCTGCAGGCGCGGGAGCGTGGCCATCTGCGCCCGGGACTCCACCTGGAAGACGCCGATGGAGTCGGCCCGGCAGAGCATGTCGTAGACCTCGTCCTCCTGGGGGATGGTGGCCAGGTCGACCTCGATGCCGTGCGTGGCGCGCACGTGGTCGACGGCGCCGTGGAGCACCTCGAGCATCCCGAGCCCGAGCAGGTCGAACTTCACCAGGCCGATGGCGGCGCAGTCGTCCTTGTCCCACTGCAGGACGGTGCGGATCGGCTCCGTGCCCGTCCAGGCACGTCCCTTGCTCGTGGCCCCCGTCATCCGCGCCCACTCGACCGGGCACACCTCCACGATGGGCCGGTCGCAGATCACCATGCCGCCGGAGTGGACGCCGAGGTGCCGGGGCGCGCGCTCGAGCTCGGCGGCCAGCTCGAGCACGTCGGCGGGGATGTCCTGGTCGAGCTGCTGCTGGGCCGCGGTGGTGGCGACGTTGCCCCAGCCGTCGACCTGCTTCGACCAGGCGTCCTGCTGGCCGGGCGCGTAGCCGAGCGCCTTGGCCATGTCGCGGATCGACGACTTGGCCCGGTAGGTGATGACGTTGGCCACCTGGGCGGCGTGGCGGCGGCCGTGCTTGCGGTAGACGTACTGGATGACCTCCTCCCGGCGGCCCGACTCGATGTCGATGTCGATGTCGGGCGGCCCGTCGCGCTCGGCTGACAGGAAGCGCTCGAAGAGCAGCCCGAGCGACACCGCGTCGGCGTTGGTGATGCCGAGCGCGTAGCAGACCGCGCTGTTGGCGGCGCTGCCCCGGCCCTGGCAGTAGGTGCCCGAGCGGCGGCAGAAGTCGACGATGTCCCACACCACGAGGAAGTAGCCCGCGAACCCCAGCGCCTCGATGAGCGCCAGCTCGTGCGCTAGCTGGGTGTAGGCACCAGGGACGCGCTCTGCGGTGCGCGGGCCGTAGCGCTGGGCGGCGCCCTGCTCGGTGAGGCGGCGGAGGTAGGCCATCTCGCTGAGGCCGTCGGGGCACGGGAACGGCGGCAGCTGCGGGGCCACCAGCTGCAGGTCGAAGGCGCAGGCCCTCCCCAGCTCCGCGGCGCGCTCCACCGCGCCGGGCCAGCGGGCGAAGCGTCGGGCCTGCTCGTCGCCCGAGCGCAGGTGCGCCCCCGCGCAGGCCGGCAGCCAGGCGTCGAGGTCGTCGAGGCTGCGGCGGGCCCGCACCGCGGCCATCGCCGTGGCCAGGCGCCGGCGGGCCGGGGTGGCGTAGTGGGCGTTGGTGGTGGCGACGACGTCGACGCCGGCGCGCACGGCGATGGCCGCCAGCGCGTCGTTGCGGGCCGAGTCGAGCGGGTCGCCGTGGTCGCACAGCTCCACGGCGACGTTGTGCCGGCCGAAGGCGGCGACCAGCGCGTCGAGCTCCCGGGCCGCGGCCGCCGGGCCGTGGCGCTCCAGCGCCTGGCGCACCGCCCCCTTGCGGCAGCCGGTCAGCACCAGCCAGTGGTCGCCGTGGAGCTCCTCCCAGGCGACGCCGTCGTACACCGGCTTGCCCTTCTCGCCGCCGGCCAGCTGCGCGGCGCTGATCACCGACGCCAGCCGGGCGTAGCCCTCCGGGTCGCGGGCGATCACGAGGAGGTGCTGGCCCTCGGGGTCGGGCTCGCCGTTCTGGGGCCGGGTGAGGCCGAGCGACAGCTCGGCGCCGAAGGCGGTGGGGATCCCCACGGCGCGCGCCGCCTCGGCGAAGCGGACGACCCCGTAGAAGCCGTCGTGGTCGGTGAGGGCCAGGGCCTCGAGGCCGAGGCGGGCCGCCTCCTCGGCCAGCTCCTCGGGGTGGCTGGCGCCGTCGAGGAAGCTGAACGTGGAGTGGCAGTGCAGCTCGGCGTAGGGCGTGGCGCTGACCCGGCGCTCGAGCACCGGCGGCGGCACGTAGGCGGAGCGCACGGGCGACCAGGCCGGGCTGTCACCGCCGTTGGCGCCGAGGGGCACCGACGACGCTCGCCCGGCGCGGTCCGAGAGCGTCCGCTCCAGCTCCCGCCACGTCACGTCCGGGTTGTTGAACCCCATCGGCCCATGGTCGAACACCTGTTCGTGTTCGTCAAGCGGCGGCAGCCGGGTAGACCACCTGCTCATGGAACCCCAGGTGCGCAAGGCCGAGGACCGCTCCCGCTACGAGCTGGTGGTCGACGGCGAGGTGATCGGCGTCGCCGACTACCACGACACGGGCGACGCGCTCGTGTTCCCCCACACCGAGATCGAGCTCGGGCGGCGGGGCCAGGGCCTGGGCGAGATCCTCGTGCGGGGCGCCATGGACGACGTGCGCGAGGCCGGTCGGACCGTCGTGGCGCGCTGCTGGTTCGTGCGGGAGTTCCTCGACGCCAACCCCGACTACGCGGCGCTGCGGGCCAGCCGAGCGACGTAGGTTCCGCAGCCGGCGTCAGACCTCGGCGCCCTCGTCGGCGTCGTCGACGTCGGCGTCGGCGGGGCTCCAGGTGAGCTGGAACTCGACCTCTTCCTCGTCGTCGCTGCGCTCGTGCTCGACGCTGATGCGAGCGTCCTTGGGCACCCGGAAGCGCTCGCCGGCGACCTGGATGCGGAACGAGCTGCCCGACTCGAGCGCGTCGGCCAGCCGGCGCAGCTTCGCCGCGAACTGCGGGACCGTGTAGTCCTTGTCGACGTCTCGCTCAGCCATCGTGCACGTGCCTCCTCGTCGGCGCCCGCCTGCGGATCGCCGCACGGTAGGCGATCAGACGAGCGGCGCGAGGCAACCCCCGAACCACCGAACCCCCCGACCGCCCCGAACGCCCCGAACGCCCTGAAACCTGCGGCAGCCACACGAGGTCTTGTCGTCTCAGTGCCGCAGGTTTGGGATGTCAGTCGTCGGTGGGTCGGTCGTCGGTGGGTCGGTCGTCGGGGCGGGTCAGTCGTCGGGGCGGGTCAGTCGTCGGGGCGGGTCAGTCGTCGGGGCGGGTCAGTCGTCGGTGGGTCGGTCGTCGGGCGGGTCAGTCGTAGGTGGCCTCGACGTGCCAGCGGCCGGCTTCGAGCACCACGAGCCGGGCCTGGCCGTCGGCGGTGACGACCTGGGTGCGGGCCCGGCGGCGACGTCGGGCGGTGTCCCACCAGCGCTCCTCGAGCGGCCAGGGACCGGCCCACGCCAGCACGTCGCTCCACGGCCCGCCCGCCACCGACAGGCGCGTCGGCGGGGCCGACAGCGCGCCGCGGCCGCTGACCAGCACCGGCGTGCCGGCGGCGTCGACCACCTCGGCCGGGACGGTGCGCGGGCTGACGCGCGCTGGCGACGGCGCCGGCAGGCGACCGGGCCAGGGGCCCGCCACGCGCCCGCGCCCGACACCTGGACGCTCGACGGTGAGGTCGACGGCGTCCGCCTCGACCCGCGCCACCTGCGTGGCGGGGTCGCGGCTCCCGCGCCACTCCGGCACGGTCACCGAGCCGGCGCCCAGCACAGCGAGCACCCGCGCCACCGCCCGGGCGGCGCGGTCGGCCGACGCGGTGTCGCTGCCCCAGAAGCCGAGCTGGCGGCCCCCGGCGGGCACGACCTCGTCGGGGCTGAGCCACAGCCGGCTGATGCCGGCGGTCGGCCGGTGGCGGGTCGAGCCCTGGAGCCAGCCGTCGAGCTGCCACCGCAACCGGTCGGCGATGGCCGCCGCCGTGAGCGCGCCCTCGGCCCGCCACACGCGCTCGAGGCGCTCCCCGTGCTCGGTCTCGGCGCCGATCACCACGCGGGTGCACGCCGAGCCCCGCGCCCAGAGCCGCTGGTGGAGCTCCTCTGCCAGGCCCCGGGCCAGGAACGCCGCCGGCGCGACGGTGTCGGCGGGCGGGTCGAGCTCGGCGCTGACGGTGAGGTCCGACGGTGGCGGCCCCAGGGCCCGGGGCCGCTCGTCGAGCCCGTTGGCGAGCCGCCAGGCCTGCTGGCCCTCGGTGCCGAAGCGGGCCAGCACGTCGGGACTGGGCAGCGCGGCGAGCTCGCCCAGCGTTCGCACGCCCAGGCGGCCGAGCACGTCGACGAGGTCGGGGCGGCCGAGCGCGGCGAGGGGCACCGGCGCCAGGAAGGCCGCCGAGCCGCCCGGCGGGACCACCCGCCTCGCGCCTGCGGCGAGCGCGGCGGCGAAGGCGCCGTCGGCGATGCCGACCTGCACCGGTGCCTGCCCGGCCACCGCCGCTGCGACCACCTCGGCGGTGCGGGCGGCCAGGACGTCGTCGCCGCCGAAGAAGCGAGACGGGCCTCGCGTCGGGAAGGCGACCTCGCCGGGCGTGACGATCTCCACGCGTGGCGTCACCACATCGAGCGACGCGACGACCGGCTCGAAGGCGCGGCTGTGGCGGGCCGGGTCGTGGTCGAGCACGACCAGCTGCGGGCAGCGCGACTGCGCCTCCCGACGTCGCTGCTCGTGCACCACGCCCTCGGCGCGTGCCGCCGGCGAGGTGGCGACGACCCGGTTGGCGTGGAAGGTGGCTGCCGGGACGTCGAGCGCCATGCCGGCGGCCACGATCGGCCAATCGGCGCAGCGCACCACGAGGGTGCGGGTGGCGGTCATGGCGATCCGGCAGCAGCGCGCAGCGGCGTGGGCTCCTCCACCACGGCCTCCACGCTGCCGTCGGCGCCGGGCAGCCACAGCTCGGCGCGACGGGGCTGGGCCGCCTCACCCCGGCCGCTGCGCTCGACGGTGATCCGCCTGGCCCGCAGGTGGCCGTAGCCGTCGTCGAGGCCATCCCAGCACGCCCTGGTGATCCGCAGGGCGAGATCGGCGCCGTCGGGCCAGCCCGCGCCGAGCTGCACGAGCACCGATCCCCGCTCCCGCGCCCGTGCCACGAGGCGGCGGGCGTCGCCGGGTCGCACGCCGCGCCCACCCGCCTGCAGGACGACGAGGTCGAACCCGTCGACGAGCGCCGCCACCACGCCACCCCACTCGTCGCGCTCGGGCGCGGCGACGAGCACTAGACGCTCGAGCGCCACGCCGAGCTCGTCGGCGGCGACCAGCCCCAGCGACGGCACGCCGACCGCCGCCACCCACGATCCGGCCGCCGAGGCCCGGGCCACCAGCGCCAGCGCCAGCGACGTGGCCCCGCCCACCCCGTGGGCCGCGCCGACCGACACCGTCGCGCCCCGCCGCAGCCCCGCCCCGGGCAGCAGGTCCTCCAGCGCGGGCAGGACGGGCAGGCGCTGCTCGCGGGTCAGCGTGACGGGTCGGACCCGCTCGGCCAGGGCACCCAGCTCCGGACGGCCCATGGCCGCCTCGCTCCGCATCCCCCCAGCATCGAACACCTGTTCGCTGCCGTCAAGCGCAAGACCGGGGCGACCACCGTCGTCGCGGATCGACCGCCGCTACAGCGCCAGGCGCGCCTCGGCGCCGTCGTCGGGGACGACGACGAGCTCGCCGGTCGTGTAGAGCACCCAGCCGTCCGCGGCCCGCAGCACGCGCTCCCCCGGCTGCTCGGCGCGCACCTCGATGCGGGAGAGGACCTGCAGGCGACCGCCGGAGGCCTCCACCTCCACGATGGTGGTCACGGCACGCATCGTCGGGTTGATGCACGGGTCCGACCAGATCGCCTCGATCTCGCGGTACAGGGCGTCGAGCTGCGCCTGGTCGGTCGTCTCGCTGATCTGCAGGTCGACCGCGCGGGCCTGGGCCTCGAGGGCGGCCCGGCGGCCGGCGTCGCAGCCGGCCACCTCGACGGGCTCCCAGGTGAGGGCCGGCACCGCGAAGCGACCCTCGCCCAGGCGGAGGTAGGCGTGGTGGTCCCAGGCGACGGGACTCTCCTGGCCGAGCGAGATCGAGTCGGCCACCACCGGTCGAGCGGGATCGGTCACGTCGAAGAGCTTCGCGGCGACCGCTCCCTCGCCGTCCGGGCCGAAGCCGACGACCAGCCCGTCGCCGAGCGGGTGGAGGTACGAGCTGAAGCCGGGGAGCTTCACCTCGCCCACCACGGTCGGCGCGGCAGGGCTGGCGAGGTCCAGCACGTAGAAGGGGTCGGTCTGGAGGAACGTGACGGCATAGGCGGTGGTCCCGACGAAGCGGATGCCGTGGAGCGTCTCGCCGGGCAGGCCGAAGCGGGCGCTGCGCCCGACGACGTCGAGGTCGCCGTCGGTGTCGAGCACGACCACCTCGTTGAGGGGCTCGCCGGGCTGGTCCGGCGCGGGACCAGGCCCACCGATCCCGGGCTCGACCGGCATGGGCTCGGCGACGTCCACGGCGACGTCGGCGATGACCATCCGCGGACCACCGTGGGTCACGGCGACGCGGAGGTGGTCGTCGTGCAGGGACAGCGCGAACTCGTTCAGCAGCGAGCCCTCGACCCGGCCGGAGCCGGTGTGGGCGAGGGTGGCGAGGTCGAAGCGGTGCAGCGAGGTGGCCGGCGTCGCCTCCCACAGGGCGGTGGCGACGATGACGGCGTCGCCGGTGAGGTGCACGAAGCGGCCGGCGCCGACGATCTCCGTCGCGGCCGTGGGCTCGAGCGCGCCCTCGGGCGGCAGCGTGACGAGGAGGGTGGCCTCGGGCGTGGCGGGGCCGGCCGGGTGCAGCACCTCGTCGCAGTCGACCGGACCGCCGTCGAAGGGCACGGCTCCGGAGAAGCCCTCCGTGACGACCGCGTGGAAGCCGCCGGCGCTGCGCCGCGCGGTGAGCAGCATGCCCTCGGTCGACCACGCGCCGTCCTCGACGAAGCGATCCCCGTCGAGCAGGAGGCGCCGGACGTCGCTGCGCGCGCCGTCGGACCACGCCACCCAGACCTGCGACCGGCTGGTGTCGAAGCTGACCTGCGCGCCGGGGGCGACCGGCACCGAGGCGAGCGACCTGGCGGCCGCCACGTCGACGAGGTGCAGTGCCTGCTCGCCCACGGCGAGGACGCGGCCGCCGTCGAGCTGCTCGACGCGATCGAGCTCGTCGATGCCCTCCACGATGACGTTGGTCGCCCCGGTCGCCTCGTCCGAATCGCCGGCTCGGAAGGCGGCATCGGAGCCCGCGACGGGCGCCGATGCGCCGGCGCCGTCCTGCGAGGCCTCCCCCGCGGTGGTGGCGAGGTCCTCGGCGCCCGTGTCGCGGGCGGCGAGGCCCGCCTGCGCGTCGCGCATCCACGTCGTCAGCTCGGCGCACGACGAGAAGGCCTGGAGCTCGTCGGCCGCGGCGGGCGTCGTGTCCTGGGCGACCACGCCCGCCACCACCGCCATGCCGACCATGACCGCGAGCAGCACGGCCATCGCTCTCCCACCGGACGTGTCCGCCATCGCCGTCTCCTCGCACTGGGGGTCACCGCTCAGACGACGCGCGCCCGGCCCCCGGTTCCCGCTCGTCAGTCGAACACGACGGTGCGGCGGCCGTAGACGAGGACCCGGTGGCTGACGTGGGCGCGCACCGCACGGGCCAGCACCGCGACCTCGAGGTCCCGGCCCTTGCGGCGAAGATCCTCGATGTCGTCGCGGTGGCTGACGCGGATCACGTCCTGGTCGATGATCGGCCCGTCGTCGAGCTCGGCCGTGGCGTAGTGGGCGGTCACCCCGACGAGCTTCACCCCGCGCTCGTGCGCCTGGTGGTAGGGGCGGGCGCCCTGGAAGGCCGGCAGGAACGAGTGGTGGATGTTGATGACGGCCTCGGGCCAGGCAGCGCAGAAGTCGGGCGAGAGCACCTGCATGTAGCGGGCCAGCACGACGAGCTCCACGCCGCGCTCCTCGAGGATGCGGCGGACCTCGGCCTCCTGGGATGCCTTGTCACCGTCGACGATGGGCACGTGCGCGTGGTCGACGCCGAACCACTCGGCGATGGCTGCGTGGTCGGGGTGGTTGCTGACGACCACCTCGACGTCGACGGGCAGCTCACCGGTGCGCCAGCGGTTCAGCAGGTCGTGGAGGCAGTGCGGCTCCTTCGACGCCAGGATGGCGACGCGGGGCCGCTCGTCGGAGAGCCGCAGCGACCAGCGCATGCCGAAGCGCTCCGCCACCGGCTCGAAGGCGGCGGCGAGACCCTGCCGGTCGAGGTCGACGCGCTCGAGCTCCAGCTCGACGCGCTGGAAGAAGGCGCCGTCGGTGTGGTCGGTGTGCTGCTGGAGGTCGATGATGTTGCCGCCGTGGTCGGCGACGAAGGAGGTGACCGCCGCGACGATGCCCGGCTGGTCCGGGCACGACACGAGGAGCACCGCGGTCGAGGTCATCGCCGGAGTCTCCCAGGATCTGCGGACGCCCAGCACCGCACGGCCAGGCCGGCGCCCCACGGAGGTCGGGCTAGGGGAACAGGCCCCGCGCGTCGATGGCTGCGGCGATGCGCTCGAGAGCGACGACGTGGGCCCCCCGGCGCAGGTCGACGCCGAGCGCCTGGCTGCGCGCCCAGACCGTCACGAAGGCGTCGTCCATGCTCGAGCGCAGCCGCTCGGCGAGGGTGCTCTCGTCCCACGGGTAGCCCTGACGGCTCTGCGCCCACTCGAAGTACGACGCCGTCACGCCGCCGGCGTTGGCCAGGATGTCGGGCACCACGACGATGCCGCGCTCGTCGAGCACCGCCTGACCGGCGGCGGTCGTGGGCCCGTTGGCCGCCTCGACCACCACGGGCGCCCGGAGGCGCCGGGCCACGTCGGCGTCGATCACGCCCCCCAGCGCGGCCGGCACCAGCAGCTCGCAGTCGATGTCCCAGATGGCATCGGACGAGATCACCTCGCCGCCGCTGAACCCCGCCACCGAACCCGCCACCGCGACGTGATCGGACAGCGCCCAGGCGTCGAGCCCGCCCTCGTTGGCGACCGCGCCGCCGGCGTCGGCCACCGCCACGACGCGCATGCCGGCGGAGTGCAGGAGGAAGGCCAGCGGGCCGCCCACCTTCCCGAAGCCCTGCAGCACCACGCGGCCGCCGGCCATGGGGATGCCCAGCTCCGCGAAGGCAGCGCGGGCGCACACCAGGCAGCCCGAGGACGTGGCGCCCGCATGGGCACGGGTGCCGCCGACCGACAGCGGCTTGCCGGTGACCGCGCCCGGCAGGTACTGGCCGCCCTGGGTCATCGAGAGCGTGTCCATCAGCCACGCCATCACCCGGCCGTCGGTGTTGATGTCGGGCGCCGGGATGTCGCGGTCGGGGCCCAGCAGCGGGCTGATCTCGTAGGTGTAGCGGCGCGTGAGCCGCTCGAGCTCGCCGAGGGACAGCAGGCTCGGGTCGCAGCGCACGCCGCCCTTGGCGCCACCGAAGGGGAGGTCGAGGATGGCCGTCTTGAAGGTCATGGCGGCGGCGAGCGCCTTCACCTCGTCGACATCGACCTCGGGGTGGAAGCGGATGCCGCCCTTGCCGGGACCGCGGGTGGTGTCGTGGTGCACGCGCCAGCCGGTGAAGACCTCGATGCTGCCGTCGTCCATCCGCACGGGGACCGCCACCTCCAGCACCCGCTCGGGGCAGCGCAGCAGCTGGTGGATGTCGGGGTCGATGTCGGCGAGCTTGGCGGCGTCGTCGAGCCGGTCGAGCACGGTCTGCCAGGCGTCTGCCGACATGGGTCCGTTCTACCCCACGGCGCCGGACCGGAGCCGGAGCGCTCAGGAGCCGAGCAGATCGAGGGTCAGCGCCGGGACGCGTCGGTGAGGCACGGGCCGCCGCCGCAGACGTCGACCACCTCGCCGGTGCGCAGGAAGCGCGCCACCTGGTCGGACGCCAGGCGGTCCTTGCGCGGGTCGCCGTGGGGGTCGGACCCGGCGCGCGGCGGCACGTTGCCGTTCGGCGGCGTCATCAGGCCGCGGTCGGTGGAGAGCCAGTAGATCAGCACCGAGCGCCCGCTGAGCGACCCGTCCGCCGGATCCCACGTCTCGAAGCCGAAGGTGGGATCCGCCGCCCAGTGCATGCCGGCGGGCACGGCGGGGACGCGCAGCACCGCGCCGATCGTGCGTGCCTCGACCTCCGCCGCCACGTTGGCGACCTGGTGGTCGCTGTAGGCCACCTGGAGCATCACCTGGTGCGCCGGCGTGCCGGGGAGCGGGTCGTGGCTGAGGTGGTGCGCGTACCCGTTCGCCTCCGCACGGTCCCACAGCATCTGGATGAGCGCGAAGACGAGCTGCTGGTCGACCGGCGAGGGATACGACGCGTAGAGCAGGTCCGAGTAGGCGACGGCGTCCATCGGGTCGGTGGGGTCGAGCCCACCCAGGCGCTCGACCAGCGAGGTGCCGTCCTTCGACTCCCAGTCGACCGAGCGGTTCAGCAGCGTGGAGTAGTTCATGGCGGGCACGCCGAGCTTGGCGCGGGTGAGGTCGGGCGCCAGCGCCACGAGCGCCCCGCCCATGATCCCGCCCTGGCTGTTGCCGTCGTAGGCGAGCTCGCCCGGCGCGAGCAACGCCTCGCCGCCGGGCCCGCGGAAGGCAGGATCGGTGCCGAGGCCGTCGGGGTGCAGCAGCGCGCGCCCGAGGTAGAGGAAGTTGACGAAGCCCTGCTGCGAGCGGTCGGCGAGCGACGCGAAGTGCGACACGTCGGTGAGGATCAGCGCCACGTTGACGAGGTCGTCGCTCGACATGCCCCACCAGTCGACCGAGCACGGCGCGAAGCCGCGCTGGCGCAGCGTCGCCGTCGAGGAGCCGTTGGCCTCGCTGCGGCTGCCGAGCAGACCGTGGCCGTAGAGCAGCGCGTGCGCCGGCTGGCTCGTGGCGCTGGCCGGGAGGTTGCAGACGAAGGGAACGTCGACGGTCGGCTGCACGGGGTTGACGGCGGGCAGCCCGTGGCGCGAGCCGACGGTGTTGAAGCGCGACAGGGGCAGGGCGGCCGAGTCCAGCGGCAACCCGAGTGGACCGGCCAGCTCGGGCGGCACCGTGGCGGTCACCTGCGGCGTCAGGTAGTTGGGCACGGCGATGGTGCCCTCGATGCGCCGCGCCGTGTCGGCGTCGGGCCGGTCGAGCACGGAGGTGACGCGCCACGACGGTGGCCGACCCTCCACGACGAGGTCGGCGAGGTCGTCGTCGCCGAGCGACGCGAACGCGTCGTCGCGGACGTGCAGGGCGCGCTCGGAGAGGTTGCGCTCGCTCGCCACGGTGAAGTCCCAGGCCAGGAACAGGTCGTCGCGGTCGATCCCCGCCTCGGCGAGGTGCGCGAACACCTCCTCCATGAGCGGGCGGCGAGCCGGCTCGGCGCCGGTGCCGTCGCGGTACGCAGCGAAGGCCGGCCGCGCCGCGATGGTGGACCCGTCGGAGCGCCGCATGTCGCGGAGCGCGACGACGTAGCGGTGGCCCTCCTCGAGGTTGCGCGCCGGGCGCAGGACGAGGAGCTGCTCGTCGGGCGTGGCGGCGTGCGTGTCGAGCTCGCTCCAGAACGGGTGGCGCTCGCCGGTGTCGGTGTCGAGCAGCACGATCGGCGCGTCGGCCCGCTGGTACCACGACAGGTCCTGGACGTGGTCGAGCGCGCTGCCCCACGTGGCGTGCAGGTCGAGGCCTGGCACGTGCGCGAGCACCATCGAACCCGGCGAGAAGCCGTCGTTGCGGTTCCACTCCGTCGGGTCGATCGGCTTGCCGACCACGTTGCGCGGCATCGCCAGCAGGCTCAGGTCGACGCGGCGACCCGTGTCGGTCCGCGGCGTCCGCGACCGTGAAGCGGTCGTTGGGGAAGGGCAGGAGGCAGGCGGTCGGGTCGAGGTCGTCGCAGCGCCCCGGCGCGACGCGCACGTCGAGCTCGACGTCGAGGCCGACGGCGGGGAGGGGCGTGGACGCCTGCGCGCTCGGCACCAGCCCGGCGAGGCTGGCGAGGGCGGCGAGCAGCGGGACGATGCGGCGGATCCTGGTCACAGGACCTGGGTTCGCCGCCCGCGGCAGTTGTCCTGTTCGCGGCCTTCTTCCGGATCAGGCGGGCTCCGCGTTCGGCGTGCTGCGCCGCTCCCGCCGGGCCCTGGTGACCGCGGGGTTGTAGCAGGCGCCCTTCATGCCGAGCATCTGCGCCGGCACGCACAGGTTGGCGTACTGGCACAGGCCCGGCTCGGCCCCACCGCGCAGGATGCGCGCCGCCAGGTCGGGCTCGGCGTAGAAGGGGCGGCCGATGCCGACGAGGTCGGCCTGGCCGCCGTCGAGGATGGCGTCGACGTCGTCGGTGTCGCGGATGCCGCCGACCGCCAGCACGGGGACCGACACCGCCGCCTTGGTGGCGACGAAGCGGCTGCGGTTCCACACCGCCGCGAAGCGCGCCGTCGCCCCGCCGAGGACGTAGCCCGCCATGAGCACGGCCCGGTCGGCGCGCCGCGGCGAGGCGCGCCGGAACCGCTCCCGCATGGCAGCGTTGCGCCAGAGCGAGGTGGGGATGCCACCGCGCGAGAGCGTGGTGTCGGGGAAGACGGAGACCTCGACCGGCGTCACCGAGTCGTAGCCGAAGTCCTCGGCGAGGCGTGCCAGGCGGATGCCCTCGTCCCAGGTGGTGTGGGCGGTGAACGGCGGCGCCTTCTCCCCCACCGGCACCTTGACGGTCACCGTGAAGTCGGCACCGGCCCGCTCGGCGATGCGCTCCCGGATGATGCGCAGCACCGCAGCCGCGCTTGTCGAGCGAGCCGCCGAACTCGTCGTCGCGCCGGTTCCAGAACGGCGAGAGGAGCTGGTCGATCAGCTTGGCGTTGCTCGACGCGAGCTGCAGGCCGTCGTAGCCCGCTTCCCGGGCCCACGCCGCCACCTCGCCGTACTGCACGGCCATGGCGCGGATGTCCTCGGCGGTCATCACGTGGATCGGCGCCTTGCGGAAGACCGGCCGCAGGGCCAGCGGCGGCTTCGACGCGGCGAGGAGCGGCCGCCTGCGCTGCGCGGCGTAGGGCTCGTGCCACGCCTCCATGGCGAAGAGCCCACCGTGGCCGACCTGGATCCAGATGGCGGCGCCGGCGCGGTGCACGGCGTCGACCATCGGCGCCAGGCGCAGCATGCGCTCGCGGGTGCTCACGATCGTCATGCCGGGCGAGGTGCGGCCCTCGTCGTAGAGGCACGAGCTGCCTTGGACGACGAGCCCGACGCCGGCCTCGCGCGTTGGCGACGAACTGCTTGGCGTAGACGGCCGGTGCGTCGTCGCCGTCGCCCGCCCCCTCCAGCACCGGGGCGCGGTACAGGCGGTTGCGAACGACGGTCGTGCCGCCGATGCGCAGCGGCTCGAGCAGCGCGCGCTTGGCCCCGGCGCCGGTCGCGGTCACGGCCACGAACGTACTGCCTCGCAAACCTGCGGCACCCAGACGACAAGACCTCGTCTGAGTGCCGCAGGTTTGGCTTGGGGCGGTGCCGCGGCGGCGATCGGGGCCTAGGTTGGCGACATGCGCTTCGGACTCGACGTCGCCCAGCAGCGGATGCCCTTCGACGAGGTGGTGAGCCGAGTGCGCTTCGCGGAGGAGCTCGGCTTCGACGGCGCCTGGGGGTTCGACCACTTCCAGCCGATGTACGGCGAGGGGCCGGGCGAGTGCTTCGAGGGCATGACGACCCTCGCCGCGCTGGCCGGCCAGACCTCGCGCATCCGCCTGGGCCTGCTCGTCACCGGGGTCACCTACCGCCACCCCTCGGTGCTCACGGCGCAGGCCCTCACCATCGATCACGCCTCGCGGGGCCGCCTCGAGCTGTCGCTCGGCGCTGCCTGGTTCGAGCCCGAGCACCGCGCGCTGGGCATCCCGTTCCCGGCCACCTCCGAGCGCTTCGACCTCCTCGAGGACGCGCTGGAGATCGTCACGCGCCTCATGACCGGCGAGCGGGTGTCGTACCGCGGTCGGCGCGTGTCGCTCGACGACGCCCAGATGCGACCGATGCCCGTGCAGCGCCCGCACCCGCCGATCTGGATCGGTGGCAACGGCCCGAAGCGCACGCTGCCGCTCGTCGCCCGCTACGCCGACGCCTGGCACTCCTTCGGCTCACCGAGCTACCTCGGCGAGCTGTGGACGCGGGTCTCGCAGCTGGCGGAGGAAGCCGGGCGCGACCCTGCGCAGATCCTGCGCGCCGGATCCGTGTCGCTCTCGGACCCGATCGACACGGTGCGCCAGCACGTCAGCAGCTGGCGCGACGCCGGCTGGGGCTACCTCGTGTGCAGCTGGCCCGAGGAGGGCCGCGACCGGGTCGAGCAGTTCGCCACCGAGGTCATGCCCGAGTTCTCCTAGCCGCTGCCTCAGCCAGCCGCGGGCGGGAGGATCGGCGCTGCGCTGCGCCTCGGCGGCGTCGCCGTAGTGGCGGAAGAGGCCGCGGACGACCTCGCCCAGGCGCGACCCGTTCCGGCCAGGTCCGAGGGACACGGTGACGACCGAGCCGTTGATGTGCACGCGCTCCACGTCGCCGGTCGCGAAGAGCCGGCGGGCGAGCTCGTCGACCGGCCGGTCGAGCAGCTCGCCGGGCGCCTCGGCGTAGCGCTCGTGGCCCATGCCCGACAACGGGCGGTTCGTCTCGAACCGGATGACGGCGGGGTTGCTCGACGGCTTCTCGACGACGGTGATCGGCTGACCCATAGGTGGCGGCATGCTACCCATGGACCTGCCGAGCCCAAAGCCCGCGAGGAGGGTGCATGGCCACCGAGACGATCGAGCTGCGCGGTCACATCGTCGACTCGCTCCTGCTCGCCGAGGTTCTCGACGCCATCGTCGAGGCGGGCGTGGCCTACGAGCTGACCGACGTGCAGATCGGCCGGACCAACACCGACCCGAGCGTGGCGCGGATCGCGCTCGAGGGCGACCAGCCGGTGCTCGAGCGGCTCATCGACGACCTGCAGGTGCACGGCGTGAACCGGGTGAGCGTGGGCGAGACGACGCTGGTGGCCGCCGATCTCGACGGCGTGCTCCCCGCCGGCTTCTACTCGACCACCAACCTGGCGACCGACGTGCTCGTCGACGGCGAGTGGCTGGCGGTGGAGCACCCGGAGATGGACTGCGGCATCGTGGTGGACGGGGCCGCAGCGCGCACGATCCCCATGCACCGCGTGCGCGCCGGCGACCGCATCGTGGTGGGCAGTGGCGGCGTTCGGGTGCGCGCTCCTGCCAAGCAGCGGGGGGCATCGGCCTTCGAGTTCATGAACAGCGACGTGTCGAGCGAGAAGCCCAAGGGCCTGATCGTGGCGCAGGTGGCCGATCGGATCCGCGCCGCGCGCGACGCGGGCGGCAAGGTGCTGGCGGTGTGCGGCCCAGCCGTGGTCCACACCGGCGGAGCGCCCGACGTGGCGCGCCTGGTGGAGGGCGGCTGGATCGACCTGCTCTTCGCGGGCAACGGCTTCGCGACCCACGACATCGAGTCCAACGTGCTCGGCACGTCGCTGGGCGTGTCGGTCGCCGAGGGCCTGCCGACCGAGGGCGGCCACTCCAACCACGTCCGGGTGATCAACGAGGTGCGTCGTCACGGCTCCATCGCCGCGGCCGTCGAGGCCGGCTACATCACCGGTGGCGCCATGGCGGCCTGCGTGCAGCGGGGCGTGCCCTTCGTGCTGGGCGGCTCGATCCGCGACGACGGCCCGCTGCCCGACGTGCTCACCGACACCGCGGCCGCCGCCGATGCCATGCGGGCGCACATCCCTGGCGTGGCGGTGGCGCTGATGCTGGCCTCGACGCTGCACGCCATCGCCGTCGGCAACTGCCTGCCGGCGGGCGTGGAGACGTTCTGCGTCGACATCAACCAGGCCGTGGTGACCAAGCTCGCCGACCGAGGCAGCCACCAGGCCCACGGCATCGTCACCGACGTGGGGCCCTTCCTCGGCCAGCTCGCCGACGCGCTCTGCGGGCGGGCCTGACCCGTGGCGGAGCTGGCCTGGGGGCGGCGCTTCCTGATGTGCCCGCCCCAGCACTTCGGCGTGCTCTACGAGATCAACCCGTGGATGCACCGGGAGGTCGCGGTCGACCACGACGCCGCGTCGGCGCAGTGGGAGGAGCTCGTCGCCACCCTGCGCCTGGCCGGCGCGGAGGTCCTCACGATGGACCCGAACCCCAGCGTGCCCGACCTGGTCTTCACGGCCAACGCAGGCATCGTCAACGGCGCGCAGTTCGTGCCGAGCCACTTCCGCCATCCGGAGCGCCAGGCCGAGACCGAGATCGACGCGGCGTGGTTCGCCTCCCACGGCTACCGCGTCGACCGGCTGCCGCCGGATCTCGACCACGAGGGTGCCGGCGACGCCCTGCCGTTCACCCCCGCCGGCGGCCAGACCGTGCTCGTGTCGGCCTACGCCTTCCGCAGCGACGCGGCGGCCGGTCCCGAGCTGGGCGCGCTGCTGGGCTGCGCCGTGCGGGCGGTGCAGCTCGTGGACCCGCGCCTCTACCACCTCGACCTCACGTTCTGCCCGCTCGACGACCGCCGGGCGATGGGCGCCCCGGGCGGCTGGGACGCCTACGGGCGCAAGGTGATCGAGGCCCTGGTGCCCGAGCCGCTCTGGCTCGAGGACCACGAGGCGCTCACCTTCTGCGCCAACTCCGTCGTGGTCGGCACGACCATCGTGATGCCGTCGGTCCCCGTCGCGCGTCGGCCGCCAGCTCGAGGCGTGGGGCTTCGACGTGGTGCACCGCCCGGTCGACGAGTTCCTCAAGGCGGGTGGCGGCTGCCGCTGCCTCACCCTCGCGCTCGACGTCACGCTGCGCTGAGGGGACTCAGTCGGGGCGCGCACGGCGCCGTGACGGGAGGCGGCCAGCTCGCGCAGGGCCAGGACCGACAGCAGGGCCGACACGACCCCGAGGGCGAGGTGGACGATCACGAAGGCGGCGCCGTGGTCGCCGAGCGCGATCGCCGTGGACCGGACCGCCCACACCGCCACCGTCCAGATCGCCAGCAGCCGCACGAGCGATGCCAGCCAGCCGGGGCGCCGCAGCAGCGCCCACGCCGTCGCCGCAGCGAGGGCCGTGAACGACAGCGCCAGCGCGCTGCGCCACACCTGCTGGGCGGTGTCGAGGCCGTCGTCGCGCCAGATGTTGGCGATGCGGGTGGTCCACACCAGCGCGGTCCACGCCACGAGCGTCCAGGTGGCGGTGAAGCGGCGGGTCGACATGGCCCCGAACGTACCCACCGGCTACCTTGACCGGGCAGTCAAGTTCTGTCGCAGGCACCACTCCCCGGGGGGCACACCGATGGCCGACCAGCCCACGCTCGACGAGTTCCGCGAGGAGTGCGTCGCCTTCCTCGACGCCAACGCGGCCCGCAAGCAGGACGAGGAGCAGAAGTTCGTCTGGGGCGAGGGCGACGACGACGTCGCCATGTTCGAGGAGGTCGACCGCGAGCAGGAGCAGCGCGACCTCGCGGAGGCGAAGGCGTGGCGGGCCAAGCGCTTCGACGCGGGCCTGGGCTACATCACCGGGGAGGCGCAGTACGGGGGCCGGGAGCTGCCGGGCAGCTACGAGCGGCTCTACACCAACCTGGAGGGGAGGTACCAGGTGCCGGGGCAGAGCTTCTTCGGGATCGGCCTCGGCATGGTGGCGCCCACGATCAAGGACCACGCCGAGCCGCACATCAAGGAGCGCTACCTCCCGGCGATGTACCGGGGCGACCTCGTGGGCTGCCAGCTCTTCAGCGAGCCCGGCGCCGGCTCGGACCTCGCGGGCCTGCAGACCAAGGCCGAGCGCGACGGCGACGAGTGGGTGATCACCGGCCAGAAGGTCTGGACCTCGGGCGCGCACTACAGCGACATCGGCGAGATCATCTGCCGCACCGATGCCGACCAGCCGAAGCACAAGGGGCTGACGGGCTTCATCGTCGACATGCGCGCGCCGGGCGTCGAGATCCGGCCGCTGCGCCAGATGACCGGCGGTGCCAGCTTCAACGAGGTCTTCTTCGAGGAGGTGCGCGTCCCCGACGACCACCGGCTCGGCGACGTCAACCACGGGTGGAACGTCGCCCTCACCACGCTCATGAACGAGCGGTCCTCCATCGGTGCCGGCGGAGGCGGCGGCGGCATGGGCGTCGCCAACGTGACGCGGCTGGCGCAGATGCTGCGCCACTTCGGCCTCGGCGAGAGCGCCGTGCACCGCGACGAGCTCATGCGGGTCTACGTCGGCTACCAGGTGGCCAAGCTCACCAACCAGCGCGCGCTCGACAAGATCAAGGCGGGCCAGCTGCCCGGGCCCGAGATGTCGATCGCCAAGATGGCGCTCACCGAGAACATGATGCGCACCGGCGAGCTCGTCGCCAAGGTGCTGGGACCGCGCCTCACGGCCGACACTGGGGAGTGGGGCACCTTCGCGTGGGCGAGGTTCATCTGCGGCACCCCCGGCATGCGGATCGCCGGTGGCAGCGATGAGGTGCTGCGCAACATCGTCGGGGAGCGGGTGCTCGGGCTCCCCAAGGACCCCGGCATCGACTCGACGACCGCCTTCAAGGACCTCCTCAAGAACTGAGCGGCCCCGGGACCGACCGAGCCCGGCGCCCCGGCGCCCGCAGCAGGATCACAGCGCCGACTCGATCTCCCTGATCGCCGCGGCGACCATCCGCGGTGCTGGCTCGGTGCGCTCTCCCGTCGGTGCCAGGCCGGCTCGCCGGGCGTCGACGCGGCTGCGGGTGGTGCGGGTGCCGGCGATCGCCACGCCGAAGATGAACAGGCCGAACACGGCCGTGCCGGCCGCGACGAGCCAGCCGCCGAGCAGGTAGCCGAGGGTGACGACCACGGCACCGCAGAGCGCGCCCACCGCCGGCAGCGCGCTGGTCTGCTTGGTGGCGACCACCAGGGCGGCGCGGCGGTCCGCGCCCGCCAACCGGCCGCGCACCTTGCCCTCGAAGGCTGCCTGGGCGACGGGGACGAGCGCGCCGCGCACCGCGTCGGGATCGTCGTGGTCGATCGCCGACGCGAGCTGGCCGAGGTCGCCGGCCACCGCCGGCCACGCCGTCGCCGCCAGCTGCACGGACCGCAGGTCCGCCAGCGTGCGGCGCGCCTCGGCGCGGAGCTCGTCGGGCAACCCGCTCATCGGAAGAGCCGCTGCTGGTGCCGGTCGACGGCGTCGACGGGCGGCGGCG
This sequence comes from uncultured Microthrixaceae bacterium, assembly GCA_963715505.1. Taxonomy (GTDB): domain Bacteria; phylum Actinomycetota; class Acidimicrobiia; order Acidimicrobiales; family VFJN01; genus VFJN01. The sequence goes on from OY970242.1 coordinate 2,050,624, forward strand.
GGACGAGGCGCGGCAGCCCTGCCCAGGGCAGGTGGTCCATGAACACCCAGCTGCGCCGGTGGATGGCAGAGGGCCCCACGCCCCTGAGCGCCGTCTTGTGACGGGGACACGGGTAGCCCTTGTTGAGCTCGAAGCTCCAGAAGGGGTGGTGCTCGGCCTCGTGGCGCATGATCCGATCTCGCGTGACCTTGGCGAGGATCGAGGCCGCCGCGATCGACAGGCAGCGTGCGTCACCCTTCACGAGCAGCTCGCTGTTGCCGTCGCCCACGAAGTCCCAGCTGCCGTCGAGGAGGACGCGGTCGGGGACCACGCCGAGGGCGTCGATGGCTCGGCGAGCCGCCAGGCGCTGCGCCTCGGACATCCCCAGCTCGTCGCACTCCTCCGGGCTGGCGTGGCCGACCGACCAGGCGACGCACCAGTCGCCGACGCGGTCGAAGAGCGCCTCGCGCTCGCGCTCGGTCAGCAGCTTGGAGTCGCGGATCTTGTTGACCCGCCGCCCGCGCGGCACGACGGCAGCACCGAGCGTCAGCGGTCCGGCCCACGCGCCGCGGCCCACCTCGTCGATCCCCACGACGACCTCGTGGCCCTCGGACCACAGGCGTCGCTCGACGTCGAGCGACGGCGGCCGCGCCTTCAGCGCCTGGCGCAGGACGGGCACCGAGCCGCGGGCCGTCGCGCGGGCGGTGTCGGCGGCTGGCATCGGGGCGAGCCTAGCGACGCGCCTGGTGCCCTCGACCGTCACCGCGGCGGGCGCCAGCGCGCACCTACCATCTCCCGATGGCCGCCGACGCGGCGCCGTCACTGGCGCCGGGAACGAAGGTCGAGGTCCGATCCGGCTTCGACGACGCCTGGCAGGGGGGCTTCGTCGTCGACGCCGTGACCGCTGCTGGGTACCGCCTGCGCCGTGACGTCGACGGCGCAGTGCTCCCGGAGCTGCCCCACGAGCGCGTGCGGCGGGAGCGGCGGCGGGAGACGTGGTGGATCTGATCGATCGCTGAACGAGCGGCGATCCTCGCCGCGTCGTAGGCTCCCCCAGCTTGCGGGAACGGCCGGCAGACGCCTCGGCCGCATTCGGACAGAAGGTGCACCATCGGATGGAGACGTTGATCGTCGACGACGAGGAGGACATGCGGGTCCTCGTCCGGACCACCCTGCACATCGCCAACCAGGGGCTGCGCGTCTCGGCCGAGGCGGCCAACGGGGCCGAGGCCCTCGACCTGTGGCGCGCGCAGCGACCCGACGTCGTGGTCATCGACCAGCGCATGCCGGGCCTGAGCGGGCTCGAGGTCTGCCGGCAGATCCTCGCCGAGGATCCGATGCAGCGGATCGTCCTGTTCAGCGCCTACCTCACCGACGACCTGCGTCACGAGGCGGCTCAGCTCGGCGTGCGGGCCTGCCTGGCGAAGCACGAGGTGAACCGGCTGCCCGAGACGCTATGGGGCTTGGACGCCGCCTGAGGGCAGCCGCAGTCGTCGTTGCCGCATGCGTGCCCATCGCGTGCGGCGTCGCCGGGACGCGACTCCTCACCGATGCCCGCGTCGAGCGCCACCGCGCTGCGCTCAGCGAGCGGCTGGCGGGAGCCGCCGTCGAGCTCAACCGCAACATCAACACGTCGCTGCGCGCCGTGGAGACCGAGGCCATGGCCGGTGCATCGCCGGCCCAGGCGCGCAGCACCGCCGGGCCCAGCGTGCTCGCCGTGGCCGAGGTGGGCATCGACGGGCGCCCCACGGGTGGTGAAGACCGCGCCGCCGGTCACGGCGGACCCAGCATCGCGGTGCTGCTGCGCAGCGAGGTGCTGCAAGAGGCGCTCTCCGCCGCGGGCGACCGCGCCACCTCGCGGCTGGCGGTCACCACGGCGGGCCCTCGATCCAGCGTGCTGGGCGTCATCCCCCGCTACGACCCCGTCCGACCGGCACCCTCGACCGCTGCCCGCCGGGCCGCCCTGCAGGGCTACGTCGTGGCGGTGATCGACGTCGAGGGCCTCGGCCGTGAGGCGGTCGGGTCGGCGCTGCAGCACGGGGATGCGGTGGAGGTCGTCGCCGGCGACACCGTGGTGTCCCGCGTCGGGGTCGCCACGGCGGTGTTCGACGACGTCGTCATCCCGCTCGTGCTGCCGGGCGGGCGCTGGACGGTGCGGGCGCACCTCGACGAGCGCGGCGGCGCAGCCGGCGGCCTCGCGCTCGCCGGCGTCGGCGTCGCCGCGGCGGGGCTCGGCGTGGCGGCGCGCCGTCGCCGCGAGCGGCGCCACGCCGAGGCGAGCGCGCGCGCGAGAAGACGCCGCAGCGCTCGTCAGCGACGTCGGCATGATCCTCCAGCGCAGCCTCGACCTCGCCGACGTGCTGCCGGCGATCGCCAGCACGCTGAGCGACCACCTGGAGCTCGACGGCGTCGTCGTGCTCCTCGCCAGCGACGAGGGCGGCCTGGTGAGCTCGTTCTCCGCCGGCGAGCGCCGCGCCCTGCTGCCCCGGCGCGCGGCAGAGGTCCCGCCCGTCCCCGAGGAGCTGGCGCCCGGGGACAGCGTCGTCGTGCCGCTCGATCGTGGTGGCCGGGCGGTTGGGGCCTTGTGGCTGGCGCCCCGCCACGGCCTCACGGCCGCCCAGATGACCACCACCAAGGTGGTTGCCGAGCTCATCGGGTCGGCCATCGCCAACGCCCGCACGCTGCAGCGGGAGCAGGCGGTCAGCCGCCGGCTGCTCGAGGTCGACGAGCTGAAGAACGACTTCCTCGGCACCGTCTCGCACGAGCTGCGCACGCCCGTCACCGCCATCGACGGCTTCGGGTCGATCCTCGAGGAGCGGTGGGACGACATGGAGGACGACCAGCGCCGAGAGCTGATCGTGCGCATCGCCCGCAACGCCCGGTCCCTGAGGACCATGCTCGAGGGCTTGTTGGACTTCGCCCGCCTCGAGCGTCGATCCATCCACCTCGAGCGCAGCGAGGTGGACCTCGGCGGGCTGGTCCACACGGTGCTGGAGCAGACGTCGAGCCTGCTCGATCAGCGGCACCTCGACATCGACGTCACGCCCGGCCTGCGCGTGTGGTCCGACCCCCAGGGCGTCGAGCGCATCCTGGCCAACCTGTTGACCAACAGCGCCAAGTTCTCCCCGCCCGACACCACCATCAGCGTCGGCGTGCACGCCGCGGGCTCCTGGGTGGTGCTCACCGTCGCCGACGAGGGCCCGGGGGTGCCGCGCGAGGAGCGAGCACGGATCTTCAGCCGCTTCTACCGCGGCCCCGGCGATGCCGCGCTGCGAACCCGCGGTGCGGGCGTCGGCCTGGCGGTCGTGAAGGAGCTGGTCGATCGGCTCGGCGCGACGATCGCCGTCACGGACGCGCCCGGGGGCGGCGCCCGGTTCGTGGTGTCCTTCCCGGCCTCCGTGTCGGCATCCTCGGGAGCACCAGGTTGACCACGCGTCGGGATCGTCTCATCCTCGTGTCGGCGGTGGCGCTCATCGCCACGATCGCAGCCCTCACCGTCGTCACGGTGCTCGACGCACAGCGGCGCGGGCGCGAGGCCCTCGAGCGCCAGAAGGTCGAGCAGGTGCAGCAGCTCGCCGCGTCGATGGGTCGCCGCCTGACCCAGCAGATCGAGGGCTTTGCCGCAGGCGTCGGCCAGCGGTCCTTCACGCTCGAAGCGGGGAGCACCAGCGACCAGACGGCGCTGGAGTCCATCCAGGAGGGTCTGCCGCCCGGTGGGTTGGTCCTGGTCGACGCCGCCGGGCGCGTCACCAACGGCACGCTGCTGCTCGACCCCGAGGTGGTGGGCGAGCCCTTCGACCGACCCGGCCTCGACGGGCTGCTCGTCGCAGGCCGAGGGCCCGAGCTGCTGCCGGTTGCGGCCGGTCTCACGACGCGCGAGCCGAACGTGGCGCTCGTCGTCCCCGTGCTCGACGGGACCGGCACGGTCCGTGGCGCCCTCCTCTACGAGAGCGTCACCTCCGAGGAGAGCAGCTTCAACGAGGAGGTGTCGGAGCTGGGCGGTCCCGGCGGCGGCGAGTTCTTCTTCGTCGACGCGCTGGGAACGGTCATCGCCTCCACCGACTCCGAGCAGATCGGCTCGACGGTCAACGAGCGCGGGATCGTCTCGGACGGCGCAGGGTTCAGCCACATCGACGGTGACGCCGTGGCGACCGCCGACATGCCCGCGCTCGGGTGGCGAGCGGTCTTCCGGCAGGACGCGAGCGACTTCGAGGGCGGCCTGGGCCAGCAGGTGCAGATCGCGGTGCTGCTCGTCATCGTGGCCGGGGCCGTCGCGGCGATCGTCGGCGCCGTGGCGCTCACCGGTCGCCTGCGGGCAGCGCGCGAGGAGCAGCGGCGCCTGGCGGAGATCAACGACGTGCGGGAGGAGTTCATCGGCATCGTGTCGCACGAGCTGCGCACGCCGGTCGCCGGGGTCATCGGCTTCCTCCAGACCACGCTCGACCACTGGGACCAGCTCGGCGAGTCCGAGCGGCGCGAGACCGTGCAGCGCGCCGCCAGCAACGCCCGCCGCCTGCAGACCCTCACGCGCGACGTGCTCGACGTGTCGAGCGCGGAGCAGGGTCGGATCCGCTACGCGTTCGGCCCGGTCGACCTCACCGACGAGGTGGCGGCATCGGTCGACGCCATGCGCGAGGCGCAGCCCGAGCGCGAGATCATCTTCCACCCGGTCCAGGAGCAGATCTGGGTCGACGCTGACGGCGACCGCCTGATGCAGGTGCTGCTGAACCTCTTCGACAACGCGGCGGCCAGCTCTCCGGCCGGCGCACCCATCGAGGTGCTCGTCGAGGTGGAGGGATCCGAGGTGGTCGTCTCCGTCGCGGACCAGGGCGCCGGCCTGACCTCTGGTGAGCTCGACGCCGTGTTCGACAAGTTCGTGCGGGGTCGAAGCTCGGGCGTGCGCGGCACCGGGCTCGGCCTGTACCTGTGCCGCCAGATCGTCGACGCCCACGGTGGCCGCATCTGGGCCGAGCCCGGGACGACGCGCGGCGCCGTGCTGCGCTTCGCCCTGCCGCTGCGGCACAGCCCCGGCGGGCCCCCCGACGAGCCGGCGCAGCCCGCGGAGCCCGCCACGCCCTGAGGCGCTGGGCTCAGACCTCGAGCACCGCCTGGCGCAGGGCGCGCAGGTTGGTCTTCAGCACCAAGCGCGCGCCGGCGCGCACGGCGGCGGCGAGCACCGCCGGGTCCTCCTGGTTGGAGAAGATGATCACCGGCACCTGCGGGAGCAGGTCGCGGACCCGCGCCGCCACGATCGCGCCGTCCATGCCCGGCGGCATGCGATGGTCGACGACCAGCACGTCGGGAGGCGCCGCCGCGCACAGCGCCAACGCCTCCTCCCCCGAGCCCGCCTCGCCCACGATGCGATGGCCCTCGAGCGTGAGGTCGAGCGCGATGAGATCACGCCACTCGGGGTCGTTGTCGGCGACGACGATGCGCTTGCCCACTCGGTCCGCTCCGCTCCTGGTGGGCTCGTCGGCGCGGCGGCTACTGCTTGAGCCGCTCGATGAAGGCTTCGATGTCGATGATCGGCAGCGTCATCGTCTTGAGGGTGCCGCGGCTGGCCAAGGTGGTGGCCACCTTCGCCATCGTGATCTCGTCGGGTGCCTCGAGGATGTTGATGAAGTCCCACTGGCCGAGCACCGCCCACTGCTCGAGCACGGTGACGCCCATCGCCTCGACCTCGGTCGACACCTCGCGGAGTCGCTCGGGGTTGTCGCGCAGGCGCGCTGACCCGTCGGGCCCGAGCGTGGAGAGCATGACGAACTTCGGCATGCCGAGACGCTAACCGAGGGCGGCTGCGCGCAGCGCCCGGCGCGGGCCGGCGTGTCGGCGACGAGCCCGAGGCCACTGGTGCACGAGGCCCTGGGCGAGGTCTGCGGGGTCGAGCCGTTGGTTAGGGGTGTCGTCATGGATTGCCGGCTCACGCTCGAGCCCGTCGCGTCGAGCGCGGGCGTGGCCCGCTCGGTCGTGGCCGACCGCGTGCGCGCCTGCGGCTGGGGCGAGCTCGTCGAGGACGCCCAGCTGCTCACCAGCGAGCTCGTGACCAACGCCGCGGTCCACACGGGCGAGCCGTTCACGGTGCGCATCGCCTGCGGCGACCATCGGCTGCGGGTCGAGGTCTCCGATCGCAGCGCGACACGACCCGAGCGCGGGGATGCCGGCCCGACCGACGTCCACGGGCGCGGCTTGGCCATCGTGGACTCCTTGGCCAGCCGGTGGGGCGTCGACGAGCTGCGGGCCGACGGCAAGACCGTGTGGTTCGAGCTCGCCGCCTCCACCGGCACCGCCTGACACGCGCCCGGTCGCGCCCTACGGTGCCGACATGGGCCGCCGCCGCGTCGACATCGTCCCGCACACCCACTGGGACCGGGAGTGGTACTCGCCGTTCCAGACGTTCCGGCTGCGCCTCGTCGACCTCGTCGACGGCCTGCTCCTGCAGCTGGAGGGAGATCCGTCCTATGCCCACTTCCTCCTTGACGGGCAGATGGCCGCGGTCGACGACTACCTCGCCGTGCGCCCCGAAGCCGAGGAGCGGCTCCGCTCGCTCGCCGCCGCCGGTCGCGTCGCGATGGGCCCCTGGTACGCGCTGCCCGACGAGTTCCTCGTCTCCGCCGAGACCCTGGTGCGCAACCTGCAGCGGGGGCTGCGCGCCGCGGCGCGCTTCGGGGGAGCCATGGAGGTCGGCTACCTGCCCGACATGTTCGGCCACGTCGCCCAGATGCCCCAGATCCTCCGACAGCTCGGCTTCGAGCACGCCGTGGTGTGGCGTGGCGTGCCCGCCGCGGTCGACCGCAGCGGCTTCTGGTGGTCCGCTCCGGACGGCTCGACCGTTCGCGCCGAGTACCTGCCGCTGGGCTACGGCAACGGAGCGCTCGTGCCCGACGACGCCAAGGCCCTGCTCCGTCGCATCGGCGAGTTCGACCAGGAGCAGGCCGACCTGCTCGTCGGCCCCATCCTCTGGATGAACGGCACCGATCACCTGCTCCCCCAGCCCTGGCTCGGGCGCGTGGTCGCCGAGGCCAACGCGATCTCGGCCGGATGCGACGACGGCTACGAGCTGCACATCTGCTCGCTGGCCGACCACGTCCGCTCGGCCCCGACCGAAGGTCTGGCGTCGTGGATGGGCGAGCTGCGCTCGGGCGCCCGGGCGAACCTGCTCATGGGCGTGGCGTCGAACCGGGTCGACGTCAAGCAGGCGGCCGCCGTCGCCGAGCGCGCCCTCGAGCGGCTCGCCGAGCCGCTCTCGGCGCTGTTCCTGCCGGCCGAGCAGTGGCCAGCCACCCTGCTCGACGAGGCGTGGCTCGAGGTCATCCGCAACAGCGCCCACGACTCGATCTGCGCGTGCTCGGTGGACGAGGTCTGCGACGCGGTGCTCGTGCGCTTCGCGGAGGCGACGCAGATCGCCACTGGCCTGGCCGAGCGAGCGCTCGGGGCGCTGGGCGCGGCCGTCGGCGGCGCCGATCCCGTGGTGGTGAACCCATCCGCCCGACGGCGCGGCGGCGTGGTGGAGCTGCGGCTGCCCGGCGCCGAGGTACCGGCGGGCTGCCAGCTCGTGTCGGAGCGCCCAGCCGAGCGGGTGCTCATGGACGACCTGCCCGTCGACGTGGCCACCGTGATGGTCAGCGAGCTCGAGTACGTGCGCGGCATCCGATCCTTCACTCTGGAGGCGACCGACGGCACCGAGCTGATCCACGTCGAACGGGAGAAGGCCGGGACCCTGGTCACCCCGCCGGTGCGGGCGGCGCTCGCCACCGTCCGTGCCGAGCGGCTGGGCGAGGCCGTCCGCATCCGCGTCACGAACCGGCCCGCCGTCACCGTGCTCGCACGCGTCGACGACGTGGCGGGCTACGGCTGGCAGGCCTGGGACGGCCACGGCGCGACGGTGGCGCCCGTCGAGGCGGACGAGTGGGGACTCGCCAACGGCGTCGTCCGCGTCAGCGTCGAGCAGGCGGACGGCACCTTCGCGATCGGTGACCACGCCGGCCTCGGCGCGCTCGTCGACGGCGGCGATGTCGGCGACACCTACAACTGGTGCCCGCCTCCCTCCGAGCGGCTCGTGACCGCCCCCTTCGCCGTGTCGACGCGCGTCCTCGAGGCCGGTCCGCTGCGCGCCCGCCTGGAGGTCCTGCGCAGCTTCGAGGTCCCGACGCACGTGGCCGACGGCGCGCGGGTCGGCGCCCACGTCCTCGAGGTCACCACGGTGCTGGAGCTGCGTGCAGGCGAAGACCTCGTGCGGGTGGAGGTCGCCTTCGACAACCACGGCGTGCGCGACCACCGCCTCCGCGCCCACTTCCCGCTCCCCGAGCCGAGCGCGACGTCGGCCGCGGAGTGCGCCTTCGCCGTGGTCGAGCGGGGCCTCGACGCCGAGGGTGGACCCACCGAGGTGGGCTTGGCCACCTTCCCGTCGCGCCGCTTCGTGTCGGCGGGTGGCCTCACCGTGGTGCACGAGGGCCTGCTCGAGTACGAGCTGGTCGACGTCGCCGACGGTGCGGCGCGCGCCCTCGCGCTGACGTTGGTGCGCTGCACCGGCATGCTCTCGCAGGGCCCGATGGCCACCCGGCCGCTGCCCGCCGGGCCGCTCACGCCGATGGAGGGGCCGCAGGTGCAAGGCCCCATGACGGCGCGCTTCGCGCTGCACGTGGGCGCCCGGAACCCCTACGAGCTGGTCGAGGAGGCCTTCGTGCCGCTGCTGGTCACCCGCGCCGGCGGCGGCGACCTGTCCCGCTGCGGGCAGGCGCTGTCGATCATGGGCGCCGAGGTGTCCGCCGTGGTCCGGGTGGCCGGCGCCGTCCGCGTGCGGGTCTTCAACCCGACCGCGGCGGCCAGCACCGTGCGCATCGACGAGCGAGCCGGGTGGCTCGTCGACCTGCGCGGTCGTCCGGTCGCGCCCTTCGAGGGCAGCTTCGAGCTCGCCCCGTTCCAGATCGCCACCGCCGCGCTCTCCTGAGGTGTCACCGCCGCCAGCGCCGCGGCTCGTGGCGGGTGCTCGCTAGGAGAGACGCTCCTTGAGCACCTCGCGCATCTGACGGCGGCGGTCGTCGATGGCCTCGCGGATCGTGGTGGGCGCGTCCTCGGCCCGGCGCAGGACCGACAGCGACACGCGCCCGATGTGCTTGAGGAACCGAGGGCGCATGCTGCGGAACGCCAGCTGCGGCTGGTCCTCCAGCGCAGCTCGCAGCTCGGGTGACACCACGACCGTGCCGGGGTAGGCGATGGCGGTGGCACGGCTGGCGAGGTTGACGGTCGGTCCGTAGGCGTCGCCCTCGCGCTCGAGCACCGGGCCCAGCGCCAGGCCGACGCGCACGTCGGAGAGGCCGGCAGCGTCGCGCGAGGCGTCGGCGAGCCCGAGCGCGATCTCGGCCGCCGCCACGGGGTCTTCGACGAGGAACATGACCTCGTCACCGATCATCTTGACGACGCGCCCCCCGCCGGCCACGACGACGTCGTACGCCAGCCGCTCGAACTGGTCGACCACCTCGGCCAGCTCCTCGTCGCTGACCTGCTGGGCGAGCGCCGTGAACCCGACCAGGTCGGCGAAGCCGACGACGAGCCCGGAGCCCTCGTCGGCGTCGGTGCGCAGGATCCGTCGGCGAGCCGCGGCCTGGAGGTGGCGGCGCCAGACCTGGTCGAGCACCTCCGGGAACATCGGCAGGAAGCCACCGGTCTCGCTCGCCAGGGGCGCCAGCCCGCCGGGCCCGTCGGTGGCGAGCGCCTCCTCGGTCTGCGCACCGACCGCATCGATCAGCGCCGACGCGACGCGCGCCATCGAGGACCCGATCACCCGCGTCATGCTGTAGGTCACCTCCGGGCTCACGACGCCGCTGTGCATGAGCTCGGCGACGGCGCTCAGGTTGCGGAGGTCCACGTCGGAGAAGAGCCGCTCGCCCGGCTGAGGTTCGGGGAACCCCAGCGATCGCCAGATGTGGCGCAGCTCGGCCTCGGGGAGGCCGGTGCGCGCACAGGCGTCGGCGATGTCGTAGCGGAGGTCCTGGCCGAGTGCGAGGTGGTCGATGGCGAGGAGCACGAGGTTCCCGTCGGCTTCGGCCTGGCGGATCTGCTCGTCGGACACGCCGAAGGCCAGCAGCAGGGCGACGAGCTGGTCCTTGGGGACACCGGGCGGGGTGCCATCGGGAGTGGTGCCCTCGCTCACGGCCGCCGCCCAGGTGCCGACTCGATCGAGACCGGGATGGTGAGGCCGCGCCGGGGGCCCCGCTCGGGGACGGCCACGGGCGCCAGCAGCGCCTCGCCGCGCGGGTCCGCGCTCGACCACGACGGGTCGAGGCCGCTGGTGGTCAGCGTGGCGGGCGCCGCGCCCGCCGGTGCCTCGAGCTCCCACAGCAGCGCCGGGCGGTCACCGTGCCAGCGCAGCGCGTACGACAGCCGCCCGAAGGCGGTGGGCGCATCGTGCAGCTCCCAGCCCTGGCCGAGCCAGGCGTCGGGCACGACCGGGCTGAGATCCAGCACCGCTCCGGTGCCGGAGTGGCGCTCGCGCACCAGCAGGTCGCGCACGAACCGCAGCAGGGCCGCGCTCGGCGCCGTGTCGTGGCCGTCACCGAGGCCACCGTCGCCGCCGCCGGCGGGCAGCGCGCTGGGCCAGGTCCAGGTGGCGGTGGCGGTGCCCAGCGCCCAGGCGAGGCGGCGCAGCGCGCTCGGTGCGCCCTCGGCCAGCTCGAGCCGTGCCGCCCGCAGCGTCGCTGCGGGGCTCGGCCGACCCTGCACGTCGTCGACCGCAGCGTCGGCCACGGCCGGCGCGCCCGCCGCGCCGCTGGACGGGTCGGCGCCACCGGTCGCGCCCCGCAGCGCCAGCAGCCCTGCGGTGTGCCGGGCGTCGGCGGCGGCCCGCGGCTCGCCGGCAGCCTCGAAGAGCGCCTCCGCCAGGGCCAGCCAGTGCGGCGCCGGTGGTTCGCGCAGGACGGTGACGAGCGTGGCGACCGCCGGCGCGAGCCGGCGCGCGACGACCGGGTCGCGTCCGACGGCCCAGTGCTCGACCAGCGCCGCCAGCGCCTCGCTGCGGTCGACGTCGGGGGCCAGGATCGCCTCGGGGTCCTGCAGGGTCGTCGCCGCGGCCTCGTGGAACCCGAGGCGGTCCAGTGCGGCGGCCTGGGCGAGCCCGGCGGGTCGGACCAGCAGGTGGCTGATGCTGCTGTCGACGGCCGCCTGCAGCCGGCGGTCCGGCAGCACCAGGCGCGTGCGGCGCCCGCCGTGGGCCTGCCAGCCCGACACCACCTGTGCCGTGCCGGGCAGCGCCGCCGGATCGACCCGCGAGCCGCCGAGGGGCAGCACGACGCGCAAGGTGGCCGTGTGGGCGAGCGGGAACAGGACGGCCAGCTGCGCCAGGCCGTCCCTCGACGAGGCGCAGGCCGGCGGCGGCGCGGTGGCCGTGCCGGCGAAGAGGGCCTCGGCGCTGTCGCCGTCGGGCCCGGCGTGCGCCACGGCGTGGCGCGGCGGTCGCGGGAGGACCACGGCGAGTCGGCCGTCGACCGACACGGCGCTGCCGTCGACGGCCACGTCGCGCACCGAGCCCACAGCGTCGAGGTCGTAGGGGCGCACCGCCAGGGCCAGCGCGAACGGCACCGAGGTCTGGTTCTCGATCTCGACGACGATGGCCTCGGCGCCGGCGGCGTCGCGGGCGGCGAAGGCGCGGTGCACCGCGTCGCCGCCCGGCACCCGCATGCGGGTCTCGACCACGGGCGTGGCGCCGAGCAGCGTCTGTCGCAGGGTGACGGCGCGAGCCGGCACGTGCCAGTGGTCGTCCCCGCCGACCCACCAGTCGAGCGACCATCGCTGGCCCTCGAGGGTCACGAGCCCACGCCGATCGACCCGAGCTCGCGCGGTGGCGTCGAGGTTGGCGATCACGGTCCAGCGGCGCTGGTCGACGTTGCCCGCCCCCGTCTGCGTCGACCCCTCCAGCCAGTGCGGCCGCACCCACCCCTCCCCGAGCGCGCGCCGAACCCGGCGGCGACGAGTCGGCAGGCTCCAGACCATGCTCGCCATCGAATCAGAGCGTGGCCGTGCGGGTCGATCTCGCAGCGGCGCCCCCGCCCGGCTCAGGCGCCGGGCGGGCCGTCCATCTCGGCCCGGTAGTGGCGGCCCAGCAGGCCCCGGTAGGCGTCGGTGGCGGGGCGGCCCTCGTGCACCACGCCGTGGACCGACTCGGCGATCGGCATGTCGACGCCGTGCAGCTCGGCGAGCTCCATCGTGACCTTGGAGGTCTTGACCCCCTCGGCGACCATGCTCATCTCGGCGATGATCTCGTCGATCTTGCGCCCCTTGCCCAGCTGCTCGCCGACGTAGCGGTTGCGGCTCTGGGTGGAGATGCACGTGGCGATGAGGTCGCCCATGCCGGCCAGGCCGGCGAAGGTCTGGCGGTCGCCGCCCATGGCGCAGCCCAGGCGCGAGAGCTCGGCGAGCCCACGGGTGATGACCGCTGCACGGGTGTTGTCGCCGGTGCCGAGGCCGTCGGCCATGCCCGAGGCGATGGCCATGACGTTCTTGAGGGCGCCGGCGACCTCGCAGCCGATCACGTCGGGGTTCGTGTAGACGCGGAAGAGGTCCGAGGCGAACACGTCCTGGAGGGCCTCGGCGATGGTGGTGTCGTCCATGGCGATGACCGACGCCGCCGCGTCGCCGGCGAGGATCTCCTTGGCGAGGTTGGGACCGGTGAGCACGCCCGCCGGGTGACCGGGCAGCTCCTCGGCGAGCACCTCGGTCATGCGCAGGCGGGTGCCCTGCTCGAGGCCCTTGGTCAGGCTGACGACCGGGACCCACGGACGGAGGTGCCCGGCGAGCGAGCTCGGGCGGTGTCGCGCATGCCGTGGGAGGGCACGCCCATGACGAGCACGTCGGCCGTGGACACCGCCTCCTCCAACGACGACGTGGCGTGCAGCGTCGGCGTCAGGTCGAAGCCGGCGAGGTAGGCGCTGTTGACGTGGCGGTCACGGATCTCCACTGCGAGGTCGGGGCGACGGGCCCACAGCGTGGTGGCGGTGTTCTTGGCGCAGAGGTGCGCGACGGTGGTGCCCCACGACCCCGCTCCGACGACCGCGACGTTGATCGGCATGGCCGGAGGTTACGGCCGGGGTCGCCTCGCCGTCGCTCCTAGGCTGGGCACGATGGTCGACGACGCGCAGCAGCAACCGGCGGCGGTCGCCGTGCTGGTGCCGGTGAAGGCGTTCGCCCACGCCAAGCTGCGCCTCGCGCCTGCGCTCGATCCCGACGCCCGCATCGAGCTGGCCCAGCGGATGGCGGCCACCGTGCTGCGCGCCGCCGGCTCGCTGGCAACCGCCGTGGTCTGCGACGACGAGGCGGTGCAGGCCTGGGCCCACGACCACGGCGCCGAACCCGTCTGGACGCCCGGCCTCGGGCTCAACGGCGCCGTGGAAGCCGGGATCGCGCACCTGGCGGGCCGCGGCTTCGGGCGGGTCGTCGTCGCCCACGCCGACCTGCCGCTCGCCACCGACCTGGCCTGGGTGGCCGACTTCGACGGCGTGACGCTCGTCCCCGACCGCCACGGCGACGGCACCAACGTGGCGTGCGTGCCGACCGGGACGGGCTTGCGCTTCGCGTACGGCGCGGGGAGCTTCGCCCGCCACCGCCGAGGCCGCCGCGGCGCTCGGGCTGCGCGTGCGCGTCGTGCCCGACCGCCGGCTCGGCTGGGACGTCGACCTGCCCGGCGACCTCGACCTCCCGTCCGACCTCGAGGCCCCGGCTCCGGCTCCGGCCACCTTCCCCGCCGAGGCCCCGTGTCGCTGAACCTCCCCACCCCGTCTGCAGCCCTGGCGATCGGCGCGCACCCCGACGACGTGGAGTTCGGCTGTGGCGCCACGCTCGCCAAGTGGTCGGCGGCGGGCTGCACGGTGCACCACCTCATCTGCACCGACGGCTCCAAGGGCAGCTGGGATCCCGAGGCCGACACCGCTGAGCTCGTCGTCAACCGCCAGCACGAGCAGCGAGCTGCGGCCGCCGCCCTCGGCGCCACCGGCGAGTGCGTCTTCCTCGGCTGGCCCGACGGCGAGCTCGACTCCGGTCTGCGACAGCGCTGGCAGGTGGCCTACTGGATCCGCAGGCTGCGACCGGCGGTCGTGCTCGGGCACGATCCCTGGAAGCGGTACCGCCTCCACCCCGACCACCGCCACGCCGGGCTGCTCGCCGTCGAGGGCCTGGTGGCCGCCCGCGACCCGCACTTCTTCCCGGAGCAGCAGCTCGACCACCACCGCCCCGAGGCGCTGCTGCTCTTCGAGGCCGACGAGCCCGACCACGTCGAGGACGTCGCCGGCTTCGTCGACGCCAAGCTGGCCGCGCTCTGGTCGCACACCACGCAGCTGCTGTCGACGATGGGCATCGACGCGTCGGCGCGCATCTCCGAGGTGGAGCGCCAGCGCGCCGCCTTCGACGAGCGCATCCGCGCCGAGCTCGCCGACCACGGTGCCCGTGCGGGGGTCGCCCAGGGCGAGGCCTTCAAGCGCATCGACGACGTCTAGCGGCAGGCGCTGCGTCAGCTGGCGCGGATGGCCCGCAGCTCGGCGCGGTCCTCGGCGTCGAACTCTCGGGGGATGCCGCCGCCGAGGAGCTGAGCGATGAGGCCCGACTCCACCTGCCAGTACATGACCGAGCCACGGTTCGGCGAGTGGCCCGGGTGCTCGGGGTCGGCGCGACCGGTGCCGAGCACGAGGTCGACGAGGCCGAGCAGGTGGCCGAGCTCGTGCATCGTGACGGCGTCCTCGATGACGGCGGGATCGACGAGCGCTCCCGCCGCGGCGTCCACCTGATCGGGGAACACCGCCGCCACGTCGCCGCGCACGGCGGCGCCGAGCACGCCGGGATCGCCCTCGAAGCTGCCGCGGACGAAGAGCAGGCGCAGCACCGCCTGACCCTCGCCCTGCGCGGCGACGGCGGCTGCATCGGCGGCGGCGGACAGCGCCGGGCCAGTCCACTCGCGCACGTCGCCGGGCACCAGCCGCGGCCCGTCGACCACGACCTCCTTGCCCGATGCCGCACCCAGCGCCCGCACGACGTGGTCGATGGTCGCCGGGCGCGGTGCGGCGCCGTCCTGGGCGCGCACCTCGACGACGACGCGCGTTCCAGTGTCGGGACGCAGCACGAACGTCGCCAACCCGCCGACCGGCACGATTCCAGGATCCGCCGGGAACCGCTCCCCCGTCGACGGCGGTGCTCCGCCGGCCGAGCCCGGTGCGGTGTCCGCCGGCTGACCCGGCGAGGAGCCGTCGCCGTCCGCAGGCGCGGCCGTCGCCGTGGAGCCTGAGGCCGCGTCCGCGTCGGCGTCGGCGTCGACCGAACCAGCATCAGGACCGGCGCCGACGTCGTCCTGTGCGCGGTCGTCCGAGCACGCCGAGGCCACGAGCACCGCGGTGGCCAGCAGCGCGACGACGGTCCGGCGAGCAGGCATGCCAAGAAGCTACGAACTCCACCCCGCGCTTCAGTGGCACCCCACGCTTTCGGCGGCAGTTGCTACAGGTCTTTGCTGACAACTGCCGCCGAAACGCGGGGTGGGGTGGCGACCGGCAGCGCTGTTCAGTTGAAGCTGGGGTGCGGCGGGAACAGGGCCATGCGGGCCATGGCGCCGCCCTGGCGCTGCAGGATCCGCTTCCAGAGCGCGGCACTGTCGGGGAGGAAGGGATCGTCGGGCTCTGCGTCGAGGACGAACCAGGCGTCGACGGCCAGCTCCTCCTCGAGCTGGCCCGCCCCCCAGCCCGAGTAGCCGGCGAAGAGCCGCGCCGCGGTGACGTCGACCGCCGCCAGGACAGGGTCGCGGTCGAGGTCCAGCAGCCCGAGGTCGCCGCGCACCGGCACGAAGCCGTCGGTGTCCTGCGGTCGGCGGACCCGCGCCAGGCACCAACCGCTGCGCTCCTCCACGGGGCCGCCGACGTGCAGCACCGACGGCTCCGTGGCGAGGTCGGCCCAGGGCGGGATGGCGTCGGCGACGAGGAGCTCGGTGGGCCGGTTGAGCACGAGGCCGAGCGCCCCCTCGTCGGTGTGCTCGACCACCAGGACCACGGTGCGGTCGAAGTTCGGATCGCCGAGCATCGGCTCGGCGACGAGCAGGCGGCCCGCTGTCGACATCACGCGCGCGCCAGCCTACGGTTGCACGGTGCTCGCTGACGGGGTGTACGACGCGCTCGTGGTCGACGCGGCGCGCTGCGGCGAGGCCACCGCGCTGCTCCTCGAGCTCACCATCGTCAGCGGCGCCCACAAGGGCGCGGTCGTGTCGGTGCGCGCCGAGGGCCTCGGCATCGACGAGCTCGACGCGCTGGGCATGCCCGCCACCCTCACGGTCGTGGGGGGCGAGCCGACCGTCGTGGTGGATCGGTAGTAGGAAGGACGGTGGCGACCGTCGAAGGGGGAGCCCATGCAGCGACTGACCGGTCTCGATGCGTCGTTCCTCGCCCTGGAGACGCCCTCGTCGCACATGCACGTCGCCAGCCTCGGCATCTACGACCCTTCCGGCGTCGAGGGCGGCATCTCCCTCGAGCGCGTCATCGAGGTGTACGGCCAGCGCCTCCACCTGGCGCCGCCCTTCCGGCGGCGGCTTGACGGAGGTCCCCTTCGGGCTCCACCACCCGCTGTGGATCGAGGACCCGGACTTCGACATCGACAACCACGTGCGCCACACCGCTGTGCCCCGGCCCGGCGGCACCAAGGAGCTGTCGAACCTCGTCAGCCGGCTCGTCGCGCAGCCCCTCGACCGCAGCCGGCCGCTGTGGGAGATCTGGCTCATCGAGGGGCTCGAGGCGGGCCACGTCGGCCTGCTCAGCAAGGTGCACCACGCCGCCATCGACGGCGCGTCGGGCAACGAGCTGCTCGTGGCGCTGCTCGACCTCGCGCCCGAGGTCGCCGAGCACGTGCCCGAATCCGAGCTGGGAGCCCGACCGGATCCCCACCGAGGCCGAGCTGCTGGGCTACGCGGCCAGCTCGCTCGCCCGCCAGCCGGTGCGGGTCGCCAGGGCGCTGACGCGCACCGCGGGTGCCGCGCTCGCCGTGCGCCGCCTCGGCCAGGCCTCCAGCGCGCCGGTGCTGCCGCCCGCGCCGTTCACGGCGCCCCGCACCTCGTTCAACACCGCCCTGACCCCCCGCCGGAGCTACGCCTACACCTCGCTGGACCTGCGCGCCGTGAAGGCCGTGAAGGCCGCGGTCGGCTGCACCGTCAACGACGTGGTGCTGGGCCTGTGCGCCGGCGCGCTGCGGTCGCTACCTCGATGCCCGTGGCGAGGAGGTCGAGTCGTCGCTGGTGGCCATGGTCCCCGTCTCGGTGCGCAGCGACGACGAGCGCGACGCCATGGGCAACCGGGTCACGTCGATGCTCAGCTCGCTGGCGACCGACGTCGACGACCCCGTCGACCGCCTCAAGGTGATCCACGAGTGCATGGCCGAAGCCAAGAGCCAGCAGCAGGCGATCGGCGCCGACACGCTGCAGGAGTGGGCGGAGTTCGCGGCGCCCGCCGTGCTCGGCCGGGCGGCGCGCCTCTACTCGCGGATGCGCTTCGCCGACCGCCACCGCCCGCTGTTCAACGTGACGATCTCCAACGTGCCCGGTCCGCCGTTCCCGCTGTACTTCGCCGGTGCCCGCCTCGTGGCCAACTACCCCATCGGGCCGATCATCGACGGCGACGGGCCTCAACATGACCGTCATGAGCTACCTCGACCAGCTCGACTTCGGCCTGCTCGCCTGCCCCGACGTCCTGCCCGACGTGTGGTCGCTGGCCGACGGGCTCCACGCCTCGCTCGAGACGCTCGTCGAGGTCACCGGCGTGCGCCCGAAGGACATCAGCAAGCACTCCCGACTCGCCTGAGGATCACGGCCCGAGCGAGGCGACGATCGACGCGGCGACCGCCGCCGCGTGGGCCTCGTCGTCGTAGCGTCGTGCGGGGCCAGAAGAAGCCGCGCAGCCCGTCGCCCTTGGTGCGCGGCACGACGTGGGCGTGCAGGTGCGGCACGCTCTGGCTGACGCGGTTGTTGATCGCCACGAAGCTGCCCGACGCACCGCAGCCCCGCTCGACCGCACCGGCCAGCCGCTGCACCCGCTCCCAGTAGGGGCCGACGGCATCGACCGGCAGGTCGGTGAGGGTCTCGACGTGGTCCCGCGGCACCACCAGCACGTGCCCCGGGAACAGCGGTCGCACGTCGAGGAAGCCGACCGCGACGTCGTCGTCGAGCACGACGTGGGCCGGGGCGGACCCCGCGACGATGGCGCAGAACTCGCACGGCACAGCCACGCTCCCGACGCTACGGCGCAGGTCGGGGGGCATCCGCCACCCCGCGGGGCGGGTGGGGTTCACTGGGCATCGGTGACCCAGCGGGCGAACCACACCTCCGTGCTCAGCTGCGACCGGCGATCGCCGGCGCCCCGGAGGGTGCGCCTCGGCCGGCACCGGATGACATCCCACCTTCCCGTGACCTCTTGGGGGTTCCTTGACCGATCTCGTCGCCGACGCGGCGCGCCTCGACGCGCCAGAGACCCGCACCACCACCCGGATGGTGCTCGACACGTCGGTGCTCATCTCGGACCCCGACTCGATCACGGCCTTCCCCGGCTGCCGACACGGTGATCCCGCTGGTCGTCGTGGAGGAGCTCGACCAGCACAAGTCCCGGGTCGACGACGTCGGCCGGGCCGCGCGGGCGGTGATCCGCGCCATCGAGGAGCTGCGCATCGCCAACGGCGGCGACATCCGCACGCCGGTGGCGCTGCCCGGTCGGGCGGCACGCTGCGGATCGAGACCAACGGCCTGCACCTCAACGAGATCCGCGAGCACGGCCTCGATCCCACCAAGAACGACAACCGCATCCTGGCCGCGTCGCTGGGCCAGGCGGTCCACGGCCACACCGTCGTCGTCTCGAACGACGCGGCGCTGCGGATCAAGGCGGCGCAGCTCGGGCTCGAGGCCCTGGAGCACCAGCGCCTGGGCGGGCGGAGCGCCTTCGAGCGCCCCATCGGCTGGGTCACCGTCGAGGTCGGCGCGTCGACCGTCGACCGCCTCTACGCCAACCAGGGCGGCATCGGCGTCGACGAGCTCGACAGCCCCGACGCCGAGCGCCTGGCGGGGCTCACCGACCGCTACGCCGTGCTGCGCGCCGGCAGCCAGTCGGTGCTGGTCCGCCACCGCGACGGCAGAGCTCGAGGCCATGCAGCGCGTCCCCGAGCCGTGGGGCCTGCGCCCCCGCTCCAAGGAGCAGCAGTTCGCCCTCGACCTCCTGCTCGACCCCGAGGTCCGCGTCGTGGCCCTCGACGGCATGGCCGGCACGGGCAAGACGATCCTGGCGCTGGCCGCCGGGCTCGAGCAGGTGATGGAGGCGCGCCTGTACGACAAGGTCGCGGTGTACCGGCCCGTCGTGCCCGTCGGCAAGGCCGAGCTCGGCTTCCTTCCCGGCACCCTCGACGAGAAGCTCGACCCGTGGATGATGGCCGTGCACGACGTGCTCGTGGCCCTCACCGAGCGGCGCAGCCACGCCGACGCCCGCGCCGTGCTCGAGGAGCTCACCGAGCGCGACAAGCTCAGCCTCGAGGCGGTCACCTACCTGCGGGGCCGCTCGCTGCACGGCACGTTCGTGCTCGTCGACGAGGCGCAGAACCTCGAGCCCACGACGCTCAAGACGATCCTCACCCGGGTCGGCGAGGGCACCAAGGTGGTCTTCACGGGTGACACGAGCCAGATCGACGCGCCGTACCTCTCGGAGCACAACAACGCCGTGTCGGTGCTCATCGACGCCTTCGAGGGCGAGCGCTGCTTCGGGCACGTGCGCCTGTCGCACTGCGAGCGCTCCGAGGTCGCGTCGCTGGCGGCGCTCCGCCTGTAGCCGACCACCCCCTCGTAGGCTTCGGGCATCGCTCCCGACGCCGATCTCGACGGCACCACCGACCGCGCCAGCGCCTCCGGTGCCGAACCCGTGCGAGACGACGCTTCGCTGCTCGTCTCGCTGCTGGGCCTCGTCGATGCGGCGTCGTCGCGCCTGCTGGACCACCCGGTGCGCCCCCGAGTCAAGGCCACGCCGGCCGGTCTGCTGCGCGGCGAGCTCGACGTGGTCAAGGTGGAGGTGCCGGCGGTGCTCGCAGCGGGGCTCGTCCTCGACCGCCTCGTGGTCCGAGCCGAGCACCTCCGCATCGCGCCCGGCCTGCCGCCGCGCCTGCGGGCCGGCCCGGTCGGCATGCGTGCCTACGTCAGCCAGGGCAACGTCGACCGCTGGACGCGCGCCAGCCACCTGCCGATCCGGGTGACGCTCACGAACGAGGGCGTGATGCTCACGACGGGGCTGGGCGGCATCCGCATGGGCGAGGTGCTCGCCGACCTCGAGGTGTCGGGCCGGTTCCTGCGCCTGTCGCCGAAGCGGCTGACGGTCGCTGGGCTGCCCGCGCCGCTCATGCGCTTCTTCCGCGGCTACCTCCCCTTGCCGCCGCTCCCCCGCGGGGCACGCCTCACCGACGTCCGCCCGGGCGACGGCGAGCTCGCGGTCACCTTCACGCTCGAGGGCGTCGACGAACCGCTCACACCCGACCTGGCGGGGCGGCTGCGCGGGCTGGTCCGCCTGCCGGTCCCCGGACTCGGTGAGGTGCCGACGTAGGACGCCAGGTGCTCGCCGGTGAGCGTGGAGCGGGCGGCGACGAGGTCGGCGGGCGTGCCCTCGAAGACGACGCGGCCACCGTCGTGGCCGGCGCCCGGGCCGAGGTCGATGATCCAGTCGGCGTGCGCCATGACCGCAAGGTGGTGCTCGACGACGATCACGGACTTGCCGGACTCGACGAGCCGGTCGAGCAGGCCGAGCAGCTGCTCGACGTCGGCGAGGTGGAGGCCGCTGGTGGGCTCGTCGAGGACGTAGATGCCACCCTGCTGGGCCAGGTGGGTGGCCAGCTTGAGCCGCTGCCGCTCGCCGCCGGACAACGTGGGGAGCGGCTGGCCGAGGCTGAGGTAGCCGAGCCCGACGTCGGCGAGGTGGCCGAGGATGGCGTGCGCGGCCGGCGTGCGCGCCTCGCCGGAGCCGAAGAGCTCCTCGGCCTCGGTCACCGACATGGCGAGGACCTCGCTGATGTCTCGACCGCCGAGGTGGTGGTCCAGGACCGACGCCTGGAACCGCTTCCCCTCGCACTCCTCGCAGGTGGTGGCGACGCCGGCCATCATCGCCAGGTCGGTGTAGATCACCCCGGCCCCGTTGCAGGCGGGGCAGGCGCCCTGGGAGTTGGCGCTGAACAGCGCTGGCTTCACGCCGTTGGCCTTGGCGAACGCCTTGCGGATCGGGTCGAGCAGCCCGGTGTAGGTGGCGGGGTTGCTCCGTCGCGAGCCCCCGATCGGCCCCTGGTCGATCGACACCACACCCGCGCCGGCGGGGACCGAGCCGTGCACGAGCGAGCTCTTGCCGGAGCCGGCGACGCCGGTGACGACGACGAGGACCCCGAGCGGGATGTCGATGTCGATGTCGCGCAGGTTGTGCGACGTGGCGCCGCGGATCTCCAGCGCTCCGTTCGGTGCCCGGACCGGCTCCTTGAGGGCGGCCCGATCGTCGAGATGGCGACCGGTCGTGGTGCCGCTGGCCCGCAGCCCCTCGACGGTGCCCTCGAAGCAGACGGTGCCACCTGCCGCACCGGCGCCGGGGCCGAGGTCGACGACGTGGTCGGCGATGGCGATCGTCTCCGGCTCGTGCTCGACGACGAGCACCGTGTTGCCCTTGTCGCGCAGTCGCAGCAGCAGGTCGTTCATCCGCCGGATGTCGTGGGGATGCAGGCCCGTGGTGGGCTCGTCGAAGACGTAGGTGACGTCGGTGAGCGAGGACCCGAGGTGGCGGATCATCTTGACGCGCTGCGCCTCGCCTCCCGAGAGCGTGCCCGACGGCCGGTCGAGGGAGAGGTAGCCGAGGCCGATCTCCACGAACGAGTCCAAGATGTGCCGCAGGCTCTCCAGCAGCGGTGCGACCGACGGCTCCTCGAGGCTGCGCACCCACTCGGCGAGGTCGCTGATCTGCAGCGCGCAGGCGTCGGCGATGTTCTTGCCCTTGATCTTGGACGAGCGGGCCGCGGCGCTGATCCGGGTGCCGTCGCAGTCCGGGCAGGTGGCGAACGTGACCGCCCGCTCCACGAAGGCGCGGACGTGCGGTTGCATGGCGTCGACATCCTTGGACAGGAACGACTTCTGGATCTGCGGGATCAGCCCCGTGTAGGTCAGGTTCACGCCGTCGACCTTGATCTTGGTCGGCTCCTTGTGGAGGAGGTCGTGGAGCTGCTGCTTGGTGAACTTCCGGATCGGCTTGTCGGGGTCGAAGAACCCGCAGCCCCGGTAGATGCGGCCGTACCAGCCGTCCATGCTGTAGCCGGGGACGTTGAGCGCGCCCTCGTTGAGCGACTTGCTGTCGTCGTAGAGCGCGGTCAGGTCCATGTCGTTGACGGCACCGCGACCCTCGCAGCGAGGGCACATGCCACCGGTGATGCTGAAGCTGCGCCGCTCCTTCCTGGTGGTGCCGCCGCGCTCGATGGTGACCGCCCCCGCGCCCGAGATGGAGGCGACGTTGAACGAGTACGCCTGGGGCGAGCCGATCTGCGGCTCCCCGAGCCGGCTGAAGAGGATGCGCAGCATCGCGTTGGCGTCGGTAGCGGTGCCGACCGTGGAGCGGGGGTCGGCACCCATGCGCTGCTGGTCGACGAGGATCGCCGTCGTCAGCCCGTCGAGCACGTCGACGTCGGGCCGGGCCAGCGTCGGCATGAAGCCCTGCACGAAGGCGCTGTAGGTCTCGTTGATCATCCGCTGCGACTCCGCGGCGATCGTGCCGAACACCAGCGAGCTCTTGCCCGACCCGGAGACGCCGGTGAACACCGTCAGCCGACGCTTCGGGAGCTCGACGCTGACGTCCTTGAGGTTGTTCACGCGCGCGCCGTGCACGCGGATCCGCTCGTGGCGGTCGGCGGCGTGCTGGGCGGGCGACGGCAGGTCCGTCCTCTCGGCCGTGCTCATGTGCTTCCATCGGTCATCGGGCGCATGCCGACGACGGTACGCGACCTCGCCACCATCCACCGCCGCGATCTCGCCGCTTCCTACCATCGGGGCACGCGAGGAGTGGGGGACGAGATGCGGCGGCGACCGCCCGTCTACGGGCTCGACATCGAAACCGACACCACCACCGACGGCCTCGATCCGGCCGTCGCCGCGGTCGTCACGGTGGCCCTCGCCGCGCCGGGCTACGAGGAGGTCTTCACCGGGGCCGAGGACAGCCTGCTCGCCGACCTCGACCTGCGACTCGCCGAGCTCGAGCCCGGCGTCATCACCACCTGGAACGGCGCCGCCTTCGATCTGCCGTTCATCGCCGACCGCGCCCGCCTCCACGGCCTTGCGCTGGGCCTGCGCCTCGAGCTCGACGAGGCGATCGCCGTCCGGGCGCCGCTGCGGCGGCACCGCGGCGCCTACCGCGCCCGCTGGTACGACCACGGTCACCTCGACGCCTACCGGCTCTACCGCGGCGACGTCGGTCCCGCGCTGCGGATCTCCTGCTCGCTGAAGTCGATCGCTCGCTTCGTGGGCCTGGTCCCGGTCGAGGTCGACCGCACCCGCATCCACGACCTCTCCAACGAGGCCCTGCACGCCTACGCAGCGAGCGACGCACGTCTCGCCCGCATCCTCGCCGAGCGCCGCTGGGCCAGCGCGGCTCGCTACGTCGACCGCCTGGTCGACCACCCCGCAGCCATCTCGGCGTAGACCTCCCCGCCCCTCGGCGCGATGCTGGTGGCCTCGCGATCCGCGGATCGCCTCCCCGACCGACGTCGCTGCGAGGTGCTCCATGCGATCCACCACCCCGTCCCCCCGCCGTCTCCGCTCGCGGCCACCGCGCCACGGGCCCCTCGAGGCCATCGCCCGCGTGGTCGACCTGGCGGGGGTCGACCAGCGCGGCCACCTGCTCGTGCACGTCCTCGGCGCGCCGGGCGACGACGTCGAGCTCGGCATCGGCCCGTTCGACACCGCCACCCATCCCTTCTGGCAGGTGGCCGGCCTCACCGCACCCGACCACTGGTGGGCCTTCGGCGTGCGGGCGCGGGGTCAGGCCCGGTTCCTCGACGAGCCCGACCGGCCGCCGGAGCGCCTCGCCACGACCTTCCTCGTCAGCCGCACGGGCGAGGAGGTGTCGCTGCTGCGCTCCGGCGAGGCGGTCTCGGTGGTGCCGGGGCCCGCCGCGGGCACCATCCCCGATGCCTGCCGGCGGGTGCTCGGCCTGCCCACGCCGCCGGCCCCGCCCACGACGGCGGTGCTGTGGACCACGGTGTGGCTCGACCGGCTCATGCAGGCCTGGGGCGACCCGCTCCCCCGCCGCGGCGCGACCTCGTCGTGGCCCGCGCTCGCTCGCCTGCACCCCGCCGTCGCGCAGCGCGGGGACGCATCGGCCGACGACGTGACCGACGGTGCTGCGCTCGTGCCGCTCGCCCGCGCGCACGCCGCCACGTGGAGCTGGCGCCGCCTCCGCGCCGAGCCCCATGCGCTGGGATCACCCGTCGGCGAGCTGCCCGTGCACGTGGCCGCCTGGATGGACGACGGCAGCTACGCGCGCTGGGTCCTGGGTGCCTACCCCTCGATCACGACGCTGGCGATCGAGCTGCGAGGCCTGCTCGGAGACCCCCTCGGCGAGGAGCTGCTCGCCACCGTCGTGGCGAGCCTGGAGTAGCCGGGCCAGCGTCTCGCCGCGCCATCTGCCCGTATGCTCCCGCCGTGCGCGGCCCGACCCCTGCTCCTCGTCACACCGCTTGACCGTGGCCCTCGTGCTGGGGGCGGCGTTCGGGCCGCGGGCCACCAACGTCGAGGTGCGCGACGCGCGATCCGGGACCTTGGTGGCGTCCGGCCACGCCCGGCACCAGGACCTCGGACCCGAGGTCGACGACCCCACGGCGTGGTGGCGGTCGCTCATGGCAGCGGTCTCCCAGGCCGGCGAGCGCGAGATCGCGGCCATCGCCCTGTGCGGTGGGCATCCCGGCCTGGTGCTGCTCGACGGCGCCGGCGCCGTGCTGCGGCCGGTCGTGCCCTGGTCGGCGGCGACGGCGGCGACCGATGCCGCCCGACTGCGACGAGCGCTGGGCGCCGAGCGCTGGGCGCGGGAGGCAGGGGTCATCCCGGGTGCGTCGAGCGCGGTCAGCCGGCTGGCCTGGCTGCGCCGCAGCGACCGCGAGACGTTCGCCCGCATCGGCGCGGCGCTGCTCCCCCACGACTGGCTCACCTACCGGCTGGCGGGCCGTGCGGTGACCGACCGCGGGAGCGCCTCGCTGACGGGCGCCTGGTCGCCGCGCGACGAGCGATGGATCCCCGAGGTCCTCGGCGCCGTCGCGCCCGGAACCCGGCTCGAGGCATGGGAGAGCCGGCTGCCCGAGGTGCTGGGCCCCTCCGAGCGAGCCGACTGGCTCACCGCGCCGGTCTACGAGATGCTCGGCTTGCGCGGCCGGCCGATCGTGGCGCCGGGCACTGGCGAGCCCATGGCCGTCGCGCTGGCGCTCGGGCTGCGCCGGGGGCGCGTCGGCGTGGCGCTGGGCGCCTCCACCACCGTGCTGGCGCCGGTCGAGCGCCCGGTGGCCGACCCGAGCGGGGCCGTGCGCAGCCGCGCCGACGCCACGGGCGGTCACCTCGCGATCACCACGGCTGCGGGCGGTGCCTCCCTCGTGGAGGCGGTCGCCGACCTGCTCGAGCTCGACGTGGCTCGCCTGGCCGAGCTGGCGACGGCCGACGGGGCGGAGGCGACCGGCGCCGTGCTCGTGCCCGGCGTGGCGGGCCGCAGCGGCGCCGTGCTGGCAGGCCTGGGCCCGGGGCTCGGGCGCGCCCAGCTGGCCCGGACCGCCTACGACGGCGTGGCGTGCGCCGCCCTCGACGCCGTCGACCTCCTCCGCGACGCCGGTGCGGGGGGCGATCCGGACGAGCCGCTGCGGCTCACCGGTCCGGCGGGTGGGCTGAGGACCCACGCCCAGGTGATGGCGACCCTCGCCGGGCGGCCGGTGATCCCGGTGCCCGGCCCGTCGCTGGCGGCGGCCGGTGCCTGCATCCAGGCGGCGGCGGTCCTCCACGACGAGGCACCGGGCGTCGTCGCCGAGAGGTGGGACCTCGCCGGCGGTGCGGCGCTCGACCCGCTCGACGATCCCGGTCGCGTGGAGCGGCGGCTCGCCCACGCCGAGGAGAGCGGCCGGCAGCGACGAGCCATGCTGCGCGGCGATCAGCCATCATGACGGCCATGGCGCAGCTCGTGACCGACGCCGCACCGCGACCCGGCCAGCTCGTCGCCCTCGCGCTCGACCGCGCCTACGCCGCCTTCACGGGTCACCGCATCGGCTCGTCCATGCACGTGCGGCGCGACGACGTCACCAGCGACGACGTGGCCGCGCTCGCCGTGCCGGTGCGCACGGTCACCGCCGAGGCACTCGACCGCTGGCTGCCCCATGCCGTGACGACCTGGGGGACGGGCGACGACCTGCGGGCTCTGCTGCCGCGGGTGCTCGAGCTGTTCGCGTCCGGGCAGCTCTGCGTCGCGCCCGAGGCGCTCTTCGCCAAGATCCGCCGCGCCGGCGCCGCGGGCTGGTCGGTCGAGGAGCAGGCCGCCGTCGACGACGTCGTCACCGCGGTGTGGCTGGCCACGCTGGCCACCTGGCCGGCTCGGATCGGCCAGGTGGCCTGGCGCCTCCTGGTCGCGACGGTCGAGCTCGGCGGCGAGCTGAGCGCCTTCCTCGACGACTGGCTGCTCATGTTGGGTTCGGGCGCGCCCGAGCAGGGACCGGCGCGGCGGCACCTGCACGAGCTCGACCGCACCGTCCGCCGGCTCGAGGCGAGCGGTGCGGGCATCGCCGGGCTGTTCTGGACCCCCAACCCCGCCGAGGCCGAGCGCCTCGCGACCTGGCTGGCCTCGCCGTTCACGACGGCTCAGCTGGGCGACGACCCCGCGCCGGCCTCGCCGAGCGCCCCCGCGGCGCGCAGCTCGGCGAGCCGCGCGTCGTCGTAGCCGAGCTCGCGCAGCACCGCCTCGGTGTGCTCGCCGACGCTGGGTGCCTTCGTGGGCACGGACAGCTCCTCGTCGAGCACCTTGATGGGCGACGGAAGCTGGTCGTTGCCGAGCCGCTCCTTCGCCAGCCACGGCATGCGCACCTGGAACTGCGGGTCGTCGGCGAGCGTCTTGGGCGTGTTCACGGGGGCGATCGGCGTGTTGGCGCGGTTGCCCAGCTCCACCCACTCGGCGGTCGTGCGCGACCGGAAGATCTCGGCCAGCTCCCGGCGCAGCTCGTTGTTGCCACGCGCGTGGTCCGCGTACTGCGAGCCGGGGTGCTGCTCGAAGAGCTCCGGGCGGTCGATGCCCTTGCAGAAGTTCTCCCAGAACTCTCGCTCGGACGCCATGAACAGGACGTGCCCGTCGGCGGTCTCGTAGAACTGGTAGCGCACGCCGTCGCGCATCCCGGCGGTGCCGGGCGCTCGGCGCTCGTAGTCGTCGGCCTTGTTGCCCGTGACCTCGTGCTCGGGTCGCTCGTAGGCCTTCCAGGTCTCGCTGCGGAGCCAGTCCATGGCGGCCGCGGCGTCGGACTGGGCGATCTCCAGCCGGCACGGCTGCCCCGTGGCTCGCGCCCGGGTGATGCCGGCGAGCACGCCGAGGGCACCGAAGAGCGGTCCCGCGTGGATCCCCACGGAGGGGTGCTCGGGGATGGCGCAGAACCCGTCGTCGGTGACCTCGGGCGCCACGAGCCCGGCCCACACGTCGTAGGCGATGCCGTGGCTGGGCATCTCGGCGTAGGGGCCGGTCATGCCGTAGCCGGAGATGGTGCAGAACACGATGCGGGGGTTCACCGCCTTGCACGCCTCGTAGCCGACGCCGCGGCGGTCGAGGCCGCCGGGTCGCATCGCCTCGATGACCGCGTCGGCGCCGCGCACCAGGTCGAGGAAGACCTCGCGCCCCTCCGTCGTGCGCAGGTCGAGCACCACGGATCGCTTCCCGCGGCTGATGTGGAGGTGCATCAGCGAGGTGCCCTCGACGATCGGCCAGGTCATCTCACGGATGTAGTCGCCCGACGGCGGCTCGATCTTGATCACGTCGGCGCCGAGGTCGGCGAGGGTGGTGGTGATGGCGCCGGGACCGAGCATCGAGCACTCGACGATGCGGACGCTGCCCAGCGGTGCGGGGGTGCGCGGATCTGCCATTGCGGCAGGATGATGGCACACTATCTGACGACCCGTCAGATCTCGTCCCGGGCGCCCGGGCACCCGCCGCCGAAGCAGGACCATGGACCTCTCCTTCACCCCCGACCAGGACGCCCTGCGCGACGCCGCCAGCCGGCTCTACGCCAAGGAGTCGCACCCCGATCGGGTGCGAGAGGCGGAGGCCACCGGCTTCGACCCGGCCCTGTGGGCCGGCATCGTGCAGATGGGCCTGCCCGCCATGGCGGTGCCCGCCGCCGCAGGCGGCCTCGGCGCCTCGCTGACCGACCTCGGCGCGGCCGTCGAGGTGCACGGCGCCCACCTCGGCTCGGCGCCGCTCGTGGAGACCGCCGTCGTCGCCCGCCTGCTCGCCGGCCTCGACGGCAGCCCCCGGGCGGCGGCGCTGCTGACCGCCGTGCTCGACGGGGCGCCCGCCACGCTCGTGCTGGCGCCCTTCACGTCGTCGGACGAGGCCCGGCCCGTCGCCTACGGCAGCGCCGCGCAGGTCGTCGTCGCGCTCGAGGGCGACCGCCTCGTCGCGCTCGAGCCGCCGGGCGGACCGCCGCACCGCACGCTCGCCGCGCTGGCGGTCGCGCAGGTCAGCACCCTCGGCGCCGAGGAGCTGGCGAAGGGCCCCGACGCCGTCGCCGCCTTCGAGCGGGCCGTCGACGAGTGGCGATCGCTGACGGCGCTGGCCCAGGCGGGCCTGGCGCGCGCAAGCTTCGACGTCGGCGTGCAGTACGCCAAGGACCGCCACCAGTTCGGCGTGCCGATCGGGAGCTTCCAGGCGCTCCAGCACCGCTTCGCCGACCTGCACGCCCAGGTCGACGGCAGCCGCCTGCTCGCCTTCGAGGCGCTCTGGGCGCTCGATGAGCGCGAACCGACCGCGTCGATGCTCGCCGCCCAGGCCTCGTGGTGGTGCGGGCACGTCGCCGAGGAGGCGGCCGGCTTCAGCCTCCACGTCCACGGCGGCTACGGGTTCATGCTGGAGTACGACGTGCAGCTGCACGTTCGGCGGGCGAAGGCCACCCGACTGCTCCTCGGCAACCCCCGCCACGAGCTGCAGGTCGTCGCCGAGCGACGGTGGGGCGCCGAGGCGCCCGACCCCGCCGAGGTGCGCGCCGCGGCGACGGCGCGCCCGACGCGGCCCGGGATGGACTTCCGCCTCGCGCCCGAGACGGAGGCGTTCCGCGACGAGGTCCGCGCCTTCATCGCCGAGCACCTGACCCCCGAGATCCTGCAGCGGTCCGCCGAGACGGGCACGATGCACGACTGGGGCTTCCACAAGGCGCTCTGCGAGCGCGGCTACCTCGCCGCCGGCTGGCCGACCGAGTTCGGCGGACTCGGCCGCGGCGCCGTCGACCAGACGCTGCTGATGCAGGAGCTCTACGGCGCGGGCGCGCCCGTCGACGGCATGGGCATCGCCGCCATGGTGGGCGCCACGCTGCTCGTCTGCGGCACCGAGGAGCAGAAGACCGACGTGCTCCCGCGCATCCTTGCCGGCGAGGTGATGTGCTGCCTGGGCTACAGCGAGCCCGACGCCGGGTCCGACGTGGCCGCGGTGGCGACCCGCGCCGTGCGCGACGGCGACGACTGGGTCATCGACGGGCAGAAGATGTTCACGACCATGGCGCACGAGGCGCACTACGTCTTCCTGCTCGCCCGCTCGAACCTCGAGGCCCCCAAGCACAAGGGGCTGACGATGTTCCTGGTGCCGATGGACACGCCAGGGATCGAGATCACGCCCGTGGAGACGATGGGCGGCGAGCGCACCAACATCACCTTCTACTCCGACGTGCGGGTGCCCGATGGCGCCCGGGTGGGCGAGGTCGACGCAGGCTGGTCGGTCATGCACGCCGCGCTCGTCTACGAGCGCAACTCCGCCAACTGGGGCGAGCCGCAGCACCTGGTCGAGTCCGTGGCTCGCTGGGCGGCCACGCCCGACGCATCGGGCCGCCGCCCGTTCGACGACCCGCACGCCCGCGAGGTGCTGGCGCGGGCCAGCACCGAGCTCGAGGTGGGGCGCCTGCTGCTCTTCCGCGCCGCCTGGCTGTCGTCGCAGGGCGAGATGACGCCCGTCGAGGGCTCGATGGCGAAGCTCCACATCACCGAGGCGTTCGTGCGCGCCTCCGGCGAGCTGCTCGACCTGCTCGGGACGGCGGGGCTGCTCGCCGCCGGCGAGGGCGGGGCGGTGCTGGCGGGCCTCGTCGAGCACGCCTTCCGCCACGCCGTGGTCACGACCATCTACGGCGGCTCCAGCGAGGTCCAGCGCGAGATCGTCGCGGGTCGCGGCCTGGGGTTGCCCCGCAACCGCTGACCGGGGGCTGTGGCTCAAATCACACCGGTGAATGTTGCGGTCCTGTTGCGAACATGACAGGATCTCGTCATCGAGCGGTCGCTTCCGCGGCCCAGCTGAGGGCTCCACCACCTGCCGACTGCCACCGAGCTCGGCCGCGGTCCCTCGCCTCTCCCCCCACCCCAGGAGGCTTCGCCATGCCCGGGAGCGACCACCCCCCGAGTCCCACCGGCCTGTCGCGCCGGGCGCGCCGGGCCGTGCTGACCGCAGTCGCCGTGCTGAGCGCCATCGGCGCCCCCGTGGCGCTCGTCGCCGCCGCTGCCGGCACGTCGGACACCACGGCCGGTGCCCACGAGACCACCACCTCATCGGGCCGGAGCGACCCCATCCGGGCGCTGGCCGTCAACCACCCCGTCGCCTTCGACGAGCGCCGGGCCGAGCCGGTGCCGACCACCACGACCACCGCAGCGCCGCCGCCTCCGACGACTACCACGGCACCGCCCCCGCCACCGCCCCCGCCCCCACCCCCGCCCCCGGCCCCGGCGGCCACGGGCGGCGGCTACAACGACCCGAGCAACCCGGCAGCCTGGGATCGCCTGGCGCAGTGCGAGTCGGGCGGCAGGTGGTCGATCAACACCGGCAACGGCTACTACGGCGGCCTGCAGTTCTCCCTCAGCTCCTGGCAGCGCGGTCGGCGGCACCGGCTACCCCCACGAGCACCCGCGGGAGACGCAGATCGCCATGGGCCAACGGCTCTGGGACCAGGGCGGCTGGGACCACTGGCCCGGCTGCTCCCGCAAGCTCGGCTACTAGCAGCCGAGCGCTGCTAGTAGCGCAGGCCCGGGGCGCGGGTCTTGAAGACGTCGGTCGCCAGGACCTGCCCGAGCTTCTCGGCGTCCCACCGCTTGCCCCCGTTGGACACCTTGGCGCCCTCGGACCAGCCCTGCATCCACACGACGTCCTCGGCGACGGCGCGGAGCACCTGACCGGTGACGTGCTGGCTCTCGTCGCTGGCGAGCCAGGCGACGAGCGGCGACGACACCGCCGGGTCCATCCGGTTCCACTCGTCGTCGGGGATCTCGTCGGCCTCGATCACCGCCGGCGCGCCGGGCATCGTGCCGGTGATGCGCGTCGCCGCCGCCGGGCCGACGGCGTTCACGGTGACGCCGAGCTTGGCGAGCTCGAGGGAGAGCGTCTGGGTCAGCCCGGCGATGCCGGCCTTGGCGGTGGCGTAGTTGCTCTGGCCGAAGTTGCCCACCAGGCCGGCGCCCGAGGTGGTGTTGATGATGCGCCCGGTGAAGGTCTCGCCGGCCTTGGCGCGGTCGCGCCAGTGCCGGGCCGCCCAGTGCGACGGCGCCCAGCTGCCCTTCAGGTGCACCTTGATCACCGAGTCGAAGTCGGCCTCGGACATGTTCCAGATGGCGGAGTCGCGCACGATCCCGGCGTTGTTGACGAGCACGTCGAGGCGGCCGTAGCCCTCGACGGCCTGGGCGACCATGCGCCCGGCGCCCTCGTAGTCCGACACGTCGTCGTAGTTGGCGACCGCCGCGCCGCCGCGCTGGGTGATCAGCTCGACCGTGAGGTCGGCTGCCTTCTGGTCGGCACCGTCGCCCGTGACCGAGGTGCCGAGGTCGTTGACCACGACGCTCGCCCCGTGCTTCGCCAGCTCGAGGGCGTGGGCCCGGCCGATGCCGTGCCCCGCTCCGGTGACGATGGCGACCTTGCCGTCGAGGAGTGCCATTGCAGTGTGTCTCGCTTCCGTTTGAGGGTCAGCTGCCGCCGAAGCGGTCCTTCAGCTCGTACTTGAGCACCTTGCCCGTGGGGTTGCGCGGCAGCGCGTCGACCAGCTCGAGGCGCTCCGGCAGCTTCTGGGTCATCAGCGCGCGCTCCTTGCAGAACGCCACCATGTCGTCGAAGGTCAGCGGCTCTGCGGGGTCCGCGGGGACGACCACGGCGCACACCCGCTCGCCGGTCCTGGCGTCGGGCACGCCGATCACGGCGACGTCGCCGACGCCGGGGTGCTGGTAGAGGAGGTCTTCGATCTCCTTGGCGGAGATGTTCTCCATGTTGCGGATGATGATGTCCTTCACCCGGCCGGTGATCGTCACCATGCCGTCGGCGTCGACGTCGGCCGAGGTCGCCGGTGCGGAACCAGCCGTCCTCGTCGAAGGCCTCCGCGTCGAGCGAGGCGTCGAGGTAGCCCCGCATCACCTGTGGAGCCTTGGCGCGGATCTCGCCCTCCTCGTCGATGCCCGCCTCCTTGCCCTCGAGGGTGACGAAGCGGAGCTGCACGCCCGGCGTCGCCCGCCCCTCGGTGTTGGCGAGCTGCTCGTCGGTGTCGCGCACGGAGCCCATGACGAGGATGGGCGCCTCGGTGAGGCCGTAGCCCGAGACGATCCCCACCCCGCCCATCTCCGCCTTGATGTCGTAGTGGAGCTGCGGCGGCTTGGGCGCTCCGCCGCCGCAGTACACGCGCACGTCGGGGAACAGCGGGGCGCCGTCGGGCTGCTGGCGCTGCGCGGCGAGGTAGGCCATGTGGAACGGCGTGCCCGCCCCCGCCATCGTCACGCCGTGCTGCTGGATGAGCTCGATGGTGCGGGCCGGGTCGAAGCGCTCGATGTAGACGGTCGGGAACCCGACGACGAGCGCGCTGAACAGCCAGCCGATGCCCCCGATGTGGGTGAAGGGGAACACCACGGCGTTCTTGTCGGCGTCGGTCACCTCCAGGCAGGCGTTCATGCCCAGGGCGCTCGCCAAGATGGTGCGGTCGGTGTGCTGGGCGCCCTTCGGGTCGGCCGTCGTGCCCGAGGTGTAGAAGTACCAGCGCACCGGCTCCTGGCCGGGGTCGGGCGGCGGTGGCAGCGTGGCGGGATCGCCCTGCGGCAGCGTCTGATCTGCGACGAGGACCTCGAGGTGGCTGCCCTCGCCGGCGACCTGCTCGGCGATGCGCCGTGCCATGGCCTCGAAGTCGAAGCCGGCCCAGACCGAGGGCACGACGAGCAGCTTCGTGCCCGCCTGGCGCACGACGAAGCCCACCTCGCGCTCGCGGTAGATCGGCAGCATCGGGTTCTGGATCGCCCCGAGTCGGGCCAGCGCCAGCACGAGCACCTTCGACTCCAGCCACGTCGGCAGCTGCCACGACACCACGTCGCCCGCGCCGATGCCGAGCCGAGCCAGTCCCGCCGCCGCGCGCTCCGCCGCGTCGCGGCTCTCCGCCCAGCTCAGCGTGCGACCGCGCTCGTCGACCGCCGCCGGCGCGTCGGGCGTGGCGGCCGCTCGTCGCTCGACGAGCTCCCAGAGGCTCCCCCCGCGGATCTCTGGCATGTTGGCGACCCCCTGCTGGTGACCTGACGACCCGTCAGATCGTAGGCGCGGTCACGCCTCAGCGTCGAAGGCGCCCACCGACGCCAGCACGTCCTCCAGCAGCTCGGCTTCGGTCTGCTCGATGGCGATGCTCGCCACCCGCAGCGCGGTCAGCACGCCGAGCCAGGCGCCGAAGAGGAGGTCCTGCTCGCCGAGACGGCCCTGCAGGGCGTCGACGGGCGGCCGGATCCCGCCGGCGGTGGCGGCGGCGGCGGTGAGGATGTCGGTGAGGAGCTCGAGGCGGTGCTCGGGGACGGCGCCGTCGAGGGCGAGACGGGCCAGCAGCTCGGCGAGGTCGTAGGCATCGTCGGTCGCCGCCACCATGCGACGCAGCGCGATCGCTGCGGAGTCGAGCAGCGCGCCGGCCACGGGCACCGCGCCGTGCTCGCCCACCGCCGCGCCGATCACGGTGGCTGCCTGCTCGGGCTCCTGCTCCAGGATCTGGAGCTCGAGCGCTTCACGGAGCATGTCGGCGACGTCCATCACGCCAGCCTAGGGACTGCTCGGCGCATCCCCGGCGGTAGCGTCGCTGCGTGCCCGACCTGCTCCTCGAGCTCCCGGACGGTGACATCACGCCGCTGCTCGACCACACCGACGAGGCCGTCTTCATCAACCTGTCCCCTGGCGTCGAAGCCCACGACGTGCCGCCGCGCACCGCGCTCGCGCATCTCGTGGGCAACCGGGGACCGACCGTGCCGCTGGCCACCTGGACGCCGGGCGAGATCGGCATCCAGCACATGGCCGGCCAGCGCGTCACCCGCCTGCTGGCGGACCGGGGCTGCCCCGTGCCGGAAGACTGGTACGTGGCGGCGGAGCACCCCAAGCGGGGCCTCGTGCTCAAGACCTACCAGGCGCCGCCGGCCGACGCGCTGCGATGGCTGGTGTCGGCGGCGCGCCTGCTCTGCCCGCTCGAGATCGTCTACCCGTGGCAGGCGGTCATCCGGACGCGGTGACGGCCTGGGTCGCCGTGTCGCGCGCCCAGCGGTAGTCCGCCTTGCCGGCCGGCGAGCGGACCACGTGATCCACGATCACGAGGTGCTTGGGCACCTTGTAGCCGGCCAGGTGCGCCTTGCAGTGGGCGGTCACGTCCTCGAGCGACACGGTGGCTCCGACGGCGGGCTGCACGACGGCCGTCACGGCGCTGCCCCACCGCTCGTCGGGCACGCCCACCACCAGCACGTCGGCCACCGCCGGATGCCCGTGGAGGACGCCCTCGACCTCCTCGGGGTGGACCTTCTCGCCGCCGGTGTTGATCGACGTCGAGCCGCGGCCGAGGAGGTCCACGGTGCCGTCCTCGGCGACCGTGGCGAGGTCGCCCGTCACGAGCCAGCGCTCGCCGTCGACCTCGATGAACGTCGCCGCCGTCTTCTCGGGGTCGTTGTGGTAGCCGAGCGGGAGCCGCCCACCGCTGACGATGCGGCCCACGGTGCCCGACCCGGGCACGACGGGCTTGTCGTCGTCGTCGAGGACGAGGAAGGGCTTGCTGCCCTGGTCGAAGCGCACCGTCGCCCCCGCCACGGGCGCGTCGGCGGCCGACAGGCGCGACGTGCCCTGGATCCCCGCCTCCGACGAGCCGAAGCCGTCGTTCACCAAGACGTTCGGGAAGCGCTCCAGGATGCGCGCCTTGCAGCCGGCGGAGAGGGGCGCGCCGCCGTTGGAGATGGCGAAGAGCGACGACACGTCCCAGCGGTCGGGGCCGGCCGCGTCCCAGGCGTCGAGCAGGGGCTTGGCCACCGCGTCGCCGATGACGGTGAGCATGTTGGGCCGCTCGGCCGCGACCGTGTCCCACACGCGCTCGGGGTCGAGGGGCCCGTCGTGGAGGATCACCACGCCGCCGACGAAGAACCACATGAACGAGGTCCACTGCGCCGCGGCGTGCATGAGCGGCGCCAGCGTGAAGTAGACGGGAGCCTGGTCGAGGATCCGGCCGGGCAGCTCGTCGGGCGAGGTGACCTCGCCGTGCAGGCGCATCGGGTCGCCGCCGCCGAGGCACGCGAAGAACGCGTCCTCCTGGCGCCACACCACGCCCTTGGGCAGGCCGGTGGTGCCACCGGTGTAGAGCACGTAGTGGTCGTCGCCGCTGCGCCCGCCGCGCCCGGGACGCTCGGGAGACGCCGTCGAGAGCGCGGCGTCGTAGTCGTCGCCCACGGCGAGGGTCCACGCCACGTCGGGCAGGTCGCCGAGCACCCCGACGACGGTGTCGGCGTGCCGGTCGCCGTGGACCACGCCCACCGCGTCGCTGTTGTCGAGCAGGTAGCGCAGCTCGCCGGCGACGTAGCGGTAGTTGACGTTGATCGGGACGGCTCGCAGCTTGAAGCAGGCGAGCATCACCTCGAGGTACTCGGGGCAGTTCTCCAGGTAGAGCGCCACGTGTGCGCCCGGCACGACGCCCAGCGAGCGGAGGTGGCTGGCGAGGCGGTTGGCGCGGTCCTCGAGCTGCGCGTAGGTGCGTCGCTGCTGGCCGCAGACGAGCGCCGGGCGGTCGCCGAGCGCGTCGGCGGCCATCTCCCACACGTCGGCGAAGTTGAAGCTGGCGGGCGCGGGAGCGGTGACCATGGCTGACCTCGCTACTTGACGGCGACGGGGCTCGTCGGGGCGCCCACGCCACCGGTGACGGGTTCGGGGTTGGCGACGAGCAGCATCTCGTAGGTGGCGTCCGCCGCGCAGTGGGCCGACAGCGCCTCCAGGTCGAAGTTCTGCCCCTGGGTGAGCCCCATGTCGCGCAGCTGGAGGAGGTGGACCGGGAACAGCACCGCCGGGTCCTCGCAGGGGTAGACCTCGAGGGCCAGCGTGTCGGTGGCCACCGCTGCGACGTCGTGGCGGCGGAGCCACGGCACCGTGCCGACGGTGAGCCCGGGTTGCTCGCCGAGCGTGTAGCCCTCCCGGTCGCGCGCCTTGAGCAGCGACATCTGCCCGGTGCGGACGAGGACGATGTCGCCCGGCTCGGGGCGCACGCCGGCCAGCTCGACGGCGGCCTCCAGGTCGGCCTCGCTGATCGGGTGGCGGGGTGCGAGGCGGTCGACGCCCGCGGCCCGCGCGACGTCGAGCAGGATCGCCCGGCTCACGATGCTGCCGACCTTGTGGATGCCGCAACGGGTGGCGCCGCGCTCGGCGGTGACCGTGGCCGCGTCGAAGCCGTTGTAGATGCGACCGTCGTAGCTCACGTGCGCGAGGGCGTCCCAGTGGGTGCATGCCTGCAGCCCCATGGTGATGACGTCGTCGCTGGCACAGAAGTCGCCGGGGTCGCCGGTGTAGGCCGTGTTGACGGCGACCATGGCGTGCAGCGGGTTGATGCGCCCGGGGATGGTGCCGAGCTGGGGGCCGTTGGCGTCGAGGCGGATCGCCAGCGGCACGCGCTCGCCGGTGCGCGCCGCCGCCAGGCCGCGCTGCACCGCTGCGGCATCGACGAGGTTGAGCGTGCCGAGCTCGTCGTCGTCACCCCAGCGGCCCCAGTTGGAGACCTGCGCGGCAAGCTCGCGGAGCTCGGTCGGCAGCGACATGCCCGAGGTGTCTACTCGACGTCCCGGCTAGCGGGAGGCGGCGTCGCGGTAGCGCGTCGTGGAGTGCACCGGGTCCTTGTCGACCTGCGGGATGACCTCGCGCCCGAAGAGCTCCATCGACTGCACGACGACCTCGGTGGGCAGCGTGTTGGTGGTGGGGCTGAAGGTGAGCTGGTCGAAGCCGACGTCGGCCCAGCGCTGCACGCCCTTGAGGCAGTCGTCGGGGTCGCCCACGACCACGTAGCCGCCGGCCGCCATCTGCTCGACCACCTCGGGGGTGGGCTCGGGCAGGCGCTCGGGCCACTCGGGCAGGCCGTCGGGCTTGGGGATGTTGTCGAGCCAGTGGTACATGAGGCTCGTGTAGTAGTTCATGCCCATGTTGGCCGCGACCTCGAAGGCCTTCTTGCGGTCCTCCATGCAGAGCATGTTGGTGACGCCCATGATGTTGTCGTTGACGTAGTCGCCCACCGGCGTGGCGTCGCCGATCTTGGCCTTGTAGTTGTCGACCAGCTTGGAGAGCTTCTCGGGCGAGCCGGTGGAGAAGCAGAAGGCGCCGAGCCCCATCTCGCCGGCCTCGCCGAAGGTGGGGGGCGACCCGGCCGCGACCCACATGGCGGGGTGGGCGGGACCGTGCGGCTTCGGGAAGACCCTGCGCTCCGGGACGCGGAAGTACTCGCC
Organism: uncultured Microthrixaceae bacterium; assembly: GCA_963715505.1. Lineage (GTDB taxonomy): Bacteria > Actinomycetota > Acidimicrobiia > Acidimicrobiales > VFJN01 > VFJN01. The sequence continues at coordinate 2,088,572 of OY970242.1, forward strand.
CTCGTAGGAGTAGGTGGCGTCCTTCCACATCTTGGGGATCTCGGTGATGGCCTCGCGCCACATGGCCTTGGTCTCGTCGATGTCGGCGATGTCGAAGCCGTTGACCTCGGTGGTGGAGCTGCCGCGACCCGTGCCGAACTCGAAGCGGTTGTTCGAGAGGTGGTCGAGCAGCGCGACGTTCTCGGCGATGCGCACCGGCTTGTTCACGGGCGGCGTGATGTTGAAGATCGCCGAGCCGAGGTGCACCCGCTCGGTGATGCCGGAGCAGTGGCCGAGGAACGCCTCGGGCCCGGGCATGTGCGAGTACTCGTCGAGGAAGTGGTGCTGCGGGCACCAGACGTACTTGAAGCCGTGCTGGTCGGCCGCCTTGGCGATCTCGACGTTGCGGAAGATGCGCTTGTGCTCGGCCTGGGGATCGGCGTCACGCTCGAACTTGGGGACGAACAGCTGGGCGAAGACGCCGAACTCCATGGGGTTGCCTCCTGGGCAGGTCCGGTGCGAACCGGGGCAACGTACCACGAAACTAGAACACGTTCTAGTTTTCCGTGTGCGCGACCTGGCCGACGAAGGTGCGGATGCGCTGCGCCGTGCGCTGCGGGTCGACCAGCTGCACGAAGTGCCCCAGCCCGGGCCAGACCTCCACCTCGCCGTGCGGGATCAAGCCGAGGATGCGACGCTCCTCGTCGGTGATCTCGTCGCCGAAGATCGCCAGGTACGGCGCAGCGACTGCCGGCAGCACCGCCTCGATCTGGGCGCTGAGCTCTGCTGGAGGGGCGTCCAGCACGGCCTCCCACATGCCGAGCACGATGTCCGGCCTCGCCTCCATGACCGCGAACGCCTGCCGCTCCGGAGGGACGAGGTCGATGCCCAGGCCAGCCATGATCTCCGCGAAGGCGCCTTCGAAGTCGTCGCCTCGGAGGCGGGCGCCGAGCGGCTCGATCGTGCTGCGGAACGCGGCGATGTCGAGCCGCTGGTCGACGTTCACGACCGCCCGCGTCGGCTGCCCTGCGGCGTACATGGTGGCCGTGAACGCGCCGGCCGAATGGCCGACGAGCATCGGCGGCCCGATGTCGAGGTGGTCGACCAGCGCGCCCAGCGCGCCGACCTGCGCGAAGAGGTCGTACGGCGGCGTGCGGGGCGACGCCCCGTGACCCAAGGCGTCGACGCTGATGCAGCGGAAGTCGTCGACGAGCAGGTCGACCACCGGCGCCCAGTGGCGCCGGTCGGCCGTGATGCCATGCAGGAAGACGACGGGCGCGCCGCTCCCCCGGTCCTCGTACGCCAGCAGCTCGGCCATGCCGAACCCTACGGCGGTCCCGCCGCGCGGGGTCAGTTCCAGCTGAACCAGCGGGCCTCGAGTCGCTCGCCGAGCGGCGGGGCGAAGGTGGGTTGCGTCCCGAAGGTGGGTGGGGCCACCGGCCCGTAGCGGGGTGGCCCGATGTCGCTCCCCCACTTGTCGGTGAACCGCAGCCCAGTGGCCGTCTCGGGGTTGCCAGCGATCGAGAAGGCGCCCTGGTGGTGCAGTCGGTGGTGGTACGGGCACAGGGCGCACAGGTTCGAGGCGACGGTCAGGCCGCCGTCCTCCCGGTGGACGATGTGGTGCACCTGCACCCACCGTTGCTGCGAGCAACCGGGGTAGCGACATCCGCGGTCTCGCTCCTCGATGATCGCTCGCAACCTCGGGTTCACGGTGGGCTCGAGCGGCGAGATGCCGAGGAGCGAGCCGTCCGCGGCTTCGATGGCCGTGCGGACCTTGGCGTCGCAGCACAGGTACCGGCGCAGGCTGTCGGGCAGCTGAGGTCCCATGTGGAGGCGAGCCTGACCATCGCCGTCCGAGCGCGCGTCGAGGTGCACGATCACCTGGGCGCGCTCGCCACGCGGCTCGCCGCGCCGGGTGGCCGGGTCGAGGGCGTCGAGCGCGTGCTCCATCGCCCGGACGAACGCGTCGGCCCACGTGACGTTGCCGCGCACGTTCTGGTCGGCATCGGGCGCTCGCTCGTGGAAGATCTCGTTGCGCGCCGACTCCATCGCCTTTGCTGCGATCGCCCCCTCGTCGGGCGGCAGCAGCTGGTGCCCCTCCCACCAGCCGTCGCTGCGGAAGCCGAACAGGACGGCGCGCTGCGGTGGGGGCTTCGGATCCGAACCGTGATCGGGCAGGTGGGCGAGGACCCGACGAAGCTGCGAGTGGAGGAGCATCGGGGCGAGGACCGCCAGCTCGTGATCTCGCTCGGGAGGCACCTTCGCGGCGATGAGTGCCATGGCGTCCTCGCTGAGGCCGCCGGCGCGGAACAGCGCGTCGCACTCGGGCAGCTCGCTGCGGCGCCGGGCGATCCGCACCAGCCCCGCCGAACGTGCCCGCGAGAACCCCGTTCGCCAGGCCACCCAGTGCGCAGGAGACCGGAGGCCCTCGCCCCACGCCTCAGCGTCGATGACCTCGGCCACCACGTCGACCAGCTGGGCGGCGAGCAGGTTCATCTGCCCGGCGATCTCGATCGCGCGCTCCTGCCCCTCCCAGCCGACCCGCTCCTGGCGGCTCATCACCGGACCCGACTCCACGCCACCAACACTACGAACGGGGTGTGACACTCGATCGAGGCGCGGAACGTGTCAGTGGGGGTGAGACACCGTTGGCTCAAATGGATGTGGTGGCGAGGGGCGTCTCCTGGGGTGGGTTGATCCATGTTGTCTCGGGGATCCGGGGCGCGCTGGGCGGCCGGCGGAATCGTTCGGGGTGGTGCGTGTAGGCGGCGTCGAGAACGGTCTGGCGCTGGGCGCGGACCTGGTCGGCGCGGCCGTAGTGGACGTCGGCGGGGGTGTGGAGCCCGATGCCGGAGTGGCGGTGCTGGTGGTTGTAGTGAGCGAAGAACCAGTCGCAGAACGCTCGGGCGTGATCGATGCCGGTGAAGCGCTTCGGGAACGTCGGGGAGTACTTCAACGTCTTGAACTGGGCTTCGCTGAAGGGGTTGTCGTTGCTCACGTGGGGTCGGCTGTGGGATTGCTCGACGCCGAGGTCGGCGAGGAGCTGGTTGACGGTCTTGGAGGTCATCGACGACCCGCGGTCGGCATGCAGGGAGAGCTGCCCGGCCAGCACGTTCTGTTCGTAGATGGCGTCCGCGATGAGCTCTTCGGCGAGGCGGGCGGACTCTCGGGTGGCGACGAGCCAGGCCACGACGTAGCGGGAGTGGACATCGAGGATCACGTAGAGCTGGAACCAGGTCCACTTGTGTGGGCCGCGGAGCTTGGTGATGTCCCAGGACCACACCTGGTTCGGGCCCGTCGCCATCAGCTCGGGCTTCACTGTGGCGGGTCGGCGGGCCTGACGGCGTCGTTCCCGGACCTGGTGCTCAGCTCGGAGGAGCCGGTACATCGTGCTGATCGACCCGAGGTAGGTGCCTTCATCGAGGAGCGTCGCCCAGATCTGGGCGGGCGCTTGGTCGCAGAACCGTTCGCTGTTGAGCGTCTCGAGGATCGTGGTCGCTTCGTGGGGTTGGAGGGCCCGGTGGGACCGGGCCCGGGGTTCGGGTGGGCCGTGCAGCGGTGGGCGTCGGTGGCGGTAGTGGGTGGCACGGCTGCGTCCGAGGGCGGCGCAGCCGGCGCGCCGGCCAAGGACTGGGGCCAGCTCGTCGACGCCGGCGTCGACGATCACGTCTCGTTCTCTTCGGTGGCCGCGCTCTTCGAGAGCTCCTCCAAGAGCGCGGAGACTTTTCCCTGGACTTCGATCACGAACCGGGCTCGAGCCAGCTCTTCCTCGAGCTTCTGCTTCTCGCGACGGAGCCGGTCGACCTCCGCGTAGGAGGGTCCGCCCCGGCCTTCGGGACGGCGGGCGCCGTCGTTGTCGAGGAGGCCTTCTCGTCGTTGGCGTTTCCAGTCTGAGATCGTCGAGGAGTAGAGGCCTTCGCGGCGCAGGATGGCGGAGCGCTCAGCGGCTTCGGATCGGTCCCACTCCGCGAGGACGCGAAGCTTGAACCCGGCCTCGAACGTCCGCCGCTTGGCGCGGGCGTGTTCCTCGGGATCTTTTCTGTTGCGCAGGTCGCCATTCTTGGCGACAACACGGTCGGTTGTGTCTGTCATCGTTGTTCACCTTCATCGCCCCCGAGCACGGATCATGGGATGGAAGGTGTCTCACGCTTCACGGACACAGAGGGGCGGGCCGGCCCTCGTGAGGCGGGAGCGGTCAGCGGCGCGTGAAGGTCAGGTGGGTGACGCCGCTCGGTGAGGAGACCGCCTCGATGTCGTAGCGCTCCTCCACGCCCTCGACGCCGTCCCACAGGCGGACGCCTCGGCCGAGCAGGATCGGCACCTGCACGACGTGGAGCATGTCGATGAGATCGGCGGCGAGGAAGTCACGGACGACGGTCGGTCCACCACCGACTCGCACGTCGAGGTCGCCGGCTGCCTTCCGGGCGAGCTCGAGCGCCTCGCGGGGGCTGGCGTCGACGAAGTGGAAGACCGTGCCACCCTCCATCTCGATCGACGGGCGCGGGTGGTGCGTCAGCACGAACACCGGCGAGTGGAACGGTGGGTTCGGCCCCCACCAGCCGCGCCACTCGCCGTCGGTGCCGACGTCGGTCCACGGGCCGGTCTGCGGGCCGAACTTGCCCCGGCCCATGATCTCGGCACCGATGCCGGGCCCATGGCGATCGGCGAACGAGTGGTCGACGCCCGCGCTGCCACCGGCGTCGCCGACCATCGAGCGCCAGAACCGGGTGGCGAACATCCACTCGTGCAGGCGTTCGCCGGCGTGGCCGAACGGGGCCTCGAAGGTGATGCCGTCGCCGGTCCCGAACCCGTCCAGCGAGATCGAGAGGTTGTGGACGCGGACCTGGGACATGCGTGGCTCCGTTCGAGTGCGTCCGATCATGGTCGCACTCGGGGACCGGAGGGACCCCGCTGCCCCGGTCCTCGTGCGCCAGCAGCTCAACCATGGCAAACCCTTCGCCGCGTGACCCGCGCAGCATGATGGCGAGGTGCCTGCGCCCTCCCGTGCCGTCGCCGCGCTCGTGCGTGCGGGCATCTCGCACCGCGTGCACCGCTACGAGCACGACCCGGCCGTCGGCTCCTACGGCGACGAGGCCGCGCGTGCGCTGGGCGTCGAGGCGGCACGCGTCTTCAAGACGCTGGTGGCATCGGGCGCGCACGGGCTGGTGGTCGCGGTGATCCCGACCACCACGCAGCTCGACCTCAAGGCGCTGGCGGCGGCATCGGGGACCAAGCGCCTCGACATGGCCGACCCCGCAGCCGCCGAGCGATCGAGCGGCTACGTGGTCGGCGGCATCAGCCCCATCGCGCAGACGCGGCGCCTGCCGACGTACGTCGACGCCAGCGCGTCGAGCTGGGCCACCATCTTCGTGAGCGGCGGCCGGCGCGGCCTGGAGGTCGAGCTGTCGTGCGACGACCTGGTGCACGTCACCGGGGCCACGCTGGCGGCGATCAGCAGGCCGCGCTGACACCGCACTCCGTTGCCCCTCGTGGCCGCGGTGATCAGGAGGTTCGGGTGACCGGCTCGGCCCGCCCCCGCTGCAGCAGCGCCGCACGAGGCGTAGGTTCGGGACATGCTCCCGACCGCACCGTTCGGTCGCACCGGCCACCAGAGCACCCGCGTGATCTTCGGCGCCGCGGCCCTGGGCGGGATGCGCCAGGATCGGGCCGACGAGGTGCTGGGCCGCCTGCTCGACGCCGGGGTGAACCACCTCGACACGGCCGCCAGCTACGGCGAGTCCGAGCTGCGCATCGGGCCGTGGATGGCGGAGCACCGCGCACGGTTCTTCCTCGCCACCAAGACCGGCGAGCGGCGCGGCGACGCCGCGAGGGCCGAGCTGGAGCGGTCGCTCGAGCGCCTGCGCGTCGACTCGGTCGACCTCGTGCAGCTGCACAACCTGGTGGAGCCCGACGAGTGGGAGGTCGCCCACGCGCCCGGTGGGGCGCTGGAGGCCATGGTGCGGGCGCAAGAGGAGGGGCTGGTCGGCCACATCGGCGTCACCGGCCACGGCACGCGCATCGCGGGCATGCACCTGCGCAGCCTCGAGCGCCACCCGTACGCGTCGGTCCTGCTGCCGTACAGCTTCGTGGCGCTGCAGGATCCCGCCTACCGAGCGGACGTGGAGGCACTGCTCGCGGTCTGCGCCGACCGGCAGGTCGCCGTGCAGACCATCAAGGCCGCGGGCCGACGCCGCTGGCCCGCCGACCACGAGGGCCCGATGCACAGCTGGTACCAGCCGCTCAGCGACGTCGATGCCATCGGGCGCGCGGTGCGCTGGGTGCTCGGCAACGACCCGCTGTTCCTCAACACCGCCAGCGACGCTCGCGTGCTGCCCGCCATCCTCGACGCCGCGCCGACCCCCGGCCCGGTGCCGACCGACGCCGAGATGCAGGCCGACGTCGACGCCCACGGGATCCGTCCGCTCTTCGACGGCGCCGCGCTCGAGCGCATCTGACGAGCGGGCTGGGCGCCCGTCAGGTCTGGTTCGTCCAGTCGAAGTCGTACCGGATCCAGTTGGAGTCGGTGAAGTCGAGCGAGATGCCCTCCGCCTCGACCTGGAAGCTCCCCTGGCCGCAGTCGCCCCGCTTCCAGATGAACCCCTTGTCGAGATCGATGGCGACGGCGTGCGGCTCGTCGGTCACCGGGTTGCGCAGCGTGGTCCCCGTGGCCGATCCCACGCCGTCGATGCGCATCGTCGACTCGATGCCCTTGTCCTCGATCGTCACCGCGGCCCGCACGACGCCGGCGACCTCGAAGGTGGTGCCCAGGATCTCCCACGGCATGCCGCCGAGCTGCCCGGTGAAGATCTGCGCCATCGCACCGAGCTGCTCGTCGGAGACCTCGGGCGGCACGACGAAGACCGCCTTGCCACCGCCGTCGTGGATGGCCTTGGGCCAGTCGATGATGGCGACGGCGTCGATCCCGGACAGGTCGACGTCGCCGCAGCGGCCCTCGTCGATGCGGGTACCGACGGCCGCCTTGCAGCTGCCGTCGGGCGAGGTGGGGAAGCCGGAGAAGTTGCAGGTGCAGCCGGGCTGGCAGTTGCAGAACTCGAAGCCGCTTCCCTTCAGCCTCCAGGCGGTGGTGGTGTCCGTGGCGGTCATGGCAGGTCCTTTCAGGTGAGCGCGGTGATGGTGGACGGATCGAGGAGCAGGACGGCCCCAGCGACGGCGAAGGCCGCCGCGGTGACCCTGGCGTAGCGGTCGCCGCGTGGCAGGACCTTCTCGATGAAGATCACCACCGCGAGGATCGCCATCCAGGCGAGGTTCATGGTGCCCACCGCGACCAGGACCGCCATGAACGCCCAGCAGCACCCCACGCAGAGCAGCCCGTGGGTGGCACCGAGCCGCATGGCCGTCGCCGGCTTCTTGGTGTCGCCCGATGCGCGCATGAACACCGACATGGGTGACCGGCAGTGCCGGAGGCAGGCGCGCTTGAGCGGGGTCAGCTGGTACAGGGCCGCGACCACCAGCACCGAGCCGGCGAGCCGGCCGACCCAAGCGGCGCCCGACTCCAGCGGGTCGGCCAGCTCGCGCCAGGCGAGGTAGGCGGGGAGCCCGAGCGATGCCCACACGACGAGGTACCCGGCCACGAAGAAGGGCAGCGGTGCGACGGCGCCGCGGGCGGCGGCCCGCGAGTAGAGGCGCACGACCGGCGCGATGGCCGGGAACATCATGGCCGCCATCATCGCCACCCAGCCGACGAGGTAGGCGGCCATCGACATCGATGCCGCCATCGACATCGAGCCCATCTCACCCATGCCGCCCATGCCACCCATCGACGAGTCCTCGGCCATGCGGACGGACCACCACCAGCCGACGAGCGCTCCGGCCAGGAGGGCCGAGGCGATCCCCACGTCGGTGGTGCGCACCCGACCCGTGGTGTCAGCTCTCGCTGTGACCTCGCTGATGGCGGACCCCCTGCCAGCGCGTCGTGTCATCACACTGCGGGAGCGGTCCTGTTCCGTCAATGGGCACGTCTCGCGCGCCGCCGGGTGGCGCGTGGACCGCGGCGCCGTCCGGCCGCGGCCAGGCGCCTGTCAGCTCCTGACGACCTGCTCGATGCGCTCCAGCGTGGCGGCCATGCTCTTGCGCGTCGCACTGCTGGCGGTCATCCGGACGAGCGGCCTGGTGACCGGGGACTCCTGCGAGATGTCCCAGCTCTCCCGCACGAGCGTGCCGCCCTCGACCGGCTCGAGCTCGTAGCGCCAGATCCGCCCCCCGACGAGGCGCCCCACCCGCCCGGGACCGCGGGTCTGCCACGCCAGGCGCCGGTTCTCCTCGTACTCGACCACCTTGCTCACCATCGAGTACGGCATCCCCATCCGCATCGACATGCCGAACGTCGACCCCAGCTGCAGGCGCTCCGAGCCGGCCTTGGCGCCGCGCACGGTGCCGGAGCCGTCGATCTCCGGGTGGCGGCTCGGATCGGCGAGCAGCTCGAAGATCGGCTCGGGAGGCGAGGCGATGAGGCGCTCGACGGAGACGACGTCTGCGGGGTCCGGCATGGTGCGGAGCCTAGATCGACGTGCGTTCCACCGACGTTGGGGGCATCAGTGCGACCGAAACGGGCACTGACCTGCCCCCAACCTCCTCCGGGCGGCCCTCAGAGGGCGAGCACGCCGCGGTTGAGCTTGCCAGCGTGCATGTCGTCGAGGGCCTGGTGCACGTCGCCGAGGTCGTAGACCTGGCTCACCATCTCGTCGAGCTGCAGGCGGCCGTCGAGGTAGAACCCGATGTAGCGCGGGATGTCGTGGTGCGGGCGGGTGCTGCCGTAGCGACAGCCCATGATCGACTTGTCGTTGTACATCGTGGCCACCACGAAGCTGGCCTCGGTGCCCATCTTCGGCACGCCGAGCAGGATGCACTGACCGCCCCAGTCGAGCAGGTCGACGGCCGTGCGGATCAGGCCGGGGTGGCCGACGCACTCGAAGGCGTGGTCCACGCCGTTGGGCAGGCCGAGGTCCTTCACCGCCGCGACGAGCTCGCCTTCGCCGGTGAGCGTGGACCCGTCGAGGAAGTCGGTGGCGCCGAACTGGCGGGCGACCGCCTCCTTGGCCGGGTTGGCGTCGATCACGACGATGCGCCCGGCCGCCGCGATGCGGGCGGCCTGGATGACCGACTGGCCGATGCCGCCCGCGCCGATCACCACGACGGTCTCCCCCGGCTGCACCTTGGCGCGGTTGAGCACGGCGCCCGCGCCCGTCACGACCGCACACCCGATGAGGCACGCCGTCGACAGCGGCACCTCGGGCGGGATGACGACGGCCTGGCTCTCGGCGACGACGGTGCGCTCGGTGAACACGCCGGCGTTGGCGAACTGGAACGCCTTCTCGCCGCCGACGGTGAAGGGGCGGTTGAGCTTGCCCATGGTGTCCCGGCAGTGGGTGGGCTCGCCCCGGTCGCACGCGTCGCACAGGCCACAGCTCCCGAGCGTGGTCAGCACGACGTGGTCGCCGACCTGCACCTTGCGCACGGCGTCTCCCACCGCTTCGACGACGCCCGCGCCCTCGTGGCCGAGCACCACCGGCGTGGGGAACGGGATGGTGCCGTCGAGCACCGACACGTCGGAGTGGCACAGGCCCGCGTTGTGGATGCGCACGACCACCTCGTGCGGGCGCGGCGAGCGCACCTCGACGTCGTCGCGCACCTCGAGCTCGCCCGTCCAGACGAGCCCCCTCACGTCGCGGCCGCCTGCGGGCGCAGCACCTGGCCGGGCAGGCCGGCGTCGAGCTGCAGCTCGCCGTCGAGCACGATCGGCACGCCGTTGACGATGGTGGCGTGCACGCCCTGCGGCTTCGACGTCCAGCGCGGCGCGCCGTTGGGGAAGTCGTGCACCAGCTCCTTGCGGTCGGGGCCCACCGTGTCGGGGTCGAAGATCATGATGTCGGCGGCCTGACCGACGAGCAGCAGGCCGCGGTCGGTGAAGCCGCACAGCGCGGCTGGGATGGCGGTGATCTGGCGCACGCCCTCCTCGAGCGTGAAGCCACCCCACTTCCGCACCCAGTGCTCGAGGAACCAGGTGTGGGCCTCGGCGCCGTCGTCGCGGTCGAGGTGGGCGCCGCCGTCGGACGTGCCGACGATCATGTGGGGATCGTCCTGGGCCACCTTGGTGCCCTCGATCCACTCGGGCGTCTCCGTCTTCCACACGAACTCGGTGGTGAGGTCCTCCGACAGCGCGATGTCGAGGAAGGCATCGGTGGGGTGCACGCCCCGCTCCCGGGCGATGTCGGTGAGCGACCGGCCGATCAGCTTCTCGTTCTCCGGCTTGGACACCTTGTTGACGTGCAGCACGTCCCAGTGCGGCGGCGGCAGCGTGGGCCCCGCGTCGGGGTCGCGGTTGGGCCTCTCGACCGACTCGCGCGCGGCGTCGCGGAAGGCCGGGTCGGCGATCAGGGCCTTGCGCTCCTCGACGGTGGAGGCCTCGGTGAACATCCGGTTGAGGGCCAGCGCGCCTTCGTAGAGCTTCGTGCCGGCCGCCAGGTCGAACGTGCGGTTGAACGGCTTCGACATCGCCATCGAGTACACGGCCGCGCCGCGTGCGGTGGCCTCGTCGACGAAGCGCTTGGCGTTGTCCCAGCCCGCGGTGGGCGCGTCGACCTTCGAGCGGGCGCCGAGGCCCTGGATGATCACCGGCATGCGCGATCGCAGCGACATCTCGATGAGCAGCTCCTCGTCGTCGGGCGTGATGCCGCCCACCGCCGAGCCCGGCAGGTAGGCGAGCGAGCCGCCCCCGGCGCGCCCGGCGGCTTCGGCGAGCGCCGTGAGCTCGTCGAGGCTGGAGAGCCGACTGGGCACCGGGCGGTCGGCCGAGTCGAAGTGCGTCGGCGAGTGCGTCGAGCTGAACCCGGCAGCGCCGGCGGCCATCGCCTCTCGCACGATGGCTGCCATCTGCTCGATCTCCTCGGGCGTGGCCTCGCGCTCCTGGGCGGCGTCGCCCATCACGTAGCGGCGGAGCGCGCAGTGGCCGATGTAGTAGGCGGCGTTGATGCCGATCTTGCCGCGCATCGACGCGAGGAACTCGGGGAAGGTCTCGAAGCCGTCCACGGGGATGCCCTCGAGCGCGGAGGGGTCCATGCCCTCGACGCGGGCGAAGAGCTGGATGAGCCACGGCGCGTCGCCGGGCTTCAGCGGCGCCACGGAGAACCCGCAGTTGCCGGCGACGACGGTGGTGACACCGTGGAAGCAGCTCGAGGTGCCGTAGGGCTCGAAGGTGAGCTGCGGGTCGTAGTGCGTGTGCGGGTCGACGATGCCGGGAGCCACGACGCGGCCGGCAGCGTCGATCACGCGCGCACCGTCGCTGGCGTCGATGAAGCCGATCGCCGCGATGCGACCGTCGCGCACCGCCACATCCGCCCGGCGGCGAGGCAGCCCCGTGCCGTCCACCACGATGCCGTTGGTGATCACCAGGTCGTACGTCGCCATGGCCCGAGACTAGAACACGTTCTAGTTTGCGACAACCGTCCCGCGTCCCGGGTCAGTCGCCGCCGCGCTCGGTCATGCGCCGCTGCTCGCGCTCGAGCACGAGGTCGTTCGGGTCGGCGAGCAGGTACGCGCTCGCGCCGTGGGCCACCAGGCCGACGCCCCAGCCCATGATCGGGAAGAGGAACCACGGGTAGCCGCCTCCGGCCAGCGCCCACACGCCGACGAGCATCGCGTTCACGGCGGCGTAGACGCTCGCGTGCACGAGGAAGGCACGGCGGCGCAGGATCTGCCGGGCCTCTCGTTCCCGGAACGCGGCGAGCGCGAAGTCGTCCATGAGGTGCCTCCTAGGCGGTCATGCGGTTGATCTCGTCGAGCACCGATCGGAACCGGTCCTCGAGCGTACGGACGGCGTGGTCGTCGATCGCCAGGCCTCGGTTGGGCGCCGACGACGAGAGCCGGTCGAGCACCGAACCCACCGTCGTCGGCCGCGGCGGGGTCGAGCGGGCGCGATCGGCGACGGCGTCGATGACGCCGGGCTCCGCCTCGAGCGATCGTCGGCCCGCGTCGGTCACGGCGTACGTGCGCGCGCCGTCGGCGTCGTGGCCGCGCAGCATGCCGGCGTCCTCGAGCGCCAGCAGCGCGGGGTAGATGGCGCCAGGGCTGGGCTGCCACCCGCCGCCGATGCGATCGGCCAGCGCCTGCATGAGGGCATAGCCGTTCGCCTCACCAAGCTCGGCGGCGACCTGCAGCAGCGCCCGCTTCAGCTGTCCCCTCCCGAAGACGCGCGTCATCGGATCGGCACCCGCGCCACCGGCACCGGCTCGGCCATGCCGCGGAGGCTGAGGTGCTCGGTCGCCGCCACGCCGTCCTCGGTGCGCGACAGGATCAGCTCGTCGGGTCCGGCCACCTGGCAGAGGCGGGCGACGAGGTTGACGTCAGCGCCGAAGAGGTCACCGCCGTGGCGGATCGGCCGCCCGACGTGGCTCGCGGCTCGCAGCCGCCACGGTGCATCCGCGGTTGCCTGCCCGCACCGCTGCGCCAGGTCCGCGACGACGGGGAGCGGGTCGACGGCCGGGGGGAGCCAGGCGAGGAAGCCGTCGCCGAGGCCCTTCACGACCTCGCCGCCCTCGCCCCGCACCACCGACGAGGCGGCGCTCGCGAGGCGCCCCGCCGCTTGCCGCGCCGCCTCGTCGCCGTGGGCGGCGGTGAAGGCGACGAAGCCGACGAGGTCCGCCATCAGGAGCCGCACGTGCACGGCCTGGCCGCCGGCGAGCTCGTAGGCCCGCGCTCGCCCGGCAGCGGTGAGGAGGAAGCTCATGCGACCGTCGCGGCGGACGGCGACGTGGTCGGTGGCCTCGAGGCGCAGGAGCGCGGTGAGCAGCTCGTCGCTGCGCGGGCGGCGCCGGTGCCCCGCCAGCATGTCCTGGATCTCACTGCCGCCGAGGCCCGGATCGGGAGCGTCGAGCAGCGCGAGCAGCACGTCGGTCGACAGGCCGGCCTTCACCCGGCGACCGTAACGTACTATTACGTTATTGGGAACCCCTGTGGGCGGTGGCGTCGGTCACCGCGAGGCTCAGCCGGGCCAGACGATGCTCTGCAGCTCGCTGTAGGCGTGCAGGCCGAAGCTTCCGCCGTCCCGCCCGACGCCGCTCATCTTGAAGCCACCGAAGGGCGCCTCGTGGTTGCGCTGCGCGGTGTTGATGCCGACGTTGCCCGTGCGCAGCTGCTTGGCGACGCGCATCGCCCTCGCCGTGTCGGCCGAGAAGACGTAGTCGTAGAGCCCGAACTCGGTGCCGTTGGCGATGGCGACGGCCTCGTCCTCGTCGTCGAAGGGCACCACGACGACCACCGGGCCGAAGAACTCCCGCTGCACCGCGTCGTTGTCGGGCTTGCAGCCGGCGATGAGGGTGGGTGCGACGTAGAAGCCGGTGGCGATGTCGGGGCGATCGCCACCGGCGACGAGCTCGCCACCCTGCTCCACGCCGGCGCGCGACGAGCGCCTCCACCCGGTCGCGCTGCACCTCGGAGATGAGCGGCCCCACGACCGTGTCGGCCTCGAGCGGGTCGCCGACCTTGAGGCGGCCGGCGGCCTGCTGCAGCCCGCCGACGATCGCGTCGTAGACGCCACGCTGCGCGAGCACGCGCGTGGGCGCCGTGCAGATCTGGCCGCTGTGGAACGCCCACACGCTGGCGATGGTGGAGATGGCCGTGGCGAGGTCGGCGTCGTCGAACACCACGCCGGCGCCCTTGCCGCCCAGCTCGAGCAGCAGGCGCTTCATGTCGCGACCCGCCACCTCGCCGATCGCCCGGCCGACGGGTGTCGAGCCGGTGAAGCTCACCATGTCGACGTGGCGCGACGCGACCAGCGCCTGGCCGGTGTCGGCACCGGATCCGGTGACGACGTTGACGACCCCTTCGGGGAAGCCGGCCTCGTGGAGCACCTCGCCGAACACGGTGACCGCCAGCGGGTCCTGCGGCGCCGGCTTCACCACGACGGTGTTGCCCATCGCCAGCGCCGGGCCGATCTTTCCGGCCATGTTGACGATCGGGAAGTTGTAGGGCGTGATGCAGGCCACCACGCCGACGGGCTGGCGGACGGCGATGGCACCCATGAGGCCGCCCGCGGCGAGCGCCGTGGCGGGCATCTCGCCGGGCGGCAGCGCGATGGTGGCGGGCTCGAGCGCGCCGCGGGCGTAGCGACGCAGGCGCTCGACGCAGGTGGGCACCTGCATGGTCTGCGCGACCCGCAAGGTGGCGCCGGTCTCGGACTGCACCAGCGGGATGAGCACCTCCATGCGGTCGCGGAGCAGGTCGGCGGCACGGTCGAGCAGGGCGGCGCGCGCCTCGGGCTTGGTGCGGCTCCAGGCGGGGAAGGCGTCGGCCGCGGCGGACGCTGCCGCCTCGACCTGCGCGGCGGAGGCCTCCGGAGCCTGGCCGACGGTCGTCTCCGTCGCCGGGTTGACGATGTCGTAGGAGCCGCTGTCGCCCTCGACGAGCTCGCCGCCGACGAGCATCCGGAACCGCTGCGCTGCCATGGCCGGAGATTAGAACGTGTTCTCGTTTGGTGTCAGGCCCGGGTCACCCGGGCGCCGCTGGCTCGTCGCGCTCGGCGATGGCCTTGATGCGGTCGAGGCTGGTGCTGAGGTTCCAGCGCGTGTCGCGGTCGCTCTTGGCCGCCACGCCCGGGATGCGGCGCAGCACGCGCAGCCACGGCGGGATCATCACCACCTCGTAGGCCTCCGTCAGGCGGGTGCCCTCGGCGGTGGGATCGAGGCGGTAGCGCCAGCGCGTCGACTCGTCGCCCTTGAAGAGGGTCGAGAACCCGAAGGCGCGCGCCGGCTCGGTCTCGGTCACGACGCACTCCCGCGACCAACGGGCTCCGTTGAGGCGGTTGTGGCCCCGGAAGCGGGCGCCCACCACCGCTCCGTCACCGTCGAGCCACTCGCAGCGATGGCACACGGGGCTCCACTCCGGAGTGCGGGTCACGTCGGAGACGATGCGCCACACCTGATCGGGTGGCGCCGCGATGTCGATGCCCGACTCGGCGGTGGGCTCGCGCACCGGTTCCATCGACGGCGACCGTAGCGGCCTGACACGAACTAGAACAGGTTCTAGTATCGTCGCATGACCGACACCGCGCCCGCGCCCGAGATCCCCCGCATCATCTCGGTCGACGACCACGTCGTGGAGCCGCCCGACCTGTGGTCGTCGCGCCTGCCCGGCAAGTACCGCGACCGCGGGCCCCGGGTCGAGCGCGACCGCGCCAAGTTCCACTTCGAGGGCGGCGTCTTCTCCTTCACCAAGGGCGACGCCGACGGCGAGTGGTGCGACTGGTGGCTCTACGACGACCTCGTCTACCCCTTCCCCAAGCTCTCGGCCGCCATCGGCTTCGAGGAGCTCGACGTCACCCCGGTGACCTTCGACGAGATCCGCCCTGGCTGCTGGAAGCAGGACGACCGGCTCGCCGACATGACCGCCAACCACGTCGACGCCTCCATCTGCTTCCCCAACACGCTCCCCCGCTTCTGCGGGCAGACCTTCTACGAGCGCGACGACAAGGACCTCGCGCTGCTGTGCGTGCAGGCCTACAACGACTGGATGATCGACGAGTGGTGCGCCGGCGACGGCAAGGGCCGCCTCATCCCGCTCGGCATGATCCCGCTGTGGGACCCGCAGCTGGCCGCCGACGAGGTGCGCCGCAACGCCGCGCGCGGCTGCTACGCGGTGACGTTCTCGGAGAACCCGCACCCGCTCGGGCTGCCGTCGGTGCACGACAAGGGTCGCCACTGGGACCCGTTCTTCGAGGCCTGCCAGGAGACCGGCACGGTCGTGTGCATGCACATCGGGTCGTCGTCGCGCATGCCGGCCACGTCGCCCGACGCCCCGTTCATCGTGAGCTCCACGCTCACGTTCTCCAACGCCATGGGGTCGATGCTCGACTTCATCTTCTCGGGCACCCTCGAGCGCTTCCCGAACCTCGTGCTCGCGTACTCCGAGGGCCAGGTGGGGTGGATGCCCTACGTCATCGAGCGGGCCGACAAGCTCTGGGCCGAGCGCAGCGACAACTCCTTCGGCACGAGCCTGCCCAACCCGCCGTCGAGCTACCTGCACCACCGCGTCTACGGCTGCATCTTCGACGACGAGACGGGCCTGCGGAACCGCGACGCCGTCGGCATGGACCAGATCTGCTTCGAGACCGACTACCCCCACGCCGACTCGACGTTCCCGCGGTCGAAGAAGGTGGCCACGGAGATCTGCGCCAAGGCCGGCCTCTCCGACCGACGAGACCTACAAGTTCCTCCGGGGCAACGCCATCCGCGCCTTCGGCCTCGAGCGCTACGGCATCACCGAGTGACCCTCACGATTTCTGTGGAGCCTCAGCCGCCCATGGCGGTGCTGAGGCTCCACAGATCTTGCGGGCGATGACCGACGTCGGCGGCGAGGTGCGGCTGGGGTCGATGCTCTTCACGTTGGTGGAACCGCACCGGGGGCACGAGGTCGCCTACAACCGCTGGTACGAGCGCGACCACTTCTACGCGGGCTGCATGGTGGGGCCGTGGCTCTTCGCCGGGCGGCGCTTCGTGGCCACCCGCGCGCTGAAGGACCTCCGCTTCGGCACCGAGCCGGACCTCTTCGGCGGCGTCGACCTCGGCTCGTACCTGGCCGTCTACTGGATCCTCGACGGCCGCCACGACGACCACGTCGACTGGGCACTGCGCCAGGTGCAGTGGCTCCACGCCAACGGCCGCATGTTCGCCGAGCGCGACCACGTCCACACGCTGCTCTACCGCCATGGCTTCACCGCCACGTCGGTCGGCGACGGCGTGCCCGCGGAGCTGGCGCTCGACCATCCCTTCGGCGGGCTCACCGCCACGCTGGTCCGTCCGGCCGACGGGGTGACGCCCCACGAGCTCGGCGCCTTCGTGCGCGGCCGGCTCTCGCCTGAGCTGGAGCTCGGCTTCGCCCCCATCCCGCTCCCGGCGGATGCGCCCGTCACCCAGCAGGGGCTCGACCGGCTCGACGGCTGCGTGCTCAACCTCTCCTTCACGACGGCCTCGCCCGACACGTGGTGGGACGAGCAGCGCGCCGCCGCCGACGACCTGGCTCGGAAGGGCATCGGCGAGGTGCTCTGGACGGCGCCCTTCGTCCCGACGGTGCCCGGCACCGACCGGTACGCCGACCAGCTGTGGTGACCATCACCGCAGGGAGGTTGGGGGCGCCAGGGCGCCGAATCGGGCACTCCCATGCCCCCAACTTCGAGCGGCGCCGAGGTTCGGGGCACCAGGGCGCCGAAGCGGGCACTGTCATGCCCCGAACTTCGTTCGACGGCCACGGATGACTTCGACGTTCGAGCACCTGCTGTCGCCGGGGCGGCTCGGCGCGCTCGAGCTGCGCAACCGCATCGCCATGGCGCCGATGGGCACGAACCTGGGCGAGCCCGACGGCACGGTCGGCGACGCCGACGTGGCGTGGTTCGAGGCCCGGGCCCGCGGCGGTGCTGGCCTCGTCGTCGTCGGGTCCGTGTCGGTCGCCTACCCGTCCGGTTCGTTCGACGCGGCGCCAGACCGCGGCGTCGGACGACGGCAGCATCCCCGGCCTGCGACGGCTCACCGACGCAGTCCACCGCCACGGCGCGAAGGTCGCCGCGCAGCTCGTCCACGGTGGCACCAACAGCCTCCTCGACATCGCCGAGGGCCGGCCGCTGCTGGTGCCGTCGAGGAAGCGACCGCCGGCGCCCGACGAGCTCTCCGGCATGGTCACCGCCGAGGAGTCGGCCGAGATGCATGGCGCCGTTCACCGAGCCCACCGCCGCCTACTCGGTGCGGGAGGCGACCGACGACGACCTCGCCGCGGTGGTCGACCACTTCGTCGCGGCGGCCGGCCGGATGCAGCGGGCGGGGTTCGACGGCATCGAGCTGCACGGCGGCCACGGCTACCTCCTGCACGCGTTCGCGTCACCCTGGAGCAACCGGCGCGACGACCGCTGGGGCGGCACGGTCGAGGCCCGGGCCCAGCTGCTCTGCACGGTGATCCGCGCGGTGCGGACGAAGGTCGGGCCCGACTTCCCGCTGTGGGCGCGGCTCGGCGCGTTCGAGGCCCACCGCGATCCCGGCCAGCGCATCGACGACGCGCTCGTCACGATGGGCCACGCCGTCGACGCCGGCCTCGACGCCGTCCACGTCACCGCCTACGGCGAGCCGATGGTCGCCACCGGCATCACCGACGGCCACACCCCCCACCGGCCGGGCGCGCTGCTCGACGCCGCCCGCACGGTCCGCCGCCACCTCGGCGTGCCGGTGATCGCCATGGGCCGCGTCACCCCGGAGGCCGCCGAGCAGGCGCTGGCCGACGGCAGCGCCGACGTGATCGCCATGGGGCGCGCCCTCATCGCCGATCCCGACCTGCCCGCCAAGCTGGTGGCGGGGCGGCGCGACCGGGTGCGGCCCTGCGCCTACCAGTACCGCTGCATCGGGTCGATCTTCCTCAACGAGTCGGTCCGCTGCGCCGTCAACCCGGACGCCGGCCACGAGTCGGCGGCCAGTACCGGCGCGGCACCGACACCGCGGCACGTCGTCGTGGCGGGAGGCGGCCCGGCCGGCCTCGAGTGCGCCCGACGGCTCGCCGAGCGCGGCCACCGGGTCGAGCTCTGGGAGGCGACCCACGTGCTGGGCGGCCGGCTGGCGCTCGCCGAGCAGGCCGATCCGGATCTGCGAGGGCTGCTGGCGTGGCTGGTCGGTGCCGCCGAGGACGCGGGCGTCGAGGTCCACCTCGAACGAGCAGTCGATGGGGACCTCGCCGCCGACGTGCTGATCTGGGCCACGGGCGGCGACTGGTCGCCGGACCGCGGCGCGCTCGGGATCGACGACCTGCGTGCCTGGCTCGGCGACGAGCACGAGCCGCTGGGCCATCGCGTCGCGGTCGAGGGCGCCAGCAAGGCCGCGGTGTCGCTCGCCGCCCACGCCGCCGGGCGCGGGCACGAGGTGATGCTCGTGCCCGACGATGCGGTGCTGGCGCCGGAGCTGGGCCTGCCCGGTCGGTTCCGGCTCGTCGCCGACACCCGAGCAGCCGGCGTGACGATCGCCGATCCGGCCGTCGACGCCGACACCGTCGTCCAGGTGCGCCGCCGCCCTGGCGCTCCACCCCCACAGCGGCAGGGCCTCGAGGTCCACGTCATCGGCGACGCCGCGGCCACCGGTGGCCTCGCCGCCGCGCTCACCGCGGCCGCCGCGCTCGCCGCCCGGATCTGACGCCCACCCCGTGCCGAGCCGCGTTCACCGGGCGCGGTGGCAGCCGGCGAGGTGGTCGTCGACGAGGCCGGCCGACTGCATGAAGGCGTAGACGGTCGTGGGGCCGACGAAGCGCATGCCCCGGCGGGACAGCTCGCGGGCCAGCGCGACGGACTCGGGCGTCTTGGCGGGGATCTCGTCGCGGTGGGTCAGCGCCGCAGGCCGTGGCGGTGGTGCGTGCGACCAGACCAGCGCCGAGAGCGTGGTGCCGTCGCGGTGCATCTGCAGCACCGCCTGGGCGTTGGCGATGGTGGCCGTGATCTTGCCGCGATGGCGCACGATCCCGGCGTCGCCCAGCAGCCGCTCGACGTCACGGTCGTCGAAGGCCGCCACCCGGTCGAGGTCGAAGCCGGCGAACGCCGCGCGGAACGCCGAGCGCTTGCGCAGGATCGTGATCCACGAGAGCCCGGCCTGGAAGCCCTCCAGGCACAGCAGCTCGAACAGCGTGCGCTCGTCGTGCAGCGGCGTGCCCCAGTCGTCGTCGTGGTAGGCGACGTAGAGCGGATCGTCACCGCACCACCAGCAGCGCTCGATGCCGTCGGCGCCGACCGTCGTGCCACGCGCCGCGGCATCGCCCATCAGATCGCCGCCACGCCGCCGTCGGACGACAGCGCGTCGCCGGTGACGAAGCTGGCGGCGTCGGAGAGCAGCCACACGATGGCCTCGGCGATCTCCGCCGGCTCGCCGAGCCGGCCCATCGGCGCCCGCCGGCCCATCTTCTCCAGCTGCGCCTCGTCGCCCCCCACGAAGCCGCGCAGCATCGGCGTGCGCACGCTGCCGGGGCACACGGCGTTGACGCGGATGCCGTGCCGAGCCACCTCGAGCGCGGCGGACTTGGTCAGGCCGATCACACCGTGCTTCGACGCCGAGTAGGCAGCCAGTCCCGGCACGCCCATGCGCCCGGCCGACGACGCCACGTTGACGACCGACCCGCTCCCGGCGTCGCGCATGACCCGCAGCTCCGCCCGCAGGCAGAAGTAGACGCCGTCGAGGTTCACGGCCAGCGTGCGCCGCCAGTCGTCGCGCTGCGAGTCGGCCACGTCGGCGTAGACGCCCGGGGTGCCGGCCACGTTGGCGGCCAGGTCGAGGCGACCGTGCTCGCGCCACGACCTCGGCCACCACCGCGTCGACCGCCGCCTCGTCGGTCACGTCGAGCGCCTCGACCCCCGTCGCCGGTCGCCAGATCGGCCGCCACGACGGTGGCGCCACGAGCGCGCAGCAGCTCGCACGGTGGCCGCACCGATGCCCGACGCCGCCACCGGTGACCAGCGCCACGCGCCCTGCGAGGTCGTCGGTGCTCACGGGATGAACACCTCGGCCTCCTCGGTGAAGATCACGACGATGGCGTCGGGGTCGAGGATGCGGGCCTCGTCGGGCTGCATCTTGGCGGCGTACTCCGGGGTCTGGATGAGCGCGACGAAGCTCGGCGAAGGAGTCGAAGTGCTGCAGCGCCATGCCGTCGAACGTGTCGCCGTTGCGGTAGTCGGCCACGGCGCGGTGGTGCTGCTCGTAGCGCTTGATGAAGCGCCGGAACACCGGCTCGTCGGCGATCATGCGGCCGTGCGCGCGCCACTCGGCGTGGAACTCCTCGATCGACAGCGCCGGGTTGCGCTTCACGAGCACGGTGAGCTGGATCATCGTGCCGTCACCCGATCCAGTGGCCGGCGTTGACGTCGAGGCTCTGCCCGGTGACGGGCTTGGACAGGTCGCAGGCGAAGAAGAGCACCGAGCCGGCGATCTCGTCGGAGCTGCGGAAGGTACTTCAGGCACGTCTCGTCGGCGACCTCCCGGTAGACGTCCTCGCCGCTGATGCCACGCTGCTCGCCGAGGTGGCCGAAGTACCACTCGACCTTGTCGCTCCAGATGTAGCCGGGGTGGATGCCGTTGACCCGGATGCCGTGCACGCCGAGCTCGGTCGGCGAGGGCCTTGGTGGCGGTCTCGAGCGCGCCCTTGGACGTGGCGTAGGCACCGAAGGACGGCTGGATGCGGTGCGCCGACATGGTGTTCACCATCACGATGCGGCCACCGCCGCGCTCGACCATCGCCGGCACCGCCGCCTTGGTCATCTGCAGCGTGCCCCAGAGGTTGACGTCCATCGTGGCGCGCCACTCGTCGAGCGACGAGGCCTCGAAGGACTTGTGGTTGCCGTCCTGGAAGGCGTTGTTGACGAGCACGTCGAGACCCCCGAGCCGTTCGACGGCGGCGTCGACCGCTGCGGCGCACGAGTCGGGGTCGGTGATGTCGAGGCGGACGGCTTCGGCACGGCGGCCGAGCGCCCGCACCTCCGACGCCACCTCCTCGCAGCGCTGCACCGTTCGGGCGCCGAGCACGACGTCGGCGCCGTGCTCCGCGAGCAGCACCGCGATGTCGCGGCCCATGCCCGGTCCGACACCGGAGACGATGGCGACCTTCCCCTCGAGCAGCACGGCGGTCCTCCTGGTCAGTCGTTGACGAGCGGCGCGACGTCGGCGGCGAAGGCAGCGATCTGGTCGCACAGCTCCGACGCCGAACGGCTCGGGAAGCCGACCTGGATCTGGTGCACGCCCATCTCGCGGTAGGTGCGCAGGTAGCCGGCGAGCTTCTGCGGGGGGCCGCTGACGCAGCGGCCGACGTCCCATGACGGCTCGCCGACGTGGAGCGGGCCCGACAGCGCTCCGATCACCAGCGGGTCGCCCGCCCGCGGCGACGACGCGCGCTGGTCGAGCACCGACGCGATCCCGGCGGCCATGCCGCCCTCGGGTGGCCCCTGCGGCAGCCAGCCGTCGCCTCGCTCCGCGGCGCGCCGCATGGCAGCCGGCGACGACCCGCCGACCCAGATCGGCACCGGGTCCTGGACCGGTCGCGGTCGCTGACCCAGGCCGTTGAAGGACCAGCGCTTGCCGGCGTGGGTCGGGAACTCGTCGGCGAGCGCGGCGCGCACCGCGTCGATCGCCTCGTCGAGCAGCCGGCCGCGCTCGTCGAAGGGCACCTCGAGGGCGGCGAACTCACCCGCCACGTGGCCGGCGCCCACCCCGAGGATCGTCCGCCCGCCCGAGAGGGCGTCGAGGGTCGCCCACGCCTTGGCGGCGACGAGCGGGTGCCGGTAGGGCAGTACGTAGACGTGGCTGAGCAGGCGGATCCGCTCGGTCACCGCGGCGAGGTAGGCGAGCGTGGCCAGCGTGTCCCACCACGCCGTGCTCATGGCGCCGGCGTGGTCGGCCGGGATGGCGACGTGGTCGCACGCCGCGACGTAGAGGAAGCCCGCCGCCTCACAGGCCTGGGCCACCTCGACCATCTCCGCCGCACCGGCCGAGGGCTCCCATGGCTGCACGAAGATGGTGCTCTGCGCCTGCACGGGGAGCTGGAGGCCGAACGCCACCCGACCGGCGGCGAGCTGGCCGGCGGTGTCGGTGGTGGCCACTGCTCCCCCTTCGCTGTCCGCCGGAAACTAGAACGTGTTCTAGCAGACCGCCACGGTTCGTGCGGTGGCCCGGCACGCACCTAGATTCCCGCTCCCATGGCGGTCCTGCTCGCGCTGTGCTCGGCCGCCACCTACGGCGTCGGCGACTTCTTCGGCGGCATGGCGACGCGCCGCGCCAGCGCCGCGGCGGTGGTGCTGTGGTCGCACCTGGTCGGCCTCGTGCTGCTGACGCTCGGTGCGCTGGTGGTGAGCGGTACGGCCTCCGGCGACGACCTCGCTGCCGGCGCCGTCGGCGGCCTGGCCGGTGCGGCGGGTGTGGGGCTGCTCTACCGCGCCCTGGCGATCGGCACCATGAGCGTGGTGGCGCCCACCACCGCGCTGCTCGCCGCGAGCGTCCCCGTGCTCTGGGGGATCGCCGACGGCGAGCGCCCGGAGGCGACCGCCGTGGTGGGGATGGTCGCCGCGCTCGCCGCCATCGTGCTGGTGTCGGCCGAGGGCGGCGGTCGGCTGCGGCCCGCCGACGCCCGCGCCGCCGTCCTCGCGCTCGGCGCCGGGCTGGGCTTCGGCCTCTTCTTCGTCGCCCTGTCGACGACCAGCGACGACAGCGGGCTGTGGCCGCTGGTCACCGCGCGCGGCGTCGGTCAGCGTGCTCGGGCTGCTCGCGCTGGCGCGGCGGATCCCGCGCCACATCGAGGGTGGGTCGGTGCGCGTGCACACCGCGGTGGCGGGTTCGCTCGACGCGCTCGCCAACCTGCTCTACCTGCTGGCGATCCGCGAGGGGCTGCTGAGCGTGGTGTCGGTGCTCTCGGCGCTCTATCCCGTGACGACCGTGCTGCTCGCCCGCATCGTGCTGGGCGAGCGGCTGCAGCGGGTGCAGCAGCTCGGCATGGCCATCGCCCTGCCGGCCGCCGCCCTCATCGCCTACTGATCGAGGTCGCGCGGCGCCGCCCGCGTGCTCAGGGCTTGATGCCGGTGACGCCCCAGGAGACCTGGCGTGCCATCGAGGCGCGCAGGTCGGCCGTGCGGATGCCCCAGAACTCGAAGCCGTACTGGTGCGCCGCCGTGTGGGCGAGCATCGACACGAGCACGCCGGCCGCCGCCATCGGGTCGAGCGCACGCGGGGACGCGCCCGTCGGCCTGCGACGCTCGGGTGACCTCGGCCAGCGCGTTCGTGATGTCGTTGAGGAGCCGGACGCGGATCTTCTGGAAGCGACCGTCGCCCTCGTCGGTGGCGAGGTCCATCACGCGCAGCACCGGGCGGTGGTCGTCCCAGAACTGCAGGAAGGCGTCGACGAGCTCCAGCGCCGTGTCGTAGGCGCCGCGGCCGTGCCAAGCGCCCTCGGCGATGATGCCGGTGAGGTGCTGGCCCTGCTGGGCCATCTCCTCGGCGAGCACGAGGATGGCCGCCTCGACGTCGGCGAAGTACTGGTAGAAGGTGGCCGGCGAGGTGCCGGCCTCCCGGGCGATGTCGATCACCTTCACGTCGCGGTACGACGTCGTCGTGAGCATGTCGCGGGTGCACTCGAGCAGCCGCTGGCGGGTCGCCCGACCTCGCCGTCCCGGGACGCGACCGTCGGCGGCGCGCAGGTCGTCGTCGTGGTCGGCGGGGTCCGTCGGATGGAGGGGGGTCACCTCGGACATGGGCAGGAAGGCTACCGGCCGCACCTGATGAAGCGTCAGGAAGCCGCGACGCGGGCCCGCAGCTCGGTCTTGAGCACCTTGTTGCTGGCGTTCATCGGCAGCGCGTCGACGACCTCGACGTGGCGCGGCACCTTGAAGTTCGCCATGTGCTCCCGCGCCCAGGCGATCGACCTCGTCGGGGTCGGGCGTCGGTGCCCGCCGCGGGCACGACGAAGGCCATGCCCACCTCGCCCATGCGCTCGTCGGGCACGCCGATGACCGCGACCTGCGCGATCTGCGGGTGGCGCGAGCAGCAGCGTTCTCGATCTCGGCCGGGTAGGCGTTGAACCCGCCCGATGATGAACATGTCCTTCTTGCGGTCGGTGATCGCGAGGTAGCCGCGGTCGTCCATCGTGCCGATGTCGCCGGTGTGCAGCCAGCCGTCGGCGTCGATCGCCTCGGCGGTCTGCTCCGGGTCCTCGAAGTAGCCCTGCATCACGTTGTAGCCCCGCACCACGACCTCGCCGGGCTCGCCGCTGGGCACCTCGGCGCCGTCGTCGTCGACGACCCGCACCTCGACGCCGGGGATGGCCCGACCCGAGGTGGTGGAGATCGTCTCGGCGGTCGTCGTCGTGGCGGCACATCGTGGCGATGCCCGCACGCCTCGGTGAGCCCGTAGCCGGTGACGACGGTCTCGAAGCCCGAGCTCGTCGCTGCATGCGCTCGACCAGCTCGACCGGCACGGCCGCGGCGCCGGTGACGGCGAGCCGCAGCGACTGACATCGTCGACGAGGTCGAGGTCGGGGTGGTTGAGGAACGTCTGGTAGATCGCCGGCGGCCCGGGGAGCATCGTGATGCCGGTGCTCGGCGACGCATGGCCATCGCCGTCGGGATGTCGAACACCGCCTGCGGGCACGATGCGTGGCGCCGGCGGTGAGCGACGGCGACGATGCCCGCCTTGTAGCCGAAGGCGTGGAAGAACGGGTTGACCACGAGGTAGCGGTCGCCGTGCGCGCAGGCCGACGACGGCGGCCCAGTCGGCGAAGCCGCGCAGCACCTGGCCGTGCGTGCACACCACGCCCTTCGGGTTCCCGGTGGTGCCGGAGGTGAAGAGGATGTCGGACACGTCGTCGGGCGGCGAGCGCCGCGACGCGGGCGTCGACCTCGGCAGGCGTCGACGACGTCGCCGGCCGGCGAGGAAGTCGCGCCCACGACGTCGTGCCCGCCGGCGCGTCGCCGCGCAGCACGATCGTGCGCTCGAGGTGCGGCAGCTCGTGGCCGTCGAGCATCGCCGACGTAGTCGTTGCCGAGGAAGCCGTCGACGGTGACGAGGAGCGCGGGCCCGGCTCTTGTCGAGGATGTAGGCGGCCTCGGCGCCCTTGTACCGGGTGTTGATCGGCACGACGACGCCGCCGGCGGACTGCAGGCCGAGCAGCGGCGACGACCCACTCCCACGATGTTGGGCGACCAGATGGCCACCCGGTCGCCCGGCTCGATGCCCGCGGCGAGGAAGGCGCGCCCGGCTCGCTCGGCCGCCGACGGCAAGCTCGGCGAAGATGAGGCGCACGTCGCCGTCGACGAGCGCCTCGGCGTCGCCGAAGCGCTCGCGCCGCGGAGCGCACGAGCGCGGGCATGGTGCCCCACTCGAGGTCGCCGCGGATGCCGGTCTCCATCTCCGCCACGGTCACGCCTTCCAGGTCGCCAGGAGGTCGTCGCGTGGTGGTGACGGTGGCGAGCAGCGCGAGCGTGTTGTCGATCACCGCGTCGGCGTAGTCCTGCGGGATGCCGCACACCGCGTCGCGCGGCAGCACCACGTCGTAGCCCCGGTTCACGGCGTCCATCACCAGGTTGGTGACGGCGACGTTCACCGACACGCCCGGTGACGACGATCGTGCGCACGCCGAGGTTGCGCAGCACCGGGTCGAGGTCGGTGCCGGCCATCGGGATCGAGGCCGTGGGTGCGGGTGAGCACGAGGTCGTCGGGCTCGGGGCCGAGCTCGGGCAGCACCTCGACCTCCGCGGTGCCCGGGCAGCAGCCCGCCGGGCGACTTGCGCACGCCGAGGAAGAGCCGGGCGTTGGGTTGGCGCCCTTGCCGTCGGCGCGCCGGTAGGCGGTGCAGTGCACCACCTGCACGCCGGCCGCGCGCGCGGCCGGCAGGAGCCGCCGCCAGGTTCGGGAGCATCTCCCGCCCGGCCGCCTCGGCGAGCGCCGGCAGCGCCGAGCGCTCGCCCACCACGCCGTTCTGCACCTCCGAGGTGACGATCGCCGTGTGCGTCGGGATCGACCAGCGTCGGCGAGGTCCAGCGCCATGGAGGCGACCCTACCGCCGCCACCGGCGTACGGCTAGTATCTGACACACCGTCAGATTCGGCTGGAGCCCTCCGATGACCGTCACCGACCCGGCCGCCCGGCGCGCACGACGGCGCCGGTCGGGAGCTGCCCACCATCGTGAGCGTCGACGACCACGTCGTCGAGCCGCCGCACGTGTGGGAGCACCTGGCTGCCCGAGCGCTTCCGCGACCGCGGGCCCAAGGTCGAGCGCCGCGGCATCGGCCACATGCGCCACATCGGCGGCGGTCAGTACGAGCAGACCTTCGATCCCGACGGCCCGCAGGCCGACTGCTGGGTCTTCGAGGACCTCGTCTACATCCACAAGCGCCACGTCGCCGCCGTCGGCTTCGACCGCGACGACATGACGATGTCGCCCATCACCTACGACGAGATGCGCCCCGGCTGCTACGAGCCCAAGGCCCGCGTCGAGGACATGGAGATGAACCACGTCGAGGCGTCGCTGTGCTTCCCGACGTTCCCCCGCTTCTGCGGCCAGACCTTCACCGAGGCCAAGGACCGCGAGCTCGGCGAGGCCTGCGTCTACGCCTACAACGACTGGATGGTCGAGGAGTGGTGCGGCGACTCCGGCGGCGCAGCTGCTCCCGCTCACCGATCATCCCGCTGTGGGACGCCGAGCTGGCCGCCGACGAGGTGCGTCGCAACGCCGACGCGCGGCGTGCGCGCCGTGTGCTTCAGCGAGATCCCGCCGCACCTCGGGCTGCCGTCGATCCACTCCGGCGAGTGGGACCCGTTCATCGCCGCCTGCCAGGAGACCCAGACGGTCATCTGCATGCACATCGGCTCGTCGTCGCGGATGCCGGCCACCTCGCGGCGACGCGCCGGTGGCGGTCGCCGCCACGCTCAGCGTTCAACAACGCCATGGCCTCGATGAGCGACTGGCTCTTCTCCGGCAAGCTCGTGCAGTTCCCCGACGTGAAGCTCGCCTACAGCGAGGGCCAGATCGGCTGGATCCCCTACATCCTCGAGCGGGCCGACACCGTGTGGCAGGAGCACCGGGCCTGGGGCGGCGTCGAAGGACCTCGTCCCCGAGCCGCCGTCGACCTACTACTACCGGCAGATCTACGGCTGCTTCTTCCGCGACCAGCACGGCATCGACAGCCTCGACAAGGTCGGCGTCGACAACATCACCTTCGAGACCGACTACCCCCACACCGACTCGACCTGGCCCGACACCAAGGCAGGTCGCCACCGAGCTGATGGCGGGCGTGCCGCCCGACGTGGTCGAGAAGATCATGCGCGGCAACGCCCGCCGCATGCTCGGCCTGGGCTGACGATCGGCTCCGCGGTCGAGCACCGCATCGGTGCCGCGCACGCCGAGCGCCCTCAGGCAGGGGGCGCGGCTGAGGACGTTCGTGGCGCGGACGTCGCCGAAGCCGAGGGCTCGGTAGAGCTCGCAGCGCGCCGGTGGGGTTGGTCGGCGTCGACGCCGAGGATCGCCCGCTCGAAGCCGTCGTCGGCTCGCCGCGATGCGCCGGAGCGACGTCGGCCATGCACCCAGCGCGGCCACGCCCTTGCCGCGCCACGCCCGGCGCGTGCCGACGCGTGTTGATCCACGCCTCCACCGGGACCGTCCGCCCAGTCCTGCGGGTAGGCCGCGCAGAGGACGAAGGCGGCTACCTCGCCGCTCGCCGGGTCGACGGCCAGCAACGGAGAGGTCGGGCCGGAAGGCCCGGTGGCCCGTGTACCACTGGTGCCACTCCTCTGGGAGCGGGGCTCGCTCCCCCAGTGGTCGGCGAACGCCTCGCCGTGGGCCCGACGGATCGCCTCGTCGATCGCCTCGCTCCACCGTGCGAGCTCGAGGCCGGCGGGCGGCCGGACTGGCTCGAGCGGCAGCGAGGTGGGCCGGGCCATGCTCGAGGAAGCGACGGGCCGGCTCGAAGCCGGCGCGCTCGGCAAGGCGCAGCAGGTCGCGCTGGTGGTCGGCGGCGTCGAGGTCTGACGCGTCGACGGGCAGGGCGGGGTCGAGGCCCACCGCCAGCTCGCTGGCGCGGCCGACCTGCCCACGCGAGCAGCTGCCGGCCGATGCCCGCGCCGGCGGTGCGACGGTCGCACGCCGCCCCAGCAGTCGACCCGGTGCTCCTTCGCCTCGCCGACCTGGCGTCTTGAGCCAGCCGAAGGCGACCAGCACGGACCCGTCCCAGACGGCGATGGCGTCGGTGGCGGGGTGCGACCAGACCGACGCCCACTCGTCAGTCGAGGTCGTCGAGCTCGTAGGTCTCGCCGCGCTGGTCGACGGCCTCGATGGCGCAGAGCAGCGCCAGCCACTCGGCGTCGTCGGCCCGGGAGGGGGCCACCCATCGCAGCGCTGCCATGGCCGTAGCGTGCCACCGCTCTCGGGCCTGCGGCGAGCAGGTTCGGGCGGCACCCGGTCTGACGGTGCGTCAGGGCGACCGCTAGCGTCGCCGGCGATGGACCCGAGCGCGCTGACGACGATCCGCTACGAGGCCGCCGACGGCGTGGCGACGATCACCCTCGACCGCCCCGACCGCCACAACGCGTTCACCGCGGCGATGTGCGAGGAGATGGCGGCGACCTGGGCGCACGTGCGCGACGACCGCGACGTGCGGGCCGTGGTGCTGACCGCCGCCGGCGACAAGGCGTTCTGCACCGGCATCGACCGCGACGAGGTGCCCGCCGAGGGCGGGACCGAGTACAGCTTCGACCCGCTCACCTACGTCGATCCCGGACGACGGCTCGGGCCGCGCACCAACGAGTGCTGGAAGCCCGTCGTCGCCGCGGTCAACGGCATGGCGTGCGGCGGTGCCTTCTACCTGCTCGGCGAGGCCGACGTCATCGTCGCCGCCGAGCACGCCACCTTCTTCGACCCACACGTCACCTACGGGATGCCCGCCGTGTTCGAGCCGACGCTGATGCTGCACCGCATGCCCTTCGGCGAGGTGCTGCGGATGACCCTGCTCGGGAGCCACGAGCGCATCAGCGCCGCCCGGGCGCTCGAGATCGGGCTGGTCAGCGAGGTCGCGCCGGCCGACGGCCTGCAGGCCGCCGCCCATCGCATCGCCGCGGCGATCGCGTCGCAGCCGCCCACCGCGGTCCAGGCCAGCCTGCGGGCGCTGTGGGCGCTCGCGAGCTGACGCGGGCCCAGATGCTCGACGTCGGCAACGCCTTCCTGAACCTGGCGATGAGCGAGGACGCCCTCGCCAAGGGCCAGCAGCTGTTCAGCTCCGGCCAGCGCATCGACCCCACCATCCGGTGACGCTCGCGGCGACGGTGCGGGCCGCCGCGGCGCGCTTCGGCGACGCGGCCGGCGTTCGTCGACCCCGACGGGTCGCGGCTCAGCTACGCCGAGCTCGACGCGCGCTCCGACGAGGTGGCGGCCGGGCTCGCCGCGACGGGCATCGGCCCCGGCGACGTGGTGCTGCTGCGCCTGCCGTCGGACAGCGCCTACGTGGTCGCCTACGCGGCCGCCGCCAAGGTCGGCGCCGTCACGGCAGGGGTGAACCCGCGGCTCGCCGAGCCCGAGCAGCAGGCGGTGGCGAAGGTGGCAGGCGCCGCGCTCAGCCTGACGAGCCGCCGACGACGTGGAGGCGCTGCGGCGCGCCGGCTCGTCGCCCGCCGCCGTCGCGGAGGCCGACGGCGACCTGCCGGTCGCACTCGTGTTCACCTCCGGCACGACCGGCCAGCCCAAGGGCGCGCTGTTCCGCGGCCCGCCAGCTCGCCGCCATCACCCGCATCGACGTGGCCGACGCGTGGGGCGACCCCGCCGCCGCCGCCACGCCGATGCTGGCCGGCACCCAGTTCGCCCACGTCGGCTTCATGACCAAGCTGCCCTGGTACCTGCGGCTCGGCACCACCACGCACATCCTCGGGCCGCTGGCGGGCCGCCGACGCGCTGGCCTGCATCGCCGAGCACCGCATCCCCTCCATCGGCGGCGTCGCCCCGCAGGTGGCGCTGCTCCTGCGCGAGCGACCTCGAGGCCTACGACCTCGACTGCGTGCAGACCCTGATCGTCGGCGGCGCCGCATCGCCGCCGGCGCTGGTGCGCGAGGCCCGCGCCCGCTTCGGCGCGGCCTACTCGATCCGCTACTCCTCGACGAGTCGGGCGGCTGCGGCACGGGCACCGCTTCGACGCCGACGACGAGGAGGCGCTCTTCACGGTCGGCAAGCCCCGCGGCGGCATCGAGGTCGGCGATCCACGACGACGAGGACGGCACCGGCCTGCCCGACGGCGAGGTCGGCGAGGTGTGGCTGCGCTCGCCGACGACGATGTCGGCCTACTGGCGCGACCCGGAGGCCACCGCCGAGACGCTCGCGCGAGGGCTGGCTGCGCACCGGCGACCTCGGCCGCATCGACGAGCGGGGCAACCTGCGCCTGGCCGGCCGCAGCAAGGAGATGTTCATCCGCGGCGGCTACAACGTCTACCCCGCCGAGGTGGAGGCGGTGCTCGCCGACCACCCCGCCGTGGCCGAGGTGGCGGTCGTGCCCCGACCCGACGACGTGATGGGCGAGATCGGCGTGGCGGTGGTGGTGCCGGCGGACCCGGCGGCGCCGCCGTCGCTCGACGAGCTGCGCGCCTTCCTGGAGCCGAGGCTGGCGCGCTACAAGCTGCCCGAGGCGCTCCGCGTCGTCGAGGAGCTCCCGCTCACGCCGATGCAGAAGGTCGACCGCCGCGCCCTGGCCGCCAGCGAGCAGCCCGCAGCCCCCTAGCCCCTCGCCCCTCGCCCCTCGCCCCTCGCCCCCTCGCCCCTCGCCCCTCGCCCACCAACACCCCGAACTTGCGACACTCAGACGAGGTCTTGTCGTGTCAGTGCCGCAGGTTCGCCCTGGGGACGGCGGCCGTCGCCGGTGCAGCGGCCTGGTCGGTCAGGAGGGCTCGGTGCCGAGGATGGAGACGAAGCTGACCATCTCGCCGGGGTAGCCGCCCAGGTTGTGGGTGAGCGCGAGGTGACGGTCCTCGGCCGTGGCGATCTGGCGCTCGGGCGGTGCCTTGCGACGCAGCTGCAGCCAGGCCTCGAACATCATGCGCAGCCCCGAGGCGCCGACGGGGTGCCCGAAGGACTTCAGCCCGCCGTCGGGGTTGACCGGCAGGTCGCCGGTGAGGTCGAAGGCGCCGGCCTGCACCTCCTTCCAGGCGGTGCCTCGCTCGCAGAACCCGAGGTCCTCCATCAGGACCAGCTCCGTCGGGGTGAAGCAGTCGTGCACCTCGGCCATGGCGAGCTCGGTGCGCGGGTCGGTGACGCCGGCCTGCGCATAGGCGTCGGCGGCGCAGGCGGCGATCTCGGGGAAGGTCGTGTAGTCGTAGGCGGGATCGGTGAGGCCCGAGCCGTTGCCGGCGACGAACGACAGCGCCTTCACGTACAGCGGGTCCTCGCTGTAGCGGTGCGCGTCCTCGGCGCGGCAGACGATCGCCGCGGCGGCGCCGTCGGCCACCCCGGCGCAGTCGAACACCGACAGGCAGCCGGCCACGTCGGGCATCGCCAGGATCTGCTCGACGGACATCTCGCGGCGGAACTGGGCGCGCGGGTTGCGAGCACCGTTGTGGTGGTTCTTCGAGGCGATGCGGGCGAGCACCGCCTTGAGCTCGTCCATCGGCACGCCGTAGCGCTGGGCATAGGCGGGGGCGACCATCGAGAACATGGCGGCCGCGGTGAGGGTGCGCTGCGTGCCGTCGCCCGGCACCGGGAAGGCGTTGAGGCCCTGGTAGCCCGAGTCCTTGACCTTCTCGACGCCGATGGCCATCGCCACGTCGTAGGCGCCCGACGCCACGGCGTAGGCGGCCTGGCGCAGCGCCTCGGAGCCGGTGGCGCACATGTTCTCGACGCGGGTCACCGGCTTGCCCTCGAGCTGGAGCGGCTTCGCCAGCAGCATCCCCGACATCCCGCCCTGGGCGGTGCCCAGCCAGTAGGCGTCGACGTCGTCCTTCGTGACGCCTGCATCGGCGAAGGCCTCGCCGCTGGCCTCGACGAGCAGCTCGTCGAGGCCCTTGTCCCAGTGCTCGGCGAAGCGCGTGCAGCCCATGCCGACGATGGCCACCCGGTCGCGGATCCCGTGCGAGCCCATCAGATGATCCGTGCCTTCCAGAAGTAGTTGTGGATGCCCTCGGCCGTGAAGAGCCTGCGGAACGTGAGCTCGACGCGCGCCCCGGTGCGGACCTGGTCGACGTCGACGTCGGTGAGCTCCACCGGGAGGCGTCCGCCGCCGTCGAAGTCGACCACCGCGAACACCACCGGGGGGCTGGGCGAGTAGGCGAGGCGGTCGACGGTGAAGGTGACGATGGTGCCGGTGGCGTCGGCCATGGGCACCGCGCGGGCGTCGCCGGGCCGCGGCGGCAGGTGCACCTCGCCGTCGGCATCAGCCGAGCCGACGAAGCCGAACTTCCAGTCGGTGGCGCGACCGGCCGCCGTGGCCGACGGTCGTGCGGGCTCGGGCCGCCGCGGCGGCTCGACCGCGAGCAGGCCGCGCCAGCGCAGGTAGGTGCCGTAGGCGATCGGAGCCCCGCCGGCGACCTGCCGGGCCACCGGCCGCGGCGGTTCCCACGACGCCAGCGCCTCAGTGGTGCGGAACAGGAGCGCGTCGGCCCCGTCGGCGAGGGTCACCACTGCGATGACCTGGCCCGGCTCGGCGCCCTCCAGCGCGGCGGTGAGCAGCAGGCCGGGATGCGCCGCCCCGGTGTTGCCGACCGTGGCGGCCAGGTCGTCGACCGAGCGCTCCCCGATGCCGAGCTGCTTGGCGAGGGCCTTGCCGGCGCGCGCGTGCGTGCCGGTGATCACCACGCGGTCGACCTGATCGGCCTCCAGGCCCGCGTGCTTCAGGGCGCGCTCCCACGCCGCCACGCCGAGCGGCACGTAGCGGGTCTCGCCGAAGCGCTCCTCCCACACCTTCGAGACGGGCTCGCCGGGTGGTCGCCAGCGGTCGAGGAGCTCCTCGGTGGCGCCCCCCTTGCCGACGACCTCCGCGAGCAGGGGAGCCGATCCGCCGCCGTCGCCGACGACGAGGGCCGCGGCGCCGTCGCCGAAGGCTGCTTCGTCGGGACCGCCGGGCAGACCGACGCGCAGGTCCGAGCCGATCACGAGGAGCGTGCCCTGACCGGCCAGCGCCGCGCGCAGGGCGCCGACCGCCGAGCGCACCGCGCCGTTGGCGTCGAAGGCCGGTGCCGCGGGATCGAGGCGCAGGGCGGCGTGGACGGCGGTGGCGTTGGTCTTGTCGAGGTAGGCCGGTGCGACCGTGGACAGCCAGAGCGCGTCCACCAGGTCCGCGGCGCCCGCACCGAGCGGCGCCAGCGCAGCCCGCGCCGCCTCGACGCCCATGGTGGTGGTGTCCTCGTCGTAGCCCGCCACCGTGCGCGTGCCCTTGCCGCCGCCGGCACCGGCCACGGCCGCGATGGTGCTGCGGTCCAGCCGCCGGTGCGGCAGGTAGCCGGCCGCGCTGATGATCCCGCGAGCTCCCACACCAGGAGGGTACGGCGGAATCTGACGGGTCGTCACATCTGTGGCTACCGTCGCAGAGATGCGCCTCGGGGACATCGCCAACGGCGGCGCGACGGCGTCGGGAAAGCCCCTCGACGGCGTGCGCATCCTCGCCCTCGAGCAGATGCAGGCGCTGCCCTACGCCACGCAGCTGCTCGCACGTCTCGGTGCCGAGGTCGTGAAGGTCGAGCACCCCAGCGGCGGCGACCTCGGCCGCGGCTCGCAACCGGCGATGGTCGATCCCGAGGGCCGCAGCGTGGGCGCCACCTTCCTGCGCAACAACCTCAACAAGCGCAGCGTGTGCATCGACCTGAAGTCGCCGCCGGGCGCGACCTGGTGCTGGCGCTGGCGCGCCGCTTCGACGTGGTGGCCGAGAACTCCAAGGCCGGCGCCATGGCGCGGCTCGGGCTGGGCTACGCCGACATCGCCGCGCTGCACCCGCAGGTCGTCTACCTCTCCGTGTCGGGGTTCGGGAACACCACCACCTCGCCGTACGACTCCTGGCCGGCGTTCGCGCCGATCGTCGAGGCGATGTCCGGCATCTACGAGTTCAAGCGCGAGGGCGACGAGCCGCCGCTCGTGGCTCCGGTGGGCGCGCTGGGCGACATCGGCTCCGGGCTCTACGCCGTCATCGGCGTGCTCGCGGCCCTGCGCCACCGCGACGCGACCGGCGCCGGCCAGCACGTCGACATCGCCATGCTCGACGCCATGGTCGCCATGACCGACCTCGTCACGAACTTCTGGTCGCTCGGCCTGCGCAACGGCGCCCTGGCGCCGCTGATCATGCACGGCTTCCGTGCGGCCGACGGCTGGTTCATCATCCAGGTCGGGCGCGAGCCGCAGTTCGCCAAGCTCGCCGAGCTCGTCGGCCAGCCGGGGTGGCTCGACGACCCCCGCTTCGCCGATCGCCAGGGCTGGGTCGACCACCTCGACGACGTGATCCGCCCTGCCGTCGAGGGCTGGGCGGGGGGGATGACGCGCCTCGAGGCGTGCGAGGCGATGTCGGCGGCGGGCATCGCCGCGGGCCCCTGCTACCGCGACGACGAGGTGGTCCGCGACCCGCACGTCGCCGCCCGCAACATGCTCGTCGAGATGCCCCGCAGCGACGGCGTGGAGCAGCCGGTGCTCGTGCCCGGCAACCCGGTGAAGCTCACCAACGTCGCCGAGGGCCCCGAGACCCGCGTCCCCTGGCTCGGCGAGCACACCGACGCGGTGCTCGGCGCGGAGCTGGGCCTCTCCGCCGACGAGCTGGCCGAGCTCCACGCCGACGGCACCATCGCCTGAGCCACCACCCCCGTCGCTAGCTCTTGTCCTCGGCTGGGGGGCGCCAGGCGGCGGCGAGCAGCGCGGCGGCGCCGCCGACACCGCCGACCAGCGCGATGACGAGGCCGGGCACGCCGAGCAGGTCGTCGTAGAGGCCGAGCGCCTCGTCGAGCGACCACTCGCCGGCACCCAGCACCGCCAGGGCGAGCCCTGCGAAGGTGAGCGTCATCACGTACTCCCAGCCCTCGCCCGGCCGGAAGATGAAGAACCCGTTGCCTCGATGGTTGGTGATCCAGGCGACGAGCATCACCCCGACCACCGCGGCTGCGCCCAGCGGCGTGAGCAGCCCGAGCACCAGGAAGGCACCGCCCACGACCTCGGTGATGCTGGCGAACCAGGCGTGGACGATGCCCGGCCGCATCCCGAGGCTCTCGAACCACCGGCCGGTGCCGGCGATCTTGCCGCCGCCGTAGATGTGGTTGATGCCGTGGGCGAGCATCACCGCCCCCACCGCGCAGCGCAGCAGGAGCAAGGCGAGGTTGATGGCGTCGGCGTCGCTCATGGCCTGCGACGGTACCGGGATCTGACCTGCCGTCAGGCCATCGGTACGCTCGGCGCCCATGCCGAAGGCCGCCACGATCGCCAAGCTCCTCGGCCTGGCCACGGCAGCGACCGCCGGCGTGCTCGCCGTGCAGGAGGCCCGCCGCCGCGCCGACGCAGCCCGCTCGGCACCGGTCGACACGACGACACGTCGGCACAGCGCAGCGCCGCCATGGTCGGGGTCGGGGCCAAGGCCGGCGGGGCCTACGCGCTGCACCGGGCGCGACGGGCCTTCGCCTCCGCCGAGCACCACGAGCGGCTCGACGCCGAGTATCGAGCTCAAGACGGCGGAGTCCGTCGTCGACGCGCTCGGCAACATGAAGGGCGCCCTGATGAAGCTCGGCCAGATGGCGAGCTACCTCGACCAGGGCATGCCCGAGCCCGTCCGCCAGGCGCTGGCCGAGCTGCAGGCGAACGCGCCGCCGATGAGCGCGGAGCTCGCCGGCCGAGGTCGTCGCCGAAGAGCTCGGGGCCGCGCCCGAGGACGTCTTCGCCGACGTGGGATCCCGTGCCGATCGCGGCGGCCTCGATCGGCCAGGTGCACCGTGCCATGACCCACGACGGGCGCGCGGTGGCGGTCAAGGTGCAGTACCCGGGCGTCGGCGGATGCGATCCGGGCCGACCTCGACAACGCGGGCCTGCTCTTCGGCGCCATCGGGATGCTCTTCCCCGGACTCGAGCCGGGCCCCATCGTCGCCGAGCTGCGCGAGCGGCTCGTCGAGGAGCTCGACTACCGCCTGGAGGCCGACAACCAGCGGCTCTTCGCCGACTACTACCGCGGCCACCCCTTCATCCACGTCCCCGACGTCGTCGACGAGCTCTCGACCGGCCGGGTGCTCACCACCGAGCTGGCCGAGGGCGTGCGCTTCTCGCAGATGGAGACGTGGAGCCAGGAGGAGCGCAACCTGGCGGCCGAGGCGATCTTCCGGTTCGTCTTCGGCAGCCTCTACCGGCTGCACGCCTTCAACGGCGACCCGCACCCGGGCAACTACCTCTTCCGGCCCGGCGGGCAGGTGACCTTCCTCGACTTCGGTCTCGTGAAGCGCTTCAGCGAGGCGGAGGTCGCGGTGCTCGTGGAGATGATCAGCGCCATGGTGCTCGACCGCGACATCGAGGCGTTCCGGCGCATCATCGAGCGCATCGGCATGCTGCCGGCCGGCGCGCCGTTCTCCGACGCCGAGGTGGAGGACTACTTCAGCCACTTCTACGAGTTCGTGCTCCGTGACGAGGTCACGACCATCACCTCCGAGTACGCCTCGGAGACCGTCCGGCGCTTCTTCGACACGAGCGGCCAGCACGGCGAGATCATGAAGGCGGCCAACGTGCCGCCGAGCTTCGTGATCATCCAGCGCATCAACCTCGGGCTCTACGCCATCTTCGGCCAGCTCCGCGCCACGGCGAACTGGCGGCGCATCTCCGAGGAGGTCTGGCCCTTCGTCGACGGCCCGCCCACCACCGAGCTCGGGAGGAAGGCGGCCGCCTGGGCGGCCGAGCAGGCGGGCAGCGGCACGTGATCGAGGTCATCGCCCTCGACGGCGACGACACGCTCTGGCACAGCGAGCAGCTCTTCGTCGACACCACGACGCAGTTCCGTGAGCTGCTGGCCCCCTACGTCGACCTCGACGACGACGCCCTCGATGCCCGCCTCGTCGAGGTCGAGCGCGCCAACCTGCCGCTGTTCGGCTATGGCGTGAAGGCGTTCACCCTGTCGCTCCTCGAGACCGCCATCGAGGTCAGCGACGGGCGCATCCCCGGGCGCGACCTGCAGGCGATCCTCGACCTCGGCAAGGTGCTCCTCGACCACCCGGTGCAGCTCCTCGACGGGGTCGCCGAGGGCGTCGACGAGCTGACCGACCGCTACCGCGTCATGGTGGTGACGAAGGGCGACCTGTTCCACCAGGAGTCCAAGGTGGCCCGCTCGGGCCTGGCCGACCTGTTCTGGCAGGTGGAGATCACGTCCGAGAAGGACGAGGCGACCTACCGGCGGATCCTCCAGCGCCACGAGATCGATCCGGCCACCTTCGTCATGGTCGGCAACTCCGTGCGCAGCGACGTGCTGCCGGTGCTCGCCGTCGGCGGGCGCGCCGTGCACATCCCCTACCACGTGACCTGGGCGCTCGAGCACGTCGAGCCCGACGACGCCCACGACTTCCCCGTGCTCGGCTCCTTCGCCGAGCTGCCTGCCTGCATCGAGGACATGCAGGGGTGAGCGACCTCACGGTCGGCTCGTTCAACCTCCACTGGAGCCGCGGCCGTCGAGCGACGGGCTTTGCGCCCTTCGATGCGACGGAGGCCTGCCGCCGCATCGACGCCGACGTCCTCGTGCTGCAGGAGTCGTGGGCGCCCGACGGCGGCGAGGCGGACCACGAGCGCGTCGCCGGGGCGCTGGGCATGCGCGTCGCCGCCGCGGCGCCGATGGCCCGGATGTCCTTCTCGCCCAGCCCGAAGGTGCACGGGCGCACCGCCACGGGCGGCGACGGCAGCTGGTGCATCGCCGTGCTGAGCCGGCTCGACGTCACCGCCAGCCGCAGCGCACCGCTGCCGCACCTCTGGCCCGACCCCGTCGACCGGGTCCTGCTCGCCGTCGACGTCGACGTCGGGCGGCCAGGCGCTCACCGTGTGCGGCGCCCACCTGCCCCACCTCGAGTTCGGTGCGCCGCTCATCACGCCCGCCCTGCGGCGCGCACTGCCCCCGCCCGACACCGCTGCCGTGCTCGCCGGCGACATGAACATGTGGGGCTGGTGCATCTCGGCCATGGCACCGCGCGGCTGGCGCCGCGTCCGTGGCGGGAGCACCTGGCCGGCCCACCGCCCGCACAGCCGCATCGATCACCTGCTCGTCACCGCGCCGGTCGAGGTCGTCGGGACCGAGACGCTGCCCGACGTGGGCTCCGACCACCGGGCCGTGCCGCGCCCGGCTCCGCCTGGCAGCGTGAGCCATCCGGTCGTCTTCCTCTGCACCGGCAACGCGGCGCGCTCGGTCATGGCCGGCGCCGCGCTCGCCAGCCACCTCCCCGACTGGCACGTCACCACCGCCGGCACCCTCGTCGTCGAGGGCCAGCCGATGAGCTGGCGCACGAAGGCGGCGCTGGAGTCGGTCGGGCTGTCGGCGCCGTCCCATCGGAGCCGCCAGGCCACGCTCGCCGAGCTCGACCACGCCGCGCTCGTCATCGCCCTCGCTCCCGAGCACGTGGCGTGGGTGCGCCGCACCCACCCGGCGGTCGCGGGGCGCACAGCGACGCTGCGGCGGGTGGCACGGGACCTGCCCGGCGACGCTGCCCCGCTGGCCGATCGCGTGGGGAGCCTGCGCCTCGGCGAGGTGGAGCTGGAGGCGTGGGAGGAGGTCGTCGACCCCGGGGGCGGCGACGCCGCGCAGTTCGAGGCGTGCGCCCGCGAGGTGGTCGAGCTCGTCGCCGCGCTCGTGCCGCGGCTGGTGGGCGGCTGAGCGACCCGGCCGCCGTCTACGGTGCTGCGCCATGGCCGAGCAGCGTCCCGTGACCGAGCTGATCCGCATCGACCATCGACGACGGCATCGCCCGGGTCACCATCGACCGTGCCGACGCGGGCAACTCGCTCACCGCGGAGATGCGCGACCATCTCGCCGACACGTTCGACGAGCTGTCGGCGAGCCTCGGGGTGCGCGCCGTCGTGCTCACCGGCAGCCGGCGACAGGCACTTCTGCACCGGGGCCGGGCCTGGGCGGCGCGCAGAAGCCCGAGCCGCCCCGCCCCGAGGGGGCACCCGAGCGCGCCCTGGGCGACGTCGCCCGGCTGATCCGGCGCGGCTGGCAGCGCCTGGTCGCATCGATCCTCGACTGCGAGAAGCCGGTCATCGCCGCCGTGAACGGCACCGCGGCGGGCGGCGGCGCCAACCTCGTGCTGGCGTGCGACCTCGTCGTGATGGCCGACACCGCACGGCTCATCGAGGTCTTCGTGCGGCGCGGCATCATCCCCGACGCCGGCGGCTGCTACCTGCTGCCGCGCATCGTCGGCCCGCAGCGCGCCAAGGAGCTGATGTTCCTCGGCGACGAGCTGTCGGCGCGGCCGACTGCGAGCGGTGGGGCATCGCCAACCGCGTGGTGCCCGCCGACCAGCTCGCCGCGACCGTCGACGACCTCGCCGGCCGCCTCGCCGCCGCGCCCACCAAGGCGATCGCCATGACCAAGTGGCTCGTGAACCGCAGCTCGGAGTCGAGCCGGCAGTCTGCCTTCGAGGAGGAGGCCGTCGCCCAGGAGCTGGTGACGGCGACTGCGGACACCGACGAGGGCATCCGGGCCTTCGGCGAGCGCCGGTCGCCCGAGTTCAAGGGCTGGTAGCCGCGCTCGGGGCGCGAGCCGCACGTGCTCGCCGTCGTCCTCGCCTGCTTCGCGGTCGGGCTGCTCGCCCGCCGCAGGGTGCCCGCCGCGGTCCGCGCCGTCCCGCTGCTCGACCGTGCGGTCCTGGGCGTCACCCTCCCCGCGCTCATCCTGGCCAAGCTCGGCGACCTCGACGTCGGTACCGACCTGGCGATCCCCGTCGCCGCGGCGTGGGCCTGCATCGCGGTGGCGGCGGTCGCCGTGCTGGCCGGCGCCCGCCACTACGGCTGGAGCCGCCCGACCACCGGCGCCCTGCTGCTCGTCACGCCGCTCGGCAACACCACCTTCCTGGGGCTGCCCATGGTGGAGTCGCTGCTCGGCGAGGCGGCCCTGGCGCGGGCGCTGGCGTTCGACCAGCTCGGAACGTTCCTCGGCCTCGCCACCTACGGCGCCGTGATCGCCGCTCGCTGGGGTGGCGGCGACGTCCGCTGGCGGGGCGTGGCGGCGCGGCTGGTCCGGTTCCCGCCGTTCATCGCGGTGCTCGCCAGCTTCGCGCTGCGTCCCGTCGAGGTGCCCGCCGGGCTCGACGACGCGCTCGGCGCCCTCGGCGCGCTGGTGTCGCCCCTCGCCATGCTCGCCCTCGGCCTGCGCTTCCGCGTCGCCGCCACCGCGCACGCGCGCCAGGCCGCGGTCTGGTGCCTGGCCACGAAGATGGCGCTGCTGCCGGTCCTCGTGCTCGGCGCGGCGGCGGCCGTCGACGGCCTCCACGACCCCGCCTGGGGCGCCTCGGTGCTCGAAGCGGGGATGCCGCCCATGGTGACCGCCGGGGTGGTGGCGGCAGGGGCGGGACTCGACGAGGAGCTCGCCACCACGGTCATCGGCGTCGGCCTGATCGTCGCGCTGGTGACGATCCCCCTCCTCGCGCTCGCCGTCGGTTGAGGCGATCCGTGGAGCAGTAGCGTCGGCACATGGACCTGCTGGTGGTGGTGGGCGACGCCGACCCGCCGCCCCGCCTGCGCGCCCGGGCCCGGCGGCTGTGCCACGTGGCGGCCGACGACTCGCTCCTCGGGCTCCTCGCCGACCTGCGCGGCCACATCCCACGGCGGATCGGCGTGACCGGCACCGGCGCCGAGGCGGGACGCGTCGCCGAGGAGCTGCACCGGCGTGGGCTCCCCGTCGTGCTGCACACCGACGACGAGGTGGCCATCGACGACGTGCCGGTCCTCCGCGTCACCGACGAGGCGGAGGCGATGGACGTCGCCGACGACCTCGTCGCGCTCATCGGCAACACGCCCATGGTCCGCCTCGACCGGGTGGCGCGCGACCTCGACTGCCACCTCGTCGCCAAGCTGGAGCTGTACAACCCGGGCTTCTCCTCGAAGGACCGCCCCGCGCTCGCCATGATCGAGGCGGCGGAGGCCGACGGTCGGCTGCAGCCCGGCGGCACCATCGTGGAGCCGACGAGCGGCAACACCGGCGTGGGCCTCGCCATCGTCGCCGCTCGCCGCGGCTACCGCTGCGTGTTCGTGTGCCCCGACAAGGTCGCGCCCGACAAGATCGCCAACCTGCGCGCCTACGGCGCCGAGGTGGTGATCTGCCCGACCTCGGTCGACCCGTCCCACCCCGACTCCTACTACTCGGTGTCGGACCGGCTGGCCGGGGAGATCGCGGGTGCGTGGAAGCCCGACCAGTACCACAACCCCGACAACCCGCGGGCGCAGTACGAGACCACCGGGCCGGAGATCTGGGAGCAGACCAAGGGGCGGATCACCCACTTCGTCTGCGGGGTCGGCACGGGCGGGACCATCACCGGCATCGGCCGCTACCTCAAGGAGCGCAACCCCGAGATCCGCGTGATCGGCGCCGACCCGGAGGGCTCGGTGTACTCGGGCGGCACCGGCCGGCCCTACCTCGTCGAGGGCATCGGGGAGGACTTCTGGCCCTCCACCTACGACCCGTCGGTGGTCGACGAGGTCATTGCCGTCAGCGACGCCACCAGCTTCGCGACCGCCCGCCGCGTCACGCGCGAGGAAGGGCTGCTGATCGGCGGCTCGGGCGGCACCGCGGTGGCTGCCGCGCTGCGGGTGGCGGCGGCGCTGCCGCCCGAGGCGGTGGTCGTGGTCCACATCCCCGACTCGGGCCGCGGCTACCTCTCCAAGCTCTATGACGACGGCTGGATGGCCGACCACGGCTTCCTGCGCGCCGCGGGCAGGACCGTCGGCGACCTCCTCCGTGGCCGCGACGCCGGCCTGCCGCTGCTCGTGCACACCCATCCCGACGAGACGGTCCGCCAGGCCATCGAGATCCTGCGCGAGTTCGGCGTCAGCCAGATGCCGGTCGTCAAGCACGAGCCGCCCGTGGTGCTCGCCGAGGTGATCGGCGCGGTGTCCGAGCGGGAGCTGCTGCACACCGCGGTGGCCGACCCCGCTGCGCTCGACCGGCCGGTCCGCGACGTGATGGGACCCTCGCTGCCGACCATCGGCATCGGCGAGCCCCTCGACGAGGCCGTCAGCCGGCTCGACGTGTCGCCCGCAGCCCTCGTGATCGAAGCGGGTCACCCCGTCGGCGTCGTCACCCGCTCCGACGTGCTCGGCTCGCTCGTCGGCGAGCGCGGGGCGCGCTGAGCGTGGAGCTCGACGGCAAGGGCTTCGGCACCCGGGCCGTCCACGGCGCCGGGCCGCCCGACCCCCGGACGGGCGCCGTCGTGCCGCCCATCTCCCTTGCCACCACCTTCGCCCAGGAGGCCGCCGGCGAGCCCGGCGCCTTCGAGTACAGCCGCAGCGGCAACCCCACCCGCGCCGCCTGGGAGGCGCACGGCGCAGCGCTCGAGGGTGCCCGACACGGCCTGGCGTTCGCCTCGGGGCTCGCCGCCGAGGACGCGCTGCTGCGCCTCGTCTCGCCCGGCGACCACGTCGTGCTCCCCGACGACGCCTACGGCGGCACCGTCCGCCTGGCTCGCCAGGTCCATGCCCGCGCCGGGGTGGCCATCGACACCGTGGACCTCACCGACCTCGACGCGCTCGCCGCCGCGTGGCGGCCGACCACGCGCATGGTGTGGCTGGAGACCCCCAGCAACCCGTGGCTGCGGATCGTCGACATCGAGGCCGTGAGCAAGCTCGCGCACGAGCGGGACGCGACGGTGGTGGTCGACAACACCTTCGCCACCCCGGCGCTGCAGCAGCCTCTGCGGCTCGGCGCCGACGTCGTGGTCCACTCGGCCACGAAGTACCTCGGGGGGCACAGCGACGTGGTCGGCGGCTTCGTCGCCACCGATGACGACGACCTCGCCGGGCGCGTGGCGTTCCTGCAGAACGCCGCCGGCGCGGTGCCGGGCCCGTTCGACTGCTACCTGCTGCACCGCGGCGCCAAGACGCTGCAGCTGCGGATGGCACGCCACGCCTCCTCGGCCGAGGCGGTGGCGCACGCCCTCGTCGAGCACCCCGCGGTGCGCCAGGTGCTGTGGCCCGGCCTGCAGGACCACCCCGGCCACGACGTCGCCTCCCGGCAGATGTCGGCCTTCGGCGGGATGGTGTCGTTCCGCCTCGCCGGCGGCGAGCCCGCGGCGCTCGAGGTGTGCCGGCGCACGGAGGTCTTCACGCTCGCCGAGAGCCTGGGCGCGGTCGAGAGCCTCATCGAGCACCCGGCGCGCATGACGCACTCGTCCGTGGCGGGGACGGCCAACGAGGTCCCCGGCGACCTGGTGCGGCTCTCCGTCGGCATCGAAGACGTCGACGATCTGCTCGACGACCTGCGCC
This sequence comes from uncultured Microthrixaceae bacterium, assembly GCA_963715505.1. Classification (GTDB taxonomy): domain Bacteria; phylum Actinomycetota; class Acidimicrobiia; order Acidimicrobiales; family VFJN01; genus VFJN01. The sequence continues at coordinate 2,132,474 of OY970242.1, forward strand.
GGGCGCTCGACGGCCTGGGCTGACCACGCCGCACCGTCCGGGGTTCACCCACCATGGAGGTGGGTAGGACACCGGGCCATGACGCTGCTCTCCCCTGGCTCGATGCCGCCCTCCGCCGAGGGACCCCGACGTCCCACGCCCACCCCAGCGGACCTCGAGATCGATCTGACCGACCTCGACGCCCCACCGCTCCCGTCGCCGCGCGGGGTGCTCACCGAGCAGCTCCTCGACCACCTCGTGCGACCCGTCCACGAGCTGTCGCGCCTGCCAGAGAGCGACGACGACCCGCTCACCGGCGACGACGCCGCCCTGGCGCTGCACGTCTGCTACGAGCTGCACTACCGCGGCTTCGCCGACGTCGACGAGGCCTGGGAGTGGGAGCCGTCGCTGCTGCGCGAGCGCCAGCGCCTGGAGGCCGCCCTCGAGGCGCGCCTCGCCGAGCTGATCGGGCTCCCGCCCGTCGGCCTGTCGGTCGCGGCGACGGTCGACGCCCTGCTCGAGCAGGCGGGTGACGACGACGGCGCATCGCTCTCCGCCTACATGGCCACGCGGGGCACCCTCGACCAGATGCGCGAGTTCGCCGTGCACCGCTCGGCGTACCAGCTCAAGGAGGCCGACCCGCACACCTGGGCCATCCCGCGCCTGTGGGGGCCGGCCAAGGCGGCGCTCATCGACATCCAGATCGGTGAGTACGGCGGGGGCGATCCCGAGCGGGTGCACGCCACCCTCTTCGCCGACACCATGCGCGAGCTGCGGCTCGACACCCGCTACGGGGCCTACATCGACCACCTCCCCGGCATCACGCTGACCACCGGGAACCTGGTGTCCCTGCTGGGCCTGCACCGCCGGTGGCGCGGTGCGCTCGTCGGGCACCTCGCCATGTTCGAGATGTGCTCCGTGGGACCGATGGGCCGCTACCGGGACGCGCTGCGCCGCCTGCGGGTCGGACCCAAGGCCAGTCGCTTCTACGAGGAGCACGTCATCGCCGACGAGCGCCACCAGGTCGTGGCGCTGCACGAGATGGTCGCGGGCCTCGTCGACCAGGAGCCGATGCTCGGCGGCGAGGTCGTCTACGGCGCCACGGCGCTCACGGCGGTCGAGCGGCTCTTCGCGCAGCACCTCCTCGAGGCGTGGCAGGCGGGTCGCAGCTCGCTCCTCGCCCCGCTGCGCTGAGGGCACCGCCGCCCGCCTCGACGGGGTCGCGCCCGACCTGGTAGCCCTGTGCCCGACCGTAGGCGGGAAGAGGGGGACCGATGGCCGCTGCCGTTCCGATCGTCGACTACCTGGTGCTGGGCGACGACCCGCACCTCGTGGCCCAGGAGTGCACGTCGTGCGGGGCGCGGTTCTTCGACCGCCGCAACGCCTGCGCGGCGTGCTCGGCGACGTCGTTCACCGCGGCGCCGGTCGGCACCACCGGCGAGCTGCGCGCCTTCACCATCGTGGCCTTCGCCGCACCCGGCGTGCCCGTGCCCTTCGTGGCCGGCGTCATCGACTGCGACGGCACCAGCGTGCGCGGCAACATCATCAACACCGAGCCCGATCCCGAGCACGTGTCGCTCGGGATGAAGGTGCGCCTGGCCACCTACGTGGTCGGCACCGACGACGACGGCACCGAGGCGATCGGCTTCGGCTTCGAACCCCTGGAGGCGTAGCCCATGTCTGCATCGGACGAGATCTGGATCCTCGGCATCAACATGACCAAGTTCGGCAAGCACCCGGACAAGGACACCGTCGACCTCGCCGCTGAGGCCGCCCTCGCCGCGCTGGCCGACGGCGGCGTCACCATGCGCGACATGGGCGTCCTGGCAGCGGGCAACCTGATGGAGGCCGCGGCCGGCATCGGCCAGCAGCTCCAGAAGCAGATCGGCCAGACGGGCATCCCCGTCTACAACGTCGCCAACGCCTGCGCCACGGGCGCCACCGCGCTGCGCACGGCGATCATGGCCGTGAAGTCGGGCGAGTGCGACATGGGCCTCGCCGTGGGCGTCGAGAAGCTCTCCGGCGCCGGCCTGCTCGGCGGTGGCGGCAGCCCCAAGTCCGACAAGAAGGTGTTCGAGCCCAGGGGCCGCTACGGCGCGGTCACCTCCACCGACGGCCGCATCGGCACCAACACCATGCCCGGCGTGTTCGCGCAGATCGGCATGGAGTACGGCCACAAGTACGGCGGCACGAGCTTCGAGCTCTTCGCCAGGATCAGCGAGAAGAACCACGCCCACTCCACGCTCAACCCGCTCGCCGCCTACACGAAGAAGATGACGCTCGAGGAGATCATGGGCGACATGATGATCGCCTACCCGAACACGCGGCCGATGTGCTCGGCGAACTGCGACGGCGCCGCCGCTGCCGTGGTGGTGTCGGGCTCGAAGCTGAAGACGCTGTCGCGCGAGCAGCAGAAGCGCGCCGTCAAGGTGTCGGCCTCGGTGCTCACGAGCGACCCGTGGCAGGAGAGCTGCCAGGTCCTGCCCGACGTCAACACGCTGACCCGCAACGCCGCCACGCAGGCCTACGAGCAGGCCGGCGTCTCGCCGGCCGACCTCGACCTGGTGGAGCTGCACGACTGCTTCGCCACGGCGGAGCTCGTGCACTACGACAACCTGATGCTCTGCGAGCAGGGTGGCGCCGTCGACTTCTTCGAGTCGGGCGCCACGTGGCGAGACGGCAAGACCCCCGTCAACGTGTCCGGCGGCCTGCAGTCCAAGGGCCACCCGATCGCCGCCACCGGCATCGCCAACATCTGGGAGGTCTGCCACCACCTGCGCGGCGAGGCCGGCGACCGCCAGATCGAGGGCGCCAAGGTGGGCCTGGCCCACGTCATCGGGCTGGGGAGCGCCTGCGGCGTGCACGTCCTGGAGAAGTCGGCCGCGTAGCCCTGCTGGGCATGCCGTGACCGACGACCCCTGGGTCGCCTGGCACCGGCCGTACGACGATCCGAGCTCGTCGCTGCACCGGCGCCTGCGCGTCGTCCAGCACCGCATCCGCGCCGCGCTCGATGCGGCCCCGTCCGGGCCGATCGCGGTCATCAGCATGTGCGCGGGTCAGGGCCGCGACCTGCTCGAGGTCCTGTTCGACCACCGCCGTCGCGCTCGACGTGCGCGCCCGCCTGGTCGAGCTCGACCCCACCAACGTCGAGGCCGCACGCGCCGCGGCGACCCGCTCCGGTCTCGATGGCGTGCAGGTGGTGGAGGGCGACGCGTCGACCACGAGCGCCTACCTCGGCGCGGCGCCGGCCGACCTGGTGCTCGCCTGCGGGATCTTCGGCAACGTGCCCGACGCCGACATCGCCACCACCGTGCAGCACCTGCCCGAGCTGTGCCGCCGCGGCGCCACGGTGATCTGGACGAGGCACCGGCTCGACCCGGACCTCACGCCCACCATCCGCCGCTGGTTCGTCGAGGCCGGCTTCGAGGAGGTGGCCTTCGATGCCGAGGACGGCTTCGCCTTCGGCGTCGGCACCGCACGCCTCGCCGTCCACCCGCCCCCGCTCGGCGCGCCGCGCACGCTCTTCACGTTCGAGGGCGACCGCACGTCGAGCTGATCAACCTTCTCCCCCACGACCGTCGTCGAGGTGCACGTGGTCGGCGTCCAGGCTGTCGAGGAGCTCCCTTGCGGCCCGCTTGGATCGGAGCACGTGAAGGGCCACGTGGCGCCCGTGCTGCGAGATGATCTGGCGTTCACGCTCCGGTTGTGCGCGGCGGTTCCGCCAGATGCGAAGGGTCGACCACCACTCGTCGCGCAACCGCAGCCAGCGCGGATAGTCGGCCGGTGATCGCCGCTGTGCTGTGGTGGCGAGGGCGCCGGCGGCCTGGTCTCAGGCGGCCGGCCGGCGTCGTCGGTGGTGCCAGCGGTGGTGGAACGTGCAGGAGCAGCGGCCGTTGTCCTGCACGGTGAGGCCGCCGAGCTCGAAGGGCTCGATGTGGTCGATCTCGCATCGCTCTGCGGGCACGTCGCAGCCCGGGTGGCTGCACGTGCGGTCGCGCATCTCGACCGCGGTGCGAGTGGCGCCGGTGAACAGCCGGCGGCGCACACCAACGTCGATGACCTTCGACGGTCCGTCGAAGACGACCCGCTCCACATCTGCCATGCCGAGCACCGGAAGGACCTCGCCCGGGGTGACCACGGAGCCGTCGGACAGCTCGCACAGCCGCTCCACCGTCTTGTCGCCGGCCAGCACGTGGAGCAGGACCCGCGGCTCGGTCGAGCCGGGCGCCTTCGCGGCGGATCGCTCCGCCATCACCCGCAGGGCGTCGAGCCGGCGCTGCTGCGGCGTCCGTGGCAGGTCAACCTCCGCCGCGGCGTCGCCGAGGCGGGCTCGGGCGTCCTTCCAGTCGGCCTCGAACAGCTCCTGCTCGAGCCGAGCGAGCTCGCGGACGAAGATCGCACCGCCGATCGGGTCGAACAGCGCATCGAGCGCGACCATGCCCTCGAAGGTCTTCGAGCAGTGCGCCCGGCGCGCCTCGTAGCGGTCGGCCGCATCGCCTTCCACGCCATCAGGGTCGTGGAGCTGGCGCCAGTACTCGATCGCGACGCTGAACTCCCAGAAGGTCAGCTTGCCGGCGAGCCCGACGAGGTGCTCCTCCTGGCGGTCGTAGTCGTCGGCCGCGGACCGGCGGGCGCCTGCCAGCAAGCGGATGTGGTCCGCCGTGATCCGCCCCTCGAGGAACGCCTGCTCGGCGAGGGGCATGTGGCGCAGATCCCGCGCGCACTTGAGCGTCGCCGCCGCACGGCCCCGGCTGATCCGGCAGCGCCATGCCATCCAGGACGCGGGCGACCTCGATCCGTCGATCTGCCAGGCCTTCGAGGTGTCGAGCGTGCCCGCGGCGCGGGCGACCTCCGCCTCCGCCATGGCCCGCACGGTCTCGGCCCGGGTGACGCGGTCGCACACCTCGTCGGCGGTGAGGCCCGTGGGGTCGAGGCCGCGCAGCTCGCCGAAGCGGTCGGCGATCTCCGCCAGCACCACGTCGTAGGACCGAACCGTGCCCATGGACGAACGGTACGCAGGGGGTATGACAGTCAACCTCGTCTGCGAGGACGAACGGCGCGGGAGATCTGCTCGGCTGCGGCCTCGGGACGGCGATCTTCGGCCGTGGGACCGCCAGCTGTGGCTCGCTCCCTCGAGCGATCAGACCGCGGCTCGGTCATGTGGCCGCTACGCGAAGTCGGACACTGACGGCGGCTCGCTTCGCGTCGAGGGATCGATCGGGCTCATGAAGCCCACCACGATCGGGCCGGGACCCCGGACGACCGCATAGCGCGCGCCCCAGAAAGGGCAAGCTGCCCCAGTGCGCGGCGAACGCCGGACTGTCGAGGTCGGTGGTGAACCCGGCGGCGACTGCCGGAAACCCCACATGGTGGCCAGACCACGCCGCCCACTCGCCGGAGCTCTCCGGCACCTCGGCGCCGAGCGCACGCAGGAACTCCGCTGCGCCAGCCACGTCTGGCACGACGAACGCTCAGTCGCCTCGTCGAGGACCAAGGCCTGGCCGTCCTCGAATGCAACGGCGACCCTGGCCGGGTAAGCGTGTTGGCCCGGGCATGACGAGAAGCGCGGCCGACTATCCTGACGCAATGGCCGCCACCCGAGCGGCGGGCTCGCTGGCCGCGGCGGTGTCTGCACTGCTCCTCGTCGTCGTCGTTGTGCGAGACGTCGGGTTGAACGCTGCGAACGGCTGGACGATCGCGCTGGGGTCCCTCGCAGCTGCCCTGCTCTTGGGGGGCGGCAGGGATCGAGCCGCCTTGGTGGGCGCCTGCATCGCGCTGCTCGCCGCCATGGTGCCGGCACTCATCGGCGGGATGGGCCTGCTGTACGTACCTTCGTTGCTTCTCGCCACGAGCGCGGTCCGCCGAGCGTCGGCGTCGCCGCGGACCGCCTAGTGCCGTCTCGTCCACGGATCGCAGACCTGCTTCGCCCACTGAAGCCCACTGTTGCGCGCGTCGAGGCTGCTCAGATCCGTCGCTTCGGGCGCAGCGCGTTGGGACTGCTCTTCCGGACAGATGTGCTCGTGCTCATGACCACCGGTCGTAGGACGGGAATGAGGCGCCAGACGCCGGTGGCGTACCTCGAGCACGGAGATGGATGGCTGATCTCTGGTGGCGCAGGGGGGCAGGCCCCGGTTGATTGGGTGGCCAACCTCCGAGCCGACACCGATGCGGTCATCGACATCGGTGGCGGCTCGATCGACGTCGTCGCCGAGATGCTGCAGGGGAACGACTACGACGACGCCCGTGCAGCTGCCATCGCCAGATGGCCACGCGTGACGACGTACGAGCGACGAGCGGGGCGGACGGTGCCACTCTTCGTGCTTCGTCGCAGGAGCCAGACGCCCGACCCGCGCCATTGAAGCCCTCAGCATCAGGGGAAGCGTCCGACCGCCCGGTGCGATCCTCAACTTCAAGGACCCCGACGGCATCGCGCTCGCGCTCATGTGGAGGCGGTAGCGAGCAGATCGCCGCGGCTCAGCCGGCGAGGGGGCGACCGCCGTCGTGGACGGTCAGGTGGCCGCGTTGGCGGGGTGCTGACGGCGCGTCCTCGTGGTTGACGTCGGCGGCAGCCGCACCGCCGTCGTCGTCGACGCCAGCTCGCCAGCCCTCATCGAGCGGGGGCGGGGGCTGCTCGAACCAGATGGGCTGCACGACATCCGGCAGGCCGGCCCGCCAGAGCGCCTGGCGGATCTCGCAGGGCGTGAAGCGGCCGTAGGACTTGGCGTTGGGCGTGCGGGTGAACTTGTAGGCCTGACCGCTGCCGTCGACGTAGAGCTCGCCTCGGGCCTCGGGGTGCCGGTACACCCAGATGGCGGGCCGGCTGCTGCGGTCGATGCGCCCGACGAGGATCATCTCGTCGAGGTGGATGGGCCACGGGAACTGCTCGAGACGGGCGGCCCGGCTGGCCAGGACGAGCGGTCGCCACCACTCGAACAGGTGGGGGCGGTCCTTGGGTGGGTACCAGAGGTCCATGCCCAGCATCTTCTCGATGGGGTGTGACAGCGAACCGGACGCCGGAACGTGTCAGTGGGGGTGAGACACCGTTGGCTCAAATGGATGTGGTGGCGAGGGGCGTCTCCTGGGGTGGGTTGATCCATGTTGTCTCGGGGATCCGGGGCGCGCTGGGCGGCCGGCGGAATCGTTCGGGGTGGTGCGTGTAGGCGGCGTCGAGAACGGTCTGGCGCTGGGCGCGGACCTGGTCGGCGCGGCCGTAGTGGACGTCGGCGGGGGTGTGGAGCCCGATGCCGGAGTGGCGGTGCTGGTGGTTGTAGTGAGCGAAGAACCAGTCGCAGAACGCTCGGGCGTGATCGATGCCGGTGAAGCGCTTCGGGAACGTCGGGGAGTACTTCAACGTCTTGAACTGGGCTTCGCTGAAGGGGTTGTCGTTGCTCACGTGGGGTCGGCTGTGGGATTGCTCGACGCCGAGGTCGGCGAGGAGCTGGTTGACGGTCTTGGAGGTCATCGACGACCCGCGGTCGGCATGCAGGGAGAGCTGCCCGGCCAGCACGTTCTGTTCGTAGATGGCGTCCGCGATGAGCTCTTCGGCGAGGCGGGCGGACTCTCGGGTGGCGACGAGCCAGGCCACGACGTAGCGGGAGTGGACATCGAGGATCACGTAGAGCTGGAACCAGGTCCACTTGTGTGGGCCGCGGAGCTTGGTGATGTCCCAGGACCACACCTGGTTCGGGCCCGTCGCCATCAGCTCGGGCTTCACTGTGGCGGGTCGGCGGGCCTGACGGCGTCGTTCCCGGACCTGGTGCTCAGCTCGGAGGAGCCGGTACATCGTGCTGATCGACCCGAGGTAGGTGCCTTCATCGAGGAGCGTCGCCCAGATCTGGGCGGGCGCTTGGTCGCAGAACCGTTCGCTGTTGAGCGTCTCGAGGATCGTGGTCGCTTCGTGGGGTTGGAGGGCCCGGTGGGACCGGGCCCGGGGTTCGGGTGGGCCGTGCAGCGGTGGGCGTCGGTGGCGGTAGTGGGTGGCACGGCTGCGTCCGAGGGCGGCGCAGCCGGCGCGCCGGCCAAGGACTGGGGCCAGCTCGTCGACGCCGGCGTCGACGATCACGTCTCGTTCTCTTCGGTGGCCGCGCTCTTCGAGAGCTCCTCCAAGAGCGCGGAGACTTTTCCCTGGACTTCGATCACGAACCGGGCTCGAGCCAGCTCTTCCTCGAGCTTCTGCTTCTCGCGACGGAGCCGGTCGACCTCCGCGTAGGAGGGTCCGCCCCGGCCTTCGGGACGGCGGGCGCCGTCGTTGTCGAGGAGGCCTTCTCGTCGTTGGCGTTTCCAGTCTGAGATCGTCGAGGAGTAGAGGCCTTCGCGGCGCAGGATGGCGGAGCGCTCAGCGGCTTCGGATCGGTCCCACTCCGCGAGGACGCGAAGCTTGAACCCGGCCTCGAACGTCCGCCGCTTGGCGCGGGCGTGTTCCTCGGGATCTTTTCTGTTGCGCAGGTCGCCATTCTTGGCGACAACACGGTCGGTTGTGTCTGTCATCGTTGTTCACCTTCATCGCCCCCGAGCACGGATCATGGGATGGAAGGTGTCTCACGCTTCACGGACACAGAGGGCGCGCCGCGCGAGAACGTGTTCTACTTGTGCCGTGGACATCGATCTCCCTGCCGAGGACGACCCCCGGCGCCTCGAGGTGCGGGCCTGGCTGGCCGCGCACCCCCAGCCCACCCCGGCGCAGCTGGTCGAGGCCGGCTACGTCACCGCCCACTGGCCGCCGCCGTGGGGGCTCGACGCGGAGCCGGAGCTGCAGCTCATCATCGACGACGAGCTGAAGCGCGCCGGCGTCACCAAGCCGCTCAACCCGATCGGCATCGGGCACTGCGGGCCGGTGATCGTCGTGCACGGCAGCGAGGAGCAGAAGCAGCGCTACCTGCCGCCGATGCTGCGCGGCGAGGAGATGTGGTGCCAGCTCTTCAGCGAGCCCGACGCCGGCTCCGACCTCGCCAGCCTGTCGACCCGCGCCGTGCGCGACGGCGACGTGTTCGTGGTCAACGGCCAGAAGATCTGGACCTCGCTGGCCAGCGTCGCGAAGTACGGCATCCTCATCGCCCGCACCGATCCCGACACGTCCAAGTACACGGGCATCTCGTACTTCATCGTGGCGATGGACTCACCCGGCATCGAGATCCGCCCGCTGCGCAACATGGTGGGCGGCTTCGGCGACGCCGGCTTCTGCGAGGTGTTCTTCCACGACGTCGAGGTGCCGGCCGACAACCTGATCGGTCCGCTGCACGGCGGCTGGGCGATGGCCAAGGAGACCCTCGCCAACGAGCGGGTGTCGCTCTCGCGCGACGGCCTGCAGTGGGGCCACGGGCCGACGGTGCGCGACCTCGTCACCCTGGTGCGCGAGCGCGGCGGCCTGCCCGACGGCGCGCTGCGGCAGCGGCTCGCCGACGCCTACATCGAAGGCGAGATCATGCGCTTCCACCAGCTGCGGCAGATCTCCGCCAAGGTCAACAAGAAGCCGGGTCCGGACGCCTCGTTGCGCAAGGCGCTGAAGGACCCCCACGGCAAGAAGGTGTTCGCGCTCGCCAAGGACCTCATGGGCGCCTCGGGCATGCTGGCCGTGGAGGAGGACGCGGTGTGGGCGCCGTGGGCGAGCGGCTTCCTGTTCAGCCCGGCGCTCACGGTGGGCGGGGGCACCTCGGAGGTGCTGCGCAACATCATCGGCGAGCGCCTCCTCGGCCTGCCGCACGACGCCGACCCCGACGTGGGCCTGACCTGGGCCGAGACGCGCACCCGCAGCGCCTCGCCCCTCGGAGCCGCCGCCGGCGGTTGACGCTAGGGCTCGAGGACGAGGATCTGGTCGACGCCGGCCGACTCGATGACCCGGCGCACCGCCAGCGACGGTGACGGCACGACGACCGGCACCTGGTTCGCCACCTCGAGGAGCACGCGCAGGCCCGAGCTGTCCATGAACTCCAGGCCGGAGAGGTCGAACACCACCTGCGCCGGCTCCGCTTCGAGCAGCGCCTTCGCGACCGCGCTCACCTGCGGGGCGGACGCGAGGTCGAGCTCCCCGGTCACCGAGATGACGGGTCGACCGGACTCGTCGGTCGAGTGCTCCACCGTCAGCTGGGGGGATTCGTCCGGGGCGTCCATCGGACGGCAAGTATCGCAGCATCGTCGTCCGCCGTCCCAGCGAACTCGTGGAGGATCCCGTCGAGCATCGCCTCGAGATCGTCCTCCGTGCCGGCCACCCAGGCCCGGAGGCGCTCCAAGCCCACGTCGACGGTCTCACCCCGGCGCTCGAAGAGCCCGTCCGTGAAGGCCAGCATCGTGGCGCCGTCGGTGAGGCCCATGGTCACGGTGGCGTACCCGGCGCCCCCGCTGACGCCGACCGGGGGACCGATCTGGCTGTCGCTGAAGCTCGCCTCGCCGCGGTCGGTGACCACGAGGGGGCGGGGATGGCCGGCGTTCGCCATCGTCACGGTGCCGTCGGCGGGGTCGACCTCGGCGATGAGCACCGTGGCGAAGTGGCCGTCCCTGGCGACGTCGATCAGCTCGCCGAGCTTGGTGAGGATCGCCGCTGGCGCGTCGCCCTGCGCGGCGTAGGCGCGGATGGAGTGGCGCAGCTGCGCCATGATCGTGGCGGCCTGGACGCCGCGGCCGGACACGTCGCCGACCACGGCGAGCACGCGGCCACCGGCGCGCTGGATCACGTCGTACCAGTCGCCGCCGATGTCGACGCCGTCGACGCCCGGCTCGTAGCGGACGGCGAGCTCCAGGCCCGGCAGGTCGGGCAGCGAGTCCAGCAGGAGGCTCTGCTGCAGTGCCTGGGCCACCGAGCGCTGCTCGCTGTAGAGGCGCGCGTTGTCCTCCGCCACCAGCGCGAGCTCGCCGACGAGCTGCTCGGCGTGGTCGCGGCGACGCAGCACCCGCTCGTTCAAGCCTGCGAAGCCGAACGAGATCGCGGTGCCCGCGCCGAGGATCACCCACGGCAGGGCGCGCAGCAGCCCGCCGCCGAGGTTGCCGATGGGCGACATGACGAGCAGCAGGTCATGGTCGCCGAGCACGAGCTGCTCCATGGCGACCCTGCCGCCGAGGGGGATCTCGGCCGTGCTGGCGAAGACGAGGCGCTCCGCCAGCGGCGACCGCCCGACGTACAGGGCGTAGTCGAGGTCGGCGAAGGCGTCGTCGGCCTGCTGCGACGAGGTGCGGTCCTCCGGCAGCGCCTGCTCGACGTAGTCCGCGAAGTCGGCGTCGGCGGGCGAGGTGTGGGAGAAGCCCAGGCGCGGTGGATCCGACTCCAGGAGGTCCATGACCGTGAGCGATGGCACCTCGGCGTCGCGGTCGAAGAAGGCGAGCACCTCGCTGGTGGGGAGGGCGGCAAGCGCAGGCGCTGCGCCGACGACGACCGTGGGCCCGCTCGCGGCGTCGCTGCGGCGCCACACCGACGCCGACACGAAGCGTCGGTCCTCGCCGACGAGCGGGGCCATGAACGGCACGAAGGTCGTCGGGTCGCCCTCGGTGACCGCGACCAGCTCGCTGGCCGAGCTCAGCGGGATCTCAAGGCTCGAGATGGCCGCCCGCAGCACGGCGGCTGCCTCGCTCGTCCGGTCCGCGAGCAGCCGGTCCTCGTTCGTCTCGTAGGCGGCCAGGGCGGCGAGGGCGAGCCCCGCGGTGATGACGACGCCGGCGACGAGCATGGCGATCGCCGCCCGGTGGGCGGTGACGCGTGGCCCGCGCCGGCGGTACCGGTCGACCGGCGCCTCGGCTGTCGTCCGCACCGCCGCCCGGTCGGTCACGGCACGGGACCCTACCTGCGTGGCGTGCATCGATCCTCGACCCGTGGTCCTCAGGCTCGGGCCGGGCCCGTGCCCGCGGCCCAGCTGGCGAAGAGAGCCGCGTAGCGGCCACCGAGGGCGAGCAGCGCCGCGTGGGTGCCGTGCTCGACCAGTCGACCACCGTCGACGACCGCGACGCGATCCGCCCGCGCTGCGGTCGAGAGCCGGTGGGCGATCACGACGACGGCGCGTCCCTCCATCAGGCGCTCGAGCGCCCGCTCGACGACGAGCTCCGTGCCCGGGTCGAGGCTCGAGGTGGCCTCGTCGAGCACGATCACCCCCGGGTCGGCCAGGGCGGCGCGCACCAGCGACACGAGCTGGCGCTCGCCCGCGGAGAGGTTGGCGCCCCGCTCGCGCACCACGGTGTCGAGGCTCGCCGCGAAGGCCGCGAAGCGCGAGGCCAGGCCGAGCCGATCGATGGCCGCGGCGATCTCCCCGTCGCTCGCGCCGGGCCGCCCGACGAGCAGGTTGTCGCGGACCGTCCCGGAGAAGAGGAAGCCCTCCTGGGGCACGACGACGATGCGGCGCCGCAGGCTGCTCGTCGTGCCGTCGCGGAGGTCGATGCCCCCGTAGGTGACGGTGCCCGAGGTCGGGTCGTAGGCACGGGCCATGAGCTTGGCGAGGGTCGACTTCCCCGCCCCGGTCGGGCCCACCAGCGCCACGCGCTCGCCCGGCTCGACCGCCATGGTGACGTGCTCGAGCACCGCCGCCCCGGATCCGTAGCCGAAGCCGACGTCGCGCACCTCCAGCCGGCCCCGCTCGGGCAGGTCCACCGCGCCGGGGCGCTCGCCCACGGCGGGGCGCTCGTCGAGCAGGCGGTACAGCTTGTGCAGCGATGCCGCCGACGCCTGGAGCTGGTTGAACAGCTGGCTGAGCTGCTGGATCGGCTCGAAGAGGTTCTGCAGGTAGAGCACGAAGGCGGCGACGGTGCCCACCGTGACCGCGCCGCGGGCGCTCAGGTAGCCGCCCAGCCCGAGGATCACCGCGATGGAGATGCCCTGCGCCAGCTCGATCACCGGGAAGTACCGGGCAGCGATGCGCTCCGTTCGCATGTGGGCGTTGAAGAGGCGCTCGTTCGTGCCGTCGAAGCGCTTGACGACCGCGCCCTGCTGGCTGAACGCCTGGACGACGCGCACGCCCGCCAGCCCCTCCTGGATGGTCGACAGGTTGGTGCCGATCGACTCGCGCAGGTCGAGGTAGGCCCGGTTCGACTCCCGCCGGAACCAGCTCGTGGCCTTGGCCACCATGGGCACCACCACGAGCGTCCCGAGGGCGAGCTGCCAGCTCATCGTGATCATCACCAGCGCGGCGCCGACCAGCAGCAGGCTGTTGACCACGAACATCGTGAGGCCCTGACCGACCAGCTCCTGCAGGGCCTCGATGTCGGCGGTCATGCGCGCGACGAGCGTGCCCGTGCGGTTGCGATCGAAGAAGTCCATCGAGAGCGAGAGCTGGTGCGAGAAGACCCGCTCGCGCAGCTCGCGCAGGAACGCCTCCCCCACCTTGGCCACCGCGCGGATCGCCAAGCGGCCGCTGACGTAGGCGACGACTGCGGCGAGCAGGAACAGCGCTGCCGCGCGGTTGAGCTGGTCGAGGTCGCGCGGCTGCACCCCCTCGTCGATGCCGTAGCGCACCAGCGCCGGACCGGCCACCATGCCGCCCGCCTGCAGGACCACCAGCACCGCCACGGCGACGAGGCCGCGGCGATGGGGCCGCAGCAGCACCCAGGTGCGCCGCACGATGTGCAGCTTGTCGGTGCCGCTGAGGTCGACGTCGACCGCGTCGGGGATCCTCACGTGCCCGCCTCGGCGATGACCTGCTGCTCGCCCTCCGCGAGCACCTGGCGGTACCGCGCGGAGCTCGTCAGCAGGTCCTCGTGGCTGCCCTCGGCCACCACCCTGCCGCCGTCGAGGAGCACCACCCGGTCGGCGAGGGCGACCGTGGCCACGCGGTGCGCGATCACGATCGTCGTTCGGCCGGCCATGACCTCCTCCAGCGCGTCGCGGATCTCGTGCTCCTTGGTGGGGTCGACGGACGAGGTGGCGTCGTCGAGCACGAGCACTCGGGGGTCCGCGAGGATCGCGCGCGCGATCGCGATGCGCTGCCGCTGGCCGCCCGACAGCGAGAAGCCCTGCTCGCCGAGGACGGTGTCGTAGCCGTTGGGCAGCGCGGCGATGAACTCACCGGCGCCGGCGAGGGGCGCCGCGTCCTCGACCCGCTCGGAGGACGCCGTCGGATCGGCGAGGGCGATGTTGGCCCGCACGGTGTCGCTGAAGAGGAAGGTGTCCTCGAACACGATGCCGACGGCGCTGCGCAGGTCGTCGAGCCGGATGTCGCGCACGTCGGCACCGTCGAGTCGCACCTGCCCGGCGCCGACGTCGTAGAAGCGTGCGATCAGGCGGGCGATGGTGCTCTTGCCGGAGCCTGTGGCGCCGACGAGTGCGACCGAGTCGCCGGCAGGCACGACCAGATCGAGGCCGCGCAGCACGGGCACCGACGGCTCGTAGCCGAAGTGCACCTCGTCGAACCGCACCTCGCCGGGCCCGTCGGCGAGCGGCCGGGAGCCGGGATGGTCGACGATCTCGGGATCGGTGGCGAGCACCTCGTAGACGCGGGCAGCGGACGCCGACGCCCGCGATGCCTGCGCCACGAGAAAGGCCGTCATCCGCAGGGGGAAGATGAGCTGGAGGATGTAGAAGTTGAAGGCCACGAGCTCGCCGGTGCTGAGCTGGCCCGACAGCACCTCGCGCCCCCCGACCCACAGCACGATCACGAGCCCGAGCGTCGGCAGGAGCTCCATCAGCGGGTTGAAGCCGGCTCGGAGCCAGGCGATGGCCAGCGCCCGGTCCTGCACGCTGCGAGCCGCATCCCGCAGCTTGTCGTCCTGCATGCGCTCCGCGCCGAAGCCCTTGACGACCCGGATGCCCGAGAGGCTCTCCTCCACGACGCCGGACACGTCGGCGAGGCGACGCTGGAGGTCCGCTGACTGCGGGCCCATCCGCCGCGAGAACGTCGTGGCGGCCAGGTTCAGCAGCGGCAGCGGCGCGAGGGCGAGCAGGGCCAGCTCCAGGTTGATCGTGAGCAGCACGCCGGTCACCCCGAGGATCATCACGAGGTTGGCGCCGGCGATCGGCACGAACACGAGGAAGAGCTGGATCTGGCGCAGGTCGGTGTTGGCGCGCGACATGAGCTCACCGGTCTGTGCCCGGTCGTGGTAGGCGAAGTGCAGCCGCTGGAGGTGGGCGAAGAGCTGGCGGCGCAGATCGGTCTCGGCACGCAAGGAGATGGCGAACGCGGCGTAGCGGCGGAACGCCGTGAACACGGCGATCAGCAGCGTCACCCCGCCGATCACCAGCGTCCAGCGGCGCAGCTCGTCGCCGTCGTAGGGGTCGATGCCGTGGTCGATGGCGCGCTGCGCGAGCAGCGGGACCGACACCTTGGCCACGGTCCAGCCGAGCGCGCTGACCACGCCGATGGCGATCCAGCCCCGGCTCGGTGCCAGGGCGCGGCGCATCATGCGCCACCCGCCGCGGCGCAGGTGCGCGTCGTGGGCGCTGGCGTCGTCGCCGACGTCAGCGCCCACCGGCGCAGCTGCGGTCACCCAGCGGGCGGCGGCGTGCCCGTGCAGCTCTCCTTGGCCGCGTCGTACAGCGAGAGGAAGGTGTTCTCGCTCACCAGCCAGGCTCCGTCGACCTTCACCGCGCCACCGCCGCTCTCCGCCAGCAGCACCTCACCGTCCTTGAGGATGGCGAAGAGCGCGGTGGCCGTCTCGTCGTCGACGAGCTCGACGCTCGTCATCTCGATCGTGACCCCCGAGACCAGCTCGGCGCAGTGCACGAGGCGGGCCTCAGCGGCTCCCGGGTTCTCGATGAGGTCGCTCGCCGCCGCGAAGTCGCCCCGGCCCACGAGGGCGAAGAACTCCGTGAGCACGGCTTCCACCGCCTCCTCGTCCGCGGCCGCGTCGGCGGTGGTGGTCGTCGCCTCGGCGGTCGTCGAGGTGGTGTCGTCGCCTGATTCATCGTCGTCACCGCCGCACGCGGCGACGAGCAGGGCGGCGGCGAGTGCCGCTCCGGCACAGCGGATGACGGTTGCCCGCCGGTTGGTGGTGGTCACGGTTGGGTCTCCTTGGGTCGGTCGGCGGTCCCCGCCGGACGGTTGGCGGGACGGCCCCGGACGAGGTGCTCGCCGAGCCGTTCCATGGCGTCGACCTGGCGGTCGGCGCTGGCATGCTCCTCGTAGACGAGGCGGAGCAGCCAGAAGCGCAGGTACCGCCCGAGCGAGTACCGCAGGAAGAGGGCAGCGCCGACGATCGTGCAGCCCAGGCCGAGGAGGCCGCCCGAGATGAGGTACGGCACCTGGGAGCTGAGCGCCGTGGTGCCCGAGGCGCCCAGGTAGCCCCCGAGGACGAGCAGGAGCCCGAGGGGCATGAGCACGACGCCGGCCACCAGCAGGCGCTGCTCGTTGCTGGGCGAGGCGCGCTTGACGCGCAGGCGCGCCAGCTCCGCCTCGAACTCGTCGAGGCGGTCAGGTCCTCCGGCCGAGCGGCCATCGTCACCAGCGCTCATGGTCGTCCTCCTTCTGCGCGGCACGCCGCCGCTCGAACGTCATCGCACACCGAGGTAGGCCCCCTGGAGCTGGTCCACCATCTCCTGCGGGCGGCCGGCCGCACGGATCTCACCGTTGATCATGACCGCGATCTGCTCGGCGACGCCGACCACGAAGGACGCGAACTGCTCGACCACCAAGACGGCGACCCCCGTGGCCGTGATCCCGGCGACCTGGCCGTACAGCTCCTCGACGACGAGCGGCGCCAGGCCCATCGACAGCTCGTCGAGCAGGAGCAGGGCGGGACGGGTGCCGAGCGCGCGGGCGAGGGCCAGCATCTGCTGCTCGCCGCCGGAGAGGTGCCCGGCGAGCAGCTTGCGGCGGGAGGCGAGCTGCGGGAAGTGGGCGAAGGCGATCTCCTCGACCTCGCGCCGGGCCGCACCTGCGTGGGTGAACATCAGGAGGTTCTCGTCGACGGTGAGGTTCGGGAACACACCTCGCCCCTCGGGGATGGTGCAGACACCGGCGCGGGCCAGCGCGTCGGGTCCCGCGCCCGTCACGTCGATGCCCCGCATCCGCACGGTGCCGGCGGTCGGCCGGAGCTGCGCGCTGATGGCGGCGAGGGTGGTGGTCTTGCCGGCGCCGTTGGGGCCGAGCAGCCCGACGATGGTGCCGGCGGGCACCACGAGGTCGACGCCGCGCAGCACCTCGATGCGCCCGTAGCCGGCGCGCAGGCCGCGCAGCTCGAGCGCCGGTGCGGAGCCGGCGGCGGGCGTGCGCGGCTCAGGCATCGATCGCCAGCCGCTGGTCGAGCGCTGCCCGGTGCGACGCCTCGAACGGCACCGTGAGGCCCAGCTCCTCCACGTGCTCCGGGAGCTGGTCGGCGCCCGGAGCGCGCCGGCGGCCGGCCCAGAGGTCGCTGGCCCGGACCACCAGCCCGTCGGGGTGGCGGGCGAGCGTGATGCCGATGAGGCCCGGCCCGAGGATGGCGAGGCTCTCGAGCCACGAGACGTTGTCGGCCAGCACCGGGAAGCCCGCCAGCACCAGCCCGCCGACGAGGGCACCGCTCACCGCGGTGATGCCCCCCAGCACTGCCAGCAGCACGACCGGCAGGCTGGAGAACATCGTGTAGTCGGCGGCCGTGGCCGTCTGGCGGAGCCCGGCGAGCAGGGCGCCGCCCACGGCGGCGATCGCCGAGGACAGCGCGAACACCTCGAGCTTGGTGACGGTGGTGTCGAGGCCCATCATCGTGCACGCCACGGGGCTGTCGCGCAGCGCCGACAGGCGGCGGCCGAACGGGCCGCGCCGCAGGGCCAGCAGCCCGACGGCCACGGCGGCGAACACGGCGGCCAGGAGCGTGAAGTAGGCGCGCTCACCCGCGAAGGAGATGCCGCCGATGCTCAGCCGCTCGAGGCGCACCGCGCCGAGGTTGCCGAAGACGTCGCTGCGGATGAAGAAGACGTTGTCCATGAGCACCGCGAAGGCCAGGGTGGCCAGGGCGAGGTAGAGGCCCCGGAGGCGCAGGGCCGGCAGCGCCACGAGGGCGCCGACGGGCACGGCGATCGCCACCGCCGCGAGCAGGCCCACGGCGGACCCGTCGGCGGCGAAGCGCGCCATGGCGAAGGCGCCGAGGCCCGCGAAGGTCATCTGGCAGAGGGAGACCTGCCCGGCCCAGCCGGTGAGCGGCACGAGCGACAGCGCCACGAGGCCGAGGGCGAGGGCGGGTGCCAGGCGCGAGAGCGTGGCGTCGTCGGCCAGCGCCGCGAAGGCACCCGCCGCCGCCACCAGGGCTGCGCCAGCGACCAGCGAGCGACGCAGGCCGGCCAGCGGCGGCATCCGGGCGGTGATCGTCGAGCCGGCGCGGAGGCGGACCTCGGGGATCAGCAGGAGGGCGGCGAAGAGCATCAGCGTGGGGATGGCGACCCGCACGTTGGTGAAGGCGCCGTCGCTGGGCAGGTAGCCGACGGCGTAGGACTCGATGAGCCCGAGTGCCATGGCCCCCACGAAGGTCAGCGGCACGCTGCGCAGGCGGCCGACCATCGCCGCGGCGTACACGTTGACGACCAGCAGCGTCAGCGCCTGGACGTTGAGCTGGAGCACCGGTGCGAGCAGGATGCCGGCGAGGGCGGCGAGGCTCGATCCCAGCGCCCAGCTGAGCGCGCTCGACACGGCGGGGCGGGCGCCGCTGAGCGTGGCGAGGGCCCGATGGTCCACCACGGCGCGCATCGTCACCCCGGCACGCGTGCCGAACATGAGCAGGCGCAGCCCGCCGGCCACAGCGACCGCGACGAGCACCGTCGTGGCCTGGTGCCAGGTCACGAACACGGGCCCCAGATCGAAGCCGCCCGGCGAGAAGAAGCCGTCGACCCGGCGGCCCTGCGGTGGCCAGAGGTTGAGTGCGGCCCCCATGAGCACGAGCAGCAGGCCGATGGTCACCACGAGGCTCGAGACCAGCGACGCCTTGGCCAGGTTGCGGGCGAGCGTGCGCTCGACGAGGAGGCCGAAGAGGGGTGCCGCCACGAGCAGCACGACGGCGAGGCTCACGGGCGCCGGCCAGGCCCAGTCGTAGCGCAGCTGCCAGTAGAGGAACGCCATGATCATGCCGACGGCGCCGTGCGCCACGTTGAAGACCCCCGACGTCGTGTACGTCACGACGAGGCCGCTGGCGGCGACGGCGTAGATCGACCCGGTGACGACCCCGACGATCGTGAAGGCCAGCAGCTCGTCCACGAGGCCGCTCAGCCGCTCAGCTGGTAGAGGTCATCGGGCGAGCAGTGGAAGCCCTCCTCCGGGAAGACCCGCTCGTAGGCGCCGTCGCGCACCTGCGCGAGCACGAAGCACCCCTGCTCCGGGGTCGTCGCGCCCACGTCGATCGGCGGGATCAGCCCTCCCGCGTCGAAGTCGGTCATCGTCTCGAGCTCGGCGATGAGCGCGTCGCGCGTGAGCTCGGGGCCGACCGCGGTGGCCGCCTCCACGAACATCGCGGCGCGGACCCACGCCTGCAGGCCGTTGGAGGTGGGGTCCTCGCCGGGCGCGACCTCGGCGAGCCAGGTGACGTACTCCTCGAGCGCCGGCACCTGATCCGCCTCCTCCAGCAGGACGTGGGTGAGCGGGACGTAGCTCCCCTCCCCTGCTGGTCCGACGGCCTCGAGGTAGTCCTGGCTGTACCCCTGGGTGGTCACGTCGACGATCGCCGGCGCGTAGCCCTGCTCGCGCAGCGCCTTCTGGAGACGCACGATGTTGTTGACGTCGAAGACCCAGGTGAGCGCCTGGATGCCGCGGTCCTTCACGTCGAGGGCGAGCGGCGTGTAGTTCGACTCGAGCGTCCCGGCCGGCTGGCGGTGGGTGAAGGTCCAGCCGACCGACTCCCGCGCCTCGATGAGCTCCAGCGCCGAGCGCTCGGTGACCGGGATGTTGCCGTGGAAGACGGCCGCGTTGGCCACCGCCTCAGGGAACTGCTCCGCCAGGTAGCGCGCCGCGCCCACGTTGGCGTACTCGGCGCTGCCACCGCCGGGCGAGGTGCGCGGGAACACGAACGGCAGCCTCTGGACCTCGTCGTCGGTGGTGAACCCGGCCAGGTGCGGGAACCCGCACGCCGCCACCGCCTCGTAGCCACCCGTGTCGAAGGCCGACTCGGAGCCCACGGACGCGAACACCGCGCCGCACGCCTCCTCGTAGGCGAGCCGGTTGCCGTTGTCGTTGGTGCCCGTGTCGAACACCTCGACGACGAGCTGGCGGCCGTGGATCCCGCCGGCGTCGTTGACCATCGCCGCATAGGCCTTCACCGCGTCGGGCGCCGCCTTGAACAGGCCCGGCACGACCCCCGTCAGGTCGGCGACGACGCCGATCGTGATCTCGCCGTCGGTCACGCCGACGTCGGTCGACCCGGCGCCGCTGCCACCGGTCTGGACGTCGTCGGAGCCCTCGGCCGGCTGGCCGCTGCCCTCGCCGCCGGCCCGGTTGCCGCACGCGCCTGCGATGAGTGCCAGCAAGGCGAAGAGCACCACACGCTGCTTCATGATTCCCCCCTACCGCGCGGCGCCCGCCGCCGCGCGGTCACCCTAGCCTCGCGCGAGAACGCGTTCTAGGGTCTTCCAGCGGACGACGACCACGGGGGGACGCGGTGGAGCTGGGCCTGACGCTGGGCTACTGGGGGGCGCACCCGCCCGCGGACACGCTCGAGAAGGTGGTGGAGGCCGAGCGCCTCGGCTTCGACGCCGTGTTCAGCGCGGAGTCCTGGGGCAGCGACGCCTTCGGGCCGCTCGCCTGGTGGGGTTCGCGGACCGAGCGGATCCGGCTGGGCACCTCGATCGCGCAGATCTCTGCCCGCACGCCCACCTCCTGCGCCATGCACGCCCTCACGCTCGACCACCTCTCCGGTGGGCGCTTCGTGCTGGGCCTGGGCGTGTCGGGTCCCCAGGTCGTGGAGGGCTGGTACGGGGCGCCCTTCGCCAAGCCCCTGGCCCGCACCCGCGAGTACGTCGACATCGTCCGCCAGGTGCTGGCCCGCTCGGCACCCGTCACCAGCCCCGGCCCGCACCACCCGCTGCCGTACCAGGGGCCGGGGTCGATCGGCCTGGGCAGACCGCTCAAGCCGATCACCCATCCCCTGCGGCGCGATCTCCCCGTCCTGCTTGGTGCCGAAGGCCCCAAGAACGTCGCGCTGGCTGGCGAGATCGCCGACGGGTGGTTGCCGATCTACTACGCCCCGAAGGTGGCTGCGATGTATCGCGGCTGGCTCGAGGAGGGCTTCGCGCGAGCCGGCGACCCGGCGAAGGCCGCGCGCTTCGAGATCGCCACCAACTGCTCGGTCGTGGTGACCGACGACGTCGACGCGACCCTCGACGCCATGCGCCCGACGCTGGGCTTCTACATCGGTGGCATGGGCGCCCGCGACATGAACTTCCACAAGCAGGTGTTCGCGCGCATGGGCTACGAGGCCGAGGCCGACCGCATCCAGGAGCTCTTCCTCGATGGTCGGCGCGACGACGCCATCGCAGCCGTGCCCGCCGCCATGGCGGCCGACATCTCCCTCGTCGGCTCGCCCCAGCAGATCCGCGACGAGCTGCCGCGCTGGGAGGAGGCCGGGGTCACGATGCTCGTCGTCGGCGCCCGGACCGTGCAGGAGATGCGTCAGGTCGCCGAGGTGGTGCTCGGCGCCTGAGGGGCTCGTGGACGCCGGGTGAAACGCGTTCTACCCTGCGGGCCGTGACCGACGCCGTGGGGTTCTGGAAGCTGGCAGCGCAAGACCCGGGACGGCTCGCCGTGGTGGGCCCCGACGGCGAAGCGGTCACCTACGGCGAGCTCTGCGCGCAGGCGAACCGCCTCGTGCACGGCCTGCGCGCCCTCGGGCTCGGTGCCGGCGACGGGGTGGCGGCCGTGCTCCCGAACGGCACGGAGATGGTCGCGCTGTACTTCGCCGCCATGCAGGCCGGGTGGTACCTGACCCCGATCAACCACCACCTCGTCGGAGGGGAGATCGCCTACATCGTCGACGACTGCGAAGCGGACGTCTTCATCGCGCACGAGCGCTACGGGGCGGCGTGCGCCGCGGCGGCGGGTGCCATCTCGCTGCCCGCCGAACGCTGCTTCACCGTCGGGTCCATCGAGGGGTTCCGCTCGTTCGACGAGCTCACCGAGGGCCAGCCCGACGACCGTCCCGGTGACCGGTCGGCCGGTGCGGCCATGCACTACACCTCGGGGACGACCGGCCAGCCCAAGGGCGTCCGCCGCAAGCTGTCCGGCGCCGACCCCGATGTCGCCGCCTCCTTCGGCGGCGCCTTCCTGAAGCTGTTCGGCACCGAGGCCCACGACGGCAACGTCCACATCTGCGGCTCGCCCATGTACCACACGGCGGTGCTGGCGTTCGCCACCATGGCGCTGCACCTCGGCCACCCGGTGGTGCTCATGGACCGCTGGACGCCGACGTCGATGCTCGAGCTGATCGAGCGCCACCGCGTCACGACGAGCCACATGGTGCCCACCCAGTTCCACCGGCTGCTCGCGCTGCCCGACGACGTGCGCAGCCGCTTCGACGTCTCCTCGCTGCGGTCGATGGTGCACGCTGCCGCGCCGTGCCCCGTCGAGATCAAGCAGCGCATGCTCGACTGGTGGGGGCCGGTGATCTACGAGTACTACGCCGCCACGGAAGGCGGAGGCACGGCCGTGACGCCCCAGCAGTGGCTCGAGCGGCCAGGCACGGTGGGGCTGCCGTGGCCCGCCAGCGAGATCCGCATCCTCGACGACGACGGTGCCGACGTGCCCACCGACGAGATCGGCACCGTGTACATGAAGCTCGGGCAGGGGGACTTCGAGTACTTCAAGGACCAGGGCAAGACCGACGCCAACCGTCGGGCCGGGTTCTTCACGGTCGGCGACATCGGCTACCTCGACGACGCGGGCTACCTGTTCCTGTGCGACCGCAAGTCCGACATGATCATCTCGGGCGGGGTGAACATCTACCCGGCCGAGATCGAGGCGGCGCTGCTCACGCACCCCGACGTCGCCGATGCTGCCGTGTTCGGCATCCCGCATGACGACTGGGGCGAGGAGATCAAGGCGGTCGTGGAGCCCGAGGCCGGCGTGGAGGCGGGCGAGGCGCTGACCGAGCGGCTCCTCGCCCACTGCGCGGAGCGGCTGGCCCGGTTCAAGCTGCCCCGATCGGTCGACTACACGACCGAGATGCCACGCGACCCCAACGGCAAGCTCTACAAGCGCAAGCTGCGCGACCCGCACTGGGAGGGCCGCAGCCGCGCCATCTGAGCCCCGCGACGTCTCGTCATCGTCGCTTGCCGTTGGACCGCTTGGCCGCCTTGTGCTGTTCCTCGTAGGGGGTGATGAGCACGCGCGCGGCCCGCTCGAGCTCGGCGTGCACCGACGCGAAGTCGCGGCGACCGTTGGCCCAGGACACGAGGGTCGAGTACCAGACGTGGCTCAGCGCGGCGAGGATGTCGGCCCGCAGCTCGGGCGCGAAGTCGACGAGGATGGCGTCGCCCATCGAGGCGATCTGGCGCTGCACGTCCGCTCCGCTCTCGCGCACGCCGGCGTCGGCCGAGGAAAGCGCGCGGACGAGCGCCTCGCTCAGCTTCGGCTGGCGCTCCATCGCCCGGCAGGCCCTGCGCAGCACGTCGACCATCTGGTCGGCAGCGGTGTCGCCCCGTGGGGGCGACTGCGCCACGCGGCCCCGCAGCCGACCCGTCCACTCCGTCATGGCGGCGGCGAGGAGGTCGTCCTTGGAGGCGAAGTAGCGGTAGATCGTGGCGAGCGCGACGTTGGCGGTCAGCGACACGTCCCGCATCTGCACGGCCTCGTAGCCGCCCTCGGCCCCGAGCTCGAAGGCAGCGTCGATGAGGCGGCGGCGCCGGTCCAGCTGCTCCTGCGAGAGCTCCTGGGGCTCGTGGGAGGTCTCCGCCATCGTCATCGACTCCGAGTCTACGGGTGCTCCCGGAACGGCAGGTGCTTGTCGACCCGTGGCTCTGGCGGAAGGCTGAGCACCCGCTCGCCCATCACGTTGCGCTGGATCTCGTCGCTGCCGCCGGCGATGCGGATCGAGGGTGCACCGAGGAACGACTGCTGCCAGCGGCCCTCGACCGGCGCGTCGCCCTCGACGAGCATGCCGGCGGCTCCCTGCACGGCGAGCGCCAGCTCGGCGTTGCGCTTGAGGTTCCACGCCGCGAAGACCTTGCGGACCGACGCCTCCGGCCCTGGTGGCAGCCCCTGCGAGGCCCGGGTGCGGCTGCGGTAGCCGAGGAACCGCATGATCTCCGCCCGCCCCCACGCCTCGGCGAGGCCCTGGCGGACCAGCGGCCGGTGCTCGACCCCCAGCTTCTGCGCCAGCTCGATGAGGTCGTGCACCACCGGGCCGCTGCTGCCGCCGCCCATCATCGTGCGCTCGTTGGCGAGGGTGGTCATGGCGACCGCCCAGCCACCGTTCAGCTCGCCGAGGATGCGCTCGTGGGGGATCCGCACGTCGGTGAAGAAGACCTCGCTGAAGTGCGATGCGCCCGTCATCTGCCGCAGCGGCCGCACCTCGATGCCGGGGCTGTGCATGTCGACGAGGAAGTAGGTGATGCCGCGGTGCTTGGGCTGGTCGAGGTCGGTGCGGGCGAGGAGGATGCCGAGATCGCTGTAGTGGGCGCCCGAGGTCCACACCTTCTGGCCGTTGACCACCCACTCGTCGCCGTCGCGCACGGCACGGGTCGACAGGCCGGCGAGGTCCGAGCCGGCGCCCGGCTCGCTGAAGAGCTGGCACCACACCTCCTCGCCGCGCAGCATCGGCGGGAGGAAGCGGCGGCGCTGGGCCTCGGAGCCGTGGGCGATGATCGTGGGCCCGGCCATGGCGATGCCGACGGCGAACGCGTTCGCCGTCAGCCCGAGGCGAGCGGACTCCTCGGCGAAGATCGCGGCCTGGGACGGCGTGCCGCCCCGACCCCCGCTGTCGCGGGGCCAGGTGATCCCGGCCCACCCGTGGGCGGCGAGGTGGGCCTGCCAGGGCTTGGCGAGCGCCACCCAGTCGCGGTCGAGTCGCGGCGTGCCGGCGCGGATGCCGCGCGCCGCGTCGGTGTCGGCGGCCTCCTCCAGCCACGCCCGCGCCTCAGCCCGGAAGGCCGCCTCCTCCGGGCTCTCGTCGAAGTCCACGATCCCTCCACGAGTCGATGAACCGGCGCAGTAGAACACGTTCTCGCGCACTCGACAAGCGGGGGCTTCCGGCTCCTTGTGCCCCGCGCGAGAACGTGTTTCACTCTGAGCCACGCCGTCCGGGGGGAGCAACGTCGCTTGACGGGGATCGACGACACCACGGCTGCCACCGGCACAGCGGCGCTCGGCGGAACCGACGACACCACGAAGACCCGCACCGACTGGGGCAGGTACGGGCGGCGCCCGGCGCGCCTGCTGGCGGGCGTCGCCTTCATCGACGCGGTCGACCGCGGCATCCTGCCGGGGATCCTCACCAAGGTGCAGGACGACCTCGGCTTCAGCGACACGCAGGCGGGCCTGCTCGGCACGGCGTTCGTGCTCACCGGCTTCCTGGTGGTGCTCCCCGCCGGCTACCTGGCCGACCGCCACCGGCGCACGCGCATCATCGCCGTCGTGCTCGCGTCCTGGGGCGTGATCTCCGGGCTCAACGCCCTGGTGCGGAGCTTCTGGCAGTTCCTCCTGGTACGAGCGACGCTCGGCATCGGCGAGACGGTCGACAACCCGGCGTCGCAGTCGCTGCTCGCCGACTACTACCGCGCCGACGTGCGCGGCCGGGCCTTCGCGCTGCAGCGCGCCACACCGTTCTTCGGGCAGGCCCTCGGCGTGGGCCTGGCAGGTGGCATCGCCGGCGTGCTCGGGTGGCGCTGGGCGTTCCTGCTCGTCGGCGTGCCCGGTTCGCTGCTCGCGCTCGCGGTCTGGAGGCTCCCCGAGCCCACGCGCGGCGAGAGCGACGAGGGCGCGCACCTCGACGAGCCCGAGGCGCCCCTGCCGGTGTCGGCACCCGTCGTGCCCGCCGTCAGCACCGGCGCGGGTGCGCTCATCGCCGATGTCCGGCGCGCCATGGCCGTGCGCACGCTGCGGTCGCTCATGGTCGGCTCCGCCATCGCCGCCGGCGCGCTCTCGGGCCTCGGCTTCTGGGCGGCTGCCTTCTACGAGCGCCACACCTCGCTCGGGTCGGGCGGCGGTGCTGGCATCGCCGGCGCGCTGATCCTCGTCGGGGCCATCAGCGGCACGTTCATCGCCGGCCGCCAGGTCGACCGCCTCCGCGCCCGCTACGAGGGCGCCCCGATGCTGCTGGCGGGCGTGTGCCAGTTCGCGGGCGCCAGCCTGCTGATGGTGAGCTTCCTCGACGTGCCGCTCGCGGTCCGCATCCCGCTCCAAGGCGTCGCCGTGGCGTTCGTGGTCGGCGGCCTGGTGGCGATCCCGGTGATGATCACCGAGGTGGTGGGCGCGGGGATCCGCGGCATCGCCTTCTCCGTCACCAGCTTCCTGAGCGCCGTCGCCGGTGCCGCGTCACCGCTGGTCATCGGCGTCATCGCCGACCGCTTCGACCTCGTCGTCGACGGCGAGGTCAAGGGCAACCTCGCCAACGCCTTCCTGATCGTGACGCCGCTCGTGCTCGTGGGCGCGCTGGTGCTGCTCCGCGGCCGCCGCCACGTCACCGCCGACATCGCCGCCGCCAGAGCCACCGCCGGCTGACCCGCTCCAGGGGCTAGGCCGAGAGGCGGACCGGGAGGTGCTTGATGCCGCCGATGAAGTTGCTGCGGAGCCGGTCGGGCGAGCCGATGGCCTCGATCTTCGGGTAGCGCGTGGCCATCTCCTCGAAGAGCATGCGGATCTCGAGGCGGGCGAGCTGGGCGCCGAGGCAGAAGTGCGGGCCGCCGCCGCCGAAGGCGATGTGGTTGTTCGGCTCCCGCTGGATGTCGAACCGGAAGGGGTCGTCGAAGACGTCCTCGTCGCGGTTGGCCGAGATGTACCAGAGGCTGATCTTGTCGCCCGCCTTGATCGTCTCGCCGCCGACCTCGGTGTCCTTGGTGCAGTTGCGCCGGAAGTACATCACCGGCGTGGCCCAGCGCAGGATCTCCTCGACCGCGCCCGGGATGTAGCGGTCCGGGTCGCTCACCAGCAGGTCGTACTGGTCGGGGTTCTCGAGGAAGGCGTTCATGCCGTGGGCGATGGCGTTGCGCGTGGTCTCGTTGCCCGCCACCGACAGCAGCAGGAAGAAGAGGTTGAAGTCCATGTCCGACAGGGACTCCCCGTCGACCTCGGCGCTCAGCAGCGCCGTGATGATGTCGTCGGCGGGCTCGGCCCGGCGCTTGTCGGCGAGCTGCTGGGCGTACATGAACATCTCGACCTGGGCGTTGAAGACCTCCTCCTCCGAGACGATGTACTCGGGATCCTCGGAGCCGACCATGCGGTTGCTCCACTCGAAGATCTTGTGGCGCTCCTCGCTGGGCACGCCGATCAGCTCGGCGATGACCTCGAGCGGCAGCTCGGCGGCGATGTCGACCACGAAGTCGATCTCGCCGTCCTTGGCGACGGCCTTGTCGAGCACCTGATCGGTGAGGTCGCGGATGTGCGGCTCGAGCTGGCCGATCATCCGCGGCGTGAACCCGCGGTTGACCAGCTTGCGGTAGCGCGTGTGGTCGGGCGGGTCGATCATCAGCATGAGCTTCCCGCCGGCCTGCTCGGCCTCGGTCGGCCCGGTGGTGCGCTCCTCGAGGCCGACCACGCCGCCGCGGGCCTGGTCCGACGAGAACGATGCCGCGTCACGGTTGCAGTGGATGACGTCGGCGTGCTTGGTGATCACCCAGAACCCCGGCCCGTCGGGCTCGGGGTGCTTGTAGACGGGCTGGTTGGCGCGCAGGTAGGTGAACCACTCGTGCGGGATGCCCTGCGTGAAGCGATCCCGGTCGAGCAGGTCGATGTCGGCGAGCTCCATTGGTGTCCTACTTCCCCTCGAACTTGGGAGTCCGCTTCTCCATGAAGGCAAGCGGACCTTCCTTGGCATCGTCGGCTCATGAAGACCGGCATGCCGATGTCGGAGTCGAGCTTCATGGCGTCGCGCTCGGGCAGGCCTTCCGTGGCGCGCAGCGCGCGCAGCACCGCCTGCACGGCGACCGGCCCGTTGGCGGCCACCGCGGCCGCCACCTCGCGCGCCCGGTCGAGGGCGGTGCCGTCGGGCACCACCTCGCTGATGAGCCCGATCTCGCGGGCCTCGGGCGCTCGGACGTGGCGGCCGGTGAGGAGGATGTCGGCGGCGACGGCGTAGGGGATCTGTCGGCGCAGGCGCACGACCGACCCGCCGAGCGGGTACAGGCCCCACCGCACCTCGGACACGCCGAAGCGGGCGCTCTCGCCGGCGATGCGGATGTCGGTGCCCTGCAGGATCTCCGTGCCGCCCGCCACCGCCGGCCCCTCGACCGCGGCGATGAGCGGCTTGTCGAGCAGGAAGCCCTTGAGCAGCGGCTTGATGACGCCGCTCGACAGGTCGCTGGTGCCCTCCGACCGCTCGAACGCATCACCGGGGTGCGACTGGGTCATGGCCTGGAGGTCGGCGCCGGCGCAGAAGCTGCCCCCCGCACCGGTGAGGATGGCGACGCGGATGTCGGGGTTGGCGTTGACCTCGTCCCAGGCCTCGCCCATCGCCTGCATCATCGAGGGCGACAGCGCGTTGCGGCGCTCGGGCCGGTTCATGGTGACGACGAGCACGTGCCCGTCGTGCTCCACCAGCAGGTGCTGGTCCGGCGGCGTCTCGGTGGTGGTCATGGCTTGGTGTCTCGCAGGACCCACATGGCGAAGTACTGGGCGGCGCCGCCGTAGGCGTGGCCCACGGCGGTGCGGACCCCGTCGACCTGGTGCTCGCCGGCGGTGCCGCGCACCTGCATCGCCGCCTCGGCGAAGCGCAGCATGCCGCTCGCGCCGATCGGGTTCGACGACAGCACGCCGCCCGACGGGTTGACGGGCAGCCTGCCGCCGATCTCCGTATCGCCGTCCTCGGTGAGCTTCCAGCCCTCGCCCGGGGCGGCGAAGCCGAGGTTCTCCAGCCACATCGGCTCGTACCAGCTGAACGGCACGTAGCACTCGACCGCGTCGACCTCGGCGAGGGGATCGGTGATGCCGGCCTGGCGGTAGACGTCGGCCGCGCAGTCCTGGCCGCCGCGCGGGCTCACCGGGTCGCGGCCCGGGAACTGCCCCAGCTCGCTGCGCACCGCGGTGCCGTGCACCCAGGCCACCGGCTTCGACGCGGCGTCGCCACCGGCCTCGTCGGTGAGCACCATGGCGCAGGCGCCGTCGGAGGCCGGGCAGGACTCGAGGCGGCGGACCGGGTCCCAGACCATCGGCGAGTCGCGCACCATCTCGAGGTCGATGTCGGGAACCTTGAGGTGCGCGTAGGGGTTCTTGAGGGCGTTCTTGCGGTCCTTGACCGCCACCATCCAGCCGACGTACTCGGGTGCCTTCGAACGTGCGATGTAGGCACGGATGTGCGGCGCGAAGTAGCCGCCGGCACCGACGCCGCCGCTGCGACCACCGCCGAGCGCCCAGGTGGTGTCGCCCTCGGACTGCTTCTCGAAGGCGATGGTGAGCACCTTGCGGCGCACGCCGGACTGCACGAGGTGCGCGGCCACGATCGCCGTCGACCCACCGACGCTGCCGGCGGTGTGGACCCGCATGATCGGCTTGCCCGCCGCGCCGAGCGCATCGGCGAGGTAGAGCTCGGGCATCATCACGCCCTCGAAGGAGTCGGGCGCGGTGCCGATGACGACGGCGTCGATGTCGCGCCAGGTCATCTCGGCGTCGTCGAGCGCCCGCTGCCCGGCCTCGCGCAGCAGGCCGGCGAGGGACACGTCGTCGCGCACCTTGGTGTGGTGGGTCTGGCCCACGCCCACCACCGCGCACCGCTGTGTCATGCCGCCTCCGGGCGTCGCAGGCTCCTGCCTTCGGGGGTGCGGCTCGACCGCACTCCGGCTAGGTCTCGCTTCGCGGCCATCTAGTCGTCTCCCTCGAGGAGGCACACGAGGTTCTGCTGGAGGCAGGGACCGCTCGTGGCGTGGCCGAGCGTGCGGTGCCGGCCGTGCTCGTTGATCTGGCGGAAGGCCTCGCCGACGCGGATGAGGCCCGTGGCCATGAGCGGGTTGGCGGTGAGCGCCCCGCCCGACGGGTTGACCTCGACGTCGTCGCCCAGGTCGAGCGCGGCGCGCAGGATCAGCTCCTCGTGGCTGAACGCCGCCGCCAGCTCCGCCACCTCGACCGGCGCGTCGCCGACGCCGACGTGCGCGCCCGCCAGGCGCGTCGACTCGCTCGTGGTGAGGTCGCGCACGCCGGGGTAGTGCGGCTCGACCCGATGGTCGATGCCGCGGATCCACGCCGGTCGCTCGCAGAGCTCACGTGCCCGCTCGCCCGCCACGAGGACCATCGCGGCAGCGCCGTCGGAGACCGGCGGGCAGTCGCCGGCGCGCAGCGGCGACACGACGTAGGGCTCGGCGAGCATCTGCTCGGCGGTGGCGTCGCTCGCGACCTGTGCGAAGGGGTTGCCCGCAGCCGCCCGCCGGCTGCGGGCGACCACCTCGGCCAGGTCGTCCTCGGTGACCTTGCCGGTGCCGAGCAGCGCCCGCGCCTGGAGCGCGGCGAGCGACACGTGGTCGGCCCAGAGCGGCATCAGGTAGTAGGGGTCGTTCTGCAGGCACAGCACCTCGCGCAGGTCGCCGCGCGAGCAGATGCCCGAGCCGAAGACCAATGCGGTGTCGATGTCGCCGTGCTGCAGGCGCACCCACGCCTCGTAGAGCGCCCAGGCGCCGTCCATCTCGACGTGGCTCTCGGAGATGGGCGGCCAGGCGCCCGTGGCCTCGAGGTTGCCGACGAAGGCGAAGCTGGCGCCGGCGAGGTAGTCGGCGCTGCCCGAGCAGGTGAAGCCGATCTCCTTGCGCGGCACGCCGGAGCGCTCGATCGCCTCGGCGATCACGGGGAAGAGCAGCTGCGCCTCCGTCTCGGTGACCCCCTCGACCGAGGGCGTCTGCGCGAACGAGACGATCGCGACGTCGCGCATCAGACGCTTCCTCCGACGTGGGGATTCGCATGTTCGGCGACGTCCCGCCCGGCGAAGCCGCTGGGGGGCCCGGGGGGCCTCCCCCCGATGTGCGCCGCAGGCGGCTCAGCCGACGAGGACGCCTCCGTGCCAGCCGGAGGCTGGCGCCGCAGTCTCGGCGAGCAACCTCTGGTTGCGATGCCGATCACAGCACGTGCTCCGCGAACTCGTCAGGGGCGATGTCAGCCTCGCCGGTCGGACGCCAGCCTCGGATGGCGTTGCCGAAGCCGTAGCCGCGGTCGCCGGGATCGCTGGCGCGCTCGTCGGCGGGCGCCCACTCCGCCTCCACGCGCATGCCCATGCGGATCTGGTCGAGCGCCACGTCGGTGATGCGCTGCTGGCCGACGGTGCCGTCGGCACCGTCGAGGAGGATGCTCGCCAGGGCGTACTCCTCGCGCTCCTGCTGGCCGTGGTACTGGATCGGGGTGAGCAGCGTGAACGACGTCACCGTGCCGCGGTCGGCGAGCTCCACCTCGTCGTCGGCGCCCATGGCGACGGTGCACATGGGGCAGAAGCGCGCGCGTGGGCACGTAGACGAGCGAGCACGACGGGCATCGCTGGCCCACGATGCGCCCCGCCCGGAGCTGCTCGCCGAAGCGCTCGGCGAGCGGGCTCACGGTGAGCTTGTAGTCCAGGGCGATGTGCTGGCGCATGAACCGCACCGGCCCGCCCTCGTCGGCCTCGACGTCGTCGGCCATCAACGGGGCTCCGGCTCGAAGCAGGCGATGTCGGTGATGTGGCCCTGGCGCTCCTCGGCCCAGCGGATGCGCACCCGCATGCCGGTCTCCACGGCGTCGGCGGAGCCGGCGTCGAGCGCGTGCACCAGCGACGTGTCGGCGCCGTCGAGCTGCACCAGCACCCAGGCGAAGGGGCGATCGAGCGGGTGCTTGCGCAGCGGCTCGTCGATCCACGCCCAGCTCGTGACCACTCCGGCGGACCCGACGGCGACGAGGTCGTCGACGGCGTCGCCCGTGTCGGGGTCGTACTCCAGCGGCGGCACGATCACCGCGCCCGACGAGGTGCGGCTGGCGAGCACCTGCTGGTCGCGCAGGCCCGTGAGGAAGGCGCCGACCACCGGTCCGACGCTGCGCCGGTAGGGCAGCTCGAGCGTGTAGGTGGACTCCCCCGAGGTCACGGCCGGAAGTAGAACACATTCTACCTGCGGCTGCCACCACCCCTCTCCAGCCGTGCTGGCAGCGGTCCGTTGCCGCCCCTCCGAGAACGTGTTCTACTGCCTGCCATGGCCTTCAACCTGGCGGACTTCATCGAGCACACCGTCGACGCGGTGCCCGATCGCACCGCGCTGATCTGCGGCGAGGCCCAGCGCAGCTTCGCCGAGCTGGAGGAGCGTGCCAACCGCCTGGCGCACCACCTGGCGGCACAGGGCGTGGGGCCGCGACGACCACGTCGCGGTGTACTCGTACAACAGCCTCGAGTTCGTCGAGGCCATGCTCGCCGCCTACAAGCTGCGCGCCGTCCCCATCAACGTCAACTACCGCTACGTGCAGGACGAGCTCGTCTACCTGCTCGACAACAGCGATGCCGTGGCGCTGGTCCACCAGGCCCAGCTCGGCCCCAACGTGGAGGCGATCCGCGACCGCCTGCCGCTGCTGCGTCACGTGCTGACCGTCGACGACGGCACGGGCACCGCGCTCCCCGACGGCGCCGTCGCCTACGAGGAGGCGCTCGCGGCGGCCTCGCCGGAGCGCGACTTCGACGCCCGCTCCGACGACGACATCTACATCCTCTACACGGGCGGCACCACCGGCTACCCGAAGGGCGTAGTGTGGCGCCACGAGGACGTGTGGCGGGTGCTCGGCGGCGGCATCGACTTCCTCACCGGCGAGCGCATCGAGGACGAGCACCAGATGGCCCGCCAGGCAGCGGAGAGCGAGCCGGCTGTCGGCCTCGTGCTCGCCCCGCTCATGCACGGCGCCGCCCAGTGGGGCACGCTCGGCGGCCTCATCCGGGGCACCACGTCGGTGCTCCTCCCCCAGTTCGACGGGCATGCCGTGTGGCAGGCGATCGAGCGCTACCAGATCGCCACGCTCGCCATCACGGGTGACGCCATGGCGCGGCCGCTGATCGACGCCCTCCAGGAGGGCAGCTACGACACGTCATCGCTCGTCGCCATCAGCTCCACCGCCGCGGTCTTCTCGCCCGTCGTGAAGGACCAGCTCTTCGATCTGCTGCCGAACCTGTTCATCAGCGAGGCGGTGGGCTCGTCGGAGAGCGGCTTCAACGGGATGCGGCTCGTGGAGAAGGGCAGCACCACCACGGGCGGCGGGCTCATCAACGTCAACCGCGGACCCGACACCATCGTGATCGACGACGACAACCGCCCCGTGCAGCCCGGCGAGGTCGGGCGCATGGCGCGCGGCGGCAACGTCCCCCTCGAGTACTACAAGGACCCCGAGAAGAGCGCGGCGACGTTCATCACCGTCGACGGCAAGCGCTACTCCGTGCCCGGCGACTTCGCCCGCCTCGAGCTCGACGGCACCATGACCCTGCTCGGCCGGGGCAGCCAGTGCATCAACTCGGGTGGCGAGAAGATCTACCCCGAGGAGGTGGAGTCGGCGCTGAAGGCCCATCCCGAGGTGTTCGACGCGCTCGTCGTGGGCGTGACCGACGAGCGGTGGGGCCAGCGCGTCGCCGCCGTCGTGCGAGCCGCGCCCCGGCGCGGCAGCCGACGCTCGACGAGCTGGCGGAGCACTGCCGCAGCAGGATCGCCGGCTACAAGGTGCCCCGCGAGCTGCACCTCGTCGAGGCGATGCCGCGCCACCCCAGCGGCAAGCCCGACTACCGGCGGGCCAAGGCCGTCGCCGAGGGCCACCCCGTCACCGCCGACCACGCCGAGGAGGCGAAGGCATGAAGAACCGCCTGACCGAGATGTTCGGGATCGAGTACCCGCTGTTCGCGTTCAGCCACTGCCGCGACGTCGTCGCCGCGGTGACCAACGCGGGCGGCATGGGGGTGCTCGGCGCGCTCGCGTTCTCCGACGAGCAGCTCGAGCTGGAGCTCAAGTGGATCGACGAGCACGTCGGCGGCAAGCCCTACGGGGTCGACGTGGTGATGCCGGTCAAGACGCTCGACCGCGACGCCGGGCTCGCCGACACGAGCGACATCGGCGCCAAGCTGCGGGAGTACATCAGCCAGGAGCACTGGGACTACGTCGACAAGATCCTCGCCGACCACGGCGTCGACGTGTCCACCGACGCCGAGCTGGAGTCGGGCTCGGGCATGGGTGCGGGCGTGCTCGGCTGGACCGAGGCGACCGGCACACCGCAGATCGAGATCGCGCTCTCGCACGACATCGCGCTGCTGGCCTCCGCGCTCGGGTCCGCCGCCGAAGGCCGCCATCGACCAGGCACACGAGCAGGGCGTCAAGGTCGCCGCGCTGATCGGCCGCGCCGAGCAGGCGGTCCGCGACGTGCAGCAGGGCGTCGACATCATCATCGCCCAGGGCTACGAGGCCGGCGGCCACACCGGCGAGGTGGCCACGATGGTGCTGATCCCCGACGTCGTCGACGCCATCGCCCCCGTGCCGGTGCTGGCCGCGGGCGGCATCGGCACGGGCCGGCAGATGGCCGCCGCCATGGCGCTCGGCGCCGACGGCGTGTGGACCGGCTCGATCTGGCTCACCGTGTCGGAGAACACCCAGGGCGGGGTCGTCACCGACAAGCTGCTGGCGGCGACCTCGACCGACACGGTGCGCTCGAAGGCCTTCACCGGCAAGCCGGCCCGCCAGCTGCGCACCGCCTGGACCGACGCCTGGGAGGCGCCGGAGTCGCCCGGGACGCTCCCCATGCCGCTGCAGTTCATGCTCAACGCCTATGCCACCCGCAAGATGGGGTCGAACCCGCCGCGCGAGCTCGTCGGCATGCCGGTCGGGCAGATCGTCAGCCGCATGAACGCCGTGCGCTCGAGCAAGGCCGTCGTGCAGGAGATGGTGGCCGAGTACGTCGACGCGGCCACGAAGCTGGTCGAGGACCTGGAGGGCTGAGGGGGCTCAGGCCGGGTCGACGCTGGCGCCGCCGTCGTCGCCCGCCAGCTGCGTCGTCGGCGTCGAGGCCAGCATCCCCGACTCGCGCAGCTCGCGGACCGCCGGCACCGGGTCGGGATCGCCGAAGAGCCGCGGGTCGCCGTAGTCGGCGTCGCGTCCGGTGGGATCGACGACCCACCACGAGGCTTCCAGCGCGATGCCGTTGGGGTCGGTGAAGTAGATCGAGTGCATGACGTCGTGGTCGACGACGTCGGTGACCTCGCAGCCGTGCGCCTTGAGGCGGGCGGCCAGCTCCTCGAGCGCGTGCTCGTCGGGCAGGTTGAACGACAGGTGGTCGAACTGCACCGCCCGCGGATCGGGGATGCCGGCCGGCTTGGCGAAGGGCTCGAGGTCGGCGTCGCGGTACTCGAAGAAGGCGACGGTCTGCTCGGGGCCGAACTCGAAGAAGTAGTGGCGGAAGTCGGGCGTGCCGATGGTGGTGACGAGCCGGGCGCCGAGCACCCCGTGCTAGAACCGCACGGTCGCGTCCATGTCGGTGGTGATGAGGGCGAGGTGGTTGATGCCCCGCCAGCGGGGCTGCACGGAGGTCATGTCCCCACGGTATGCCTCCAAGGTCACCTCTGCACCCGCGTGGGCGCGGCGAGTCCCGGCCGACCGCCTGCCCGCGGACCTCGCGACCGCGCCGGCGACGCTCAGCCCGAGCGCAGCGGGGCGGTGGCGACGGTGCGGTAGCGCGCGCCGGCGCCGTCGAGGTGGCTCTGCACGACCGCGACCTCCCGCACGGTCCACGATCCGTGGACCTCGATCCCGCTGAGCTCGGCGGGAACGGTGCGCCGTCCGCGCGCCCGGGCGACGGTGAGGTGGCCGCGGAAGGGCTGGTCATCGTCGCCGGCGACGATGCGCCGGGTGGCGGCGCGCACCGCTTCGGCCACGTCGTCGAGACCCGCCACCGGCACCATCAGCGTCCCCCGCCCGAGGCGCTCGGTCGCCGGCCCGAGCACCGCGCGCCGCGGCGGCAGGTCCGCCACCGCGGCGGCGACGGCGCCCGTCAGCTCCGGCAGCCACCCGTCGTCGAGCGCGCCGAAGAACCGCAGGGTGACGTGCCACTCCTCCCGGGTGGTCCACCGCACCGCCGGGTGCTCGGGCCTGGGCATCGCCTCGAGCAGGTCGCAGATCTCCGCCGGGGGCCACGCCGCCGCGAAGAGCCTCACCGCTCGGTGTTGTAGAGCCGCATGGTGAGCGGGGCGAAGACCGCGACCAGGCGCGGCGCTCCAGAGCAGCACCCAGCCGATCGTCGCCGCCGTCGACGGTGCCGTGCATCAGGCCCGCGGGCGGCGGTGGCGAGGTGGCGTGATCGGGTTGACCTTCACGAACGCCTGCACCCAGCCCGGCATCGTCGACGGGGTCGACGAACACGTTGCTGGCGAAGGTGAGCGGGAACAGCACCGTCATGCTCATCTGCATCACCGACTCGGGCGTCTGCATCTTGAGGCCGAGCGCCGTCCACACCCACGACAGGCTGAAGGCAGAAGACCAGCAGCAGCGCGACGGCGAGCGACCACGCCGAGCGGGCCGCCGTCGGGCCGGAAGCCCGAGGACGAGCCCGAGCGCCGATGACCACGGCGAGGCGAGCGTGTAGCGGACGGCGTCGGCGAGCAGCATCCCGACCAGCACCGCCGGCCGCCAGATGGGCAGCGAGCGGAAGCGGTCGAAGATGCCCTTGTAGATGTCGGTGTTGAGGGCCATGCCGGTGTACATCGTGATCACGAGACGGTCATCACGAGGATCCCGGGCAGCAGGAGCTGCAGGTACTCGCGCGGCGAGCCGGCCAGCGCGCCGCCGAACAGGTAGGTGAACAGCAGCACGAACATGATCGGGAACGTCGGTCACGTCGAACAGCTGCATCGGCACGTGCTTGATCTTGAGCATGGCCCGCCAGCGCGAAGGTGAGCGAGGCCGACAGCGCGGTCGGGCGCGGTCGGGCGCGGCGCGGGTGGAGAGCGCCGTCCGCAGCGTCCGCCTCGGTGAGGACGGGTTCGGTCGTCGGCGGCGGTCATGCTGCGTCCTCCTCGGTGGGCTCGTCGGTGGCTCGGCGGTGGTCGGCAGGGTGGCCGGTGAGGGCGAGGAACACCTCGTCGAGGCTGGGCTGGCCGAGGGCGAACTCGGCGACGGCGATGCCGGCGCGCGGCGAGCTCGGTCAGGCGCGAGCGCGACCCGCTCGGGGTCGGCCACGCGTGGCGGAGAGCGCGGCCGGGTCGGACTCGCAGCTGCACCGGACCGGCCGAGCGACGCGGTCGAGGACCCGCTCGGCATCGGCGCGCTGGCTCGGGATCGCGCAGGCGCACGTGCAGGGCGCCGGAGCCGACCGAGGCCTTGAGCTCGCCGCGCGTGCCCTCGGCGATGACCTTGCCGTGGTCGATGATGGCGATGCGGTCGGCGAGCTGGTCGGCCTCGTCGAGGTACTGGGTGGTGAGCAGCACCGTCGTGCCCTCGGCGACCAGCACCCGCACGATGTCCCAGACCTGGTTGCGGCTGCGCGGGTCGAGGCCGGTGGTCGGCTCGTCGAGGAAGAGCAGGCTCGGGCGTGACCACGATGCTGGCGGCGATGTCGAGGCGCCGGCGCATGCCGCCGGAGTAGTCGCGCACCAGCCGGTCGGCGGCGTCGGTGAGGCCGAAGGCGTCGAGCAGCTCGCCGGCCCGCTCGTCGGCCGGCCGTTGGGCGAAGCCGAGCAGGCGGCCGAGCAGCACGAGGTTCTCGCGGCCGGTCAGCTCCTCGTCGACCGAGGCGAACTGCCCGGTGAGGCTCACCCGGCCCCGCACCGCGTCGGCCTCGCGCGACGACGTCGTGGCCGAGCACGCGGGCCGTGCCCGCGCGTCGGGTCGCAGCAGGGTGGCGAGCATGCGGATGGTGGTGGTCTTGCCGGCGCCGTTGGGGCCGAGCACGCCGTAGACGGTGCCCGGCCGCACGGCCAGGTCGATGCCGTCGACGGCACGGGTCTCGCCGAAGAGCTTCACGAGCCCTCGGGTCTCGATGGCGAGCTCGCGTGGAGTCTGCACGGTGCCTCCTGGGATGGGCTGCTGAGGGGAACGTAGGTGCTCGGGAGCACTCGGGGTCAAGGGGTTTGTCGCCGGCTGCCGACGGGAGATGGCCACCAGCTCGACGGGCTCACCGGCGCCTGCGCGCAGCGTCCGCAGCGGGAGATCGACCAGCCACAGGACGCTCCCGCGCCCGAAGCTGCGACGACCGCCGCGGGTGCACTCCAGCTCGATCTCGCCGCGCTCGACGACCACCAGCGCGTCGCGCCAGTCGGCATCGACGTAGGGCTGCTCCTCGCCGGGCGCCAGCACGAGGACCCGCCGGCGGAAGCGAGCGCGCGGCTCGTCGTCGAGCGGTGCGCCATGGGGGCTCATGCTGGTTGAGACGGTGCCGGGCACCGGGACTCATCGCGCCCGCAGCGCCAGGATCAGGGCTCGAGGTGCGCGGGCAGGCCGAAGGCGGCGAAGAGCTCGGGGAAGAGGAAGTTGTGGTGGCCCGAGATGCGGCCGTCACGAAGCTCGATGACCTGCAGCGCGAAGGGC
Source organism: uncultured Microthrixaceae bacterium (assembly GCA_963715505.1). Lineage (GTDB taxonomy): Bacteria > Actinomycetota > Acidimicrobiia > Acidimicrobiales > VFJN01 > VFJN01. The sequence continues at coordinate 2,170,935 of OY970242.1, forward strand.
TCGTGGCGCCCGGGTGCCACCTGCCGGTACGAGCCGAACGCCGGGCAGCCGTTGGCGGAGGTGGCGACGAGGCGGGAGCCCTTGCAGCCGATGCCCTGGCCGAGGAACCACCGACCCATCTCCTCGGGTCCCTGCAGCCAGAGGTCGAACGGCGGCATCGACATGGTGGCGTCCTCGTGGAGGAGCGCGACCAGCGAGGCGATGTCGTAGCGCTCGAAGGCGTCGACGTAGCGGGCCAGCAGCGCCTCCTGTGCGCTGTCCATCGGTGCCGTGGCCGGCGCGGCGAGGTCGCCGGCGGCGAGGTCGCCGGCGGCGAGGGTGGCGCGAGCGCGCTGCAGCGCGCTGTTCACCGACGCCACGGTGGTGTCGAGCAGATCTGCCACCTCCGAGGCCTGCCACCGCAGGACCTCGCGCAGGATGAGGACGGCTCGTTGCCGCGCCGGCAGGTGCTGCAGCGCGGCGACGAACGCCAGCCGGATCGACTCCCGCGCGGCGGCCAGCTCGGCGGGATCGCCCTCGGTGGGCAGCACCCGGGCGTCGGGCACCGGCTGCAGCCAGCGGTGCTCGGGCAGCTCGGCCAGCACCGCCGTGTCGGCGTGCTGCGACGGGCCGAGGTCCATGGGGCGCGCCCGGCGCTGCGGGCCACGCCGCATGTCGAGGCACACGTTGGTGGCGATGCGGTAGAGCCACGACCGCAGCGAGGAACGGCCCTCGAACGCGTCGATGTTGCGCCACGCCCGGACCATCGTCTCCTGCACCGCGTCCTCGGCCTCGAAGCCCGAGCCCAGCATCCGGTAGCAGTAGCCGGTGAGCTCGCGGCGGTGGGACTCGAGCTGGCGGTCCAGCTCGGCGGGGGCCGTGGTCTGTGCCGTCACACCGGCCAGGGTAGAGCTCCCAGCCGGCGCCCGTCAGAGGTCGAGCAACAGGCCGCGCGCGTAGGCGGCCTGGCCGGCGTGCTGCACGTCGTCGTCGAGCACGCTGACGAGCCGGACGCCCAGGGTCACGGGAGGGTCCCAGCGATCGTCGACCACCCGGTCGAGATCGCTCGCCTCCAGGCCGCGCAGGTAGCCGACGGTGCGCTCGTGGGCGGCGTCGTAGTAGCCGACCAGCAGCTCGGCCGAGGCAGGGCGGACCGATGCCACGTCGGCTGCGGTGTGCCCGTAGCCGTGGTCCTCGGGGTCGGGACCGCGGCCGAAGTGCTGGTGCCAGCCGTCGGCCAGGTAGCACTGCTCGACGTCGAGGAGCTCGGAGATGTGATGGTCCTGCACGCGCGTGAGGTGCCAGACGAGCCAGGCGACGGTGTTGGTCGCGTCGCCGGGGCGCGCCGCGAGCTGCTGCGCGTCGAGTCCGTCGACCGCCCGGCGGACGAGGTCGGGCAGTCGGCCGTACGCCTCGAGGAGCAGGTCGTCGACCTCCATCGTCGAGCGAGATGCTACGACGCTCGGGCGCTGTGCGCTGCCGCAGCCATCGGCTCGACCACCGCGGTGTCCCGGCCGACGGCCTTCGCCTCGTAGAGGAGCGCGTCGGTGCGGTCGAAGGTTGCGGTCGGCCCGTCGCCGGCGCGGTGCAGGGCGGCACCGGCGCTGAGCGTCACGGTCGCGCCGCTGGCGCGCCAGCCCTCGAGCAGTCGGCTGGCGATGACGGCCAGGTGGGGCCCGGGGCTGCGCACGAGCACGAGGAACTCCTCCCCGCCGTAGCGGGCGACCCGGTCGGCGCCGCGCACCGCGTCGAGCAGGTAGCTGCCGAGCTGCATCAGGACGCGATCCCCCTCGGCGTGGCCGAGGCTGTCGTTGACCTCCTTGAAGTGGTCGAGGTCGAGGAGGATGAGGCCGTCGCCCGGGACCATCACGTCGAGGAGCGCGTTCGCCATGCGCCGGTTGCCGACGCCGGTCAGGTCGTCGGTGAGGTTGGCCCGCTCGAGCAGCTGGGCCGAGGACTCGAGGGCCTCCTGGGCCCGTCGCATCTCGGCGGTCTTGGCTGCCACCACCTCGGCGAGGACCACGGCGATCGGGATGGCGACCGCCACCGTGGCGAGGGAGTCGGGCGACGCCGACGGGCTGCCCGGCAGGAAGGGCGTCGCGTAGACGGCTGCCGCCAGCGGGGCGACGAGCAGCGAGGTGCGGGCGGGGTGCCAGCTGCCCACCCAGACGAAGACCAGCACGAACCACATGCCGTAGAGCGCCGTGTTCGCCGCAGGGTCGTGCCACTGGCCCGCCAGGATGAGCCCGAGCGCCACGGGCACGAGCAGGAGCGTGGTCCGCTCCGGCCAGCGCTGCCACGGCAGCATGCCCGCCAGCACGCCCGCCACGACCGCCATGACGCTGACGACCCGAGCCCCCGCGGGCGTGTTCGCCTGCGGAGCGGCGAGGGCGAGGATGCCCAGGAGCCCCGCTGCGGTGAAGAGGATCGATGCCTGCCCTGCTGCGGATTCTGCCTTCTGCCAGCGTTCCATCAGCGGTCCCCCCGTCGGCTACCCAAGGGATCGGCACGGTGAGGACCCCACGACATGGGCCGAACGGCCCATTCGCGCTGCGGTTCAGGAAGAGGCGGGGACGGAGATGCCGACGCCGCCGCGGGTCGTCGCGCCGAAGCGGGCGATCTCGGCGTCGAGGTCGAGCGGCAGGGGGCGCGGGTCGCGCGTGGCGCGCTCGCGCAGCTCGTCGCTGACCGCCTCGGCCGGCAGGACCCAGCACACCTCGAACTCGAGGCCGTCGGGATCCTGCGCGTAGAGGGACTTGGTGGTGTGGTGGTCCGAGGCGCCCACCAGGGCACCGTGCTCGTGCAGCACGTCGCGCAGGCGCCGCAGCTCGGCCAGCGTGTCGACCTCCCAGGCCAGGTGGTAGAGCCCCACCGAACCGCGCCCCGCCGTGCTCGGCGCAGCATCGGGCCCCACCTGGAACGCCGCCAGGTCGTGATCGTTGGTCGAGCCCGGCGCCCGGAAGAAGACCCCCTGGCCCGGCATCCAGATGAGGGTCTCGAAGCCGAGCGCCTGCTCGTAGAAGTCGCGCGTCACCGCGACGTCACGGACGTACAGGACGGCATGGTTGAGGCGGGTGACAGGCATGGGGGCTCCTCGGGACGTGCGTCCCCCAGGTCAACCGACGCGCAGCGCCCCCTGTTCCCGACCCGCTACTCCCGCGTGGCGGCGAGGGTGCGGCCGATGCGCAGCAGCTGGTCGGTGGCCGTGCCGAGTGCGAACTCGATGGCCTTCGCCGCCAGGAAGTAGCGGTGCAGCGGGTAGTCGCGGTCGATGCCGGTCCCGCCGTGGAGGTGGACGGCCGCGTGCGCGACGCGGTGCGCCGACTCCGACGCCCAGAACTTGGCGACCTCCACCTCGGTGGCCGCGGGGAGGCCCTGCTCGAGCCGCCACAGCGCCTGCCACAGCGTGAGGCGCAGGCCCTCGACGTCGATGTAGGAGTCGGCCATGCGCTGGCCGACGGCCTGGAAGGTGGCGATGGGTCGGTCGAACTGGACGCGCTGCTTGGTGTACCCGGCGGTCATCTCCAGGGCCTTGCCGAGCACGCCGAGCTGCTGCGCGCACAGCGCGACCGTGGCGTGCTGGACCATCCACTCGAGCACCTCGCCGCTGCGGTCCCCGCCCAGCAGGGCGTCGGCGTCGACGGTGAGGGCGTCGAGGGTCAGGCGTGCCTCGGTGTCGCCGTTGGTCACCTGCTGCGCCTCGATCCGCAGGCCGGGCGCGGCGCGCTCGACGACGAACACCGCCGACGTGCCGGCGGCGGTGGTGGCCGGGACGAGGACGGCGTCGGCGATCGTCCCCGCCGGCACGCAGGTCTTGGCGCCGTCGAGCCGCCAGCGGCCGCCGAGCTCGGTGGCGGTGGTGGCGGGCTGGTCGGGCTGGCGGTTGCCGGGCTCGGCCAGGGCGGCGGTGAGGACGATGCCCCCCACGGCGGCGGGGCGGACCCAGCGCTGGCGCTGCGCGTCGTCGCCGAACACCGCGATCGGGGCGGCGCCGAGCACCGTCGACGCGGCCACGGGCACGGGGGCGACCGTGCGGCCGACCTCCTCGAGGACCAGGCACTGCTCGACGATCCCGTAGCCGCCGCCACCGGCGTCCTCGGGCAGGCCGATGCCGAGCAGGCCGGCGTCGGCGAGCGCCTCCCACGTCGACAGGTCGAAGCGGACCTCGCCCGCCTCGCTGGCCCGCAGCACCTCCTCGCTGACCTCGTCCTCCAGGATCCGCCGCGCCAGGGCGGCGATCTCCTGCTGCTCCTCGCTGAGGCTGAAGTCCATCGATCCTCCTAGCGCGGTGCCCGCGGCATGCCGAGGCCGACCATGGCGATGATGTCGCGCTGCACCTCGTTGGTGCCTCCGCCGAAGGTGAGGATCAGGGTCGACCGGTAGGCGCGCTCCAGCCGGCTGCGCAGCACCGAGCCGGGCGAGCCCCGCTGCACGGTCGCCTCCTGGCCGAGCACCTCCATCAGCAGGCGGTAGGCCTCCGTCGACAGCTCGGTGCCGAAGACCTTGGTGGCCGACGCGTCCTGTGGACCGACCCCGTTGCTGCACCCCCCAGGCGATCTTCCAGTTGATGAGCTTGAGGAACTCGACCTTGGCGTGCACCCGGGCGAGGTGGACCTGCACCCACTCCTGGTCGATGACCCGGCGCCCGTCGGCCAGGGCCGTGTCGTGGGCCCAGCGCCGCACGTCGGCGAGGCTGTGCTGCAGCCCGGCGGCCGAGCACAGCGCGACGCGCTCGTGGTTGAGCTGGTTCGTGATGAGCCGCCAGCCCTGGTTCTCCTCGCCCACGAGGTTGGCGGCCGGCACGCGCACGTCCTCGTAGAAGGTGGCGCTGGTGGTGGTGCCGGCCATCGTCGGCACGGGCGTCCACGAGAACCCGGGCGCGTCGGTGGGCACGAGGAACATGGAGAGGCCCTTGTGCTTGGGCGCGTCCGGGTCGGTGCGGGCGGCCAGCCACACGTAGTCGGCGTACTGGATCAGGCTGGTCCACATCTTCTGGCCGTTGATCACGTACTCGTCGCCGTCGCGGACCGCCCGCGTGGTGAGCGAGGCGAGATCGGTGCCCGCGGCCGGCTCGGAGTAGCCGATCGAGAAGTGCATCTCGCCGGCGAGGATCTTCGGGAGGAAGCGCTGCTTCTGCTCTTCGGTGCCGTAGTGCATGAGCGTCGGGCCGACGGTGTTGATCGTGAGGAAGGGCACGGGCGCACCTACCAGGCTGGCCTCGTCCATGAAGACGAGCTGCTCGAGCATCGAGCGGTCCTGACCGCCCTACTCCGAGGGCCATCCGATGCCCAGCCATCCGTCCGCGCCCATCTGGCGCACCAGCCGCTTGTAGAGCTCACCGCCGCCGTACTCGCCGTCGCCGGAGGCCATCTCCTCCTGCACCTCGGGCGTCATGAGCTCCGCGAAGTAGGCACGGAGCTCCTCGCGGAGCGACTCCTGCTCCTCGGTGAACGCGATGTGCATCCGCCCCCCTCCCCCCGCGGCGCGTCGCCCGCGAGAACGTGTTCTACCACCGTGGCCCCCGACGGGCGCCTTCGTCACTCGTAGCGATGTGCCTCGCCGAGGTCGCAGTCGTAGCCCGACGCCGGGTGCTCGCGCACCCAGGTGCCGCCCTGGACCCGGACGATCACGAAGCAGCCGTCGCTGGCGCCGGTGCTCGGATCGGTCGGGCCTCGGATGCCTCCACCGTCGGTGGACTTGATCGCCTCCAGGGCCTCCAGGAGGCGGTCGCGCGTGACGTCGGACCCGACGGCGCGGAGCGCTTCGGCGAACAGCGCCGACGACGACCAGGCGTTCACCGGGAAGAGATCGATCTGGGCGCCCGGGAAGACCCGCTCGTTCCAGGTGATGAACTCCGCCAGCGCCGGGCTCCGCGCCGGCTCGTCCTCGTTGAGCATCGGCAGGTAGTCGATGTGGTTGCTCCAGCCGTCGGCGATGTCGCCGAGCAGCTCCACCAGCTTCGAGTTGTAGGCGATGTTCGCCGACCTTGAGGGGCGGCTCGAAGTTCTGCTGGCGCATGTTGCGCGCCAGGCGGACGTGCATGTTCACCTCGAAGGCGAACAGGTACACCATCTGCGTCCCCGCCCGCTGCATGTTGATGACCTCGGCCGTGAAGTCCGGGGCGGTGGCTTGTGCGCCGGAGTCGTAGACGATGTCGAAGCCGGCCCGCTTGATGCCCTCGCGCGAGGTGGGGGTGTTGCTGCGCACGCCACCGACGTCGGCGAAGAGGAACGCCACGTTGCGCACGTCGGGGTACTGCTGCCGGTAGTAGACGAACGGCCCGGTCTGGGCCACCCCGCTCTCCGTACGGGGGAAGGTGCTGGGCAGGTCGCGGCCCGACGGGTCCACGAAGGTGCCGACGTAGGGCACCCGGGTCGACGCCGACGAGGTCGACGTAGCCGGAGTCGGCCACCGCCAGGCTGCCGACGAAGGCGAACACCTCCGGCTCGAGGCGCAGGAACTCGCCCCGGGCGCGCTGCGGGATCGAGGCCGTCGTCGCCCTTGACCACGGTGATCCTCCGCCCGCAGATGCCTCCCTCGGCGTTCACCTTCGCGAAGTACGCGGCCGCGCCCCGGTAGGAGCCCTCGGTGGCGCCGGGCAGCGGACCCGACGCCGTCACCATCGTCGCCACCTTGATCTCCTCGGCGCTGACGCCGGGAGCATCGCTCGCGCCGGGGCGGCACGCCTCGGTCACGGCGCCGCCGTCGCCGCCCCCGGTGGCCGCCGCACCCGTGCCGCTGCCGCCGGCGCCGGAGCCGCCCGCCGCCGCGCCGCCCGACCCGCCGGCCCCGGCGAGGTCGTCGCCGGCGAGCTCGCCCGCCTCGCCTGCCGCGCCCTGGCCGATCCCACCCGATCGGCTCGACCCGGCGCGCGACGCGTCGATGTCGGCGAGGACCTCGTCGGGCAGGCGCGAGCCGCAGGCGGCCCCAACCACGGCGAGCAGCGCCACGACCGCCAGCGCCAGGAGGTGGCGCAGCCGCCGCGTGCCGTACCCGGTGCCCGCCGGTGTGCTCCCCAGCTCCAATCGAGACCCCCCTCGACGTCGCCGGACGGTGCCGGCGCTGGCAGCGACCGTAGCCTTGTCCGATTTGTCGCGCTAGAACCTGTTTCACCTGGTTCGGCAGGACTTGACGAAACCCCTGTCGAAGTCAAGTGCCCGTCGCGACGAGGGGGTGCGCGCTGGACCTGCAGACGTTCTTCACCTTCCTGGTCCTCGGCGTCACGATCTCCGCCGTCTACGCCATCTCGGCGACGGGCCTGGTCGTCACCTACATCACCTCCGGGCGTCTTCAACTTCGCCCACGGCGCCGTCGGGATGTTCCTGGCGTTCGTCTACTGGGAGCTGCGCGTCAACCAGGGGTGGCCGACCCCGCTGGCGCTGGCGGTGACGCTCGGCGTCGTGCGCGCCGCTGATCGGCGCCGCGCCTCGACCTGCTCGTGATGCGCCGGCTGCTGCGTGGCGCCTCGGTCGCCACCAAGCTCGTCGTCACCCTGGCGCTGCTGCTGGCCTTCCAGGGCGCCGCCCTCGCGCTCTGGGGCATCGAGCTGCGAACGGTGCCCGGGCCTCTGGGGCGACCGGAGCTTCACGGTGCTCGACCTGGTGGTCACCTGGGACCAGATGACCACGGTGCTCACCGCGCTCGCCGTGGCGTTCGGGCTGCGGCTGCTCTTCCGCCGCACGCGCCTGGGCGTGGCGATGCGCGCCGTCGTCGACAACCCCGAGCTGTGCGCCATCAAGGGGCTGAGCCCCGACCGCGTCACCGCCGCGTCGTGGGCTCTGGGCTCGATGCTCGCCGGCCTGGCCGCCATCCTCATCGCTCCCGGGCTGAACCTCGAGGTCAACACGCTGAGCCTGCTGGTGGTGTCGGCCTACGCCGCCGCGGTCGTGGGCCGCATGCAGAGCCTGCCCGCCACCTTCGCCGGAGCGCTCGTGCTCGGCATCAGCCAGACGCTCGCTCGTCGGCTACCTGCCGCAGGACAACGAGCTCGTGCGCAACCTCAAGCCCGCCCTGCCGTTCGTGCTGCTCTTCGCCGCCCTGCTGCTGCGACCGGAGCGCCGCCTGCCGGAGCGGGCGCGGCACCCACGCCGAGCCGGCACCGCCGCCGCTGGCCCACCACCGTGGCGCTCGGTGGCCTCGCCGTGGTGGCTGCCGTGGCGGTCTCGGGACGGCTGTCGGACTACCAGCTGCTGGTCGGCTCGAAGGCGCTGCTCTTCAGCTGCATCACGCTTGAGCCTGGTGCTGCTGACCGGCCTCTCCGGCCAGGTCTCGCTGATGCAGATGTCCTTCGTCGGGATCGGCGCCGTGGTCGTCGGCAAGCTCGGCGCGGACGTCCCGTGGCTCCTCGCGCTGGTGCTCGCGGCGGTCGTCGCGGGCGCCGTCGGCTGCCTCGTGGCGCTCCCCGTGCTGCGCCTGCGCGGCATCTACCTCGCGCTGTGCACGCTCGCCTTCGCCATCCTCATGGACGGCCTCGTGTTCGGGAACAGCCGCGTGCTCGGCGGCGGCGAGACGCTCGCCGTGCCGCGGCCGCGCATCCTCGGGGTCGACTTCACCAGCGAGCAGGCGATGTTCGTCGCTCACGGCGGCGGCCGTGGCGCTCTACGCCAACGTGTTCCTCGCCGTGCGTCGCAGCGCCTTCGGCCGCATGCTGGCCGCGCTGCGCGACTCGCCCACGGCGAGCCAGATGATGGGCATGGACCTCACCGGCGTGAAGCTGCGGGTCTTCGGGCTCTCGGCGCTGCTCGCCGGTTCCGCCGGCGCCGCTGCTCGGCGCCCTGCAGGTCCGCGTGGGCGGCCTCGACTTCCTCTACTTCCGGTCGCTCACCGTGCTGCTCGTCGCCACCATCTTCGGCATCACGAGCGTGTCGGGCGCGCTGCTGGGCGCGCTGTTCTTCGTGGTGCTCCCCGAGGTGCTGCGCGAGCTCGGCAGCGACGACGGTGGGGGGCTCACCGGCGCCCAGGCGCTGCAGCCGCTCATCATCGGTGGGCTCGCCATCGCCGTGGCGCGCCGTCCCGAGGGCCTGGCCGGCCAGCTCCGGGCCTGGCTGCGCCTGCGGCTCGGGCCCGTCGCCGACCTGGGCACGTGCCGCGGCGGGTGGCACCGGCCGTGGTGGAGCCCCGCGAGGAGGTGCCCGTCGGTGCCTGAACCGCTCGCGCCGACGACGTCCCCGTGCGTGGAGCTCCGCGGCCTGCGGGCCGGCTACGGCTCGATCGAGGTGCTGCACGGGGTCGACCTCGTCGTCCCGGGCGGCTCGATCGTCGCCGTGCTCGGACCCAACGGCGCGGGCAAGACGACGATGCTCAAGGTCATGAGCGGCGCTGGTCCGCCCGACCGGCGGCGCGGTGCTGATGGAGGGCCACGACGTCACCGGGTCCAGCGCCGACCGCCTGGCGCGTGCCGGCGTGTGCCTCATCCCCGAGGGCCGCGGGATCTTCCCGAACCTCACCGTCCGCGAGAACCTGCTCATGGACACCTTCTCGGTGCGGGCCCGCTCCACCGCGGAGCTGGAGGAGCGTCGCCTTCGCCCGCTTCCCGCGGCTCGGCGAGCGACGCCAGCAGCTCGCAGGCACCCTCTCGGGCGGCGAGCAGCAGATGCTGGCGCTGGCGCGGGCGCTCACCACCGATCCCGCCGTGATCCTCCTCGACGAGCTGTCGATGGGGCTGGCGCCCACCATCGTCGCGGAGCTCTTCGAGGTGGTGCGCTCGCTGGCGACGGGCGGCGTCACCACGGTCGTCGTCGAGCAGTTCGCCGGGGTCATCGCCTTCGCCGACCAGGTGGCGGTGATGACCCAGGGCCGCATCCGCGCCGTCGGACCGCCCGAGGCCATGGCCGACCAGCTCGCGTCGGCCTACCTGGGAGCGACGGCATGAGGGGCCGGCGCGCGATGACCGTCGCCGGGGCCCTGCTGGTGCTGGGCAGCGTTCCCGCCGCGCCGTCGCAGGCGCAGACCGAGACCACCTTCGTCGGCTACGACGCGGTCGCCACCGGCATGGCGTTCACCGCGTTCCCCTCCATCCCCGCCCTGCTCCCGGTCGAGGCGCCCGCCGAGGCGACCCTCTCGCTCGCCACGGCCACGCTGTCGAGTGGCGGGCAGGGCTTCGGCCGGGCCAGCACCTTCTTCCCCGGCACGCCGATCGCCGGCATCCGCCCGCTGATCGAGGTCGCCACCGGCACCCGGCTCCCCATCCCCGACTACCCCGTCGTCGTCGAGAGCCGTGAGTTCGAGCCGGCCAAGCACAACGAGCAGCCCGGCATCACCATGTCGAGCGACGTCGACGCCGACCGCGCCGTCGCCATCGCCGACGTCGGCGCGGTGGTGATCCCCGCGGTGGTCGCGCTGCGCTCGGCCCGCACGGTGAGCACGTCGCTCCTCGAGCCGTCGGGCGTCGCCGCGAGCAGCATCGCCACCCTCGAGGGCATCGACATCGCCGGCGTGGTGCGCATCGAGACGTTGACGAGCGTGGCGTCGGTGACCTCCGACGCCACCACGGCGACCTGCGAGGGGAGCGTCACGGTCAGCGGCGTCACGGTCAACGGCCAGCCCGCCACGCTCGACGAGGACGGCCTGCACCTCGCCGACCAGGACGTGGTCCCGGGCCTCGGCCTCGACGACGCCATCGGGCCCGTCCTCGCCGCCACGGGCATCGAGGTCCGTCCGCTCGGCGGCGACGGCACCTGCACGGGCGCGGTCGGCAGCCGCTCCACCTCGGGGCTGCTGATCTCCGTCCCGCTGCCCGAGCTCGGCGCCATCCCGCCGGGCGGGCGCTTCGACATCGTCCTCGCCAGCACCTCCGCCTCCGCCGGGGCGTCGATCCTGCCCGAGGCCGTGCTGGCGCCGCTCGACCCGCCGCAGGTGGCCGTCGACATCGCGTCGCCCGCCCGCGGACCGGCCGGCGCCGTCGCAGGACCCCCGGTCGCGGCACCGTCGGGCTCGACGGTGCCGAGCCGGCCCACCGCGACGCTCGCCAGCGACGGCGCGCCCTACGCCTTCGCGGGCGTGCCCGCCGCGCTGGCGCTCGGGCTCGCCCTGCTCGCGCTGCCGGGCGGCCGACGCGTCCGCCGCTACATGGAGCGGCTCTTCACCCTGGTGGCGCCCTCGTGACCCCACCGCCCGAGCCCGAAGGAGCGACCGTGGCCGAACCCGACTCCCGCGACGGCGCCGTCGTCGACCTGCCCGTCGACACGGCGCCGGGCGAGGCGCTCGCCACGCGGCGGCGCCGCTTCCGCGCCGCCATCGCCGACCTCTCGCAGCGCTCCACCTCCGACGACCTCGTCCGCTGGATGCTCGTCCCGGGGTCGGTGGCGGTGCTGCTCGGCTTCGTGGCCATGGTGCTGGCCTGGGTCGGCGCCGCCCGCACCGCACGCGAGATCGAGCAGATCCCCTACCTCATCTCAGGCGGGCTGGTCGGCCTCGCCCTCGTCGTGCTCGGCGGCCTGCTGCTGGCATCGACCTTCTGGGTGGCGGTCCTGCACAAGGTCCACGAGGAGGCCGAGGCGCGCGCCCGGGCCCAGGTCGATCTGCTCGTCGAGCGCCTGGCGCAGCGCGAGCCGCGCCCCGACGGCCGGGCGGCCAGCACGCGCAAGGTCAGCCGGCGCTCGTCCTGACCAGCACGGCCACCGACGGATCGACCCCCACGACCCATGCCCCGGCGGGCGACACGGCGAGCCCGCGCGGGCGGGTCCGGAGCGGGTGCGGGCCGGCCACCGGCTCGCCGGAGCTCGACAGCGACGACAGCGACGGGCCGTCCTGCTCGAGGACCCACGCCACGCCGTGGCCGAAGGCCACCTCGACCGGCGCCGGCCCCACCGGCAAGGGCCGACCCACGACCCGAGCGTCGGCCAGCCGCAGCCGGGTGAGGGTGTCGTCGTCGCTGTTGGCGACCCACACCACGCCCTCGTGCTCGGCGAGGCCGATGGGGCCCCGGCCGACCTCCACGGCGCGGCCCACCGACCCCGTTGCGACATCGACCGGGGTCAGCGAGCGCTCGATGCCGGTGACCCACAGGCGAGCGCCGGCAACCAGCAGGCGGACCACGCCACCGGGCACCTCGAGCGCTGCGCCGACCTCGCCCGTGGCGGCATCCACGGCCCGCACCGTCGAGCCCTCGATGTCGCCGACCCACACCCGCGGCCCGTCGACCACCACGTCGACGAGGACCCCGCCGAGCGCCAGCGGTGGCTCGCGCACGGCGCCGGTGGCCGCGTCGATGCGCGTCAGCGTGCCGTCGGGATCGCTGACCCACACCGTGCCGGCGCCGACCGCCAGCGCCGTCGGGTGGGGCGACACGCGGATCGGGTCGCCCACGGGCTGCCCGCTGGCCGCGTCGAGCCGCAGCACCACGCCGCGCTCGTCGTCGGCGACCCACAGCACGCCGTCGCCGTAGGCGACCGCCGAGGGGCGCCCGTCGAGCTCGACGACCCGGTCGAGCGCGCCGGCCTCGCCGGCGGGCACCGGAGGCGCCGGCCGCGCATCGCCTGACGAGCAGGCGGCGACGAGGCCCACGAGCACCGCCAGGGCAGCGTCGGCGCAGCGGCGCCCCTGCACGTCAGCCCGGTTCGGTGCCGAGGTAGGCCGTCTGCACGAGCGCGTTGGCCTGCACCTCGGCCGGCGTGCCCGCGGCGATGACGCGGCCGAAGTCGAGCACGTGGATCCTCGAGCACACCCGCATGACGAGCTCGACGTCGTGCTCGACGAGCAGCACCGCCAGCCCGTCGGCGGCGAGCCCCTCCAGCAGCGCGGCGAAGGCGTCGGTCTCCTCCTCGCTCAGCCCCGACGACGGCTCGTCGAGGAGCAGCACCGTCGGCTGGCTCGCCAGGGCACGGCCGACCTCCACGAGGCGGGCGAGGCCCGTGGGGAGCGAGTCGACGCGGTCGTCGGCCACCTCGCGCAGGCCCACGCGGTCGAAGATGACCTCCGTGCGCTCGCCGGGCGGCTGGAGCGACGCGCGCTGCGCCCGGCCTGCCCAGCGCCGGTGCACGTCGGCCGCCACGCGGATGTTGTCGCGCGTCGACATCGATCCGAACACCTCGAGGCGCTGGAACGTTCGCGCGATGCCGAGGCGGGCACGACGGTGGGGCTTCACGCCGCGGATGTCGTCGCCGTCGAGCAGCACGCGGCCCCGCTCGACCGGTTGGAGACCGCAGATGGCGTTGAAGAGCGTCGTCTTGCCGGCGCCGTTCGGCCCGATGAGCCCGGTGGCGGAGCCCGCCGCGACGTCGAGGTCGACGAGGTGCAGCGCCTTCACGCCGCCGAAGGAGACCGACAGCTGCTCGACCTCCAGGAGCGCCATGCGCCACACTGTAGAACGCGTTCTCGCGCGGTGGGCGGTGGACGCGTCGGCGAGGAGCACGGGGGCAGCGACCGGGATGACCGAGCACACGTTCCGGCGCACGTTGATCGTGTTCGTCGGTCTGCAGCTCGGCCAGGTCATGAGCTCGATCGACGGCACGATCGTGGCGACCGCGCTGCCGACCATCGCCGCGGACATCGGCGGCTTCTCCCGCTCGACGTGGGTGGTCACCGCCTACGCGCTGGCGATGGTGGCCTCGATGCCGATCTACGGGAAGCTCGGCGACCTCTACGGCCGCCGCCGCGTGCTGCTGGTCGCCATCGCCATCTTCCTCGGCGGCTCCCTGGCGTGCGGCGCGGCCCGCACCATGGACCAGCTGCTCCTGGCCCGCTTCGTGCAGGGGCTCGGCGGCGGCGGGCTGGGCGCGGTCGCCATGGCCACCGTGGCCGACATCGTCCCTGCCCGCCAGCTCGGGCGCTGGCTCGGCTACCAGGGCGTCATCTACGCGCTGGCCAGCGCCATCGGACCGGTCGTCGGAGGCCTGTTCGTGGAGCACCTGAGCTGGCGCTGGGCGTTCCTCGTGAACCTGCCCATCGGCCTGCTCGCGGCGGCGATCGTCTCGGCGCGACTGCGCCTGGCCTACCGGCGGGTGCCCCACGCCATCGACTGGTCGGGCTCGGTGCTGCTCACCTCGGGCCTCGCCCTGTTCGTCGTGCTGGCGACCCTGGGCGGTCACGAGATCCCGTGGCGCTCGACCCGGGCGATCGCTGCGACGCTCGGCCTGCTCGCGCTGGCGGCGCTGTTCGTGCGACGCGAGCGGCGCGCCCCGGAGCCGGTGCTGCCGCTCAGGCTCTTCGCCGACCCGGTCATGCGCGCCGCCTCGGGCGTCAACCTCACCAGCGGGCTGCTGCTGTGGTGCGGCATCTTCTTCGTCCCCCAGCTCGTGCAGCAGGTGCACGGCGTGACCCCCACCCGCTCGGGGCTGGTGCTCATGCCGCTCATGTTCGGGGCCGCGCTCGGCACGCTGGTGACCGGCCGGCTCGTCGCCCGAACGGGCCGCTACCGGAGCTGGCCCATCACGGGCGGCGTCTTGATGACGGTTGCGATGGTGCTGCTCGCCAGCCTCGATGCCGACGCCTCGGTCCTGACCGCGGCCGGCGCCGCGCTCCTCCTCGGCACCGGCGCGGGCTTCGTCATGCAGCCGTCGCTGCTGGCCGCGCAGAACGGCGTCGAACCCGCAGACCTCGGCATCGCCACCTCCACGGCGCTGCTCTGCCGCACGCTGGGCAACACCGTCGGCATCCCGGTCTTCGGCGGGATCCTCAACGCGGGGCTGGCCGGCAGCGACCTCGCGCCCGCCGACGTCGCCAGCGCGCTGCGCCCCGTGTTCGCGCTCGCCGTCGTCGTCGGCATCGTCTCCACCGTGATCGCCACCCGGCTGCCGGAGCGGCCGCTGCGGGAGCACACCGCCTACCAGCAGCCGGGCCACGCCGCGCCGGGCGTGCCGCCCGCAGCGGTCGTCACCGCCGAGGGCTGAGGGCTGGCGCGAGAACGCGTTCTACTGCAAACTGGCGCCGAGGCTGCCGACGGGCACCGGAGGGGACGACACCATGGCTGCTGGCGCGACCGACGTCGACGAGCGCTACACGATCATCTCGGCCGACTGCCACGCGGGGGGCAGCCACAAGCAGTACCGCGAGTACCTCGATCCGGCGTTCCTCGAGGACTTCGACGCCTGGCGGGGCAAGTACAAGAACCCCTACAAGGACCTCGGTGACACCCGCCGGCTGCGCAACTGGGACAACGAGATGCGCAACTCCCAGCAGGAGGCCGACGGCATCGCCGGCGAGGTCGTGTTCCCCAACACCGTGCCGCCCTTCTTCCCCAGCTTCGTGCTCTTCGCCAAGCCGCCCAACGACGAGGAGTACCCGCACCGCCACGCCGGCGTGCAGGCCCACAACCGCTGGCTGAAGGACTGGTGCGCCGAGTTCCCGGAGCGGCGCGCCGGGGTCGGGCAGATCTTCGTCAACGACATCGACGATGCCATCGCCGACGTCCGCTGGATCAAGGACAACGGGCTGCGGGGCGGCATCCTGCTGCCGAACCTCGCCCCCGACGTGAAGTGGATCAAGCCCCTCTACGACCCGATCTACGACCGGCTCTGGGAGGTGTGCCAGGACCTCGAGGTGCCGGTCAACGTGCACAGCGGCACGGGCAACCCGGACTACGGGCCCTACGCGACGTCGATGCTGCTGTACATCAACGAGGTGAGCTTCTACTCGCAGCGCCCGCTCGTGCAGCTCATGCTCTCGGGCGTCTTCGAGCGCTTCCCGCGGCTGAGGTTCGTCATCACCGAGGCGGGCTGTGCCTGGGTGCCGCCGCTGCTCGAGCGCCTCGACCAGACGCTCGCCGCCATCCGCGACACCGGCAGCACCGGCGAGATCCGCTACGGCGCGGAGCACATCCTGCCCCGATCCGCCACGGAGTACTTCCGCCAGAACGTGTGGATGGGCGTCAGCCAACCGGGACCCGACGACGTCGCCGCACGCCACGAGATCGGCCTCGACCGCTTCATGTGGGGCAGCGACTACCCGCACGACGAGGGCACCCACCCCTATACGCGCGAGCACCTCCGCTCACGGTTCTCGTCCGTCGACCCGGCGGAGCTGCGCCGGCTGCTGGCGGGCAACGCCGCCGAGCTCTACGAATTCGACCTCGAGGCGCTGGCACCGCTGGCCGCCAAGATCGGGCCCACCGTCGCCGAGGTCGCCACGCCGATCGACGAGGTGCCCACCAAGACGCTCGAGCGGCTCTCGGGCGACATGGACCCCAAGGCCATCAAGTGAGCGACTCGCTCGTCCTCATCGACGATCCGGCGCCGCACGTGCGGCGCATCACGCTCAACCGTCCCGAGAAGCGCAACGCCCTCAACCACACGCTGCGGGGCAACCTCATCGACGCCCTGCACGCCGCCGACCTCGACGACGACGTGCACGTCTCGATCGTGCGCGGCGCCGGCACGAGCTTCTCCGCCGGCTACGACCTCGGCGGCGGCAACGACGGCCTCGACATGCCGCACTTCACCGCGCCGGGCGAGGGCCACTGGCCGCGCCACGTGACCGAGACCTGGATGGGCATCTGGGACCTCGCCAAGCCCGTCATCGCCCAGGTCCACGGCTACTGCCTCGCCGGGGGCAGCGAGCTGGCCACGGGCTGCGACCTCGTCTACGTCGCCGAGGACGCCAAGATGGGCTACCCGGCGGTGCGCTTCGGCGTTCCTGACATGCAGTTCCACGCCTGGCTGCTCGGCATGCGTGCGGCGATGGAGATGATGGTGACGGGCGACTCGATCTCCGGCAGCGAGGCCGTGCGGCTCGGCTGGGCCAACCGGGCGTTCCCCGCGGCCGAGCTCGACGACGCCGTGGTCGCGGTCGCCGAGCGCATCGCGCTGCTTCCTCCCGACATCGTGCAGCTCAACAAGCGCACCGTGCACCGGGCGATGGACATCATGGGCATCCGCCAGTCGATCCGCTCGGGCACGGAGCTGTGCGCGCTGGGCACCAAGCAGGAGAGCTTCCGGGAGTTCATCGAGGGGATGCACAGCAAGGGGCTCACCAAGGCCCTCCAGGAGCGCGACGCCCCCTTCGGCGACTACCGGACGACTCCCTAATGGGGAGCGATCGGCTTCCTGTTGGGGGAGGCTGATCCCGAGCCATTCGGCCGGTCAGCACTCATGACTCCCGGAGCCGTGGAGTTCTAGGCCTAGATCGTGCGCCGGTCGGTGGTGAGGGGACCTCGGATGGCTGGTGGGATGACGTGCTTCGAGCACTGAACCATTAGGGAGCTGCTGGTCGCCTCGGGCTCGAATCAGATCCGATCCAGGAGGCGCCGATGGCGAAGGTGTTCGTAGGTCACGATTGGGCTGAAGCCCATCACGATGTGTTCGTCGAGGACGCGCAGGGCCGCCGGCTCGGCGGTGGCCGAGTCCCGGAAGGCATCGATGGCGTCGCCCGCTTCCATGCGATGGTCGCCGATCACGTGGAGGATCCCGCCGACGTGGTGGTCGCGACCGAGACCGACCGTGGCCTCTTCGTCGGGTCGCTGATCGCGGCGGGCTACACGGTGCTGGCAGTCAACCCGTTGTCGGTGTCGCGCTATCGAGAGCGGCTCTCGACGTCGGGCGCGAAGTCCGACCCGGGTGATGCCCGCGTGTTGGCGGAGCTGGCCCGCACCGATGGTCACAACCATCGGCCCGTCGCCGGCGACAGCGAGGCGGTCGAGTCGATCAAGGTCCTGACCCGGGCGCATCAGAACATGATCTGGGCCCGGCGGCGGCAGCTCAACCAGCTGCGCTCGGCCCTGCGGGAGTTCTACCCGGGCGCGATCGACGCGTTCGGCGACCTTGGCAGCGCCGATGCCCTGGCCGTGCTGGCGGTCGCTCCAACGCCTGCTCTGGGCCAGCGGCTGTCGAGATCCAAGATCGCTGCGGCCCTTCGCCGTGGTGGCCGGCAGCGACGCGTGGAAGAGCGATCGACGGAGATCCAGGCGGCGCTGCGCATCCCGCAGCTCGATGCTCCCGATCTGGTGAGCGAGTCGATGGGCACCGTGGTCCAAGCGCTGGCCGCCGTGGCGGTTGAGATGACCGCCCAGATCGCTGCGCTCGAGGCCGACCTCGCTGACCGTTTTGACCAGCACCCGGCCGCCAAGGTCATCCGATCCCTGCCAGGACTGGGGATGACGCTCGGCGCCCGGGTGCTCGCAGAGTTCGGGGACGACCCGAACCGCTACGCGGATGCCAAGTCTCGCAAGAACTACGCCGGCACATCACCCATCACCAAGGCCTCGGGCAAGAGCCACGTCGTGCTCGCCCGCTACGCCCGCAACAAGCACCTCGCCGACGCCTGCTACCTCTGGGCCTTCTCCGCCATCACCGTCAGCCCCGGCGCCCGGGCGTTCTACGACCAGCACCGAGCCCACGGCGACAAGCACAGCCAAGCTCTCCGCGCCCTCGCCAACCGCCTCGTCGGCATCCTCCACGGCTGCCTCCGCTACGACACCGCCTACGACGAACACACCGCCTGGGGACACCGCGCAGCCATCGCCGCTTGACGAGATGCAGCCGTGGGATGTCTAGGTCGCCCTGCTCGGCCTACACCGGGGCCTCGACCGGCAGGCGGGGCGCGCGCCGGGGGCGCAGGTGGGATCGGAGGTCGTCGAGGAGGTCGTCGCGCAGCGCGCGCACGGCGGGGTCGTCCCAGCGGTTGACCTGCTGCAGGGGGTCGTCGTCGAGGTGGTACAGCTCGCCCTCGCTGCCGTCGTGCACGGTGCCGCTGCCGTAGGCGGTGCACACCCACCCGTCGCGGGTCACGCTGCGGAGGTGCACCGCCACGCCCAGCAGCTCGCTGTCCCACTCGGTGAGGGCCCGCTCGAACCCACGTGCGGCGTCGTCGGCGTCCCCCAGGGGCAGCGGCCGGCCCTCCATCCACTCCGGCGGTGCCAGGCCCGCCACCTCGCAGAAGGTGGGCGCCAGGTCGACGAGGCCGACGGGCCGCGTCACGGTCGCGGGCGCGACCTGCGCCGAGGGTGCCGGTCGCCACACGAGCGGCAGCCGCATCAGGCCGTCGACGTGGTACGGCCCCTTGAAGAGCAGCCCGAAGTCGCCCTGCAGCTCGCCGTGGTCGGTCGTGAACACGACGTCGAGATCGTCGGACCAGCCCCGCGCCGCGACCGCGGCGAGCACCCGACCGAGCGCCTCGTCGATGAGCTCCACCTCGATGGCGTTGCGCGCGTTGACCTCGCGCACCTGATCGGCGGTCAGCGTGGCGGGCACCCAGCTCGTCGGCGCCTCGTAGTTCGAGACGAGGGCGCCGTCGTACCAGAGCCGCCAGTGGCGTGGCTTGGCATCGAGCAGCGCCTCACGCTCGCGCCGCGCGCTCGGGGTAGCCGGCCGGGAGCGGCACGTCGCGCCAGTCGATCCGGTCGAGCTCCGACGCCGGCGGATCCCAGGGGTGGTGCGGATCGGGGAAGCTCATCCAGCAGAACCAGTCGTCCGCCGCGCCGAGGCCGTCGAGCCAGGCGATGGTGCGATCGGCCACCCAGTCGGTGTGGTACCAGGCACGCTCGACGGGGTTGTCGTGCACCTGTGGGGCACCGGTCGCCCCACCGCCCATGGCGTTGACCTCGAGGTCGGCGTCGAGCACCGGGTAGAAGCCGCCGATCGCCTCGGGGTGCTCGGCCGCCATCCAGCGGGCGTAGTGCAGCGCGCCCATGGGGCTGTGGGTGGCGAGCTCGAGGTGGTCGAAGCCACGGTGGGGCCCCGAGGTCCCGTCGGCCCAGGGGCTCTCCACGGTCGGGACGCCGGCGCGCGCGAGGCCGTTCTCGGTGAAGCGGCCGAAGGGGTCGAGGAACGGTTCGAAGTGCGGCTTGCCGACGAGGGCCGTGCGGTAGCCGGACCGCTGCAGCAGCGCGGCGACCGAGGGCGCGTCGACCGGGAGCGCCACGCCGTTCATCCACACGCCGTGGGTGCTCGGGTGCTGGCCGGTCAGCATCGTCGAGCGCGACGGCATGCACACCACCGACTGGGGGACGGCTCGCTCGTAGCGGATGCCCTCGCGCGGCCAGCGCGTCGACCACGGGGGTGCGGGCGAGCGACCCGCCGTTGCAACCGAGGGTGTCGTAGCGCTGCTGGTCGGTGGTGACGAAGAGGATCTTGCGGCCCATCAGGTGCGCCCCTTCGCGGTCGTGGCGGCAAGGGCGTCGAGCGCGGGACCGGCGTCGGTCTCGAGCTGGCGCGCCAGGTCCTCGAGGGCGCCGTGCATGGCGCCGCCGAGCACCACCGCCATCGTCGCCGGGTCGGCGTCGCTGGCGTAGCTGACGATGCACGAGCCGGCATCGATGGCCAGCACGTCGATCGTGGCGAGGTGCTCCTTGAAGAGGCCACCGTCGATGCGGTACTGGAAGCGCCGCTGCAGCGCGTCGTTGGTCAGGATGGTCTCGTCCAGCCGGATGCCGGTGCCGAGCGTCACGCTGCGGCGTGCTCCCACGACCTCGCAGGCGGCGATGCCGGGGAACCAGTGGTGGAGGAGCTCGGGCCGGCCGACCACCGCCCAGGCGCGCTCGGCGTCGACGGCGATGCGGCGGTGGTGCCGCACGCTCCCCCGCACGCTCAGCCTCCCGCCAGGAGGGCGGCGATCGCCGCGCCCATCGTCGCGGCGGCCGCGCCGCGGCTCAGGCCCTGGTCGTGCCGGAGCAGGTCGTGGGACTCCCACGACGACACGACGTCGAGGGCGGCGAGCGTCGCCCGGGCCTCCGACTCGGTCCGGGCGGCGAGCTCAGGAGCGAACAGCTCGGCCACCTGACGGCGCAGCTCCGCGCGGCACCCGTGCCAGCTCGGCCGCCACGATCGGCTGGTCGAGCGCGCGCAGGCGCGCCACCCGACCGACGGCGCCCATGCCCTCGAGGAGGCGCAGGCGCGCGTCGACGAAGCGCTCGATGCGCTCGGGCAGGGGGAGCGACGGCGTCGCGTCGAGGTGCCACAGGTGGCCGATGCGCTCCTGCTGTCGGGCGATCGACGCGCGGGCGAGGTCGTCGAGGTCCTCGAAGTAGCGGAACAGGGAGCGGGCGGAGATGCCGGACCGTGCCGCGATCTTCCCCGCGCCCGGCGCCAGCTCGCCTTCGGCGTAGAGCTCGAGGAGCGCGTCGACCACCGTGGCGCGGTTGCGGTCGCGGCGCCGGTGCCGGCCGTCGACCGGCACCGCCTCGAGCGTCGTCATGGCGCCGACCCTATCTATTGACAGCCTTGGTGACAATACTTACGCTGGCAGGCCATGCCGCTGGCGACCGACGACCTGATCCTCGACTCCCTGCGTCGACGCATGGCAGCGATGCACTCGCTCTACGCCGACGCCGTGGCGACGATGGACCTGACCCACGTCAACCACTTCGAGCGAGAAGGCGTGCTGCCCATCGCGTTCTCGCTGTTCCACTACACGAACATGCAGGACGTGTCGTTCGCGATGATCAGCGGCGAGGGCCTCACCTGGGACGAGAGCTGGCAGCGCCCGGCTGCGGATGGCGATCGACGACCACGGCAAGGAGCGCACCGTGGCCGAGATGGTGCACCAGCGCATCGGCGACTACGACGCCTTCTGCGAGTACCAGCGCAGCGTGTTCGCCCGCACCGAGGCATGGCTCGCCACGCTCGACCCCGCGGAGCTGCGCCGGGTGATCGTTCCGCGGCCGCTCCCGCCCGTCGTTGCCAGCACCTACAGCGCCCGCGTCGCCGGCCCCGACGGGATCACCGTCCTCGACGCGCTGGAGTGCTGGATCTACCAGCACGGCCTGCGCCACATGGGCGAGATCGAGCTCGCCCGAGGCCTCGTGGGCCTCGGCGGCATGACGAGCTGACGCGCCCGCCGTCGCTCAGCGCCGGGCGGCGCCGACTCGCTCCTCGAGCGCCTTCGAGAGCCACGCCGCGTCCCGCACGGCGTTCCCCTCGTGGTCGTTGTTGAAGTAGGCGTAGGCGTCGCTGCCCTCCTCGAGCCAGGCCGCGATGCGATCAGCCGGGCCGCGCAGGCGCCGCCCGGTGTAGCGACCCTGGTACGTGGCGGCGAGCGCGTCGGGCCCGTGGAAGCGCAGGTAGGTCCAGTCCGTGGTGCGCTCCCACGGATGGTGGGGCAGCAGGTCGTGGATGCACAGCGCGGCGCCGTGGCGGGCCAAGGTGGCGAAGACGTCGTCGTGCAGCCACGACGGCTCGCGCAGCTCGACCGCCCAGCGCATCGACCGCGGCGACACCGAGAGGAGCTCGTCGAGGCGCTCGACGTTGCGTCGCCACCTGGGGGGCAGCTGGACGAGGTTCGGGCCCAGGGTGGCGCCGAGCCGCTCGACGCGGTCGATGTGGTTCGGCAGCCACGACCCCGCGTCGCGCAGCTTCATGCGGTGCGAGCCGAACTGCCCCAGCTTGACGGCGTACACGAAGCCCGGGGGCGCCTGGGCAGCCCACGCCTCCACGGTCGAGGGGGCCGGCAGCCGGTAGAAGGTGCTGTTCAGCTCCACCGTGTCGAAGCGCTGGGCGTAGAGCTCGAACCATCGACGTGGCGGCGCGTCGGCCGGATAGACCACCCCGCGCCAGTCCCGGTACGACCACCCGGAGCAGCCGACGTGGGCACGACCGACTGCGGGCATGGCGAAGGGCCTACCCGTCGAGCCGCGCTCGGAGCCGGAGCCGCCTGCCGGCGCAGCATCGGTGCCCGCCGCGGTTGGCCACCCAGGGAGCGGGGAAGGCACGGCGCGTGAGCGACCACTACCCCGACGGCGACGCGCCCTCCCAGGAGGTCCTGCTGGAGACCCTCCACGACGTCGTCGAGGCGCTGCGAGACGACGGCGTGGACCACCTCTTCATGGGCGGGATCGGCGCCTACTCGCACGCCCGGCCGCGCGTCACCGAGGACATCGACGTCTTCGTGCGACCCGGTGACGTGCCGCGGGTCCGCTCCGCCCTCGAGCGCGCCGGGTTCGACGTCGCCGAGCACGACCCGGCCTGGTTGGTGAAGGCGTGGAAGCGAGGGGTGCTCGTCGACGTCATCTTCCGGTCGACCGGCGACATCTACCTCGACGACGAGATGCTCCGCCGCTGCTGGAACGGCGAGTACAAGGGCGTCGTCACGCCGCTGATCGCTCCGGAGGACCTCCTCGTCATCAAGGCACTGACGGCAGCGGAGGTGAACCCGCAGCACTGGTACGACGCCATCGCGATCATCGCCCGCTGCGACCTCGACTGGGCCTACCTGCTCCAACGCGCACGGCAGTCGGGCCCACGACGCGTCCTCAGCCTGCTGCTCTTCGCCGAGTCCAGCGACCTCGTCGTGCCCTCCGAGGCCGTCACCACCCTCTTCGAAGCCGTGCACCCCCGCCGGCCGGTGACGTCGTGACGCGCGAGCCCGACGCCGAGGGTGCGGCGACGCCGGCGCCCTACGTCCTCGCGCACGTCCGTGACGCGCTGGCCACCGACCCCCGCGTGTCGGAGCTGGGCGTCGAGCTGACCATCGCCCAGGGCACGCTGGTGCTGACCGGACGGGTGGCGAGCGAGGCGCTGCGCGCCGCGGCGGGGCAGGTCGCCAGCGAGCAGGCGCCCGACTTCGAGATCCGCAACGACCTCGACGTCGTCGACCCCGGCTCACGACCGGCGGACCCGGAGCCGCTCCGGTGATCCGCCTCGCCGCTGTGGGGGACGTCCATGTGGGTGCCGAGCCCGACGAAGCGCTGGCGCGCGACGTCGCCGAGCTGTCCGACTGCGCCGATCTCCTGCTGCTCGCCGGGGATCTGACCCGCTGCGGCACCCGGGCCGAGGCCGAGCAGCTCGCCAGCGTGCTGAAGCTGGCCGAGGTGCCCGTCGTCGCCGTGCTCGGCAACCACGACCACCACGCCGAGCAGGTCGACCACGTCGTGTCGACCCTCGACGACGTCGGCGTCACCGTCCTCGAGGGCACCACCACCACGGTGGAGGTGCGCGGGTCCACCGTGGGCATCGCGGGCGTCAAGGGCTTCGGCGGCGGCTTCGCGGATGCCTGCGCCTCCGAGTTCGGCGAACCGGAGATGAAGGCGTTCGTGGCGCACACCCGCAAGGTGGCGGATCAGCTCCGGACGGGGCTGGCCTCCCTCGACACCGCGCACCGGATCGCGCTCATGCACTACGCCCCCGTGGAGGACACCGTGCACGGTGAGCGCTTGGAGATCTACCCGTTCCTCGGCAGCTACCTCCTGGCGGAGGCCGTCGACGACGCCGGAGCCGATCTCGTCCTGCACGGCCATGCCCACCGCGGCAGCGAGCGGGGCACGACGCCCGGCGGCGTCCGGGTGCGGAACGTGGCCCGACCCCTGATCCAGCGCTCCTACCGCCTGTTCCAGCTCGACCCCGACGCGTCTTGACGCCGGCGCGCCAGGGTAGGGCCCCAACCATGACAGATGGCACCAGCGGGCCCGATGACCGCGACCCGAAGCCCGCAGCTGACGAGCCGGTCGGCGACTTCGGCGACGAGGAGCACGCCGACGAGGGCGGCGACAGCGACGTCGAGCCCCGCTGATGGCGCCCGCCGGCGCCGTCGTGTTCGCTCCCGCGCCTGAGCTGACCGTCACGCTGGAGGACCTCGACGGCCAGGACCAGATCCACCTCCACGCCGGCGGGCAGGGGTTCTGGATCGCGCGGCTGCTCCAGGTCCTCGAGGTCGACACGACGCTCTGCGGCTCCTTCGGCGGCGAGACGGGCCGCGTCGTGCGCCGCCTGATCGAGGAGATGGCCATCCGGGTGCTCGCCGTGGAGGTCCCCGGCTGGAACGGCGGCTACGTGCACGACCGCCGCGACGGCGAGCGACGGCCGGTCGGCACCCAGGAGCCGACGCCGCTGTCGCGACACGAGCTCGACGACCTCTACTCCGTGACGCTGGCAGCGGGCCTCGCCGGTGCGGTCTGCGTGCTGGGCGGTCCCAACCCCGTCGCCCCGCCCATCCCTGCGGAGCTGTACCGGCGCCTGGCCCACGACCTGCGCGCCAACGGCACGACGGTGGTCGCGGATCTCTCCGGCGAGCCGCGAGAGGCAGCGCTCGAGGCGGGGGTCGACGTGCTGAAGACGAGCGACGAGGACCTCGCGGCGGACGGCCTCCTGTCGGCGGGCGCGGACACCTACGAGGTGGTGGAGGCGATCCGAGCCCTCGCCACGCACGGCAAGGGCGCGCAGCACGTCATCGTGACGCGTGGCGCCGAGCCGGCCATCGCCCTGGCGGATGGCGAGCTGCTCTCGATCAGCGGTCCCGAGGTCGACGCGGTCGACCCCCGCGGCGCAGGCGACTCCGTGACGGCCGGCGTCACCGCCGCCCTCACCAGCGGGCAGGACGTGCGGGCGGCCCTGCGCCTCGGCGTCGCCGCCGCCACCCTCAACGTCACCCGCCACGGCCTGGCCAGCGGCGAGCGGGCCGCCATCATGGCCATCGGGGACCGGGTCCGCATCGAGCCGCTCGAGGCGACGGGTGGAGCCCGATGATCACGGCGCTGGTCACCAACGACGACGGGATCGACAGCCCGGGGCTGCACGCGCTGGCGCGTGCGACGCTCGAGGCGCTGGGCGGCGACGTCAAGGTCATCGTGGCCGCGCCCAGCTGGGACAGCAGCGGCGCCAGCGCCTCGCTGACCGGCGTCCGCCACGACGGCCGGATCCTGGTGGAGCCCAAGGAGCTCCCCGACCTCGACGCAGAGGCCTTCGCGGTCGACGCCGCTCCCGCCATGATCGCGGTCACCGCACTGCGAGGCGGCTTCGGCCCGGTGCCCGACCTCGTGCTGTCGGGCGCCAACCGGGGCCGCAACACGGGCCACGCCGTGCTGCACTCCGGCACCGTCGGCGCCGCCCTCACGGCGGTGCAGCTCGGTGCCAGCGGCCTGGCGGTATCGGTCGACGCAGCCGAGCCGGTCTCGTGGTCGACCGCCTGCTCGGTGGCGGTCCCCGTGATCCGATGGCTCGCCGCGACCCGTCCTCAGGTCACGATCAACCTCAACGTCCCCGACGTCGCACCCGAGGCGGTCGCCGGCCTGCGCCATGCGCCGCTGGCAGCCGTCGGCGCGGTCCAGACCAACGTGACCGAGACCGGCAAGGGCTACGTGCAGCTGACCTTCGACGAGCTCGACACCGAGCCAGCGCCCGACTCCGATGCACACCTGCTCCGCGAGGGGTGGGCCGTGCTCACGGCCATCGACGCAATCACCGAGGTGCCCGCCGGCATCCTGCCCGGCTTCGCCGACCTCGCCGGCTGAGCGCGGCCGACGCAGCATCGCGGCGCGCTGTGCCACGCTCGTCGGATGCACCCCAACGTCGCACGGATCACCGCGCTGGCCGCAGATGCCGGCCTCGCGGTGGAGGCCCGCACCTTCCCCGACGGCACCCGCACCGCTGACGACGCTGCCGGCGCCGTCGGCTGCGAGGTCGGTCAGATCGTCAAGTCGCTGGTGTTCCTGCTCGATGGCCGCCCGGTGGTGGCGCTCGTCTCGGGGGCCAACCGCCTCGCCGAGCAGCGACTGGCCGAAGCGCTCGGCGGCGGCGAGGTGACCCGGGCCGATGCGGACGCCGTGCGCGCCGCCACCGGCTTCCCGATCGGTGGCGTGCCGCCGTTCGGCCACGCCACGCCCCTGCCGACGGCGATCGACGAGGACCTCCTCGCCTACGCCGAGGTGTGGGCGTCGGCGGGGACGCCGCACGACGTCTTCGCCGCGCCACCGATCGAGCTCGTGCGCATCACCGGGGGCACCGTCGCGCCGCTCAGCGCCGAGCCCGTCGGCTGACGCGCCCGTCAGCCCGGGGCGACGGTGGCGGCGAGCTCCTCGTGGCTCATCGTCGAGCGCCCGGGGATCTCCTGCTCCTTGGCGAGGTCGAGCAGCTCGTCCTTGGACAGGTCGAGCTTGTCCTGCAGCACCGGCGCGCCCAGCTCGGCCTTGCGGTCCTCCAGGCGCGTCGCCAGCGTCTCGAGCTCCTCGGCGCTCATCGCCGACCGCACGTCGGGGAACAGCTCGGACTCCTCCTCCTCGGCGTGGTGCTCGACGTTCTCGATGAGGACCTGCATCTTGGCCACCCACTCGGCGGAGGCCGCCTCGACCTCGCCGAGCTCGGCCATGAGCACCTTGGCCACGTGGTGCTCCTGCACGCCCTCCTCGACGGTCTCGGCGATCTCGGAGCTCTTGTCGCGGACGGTCGGGTAGAAGATCTCCTCCTCGATGGTGGTGTGCACCTCGAGCTCGTCGAACACCTTGCCGGCGATCTCCACCATCGAGGTGTCGTCGTCGGCCTCGTGAGCGTCGCGGAAGCGGGTGAACAGCCCGCGCACGCGGTTGTGGTCGGCGGTGAGCAGGCGCAGCGCGTCCATGGGAACCTCCTGGGGCGGGTCGGCTGGCCCCGATGTACCCGCTGGACCCCGCGGCAAACCGCCGAGGGTCAGGCCACGGCGCCGAAGCGCAGGCAGATGCGGGCGCCGACGGGCTCACCGTGCTCGGCCCACGCCTCGCCGCTCATGCGCTGCATGAGCGAGCGCACCGTCGCCAGGCCGCGTCCGGTGCCGTCGGTCCCCTCCGACGACGTCCCACGAGCGCCGGCGTCGAAGATCCGCTCGAGCTCGTCGGCCGCGATGCCGCGCCCGTTGTCGGACACCACGAGCAGCCACGACGCCACCTCTCGGGTGGCCCGGATGCTGATCACGAGGTCGCGATCGGGGTGCCGGTAGCGCCCCGAGTTGTGGACGATGTTGGCCAGGACCTGGGTGATCAGCCCCACGTCGCCCGCCACGACCGGCAGGTCGCCGACGTCCATCTGCGCGTCCCCGAGCTCGGCGACGAGCCCGGGGATCAGCTCGCCGACGACACCAGCGAGGTCGACCGGTTCCACGGGCAGGTCCGGTGACGCGGCATGCCGGTAGAGGGCGTCGATCGCCTTCGCCACCCGGTCCTTGCCACGGACGGCGCCGTCGAGCCAGGTGCGGTGCTCGTCGCTGAGCTCGGGCGCGCCGTGCTCGAGCAAGGTCAGGAACCCTGCCAGCGCGGAGACGGGCTGCATGAGGTCGTGCGACAGGGTCGACGCGAAGGCGGCCAGCCGGTCGTTGGCGCTGCCGAGCTCGCCGGCCCGGACCTCGAGCGCCTCGTGCGCCTCGCGCAGCGCCGCGCTCGCGGCCCGCTGCTCGGAGACGTCCCGAGCCAGCGCGACGAGGCCGACGCGCACGCCGAAGGAGTCGAGCACCGGTCCGATGGTGACGTCGACCTCGCAGGGGTCGCCCGTGGCGGAGCGCCACGTGGCGTCGGGCCAGCGCACGGCCGCGCCGACCGAGGCCTCGCCGAGGACGCGCGCGAGCGCCAGCTGCGACTCGGGACCGACGAGCAGCGACAGCGGTGCGCCGATCATCTCGGGCTCGCTGCGACCGAAGAGCTGCTCGGCCGCCGGGTTCCAGTGGGTGCAGCGCCCGCGGCCGTCGGTGATGATGAGCGCGTCCGGCGAGGCGGCGATGACGCTCCGCAGGACCGCTGCCTCCTCGCTCGACCTGCGGCTGTCCTCGATGCTGCGGATCTGACGCAGCAAGCGCGTCGGCACGCCCTCGGCCTGCTGGTCGCCGGGCACGCCGCTGACGGTGATCTCCACCCACCGCAGGTGCCCGTGGGCGTCGACGAGGCGCTCCTCCACGACGTAGCTGCGCTGCTCGCCGCGCAGGAGCGCATCCATGCCGTTCAGGTCGCGCTGCAGGTCCTCGGGGTGCACGGTCTCCCAGCAGGTCCGATCGACCAGCTCCGCGACGGTGTGGCCGAGCAGCCGCGCCAGCGCCGGGTTGGCCGCCACGTGCCGGCCGGTGCCGTCGATGAGCGCCATGCCGATCGGCGCCGAGTCGAACACCGCCTCGAGGAACCGCGAGGCCGTCTCGGCGCTGGGCATGCCGTCCCAGAGCTCGGCGTGCTCGACGGGCTTGCGCTCCAGCGAGCCGACGATGGCCTCTTCGGCTGTGGCGACGACCTCGGCGAGATCGCCCCCGGGCCGGGCGTAGAGCCAGCCCTGGGCCGCGCCGCAGCGCAGGCCTCGGAGCATCTGCTCCTGGCCGGGGCGCTCGACTCCCTCGGCGACGGTCTCGAGCCCCAACGACTGCGCCAGGCGCACGACGCCCCGGACGATCGCTGCAGCGTCGCCGTCGAGGTCCATCTGGTCCACGAAGGACCGGTCGATCTTGAGCTCGTCGAGGTGGAAGCGCTGGAGCGCGACGAGCGACGAGGCGCCGGTGCCGAAGTCGTCGACCGACAGGCGGACCCCCCGCTCCTTCAGCGACAGCAGCGTCGGGCCGACCTGGTCGCCCAGCTCGTTCAGCGAGTCCTCGCTCACCTCAAGCGACAGCAGCGTCGGGTCGAGGCCCGACTCGTCGAGCAGGGTGGTGATGTGCTCGACGGCATCGGGGTCGACGAGCTGGCGCAGCGAGAGGTTGACCGCCAGGCGGAGCGGGGCCCGGTCGCCGTGCTCGGCGTTCCATGCGGCCACGTCGTGGCAGGCGTGCTCCATCACCCAGCGGCCGATCTGGACGATGCGGCCGGTCTTCTCGGCCAGCTCGAGGAACTCGCCGGTGTCGAGCATCCGCCCGCCGCGGTGCCAGCGCGCCAGGGCCTCGACGCCGATGACGGTGCCGTCGGCGAGGCCGATGATCGGCAGGTAGTGGACGCGCAGCTCGTCACGCTCGAGCGCGCGGTGCACGTCGGTGGCGAGCGTGCCCGTCGGCTGCGCCTCCGGCGCGGGCGGTGCCGAGGGGGACGGCTCGTGCGCGTCGGTCACGAGCACGCGGCCACCGCCGTGCTGCGGGCAGGCGCGCTGCCGGGGAGGCGGGGTGCGACGAGGCCGAGTCGGATCGCCTCGGACACCGCGGAGAGCCGGTCGTGCGTGTCGAGCTTCAGCATGGCGCGGGCCAGGTGGTTGCGCACCGTGTTGCTGCTGATGCAGAGCCGGTCGGCGACCTCGACGGTGGAGGCGCCGCACGCCAGCGCCTCGAGGACGTCGAGCTCGCGTCGGGAGAGCTCGTCGCGGCGGACGTTCGCCGAGCGACCGCCCCGGCGCAGGAGCGCAGCGGTCAGCTCCGCGGGCACGACCAGCTCGCCGAAGCGGATCCGCTCCATGGCGTCGAGGATCAACGAGACGGGCTGCGCCTTGGAGATGATGCCCTGCACCCCGCCGTCGAGCGCCGCCATCGACGAGCGCTGCGTGGGCCAGCCGGTCATCATCAGGATCCTCGACGAGGGGCTGGCGGCCTGCAGCCTGGGGAGGTGGTCGTCGACGTCGCCGTCGGGAAGGCGTCGATCGGTGAGGATGATGTCGGGAGCCAGCGCCGCAGCGGCGTGGACGCCCTGCTCGATGGAACCGGCCGTGCCCACCACGTGCGCCCGGCCGTCCTGGGCGAAGGCGGCTCGCAGCGACGACGCGAGCAGCTCGTGATCATCGATCACGAGGACGCTCCACCCTCGTGCCGCGGCCTCGGATCCAACGCGCTCCATCACGAACTCCTCCCGCCAGACGTCTCCTTCTGGATTCGACTGATCTGCACCGCACCTTTAGTGCCGTTCCAGAACGATCTGCGCGTCTGATCCGCACGACCTAGCCAACGCGGACCAGCGAGGGGGTGCAGGCGGAGCACCCGAGAGGTCGACGTGACCCTGCCGGGCCATTCGCTCCCCGCCGACAACGTCGGAGATGTACGGTTCGCAACCCCGCTCGCGCCTCGCCCGCGCCCTCGCCGTCGCCATCGCTGCGCTGCAGCTCAGCGCCCTGTCCGCGCTCGCAGCGGAGCACCGCCCGCCGTCGCCGCCGGGCGCGGCGGACCGGGTCCGCTCGCTGGCCGCCGTCGGCCCGACCGTCCACGAGCCGAGCGATGCGCTGCCGGGTGCTGCTCCGGTGGCGGCCGAGGAGGCGACCGTGGCGATCCCGCCCTCGCCGACCACGAGCGCGCCGCCGCCCCCTCCCCCACCCCCCGCCGCGGCGCCGTCCCCGCCACCTCCACCGGCGCCGCCCGACCCGGCGGCACGCGTCCGCCACGCCTTCGACGCGGCGGTCCCCGCCGCCTGGCGCGGGGCGATCCCGGTCCGCTTCGAGCTGATCGGCGGGGCCACGTCGTGGGCATCGCCCGACGGCACCATCCAGGTCAGCGACTACCACGCCTCGGCCGGCGAGGACCTGCTGCGCTCGGTGCTCGCCCACGAGTACGGGCACCTGATCGCCTTCCGCTACGGCTCGCAGCGCTACAACGGCGCCGCGCCCGAGGGCTGGCCCGCCTACAGCGACCGCCCCGAAGAGGCGTGGGCCGACTGCGTGGCGCAGGCCATGACGGGGATCGTCGACCCGTCGCACGGCCTGCCGCCGTGCGCCGGGAGCTCGCTGTCGTGGACCTCGACCTGGTTGGACGCGGGCCCCGCCGCCCACCCGCGAACCGGCTGAGCCGCGGCGGCGCCGGGGTGCCGACCCGGGCGCCGCCGGGGCGACGGCGCGGCGCACCATCGCCCCGGCGGTGCGGATCGCTCGGTCAGGCGGCCGATGCGCTCGCCGAGATGGCCTTGGAGCCGTCGCCCGAGGCGATCTGCACCTTGCGCGGCTTGGCCTGCTCGGCCACGGGGATGTGCACCGTCAGCACCCCCTGCTCGTAGCCCGCCTCGATGCCGTCGGCGTCGAGGCCCTCGCCGAGGAAGAGCTGGCGGCTGAAGCTGCCCTGCTGGCGCTCGGCCGCCACGACCTCGGCGTCTTCGGGACGCGCCCACGAGCGCTGGGCGGTGACGGTGAGGACGTTCTTCTCGATGGTCAGGTCGATGGAGGACGGCTCGACCCCGGGGAGGTCGAAGTGGACGACGAAGCTGTCGCCCTGGCGGTAGGCGTCCATCGGCATGACCGGGCTGCGACCCCCCTGGCCCCACACCTGCTCGGTGAGGCGGTCGAGATCGCGGAACGGGTCGAATCGCATGAGCATCGTTGACCTCCTGCGGCTCTGCGGGATCCTCCGACGTCGCGCACTGTACCAACGCTCACTGTTCCTGACAAGATCACACTCAGGTTTCCTGTTGTCGGAGGAGGTCCATGGCGCGGTCCTCACGGCGCGCGGCCTGGCGGTCCTCGGCCATCCACTGCACGACCACCACGGCGAGCACGAGCGTCGCCACCAGGTCGCCCGCCGCCCACAGCACCCCGGCGCCGAGGTGCGTGCCCGCCAGGTCCTGGCCGTACAGCGGCTCCCGGCGCGCCAGCAGCGACAGCCCGACGAAGGCGTGCAGCGGGATGGCCAGTCCCACCAGCGCCAGGCGGGCCGGGGGCGAGGGCCGATGCGGGACGGGGTCGATGCCGACCACCGGCCAGAAGAACAGCAGGCCCGATGCCAGGAAGTGGAGGTGCACGGCCTCGTGCACGAGCGGCGAGCGGATCGACAGCTCGAACAGGGGGGTCTCGTAGAGCACCCACAGGGACAGGGCGAAGACGGGCCAGGTGAGCGCCGGGTGCGCCAGCGCCCGGGCGGCACCGGTGGCCAGGCCCCGACGGAGCAGCGCGCGCGTCCCGCTCCCCGCCGCCTGCAGCGTCAGCGTGACCGGCGCGCCCATGGCGAGCAGCGGCGGCGCCACCATCGCCAGCAGCAGGTGCTGGGTCACGTGGGCGGCGAAGGACTCCGTGTCCAGCGCCGCGAGCGGCGGCTGGAGCGCGACCGCGACGGCCGCCAGCCCGGCGGCGAAGCACCGCCACCGGCTGGCGGGCCAGCGCCGTCCCCTGCGGGCGAGGCGCCGCACGCCCAGGGCGTAGGCCACCGCCGCGGCCCCCAGCGCGGCGAGGGATCCAGGATCGAGGGGCACCGAGGTGCCCTACCCCCTCGCGGTGTCTCGCAGGCGGTGCGCGAGGGTAGGTCGCCGCCGTGACGGCGACGCCCACGCTGGGGGTTCGCCGGACACCCGTCCTCGCCGTCGGCGCGGTCGTGTGGCTGGCCTCCGAGCTCATGTTCTTCGCGGGGCTCTTCGCGGCGTACTTCGCGCTCCGCTCGACCCAGGGCGATGCGGGCTGGCCGCCCGCCGGCGTGGAGCTGGAGACGGCCACCGCGGGCGTCTTCACGGCGCTGCTGGTGGCATCGAGCGCCACGGTGCAGCTGGCGGTGCGCGCCCTGCACGGCGGCGACCGCCTGGCGATGCGGCGCTGGCTGTGGATCACCGTGGCGCTGGCGGCCGCGTTCCTCGCCAACCAGGGCCGGGAGTGGGCGGTGGCGGACTTCGGCGTCGATTCGCACCCCTATGGCAGCGCCTTCTTCGTGCTGACCGGCTTCCACGGCCTGCACGTCCTCGGTGGGGTCCTCGCCATGGCGGTGGTCCTCGCCCGATCCCTCGACGCCCGCTTCGGGCGCGCACAGCTCGGCACGGTCGAGGTCGTCGGCTACTACTGGCACGTCGTCGACGCGGTGTGGGTCGCCATGTTCGCCACGCTGTTCGTGATCCGCTGATGCGCCTCGGCGTGCTGGTCGCCGTCGCGGTGGCGCTGACCGGCGGGTGGCGGACGGCGGCGGCGCCCGGCGGGCCGCCGCCCGACGAGCCGGGCCGGCGGCTGTTCGTGACCGACTGCGCCAGCTGCCACGGGCTCGACGGCGAAGGCATCGAGGGCCAGGGTCCGTCGCTGGAGGACTCGGGGCCCGCCTCGGCCCACTACTACCTCACCACCGGGCGGATGCCGATGGCGACGGTGGCGCAGCAGCCTCGACGCAAGCCCGTCATCTACGACGACGACGAGATCGATGCCCTCATCTCCTACGTCGGCTCGCTCGGGGGCGGGCCCGAGATCCCCGACATCGACCCTGCCGAGGGCGATCTGGCGGTCGGCAACGAGCTCTACACGGCCAACTGCGCGGCGTGCCACAACTCCGCGGGGTCCGGGGGGGCGCTCGGCCAGGCCATCTTCGCCCCCCCGGTGCACCCCGCCACGGCACAGCAGGTGGCCGACGCCGTCCGGGTCGGGCCGGGCGCCATGCCGTCCTTCGGCCCCGGGTCGATCTCGCAGGACGAGCTCGAGGACGTCGTCCGCTACGTCCGGTTCCTCGCCGACCCCGTCGACCGTGGCGGGGCACCGCTGGGGCGCGTCGGGCCGATCCCCGAGGGCCTCGTGGCGTGGACCGTGGGTCTCGGCCTGCTGCTGCTCTGCGCCCGTTGGATCGGCACGCGGGAGCGACCGCGGTGACCGAGCGCCTGGTCGCCACCTGCTTCGCCATCGCCATCGCGGCGGCCGTCGGCCTCGGCCTCGTCTACCTCGCCGGGGGCCAGCCGCAGCTCGAGGGCGCGCTGCTGGCGCTGTCGCTCGGTGGCGTGGGCGTCGGCCTGGTCATCTGGGTGAACCACCTCTTCCCGGCCGAGCACGTCAGCCAGCCGCGCCCCCAGCTCGTCTCCGAGCCGCCCGACCGCGAGGCGTTCGTGGAGCGCCTCGAGGCCGGCGAGGAGCACTTCGGGCGCCGGAAGCTGCTGGTCCGCCTGCTCGGCGGCGCCGCCGCAGCGCTCGGGGCCGCCCTGCTCTTCCCGGTCCGCTCGCTCGGACCCTCGCCCGGCACTGCGCTGCGAAGGACCGCTTGGTACGAGGGTGCACGGCTCGTGACGCCCGGGGCCGAGGGGCCCCTGCGCGCCGATGACCTCGGGGTCGGCACGGTGCTCACCGTGTTCCCCGCCGGGCGCGAAGCGCCCGAGGACTCCGCCGTGGTGCTCCTGCGCGTCGACGAGGGCCGACTCGACCTGCCCGCGGGGCGCGAGGACTGGGCGCCGCGCGGCTTCGTCGCCTACTCGAAGATCTGCACCCACGTCGGCTGCCCGGTCGGCCTCTACCAGGAGTCGACGCAGGTGCTGGTGTGCCCGTGCCACCAGAGCATGTTCGACGTGCTCCGCGGCGCACGCCCCATCTTCGGCCCTGCGGTGCTGGCCCTGCCCCAGCTCCCGCTCGGCATCGACGACGACGGCGAGCTCTACGCGCGGTCCGACTTCGAGGAGCCGGTGGGCCCGAGCTTCTGGAACCGGGACCTCTCGACGTGACGCGCCGGCTGCTGCGCTGGTTCGACGATCGCCTTGGCGCCTCCCGGTTCGCCACCACCGCCCTGAACCGCGTCTTCCCGGACCACTGGTCGTTCCTGGTGGGCGAGCTGGCGCTCTACTCGTTCGTGGTCCTGGTGCTGACGGGGACGTACCTGACGTTCTTCTTCGATCCGTCGGCGGAGGAGGTCGTGTACCACGGCTCCTACGGGCCGTTGCAGGGCGTCGAGATGTCCGCCGCCTACGCCTCCGCGCTCGACATCACCTTCGACGTGCGCGCCGGCCTCGTGATGCGCCAGATGCACCACTGGGCAGCGCTCGTCTTCGTCGCCGCCATCGTCGTGCACCTCATGCGCGTCTTCTTCACGGGTGCCTACCGGCGACCGAGGGAGCTCAACTGGGTGGTGGGGGTCACGTTGCTGACGCTGGCGATCGGCAACGGCTTCTTCGGCTACTCGCTGGTCGACGACCTGCTGTCGGGCACCGGGGTGCGGGTCGCCTACTCCATCGCGCTGTCGATCCCGCTCATCGGCCCGGACCTCGCCTTCGGCTTGTTCGGCGGTGAGTTCCCCGGCGCCTTCATCCCGCGCTTCTTCGTGCTGCACGTGCTCGTGCTGCCCGCCGTCATCGTCGCCTTGCTGTCCGTCCACCTGGCGCTCGTCTGGCGCCAGAAGCACACGGAGTTCGCCGGGCCCGGCAAGCGCGAGGACATCATCACCGGGGAGCGGCTGTGGCCCACCTACGCCGCCAAGTCGATGGCGCTGCTGCTGCTGACCAGCGCCGTGCTCGCCGGCCTCGGCGGTCTGGCCCAGATCAACCCGATCTGGGTGTACGGCCCCTTCCGCAGCGGACAGGCAGTCGCCGCCGTCACCTCGGCGTCGCAGCCCGACTGGTACATGGGGTGGCTCGACGGGGCCCTGCGGATCTTCCCGGCGATCGAGCCGAAGCTCTTCGACGTGCGGCTCCCCAACCCGTTCCTCGCGGGGGTCGTCCTTCCGAGCCTCACCTTCGCGGGCCTCTACCTGTGGCCGTGGCTGGAGGCCTGGCGAACCGGTGACCACGAGCCGCACAACCTGCTCGACCGCCCCCGCGACCACCCGGTGCGCACCGCGATCGGGACGTCGGTGTTCGCCTTCTACGCGGTGCTCTTCGTCGCGGGCAGCAACGACGTGCTGGCCGGGATCTTCGAGATCGGCGCGGAGCGCCTCGTGTGGTTCTTCCGCGTGGCGCTGTTCCTGCTGCCCATCGGCGTCTTCGCGGTGACGAGGAAGCTCTGCGAGGACCTCCAGCGAGTGCCCGACGACGCCCCGACCGGCACGGGGCACCGCCTGGTGCGCACCGCGGACGGTCGCTTCGAGGCGCGCTCGGCGACCACGCGGTCGCGTGATGTCGCCGAGGGCTGCAGGGACTAGCACGTCGAGGGGCGGCTCGCATCGCCCGTCGACGAGGAGGGCCCCACCGTGGCCGTGACCCTGAGCGAACGAGCCTTCCGGCACGCCAAGAGCCTGATCATCGACGGCCGCTTCGTCTACGACGATCGCGACGCCTGGAGCGAGCACCAGCCCTCTGCGGCCGACGAGAACCGCTTCATCGAGGCGCACGGCTACGCGGAGTACGGCCGCTGGCACCTGGGCGTCGACGACGACGCGCGCGAAGGCACCAAGGCCCGCTACAAGTTCCCCTACGGCGACTTCGACAAGGTGCACCGCTGCGGCCTGCTGGCCGCGGAGTCGCGGGCCGGGCAGCGCAAGTACTACGACATCGAGCTCGCCGTCGCGCACCTCCACGGCATGCTCGACGCGCTGCAGGCGACGGATCGGGCCAGCCGCTCGGCCGGGGCCACCGACGCCTGACCGCGCCCCGCAGCCTCAGTGGCCCGCGCCGTGGTCGGCCCCGGCCCGGTGCGACTCCACCGCCAAGCCGGCGATGGCAGCCACGAGGAGCACCACGCCCGGCAGGGCGATCCAGCCCGTGAAGACGATCCCGTAGCCGATGATCGTCGACGCCAGCGCGATCGTGATCGGCCAGGCGCTGCGCGCCGGGAAGTAGCCGAGCTCGGCGGCGCCCTCGGCGAGGCCGGCGTCCGGACGGTCCTCGGGCCGCAGCCCGACCTGGCGGGCCTGGACCGCGAGGTACGTGGCCATGAACAGGAAGGCGACGACCGCCAGCACGAGCAGCGCCGTGCCGGCAGGCTCGTAGCTGAAGATCCAGTACACCACCGCCCAGGGCGTCAGGACGGCGCCCACCCCGGCCATGACCTTCCACTCGACCCTCATGGCTGCTCCGAGGATGCCTCGGCCTGGCGGAGGTCGAATGCCGGTCGGGGCGAGCGGATCGGCGGCAGCCGGTCGAAGTTGTGGGCCGGCGGCGGGGACGTGGTCGCCCACTCCAGCGTGAAGCCACCCCAGGGATCGTCGACGTCGACCGCCGGGCGGCGCCAGCTCCGCACGAGGTTCACGACGAACACCACCATGCCCACGAGCGTGAAGACCTGTCCCGCGCTCGACAGCGCGTTGAGCGGTTCGTACCGCTCGTCGTAGAGCGCGTAGCGCCGCGGCATGCCGTCGAGCCCGAGCAGGTGCTGGGGGAAGAAGGTCAGGTTGAACCCGACGACCAGGAGCCAGAACTGCACCTTGCCGAGGCCTTCCCCGAGGCGCCGGCCCGTCATCTTGGGGAACCAGAAGAAGATGGCAGCGAAGAGCGCGAACACCGCCGAGCCGAAGAGCACGTAGTGCATGTGCGCGACGACGAAGTACGTGTCGTGCACGTGGATGTCGAAGCTGATGGCGGCGAGCATCGGGCCCGTCAGCCCACCGACCAGGAAGACGAACAGGAAGCCCAGCGCGAACAGCATCGGCGTCTCGAAGCTGATGCGACCGCCCCACATCGTGAAGATCCAGTTGAAGAACTTCACCCCGGTCGGTACGGCGATGAGGAACGTCAACCCGGAGAAGAACGGGAAGAGCACCTCGCCGGTGGCGAACATGTGGTGGGCCCAGGTCGTGAACGAGTAGGCGGCGATGGCGAGCGTGGCCACCACGAAGGCCGTGTACCCGAAGAGCGGCTTGCGGGAGAACACGGGGATGACCTCGCCGATCACGCCGAAGAACGGCAGGGCGATGATGTACACCTCCGGGTGCCCGAAGAACCAGAACAGGTGCTGCCAGAGCAGCGGCATGCCGGCACCGTCCACCACGTCGTAGAAGTGCGTTCCGAGGTTGCGGTCGGTGAAGAGCATGACGAGCGCGGCGGTGAGCACGGGGAAGGCGAGCAGGATCAGGAAGCTGACGGCCAGGAAGCTCCACGTGAAGACCGGCATGCGGAACATCGTCATGCCCGGGGCGCGGAGGCTGATGACCGTGGTGACCACGTTGACCGCCGTGAGCACCGACGCGATCCCCGTGAGGCCGAGCCCGACGATCCACAGGTCGCCCCCCGAGGTCTCCGTGTAGACCGCGTCCGACAGGGGCGTGTAGGCCGTCCACCCGAAGTCGGCGGCGCCACGCGAAGTCAAGAAGCCCGACAGCACCACGATGCCGCCGCCCAGGTAGAGCCAGAACGAGAGCGCGTTGAGCCGCGGGAAGGCCATGTCCGGCGCGCCCACGTGCAGCGGCACGAGGTAGTTGGCGAGCCCGCTGGCGATCGGCACCGCGAAGAGGAACATCATCACCGTGCCGTGCATGGTGAAGAGCTGGTTGTAGGTCTCCCGCGACACCACGTCGAGCTCCGCCGTGACGAGCTCGGTTCGCATCACCGAGGCCATGAGCCCGCCGACGGCGAAGAACACCAGCGAGGTGCTGATGTAGAG
The DNA here is from genome assembly GCA_963715505.1 of uncultured Microthrixaceae bacterium. Classification (GTDB taxonomy): domain Bacteria; phylum Actinomycetota; class Acidimicrobiia; order Acidimicrobiales; family VFJN01; genus VFJN01. The sequence goes on from OY970242.1 coordinate 2,209,577, forward strand.
CAGACCGATCTTCTTGTGATCCGTCGTCGTGAGCCAGTCGAGCAGGCCGTCAGCGAGCCGGGGTGGTCGCTGTGCTGCCGCTCCTGGGGTGGGGGTCTCGGCGAGCGTCGTCATCAGGCGCCGGTCCCGCTCGCCACCAGCCACCGCTCGTACTCCTCCGGCTCCACGATGGACAGCGTGAAGTTCATGCGGGCGTGGTCGAGACCGCAGAACTCCGCGCAGTGCCCGAGGAACGCACCGGTGCGCGTGGTGGTGATGTCGAGGTCCTCGGCGACGCCGGGGATCAGGTCGCGCTTGGTGAGCAGCTCGGGGACGAACAGCGAGTGGATGACGTCGTCGCTCTCCAGCCGCAGGCGGACGTCTGCGCCGACCGGGAGGACCATCTCCGGTCGCTGGCCGGCGATGGACTCGACGACGACGCCGTGCCCGACGTAGTCGAAGCGCCACCCCCACCGGAACGCGGTCACGTCGACGACGACGTCGGGGCGCGGGGCGTGCTCGGTGACGATCTGGTCGATGCGCAGCGTGTACGCGAAGAAGCCGATCACCACCCCGAGCGGCACCGCGACGTAGAGCGCCTCGAGGTAGCCGTTCCCGTGGTGCTGCGGCGGCAGGTCGTCGCCCTCGCCTGCCCGGCGCCGGAAGCGAACGACCGCGATCGCGCCCAGCAGGACCACGAGGAGCCCGAGGGCGGTCGCGGCGACGAGCAGGGCGCGCCAGAGGTCCACCACCGACTCACCCTGCTCGCTCGCCGGCTCGGGAGCGCCGAAGCGGGAGCTGCACCCGCTCAGCGCGCAGAGCACCCCGGCCGCCGCAAGGCTGCGACAAGAGCTCCGCGGCACGCGAGGCGCGATCGTCACCGAACTGGCGCTACCCAGCCGCGACGGCGACTAGCCCTCCGGCTTCGACTACCGCGTCACCCGTCCAGGCGGACGTGCAGCCGCACCGTGCTGCCCGTCGGCTCGGTCCGCACCTGGACGAGGTCGCAGAGGTGGTTCGCCATCCACATGCCACGACCGTCGATCTGATCGAGCCGCGCACGCTGACGGCCGGTCATCGGCGCCCAGCTCGGGTCGGGGCCGCGGTCGCGGACGTCGCAGAGCAGCGAGGTGCCATCGCTCCACACGTGCAGCGTCCCGCCACCACCGCCGTGGCGGATGCTGTTCGTGGCGACCTCGCACGCCGCCAAGACGAGATCCTGCGCACGGGACGGCGCCAGCGCCGCCGCAGCCGCCTCCCACGCGACGAGCGCCCGGACCTCGGGCAGGCCATCCGCGGCGAAGGTGAGCCGCGCCGCCTGGGGCGGCGGCGGCGGGAGCCGGCCGCTGAAGGGGTGGGCGTCGGCCCGCTGGTACTGGCTGCTCGCAGCACGCCGGCCGTCGCGCACCACGTGGGGGTGGGTGCGGTGCGCGGTGGCGACGTCGACCGGCGGGAGCCGGCTCGTGTCGTAGGGGCACAGCAGCGACCACGCCGGTCCGTCGTCGAACGCCACGTTCAGCAGCGCCTCGTGCAGGTGGCACTCCTCGAGCTCCGCCGGCGTGCGACCCAGCCACACCGGCTCACCGATCCCGCGGACCCCGCGCGTCGAGGCGTTCTCGTCGACGAAGTCCTGCCACAGCGGGATGATGCGGGCGGGGTTGCGTCCCACCGAGCGCATCTCGGCGAACTCCACCCGTGCCGCCTTCGGGCCGAGGCAGCCACGCAGGGCGCCGATCTTCTCGCGGTCGACGACGACCAGCACGGCTTCTCCCGCGGCGAGGCCGGCCTCGACGAAGGGAACCGCACCGGCGAGGAACTGGCGGTCGCTGGCGTAGAGGTAGGCCTCGTGGACGAAGCGACCTGCGCAGGCCGCATCCGCGTGCACGCTCACCACGACACCTCCTCACCATGACGCGGCAGCCACGAGACCCTAGGGGCTGCACCCACGACGGCGGAACCCCGATGGGCCTCCCCGGCCCAAACGGCCGGTTTGTCGCAGCGGGCGACGGGTAGGTGGCAGGCGGCGCTCGACGAACCTGCGCCTGGAGCCCGCATGCACGTGGAGGCCCGATTCCCGCCCGCCGCCCTCAGCGTCCGTGCGGCCCGCGACCTGGTGCGAGCAGCCTTGGAGGGCATGACGAGCGCCGTGGACCGCGAGCGCGTCGTGCTGGCGGTCAGCGAGCTGGCCACCAACGCGACCCTGTACTCGCCCGCGGGACCGTTCCGGGTCACCCTCGACGTCGACGGCGCCGGCGTGCACCTCGCCGTGGCCGACTGCTCGAACGACCTGCCGATCCGCAGGACCGTGGGCCCCGAAGCCTCCAGCGGCCGCGGCCTGGCCATGGTCGAGGCGCTCAGCAGCTGCTGGGGCGTGGAGCGCTCCGCTTCGGGCAAGTGCGTCTGGTGCGACTTCCTGTCGTAGCCGCAGGCCGCGCGCCGGTGCCCGCCGCCGGCGCCACCGCCGGTCGCGTGCAGGGCAGCGCCCTCAGGCGACGATGGGGAACTCGTCGCGCAGGCCGGTGATGGTGAGCAGCTTCTGCATCTGCGGCGGGGGGTTCCGCAGCACGATGACCGCGCCCCGCTTGCGGGCCGCGATCAGCACGCTCAGCCCGGTCGAGTCGATGAAGGTCATCTCGGTGAGATCGAGGGCGATGCGCCGCTCTCCGGCAGGCGAGAGCGCCTCGAGGAGCACATCGGAGGTTCGCAGGTCGACCTCGCCGCTGACCCGTACGAGGATCTCGTCGGACTGCTCCTCGCGGACGACCGACAGCGGGATGGGCTCAAGGCTCACGTACCACCTCCGACGACACCTGCGGCGATCAAGGACCCATTGCTCGCGATGGGCACGGTACACGGTTGCCCCGCGGCGTTGGGAGGTACGCAGCCTCCATCGACGTCGGCGAGCGGATCTGGAGCAGGCATGGTCGAGGGAGCCCCCGAAGGTGCGGACCCGCGCACGAGCGTCGTGATCGCGACGCGCGACCGCCGCGCCGAGCTGCTGCGGACGCTCGAGCGGATCGCGGCGCTCCCGGAGCAGCCGCACGTGATCGTGGTCGACAACGGGTCGAGCGACGGGACGGCGCAGGCGGTGGCGGCGACCTTCCCGTCGGTGGAGCTCGTGGCGCTGGCCCGCAACATCGGCGCGCCGGCGCGCAACATCGGCGTGCGGGTGGCGGAGACGGACTTCGTGGCGTTCGCCGACGACGACTCGTGGTGGGCGCCGGGCGCGCTCCGGCGGGCCGCGGACCTCCTCGAGGCGTCGCCCCGCCTGGCCGTGCTGCAAGGCCGCATCCTGGTCGGCCCCGAAGAGCGCCTCGACCCGGCCTGCGCTGCCATGGCGGCGAGCCCGCTCCCGCCCGAGCCGGGCCTGCCCGGTCCGCCGCTGCTCGGCTTCGTGGCATGCGGCGCGGTCGTGCGACGGGACGCCTTCCTCGGTGTCGGCGGCTTCGACGCGCTCCTCTTCTTCCTCGGCGAGGAGGAGCTCGTTGCGCAGGACCTGGCCGCGCAGGGCTGGGCACTGGCCTACGCGCCCGACGTGGTCGTCCACCACCACCCTTCGCCTGCCCGCGATGCCGCCGGCCGTCGCCGGCGCCAGACCCGCAACGCGCTCCTCTCGACCTGGATGCGCCGTCCACTTCCCGTCGTCGCGCGGCGCACCGCACAGCTGGTGGTCGCCGCCCGCCGGGACCGCGTGGCGTGCGCTGCGCTGGCAGAGGCCCTCCGGCGGCTGCCCGCGGCCCTTCGGGCACGACGGCTCCTCCCGCCAGGGGTGGAGCGCCAGGTGGCGCTGCTCGACCGGCAGCGGGCAGCCACGGCCTGAGGGCTTGAACCACAAGAAGCGAACTCTCCATTGGAAGTTTGCTTCGCCTCTGGCTCGGCAAAGCAGCGAGCGACGAGCGGTCGGTCGAGCCAGGGCCGACTCCTCCAACGAGCCCGAGGTCTGCGCAGATGGTCAGCGTGCTCGGCGTCAACGGCGTGTTCCACGACCCCGCTGCGGCGCTGGTCGTCGACGGACAGATCGTGGCTGCCGCCGAGGAGGAGCGCTTCAGCCGACGCAAGCACGGCAAGGCCCCCGTGCCGTTCTCGACGTGGGAGCTGCCGGAGCGGTCGGCCGCCTGGTGCCTCGACGCCGCGGGGATGACCGCTGCTGACGTCGATGTCGTCGGCTACTCCTACGACCCGTCGCTGGCCATGGCGCCCACCGAGGACCTCACCGACCGGGAGTGGGAGGGCCTCCGCACGCTGTTCGTTCGGCGCGCGCCCCTGTTCCTGCGGAGCGCGCTGCCGGGCCTCGATCCCGAGCGAGTCCGGTTCGTACCCCACCACGTGGCGCATGCGGCGTCGGCCCACCTGGCGTCGCCGTTCCCCACGTCGGCGACGATGGTGCTCGACGGTCGGGGCGAGCGCAGCTCCTACCTCGCCGGGCACGCTCGCCACGGCGAGCTCGAGGTGCTCGCCACCCAGGACCTCCCCCACTCGCTCGGCCTCGTCTACGAGGAGCTGACCGCGCACCTCGGCTACCGGCGCAGCTCGGACGAGTACAAGGTGATGGCGCTCGCCTCCTACGGCGAGCCGCGCCACCTGGAGCGCTTCCGTGCGCTCATGCGGACCGACGGTGGCGGCACGTTCCGCACGGCGCCCGTCGACTGGCCGGCGTTCGCTCCGCCCGGCAGCGGCGACGGCTCGCTCGACCCCGCCCACGCCGACCTCGCCGCGACGGTGCAGCACCGCTTGGAGGAGGTGCTCCTCGAGCTGGCCGCATGGCTCCACGACCGCACGGGCGAGTCCGCCCTCACCCTGGCGGGCGGGGTGGCGCTCAACTGCGTCGCCAACACCCGGATCTTCGAGGACGGACCCTTCGACGACGTCTGGGTCCAGCCTGCCGCCGGCGACGCCGGCACGGCGCTGGGCGCCGCGCTCCACCTGGCGCAGCGCGCAGGTGATCGCGTGGCGCCCATGGCCGGCGCCGACCTGGGCCGGAGCTGGGACGACGCCGCGCTCGAGCGCCACCTCCTCGACGCCAAGGTGCGCCACCGCCGCCCGCCCGACATCGCCACGGCGGTCGCCGAGGTCCTGGCGCGCGACGGCGTCGTGGCGTGGTTCCAGGGCCGCTCCGAGTTCGGTCCGCGCGCCCTCGGGCACCGCAGCCTGCTCGCCCATCCCGGGCACCCCGAGAACCTCGAACGCCTCAACGACGTCAAGGGCCGCGAGCAGTTCCGCCCCGTGGCACCGATGGTGCTGCTCGACCGGGCGCGCGACCTCTTCGAGGGTGGACCGATCCCGAGCCCCCACATGCTCTTCACCCACCGGGTCCGCGACGGCTGGGCCGAGCGCATCCCCGCGGTGGTCCACGTCGACGGGACGGCCCGCATCCAGACCGTGTCCCACGACGAGGAGCCGCTGGTGCACCGCATGATCGCCGCGTTCGAGCAGCGCAGCGGTCTGCCCGTCGTCGTCAACACGTCGTTGAACACGGCGGGCCGGCCCATGGTGGACGACCCCCGCGACGCCCTGGAGTGCTTCGGCTCGGCGCCCGTCGACGCCCTCGCGCTCGGGCCGTTCCTGGTGGAGCGCGCCTGATGGCGGCACCGCCCGCCTACGACCTGGTGATCCCCACGGTGGGGCGCGCATCGCTCGGGGCGCTGCTCGACGCGCTCGCCGGCGGCAGCGGGCCGCCCCCGCAGCGGATCCTCCTCGTCGACGACCGGGCGGCGCCCGCCGCCTCGCTCGCAATCCCGGGGCCGATGGCGCACCGGGTGGAGATCCACCACGGCACGGCCCGGGGACCCGCCGCGGCTCGCAACCTCGGCTGGCGAGCGGCGAGGGCGCCCTGGGTCGTCTTCCTCGACGACGACGTGATCCCCACGCCCAGCTGGGCCGCCGACCTGGCCACGGACCTCGGTCGCTGCGTCGCCTCGAGCGGGGGCAGCCAGGGCCGGATCGTGGTGCCGCTGCCCCGCCACCGCCGCCCGACCGACTGGGAGCGGAACGTCCACGGCCTCGAGCGGGCACGATGGGCGACGGCGGACCTCGCCTACCGGCGCGCCGTGCTCGCCGAGGTCGGCGGCTTCGACGAGCGCTTTCCTCGCGCCTACCGGGAAGACGCCGACCTGGGGCTGCGCGTCACCGCCGCGGGCCACCGGATCGAGTCGGGCAGCCGCAGCGTGGTGCACCCCGTGCGCCCTGCGCCATGGCACGTCAGCGTGGCGAAGCAGGCAGGGAACGCGGACGACGCCCTGATGGAGCGCCTGCACGGCCCCCGCTGGCGCGAGCGCGCCGCCGCAGCGCCGGGCGGCCGCCGGCGCCACGTCGCCACGACGGCGGCCGCGCTGGTGGCCCTGGGCGGCGCGCTGGCGGGGCAGCGCACCATCGCGCTCACCGGCGCCCTGGCGTGGCTCGCCAGCACGGTCGACCTCGCCGCCCGCCGCATCGCCCCCGGGCCCCGCACGCCCGCCGAGATCGGGGCGATGGCTGCCACCAGCGCGGCGCTGCCGGTGGCGGCCACGCACGCCTACCTGCGCGGGCTGGTGGGCGCCCGACGCATGACGCCTCGCGGGTCGAGCACGCCACGGCGTGGCGGCGACGCGCCGGTGGAGGCGGTGCTCTTCGACCGCGACGGCACCCTCGTCGTCGACGTCGCCTACAACGGCGACCCCGACCTCGTCGAGCCCGTGCCGACGGCGCGCGCCGCCCTCGACCGCCTCCGCGCGGCGGGCCTGCCGGTCGCCATCGTGTCCAACCAGAGCGGCGTGGCGCGCGGCCTGCTGGACCTCGACCAGGTCGACGCCGTGAACCGGCGCATCGAGGACCTGCTCGGCCCCTTCGCGGCCGTGCTCGTGTGCCCCCACGGCCCTGGGGATCGCTGCCGCGACCGCAAGCCCGGCCCCGGCATGGTCGAGCGCGCGGCAGCGGCGCTCGGCGTGCCCGTCGAGCGCTGCGTGGTCGTCGGGGACATCGGCAGCGACGTCGACGCGGCCCGGGCGGCGGGTGCCCGGCCGATCCTCGTGCCCACCGCGGCGACCTCGCCCGACGAGGTCGCCGCGGCGCCGGTGGTCGCCGAGGACCTGGCCCGGGCCGTGGAGCTCATCCTCACCGGGAGCGATCGATGAGCGCCCGCGGGCACGCGCTCGGTGGCGCGCCTCGACAACACCGGCGACGTGCTCCTCGCCGGACCGGCCGTCCGGGCGGTCGCCTCCGGCGCCCGACGCGTGACCTTCCTCGCCGGACCCGCCGGACACGCCGCCGCGGAGCTCCTGCCCGGCGTCGACGAGGTGCTGGCCTTCGACGCCCCGTGGGTGTCGCTCGAGGCCTCCCCCGTCGATCCGCAGGCGATCGAGGGGCTCGTGGCCGCACTGCGCGAGCGTGCGATCGACCAGGCGTTCGTGCTGACGTCGTTCCACCAGAGCCCGCTCCCGCTCGCGCTGCTGCTGCGGCTGGCGGGCATCCCCCAGATCGCCGGGGCCAGCGTCGACCACCCCGGCTCGCTCCTCGACGTGCGGGTCCGGCCCGACTCGGTGGCCGACAGCGACCGCGACGGCCACGAGGTCATGCGAGCCCTGTCGGTCGTCGCCGCCCTCGGCCACCGCCTTCCCCGCGGTGACGACGGGCGCCTGGCCCTGCGCCGACCGCTGCCGCGCGCGCAGCCCTTCGGTGGCGAGCGCTACGTCGTCGTCCACCCGGGCGCGTCGGTGCCCGCTCGTCGCTGGCCCACCGAGCGCGCCCGTGCCCTCGTCGACCTGCTCGTCGAGCGGGGATGGCGGGTGGCGGTCACCGGAGGTCCCGCCGAGACGGCACGGACCGCGGCGGTCGCCGGGCGGCTGCGCCCGCAGGTCGCCGACCTCGGGGGCCGGACCGACCTCCGGGCGCTCGCCGCCGTGATCGACGGCGCCGCGGCGCTCGTGAGCGGCAACACCGGACCGGCGCACCTCGCCGCCGCCGTGGCCACCCCGGTCGTGTCGATCTTCGCCCCCGTCGTGCCCGCCGCGCGCTGGAAGCCCTGGCGGGTGCCGCTGGCGCTGCTGGGCGACCAGCGCATCGGCTGCGCAGGGTGCCGCGCCCGCCGCTGCCCCTTCGAGGACCAGCCGTGCATCCGCGGCGTCACGCCCGAGGTGGTCGCCGCCGCGGTGCGCGAGCTCGCCGGGACGCCCGCCGAGCCCCACCGCGGCGCCCCGCCCCTGGCCGGAGCGGTCCGATGAGGATCCTGCTCTGGCACGTCCACGGCTCGTGGACCACCGCCTTCGTGCAGGGAGCCCACGACTACCTCGTGCCCGTCGTCCCCGACCGCGGGGCACACGGGCGGGGGCGGGCCCGCACGTGGGACTGGCCCGCCACCGTCCGCGAGCTCGAGCCGACCCAGCTCGCCGACGCGGACATCGACGTGGTGGTCCTCCAGCGCGCCGAGGACGAGCAGCTCGCCCGCCGCTGGCTGGGAGGCCGTGTGCCCGGACGTGACCTGCCCGCGCTGTGGCTGGAGCACAGCGCGCCGCAGGGTCGCATCGACGCCATGCGGCACCCCGCAGCGGACCGGTCCGACCTCACGCTGGTCCACGTCACCCACGCCAACGCCCTGTTCTGGGACACCGGCCGCACACCGACGACCGTGATCGAGCACGGCATCATCGATCCTGGCGCCCGCTACACGGGTGAGCTCGAGCGCGTGGCCGTGGTCGTCAACGAGCCCGACCGCCGCGGGCGGGTGGTCGGCGCCGACCTCCTCCCGGCGCTCGGCGCCTCCGCTCCCGTCGACCTCTTCGGGATGGGTGCCAGAGCGTGCGCGGCGCGGCTGCGCGACACCGCCTCGGCGGTGACGGGCCACGAGGACCTGCCGCAGGACGCGCTGCACGCAGCGGTGGCACGCCGGCGGGCCTACGTGCACACCGCCCGCTGGACCTCGCTCGGCCTGTCGCTGCTCGAGGCGATGCACCTCGCCATGCCGGTCGTGGCCCTCGGGACGTTGGAGGTGCCCGATGCGGTGCCGCCCGACGCCGGCGTCGTGACGACACGGCCGGCGGTCATGGTCGAGGCCGTCCGTCGCTTCGTCGCGGACCCCGAGGAGGCGATGCGATGCGGGAAGGCCGCTCGGGCGGCGGCATTGGAGCGCTACGGGCTCGACCGGTTCCTGGCGGACTGGGACCACGTCTTGACGGAGGTGACCGGATGAGGATCGCCATGGTGTCCGAGCACGCCAGCCCCCTCGCCGTGCTCGGCGGCGTCGATGCCGGTGGCCAGAACGTGCACGTCGCCGGCCTGGCCTGCGCCCTGGCCCGGCGGGGCGTCGACGTCGTGGTGCACACCCGCCGTGACGACCCCTCCCTGCCGCGTGAGGTGCCCTTCGCGCCGGGCGTGGTCATCGACCACGTCAGCGCGGGACCGCCCGAGCCGATGCCCAAGGACGAGCTCCTGCCCACGATGGAGGAGTTCGCGAACGACCTGTCGAACCGCTGGGCGCTCGACCGGCCCGACGTGGTGCACAGCCACTTCTGGATGTCCGGGCTCGCCTCGCTGGCGGCCGCGCACCCGCTCGGCATCCCCGTCGCCCACACCTACCACGCGCTCGGGGTGGTGAAGCGACGGCACCAGGGAAGTGGCGACACGAGCCCTCCCGCCCGGATCATGTCCGAGCGCCGCATCGCGCGCTGCGCCGAGCTCGTCGTGGCGACGACGCGCGACGAGCGCGCCGAGGTGATCCGCATGGGGGGCCGGATCGACCGGATCAGCGTCGTGCCCTGCGGCGTTGACCTCGACCGCTTCACCCCGCAGGGTTCCCGCCGCGACCGGGGCGAGCGGTCTCGGGTCGTCGTGGTCAGCCGACTGGTGGCCCGCAAGGGCATCGGCAACGTCATCGCCGCGCTGACGCTGCTCCCGGACGTGGACCTCGTGATCGCCGGCGGCCCGCCCGCCGCGCTGGTCGAGGACGAGCCGGAGGCGCAGCGGTTCCTCTCGCTCGCCCGCCAGCTCGGGGTCGGCCACCGCGTGGAGCTGCTGGGCGCCGTCGGGCGCGACGACGTGCCGGCGCTGCTCCGCTCCGCCGACGTGGTGGCGTGCTGCCCGTGGTACGAGCCCTTCGGCCTGGTGGCGGTCGAAGCGATGGCATCGGGCGTTCCCGTGGTGGCATCCGCCGTCGGCGGCCTCGCCGAGACGGTCCTCGACGGGGTCACCGGCCTGCACGTCGCGCCCCGCCGCCCTCGGGAGATCGCCCAGGCGACCGAGTGGCTGCTCGACCACCCCGCACGGGCACGGGCGATGGGCGAGGCCGGCGCGCGCCGGGCCCGCCGCTACGGGTGGGACCGAATCGCCGGTGAGACCCTCGACGTGGCACAGCGGCTGGCCCGCCGGCCCAGCCGGCAGGTGATGCGCTCGTGAGCAGCGGCGACCTGCTCACCGGACGGGCGCACGTCGCAGCGCTGCGCGCGCCGCTGGCGGCGCTCGAGGACGACGTCGACCGCATCGACGGCTGCGCCTGGTGGTCGGCAACGGCGAGCGGCGCAGGCGCAGCACCTGACCTCCGAGCTCGTGGGCCGCTACCGCGACGAGCGCCAACCGCTCAGCGCCATCTGCTTGAGCGCCGAGACCTCGTCGCTGACCGCCATCGTCAACGACTACGGCGCCGACGAGGTCTTCGCGCGGCAGGTCCACGCCCACGGCCGAGCGGGCGACGTCCTCGTGGCGCTGTCGACCTCCGGTCGCAGCCCGAACGTGCTCGCCGCCGTCGCCGCCGCGCGCGCCAGGGAGCTCTCGGTGCTCGCGCTCACCGGTCCGGCGCCGAACCCCCTCGCCGTTGCGGCCGACGACGTGCTCGCGGTCGACGCCCCCGCGACGGCGACGGTGCAGGAGGTGCACCAGTTGGTGGTGCACCTCATCTGCGCCTCGCTCGACGTCGCCGTCGGCAGCTCCTCGGCCGCGCCGCAGCCCCATGCGGTGGCACGGTGAGCCGCCGACTCGTCGTCGTCGGCGATGCGCTGCTCGACCGGGACCTCGACGGCTCGGTCGAGCGCCTCTGCCCCGACGCACCGGTCCCGGTGGTCGACGATCCCGTCGGTCACGCCCGGCCGGGCGGTGCCGCGCTCGCCGCGGCGCTGGCGGCGGCAGACGGTGACGACGTCGCCCTGGTCACCGCCATCGCCGACGACGGCGCCGGCTGGGAGCTGCGCTCGCTCCTCGCTGACGCGGGCGTGGCGGTCGTCGGCCTGACGCTCGCCGGCCCCACCCCGCAGAAGGTGCGCGTCGCGCGCCGCGGGACGCTCGCTGCTTCGGCTCGACCACGGCGCGCGGCCGGCCGCGCCCGGACCCATGACCGGCGCGGCGCACGAGGCGCTCGAGGGCGCCGCCGCGGTGCTCGTCTCGGACTACGGGCGCGGCGTCGCCGCGCGACGAGACGTGCGGGCGGCGATGGGTGCGCTGCGACCGGGCGTGCCGGTCGTGTGGGACCCGCACCCACGGGGCGCCGAGCCCATTCCCGGCGTGCGCCTGGCGACGCCGAACCGGCGCGAGGTGACGGCGCTCGTGCACGACGGTGACGGTGGTGACGGAGGCGACGAGCGTTCGGACGTGGCTGTGCTCAGCGAGGGGGCACACCAGCTCCTCGAACGGTGGCGCCTGGGCGCGCTCGCCGTGACGCTGGGCGCTCGCGGCGCGCTGCTCGTCGCGCCCGGGGGGCCGCCCCTGGCCGTCCCGGCACCGGCGGCCCGAGGCGACGACCCCTGCGGAGCCGGCGATCGCTTCGCCGCCGCGGCAGCGCGGGCGCTGCTGCACGGTGCGCTGGTCTCCGAGGCCGTGATCGAAGCCGTCGGCGTCGCCTCCGCCTTCGTCGACGCCGGCGGTGCCGCGGCGCTCGGGCGCGACGCCGCGCACACCGCACCGTCGGGCGCGCCGCACGACGCCCGCGCCCTCAGCGCCCGGATGCGAGCCGGCGGGGGCACCGTCGTGGCCACCGGCGGCTGCTTCGACCTGCTCCACGCCGGCCACGTCGGCATGCTCGAGGCGGCGCGCCGCCTCGGCGACTGCCTCATCGTGTGCCTGAACAGCGACGACTCGCTGCGCCGCATCAAGGGCCACGAGCGCCCGCTGCAGCGCCAGGAGGACCGAGCCGCCGTGCTGGAGGCCCTGGGCTGCGTGGACGCCGTGGCGATCTTCGAGGAGGACACGCCGGTGCGGCTCCTCGAGCAGCTGCGCCCCCACGTGTTCGCCAAGGGCGCCGACTACGCCCTGGGCGCCCTGCCCGAGGCGCGCGCGCTCGCAGCCTGGGGTGGCCAGGCCGTGGTGGTGCCGTACCTGCCGGGCCGGTCCACCACCCGGCTCGTCGACCTCGCCCACGAGCAGCGCTCGAGGGCCCACCGGAGGGAGACCCCGTGAACGCTGACCCCTCCAGCTGGAACGTGATCGTCACCGGTGGCGCCTCGGGACTCGGCGCCGCGGTGGCCGAGCGGCTCGTGGAGCTCGGCGCCCACCCCGTCGTGCTCGACCGTCAGGCACCGCGCCCCGGCCTCGACCACATCCTGGTCGACCTGGCCGACAGCAAGGAGGCGGAGGAGGCCGTCCACCGAAGCGCCGAGGCCCACGGCGAGCCCGACGCCGTGGTCACCGCCGCGGGCATCGACGTGCCCGGCTCGCTGCTCGCCATCCCGACCGAGACGTGGGAGCGCATCGTCGCGGTGAACCTGCTGGGGACCGCCGCCGTCGTGCGGGCCGCGCTGCCCCACCTCGTGGCCCGCCGGGGACGGGTCGTCACGGTGGCGTCGACCCTCGGCCACCACGCCGTCGGCGACGCCAGCGCCTACTGCGCGTCGAAGTTCGGCGTCGTCGGGTTCACCCGCGCCCTCATGGCTGAGCTGAAGGGCCAGGTCGGCGTGACGCTCCTGACCCCGGGCGGCATGGGCACCGCCTTCTTCGACCACCGCGACGACCGGTACAAGCCCCCGCCCGACGCTCCCCTCGCCGACCCCTCCGACGTCGCCGCCGCCGTCGTGGTCGCGCTGTGCCAACCCGAGGGCTGCGAGATCAAGGAGCTGGTGATCGCCGGCCCGGAGGAGTCGTCCTGGCCCTGAAGCCGGAGCCACCGCGCCTGGTCGTGCTGCGGGCGCTCAAGCTGGGCGACCTGCTCACGGCGGTCCCGGCGCTGCGCGCGCTGGCTCGGGCCTTCCCCCGCCACCGCCGCCTGCTCGCCGCGCCGCGGCCTCTCGCAGCGCTTGCGCTGCACACGGGTGCCGTGCACGACGTCGTCGACACGCCCGCGCTCGGCGCGCTCGACCCGCGCCTGCACGGCGCCGAGGTGGCCGTCAACCTCCACGGGCGCGGGCCGCAGAGCACCGCCCTGCTGCAACGGACCCGGCCCGAGCGCCTCATCGCCTTCGACGACCGCGGCGCAGGGCGGTGGCGAGCCGACGAGCACGAGGTGCACCGGTGGTGCCGGCTGCTCGAGGTGCACGGGATCACCGCCGACCCCGACGACCTTCGCCTCGACCCACCGCCCGGGGCGCCCGCCGCGGCAGCGGGGGCCACCGTGGTCCACCCGGGCGCCGCCGAGGCGGCCCGCCGCTGGCCCCCGGCCCGCTGGGCCGCGGTGGCGCGAGCCGAGTCAGACGCCGGGCGGCGGGTCCTGCTGACGGGCAGCGGCGACGAGCTGCGCCTGGCACGCGAGGTGGCGGCGCGCGCCGGCCTGCCCACCGGCGCGGTGTGGGCCGGCCGGACCGACGTCCTGGAGCTGCTGTCCGTCGTGGCCGCGGCGGCCCGCGTGGTCTGTGGCGACACCGGCATCGCCCACGTCGCGACCGCCATGGGGACGCCCTCGGTCGTGCTGTTCGGCCCCGTACCACCCACACGCTGGGGTCCACCGCCCGCTCCGCAGCACCTCGCCCTCTGGGCGGGCCGCACCGGCGACCCCCACGGCGCCGTCGTCGACCGCGGCCTGCTCGCCATCACCGTCGAGCAGGTCCTCGCGGCCCTGGCGGTGCTCCCCTCCCCACCCGGGGGCCGCAGCGGGGCGGCGCGGGCTCCAGGTGGACGACCTCGGTGGGGATGAGCTCGTCGAGCAGCTCGCCGCCACGGATGGCGACGAGCGGTGACGCCGCTAGGGCTCGTCCAGGCCCCGCTCGACGACGAGGCGCGTCAGCGCCACCCGAGAGGCGATGTCGAGCTTCCGGAAGATCTGGCGGAGGTGGTAGTCCACGGTGTGGCGCGACAGGTGGACCTGCGCCGCGATCTGGCGGTTGGTCAGCCCGTCGGCCACGAGGACCGCCACCCTGCGCTCGGACCAGGTCAGGCCCGCCCAATCGCCCGTCGGGAGATCGATCAGCTGGCTGGTCATGGCGCAGAACCTCCTCCGTCGTGGGACGTTCCGCCGTCTGCATCATCGCGCCAGAGCCTCGGCGCGTGTCGATCGGCAGAACGACCGAGCAGGTGTGCGCCCGTGCCCGCAGGGCCCGGAGCTGCGACGTCCCCCGTAGGCTGTCGGTAGGCCCGATCGCCCGACAGCGCCCGCGGACGGCGCCGTGCACTGGCGAGCGTCGAGGCCCGGGGGGCGTCCGATGACGACAGGCAGGTGGCGCGAGAGCACCCGACGGGTGGCTCGTGGCTGAGCGGACGGCGGCCGCGCTCGAGGTGGCGGTCGAGATCGGGGCCATCGCGTCCGTGCCGACGACCCTCGAGGCGCGTGGCGAGGAGCTGCTGCGGGTGCTGCGGCGGGTGGTGCCGTACGAGGCAGCGCAGGTCACCCTCGTGGACCTGGCGAGCCGCGACCCCGTGGCGCTGGCGGTGCACGGGTACGACGACGCGGTGCGCGCCTACACCACCAGCACCGAGGTCGTCGACGAGTTCGAGCAGCTCCAGCTGCACCTGCCTGGTCCCCCGATGCGCCTCCGCGACCTTCCGGTCGCGCCCGCGGAGGTGCGGGGCTGGGTCGAGTACCTGGAGCCGGCGGGCTTCCGGGAGGGGCTCGCCCTCGGGCTGCGAACCGCCGATGGCCGGGTCATCGGCATCTTGGGGCTGAGCACCGATACGGTCGCCCATCCCACCGTCGCCGAGCGTGACCTCATCGGCGTCCTCGCACCGCTGATCGCGCACGCCATCGATCCCCTGCGCACGATCGCCTCGGCAGCGCAGCTCGTCCACGCCGCCCAGGCGGCCGTGGTGCTCACGCGCGCCGGAACGGCGCTGCCGCTTCCGGGCCTGCCGGCGCACGGGCTGCTCGTCGAGGGGTCGGCGGTACTGCGCCTCGCCACCGAGGTGGTCCACTCCCAGGCCCGTGCCTCGTTCGTGTGCCCCTACGCCGGCGCGCCCGACGGGAGCGGTCACGTGCGGATCACGGTGGTGGCGTGCGCTCCGCAGCCGCCCCAGCACCTCCTCGCCGTGGTCGCGGTGTCGCCGGCGGGCGCCCTGGACGGGCTGACGACACGAGAGCTGCAGGTGCTCGGCCTCATCATCGAGGGCTGGCCGAACCGGCGCATCGCCGCCACCCTCGGCATCGCGCAGCGCACTGCGGCGAGCCACGTCGAGCACATCCTGGTGAAGCTCGGCGCCCGCTCCCGGGCGCTCGCAGCGGTGCGGGCCCTCGGCCGGGGCACGTACATCCCCCGCTCGCTCATCGCCACATCTCCGACCACCGGACCGGCCTGAGCGATGGTCTACGCCATCGCGTGGTCCGCAGCAGCAGGCCGCCGGTGGATGCTTGCCTCGACCGCGATGTCCGAGGAGGCCGCCGTGAGGGACAGCAGTGTCGGCACCACCACCAGCGACAGCCCGGCCGGGACGGATCCCGACGGCCCCCGCCTGGCCGAGGTCATCGCCGCCGAGGAGCTGGCCTCCGTTCCGTGGTGGCTCTTCCTGGTCTCCGGAGCGGCATGGGTCATCTTCGCCTTCATCGTCTTGTCCTTCGACATCGAGACGGTGTGGGCGATCGCCGTCCTCGCCGGCATCACGATGATCGCCACGGCGGTCAACGAGCTCGTCGTGGCATCGACGGTGCCCAGCTGGCGATGGGCCCACGCCCTGCTCGGCGTGCTGTGCCTCGGCGCCGGCATCATCGCCTTGGCCTGGCCGGAGATCACCTTCCTCGCCCTGGCGGCGCTCATCGGTTGGTTCCTGCTGTTCGTCGGCGTCTTCGACATCGTCACGTCCCTGGTGGACCGGCAGGACCTGTGGTGGCTGCAGCTGATCGCCGGCGTGGTCCAGGTCGCGGTGGCGTTCTGGGCGATCGGGTACCCGGACCGCTCGATCGCGCTCCTCGTCGTGTGGGTCGCGGCCGGCGCGCTGATCCGGGGGTTCACGCAGATGTTCCTCGCCTTCGCGGTGCGCGACCTGAGCCAGCGCGTCGCGTGCCCCGACGTGGCGCCGTCGCCGTCGCCGTCGCCCTCGCCCGCCTGAACCCCGTGATCCGGTGGTGCCCGCATCCGTCGGCGGGCGCGACGGTAATCACGTGTCCGCTGGACCGCCCGGCGCGACCGAGGGAGGAGATGCCTCATGAAGACCGAATCGAGGAGCGATCTCGAGCTGCGCGAGGCCGTCGAGGAGGAGCTTGCGTGGGAGCCGAGCATCGACGCTCGCAAGATCGGCGTCTCGGTGATGGACGGGATCGTGACGCTCACCGGTCAGGTGAGCACGTACACCGAGAAGTGGCGAGCGGAGCGGGCGGTCGAGCGGGTGAAGGGCGTCCGCGGCATCGTGAACGACATCGAGGTGAAGCTGGTCGGCGAGTACGACGATGTCGACATCGCCCGCCGGGCGGCCGACAAGCTCAAGTGGAACCTGCTCGTCCCCGAGGACAGCGTCACCGTGAAGGTCCAGAACGGGTGGATCACCCTGCAGGGCGAGGTGCGCCACGACTACCAGCGGCGCGCCGCCGAGCGCGCGGTGCGCGACGTCCCCGGCGTCAAGGGGGTGTCGAACCTGATCAAGGTCAAGCCCGCCGCGGACCCGAGCGACATCAAGGAGCAGATCGAGAAGACGTTCACGCGCCAGGCCATCCTCGACGCCAGCCGCATCACGGTCGAGGTGGACGGCGACGAGGTGACGCTGCGAGGAACGGTCCGCTCCTGGGCGGAGCGCCGCGAGGCGGAGAAGATCGCCGCCTCCGCGCCCGGCGTGAAGGTCGTGCACAACCACATCACCATCGACCCCGCGCCCTGACGTCCGACGCGGATGGCGGGCGCGCGCCTGGAGGCGCCAGTGACCATCTACCTGCCCGTGACGGAGGTGCGGGATGCTGGCGCGGAGATCGAGGAGTTCATCGACGTCCCGCCGATGATGGGATCCTGGTTGCGCAGCCCGCCGCCGATCCGCCCGGCTTCCGACCCGGCCGAGCCAGGTGAGGACCGCAACGACGCCCGGTCGGGGGAGGCGGGCACGGGGACCCACCGGTGAGGCAGCCTAGGTCGCGCCATGGCGGCACCCTGGACGTACGCAGGCGACGTTGCCCGGTTCGGTTCGGGTCATGGCACGGTCACGCTGGTCGAGGGCACCTCGTTCTGCCTCTCCGCCGACAACGGCGACGTGCTGCCCGACTCCGCTGAAGGCCTGTACTTCCTCGACACGAGGTTCCTCTCCCAGCTCGAGCTGCGCATCGACGGGCGGCACCTCGAACCGCTCGGCGCCGCCTTGGGGGAACCGTTCTCGGCGACGTTCCTGGGCCGCAGCCACCCGCTCCCGGAGCGAGCGGACAGCGGGCTCGTGGTCTTCCGGCGCCGCCACGTCGGCCGGGGCATGCGGGAGGAGCTCGAGGTGCGCAACTACGCCTCGGAGCGCTGCGACGTCGCGGTGGAGCTCGCGGTGGCCGTGGACTTCGCCGACCTGTTCGCGGTCAAGGAGGGGCGCGTCGAGCATCGCGGCCGCTTCAGCCACGAGATGCTCTCGAGCGCCATGCGCTTCGGGCACCAGCTCGATGGCCGGCTGCGCGAGGTCGAGGTGGCCTTCTCGGAGCCCGCACAGGTGGCCTCCGGGCGCGCCACGTGGCACCTCCACCTCCCCCCGGGCGGGAGCTGGACGACGTGCGTGGGTGTCGTCGCCGCGGTGGACCGGGTGGAGATCGAGCCTCGCTACCGATGCGGTGAGCCGGTGGCACGGTCCAAGCCGGAGGTGCGGTTGGCGGCGTGGCGCCGAGCCATGCCGGAGCTCCACACCGACCACGCCGCCCTGGCGGAAGCGGTGCGCCAGGCCGCGGAGGACCTCGGGGCGCTGCGGATCTTCGATCCCGAGCACCCCGACCGCGTGGTCGTCGCCGCCGGGGCGCCGTGGTTCATGACCGTGTTCGGGCGCGACTCGCTGCTCGCAGGCTGGATGGCGCTGCTCGTCGACCCCGATCTGGCACGCGGGGCGCTGGAGACGCTCGCCCGCTTCCAGGGGACGCGGGTCGACCCCGAGACCGAGGAGGAGCCCGGCCGGATCCTCCACGAGATGCGCTTCGGCGGCGCCCCGTCGCTCTCCCTCGGCGGCGGGACCGTGTACTACGGCAGCGCCGACGCCACGCCGCTGTTCGTGATGCTGCTCGGCGAGCTGCGCCGCTGGGGCCTCGACGACGCGGCGGTGAAGCACCTCCTGCCCCACGCCGACCGGGCCCTGCGCTGGATCGACGACTACGGCGACGCGGACGGTGACGGCTACGTGGAGTACGAGCGCAAGACCCCCCGGGGCCTGGCCAACCAGGGCTGGAAGGACTCCTGGGACGCGATCCGCTACGCCGACGGGCGCGTGGCGGCGGCGCCGCTGGCGCTCTGCGAGGTGCAGGGCTACGTCTACGCCGCGTACATCGCGCGGGCGCAGCTCGCGGACGAGTCGGGCGACGTGGCCACCTACGAGCGCTACCGCCGCAAGGCCGCCGAGCTGAAGGCGGCGTTCAACCGTGACTTCTGGTTGCCCGACCGCGGCTGGTTCGCCGTGGCGCTCGACGCCGACAAGCGGCCCGTCGACTCCCTTGCGTCGAACATGGGCCACTGCCTCTGGACCGGGATCGTTGACGCCGACAAGGCCGCGTCCGTGGCGCAGCACCTGCTCTCACCGGCGATGTTCAGCGGCTGGGGGGTCCGCACCCTGGCCGCCTCGACGCCCGGCTACAACCCGGTCAGCTACCACTGCGGGTCGGTCTGGCCGCACGACAACGCCCTGATCGCCTCGGGGCTCATGCGCTACGGCTTCGTCGACCACGCCCACCGGGTCATCGAGGCGATGCTCGACGTGGCGGCGAGCAACGGGGGCCGCCTGCCCGAGCTGTTCAGCGGGCTCGGCCGTGACGAGGTCGGCGTCCCCGCCGCCTACCCGACCTCGTGCGTGCCGCAGGCCTGGGCCGCGGCGTCGCCGCTGCTGTTCCTGCGGACCCTCCTGCGGATCGACCCCTGGGTCCCGCGTCGGCGGCTTTGGGTGGCGCCCGCCCTGCCCCCGTCGATCAACCGGCTGCGGCTCGACCGCGTTCCCGTCGGAACCGACCGGATCGACCTCGAGGTCGACTACGGGTCGCTGCGCGTCAGGGGCCTGTCGCCGGACGTCGAGCTGGTGCGGGCGCCCCGCGGCTCGCTCAGCGCAGCTCCGAGCTCGAGCGCTGCGGCGCCACGACGACGGGGTGCCGGCTCGTGAGCACCTCGCTGAACAGCTTCAGGTGGCTGGCCACCATGCGCTCGGTGGAGAACCGCTCCTCGACGGCCGCGCGGCATGCGGAGCGCGACAGCTCGCCGACCCGGCCCAGCGACCGCACCATGTCGGCATCGCTGGTGCAGAGGAAGCCGGTGACGCCGTGGTCGATGATCTCCGGCGCGGCGCCCTCGGGGAACGCGATGACCGGTGTGCCGCAGGCCAGCGCCTCGATCATCACCAGGCCGAACGGCTCCGGCCAGCAGATCGGGTTGATCAGGGCGCGGGCGCCCTTCAGGAGCAGGACGCGCTCGGCATCGCACACCTCGCCGAGGTACTCCACGTCGCGGGTCAGCAGCGGGCGCACCTGATCCTCGAAGTAGGCGATCTCCGACGGCTCCCGGGCCTTGGCGGCGATGAGCAGCCGGGCACCGGCCTCGCGGGCGACCAGTGCCGCCCTCCGGATGCCCTTGTCGGCGACGGCCCTGCCGAGGAACGCGAAGTAGTCGCCTTCGCCCGATCCCATCGGGAAGGCCGCTGCATCGATGCCGTGGTGGATCACCCGGGCGATGCGGACGCCGAGCGCGGATGCGGCCTGCGCGTGGGAGATCGCGATGACCGGCACCCGCCGCGACACCGCGCGGTAGACGCTGGTCGACTCGACGTCGAAGGGCCCGTGGTTGGTGGTCACCACGGTGAGCGACGGGAACCGCAGCGAGTACGTGGGGCCGATGACGGTGTGGTCGTGGACGATGTCGCAGTGCTGCAGCGCGTCGTAGGCGTGCACGAGGTGGTGGAGCTCGACCGACGCGGATCCCATCCGCTCCGAATCGGCCCGCTCCAGCACCCATTGGCGGGGCACCGGGCAGGTGGCGTCTCCGGTGGTCGACAGGAGCACCTCGTGGCCCGCCGCGACGAAGCCGCGGGCGAGGCGGTCGATCACCGCCTCGGTGCCCCCGTAGGCAGCCGGGGGGACCGGCAGCCACGGCGGAGCGATCAGCCCGATGCGCACGGCGCTCCCCTGACTGCGACCACGTGGTCGCGTGGTGGCAACCCGATCGAGATGTCGCAGGCTCGTCCGTGATGAGGACGACCGTCGGCGTTGCCGCGTTCGAGCGCTTCTTCCGCCAGGCGGCCGGCCTCGACGTCGACAAGGCGGACATCGAGCGCTCCCGGCGCTTCGTCGAGCGCAAGCTCCACGACCTGCTCCTCGTGGCCCAGGCATCGGCCAAGGCGAACGGGCGCGACATCATCGAGCCGGCCGACCTGCCGGTCACGAAGGGACTCCAGGAGCGCGTCCACGACTACCGGCGGCTGGAGGAGCGCGCGGACCTGCAGCCGGCCATGCAGGAGGCAGCCCGGAGGCACCCGGCCGAGCTCGTGTGCAGCGAGGAGACCGAGGCCCGGCTGGCCGACGTGGCGGGAGGCATCAACGTCGCCCTGGCCCGTTCCTTCACGGTGCTGGACCCGGGTCTGAAGAACCCCCAGACCGAGCACTGGCAGCGTGCCCATCGGCTGTTCGATCTCCTGCTGTAGCAGCCCGCGAGAGGGCCTGGTCGAGCCACGTCCTGAGCGCCGCCGACGACGACGCGCCCGCCTGGTGGGCGAGGGTCTGACCTCGCTCGCGGACGATCAGGGTGGGGATCCCCTGCACCTCGAACCGCCGGGCGACCGCCGGTGCCTCGTCCACGTTGACCTTCACGAGCTTGAGCTGCCCGGCGTGCTCGCGCGCGAGCTCCTCCAGTGCCGGGCTGACCATGTGGCACGGTCCGCACCACGGTGCCCACAGGTCGAGCAGGACGGGCACCGGTGACGCCTCCACGACCTCGTCGAAGGTCGCTTCGTCGGCGTCGGCGATCCAGGGGAGCGGCGCGTGGCAGCGGCCGCACCGCGGGCGGCCGGCGGCGGCGGCAGGCACGCGGTTCTTCGCCCCGCAGGACTCGCAGGTGACGACGGGGACGGCGGGATCGGCCATGGCGCTCCTCAGCGGGTGGCGTAGCGGTCGACGCGCGGGACGACGAGGACCGGAGCGGGGCTGCGCCTGACGATCGACGCGGCTGCGCTGCCGGAGACGAGGCGCGAGAGCCCCGAACGCAGGTGCGAGCCGGCGACGAGGAGCGTGGCCGGCCGGTCGTGCAGGTACTGGCGGACGCCCTCCGCGGGGCTGATGGGGTCGTACACCGCGGCGGTCTCGACCACGTGCCCCTCGTCCCGCAAGGGCTGCACGAGCTCCTCGAGGGTGGCTTCCACGTCTCCGTCGGGACCGAAGGCCCGCCGAACCGGTCCCTCGCGCACCGGGTCCGGCGCGGGCTCGGCCACCGTGAGGACGACGAGCGGCTCGAGGATCAGCTCGAGCCAGCGGAGCCCGACCTCGATCAGCGGCCGCGACGTCGCTGACCCGTCGACGCACACGACGATGCCCCGGCTGTGCTCGGACTCCCGGACGAGGGGACCGACGAGGGCCGCGGGGTGCCCCCGAGCCAGCACGCCCACGGCCACCGATCCGACGACCGCAGCCGAGCGCCCGCGCCCATGGGTCGCCATGCAGATGAGCGCCTCGCCGAGCTCGTGGTAGCGGTCGTGGATCTCGTCGACGGGGTCGGCCGCGACCGTGACGGTCCGCTGCACGGCCTGCCCCGGCAGCGGGATCTCGGCGAGCTCGGCGGCTCGCTCCTCCGCCAGCGCCTCCGTCGCGACGGCGCTGAAGAGGTGGATCTCGGCGTCGAGACGACTCGCCAGCGCGGCAGCGACGGGCACCGCCCGGCGGGCGAGGTCCGAGCCGTCGAGCGGCACGAGGATCGCGTCCACCCGCTCTTGCACGGGCACCCTCGACGGCGAGCGCTCACGCACCACCCGGCGCTCCCCGCCCGTCTCGAGCGCCGCGGCGGTCGATGCCTCGCTGCTCGCCGCGAGCGCCGCGGCGAGGCGCTCCTGTTCGGCCCGCCACTGCCGCCACGCGACCGTGGGCACGAGGATCCTGCGGTAGTACGCGACGGCCAGCGCGATGGTGCCCAACACCCCGGTGGCGAGCAGCGCGGGCGCCATCCAGAAGTGCCACGGAGGCGCCGCGGTCGTCATGCCGATTGGTCGACTTGCTCGGGGTTGTCATGGGTCACGATGAGCTCACCGTCGCGGACGCTGACGCGGATCGTCGCCCCGTCGGCGATCTCGCCGCCGAGGAGGGCACGGGCGATCTTCGTCTCGACCTCTCGGGCGATGAACCGTCGGAGGGGCCGGGCTCCGTAGACGGGATCGAAGCCGGACTCGGCGATGAAGCGGCGGGCCTCGTCGGTCACCTCGAGGGTGATCTCGCGTTCCGCCAGCCGCCCGCGCAGCTCGCCGAGCATCAGGTCGACGATGCGCTCGATCTCGTCGAGGGTGAGCGGCTTGAACAAGACGATGTCGTCCACCCGGTTGAGGAACTCCGGTCGGAAGTGGCGACGCAGGTCGTCGAAGACCCGGTCCCGGGCATCGGGCTTGATCTCCCCGGTCGGTGTCGCCCCCTCCACCAGGTGCGCCGAGCCGATGTTCGACGTCATGATGAGCACGGTGTTGCGGAAGTCGACGGTGCGACCGTGCGCGTCGGTCAGCCGACCCTCGTCGAGCACCTGGAGCAGGGTGTTGAAGATGTCGGGGTGGGCCTTCTCCACCTCGTCGAAGAGCACCACCGAGTACGGCTTGCGCCGGACGGCCTCCGTGAGCTGGCCACCCTCCTCGAAGCCGACGTAGCCGGGAGGAGCGCCGAGGAGCCGGCTCACGGTGTGCCGCTCCTGGTACTCGCTCATGTCGATCCGGATGAGGTTGTCCTCCGTGTCGAACAGCGCGGCGGCGAGCGTCCGGGCGAGCTCGGTCTTCCCGACGCCCGTCGGCCCGAGGAAGATGAACGACCCGATCGGTCGGCGCGGGTCCTTGATCCCCGACCGTGCCCGGATGATGGCGTCTGACACGAGCTGGACCGCCTCGTCCTGGCCGATGACGCGCTCGTGGAGGATCTCGTCGAGGCGGAGGAGCTTCTCGCGCTCGCCCTCCTTCAGGCGGCTCACCGGGATGCCCGTCCAGCGCGACACGATGGTGGCGATCTCTTCCTCGGTCACGACCTCGCGGAGCAGCCGCTGCCCGCCCTGCTTGGACGCCAACCGCTCCTCCTCCGCCCGCAGCCGGCGCTCGAGCTCGGGCAGCGTGCCGTGCCGGAGCTGCGCCGCGCGGTTGAGGTCGTAGCTGCGCTCGGCCTCGTCGGCCTCGCGGCGCACGCGTTCGATCTCCTCTCGGAGCGACTGCACCTTGCGCAGCGCCTGGCGCTCGGCCTCCCACTGGGCACGCATGGCGTCCGCCTGCGCCCGGAGATCGGCCAGCTCCCGTCGCAGGTCGGCGAGGCGCCGCTGGCTGGCAGGATCGGTCTCCTTGGCGAGCGCCGCCTCCTCCACCTCGAGGCGCGTCACCCGCCGGGAGAGCTCGTCGAGCTCCGCGGGAAGCGAGTCGATCTCGGTGCGCAGCATGGCGCAGGCCTCGTCGACGAGGTCGATGGCCTTGTCGGGCAGGAACCGGTCCGAGATGTACCGGTGGCTGAGCACGACCGCCGCGACGATGGCACCGTCTTGGATCCGCACGCCGTGGAACACCTCGAGGCGCTCGCGCAGGCCGCGCAGGATCGAGATCGCGTCCTCGACGGACGGCTCCTCGACGAGCACCGGCTGGAACCGGCGCTCGAGGGCCGCATCCTTCTCGATGTGCTTGCGGTACTCCTCGACCGTCGTGGCCCCGATCAGGTGGAGCTCGCCCCGGGCCAGCATCGGCTTGAGCATGTTGCCCGCGTCCATGGCGCCCTCGGCCGCCCCGGCTCCGACGACGGTGTGCAGCTCGTCGACGAAGAGCAGGATGCGGCCCTCGGCGGCCTTCACCTCGTTGAGGACGGCCTTGAGCCGCTCCTCGAACTCGCCGCGGTACTTGGCGCCCGCGATGAGCGAACCCATGTCGAGCGCGAAGATCGTCTTGTCGCGGAGGCCCTCGGGCACGTCGCCCCGCACGATCCGCTGCGCCAGGCCCTCCACGATCGCGGTCTTGCCCACGCCCGGGTCGCCGATCAGGACGGGGTTGTTCTTCGTCTTGCGGGAGAGGATCTGCACCACGCGGCGGATCTCGCTGTCGCGGCCGATGACCGGGTCGAGCTTGCCGTCGCGGGCGTCCACCACGAGGTCGCGCCCGTACTTCTCGAGCGCCTCGTAGGTGGTCTCCGGCAGCGCGGAGGTGACGCGCTGGTTCCCCCTGATCTGGGTCAGCGCGCCGAGGAAGGCGTCGCGGGTGATGCCTGCCTCCCGCAGCAGGCGACCCGCAGCCGTGTCGGCGCCCTCGTCGATCAGGGCGATGAGGAGGTGCTCGACGGAGACGTAGTCGTCCTTGAGGCGCTCAGCCTCCCTGGCGGCGGCCTCCAGCAGCTTCGCCAGCCGCTGCGTGATGAACACCTGGCCCGGCTGCGCTCCCGGGCCGCTGACGCTGGGTCGTCGGGAGAGCTCGGCCTCCACCCCCGAGCGCAGCTGGTTCGGGTCGGCTCCCGCGTGGGTCAGCAGCCGTGGCGCCAACCCATCGGGCTGCTCGAGCAGGGCGAGGAGCAGGTGCTCTCCGTCGGTCTCCGCGTGCCCGTAGCGCAGCGCCTTGGTCTGCGCGTCGTGGAGCGCTTCCTGGGACTTCTGGGTCAGGCGCTCCTGGTCCATGATCTACCTCCTGGCGATCGGGCGTTGGTTCGCAGCGCCGCCTCGAGCTCGGCGACGCGGTCGAGCAGGTCGGCGACGAGGCCGAGCGCTGCGTAGTTGAGGGCGAGGCCGGCGCGGAGCCGCTGGAGCCGGGCCGCGGCGGCGAGCTGGGGCGGGGGGAACCTCAGCTCGCCGCGCGCGTCCCTGGTCGCCTCGAGGAGCCCCAGCTTCACGAGGCGGCGCACGACGTCGGGGTGCAGCCTGGCGGCGCGGGAGAACGCCTCGAGGTCGAGCTGGTGCACCCGGACCAGCGCGGGGCTCATCGCTCGTTCCTCGGGTCGAAGGTGGAGGTCCGGGCGAGCTCCTCGAACAGCCGCCGCTCCTCGGGCGTGAGCGACTCCGGGACCATGATGCGGACCTCGGCGTAGAGGTCGCCGGGACGGCCGCGCGGGTTGGGCATGCCGCGGCCGCGCAGCCGCAGGCGGCGCCCGCTCGACGTGCCGGGCTCGACCCGCAGCTTGGCCTCCCCGCCGGGGGTGTCCACGGCCACCGAGGCGCCCAGCGCCGCCTCCCACGGCGCCAGCGGCAGGATCACGTGGAGGTCGCGCCCCTCGACCCGGTAGCGGCGGTGCGGCGCGAGGCGGACCACGAGGTAGAGGTCGCCGGCGGGCGCCCCCTGCCCACCCCGGCCGCCCTGGCCCGCCAGCCTGATCCGCTGCCCGTCGGTGACGCCGGGCGGGATCGTGACGTCCACCCGGCGGGGGCCGTCGGGGCCCGAGATCGTGATGGAGCGCCGGGTTCCGGCGTAGGCCTCCTCAACCGTGAGGACGATCTCCGCCTCCTGGTCGGCCCCGGCGACGGGGCCCCACCCGCCCCGGCGCTCCCGCCCGAACAGGTCGCCGAAGATGTCGGCGAAGTCGAAGTCCGCGCCCTGGTCCGCAGAGGACCAGACCTGCTGGCCGCCACCGCGCCCCCTCGGCCCGCCCCAGCCCGCGCCGCCGCTCCGCGCGCGGGCCCAGTCCTCCGGGTCGACGTCCTCGGGCACCCGGCGGAAGTCCTCGCCGAAGGCGTCGTAGCGGCGCCGGGTCTCAGGATCCGACAGCACGTCGTAGGCCTCCGAGACCTCCGCGAACTGCTTCTCGGCACCGGGGTCCTTGTTGATGTCCGGGTGGTAGGTGCGGGCCAGCTTGCGGTAGGCGCGCTGGATCTCGTCGCGCGAGGCATCCCGCGGCACGCCGAGGACCTCGTAGAAGTCGCGCTCCGCCATCACTCCGACCCGGACGACACGATGACGGCCCCGTGGCGCAGGATGTCGTCGTCGGTCCCGTAGCCGGGACGCACGGCCGCCAGCACGGTACCGGGCTGCTCCCCGCCTTCGGCCGTGGCGACCGCCTCGTGTCGCTTCGGGTCGAAGGGTCGGCCGACGTCCTCGAAGCGGGGGTACCCGAAGCGCGCGAACACCTGGATCGCCTGGTCGCGCACGGCGCGCAGCCCCTCCACCAGGGCGTCCGCCTGGCCGTCGGCGTGCTCGAGGGCGCGGTCGAGGTTGTCGACGACCGGCACCCACGCGGCCAGCACCTCCGCTCGCTCCGCCGAGCGCTCCCGGCTCAGTTCGCGCTGGAACCGCTTGCGGAGGTTGTCGAGGTCGGCCAGCGCTCGGCGCAGGCGGTTCTCGAGCTCTTCCGTCGTGACCTCGACGTCGCCGTCGTCCTGCGCCGCCTCGGGCGCGCGCTCCTCGTTCGCAGAGCCTTGCTCTTCGGGCTCTGCGTCCTGCGCCCCGGACTGCGGACCCCCCGACGGACGTTCCTCGGCCACGACGCGGTCAGCTCACGGTGAAGTCCGCGTCGATGACGTCGTCGGCGTCGCCGCTCGCCTGGCCGTCGCCCGGCGGCGCGGCCTCGCCCTCGGACCGGCCGGCTGCGAGGCCGTGGTACACCTGCTGGAGCTCGGTCGTCAGCGTTCGCAGGCGGTCGAGCGGGGCCCGCTCCTCGACCGCCTTGCGCGCGTCGGCGACGAGCTGCTCGGCACGAGCCTTCTCGTGCGCCGGCACCTGCTCGGCGAGCTCGGCGAGGCGGCGCTCCACCTGGTGCGCGATGGCGTCGAGCTCGTTGCGGGCGTCGACCTCCTGGCGCAGCTGCGCGTCCTCGTTGCGGTGCTGCTCGGCCTCGGCGATCATCCGCTCGATCTCGGCCTGGTCGAGGTTCGTGCTCTCGCTGATCGTGATGCTCTGCTCGGCCCCGGTGTCGCGATCACGAGCCGACACGTGCAGGATCCCGTTGGCATCGATCTCGAAGGTCACCTCGATCTGCGGGACACCCCGAGGCGCCGGACGGATGCCCTCGAGCCGGAAGCGGCCCAGCACCCGGTTGTCCGACGCTCGCTCGCGCTCGCCCTGGAGCACCACGATGTCCACAGCCGGCTGGTTGTCCTCGGCCGTGCTGAAGACCTCGGTGCGGCGCGCGGGGATCGTCGTGTTCCGCTCGATGATCTTGGTCATGACGCCGCCCATGGTCTCCACGCCGAGCGACAGCGGGGTGACGTCGAGGAGCACGACGTCCTTGACCTCGCCCTTGATGATGGCTGCCTGCACGGCGGCCCCGATGGCCACGACCTCGTCGGGGTTGACCGTCATGTTCGGGTCCTTGCCGCCGGTGAGCCGGCGCACCAGGTTCTGCACCGCGGGGATCCGCGTGGAGCCGCCCACGAGGATCACCTCGTCGATGTCGGCCTCGGTGACCTTGGCGTCGGCCATGGCCTGCTGCACGGGTCCGAGGCATCGCTGGACGAGGTCGGCCGTGATCTCCTCGAACGTCGAGCGCATGATCGTCATGACCAGGTGCTTGGGGCCGTTGGCGTCAGCGGTGATGAACGGCAGGTTCACCTGCGTCTGCGTCACCGACGACAGCTCGATCTTGGCCTTCTCGGCGGCCTCGAAGAGGCGCTGCAGCGCCTGCGGATCGGTGCGGAGATCGATGCCGGTGTCGTTCTTGAACTCGTCCGCGAGGTAGTCGACGAGGCGACGATCGAAGTCGTCCCCGCCGAGGTGCGTGTCGCCCGACGTGGCACGGACCTCGACCACGCCCTCTCCCACGTCGAGGATGCTGACGTCGAAGGTCCCGCCGCCGAGGTCGAACACCAGCACCGTCTCGTTCGACTTCTTGTCCAGCCCGTACGCCAGGGCCGCGGCCGTGGGCTCGTTGATGATGCGCAGCACCTCCAGGCCCGCGATGCGGCCGGCGTCCTGGGTCGCGTGCCGCTGCGCGTCGTTGAAGTACGCAGGGACGGTGATGACCGCCTCGGTCACCTTCTCCCCCAGGTACTTCGAGGCGTCGTCAGCCAGCTTGCGCAGGATCATGGCCGCGATCTCCTCGGGGGCGTACTGCTTCCCCCGGACCTCGAAGCGCACGAGGCCGTCGGGCCCCTCGACGACGTCGAAGGAGACGGCGTTGAGCTCGCTCTGCACCTCTTCGTAGCGGCGGCCGATGAAGCGCTTGGCGGAGGTGATCGTCCCCTTGGGGTTGAGGATCGCCTGCCGACGCGCCACCTGACCCACCAACCGCTCGCCGTCCTCGGTGAACGCGACCACCGATGGCGTCGTGCGAGCACCTTCGGCGTTGGGGATCACGGTCGGATGCCCACCCTCCACCGTGGCGATCACCGAGTTGGTCGTGCCGAGGTCGATGCCGACAGCCTTTGCCATGCGCGGTCTCCTCTCGTGTGCGGGTGAGGGCACCCAGGCCGCTCCCCCGACGCCGACGTCTGTCGGCGGTTTCGCCTAGCTCGTGGTGGCCTCGGCGGGGATCTGATGGCGATCGGCGTCCTCGCTGACGATCTCGACCTTGCGCGGCTTGGCCTGCTCGGCCACCGGGATCGTCAGGGTGAGGACGCCGTGGGAGTACGACGCCTGGATGCGGTCGACGTCGAGGCTGTCGCCGAGGAAGAGCTGGCGCGTGAAGGTCCCTTGGGGACGCTCGGACACGAGCACCTCCTGCCCGTCGCTCGGCTGCCAGCGCCGCTCCGCCCGCACCGTGAGGACGTTCTTCTCGACGGTCAGGTCGATCGAGCTCGGATCCACGCCCGGGAGGTCGAAGTGGACGACGAAGCGGTCGCCCTCCCGGTAGGCGTCCATCGGCATCGTGGTCTGCCGGGTCATCCCGGTACGACCGGTGAGGGCCTGGGTCACGCTGTCCAGCTCCCGGAACGGGTCGAAGCGCATGAGCATGGCGGTACTCCTCCTCGCGGTGGCAGGACGGTTCCTGCGGTCACTTGACCTCGATGCGGCGCGACCGGGACGTGCTCGCCTTGGGTACCCGGATGGTGAGGACGCCATCGGCGAGCGTCGCGCTGACCCCGTCCTCGTCGACCGGCTCCGGCAAGCGGATCTCGTAGACGAACCGCCCGACCGTGCGGGTCTTGCGGCGGAGGACCCCGGTGCGCTCCTTCTCCTTGCGCTCACCGGTGACGGACAGGCGCCGATCCTCCACCGAGATGTCGATGTCGCTCTTCTTCACCCCTGGGAGCTCGAGCTCGACCACGTATGCGTCGTCGGTCTCCTCCACGTCGGCCAGCGGGACGAACCCGTCACCCGTCCACGACGAGAGGTCGGGCCAGCCGTCCAGCAGCTGTCCGAGCTGGCTCTCGAGCCGTTGGAGGTCGCTGAGCGGTGCCGAACCCCCCAGATCGGATCTCTGCGGACGTAGCGATAGCGCCATGGTGGGCACTCCTCCTCATGCTCGCTCGACCCGATCAGCATGCGGGGCCTGCCGCTTGCGCTGCCTCACGCGATCCCGTGGTCTCGATCCCGCTCGGCAGGCGACGTCCACGCGATCTCGGGGTGCGGCACGGCAACGGCCTGGCCACGCTGACCTGGTGAGCTCGCCCCGCGATCCGACACGGAGCGACGCGCTCGTGCTGTTCGGCGCGACCGGAGACCTCGCCCGCCGCAAGCTGCTCCCCGCGGTGTACGACCTGGCGCGCAAGCACCCACAGGACCCGCCCCGCGTCGTCGGCGTCGCCTCACGCGACTGGGACGACGAGACCTTCCGCGCCTTCGCTCGGTCGTCCATCGAGGCCGTCGAGGGCATCGACGCCGACGCCTGGTCACGGCTGTGCGGGCGGATGCGCTACGTCAGCGGCGACTACCGCGACGAGCACACCTTCGAGCGGCTGCGCGAGGCGCTCGACGGCTGCGAGCGACCGCTCTACTACCTGGCGATCCCGCCGTCGCTCTTCGAGCAGGTCATCCGGTGCCTGGCGCTGCTGCGGTTGAACGTGGGCGCGCGCGTCGTGGTGGAGAAGCCCTTCGGGCACGACCTCGAATCGGCGCGCCGGCTCAACGACGTCCTGCACCAGGCCTTCGACGAGCACGCCATCTTCCGGATCGACCACTTCCTCGGGAAGGAGCCCGTCGAGAACCTGCTGGTCTTCCGGTTCGCCAACTCGCTGCTGGAGCCCGTCTGGAACCGCAACTTCATCTCGAGCGTGCAGATCACGATCGCGGAGGCGTTCGGCGTCGAGGGCCGCGGGCAGTTCTACGACTCGGTCGGCGCCATCCGGGACGTGTTCCAGAACCACCTGCTCCAGGTCGTGGCGCTGCTCGCCATGGAGCCACCGGTGGCGGCCAGCGCCGACGCGCTCCGCGACGAGTACGTCAAGCTGTTCCGGCAGGTCGCGACGATCGATCCGCGCGACGGTCCGGGGCCAGTACCGCGGCTACACCCAGGAGGCGGGCGTGGACCCGAGCTCCGACGTCGAGACCTTCGTGGCGGCCAGGTTCTCGATCGACTCGTGGCGATGGGGGGGCGTCCCCTGGCTCGCCCGCGTGGGGAAGCGCCTGGCGACCACGGCGAGCGAGGCGGTCGTCGAGTTCGCCGCGCCGCCGCGCCTGCTCTTCGCCGACGACGCCACGCCACCGCACCCGAACCACATCCGCTTCCGGTTCGACGAGCGTGACGGGGTGACGATCCTGCTCCAGGCCAAGGCGCCTGGCGACCACCTGCAGAGCCAACCGGTCGACCTCGCGGTCGACTTCGCGACGGCGCTCGGCGCTCGCGAGGGCGCCTACGAGCGCTTGCTCGACGACGCCATGGACGGGGACCCCCGGCGCTTCGCGCGCCAGGACATGGTCGAGGAGCAGTGGCGCATCGTGTCGAGGATCCTGGCCCACGACGACCGCGTGCTCCCCTACGAGCCCGGTAGCTGGGGACCGGTGGAAGCGGAGCTGCTCGCGGCCCCCTACGGCGGCTGGCACGACCCCGGCACCGTGGAAGCGCCGAGATGGGCGCCGCCCCGCCAAGACCACGCGGTCTCGTGATCCGGCGCGCGCCGCGCCGGTGCGACGCTCGTCGCCAGCGACACGAGGCGCGGCTGCGGGCCGAGCGACTCCGCTGCGATGGGCGCACGAGGGGAGGAACCGGACGATGAGGAGCGATGCCGAGATCCGGCGCGACATCGAGGACGAGCTCGAGTGGGAACCGAGCATCGACGCCCGCCAGATCGGCGTCTCGGTGGTCGACGGCATCGTCACCCTCTCCGGCGAGGTGTCGTCGTACACGGAGAAGTGGCGAGCGGAGCGCGTGGCGGAGCGCGTGGCCGGCGTGCGCGGCATCGCCAACGAGATCCAGGTGCGCCTCCCGGGCGAGCACAGCGACGCCGAGATCGCGAGACGGGCGGCCGACGTGCTCAAGTGGAACGTCCTCGTCCCCTCCGACCGCGTGACGGTGAAGGTCGAGAACGGCTGGCTCACGCTGCGCGGTGAGGTCCTCCACGACTACCAGCGCCGGGCGGCGGAGCGCGCCGTGCGCAACCTCCCCGGCGTGCGGGGCATCTCCAACCTCATCGCGGTCAAGCCCCGTGTGGAGCCGAGGGACATCAAGGGGAAGATCGAGGAGACGTTCAAGCGCCAGGCATCCCTCGACGCCGCCAACATCAGCGTCCAGGTCGACGGTGGCGAGGTCACGCTGCGAGGGAGCGTCCGCTCCTGGGCGGAGCGCCGCGAGGCGGAGCGGGCGGCATGGGCGGCGCCCGGTGTGACGTCGGTACGCAACCTCATCACGGTCAGCCCACCCTGAGGCCCGGAAGGGAGCGCCCCAGCCATGGAATCCCTCCTCTCGGCACTGGTGCTCACCCCGCTCCTGCTGGCGCTGATGAGCCGGCTGCTGGGCGGGGCCAGCATCATCGTGACCACCACGCACCACCAACGACCTGCCAGGCGACGTGGTGCGTGGTGCCGACGACCGGGCCACGCCGTCGGACGGAGCAGCGAAGATGCCCTGACGGTGCGGACTGCCGCACCCGTCGCGCGACTACGCGCACGCGTGAGGCGGGCCCTGCGCGCCCTGACCCATGCTCGACACCTGTCGCCGGAGGCTGGATCTGCCTGTCATGCCGGACGGTCCGAGGTGCGGACCGGTCGCTCCGGTGGCGCCCGATGAGGCGTGCGCCCTCGTCCTCCACGATGTCGAAGGGGGGCCCGATGGCGAGCCTGCAGGCGCGAGCACACGGCCGGCTCCACGGGCGTGCCACGGAGCTGGGCGTGGTCGAGCACCACATCCGGGCGGTCGCCGGAGGGCAGGGCACCACCATCCTCCTCGACGGCGTCGCCGGCGCCGGCAAGCACCGCTTGGTCGACGAGGCGCTCCAGCGCGCCCGGATGCACCGGGTCCCGGGCCTGGTCACCAGCGCCCGCCACAGCAACCAGATGGTCATGGCCGACCTGCGCCGGCTCCTGCTCAAGCAGCTGGTGGCCGATCTCGCCGAGCGCGCCCCGCGCCGGTCGCTGGTCGTGGCCATCAACGACCTCCACTCCGCCGACGTGGAGTACCTCACGGCCATCGAGCTCCTCGTCCACCAGCTCCGCGACCGTCCTGTCCTGTGGCTGCTGTCGGGTGATCGCGAGCGATCCCAACCGCTCGGCCGCCTGTTCCGGGCCATCGAGGAGCAGGTCGACGCGACGCGGATCAGCCTCGGGCCCCTGTCAGCCGGCGCCGCGGCCATGGTGGTCTCCGACCGGCTGGGAGGTGTCGAACCCGCTCCGGACCTGCTCGCGCTCGCCCGCTCCGTCGGGCACCTGCCGCGCCTGCTCGTCGACCTGGCGGCCGACCTCCGCCAGGCGCGGGCGATCGAGGTGGTCGACGGCACCGCCCACATCGTCGCCACGGAGCCGCCGCCCTGGGTCGCCGGCTTCGTCGGGAGCTGGGTGGAGTCGCTGTCGCCGACGGCTCGACACCTCACCGAGGTGGTGGCGGTCCTCGGCGACTCGTGCACCGTCGACGATGCCGTCGCCGTGCTCGACGGCCAGCTCGGCGTCTTGCTCGTGGGGCTGCAGGAGCTGCTCGATCAGGGCATGCTCGAGCCGACCGGCGACCTCGTGGCCTTCCCCCACCCGCTCGTGCGCCGTGCCGTCCACGACGGCATCGCGGGACCGGTCCGGCGGGTCCTCCACCAGCAGATCGGCGCCGCGCTGGCCGATCGTGGCGCATCGGCAGCCACCATCTCGACCGACCGGGCGCACGAGCACGCCGCACGCGGCCTCGGCATGGGCGAGGAGGGCAGGTGCAACCACGCGGTGACCGCCGCCCGCGCGCTCCTGGGAGCGGGGCGCTTCGCGGAGGCGCTGGACCTGACCCGTGCCTGCCTGGACGACGAGGGCGCAGCCGAAGGCGCCGGCGAGCTTCGACTGATGCTGTCGTACCTGCTCGTCGTGGACCTCCAGCCCGGCGCGGCCGTCGGCGAAGCCGAAGCCGCCCTGGTGGATCCTGCCCTCTCCGAGGAGCAGTACCGCGCCGCGCAGCTGG
Source organism: uncultured Microthrixaceae bacterium (assembly GCA_963715505.1). Classification (GTDB taxonomy): domain Bacteria; phylum Actinomycetota; class Acidimicrobiia; order Acidimicrobiales; family VFJN01; genus VFJN01. The sequence continues at coordinate 2,243,586 of OY970242.1, forward strand.
CCCGGATCCTCGCCCTGGTCGCCCAGGGCGAGATGACGAGGGTGCGCGGGCTCGTCGAGGAGATCCTCACGGGGACGCCGCGCCAGCGCGCCGACGCGGCCCTCCCCGAGGCGATGACGGCGCTGGCGCACGTCGCGTGGCACGACGGGCGGACCTCGGATGCCCTGGGCTTCATCCGCGCGGCCATCCAGCGCTTCGACGGCGCCCCACCGCCGTTCCATGCCGGCCATGGCCGCGATGCGCTCGCGTCGATGCTGACCGCCCTCGGCGCCTTCTCGGCCGCCGCCACCACCATCCGTTCCGCCCGCCAGCGGCGCGACCACCCCCATGCCCTCCTCTGGAGCGCGGCGCCCACGCTGCGGACCGCCCGGCTCCACCTCGCCACCGGCAGGCTGAGCGCGGCCATCGCCGAGGCGCACGCGGGCCTCACGACCGCGGAGAGCGCCGGTGCCCGGGTCCTGGTGCCGCCTGCCCTGATCGTGCTGGCCAGGGCACGGCTGCTCCGGGGCCACCTCCGGGAGGCGGAGCAGGACCTGGTGCGCTGCCGCCGGGAGCTTGGCGGGCTGCCACCCCGGTCGCCTGCATCGATCGACTGCGACCTGATGGAAGCGCAGCTCGCCGAGACGAGCGGCGACCGGGACCGCGCCTTCGAGCTCGCGACGCCTGTCATCGACGGCGTGGCAGCCTCGAAGCGGGTCCTGCTCGACGACGCGGCCGCGGCCGCCTGGCTGGTCCGCACCGCGCTGCTCGCCGGGGACCGGCCGCGCGCGCTGCACGTCGTGGCCGCTGCGGAGCAGCTCGCAGTCGACAACGGGGCGTTCCCGTCGCTGCGTGCGTCGGCAGCACACGCCAGGGGGCTGCTCGACCGCGCGCCCGAGATGCTCCAACGGGCCGTGCGGGAGCACGTGCGCCCGCTGGCACGGGCGCTCGCGGCGGAGCAGGCCGCCGCGGTGCTCAGCGACAGCGGTCAGCCCGACGCTGCTCGCGCGTGCCTCAAGGAGGCCCTGGCCGAGTACGACCGGGCGGGTGCCAGCGGCGAGGCGGCACGCCGCGCATGACGGGCTCGACGATCTCAGCGCTCGCCGCCGCGGGCGCCGCGTCGCCCGGCCGCTGTCGGGCTGGGAGAGCCTCACCGATGCGGAACGGCGCGTCGCCTACTCCGTGGCGGAGGGCCTCTCGAACCCGGAGGTCGCTGCCGAGCTGTTCCTCTCACGCCACACCGTGGACTTCCACCTTCGCCAGATCTACCGGAAGCTCAACATCCGCTCTCGCGTCGCGCTGGCCCGGACGGTGCTGACCGCTGGCGCGCCCGGACCCTAGGGCGCCCCCTCAGCAGGGCATCCGCCGGCGCCGCGGGCTCACACGTCGAGCCGGTTGACCGCTGGGGCCGGTCGCCCGTAGCGCTGCACGTAGGCATCCAGCTCGACCCGCAGCAGCTCGATCAGGGACTCGACCGCTGCCGAGGGCAGGACCACCTCGGTGACCGCCCGGGGCATGAGCGCAGGCAGACCCCCCGGCGTCGAGCCATCCTGCCCGTGCGGCGTGACGAGCAACGAGAAGGTGATGCGCAGGTCGTAGGGCGTGGTGGAGACGTGGGCCACGTTGGCGTAGACCGGCGCCGCCACGCCGGTCTCGTCGGGGAGCGCCACCGCCAGCGTTGCGGTCTGGTCTGCCATGGAGCGAACCTCCGTCGGAGTCGTGGCTTCGGTCGTGCGACGCCGACCATGATGCGACCGCCGTCGGCCGGCGACACCCCGTGAGCCCGTGGTCGTCGCCTCGCGCTCACCGGCGCGCCCCCGGCTGCGGCGGCGAGGGCACGTCGGCAGATCTACGCGATCGCGAGGTCCGGGCTCCTGCCACGCCACGCGACGCTGCGCGATGACCGATGCGGGAGAGAGGAGCCCTGCGATGGACCGGCACCGGGATCGACCCGAACGACCAGGCACCCTCTCGCCGGACCTGACGGTCGCCCGCCGGGTCGAGGAGCACTGCGCGCGCATGTCGAGCCTGCTCGACCACCTCGACGAGTGCCGTCGGTCGATGCCGCTCGACGGTGACGGGCGCGGGGGCGTCCCACAGGTCGTGCTGGAGCTCATGGGCCTCCTGCGGCGGACCGACGCCACCCTCGGCACGCTCGCCACACGTCTGGACCGCCCGAGGCGCCCGGCCGCGCCGGTGGACAGTCCTCCCGTCAGGCTCCACTGGCCTGGAGAGCTCAGATCGCCCGGGCTGCCGCCTGGAGCGACCTGATGAGGGTGGGCGCGTCGGCAACCCCGTCGTGGCGCCGGCCGTTCAGGAAGAACGTCGGCGTGCCGTTGACACCGCTGCGCACGCCGCTCAGGAAGTCCGCCTGCACCCGCGGGGCGTGCGCGCCCGCCCGCAGGTCCTCCACGAAGCGGTCGACGTCGAGGCCCAGGCGCACCGCCCTGGCGACCAGGGCGGGCGGCTCGAGGTGCCGCTGATCGGCGAAGAGCAGGTGGTGCATCTCCCAGAAGCGGCGCTGCTCGCCCGCTGCCTCGGCCGCCTCGGCAGCGCGTCCCGCGTTGGGGTGGAGCGTGGTCATCGGGAAGTGGCGGTAGGCGAAGAGGAGCTGGTCGCCGAGTCGGTCGATGACTTCCTCGACGACGGGGTAGGCGAGGCCGCAGAACGGGCACTCGTAGTCGCCGTACTCGACCATGGTCATCGGCGCTCCGGTGGGGCCGCGGGTGTGGTCACGGCCGGGCGTGATCGGCATGGTGAGCACCGACTCCCAGCTGGTGGCGCTCACTGCGTCACCCCGGCCATGTCCTCCAGCGCGTGGAGGATCCCGTCGGCCCCGGGGTTCACGCCGACCGGGGAGAGGTAGCTCCAGTGGATCGTGCCGCGGGGGTCGAGCACGAACAGGGCCCGCTCGCTCACGCCCTCGCCGTCACGGTAGGCACGAAAGGCACGGGAGACCTCGCCCTTCGGCTCGAAGTCGGCGAGCAGCGGGAACTGGATGTTGCGGTGCTCCGCGAAGGCCCTGTGGCACCAGACGCCGTCGACGGAGATGCCGACCACCTGCGCGTCGAGGGCATCGAACTGCGGCTTGATCTGCTGGTACAGCGCCATCTGGTCGCTGCACACGGGGCTCCAGTCCGCCGGGTAGAAGGCGAGGACCGCCGGGCGCCCGCGCAGGTCGTCGAGGGCGAGCGCCTCACCAGGTCCGGACGGCAGGACGAAGTCGGGTGCGGGGGTCCCGGCGGGGAGCGGCGAAGCCGCCATGGCGTCGGTCATGGCACCTGAGCGTGGCGATCCGCCCCCGGGCGCGCATCACGAGAGCGCGTGGTTCACGCTCCACCGCGTGGGGGCGGGTCCGCGCGCCGCCCGTGGTCGAGTCGACAACGCGGACGCGGGATGCCGCTGCGGCGCAGTCCTGGGACGCTGCGGCAGAGCGCGACGGTGCACTGCCCACTGACCGACGAAGGGGAACGATGCTGATGGTGATCCAAGCGACCTGGCTTCCGCCACCGGACCGAACCAGGGAGGCGACCCTGATCTCCGTCTCGCAGGACCACGACGGGACGGTGGTCGTCAGCCCGACCGGGGAGCTGTGCATCGCCTCGGTGCCCGACCTGCGCGACCTGCTCGATGCGGTCGCTGCGAGGGGGCACCGCCACGTGGTGGTCGACCTGCGTGGGGTGACGCTGCTGACTGCGGCGGGGCTGGGCACGCTCGTCGCCGCGCGGGAGCGCCTGCGATCCGACGGGGGATGGCTGCAGGTCCGCAACCCGCGCGGCATCGTCGAGCGGGTGCTGCGGATCTGCCGGCTCGAGGAGGTGCTCGTGGCGGTCCCCGCGCCGACGCGCCCGCTGGCGAGGTTCGACTCGAGCGCGCCCGCTCAGTGCTGCAGGACGATCTTGCCGAGCTGGTCGCCGGCATCGAGGCGCTCCAGGGCGCTCGGGTAGTCCTCGAGCGGGAGCACCTCGTGGACGACGACCGGGAGCCCGGCGTGCACCAGGTCCACGACCTCCGCCCACTCCTCGTAGGAGCCCATCGTCGACCCGATCACCTCGTGCTGCTGGAAGAACAGCCTCGGGAGGTTGAGCTCCGCGGTCTGTCCCGAGGTGCCGCCGCAGACGACGAGGCGCCCTCCTGGCACGAGGGAGCGCACCGACTTGCTCCACGTCGCCGGCCCGACCGGCTCGATGACGATGTCTGCCCGGACGTCCCAGCGCTCGTCGGCGTCGTCGATCACGGCGTCGGCGCCCAGCTCGAGCGCCCGCGCTCGCTTCTCCGCCGAGCGCGAGGTCGCCACGACGCGGGCGCCCAGCCGCTTGGCGAGCACCAGGGCGGCGGACGCCACCCCGCCGCCGACGCCGACGACGAGCACCGTGGCGCCGGGGCGCAGCCGCCCCCGGCGGAGCATCCGCCAGGCGGTCAGCGTCGTGAGGCCGAAGGCGGCGGCGTCGGTCCAGGCCAGCTCGGCCGGTTTGGGCGACACGTTCTCGGCCGGCACGACCACGTAGGCGCCATGACCGCCCCAGCGCTGCTCGCCCAGGATCTGGAACCGCCGGCACAGGGGCGAGTCGCCGGCGAGGCAGGCCCGGCAGCGGCGACAGGAGACCGCCGGGTTGACGACGACCTCGCTGCCCACCTCCACGCCGGCGACGCCCGGCCCGAGCGCGTCGACCACGCCCGCCGCGTCGCAGCCCGGCACGTGCGGCAGCGTCGGCTTGGGCAGCCCACGGGTGAGCCAGAGGTCCATGTGGTTGAGCGCCGAGGCCACGACGCGCACCCGCACGTCGCCCGGGCCCGGCTCGGGGTCGGGCACCTCCGCCCAGACGTAGGCCCCCGGAGACTCCTGCAGCACCCATGACTCCACGACGTCTGCTCCTCGTTGTGTGATCCGCGCCGGAACGGCGAGCCGTGCCATCGTCGCGTGCGGCGCACGCCCCACCCGCGCGCTGTCCCCTCGCGGCGGCCGGGCGGCCGGTCCCCCACCACCCGGCCTGGCCGCACGACGGCGCGCCAGGCGGTAAGAGCACCCCCAACGGGATTCGAACCCGTGCCGCCACCTTGAGAGGGTTCGGCGCCCGCCCGCTGACACCGGCTCGCGACGCTACGCCCCAGGTCAGAGCGCCGAGCCGGTCGCTCGACTCCGACCGTTCCGCCTCCGTCCGACCGTCAGGAGTGGCCGAGAGATTGGCCAGGGCGCCACCGCGGCGGCTCTCCGATACCGGCTGCCCTTGTCGAGTATCGGCGTCACTGATACCGTCCGGGCATGGCCCCGACTGACCTCGAAGAGATCCGCACCCGTGCCCACGCAATGCTCACCACGGCGCCAGACCGGTACGTCGTCGCGGCGCTCCTCGAGCTCGAGGGCCGGGAAGCCCGCACCGACGACGAGGACGTCGCCCGGTCGTGGCTCCTCGACGAGATCGAGCGGCGCTACCCCCTCGTGCGAGGAGCGCTCGACGCGTGGGCGGCTGACCTCGACTTGGACCTCACCTACGTCGAGGCTCTGCTCGAGGCGCTCCCGGCGGCGAAGAGCGCCGCCTGCGAGGGATGGATCGCCGCCGAGGGTGCGGCACGCTGGTGGTGCGACCGGTGCGGAGTGCGCGCCGACCTACATCCCGACAGCCCGCTCTCCGAGGCTGCGAAGCGGCTCGTCCATCGCGAACCGGCGACGCTGTGAGCGCCACCGCGATGGCCACCGACGCGTGGACGCCAGCGCCTTCCTCGCGTCAAGCGCAGGTTGACGATCGATCGGCACCGACGCCCCGCCGCCGGAAGCGCTCGAAGCGCTACACCGAGACCGAGGAGTTCGGCCGGGCGGTCGAGCGGATGCTCCGTGCCTACGGCGCCCGGGTCGGCATGGCCGACATGGAGGACCTCCGCCAACTGGTGACGTTGCGCGACCTGCTCGACGAGATCACCGCCGACGCCGTCGACCGGTTGCGGTGGACCGGCTACAGCTGGGCCGACGTCGGCGCTGCGATGGGCGTGACCCGTCAGGCGGCGCAGCAACGCTGGGGCACGCCCAGAGAGGCTCGGCAGTCATGATCGGCGGCCGTCGTCCCCGACTGGCCTTCTGTGTGCCCTGTGGCGCCCGGGAGCGGCTCATTCTCGCTGGCCGCTGCGTGGTGTGCGGGCGGCGGCCGGCAGGTTCACCGGATCCGACGGTCATGGCGCTCGCGGAAGCCGAGCTCCTGGCCGCCGGATTCCGGGCCCGGAGCCGGCGCTACCGAAACCGCGGCTAGCTCTTCGAGCGGTTCATCCGCAGCGCGAGGAGCACGGTCATCACGGCCACCCAGGCCGCGACGACCTCCGCCGGCATGTCGACGCCGGCGCCGGGATCGAGGTCGAGGCCGCCGAGCCGGGCCGACCACGTGCCGATGACGACGACCGCGGCGGGAAGGCTCACCTGCACTGTGGTGCGTCCGACCCGGTTCTCGGAGTCGGTCGAGACCTCGTCGGGCATCGTGTCGGTGGTCATCGTTGCTCCTTGCAGGCTCGGAGGAAGGCGTCCGGGTGCTCTCGGGACTGTCGAAGCTGGTCCTGGTAGTGCTCGGTCGCGCTGGCCATGGCCGCGGTGCTGTCGTCGACGACGTCGACGGCGTCGGTGACGGTGGCACGCACGGCTGGCAGCGCCTCGAGGATCATGGGGAGCCGAGTGCTCGCGCGTCCCTCGGTCACGATCAGGTGGAGCGCCTCGTTCGTGAGCACGTCGAGGGTGGCCGACGACACGTTGAGGGTGCCGACCGCGACGTCGAGGGCCGACCGGGCGTCGGTGACGATGGCAGCGGCCTCGGACCGGCAGGCGGCGAGCTCGTTGCCGCGGGCGACCTGGTCGACGTTGTTCCGGGAGGAGAACGTGGCGGGCAGCGAGAGGAGCGCGAAGAGGACGAGGCCGCCCGTGGTGGCGATCACCAGGGCGAGCACGATGTTCAGGCGACGATCGAACCGGGTCGGTGCGCTCGCCGCTTCGGCGGTCGCCTGGACCTGGACGGCTTCCTCATTGGTCATGGGAGGGACCTCACTTCACGAGCAGGTTGGCGAGCAGGAGGAGCGACGAGGTCACGAGCCCGATTGCGGCCGTGGTGACCGCTGCGTAGAGCTTCGCGATCCGGTTGTCGATCCGATCGAGGTCCCCCTCGATGAGGGTCAACCGACCGCCGACCGGGAGGTCCGCCCGCTCTTCGATCCGGGTACTCACGTCGAGGGCGAGGCGCCCGTCTCGCTGGCGGCCGCTGCCTTCTTCGCCGACGCCTTGGCGCGGGTCGCCGTCGTCGTCTTCTTCGCCGGCGACGCCTTCTTCTCGACGTAGGCGGCGCGCTTGGCGGTCACGACGATGTTGGCCTCGCGGTCGTCGAGGTCGACGACGTCACCGGGCCGGTAGGTCTTGTGGTGGTAGGTGAACTTGACGGTCTTCATGGGCTGAGCTCCCTCAGAGTGGGCGGTCGCGAGAGCGGATGGGGTCGCGCTAGGACTCGATGCCCTCCGCGCCGACGGCGGCGCCGATGCGGCGCATGTCGCGGCGGAGCAGGTCGAGCTCGTCGGAGAGGTCGGCGCCGTCGTTGTCGACGCCGACACGCTTCTCGACGCGGGCGAGCCGGTCGCTGATGTCGACAAGGAGCCGGGCCTGTTCGGGGGTCATGTCGTCGTCCTCCTGGTGGTTGCCGAGGTCGCGGGTGAGCTCGGCGTAGCGGGCAAGGAAGGCCTCCCACGGGAAGTGGGCGCCCGGGTCGTGACGTCGTCCGGGGTCGCGCTCGCCGTGGCTGATGAAACCGGGGATGCGCAGCTCGGACTCGGAGCGGCTGATCCGCCGGGCCGGGATGACGATGCCGGTGCGGGCGTGGAGCCGGCGGGCGTACCGTGCGGCCGCCTGCGCTGCCTGCTCGATCGCTCCGTCGCGCCACGCCTTCGGGGCGAGCGGCCAGACGTCGGCACGGGTGGCGATCGACAGGTGCCACGCGAAGCGGTTCGAGCCGGTGCCGTCGCCGAAGGCCTCGGCCTGGTCGGGGACCATGAGGATCGACGAGTCGGAGTCGACGAGCTCGTGATACGAGCCGGCATCGGCGCGGGTGCGGATGAACTCCGCGACCGCCTCCGCTCCCCCGTCGAACGCGACGTAGTCGGGCGCGTTCTCGGCGGTGTGGACGACGACGACGCCGGCCTCGCGCTCGCGGCGGGAGGCTCGGAACTGGGACCGGCGGGGCGGGTGGTCGACGAGGTAGGCGCCCATCGGCCATGACGATACGCCATCGGTGCTGCCGGTCTGTGGAGGGTCAGGCGTCGTAGACCACGTCGAGCGTCGGCCGGGCGGCGGCCGTCGCCGACTCGAGCGAGTGGAACGACACCGAGTTGTCGGCCGAGGTGGCGTCGGTGCCGAAGATGAACCGGAACGTCGTCTCGGCCGCGTCGATCGACAGCTTCAGCAGGCTCGTGATGTTGAAGAGCGCCTCGCCGTTGACGATCGGGTTCTCGGCGGTCGACCCGTAGAGCTCGGCGCTGATGTCGCTGGCGACGTTCTTGGCGCCGGCGGTGCCCCAGGCGCTCCCGGTCTGGTACACGTTCCACGTGACCTGGTTCGGCACGTAGGCGCGTCGCATCTTGCGGGCCCTGAACATGGCCATGCCCGGGTTGTTGGTCGAGACACACACGAGGCGCAGCCTTGCCAGCCGGATCGTCTTCCCGGCGAGGGCCGTCGTGTCGAAGGTCATAAGGATGCGCCGGCAGAACGAGCTCGACGCCCACGACGAGCCCGCCACAAGCGCCGCGTTGGTGTCGTGGTTGGTGCCGGTTGCCTGCGAGTCGATGAACGTGTCGGACGAGGGCGAGAGCCGCGTCGCCGCGAGGCCACTAGCAGCACCGCCTCCGCCGCTGCCCGGCACGAACCGGGCCGTCCCGGCGTCCCAGACCGGCACCTGGCCGTCGAGGAACGTGGCGATGTCCCACATCGCCGTGAGGTCCTCGGCGTGGATGTCGCCCGGGTCGAAGTGGTGCGTCATGCCAGCGGGTTGCCTCTGAGCACGAGGCCGACGGTCGTGTCGGTCTGACCGTTCCGGGCGCGGAGGAGCGCGTCGACGTCGAAGCCGATCCCGCCACCGTCCCAGCCGACGTAGGCGCCGACGCCTACCGACTGCGTCGGGTAGCGGAGAAGCTTCTCGCCGATGTAGAGCGCCCCGCCCGTGGCGATCTCCCAGCTCGGGCCGCCCGCCCCGACGAGCACCGACCAGTCGGCTGGCAGGCCACCGTCGGGGTACTCGCTGAAGTCGGTCGCCACGGCGGGGGCGCCATCGTTGGCGACCTCGAGGTAGTCGTACTCGCGGTAGGTGCCGGGCGAGCCGATGCTGCCCGTGACGGTCGACGTCACACCGACGACCCCGGCGGGGAGCGGCGCAGGGTCGGTGACGTCGAGGTTCCACGTCGAGGGCTCCGGGTCCGCCCAGGGCCACACCCGAGCCCGGATGCGGCCACCGACGACCAGGGCGCGGATCCCGACGAACGCGGTCCCAGTGTCGGCCGGGGCGGACGACGCGAGCGTCGTCTCGCCGGCGCCCGTCTCGCGGGCGATGCGGAACACCGGCCCGCCCGGGCTCGACGGGTTCCACAGCACGGCGTAGAGCGCCGCACCGGTGAAGTCGCTCACGATCCCCCGGGCGGGGCCCTCGACACGCAGGTCGACGCGGACGTCGGTGAGATCGTGGTCTGCGCCGTCCTCGTGATCGACCTCGACCGAGAGCGCCTCGCCGGGCTCGACCGCACCGGCATGGAGCACACCATCGAAGCGCGTCCCCCACGAGCTCGGCGCCTCGTCGACGACGACAGAGCCGCGCTTGAGGCGCACGACCCCGCCGGCGCGCCAGCCAACCCACGCGAACCGGACGAGCACTGAGACCACGCTCTTGGCCGGGACCTGCACCGACGTCGCCGGCAACGCCGGCACCTCGACCCCGGTGCGGGCGGGCCCGATGATGGCCTCGGTGAGCGACAGCGCCGCGCCACCGACAGGGATCGTCTGAGGCGACGACCGGCCGAGCACGAGCGCGATCCCGGAACCGGCCGCCGCCGAGGTGGTATCGGCGCTGATCGCCGCCTGCGCTACGCCGCCGGCCTGGCGGTTCGCGCTGAGGGGCGCCACGAGCGACGACCGGCCAGAGAGCGCCGCCTCCCACGTGCGACGCATCCGCCGAGCGCGCTGCTGCTCCTGGCGGAGCTCCTGCAGGCTGCCGGCGTCCACCTAGACCGGCTCCCCGGTCGCTGCCCACGACACGTGCCCGTTGGCGTCGGCGACCGTGGCCCGGAAGCTGGTCAGCCGCACCGGGGCGGCAGCGCCATCGGCGCTGGACGTGCAGAGCACCGTGTCGCCGAGGAAGACGTCGTCGTACGGCTCGACGTCGCTGGGCAAGTCGACGGCGACCTCGTGATAGGTCGAGGCGTCGCGGGCCAGCTGCGCGGCGAGCGCCTCGGCGATGGTGTCGGGATCGAGGTCCTCACCGAGCTCCGCCAGGTCCTCTAGCTTCACGCCAAGCGCCGCCTCGGCCGCGGCGCTCTCCGCCGTCCCGAAGCCGCCCTCGGTCTCGTAGAGGTAGCGCGTGGCTTGCGGGCCCCGGCCGGTGATCGACAGCGTGAAGGGCGTCGTGACGGTCACGGTGGCGGTGCGGTCGGTGCCGCGCGCCTGGTGGAGGCGCAGCACGCCCGTCGGCGTCATCTCCGGTTCGCAGCCGAACGGGGCAAGCGAGTCGAGGAGCGGCCCGAGCTTCTGCATCCGGAACGCCCGGGCGAACGTCGTCGCCCACGGCACCGCGTCCGAGTCGTTCGTCCCGTCGAAGTCGCGGGTCATGCCCGGCAGGAGACCCCGGGCCTGTGCCTCGTCGATGGCGGCCCCGGCGACGAAGCCGACGTTCACGCCCGGGTAGTCGACCCACTCCTCCCAGGCCTGCCAGAAGGGCGCCGTCGGTGGCACAGGGCCGTCGTAGGTCGCGGAGTTGAACGTGGTGAAGAGCCGGTCGCCGATCTCCTCCCACTCGCCGGCCGCGTCCTGCTCGAGGTTCGCCCACGTCCAGCCGAGCGAGTTGTCGTGCCCGGCCGGCGGGGTCCCACGGGCGTCGATGAAGATGACGTGGTCCTCGCCGTCGTAGGGAACGTCGAGGGTCCGGACCGACGTCTCCCCCACCGGCGTCGACAGGGCCGTGAGCTCCGCCCCGTCGAACCAGACACGCGCCTCCGTCCACGCCGCCGTCGTGAACCACATGCGTGCCGGCCCATCACGGTCCGGGACGCCGGTGAGGAGCCGCCGGTAGATCGCCTTGCTGGCGAAGACCAGGCGCTCGGCGCGCGGGTCCGGCCAGCCGCGGCGGGTCAGCGGCCCGTCGGTCGTCGGCTCCGGGCGCACCACGTCGGGGAAGTCGAAGCTCATCGGGCCGAACCAGCGGGGCGACTGCTGACGTCCCGTGAGACCGCCGTAGGGCCACAGCACGGCGCCGCCCTGCTGGTAGCCGAGCCACGTCACCAGGTGGCGCAGCTGGTAGGTCACGAAGGGCCGCTCGTCGTCGACGGCGAGCTCGGCCGGGGTGTCCTGCACGACGAAGGCCTCGACGTCGGTCCCGTCGATGTTGACGCGCACGACCCGGAAGTGCTCGAGGAGCGCCCGGTCGGCGGCGTTGGCCACGTCGACGCCGAAGATCATCGTGCCGGGGTCGCGTAGATCGGTGAACCAGCCGATCCCGTGGGCCTTGCTGAGCTCCCCCAGCTTCGCCGTGTTCGTGACGTCGTAGACGTCGAGGCGCACGGTCACAGCTCGAAGATGCCCTTCGTGAAGTTGAGGTCGAGCACGAAGCGAACCGCCTCGGGGCCGAACCCGGTGAGGACGAGATCCTTCACCTGCACCGGCTTGGAGCGCGACGTGCCGTCGGGCAGCCAGAGCGTCGCCGTCTTCGTCGCGCCGATGGGCTTCTCGACGTTGTCGACGAGGTGCTTCACGTTGGCCTGCAGCGTGGCGCGCACGCTGACCGCGGGCGGGGTGCCCTCCCAGTCGACGAACCCGTAGAGCCACCCGGCGACGAGCTTGCGGGTCTGGTCGATGACCGACTCGCGCTCGTCGACGCCGGGCTCGCCGGGGATCGGCCGGTTCTCGCCGCGCTGGGCGTTCCCGGCCCACAGGTGGGCGATGCTCTCGACCTCGCAGCACGACGTACCGAGCGGCACGACGCCGACGTCGAGGCGCTCAGCGAAGGTGACGTCGTAGATCGTCACGTCAGCCCCTCACGAGCCCGAGAGCGAGCTTGTTGAGCTCGTGGACCTGCGCCCGGGCGGTCGCCTCCGGGTCGCGCTGCCCGCTGGTCTCGATCTTCTCGACCGCGATCAGCGGGCCCGACGCCCGGCCCTCGAGCGCGGCGCCGGCGATCATGCCGGCCACGTCGAGCGGCACGACCGACGCGCCCCGGCTGAGCGCGTGGAGCTCCGGCTGGCCGCCATCACCGACGATCGAGAGACCAGAGCGCACCGCGGTGCCGCCGCCGGCGAGGAGCGGCACGTCGGGCAGGCCGAGCGTGAAGCCCCCGAACTTCGGGCCAGGGCCGGGCGGGTCGAAGCCGGGGATCTTGAACTCAAGGCGGTTCCACCCTCGGATCACGAGGTTGATCGCGCCCTTGAACGACTCCCACAGGAACCCGAAGACGTCGCCGGCCGTCCGGGCGATGCGGCCCCCGAGCCCGGAGAAGAAGCCGACGACGCTCTCGATCCCTCCGGAGACGGTGCTCTCCACGGCGTCGAGCGCCCCGGTGAAGATGCCCTCCACGATGTCGAGCGCGACCTGGATCACGAGCCGAGCCCGGGCGAGGCCGAACTCGAAGAGCCCGACGATGATGTCCCACGCGCCCGAGAGGATCTGCTGCAGGCCCTCCCATGCCCGCGACCAGTCGCCGGTGATGATGCCGAGGACGACGTCGAGGATCCCCTGGATCACGTCGAGCGCGCCGCCGACGATCTTCATGATCGCGTCGAAGGAGGACTGCAGGAACTCGACGATGTAGGTCCCGAAGTTGTCCCACAGGACGGTGACGAGCTCGAGCGCCGTGGAGACGACCTCGGTCACGGTCTCCATGCCCTGCTCGATGATCTTCTCGATCTGGGGCCACTTCTGCTCGATGAAGCCGACGACGCGCTCGACGATCGGGAGGACCGCGGCTTGGACCTGTGGCCACTTCTCGGCCAGGACGGCGACGCCGCGCTCGACGACGGGGCCGAGCTTGTCGAGGGTCGGGAGGACCTGGTTCTCCATGAAGCCGGCGAGGCGGGTGAGGGCGCCGCGCTTGAGCGTCTCGAGGCGGGTCCCGAGGTTGGTGTTGAGGGTGTCGCCCATCTTCTCGGCGGCGCCCTCGGTGTCGCCGAGGCCGCGGCCCATGTTCTGCAGCTGGTCGAGGAAGGCGGGGACCTCGCTCACGGAGAGGTCCTCGAGTGGGACGCCGAAGAGGCCGATCGCCGCGTTGGCGCGCTCGACCGGGTCGTCGATTCCCTTCAGGCCGACGACGAGGTCGTCGAGGGCACCGCGGGCGGTATCGCCGCCGGCGAGGAACCGCTCGGACATCTCCGTGGCGCTCAGACCGGCGCGCCAGTAGGCCTCTCGGCTGGCCTCGCTCATGTCGGTCGACCGGATGGTGAGCTCTTTCAGGGCGTCGCCGACCTTGTCGACGCCGTAGTTGCCGCCCTTCTCCGCGGCGCGGGTGATGAGGCCGAAGGCCTCCGATCCGGAGATGCCGAGGTCGGCGAAGAACGTCGAGTACTCCTGCGTGGCGGCGAGGACCTCGTCGCGCACGGCGGGTGCGGTGCGCTGCATCGCAACGGTGAGGAGGTCGAAGGCTTCCTGGCCGTCGTGGGCGAGCCCGTTCTTCAGGAGGATGCCGGCGTTCGAGATCGCCTCGTTCACGTCCTTGTCGAAGGTGGCCGCGAAGTCGAGGGCGTTGGCCGTGAGGCCCTCGACCTCGGTGTCGGTGAGCTCCCCGAGGGTGCGCTGCACGTTGGCGGCGGCGTCGGCGACCTGGCCGAGGCTGTCGCCGTAGGCGTCGGCGTAGAGGCGGCCGGCGACCGAGCCGAGCCGCTCCTGCGTCGCCGGGTCGAGACCGTACGAGGCCGCCACCTTGTCCGTGGCCTGCTCGTTGCCGATCGCGTCGGTCAGACCCTTCACGAGGGCAGCGCCGGCGATGACACCGGCGCCGGCCATGCCCTTGGCCAGGACCCCGCCGAGCTTCGATCCGACGCCGCCGAGCCGGCTCGATCCCTCGCGCTCGATGTTGCGGTCGAAGTCCCGGGCGAGGCGGCCGTGGATGTCGACGTAGGCCGCGCCCGCACGGAGACCGCTCATGCGATCAGCGTACGCGATGCCATATCGGTGATCCCGCTATACGCCCATGCAGCGACGGCACGGCTTCCCGGCCCGCACGTAGTGCCCGAGAGCGCACCGGGCGCGATCCAGCGGGCGCTTGGGGCCGGTGTAGCGGGCGGTGCCACCGAAGAACGCGACGAGCTCCTCGGAGGTCGCCATGCGCTTCTTCCCGGGCTCGTCGACGGGCGGGGCCTCCCCCTTGCGGCGCGGTGCCGGCGGGCGCGGGATCGTGATCGGGCGCGGCTTGGAGGCGCCCTTCTTCGAGTGCGCGCTGACGAAGCTGCGGTTCCCGAGATCGACGACCTCGATCAGGAACGCGAGGAGGTCCTCCGTGAGCCCCCACTCGCCGACCTGGCGGATCGCGAGCGCCCGGCCGAGGGCCGAGTCGGTCGGCGGCAGGCCTGCCACGAGGGACCGGAAGCGCCGCCACGAGAGGCGCCTCGGTGTCGCCCACACGGCCGCCGGGAGGTCGATCGTGTAGTGCCGCTCGAAGTCGGCCTCGAGCTCCTCGAAGTACTCGCCTAGGAGGAGGCCGAGGCCAGTGATTCCGGGAGGTCGGTCCCGTAGAGGTCGAGGACCCCGCTCAACACGAGCATGGAGTCCGAGACGGACAGCTTCGGGCGCAGCACCGGCCAGTGCTCACCGAAGATCGCCTCCATCGCCACGCGCACGGCGCTCGGGTCGATCTTCGACGGGTCGTCAATCTTCGCCTTCGTGAACTCCTCGGCGACGACGAGCACGGCCTCCATGGGGAGCTCCGGCGAGAGCACGTACTCGACGCCCTCGAGGACGACGACAGGCGGCGCGCCGACCTTCTCGGCGCGCGCCGCCCGGGCGGCGTCGAGGTCGATCCGGCGGGCGTCGCTCACGGGGCGACGGACTCGGCGAAGGCCGGGTCGTCGGTCAGGAGGTACCACGGGTCGACGCCGTCGGAGCCGAGGATCCCGACCGTGATCGGCAGATCAGCCGCCGCGGTGCGGACGAGGTTCGTCTCGACGTTCTCCGTGACCATGCAGCGCGGGATCACCAGGCGGTAGTGCTTCGTGCCGTCGACCCAGTCGAGCATGTAGGCCCGCTCGTCGATCTCACCGGGCGAGGGCGGGGTGTACTTGTACTTCCCGGGGTTGCCGACGACGTCGGGCTCGGTGACCTCGCCGCCACCGAACGCGAGCTTCACCTTCTCGCCGGACCACTGGCGCAGCACGACGGCCACGTTCAGGTCCCGCTCGGTGATGATCCGGCGGGCGGCGTAGAACAGCTGCCAGACCGGGATCTGCTCGAGCGTCTTCGAGTCGGTCAGCGTCGCGCCGTCCTCGGAGGTGTAGCCCATGTCGACCCATCCGGCACCGGGCGCCTCCGCCTCGTCAGCCGGCGCGGCCGTGCCGACCGGAGCGACCCACACGGTGCCGTTCGCTCCGACGACGATCTCGTCGACGTCCTTGCCCATGGTGTCATCCTCCCGACCGGCCTCGCCGATCTTCTATCAGCAGTCCCGATGAGGCTACCCCGGCGATGCCGAGGCGGGATGGACCGTGTAGGCGTACGAGCTCACGTACCGAGGGCCATCGGTCGTGGGGTCGGGCGACCACGTCGGACCAGAGATCCGCTCGACCGCGGTGACGACCGCAGCCTCATGATCTGCGGCGGGCGCGGCGCGGGCGACAACGTCGGCAAGGGCCCACAGCGACCAGGCATCGCCCTTGGTGGGGGCGTAGGCGTTCATCTGCACGACGGCGCGCTCGACGTGCGACGAGGCCACGTCGGTCGACGAGACACGGAACACCTGCAACACCCAGGACGACCCCGGGTCGTAGGTGTCGTCGAGCTCGCTCATCACCGGCGCGGTGGCGGCCGACGCGGCGCCGAACGCGACGAGGAGCTCATCGTCGGCGGCCAGGTACGCCCGGGCCAGCTTCTCGACGTCGACGAGGGCTCGATGCTCCGGCATTGGGTGGCTACTCCCTGCTGTCCGGGATGGACTCGACGGGACCGACGACTCGCTCGAGCGCCGGCACCAGGAACGGCCGGGCCGTCACGCCCGACGCCCCCTTCTCGTACCAAGCGGCCTTGAAGTTGCCCGCCGATGCCCGGCCCACCCAGCCGTCCTCGGTGAGAACCGCCTCGCCCGAGATCGACGACGGCAGGTCCTTGGTGGTGGTGGCCGGATCGTCGGGTGCGAGCGGGCGTGCCGCGGCAGCGACCTCGCGCGCCTTCTCGTCGAGCAGGTCGCGGACGAAGTCCGAGCGCATGAGCTCGCGCTCGAAGCTGCGGTCGAGCTCAAACCTCACGGCGTCACCCGGCGAAGGAGGTTCTGAGCTTCGAGCGCGTCGAGCGCTGCCGGGGCCGCCAACCCGCGAGGCAGACCCTCGACGGCCGCCCTGACCATCTCCGGCGAGACGCCGGGCGCGAGAACCACGGGCACACCGAACACGGTCTGGCGCTCCTCCGGGGCCGGCTGGGGCAGCCGCCGGGACAGCTCCGCAACCGCTAGCTCGAGCGCCTCGACGCGCGCCTCGAGGGCACGGCCGACGGGCCCCGGGGTCATCCGGTCCTCTCGATCGCCTGGAGCTCCCAGTGATGCGGCCGGCGACGGCGGTAGACGAGCTCGGGCTCGCCGTCGACCTGGTAGGTCTCGGAGCCGTCGACGACCCAGCCGCGGCCCACCGGGGCGACCAGGCCACCGACCTCGTCTCGCAGCGGCAGGAGGTAGATCCACGTGCCCGTCTGCTGGTCGCGGTCGAGGACGTCCTCGCTCGCGCCGACCTGGACCCGGCGCGCCCGGATGACGGCGCTCTCGGGTCCCTGGTCGACGATCACGTTCCCGTAGTCGTCGCGCGCGGGCGGCGCATCCTTGACCGGGCCGCGAAGCGTGACGCGCCGGTTCAGCATGGAGCGGAAGCTCACAGCCGGAACTCGTCGAGGTCGCGCCGGTCGGGGGCGGCCAGGGTCGCGAGGCGGGAGTCGCCGGAGCCGAAGCCGGCGTTGTAGCCCGTGACGCCCTCGGTCGCGAGGCCCTCCGGGTTCGTGATGGCCCGGGCGGCGACACGCTTCACGACGAGCTTCACGTCGTCGGGCACGGCCGGGTAGCCGTGCGAGAAGGTCACCTCGTACCAGCGGCGCCGGCGCACGAAGCGGCCGTCGAGGCGCTCGATGATCCCGTCTTGGGACCAGTCCACCGCGGTGCCCACGACGAGCGGCGTGGCCAGCCCGGCCGGGTCCTCGACGACCTCGGAGACAGCGGTCACCGGTGCGCCGGGGAGGACGAGCTCCGACGTGCCGTTGCCGTTGACCCGGGCGGTGACCTCGACGACGTCGAACGTGGCGCGCTTGCAGTAGGTGAGCACGAGCGCGGAGACGCCCTCGATCGCCGGGTCAGCGACCGCGTCCGGGAGCTCGAGGACGTCGTCGGCCGCGAGGCCGAGGTAGAGCCGGAGCTCGGCGGCCGTGACGAGCGCGACCACCAGGGCCTACGTCGAGCGCTTGCGAGACCGGGGCGCCTTGGCCGGGGCGGCCTCGGCGGGCTTGGGAGCCGAGCGCTTCCGGGTCGAGGCCTTGCGCGGCTTCGCGGCCGGCTCCTCGGCGTCGACCCGGCGGCCCTTCAGGCCCAGCCGTTCGGCCTCGTCGTCATGCAAACGGAGGACGGTGTCGGCCGGAGCCGGCTTGCCGGTGCCGAGGACATCGAGCCCTCCGACGTCGTACTGCTTGAGCTTCCCCATGTGGGGGCCCCTTTCCTCGATGACGTCGACAGGCCGGGTGTCCGGGGAGGAAGGCCCGCAAGCGCGGTGATCGGCCCCACACACGGCGCATCGACGTCGCTGATTTGCCATCGGGCACGATGGTACGGCACGGCCAGGCGGTGCCGCCGGACCTCTCACCCGTCGAGGCGGCCCACCATCATCACGTTCATCCGAGGCAGGAGCGTCTCGAAGACGTCGTTCAGCGGGCCCCAGCTAGCCGTTCGAGCCCGGAACCGGTGATGTAGGTGCCGGCTGTGCAGCCACCGGACACCGGGCCACAGGCGCTCGACGTCACCGACGGGAAGGCCGGAGGGTGCAGTATCGGCCGGCCGGACAAGGTCGAACCAGAGCACCGACCCACCGGGCCGCAGGACGCGGAGCATCTCGCCCGCTGCTGCCGGGCGGAGCTCGGGCGGGATCATCGAGAACGTCACGAACTGCGTGACGACGTCGAAGGCCTGATCGGGCCATGGCAACACCGTGGCGTCACCCACGCGCACGTCGATGGCGGGGTTGGCTGAGCGGGCGGCCTCGATCCGCTCGGGGACCATGTCGATCCCGTGCAGCCGCTCGAGCGGCACGAACAGCTCAGCGAGATACCGGAGCTTGGAACCTCCGCCGCACCCGACGTCGAGGACGTCGACGTCGGGGAAGCCCGGGATCAGGTCGACGGCGCGCAGGATGGCGCGCTCCTGCTGCTGGCGATACGCGACCGAGATCGCGTTCCTGGGGTGCCACCGGTACGACGGGTCACCGAAGGTCGGCCAGCGCGCGGCGTACTCGGTCGGATCCACAGACCGACGAGCGTAGCGACGAACGCGAAGAGGGGGAGGCCCGAAGGCCTCCCCCTCTTCTGCCCGTTGTGCCCGACGGACTAGACGGCGGTCAGGTCGATGACCACGAACGCCTTCGGCCGGATGATGCCGAAGGCGGCTCGCATCTCGGCGAGGATCGCGATCAGGTTCCGGACGAAGAAGTCGGCGTGGCTGTCCGACACCTGGACGGCGGCCTGCTCCCGATCCCAGAGGATCGCCTGGCGGAAGTCGGCGACGATGCCGGTGCCGACCGGCACGGCCTCCGACTCGATGCGCGGGATCCCCCACAGGACGTCGGGGCCGATCCCGAAGGGACCGTTCCCGTAGAAGCGCTCGTTCCCGTCCTTGGCGAGGTCGATCCGCTCGTTGTCCTCGGGGTTGAACAGGTACGCCGACGCCATCGCCCGGCCGACCGTGCGCACCTTGCGCTTGGCCTTCCGGGTCGTGATGAACAGGTCGGTGTCCCAGGCCTGCGCCTGCGTGCCGCCGACCTCGAGGATCCCCTCGAAGTTCTCGCCGGTGTTGTCACCGTTGACGATCTGGTCTTCGAGCTCCTCCTCGAGGCCGTACTCGAGGAAGTTGTCGATCAGGGTCCGGATCTGCGCGGCGTCGCTGAGGGCACGCTTCGTCGCGGGGATCCAGTGCGCGATCGTCTTCACGTTCGCCGTGACCTTCTCGAGGGTCATCGACGACTCGGGCTTCACGCCGCCCGCCGCGTCGGTGACGCCACCGGCCTCGACGGATGCCAGCTGCCCGGCCGAGGTCGCCTCGGCGACGGGCGCCGCCGCGTTCGTGAACCCGGTCACCCGGGCGTACTCGACGGCGTCGCTGCCGGTCGTGCCGTTCGTGACGAGGTTCCGGACGGTGAGCGGCCGCTGGAACGTGCCGAGGTCCTGCAGGCCGAGCCACTGGGTGTCGACCAGCGCGCCGGCCGACGTGTCGCTCACGCCGGTCACGACCGCCTTCGCGCCCTGGCCCTTGAGGTTCTTCAGGCCGCCGAACTGGAACGCCGGCGAAGTGAAGCCCTTCATCGAGTCGGGGACGTGGCCGCTGGGCGCGACGCCCTTCAGCCAGTCCGTGAACTCCGGGGCCGTGGTGAACCGCTCGCCGAGCGAGGCCTGGCCCTTGGCGAGGGTGATCCCGCCGCCCTTGGCGAGCTCGCCGATCGGGCGGCCGAGGGCGTTGAGGTCCTCGAGGAGCTTGGCGTCGCCGTCGAGCTCGAGGATCGAGTTGTGCGCCGACTTCGCCTTCTCCATGTAGGCGGTGACCTGGCCGCGCTCTTCGTCGGTGAAGTTGCGGCCCTCCGCCTCGGCCTTCGCGGCGATGTCGCGTGCCGCCTTGAGGCTGGTGTCCTTCTCTTCGAGCAGTGCCGTGCGATCCATTGGACGTGTCCTTCCGAGAGGTGGTTCATCTCGGGGACTTCGGTCCTCGCCTGGCCGGCTTGCCGCTCGTGCTCCCTGTCGCCACCAGGGTACCCGTCGCATCGGCGTCAGTGATGCATCATCGGTGGTGATGGTTTGCGGAGCGTGCGGGCGGGAGATGCCGGAGGGGCGGACGCTCCCCTACTGCGGGAAGGCGTGCCGGCGCGTGCTGCGCCGGCCGAGCACCCTGGCGGCGACGGGTCCGGCGCTCGACGTGTTCGGGGAGCTCCTCGACCGGATGGAAGGCGTCATCGCCTCACGGGTCGGCGCCGGGGCGACCATCGATGCGGCATGGGACGGTGCCCGGTGGCGGCGCGAGCTGGCCGCCGATCTCCCCGGGGTCGCTGCGCCGGTGCTCGACGCGGTCCGGGCGCGCCTCGACGGGGCATCCACGGCGGCGCAGGTCCATGAGGCGTTCGCCTCGATCCGGAGCCGGCTGGCCGCGGCCCGCCAGCGGATCGCCTAGAGCCGCCCGAGCGCCGTCTCGACCTCGATCACGTCGAGCAGGATGGCGGTCGCCTCGACAACGGCGGCCGCCGACTCGACGCTCTTCGCCTTCTCGGGCCGGTCGCCGCGCACCTTGCGCTCCGCGAGGTCCTGCACGGTCTTCCGCTCGCGCGACTTCGGGGTCACGACGCCCTCGATCACGACCTCGACCGCCTCGGTGGCGACCAGGCCGAGCTCGTCGTCGGTGGCGAAGTGGAACTCGAAGTAGGCGCCCTCGCCCCACGGGTCATCCCAGCCCTCGACGAGGTAGACGCCGCGCTGCTCCTCGGGGTACGTGGCCTCACCGTGCAGCGCGTAGAAGCCGCCGAGGCCGAGGCCCTGCTCGGCCGCCAGGTCCCACGCGGCCCGGTAGTGGGCGTCGAGGGTCTCCTCGATCGAGCCGGGGAGATCGACGATCGCCTTCGTGCCGTCGGGGTCGCCGGCGAGGAGGTTCAGGTGGCCCATGGTGTTGCGGGTCAGGTTGCAGATCGAGCAACGGTCGGGCTCGTCGTCGCTCGGTAGGAACGTGTGGGAGGTCTTCTCGCCGACGTCGTCGAGGACGGCGGCGATCTGCTCCGCGCTCCCGAGCCCGGCCTTCACCAGCGCGTCGGCGAGCTCCTTGCGTGCGGCCGACTTCGCGGCGAGCAGCTGGGTCATGGGGTTCATTCCCTTCAGGGTCGGCCCGACCTCGATGATGTCGAGCTCGAGCAGGTCGGTCGTGCCGTCGGAGTTGCGCTTCTCTCGGATGACGTCGTAGGCGAACGACGCCTCGCGGACGCGGCGCCGCTTCAGGAGCTTGAAGACCTGCTCGGCGAAGGGCTCCTCATCGACGCTGTACTTCGTCCAGAGGCCGCCGAGGTCGGCGATCTCCGGGGGCAGGAGCGGGTCGCCGGCGACGAGCTCCTTCGCTTCGATGACCTCGCCGATGTGGGCGAAGGGGTCGTCCCAGGTGTGCGACCAGATCACGGGGATCGGGTCACCGGACGCGGCCCAGCGGGCAAGGCTGTTCTCGAAGGCGCCCGTCTTCACCCGATCCTTGCCGAGGTCGATGTTCTCGAAGACGCTCACGATCTGCTCGACCGTGCGCTCCTCCTCGTCGACGGCCTTCGTGAACACGCGCACGGTGCGGCGCTTCGTCGTCATGATGGGTCCTCCGTGGAGAAGTCGAGCGAGCACGTGCAGCCGGCGGTCTGGTTGATCCCGGCCGAGGCGTCGCCCGGCCAGCGGGCGCCGTTCGAGAAGGTGTCGTCGATGGCGACCCTCTCACCGTCGGAGGGGTGGCCCTGGCGGGGCGAGAGGCTGTGCACGCGCCACACCTTCGACACGTAGCCGGTCTGCGTGGCCGCCTCGTGCTCGGCGAAGTTCGAGACGGCAGTCGTGCGGGTCGTGGCGATCTGCTCGCCGCGAGAGGACAGCGCCACGTCGTACACGCTGTCGATGGCCTCGGTCTGGTCGAGCTCGTCGTCGGCGAGCGCCTCGACGAGCGCTGCGCGGGTGGTGTCGTTCACGCCCTCGGCGGCGATGCGCGACGACTCGCTGAGGTAGGCGAAGGTCAGGGCCGAGTCGAACTCGCCGCCGAGCCGCTCGGCGGCCTCGGTCCCGATCTCCTCGGTCATCGTGACCGCCAGGGCGTACAGGTCGCCCTCGAGGCCGGCGTCGTCCCACGCGTCGTCGAGGACCTGGCCGTCGGCGAGCCCGGCCGCGATGATCGCCTTCTGCCGGTCGAAGAAGGCGACGAGGCGCTCGACGTGCTTCGCCTGCCAGCCCTGCACCGTGGCCGGGAGCGCCTTCGCGGACTTCGCCGACGGGGGCCGGCTGGCGAGCGCCGGGCCCGGCGCCGAGTCGCGGGGTGAGGCCTGGCCACCGACGAGCACGTTCAGCGGCGTGACGAGCGCGTCGCCGCCCTCGACCGGGGGCAGGTTGTGCCGGGCCCGGGCCTCGTTGCGGGTCAGCCACGGCGCACCCGTGGCGGTCTGCATGGCGGCGGCCTGCTCCTCGAAGGAGCCCTTGAGCTTCTCGGCGAGGTTGAACTCGAGGTACGTGTCGTCGGGGTCGAGGTCGGGGAACTCGGGAAGGACCTGCGCCTCCCACGCCTCCTCGACGTCGACGAGCCGGGGCCCGAGGGTGTCCTGGTAGAGGTGCTTGTGCTGCTCGGCGACGTTGCTGAAGTTGGCGTGGTCGAGGATCCCGACGAACAGCGGCGACACGAAGTAGGCGGCGGCGGTCTCCTCGCGGCTCAGGCGGCGGGAGGCGAGGTACTCCGAGTCCTTCGGGGAGAAGCTGGCGACCTTCCAAACCATGCCCTCCTCGAGGATGGGCGTCGCGCCGGCGAGCGCGCCGTTGCCGGCGTAGGTGCTCTGCCAGTCCGAGCGGAACCGGTTCCGGGCGGTGTCGCTCCACTTCGGCGCCTCGACGGGTCGCTCGATCACTCCCGAGATCCGGGCGGCGCCACGCCAGTACTGCTCGCGCCAGGCGCCGGCGGCGGCCTCCTCGGCGAGGACCCGGCGGAGCGACTCGAGCGGCGACAGGCCCGACGTCGCGTCGGTCGGGTTGTAGCCGTGCATGGTGACGACCTGCTCGGCGGCGAGCTCGATCTTGCCCTTCGATCCCTTGACCTCGTACGCCTCGGGCGCGAACCAGTTATCACCGATCGGCTTCACCATGTACGGCGGTAGCCGGAAGGCGGCGAGGCGGCCGGTCTGCTGGTTGCGGAGCTTCAGAGCGTGCCAGCGGTCGTAGATCCCGAGGTCGTGGATCATGGCGTCGATGAAGGCGTACCGGGTGACGTAGGGGTTCGGCCGGCGGATGAACCGGCTGAGCTCGTGGTGGCGGTCGACGCGGCGGCGCTCGGTGTCCGAGACGGCGGTGAAGGCGTGGAGGCCCAGCTGCGCGATGTTGCGGGCGAGGAAGCCGACGACGAGCCGGACGTTGGGCTGCTCGCGGAACAGGGTCGCGTAGTCGGCGAACTCGCCGCCGTGCAGCGTGACGCCTGACAGGATCGAGGGCGATGCCTTGTGCGCGGCGACGAGCGCGCCCTCGGACTGGACGACAACGGCCACGCGCTAGCCCCCGCCGACGACCTGGACGAAGTCGACGCGCGCCCGCTCGACGACGACCTCGCCGTCCATCGGGAGCGGCGGCCGGCCGCTCTCGTGGAGCTCCGCCCCGCGCAGGACTAGGAGCGGGCCACGCTGCGCCCAGAGAACGCCGACGAAGGCCTTCTCGGTCGTGAGGTTGACGACGACACGCTTCCGGAGCGCCGTCCGGCGGTAGGCGAACATGGTCCGAGGGTACCGCTATAGCCGATGCCCAATCGGGACCGGTGATACCCTCGACCCGGGATGCGACGGCCACGTGTGGCGGCCCCCGGCTCCGGTCGGGGGCCGCTGCGCGCCGGGGCTCAGACCGCCTCGACGCCCCGCTCTTCGTAGACGGACGAGCCGCGGGTATCGCGGCTCCATGCGTCGATCGCCATGACGAGCGCTACGAAGGGGTCGATGCGTCCCTTGCTCTTGTCCCGGTCGGGCTTGATGTTGCCGGCGGCATCCTGCGCCACGGCGAGCGCGCCGACGGCCCAGCGCAGGAGCGGGTTGGCGGCGTGGGCGAGGCGGCCCTCGAGGATGATCCGCTCGGTCTCCTTCATCGGTGCGGAGAAGCTGGCGAAGCCCTGGCCCATCTCGAGTACCTGCAGGCCGCCGTCGCGCAGGTGGCCGATGATCTGCTTCGATCCCCAGCGGTCGAAGTGGAGGCGCTCGATCTCGAACGTGTCGGCCAGGTCGAAGGCTTCGAGCTCGATGTCATCGAAGTCGATGACCTCTCCGGGCGTGGTGAGGAGCCACCCGTCGTTCACCCACTGCCGGTACGGGGCCCGGTCGCGGATGGCGCGCTCGTCGAGGGTGTCGGCCGGGGTCCATGCCCGGAGGACGACGTCGAGGACCTCGACCTCCTGCTCGATCGACGCGCTCTTCGGGTCGTCCGGGTCCTCGGGCACCTTCATCGACTCCCAGCGGGGCAGCACCAGGGCAAGGGCGGCGAGGTCCGTCGACGAGGCGAGGTCGAGGCCGCCGTACGCGGTGCGGCCGGCGAGCTCCTCCTCGTCGGGGTAGAGCCACCGAGCGCCGGAGCGGTCCCACTTGTCGAGGCCGAGCCAGCGGGTTACCTGGCCGGTGCGGACGTTCAGGTGGAGGCGGAGGAACGTGTTGAGCGCCGCCGGGCTGTTCTTCGCCTGCCGGGCCATCTTCGACAAGTACGCCGGCTGCAGGCTCCGGCCATAGCCGGGGTTCGCGGTCCGCCACGACTCCTCGGCGAAGGGGTCGGCGCCCTCGTCGATCGTGTAGATGACCGAGAGGAACTCGTGATCGTCGAGGTCACCCTTGGCGATCTTCTCGGCGTAGTCGCGCTTCTCGGTGTAGATCGACCCCGGGTCGTCGACGCCGGCCGTGGTGATGATGACGACGATCGGCTGCTCACGCGAGCCCGTGCCCGACTCGAGGACGTCGAGGAGATCGCGCTTCTTGTGGATGTGGAGCTCGTCGACGACGGCGACGTGGACGTTGAGGCCGTGCTGAAGGTCGGCGGCCTGCTCGCCGGCGAGCACCCGGAACACCGACGCCCGCGGCCCCGTGATGACCCCCTGAAGCGGACGGCAGCGCTTCGACAGGGCGGTCGAGGCCTTCACCATCGCGGCGGCCGGGTCGAAGCACTGGCGCGCCTGGTCCCGGGCGGCCGCCGCGGCGTAGACCTCCGCGCCTGGTTCCCGGTCGGCCGCCAGCGCGTAGAGGGCGATCGCCGAGGCGAGCGTCGTCTTCCCGTTCTTGCGGGGCACCTCGAGGAACAGGGTCCGGTACAGCCGGGTCCCTTTCGCCCGTCGCCACCCGAAGAGCCGAGCGACGACGTAGATCACCTGCCACAGGTCGAGCTCGAGCGGGTGGCCAGCCCACTTCGAGCCCTTGATGTGGCGCAGCCGGCGGCAGAAGCGGAGGAACCGGTCGACCTCGTTCAGGTCGAAGACCAGGCCGAGCTCGCGGCGGGTGGCGCGGTTCGGTGGCGGTGACGTCAGGCGCGGCGGGATGAGCTCGGCGAGCTCGGCGTCGAGCGCCGGGTAGATCAGCCGGCCGTCGCGGTGCTTCGCCGTCTTCAGGTACTCGTAGAGCCCCGCGGCGGCGTCGGTCCCGAGGACGTCCTCGAGAACCTTCGGCGGGCGCGCCCGGGCCCGGCGCCGAGGCGCCGCCGCCTTCTTCGCGGGCGCCCTACTGCGCGTCGAAGAGGTCGTCGTCTTCGTCGGCATCGTCGGCGAGCGCCGGCAGGCCGACGCGGCTCGAGGGCGTCAGACCGAACTCTCGCGACCACGCCATGAAGGCCGCCTCCGCCTGGCGGTAGATCGTCCACGCCGGGTCCTTCCGCGGCTCGCCGCCATGGGCCCGGTCCTTCGTCAGGAGCTCGGCGTTCTTCTTCGCCGTCGCCTTGAGCTCCCGCTTCGCCGACTGCATGAACGCCCACGCCTCACAGCACGCACCGAACGACGAGACGTCGTTCACCGTCAGCATCCCCAGGCGCGACAGCTCCGTCGCGTGGCGCCGCCAGAAGTTCCGAGCCGACGGCGTCAGATCGTCCGGCGGCTTCAACCCGGCCGCGGTCGGTACCGGCTCCGCGGCACGCTTCCGCTTCCCCGGGTTGCCCGTCAGCGCGACGACGTTCGACGGCGTCGGCTTCGGGCCCGGCCTCACCACAGGCCGACTCCGTCCCAGGCGGGCCAGGACATCGACGACGCCGTGCCGTCAGGCCCGAAATGGATTCGCCAGGTGCGGCCCGCCGGGCGGCGCTGCGCGATCGACGCGAGACGCTGCGTCCATGGAAGCCCGGTGTTCTCGCCCCACAGGCCCATGGCCGCGCGCTCGCCGAGCTCCGCCACGTCCAGCGGGTTGACCGCCTCGGCGGTCGGCATGGGACGGAACCATCGGCTCACAGGACCTCGATCCGACCGACCGAGTCGTGGTCGGTGCGCAGGTGGCCGATGGCTGCCAGCTGGGCGGCACGCTTCGAGCCGGCGAGCCGCGGCGCGACTAGGCCGCAGCCGAGGCACGCGAGCGAGTAGCCGGTCACCCGTCCGCGGTGAGCGGTGCGGACGAGGACCTCCGCCTTCGTCTCGGTCGCCATGGCGCGCTTGGCCTTCTTCGCCACCCGGGAGAGCCAGCCCATGACCCGCGCCTCGGTCCGGGCGCCATGGCCGGCGCGCAGGAAGGCGGCGACCTCCTCCTTCGACACGTCCGACCCATCGGTCGCACGGCCGATGTAGCGGAGGAGTTCCTCGGGGCTGACCTCGTCGAGCGGCGGTGCGGTCGGCGTCATGCCGATCAGCGTACGTGATGGCTCATCGCCACTGCTGATATGGCTAACCCTCTGAGCCGACGCCAGATACGACGGTGTCCCGGGGATCCGCCTCGTACTGATCGTGCCAAGTCATGGCCGCCATGACCCACTCCTCGGGTCGCTCGGCAAGGGCACGATCCACACAGACGTCGCGCGGTGAGTCGATGATTACGACGTCGGCGTGGAAGCGCGACCGGAAGATGTCGCGCTCAGCCACCGTCGGAGCCGAGGCGATGATCCACGAATGTGTGGGCCCATTGCGATCGAGGCGGTCGTAAATGGCATCGCGAGCCGACGCGACGAATGGGATCAAGGCGTCGCGGTGCTCGCGGTCTGAGTCATGCCATGGGACCAGGTGTAGCGCGTCACCGAGGCGGTCGAAGTCGACGATCAGGTCGCCGGGACTCGCGTGGTCAGCAACGTATGAGGTCTTGCCCGAGCAAGGCGCCCCGGCCACGAGGACAACGCCGTGTGCCGAAGACTTCCTACCCCGGGGCGTCAGCCTCGACGAGCTGCCAAGCTGCTCCGAGCGTCGAGCTCCTGCGAGATACATGGCTCGACGGCGAGCCCTTTCCTCCGGGTCACGCATCGGCATGAGGGCTCCGAGCACTTCTCTTATGCATGATTTCTCGCATTTTTATGCATCTCACTTTTCAGGTCGAACCCGCGGCGCCACACGTTTGACTACCCGGCGGTCCCTTTTGGCGCCCTCGGCGCGATTTTGACCCCCCTACCCGAACAGTCGTTCGGTCCGGTGCGCATATTTATGCACGAACGAGTTGGTGAGTGGTGGATCATCGGGTCCGACGCCCCTACGGGTGGATCATGCCGGACCGCGCATCTGATCGGCGCGCGTCTTCACGCTGTGGTGCCGATGGCAGAGCGGTTGCAGGTTGTCTTCGTCCCACGGATCGCCGTCGTCCTCGATGGGTGTGATGTGGTCGACGTCCGTCGCCGCTTCGCGGCACCCGGGGTGCTCGCACCACGGCCGCTCGCGCAGGATCCGAGCGCGGAGCCGCTTCCATCGCGCCGACCGGTACACCGCGAGCGACCGGGCGCGCCGTTCGTTGCGCGCCGCATCGGCCTCGGCGGCGTGGCGCGTGCACTTGCCCTTGACCTCCGCCTCGCCGGCGCACGGCCAGACCGAGCACGGCCGCGGGATCCGGTCAGCCACCGACGGCGCAGCGCTCGCAGAGCCGGGCGAACATCTCGGCGTGGTCCCGGCGGAGCTCGATCCCTCGGTGACCCGAATCCCACTGGTCAGTGTGTCGCTTCAGCCAGTCGGGCTCGGCCGGGGCGTAGGTCCATCCCCACTCTGCGATCCGCTGGCCGCACGCTGTGACCCATCGCTTCGTGACCTCGATCGACCCGTCGTCGCGCTCGACCTCGTGCGTTCGCAGCGACTCGCCCCCCCAGATGTGGAACACGGGCTCGCGGTCGTAGGTGCGGAAGATCACGACCGTCGAGGCGTCGCTCATCGCGTCGACACGACATGGAACGGGCCGCGCACACCGGCGCTGAAGGCCTCGGCGGCGGTGAGCGCCTGGCGCACGCGCCGCTCTCCGTCACCGGCATTGGGCTGCAGCGCGTGTAGTGCGCCGAGGGCGTACGACTCGCCGCACCCGACTGCCTCGAATGGCCGCACGCTCTCGGCGACCTGGTAGTCGGAGTCGATGACGAAGAGCCGGCCGCGTCGGCCGACGAGGAAGGTGCCGCCGCGCTCGACGTTGCTCTCGACCTTCGCATAGCCGCCGTCCTTCAGCACCTGGCGGACGGCGTCGACGAACGACGTGACCATGTAGGCCTCGAGGTCCTGGTCTTCGACCTGGCCGGGCGGGGTGAGCTTGTAGCGGAGCAGCTGGCCCATGCGGAACGACGACGTGAACCCGAAGACCCACCCATCGCGAGCCCAGACCTTCCGGTCGGCGCGCACGCTGAGGTCGTAGCCGGCCACGCCGGCGGAGTCGCCGCCGATCGTGACGGTGGTCCCGTCGGTGACGCCGACGATGCACGTCATGCCCAGACCTCGAGCGGCGTGGAGTACGCCAGGGTGCGCGGGTGGCGAGGCGCGCCATCGAGCGTCGTGCCGAGACAGGAGAGGCGGCGGCCGAGCCGACCAGCGACCGCGGCGACTCGTGCAGCGCGCTCCGGCGCGGCCGGGTGCGCGCCCCACGCAGCCACGGCGAGCGGCGCGGCGAGGAGCACTCGATCGAGCGTCGCGTCGTTCTCGGGGCCGACCGGGTCATCGTCGACGAGGAGAAGGGCCGGGTCACGGGAGCGGAGCGCGAAGAGGTTCACCACGTGCAGGCCGCCGAACCCCCAGCGACGACAGAAGCCGGTCACCTTCCGGATGGTGTGATCGTCGGTGCTGGCGTCGGCCGTCGACGGGTTGAGCATGATCCACGCGGCGAGCGGGCCCGAGTCCCATCGACGCACGAGCTCGTAGCGGTACCGGCCGTCCTCCGAGATGCGCGCCCACGACTCGGGCGGCGCATCCGGCTCGAAGAGCGTCACTCGAGGTACCTCCACTCGATCCGGGTGACCAGGTCGTCGGGGGCGCAGCCCATGTGTTCGGCGAACCACGAGACCCATGCATCGGGGGTCGGCTGGCCGGTGTCGGCGTACCACTCGGTGAAGTGCTCGAGCGGCACAGCCTCCCGTGCGATCTCCTCGTCGGTAATGTCCCACAGGCGCTCTCGGCGCACGTCCACGACCTCGACGTCGACGAGGCGCACGAGCGGCTCGCCCTTGCGCCGCCCCATCACCTTCCGGCAGAGCGTCAGCCGATCACCGGGCTTCAGCATTAGCCACCCGAGGCGGCGCGTGACCGTCTTCGTGTGGGCCACGACCGCGTCCTCGGTGAGCGACACCGACATGAGCCGGCTCACGTCGACACCGTCCGCAGGAACCGCACCAGGTCGGCGTTGTCGCGCACGACCTGCAGGAGGCCGGGCCCGAGGGCGAGGCAGACGCGCTCTTCGGCGGTCTCGCTCAGCCCGGCAGTGACGAGGAGCGCATGGCCGATCTCATGGACAAGGGTGTCGGCCAGGGCCGAGGGTGCCTGCTCACCGTCGAGGCCGATGACGAGCCGGGCCCGGGCAGCGTGACCGCACCGGCCGGCATCACCGAGGAGGCCGTCGTCGTCGACGACCACGCGGTACCGGTGCGGGCCGATCAGCACGGACGCCGGCGGCTTCACGGCTGGTCACCAGGGAGGACCGGGAAGCACGCGAGGCAGCCGCCGCGCTCGGCGATCGCCCCGAAGAGCTTCACGTTGCAGCCGGGGCAGTGCGTGGGCGTCGCGGGCGGCTTGGGCTTCCACGTGGCGGCGAGGGCGAGGTCGTCGACGGCGCTCCGGATCAGCCGGACGAGGGCCTCGGGCTCTTCGGCGTCATGGAAGGTGAGCACGACGGGCGGCCACCGGTGGATGCCATCGGGCCTCGTCTGCGCGAACTCGAAGAGGATCGCGGGCTTGCCACTCGAGACCCCGAGCTCGCTGGGGGCGTCGGGCAGCTTGACCGTGGCCACGATGACACCGTCGGCGGGGTGGACGTGCCCGAGCTTGACCTCGTACGGCTCGGAGGGGCCGGACCACTCGGTGCTAGGCATCGGTGGCGTCCGATCGGATGATCTCGACGAAGGCGGCGGCCTCGGGTTCGGTCATGAGCACCGGCCGTGCCTTCGAGCCCTGCGAGGGGCCGACGACGCCGGCGAGCTCGAGGGCGTCCATGAGGCGGCCGGCGCGGGCGAAGCCGATCTTGAGCTTGCGCTGCAGCATCGACGTCGAGCCCAGCTGCGACGAGACCACGAGCTCGACGGCGTCGGGCAGGAGCGGATCCGGGGCGTCGTCGTCGCGGTGGAGCGCGGCTCTGGCGTCGGCGAGGCCCTGCTCGGTGTCCGCCGGGTCGGCGGGCTCGTCGTCGACGCGTGGGGCGTTGCGGTCGAAGTCCCACCGGACCGGCATCACCGCGCCGCCGACGTGGGGGTCGGAGTCGAGGACCTCGACGAGCGCCATCTGGTTCTCGCCACCGAAGGTCCACAGGAGCGGGCGGCCCTGGTTGATCTTGCCGAGCTTCGAGAGGCGCCCGACGATCTCCGGGTTTAGGGCGATCGCCGTCGTCCGCTCGGGCTCGAAGCCGGGGAGGAGCTTCCGCCAGTGCGGGTACTCGCCCTCGTAGGTCATGAGCTTCAGCCGCTCGGCCTCGGGGAGCTCGATCAGGACGAACGATGGCTCCATGCCATCGAAGGCCGGCGTCGGGTCGTCCGGGTCGTCGAGCGTGACGCCGAGACGTAGCCGGACCTCGACCGGGGGCGCGTCGTCGTCGGCGGCGTTGGCCAGCGCCAGGGCGTAGCCGAGGAACCCGCGCGCCCGGCCGTGCGGATCCATCGCGACCGCCGTGGCGATCGGGGCCTCGTCGATGCCGGGCTCCGGGTCGTCGATGTGCTCGATGTTCGGCACCCAGGCGTGCAGGATCACGTACGAGTCGGTGGCGACCAGGCGCACGCCCTCGGCGAACTCCTCGATCGACACGGTGCGGTCGAGCGCTGGTCGGTTGCCGTCTTTCCCGGAGGCGACCGCGACGGAGAGCCAGCCGCGGGCGAGATGTAGAGCGTCGAAGGTGGTCATCGGAGCTTCCCCAATCGGTAGGCGAGGCGGCGCACCGGGCGGAGCGCGCGGTGGAACGCTGGGAACAGGTGCAGGCGCGGGAACGGCGTCGGGTCGCTCGGCTCGTCGATCCGGCCCCAGCGGCCGCCCACGACGGCCTTGGCCCACTCGAGGCGCAGCCGCCGGCTGACGTAGTCGCCGATGTCGCTCTTCATGGTGCGAACACCGTGAAGGGCATCGCGCCGGGCTCGCCCGGCTCGGCGGCGAGCATGTTCTCCTCGTCGTCGGGGTCCCAGCGGAGCCAGACGTGATCGACGGCGATCATGAGCCGGTCGGCGTGCTTGCGCTGGTCCCGGTAGCAGGGGCTCGGGCGCGAGCACATGCGGGCCGGGACGCCGACGAGGAGCTCCGCCGCCTCCGCGGCGCCGACGTTGACCATCTGCTCGACGACCGCGGCGAGCACGATGAGCGGCGCGTCGACGTGCCCTTGGACCAACCAGCGTTCGCCGTCCTCGTCGCCGAGCGCCTCGGGGATCTCCGCCACCGGGCGGCCGGCGAGCTGCTCGGGCTCGGGGTCGTAGTGCGAGGCGATCACCGCGCCGGCGTGGCCGCCGATGATGAGCGCCGCCCGGTGAGCCTGCCGTCGAGCGACGGCCTCCTCGGCGGGGTGCGGGCCGAGGCTGGCGCGCGACTCCGACACGAAGATCGTCGTCAGGATCTCGACGAGCTCCTTCTGTGGTGCGGTGAGGGTCATTGCCTTCGGTCCTTCCTGGTGCGGCGTCGTCGCTGGCGCGGCGGCGGGTCATGGGGTTGTGGGCCCGAGCTCGGGAGGCCGCGCATCGCGAGAGCGAGGACCTCCATCGACTCGAGATCAGGGACCCGGCCGGCGTGCCAGTGCGGCTCACCCGGCGGGGCGAAGGGACAGGGCCACGACGCGAACGACGACCCCGGATGGCGCTCGGTGAGGTCGCGCACCGCGCGGTTGGCCGCGCCTGGTGACTGGTGACGGGTCCGACGACCACAGACCTGGCCCTCCGTCGCCGCCCGATCCGTGGGCGCCGTCACCGATCGGCTCCCGTCAAGACCTGGCCGCCCGACCCGACCCGGCCCGCGCCGGCCTGGCCCGCATCCGGATCCGACCCGGCCCGTTCCTGGCCCGTCCCGTCTCGCGTGCGACGCGCCCGCGAGGCCTGATCCGGGCCAGACCCCGGTGTGCATTCGGCCTGGCCGGGTTCTAGCCCGGGGCCAGGTTCGGGGACGTAGGGGTCAGGAACCGGCCGGAGAGGCATCCCGGCCTCGTCGGGGGTGCGGTCCTTCTTCAGGCCATTGCAGCGGCGGCACGCCACGACGACGTTCTCGAGGGTGTTGTCGCCGTCGGGGTCGACGTGGTCGTAGGTGCCCGACGTCGGACCGCGGCGGGCCTGCCAGTTCACGCGGGCGCCGCAGTACCGGCACTGGTTGCGGTCGCGCTCGCAGACCTGCTCGCACAGCCGGCGGTCACGGTGGAGGGCCTTCTTCCGCTTCCACCGGGTGTGCTCGGTGGGCGTCTCGACGTCTTCCTTGGTCGGCTGGTACTTCGTCCAGTCGTGGAAGTAGAAGGCGCCCGGCTCGAGCTCGCCGACCTCGTCGCGGCAGTCCGAGCACCGACGGAGGGTCTCGTGGTCGTGCCAGAGTCCGGCGTCGACGAGCGCCGCCGCGGCCTTCGGCGCCTGGCGCACGTCGGCGAGGTAGGCGTAGTCACGGAGCAGGTGCTGAGCGACCACGCCGCTCGTGCGCGCCGCCGCGCACTCGACCCCGGCGGTGACCCACAGCGAGCGGCCATCACGGCCCGCCTTGCGGGTCTTCGGATGCCGGCTCCACCCGTCGTCGACCTTGAACCAACTCAGCGGAGGTACCCCCGGCTCGGATGGGTCTTGTCGAGCTCCGCCCTGAGCCGCTCCCACGAGCGGAGCGGCTCCTCGTCGCACCGGCGCACCCGACGGGCGTCAGCGGCCCGCAGAGCGGTCGTGACGACCACGTAGAACACGGCCAGGAGCGTCGCCACGGCGATGGCGTCACCGATCCCCCACTCCGACCACGCGAGGACGAGCCGACCGGTGATCCACGTCATCACCGGCGGGGTGACGGCGTTGCCGGCGAGCTTGACCTGGTCGCGCTTCGTGAGGTCGCGCGGGATGTACCCGTCAGGGAAGGCCATCGCCGCGGCGATCTCGTAGGGCTCGAGCATCCTGAAGCCGCAGTCGTCGACGATGGCCTCGACGTCGACGAGCGACCACCGGTCGGTGGCAGGTTGTGTCCCCAGCGGCTCAGCTGTCGGCTTCGCCCGGCCCTGGCCGTTGTATGGCACGAGGAGGCTCTGGTGGCCCTTCGTGGTCATCGAGCGCGCGGGCTCCTCGATCGGCGTGACGGCCCAGCCCTCGCCGCGCGTGCCGTTGTTGCGCATGAGGAGGCCGTGGTGGGTGCCTCCGGCCGTGACGGCGGGCGCCGGGGCGTCGGTGGGCTGCGCCTTGCCGTTGCGGCGCATAGGCAGGAGCAGGGCGTGGTTCTGACCTTCAGCCGTCGCCGTGGGGAGCGGATCCGACACCGGCCGTGAGCGGCGGCCGATGTCGCCGTCGCCGCCGCGCTGGGTGAGGATCAGCGCCTGGCGGTCGTCGCTCGCGCACACCGTCGGGTGCGGGGCGTCGAGATCCGAGGTCCGGCCGCCGTGATGAGTGGCGAACAGGAACCCGGGGGGCGTGGCGAGCGCCTGTGTCGCGGTCGCCTGCATCGTGGCTGTGGGCTCGGTGAGCGGCCGAGCTCGCATCCCGGGCGTGCCTTCCCACACGTTGCCCGCTCCGGCTGTGGTGATCGGTGCCCAGCCGTACCGCTGAAGGCCGGCGAGGATCCGCGCGGGTGGCGGCGGCCAGCGGCCGAGCTCGGTCGCCGATGCGCTGGGCGTCGAGCGACCAGTCGATGATCTTGGCGGCCGGCTCGGTCGACGGCTCGCAGGTCGCCCCACACGAAGTGCAGGCCCATGCCCATTGCTGGCGATAGCGGCCGACGGTGCGGCCGTTCTTCCACGCCTGCCGGACCGGGCGAGCAAGGTCGCAGCGTGCGCACCAGGCGACGAGCTCGAGCTCGAGGTCCGGCTTCAGGCCGTCGCGCCACCAGACCACGTAGATCCGGTCGCGGGACTGCGGCACGCCGTGGTGCATCGAGTTGTGTGAGATCACCCGGTGCCGGTAGCCGAGGTCGGTCATCGCCTGGACCCACGCTGGCCAGAGAACCCACTTCGTCGCTTCGACGACGTTCTCGACGACGATGGCGTCGTAGTGCATCTGCTCGGCGAACCGAACGACGTCCCACATCGTTGCCCGGGACCGCTCGGCCGCCGGGTCGGGGGCGTCCCATAGCGTCGGGTCCTGGCGCTTCCGCGAGATCCCCCGGGCCTGGCTGTGGTTCGTGCACTCGGGTGACGCGAGGAGCAGGTCGGTACGGGGGTAGCGGCGCGGGTCCGCTTGGCTGATGTCGGCGCAGTCGTGCGAGGCCTCGGGGTGGTTGACCTGGTGGACGTCGATCGCCGTCTGCCAGTGGTTCGCGGCCATCACGACCGTGAGGCCGGCACGCGCTGCGCCTTCGCTCGATCCGCCGGCGCCGCAGAAGAGGTCGGTCACGGTGGCGGTCACCGGCCGACCTCGAACACGAGCAGGTAGGAGTGGGCTCGGCGCGCACGGAGGACTTCGACGATGTTGTGGCCACCTGGTCCCGGGCCGGTGTGGTGGACGATGAGGTCATGGGGTCGCAGTCCGAGCTCTCGGGCGGCGTCGAGCACCGTCAGGTGGCCGAGGACGAAGCGGCCGCCCGTCACGAAGTCGGTGCACTTCACGAGCACGAACCGGCGGGCGACGCGCTCGCACTCCTTGAGGCCCGCGGCGATCAGATCGTTGAGCTCCGCCAGGGAGCGGGGCGACAGTCCGAAGTTGGAACGGAAGGCGGCCTCGTCCTTCGTCGCGCCGGACGTGCGAGTGCCGCCGGCGGGGACGTAGGGCGGGTCGAAGCACACCGTCTCGACGGAGCGGCCCTCCTCGGGCAGGGATCGGAAGTTGACGCCGTCGACCGTCTCGAGGTCGTGGAAGGTGAAGGGGTCGGGTCGGTACCGGTCCCACCACTTCCCGCGGCCGTAGGTCACGTCGAGCACGGACCCGGTGAGGTAGAGCGGAGCGACCGCGGCGATCAGGTCCGCGTTCGTGCCGGTGAAGACGGAGCCGATGATGGGTCCGGTCGGGCGGTCGAGGCCTTCGACCATCGACAGCTGCACGGGGCGCGTGACGGTCATGCCCGCGCTCCGGCGTCGGTGAGGGCGTCGATGGTTTCGATGGCGCGCTCGAGCACCCGGTCGATGGGCCGGCCGGCGTCGGCGTGCTCGCGCGCCTGGTCGGCGAGGTTCTCCCATCCGGCGCGGCCGTGGTCGGGCCACGTGCCGCTCCGGATGGAGGCGAGGCGCACGGTGTGGATCTCGTCGAGGGCCTGCTCGGTCGGCTCGAGCGTGGCCCACCGGCCACCACGGCGGCCGTACCGCTTGTCGCGCGCCGACTCCTTGCCCGACGTCACGAGCGGGCCTCGGCGGGGGCGAGGCGGCCGAGCGCGCAGCCGAGCGCCCGGGTGAGGCCCCGGATGGCGGAGGCCTCGTCATCGTTGAGGGCGCCGTTGTTCGCGCCGTTGACCGCGCACTCGTGGACGAG
The DNA here is from genome assembly GCA_963715505.1 of uncultured Microthrixaceae bacterium. Taxonomy (GTDB): domain Bacteria; phylum Actinomycetota; class Acidimicrobiia; order Acidimicrobiales; family VFJN01; genus VFJN01. Next base: position 2,280,088 of record OY970242.1, read on the forward strand.
GGCGAGGACGCACACGGCCTCGTAGAGCACCCGGGGGTCTCGGAGGTCGACGTCGAGCTCGTCGAGGCGCATCGTGGCGTAGGCCTGCAGCTGGTCGACCTGCGCCTGTGCGGCGACGAGGCGGTCCCGGTCCTCGGCCTCGAGGTCGCCGATCAGCGACGAACAGGTGAGCGACACCGTCACCGTGCCGCGCTGGGCCGCCGAGACCCTCGCCCGAGCACGTGGTCGGTCGGGAGCAGGTAGCCGAGGGAGGCGACGGCCTCGATCAGGTGGGCGTTCGTCGGCCATGCGTGTGCGGCGAAGACGGTCACGAGGCCGCTCCGAAGGCGGAACCGAGCGCGTCGGCTTGTCTGCGCCCGGCGGACGTCAGCCGGTAGAGCACGTGCCCGTCAGCGCGCCCACGTGCGACGAGGCCTCGACGGACCAGGCTGGCCGCGGTCCTGGCGACACCGTGCCGTGACATGCCGACGAGCTCGGCGAGGGGTCCGACGCCGAGCTCGTGATGGTGTCCCAGCGCGGCGAGGGCCGCTCGCTGGTTGGCTGTGGGCCGCCACGGTCGAGCGGTCATGCCCGGGCTCCGGCGGCGGTGAGGGCGTCGGGCCACGTGCCGCTCCGGATGGCGGCGAGGCGCACTGTGTGGATCTCGTCGAGGGCCTGCTCGGTCGGCTCGAGCGTGGCCCACCGGCCACCACGGCGGCCGTACCGCTTGTCGCGGGCCGACTCCTTGCCCGACGTCACGAGCGGGCCTCAGCGGGGGCGAGTCGGCCGAGCGCGCAGCCGAGCGCCCGGGTGAGGCCCCGGATGGCGGAGGCCTCGTCATCGTTGAGGGCGCCGTTGTTCGCGCCGTTGACCGCGCACTCGTGGACGAGGGCGAGGACGCACACGGCCTCGTAGAGCACCCGGGGGTCTCGGAGGTCGACGTCGAGCTCGTCGAGGCGCATCGTGGCGTAGGCCTGCAACTGGTCGACCTGCGCCTGTGCGGCGACGAGGCGGTCCTGGTCCTCGGCCTCGAGGTCGCCGATCAGCGGGCGGAGCGTCGGCCACGGGATCGTCTGGCCGGCGGCGTCGGCGACGGCGGCGTGAGCGGCGACGATGTCAGGCACGCCGTGGAAGACGACGCGGGCGAGGGTCTCGGCGGCCCAGCGCGGCACGGTGACGGTGTCGCTCACCTGTTCGTCGCCATGGTGAGGAGGACCGCTGCCAGCTGGGGGCGGCCGGCGAGGCTGTCGAGCGACCAGGGCAGCGGCCACCCGGCGGCCTTGGCGCGCTCGCGGACGGCGGTCATCGCCTCCCACTGGCTGATCCCGTGGGCGCCGAGGAAGAGCCGCCAGACGCCGGCGTTCCACGTCGCGGCGACCTCGGGCGTGAGGCGGCCCTGCGCCTCGGCGAGCGTCCACGCGGGGTGGACGTGCGACGTCTGGTCGGTGCAGCCGGGCATCGGGCAGCCGGTGTCGGCCGGCGGGCCGGTCTTCTCCATGGGCGCGGCGACCCGGCGGGCCTCGGAGAGGAACTCCTCGAACGTGGCGAAGCCCTCGTCGTCGGCGGGGGGTGCGAAGGACCAGGGCTCGCGACCGTCACCGGCGAGGCCCCAGCCGATCAGCTCGACCTCGTGCGCCTCGATCTGTTCGCGGGTGGCACCTTCGGGGAAGTGGACGGCGAGTGCGAACCCCCGGGGGTGGAGGAGCACCTTGTTGATGGCCCACAGGAGGCCGGAGCTCCTGAGCTCCTCGAAGCTGCGGCACGGCGGGTTGATCTGCTCGCCTTGGGGGCAGGGCTGCGTCATGGCTCGACGACCGCCCCGTCGCCCTCGTCGCCCTCGTCGTCGCTCGCGGGGTCGACGACCAGGTAGCGAACGAGGCCTTCTCGTATCTCGGTGGCGAGCTCGACATAGGCGCGAGCCGTGCGCAACCGGCAATCGGTGGTCTCGACGCCGGTGTCTGCACGGGCCTGGTCGAGTTCCTTCTTCGCGGCATCGAGAACGTCGCTGTACCTGGTCGATCGTTGCTTCATGGTGTGTTCTCCTCCTGGTTGGCGATGCGGGCGGCGCCCGCGTCGGTGAGGGTCCAGACGACGGCCTCGGAACCGAGGGGCGTCGTGCGGCGTGCTCCGGAGTCCCGCACCCAGCCGCCGCGCAGGAGCTCGGTGCGGCGCGGGGCGGCGGAGTACAGGTAGAGCCCGGTCTTCTCGGCGAGCTCGTGGTCGGTGAGGCCGCCGGGGCTGTCGGCGATGGCGGCGAGCACCCGGCGGCGCTGGGTGCCGGTGCGGGGCATGACCTCGAGCGCGGCGACGCGGTCGGTGTCGTACGGCCGGCCGCTGCGTGGTGACGCGCCGGGCATGTTGACGCCCGGGTCGGTCAGGCTCGGGCCGAAGAGGGGGGGGTCGATCGCTTCCCGGAGCCGACGCGACGCGGCCACGAGCGACGGGCTCAACCGGCGATGGTCGAGCTCGGTCAGGACGAGGCGCAGGTCGTCGACGGGTACCGGGGCGGTGGCCATCGGTCAGATGCCGGCGGCTGCCCGGAAGGCGCGCACGGCGAAGCCGGCGAGCACGCCGACCACCGGGAGCAGGGCGACCACGACGACCATCCCGGCGATCGCCGTGACGGTCGCGCTCGTGCGTGGCGTGCGTGTCGGGCGCTGTGGGCGGGGGTGGCGGGTGTGCTCCATGAGCGATGTCCTCTCGGTGGGGCGCGTCGAAGAAGGCCCCCTGGCGTGGCGCGGTGGCGCGGCCCGCTCGGCCCCGCTGCTACCAGCTCGCGGCCAAGTGATCCTTCGGAGATGCGCAGGGTTCGTCGGTGGGCACGGCCGGCCCGGGCGCGCCCTCGACGTGAGCCGAGGAGGCGGCCGCATCGGCCATGGTCACGAGCAGGGCGGCCGGGTCGAACCCGTCCATGGCGGTCTCGACGATGAGCTCGATCGCCTTCAGCGGCACCATGCGCTTCGTGTTGAACACGGCGCACGGCAACTCGCCGCTGTGGACCAGGTCGTAGACCAGGTCGTCGGAGATGCCGAGGAGCTCGGCGGCCTCCTTCACAGGGACGAAGAGCCGCTCGCTCATCGGTGGTTCCTGATGCGCCACGTCAGGCGGGCGGCATCGAGCGCCGCCGCCCTCCGTGTCATCGGCCAGGTCTCCCGGTTGATCCGGTAGTAGGTGCGGAAGTACTCCCGCAGCGGCATCACCTTCTCGCAGCGGCATGGGTTGTGCGTGCAGTCGAAGGCGTGGACGATCGCCCGCCCAGCGTTCGGGTTGGCTTTCTCGACCCCCATGACGGCCCTCATGCCGGCACGGCCTCGGTCTCGCGGGCGATCTTCTCGACGAGGTCCTTCACGTCGAGGTCGAGCAGCTCGGCGAGGCGGAGCAGGTTCGAGAACGTCGGGTAGACCTTGCCGCTCTCCCACTCGGAGACGGTCGGCTGGCCGACGTTCAGCTTGCGGGCGAGGGCCTCCTGCGTGAGGGGCTCCGGGCGGAGCTCTCGCCGGGCCGTCTGGATGGTCTCACCGAACAGGCGGGCTCGATCCGTCATCGGCCCGGACGATATCAGTACCGCCGATTAGTTACAAGCATGTTCTTTGGAAGCTGGGCCGCGGGCCCTACTACGCGACGCCTGCCAACGTGGAACGATGCCGGTGTGACGCAGCCCGCCTGGGCCTGCATCCTCCCCCGATCGGCGAACGGAGAGTTGTGAGATCGCTCGAGGCTGAGGTCGATCGGCTCACGTCAGCGATCGAGATGATCGAGGCGGTCGCCTCCCGGGCGCTCGCCGATCAGCGCAACTAGGAGCGGCGACGGCTCCGCTGGCGGGGCGTGGCTGCGCTCTCGTAGGCGGCGAGCAGCATCGCCTTCTGATCCGCCGTGAGCCCCTCGTCGTCGATGATCGCCGACCGCACCGTCGCGACGTTCTTCACTGCGTCGACGGGGAGATAGCCCAGGTGTCGGGAGAGCGCGCCCGGGCGCAGGTCGAGGGCGCGCTCGACGGCGAAGACGACATCGGAGGCCGGGACCGACGCACCGGTGATCCACCCGGAGATCGTCGCCTGCTTGAGGCCGATGGTCTGGGCCAGGTCCTCCTGTCGCATCCCGCGTAGCCGGAGCGTCTCGCGCAGCGCATCAGCGAAGGCGTGGTGGCGGTCCTGCGCGGAGGGCGGAACCTTCGATGGCACGGCGTGATCCTTGACTAGTGCAGGTACGGACGCCATCGACGCTACCGATATTCCCGTCGGCCGAGTGGGATCAGCCGGGCCGGCGGAGCGGGATGATCTCGGCATCGACCCCTCCCTCGGGCTGGATGGGGTCGTCGTCGGGGCCGGCGGGCTGAGCTCCTCGATCGAGAAGCCGTCCGAGGAGCTCCGCCGCGGCCCGGTCCGCGTGGTCCTGGCGGTGGCCATAGACCGTGAGGGTCGTCGTCGACCGGCGTGAGTGACCGACCCGGCCGGCGACGGTCGGGGCGGCGAAGCCGGCGCCGAGGAGCGTCGTCACCACGAAGTGCCGCAGGTCGTGCAGCCGGGTCGTCGGCAGGCCCGCCGCGGTGCGCAGGCTCCGGAAACGGCGCGACGCCGAGTCCGGGTGCCAGGGCCGGCCCCCGATGCCGTCGCCGGCGAAGAGGTAGCCATCGGCGGGCAGCTGCGTGCCGGCCATCTCGGCGCGAGCGGCACACTTCGCCTTGTGCGCGGTGAGCACGGCGACCGTGCCGCCGTCGAGCGCGACCGGGCGGGTCTTGCCCTTCCGGTTGTTCCTGCCACGGCCCTTGCGCACGCGCTCGACGCCGTCGGGCCCCATCGAGAGCACGTGCGAGAAGGTCGCCGCGCCGGCGCTGAGGTCGACGTCGGCCCACTGCAGCGCGAGGAGCTCGCCTCGGCGGGCGCCCGTCACGGCGGCGAGGATCAGGAACACGACGAGCTCGGGGTCGCGGGCCTCGGCCAGCGTGAAGAGCCGGAGCAGGTCCTCGGGTTCCGGTGGCGGCTCGTCGCGCTCGTCGATCGAGCCGACGGTCGCGTTCGCCGCCGGGTTGCGCGGGATCCAGCCCCAGCGGACAGCCTGCTCGAGCGCGGCGTGGACGACCGTGTGCGCCCGGGCCACCGTCGATGTCGACAGCGGGCCGCCCGCGCCGTGGTCGCACGTCGCCGCCTCGCAGGGCGTCGCCCTTCGGCACCGGCCGCCACGGGTCCGCATCGCGGCGTAGAACTGGTCGAGCCGAGCGGTGCCGAACCGGCCAGCGATCTCGGCGAGGCGCATTGAGCGCAGCGGTGCGAGATCCTTCTCGATGATCCGGCGCGCCGTCACGGCCCCGGCCGGGGTGAGGTCGGGGACGCGCATCGCGTACCACTGATCGAGGAGCTCGCCGAACGTGCCAGCCGACGACACCGAGCCCTCCCGCTCGAGGTCGGTGACCAGGCCGGCGAGAAGCTTCTCGGCCTCGCGCCTGCCCGACGCGGCGACGGTGCGGCTGACGTAGCGCTTCTTCCGGGTGAGCGGGTCGCGCCCGACGTAGACCCGGAGCTCCCACTTGCCCGGCCGGCCCGGGCGCTCGCGCAGGAAGCCGGTCACGAGGAGCCGTCGACGTGGCGGTACGCGGCGACGGCGACGTCGTGCTGCGGGAACTGCTCGACATCGCCATCCCGCTCGTACAGCATCGGTCGAAGGTCGATGACGGTGTCGTCCTCGCCGGGCACGAAGGTCACCATGCCGTCGAAGGCGGGGACCGCGATGCGCTTCGGGAGGGAAGGGATCTGCCGCTCCGAACGAGCGAGCGGGCCATCGACGAAGCGAGCGATGTAGTGCGTCATGCCGCCGATGGTGCATCGGCCGCGCCGATATTGCAATAGCCGGGCGAGCAGGAAAGGAGTGGCCGGAGATTGGCCGCGGTGGCCCGGGCGCGGGAGCGGCCCGGGCGTTCCGGGCCGCTGACCTGCATGTTCGTGTGGCACCCCCAACGGGATTCGAACCCGTGCCGCCACCTTGAGAGGGTGGTGTCCTAGGCCACTAGACGATGGGGGCTGGAATCGTCGTGAGGGGTGGACGTTACCGGGTCGACCCGGTGAACGGCACGTCGACGACTTGCTCGGGGGGGAGGACTCGAACCCCCAACGACTGGACCAGAACCAGCTGTGTTACCGATTACACCACCCCCGAATGGGCGGGCCGCAACCATACCCAAGCCCCCCTCCGAACCGCACACCCGACCACCCCCGCGTTTCGGCGGCAGTTGCCAAGGGTCTTGCATGACAACTGCCGCCGAAACGCGAGGTGGGGGCGACCAGCAGCTCAGTCGTTGACGGCGGCATCGATGCGGAAGAGCCGGTCGTAGCCGATGATCCGCCCGATCGACACGAACGCCGCCTCGCGGATGATGTGGCGCAGCTCGTTGGCCCGGCTGAGGCGGGTCCCGGTCGGTGAGACGGTGGCGTCGAGGCCCAGGTCGTCGGCGACGGCGCCGACCCGGAAGGCGTGGTAGCCGTCGGTCACGAGCACGACCTCGGTCAGGCCCCGCTCGCGCAGGAACCGCGCGGAGGCCGCCAGCGACTCGTAGGTGCTGTGGCCGTGCACCTCCTTGAGCAGCACCTCGTCCGCGATGCCCCGTTCGCGCAGGTAGTTGTAGCCCGCCGTCGCCTCGGTGAAGCGGTCGCCCTCCTGCCGCCCGCCCGTCAGGACGATCTTGGGTGCCAGGCCGGCCTCGTGCAGCGCCAGCGCGTGGTCGAGGCGGTCCTGCAGCACCGGCGACGGCCGACCGTCGTACTGCGCGGCACCGAGCACGATGATGGCGTCGGACGGCCGGGCACCGTCGTGGCCGCTGGCCCGGTAGACCTGCATGAACGTGACGGCGACGTAGCCGACGACCACCACGAGCACGATCGTGACCGCCCGGAGCAGCAGCCGCCGCCAGGTCCGCCGCCTGCGACGTGCTCCCGCCGGAGCTCGCTCGGCCTGCAGCACGTCAGAGGCGCTCCTTGGCCGCCCGCAACCTCGCCATCGTGCGCTCGCGCCCGAGCGCCTCGAGCGACTCGAACAGCGGCGGTCCCACCGTGCGTCCCGTGGTGGCGACCCGCACCGGGCCCTGCGCCTTGCTGAGCTGGGGCTGACCCTCGGCGTTGACCAGGCCAACCGCCACGGCGGCCGCCTCGACCGCCAGGCGGATGGTCTCCGCGGTCCAGGTCTCGAGCTCGTCGAGCGCGGCGGACGTGGCGCGGAGCATCTCGGGCGCCGCCTTGCCCTTCACCATGGCCTTGGTCCAGGACTCCTCGTCGATCACCACCGGCTCGTCGAGCAGGAAGGCGATCATCGGCTCCACCTCGCTGAGCAGGCGGACTCGCTCCTGCACCAGCGCGCCCATCGGCGGGGCGAGCGCGGCCTCGGCGGGCTCGCCGCGGGTCAGGAAGGGCCTCGCCCGGTCGAGGAACTCGTCGGCGGGCAGCGCCCGCAGGTGGTCGGCGTTGAACGCCTGCAGCTTCTTGACGTCGAAGAACGCCGGCGACGAGGTGACGTCGGCCAGCCGGAAGCGCTCCACGATCTCCTCCAAGGGGCGGACCTCGACACCGTCCTTCGGGCCCCAGCCGAGCAGGGCCAGGTAGTTCACCATCGCCTCGGGCAGGTAGCCCTGGTCCTTGAAGTCCTGCACCGACACGGAGTCCTTGCGCTTCGACAGCTTCTGGCGACCCTCGTTGACCAGGAGCGGCAGGTGGGCGAAGACCTCGGGCCGGCCCAGGTCGAGCGCCTCGCGCACCAGCAGGTACTTGGGCGTGCCCGGGACGTGGTCCTCGCCGCGCACCACGTGGGTGATCCCCATGGCGGCATCGTCGAGGGCGTTGGAGAGCAGGAAGACGGGCAGCCCGTTCGAGCGGAGCAGCACGAAGTCCTCGATCGTCTTGTTGTCGAAGACGACCTCGCCGCGCACCAGGTCGGTGAAGGCGGTCGTGCCGTCGTCGGGCGAGCGGAAGCGCAGGGCCGTGCGCTCGCTGCGGGGCAGGCCGCGATCGCGGCAGAAGCCGTCGTAGCCGGGCGGGCCGCCGCGCTCGTGGGCCCTGGCCTGGACCTCCTCGGCGGTGCAGTCGCACCAGTAGGCCTTGCCCGCCGCCAGCAGCAGGTGCGCCGCCTCGCGGTGGGCGTCGAGGTGGTCGGCCTGCAAGACGATGTCGCCGTCCCAGTCGAGGCCCAGCCAGCGCAGCGACGCGAGCACGTTCTCGACGAGCTCCGAGCTGGACCGCTCGCGGTCGGTGTCCTCCACCCGCAGCAGCATCTCGCCACCGACGCGCCGCGCCTCCAGCCAGTTGAACAGCGCAGCGCGCGCGTTGCCGACGTGGAGGAAGCCCGTCGGCGACGGGGCGAAGCGGAAGCGGGGGGTGCCGGTGGCCACCGTCCGAGGGTACCGGCCGCCCCGCGGCCGGCGGAGCGGCCTAGGTGCCGGCCGGGAGCTCGGGGAGCAGGACGCGCCAGTTGGCCTGGTGCGCCACGGCGATGTCGTCGGGGCTCTTGCGCAGGATCGACTCCGGGACGAGGGCGACGATCTCACGACGCTCCGCATCGTGGTGCGGGCTCGCCACCCCGGCGAAGAGGCGCGAGCGCAGCGCGACCAGCGGCGGCGGGGCGTCCGCGAGGAAGCCCCAGATCGTCAGCGCCACGGTGAGGTCGTGCACGACCGGCGCCCGGCCGAACAGCGATGCCCGCTTGATGGCCACGGCCGCGGCGCCGGCGAGCGCGTCGCGCTCGTCTTCGCCGGGGGCCAGCACCAGCGTGCCGACGAAGCGCTCGGCGAGCAGGAGGGCATAGCCCTGGTCGGGCCCCGGGTTGCCGAAGCGCGGGCCTCGGGGCTGGCCGGCCACCAGCTCGGCGGGCCGACGGGCGAGCCAGGGCTCGGGACGTCGGGGCGGCGACTCGTAGGTGCGGACGGGCCTGGTGCGGTCGACGGGGACGTGCTCAGGTGCAGCCACGCCCCGAACCTACCCGCCCCGGTGCAGGAGCCCCCAGACGAGGGCGTCGGTGAGCGCCTGCCACGATGCCTCGATGATGTTGGTCGACACGCCGATCGTGGTCCAGGCCACCTCGCCGTCGGTGGAGTCGATGAGGACGCGCACGACCGCACCCGTGTCGGTCACGCCGTCGAGGATGCGGACCCGGTAGTCGGTGAGGTGGATGTCGGCGAGCTGCGGGTAGGCGCCGACGAGCACGCGCCGCAGGGCCTGGTCGAGCGCGTTGACCGGGCCGTTGCCCTCGCCGACGGCGATCAGCCGCTCGTCGCCCACCCAGACCTTCACCGTGGCCTCCGTGTCGATCGTCGGCCGGTCGGTGTCGGGTGCCGGGGCGCGGTGGTAGGTGGTGGCGCGGTAGCCCTCCACTCGGAAGAGGTCCTGGGTCCAGCCGGCCGCGGCACGCATCAGCAGCTCGAGGCTGGCGTCGGCCGCCTCGAACACGAAGCCCTCGCGCTCGAGGCGCTTGAGGTCGTCGGAGAGCACGCCGGCAGCGCGGTCGTCGAGGTCGACGCCCAGCTCCTTGGCCTTCATCACCATCCCGGCGCGACCGCCGAGGTCCGACACCAGCACCCGGGTGCCGTTGCCGACCAGTGCCGGCTCGATGTGCTCGTAGGTTGCGCCGCCGGCCTTGCCGAGCGCCGAGGTGTGCAGGCCGCCCTTGTGGGCGAAGGCCGACTGGCCGACGTAGGGGTCTGCGGCGTGCGGGGGCAGGTTGACCAGCTCGGCCACGTGCCGGCTCACCGACGTGAGCCGCTCGAGCCGGCCCTCGGGCAGGCAGCGCACGCCGAGCTTGAGCTCGAGGTTGGGGATGCAGGTCATCAGGTTGGCGTTGCCGGTGCGCTCGCCGTAGCCGTTGACGGTGCCCTGCAGCTGCGTGGCACCGCCCAGCACGGCGGCGACGGAGTTGGCCACCGCGCAGCCGCTGTCGTTCTGGGTGTGGATGCCGATCTGGCGGCCGGCCCCGAAGTAGTCGGCCACCTCGCCCGTGACCCGCTGCACGTCATGGGGCAGCGAGCCGCCGTTGGTGTCGCAGAGCACCAGGCAGTCCGCGCCGCTGGTGGCGGCGGCCTCGAGCACGCGCAGGGCGAACTCGGGGTTGGCGCGGTAGCCGTCGAAGAAGTGCTCGGCGTCGAAGAAGACCCGCAGGCCGGCTGCCTTGAGGAACTGCACGGACTCGCCCACCATGGCGACGCCTTCCTCGAGCGTCGTCTGCAGGGCCTCGGTGACGTGGTAGTCCCAGCTCTTCCCCACGATGCAGACCGTCGACGTGCCCGCGCCGACGAGCGCCCGGAGCGTCGGGTCGACGTCGACCTTGCCGGCGGGCCGGCGCGTCGAGCCGAAGGCGACCAGCGTGGCGGTCTCGAGGTCGAGCTCCGTGACGGCACGCCGGAAGAACTCCTCGTCCTTCGGGTTGGCCTGCGGGTAGCCACCCTCGATCCAGGCCACGCCCAGCCAGTCGAGCTGCTCGGCGACCTTGAGCTTGTCCTCGACGGTCAGCGAGATGCCCTCGAACTGCGCCCCGTCCCGCAACGTCGTGTCGAACACCTCGATCGAGCGCGGGAGCGCTGCCGGCGCTACTGGCACAGCTCGACCCAGTCCTTGTAGCGGTCCACCTTGCCGCGGACGACCTTGCCGTACTCCTCACCGAAGAGGCTCGTGAGCGGGCCCGGGCAGGGGATGGAGCGGTCGTCGATCGAGCTCACCGCGGAGACCTCGGCCGCGGTGCCGACCACGAACATCTCGTCGGCCACGTAGAGGTCGCTGCGGGTGAGCTCGCCGAAGACCACCTCGATGTCGAGGTCGGCGGCCATGCGCATCACCGTGTCCTGGGTGATGCCCTCGAGCGCGCCGGCGGAGAGCGGCGGGGTGATGAGGCGTCCGCCGCGCGCCACGAAGATGTTCTCGCCGGTGCACTCCGACACGAGGCCCTGCGAGTTGAGCAGCAGGGCCTCGTCGTAGCCGGCCTTCAGCGCCTCGACCTTGGCGAGCGAGGAGTTGACGTAGTTGCCGGTGGTCTTGGCGGCGGGGGGCATCGTGTTGTGGTCGTGGCGGGTCCAGCTGCTGATCTTCATGCGGACGCCCTTGGTGAGCGCGTCGTCGCCGAGGTAGGCGCCCCACGGCCAGCAGGCGATCGACACGTCGACGCTGCACGGCAGCGTGTTGAGGCCCATCTCGCCGTAGCCGAAGTAGGCGATGGGGCGGATGTAGCAGCCCGGCAGGCCGGAGGCGGCGACGGTCGCCTTCGTGGCCTGCACGATCTCCTCGACCGTGTAGGGGATCTCCATGCCGAGGATCTGGGCCGAGCGGAAGAGACGGGCGATGTGGTCGGTGAGGCGGAAGACGCCCGGCCCCTGGTCGGTCTCGTAGGCGCGGATGCCCTCGAACACGCCCATGCCGTAGTGGAGCGAGTGCGTGAGCACGTGGATGCGGGCGTCGTCCCAGGCGACGAGCTCGCCGTTCATCCAGATCTTCTCGGTGGGGGTGATGGGCATCGTTCCGTCCTAGAGCCGGGCGACGACGGCGTCGCCGATGTCGGTGGTGGAGCCGGTGAGGGTCGTCGTGTCGTCGCAGGCCTTGCGGACGCGCGCTGCGGCGTCGGCCTCGCCGAGGTGGTCGAGCATGAGCGCGGCCGAGAGGATGGCCGCCACGGGGTTGGCCTTGTGCTGCCCGGCGATGTCGGGGGCCGAGCCGTGCACGGGCTCGAACATCGACGGGCCCGTGCGGGCCGGGTTGAGGTTGCCCGAGCTGGCGAAGCCGATGCCGCCGGACACCGCGCCGCCGAGGTCGGTGAGGATGTCGCCGAAGAGGTTGTCGGTGACGACCACGTCGTACTGCTCGGGCGACTGCACGAAGTAGATGCAGGCGGCGTCGACGTGGTTGTAGGCGGTGCTGACGTCGGGGTGCTCTGCCGCGACCTCGTGGAAGGTGCGCTCCCAGAGGTCGCCGGCGAAGGTCAGCACGTTGGTCTTGTGCACGAGGGTGCAGTGCTTGCGCTCGCGCTGCTCGGCCAGCTCGAAGGCGTACCGCACGCAGCGCTCGACGCCCATGCGGGTGTTGACCGACCCCTGGGTGGCCACCTCCTGCGGCGTGCCCTTGCGCAGCACGCCCCCCTCCCCGACGTAGGGCCCCTCGGTGTTCTCCCGGATCACTACCATGTCGATGCCGGCGGGCGGGTAGGTGAAGGGACGCTGGTTGATGTAGAGGTCCAGCTCGAAGCGCATCTTGAGCAGCAGGCCCCGCTCGATCACGCCGGGCGGCACGCCCGGGCTGCCGACGGCGCCGAGCAGCAGGGCATCGAGGCCACGCCAGTCCTCGAGCACCTCGTCGGGCAGGATCGTGCCGTCGCGCAGGTAGCGGGCGCCGCCGAGGTCGTAGTCGACGGTGTCGAGCTCCACCCCCGCGGCGCGCGACGACCTTGAGCGCCTCGGCGATGACCTCGGGACCGATCCCGTCGCCTCCGATGACTCCGACCTTGTGGGCCACTGCTGCTCCTCGCTCTAGAACGGAAAAACCGCCCACCGAGGTGGACGGTCAGTCAGCGCACGCCAGGGAGGCGTGCGCTACACGATGATTACGGCCTGGGCGGTCATCGACATCCCGGGAAGTGTCCTCTCCGGCGCATGGGCAAGTCAAGGTTGTACGGTCCGGCCGCAGCTCGACCAGGGGGACGGCATGCGCACTCCGCTCACCATCGGCGGCCACCTCGACCGTGCGGCGATCGTCTACGGCGATCGCATCGGCATCGTCGACGAGCCCGACGCACCCGGTGGCGGGCTCGGCGAGGTCACCTACGCCAGGATGCGCGCCCTGGCCCGGGCGCAGGCAGCGGGGCTCGACGAGCGAGGCATCGGACCGGGCGATCGGGTGGCGGTGCTGAGCCAGAACGCCGGCCGCCTGCTGACCTCGTTCTTCGGGGTCAGCGGCTTCGGCCGCGTGCTGGTGCCGATCAACTTCCGGCTGTCGCCTGCCGAGGTCGCGTACATCCTCGAGCACTCGGGCGCCTCGATGCTGCTGGTCGATCCCGAGCTGGCCGACTCCGTCGCCGGCGCCGACGTGCAGCACCGCGTCGTGCTCGGCACGCAGACCGACGGCGAGCTCTACCTGGAAGGCCGTGAGCCCCAGGCGTGGCCGCAACCCGACGAGGACGCCACGGCCACCATCAACTACACCAGCGGCACGACCGCCCGCCCCAAGGGCGTGGAGCTCTCCCACCGCAACCTCTGGACGAACTCGTCGATCTTCGGCTGGCACACCGGCGTGAACGACCGCGACGTCTACCTCCACACGCTGCCGATGTTCCACTGCAACGGCTGGGGCATGCCGTACGCGCTGACGGCGATGGGCGTGCCGCAGGTCGTCCTGCGCAAGGTCGACGGCGCGGAGATCCTGCGGCGCGTCGAGGAGCACGGCGTCACGCTGCTCTGCGGCGCGCCGGCGGTGGTCGCCATGGTCCTCGACGCCGCGGCCGACTGGGACGGTCCCGTGCCGGGCCGTGACCGGGTGCGCATCGTCGTGGCGGGCGCTCCGCCACCGACCCGCACCATCGAGCGGGTGGAGACCGAGCTGGGCTGGGAGATGATCCAGATCTACGGGTTGACCGAGACGGCACCGCTGCTGACCGTCAACCGCCGCCGCGCCGAGTGGGACGAGCTCTCCGCCGCTGAGCGAGCCGCCAAGCTGGCCCGAGCCGGCGTGCCTGCGGTCGGCATCGAGGTCTGCGTCGACGACCAGGGCGAGGTCCTCGCCCGGGGCAACCACGTACTGACCGGCTACTGGGACCAGCCCGAGGCCAGCGAGGCCGCCCTGGCCGGCGGCTGGTTCCACACGGGCGACGGCGGCCACCTCGACGACGACGGCTACCTCACCATCAGCGACCGCAAGAAGGACGTCATCATCTCGGGCGGTGAGAACGTGAGCTCCATCGAGGTGGAGGACGCCCTGTTCTCGCATCCGGCCGTCGCCGAGGTCGCCGTCATCGGCGTCCCCGACGAGCGCTGGGGCGAGACGATCAAGGCCCTGGTGGTGCTGGCCGAGGGCGCCGCCGCCACCGAAGAGGAGCTCCGCGCGTGGTGCAAGGAGCGCCTGGCCGGCTACAAGTGCCCCACCTCCGTCGAGGTCCGTGAGGAGCTGGCACGCACGGCCACCGGGAAGCTCCAGAAGTTCAAGCTGCGAGCGCCCTACTGGGAGGGCCGGGAGCGCCAGGTGAACTGAGGGCCGGGGGGCCGGTAGCTTTGACGCGCTATGGCGCAGACGCACCCTCTCTCCCAGAAGGCGTACGACCGGCTGAAGGCCGAGCACGACGAGCTCACCACCGTGGGCCGGGTCGACATCGCCCGCAAGATCGAGGCCGCCCGCGAGCTCGGCGACCTCAAGGAGAACGGCGACTACCACGCGGCCAAGGACCAGCAGGGCCAGATGGAGGCCCGCATCCGCCAGCTCGCGGCGATGCTGGAGAACGCCGAGATCGTCGAGGGGGCCGACGGCGACGTGGTCGAGCCCGGAGCGGTGGTCAAGCTCCGCTACGAGGGCGACGACGACGTCGACACCTACTTCTACGGCTCCGTCGAGGAGCGTGAGGTGGAGCACGACATCATCAGCCCGGGCTCGCCGCTCGGAACTGCGCTGGTCGGCAAGCGGCCGGGAGACAAGGTCGACTTCGAGTCGCCGACCGGCGCCACGCTGCGCGTCGAGGTCGTCGCCATCGGGTGATGGCTGCCCGTGCCCTCGACCGCGACGTCGACTGGGACGAGGTGCGCGGCATCCTCACGGAGAGCTACCGCAAGGTCGCGCCGAAGACCCTCGTGAAGCTGCTCGACGCCTGAGCGTCGATCACGAGCCCGGCCCGAGGGCCGTCCTCGCCGCCGCGGCGACCACGGGCGCCGAGGCCAGGTAGCTGAGGTCGTTCGGGTGGGCGGGGAAGCTCGGCGGCACCACCACCAGCCCGTTCACCCACGCGATCCCCGGCGGCTTGCAGACGTCGTGGCCGATGCTGGGGGTGGCGACGTCGACGTAGGTTGCGCCGGCCTGCGCAGCGGCCGAGGCCAGCATGGCGTTCATCTCCTTGAACTTGGCGACGAGGTACGGCATGTCGGCCTGGAGGATCGGCACGTAGGGCCAGCAGGCCACCGCATCGTCGGGGAGGCTCGTGGGGTAGCTCACCACCAGCACCTCGGCGTCGGGTGCGCGCCGGCGCACCTCACCGAGCGCCACCACGAGCTCGTCGTGCACCTGGGCGATGCGCTCGGAGACCTCGTCGTGCGCGTCGGGATCCTTGCCGGCCGAGCAGGGCTGCTCCTGCGGCGGCCCGAGCAGTCGGATGCAGTCCATCGCCAGGCCGACGAAGCCCACGTCGTTGCCCCCGATGCCCACCGTGACGAGGTCGACGGTGGGGTCGAGCGCGTCGAGCTGCGGGGCGTTGGTCCCGCCGAGCGGCAGCCCGTCCTGCGGCGCCGCGAGGTCCTCGATCTCCGCGCTGCCACAGCTGAGGTCGCGGAGCACGTCCACGTCGAGCACCAGCGCGACGAGGTGCGGGTAGTTGCGGCTCGACTGGCCGCAGTCCTGGGGCACGTGGGTGGTGTCGTGCGGCAGCACCAGCGGGCCCGACGTGAACGAGTCGCCGAGCGCCACGTAGGTCAGCGGCTCGGCGGGGTCGTCAGGCGTGCCGAGCACCATGCCGGTCAGCGCCGACACGATGGCGAGCAGGCCGCGCAGCACCAACAAGGGTTCGACGGCAGCGATCCGGATCCCTGGTGCCGGCAGGCGGTCGCGCCGCGACTAGTCTCATAGCTCGGCACATTGTCTTAGATCGTGAGATCCATCGTGTGGGTGCCGATCACGCTGGCCGCCGCCACCTTCCAGATCCTGCGCACCTCCCGGCAGCACGGGCTGGCTCGCCTCCTGTCCCCGGTCGGCGCCGGGTACGTGCGGTACCTCTATGGGGCACCGCTGGCGCTGGCGGTCAGCGCCGCCTGGTTCGGCGTGGGCGACCGGGAGCTGCCCGCCATCCCGGCCCGGTTCTGGGTGATCGTCGCGGCGGCAGGCATGGCCCAGATCGCCGGGACGGTGGCGCTGCTGCGGTCGTTTCGAGCGCGCGACTTCGCGGTGGGGACCGTCTACGCCAAGACGGAGGTGATCCAGGTGGCGGTGGTGGGCGCCGTCGCCCTCGGTGAGCCGCTCGAGCCCCTCGGCTGGGTCGCCGCCGTGGTGTGCACGCTGGGGGTGGCCTGGCTGGCCGGCCACGGTGACCTGCGTGGTGTGCTGCGACGCGCCGGCGACCCGGCCGCGCTGGCGGGGCTGGTGGCGGGCGGGCTCTTCGCAGCGGCCGCCGTGGGGATCCGTGGCGCCGCAGGCTCCCTGGGCAGCTCCCCCGCCCTCGACCGGGCACTGGTGACGCTCACCGCCATGCTCGCCATCCAGACCGCCGTCAACGGGGCCTGGCTCGGGTGGCGCGACCGAGCCGAGCTGCGCCGCACCGTCGCATGCTGGCGGGCGGCCCTCCCCGTCGGGCTCCTCAGCCTGGCCGGCTCCGTGGGCTGGGCGTGGGCGGTCGCGCTCGAGAACGCCGCCAAGGTCCGCACGCTCGGCCAGATGGAGCTGCTGCTGGCCTTCGCCCTGTCGCACCGCACCCACGGCGAACGCCACACCCGTGGCGAGCTGGCCGCCAGCGCCGTCGTGCTGGTCGGCGTGATCGGCGTCGTCCTGCTGGGTTGAACGCTCGACGAGTCAGGACAATGCCCGGAGCAGGGTGGAGATGGCCTCGGCGGCCTCGGCCACGGCGCTGCCGTAGCGGTCGCCCGGCTTGCGCGTGGTGCGTTGGATCGGACCGCTGACCGACACGGCGGCGAGCACCCGGCCGGTGCGGTCGAGGACCGGCGCCGACACCGACGCCACCCCCTCCTCCCGCTCCCCCACGCTGGCCACCCACCCCTTCGGCGCCGGGCGTCCCGACAGCACGTGGCCGGCGGACCCGGCATCGAGCGGCAGCCGGGCCCCGACCGGCACGATGGTGCGCAGCTCGCGGGGCGACTCGATCGACTCGACGCACACCCGGACGTCGCCGTCGCGGACGAAGAGCTGCACGCTCTCGCCCGTCTGCTCGTGGAGGGCCACCAGCGCCGGGCGGGCCGCTCCCCACACGGGCACGCTCTCGGCGGCCCGCTGCCCGAGGCCGATCAGGCGCAGCCCGAGGCAGAACCGCCCGTCGTCGTCGCGCCGGACCAGGCCATGGGCCTCGAGCGCCACCGCCAGGCGGTGCGCCGTGGCCCGCGAGAGGCCCGTGCGCTCGACCAGCTCCGCCAGCGACGCGGGCGCCGACCCGACCGCGTCGAGCACCGCCATCGCCTTGTCGAGGACCCCGACGCCGCTTACACTCGTCATGACCGTGAGATTGTCATCTCATGATGTAAGACGCAACCGATCGCCCGAGGATGCTGCCATGCCCCAGACGCTGAGCGAGAAGGTGTGGGACCGGCACGTGGTGCGCAGCGCGCCCGGCGAGCCCGACCTCCTCTACATCGACCTGCACCTGGTCCACGAGGTCACGAGCCCGCAGGCCTTCGACGGCATCCGGCTGTCGGGGCGCACGGTGCGCCGGCCGGAGCTGACGATCGCCACCGCCGACCACAACGTGCCCACCGAGGGGATCGACCAGCCCGTCGCCGACCCGATCTCCGCCAAGCAGCTCGAGGTCCTCGCCGCCAACACCGCCGAGTTCGGCATCACCCACTACGGGATGGGCGACCCGAACCAGGGCATCGTGCACGTGATCGGCCCGGAGCAGGGCCGCACCCTGCCCGGGATGACGATCGTCTGCGGCGACAGCCACACCTCGACCCACGGCGCCTTCGGCGCGCTGGCCTTCGGCATCGGCACCAGCGAGGTGGAGCACGTCCTCGCCACCCAGACGCTCCCCCAGCGCCGGCCCGGCACGATGGCCGTGACCGTCGAGGGCAACCTGCCCGCGGGCGCCACCGCCAAGGACGTGATCCTGGCCATCATCGGGCGCATCGGCACCGGCGGGGGCATCGGCTCGATCATCGAGTACCGCGGCTCCACCATCGCGGGCATGTCGATGGAGGGCCGCATGACGATCTGCAACATGTCGATCGAGGCCGGCGCCAAGGCCGGGCTCATCGCGCCCGACGACGTCACCTTCGCCTACCTCGATGGCCGCGCCCACGCACCGAAGGGGCGGGCCTGGGAGCGGGCGCTCGACGACTGGCGCAGCCTGCCCACCGACGCCGGCGCCACCTTCGACAAGGAGGTGCACCTCGACGCAGCGGGCATCTCGCCGCACGTGTCGTGGGGCACCAACCCGGCCCAGGTCGTGCCGCTCACCGGCTCCATCCCCTCCCCCGACGACTTCGCCGACGCCAACGAGCGCGAGAGCGCGGCCCGCGCGCTCGAGTACATGGGGCTCACGGCCGGCACGCCCGTCCGCGAGGTCGAGGTCGACACCGTGTTCATCGGCTCGTGCACCAACTCCCGCATCGAGGACCTGCGCGCCGCCGCCGCGGTGGCCGAGGGCCGCCGCGTGGGCGACGGCGTGCGCACGCTCGTCGTGCCGGGCTCGTTCGCCGTGAAGCGCCAGGCAGAGGCCGAGGGGCTCCACGAGGTGTTCCTCGCTGCCGGCTTCGACTGGCGCGAGCCGGGCTGCTCGATGTGCCTGGCCATGAACCCCGACAAGCTCGCACCCGGCGAGCGCAGCGCCTCGACCAGCAACCGCAACTTCGAGGGCCGGCAGGGCCGGGGAGGTCGCACCCACCTCGTGTCGCCCGCCGTCGCCGCCGCCACCGCCATCGCGGGCCACTTCGCCACACCGGAGGACCTCGCCTGATGGAGGCCGTGCAGATCGTCCAGGGCACCGCGGTGCCGCTCGACCGCTCCGACGTCGACACCGATCAGATCATCCCGGCCGAGTGGCTCAAGCGCGTCGAGCGCACCGGCTTCGGCAAGGGGCTGTTCTCGTCGTGGCGCGACGACCGCTCCTTCGTGCTCAACGACGAGCGCTTCGCCGGTGCGAGCGTGCTCGTCGCGGGCCCCAACTTCGGCACCGGGTCCTCCCGCGAGCATGCCGTGTGGGCGATCATGGACTACGGCTTCGGCGCCGTGGTGAGCCCGCGCTTCGCCGACATCTTCCGCAACAACTGCACCAAGAACGGCCTCGTGCCGGTGGAGGTCAGCGCCGAGGTCGGCGAGCAGCTGCTGCGGGCCGTGGAGGCCGATCCCGCCCTCGAGGTCACGATCGACGTCGAGCGTCGCACGCTCGCCGCCCCCGCCATCGGCCTCGAGGTCGAGTTCCCGCTCGACGACTCGACCCAGGAGCGGTTCCTCCAAGGCCTCGACGACATCGGCATCACGCTGCGCAGCGAGGCGGAGATCACCGGCTTCGAGGCCGAACGCCCCGACTGGCTCCCGAGGTCTCGGGTTCACGGGAGCTCTGGCAGCTCCTCGGCGTAGACCCAGCGCTGGAACAGGGCGCCGAGCTGCTGGCCGCTCACCTGCTCGGCGAGGGTCACCAGGTCGGCCGTCGAGGCGACATCGTCGCGGTGATCGCTGACCCAGCGGCGCAGCACGGTGAAGAAGGCGTCGTCGTCGATCGTCTCGCGCAGCGCCTGCAGGGCCATGGCGCCGCGGCGGTACACGGTGCGGCTGAACAGCTCCGCGGCACCCGGGTCGCCCGGCGACAGGTCGAGCCCCTCGCGCGACTGCGCTCGCGCCGTCTGTGCCGCCGGCGCGCCGCCCGTGCGCTCCGTCCAGAGCCACTCGGCATAGGTCGCGAACCCCTCGTTCAGCCAGATGTCCTGCCAGGTGGCGGGACTGACCGCGTTGCCGACCCACTGGTGTGCCAGCTCGTGGACGAGGATCAGGTCGGCCCCCCGGCCACGCGTGGCGAGGTCGGAGCCCAGGATCGTGAGCGTCTGCGTCTCCAGCGCGAACCCCAGCGCCTCGTCGACGGCGAGGACGCCGTAGGCCTCGAACGGGTACGGGCCGTAGATGTCGTCGAGCACGTCGAGCATCTCGGCCGTGCGGCTCGTGGTGGCGCGAGCCGCGTCCACGAGCGTGCGGTGGAAGGCGTGGCGCAGCACCACGCCCTCGACGGTGCCCGCTGCCTCGAGCACGTAGTCGCCGATGGCGATCTGCACCAGGTAGGTGGCCATGGCGTCGCGCGCCTCGTAGCGCCAGACCCGCCGGCCCGCCCCGGCCGGCGCGTCGTCCACGAGCAGCCCGCTGGCGGCCACGACCTGGTCGTCGGGCGCCGTCACCTCGAACGTGTAGGTCGCCTTGTCGCTGGGATGGTCGTTGGCGGGGAAGAACGTGGATGCGCCGGTCGGCTCGGAGACGACGTAGGCCTCGCGGCCGTCCGTCTGCCAGCCGACCTCGAAGAGGTCGGTCCCGTCGCCGACGGGCTGCGGGCGGCCGCGATAGGCGACGAGCGCGCGGAAGGTGGCGCCCTCGGCGATGGGGTCGGCAGGCGTGACGACCAGCTCGCGGTCCTGGCGGGCGAAGGCGGCCTCGGCGCCGTCGACCTGCACCGAGGTCACGTCCATGCCCGACAGGTCCAGGTTGAAGCGGCTGAGGGCGTGCGTGGCGGTGGCGTCGATCGTGGCGACGCCGTCGAGCAAACCGTCATCCGCGAGCCAGGTCAGCGCCAGGTCGTAGTGGGCGACGTCGTAGCCGCCGTTCCCCAGGTGCGGGAAGTACGGGTCACCGACGCCCGCAGCACCGGGCCGAGCGGCGACGGGCGCGGAGGGGGCGCGCCCGTCGTGCTCGACGACGCGGGGGGCGCCACCGGCTCGGGGGTCGCGCCGTCGTCGCCGAGCCGCACACCGAGCACCACGACGGCGCTCAGCAGCGCCGCGCCCGCGGCGACGACCAGGGCGAGGGCGCGTCGGCTCACGGGCGTGAGCCTGGCAGACCCGCTGGTGCCGCCGGGATCAGCCCGACAGGTCGCTCAGCGGGACGCCGCAGTCCTCGGCCGCCGCCAGCACCGCTTGCGCGATCTCCTGCTGGGTCGCCGGGTCGGCATCGTCGAGGTTGGTGCCGCCCGCTCCGAGCTCGAGCATGCGGTCGAGCCCGACGGCGTCGATCATGCCCTGCGCGATGCACCGGGCCTGCTCGTCGGTGAGGTTGCTGTCGGCGGCGATCTCCTCGGCGATGCCCTCGACGAAGGGATCGCCCTCGCCGCTGCCCTCACCGCACCCGCTGACGAGCTCGACCAGCGCAGCGAGCACGTCGGCCGGCGGCTCGTCGTCCTCGCTGGTGAAGGAGGGTCGCAGGGCCTCGGGCACGAGGCCCTCCTCGGCCAGCCGCTCCTCGACGCACGCCATGGCGTCCGCCTCGAGGCCCAGCTCCTCGCCGAGACCCTCGGCGAGGGTGGCGGCCAGGTCGGTGCAGCCGCCCCATGCCGTGATGATGGCGTCGGCCTGGTCGTCGCTGATGGCCCCCGAGCCGAGCAGCTCGCCGGGGCTGTCGTCGTCGTCCGCATCGTCGTTCGCGTCGTCGTCGATGTCGCTCGGCTCGACGCCGGCCTCGACGAAGATCTCCACGCCGAGCTCGGCCATCATGATCTCGGCCATGCAGTCGGCGTCGCCCGGGCTGACGCCGAGACCGTCGTCGTCGTCGGTGAGGCTGGCGGCCCAGGCATCGGCGTAGGCCTGCGCCTCCGCCGAGAGCTCCTCGGTCTCGTCAGCGGAGCCGCTCTCCGAGTCGTCGGAGCAGGCGGCCGCCGCGACGAGCGAGAGCCCGGCGAGGACACGGATGAGCAGGCGAGGGCGCACGGGGGCCTCCGGGTGGGGGGACGGTCGCCTGGACCCTAACCCGTGGCCCGCGGCTCAGGGCTCATGCCGCTCGACGAGGTGCGACCCCGCGCGGTGGCGGTTCACGGCGCTGACGACCGCCCGCAGCGAGGCGGTGAGGATGCTCTCGTCGAGGCCCACGCCCCAGCGCACCTCGCCGTCGGGCGACTGCATCTCGACGTAGGCGGCGGCCGTCGCGTTCGTGCCCGCGCTCACGGCGTGCTCGCTGTAGTCGACCACCTCCACGTCGACACCGAGGTCGGCCTGGAGCGCGGCCACGAAGGCCGCGAGCGGCCCGTTGCCGGCCCCCGTGACGGTGCGGTGCTCGCCGTCGAGCGTGAGCTGCGCCGTCACCGTCGAGCCCTTCTCGCCGGTGGTGGTCTCGTGGCTGAGCAGCTGCAGCGGCGCGGCCGGGTCGAGGTAGGTCGACTCGAACGTCGCCCAGATCTCCGCTGCGTCGATCTCCGTCCCCGTGTCCTCCGTGATGGTCTGGACGGTCTTGGAGAACTCGATCTGGAGCCGCCGCGGCAGGTCGAGGCCGTGCTCGGCGTGCATCAGGTAGGCGACGCCGCCCTTGCCGGACTGGCTGTTGACCCGGATGACCGCCTCGTAGGTGCGCCCGACGTGCTTCGGGTCGATCGGCAGGTACGGCACACCCCACTCGCGGTAGTCGGCGCCGAGCGCGTCGAACCCCTTCTTGATGGCGTCCTGGTGGCTCCCGGAGAAGGCGGTGTAGACGAGGTCGCCGACGTAGGGGTGCCTGGGGTGCACCGGGAGGCGGTTGCAGTACTCCGCCACGCGCCGCAGGGCGTCGATGTCGGAGATGTCGAGCTCGGGGTCCACGCCCTGGCTGAAGAGGTTCATGGCGAGCGTCACCACGTCCACGTTGCCCGTCCGCTCGCCGTTGCCGAAGAGCGTGCCCTCCACGCGGTCGGCTCCCGCCATGACGCCGAACTCCGCGGCGGCGACCGCGCAGCCGCGGTCGTTGTGCGGGTGCAGCGACAGGCACACCTTGTCGCGGTTGGGGACGTGGCGGTGGAAGTACTCGATGACGTCGCCGTAGGTGTTCGGCGTGTACATCTCGACCGTCGCCGGCAGGTTGAGGATGACCGGGTGCTGGTCGGGCTCGATCACGTCGGTGACCGCCGCGCAGATCTCGATGGCGTAGTCGATCTCGGTGCCTGTGAAGGACTCGGGGCTGTACTCGTAGCGCACCTCGGTGCCCGCCAGCGTCGGCTCGAGCTTCTTGCACAGCTTGGCCGCGTCGACGGCGATCTGGGTGATGCCGGCCTGGTCGAGGCCGAACACGACGCGGCGCTGCAGGATCGAGGTGGAGTTGTAGAAGTGCACGATCGCCCGGTTGGCGCCCCGCAGGCACTCGTAGGTGCGCTCGATCAGCTCGGGCCGGCACTGGGTGAGGACCTGGATGGTGACGTCGTCGGGGACGAGGTCGTCGTCGATGAGCTGGCGGACGAAGTCGAAGTCGGGCTGGCTGGCCGAGGGGAAGCCCACCTCGATCTCCTTGAAGCCCATCTGCACGAGCGTGTCGAACATGCGGCGCTTGCGAGCCGGGTCCATCGGGTCGATGAGCGCCTGGTTGCCGTCGCGCAGGTCGACCGAGCACCACAGCGGGGCCTGCTCGATGCGACGGTCCGGCCACGTGCGGTCGGCGAGCACGAGCGGGAGGAACGGCCGGTACTTCTCGAAGGGCATGCGCTTCGGGGTCACGGGCTCCGGGGGCATCGCTGGTCCTCTCGGGTGTCGTCGGCTTGCGACGGCGGTGGTGGGGTCGTGGATCTGGGCAACAAAAAACCTCCTGCCAGCGGCAGGAGGTCGTCCGGGCGAGCGCCGATCGGGAGGGCGCTCGCCTACATAAGCAGCAGGAGGTCGGTGGGGGCGGTCCAGGTCATCGCGACGATTCTCCCGCTGCAGGCGTCGGTACGTCAAGGAAGCGCCCACTACGGTGGGCGCCGTGATCCGACGCTCCTTCCGCATCGGCGTGACGTTGGGGCTGCTGGCAGGGGCGGTGTTCGCGCTGGTCAAGATGCGCGGATCCCGCCTCGTCAGCGGCTCGCCAGCGGGGCCCGTTCCCACCGAGCACTGGCCCCCGCTGGTCCCCGATCCGGCGGCCGCGAAGCCACCGGTCGGCAAGGCAGCGGCGGGCGAGAAGGCAGCGGCCGGGAAGAAGACCGCCAAGCGCAAGGCGCCCGCCAGGAAGGCGCCGGTGCGCGCTCGCTGGGTCGAGCCGAGCGACGGCGTGTGCCCCACCACGCATCCCGTCAAGGCCAAGCTGGGCTCGAAGATCTTCCACCTGCCGGGGATGCTCAACTACGAGCGCACGAGACCCGACCGCTGCTACCGCGATCCCGAGGCCGCCGTCGACGACGACCTCCGCCCCGCCAAGCGCTGAACGCAGCGCGCTCGGCGGCCACCTGCGGCCGTGCAGGTCCGGGATCTCGGTTGCTAGAGCACGGCGACGGACACCACGCCGCGCACGCTGCGGATGGCCTCCTGCACGGCGTCGGGCACCTCGCCGTCGGTGGCGAGCACCATGAGCGCCGCAGCGCCCTCGGCGGAGCGGCCGAGGTGCATGTCGTCGATGTTGATGCCGGCGTCGCCGAGCTCGCGCGTGACCGCGGCGATCATCCCGGGGACGTCGTCGTTGCGGACGACGACCATGTGGTCTGCCGGCGGCACGTCGACGGAGTGGTCGTCGACCATCACGATCCGGGCGTCGCCGCGCAGGCCGACGAGCGTCCCGCCGATGGCGTGGTCGGCCCCGCGGATCGTGAGGAGGTTGACGTACTCGTGCGACGTGGCGGTGGAGGACTCGCGCACCTCGACGCCGCGCTCGGCCGCGAGGCGGGGCGCGTTGACGTAGCTCACGGGCTCCTCGCTGACCTTGCCGAAGACGCCCTTCAGCACCGACAGGGTGAGGATGCGGGTGTCGTAGTCGGCGAGCTGGCCCTCGTAGCCGATCTCGAGCACGTCGGGCACCCCCGCGGCGAGCGACGCGTAGAGCTGGCCGAGGCGCTCGGCCAGCGGCAGGAAGGGCCGCACGGTGCTCGACGCCTCCGCCGCGGAGACGTTGACCGCGAACGGCACGAACTCCCCGGCGAGCGCCAGGCCGACCTGCTCGGCGATGGTGTCGCCCGCCTTGTCCTGCGCCTCGGCCGTGCTGGCGCCGAGGTGCGGCGTGACGACGACCTGGGGCAGGTCGAAGAGCGGAGACTGCGTGGTGGGCTCGCTGGCGAACACGTCGATGGCGGCACCGCCGACCCGTCCGTCACGGATGGCCTCGGCGAGCGCCTCCTCGTCGATCACGCCACCGCGCGACACGTTGACGATGCGCAGCCCCGGCTTGGCCTTGGCCAGCAGGTCCTTGCCGACCATGCCGAGCGTCTCGGGCGTCTTCACGACGTGGAGCGTCAAGAAGTCGGCGCGCGCCACGAGCTCGTCGAGGTCGAGCAGCTCCACGTTGAGCTGTCGGGCGCGCTCGGGGGCGACGAAGGGGTCGTGGGCGACGACGTCCATGCCGAAGGCCAGGGCACGCTGGGCCACGAGCTTGCCGATGCGCCCGAAGCCGACGATGCCCAGGGTCTTGTCGGCGAGCTCGACTCCCTCCCACTTGGATCGCTCCCAGCGCCCGGCGACGAGCGCGGCGTGCGCCTGGGGGATGTTGCGGGCCTGCGCGAGGAGCATCGCCATGGTGTGCTCCGCCGTGGTCAGGATGTTCGACTGGGGGGCGTTGACGACCATGACGCCCCGCGCGGTGGCGGCCTCGACGTCGACGTTGTCGAGGCCGATCCCCGCTCGCCCGACGACCACGAGGTCGCGACCGGCCGCGAGCACGTCGGCGGTAACGGTGGTGGCGGAGCGGATGATGAGCGCGTGGGCGCCCGAGACGGCATGGAGGAGGTCCTCCGGGCCGAGGTCGACCTGCAGGTCGACGTCGTGCCCGGCCTGGCGGAGTCGTTCGAGGCCGCCCTCGGCGATCTTCTCCGTGACCAGGATGCGAGCCATGGGTCGAGTCTGGTCGGCGGCCGGTCAGGGCTGCCAACCGATGGAGCAGCGGCGCACCTGCGGCGTGGCTATGGTCGCCAGGTTCCCCGAGATCACTGGAGGCACAAATTGCAGAAGCGGCCGATGCGGGCACTGTCCGCCCTTCTCGCCCTCGGGTTGCTCGCCGCAGCCTGCGGCGATGACGACGACACCACCACCGAGGACACCACGCAGGACGCTGGCACCGACGGCGGAGCCGCCGAGAGCGACTTCCTCGCCTGCCAGGTCACCGACACGGGCGGGGTCGACGACCGCTCGTTCAACGAGACGGCCTACAACGGGCTGCTCCAGGCCTCCGAGGAGATCGGCTTCGAGCCGCGGGTCCTCGAATCGAGCTCCGAGGCCGACTTCGCGCCGAACATCAACGCGCACGTCGAGGCCGGCTGCGACCTCATCGTGACCGTCGGGTTCCTGCTCGGCGACGCCACCGAGACCGCCGCGCAGGAGAACCCCGACGTCGACTTCGCCATCGTCGACTTCGCCTACGAGGAGACCTACGAGAACCTGCTCGGGCTGACCTTCTCGACGGACCAGGCGGCCTTCCTCGCCGGCTACCTCGCCGCCGGGATGACCGAGACGGGCACCGTCGGCACCTACGGCGGTCTCAACATCCCGACCGTGACGATCTTCATGGAGGGCTTCGAGGCCGGCATCGCCCAGTACAACGAGGACAACGGCGCCGCCGTCGAGCTGGTCGGCTGGAGCAGCGAGACCGACGACGGCCTGTTCACCGGCGACTTCGAGAACCAGGCGAACGGCCGTCAGACCACGGAGTCCCTGCTCGACCAGGGCGCCGACATCATCATGCCGGTCGCCGGTCCGGTGGGCCTGGGCACCCTGGAGGCGGTCGAGGCGAGCGGCGGCGGCGCCCGGGTGATCTGGGTCGACACCGACGGCTGCGTGTCGGTCCCCGACAGCTGCGACCTGTTCCTCACCTCGGTCGTCAAGGCGATGGACATCGCCGTGCACGACGCCGTGACCGCGGCCGCCAACGGCGAGTTCGAGGGCGGCGTGTACAGCGGCACCCTCGAGAACGACGGCGTCACCATCGCCGACTTCCACGAGCAGGCCGGCGACGTCCCGCAGGAGCTGCAGGACCGGCTCGAGGAGCTGCGCCAGCAGATCATCGACGGCGAGGTCGAGACGACGCTCGGCTAGCGGCAGCCACCCGACGATCCAGGCCCGCCGATGCGCGTCGAGCTCCGAGGCATCACCAAGCGGTTCCCTGGCGTCGTCGCCAACGAGGACGTGGACCTCTCCGTCGCCGACGGAGAGGTCCTCGCCCTGCTCGGGGAGAACGGCGCCGGCAAGTCGACGCTGATGAACGTCCTCTTCGGGCTCTACCACCCCGACGAGGGCGAGATCCTCCTCGACGGCGAGCCCGTCCGGCTCGCCTCGCCGGCCGATGCCATCGCGGCCGGGATCGGCATGGTGCACCAGCACTTCATGCTCGTCCCCGTCTTCAGCGTCACCGAGAACGTCATGCTCGGCGTCGAGCCGACCGGGCGCTTCGGCACGATCGACCGCGGCGAAGCCCGGCGGCGCGTCGCAGAGCTGTCGCAGCGCTACGGCCTCGAGGTCGACCCCGACGCCCTCGTCGAGGACCTCCCCGTCGGCGTGCAGCAGCGGGTCGAGATCCTCAAGGCGCTCTACCGCGACGCGCGCTGCCTCATCCTCGACGAGCCCACCGCCGTGCTGACCCCCACGGAGATCGACGACCTCCTCGGGATCGTGCGGGCCCTCAAGGAGGGCGGCCGGTCGGTGATCTTCATCTCCCACAAGCTGCGCGAGGTGCTCGCCATCGCCGATCGCATCTCGGTGCTGCGCCGCGGCCGGGTCGTCGGCGAGGTGTCGCCCGCCGAGACCGACGAGCAGAGCCTGGCGACGCTCATGGTGGGCCGGGAGGTGCGGCTGCTCGTCGACAAGGCGCCGGCCGAGCCGGGCGACGCCGTGCTCGACGTGCGCGATCTCGTGGTGCGAGACGAGCGCGGCCACGTCGCCGTCGCCGGCGTCGACCTCGAGGTCCGTGCGGGGGAGATCCTCGCCATCGCCGGCGTGCAGGGCAACGGCCAGACCGAGCTGGTCGAGGCGCTGGCCGGCATGCGGGCCGTCGAGGGCGGGATGGTCGCGCTCGACGGTCGCGACATCACCACGGCGTCGCCGGCCGAGCGCTTCGCCGCGGGCGTGGCGCACGTGCCGGAGGACCGTCAGCGCCACGGGCTCATCGGCTCGTTCCCGGTGCAGGACAACCTCGTCCTGAACGTGGCGCGCTCGGCGCCGTTCGCCAGCGGGTGGCGCGTCAACCGCTCGGCGGTGCGGGCGCACGCCGAGCAGCTCGTCCGCGACTTCGACGTGCGCACGCCGTCCGTCGACGCGCCCGCCGGCACGCTCTCGGGCGGCAACCAGCAGAAGGTGATCGTGGCGCGGGAGTTCTCCCACGGCGAGCGCCTCTTGATGCTGGCCCAGCCGACGCGCGGCCTCGACGTCGGGTCCATCCAGTACATCCACCGCCGCATCGTCGACAAGCGCGACGCGGGCGCCGCAGTGCTGCTCGTGTCCAGCGAGCTCGACGAGATCCTCGCCCTCGCCGACCGGATCGCCGTGATCTACCGGGGCCGGATCATCGGCGTCCTCGACCGGGCGACCGCCACCCGCGACGCCGTCGGCCTGCTGATGGCGGGCGCCACGTCCGAGGCCGCCGCCGCGCTGGCGTCGGGCGGCGAGGACACCGTGGTGGTCACGTGAGCACCCTCGCCGCGGTCGCCCGCGAGCTGCGGGTGCCGGCGCTCGCGCTCGTCACGGCGCTGCTGGTCGGCGCCGTCGTCATCGTCTTCAGCGACCCCACCACGCTCGATGCGTGGAGCACCTTCTTCGCCGACCCGGGCGGGGCCCTGCGCGCCTCGTGGGACATCGTGGGCGACAGCTACCGGGCGCTGTTCGACACGTCGCTCGGGAGCCGGCGGGCGCTGAGCCGCACCCTCGCCGAGTCGGCGCCGCTGATGTTCGCGGGCCTCTCCGTGGCCCTGGCCTTCCGCGCGGGGCTCTTCAACATCGGCGCCGGGGGCCAGCTCATGATGGGTGCCACCGTGGCCGGCTACATCGGCTTCACGTTCGACCTTCCGGCCGCGATCCACCTGCCCCTGGCGCTGCTCGGCGGGATCGCCGGCGGCGCAGCCTGGGGCGGCATCGCCGGCTTCCTGAAGGCTCGCACCGGCGCCCACGAGGTGATCACCACGATCATGCTGAACTTCGTCGCGCTGCGCCTGCTCGACTACGCCCTGTCCACGGAGCCGTTCCTCCGCGAGGGCCAGAACAACCCCATCTCTCCGCCCGTCGCCGAGTCGGCCCGGCTGCCGGAGCTCGAGGTCGCCGACGTCACGGTCGGCGCGGGGCTCCTGCTCGCCCTGCTCGCCGCGGCGGGCGTGTGGTGGCTGCTCAACCGCTCGACGGTCGGCTTTCGCCTGCGCGCCGTGGGCGCCAACCCCGATGCGGCTCGCTACGCCGGCATGAAGGTGGGTGCGACCTACCTGCTCGCCATGAGCCTCGCCGGCGCCCTGGCCGGCCTGGCGGGAACCGTCAACGTCCTCGGTCGTCCCAGCTTCAGCCTCACCGGCGGCTTCTACCTCTTCATCGGGTTCGACGCCATCGCGCTGGCGCTGCTGGGTCGGGCCCACCCGGGGGGCGTCGTGGCCGCCTCGCTGCTCTTCGGCGTGCTGCGAGCCGGGTCCACCGGCATGCAGGCGCAGACGTCGACGCCCATCGACATCATCGTGGTGATCCAGGCCCTCATCATCATGTTCGTCGCTGCGCCGGCGCTGATCCGTGCCATCTACCGCGTGCGCGCGCGGCCGCTCGACGAGGAGCAGCGGTTCTCGGCAGGGTGGGGCGCCTGATGGCGGCCACCGTGACCGACGCCGCGCCCGGTTCGGGCGACGCCGAGCGCGACGAGACCCGCGCCGAACGCCGCCGCGCGGTCGGCTTCGGCCTGGCCGCGATCGTGCTCGGCCTCGTCTCGATCTTCGCCTTCGGCTTCGGGTCGCCGTCGGGGCTGCGCTCGACGCTGGTGCTCTCGCCCCGCGGCGCCGAGGTGATCGACGTGTCGCTGCCGAGCCGGGCCACGGGCCTGGTCGTCGGGATCGTCCTCGTCGCGCTCGGTGGCGTGCAGGTGGCCCGGCGCTCCACCCGGCGGGCCTACCTCGTGCTCGGCCTCGCCATCGTGCTGTTCGTCGTGGCCCTGCTCGTCTGGGCGGCGCGGGGCGAGACCACGAGCGTCTTCGGCCTGCTGCAGGGCACGCTGCGGCGCTCGATCCCGATCGCGCTCGGGGCGCTGGCAGGCGTGCTGTGCGAGCGCGCCGGCGTGGTCAACATCGCCATCGAGGGTCAGCTCCTCGCCGGCGCCTTCACGGGGTCGATCGTGGGAAGCGCCGCGGGCAACGTCTGGCTCGGCCTGCTGGGCGGCGCCGCCGTCGGCGCGCTGCTCGGCCTGATGCTCGCCACGCTGTCGATCCGCTACAAGGTCGACCAGATCATCGGCGGGACGGTGATCAACATCCTCGCCCTCGGGCTCACCAGCTACCTCACCGCACGCGTGCTGGTGCAGTACGCCCACCTCAACCGCCCGGGCGGGTTCCGCCCCTTCGAGATCCCGCTGCTGGCCGACGTGCCGATCATCGGGCCGCTGCTGTTCCACAACACGATCTACGTGTACCTCGAGCTCGGCCTGGTGGCGCTCGTCTGGTTCGCGCTGTTCCGGACCCGGTGGGGCCTGCGGCTCCGCGCCGTGGGCGAGCACCCTCGCGCCGCCGACACCGTCGGCATCGCGGTCCTCGCCACCCGCTATCGAGCCGTCGTGCTGGGCGGGGTGATCGCGGGCGCCGCCGGCACGTACTTCACGCTCGACGCCACCGGCGGCTTCGACGAGAACATGACCGCCGGGCGCGGCTTCATCGCGCTCGGCCGCGCTGATCTTCGGGCGCTGGCATCCCGTCGGCGCCTTCGGCGCGGCCCTCGTGTTCGGCTTCGCCGAGGAGCTGCAGGGGCGCCTGGCCCTGCTCGACACGCCGATACCCTCGGAGTTCCTGCTGATGCTCCCCTACCTCGTCACGCTCGTCGTCGTCGCCGGGCTGGTGGGCCGGGCTCGGCCGCCGGCGGCCGACGGGCAGCCCTACGAGACCGCGTGACGCCATGACCCCCGCACCGCCACCGGTCGACTGGGACGCGCTGCGCGCGGCGGCGGCCGACGCCAGCCGCCGCGCCTACGTGCCGTACTCCCACTACCCCGTCGGCGCCGCCGCGCTCGTCGACGACGGCCGCGTGCTGGCGGCGTGCAACGTCGAGAACGCGTCCTACGGCTTGGCGCTCTGCGCCGAGTGCGGGCTCGTCTCCGCGCTCCACGCCTCGGGCGGCGGGCGCCTCATGGCGGTGGCCTGCGTCGACGGCGACGGATCGCCGCTCGTGCCCTGCGGGCGCTGCCGCCAGCTCCTCCACGAGCACGGCGGCACCGAGCTCCTGGTCAACGGGCGCCGGCTCGACGAGCTGCTCCCCGACGCCTTCGGGCCCGAGCACCTCGCCGCCCGACGAAGCGAGGGCTGACCCGTGGACGCCATCGACCTCATCTTGGCCAAGCGGGACGGGAGGCGGCTCACCGACGAGCAGATCGAGTGGTTCATCCGCGCCTACACCCGCGGCGCCGTCGGCGACGAGCAGGCCGCCGCGCTGCTCATGGCCGTCCTGTTCCGTGGCCTCGACGGCGGCGAGCTCGCCCGCTGGACCGAGGCCATGATCGCCTCGGGCGAGCGCACCGACCTGTCGTCGCTGGCGCGGCCGACGGTCGACAAGCACTCCACCGGCGGCGTGGGCGACAAGATCTCGCTGGTGCTGTGCCCGCTCCTGGCCGCGTGCGGCGCCGCCGTGCCGCAGACGGCGGGCCGCGGGCTCGGCCACACGGGCGGCACCATCGACAAGATGGAGGCCATCCCGGGCTGGCAGGCGTCGGTGCCGGCGGACCAGCTGCGCCGCATCCTCGACGAGGTGGGCGCGGTCATCGGCGAAGCGGGGGCGAACCTCGCGCCCGCCGACCGCAAGCTCTACGCGCTGCGCGACGTCACGGGCACGGTCGAGTCGATCCCGCTGATCGCCAGCTCGATCATGTCGAAGAAGGTCGCCGAGGGCACCGGCGCGCTGGTCCTCGACGTCAAGGTCGGCAGCGGCGCCTTCATGAAGGACGAAGCGGGCGCCCGCGAGCTGGCCGAGACGATGGCGGCGCTCGGCGCCGCGCACGGGGTGCGCACCACCGCCCTGCTCACGCAGATGGACGTGCCGCTCGGTCGGACCGCCGGCAACGCGCTCGAGGTGCTGGAAGCGCTCGAGGTCCTCGCCGGCGGCGGTCCAGCCGACGTGGTGGCGCTCACGGTGGCTCTCGCCGAGGAGATGGTGGCCCTCGCCGGGCTCGCCGACGCCGACCCCGTCGGGGTCCTGGCGAGCGGCGCTGCCATGGACTCCTGGCGCGCCATGGTCCGCGCGCAGGGGGGCGACCCCGAGGCCGCCCTGCCCCGCGCGGCCGAGGTCGAGGTCGTCGCAGCGCCGGCCACGGGCACGCTGAGCAGGCTCGACGCCATGGGGGTCGGCGTGGCGGCGTGGCGGCTCGGCGCGGGGCGGGCGCGCAAGGAGGACGGCGTGTCGCCGAGCGCGGGGGTCCTCTGGCGTGCCAGCGTCGGAGACGCGGTGGTGGCCGGCCAGCCGCTGCTGGAGCTCCACGTCGACGACCCGGCCCGGCTGCCGGGCGCGCTCGAGGCACTCGAGGGCGCCGTCGAGGTCAGCGACGTCCCCGTCGACCCGCCGCAGCTCGTCCTCGGCCGCGTCGGCTGACGCCCAGCGGGCTCGCTGAACCCCGATGGCCGCATGGCGGCGGTGCGTCAGGGATCTCGGTCGGCGGGGGTGAAGCCGAAGACGCCCGCGTAGAAGGCGAGCTCGCCGTCGAGGGCGGCCCGGATGTTGGCGGCCTGGCGGAAGCCGTGCTGCTCCCCCTCGAAGGCGACGTAGGTCACGGGCACGCCCCTCGCGCGCAGGGCGTCGACGATCATCTCGGCCTGGTTGGGCGGGACGACCTCGTCCTCGAGCCCCTGGAAGACGGCGAGTGGCCGGTCGATGCCCTCGACGTGGAAGATCGGCGAGCGTGCCTCGTAGACCTCCCGTGCGTCGGGCCAGGGCCCCACCAGCCCGTCGAGGTAGCGCGACTCGAACTTGTGGGTCTCCCGTGCCAGCGCGCCGAGGTCGGCGACGCCGTAGTGGCTGGCGCCGGCGGCGAAGACGTCGTGGAAGGCGAGCGCCGCAAGCGTCGTGAAGCCGCCGGCCGACCCGCCTCGGATGCAGAGCCGGTCGCCGTCGACATCGCCGCGCTCGGCGAGGAAGCGGGCGACGGCGACGCAGTCCTCCACGTCGGCGACGCCCCACTGGCCCTGCAGCAGCTCGCGGTAGGCACGGCCGTACCCCGTCGAACCGCGGTAGTTCACGTCGACGACCGCGAAGCCCCGGCTGGTCCAGTACTGGGTCGCCAGCTTGAGCATGGGGCGCGCTGCGCTCGTCGGGCCCCCGTGGATGAGCACCAGCAGCGGCGGCGCCTCCCCGGCCGGCCCGCGCACCTCCGGGTTGGTGGGGCGATGCAGCAGCGCATGGCCCTCCACGCCACCCGCGGTCGGGAAGGTGAGGGGCTCCGGCTCGGAGATCCAGCCCGCCTCCAACCCGAGGTCGCGCGGCTCGACCAGCACGTCGACGCCGGCCAGCACGGCGCCCTCGACGCGAGCGGCTCGCACGTGCAGCTCGGTGGTGGGCGAGGCGCCGAGGAAGGTGACGGCCGAACCGCTGGCCTGGAGCCCCTCGACGGTGGTGGCGCCCACGTCGAGGTCGGTGACGCTGCCGTCGGCGAGACGGACGGCGAGGCGGTCGAGGCCGGCGTCGCGGTACACGAAGGCCACCCGCCCGCCGTCGAGGAACGCGAAGCAGCGCTGGCCGAACACCCACTGCGGGAACCCGATGTCCTTGCCGAGGTCGACGACGGGCTCCACCTCTCCGCCGGGTCTCCAGCGGTGCAGGCTCCAGAAGCCGGATCGGTCGCTGCTGAACCACAGCGACCCGTCCGGCGCCCACGTGGGCTGGCAGATCGACTCTCGACGGTCGCCGCCGGCCACGACGGTGCGGGTGCCGGCCTCGTCGACGACCAGGCGGGTGGCGTCCCAGGGCATGTCGGGGTGGTCCCACTCCAGCCAGCAGAACGCGCCACCGTCGCCCCGCCACCGCGGGTCGGCGACGAAGTCGGGGCCCTCCACGACCGACGCCGGTTCGCACGGCTCGTGGGCGGCGAGGCGCACGATGGTGTTGACCGCCTCGCCGCCGTCGGGGCGGTGCCGCTCCTGCACGCACAGCAGCGTGGTGCCGTCGGGGCTGAGACAGCCGTCGGCGTAGCGCAGGCCACGCGCCAGGTCGGGCTCGGGGGTCAGCGGCACCGGCTCGCCGCCCGGGGCGAGCCGGTGGAGGCGCTGCGTCGCCCAGTCGGCGAACCACAGCACCCCGTCCGCGGCCCACCAGGCGCCCCCGCCGTACTCGTGCACCGCGGTGCGGGCGTTCCACGGCGCGGCGAGGACCTCGTGCACGGCGCCGGTGGCGTCGCGGCGCAGCACGGCGGTGCGCCCGCCCTCCTCCGGCCGGCTCTCCGACCACCACAGGTCGGCGCCGTCGAGCTGGAGCCCGCTGGGCACCCGGGCCGAGCGCACGACCAGCTCGCTGGTGACCGGTGTCGGCCAGGAGCCGTACGGCGCCCTCGCGTCGGTCACTCCGCCTCGGCGAGCAGGTCGGCGATCCGGCGGCAGCCCTCGCCGAGGTCGTCGTCGCCCAGGGCGTAGCTCAGCCGCGCGTAGCCGGGGGCGTCGAACGCCTCGCCCGGCACGAGCGCGACCTTGGCCTCGTCGAGCAGGACGCCGCAGAGCTCCACCGTGGTGGTGGAGGTGCGACCCCGGATCGACCGGCCCAGGTAGTGCGACAGGTTGGGGAAGCTGTAGAAGGCGCCCTGGGGCTCGAGCGCGGTGACGCCCTCGATGCCGGTGAGGAGCTGGTGCATGGTGCGACCGCGCCGCTCGAAGGCGGCGCGCATCTCGGCGACCGCGGCTGAGGTCGCCCGACACGGCGGCGAGGGCGGCGCGCTGGCACACGTTGGCGACGTTCGACGTGGCGTGCGACTGCAGGTTGGTGGCCGCCTTGACCACGTCGTCAGGGCCGATCATCCACCCCACCCGCCAGCCGGTCATGGCGTAGGTCTTGGCGACGCCGTTGAGCACGACGCAGCGGTCGCGCAGCTCGGGCACGAGGGCGGGCATGGATGCGAAGCGGTGCTCGCCGTAGGTCAGGTGCTCGTAGATCTCGTCGGTGATGACCCAGATGCCGCGCTCGAGCGGCCCAGCGACCGATCGCCTCGACCTCCGCCACGGGGTACACGGCGCCCGTCGGGTTGGAGGGCGAGACGAACAGCAGGGCCTTGGTGCGGTCGGTGACGGCCGCGTCGAGCTGGTCCACCGTGACCCGGAAGCCGCTGGTCTCGTCGGTCGGCAGCACCACCGGCACGCCGCCGGACAGCGCGATCGGCTCGGGGTAGGTGGTCCAGTAGGGCGCCGGCAGCAGCACCTCGTCACCGGGGTCGAGCAGCGTCGCGAAGGTGTTGTAGACGGCGTGCTTGCCACCGTTGGTGACGAGCACCTGCGCGGCGCTGACGTCGAGGCCGGAGTCGCGCGCCGTCTTGGCGACGATGGCGTCCTTGAGCTCCGGCAGGCCGCCCGCCGGGCTGTACTTGTGGTTCTTCGGGTCGCGGCAGGCCTCGATGGCCGCGTCGACGATGTGGGCGGGCGTCGGGAAGTCGGGCTCGCCGGCGCCGAACCCGATGACGGGCTCGCCCGCCGCCTTCAGCGCCTTTGCCTTGGCATCCACCGCCAGCGTGGCGGATTCGGCGATGGCAGCCACGCGGCTGCGACACGCGGGCGTCGGTTCGGGGGGTGGCCAACGGTCTCGCTCCTTGCTCGGTCCGTTCGCGATCATGGCACGGTGACCCCCACACCGATCCCCGAGATCAAGATCCCTGCCGACCTGCTGCCCGGCGACGGGCGCTTCGGCTCCGGCCCGTCGAAGGTGCGGCCCGAGGCCCTCGCCGCCCTCGCTGCCACGGGCGCCGACTACCTCGGCACGTCGCACCGCCAGGCACGGGTGCGCTTCGAGGTGGGTGCGCTGCGCAACGGCCTCGCCGAGCTGCTCGCGCTGCCCGACGGCTACGAGGTGATCCTCGGCAACGGCGGCACGACCGCGTTCTGGGACGCCGCCACGTTCGGCCTCATCGACCAGCGCAGCCAGCACCTCCGCTTCGGCGAGTTCTCCTCCAAGTTCGCCGAGGCGGCGGCGAGCGCCCCGCACCTCCAGGAGCCGTCGTTCCTGTGGGCCGACCCGGGCACCCACCCGTCGCCCGTGGCCGACCCCGACGTCGACGCCTACTGCCTCACGCACAACGAGACCTCGACCGGCGTCGCCATGCCGCTGCAGCGCCCCGAGGGCGCCGAGGGCCTCGTGCTGGTCGACGCCACCTCGGCGGCCGGCGGCCTGCGCTTCGACCCGGCCGAGGTCGACGTCTACTACTTCGCGCCGCAGAAGTGCCTCGCCAGCGACGGCGGGCTGTGGCTGGCCGCCGTGTCGCCCGCCGCCATCGAGCGCATCGAGCGCATCGCCGCCTCCGACCGCTGGGTCCCGGCCAGCCTCGACCTCGCCATCGCCCTCGAGAACAGCCGCAAGGACCAGACCTACAACACGCCGGCGCTGGCCACGGTCTTCCTCGCCAACCAGCAGGTCGACTGGATCAACCAGAACGGCGGCCTGCCAGTGGGCCGCCGCCCGCTGCGACCGCTCGGCGGAGATCATCTACGGCTGGGCCGAGGCCTCCACCTACGCCACGCCCTTCGTGGCCGACCCGGCCGACCGCAGCCACGTGGTGGCCACCATCGACCTCGCCGACGACGTCGTCGACGCCGCCACCGTGTCGGGCGTGCTGCGGGCCAACGGCATCGTCGACACCGAGAGCTACCGCAAGCTCGGGCGCAACCAGCTGCGCATCGCGCTGTTCCCGGCCATCGAGCCCGACGACGTCGCCGCCCTCACCCGCTGCATCGACCACGTGGTGGCCGAGCTGACCTGACGGCGCCGCGACGACGGCCGGTAGCGTCGGCCCGATGCGCTTCTCGATCTGGCCGAACGCGTCCCAGCCGTGGTCCGAGCTGGTGGAGGTCGTCCGCCACGCCGAGCCGCACCGGCTGGGACGGCGTGTACCTCGCCGACCACTTCATGGGCAGCGGCGGCGAGTTCGGTCCCGACACGACGCCGAACCTCGAAGCCACGGCGGCGCTGCCCGCCCTGGCCGCGCTGACCGAGCGCGTGCGACTGGGATCGCTCGTGCTCGGCAACACCTACCGGCATCCTGCGGTGCTGGCGAACTGGGCAGCGACGACCGACCACGTGAGCGGCGGTCGTCTCGTGCTCGGCATCGGCGCCGGCTGGCAGCAGAACGAGCACGAGCAGTACGGGATCGAGCTGCCGCCCCCGAGTGAGCGCCTGGAGCGGTTCGAGGAGGCCTGCCGGGTGCTCAAGGGGCTGCTGCGCCAGCAGCGCACCACCATGATCGGCGACCACTACCGCATCACCGAGGCGGTGTCGGAGCCGAAGCCGCTGCAGGATCCGCTGCCACTGCTCATCGGCGGCAAGGGCGACCGCATGATGGGCGTCGTGGCCCGCCACGCCGACGAGTGGAACATGTGGGGCCTCGCCGACACGATCGCCGAGCGCGCGGCCGTCCTCGAGCGCCGCTGCGAGGCGATCGGTCGCGACCCCTCCGAGATCGCGCGCTCCGCACAGGCGCTCGTGCGCCTCACCGACGATCGCGCCGAAGCCGAGGACTTCGTCGCCCGCGCGGGCGGTCGGGCGGCGATCGCCGGCACCAGCGACGACGTTGCTGCGGCGGTGGCCGCCTGGCGCGAGGCCGGCCTCGACGAGGTCGTCATCCCCGACTGGTTCCTCGGCCGCGGCCAGCAGCGCCTCGACCGCCTCGATGCCATCATCGAGCGCGTCGTCCCCGACTTCCGCTGATCGTCGCGTTCTTGCGGCGCGACGTGACGAGATCCGACACCTGACGCCGCAAGAACTCGCCGTCCACCGACCACGCCCGTTCCTGCGGCACGACGTGACGAGATCCGACACCTGACGCCGCAAGAACTCGAGGGGGTAGCGTCGGCGGACGCGTCCGAGAGGGGAGATGAGATGCCCACGAGTGCCGAGGTGCGAGCGCAGCTGACCGGCCCGGGAGGGATGTTCGAGGTCACGACGGCCGAGGTGCTGGGTCGGGAGATGGAGGTCTACGCCAACCGCATGCCCTCGCTGCGCTCGGTGCTCGAGGTGGGCATGATGCGCGGCGACGGTCAGACCTTCCTCGTCTACGGCGACCGCTCCTATGGCTTCGCCGAGTTCGGCCAGGCCGCCAACGGCATCGCCCACGCGCTCCGCGACCGCTTCGGGGTGGCCAAGGGCGACCGCGTGGCGGTGCTCTCGCAGAACAACCCGGAGTGGTGCCTGACCTTCTGGGCGACCGTGTCGCAGGGCGCGGTCCTCGTCGGCCTCAACGGCTGGTGGACCACCGACGAGATCCTCTACGGCCTGCAGGACTCCGGGGCCAAGGTGCTCGTCGCCGATCGCAAGCGCGTCGAGCGCATCGCCGGCTGCCTCGACGCGTGCCCCGACCTCGAGCACATCTTCCTCGTCGACTGCCGCGCCTGGTGACGTGGGCCTCGACGGCGACCCCCGCGCCCACCGGTTCGACGAGCTGACCGCTGTGCCCGTGCCGGACCTGGTCGACGTCGACCTCGCCGAGGACGACCACGCGGTCATCTTCTACACCTCTGGCACGACCGGGCGTCCCAAGGGCGCCGTCTCGACGCACCGCAGCATGATCTCCAACCTGCAGAACACGATCTACAACGCCGTCGCCGGCTCGATGGCGGGCGGCGGGGCGCTGCCCGACGCCGGCGAGGGCCAGAACGTCTCGCTGTTCACGTCGCCGCTGTTCCACGTGTCGGGCTGCCACTCGACGCTCGTCGTCGGCATGCTCGCAGGCCTCAAGCTCGTGATGCCGGAGGGTCGCTTCACCCCCGAGACCGCGCTCGAGCTGATCCAGGACCACCAGGTCACCGTCTGGGCCACCGTGCCCACCATGGTGTGGCGCGTCTGCGAGCACCCGGATCGCCACGACTACGACACGTCGTCGGTCCGCAGCGTCGCCTTCGGCGGCTCCCCGTCGGCCGACGAGCTGCAGCGCATGATCCGCGACACGTTCCCGAACGTGACGAGCACCTCGAACGCCTACGGCCTCACCGAGACCTCGTCGGTGGCCACCGTGATCTCCGGGCAGGACGCCATCGAACGGCCCACCTCGGTCGGTCCGCCGGTGCCCACCGTCCGGCTGAAGATCGTCGACCCCACGGGGGCCGAGGTGCCCACCGGCGAGACCGGCGAGGTCTGCATCACCGGCCCGATCCTCATGGCCGGCTACTGGAACAAGCCCGAGGCGACCGCGGAGGCGATCGACGCGGCGGGCTGGCTGCACACCGGCGACATCGGCCACGTCGACGAGGACGGCTTCCTCTACATCACCGACCGCCAGAAGGACATGATCATCCGCGGCGGCGAGAACATCTACTGCGTCGAGATCGAGCAGCGACTCGTCTCGCACCCCCGCATCGCCGACGCCGCCATCATCGGCGTGCCGCACCCCGAGCTCGGCGAGGAGGTCAAGGCCGTCGTGCAGGTCGAGGACGGCGAGCAGCTCGGCGAAGCCGAGGTCCGCCAGTGGGTCGCCGACGGCCTCGCCGCGTTCAAGGTGCCGGCCTACGTCGACATCACCACCGACAAGCTGCCCCGCAACGCCAGCGGCAAGCTCCTCAAGAACGTGCTGCGCGGCGAGGGCGAGGTCAGCTTCGCGGAGACGATGTAGCGGATCAGGACCGAGCGCCGATGACGTCGGCGCCCGCCGTCTCGGGGAGCCGCCGCACCGCGGCGAGGCCGGCGACCATCACGACGGCGAGCGCGATGACCGACGTGCGGGTCGTCCAGACGGCATCGAGCAGCCCGACCAGCACGAGCCCGAGCGACCCGGCCGCGACGATCACCGCGAACACGAAGGACAGCAGCGTGGCGCGCACCTCCGTGGGGAAGAGCTCGGACAGGTAGGCCGGCCGCACGGCCGCCAGGCCCGCGTCGGCGCCGGTCATCATGAAGAAGCCCGGTGCGAAGAGCCAGCGCTGCTCGGAGAAGACGAGCAGCACGCCGAGCGCCACGACGACCGCCGACCAGATCACCACGGGCCGCCGCCCGACGCGGTCGCTCAGCCGGCCACCGGCGACGTAGCCGGCCAGCGTGGCCGGTCCGGCCGCCAGCACGATGACGGTGAACAGGCCCTCCCAGTCGTAGCCGTCCTGGGCCAGCTCGGCGGCGTAGAAGAACATCGGCGTGCTGAGGAGCCCGTGCGCGCCGAGCACGATCGTGATGCGCCACAGCAGCGGCCGGTGGACGACGTCGACGTGCGGCCAGAACGATGCCTGCACGCGATCCTCGCGCTGGGCCACGGAGAAGGCCGCGGTCTCGCGCAGGTTGCGTCGCAGCCACGCCACGAGCACCAGCGGCGGGAGGGCCGCCAGATAGAGGATTCGCCAGTCGAGCGGCGTGAGCGGGACGACGAGGAGCATGACCGCCACGAGCCCGAACCCGGTCATGGCGATGATGCCGAGCAGCGTCAGGCCGGCCCCGCGCCGGTCGGGTCGCACCTCCTCGCTGATGACGATGCCGGCGAGGGACTCCTCGGTGGCGAGAAACAGGCGCGCCGCCATCTGGAACAGCACGAACGCCGCCAGGCTCCAGGCCAGGGCGGTCGCCCCCGTGGCGATCGTGAAGGCGAGGACGGACACGAGGAGCATCTGCCGGCGCCCCACCCGGTCGGCGAGGCGCAGCACCGGCATGCTCCCGAGCGCGGCGACCCGGATGACGGCGACGCCGATCCCGAAGGTCGCCACGCTGACGTCGAGGCCCTCAGCGATCGCCGGCGCCGCCAGGCTGAGCAGCCCGGTGTCGTAGTTGAGGAAGAAGCCGACGAGCGACAGCGGGATGAGCACGCCCCACTCGTGCGCGTTGAACCCGAACCGCAGATCGGGCCCGTGCGCAGGCTCGACCTCGGGTACCGGCAACCCTCCCAGATCGGACATCGGGGAAGGTTGGCACACCGGCCGTTCGGCTACGGCGTCAGGACCACCTTCACGCAGTCGTCGTGCTTGTGCTTGAACGTCTCGTAGCCGGCGGGCGCGTCGTCGAGGCCCATCCGGTGGGTGACGATGAAGGTCGGGTCGAGGCGGCCGGCCTCGATGTGGTCGAGGAGCGGCCGCATGTACCGCTGCACGTGGCACTGCCCGCTGCGGACGGTGAGCGAGCGGTTCATGAGCGACCCCATCGGGAACTTGTCGACGAAGCCGCCGTAGACGCCCACGACCGACACCACGCCGCCGTTGCGGCAGCACCTGATCGCCTGGCGCAGGGCGTGGGGCCGCTCCGTCTCGAGGCGCACCGCCTGCTTCACCTTGTCGTACGCCTCGATGATCCCCGTGCCGTGGTGGGCCTCCATCCCGACGGCGTCGATGCACGCATCGGGCCCGCGGCCGCCGGTCAGCTCCTTGAGCTGGTCGTCGACGTCGGTCTGCTCGTAGTCGACGACCTCAGCGCCGTGCTGCGAGCGGGCCATCTCCAAGCGGTAGCCGATGCGGTCGACGGCGATGACCTTCTCGGCACCGAGCAGCAGCGCGCTGGCCATGGCGAGCTGACCGACCGGCCCCGCTCCCCACACCGCCACCACGTCACCCGAGGTGATGTCGCACATCTCGGCGGCCATGTACCCCGTCGGGAGGATGTCGGAGAGGAAGAGGACCTGCTCGTCGCTGAGGTCGCTCTCGATCTTGAGCGGCCCGACGTCGGCGAAGGGGACGCGGGCGTACTCGGCCTGCCCGCCCGCGTAGCCACCCGTGAGGTGCGAGTACCCGAAGATGCCCGCCGTCGGGAAGCCGAACGCCTTCTCCGCCATCGAGGCGTTGGGGTTGGAGTTCTCGCACACGGAGTACAGCTCGGCCTCGCAGGCCAGGCAGGCACCGCAGGCGATGGGGAACGGCACCACGACGCGGTCGCCCACCGACACCTTGTAGGAGGCACCCGGACCGACCTCGACGACCTCCCCCATGAACTCGTGGCCCAGCACGTCGCCCTTCTTCATGGCGGGGATGAAGCCGTTGTAGAGGTGGAGGTCCGAGCCGCAGATGGCGGTCGAGGTGATGCGGACGATCGCGTCCCGCGGGTTGAGGATCTGCGGATCGGGGACCTGGTGCACCTCCAGCTCGTTGGCGCCCATCCAGCAGGTGGCCCTCATGCCCGGATCTCCCGGTCGGGCCGGTCCGCCTCGCCGCTGGGTTGCGCCTCGCGGAGGTCGATGGCGTCCTCCGTGCGGCTCCCCAGCGGACTGCCCTCGGATCGGGCGATCTCGCCGGTCTCGATGAGCTGCTTGAAGCGGCGGAGGTCGTCGCTGATCTGCTGGTTCGGCTCCTCCCCGAGCAGCTTGGCGACGATCGCCCCGAGCGCACCGCCCGGCGGCGTGTACTCGAGCACGACGTGCACCTCGGTGCCGCGGCCGCCCGGAGCGGGCCGGAGCTGCACCGATCCTGCGCCCTCGATGGAGGCGTCGCCGAGCGAGCGCCACGACAGCTTCTCGCCGGGCAGCTCCTCGGTGATCTCCGCGTCCCACTCGACGGTGGTCCCTGCCGGGGCCTTCGCCACCCAGTGCGAGCGGCGCTCGTCGTCCTCGGTCACGGCGTCGAGGTGGTCCATGAAGCTCGGGAGGCGCTCGAGATCTCGCCAGGCGCCGTAGATGGCCTCCCGGGATGCGTTGATGGTGATGGCGGAGCGGGCTTGCATGCGGCTCCCTTCGGCGACGTCGGCGGCTGGTTGCTCAACCACCGGCACGCCTACCCAGCGCCGCAGCGCCGGAACCTCAGCCTCCGCTGATGTCCTGGACGCGCTGCTTGCCGGCGGAGATCCACGGCATCATCCCGCGGAGCTGCTCGCCGACCTGCTCGATCTGGTGCTTGGCGCCGGCCTCCTGGAGGGCCTTGTAGCGCTCGCGCCCGGACTCGCTCTCGGCCACCCACTCCTCGCGCGAAGCGACCGTCCTGGATCTCGTCGAGCACCTTGCGCATCTCGGCCTTCACGGCATCGGTGATGATGCGCGGGCCACGGGTGAGGTCGCCGTACTCGGCGGTGTCGGAGATGGAGTAGCGCATGCCGGCGATGCCCTGCTCGTACATGAGGTCGACGATGAGCTTGAGCTCGTGGAGGCACTCGAAGTACGCCGACTCGGGCTGGTAGCCCGCCTCGACGAGCGTCTCGAAGCCGGCCTGCACCAAGGCGGTGAGGCCGCCGCAGAGGACGACCTGCTCACCGAAGAGGTCGGTCTCGGTCTCCTCCTCGAAGGTGGTCTCCAGCACGCCGGCCCGGGCGCCGCCGATGGCGTCGGCGTAGGACATGGCGAGGTCGCGCGCCTTGCCGGTGGCGTCTTGCGCCACGGCGATGAGGCACGGCACGCCGCCGCCCTCGGTGTAGGTGCGTCGCACGAGGTGGCCTGGACCCTTCGGCGCCACCAGCGCCACGTCGACCCCCGCCGGCGCCACGACCTGACCGAAGCGCACGCTGAAGCCGTGTCCGACGAAGAGTGCGTCGCCGTCGCTCAGGTGGGGCGCGATGTGCTCGTTGAAGATCGCCTTGTGCTCCGTGTCGGGGCCGAGCAGCATCACCAGGTCGGCCTCGGCCGCCGCGTCGGCGACGGAGAGCACCCGCAGGCCTGCG
Source organism: uncultured Microthrixaceae bacterium (assembly GCA_963715505.1). GTDB lineage: Bacteria > Actinomycetota > Acidimicrobiia > Acidimicrobiales > VFJN01 > VFJN01. The sequence continues at coordinate 2,323,907 of OY970242.1, forward strand.
GCCTCTGCCTTGGCGACCGACGACGATCCCCCGCGCAGGCCGACGCGCACGTCGATGCCTGACTCCTTCAGGTTCAGAGCGTGGGCGTGGCCCTGGCTGCCGTAGCCGATCACCGCCACCTTGCGGCCGGCGATGAGCGAGCGGTCGGCGTCCTTCTCGTAGTACACGTTGGCCATCGGGGTTCCTTTGTCGGTGCTGGTCGTTCTGGGGTGGGTGCTAGGAGACGCGGAGGGAGCGGATTCGGCTGCTCGAGCTCTCGATCTTGGGGAGGGCGACGCGCCCGGTGCGCTGCAGCTCGGCGATCCCGTAGGGCCGGAGCAGCTCCTCGAAGTCGTCGAGCTTGTCGGGGTGACCCTCGAGCGACAAGGTGAGCCGCTCGTGGCCGACGGCGAGGATACGCCCCTCGAACACGCCGACCAGCTCGATGACCTCGCTGCGCTTGGCCGCGGGGGCGTCGACGGTCACGAGGAGCAGCTCGCGCTCCACGGCCTGGCGCGGGTCGAGCTCGCTGATCTTCACGACGTTGATGAGCTTGAACAGCTGCTTGGTGACCTGCTCGAGCGGCGCCGAGGCGACGTCGACGGCGATGGTGATGCGGCTGAGGCGCTCGTCTTCGGTGGGCGCCACCGCCAGGCTGATGATGTTGAAGCCGCGCCGGGCGAAGAGCCCCGCCACGCGGGCCAGCACGCCCGCCTTGTTCTCCACCAGCACGGAGAGGATGTGGTGCTGGATGTCGTCCTTGCTGCCGCCGGCGGTCACTGGACGATGTCCTCGCCCAGGGCGGGATCGGTGATGATCTCGTCGTTGCTCCGGCCGGCGGGCACCATCGGGAAGACCTTCTCCGAGGAGTCGGTGCGGAACTCGATGACGACGGGGCGGTCGTCGATCTCGTTGGCCTTCTGGATGGCCGACTGGACCTCCTCGGGCGACTCGACCCGCATGCCGACGCAGCCCATGGCCTCGGCCCAGAGCTTGTAGTCGGGCAGGTCGGGCGACAGGTACACCTCGGAGTAGCGCTCCTCGTAGAACATCTCCTGCCACTGGCGCACCATGCCCAGGTAGGCGTTGTTGAGGATGGCGATCTTGACGGGGATGCGCTCGGCCGCCGCGGTGACCAGCTCCTGGGCCGTCATCTGGAAGCAGCCGTCGCCGTCGACGGCCCACACCATGGCGTCGGGGCGGCCCACCTTGGCGCCGATGGCGGCGGGCACCGCGAAGCCCATCGTGCCGAGCCCGCCGGAGTTGACCCAGGTGTAGGGGTGGTTGAAGTGCCAGTACTGCGAGGTCCACATCTGGTGCTGGCCGACGCCAGAGGCGACGATCGTGTCGTCGGGGGTGTTGTCGCGCAGCTGCTCGAGGACGAACTGCGGCTTGAGCGCCTCGCCCGGGTCGGACTGCTTGTAGGCGAGCGGGTGCTGCTCCTGCCAGCCCGAGATCGTCTGCTTCCAGGGCGACCGGTCGGGGGCGGTGGCGCCACCGTCGAGCATGCCGCGCAGCACCGACACGAGCTCCTCGATGACGAGCCGGCAGTCGCCCACGATCGGGACGTCGGGCCGGCGCACCTTGCCCAGCTCGGCCGGGTCGATGTCGACGTGGATGACCTTGGCGTCGGGCGCGAAGGACGGGATCTTGCCGGTGACGCGGTCGTCGAAGCGGCTGCCGAGGGCGATGAGCAGGTCGGAGCGCTGCATCGACGTGACGGCCGTGTAGTTGCCGTGCATGCCGGGCATGCCGAGGCAGAGCGGGTGGTCGTCGGGGAAGGCGCCCCGGGCCATCAACGTTGTGACCACGTGGATGTCGCAGAGCTCGGCGAGCTCGCGCAGCGCCTCGGCGGCGCGGGCCTTGAGGATGCCGCCGCCCGCGTAGATGACCGGGCGCTCGGAGCGCATGATCAGCTCGGCAGCCTCACGGATCTTGCGCGGGTGGCCCTTCGTGGTCGGTCGGTAGCCCGGCAGGCCCTCCACGACGCTGGCGTCGTCGGGCCAGTACCACTCCATGGCCGAGGCCGGGTTCATGGCGTCGACGATGTCCTTGGGGATGTCGAGCAGCACCGGTCCGGGCCGGCCGGTGGTGGCGATGTGGAACGCCTCGCGCACCGCCCGGGGGATGTCCTGCGCCGACGTCACGAGCTCGTTGTGCTTGGTGACCGACCGGGTGATGCCGATCGTGTCGCACTCCTGGAAGGCGTCGGTGCCGATGGCGCCGGTGCTCACCTGCCCGGTGATGACCACCATCGGGACGGAGTCCATGTAGGCGTCGCACAGCGGGGTGACGATGTTGGTCGCCGCGGGCCCCGAGGTGACCATGGCGACGCCGGGCCGACCGGTCACGTGGGCGTAGCCCTCGGCCATGTGGCCCGCGCCCTGCTCGTGGCGCACGAGGATGTGGCGGATCGAGCTGTCGAGCAGCGGGTCGTACACCGGCAGGATGCAGCCGCCGGGGAGGCCGAAGATCGTGTCGACGCCCTCCATCTCGAGGGCTTTGATGAGCGCTTGTGCTCCCGTGAGCTGCATTGCTGGGTGTCCTTCCCCGAAAACGACGACGACCCCCCGGCTGGGGAGGTCGTAGAGCGCACGCGCGAGGTGGTCGCGGGTGCGCTAGGTGAGTACCAGGATGGTCGGCTGCGCCACGGCGGCAGTGTTCCACGCCCCGCCAGGACAAGGCAAGGCGAACAGATCACCACGCTTCGTGCAGGATCCGGGTTAGTGTCTGCCGAAGTCCGACAGGACCGATTTGTCGGCCCGTCGTGGGCATCGGCATGGAACGAGGAGACGAGCTGGTGGGAATCTCGAAGGATCACCTGGGCCGCTTCGTGCGCGCTGCGGTGGTGAGCGGTCTGCTCGGCGCTGCGGGTCTCATGGTCACGGCCGGACCGGTCCATGCACAAGACGGTGCCAGCGACGGCGCCTCCGACGGCGCCTCTGACGGCGCCAGCGACGGCGCATCCGACGGTGCCAGCGATGGCGCCACCGACGGCGGCGTGGGAGGTGGCAGCACCGGTGGCACCACGTCCGGTCCGACCACCGTCGCGGGGGCCGGCGGCCTTCCCCAGACCGGCACCGACGCCACGGCGCCGCTGCTGCTGGGAGGCTCCGCCGTCGCCATCGCGCTGGCTGGCCGGCGCTTCCTCGTCGCCAGGGCCTAGCCCACAGGATTGAACCGACAGGCGATGCCCGGGGCCATCGGGCCCCGGGCATCTTCGCGCCCGGCGCAATCGGTGCGATGGGTGACATCTCACCCCCTGCTGGCCGCGGTCGTCGTCCTGGCGGTGGTCCTCGTCGCGGGCACGGTGGTCGACCTGCTGCGGATCCGCGCCGACCTCGACGACGGGAGCGCCACCCTCGCCGACCTCTCCCTGGAGGGGCTCGGGGACGGGCTGGTCGACACGGTCGGCGGGGCCGCCGGCCGGTTGGTGCACGCTGATGCCATCGCCCGTCGGAGCCCCTTCCTCACCGCGCTGAGCGTGCTGCCGGTGATCGGCGACCAGGTGGACGGGCTCCGCGACCTCACCGCTGCGGGCGCCCGGATCGGCCGGAGCACGCGCCAGGCGTCGCTGGCGATCGACACCGATCTCCAGGCGGCGGGGTCCGAGCCCGCCGCCCGCCTCGACCTGCTCGACACCGTGGCGGCCGAGCTCGACCGCATGGAGCAGGACATCCGGCGCATCGACCTGGGCTCGCAGCGCCGGCTCATCGGACCGCTGCAGACCGCCAGGGAGCTGCTCGAGGACGAGATCGAGGAGGTCCCCGAGCGCTTCGACGAGGCGCGCGGCCACGTCGAAGCGCTGAGCACGCTGCTGCGCGGGCCCAGGCGCTACCTGGTGCTGGCGGCCAACAACGCCGAGATGCGCGGCGGGGCCGGCATGCCGCTGTCGGGCGGTGTGGTCACCTTCCTCGACGGCGACGTGACCTTCGGCGAGTTCGAGTCGCTCGCCAACCGCCACGTGCCGGGTGTGGGCGAGCTGGTGCCCGAGGCGTACGCGCAGACGTACCACAACTTCAAGATGGGGCGGAGCTGGCTGCAGACCGCGGTGTCCCCCAACTTCACCGCCACTGCACCGATCTACGCCGCCATGAGCGCGCAGTTCCCCCTCGGCCCGGTCGATGGGGTGCTGGAGGTCGACGTGGTGGCCCTCGCTGAGCTGCTCGCCGTGATCGGTCCCGTGGAGCTCGACGGCGTGACCTACACGTCGGAGAACATCGAGGCGCAGCTGCTCAACGAGAACTACGTGCGCTTCGGCGACGCCACGCCCGAGGTGCGGGCACAGCGCCTCGAGGTGCAGGGCCGGCTGGCGAGCACCATCTTCGAGGCGCTCAAGGGGCGCGACGTGGAGATCGCCGAGCTCGCCCTGCGGCTGCAGGCGGCGGCCCAGGGCCGCCACCTGCTCGCCTGGTCGGCCGATCCCGGCATCCAGGCGCTGTGGGAGAGCGTCGGCGCCGACCGGCGAGCTCGACCCGCGCGGCGTGATGGTGACCGTGCAGAACATCGCCGCCAACAAGCTCGACTGGTACATCGACCCGCAGGTCACCGTGCGCACGACGCAGCGCCGCGGCACGGGCGCCTGGGACGTGCGGCTCTCGGTGCGCATCGCCAACCCCGAGCGCGAGCGCACGAGCGCCGCCGTCGAATCGGCTCGGCCCGAGCCGGCCTACCGCGACGGGGTGCACCGGGCGATGGTGGCGATCTACCTCCCCGAAGCGGCCTTCGACATCTACAGCCTCGACCTCCCGCTCAGCGAGTACGGCCTCGACCCGCCGCTGCAGATGGTCGGCAGGCGCGTCTTCATCGAGGAGGGCGACGAGGCGGTGCTCGACCTCGCCTTCTCGCTGCCCGAGGAGGAGGTGGCGGCGCTCATCCTGCCCTCGGCACGGGCGCGGCCCGTGCACTACGACGTCAACGGCATCCCCGTCACCGACGCGGCGACGTCGTTCATCCTGTGGCTCCCTCCCGGCGCGGTCGAGGACCCGTCTCGCGCCCCGGCCATCGCGGCGATCCTGGCGCTGACCGGCGCCGCGGCGATGCTCGTCGGCACCCGGGGTCGGCTCCGCGTGGCGACGCACGCCACGCACCTGGCGATCTCCGAGTCGCTGCGCCGGGCGCCCCACCTCGCCGCCGCGCTGGTCGTCGCCGCGCTGGTCACGCTCGTCGCCGGCGCCGTGACCGGCGGGCTGTGACGGGCGCTCAGGCCTCGGTGATCGCGCCGCGCTCCGCGCCGGTGGCGAGGCGGGCGTACTTGGCGAGCACCCCGCTCGTGTAGCGCGGCTCGGGCAGCTTCCACCCCGCTCGCCGCTCGGCCAGCGTGGCGTCGTCGACCAGCAGGTCGATGGTGTGCGCCTCCACGTCGATCACGATGCGGTCACCCTCGGCCACGAGCGCGATGGGGCCGCCGTCGACGGCCTCGGGCGCCACGTGGCCGATGCAGAACCCGTGGGTGCCGCCGGAGAAGCGCCCGTCGGTGATGAGCGCCGCATCACCGCCCCGGCCCACGCCCTTCATGGCGCCCGTGATGGCGAGCATCTCGCGCATGCCCGGGCCGCCCTTGGGGCCCTCGTAGCGGATCACGACGATGTCGCCGGCCTCGATCCGCTCGGCGAGCACGGCCTCCATCGCGGCGTCCTCGCCGTCGAACACGCGGGCGCGCCCCTCGAAGCGGAGCTGGTCGATCCCGGCGACCTTCACCACCGCGCCCTTGGGGGCGAGGGATCCGGTGAGCACCGCGATGCCGCCGATCGGGTGGATCGGGTCGGAGAGCGGATGGATCACCGCGCCGTCGGGGGCGGGCGGGTCGAGGTCGGCCAGGTTCTCGGCCAGCGTCTTGCCGGTGACGGTCAGGCAGTCGCCGTGGAGCAGCCCCGCCTCGAGCAGGTGGCGCATCACGACCGGCACGCCGCCGATGCGGTCGATGTCGACCATGTGGTAGCGGCCGTGCGGCTTGGTGTCGGCGATGTGCGGCACGCGGGCGGCGATGCGGTTGAAGTCGTGGAGCGCCAGGTCGACCCGCGCTTCCGCGGCGATGGCGAGCAGGTGCAGCACGGCGTTGGTGGAGCCGCCGAGGGCCATCACCACGGCGATGGCGTTCTCGAAGGCCTCCTTGGTCATGATCTGCCGCGGGCGGATGCCCAGCTCGAGGAGCCGCACGACGGCGCGGCCGGACTCGTAGGCGAAGTCGTCGCGTCGCTGGTCGGGCGCCGGCGGCGACGACGAGCCGGGCAGCGACATGCCGATCGCCTCGGCGACCGACGCCATGGTGTTGGCCGTGAACATCCCGGCGCAGCTGCCCTCGCTGGGGCAGGCCTTGCGCTCGATGGCGTCGAGCTCCTCGTCATCGATGCTGCCGGCCGCATGGGCGCCCACCGCCTCGAACACCGACACGATGTCGAGGGCGCGGCCGGCGTGCTCGCCAGGGAGGATGGATCCCCCGTAGAGGAACACCGAGGGCAGGTTGAGCCGCGCGGCGGCCATGAGCATGCCGGGCAGGCTCTTGTCGCAGCCGGCGAAGGTGACCAGCGCGTCGAGCCGCTCGGCGTGCATCACCGTCTCGACGGAGTCGGCGATCACCTCGCGGCGAGACCAGCGACGCCCGCATCCCCTCGTGGCCCATCGAGATGCCGTCGGACACGGCGATCGTGGTGAACTCGATCGGGAAGCCGCCGGCGTCGCGGACGCCGACCTTGGAGCGCTTGGCGAGCCGGTCGAGCGGCAGGTTGCACGGCGTGACCTCGTTCCACGACGAGGCCACCGCCACCTGCGGCTTGCCCCAGTCGTCGTCGGTCATGCCGATGGCCCGCAACATCGCTCGGGCGGGGGCGCGCGCCGGACCGTCGGTGACCTCGTGGCTCCGAGGCTTGATGTCGACCGGAACCTCGCCCTGCTCGCTCGTCATGTCCGGCAGGCTACTGGCGTGCCCGGAGCGACCCCCAGTGCGTTGCGCGCCGCGCTGCGCCGCCGCAGCGCGCACGACCGTGACATCGTGCGCCTCGCCGTGCCGGCGTTCGCGGCGCTCGTGGCCGAGCCGCTCTACGTGCTGGCCGACACGGCCGTGGTCGGGCGCATCGGCACCCCCGAGCTCGCCGGCCTCGCGGTCGCCTCCGCGGTGCTGCTCAGCTTCCACTCGCTGTCGATCTTCCTCGCCTACGGCACCACCGCGTCGGTGGCTCGCCGCCTCGGCGCGGGTGACCGCCCCGGTGCGGCCGGCGACGCGCTGCAGTCGATGTGGCTGGCGCTCGTCGTGGCCGCCGTGGCCGTCCTCGCCGGCGCGGCGTTCGCGGAGCCGCTCCTGCGGGCGCTGGGCGCGGAGGGGGCGGTCCTCCACAACGGTCTGATCTACCTGCGCATCAGCCTGCTCGGGCTGCCGGCGCTGCTGGTGACCCTCGCCGGGACGGGCTGGCTGCGCGGCATCCAGGACACCCGCACGCCCGTGCTGGTGGCCCTGGGCACGGCGCTGGGCAACCTCGTGCTGGAGGTCATCCTCATCTTCGGGCTCGACTTCGGCATCGGTGCGTCGGCGGCCTCCACCGTGGTGGTCCAGTGGCTGGGGGCCGCCGTGTACACCCGCTCGGTGCTGCGCGGCGCGGCCGCCGAGCGCGTCGGGCTGCGGCCCGACCCTGGGCGCATCGCCGCGCTCGCCAGGGTTGGCCGCGACCTCGTCGTCCGGACCGCCAGCCTGCGCGCGTCGCTGCTCATCGCCACCGCGGTCGCCACCCGGCTCGGCACGGTCGACCTCGCCGCCCACCAGATCTCCTTCGAGATCTGGAGCTTCCTCGCCCTGGCCCTCGACGCCGTCGCCATCGCCGGCCAGGCGCTCATCGGCAGCTACCTGGGCGCCGGCCGCGTCGCCCTCGCGCGCGCGGCGGGCGATCGGATGCTCGTGTGGGGCGCGCTGCTGGGCGTGGTGGCAGGGCTGGCGGTCCTCGCCACCCGTGGGCTGCTCCCCGCCGTGTTCACCGAGGACCGCGCCGTGCGCGACCTGACCGCCTTCCTGCTGCTCTGGGTCGCACTGCTGCAGCCGATCAACGGCGTCGTCTTCGCGCTCGACGGGCTGCTCATCGGCGCCGGCGACCAGCGCTACCTGGCCCGGTCGATGCTCGTCGCGCTCGCCTGCTTCGTCCCGGTCGCCGGCGCCGTGCTCGTGGCCGATCTCGGGATCGGCTGGCTCTGGGCCGCCCTCGCCGTGTGGATGCTGGCTCGTCTGGTCACCCTGGCGCGGCGCTGGCGCAGCGGCGCCTGGGCCGTGTGAGGGCCCGGCGAGGGGTTCTTGCGTCGTGAGGCGACGCCGCGCGCCACCACAGGTCGCAAGATCGGGGGTCGGGGTGCTCAGGGGGCGGCGCGGCAGGGGGCGGAGCATCGGGCGGAGCAGCGCGCCGAGGGCAGCGCGCAGCTGCACGGGATCGTTGACGGGCACCACGGTGTCGCGGGTGAGGACGAAGGAGAGCCCGAGCCGGGCGAGCGACTCCGCGACGACGGCGGCCTGATCGGGGTCGACCGCGACGCCCGCGGCGAGCAGCTGGGGCACCAGCGCGGCGCGCGCCAGCTCGATCAAGGGCGCCGCACCGGTGGTCAGCAGCGGCAGGACCGCCTGCGGGTCGTTGCGGAGCAGGTCGTCGACCACGGAGCCCGACAGGGCGTCGAGGCACACCAGCGTCGCCTCCACGGCCTTGTCCTCGAAGCGGTCGACGCCCGCGGTGGCCACGGCGACCGCCGCCAGCGTCTCGCGCAGCTCCCGCGCCAGCACGGCGTGCACCAGCTCGTCGCGCGAGCCGAACCAGCGGTAGACGCTCGTGCGCCCGACGCCCGCCAGGTCGGCCACGTCGTCGACGCTCCAGCGGCCGAGGCCGAAGCGCCGCAGCTGCTCGGCCGCGGCATCGAGCACGGCCACCGCGGCGTCGTCGCCCACCGGCTGACCGACGCCGGCGACGATCGGCTCGAGCGCGATGGTCAGCCGGCGGCGGGCCACGACGCTCCTCGCGACTCGGCCCGTGCGCGCTTCCACCCCGCCTGCGCGCGCGGCTGCCAGCGCACGGAGAACGGGACGAACCTCCACGCCTTGCGCACGGCCAGCTCCAGCGCGTCGAGCTGGCGCTGGTCCGCCCACGACCACGGGATGTCGAAGCGCTGCCGCACGACGGGCGGGAGCCCCCCGATGGCACTGATGCGCGCCGGCACGCTCAGCAGGCGGGGCAGCGGGCCGCGGCGGACGACCCCGTTGAGCGGCGTCAGCGGTGCGGGGAGATCGAGGCGCACCGGCTGGTCGAGCAGGCGCAGCACGAACTCGACCGCCTCGTTCATCTCGAGCACCTCACGGCAGACGCGGTCCCACTCGTGCTGGAAGGCGCCACGGGTCGGCGGCACCGCACGATCGCTCACGCCGTAGCGGCGGTACCACGTGAGGCCCTCCTGGTAGAGCTGCTCGCGCTCGGCGTCGCTGAGTCGGTGGTCGTCGAAGCGGTCGACGACCTGCTCCGCCATGAACTGGAAGGTGGCGTGGGCCCACCAGTAGGTCTCGGGGTGCAGGGCGTGGTAGCGCCGCCCCTGGGCGTCGACGCCGGCGATGGCGGTGTGCTGGTCGCGGACCCAGCGGCCCGTCTCGCCCGCTTCGGGCCCGTCGTAGACGGCCCCGAGGATGGCCGGCAGCGACCGCACGACGCGGTCCATCGGGTCGCGGAAGAAGTCGGAGTGCTCCAGCACGCCCGCGCCGATGGCGGGGTGCATCAGCTGGAGCAGGCCGATCGTGCCACCCACGAAGGCGATGCGGGTGTCACCGGCGTAGCGCCACAGCAGCGACTCCGGCCCGAGCACGTCCACGTCCACGTCCACGTCCACGTCCACGTCGTGGTACTCTACGACAGGTTTTGTACCACCGTTCCCACGGTGGCGCACGCCTCAGAGCCCGCAGACCTGCCCGCGATAGGCGCTGAGGCGGGCGCCCGCGTCGACGAAGGCGGGGTCGTTCACCGCCGCCGAGATCTCCGCAGCAGCCTCGGACGTGGCCAGCGCCTGGAAGTCGTAGCCCGCCGCCGCGAGGGCGCCGTCGAGCGCACCGATGCCGGCGGCGACGAGCGCCACGTCGTCGGAGATCTCCGGCGGCGCGGCATCGAGGGCGTCGGCGAGCACCTCGGTCAGCCGCGCGAAGGCCGCCTCGACCGAGGCAGGGTCCTCGGCGTCTCCGCTCAGCACCGTGGCCGGATCGGTGGCGCGCAGCAGCGTGCAGAACGGCGACCCGGGATCGCCGGAGTACTCCGGTGGTGCGGTGGTGCGGCTCGACGACGCCGGGGCGTCCGCCGTGGTGGAGCGCTCGTCGCGGGTGGTGGACGCCGACCCCTCGTCGTCGTCCCCCGAGCAGCCGGCCGCCACCAGGCCCGCCAGCGCCAGCAGCGCCGCCAGTGCCCGCTTGCCGCCCACCCTCAGATGCCGGCCCGGCTGCGCAGCAGCGCCGTGGCGACCTTGCCGTCGGCCTGCCCCTTGGAAGCGGCCATCACCTTGCCCATGAAGAAGCCGGTGAGCTTGCCCTGGGCCTTGCCGTCGCCGGTGCGGAGCTGCTCCCACTCGTCGGGGTGCGCGGCGATGACCTCGTCGACGAGGCGCTCGAGGGCGTCGCTGCCCATCGCCTCGAAGCCCTTGGCCTTGGCGATCGACGCGGGGTCGTCGCCGGTGGCCACGACCTCGGCGAGGACGGCCTTGGCCTGCGTGGCGGTGAGCTCGCCGCCGGTCTCCATCAGCACCAGCGCGGCAAGGTGCTCGGCCGACAGCGATGCGGCGCCCTCCACCGCCAGGTTGTGCTCGACGTGGGTCAGCACCCGGGCCGGGTCGGCGCCCGCCGCGATGGCGGCCAGCGCCAGGCCGTCGAGGTCGCGCTCGACGGCGATGGCGACGGCGTCGTCGGCACGCTCGAGCCCGGCCGCCTCGGCCAGCGCTCGGCGCCGCTCGGCCGGCAGCACGGGCAGCGCGGCGTCGATGCGAGCGATGTCGTCGGCACTCGGGTCGAGGGGCACGAGGTCGGGCTCGGGGAAGTACCGGTAGTCGTCGGCATCCTCCTTGACCCGCAGGGTGCCGGTGCGCCCCGTGCTCTCGTCCCAGTGCCGGGTCTCCTGGCGCACCGTCTCGCCGCGCTCGATCAATTCGACCTGGCGCTGCGCCTCGTGGTCGATGGCGCGACCCAGCGAGCGCAGCGAGTTGAGGTTCTTGATCTCGCAGCGGGTGCCCCAGGGCTCGCCCGTGCGGTTGACCGACACGTTGGCGTCGACGCGCATGGAGCCCTCCTCCATCTTGGCGTCGGACACCTCGGTGGCGAGGAGGATGGCCCGCAGCTCGGCGACGTACTCCTTGGCCTGGTCGCTGCTGCGCATGTCGGCCTCGGAGACGATCTCCACGAGCGGCACGCCGGAGCGGTTGTAGTCGACGAGGCTGTAGCCGGCGTCGTGGATCCTCCCACCCCCGCCGACGTGGTTGAGCTTGCCGGTGTCCTCCTCGATGTGGGCGCGCGTGATGCCCACCCGCAGCCCGGAGGGCAGGTCGAGCACGCCGTGCTCGTTGGTCGGGAGGTCGTACTGCGAGATCTGGTAGTCCTTCGGCTGGTCCGGGTAGAAGTAGTTCTTCCGGGCGAAGACCGACCGCTTCACCTCGCACGCCAGCGCTCGGCCGAGCCGCATGGCCAGCTCGACGGCCCGCTCGTTGACGACGGGCAGCGAGCCCGGCAGGCCCAGGCAGGTCGGGCAGGTGTTGACGTTCGGCTCGTCGCCGAAGCGGTTGGCGCACGAGCAGAACAGCTTGGTGGCCGTGGCGAGCTCGCAGTGGACCTCGAGCCCGATCACCATCTCCCAGCCGTCGGGCAGGCTCACGGCGCCGCCTCCTCGATGGTGGCAGCGACGCGGAACATGGTGGCCTCGTCGAGGACGTTGGCCATCACCTGGACGCCGATCGGCAGTCCGTCGTCGCCGCTGCCGAACGGCACGGAGATGGCGGGGTGACCGGCCAGGTTGGACGGGATCGTGCACACGTCGTTGAGGTACATGGCCAGCGGGTCGGCCTTGGCGCCGAGGTCGAAGGCGGTGGTCGGCGAGGTGGGCGACAGCAGCACGTCGTGACGCTCGTAGGCCGCCTCGAAGTCGCGGATGATCAGCGTGCGGACCTTCTGGGCCTTGCCGTAGAAGGCGTCGTAGTAGCCGGCCGACAGCGCGTAGGTGCCGAGCATGATGCGCCGCATCACCTCCGGCCCGAAGCCGGCCGTGCGCGTGCGGTCGTACATCTCCCCCGTGGTGGGCGCGTCGATCCGCAGCCCGTAGCGGACGCCGTCGTAGCGCGCCAGGTTGCTCGACGCCTCGGCCGGGGCGATGAGGTAGTAGGCGGAGAGGCCGTAGATGACGGCGGGGACCGACACCTCCTCGACCTTGGCGCCCGCCGCCTCCAGCGCCTCTGCCGCGGCCTGGGCCCGGGCGGCGACCTCGGGTGCGATGCCCTCGATGCCGAGCAGCTCCTTGACGATGCCGACCCGCAGCCCCTCGACGCCCTGGCGCAGCGAGTCGCGCACGGGCGCGAGCGGCTCGGGGATGGAGGTGGAGTCGAGCGGGTCGTGGCCGGCGATGACCTCGTAGAGCGCTGCCGCGTCGGCGACGGTGGTGGCGAAGGGGCCGATCTGGTCGAGGCTCGACGCGAAGGCCACCAGGCCGTAGCGGCTGACCCGGCCGTAGGTCGGCTTCATCCCCACCACGCCGCACAGCGCGGCAGGCTGGCGGATCGAGCCGCCGGTGTCGGAACCGAGCCCCAGGGCGGCGAAGCCCGCGGCCACGGCCACGGCGCTCCCGCCCGAGGACCCGCCGGGCACCTTGCTGGGGTCGTGCGGGTTCCGTGACGGGCCGAAGGCGGAGTTCTCGGTCGAGGAGCCCATGGCGAACTCGTCGAGGTTCGTCTTCCCGATGGTGACCGCCCCCGCCGCCCGGAGCCGTTGGACGACGGTGGCGTCGTAGGGCGGCAACCAGCCCTCGAGGATCCTCGACGAGCAGGTGGTGGGGACGCCCGCGGTGCAGAGGTTGTCCTTCAGCGCGACGGGCACGCCGGCCAGCGGACCGGGGTCGTCCCCGCTGGCGACCCGAGCGTCGATGTCGTCGGCGTAGGCGAGCGCCTCGTCCCGGGTGACCAGGTTGAAGGCGTGCAGCTCGCCGTCGCGGCCGTCGATGGCCGCGAGGTGCTCCTCGACGACGGATCGTGCCGAGCGCTCGCCGCTGCGGACGGTCGCCGCGATCTCCAGCGCCGTCACGGTGCCTCCCCGAGCACCGGCGGCACGCGGAACATGCCGTCCTCGCTGTCGGGCGCCTGCGCGAGGACGGCGTCGCGGATGCCCGCATCCCGCGCCTCGTCGGGCCGCATCACGTTCGACAGCGGATAGGGGTGCGCGGTCGGCGGCACGTCGTCGAGCTGCAGCGCCTCCACGTCGGCGGCGTGGCTGAGGATGGCGACCAGCTGCGGCGTGAAGACGTCGAGCTGCTCCTCCGTCAGCTGCAGCCGGGCCAGCCGGGCGACATGGGCGACTTCCTGGCGCGACAGCGTTGCCATAGAGCGGCCATCGTAGGGGCGCGCCGGCGACGGTCCGCACGCGCCGGCCGCGGAAGCGGGCTCCGTCAGCGCGTGGCGGGGTCGCGCCACATGGCGTGCAGCGACGGTCCGCCGACGATCTCGATCTCGCCGGCGGCGACGAAGCCCTGCCTGCGGTAGAGCGACAGGTTCCGCGGGTTCGTCGACTCCAGGTAGGCGCGGCGCTTTCGCTCAGCCGACCGGCGGCAGGACGCGGCGGGCGAAGTCCAGCGTCGCCGCCTCGAGCTCGTCCTTGTCGTGGTCGAGCGTGGCCACGTGGTAGCTGCGCTCGAGCCACAGGCGCTCCACCGGGCCGCTGATGCACTCGGCCAGCAGATCGGAGTCGGTCGGCGACACGACGTGGTCCTGGCGGCTGGTGATGATCAGCGCTGGGCAGCGGATCTCGCCGAGCCGCCCCCGCACGTCCTCGCCGGCCAGGACCATGCTGAGCAGGGGGCGCAGCGGCGTGGCGTCGTAGGACGCCTCGTCGGCATCGGGATCCGCGATGTCGCCGCCGATGGAGTCGATCGTCTCGACGCCGCCGGCGAGCATCGCCTCGAGGCCCACGGCCAGCTCGGGAGGGGCGGCGACGGGGGTGTTGATGAGCACGATGCCGGCCAGCTCGGGGTGGGCCTCGGCCAGCGCGGCGGTGAGCGCCCCGCCCATCGAGAGGCCCACGACGACGAGGCGACCCTCGGGGCAGCGCTCCCCCAGCGCGCGGCAGCGCGCGCTCCGCCTCGCCGAGCCAGTCGTCCCAGCTGGTCTGCGCCATGTCCTCGACGTGCGTGCCGTGCCCGGGCAGCCTGGGCAGCTCCACGGCCAAGCCCTCTGCCGCCAGCGCCTGGGCCAGTGGCCGCATCGACACGGGGCTCCCCGTGAAGCCGTGCAGCACGAGGGCACCGTGGGGGCCGCCACTCGGCGAGGACCACGGCGCGCAGCCGCTCAGCACGGGATGGACGTCGTCGGCGGGCGTTCGGGGCATGCGTGGTCCTAGCGATAGGGGTCGTCGCTGGCCTGCTCCTGCCACCAGTCGTCGGGGGCCGGGGTCCAGTCGGGGTCGGGGTAGATGCAGTCGACGGGGCAGGGCTCGAGGCACTTCTCGCAACCCGAGCACAGCTCGGGGATGATGACGACGTCGATGCCGTGGTTGAAGATGGCCCCGAACTGCGGTGGGCAGTGGCGGATGCAGGTGTCGCAGTTGATGCAGATCGACATGTCGATCAGCAGCGGGGGGTTCTGCCACTTGGGGTTCCGCTCGCGGGCCTCGATGCGGTCGGGCCGGGTGGTCGCAGCCATCTCCCGCGCAAGGTACCACCGGCACCGCGGTGATTGACCCACGGGTCAAGGGCGGGGCACGCTCTTGACGTGGAACCCGACCGGCGGCTCACCGCCCAAGGCCTGGAGCGCAAGCAGCAGCTCCTCGACCATGCCGCCGAGCTGTTCGCCGAGCGCGGCTACGCCGAGACGCGCGTGATCGACATCGTGCGCGCGGCGGGCGTCGCCAAGGGCCTCTTCTACTGGTACTTCGACAACAAGGAGGCGCTCTTCAAGGAGCTGGCGGAGCGCATCCGCCTGAACCTGCGCCGCCACCAGAAGGCCGTGCTCGACCCCGACGCCCCGCCGCTCGTCAACCTCCGCTACGGCACCGAGGCCTCCGTGCTGTTCATGGCCGAGCACGCCCACTTCTTCTCGCTGCTGGAGGTCGAGGGGCGCAACTTCACCGACGTGCTGCGACGCGGCACCCAGCAGCACCTCGGCGACACGCTCGTGCTCATCAAGGCCGGCCAGGCCGACGGAACCATCCGCGACGAAGACGCCTCGCTGCTCGCGCTCGGCGTCGTGGGGGCGGTCGGGCACTACTCGCACTTCCACCGGACGAACCGCATCAAGCTGCCGCTCCCGGAGCTCGCCAGCTTCGTCGCCCGCTGGGTCGTGCACTCCGTCGCGGCCGACGAGCAGGCCGCCCAGCAGGCCCTGCGAGCGCCCGCCATGGCGGCAGCACCGGCCTGACGCGACTTCCTGCACGCGCACTGCAATCGCGCTACGGTGCGGCGGTCCGCCCCGCCGTACCTGGAGGTCGAAGTGTCGTACCCGTTCCTTTCCGATGAGTGGCTCGAGGCCGCCAAGAAGATCCGTGAGGACTACAAGGGCAAGGGCACGCCGCCCGCGCACGTCGTGCGGATGAACCAGGTCATCACCGACGTGCCCTTCGGGTCGGGCTCCATCGACGCCCACATGGACACCTCCAGCGGCGAGATGGAGATGGACACCGGCCACCTCGACAACCCCGACCTCACGGTGACCCTCGACTACGAGACCGCCAAGGCGATCCTCGTCGACGGCAACCCGCAGGCCGGCATGCAGGCGTTCATGGCCGGCAAGATCAAGGTGCAGGGCGACATGACCAAGCTCATGGCCATGCAGCAGACGACCCCCGACCCGGTCCAGGCCGAGGTGGCGGCCAAGATCAAGGAGATCACCGCCGACTAGGCCGTCGTCGGCGGGCTCAGCGCCCGTCCCCTCGATCCGGCGGCAGTTGCTCGTGGTCTTGCATGACTTCTGCCGCAGGAACGTGGGGGGTGGCTCAGGTCAGCGCGGGGTCTGGTTCGAGGGCGCCCTCCGGGGCGCCCTCGGCGCGGCGGGCGCTGGATTGCACGAAGGCGGCCGTGACCACACCGAGGGCGGCGACGGCACCGCCCACGAGGTACGCCTCGCCGTAGGCGGCCACCTCGCCGACCGCGGCCTCGCGGACGACCGACACCGTCTGCATCACCTGGATGCCCACGACGACGCCGAGCTGGGTCATCATCTGCTGGAAGGCACCGGCGACGCCGAGGTCGTGCTCGTCGACGGCGTTGGCGATGCTCGCCGCCAGCGCCGGCGAGGAGCAGCCCAGGCCGATGCCCGACAGGATCAGCGCGCCCACGATCACCAGGTCCGAGGTGCCGGGCGCGACGGCGGACAGCGCCACCATCGATGCGACGACGAACAGCGCGCCGGCGACGGCCGAGGTCCGCTCCCCGATGCGCACGGCCACCGCGCCCGCCACCGGCCCGGCGATCGCGAAGGCGAGGGGTCGGGCGATCATGAGCCCGCCGACGCGCGTCTCGGGGTAGTCGAACACCGACGCCAGGAAGATCGGCGTGATGATGAAGCCACCCATGTAGGCGAAGTTCGTGAAGAACTGCGTCATGACGGCGAAGCTGAAGTTGCGCTGTCCCAGGTAGGCCAGCGGCAGCAGGGGGTTGTCGACGCGGCGCTCGATGCACGCGAACGCCACGAGCGCGACGGGAGCCAGGAGGAACCCCGCGACGATGAGCGGGTCCGACCAGCCCCACAGCGGGCCGCGGTTGACGGCGAAGAGCAACGACGTCGCGGCGAGCGCGAGCACGATGGCGCCCAGGTAGTCGAACCTGACGCGGTCGCGCCGCTCCGTCTCGGGCAGCACGAGCATCGCGAGCACGAGCCCGGCGAGGGTCAGCGGCACCTGCGCGACGAAGATCCACCGCCAGCCGAAGGTCTCGACGATCGGCCCGCCCGCCACGACGCCGATGACCGGGCCGCCGGCTGCGACCATCGACCAGTAGCCCATGGCCTGCACCCGGCGCTCGCGGGGGAACAGCCGGTTGATGAGCGCGATCGACGCCGGGCCCACCGCCGCGCCGGTGGCGGCGCCGAGCGTGCGGAAGGCGATGAGCGCTCCCGCTGACCACGCGGCGGCGGTGAGCGAGGCGCAGAGCGCGACCGCGGCCATCGACAGGCCGTACACGCGGCGGTGGCCGTAGAGGTCGCCGAGCTTGCCCATGGCGGGGCCCACCACGGCGAAGGCGAGGAGCGGTCCGGTGACGACCCAGGTCACGGTGCTCACGTCGCTGTCGAGGTCCGCCGCGATGCGCGGGATCGACACGGAGAGGATCGTGATCGTGCAGCCCACGGAGAAGAGGCCGAACAGCGACACCGCGAGGACCAGCCATGCGTAGCGAGGACTTCGACCCACGCGCGCCTGGAAGCGGTGGCGCAGCAGCAGGGGCCAGGGCAGGACCGCCACCTCGTCGGCGCCCGGGGCCTCGATCGCCAGCCCGTCGTGGTGGCTGTCGGGCGGCTGCGTCACGCGAGCAGGATATTGACCCGCGGGTCAAGTCCCCAATCGGTGCTGACCCGGGTACCCGGCTCGCTGGGGCGGCGGCCTCATCGCGGCGGCTGGGGAACGCCACGTCCAGCACGCCGCCCCAGCGAGCCGGGCACCTCGGACGTGCTCAGGCTACACCGGCACCTCGTTGCGCAGGTGGCAGGCCGCAGGGCGCGTCGGACCTGCTAGACGAACATCTGGGGCAGCTCGCTGGCGAGGTCGGCGACGGTCCAGCGCCCGTCGCGGTCGAGCTGGTCGGCCATGCGCCAGGGCTCCATCAGGCGCACCGTCCCGCCCTGCACGAAGAACGTGCGCCCGGTGATCGCGCAGCCCGCGGTGGCGAGGTAGGCGACGAGGGGCGACACGTTGGCCGGGTCCCAGACGTCGAAGCCGTCGACGGGCGCCGCGACCATCGCACCGAGCCCGGGGGTGGCCTCGGTCAGGCGGGTCCTGGCGGCGGGGGCGATGCAGTTCGAGCGGACGCCGTAGCGGGCGAGCTCCTGCGCGCAGATGGCGCTGAAGGAGGCGATGCCGGCCTTGGCCGCGCCGTAGTTGGTCTGTCCAGGGTTGCCGAGCAGCCCGGAGGTCGACGACGTGTGGATGATCGACGCCTCGACGGCCTCGCCGGCCTTGGCCTGCTCGCGCCAGTGGGCGGCCGCGAAGCGGGTCGGGACGAAGTGCCCCTTGAGGTGGCAGGCGATGACGTCGTCCCACTCCGCCTCGGTCATGTTGACCAGGGCGCGGTCGCGGAGGATCCCGGCGTTGTTGACGAGGACGTCGAGGCGCCCGAACGCCTCCAGCGCTGCCTCGACGAGCCGCCGGCCGTCGTCCCAGTCGGTGATGTCGTGCCGGGAGCCGATCGCCTCGGCGCCGAGCCCGCGGATCTCCTCGGCGACCTCCTCGGCGACGTCGCCGAGGTCGTTGACGACGACCTTGGCGCCCTCGGCCGCGAAGAGCATGGCGTGCTCCCTGCCCAGCCCGCGTCCCGCACCGGTGATGACGGCGACGCGGCCCTCGAGCGATCCGCCGGTTGTTGCCCCCAACGCTGACCTCCACGACCTCGTCCCGCCGTCCCGGTCGGGCGGCGCCGGGGCATCGTACCGGGCGGCCGGACCGGCCCCGGGCGGTGGCTAGCGGCGGAGGTAGATGTCGACGGTGGAGCCGCGGCGGGCCTCGGTGCCGGCCGGGGGGTCGGTCTGGAAGGCCCGGCCGCGGACCGGACCGTAGGCCTCGCCCGCCACGAAGCCCGCCCGTTCGAGCGCTGCGATGGCCTCCTCGAGGCGCATGCCGCTGACGCCGGGGACCTCGACCAGGTCGGGGCCACGCGACACGACCACCTCGACGGTGCCGTCGCGCGGCACCTCGCTGCCGGCGGCCGGGCGGGTGCCGATGACGCGGCCCGCCTCGACGTCGTCGCTGAACTCGTCGATGCGTGCCGGCACGAGCTGCACCGCCTCGATGGCGGCGGCCGCGTCCTCGTAGGTGCCGCCGGCCAGGTCGGCAGGCACCGCGCGGGGCGCCGGCCCGGCCGAGACGACGAGGGGCACGGCGCTCTCCTTGGGGAGCTCGGCGGGGACGTCGGGCCCGAGGGCGATGACCATGCCCTCCGGGATCTCCTCGTGGAAGACGGGATCGGGTTCGGCGACGAACCCGCCGGCCTCGGCGAGCAGCGCGGTCGCCTCGTCGATGTGCCGGCCGGGCAGGTCGGTGGGCACGGGCGCGAGCGTGTTGCCGAGCGAGACGACCAGGACGAGGGTCTCGTCTTCGCCGAGCAGCTCGCCGGCTTCGGGCCGGGTCGCCAGGACCTCGCCGGGCTCGCTGTCGTCGCGGCGGTCCTCGCGCCGCTCGATCGCCCAGCCGTAGCCATCGGCGAGGTCGCGCGCGGCGGCCTCGCCGAGCCCCACGAGCGGCGGCACCTCGTAGGAGTCCGCCTGCGTGCCGACGTACGCCCAGGCGCCGCCCCCGCCGAGGAGCGCGGCGAGCACCGCGGCGACGACCAGCCAGGGCCAGCGCTGGCGCGGCCGGTCGTCGTCGACGTCGATGGCCAGGTCGTCGTCGAGCCGCCCGGGCGGCCTGGGGGCCGCGGCGACGGCGACCGGCAGGTCGAGCGCTGTGCGATCGCCCGGCGCCTCGACGCGCGACGCGCCGACGCCGAGCAACGTGGCGTCACGGTCGGCGTCGGGCGAGGTGAGGTCGACCAGTGCAGGCGCCACGGCGAGCGGCAGCGGCTCGGGACGGGGCAGCTCCTCGGCGCAGGCCATGAGCGCCACGGCGAGCTCGGTGGCGTCAGGTCGTTCGGCCGCGTCGGGGAGGCCGGCCCGGCGCAGCGGCTTCTGCAGCGGGCCCAGCTCGTCGGGCACCTCCACGGCCGTGCCGACCCGAGCCATCAGCGTGGCGATGGTGGTGTCGGCGGCGAAGGGCACCGAGCCGGTGACGGCCTCGATCAGCACGAGGCCGAGCGAGTACACGTCGGCCTTGCCGTCGACGGACTCCCCCTTGGCCTGCTCGGGTGAGGCGTAGCGGGCAGTGCCCAGGACGGCCCCCTGCGGCTCGGTCCAGGCCGCCTCGGCCAGCGCGCGGGCGAGGCCGAAGTCGGCGATCCGCAGCCGCGCGTCCTCCCCGAAGATGAGGTTCGCCGGCTTCACGTCGCGGTGCACGAAGCCCCGGCGGTGGGCGTACTCGAGCGCCCGGGTCGCCTCCAGGCCGATGAGCAGCGCCTGGGAGGGGGTCAGGCGATCGCCCTGGTCGAGGACGCTGCGCAGGCTGCCACCGCCGAGGTACTCCGTCACGAGGTACGGCGCGCCGTCGTCGTCGCCCCAGTCGTAGACGGCGAGGATGTTCGGGTGGTTCAGGGCCGCGGCCGCCTGCGCCTCGGCGCGGAAGCGGCGCAGGAACGTCTCGTCGTCGGCCAGCGCGGCGTGCAGCAGCTTCACCGCCACCCGGCGCCGGAGGCGCACGTCGTCGGCCAGGAACACCTGAGCCGACGCACCGGTGCCCACCGGGGCGATGAGCCGATACCGCCCGCTGAGGACGCGACCGATCTGGTCCGTCATGCGGGACATGACCACGGCGTGAGGGTACCCGGTGACCCGGGCGGCCCCGTGCACCCCGGCGACGATGCTGCGCCGATGGCCCATGGCGCGGCGGGCCAGCCAGACTGGGAGCATGTCCGGCGTCGACCACCTCTCGGGTCCCGGCTCCGCCCGCGGCGGAGCGGCTGCGAGCGCGCTGCCCTGGACGCTGCGGGCCGCCGCGGGGCTCGTCTCGGTCGAGGCCCTCGTGGAGGCCGTGGTCGTGGCGGGCCGCAGCGAGCTCACCCCCGGCCTGCGCACCGGCCTCGTGGCGACCATCGCCGTGAAGTGGCTCTTCGCCTGGCGTCTGCTGCACCGCAGCGCCGGCGCCGCGCTGGGCCTGCTCATGCTGGAGGGCACGACGATCGTGGCTGCGCTCGGCGCGGTCGAGGCGAGCGCCGCGGTGCGCCTCGCGCTCGGGCTCACCGCGGCGGCGGTCATCGTCGTGCTGTCAGCGTCGCTCCACGCCTTCCCGTCGGCCGCGCTGCCCAAGGGATACGACCGATGAGGCCACGACGATGACCACGCCCCTCCCTCGCCGGCGCGGACCGATGTCGGACCTGCGGTACCGCCTGACGATCGCCGCTGCGCTGGTCGCCGCAGGGCTCGCGCTCCTGGCGGCCGTCCGCTCGACCGACACCGGCGACGACCCGCCCGCGGGCACCTCACCGCCGAGGTTCGTGGAGCACCTGCGCCCCGGCAGCGGCGACGAGGTCCTGCGACAGACGGAGATCGGCATCGACCTGGCGCCGGGCTACGAGGCGACGTTGATCATCAACGGCGAGCCCATCCCCGACGACGAGCTGCGCCGGGTGCCCGAGCAGAACCAGGTCTTCTTCCTGCCCGGCGCCAGCACGACCTTCCCGGAGCTGCCCGGCGGCCGCAACTGCGTCACGGCGGTCGTGTGGCGCTCGTCGGCAGGCCCCGGCGTCGACGACCGGCCCGTCACCTGGTGCTTCCAGGCCACGTAGGCGGCCCGCCGCCCTCCTCGGGAAGCTCGCCGGTCCGCAGGAGGTGCGCGAAGGCGGTCTCGTCGAGGACGGGCACGCCGAGCTCGGTGGCCTTGGCGAGCTTCGAGGCGCCCGGGCCCGCACCGACGACGAGCGCGGTGGTCTTCTTGGAGACGCTGCCGGGGGACTTGCCGCCCCTCGCCTTGATCGCCGCCTCCACCTCCTCGCGGTTGAACCCCTCCAGCGTGCCGGTGACGACGACGGCCTTGTCGGCGAGGGTCTGGGGCACGTCGAGCACCTCAGGGCCCTGCAGGTTGACGCCCGCCTCGCGGAGCCGCTCGATCACGGCGCGGTTGTCGGGGTCGGCGAGCCACTCGGCGACCGCTCCCGCGATCACGGGCCCGACGCCCTCGACGGCCGCCAGCTCCTCGGTGGTCGCGTCGAGGATGCGGTCCATGTGGCCCATCGCGGCGGCGAGCGCCTCGGCACCGGCGGGGCCGAGGCGGCGGATGTTGAGCCCCACGAGCAGGCGAGGCAGGGGGCGGGCCTTGGAGTCTTCGATGGCCTGGGCCAGGTTGGCGATCGACGTCTCGCCCCAGCCGTCGAGCGGGCGGAGCACGTCCCAGTCGATCGAGTAGAGGTCGGCGATGTCGCGGACGAGGCCCAGCTCGACGAGCTGGCGCACGCGCTGCTCGCCGAGGCCCTCGATGTCCATGCCCCCGCGGCTGGCGAAGTGCTCGATGGCGCCGTGGGCGCGTGCCGGGCAGGCCGGGTTCGGGCAGCGCGTGTCGGCCTCACCCTCGGGGCGCACGAAGGGGGTGCCGCACACCGGGCAGCTCGCCGGGAACCGCCAGGGCTTCGACCGGCGCGGCCGATCCGCCAGCACGGCGCCGAGCACCTCGGGGATGACGTCGCCGGCGCGCCGCACGATCACCGTGTCGCCGGGGCGAACGTCCTTGGCTCGCACCTGGTCCTCGTTGTGGAGCGTGGCCTGGCTCACCGTGACCCCGCCGACGAAGACCGGATCGAGCACGGCGTAGGGCGTGGCCCTGCCCGTGCGGCCGACGGAGACCTTGATGTCGAGCAGCCGGGTGGTGCGCTCCTCGGGAGGGAACTTGTAGGCGATCGCCCAGCGCGGCGCCTTCGACGTGGAGCCGAGCTCGGCCCGGCGGGCGAGGTCGTCGACCTTCACCACCACGCCGTCGATCTCGTAGGGCAGGTCGTGGCGGCGCGCCTGGCGGTCGCGGCAGTAGGCATGGACCTCGTCGAGCGTGGCGACGGTGCGCACCTCGGGGTTCACGGGGAAGCCCAAGCTCGACAGCAGCTCGAGCGTCTCGTGGTGCGTCGAGACCACGGGACCGCCCTGCACCTCGCCGAGCTGGTAGCACCACAGCGACAGCTCGCGGCCCGCGGTGACGGTGGCGTCCTTCTGGCGCAGGGCGCCGGCTGCGGCGTTGCGCGGGTTGACGAACGGCCGCAGCCCCCGTGCCAGCTGCGCCTCGTTCAGCGCGGCGAAGGCGGGCGTCGACATGTAGACCTCGCCGCGGATCTCCAGCACCTCCGGCGCGCCCGGCGCCAGCTTCGCGGGCACCTCGCGCGAGGGTGGCGATGTTCGCGGTGACGTCCTCGCCGACGCGCCCGTCGCCGCGGGTGGCGGCCTGCACGTAGCGGCCGCCCTCGTAGCGGATCGACACCGCCAGGCCGTCGATCTTCGGCTCGCAGACGAAGCCCACCTCGACGGGGCCGTCGCCCTCGCCGAGCCGGCGCTGGAGCCGCTCGCCCCAGGCGCGCAGCTCGGCCTCGTCGAAGGCGTTGTCGAGGCTCATCATCGGCACTCGGTGCACCACGGGCGCGAACGTCGTCGAGGGCCGGCTCCCGACGCGCTGGGTCGGCGAGTCGGGGGTGATCAGCTCGGGGAACTCCTCCTCGAGCGACCGCAGCTCCCGGACGAGGTCGTCGTAGTCCGCGTCGGAGATGGTCGGCTCGTCGAGCTCGTGGTAGCGCCGGTTGTGCTCGTCGATCTCGGCCCGCAGCGCGGCAGCCCGCTCCTCCACCTCGATGTCGGCCATCGCGCCGAAGGCTACCGAGCGGGTGCGACGTCGCCGGCGGCTCAGATGAGCGCGTCAGCGAGCACCGTCACCGCCGCAGCGGCCGCGAAGACGAGCACCGCGGACCGCAGCCAGCCACGGTCGAGCCAGCCGTGGAGTCGGCGGCCGGCGATCGTGCCCACCGCGACGAGCGGCGCCAGCCCGGCGCCCAGCAGGAGCTGCTCGCGGCCGACCTCGCGGGCGAGCGCGAGGGTCGCGATCGACAGCAAGGTCCCGAAGAAGAACGAGGCGGCCAGCGTCGAGCGCATCGTGGGACCGGTGCTGCGCTGGTAGAGCAGGGCGAGCGGCGGCCCGCCGATGCCCGCAGCGGTGCCGCTCAGCCCCGACACCGCTCCCGCCACGAGCTGCGAGCCGGGCCGCACGGCCACCGGGGGCATCGCGACGCTGGCGAGCACGAGGGCGAGCACGACGATGCCGGCCACCGCCTGCAGCGTGCTCGTCGACACGGTGGCGACGACCCATGCGCCCGCCACCGACCCCGGCACTCGCCCGACCATGATCCACCCGACGCCCGCACGGTCCAGGGCGTGGCGCTCGTGGCGCAGCATGCCCACCGAGATCGGGATGCCGAGCACGATCACGGCCACCGGCAGCGCCTCGGGGAGCACCAGCGCCAGCGCGGGGACCGTCACGAGGTTCATGCCGAACCCGATCGAGCCCTGGATCGTCGCGCCGAGGACCGTCGCCACGACCGCCACGATCACGGCGCTCGTCGTCAGGTCCACCGCGGACGC
Organism: uncultured Microthrixaceae bacterium; assembly: GCA_963715505.1. GTDB lineage: Bacteria > Actinomycetota > Acidimicrobiia > Acidimicrobiales > VFJN01 > VFJN01. The sequence goes on from OY970242.1 coordinate 2,348,462, forward strand.
TCAGCCGCTCGCCACGGGGATGCGGCGGCGCCGGGCCTCCGCGAGCACGGCGCCGGGACGCGTCGGCGTGAACAGCACCGTCGTCGCGGCGCGGGCCTGGACGTCACGCGCGGAGCCCGAGCCACGGGGGGCGAGCTCGAGCGGCGCGGCGAGGTCGAGCTGCAGGGCGAGGCCGAGGGCGTGGTGCGTGAGGTCCACGGCGTCGGCCGGAGGGTCGCCGCCTGCGGGGCCGACCCGCTGGATCAGGCGGCGGGGGAAGAGCACGGGATCGGCGAGGGTGGCGGGGTCGTGCAGGACCATCCCCGCCGGCACGAAGACCACCCAGCGGCGAGCCAGGCCGTGCAGCGCGCGCAGGGCCAGCCATCCGAGCGGCAGGCCGACGAGCACGGCGAGCGCGCCGAGCACCCACTGGCGAGCAGCCAGCAGCAGCGGGCCGGCGAGCGGGCCGGCGACGGCGACGAGGGCAGCGACCGGCACCGGCCCGAGGAGCAGCGCCGAGGGCACCCGCAGCGGCAGGCGCCGCTCGTCGCCGTAGGACGACCCGTCCACGAAGGCCTCCCCGGTCTGGGGGGCCAGGGCCACGACGACCACCAGAGCCGACCAGGCCAGCGCCAGCGCCGCGAGCGCGGGCTCGTCCGCGCGCACGGCGGCCCAGCCGGCACCCGCCCCGACGGCGACCGCACCGACCCGCAGCGCCGTGAGGCCCACCGTGCGAGGGACCAGGACCGCGACGAGCACGCCCGTCCACAGGCCCCAGGCCAGCACCGCGACGGTGAGCGCGACCGGCCGACTCGCCATGTCGAGCGCGGCGCTCAGCGCCGGGCCGACGAGCAGCGGGAGGGCCAGCCACGCGAGGCGGGCAGGCCACGGTCCGGAGAGCAGCGCCATGGTCCCCGGAGATTTGCCCACGGACCGTCAGGATGGCTATTCCAGAGTCTGACCAGCAGGGGGATCTTGTGCAGTTTCTGGCAGATGGCGCGGACGGACGACGGTGAAGTCGGTCGTCCTGCCCCAGGGGTTGAGCACGTCGATCGGGAGCCTCCCGCACACCGATCCGCGCGCCGCGGCGACCTTCGTGCTGGAGCGCCAGCCGCGCCTCCCCGCGGCGCCGTCGCTCCCGCAGCGCTCACCGGTCGAGCGGATGGTGTCGCAGGCGGCATGGGGCATCCCGGGGGTGCGCGTCCTCGACGACGGCAGCCTCGATGTCGACGAGCACGCCATCGACCCACGATCGCCCCTGACCGAGCCGGGCATCGACGGCGCGCCCTTCGTGGCGCTGCGCGCCTTCCTCGGCGCGGTGGCCGGGCGGCACGGCCCGATCAAGCTGCAGCTCACGGGCCCGGTGACGCTCGGCATCGCGCTGGCGTCGGTCGGCGTGCCGACCGAGCGCGCCTTCGCCATGGCCGGCACCGCGGTGCGAGCGCGGGCACGGGCGCTCCTGGCCGCCGCGCAGGAGACGGCGCCGATGGCCCCGCTCGTGGTGTTCGTCGACGAGCCCGGCCTCACGGCGGCGATGCACCCGGGCTTCCCGCTCGAGCCGAACCGCACGATCGACCTCGTCTCCAGCGTGCTCGCCACGTTGGAGCCCCATGCCCTCACCGGGCTGCACTGCTGCGGCGACGCCGACTGGCGCGTGGCCCTGCAGGCGGGTCCACAGATCCTCTCGCTGCCCGTCGGCGCGGGAGCCGCCGACCACGCCGGCGCCCTCGGCGCCTTCCTGGAGCGGGGCGGGTGGATCGCCTGGGGCGCCGTGCCCACCACCGGGCCGCTCGGGTCCACGCCGGAGCGGCTCTGGCAGCACCTCTCCGCCGAGTGGTGCGCACTGACGCAGGGCGGCTGCGATCCGGTCCTGCTCCGGGAGCAGGCGATGATCACCCCGGCCTGCGGCATGGCGACCCACGACGAGAGCCAGGCCGACCTCATCGTGTCGCTCACCAACCAGGTCGCCCGCCGCCTGCAGACCCAGGCCCAGGGCATGCGCCTCACCGTCGGCGCCTAGCCCCCCGCCACCCCGACCACCCACAAACCTGCGGCACTCAGACGACGTCTTGTCGTCTCACTGCCGCAGGTTCGCCGTCGACACCGAGCGGGCACCGCCCACCTCGAAACCTGCGGCACTCAGACGAGGTCTTGTCGTCTCACTGCCGCAGGTTGTGGGGTTGTGGCTGCAGGCTTCGGGGGTGTGGCCGCAGGGTTTTGGCGGGGTTGTGGCTGCTGCAGGCTTCGGGGGGGCTCAGGTGGCGGTGGCGGCCCCGACGACCTCGTCGCCGTCGTAGAAGACCATGCTCTGGCCGGGCGCGGTCCGTCGCTGGGCCTCGTCGTAGACGACCTCGTCTCCCACGACGTGGCAGCGCCTCGGCGTCCCGTGGGCGCTCGCCTGCGCCAGCAGCGGGCCGCGGACCGCGCCGGCGATCCAGCGCAGGTCGGCGACGCGCACGCGGTCGGTGAGCAGGTCTGCGCGGCTGCCGACGGTCACCGTGGCGCCGACGACGTCGACGCGGGTCACGTAGCGCGCCTCGCCACCGCCGGGCAGGCCGAGCCCGCGGCGCTGACCCACCGTGACGAGCTCGACGGCATCGACCCGGCCGACGGGGCGACCCTCGATGTCGACGACGGTGCCGGGACGCGTGGTGATGCGGGGGCCGAGGAACGCCTCGCGCCCACCCGTGGCGGTGATGAAGCAGACGTCCTGGCTGTCGGGCTTGTCGGCGGTCGCCAGGCCGAGTCGGGCCGCCTCGGCACGCACCTGCGCCTTGGTGAGGTGACCGACCGGGAAGCGGACGCGAGCGAGCGCTGCCTCGTCGAGGACGTGCACGACGTAGGACTGGTCCTTGCCCGGGTCGGCGCCGCGCCGCACCCGACGGGTGCCGTCGGGCCGCTCGACGACGCGCGCGTGGTGCCCGGTGGCGACCGCGTCGAAGCCGAGGGCGTCGGCGCGGCGGAGCAGCCGGTCGAACTTGAGGTGGCGGTTGCACTCGATGCAAGGGTTCGGCGTGCGCCCGGCGGCGTGGTCGGCGACGTAGGGGGCCACGACGTGCGCCTCGAAGTCGTCGCCGAAGTTGAAGACGTGGTGCTCGATGCCCAGCTGCCGCGCCACCGCCCGCGCGTCGTCCACATCCGCCGCCGAGCAGCAGCCCTGGTCGGCCTCGCCGCCCCACAGCTTCAGCGTGACGCCGACCACGTCGTGACCCGCCTCGTCCAGGAGCGCCGCAGCCACCGAGGAGTCGACGCCGCCCGACATGGCCACGAGGACCCGCGCTGGCGCGCTCACGCCGGCTCCCCGTCGCGCACGTGGGCACGCAGCGCGGCCACGACCGCCGGCACCGCGGCCGTCGCGGCCGTGAGGTCCGCCTCGATCGTCGACCATCCCATGGACAGACGCAGCGACCCGCTGGCCGTCGCCCGGTCGATGCCCATGGCGGCGAGGACGTGCGAAGGCTCCTGCGCGCCGCTGGCACAGCTCGAGGCAGCCGAGGCCAGCACGCGGTGCTCGTGCTCCAGGAGGAACAGCAGCGCCTCGCTGTCGACCTCGGGCAGGCAGAGGTTGACGATGCCGGGCACGACCCCCGGCCCCGTCGCGGTCTCGATGGCGCCGTCGACCCCGTCGAGCACGGCCGCGACGAGGCCCGCTCGCCACGCGGCCGCTCGTCGCCCGAGGGATTCGCGCTCCGAGGACGCCTGCGCCGCCGCCGCCGCGAAGGCCACGGCACCGGCCACGTCCTGCGTGCCGCTGCGCCGATCGCGCTCCTGTCCGCCGCCGAGGAGCTGCGGCGAGAGGGCGGCACCGCGCCGCACGACGAGGGCACCGTTCCCCTTGGGGCCGCCGCACTTGTGGGACGCCAGGGTGATGAGGTCGGCCGCAGCGGCGTGGTCACGGAGGTCGAGCCAGCACAGCGCCTGCGCGGCGTCGGTGTGCAACAGCGCCCGGGGCGCGTGCTCGCGGACGACGGCTGCGACGTCGTCGAGCGACTGGGTGACGCCGACCTCGTTGTTGACGAGCATGACCGAGACGAGTGCGACGCCTGGGTCGAGGGCCCGCGCCAGCGCCTCGAGGTCGACCCGGCCCTGGCGGTCGACGGGCACGACCCTGCCGCCGGCGCGCTCGACCGGGTGGAGCACGGCGTGGTGCTCGATCGCCGAGCACACCACCGTGCCGCCCGTGGCGTCGCGAACGCCGAGGACCGCGAGGTTGTCGGCCTCGGTGCCCCCGCCCGTGAAGACCACCTCGCCCGGCTCGCAGCCGACCACCGCCGCCAGGCGCTCACGCGCCTCGTCGAGCTGGGCGCGCGCCGCTCGTGCGAGCGCGTGCGCGCCCGAGGGGTTCCCGTAGCCGTCGGTCAGGACGGGCAGCATCGCCGCGACGGCCTCGGGCCGCATCGGCGTCGACGCGGCATGGTCGAGGTAGTGCCAGGCGAGGGCGGGGGCCGCCATCAGCTCGGCGCGGTCGGCCCGCCGGGCGGCGGTGGCGGCGGCGGTGGCGGCGGTGGCCGGAACGAGGGCGGGGGCGGGGGCGGCGGCGGCGGCGGGGGCGGCGGCGGGGGCGGCGGCGGCGGCGGGGCCGGCGCGCCGGGGACGTTCGCCGGGCTGTGGCCGCGCTGGTGGGCGGCGGTCACGCAGACGAGGAAGGCCTCGGGCGACACCTCCGGCGGAGCCGTGTGGCGCATGGCAGCGGCGAGCGCGACCGCCAGCTTCGAGGAGAGCGCGGCGCGCGCCTCGCGCGAGAGCTCGTGCACGCGCAGCAGGAACGCCCGCACGACGGCGAGCTGGCTCGCGCTGACGCGTCGCACGTCGAGCGACGCGGCGTAGCCCTCCAGACCGGGCGGCGGGCTGAACCACACCGCCTGGGGCGGCGCCGCCGCGCTGCGCTCGCGGAGCACCATCGTGCCGGCCACCAGATCGCCCAGGCGCTGGTTGCGCGGTGAGGGCAGCGCGACCAGGACTGCGAAGAGGCCCCCGGGGGGCAGGAGGAAGTCGACCAGGCCCAGCGCCGAGCGGATGAACGCGTGGCGGGCGGCGATCGGGGCGCCGTCGACCGTCACGACCCGCAGGCCGAACGCCGCCTTGCCCGGTGAGCGGCCCCGGCCGAGCACCTCGCAGAGGATCGGGTAGCCCAGGACGATGCCCGCCATCCCGACGAGGAGCAGGGCGACCGCCAGACCGCCCGACGGGCTGAGCACCAGGCTGACGACCAGGATGAGCGCCAGGAGCGCGACGGCCTGGATCCCGGCGTCGAGCATCCTCGCCAGCCCGCGCGACGCGATGCCCGCCGTCTCGAGGTCGAGCACGACGGCTTCGGGGGTCACGATGCCGCGAGGGGTGGTCGCCATCCGAGTGGCTACGGTACCGGTGGCCGCGCGTCGGAGGGCGGTCGTCACCGTGGACGTCGACCGCTTCATCGCACGCAACCAGGCGGGCTGGGCACGGCTCGAGGCGCTGACCCGACGTCGTGCGGGCTCGCTGAGCGCCGAGGAGGTCCACGAGCTGGTGCAGCGCTACCAGCAGACCTCCACGCACCTCTCCCACGCGCGCACGGCGCGAGCCGACCCCGCGCTCGTGGCTCGCCTCACCCGCCTGGTGGCCAGCGCGGCAGCCGCCATCTACAGCACACGATCGCGGTCGCTGGCGGGCGTGGCGCGGTTCTTCACCACCAGCTTCCCCGCAGCGGTGTGGCACAGCCGGCGCTTCGTGGCGGTCTCCGTGGCGCTGCTGGCGGTGCCGGCGCTGGTGGTGGGCGCCTGGATCGCCACGTCCGAGGCCGCCCTCGAGGCGTCCGGTCCCGACGCGGTGCGCGAGGCCTACGTGCAGGACGACTTCGAGGCGTACTACTCCTCCGCGCCCGCCGGGCAGTTCGCCACCGAGGTGACCGTGAACAACATCCAGGTGGCGATCCTCGCCTTCGCCGCCGGCGTGGCGCTCTGCGTCGTGACGGCCTTCATCCTGGCCTTCAACGGCGCCAACGTCGGGGTCGCCGCGGGCCTGTTCGCCGCAGCCGGCGAGCAACCGAGGTTCTGGGGCCTGATCCTTCCCCACGGCCTGCTGGAGCTGTCGGCCGTGGCCGTTGCGGGGGCAGCCGGCCTGGCGCTGGGATGGGCCGTGGTGGCACCCGGCGACCGGAGCCGCACCGACGCGCTGGCCGAGGCGGGGCGACGGTCGGCCGTGGTGGTGCTGGGCCTCGTCGTGGCCTTCGTCGTGGCCGGCGCCATCGAGGGCTTCGTGACGCCGAGCGGCCTGCCCACCTGGGCGCGCATCCTCGTCGGCGTGGCCGCCTTCGGGGGCTTCTGGACCTACGTCGCCGCGCTCGGCCGCCAGGCAGCCGAGCGCGGCTACACCGGCGCGTTCGGCGAGCACGAGCGCCTGGCCCGGTCCGCGGAGGGCTAGAGCCGGCCGCGCGCCTTGAGGTCGAGGTAGGCGTCGGCGAGCTGCGGGGCGAGCTCACCCGGCGCGGCATCGACGACGACGACACCCATCCCGCGCAGCCGGGCGACGGCGGCGTCTCGCTCGTCGAGCGCGGCCGCGGCGGCCGAGGCGCGGTAGGCGCCCTCTGCGTCGTCGACGGGGTCGTTGGCCCAGCGGGCCACGTCGGGGTCGCGGACCGCAGCCACGAGCACGACGTGGCGACGCAGGAGCAGCGGCAGCGCCGGCAGCAGGGACTCCCCCACCGCCTGGTCCACCAGGTCGGTCACCACGACGATCAGCGAACGCCGCCGGAAGCGGGTCAGCGCGTGCCCGAAGGCGCCGAGGTAGTCGCTCTCCGCCAGCACCGGTTCGAGGTCGTACATGGCCTCGGCGACCCGCCCCAGCTGGTCGCGCCCGGCAGCGGAGGGCACCACGGCGCGCACCTCGCGGTCGAACACCACCAGGCCGCAGCGGTCACCGAGGCGCGTGGCCACGGTGGTGAGGCACATGACCGCATCCATGGCGTGCTCCACGCGGGGGACGCCGGCGACCTGGCCGGCCATCACCCGACCGTTGTCGAGCATGAGCAGGACGGTCTGGTTGCGCTCGGCCCGGTAGGTGCGCACCATCGTGCGACCGGCGCGCGCGGTGGCGGCCCAGTCGATGCGCCGCACCTCGTCGTCGACGCCGTACTCGCGGAGCTGGTCGAACTCGGTGCCACCCCCGCGGCCCTGCGCCGAGCGCAACCCCACCTCGAGGACGCGGGTCCGCGTGGTGCGCAGCTCCGCCTCGGCGCGGCTGGGGAAGGCAGGGTGGACGCGCAGCACCGCGGGCCACTCCAGGGTGCGCTGGCGGCTCCCGAGGCCGAGCGTCCCGTCGACGCGCGCCACGAGCAGGCTGATCTCGAAGCGTCCCCGTCGGGCCGGCGCGAGGGTGGCGGCAGCCACGACGCGGGCACCGCCGGGCAGCCGTGCGCGGAACCGGCGGGTCGAGGCGCGCAGCGACGGTGCCAGCTCGTCGGCCAGCGCCACGACCAGGGTGCGACCGGTCGTGTTGTGGACCGTCCAGCGGAGCTCGCCACGCCCGCCCAGCGACAGCGCCGGCGGCAGCTCCCGCTCCAGCGCCAGGTGCCGGGGGTCGACGGCGAGCAGCGCATCGACGAGGGCCACCCCCAGCAGGGCCCCGTTCACCCACACCGAGCGCGCCGAGCCCGTCACCGGGCCAGGCGAGCACGGCGAGCGCTCCGAGCGCGGCGACGACGGCCAGCCGCCGCGTCGGGACGGGGATCATCGAGCGGTGACCCTCAACGCGGCACCGGGACCGCGGCGAGGATGCCGTCGAGCACCCCGTCGACGGTGGTCCCCTCGAGCTCGACCTCCGGCCGCAGCTGCACGCGGTGGCGCATCGCCGGCTTGGCCATCGCCTTGACCTCGTCGGGCGTGACGAAGGGCCGCCCCACCAGCCACGTCCACGCCTTGACGGCGTGCAGGAGCATCGCCGTGCCACGGGGCGACACGCCCAGCGACAGCGCCGGCGCCTCCCTGGTGGCCCTCGCCAGATCGACCAGGTAGGCGAGCACCGCCGGCTCCACGCGCACGTCGTCGACGAGCGCACGAGCGGCAGCCAGGTCGGCCGACGACGCGACCGGCCCGATGTGGGCGGCGACGTCGTGGGGATCCATGCCCTCGTCGTGGCGGACGAGCACGGCCTGCTCCTGCTCCGCCGTCGGGTAGCCCATCTGCAGCTTGAGCAGGAAGCGGTCGAGCTGCGCTTCGGGCAGCGGGTAGGTGCCCTCGTACTCGATGGGGTTCTGGGTGGCCACGACGAGGAACGGCTCAGGGAGCCGCCGGGCTGCCCCCTCGACCGACACCTGCCGCTCCTCCATCGCCTCCAGCAGCGCTGCCTGCGTCTTGGGCGGGGTGCGGTTGATCTCGTCGGCGAGCAGCAGGTTCGTGAAGACCGGGCCCTCCCGGAAGCGGAGGTCGCCGGTACGACCACCGTCTTGGGGCGCCACGTACACGAGCTGGCCGAGCACGTCGGAGGGCATGAGGTCGGGGGTGAACTGCACGCGGGTGAAGCGCAGGTCGAGCGACGCCGCGAGGGCCTTGGCGAGGAGGGTCTTCGCGACGCCGGGCACCCCCTCCAACAGGACGTGCCCGCCGACGAGCAGCGCCGTGATGAGGCCGGACAGGGTGCCGTCCTGACCGACGACGACCTTGCCCACCTCCTCCCGCACGGCGAGCACCGCGGCGCGTGGGTCGGCGGGGGGCGTGGCATCGGTCAACGCAGGACCTCCTGGTGGATGGACGCGGCAGCGCGGGCGAGCGCCACCAGCTCCGCGTCGGTGGTGACGGGACGGTCCTCGACCGCGGCGCGGACGTGCTCGGGGTCGAGGTCGGTCCGTGCGGCGACGGCCGCGGCGATGGCCGCGGCGTCCGCCGTGGCGGGGAGGCCCAGCCGTGCCCGAAGTCGCCGCTGGAGCCGAGCGCGCAGCACGGCGGCGCAGCGCTCGGGGCTGGCGCTGCGCGACAGGAGCCTGCCGGTCGCCGCCACGAGCGCCGACGCGGCGATGCGCACGGGCAGCTCCTCGGGCACCGGGCGGCCCAGACGCACGGCGCGCCAGGCGGCGTAGGCCACGAAGGCGATCCCGAGCTGCACGAGCGCTCGGCGCACGCCGGGCGGCACCAGCTCGGCGAGGCTCTGCCGGCCACCGCCGGCGGGGAGGGGCGGGTCGACGAAGCGGACGGCGCTGCCAGGAGCGGGTGCGAGCAGCGCTGCGGCGAGCACCGCGTTGTCGCGCTCGTCGAGGAGTGCGTTGGTCAGTGCGGCAGCGCCGCCGACGGCGACCACCGTGCCGGCGCCGACGGGGGCCGCGACGACGTAGGCCCCGCTGGCGTCGCCGAAGCACGCCTCCGACGGGGGCGGGACCTCGTAGCGGGCGGGCCCGGGGGCGACCACGGGGCCGACGCCGGCCAGCGCCTCGATGGTGCACGTGCCCGGCGCCAGCGGGTCGGACGTGCGGGCGTCGAGCGCGGCACCCAGCCCGCCGTCGACGACCGGCGGCGCCAGGGCCGAGCGGGGATCGGTCACGACGAGACGGCCGCCGCGCTCCACCCATGCCACGACGGCGCGCCGCTGGTCGTCGTCGAGCCGATCGACGAGCACGAGGGCGACGTCCTCCGCGGGCCCGGGCAGGCCCGGGCTGAGCGTCACCGTGGCGTCGAGGCCGTCGAGCAGGGAGACGAGGGCGCTGGTGCCGAGCGGGGCATCCGAACGCGGATCGAGGGGCGGGCCGTCGGCGCCGGGACGCCCGCCGGCGACGGCGGCGACGAGCAGGCCGGCCCCGACCGCCGCGGCCACGACGGCGCCCCGAGGGACCTGGACGCTCAGCGGGGCCCCCGCCCGGTCACGGGGCGGGCCCCGAGGACCTGGTCCTGGAGGTCACCGAAGCGCGCCGCCTCGGCGGCGGCGGTCTCGGCACGGCCGTACCAGGCGGCCTCGAACAGCTCGGTGGCCGCGGCCATCGGCGCCGCCGCGCCCGGCCAGGCGGCAGCCACGTCGCGCAGGTGCTCGCCGGCGGTGCGTCCCGCCTGGTCGCGCACCGCCCCGCGCCGGACCAGCTCGCCGACGAGGCCCCGGTGCCGGCAGCGCAGGCCCTCGCGCCATCGGCCCGCGGCCTCCAGCTCGGCGGCGGCTCGGCGCCACTCGTCAGGGGACCGGGTGAGCTCCACCATCGGGGCGGGCGCCGCCGGCAGGGCGCCGCGGGGGAGGCGCCGTCCGTCGTGGCGTGCGACGAGGTAGGCGACGGCGGCGAGGCTCGCCAGGACGACGGTCCAGGCGAGCAGCGTGCCTGCGCCCGATCCCACCAGCTCGGACGCCGAGCGCGCCGAGCTGATCGCCGAGCCACTGCTGGATGCGCTCGGGGATCGACGCCTGCGGCTCGTCGTAGCGCGGGTGGGCGAGGATGTCGTCGGCGAGCTCGCGCACGGCTGCGGGATCGCGTGCCGGCGGGGGCGCGCCCATCAGCTCGACGGGAAGGCGCGCTCGGCCTCCAGCTCGAGGTCGAGGCCCTCGGTCCGGACGCGCAGGTCGAGGTAGATCAGCACGGTGGCCGCGGCCACGACCGGCATCGTGATGAGCGAGGTGAGGATGCCCCCGGCGGCGAGGATCACCCACCCGACGCCGTCGGTCCCGATGAGCAGCGCCAGCACCGAGGGCAGCAGGCCGAGCGCCTGGCTGAACAGGTAGGCCACGAGCCCGCTCAGCAGGGCCAGGCCCATGACGGGCCAGAAGCGGCGTGCCGTGAGCCGGGCGGAGCGGCGCATGGCCTCCACCGGTCCCAGCCGCTCGGCGCCGATGACCGGGGCGGTGACGAGGAACCACGTCATGACCGCCAGCGCCGGCAGACCGCACGCCAGCAGCCCGAGCCCCTCGGCGACGTGGACGAGGAGCCAGCTGGCCAGCAGCGGCCAGGCCATCGCACGTGAGCCCCGCAGCAGCTCGCCCAGCGAGAGGTCGTGGCCCACGTGCCAGGCGCCGACCAGCCGGGCGAGGCCGGCGGCCACGAAGACCAGGGCCAGCGACGGCCCGAACAGCAGGACCATCGAGGCCCACGTGCCGTCGGCCCCACCGGAGTCGATCGCGCTCAGCGAGCGGTCGCCCTCCTCGACCAGCTCGAAGATGCTGGAGCCACCGAGGAGGTCGCGCTGCAGCCACCCGGCAGCGATCTGGACGGGGACGGCGAAGACGGCCGTGAAGGCCACGATGGTGGCGGGGGCGGCCTTGAGGATGGCGAAGGCGCCGTCGAGGATGTCCGAGGCGGTCATCGGGGCCAGTGGTGGCACGGCCGCGGCGTGCCTGCCGTGGCCCCCGGGCACGCACGTGCGGGGGCCCAGGCGGTCGAGGCGCGCTCGGCGCGGCGGCGTCGGGAGCGGCCCATTCCACAGCCCCAGTTTCTACCGGCCCGCGCACCCGCCGGTGGCGGGCCCGCGACACTGTGGCCGTGGAGGGCTACGAGGCGAGCACCTACGGCGACCGCTTCGCCGACGTCTACGACGACTGGTACGAGTCGGTGACCGACGTCGAGGCGTGCGTGGAGCGGGTGGTCTCGCTCGCGGCGGAGGCCGGCGGCGGCCCGGTCCTCGAGCTGGGCGTCGGCACGGGCCGCCTCGCGCTGCCGCTGGCCGCGCACGGCCTGGAGGTGCACGGCGTCGACGCCTCCGCCGCCATGCTCGACCGGCTCCGCGCCAAGGAGGGAGGCGACGCCGTGCGGCTCACCTTGGGCGACATGGCCGACCTCGACCTCGACCGCCCGGCCGCCGGCTTCGCCGTGGTGCTCGTCGCCTTCAACACGTTCTTCAACCTCGGCACGGAGGCGGCGCAGCGTCGCTGCCTGCAACGGGTGTCGGCCCTGCTCGCCCCGCGGGGGCGCTTCGTGCTCGAGGCCTTCGTCCCCGACGACGAGCTGGCTGGAGGACCTCGGTCGAACGTGACGGCGAGGCACATCACGGCCGACGAGGTCGTGCTGGCGGTGAGCCGCAACGACGTCGAGGCGCAGACCGTCACCGGTCAGCACATCCACCTGACGAACCAGGGCATCCGGTTGCGGCCGTGGCACCTCCGCTACGCCACCCCGCACCAGCTCGACGACCTCGCGCAGGAGGCCGGGCTGCTGCTCGACTGGCGCGCGGCAGGCTGGCGCGGCGAGCTCTTCGGGGCCGCCAGCGCCGTCCACGTGTCCGCGTACCGTCGGAGTAACGTCCCCGGCGTGCCAGCGTCAGCCCTCAGCGCCGACCTTCGACCGAGCCCGCCCGCGACCCAGCGGTGAGCCAGCTCCGGCTGAACCCCCTCACGGGCCGCTGGGTCACCGTCGCCGCGGAGCGCGCCGCTCGACCCGGTGACCTCGTGTCCCGCCGCATCGCGAGCGAGCCCGATCCGCAGCTCTGCCCCTTCTGCCCCGGCAACGAGGAGGCGACGCCGCCTGCCCTGGAGACCTACGGCCCGAGCGGCTCCTGGCTCATCCGCGTCGTGCCGAACCTGTTCCCCGCCTTCGAGGGTAACGAACCGCTCCGGGTCCAGAACCTCGGGCCGGTGTTCACGCAGGCCTCGGCGAGCGGGGTGCACGAGGTGCTGGTGTTCTCGCCCGACCACGGCGGCAGCTGGGCGGACCTCGACGACAAGCAGGCCGGGCTCGCCATGGCTGCCATCCGCGACCGCATGGAGGACCATGCGCGCCGCTCGACGGTGCGCTACACGCAGGCCATCGTCAACGCGGGGCGCGAGGCCGGCGCATCGCTGGACCACCCGCACGGCCAGCTCCTGGGCATCCCGTTCGTGCCCGGCGAGATCGCCGAGGAGGAGGCCGGCTTTCGGCGCTTCGAGGGGTCGTGCCTGCTCTGCACGGTGCTCGAAGCCGAGACCGGTGCCGGGCACCGCGTCGTCCTGGAGGACGAGCGCACGGTGGTCGTCTGCCCCTTCTGGAGCGGCGCGCCCTACGAGATGCTGGTGCTGCCCCGGGCCCACGAGGTCCACCTGGAGCGCACGGCCCCCGTCGACGTCGTCGCGGTCGGCCGATCCATCCGCGACGCGCTGCGCCTGCTCCGGGCCAAGCTGGGCGACACCGCGTACAACATCGTCTTCCACACCGCGCCCCACCACCACGACGGGCCCTTCCACTGGCACGTCCACATCGTGCCGCGGCTCACGAGCCTCGCCGGCTTCGAGCAGGGCACCGGCGTGATGATCAACATCGTCGCCCCCGAGCTCGCCGCCCGCCACCTCACGGGCTAGCACCGCCGGTCCGGCGCTGGCGGACGGCGGCGGCGTAGGCACTACGCCGCGGCACACCGAGCTGACCGGCCACGGAGGCCGCTGCGTCACGAGCGGTGTCGCCGGCGGCCAGCCGCTCGGCGACCGCGACCTCGATGTCGGCCTCGCTGGCCGCCGCCGGCTGCGGGGCACCGTCGAGGACGACGGCCACCTCCCCGCGAGGCGCATGGTCGGCCACCCAGGCGACGGCCTCGGCCAGCGTGCCGCGCCAGATCTCCTCGTGCAGCTTCGTCAGCTCGCGCGCGACGGCGACGCGCCGGTCGTCGCCGCAGGCGGCGGCGAGGTCGGCGAGGGTGCGCGCCAGGCGGTGCGGCGCCTCGTACAGCACGACGGTGCGACGCTCCGCGGCCACCTCGGCCAACCGGGCCGTGCGGCCCGACCCCTTGCGGGGCAGGAAGCCCTCGAAGGCGTAGCGCCCCGTCGGCAGCCCGCTGGCCACCAGCGCGGTGACCGCCGCCGAGGGCCCGGGCACCACCTCGACGCGGTGCCCGGCGTCGAGCGCGCTGCGCACCAGCCGCTCGCCCGGGTCGGAGATCCCCGGCATCCCGGCATCGCTCACCACCACCACCCGCTCACCTCGCGCCAGGCGGGCCAGCACGCCGGCGACCGCGCCGACCTCGGTGTGGTCGTTGACCACGACGAGCGGCGCGCGCCCCACGCCGGCGTGCTGCAGGAGCCGGCCGGTGCGGCGGGTGTCCTCGCAGCAGATGGCGTCCGCGCTGCGCAGCGCCTCGACGGCGCGCGGCGCGAGGTCGGAGAGGTTCCCGATCGGCGTGCCGACGAGGATGAGCACCACGGCGCTCAGTCCTCCAGCTCGAGCTGGTCGCCGACCACGAGGTTCCAGCGGGCGAAGGCGCCGGCCTCGGCCTCGAGCACCGCACGAGCACGCAGCACGGGCCGGCTCACCCGCTGCCTCGGCAGCCGGGCGACGCGCACCACCCGCAGCTGGCGGTCGCACCAGGCGACGTCGATCGGGAAGCGCATGCCGAGCGTGTGCACCGACCGGGCCGGGCGCAGGAGCAGCGCGCCGTCGAAGCCGTCGCGCCCGAGCAACCCCTTGCGCCGGGTGGAGCGGCGGTCGGCCAGCTCCAGGCTGGCGAGCACCTCACCGTCGCGCAGCAACCACGCCATGGCTCGAACGCTACGGGACTAGACGTTGAAGCGGATCTCGACGACGTCGCCGTCCTCGACGACGTAGTCCTTGCCCTCGACGCGCAGCTTGCCCACCTCGCGCGCCTTGGTCCACGAGCCGAGCTCGAGGAGCTCGTCCCAGCGGATCACCTCGGCCCGGATGAAGCCGCGCTCGAAGTCCGTGTGGATGACGCCGGCGCACTGCGGCGCCTTCGACCCGGCGCGGAAGGTCCAGGCGCGCGACTCCTTCTCGCCGGTGGTGAGGAAGGTCCGCAGGCCCAGCAGCTCGTAGGCGGCGTGGACGAAGCGCGGCAGCGCTCCCTCGCCGAGGCCGAGGCCCTCGAGCATCTCGACGCGCTCGTCGGCGTCGAGCATCGCCGCCTCCGCCTCGAGCTGCACGCACATGCCGATGACCTCGGCGTTGCCCTGCAGCTCGTCACGCACCGGCGCGATCACCGACTCGACGTCGGCGAGCTGCTCCTCGTCGACGTTGACGAGCGCCATGACCGGACGGTTGGAGAGGAGGAAGTAGCCCTTGAGCAGCTTGCGCTCGTCGTCGCTCAGGTCGGCCCGGTAGAGCGGGGTGCCGGTCTCGAGCAGGGCCTTGGCCTTCTCCAGCGCGGCGACCTCGTCGCCGAGCGAGCGGTCGGCTTTGGCAGCCTTGCGGCGCCGGTCGATCTGGTTCTCGACGGTCTCGAGGTCGGCATAGGTGAGCTCGAGCTCGACGATGCCGAGGTGCTCAAGCGGATTCGACGGTCCCGGCACGTCGGGATCGGCGAAGGCGCGCAGCACGAAGACCACCGCGTCGACCTCACGGATGTGGCTGAGGAACTTGTTGCCGAGGCCCTCCCCCTTGCTCGCACCGGCCACCAGCCCGCCGATGTCGACGAACTGCACCGTGGCGGGCACCACGCTCTTGCTGTTGCTCATGGCGGCCAGCGCGTCGAGCCGAGGGTCGGGGACGCGGGCAACGCCCACGTTGGCGTCGGTCGTGGCGAACGCGTAGGGCGCGGCGAGCGCGCCGCCGCCCGCCAGGGCGTTGTACAGCGACGACTTGCCGGCATTGGGGAGCCCGACGAACCCGAACCGCTCCATGGCTCCCACGGTACGGGTCGATCGTGCGACCTGGCGAAGCGAGCTGGTCGGTAGCCTGCCGTCGATGTCGCCCGCCGAAGCACTCGACCGGGTCGTGTACCTCCTCGACCGGGCCCTCGCCGAGTCCCGGCGCGTCGCCGCCTACGCCAAGGCGGCGACGGTCGTGCGCGACGTCGGCGAGGAGGAGATCGCCCGGCGCCACGCCGAGGGCACGGTGCAAGAGCTCGCCGGGATCGGGCCGTCGACGAGCAAGGTGATCGCCCTCGCCCTCGACGGCGGCATCGACGAGCACCTCGCCGAGCTCGAGGAGCAGACCCGGATCGATCCCGGTGAGGGCGCCGAGCTTCGAGCCGCGCTGCGGGGCGACTGCCACAGCCACTCGACCTGGAGCGACGGCGGCGCACCGATCGCACAGATGGCCCGCAGCGCGCAGGCGCTCGGCCATGAGTACCTCGTCGTCACCGACCACTCGCCGCGCCTGACGATCGCCCACGGGCTCAACCGGGAGCGGCTGCTGGCGCAGCTCGACGAGATCGCGGCGCTCAACGCCGAGCTGTCGCCGTTCGTGATCCTCACCGGCATGGAGGTCGACATCCTCGAGGACGGCAGCCTCGACCAGGACGACGACCTGCTCGAGCGGCTCGACGTCGTCGTGGCCAGCGTCCACTCGAAGATGCGCATGCCGGCGCCGGAGATGACGCGCCGGATGGTGATGGCGGTCGCCAGCCCCCACGTCGACATCCTGGGCCACTGCACCGGTCGGAAGGTCGTCGGCGCCGGGCGGCCCCCGTCGGCGTTCGACCCCGACATCGTCTTCGCAGCGTGCGCCCGCTTCGACACGGCGGTCGAGATCAACTGCCGGCCCGAGCGGCAGGACCCACCCGAGGAGCTGCTGGCCCAGGCGCTCGACTGGGACTGCCGGGTGTCGATCGACACCGACGCCCACGCTCCGGGCCAGCTGGAGTGGCAGGCCTACGGCTGCGACAAGGCCGCCCGCCTCGGCATCGAGCCGGACCGCATCGTCAACACGATGCCCGCCGCGGACCTGCTGGCCTGGGCGTCGTCCCACCCCACGTCGTAGCCCCCCCAGCCAGGGGCGCACCCCGAGGCAATGGCACCCGTTCCGGCGGGCATGAGGCAATGACACCCGCATCCGGGCCCCATTGCCTCGGGTGTCGGAGCGCGGGCGCATTGCCTCACGTGGTCCCGACCAGCGGTGTCGACTGGAGCGGCGCACCGGGCGGCCGGTAGCGTCGTCCCCTCATGTCGAAGCGCACCAAGAAGGCCACCCTGCGGGCTCGCAAGAAGAAGGCCAACCACGGCCGCAAGCCCAACCGCGGCCGCAACTAGCCAGCCACCCCTTCCTGCCGAGGACAGCGCGGCGCTCCGTCGCCCGGGGCACGTGCACCCGCGCCGTCAGCGCAGGACACCGGCGAGGGCGGCCTCGGCGGCGTGCATGCCGCACATGCCGTGCACGCCCCCACCGGGGGGCGTCGACGACGAGCACAGCAGGAGTCGGGGGTTGGGCGTCTCGTAGGGGTGCAACGTGGCAATCGGCCGCAGGACCATCCTCACCCCGCCGTTCCAGCCGCCGGCGATGTCGCCGCCGATCATGTTGGGGTTGTGCGCCTCGAACCAGGAGCTGGTGGCGGTGTGCCGCGCGAGGACCACGTCGCGGAACCCGGGGGCGAACCGCTCGATCTGGTCCTCCATGGCCTTGGTCATGTCGACGTCGGAGCCGTGGGGGACGTGGCAGTAGCTCCAGAAGGTGTGCTGCCCGGCGGGCGCCCGGCTGGTGTCGAAGAGGCTCTGCTGCGCCGTGAGGACGAACGGCCGCTCCGGATGGCGCCCGGCGGCCACCTCGGCCTCGCCGGCGGTGATCTCCTCCATCGTGCCGCCGACGTGGACCGTTCCCGCCCGGCGGCTCGGCTCGTGCGTCCAGGGGACCGGCTCGGACAGCGCGTAGTCGATCTTGAAGACGCCCGGCCCGTACCGGAACCGGCCCAACCGGGCGCGGTACCTGGCGGGCAGCGCATCACCGCAGATGGCGAGCAGCTGGCGGGGCGTCACGTCGAAGAGCACGGCGCGCGAGGGCGGGACGTCGTCGAGGGTCCGCACGGGCCGACCGGTCTCGATGGTGCCGCCGAGGTCGTGGAGCCGTGCGGCCATGGCATCGACGATGGCCTGCGACCCGCCCCGCGCGGCCGGCCAGCCCACCACGTGCGCGGGGACGAGCAGCATCAGGCCGGCGGCGGCGGTGAGCGGCTGTCGCAGCGAGACGAAGGAGTGCGCGGCGCCGCCGGCGAAGAGGCCCTTGGCCTCCTCGGTGGCGAAGGCACGACCGAAGGTCGTGGCCGGCAGGACGGCGCGGGCCCCGAAGGCGGCCAGCGTCAGGGGGTGCCGCGGCAGCCGGAGCAGCGGCGCCAGCACGGCGGGCGAGATCTCGCCCCACCGCCGCGCCGCCCAGCCGACGTGGCGGTCCCAGGCCTTGCCGTCGACGCCGAGGCCGGCGACGGTGTCGGCGAGCGACCGGTGCAGCACGCCCCCGCGGTCGCCGCCGAGCGGGTGCGTCAGCTGGATGTCGGGCTCGACGAGGTCCAGCCCGTAGCGCTGCAGGTCCGCCCGCAGGAAGAACGGCGATGCGGCGGCGAGCGGGTGGATCGCCGAGCACACGTCGTGCGCGAAGCCGGGCAAGGTCAGCTCGGCGGTGCGGCAGCCGCCCCCGATCGTCTCGGCCGCCTCGAGCACCTGCACCGTGCGGCCCGCCTCGGCGCAGGTGAGCGCGGCCGCCAGGCCGTTGGGACCGGCTCCGACGACCACCACATCGACCATGCGCCGAGCCTAGGCAGCCCCGCCGCAGCGGCCGGTAGGGTCGCCCGGAATGGGTGTGACGATCGGCGAGATCACCGTGGGCGACGAGCCGCAGGCGTGGCGCAGCGCCGGCTACACCGTCGACGACGACGGCCGCTGTCGCATCGGCTCGGTGTCGGTGCGGCTGGTGGGCCGTGGCGGCGGCAAGCGCATCCTCGGCTGGTCGCTGCGCGACGTGCCGGCAGGGTCGCTCGACGGCGGGTCGCTCGACGGCCTGCCGACCACCGTGTCGACCGACGCGCCTGCTGCACCGGCCCAGCACGCCAACGGGGCCACCCACATCGACCACGTCGTGGTCCTCTCCCCCGACCTGGCCCGCACCGGCGCGGCGCTGGAGGGCATCGGGCTGGCGGCGCGCGGCGAGCGCGAGACCGACACCTACGGCGCGCCCATGCGTCAGGTCTTCTACCGCCTCGGCGAGGTGATCCTCGAGGTCGTGGGCGCGCCCGGCACCTCCGGCGAGGGCGATCCCGGCTTCTTCGGCCTCGCCGTCACCGTCGCCGACCTCGACGCGGCCGCCGCCCTGCTCGGCGACCACCTGGGCACGCCGAAGGACGCCGTGCAGGCCGGCCGGCGCATCGCCACCCTCCGCCACCGCGACCTCGCCATGTCGGTCGCCACGGCGCTCATGTCACCCCAGCCCCGGGGCTGACGCACGCCTCGGGCGGTAGCCTCGGCTCGATGGGATCGCAGCTCTGGTCAGCGTGAACCGGCTCGACGTGCCATAGATGCTCGACCACGTCTTCACCGATGCCATCGGCGCGCTGCGCGACACCTTCGAGCGGGCGTTCCTGGAGCGCCAGGCCTTCGAGGAGCGCTTCCAGCTCGACGTGCTCTTGGGCGACACCACCTGGGAGACCTCCTACGGCCTTCCCGGCGAGGGGCTCCCCCCACGTGTGCAGGCCGACATCACCCTCGACTGGCCCACGTGGGCGCAGACCGCCTATCGGTCCTGGTACATCGGCGAGCCGACCGACGACGCTCCCCGCATCGAGATCGAGATCGTGATGCGCATCCAGCGCCTCGCCTCGATGCCCGACGTGAAGCCGGTGCTGGCGGTGCTGCCCGAGACGAGCCCGCCCATCGGCGCGGAGCGGCTCGAACGATCCACGCCCACCGTGGAGATCTCCTTCGACGGCGACCTCGAGGCCGAGGACTGGGCGCTGGAGGTGTCCTACGAGGGCAGCTACGAGCTCGACGAGGCCACCCTCGCCGACGGCTCCATCCTCGACGACCACTTCTCTGCCATGGGCGGGTGGATCGCCGGGACGCTGGTGCGCCTCGGCGACCTCAAGCTCGACTTCCTGCCCGCTGACGAGGAGGGCTGAGATGACCGACGACCACCCGCCGGTGCTGCTCGTCGCCGAGGCCGACGGCATCGCCACCGTCACGCTGAACCGGCCTGCCGCGCGCAACGCCCTGAACCGCGAGCTGCGCAAGGCGCTGCCCAGCGCGCTGCGCGAGCTCGACGGGCGCGACGACATCGCTGCGATCGTGCTCACCGGCGCCGACCCGGCCTTCTGCGCGGGACTCGACCTGAAGGAGCTCGCTGCCGGCGGCGATGCCCTGCGCGAGACGGGAGCCAGCGGCGACACCGACCGCGCTCGCCGCGGCCCGTTCCCCGAGATGGCGACCCCGGTCATCGGCGCGGTGAACGGCGTGGCGATCACGGGCGGCTTCGAGCTGGCCCTCGCCTGCGACTTCCTCGTGGCGTCCGAGTGCGCTCGCTTCGCCGACACCCACGCCCGCGTCGGCATCATGCCGGATTGGGGGCTCACGGTCCTGCTCCCCGAGGCCGTGGGCGTGCGACGCGCCAAGGAGCTGTCGACGACGGGGAACTTCCTCGACGCGCACACGGCCCTGGCCTGGGGCCTCGTGAACCACGTCGTGCGGCACGAGGAGCTGCTCCCCTTCTGCCACGCGCTCGCCACCGACATCGCCAGCGTCGACCGCAGGGCCCTGCGGCGCATGCTCCAGACCTACGACGACGCTGCGCTGCGCGACGGCGCAGGCGCCTGGGAGCTGGAGGGCGAGGTGGCCGCTGCCTGGCAGGGCCAGGGCCTCAACCCCGCGGCACTCGAGGCCAGCCGCCAGGCCGTCGTGGCGCGGGGGCGCACGCAGGTCTAGGTGGCGGGCTGCGAGGGGGCCGCCCCGGGTTGTCCCAGGGCCTGCTCGATCTCCGCCTTGGCGCCGTCGGGCAGCGTGGTGAGCGCCACCCGGCCGATCCCCTCGAAGCGACGCAGCTCCTCGACGACCGCCGGGTCGAGGCCGGCGTCGACGAGCAGCAGCAGCGCCGACGTGGCGGGGTCGATCCACTCGGCCATGTCGCGCACCCACTGGTCCTCGAGGCCGCGGTCGACGAGCTTGCCGTAGAGGGCGCCGGCGGCGGCACCCCCGATGGCTGCGCCGAGGAACACGGGGCCGCCCACGAGGAGCCCGGCCAGCATCCCCCACCACGTGCCGGCCAGCGCCCCCTTGGCAGGGGTCACGTCGACGGTCTCGACGATGCGGGTGCGGCCGTCGTCGTCCTTGGCGACGATGACGGCGTCGTGCATGCGCAGCTTGCCCTCCGCCGCCAGGTTGGCGAGCGCCAGCAGCAGCTCGGACGCGCGGCTCGCCTTGTCGAGCACGACGGCGAGGATCTCCTGACCGCCGGGACCCTGGGGGTCCGGGGTGATGGGCGCATCGGTCACCCTGCGACGTTACCCGGCGACATCGACAGCGATCCGTCGCGGGCGGGCCGGTAGCGTGGGCCGATGCGACAGCGCCCCACGGCCGCCCAGCTGCGGCACGCTCCCAAGGTGCTGCTGCACGACCACCTCGACGGCGGCCTCCGCCCGGCGACCGTGATCGAGCTGGCACGCGAGACGGGCTACGACGCCCTGCCGACCACCGACGAGGCGGCACTGGCCGACTGGTTCACCGCGGGCGCGGCGCGCCGCGACCTGGAGCTCTACCTCGAGACCTTCGAGCACACGGTCGGCGTCATGCAGACCAAGGACGCCTTGATCCGCGTCGCGGCGGAGTGCGCGGAGGACCTCGCCGCCGACGGGGTGGTGTACGCGGAGGTCCGCTTCGCGCCGGAGCTGCACCTCGAGCGCGGGCTCACGCCCGACGAGGTCGTGGAGGCGGTGCTCGAGGGGTTCCGCATCGGCAGCGCCGGCACGCCGCTCACCATCGGCACCCTGCTCACCGCCATGCGCCACGCCGCCCACTCGATCGAGATCGCCGAGCTGGCCGTGCGCCACCGCGACGCGGGCGTGGTCGGCTTCGACATCGCGGGCAGCGAGGCCGGCAACCCCCCGACGCGCCACCTCGACGCGTTCCAGCTCGTCGCCGCCGAGAACTTCCACATCACCATCCACGCCGGCGAGGCGTTCGGCCTCCCCTCGATCTGGGAGGCCGTGCAGCTCTGTGGCGCGGAGCGCCTCGGGCACGGGGTCCGCATCGTCGACGACATCGCCGTCGACGACGACGGCCGCGCCACGCTGGGCCGGCTGGCGAGCTTCATCCGCGACCGGCGCGTGCCGCTGGAGATGTGCCCGACCTCGAACGTCAACACCGGCGTGTGCGACTCCATCGCCGACCACCCGATCGGCCTGCTCGCCCGCTTGCGCTTCCGGGTGACGGTCAACACCGACAACCGGCTGATGAGCGGGGTCAGCCTCACCTCGGAGATGCTGGGCCTCGTCGAGGCGTTCGGGTACGGCTGGGACGAGATCGAGTGGCTCACGCTCAACGCCATGAAGAGCTCCTTCTGGCCCTTCGACCAGCGGCTGCGCATCATCAACGAGCAGATCAAGCCCGGCTACGCGGCGCTGCGGGCCTCCGCCCTCTAGCAGGGTGCGGAAGAACGGCTGTTTGAGTCGTTGAGCGGTGCGGTGTCGGGCTGGCTGACCGGCGGGTCTCGTGTTCGTTGATGTTCTTCGTTCAGGCGAGGCCTCGGGCCTCGCCGGGATCACGCAGTGCTGGCGTCGAGGGCGGTGATCCGGAGGATGTTGTAGGTGGCGGTGGTGAGGAGGAACCAGGCCCGGTTGCGTTGCTGGCCCTTGTAGCGGAGCTTGCGTCCGCCGGCGATGGTCTTGATCCAGCCGAAGGGTTCCTCGATCCGGGGTCGGGTTCGTTGGCTGGTGCGGTGGCCGGGGTGGCGGGTGGTGCGCCCATCGATGGCGGAGCGACGGCCGTTGGTGTGGGGGGCGACATGCGGGGTGACGCCGAGCTGGCGGCAGTCGGCGACGAAGCCTCGGGTGTCGTAGCCCTTGTCGGCGGCGACGGTCCGGCGTCTCTTGCGGGCTGGTAGCCGGGCGAGGAGCTCGATGGCGGTGGCCCGCTCGGCGTAGCCGTCGGCCTGGGTGAGCTCGGCGTCGACGATCAGGGCGTTGCGGTTCTCCATCAACAGGTGCCCGGCGTAGCACAGCCGAGCCGGGGTCCCGGCGGACTTGCGGGCCAGCAACGCCTCGGGATCGGTGGTGGAGCGGTGCGTCGTGTTGGAGCGCTTCTCGCCGTGGAAGTCGACGTCGGGGTTCTTGGTGCTGCTGGCCGGCCGGTTCCCGGGCTCGTCGTTGGGCTTGAAGCTCTTGTGCGATGCCCACGCCTCGAGCAGGGTCCCGTCGACCGCGAAGTGGTCACTGGACACGTAGCGGCGAAGCTTCGCTTGGCGGACCACCGCTGCGAAGAACCGATCGGCGATGTCGTGATCCAACAGCCGGTCACGGTTCTTCGTGAACGAGGTCGGGTCGAACGCTTTGGCATCGATCGGCAGATCGAGGAACCACTTGAAGAGCAGGTCGTAGCTCAGCCGCTCACAGAACGCCCGCTCACTTCGCATCGAGTACAGCGCCATCAATATCGTCGACTTCAACAGCTGCTCGGGCGGCACCGAGGGCCGCCCGATCTTCGAGTACATCGCGTCGAACTCGCCATCGAGCTCGGCGAGCACTTCGTCGACGACCTTGCGGATCCTGCGGATCGGATGGTCCTTCGGGATCAGATCCTCGGTGCTCAACGACGTGAGCATCGCCAACTGCTGTTCCGGCTTCCCGCGCATCCCCGCGGTCTACCCCAGCCCGCAATCGATCGCGAGCACCAACGACCGACTATTTCCGCACCCTGCTAGGGAAGGCCGTCGAGAATGGCGCGCGATGCCGAGCAGCCCAGTCGCGTGGCGCCCGCCTCGACCATGGCGAGCGCCGTCGTCGCGTCCCGGATGCCGCCGCTGGCCTTCACGCCGAGCCGACCGCCGACCGTGTCGGCCATGAGGCGGACCGCGGCGACCGACGCCCCGCCGCTCGGATGGAACCCGGTCGAGGTCTTCACGTAGTCGGCGCCGGCCCGCTCGGCCATCCGGCACGCCTCGACGATCTCGTCGTCGCGCAGCGCAGCCGACTCGATGATCACCTTCAGCAAGACCCCCTCCGGCGCGCTGGCGCGGACGGCCGCGACGTCGTCGCCGTAGGCATCCCAGGCGCCCGCCTTCGCCAAGCCGAGGTTCGCCACCGTGTCGAGCTCGGTGGCACCGGCATCGACGGCCACCTCGGCCTCGTGCGCCTTCACCGCCGGCTGGTGCGCGCCGCTCGGGAAGCCGATCACCGTCGCCACCTCGATCCCGACGCCGAGCCCGGAGGTGATCGGAAGCTGTGACGGTGACACGCAGACGGCGGCGACACCGAGGTCCGTCGCCTCCTCGCACAGCGCCACCACGTCGTCGGCGGTCGCCTCCGGCCGGAGCAGCGTGTGGTCGATCATGGCGGCCAGGGTGGGGCGGTCCATGGCCTGCCATCATGCCGGGATGGACGACGCCGCGCCCGCTGCACCCGCGCCCGACCTGCAGGTCACGGTCGTGGACCACCCGCTCGCCGCCCAGCTGCTCACCCGCCTGCGCGACGAGCGCACCGACCGCGCCGGGTTCCGCCGGGCCATGGACGACCTCTCGGGGATCCTCGTCTACGAGGCGACCCGCGGCATCGCCGTCGACCAGGTCGAGGTGCGCACGCCGCTGGGTCCCACGGTCGGCGCGCAGGTCACCCGTCCTCCCCTCGTGGTGCCGGTGCTGCGCGCCGGCCTCGGCATGCTCGGCGGGATCCTGCGCTACCTGCCCGAGACCGACACGGGCTTCATCGGCGTAGCGCGCAACGAGGCCACGCTGGTGCCCGAGCCCTACATGAACTCCGTGCCCGACCAGCTCGGTGGTCGCGCCGTGCTCGTGCTCGACCCGATGCTGGCGACGGGCGGCTCGCTGGAGCACTCCTGCCGCATCCTCGCCGCGCGCGGCGCCGGCGCGCTCACGGCGGTGTGCGTGCTCGCGGCGCCCGAGGGCGTCGAGCGGCTGCGCGCCTCGGGGCTGGTGGCCCACGTCGTCACCGCGTCGATCGACGAGCGCCTCGACGACCACGCCT
The DNA here is from genome assembly GCA_963715505.1 of uncultured Microthrixaceae bacterium. GTDB lineage: Bacteria > Actinomycetota > Acidimicrobiia > Acidimicrobiales > VFJN01 > VFJN01. The sequence goes on from OY970242.1 coordinate 2,373,178, forward strand.
ACATCGTCCCCGGCCTCGGCGACGCCGGCGATCGGCTCTTCGGCACGGCGTAGCCTCGCAGCCTCGTCGGCGGCCTGCCGCGGGGCCCGCGGCCTCGACCCCTACCGCAGCCCGTGCTCGTTCAGGAGCGCCTCCGCTGCTTGCAGGACCTCCTCGACGGTGCTGGCGGCCTGGGCTCGGGCGGCCTCCACGTCGTCGCCTCGTACGGGTGCCACGGACTCGGCGTAGGCCTTGCACTTGGGCTCGGTCCCGCTGGGGCGCAGCACGAGGCGGGCCCCCTCGAGCGACCAGATGAGCACGTCGGAGGGCGGGAGCCGGTCGCCGGAGCGGAGGTCCTCGACGTCGAGGAGCCGGCGACCTGCCACGGTTGCGGGCGGCGCCGCCCGCAGCGCCGCCATGGCGGCGCTGACCCGGTCGAGCCAGTCGCTCCCCTCGATGCGCAGCGACCGCTGCCGGGTGACGTGGGCACCGTGGCGACGGAAGATCTCCTCCAGCCGGTCGAGCGGTGTGCGGCCCTCGCCGCGCAGGCCCGCGGCGAGCTCGGTGGCCAAGAGCGCGGCCGTCACGCCGTCCTTGTCGCGCACGAGGTCGCCGGCGCAGTACCCCAGCGCCTCCTCGTAGCCGAACAGGAAGCGCTGGCCGGGCCGGGGCGCCCGCACCACCCACTTGAATCCGGTGAGCGCCTCCGCGTAGGCGACGCCCGCTTCGGCGGCGAGCTTGTGGAGCAGCCGTGACGACACCACGGTGGTCACCACCACGTCGTCGGGACCGTGCTCGCCCCTGCGGAGCAGGTGGTCGGCGAGGAGCGCACCCAGCTCGTCGCCGGTGAGGGCGCGCCACCCGCCGCTGCTGCGGGCGTCGGGCACGGCCAGCGCCAGCCGGTCGGCGTCGGGGTCGTTGGCGAGCACCAGGTCGGCGCCGACCTCGCGGGCGAGGCGGATCGAGAGGTCGAGCGCCCCGGGCTCCTCCGGGTTCGGGAAGGGGACCGTCGGGAAGTCGGGATCGGGCTCGACCTGTCGGCGCACCTCGACGGGCGGGTCGAAGCCCGCCCGGGCGAAGGCGGCGCGCACGGTCTCGGCCCCCACGCCGTGCATGGCGGTGTAGACGGCGCGGACGGCGCGGGGCGAGGAGCGCGCCACCATCGCTGCCGCTCCGGCGACGTAGGCGTCGAGCACCCCGTCGTCGAGCACCCCGACGGCGGACTCGTCGAGGGGCACGTCGGCGAGGGACCCGACCGCATCGATGCGGGCGGAGATCTCCTCGTCCGCCGGGGGCACGATCTGGGCGCCGTCGCCGAGGTAGAGCTTGTAGCCGTTGTCGTCGGGCGGGTTGTGGCTGGCGGTGATCATCACGCCCGCGACGGCGCCGAGGTGGCGGACGGCGAAGGCGAGCACCGGCGTGGGCAGCGGGCGGGGGAGCACCCGGGTGTCGAAGCCGGCCCCCGCCAGCACGGCCGCGGTGTCCGCCTCGAACGCCGCGCTGCCGTGGCGGGCGTCTCGGCCCACCACCACGAGGCCGCCGGCGTGCTCGTCGGCGAGCCAGGCCGCCACCCCCGCCGTCGCGCGCCGCACGAGGGCGCGGTTCATGCGGTTGGGACCCGCGCCGAGCGGGCCACGCAGGCCGGCCGTGCCGAACTGGAGCCGCTCGGCGAAGCGATCCCGCAGGCCGTCGAGGTCCTCGGCCGCGAGGAGCGCGTCGAGCTCGGCGCGCGTCGCGGGGTCGGGATCCTCGTCGCGCCATGCCTCCGCCTCGGCGATCAGCGGCGAGGTCACAGCTCGGCCACGACGGCGGCGAGCAGATCGCCCATCGCCTCCGCGGCCGACCGGCCGGCCTCCAGCACGTCTGCGTGGTCGAGGCCTGCGCCGCCCCCGAGGCCCGCCGCCAGGTTCGTGACGAGCGAGATCCCCAGCACCTCGGCGCCGACGTGGCGAGCGGCGATGACCTCATGGACGGTCGACATGCCGACGAGGTCGGCGCCGAGCGTCTGCAGCATGCGGATCTCGGCAGGGGTCTCGTACTGCGGGCCCGACACGCCCGCATAGACCCCCTCCTCGAGCGTCGGGTCGACGCCGCGGGCGATGTCGCGCAGGCGCATGGAGTAGGCATCGGTGAGGTCGACGAAGCGCGGCAGCCCCAGCTCGTCGGGGGCCGGCGCACCCGTGAGCGGTGAGCGGCCCGTCAGGTTGAGGTGGTCGCTGATCAAGACGGGCTGGCCGACGCGCATGCCCGCCCGCAGGCCGCCCGACGCGTTGGTGACCACGACGGTGCTGCAACCGGTGCGCACCGCGGCGCGCACGGCGTGCACCACCGAGGACAGGTCGTGCCCCTCGTAGGCGTGCACGCGCCCGAGCAGTGCGAGGAGCCGGCGCCCGCCCGGCGCCTCGACCGAGCGCAGCACGCCGGAGTGGCCGGCCACGCCCACCGGCGGGAAGCCGGGCAGCTCCTCGACGGGAACCTCGGCCCTGGTGTCGCCGAAGCGGTCGGCCGCCGGCGTCCATCCCGACCCCAGCACGACGAGCACGTCGTGGCGTGCCACCCCGGTGCGCGAGGCGATGGCTGCCGCCGCCTGCTCGACGAGCCTCCAGGGCTCCGGAGCCGCCGGTGCGGACCCGGCGTGGGAGCTCCGCTTCCGACGGCGGACCATCAGTAGCCGAGCGGGGTGACGAGCTGCGCCAGCGAGAGGCCGGGGCGGGCACCGGTGTGGCCCAGCACCGCCGACGCAGCGACCGATCCGAGCTTGCCGCACACCTCCATCGTGCGCCCGCGGGTGAAGCCGAACAGGAAGCCGGCGGCGTAGAGGTCGCCGGCGCCGGTGGTGTCGACCACCTCGACGGGGTGGGCATCGACCTCGACCACCTCGCCGCCCCTGGCGACGACCGAGCCCCGCGGCCCACGGGTGATCGCCGCGACCTCCACGTCGGCGCGTGCTGCGGCGAGCGCCTCCTCGAAGGTGTCCACCTCGTAGAGGGTGAGCGCCTCCTCCTCGTTGGCGAAGAGGATGTCGACCTGGTCGGCGACGAGCTCGCGCCACTCCGCGCGGTGGCGCTGCACGCAGAAGGTGTCGGACAGGGTGAGGCTCACCCGCCGACCGGCGTCATGCGCCACGCGGCTGGCCTTCCAGTAGGCCTCCTTGGCCTCGGCCCGGTCGAAGAGGTAGCCCTCGAGGAAGGTGACCTGTGCCGCCGCGATGAGATCGCTGTCGACGTGCTCGGGGCCGAAGAACTCCGACGAGCCGAGGTAGGTGTTCATGGTTCGCTGCGCGTCGGGCGTGACCACGATCAGGCAGCGGCCGGTGGGTGGCCCGTCGGTGGCAGGGACGGCGCGGAAGACGACGCCCGTCGAGCGGAGGTCGTGCGCGAAGACGGCGCCGAGCTGGTCGTCGTAGACGCGGCCGATGTACGCGGCACTCCCCCCGAAGCTGGCGATCCCGGAGATCGTGTTGGCGGCAGACCCTCCGGACACCTCGATGCCCGAGCCCATCGCCGCGTAGAGCGCCTCGGCACGGTCGGTGTCGATCAGCGTCATCGAGCCCTTGACCAGGCCGTGCGCCTCGACGAAGGCGTCGTCCTCGTGGCTGAGGACGTCGACGAGGGCGTTGCCGATCCCCACGACGTCGAGCTGCTCCGGGCGCACGGGGGTCTCGGTCACGGCCGACCACGCTACTGGTCGGCACGGCGGGGCCGGGGCCTTCGCCGGACCGGCCGCCCCGAGGGGCGGCCGGTCGCTGGCGTGGGTCGTGCTAGGCCTGAGCGTCGTCGACGTCCCGCTCGATCACCATCGGATCGATCAGGGTCGTCGCGCCCGGCACCGGCGTCGCCGGTCCCGGACCCGCGTGGACCACGGGACGCTCTGGCGCCGGCTCCGACACCGGCTCGGCCTCCTCGAGCACGGCGGGCGGCACCGCGGCCGCCGCCTCGACCTCGACCGACTCGATCAGGACCGGGACGGCGGCCGGGGCCTCGGGCAGCGACGCCGCGCCCACCACGAGCGACGGCACAGGCGCGGTGGCGACGACGCGCTCGACAGCCGGAGCCGTGACCACGTCGTGCGAGCCGGCCTGGGCCGCTGCGGTGATGAGTGCAGAACCGATCCCGACCCCCGTGAGGAGAAGGCCACCACGGATGAGGTGGTGGATGTGCATGGGCATTGCTCCCGTCCAGCTCGAGGCTCACCGGGTGGTGGGCCGCTCGTCGAACGGGCCGGTCGCGCCACTGGCTCCCCGTGCGGCCTAGGCGCCCGCTTGTCTCCGTGCCCGGGCACCCTCGCGCCGGGTCGGTGGGGGCCGCACGGATCACTGCCTCCCGTGCTGCCTGGCTTCCCGGGAATCCCCGGTCCCCCACGCAGCACCAAGTGCATCGGCGCAGGCGAGGCTCGCACTTGAGCGGGGCTGCCGCCGGTACCCTTCCGGCGATGTCCGACCCGAACCCGCACCGCCTGCCGCGCAAGGTCGTGCCGCGCCGGTACGACCTGCGTCTCGCCCCCGACCTCGCGGCGGCCACCTTCGAGGGGGCGGTCGACATCGACGTCACCGTGGCCGAGCCCACGGAGGAGGTCGTGCTCAACGCCATCGAGCTCGACATCGACGACGCCCGGATCACCCTGGCCGACGGCCGCGTCGTCGAGGCGACGGTCGCCCTCGAGGAAGCCACCGAGCGGGTGCGCGTCGTGCTGGAGGATCCGCTGCCAGCAGGCGACGCCGTGCTGTCGCTGCGCTTCCGTGGCGTGCTCAACGACAAGCTGCGGGGCTTCTACCGGTCGACGTTCACCGACGAGCACGGCGTGGAGCGCGTGATCGCCACCACGCAGTTCGAGGCCACCGACGCCCGGCGGGCCTTCCCCTGCTGGGACGAGCCCGACCTGAAGGCGAGCTTCTCCATCTCGCTGGACATCGACCCCGATCTCCATGCGGTGTCGAACGCGGCCATCCTCTCCGACGAGGTGGTCGAGGGCCGCCGCCTCGTCCGCTTCGCCGAGACCATGGTGATGTCGACCTACCTGGTCGCCTTCATCGTCGGGCCCCTCGAGGCGTCCGACCCCGTCGACGTCGACGGCACCCCGCTGCGCCTGCTCTGCCCGCCCGGCAAGCTCCACCTCACCCCCTTCGGCCTCGAGGTCGCCGAGTACTCGCTGCGCTACCTGGCCGAGTACTTCGACATCCCCTACCCCGGCGACTCGATGGACCTGGTGGCGATCCCCGACTTCGCCTTCGGCGCCATGGAGAACCTGGGCTGCGTGACGTTCCGCGAGACGCTGCTGCTCGCCGATCCCGAGCAGTCGACCCAGGGCGAGCTGCAGAACGTCGTGGACGTCATCGCCCACGAGCTGGCCCACATGTGGTTCGGCGACCTGGTCACGATGAAGTGGTGGAACGGCATCTGGCTCAACGAGGCCTTCGCGACGTTCATGGAGCTGAAGGTGACCGACGCCTTCCGCCCGGAGTGGGAGCGTTGGGTCAGCTTCGGGCTGGCTCGCTCCACCGCGTTCGACACCGACGCCCTCGAGTCGACCCGTCCCATCGAGTACCCCGTCATCTCCCCCGACGACGCCGAGGGCATGTTCGACGTCCTCACCTACGAGAAGGGCGCTGCGGTCGTCCGGATGCTCGAGCAGTACCTCGGCGAGCCGTGCTTTCGGCTCGGAATCCGTCGCTACATGGCGACGCACCGCTACGGCAACACCGAGACCACCGACCTGTGGGACGCCATCGAGGAGGCCTCCGGCGAGCCGGTGCGCCGCATCATGGACTCGTGGATCTTCCAGGGCGGGCACCCGATCGTCTCGGTCGAGGCGACCGCCGATGGGCGCGTGCTGCGCCTCGCGCAGGAGCGGTTCCGCTATCGGCCCGAGCAGGGCCGTGGCGAGCGGTGGGCGGTGCCGCTCCAGCTCCGGTACGAGACGGCGGAGGGCGAGGTGGTCACCACGACCACGCTCCTCGACGGCGAGTCGAGGGAGATCGACCTCCCCACGCCCGTCCGGTGGGTGGAGGCGAACTCCCACGGTCACGGCTTCTACCGCGTCCGCTACTCGGCACCGCTGCGTGCTGCGCTCGTCGCCCGGCTCGAGCAGCTCTCCGATGTGGAGCGCTACGGCCTCGTCGACGACACCTGGGCATCCGTGCTGGCCGGCACCACGACCGCTGACGAGTTCCTCGCCCTGGCCGACGGGTTTCGGGCCGAGCGCGACATCTCGGTCTGGCGACGCCTGCTCGGCGGCCTCGACCAGCTCGAGCGGCTGCTCGAGGGCGAGGCTCGTGCCACCTTCCAGGCGCGCGTCCGCGACCTCGTCGGCCCCGCGCTGGAGCGCCTCAGCTGGGACGAGCAGCCCGGCGACACCGACCGCGACCGGGAGCTGCGCGGCGCGCTCATCGGCGCGCTCGCCATCCTGGGCGCGGATGCCGACGCCCGCGACGCGCGTCGGGGTGCTGTTCGACCGCTACCGCGCGGACGCCGCAGCGGTGGAGGCCAACGTGGCAGCAGCGGTGATCCGGGCGACCGCGGCGGTCGCCGGTCCTGACGAGGTCGACGCCATCATCGACGGGTTCCGCCGCGGCTCGACGCCGCAGGAGGAGCTGCGCTACCTCTACGCGCTGGCGGACGTCCGCGACCCGCAGCAGATGGAGCGGGTGCTCGAGCTGGCCATGACCCCCGAGGTGCGCACCCAGAACGCGCCGTTCCTCATCGGCGCGTGCGTGGCGAACCGCGACAACGGGGCGCTTGCATGGCGCGCCGTGGAGGCGCACTGGGACGAGATGAACGAGCGCTTCCCGTCGAACAGCATCGTGCGGATGCTCCAGGGCATCCGCGTCGTCACCGACCACGGCCTCGCGTCGGACATCGAGGCCTTCATGGCCGAGCACCCGGTGCCGCAGGGCAAGCAGACGCTGCTCCAGCACCTCGAGCGCATGCGGGTCTCGGTGGCGCTGCGAGACCGCGAGGCCGGACGGCTCCCGGCCGTGCTCACGCCAGGCTGAGCACGAGGCACACCTGCGCCAGGTGGTACGTCACCATGATGGCGACCGGGGCCCAGGACAGCGCACGGACGAAGCGGTTCCAGGCGATCAGCGCGTCGCTGACGTAGAACGAGGCCGCGCCGAGCACCATCACCGGTCGACCGACCCCGATGGCGCTGGCGACCATCGCCGAGATCACCACCATGTACGCAACCACGGGGCCGGCCAGCCCGGGATCCCCGCCGGCGCGCACGCTGCGCAGGACCACCGTCCCCACGACCGCCATCGCCACGGCGGCGAGCGCGACGCCGACGAGGAACCGCGTGCCGTCGACGCCGTCGACGTGCATGCCGGCCACGTAGGCCACGTGGCCGAGCAGGAACGCCCCGAGACCGAAGACGAAGAGCTCACGAGGCACCATGAGCGCCACGTCGCCGAGCAGCGACAGCACCAGCGCAGCGACGAACCAGGCGCGCATCGACGGCTCCCGCGGGTCGAGCGCCAGGGCGACGCCGACGAGCAGCGCCGTGGCGAGCGGCTTGGTGAGGTACTCGACGGGCTTGTTGCGGTGCGCGACGGCGAGCCAGTTGCCCACCGCCGCCACCACGGCGAAGGCGAGCAGCAGGAACGCCGGGCCCGTCACGGGGTCACTCCCGTGCCGCGGCCAGGGCGTGGTCCCAGGAGGCGCCCGCCTCGACCAGCGCACGCCAGCGCATGACCTTGGCGGGCATGTTCATGCCGAGCACGCCGACGACACGCCCGCCGCGCCCGTAGAGCGCCGCGAACCGGCGTTCCGCGGTGCTGCCCGCCACCACCTCGACGTCATCCCCTGCGCAGGCGCGGCCTGCCAGCTGGAGCTTGCGGTCGTACTGGTCCGACCAGAACCACGGCACCGGCGCGTAGGGCTCCAGCGAGCCTGGGCCCCCGAGCAGGCGCCGTGCGGCGTGGGCGCCCATCTCGATGGCGTTGTCCCAGTGCTCGACGCGCATCTTCTCGCCGAAGCGCAGGTTGGGCCACGTCGCGACGTCGCCGGCGGCCACGACGCCCGGGGCGGCCGAGCAGGTCTCGTCGCACACCACGCCGTCGTCGATCGCCAGCCCGGAGCCCTCCAGCCACTCGGTGTTGGGCGCCACACCGATCCCGACGACGACGAGGTCGACGTCGAGGGCGGTGCCGTCGGTCAGGGTGACGCGCTCCACCCGGTTGCCGCCCTCGATGCGCACCACGCCGACGCCGAGCCGCACGTCGACGCCGTGGTCGCGGTGCACGTCGGCGACGACCGCGCCCATCTCGGCGCCGAGGCCGCGCTCGACCGGGGCCGGGAGGGCCTCGATGAGCGTGACGTCGAGGCCGAGGCCGCGGCAGGTCGCGGCGACCTCAGCTCCGATGAAGCCGGCGCCCACCACGGCGACGCGGCGCGGGCCCTGGAGCAGCGCGGCCCGGATGGCGGTGCAGTCGTCGATGGTCCGCAGCGTGTGCACGCCATCGAGGTGGTCGGTGCCGGGCAGCCGTCGGGGCGACGCGCCGGTGGCGATCACCAGGCCGTCGAAGGGCAGGCGCTCGCCGCCCGCGAGGTGCACCGACCGCGCCGCGAGGTCGAGCCCGGTGGCGGCGGCGCCGAGGCACCAGGTGAGGTCGAGGTCGTCGAGCGTGCCCGTGGCGGGCGCCACTGCGGTGGCCTCCGCCGGCTGGGTGCCCGCCAGCACCTGCTTGGACAGCGGCGGTCGCTCGTAGGGCAGGTGGGGCTCGTCGCCCACGACGGTGATGGTCCCGGCATGTCCCTGCGCGCGGAGCTCCTCGGCGGCGCGCATGCCGGCCAAGGACGCACCGACGATGACGACGCGCTCCAGGCGATCCCGCTCCACCGCCACGGCCGGTGCTCAGTCCTCAGCGATGGTGATGGCCTGCTTCGGGCAGCGTCGGACCGCCTCTTCCACCTTGCCGCGCAGCTCCTCCGGCGGGTGGTCCTGCAGCACGTAGAGGAAGTCGTCGTCGCGGACCTCGAAGACCTCCGGTGCTGCAGCCATGCAGAGCGCGTTGCTCTCGCACAGGTCGAAGTCGACGACGACTCGCATCTTGGCTCCCCTCTGATGGCGTGCAGGCCTCGGGCTGGAACCTAGCCTCCCGACCCGATGCCGTTGCACGCCGACACACTGCGCCTGCGCGAGGCCCGCCGGATCGCGCTCGCCGCGCAGGGCTTCGGCGTCCCTCGCCCGACAGGACGGATCGATCGTCGCCACCTCCGGCGGGTGCTGGATCGGGTCGGCGTGGTGCAGATCGATTCCGTCAACGTGCTCACACGGTCGCACGAGATGCCGTTCCTGGCGCGGCTCGGGCCCTACCCGCGGCCGGCGCTGGGGTCATGGCTGTGGGGCAGCGGCGAGGTGTTCGAGTACTGGGCGCACGAGGCGTCGCTCCTGCCGGTGCAGGCGCACCCTCGGCTCCGGTGGCGCATGCACCAGGCGGAGGGGCACGCATGGTCGGGCGTGCAGACGTTCCAGACGACGCATCCGGGGCTGGCCGAGGAGGTGCTGGCGGCAGTGGCCGAGCGAGGACCCGTGACGCTCGGCGAGCTCAGCCACCTCGGCGACGCGGTGAAGCGACAGCCGCCGTCATCGGGCGCCATGTGGAACTGGACGCCTGCCAAGAAGGCGGTCGAGTGGCTGTTCTGGCGGGGCGAGGTGTCAGCGGTGCGGAACCCGCAGACCTTCGAGCGCTCCTACGTGCTGCCCGGGGCGGTGCTGCCCAAGCACGTGCTCGACGAGCCCACGCCGACCCCGGCTGAGGCACAGAGGGCGCTGCTGGTCCAGGCGGCTCGCTGCCACGGGGTCGGCACGGCACGCGACCTCGCCGACTACTTCCGGCTCAACCTGCCCCGGGCGCGCCCGCTCCTGGCCGAGCTGGTGGCCGACGGCGCGCTGCGCCAGGTCGAGGTCGAGGGGTGGAAGGACCCCGCCTACCTGCACCCCGACGCCGTGCTCCCCCGCTGGGTGCGCGGGTCGGCGCTGCTGTCGCCCTTCGACTCGCTCGTGTGGGAGCGGGCGCGCACCGAGGCGCTGTTCGGCTTCCGGTACCGCATCGAGATCTACGTGCCCGCCGCCAAGCGCGTCCACGGCTACTACGTGCTGCCGTTCCTCCACGACGGGGAGCTGGTGGCCCGCGTCGACCTCAAGGCCGACCGCCAGGCCGGCGCGCTCCTCGTGCGCGGCGCCTACGCCGAGCCGGGGTTCGACCGGGACCGCTCGCTGCCCGAGCTGCACGACCGCCTCGTCGAGCTGGCCGGCTTCCTCGGCCTCCGCGACGTCGCCGTCGAGTCCAAGGGCGACCTGGCGCGGCCCCTGCAACGTCTCTGAGACGTCGGTCGCTACCGGGTCAGGATCTCGGCGCCGTCGGCGGTGACGAGGAGCGTGTGCTCGAACTGGGCCGTGCGGCGTCGGTCGACGGTGACCGCCGTCCAGCCGTCGTCCCACAGGTCGTGCTCCCAGACGCCCAGGGTGATCATCGGCTCGATCGTGAAGGTCATGCCCTCCTCGATCGGCGTGGTGAGCCGCGGCTCGTAGTAGTGCGGCACGTGCAGGTCGGTGTGGAACTGCTCGCCGATGCCGTGACCCACGAAGCTGCGCACGACGCCGAACCCAGCGCCCTCGGCGTGGTCCTGGATCGCCTTGCCGATCACGTTGAACGGCCGGCCCGGGCGCGACCGCGGCGATGGCGCGGTCGAGGCTCTCGCGGGTGACCTCCACGAGGCGGCGGCTCTCGGGATCGACGTCTCCGACGAGGAAGGTGGCGTTGGTGTCGCCGTGGACGCCGTCGAGGTAGATCGTGACGTCGAGGTTCACGATGTCGCCGTCGACGAGCGCGCGGTCGTCGGGGATGCCGTGGCAGATGACCTCGTTCACCGACGTGCACAGCGACTTCGGGAAGCCGTTGTAGTTGAGCGGGCTCGGGTAGCCGCCACGATCGATGCACGCCTGGTGGGCGATGGCGTCGAGCTCGTCGGTGGTGACGCCGGGGGCCACCGCGGCGCCGGTGAGGCGCAGGACCTCGGCGGCGGCTCGGCCGGCCCGACGCATCCGCTCGATGACCTCGGGGCTCTTCACGGCAGGCTCGGGGCGCCGCACGGCCTCACCGGACTGGGCGTAGGGAGGCCGCGGGATCGACGCAGGCACCTCGCGGCGCGGGCTCTGCCGCCCAGGCCGGATGCGATCGGTGGCCACCTTGTGGCAGCGCTTGAACTTCTTGCCGCTCCCGCACCAGCACGGGTCGTTCGCCTTCAGGACGCCGTGGGCTCCGGTGGTCATCGTCATCGAGGTGCCAGGCTACCGGCATGGCCCCGCCACCCGACCTCGAGCCGTTGCCCGCGGTCGACGTCGGTGCCGTCGAGCTCGTCACCGTGCCCCTGCGCCTCGCCGTCCCGCTGCGCACGGCCGCCGGGCTGCGGGCGCACCGCGACGTGCTGCTCGTCCACGTCCGCGCCGACGTGGCCGACGGGTGGGCGGAGTGCGTCGCCGAACCCGAGCCGACCTACGCACCCGAGTTCACCGAGGGCGCCGCCATGGTGCTGCGCGACCACCTGCTCCCCCGCGCCTGGGCCGGGCCGACCGGCGACGTCGTCTCGCTCGGCCCGCACCTCGACGCCGTGCGGGGCCACCCGATGGCCCGAGCCGCCCTCGAGCTGGCGGTCCTCGACGCCCAGCTGCGCGCCGCTGGCCGGTCGCTCGCCGGCTGGCTCGGCGCCACCACCGATGCCGTCGCGCCCGGTGGCGCGCTCAGCCTCCACGACGACCTCGACGCGCTGCTCGCCGAGGCCGACAGCGCCGTCGCCGCGGGCGCGCAGCGCCTGCGGGTGAAGGTGGCGCCCGGGCGGGCCGCCGCGCCCCTCCTCGCGCTGCGCGACCACGTCGGCCCCGACCTCCTCCTCCAGGCCGACGCCAACGGCTCCTTCGTCGCCGACGACCCGAGCCACCAGGCCGAGCTGGCGAAGCTCGACGAGGCCGGGCTCGCGTGCCTCGAGCAGCCCTTCGCGCCCGAGGACCTGCTCGCCCACGCGCGCCTCGCCGAGCGCCTGGCCACGCCGATCTGCCTCGACGAGCCGCTGACGTCGCTGGGGGCCGTCGAGGCGGCGCACGCCCTCGGCGCCTGCGAGGTGGTGTGCCTCAAGCCCGCGCGGGTCGGGGGCTGGCTCGCCGCACGCGCCGTGCACGACCGCTGCGTCGAGCTGGGCCTGCCCGTCTGGGTCGGCGGGATGCTCGAGACCGGCGTCGGCCGTGCCGCCAACCTGGCGGTCGCCGCCCTGCCCGGCATGGCGCTGCCGCCCGACCTCGACCCGCGCCGGCGCTTCCTGCCCGACCTGGCCGACGCGGGCTCGCCGAGCCCTGACGGCCGCGTCGCCGTCCCGGTCGGCCCGGGCACCGGTGCCGCCCCCGACCCCGACCTGCTCCGCGGTGCCCGCATCATCACGTCGTCGCGCCCCTGAGCGCGCCCGAGGCTGCGCCCCTCCGGCGACCCGTGCCCGGTCGTGGGATCGTGTGGGCCATGACCGACGCCCGCGGGGCCGCCCAGCCGGCCGTGACGATCGACGACGTGCGCGCCGCCGCCGGGCGCATCGCCGGCGCCATCGGCCGCACGCCGAGCCTGCGATCCCAGACGCTCTCCGAGGTGCTCGGCGCCGAGATCGTGCTGAAGTTCGAGAGCTTCCAGTTCGTCGCCTCGTTCAAGGAGCGCGGCGCGCTCAACAAGCTCCTCACGCTCTCCGACGAGCAGCGCAGCTGCGGCGTGGTCGCCATGTCCGCGGGCAACCACGCGCAGGCCGTGGCGCGCCACGCTGCGCGGCTGGGGATCGACGCGACCATCGTCATGCCGGCCCACACGCCCTTCGTGAAGGTCCACCGCACCGAGGTGCTGGGTGCGCGCGTGGTCCTCCACGGGGAGGGCCTCGCGGGCGCCGCCGAGGAGGCTCGGCGCATCGTCGACGTGGAAGGCCGGACCTTCGTGCACCCCTACGACGACGCCGAGGTGATCGCAGGCCAGGGCACGGTCGCCCTCGAGCTGCTCGAGGACCACCCCGACCTCGACGCCGTCCTCGTGCCGACCGGCGGCGGTGGCCTGCTCGCCGGCATGGCCGTCGTCGCTCGGGCCCTGCAGCCCGACCTCACCGTGATCGGCGCCCAGAGCGACCGCTGGCCGTCCGTGCTGGCGGCCACGTCGGGCGCCGACCTCCCGATCGGCGGGGCGACGATCGCCGACGGGATCGCCGTGCCCACCGCCGGGGCCCTCACGAGCCGGTTGATCGGCGACCTCGTCGACGAGGTGGTGACCGTCTCGGACGAATCGGTGGAGGAGGCGATGAACCTCCTGCTCGAGATCGAGAAGGTCGTCGTCGAGGGCGCCGGGGCCGCCGGCATCGCCGCGCTGCTGCAGCACCCCGACCGCCTGGCGGGCCAGCGCGTGGGCGTGGTCCTCTCGGGCGGCAACGTCGACCCGCGGCTGCTCGCCTCGGTGATCATGCGGGGCCTGGTGCGGTCGGGCCGGCTCACCCGCCTCCAGGTCGAGATCCCCGACCAGCCCGGCGTGCTCGGGCAGGTCACCACGATCGTCGGCAAGGCCGGGGCCAACATCGTGGAGATCCTCCACCAGCGCATGTTCCTCGACGTGCCGGCACGCTCCGCAGAGCTCGACGTGGTGATGGAGACCTTCGACCACGAGCACGTCCAGCGCGTGCTCGACGCGCTCGCCGATGCGGGCTTCGCCGCGCGCGTCGGTGAGGTCACCTTCGGCACGCGCTGACGCACCCGACCGGGCTGGACCGGCGCTGGTGTCGCCGCCCAGACTCCAGCGGTGTCGATCCGGGGCCGAGCCGTGGTGGCGGGGGTGTACGAGCACCCGCGCCGGGAGATCCCCGACCGCACGATCCCCCAGATCCACCGCGAGGTCGCCGTCGGCGCCCTCGCCGACGCCGGGCTCGAGCTCGGCGACGTCGACGGCTTCTTCTGCGACTCCACCGCGCCGGGCTTCGGGCCCGTCTCGATGGCCGAGTACCTGGGCCTGGCGGTGCGCTACGTCGACTCCACCGAGATCGGTGGCAGCTCCTACCTGGCCCACCTCGGGCACGCCGCGGCGGCCATCGCCGAGGGCAGGTGCCGCGTGGCGCTCATCACGCTGGCCGGACGCTCCCGATCGGGTGGCGCGCGACCGGGCGGGGCCGGGCGCGCCATGGACGGACCCGAGGCGGGCTTCGAGCAGGTGGGCATCCTCAGCCCGGTCGCCAACTACGCGCTGTCGGCCGCTCGCCACATGCACGAGTTCGGCACCACCAGCGAGCAGCTGGCCTGGATCAAGGTGGCCGCATCGGAGCACGCCCAGCACAACCCGCACGCCCTGCTGCGCGACCCGGTGACGGTCGACGACGTCGTCGGCTCGCCGCTCGTCGCCGACCCGCTGCACCGCCTCGACTGCTGCGTCGTGACCGACGGCGGCGGCGCGATGGTGGTGGTCCACCCCGACGTCGCCCGCGAGCTCGGCCGAGACGGCGCGGTGGTGCTGGGCCACGGCGAGGCGCTCAAGCACGGCGACGCGGGTCGCATCGACCTCACCTGCTCCGCTGCGCTGTGGTCGGGACCGGCCGCGTTCGCCGAGGCCGGGGTGGCGCCCGACGACATCCAGTACGCGTCGATCTACGACTCGTTCACCATCACCGTGCTCGTCGCCCTGGAGGACCTCGGGTTCTGCGAGAAGGGCCAGGGCGGCGCCTTCGTGGCCGACGGCGCGCTGCGCAGCCCCGGCGGCAGGCTCCCCTTCAACACCGACGGCGGCGGGCTCTGCAACAACCACCCCGCCAACCGTGGCGGCATGACCAAGGTGATCGAGGCGGTGCGCCAGCTGCGCGGCGAAGCCCACCCAGCGGTGCAGGTGCCCGGGTGCGAGCTGGCCCTGGCACACGGCACCGGCGGTGCGCTCTCCACCCGGCACGGCAGCGCCACGGTGATCCTCGGGGCGTGGTCGCCATGAGCGAGCTGCCCGTGCTGCGACCGCCCTACAACGAAGAGGCCGAGCCCTTCTGGACCGCCGCCGCGGCGGGGCGGCTGGTGGTCCCCGTGTGCGACGCCTGCGGCCATCACATCTGGTACCCGCGGTCGTGGTGCCCCCTCTGTGGCAGCGACGCGCTCACCTGGCGCGCCATGAGCGGGCGCGGCACGGTCTACGCGTGCACGGTCGTGCGCAAGGCGACGGGGCCGTGGGGCGACGCGGCCCCGTACGTGGTCGCCTACGTGGAGCTCGAGGAGGGCCCGCGCCTGCTCACCAACGTCGTCGCCGACGACCCGACCGGCGTGGCGATCGGCGACGCCGTGCGCGCCAGCTTCCTCCCGCTCGAGCCCAGCGCCGACGCGCCCGCGCAGGCGGTCCTGCGCTTCCGTCCCGCCTGAGGGTTCAGCGTGGGGTCGCGCGCCGCCGCAGGTGCCAGAGCGCGGCGGCGGCCGCGCCCGCTGCGCCGGCCGCAGCGACCGGCATGCCGGCGCCGGTGGCCGGCAGCGACGTGGCGGCCGCGGCCGCACCGGCGCGCACCTGCGGCTGCTGCTCCCGGTCTGCTCGATCGGCGGCAGCGGGTTGGCGGGTGGCCGCCGGCGCGGGCGTCACGGCGCCGCTGCCGGCAGCGGCCAGCGTGCCGCCGCGGAAGGGCCCGGTGACCTCGTAGAGGATCCCGGGGCCGGGCCCGATCGGGAGGCCGGCGAGACCCATGCCTCGCTCGGAGTTGAAGTAGAGCCGGTTGCCGTCGGGTGAGAGCGCCAGGCCGGTCACCTCGGAGATGAGCGGGATGGGCGTCGGGTTCTCGAACCCGTGCTGCGGGCCCGTCATCCGCACGATCGGGAAGACCGACCGCTCGGGCGTGATGACGCAGACCTCGAGGTTGCCGCCGTCCTCGGCGACGTAGAGGTCGTGCGCAGCGGAGATGGCCAGGTTGTCGACGCCGGTGAGCACCGGGTCGATGTGGTCGCTGGCGTCGTAGAGGACCGACATGGTCTGCGCCACGATGTCGTGCACCCACACCCGGTCGTCGCCCTTGGTGGTGACGTAGACCACGTCGCCGTCGCACAGGACGCCCTCGCCGCCGTCGAAGTGCGTGGCGCCGACGACGGCATGGCGCAGCGGCGCGGTCGGGGCGGCGGGGTCGGCGAAGTCGTCCACCCGGATCCAGGTGACCGCACCGGCGTCGCCCACGGCCATGGCCTCGAGTCGGCCGCCCTCGAGGGCGGCCCCCGATCCCCAGGTGCCCGCCGGCGGCGTGTAGCGGTACAGCAGGCCGTCGGGGAGGTCCTCCGTGAGGTAGAGCTGCTGGCGGAGCGGGTCGCTCGCGGCCATCTCGTGCTTGAGCACGCCGAGGGCCGGGCGTGCGACGGCCGGCGCGCGTCCGGTGGGATCGCACTCCCACACGCGCCCCGCCGCGTAGCCCTCGACGTCCTCCCACTCCTCGCAGGACAGCCACGTGCCCCACTCGGTCATGCCGCCGGCGCAGTTGCTCATGGTCCCGCCGAGGATGGGATAGGCGTCGGCGATGGTCCCGTCCGCAGCGAAGCGAATCGCACCGGCGCCGCCCGTGACCGGCAGGACGGGGACGGTGAGCGCCAGCTGGGCGAGGAGGGCCGATCCGCCCGGCACGTCGACGGGCGGCGGGTGCTCGGAGTTGGAGACGTAGATCCAGCCGCCGTCGTCGGTCGGCACGCAGGCACCGCCGTCGGGGAACAGGTGCCAGAGGTGGGTCGTGCCCGGCACCGGGAGGAGCGAGGTCGCCACGACCCGAGAGCTGAAGCCGGCGGGCAGCATCAGGCCGTTGGCGTCGGGGGCGAGGAGGGGCCCGTACGGGGACGGCCCCGGTTCGGCTGGTGCGCTGAGCGCGCGCGCCCAGAACCCGGGCGCCGTCCCGAGCGCGACGCCCATGGCGCCGGCCCGGCGGAGGAACTGTCGTCGGTCCACGGCCTCAACACTTCGCCGGCCGCCGCCCGAATCCCCCTGCACCCGCCAGCGCTCAGCTGGCGTCGTGGCCCTCGGAGCCCTCGTGGCCCTCCGGCGCCCCTGGCTCAGGCGGCGATCGCAGCGGGCGCTGCGGCCGGGGCCGGCAGGGGCCGCGGCGACGCGGTGGTGCGAGCGATGGCCTGGTAGGCGGCGTGGGCGACCAGCGTCGCCAACCCCGCGGTCACACCGCCCAGCACGAGGCTCGTGCGTGCACCGAGGAGCTCGGCGAACGAGCCCAGCATCGGCCCGCCCAGCGCGGCGCCGGCCATCGAGACCACGCCGAGGAGCGAGAGCAGCCGGCCGCGCAGGGCTGCGGCGCCCTCGAGCTGCACGATCGACGAGAGGGCGGTGTCGATGACCACCGCGCCGAGCGCCGCCGGCACGAGGGCGAACAGGAAGCTCGCCATCGTGGGGGCGAGCCCCGCGAGCACCTGGAAGACGCCCGCCGTGACGGCGGCGACGCAGAGCACGGCGGAGCTCAGGTGCGCCAGCCGAGCGGCGAGGAAGGCGCCGCCGAGGGCGCCCGCGGCGAAGATCGTCGACGCCAGGCCGTAGCCCTCGGCGCCGGTGCCCAGCGGCCCTGCGGTCATGGCGGCCATCGTGACCTGGTAGCTGCGGCCGAAGGCGGCGAGCACGAAGGCGAGCGCCACCGTGACGAGCAGCCGGCGGTTGGTCACGAGGTGGCGGGCGCCCTCGCGGAGCTGGCCGGGCAGGCGCGGTGAGCGGGTGGCCGCCTGCAGCTCGTCGACGCGGATCGTGGCGAGGGCGCCGAGCACGACCACGTAGGAGACGCCGTTGATCACGAAGACCGGTTCCGGCCCGGCGATGCCGACGATGGCGCCGGCCACCGCCATGCCGACGAGGCGGCCCGTGGCACCGATCGCCGAGCCGAGGGCGATGGCGTTCGGGAGCAGCTCCGCCGGCACCAGCTCGGCACCGAACGCTGTCCCCGACGGTCCCTCCACGGCGCTGAGGATCCCCGTCAGCACGGCCATGACGAGCAGCAGCGGCAGCGACAGCGCACCGGTGAGGAGCAGCGCGCCGATGGCGAGCGCCAGCACGGCGTGCAGGCCCTGGGTGACCATCAGCAAGCCGCGGCGGGACACCCGGTCGGCGAGCAGGCCGCCCCAGAGCGCCAGCACGACACCGGGGAGCGCCTGGAGCATCACGGAGCTGCCGAGCGCGGCGGTCGAACCGGTCAGCTCCATCACCAGCCAGTTCTGGGCGACGAGCTGCATCCAGGTGCCCGTCGTCGAGAGCAGGTTGGCGCCCGCGTAGCGCCGGTAGTTGCGGACGCGCAGCGACCGGAAGGTGCGGCGCGCGTGGGGCGGGGGTGGGGGCGGCGACGGAGGAGAGCGGCATGGGTGACCGGCTGTGGTTGAACCGGATGCAGAGCCTGCCGAGCGCGACGGCAGAGACGCCGCCCGCCGCTCGTGATTTCAGTCACATGCCAGGCCGGCAGCACGGATCCTCACGGACTCGAGCCGGTGAAGCTGGGTGGAGGTGATGGGATTCGACCCCACGGCACTTCGATGCGACCGAAGCGCTCAGAGTCTCCGCGCAGCGCTGTGACCGGGGAGTTCGCGATCAGCAAGCCCGGTGAGCGGGTGTGGCGTGCCACAAACGTGCCACTCCGATCTCGAGTGGGGGATTCACTGAGAGTTCCGTTCGCCATCCACCGCCCGCTTCGCAACCTCATCGCCGGCAGGGGTGTCCCCAAGCCAGCAAGCGAACTCCCACTCGGCATCTGAGAGGCACGCGTTCTCGACGCGGTGCCGCACCTCGCCGATCGGCTCGGCGACGTGCTCGACCGGAGCGACCCTGCCCGGCGGGCCTCCATCTATGTATTGCACGCGGCCAATCTGCATGAGCCCTGCTGATACGAGCCGCTCGAAGCTGCGGAACGCTGAGTCGATGTCCGCGGCGGTAGGCGGCCCCGGATCAGATGGCGGGTTGGCTCGAATGCCGAGGTGAATCAGGGCCCACGAAAAGCTGACTTCGTCAGTCCGACCGTCGATCAAGAGCTCGAGCTCCCCTGGCCCCAGGTCGATGTCTCGGCTGCTCAACACGCCCCCTAGGCCCATCCGTCGTGGCGCGAGCGTACGGCCCACCGGAGAAGGCATTGCTGCCCATAGACGATCCGTCATAGGGTGTATCCATGACGTCGACTTCTGGCATCGTCCTTCGGGACGCCCGCATGCGCGCACGGCTATCCCAGACAGACGTTGCGCGCCGATCTGGGATCGCGCAGTCGGTCATCAGCGCGTACGAGTCAGGACGTCGCGAGCCAGGCATGCAGACCCTCACTCGGCTCGTCGACGCGACCGGACATCAGCTTGTCCTCGATGTCGTGCCGGTGCCGGGCCGCTCGCTCGGTCTGCCCGACTCGCCACTCGGCCGCCGACTGCGCCGACGCCGCAAAGCCATCATCGAAGCGGCCGAGAAACGCCGGGGCCACAACGTGCGGGTGTTCGGGAGCGTTGCTCGTGGCGAGGACACGGAGGCGAGCGACGTCGACCTCCTCATCGACCTCGAGAAGGGCGTCGGGCTGCTCGATCTGATCGGTCTTGAGCGGGAGCTGAGCGAGCTGCTCGGTGTCGATGTCGACGTCGTCCCGGCCGACACCCTGAAGCCGCGCATCCGCTCACGGGTGCTCGCTGAGGCGATCCCGTTGTGAGTCGGCGAGACGACGAGCGCCTGGCGGACGTCCTCGGCTCGGCCGAAGCGATCCGCGGACACCTCGAGCGGGGCGGGCTCGACGACGGCCTGGTGTTCGATGCCGTCCGCGTGCGCCTCATCGAGATCGGCGAGGCAGTGAAGGACATCGACCCGGCCTTGCTCGCGACCGAACCGGACATCCCATGGGGGGACGTCGCCGGATGCGGGACCACCTCGCCCACCGGTACTTCGATACGGCGCACTCGATCGTCCAAGCCACGGTCGAGGAGGACCTGCCGCCGGTCGTGACTGCGGCCGAGCGGCTGCTGGCTCAGCTCGAATCGGACGCCGACTCGGGCACCTGAGAACGGAACAGGCCGTCGAGTCGGACGGCCGCTGCCTGGTCGAGGTCGTCGGGAACATGGCCGTAGACCCCGAGGGACATCGCCGGGTCGGCGTGGCTGAGGCGGTGCTGGATCACCTTCGGGTGCTCGTTGTTAGCGATCATCAGCGTCGTGGCGACGTGACGGAGACCGTGGAACGTGAGCGTCGGCGGGAGGCCGACACCCTCGACCGACGGCTTGAACACGCGAGCCTCAAAGCTCCGACGGAGGATGCCGCCCTTTCGGGCCGAGGAACACGAGGTCGTCCGGACCGGCGCCCGGGCGGTGCGCGGCGACGTGGGCGGCGAGCTCGTCGACGAGAAAGGCCGGGAGAGCGAAGGTGCGCTTGCCTGCTTCGCTCTTGGTCGCAGCGATGACCCGGACGTGGCCGCTGACCTCCTCGACGGTCTGGCGGACGCTGAGCCGCCGTCGGAGGCATCGCGCGTTCGCCAAGCAGGTGAGGTTCTTCATCGTGCCGGGTGAGGGCGAGGTCGATCCCGAGACATACCGAGCCTGGGTCGTCGGCCGTGTCGTCGCCGTCCCCATCCTCATCGCGGTCACTGCCGCCCTCACCTGGCTCGTCATGCGACGCGGCGCTGATCGAACGCCTGCTCGATCAGCGCCAGGCTGAGACAGTCTCAGCGGACAGCGACACTCAGCGTCGGTCCGTTGCGAGCGCAACCGTCGTGCCACATTCGTGCCACTCCGGGCGGCGATACGGAGGTTCTACCGGTCAGTGCCGGTGAAAACTGGTGAGAGCCGAAACCGGCTGTGACCAGCGGTTTCGGCTCTCATCCAGGGTGGAGGTGATGGGATTCGAACCCACGGCCTCTTCGATGCGACCGAAGCGCTCTAGCCAGCTGAGCTACACCCCCGTGGGGAGTCGACAGGCTAGCGCAGCGCCGTGCGGGCGAGGCCAGCCCGCTGACGAGCGCCTAGCTGCCGGAGCGGCGCAGCAGCAGCTGCGGCTCGGGAGCGCGCCGCTGGTTCGGCTGGAGGTAGCGCACCTTCAGCTCCTTCTCGGCGCTCTCCTGCTGCAGCTTCACCAGCAGGGCGACGTAGCCCACGAAGGCCGCGTCGATGGCGAGGTGCAGCATCCACACCGCGCCGCCCATGGCGAGCGCCAGCAGGAAGGTGACGCCGACGGCGCCGAGCAGGGTCAGGAACACGTCGCGGCGACGGCGGCGAGCCTCGCTGCGGCGCAGGGCGGCGGCCGGGGCGGCATCGCGGGCAAGGGCGTGGCGGTTGAGGGTGCGGGTCGACACCTGCTGCGGCACGTAGCCGGCGACCACCCGGCGGGCGGCCTCCTCGCGGCCGGCCTCGAGGCGGGCCAGCGAGCGGGAGCGGCCACCGGGGGTGGTGCGCTCCAGCACCGACAGCTGGTTGCGGAACGAGGCGATGGAGTCGCCCGGGCGGCTCTCCCGGCGGTTCTGCAGGTACGGCGGCAGGAGAACGGCCGCCCAGATCATCGCCAGGAGCATCAGTACGAGCACGGTGGTCACGCTTCCGTTGCCGTCCTTCTTACGTCGGGGACCGTACCTGGCGCCTGTCTTGCATCGGTGGATGGTCGGCGGCCCGGATGGTCTGGCGGTTGGGGCAAATGTTCCGTCGCCGTCCATGTCGGATGGCGCTCGAACGTTACGGTTCTACTACGAAACGGTCGCGCAACGCCACGGGAGCGCAAGATCCCGGCCAGACGGGTGCGCCTACAGGCCGAGATCGAGGTCGTCCTCGAGCGGGCCCCGCCGGTACGTGCCGGAGCGGCCGCCCGTCTTCTCCCAGAGCGTCACGTCGCCGATGACCATGGAGCGATCGACGGACTTGCACATGTCGTAGATCGTCAGGGCGGCCACGGAGCAGGCCATGAGGGCCTCCATCTCCACGCCGGTGCGGTCGACCGTGTCGACGGCGGCCTCGACCTCGATCCAGGTGTCCTCGATCCGGAAGTTGACGAGGACGGCGCCGACCAGCAGCGGGTGGCACAGCGGGATGAGGTCGGGCGTGCGCTTGGCGGCCTGGATGCCGGCCACGCGGGCCACGGCGAGCACGTCGCCCTTGGCGACGGCGCCCTTGGCGACGAGCGACGTCGTGTCGGGCTGCATGTGGACCCGAGCCCGGGCGACGGCACGCCGGTGGCTGGGCTCCTTGGGGGTGACGTCGACCATCCGGGCCCGGCCCAGAGGATCGAGGTGGGTGAGACCGCGATCCGACATGGCGGCGATCCTACTCGTGGCCGGGCAGCACCCTCAGCCGCCGATCTGGCTCATCGACCGGCGGGGCCGCACGAACTGCACCTGGTTGATGGCGTGGCCCGCCCACTTCGCCCCCACGCACGCCTCGATGACCGCCGAGAGGTCGTCGTCGGAGCCGCGGTCGCGGAGCACGTCGCGCAGGTCGTGGTCCTCGAGGGAGAACAGGCAGCTGCGCAGCTGCCCGTCAGCGGTGAGGCGGATGCGGTCGCACTGCTCGCAGAACGGGCGGCTGACGCTGGGGATGACACCGACCTCGCCCGCGCCGTCGAGGTAGCGGAACCGCTCGGCGGGCTCGCTGCCGCGCGCGATGGCCTCGAGGGGGTGCAAGGCGGAGATCCGATCGAGGATCTCCTGCTGGGTGACGACCTGGCCGGCGCGCCACGTCTCGCCGCCGTCGAGGGGCATGAACTCGATGAACCGCACGACGACGCCCCGGTCGCGCCCGAAGCGGGCCAGGTCGAGGATCTCGTCGTCGTTGACGCCGCGGACCACCACGACGTTGACCTTCACGGGCGCCAGCCCGGCGTCGACCGCGGCGTCGATGCCGTCGAGCACCTGGTGCAGCGCCGCCCGCCGGGTGAGCTCGGCGAAGCGGTCGGGCTGCAGCGAGTCGAGCGAGACGTTGACGCGGCGCAGGCCCGCTGCCGCCAGGTCCTCGGCGCAGAGCCGCAGGGTGGCGCCGTTCGTGGTGAGCGAGAGGTCGACGGGCAGGGCGGCCAGCTTGCGCACGAGCACGGGCAGGTGGGCGCGCACCGTGGGCTCGCCGCCGGTGAGCCGGATGGCCCGGATGCCGTGGCGCGTGACGAGCAGCCCAGCGATGCGCTCGACCTCCTCGAAGCTGAGCAGCTCCTCGCGGGGCAGCCACCGCATCCCCTCCTCGGGCATGCAGTAGGTGCAGCGGAAGTTGCACCGGTCCGTGACCGAGATGCGCAGGTCGCGGTGCAGCCGCCCGAAGGCGTCCACCAGCGGGCGCGGGGCGACGGTCACCGCCCCAGGGTACGCGCTCCGCAGCCGGCCCCCGGTGCCGGGCTCAGACCTCGGCGCGCAGGAGGACCTCGACGGGCTCGCCGGCGGCGATGCCGTGGCCGTCGGGCAGCAGCGCCAGGCCGTGGGCGCGCGCCATGGCGGTGAGCTGGTGCGAGGCCTGCCCGCCGGCGGAGCGGACCGCCAGCACGCCGCTCGCGTCGCGCTCGCCGGCGACGCGGGCCAGGTGCAGCTTGCCGTCGGGTCGCCGTGGCAGGGCCTCGGCGGCCACCGCAGGCGTCCGCGGGCGGTGCCAGCGCGCCGCGGGGTGCCCCGCCATCCTGCGCAGGGCGGGCCGGGCGAGCAGCTCGTAGCTGACCATCGACGACACCGGGTTGCCGGGAAGCCCGAAGACCGGGACGGCGCCGTCGCCGACGAGGCCGAAGGCGAAGGGCTTGGCGGGCCGGATGGCGATCTGCATCCAGCGCATCTCCCCCATGCGGTCGAGCACCACCCGCACGAGATCGATGTCGCCCATGGAGACCCCGCCGCTGGTCAGCACCGCGTCGCACGTGGCGGCGCCGCGCTCGACCACGGCGGTGATGGCCGCCTCGTCGTCGGCGACGAGGCCGAGGTCGATCGGCTCGAAGCCGTCCTCGGCGAGCAAGCCCAGCAGCGCGCCGCGGTTCGACTCGCGGATCTGGCCCGGCCCCAGCGGGCCGCCGCCGTCCACCAGCTCGTCGCCCGTGGACGCCACGCCCACCCGCGGACGGCGGTGGGCGACGACCTCGCGGGCGCCGATGGTGGCCAGCAGGCCCAGGTGACCCGCGGCGAGCTGCTCGCCCGCCGCGGCGACCTCGTCGCCCACCTCCAGGTCGCCGCCTGCCGCACGGACGTGGTCGCCGACCTGGGCGCTGGCGCGGATGGCGACCGCCGCCCCGCCGTCGAGGCGCTCGGTCCGCTCCACCATCACGACGGCATCGGCTCCATCAGGGAGCGGCGCGCCGGTGAAGATCCGCATCGCGGCGCCAGGCAGAAGGCGCTGGTCCGCCGGGTGGCCCGCCGCCACCTCTGCCACCACCGCCAGCCGCACCGGTGCCGCGTCGCTGGCCCCCGCCGTGTCGGCCGCCACGACGGCGTAGCCGTCCATGGCCGAGTTGGCGAACGGAGGCACCGCCTCCCCCGCCACCACGGCCTCGGCGAGCACCAGCCCGTGGGCGCGCGAGAGCGGCACCGGTGCTGCCGGTAGGGCCGCCACCCGGTCGAGCACGTGGTCCTGGGCGTCGGTCAGCGGGACGAGCACCGCCCGAGCCTAGGGCTGGTCACCCGAGGCAATGCGTCCCGTTCCGCCGCTCTGGAGGCAATGAGGCCCGGATGCGGGCCTCATTGCCTCGGGCGGGCGCAAACGGGCCCTATTGCCTCGCGTCAGAAGCCCTGCTGGCGGACGTAGGTGCCGAGCCAGGCCCGGAACTCGGGGCCCAGGTCGTCGCGGGCGAGCGCCAGCTCGACGGTGGCGCGCAGGTAGTCGAGCTTCTTGCCGATGTCGTAGCGGCCCGCGCTGAACGTGTAGCCGAAGACGTCCTCGGACTCGAGGAGCAGGCCGATGGCGTCGGTGAGCTGGATCTCGCCCCCGGCGCCGGCCTTGGTGCGGCCGATGGCCTCGAAGATCGACGGCGAGAACACGTAGCGGCCCATCACGCCCCACGTGGAGGGCGCGTCCTGCGGCTCGGGCTTCTCCACGATGCCGCGCACCTGGAGCAGCCGCTCCCCCACCTCGTCGTAGGCGATGCTCCCGTAGGCGCTGATCTCCTCGAGCGGGAACTCCTTGCAGGCGATCACGGCCGAGCCTCGCTCCTCGTGCACGGCGATCATCTCGGCGAGCACGGTGGAGTGCTCGTCCATGATGTCGTCGCCGAGCATGACCGCGAAGGACTGCTCGCCGACGTGCTTGCGGGCCACCGACACGGCGTGCCCGAGCCCCAGCGCCTCGCCCTGGCGCACGTAGTGGATGTCGGCGAGGCCGGCGAGGTCGAGCACCTCGGCGAGCAGCGAGTCCTTGCCCTTGGCATGGAGGTCGTGCTCGAGCTCGACGTTGCGGTCGAAGTGGTCCTCGATCGCCTTCTTGCCCCGCCCCGTGATGATGAGGATGTCGTCGATGCCCGAGCGCACCGCCTCCTCGACCACGTACTGGATGGCGGGCTTGTCGACGACGGGCAGCATCTCCTTGGGCTGCGCCTTCGTGGCCGGCAGGAAGCGCGTGCCGAGCCCGGCGGCGGGGATCACGGCTTTGCGGACGGGGGTCATCGGGCGGCGTCCTCGCGGGTGCGTTCGGGCGGGATGGCCCGTTCTACCCGATCCTTGCCCGCCGCCTTGGCCCGGTACAGGGCGGCGTCGGCGCCGGAGAGCAGCTCCTCGGCCGTGGCGCCGTGGTCCGGGTAGGTGGCGAGGCCCGCCGAGCACGTGATCGACACGACCGCACCCGTGGCGTCGACGGGCTCGCCACCGAGCGCGCGACGCAGCCGCGTGGCGGCCGTGGCGCCCAGCTCGACGCCTGCGCCGGGCAGCAGCAGGGCGAACTCCTCCCCGCCGAGGCGGGCGGCCAGGTCGGACCGCCGGCCGATGGCACGCAGGCGGCGGGCGACCTCCTCGAGGACCGCGTCCCCCGCGGGGTGCCCGTAGGTGTCGTTGACCGCCTTGAAGTCGTCGACGTCGAGGATGACGAGCGACAGCGGCTCGCCGGCGCGGCTGGCACGAGCCAGCTCCAGGTCGAGGCGCCGACCGAGCTCGCGGCGGTTCGCGAGCCCGGTGAGGGGGTCGGTGATCGACAGGCGGGTCGCCTCGGCGTGCAGCCGGGCGTTGTCGAGCGCGGTCTCCGCCTGGCGCGCCAGGTGCGCCAGCGACGCGACGTCGTCGATGGAGTACGGGATGGTGGTCGCGCTCCGCCCGTAGGTGGCGAGCACCCCCCACACCCGATCGCCCACCACGATCGGCGCGGCCATGGCGTGCTCGTGGTGCGGTTCGGCGACGGCGCGGTCCTCGCCGAAGCGTGGCGCGCCGGCCGCTGCCGCGCGCCCGGCGAGCCCCTCCCCCAGGGCGACGGTGCTGCGCACCCGCGCCTCTCCCTGGGTGGCACGGGCGGTGAGCCGCGCCTCGTCGAGCTGCCAGAGGACCGCCGTTCGACAGCCGGTCAGCAGCCGAGCCGTCTCGGTCGTCACCTCGGCGATGGCTGCCTCGTCGTGGCTCCCCGACAGCGCCACGCCGAGCCGTTCGACCGACCGGCGGAACTGGCCCTCGCTGTGGTCGCGCTCGTCCATGAACGAGCGCACCGCCTGGATCATCTCGTCGAACGTGCGGCCCAGGCGCGTCAGCTCCGGCGGGCCCGCGATGGGCACGGCGTCACGTCCGAGGTGGCCGACGGTGACGCCCCGCGCCCGCTCGGCGAGCTTCTCGACGGCCTCCAGCACCCGCCGGTAGGCGACGTGGATGGCCGCGTAGGCGAGCACGGCGGCCACGCAGGCGCCCACCACCCCCCGCTGGAGGAGGAGGTCCTCGCGGTCGAGGTCGGCCACGGCCA
Source organism: uncultured Microthrixaceae bacterium (assembly GCA_963715505.1). GTDB lineage: Bacteria > Actinomycetota > Acidimicrobiia > Acidimicrobiales > VFJN01 > VFJN01. The sequence continues at coordinate 2,399,965 of OY970242.1, forward strand.
GCACGACGACGGTCACCGCGACCAGCGGCAGCAGGACCGTGGCGGCGACGTAGGCCGCGAGGCGCGTCCAGAGGGGCACGTCGCTACTCCCTCGTGCCGGGGAGCAGCCGCCGCTCCTCGCCGCGGTGGAGCCGCACGAGGTTGCCCCGGTGCCGCGCCACGACGAGTGCGGCGCACGCCGCGAACGCCGCCACCTCGCCTGCGGGTCGCCCGACCACGGCAGCCGACAGCGGCAGGCCGACGGCCACGACGATCGACCCGGCCGAGGCCGTCGCCGTGACCTTGGTGACGACCGCCCACAGCACCGCCAGCACGAGCGCCGGTCCCGGCAGCAGCACCGCGGCGGCACCCGCCGCGGTCGCCACGCCCTTGCCGCCCCGGAGCCGGCGGGTCAGCGGCGCCACGTGGCCGAGCACGGCGGCCAAGCCGCACCCGACGGCCACCGCGCGGTCGGCCACGAGCAGGCCCCCGCCCGCGGCCACGGCACCCTTGGCGAGGTCACCCACGAGCACCACCGCACCCGCGCGGCGCCCGAGGGTGCGGTAGGTGTTGGAGGCACCGGGGTTGCCCGAGCCCTCCCGGGTCACGTCCCGGCCCTGGCGACGCCCGACGATGATGGCCGTCGGGAACGTCCCCAGCAGGTAGGCCGGGATCAGGAGCGCCCACTCGAGATCCACCGCTGCAGCGTACGTGGCGGCGTGGCCCGCCGATCCACCCTCCCGCTACGCTGGCACTCAGGCCTGTCGAGTGCCAGCAAGGAGAGGGACGTGCCCACGTACGAGTACCGCTGCAAGGACTGCGGCCAGCACCTGGAGGTCGTCCAGGCGTTCACCGACGACGCCCTCACCACGTGCGAGGCGTGCGGCGGCGACCTGCGCAAGGTGTTCGGCTCGGTCGGCATCTCCTTCAAGGGCAGCGGCTTCTACAAGACCGACAGCCGCGCGCGTCGACCACCGGTCGCTCGGGCGGGGGCAACGGCGCCAAGGCCGACACCACGTCGGGCGAAGCCACGTCGGGCGAGGCAGCCTCGTCGGGCACGAAGGACTCCGCCACGCCGGCCGACAAGAGCGGCTCCGGTGCCGCCAAGGCCGACAAGGGCTCGTCGGCCACCACGCCGGCCTGAGCGCCGCTCGCACCCCTTCCCCGCCCCGGCGAGCACCGCTAGCGTCGGCACCGGCTTCCCCCGCGACCTGCCGCCGCCCCGAGGAGGCGCGCGATGCGCCCGAAGCCGCTCCCCCGACCCGCCCGCCGCGTCCGCCCGCTGCTGGCGCTGCGCCGCCGACCGAGGCTGTGGTGGGTGCTCGCCGGTGCCTTGGCGACGGGCGTGGGCGCCGCCGTGTCGAGCGCCGTGAGCGATGCCGAGGCGGCGCGAGCGGCCTGGGGCGAACCCGTCGTGGTGATCGTGGCCGCGCGCGACCTGCGCCCGGGCCACGAGCTCAGCGAGGCCGACGTGTCGCTCGTCGAGCGACCCGCGGCGCTGGTGCCGCCCGGCGCGCTGCGCGCGCTGCCGGTCGGGGCCAGCACCCACACCGCCGTCTTCGAGGGCGAGATCCTCCTCGAGGGCCGCCTCGCGCCAGCGGGCCTGCAGGCCCTCGCCGCGGTCCTGCCGCCCGGCACCCGAGCGGTGGCGGTGCCCGTCGAAGCGGGCGGCGCCCCGCCGCTGCTCGTCGGTGACGTCGTGGACGTGCTCGTCGCCCTGCCCCGCGAGGCGGCCGGTGACGGGCCGCCGGGGTTCGTCCTCGCCACGGGCGCGCTCGTCGTCGACGTCGCCGACACGGCCGTGACCGTGGCCGTCGAGCGGGAGGTGGCACCGCGCCTCGCGGTGGCCCTGGGCCAGGGCGCGGTCATGCTCGCCCTGGTCGGCGCCTGAGGTCGCCTCGCCCTCAGCGTGCGGCGTAGAGCACCAGGACGGCGACGCCGGCCGCGATGCGGTACACCACGAAGGGCTGGAAGGTGCGGGTGCGCACGAGCCGCAGCGTGCCCCACACGGCGAGCCAGCCGGTGATCCCGGAGGCGACGATCCCCCAGACGAACGGCGCGACGAAGCCCGCCGGCACCCCGCCCTCGCCTGCGGCGTCGATCGCCTTGAACACCAGCGCGCCGGCCGTGATCGGCAGGCTCATGAGGAAGGCGAAGCGCGCCGCGGCGTCGCGGCTGAGGCCCAGGAAGCGACCGGCGGTCATCGTTGCACCGGAGCGGGAGACGCCGGGCTGGAGGGCGAGGGCCTGACCGGTCCCCATGAGCAGCGCGTCGCGGAGGCGCACGTCGGTCACCGGTCGGCTGCCGCGCTGACGGTCGGCCCAGGCCAGGACGAGGCCGAAGGCGATGAGCATCGTGGCGATCAGCCAGATGGCGCCGGTCTCCTCCTCGATGAAGTCCGCCAGCAGCACACCCGTGACGCCGGCCGGGACGGCGGAGACGACGAGCAGCCAGGCGAGGCGGCCGTCGGTCGTCTCGGCGGCGTCGCGCCGCAGGCCGGCCCGCACGAGGCGCACGACGTCGGACCGGAAGTAGGCGATCGCCCCGATGAGGGTGCCGAGGTGCAGCGCCACGTCGAAGGTCTTCTCCAGCGACTCGCGGCCAGCGAAGTCGTCCCACCCGAAGAGCCACGGCACGATCCGCAGGTGCCCGCTCGAGGAGATCGGCAGGAACTCCGAGAGGCCCTGGGTGATGCCCAGGACGATGGCGTGCAGGATCGGCATCGGCGACGGCGAGTGCGGGGCTAGCTGCCCGAGAGCGCCACGTCGGGGATCACGAGCGTGACGCCGCCGCTGCCGTCGGGGAGCCACTCGAGGTCGGCGCCGACCACGGAGATGTCGAGCAGGAGGCGCTGCACCGTCGAGGCGATCGTCGCCTCACGGATGGGCTCGGCGGTGGCGCCGCCGCGCACGCGCAGCCCCTCGACGCCGACCGAGAAGTCGCCCGAGACCGGGTTGACGCCCGAGTGCAGGCCGGCCATCGACGTCACCAGCAGCCCGTCGTCGACGGCGGCGAGGATCTCGTCGTGCCCGCCCGAGCCGGGGTCGACGGCGAGCGCGCGCGCTCCCACGCCGGGCGTGGTGGCGATCCCCCGCACGGCAGAGCCGGTGGAGGCCGTGCCGGCGCGGCGGCCCGTGTAGCTGTTGTGCAGGAAGCCCCGGAGGACACCACCGACGACGAGCTGGTTGCGACGGGTCGCGAGCCCCTCCCCGTCGTGGGCCTCGGCACCGAGGGACCGCTCGTCGGTGGGGTCGTCGACGAAGGTGAGCAGCGGCGAGGCGATCGGCTCGCCCACGCGGGTGGCGAAGGGCGAGCGGCCCTTCAGCACCGAGTCGCCCTGGAGCATCCCGCCGACGATGCCCAGGATCGTGGCGGTCATCCGGGGCTCGAGCACGAGCGTCACCCGCTGGGTGGGCGGCTTGGTGGCCCCGAGCTGGCGGGTGGCGCGGAGCACCGCGTCGTCGGCGGCCTCGTCGACGGAGAGGTCGGTGACGTCCCGGCCGACCGACAGGCCGCTGGCGATCTGGGTCTCGTCCCCCTGGCTGGCGAGGGCCTGGACCGCCAGGTAGCAGGTCCCCGCCTTGCCCCAGGCCCGGATCCCGGTGTTGGTCGCCACCGCGCCCTCACCGAGCGCGTCGCTGAACATGGCGGTGCGCACACCGCTGATGCGCGGGTCGCGGCCCTTGGTGGCGCGCTCGAGCTCGAGGGCCATCGCCACCTTCTCCGTGGTCGGCACCTCGGCGAGGCCCTTGGGCCAGAGGTCGAGGTCGGCGACGGCGACGCCGTCGGGGACCGCCAGCCCGTTGAACTCGTCGGGCTCGGCGAAGGTGGCGTTGTCGCGCGCCTCGGCGAGGGCCTCGAGCACGACGCCGTCGTCGAGCGTGCCGGCGTAGGCGAAGCCCTCTCGGTGATCGACGATGACGCGCACGCCCACCCCCGCCGAGCTCGCCTGCGTCAGCGACTCGACCTCGCCGTCGTAGGCGCGCACCGACGTGCTCGTGCTGCGGGCGACGTAGGCCTCGACCTGCTCGCCCGCCCTCGCCATGTCGGCGATGCGGGCCGCGACGTCGAGGAGCTCCCGGTCGTCGGGCGACGGGGCCACTAGGCGGTGCCGCCGACGGTGAGGGCCGGCACCCGCAGCGTCGGGACGCCGTCGCCGACGGGCACGCCCTGGCCGTCCTTGCCGCACATGCCGGGGCTGCCCATGGCGAAGTCGCTGCCGACGGCGTCGATGCTCGCCAGGACGGCGGGCCCGTTGCCGATGAGGTTGCCCTCGCGGATGGGCTCGGTGATGCGGCCATCCTCGATGAGGTAGGCCTCGGTCATCCCGAACACGAAGTCGCCGGTGGCGGTGTTCACCTGGCCGCCACCGAGGTGCGCCACGTAGACGCCCCGGGGGGTGGAGGCGACGATGTCGTCGGGCAAGTCGGGGCCCGCCAGCAGGTAGGTGTTGGTCATCCGCACCATCGGGAGGTGCTTGTAGCTCTGCCGGCGGCCGTTGCCCGAGCGGGGCCGGCCCTGCTTGCGCGCCCGCAGGAGGTCCCACATGTAGTCCGTGAGGATGCCGTCCTCGATGAGCACGTTGCGCGCCGCCGGGCTGCCCTCGTCGTCGACCGCGAAGGCGCCCCACTCCTCGGCCAGCGTGCCGTCGTCGACGAGCGTGACGCGCGGGTCGGCCACGCGCTCGCCGATGCGGTCGGCGAACACCGAGGCGCCCTTGGCGACGAGGTCGGCCTCGAGGCCGTGCCCGCAGGCCTCGTGGAACAGCACCCCGCCGCCGCCCGGGCCGATCACGACGGGCATGGTGCCCGACGGCGCCGGACGGGCGGCGAGCTTGAGCAGCGCACGCTCGGCGGCCTCGGTGGCCAGGTCGTCGACGTCGTAGCTGTCGAACAGCTCGAAGCCCACGGTGCGCCCGAGCGACTGGTAGCCGGTCTGCATGCCGGTGTCGCCCGAGGCGACCGCCATGACCGTGAAGAGCGTGCGGACCTGGTCGTCCTCGGTGAGCAGGCCGTCGCTGTTGGCGACGAGGATGCGCCGCCGGCTGTCGCCGTAGCGCGCCGTGACCTGCGAGATCGCCGAGCCGGCGGCGCGCGCCGCGTCGTCGGCCCGCCGCAGCAGCTCGACCTTGCGGCCCTTGGCGACGTCCTCGGGCAGCATCGAGATCTCGTTGGGTCGGGGCGCCTCCGTGGCGACCAGCTCGACCTGGCGCACGCCGCCGCCGCCGGTGCGTGCCGCCGCCGCCGCCCCCTCGGCGGCCGCGGCCAGGCCCGGCTCGGACAGGTCCGCGGTGTGGGCGAAGCCGGTGGTGTCGCCGACGATGACCCGTATCCCCGCACCGCGGTCGCGCCCGGAGATGAGGTGCTCGACCTTGCCGTCGTCGAGGACGGCGTTGGCCGACGACTTGTCCTCGACGAAGATCTCGGCCAGGTCGCCACCCGTGCGCAGGGCCACCTCGAGGGTGCGTTGGATGAGGGCGTGGTCGAGCACGGGGCTCCTCTGCAGGCGGGACGATCGAATCGGCCGACCTGCCGGGCTTTGACCCAGCGGTCGGGGCGCGGCGTATCGTACCCAGGTGGCCCTGGTACCCGGTCTCCATGGCAGCGCCAAGCTCGTCGTCGGCGACGACGACACCGCGGTCGCGCTGCGCTCCGGCGACGTCCCCGTGCTCGGCACCCCGCGCCTGATCGCGCTGTGCGAGGAGGCCTCCGTCGCCGCCGTCGCCGACCAGCTCCGCCCGGAGCAGACCACCGTCGGGATGCGAGTGCAGATCGACCACCTCGCCCCCACCTCGGTGGGCTCCTCGGTGGCGGCCGAGGCGTCGCTCGAGAAGGTCGAGGGACGCCGGCTGACCTTCACGGTCTCGGTGAGCGACCACTGCGGGCTCGTCGCGGCCGGCAAGGTCACCCGGGTCGTCGTCGAGACCGAGCGGTTCCTCGACAAGGCGCGCTAGGCGCCCCTAGAGACGGCCGAGGAAGGCCGAGAGGGCCTTCCACCACAGCTCGGGGTTCTCGTGCTGGGGGGCGTGTGCGGCGTCGGGGATGACGGCGAGCTCGGCAGCGGGGATCGTGTCGGCCAACCGCTGGGACGGCGCGCGGAAGGGCTTGTCGGCCTCGCCGACGACCACCAGCGTGGGCACCGCCAGCGAGGCGAGCTCGCCCAGCCGGTCGGGGCCGCCCGCGCGGTCGGTGATGGCACGGACCATGGCGGCGTACATCGCTGGCGAAGACGCCAGCAGCTTGCGGTCGCAGAACTCGCGGTAGCCGGGGCGGGTGGCGACGAGGCGGTCATGGATCTCGTTGCCCAGCGGGTCCGCGGATCCGACGGCCTCCTGGGCGGCGAGCAGCGCCGCCATGCCCTCCAGCCGGGCGATGCCGGCGGCGAGCTCCACGACCGCGGCATCGGCGCGCAGCGCCCGGTGCGAGGTGTCCATCAGCACGAGCCCGTCGAAGCGCTCGGGTGCGCGCAGGGCGGCGGTCTGCACGACCATCCCGCCCATCGAGTGGCCGAGCGCCACCGCACGGGACCAGCCCATGGCGTCGAGCAGCGCGATCAGGTCGTCGGCGTAGAGGTCGAAGGTGTAGGCCGCCTCGTCGTCGGGCTGGGGGCTGGCGCCGTGGCCACGCTGGTCGGGTGCGACGGCGTGCCAGCCGAGCTCGGCGAGCGGGTCGAGCCAGTCGGTGAAGTCCTCCTTGGCCCCGGTGAACCCGTGGAGCAGCACGAGGGGGCGGCCTCCCGCACCGGCCTCGGCGACGGACAGGGCGTGGCGGTCGTCGTGGTCGCCGACGGCGAGCGTGCGGACCTTCACCCGCCGGCTCCGGCCAGCACCTCGGACAGCGGCGTGACCTCGTCGGGCCCCGGCACCGCGATGTCGACCGGCTCGCCGACGTCGAAGAGGTCGAGGGTCATGGTGGCCGAGCCTGCCACGTCGAACGTGCCGGCCTCCTCGCCGAGGTGGTCGAAGCGCATCTGCATGCGGCGCACCAGCCCGTCGGCGTCGATCCACACCTCGACCGGTACCGAGCGACCCCCGAGCGACATCAGCCCCTCGAGCTCGGCCTGCAGGCCCCGGCGCTCGCCCGGGGGCACGGCATCGAGGACGTCGTCGAGCTCGACGGTGCCCTGGTAGCGGGTGGTGGGCACGCCCCGCACCAGCTCCGAGCCGCGCTCGTCGAGGTCGTCCGCGAGGCCGCGCAGCACCTCGAGCAGATGGGCCGGGTGGGTCGCCGTGCCCGCCAGACCGAGCGCATCGGCGCGCCCGTCGAGGTCGCCGGCGTCGGCCGAGAGCCATCCCGAGACGCCCGTCAGCGACTCCAGCAGCGGGAGGCGCAGGTACGCGGTCCCCCCGGCGAGGACCATCTCCATCGGTTCGTCGAACCCCTGCGGCACCGCCTCGTCGACGGATCCGGCAACACCCTCCAGGAGCGCGGCGACGTCGAGCTCCATGGCGAAGCGCGCCGCGTCGTAGGCGCCGGTGGCGACCATCTCGACCGGCCCGTCGGGCGTCGCGTAGCTGAAGGTCATCTCGAAGCGGGCGGTCCCGGCCTCAGCGGCCAGCGCCGGGGCGGCCCGCAGGGCGACGAGCGCAGCCGAATCGGGACCGGCCCCCACGTCGGGGCCGGGCCGGTCGGCCGCGGTGGCGCAGGCGGACAGGAACAGGAGCGGGGCGGCGAGCGCGGCGGCGAGCTTGCGGAGCATGGTCCCTCCAGGGGTGCGTGCGGGTCGGTGGGCGGGGTCCGCAGCTCCGTGTCGGTCGCCCCGCCGAGCGACTGACGCTCCGCAGCGTACCGAGCCGCGCCGCAGCCAGGAAGGGCGGGCCCGGCGCCCCCGATCGGGCCCGCCCCGGCGTACGATGGCGACCAGGTCGAACCACCGGGAGAGGGGCAGGGTGAACCGGAAGCAGACCGTCTCGCTCGTGGTGCGGCTCGGGATCAGCGCGCTGATGCTCGGCGTGCTGATCTGGCGGGTCCCCTCCTTCGACGCCTCCGAGGTCGTGCCGGAGCTGTCACCGAGCACGATCCTGTGGCTGGTCGCCGCCGCCGCCCTCACCCTTGCGGGCCTCGTCCTGTCGGCCCTGCGCTGGCAGCGGGTGCTCGCCGCCCTGGGCCTGCGGGCCGACCTGCGCCACCTCATCTCGCACTACCTGGCGGGGCAGTTCGTGTCGAACGTGCTCCCCACGACCATCGGCGGTGACGTGCTGCGGGTGACGCGCCTCTCGCGGGAGACCGGCGAGTCGCCGGGCACGTTCGCGTCGGTGGTCCTCGAGCGCCTGACCGGTTGGCTGGTGCTGCCGCTCATCAGCGTCGTCGGGTTCCTGGTCAACCCGCCCCTGCAGCACCTCGGCACGGCCACCCGCGTGGCGCTGGGCCTGGCCTTCGCCACGCTGGTGGGGCTGGTGGTGCTGCTCTTCGCCGCCGCCGACCAGCGCATCGGCGGCCGCTTCGCCACCCGCGACGGCTGGCAGCGCTTCGTCGGCGCCATCCACCTCGGTCTCGACCGCCTCCGCCGCGATCCCGGTGCCGCCCTCAACGTGGTGCTCGTGGGCTTCGCCTACCAGTTCGTGCTCGTGCTGGCGGCGGTGGCGGCCGCCAACGCCCTGCGCGTCGAGGCAGCCGGGCTCACGGCGCTGCTCGCCTTCTTCCCGGCCGTGGCCATCGCCCAGGTGCTGCCCATCGGCATCTCGGGGCTGGGGCTGCGCGAGGGCGCCTTCGTGCTGTTCCTGACCCCGCTCGGCGTGGCGAGCCAGGAGGCCATCGCGCTCGGCCTGCTGCTCTACCTCCTGAACCTCGGGGTCAGCCTCCTCGGCGCCCCGGCGTTCGCGGTCGGCGGGCGCTCCCGGGCGGACGCGCTGGCCGCCGCACCCTGACGCGGCTGCTAACCCATCCTCCATGACCGACCGGCCACTGACCGATCCCGTGGTGGGCGGCGCCCGGCCCGGGGCGGGCGGCCCGGCGCTGCGGTGGTGGAAGGAGGTGGCCTTCGGCCTCGCCGTCTACGCCGTGTACTCCGCCGTCCGCAACAGCTTCGGCTCCGCCGGGGGCGACCCCGGTCCCGCCTTCCAGCACGCCCGGCAGATCATCGACCTCGAGCGCGCGCTGCACCTCTACTTCGAGGCCGACCTGCAGCAGTGGTACCTCGACCTCCCCGCCCACGGGCTGATCCGCTTCTGGAACGTGTACTACGGGCTGGCGCACTTCGTCGTCACGTTCTGCGCGCTCGTCTGGCTGTTCCGACGGGCCCCGCACCACTACCCGCTCTGGCGCACCACCCTGGCGCTCACGACGTGCCTGGCGGTCGTCGGCTTCGCGGCCTACTCGCTCATGCCGCCCCGCCTCCTCGACGACCCGGGGCGCTACGGCGCCTGCCAGATCTACGCACCCGAGGCGGCCGACGACGCGCCACCCGCTGCGCTGGAAGCCCCCGGCTGCGACCGCTACGGCTACGTCGACACGATCGCCCGCTACGGCGGCTGGGTGTCCTTCGGCGCCGACGGCATGGAGGACCTCTCGAACCAGTACGCGGCGATGCCGAGCATGCACATCGGCTGGTCGACCTGGACCGCGGTCGCCCTGCTGCCGCTGGTCCGGCGGCGCTGGAGCCGGGCGCTGCTCGTCGCCTACCCGATCGTGACGCTCGTGTGCATCATCCTCACGGCCAACCACTACTGGATCGACGGGCTCGGCGGCCTGGCGTGCCTGCTGGCCGGCTACGGCCTCGCCAAGGCCGTCACGAAGCGGCGCAGCGCGCCGCGGGCGGGCTGAGGGCGCAGCGCCGCCGGCGTCGCTCAGCGGCGCCACCAGATCGGCTCGCCGTGGAACCCGGCGGTGGCGAGGACCACCTCGTCGCCGGCCGGCCACGTCGTGAGCCGCAGCTCGGCGCGGTCACCCGAGGGCTCCATGCGCAGCCAGGCCACGGGAGCCTCGGCCGTGGCGGTGCGGCCCGCCTGGTGCAGCGCTGCGGTGAGGCGCCGCCGCCCCTCGGGCGAGAGGTACTGCAGCACGATGGAGTGGACCACCACCGTGGCGACGCCCGGCGCCGGCCGGGCGAGCTGCGCCTCGGCCCAGTCGGGCGCGTGGGCGGCCTGCACCTCGACCGGGACGCGCCGCGCGACCGTGATGGCCGCGCGCGAGGCGCTCGACGCGCTCGGGCTGGTCGGGCCAGACGTAGGCGAGCAACGTGCGAGCGCCTTCGTCGGTCGTGGCGTCGAGCGGGCTGCGGTCGCAGCCCAGCCGCTCGGCGACGTCGAACCTCGCCGGCAGGTCCGGCGCGGCGCCGACCCAGACGCCGCCGAACCGCACGGGGCTCGACGGGTCGCCGCGCACGACGCCACCCAGGTCGTAGGCGTAGTGGTCCCACCGCAGGTTGAGCCCGGCGCTGGCGCCGAGCTCGAGCACGCGCAGCGGCAGGCCGGTGCGGCGAGCCACCTCGGCGTACCCGCCGACCAGCACCGCCGAGCGGGCGACCTCGTTCGTCTGCACCGGATCGTCGATCCGGTCCGCCACCTCGTCGTGGTGCTCGCGCAGGGTGGCGAGGAAGGGGGCCACGGGGTCGCCGACCTCGGCCTCACCGCCGGCCGAGGGGTAGTGCGCGGCGAGCTCGGGCGCGCGGCCGTCGAGCACGATGCGGTGCACCGCACCGAGCAGGCGCAGCGCCAGCGCCGAGCCGAACGGGTCGTCGTCGCGCCCCGCCAGGAGCGCTGCGGCGACGCCACCGGCGCGGAGGTCGCCCAGGACCCCCTCCAGGATGCGCCCGTAGAGGGGCGACCCGGCGCGCACGCAGGCCGCCGCCTGGAACGCCACCACCTCGGCGACGTCGGCCGGCGATCCCGACGGCGCGCTCACGCGCTGCGCTGCACGGCACAGACGCTGACGGGGTGCCCGACGCCCTTGAGGCTGCGCCGCCGGGCCCGGCCGAACGACGCGCCGGCGAGCTCGACGGCGGCCGCGCGGACCGCGACCGTCGCGAGCACCTGCCCACCGCCGGCCTCGCCCGCGACGCGCGCCGCGATGTTGACGTCGTGGCCGATCAGGTCGTCCTTGGTGAGCACCGCCTCGCCGGTGTGCACGCCCGCCCGCAGCCGCAGCGGCTCGGGCGGGGCCTCCACGAGGTCCAGCGCCGCCAGGACCGCCGCCTCCGGGGAGGGGAACGACAGCATCAGGCCGTCGCCGAGGCGCTTGACGACCTTGCCGCCGCGGCTGCGCACCAGGGGGCCGACCACCCGGTGGTGCTCGGCGAGCAGCGCCAGCGCCGCCTCGTCGCCGTGGCGGGCGGTGAACCCGGTGAAGCCCTCGAGGTCGGTGAAGACGATCGAGACCGCCGCGGGCGTGGCGTCGCCGCTGCTGCTCGGGGGGTCGTAGACGAGCAGCTGGAGGGCGTTGAGGCCGAGGGTGGCCATGGTGGAGGGGCGACGCTCCACCGACCGCTCCAGGAAGCGGTGCAGCACGTCGCCCGCCGAGGTCGTGCGGACGGGGTTGTGCCCGGGATCGTCGAGCCAGGCGCGGTCGACCAGCCCGACCTCGATGGCGGTGCCCGACAGCGACGGGTCACGGCGGATCAGCTCGGCGACTCGCTCCGCCAGGCCGATGCGCACCGCCTCCACGGCGGACACGCCCTTGGCCCGGGCATCGTCCAGTCCGGCCATGGCGCCAACCTAGTGCCGGAGCCTCCCATGCCGGTCGGCCCGCCGCGTGGTCCTCGGCGCGGGTCGACGGGTACCGTGTGGCCCCGGAGGCCGGCGTCCTGCCGGCTCCGTCCGACGGCCCCGGGAGCCATCTGCACCCCATGCTCCTCGACTCGATCCACAGCCCCGCCGATCTGCGGGCGCTGACGCCTGGCCAGCTCGACGAGCTCGCCGTCGAGATCCGCCAGTTCATCGTCGACTCCGTCGAGCGGGCCGGCAGCGGGCACCTGGGCTCGAACCTGGGCGCCGTCGAGCTGACCCTGGCCCTGCACCGGGTCTTCGACTCGCCGCGCGACATCCTCCTCTGGGACACCGGCCACCAGGCGTACGTGCACAAGATCGTCACGGGCCGCGCCGCCGCCTTCGAGCAGCTCCGCAAGGCGGGGGGCCTGTCGGGCTACCCCAGCCGGGCGGAGTCCGAGCACGACTGGATCGAGAACAGCCACGCCTCCACGGTCATCAGCTACGCGCACGGCCTGGCGGTCGCCCAGGAGCACGAGCTGGGTGAGGGTCGCCGCGTCGTGGCCGTCATCGGCGACGGGTCGCTCACCGGCGGCATGGCCTTCGAGGGCCTCAACAACCTGGGCCACTCCGGCAAGAAGGCGATCATCGTCCTCAACGACAACGGTCGCTCGTACGCGCCGACGGTGTCGAAGCTGGGCGAGAGCCTCGCCAGGCTGCGCGTGAACCCGAGCTACCTGCGCAACCGTGCCCGCCTCGACCGCATGCTCCACGAGGTGCCGCTGGTGGGCCAGCACCTCGAGCGCAGCCTCGACGGCTTCGTCGCCGCGGTGCGCGAGGTGTTCGAGCCGCCGGCGTTCTTCGAGACGCTCGGCGTGCGCTACACGGGCCCCTTCGACGGCCACGACATCGAGGGCATGGAGAAGGCGCTGCGCCACGCCGCCGCCTTCGACGGCCCGATCGTGGTCCACGTGCTCACGCAGAAGGGCCGGGGCTACGCGCCGGCGGAGAACGACCCCATCAAGCGGCTGCACGACGTCGGCGCCCCGAAGCCGGGCAGCTACACCGCCGCCTTCACCGAGGCGATGATCAAGGAGGCCGAGGCCCGCCCCGAGCTCATCGCCATCACGGCGGCGATGCCCGACTCCACCGGCCTGCTGCCCTTCGGCGAGCGCTTCCCCGGCCGCCTCATCGACGTCGGCATCGCCGAGCAGCACGCCGTCACGTCGGCTGCGGGCATGGCGATGGGCGGGCTGCGACCGGTCGTCGCCGTCTACTCCACGTTCCTCACGCGCGCCATCGACCAGACGACCTACGACGTGGGCCTGCACGGCCTCCCCGTGGTGTTCTGCATCGACCGAGCCGGCATCACCGGCGACGACGGCGCCAGCCACCACGGCGTCCTCGACATGGCGCTGCTCACCAAGGTGCCGGGCATGACGATCCTCGCGCCGTCCAGCTACCAGGAGCTGGGCCAGATGCTCCACGACGCGCTCGAGCTCTGCGAGGGCCCGGTCGCCATCCGCTGGCCGAAGACCGCCGCACCCTCCGTCGAGCCCGACGACGTCGGCAGCGGGCTGCGTGCCCGCAAGGTGCGCGACGGCCGCGACCTGTGCTTCCTCGCCGTCGGGAAGATGCTGGCAGCCGCCGTCGACGCCGCCGACGCGCTCAGCGCGGACGGTGTCCAGTGCAGCGTGTGGGACGTCCGCGTGCACCCGCTCGACGACGAGATGCTCGCCGCTGCCGCCGCGCACCCGCTCGTGATCACGGCGGAGGACGGCATCCGCCAGGGCGGCATCGGCACGGCCATCGCCGACGCGCTCAGCAGCCGCGCCGACGGGGTCGGCGCCGCGCGTGCGCGTGCTGGGGACGCCCGTGGGGTACCTCCCCCACGGCAAGCCCGACCGCATCCTCGCCGAGCTCGGCCTCGACGCCGCGGGCCTCGCCGCCGAGGCGCGCGACCTGGTGGCCGCACTCCGCGCCTAGCTGTAGAAGGGGTTCTCGCCGGCGTCGTGGTCGGTGGTGTCGACCACGTCGGTGACCTCGGGGATCGACTCGCGGATCGAGCGGGTGATGCCGTCGCGCAGCGTCATGGCGGACACGGCGCAGCCCTGGCAGCCGCCGCCCATCGTCACGAACACCGTCGTGTCCTCGACGCCCTTGAGCTCCGCGTAGCCGCCGTGCGCCGCCAGCGCCGGGTTGATCTGCTGGTCGAGCAGCTGCTGGACCTGCTCGGCGATCGTGCCGGTGAGCTCGAGGTGCTTGCCGGCGAGCGGGTCGGGGCGGTTGGGGTTGCGCAGCACGAGACCGGCACCGCCACCGGCGGGGATGTCGAGGGTGGCGCCTTGGAGCTGCTCGATGCTGCCCGCCGGCACGATCACCGGCAGCTCGCCCTGGTGGTAGATCGCGTCGGCGGCGTCAGCCTCTGCGATCGGGTCGAAGGTGAGGTCGTAGGCGTACTCGACGCCGGCCGTGCCGGTGACCTCCACGCGCAGCCCGAGCGAGGCCGGATCGTCCTCCTGCTCGCGCAGCTCGAGGATCCGCGCGATTGCCTCGGGGGTGACGATGAAGACCACGACATCGGTGGCAGCGGTGGCATCGGCCATGGGATCAGGCTAACGAGTGACCCCATGGATCTGCACTCCCCACGCGAATGGGTCACGTTCATCCTGCGCTCCGCCAAGCGCGCCGCCGTGCTCGTCGTGGGCGTGGCGCTGCTGCTCGGCGGCATCGCCATGCTCGTGCTGCCAGGCCCGGGCTTCGTCGTCATCATCCTCGGACTGGTGGTGCTGGCCACGGAGTTCGTGTGGGCCGAGATCATGCTCGACAAGGCCCGGGAGCAGGCCGGCCGGGCCAAGGACCGGGCGCAGCGCTCCTGGCGCCGTCGGCGTGGCGAGTCCGCCTAGCCCTGGTCCGCCTGCACCAGTCCGGAAACCACCGGCCTAGCCCGTCCGGGCGGGCGAATTGGGCCGATCGGCCCTGGCACGGCATCCCCGGAATTGTGCACGCTGTCGAAGCGATAACGGGTTCTCCTTGGAGGGAGCCACCCTGGTGAGCGTCGGCCGGCGCCGTGGGCGGACCACGGCACGCCAGCCCACCGGCCGAGCCCTGGCGGGCGGGGCTCGGCCGCTCACCGGCGGGCGGTCGCCGACCCGCCGTCGGGCTGCCCGGCGCCGCGCGATGCGGACGTCGAGCGCCGGCATCGTGCGTCGTAGTGTGCCGGCCATGTCGAACACCGTCAGCCCCGAGCCGCTCACCTGCACGATCGAGGACGGCGTGGCGGTCCTGCGCCTCGACGACGGCAAGGTGAACGTCGTCAGCCACCGGGTCGTCGAGCTGGTGCTCGCCGGCCTCGACCGGGCGGTCGCCGACGCTCGCGCCGTGGCGATCGTCGGCCGCGACGGCAAGCTGTCCGCCGGCTTCGACCTCACCGAGATGACCGCCGGCGTCGAGCGTGCACGCGCCCTCGTCGCTGCCGGGGGGCGCATGCTGATGCGGCTCTACGGGCACCCGCAGCCGGTGGTGGTCGCGGTGACCGGCCATGCCCTCGCTGCGGGGGCGCTGCTCACCTTGGCGTGCGACACGCGCATCGGCGGCGACGGCCCCGCCAAGATCGGCCTCAACGAGACGGCCATCGGCATGGGCCTGCCGCGCTACGCCACCGAGCTGGCGACGGCGCGGCTGTCGCCCACGCACCTCACCCGATCGGCCATCCAGGCCGAGATCTACGACCCCGCCGGGGCGATGGCCGCCGGCTTCCTCGACCGCGTCGTGCCGGCGGCGGGCTGCGAGGCGCAGGCGATCGAGGAGGCGCGCCGCCTCGGCCAGCTGCGCACCGGTGCCTACGCCCACACCAAGCTGGCGCTGCGCCAGCCCCTGATCGACCGCGTGCTGGCCGGCCTCGACGCCGACATGGAGACCATCGGCGCCCCCGACGCCTGAGCGCGGTCGCCGCGGTCACCCCGCCCGGCGAGCCGCCTTCTTGGCATCGACCGCAGCGTCGAGGTCGAGCACCTCTCGGCGCGCCTCGACGGCCTGCTCCTTGGCCCGGAGCGCCTTCGCCTCGTCGCGCAGACGGCGCTGCTCGGCCTGCTTCGCCTTGGCGTCGACGGCCTCGGTCCGCGCCGCCGCAACCTTGCGCGCGCCGGCCTTCTTCGAGGCGGTGCGGTCGTCGATCTGCTGCTGCGCCGCGGCGCGGGCCGCCTCGAGGTGCTGCTCGCGCTCCTCGGCCTGCTCCTCGACCGCCTGGCGCGCCGCGGAGATCTCCTGGCGCGCCGCCCGTGCCCGCTGCTGCGCGCTCTGGCGGATGCCGGCGGCCTGCGCCCGCCTGGCGAGGGCCTCCTCGCGCTTGGCGACCTCCGCACGCTGGAGTCGGGCCTGACCGCTCAGCTGCTCGTCGCGCACGACGCGCCCGACGACGCCCTTCACGGTCGCTTCGAGCTTCTCGAAGGCGATGGAGGGCGGCCAGCTCGAGGTGTCCTCGTCGCGCTTCGCCACGCGCTCCACCATCGTGAGGGGCAGGCGTGCCCCCTTGAGCCACACGTCGAGGGCGCTGCGTCCGAGCTCGCGCACGTCCATGGTCATCCTCCGGTCGCCCGCTGGTCGATGTTCGCCTGCGCGGCGTCGAGCGCATCGGCGCTTGCTTCGGCACGCGCGGCGTCCTGCTCGATCCGGGCGGCGGTGGCGGCCGTCTCCACCTGGTCGACGGCCACCTCGTGCTCGGCGAGGTCGAGCACGGCTTCGCCGGCGTCGGCCTGGTGCTCGACCAGCGCCTCCTCACGAGCAGCCGCTCGCTCGACGGCCGCCTGCGCCCCATGGCGCTCGCGCTCGGCCCGCTCCTCCTGCGCCTCGGCCGTCAGCTCGGCGTCGAGGCGCTCGCGCTCGATGCGGTTGGTCACCTGCGCGGCGGCCAGCTCGGCCTCCTCCTGCGCATGCTCGGCCTCGGTCGCCAGGCGCTGCGCCTCCGCCGCGGTCTCGGCACGCGCCTGCTGGAGCTGGCCCTCCTCGGCGAGCTCGTCGTTGCCGGCGAGGTCGCCGATGGCTTCCTTCGCCTTGCCGGCCACCTTGTCCAGCACGCCCCTGGCGCCTCGTTCCTGGTCCTTCGACACGGCTTCCCTCCCTCTCGGCACGTCGTGGGGACCCGTCCTCGCTACCCACGGTCGCCGGGCCCCAGACCGCCCGATCCGGCGTCAGGCGTTCTGGAGGCCGGCGAAGCCGCTCAGCGAGAACCAGGAGGGGAAGCTGCGCACGAGCGCCGGCGGCCCCGTGACGCCGAGGTCGCCGCTGCGGATCGCCTCGGTGAAGGTGCGGTCGCCGAGCCAGATCTGCACCAGCGTGGCCACGTGGCCGACGACCTCCACGTCGGCCCGATGCCCGGGGTCGATGAGGCAGAGGTCGACCTCGGGCCGGTCGATCACCAGCCAGTAGTGCGACCGCCCGTCGGTGGACCCCCGCAGGTGGAAGTGGGTGACGACCCGCCGCTCCGGAAGGTTCTCCTCGGCGATCGAGCGGCGCATGTCCCACATCAGCAGGCTGGCGTCGAGGTCCTCGTCGCGCAGGTCGTGGCCCCGCACCCAGCGCATGCCCCACTGCCCGATCGACTCGATGATGGGCTGCAGGTCGCGGCCACCCTGGGTGAGCCGGTACTCGACGCCGCGGCCGTCGGACGTCTCGATCCGGTCGACGAGGCCCGTGCGCTCGAGCGCCTTGAGCCGCTTCGACAGCAGCGACGGCGACATGAGCGGTAGGCCGCGACGCAGCTCGTTGAACCGCCTCGAGCCCGCCGTCAGCTCCCGGATCACGAGCAGCGTCCACCGCTCGGTGATGACCTCCGAGGCGATGGCGACGGGGCAGAACTGCCCGTAGCCGGCCATGGGACCCCCGTCCTTCGAGTACAGATTCGCTACCGGCAGAGTACAGATCCCGTACTAGGCAAGCGGCGGGAATCGGCCCAGTGTCACGCGGAGGAACCGACCATGGAGGGCACGATGACCCAGATCAGCAACGAGTCGATGGAGGCGTTGGCGAGCTCGTTCGGCGGGACGCTCGTGCCGCGAGGCGGCGACGGCTACGAGGCCGCCCGCGCCATCTGGAACGGCCAGATCACCCGCCAGCCCGAGCTCATCGCCACCTGCCGCGGCGCCGCCGACGTGGCGAGCGCGGTGCGCTTCGCTCGGGAGCACGACGTCCCCGCGTCGGTGCGAGGCGGCGGCCACGCCGTGGCGGGCCACTCGCTCGTCGACGGCGGCATCGTGATCGACCTCAGCGCCATGACCGGCGTGCGCGTCGACGCCAGCGCGCGGACGGTCCGCGCCGACGGCGGCGCGCTCTGGAGCGACCTCGACCGCGAGGCGCAGTCCTTCGGCCTGGCGATGACCGGCGGGATCGTCACCCACACCGGCATCGCGGGGCTGACGCTCGGCGGCGGCATCGGCCACCTCATGCGCAGGTGCGGGCTGAGCATCGACGCGCTCCGCTCGTGCGACGTGGTGACGGCCGACGGCGAGCGCGTGGTGGCCAGCGCCGACGAGAACCCGGAGCTGTTCTGGGGCCTGCGGGGCGGCGGCGGCAACTTCGGCGTCGTCACGTCGTTCGAGTACGACCTCTGGGACGTCGGGCCGACGGTGTACGCCGGCCTGCTGCTCTACCCCATGGCCGAGGCGCACGAGGTGCTGCGCGCCTTGCGCGACTTCATGGCCGACGCGCCCGACGAGGTCGGCGTCATGGGCAACCTGCGCCTCGCGCCGCCGCTGCCGGTGGTGCCCGAGGCGCTGCACGGCGAGCCCGTCGTCGGCCTGGTGGTCTGCTACGCGGGCGACCCCGACCGCGGCGAGGAGGTGCTGCGCCCGCTGCTCGAGTTCAAGGAGCCGGTGGTCAACGCCGTGACCCGCAAGCCCTACGTCGCCCACCAGAAGATGTTCGACGCCGCGTTCCCGCACGGCCGGCACTACTACTGGAAGTCCTGGAAGCTGCCGCCGCTGAGCGACGAGCTCATCGACGTGATCGTCGAGCAGTGCCAGACCATCACCTCGCCCATGTCGGCCGTGCCGATCTTCACGCAGGGCGGCGCCGTCGCCCGGGTGCCCGAGGAGGCCACCGCCTACCCGAACCGCGGCGCGGCGCACGACATCAACATCGTGGCGGCGTGGCTGCCCGACGACCCCGATCCCGAGCGCCACATCCAGTGGGCGCGCGACGCCTACAAGGCCATCGAGCCGTTCGGTCTCGGCACCTACGTGAACTTCATGTCCGACGAGTCCGTCGGCCAGGTCGAGAAGTCCTTCGGCAAGGACAAGTTCCAGCGGCTCGTCGAGCTCAAGCGCCAGTGGGACCCGAGCAACTTCTTCTGCTGCAACCAGAACATCCCGCCCAATGGCGCCGCCTGACGCCGCCCGGCGGAGCAGCTCGTCGGTGACGATCGACCGGCTCGCCTCGATGGCCGGGATGGCGTGATCAGCCCGCTGCTGCGGCCAGGATCGAGTCGAGGAGGTCCTGCCCCGGGAAGGCGACCTCGGGGAGCCCGGGGAACGTGGCCAGCAGGTCGATGGCCTGCTCGACGTGCTCGCCAGAGAGGACCGCGCCGTGCGCACCGACCACCGTCTTCGCCTCCATCGTCGAGAACCGGCGGAGGATCTGGTCGAACTTCTGCTGGTCGAGCAGGGCATGCCACGGCGAGATCTGCCGGTTCATCTCGACGAAGGTCGACCGCCACAGCTCGTGGTCGAGGTCGGCGGCATCCGTGACACCGGGCGTGACCATCGACGCGAACGAATCGGCGGCCCAGTAGACGCCCGACTCCGGATCGAACAGCCCTCGCGTCGTCGGCGAGTCGAAGAGCGGCGGCCGGACGGCGTGTAGGGCGCGATCGCCCACGTCGAAGGACTCGCCATCGTTGATCCAGCGCAT
This sequence comes from uncultured Microthrixaceae bacterium, assembly GCA_963715505.1. Taxonomy (GTDB): domain Bacteria; phylum Actinomycetota; class Acidimicrobiia; order Acidimicrobiales; family VFJN01; genus VFJN01. The sequence continues at coordinate 2,419,490 of OY970242.1, forward strand.
CCGGTGACGGGGCAGGAGCAGGTCGCCGGCGAGGCGCTCGACGCTGAACCAGTGGGTCACCAGGGTCGCGGCCGGCGCGTGGGCGAGGACCTCGGTGAGGTTCCCGACGTGGTCGTGGTCGTCGTGCGACAGGAAGACCCAGCGCACGTCGGTCGGATCGACGATCGACCAGGCCGCCTCGGTCCAGGCATGGCGGTTGAGCGATGTCCCGGTGTCGACGATCACCGGCTCGCTGCCGGTGATGATCAGCGACCGCACGGGGACGTGCGCGCCGGGGGCGTCGGGGAACAGCTCCGTGATCAGCCATACGTCGGGTGCGATGCGGTGCACCTCGCACTGACCAGGCCGGGCCGTGGGGGCCGCCGGGGCCACAGGTGGGGCGGTGGATGTGAGCATCGGTCCTCCTTGATTTGCGTGCATGTCTGTCTGCACTTTATTGCACGTTGGCATGCATGTAAAGTGGGCGCATGCCGAGGAAGTACTCCATGGCCTCCCGGGCCGCCGACGCCGATGCCACGCGCCGGCTGATCCTCGATGCCGTCGTCGCGGTCGCCGCCGACGCCGGGATCGAGGCGCTGACCATCCAGGCGGTCGCCGCCGAGGCCGACGTCGCCGTGCGGACCGTCTACAACCACTTCTCCTCGCGGGACGAGCTCGTCGTCGCCGCGCTCACCGACCTCGCCGAGCAGACCCGCGCCGACACCGGATCCGTGCCCAGCGGCGACCGGCCCCCGCGTGAGCGCGTGCTCGACTTCGTCGACTCCTACCTCCGGTCCTACGAGCAGCAGGGCCGCGCCGTCGAGGTCCTGATGCGAGCGAGGGAGCTACCGGTTGTGGCCGCGGCGGTCAGCGAGGTGCGCGCCTGGCGGCGTGGCCAGCTCGCCGACATGCTGGCCGAGGCCGACGACGAGGGCACGCTGCAGATCCCCCTCGACGACGCGGTGTCGATCGCCTACGCGGCATCTGCCCACGCGACCTACGCGACGTTGGTGCACGACGCGGGACACGACCCCGAAGCGGCGCGCCGCCTCGTCGGGTCGATGATCGACCGGACGCTGTTCGGGCGCTGAGGGTCCGCAGCGCTCTCGGTCGCACTCGAGCGGAGCGCAAGCCACGGTCACGGTGCGGCCTACCAGTTGGCGTCCCGTGACGTGGTGTAGATCGGCGTAGGGGTCCACCCGTGGGGTGGGCCACTGGCGTGAGGCTCGGTGTGTTCCTTAGCCGAGGTCCACATCAAGGAGATCACGCCAGTGACCCATCACGAGTCTGACCTGTCCGACCTGCTCGACGCGCTCCGCGCCGGGGAGATGACCGACACGATCCGCACGAGCCTGGAATGGATCGTCCAGGAGCTCATCGAGGCGGAGGCCACCGCGCAGATCGGGGCGGGCCTGTTCGAGCGTTCCGACGAGCGCACGACCCAGCGCAACGGGCATCGCCCACGACTGTGGGCGACCAAGGCCGGCGATCTCGAGCTCAAGATCCCCAAGCTCCGGACGGGCTCGTTCTTCCCGAGCTTGCTGGAACGACGCCGCCGGATCGACCGGGCTCTCTACGCGGTGGTGATGGAGGCGTGGGTGCACGGCGTGTCGACCCGCAAGGTCGACGACCTCGTCGCCGCCCTCGGCGTCGGATCTGGGATCTCGAAGTCCGAGGTGTCGAGGATCTGCGCCCAGCTCGACACCGACTTGGACGCGTTCCGGGCCCGGCCGCTGAACCACATCGAGTTCCCCTATGTGTTCGCCGACGCGACCTACCTCAAGGGCCGCGTCAACGGCCGAGTCGTCTCACGAGCCGTCGTGGTCGCCACGGGGGTGACCGCCACCGGGGACCGTGAGGTCTTGGGCGTGGAGGTCGGCGACAGCGAGGACGGCGCCTTTTGGACCGCGTTCTTGAAGGGCCTCCGGGCCCGGGGCCTGGGCGGAGTGCAGCTGGTGATCTCTGACCACCACCTCGGTCTGAAGCAGGCCATCGAGTCGGTGTTCATCGGCTCCACCTGGCAGCGCTGCCGAGTCCACTTCATGCGCAACGTCCTCGCCCACGTCCCCAAGGCCTCCACCGAGATGGTCGCCGCAGCGATCCGCACGATCTTCGCTCAGCCCGACGCAGACCACGTCCGCTCCCAGCTCACCGAAGTCACCACCATGCTCCACGCCCAGTTCCCCGACGTCGCCGACATGCTCACCGACGCCGCAGACGACCTCCTCGCGTTCACCGGCTTCCCCCAGGCCCACTGGCGCAAGATCTGGTCGACGAACCCGCTCGAGCGGCTCAACGGCGAGATCAAGCGCCGCACCAACGTCGTGGGCGTGTTCCCCAACGACGCCTCCGTCGCCCGGCTCGTCACCGCCGTCGTGGTCGAGACCCACGACGAATGGGCCGTTGCCGAACGCCGCTACCTCTCCGAAGCATCCATGGCCAAGCTCTACGCGAAGCCCGACCCCGACACCCTCCTCGAGGAGCCGCCCCTCGCCATCACCGCCTGAGCCAAACTGTCAACGACATCGAGCTCACGCCGGCGTCGAACTACACCACTCCGCGGGGCGTCATCGCCTACCATGACCTCGGTGAGGTTCCGGCCGCTGGGTGCCCATCAGAGGCCTCCGACCAGGGACGTTGCGAGCAGGCCCTCGTAGCTCAGGGGATAGAGCATCGGTTTCCTAAACCGTGTGTCGGAGGTTCGAATCCTCCCGAGGGCGCCAAGATCGCGGTCGCTCCCCCCGAAGCTCCCGGCGAGCTTGCGGCACCGACACCACAAGACCGGGCGAGCTTGCGGCACCGACACCACAAGACCGGGCGAACTTGCGGCACTGACACGACAAGACCTCGTCTGAGTGTCGCAGGTTCGATTGGTGGGGCGGTGTCGCAGGTTCGATTGGTGGGGCGGTGTCGCAGGTTCGATTGGTGGGGCGGTGTCGCAGGTTCGATTGGTGGGGCGGTGTCGCAGGTTCGATTGGTGGGGCGGTGTTGCAGGTTCGATTGGTGGGAGGGGGGTACAGAGGCGGATAGGAAGGGTCGCGGACGTGCGACCGGAGGGAGCGACCGGATGCGAGGCGAACCGGTCAGGAGGTTCAGGGACCGGCGGGACGCCGGCCGCCAGCTCGGCGAGCGGCTGGCGGGCATGGACCTCGTGGCGCCGATCGTCCTGGCCCTGCCCCGCGGCGGCGTACCGGTCGCCTACGAGGTGGCGCGGGCGCTCGACGCGCCGCTCGACGTGTTCGTGGCCCGCAAGCTCGGCGCGCCGGCGCACCCCGAGCTGGGCATCGGCGCCATCGCCGAGGACGGCGGGCGGGTCGTCGACGCGCGCTCGGTGCAGGTGCTCGGGGTCACCGAGCGCCAGCTCGACGAGGTCGAGGCGCTGGAGCGCCAAGAGCTGGCCCGCCGCGTCGCCCGCTACCGCGGCGAGCGCTCCCTGCCGGACATGACCGGGCGCGACGTCGTCCTCGTCGACGACGGCCTGGCGACCGGCGTGACCGCACAGGCGGCGCTGCAGGCGTTGCGCGCCCGCCGGCCCCGTCGGCTGATCCTGGCCGTGCCGGTGTGCGCGCCCGACACCGCCACGCGGCTCGCTGCGGGCTCCGCCGACGCGGTCGTCTGCCTGCAGCAGCCCGAGGCGTTCCGCGCCGTGGGCCTCTGGTACGACGACTTCAGCCAGACCACCGATCGCGAGGTCGAGGAGCTGGTCGCCGCCGCCAAGACGCCCTAGCCAGCGGTCCCGGATTCTGACGCTGTGTCAGAATCCCGCCGTGGCCGACCACCCCACCCGCGACGACATCGACCTGTGCAGCGGCGCCTTCTGGGCCGGCGACCATCACGAGGCGCTGACGTGGATGCGCGCCGAAGCGCCCGTCTACTGGGACGGCACGGTGTGGGGGGTCACGCGCTACGGCGACCTCAAGCAGGTGTCCAAGGCCCCGGACACCTTCTCCAACGCGGGCGGCATCCGCCCCGGCTTCGCTCCCCTGCCGATGATGATCGACATGGACGATCCCGCCCACCTGCAGCGCCGCAAGCTCGTCCACCGAGGCTTCACGCCGCGCCGCGTCCGCGACAGCGAGCCGGCGGTGCGCCAGGCCTGCACCGAGATCATCGATGCGGTCGTCGAGCGCGGCGAGGCCGATCTGGTCGGCGACATCGCCGCCCACCTGCCGATGATCATGATCGGCGACGCCCTCGGCGTGCGTCCCGAGCACCGGGCCGACCTCCTGCGCTGGAGCGACGACATGGTGAAGGGCCAGGACGTCAACGCCACCGCCGAGCAGCTCGATGCGGCGGGCACCGCCTTCGCCGAGTACTGGGCCTACGCCACCGAGGTGATCGCCGACCGACGCGCCGACCCCACCGACGACCTCATGAGCGTGCTCGTGCACGCCGAGGTCGACGGCGACCGGCTCGACGACGACGAGATCGTCCACGAGTCGCTGCTGATCCTCGTCGGGGGCGACGAGACCACCCGCCACGTGATCTCCGGTGGCGTCCACCAGCTCCTCCTCCACCCCGACCAGTGGGCGCGCCTCCGCGACGACCCCGCTGCGCGCGAGACCGCCGTGGAGGAGATGCTCCGGTGGGTGACGCCGATCAAGAACATGGTGCGCACCGCCACCCGCGACACCGAGCTGCACGGGCAGACGATCCGTGCGGGCGAGGAGCTGATGCTGCTCTACCCGTCGGCCAACCGGGACGAGGACGTGTTCGACGAGCCCTTCCGCTTCGACGTCGGCCGCACGCCCAACGAGCACGTCGCCTTCGGGTTCGGCCCGCACTTCTGCCTGGGCGCGAGCCTGGCGCGCCTCGAGATCTCCGTGATGCTCGACCAGCTCCTGGAGCGCCTCCCCGACCTCCACCTCGCCGACCCGGATGCCGCCACCACGCTGCGCCCCGCCAACTTCATCAGCGGCCTCGAGCGCCTCCTCGTGCGCTTCACGCCTTCGGCGGCGCTGGCGACCTGAGCCGGCCGCGACACGTCCTGCGGCGTCAGGTGTCGGAAATCGTCACCTCGCGCCGCAAGAACGTGCAGAACGCGCAGCGGGGGCCGGCCGCACACTTCCTGCGGCGTCAGGTGAACAGCTCGGACACCAGCGACGCGGCGACGTACGACACAGCGAAGGCGAGGAAGGTCAGCGCCGCGGCCCGGAGGATCCAGCCGATATTCACCTGGCGAACGGTGGCTGCCATGCCGCCATCGTCTCATGCCTACGTGTCACGGCACACGTCCGCGAAGTCAGAACCAGGGGTGATCGGCGGCGAAGGCGCGGCGAGCCGCGGCCGCGGTGCGCGGGCCGAGCAGCCGGTCCGGCGTGGGCGGGTCGGCGCGCAGCGCCTCGTGGTCGCCCGGCGGCACCTCGCAGCGCGCGCCGATCGGGTCGAGGCCGTAGAGCCGCGCGGCGTTGCCGGCGAGGATGGCCGACTTCACCTCGGCGGTGATCGGCGCGTAGCCGAAGCGCTCCTGCGCCTCGCCGCTGATCTCGAAGGCGCGGAAGGCCGCGATCTGGTCCTGCGGTGACCCGTACCAGATCGAGTCGGTGCCCCACAGCACGTTGGTGGGGCCGAGGGCGGCGATGAGCTTGCCGAGCAGGTGGGCGGCCTGGTCGGGCTGGCCCATGAGGTTGCGCCAGGTGGTGCCGAGCTCGGCGTAGACATTGGCGCCGGGGCCGATGCCGGCGGCCCGCACGGACTCGAGCAGCCGGTCGACGCCGCCGTTGGGCGAGCCCGGCTGCCACGGCCCCTCGGCCACGCGGACCTCGTGGCCGGAGTGGTAGGCGACGAAGGCGATGCCGGGGTGCGCGGCCGCCGCCGGGCCGACGTCGGCGGGATCGCCGCCGAGGCCCTTGTGCACGCAGACGATGGGCGGGCCGATCTCCTCCACCAGCGCAAGGAACTGCTCCCCGAGGGCGTCGTCGAGCGCCCAGGGCTGCCCGACGTGGGTGTATGCCTTCCACGCGGCCAGCGGGTAGCGCTCCGCCTCGGCTCGCATCGCCTCGAGGGCGGCCTCGGGACGCCCGACGTTGGGCTGGGCGTGCCCCTGCACGAGGACGCGCCCGTCGCCGCAGAGCTCGTCGGCGGCGCGGCGGGCAGCGTCCATCACCTCCGCCGAGAGCGGATCGGGGTCGCCGAGCACCGGCACGGCGGAGAGCACCGCCATCGTGGTGTCCGAGCGGGCGAACACGAGGTCGAGCCAGTGCTGGGTGTCGAAGCAGGCGGCGCCCTCGCCGCAGTCGGCCTGCGGGAAGCCCGAGCCGAAGCCGCCGCCGAGGTCGTCGACCTCGAGCAGGTGCTGCTGCACGTCGATGATCGCCGACCCGTCGCCGCCCAGCACCGAGGTCGCCACGTCGGGCTCGGTGGTGGACTCGGGCGGCAGGTCGAACGTGCCCGCGCTGGGCTCGCCGTCGCTCCACGCTCCGAGCACGCGCCCACCGCGACGAGCGTGGCGGCCGATGCCATCGAGGTGCGCAGGAAGTCGCGGCGCGACAGGCCGATGCGGCGGGCCGCGTCGTCGCACGCGGCCCGGGCCATGCGCACCGCGGCGCGCAGCGACGGTGGGGGTGGCTGCGGTGCGAACTCGCCGTTGGAGCAGGGTGCCAGCTTGATCGGCAGCCCGGGGTCGGCCTCGCGGTCGCGCCGGCGCACCAGCGCAGACCAGCCCGACCAGCGCGAGGCCGACGTCACACCGCGCCCGCCCGGTCAGCCCAGTACCGCTCGCGCAAGAGGCGCGTGTAGAGCTTGCCCGTGGGATGCCGCGGCAGCTGCTCCTCGAAGTCGACCGACCGGGGCACCTTGAAGCCGGCGAGGTGCCGGCGCGCGAAGGCGATGAGCTCGGCCTCCAGCTCGGGCGACGGCACGTGGCCATCGGCGAGCTCCACCGCAGCCTTCACCTGCTCGCCCCACTCCTCGTCGGGGATGCCGAACACGGCGACGTCGGCGACCGCCGGGTGCTCGATGAGCACCTGCTCGATCTCGGCCGGGTAGATGTTGGCGCCGCCGGAGATGACGACGTTGGCCGCCCGGTCGGAGAGGAACACGTAGCCGTCGTCGTCGACGTGGCCGACGTCGCCCATCGTGAAGGTGCCGGGCGCGAGGTGGGCCGCGGCGGTCTTGGTCGCCGCCTGGTGGTACTCGAAGACCTCGTCGGTCACCTTGTTGCGCGTGTAGAGCGTGCCGACCGCTCCCGCGGGGAGCGGGTTGCCGTCGGCATCCACGGCGAAGACGTCGTAGGTGGGGATCGCCTTGCCGACGGTGCCCGGCTTGGCGAGCCAGGCCTGCGAGTCGACGAGCGTGAACACGCCGCCCTCGGTGCTCCCCCAGTACTCGGTGAGCACCGGCCCCCACCACTCGATCATGCGGGCCTTCACCGCCGGCGAGATGGGCGCGGCGCCGTGCAGGACGGTGCCGAGCGACGAGGGGTCGAACCGCGCCCGCACGTCGTCGGGGAGCCGGAGCAGGCGCACGCACATGGTGGGCACCAGGTGGCTGTTGCGCACGGCGCGCTCCTCGATCAGCGCGAGGCACTGCGCCTCGTCCCAGCGCGGCATGACGACCAGCTCGGCGCCGTTGGCGAGATCGATGGCCGCGAAGCCGAGCGGGGCGGCGTGGTAGAGCGGGCCGGTGACGAGGTGCGGCCCCTCGCCGTCGAGGCCGAGCAGCCGGCCCGACGCCGTGCTGAGGGCGAGCGTGGCGCCGAGGCTCGGCTGGCGCGCCCGCTTGACGCCCTTGGGCCGTCCCGTGGTGCCCGAGGTGTAGAGCATGGTGCCGCCGCCCGGGCCGTCGAGCGGGAAGGGCTCGTCGCTGGCCGCGGCGGCGAGCGCGTCGAGCTCCGGCCCGGCGACGACGACGACGGGCGGGGCGCCCTGCACGAGGGCGGCCGCCTCGCGCGCCACGGGTTCGTGGTCGGGATCGGTGAAGAGCACCGACGAGCCGGAGTCCTCCACGATGTAGGCGACGTCGGCCGCCGTGAGGTGCCAGTTGACGGCGGTGACCCACATGCCCGACAGCTGCGACGCGAGGAGCAGGTCGATCAGCTCGACGCGGTTGCCGATGAGCATGGCGACGTGACCGCCGGGCGCCAGACCGGCGTCGTCGCGCAGCCAGTGACCGAGGCGCAGGGCACGGTCGAGCAGCTCGGCGCGCGTGCGGGTGCGGACGAGGTCGTCGACGGCGGGCGCCCCGGGCGCCTCGGCGACGCGATCCAGGAACGACATGGATCGATCCTGGCACCGATGCGGATCGACCGCTCGTCGCGCGCCCTACGCTGCCGCGATGGCCGCAGGCGCGCACGGGACCAAGGCGGTGATCGCCGCGCTGGTCGCCAACACCGGCATCGCGATCGCCAAGTTCGTCGGCTTCCTGCTGACGCGATCGGCGTCCATGCTGGCCGAGTCGATCCACTCCGTCGCCGACGCGGGCAACCAGGGCCTGCTCCTCCTCGGTGGCAAGCGCGCCCGGCGGGAGGCTGACAGCGAGCACCCGTTCGGCTACGGCCGGGAGCGCTACTTCTGGGCGTTCGTGGTGGCGCTCGTGCTGTTCAGCCTCGGCGGCGCCTTCGCCACCTACGAGGGCATCTCCAAGATCCGCCATCCCCACGAGGTCGAGTCGCCCGGCATCGCCTTGGGCATCCTGGCCTTCGGGATCGTGCTCGAGGCGCTCTCGTTCCGCACGGCGATCATCGAGGCGAACAAGATCCGGGGCGACGCCGGCTGGTGGGAGTTCATCCGCCGCTCGAAGAACCCCGAGCTGCCGGTCGTGCTCCTGGAGGACCTCGGCGCGCAGGTCGGCCTCGTCATCGCCTTCGGTGCCGTCACCGCGACGGTCGTCACCGACGATCCGCTCTGGGACGGCGTCGGCACGCTCTCCATCGGCGTGCTGCTCTCCGTGATCGCCGTCGTGCTGGCGGCGGAGATGAAGAGCCTCCTCCTCGGCGAGACCGCGACGAAGGCGGCGCAGGACGCCATCCGCGCGGCCATCGAGGCCGACGACGACGTCGACCGCATGATCCACCTCCGCACCCAGCACATCGGTCCCGACGAGCTGCTCGTGGGGGCCAAGGTCGCCATCCGTCACGGCCTGTCGGTGCCCGAGCTGGCCGATGCGGTCAACCGCGTGGAGGCGAGCGTGCGCGCGGCGGTCCCCGAGGCGCGGATCATGTACCTCGAGCCCGACGTGATGCGCACGGAGCTGCCGGCCGAGCGCAGCGACACGCTCAGCAGCACCACGACCGAGCCCTGACGCGCACGAGCGGCGCCCGGGGGAAGGCGCCGCTCGTCGTCGATCCGGATCGGATCGGTTCGCAGGACGTGCCTGCGATGCGCGTCAGGCCGCCTTGGCGTCCTTGACGACCTTGCGGACCGGCTTGTCGAAGCCACCGAGCGGGGCAACGGTCTTGAGGACCGCCGTGGCGATGGCGGCGTTGGCGTCGAGCAGCTTCTTGGCGAAGGTGACCTGCGTCTCGACGACCTCGATGGGGGTCGGCAGCGAGGCGGGGTAGCGCACGTCGGGGACGCGGCCGTCGAGCAGCTTCACGCCCTTGGCCACGTAGCCGGTGACGGGGGCCTTGGCCTGCTTGACGCGGTCCACGATCTGGTTCTCGTAGCTCACGACGGTGTCGAGGATGGTGGGCATGGGTGCTCCTGTGCTGGGGGGGGTCGGGTGCTAACTATAGCAAGCATTTGCTTGCTGGTTCAACGTGACATCTGCCACGGGCAAAAGGCGACCTGTTGGGTCGGCTTTCGGTGCCGGCGTGGCTAGGGTGCGCTCCCTGACCGATCGACACCAGGAGGCACCATGGCCATCCGCTTGGGGGACGACGCTCCCGACTTCACCGCCGACAGCACCGAGGGCCCGATCCACTTCCACGAGTGGAAGGGCGACAGCTGGGCGGTGCTGTTCTCGCACCCGAAGGACTTCACCCCCGTCTGCACCACCGAGCTCGGTCGCGTCGCCGCACTCAAGCCCGAGTTCGACAAGCGCGGCGTGAAGGTCGCCGGCCTGTCCGTCGACGGCCTCCGGGACCACGAGGCCTGGAGCCAGGACATCGAGGACGTCACCGGCTCGGCCCTCAACTTCCCGCTCCTGGCCGATCCCGACCGGGAGGTGGCCACGCTCTACGACATGATCCACCCGAACGCCAACGACACCCTCACCGTGCGCTCGGTCTTCGTCATCGGCCCCGACAACAAGGTGAAGCTGAACTTCACCTACCCGGCGTCGACGGGCCGCAACTTCGACGAGCTGCTCCGCGTCATCGACTCGCTGCAGCTGACAGCGCAGCACCAGGTGGCGACGCCGTCGGACTGGAAGCAGGGCGAGGACGTCATCATCGTGCCGGCCGTCTCCGACGAGGAGGCGAAGGAGCGCTACCCGGAGGGATTCGACGCCAAGAAGCCCTACCTGCGGACGGTCAAGCAGCCCACCTGACCCGGCGGGCTACGCCTCGGCGACGTGGATCGCCCCGACGCCGAGGCTGAACGCCCTGCGCCAGCCCGTCGCGCTCAGGTCGAGCGCGGCGAGGCGGGCCTCGGCATCGGACCAGCGCGCTGCGGCGTCGAGCTCACCCCGGGCCGACGCCGCGGTCGCGTCGGCAAGGCGGGCCAGCGCCTGGGAGATGACGTCGTCGGTGGCGTCGGCGGCGGCCCGGACCTGGTCGAGCGCTGCGCTCGACGCGGCGTGATCGCCCCGCCGTCCCAGCGACAGGCCCCGAGCGAGCCCGGCGAGGATGCGGTCGAGGTGGCTCGCCCCGTGGTGGCCGTCGACCTCGTCGGCCTCCCGCAGCGCAGCGTCGACGGACCCATCGGCGGCGTGCGCCAGGGCCAGCGCCGAGTGCACGTTCGGGTTGACCTCGGACCCGATGCGCGCGCGCAGCGCCTCCAGCGTGGCCACCGCCGACGCGTGGTCACCGGCCTGCAGGGCGACGAGGCCCGCGGCGACCGCCCGCTCCGCGTCGCCGACGACCACCTCGTCGAGGGGTTCGGCCTCGAACGTGTCGAGCAGCGCGCTGGCCCGCGTCACGTCGCCGACCTGGACCGACGCTGCCGAGCGCACCGATGACCAGGAAGAGCCGCTCGGGCTGCTCGGCGATCGTCGTGGCCGCGAGCTGGGTGTCGAGCATGGCGAAGCCCTCGTCGGTCCTGCCGACCATCACGAGCGCCCGGCCGAGCATCGTGGAGGACTGCAGGAGGCCGAAGACGTCGTCGATGTCGACGAAGAGCCCCCGCGCCTCCTCGAAGCAGCCGATGGCCGCCTTCGCCCGGCCGGTCCAGAGCCGCACCGAGCCGAGCAGCACCAGCATCATCCCGAGCGCCCAGCGATCGCCGCGCTTGCGGACGTCGTCGAGGATCGACTCCGCCATCTCCTCCGCCTCGAGGAGGTGGCCCTGCTGGAAGCGGGTCCAGGCGAGCAGGCCCATGGCCCAGCCCAGGCCGCCCCGGTCGCCGATCTCGGAGAACGTGGCGGCCGCGACCCGCAGGCGGGCCTCCGCCTCCTCGGCACGTCCCGAGTAGAAGGCGCACCACGCGAGGTTCTGCAGCGCCCAGGCCTCGCCTCGCCGGTCGCCCAGCGCGCTCGAAGCGAGCCAGCGCGTCCTCGAGCAAGCTCGTTGCCTCCGGGTACTCGGCGCGGAACAGCGCGCCGAAGCCGCGCATCCGCAGCACCTCGGCCTCGCCGGAGGCGTCGCCCAGCTCGGCGAAGACGGTGCCGGCCTCCGCCAGCGACGACTCCGAGTCGTCCCAGCGGCCCTCCTTCTGCTCGATGTCGGCGAGCACGAGCAGCGCCGCGGCGAGGTCGGGGCCGGCGGCGTCGGAACGGGCCTCCTCGACCGCCGCGAGCGCGTCGGCGCGCGCCGGTGCGAGGTCTCGCTGCTGGGCCAGCGCCCGGGCGCGGCCGGTCAGGAACGCCCGGTGGTGCGCGCCGTGACGGCCGGCCAGGAGCCGCAGGCCCTCGCCGTAGAGCCGCTCGGCCACCATCGACATCTCCGCCTGGCCGGCGCGCACCGCTGCCCGCTCCAGCCAGCACAGCGCCCGCTCGTCGAGGTCGGCGCCGAGCCCCTCGATGCCGCCGAGCTCGGCGGCCAGCTCAGCCGCGCGGGCGTAGTGGTGCGCCACGCGGTCGAGGACGGCGTCGTGGTCGGTGTCCTCGTGGGTCTCCATCCAGTGGGCGATGCCGTGGTGCGAACGGGCCCGGTCGGCCTTGGTCAGCGTGCCGTAGGCGACCTCGCGGACGACGTCGGAGCGGAACGTCCACTTCTCGCCCGGTCCCGTCCCGCTCAGGACCAGCAGCTCCTTGTCCTCGAGGGCCTGCAGGATCGGTCGCACGTCGTCGATGGCGAGGTGCTTCTCGGACATGACCTCGATGGCGCTGACGGGCCCTCGGCGTCCCAGGACCGCACAGTCCTCCAGCACCCGCCGCTCGTCGGTGAGCAGGCCGTCGAGACGAGCGGCCACGAGACCTCGCAGCGTGTCGGGCAGCTCGATGGCGTGGCCGGCCCCGACGCTGCCGGCCGGCGCCGAGGACCCCACCACGCCGGCGTCGGCCAGCAGGGTGACGAGCTCCTCGAGGAAGAACGGGTTGCCACCGCTGCGCTCGAGCAGTGCAGCGGCCAGCTCGTCGCCGAGCGCGTCGCCGGCCAGCTCGGCGAGCAGCGCGGTGGCAGCCTCGGCCGTGAGCGGGTCGAGGGTCAGCACGATCAGGTTGTGCCGCCCGCCGTGCGGCGGGTGCCAGCGCTCCTCGATGGTCCGGCGGGCGGTGGCGAGCACCACGAAGCGACGCCCCGCGAGGCGCTCGAGCAGCGTGTCGACGAGCCCGAGCACGATGTCGTCGGCCCAGTGCAGGTCGGAGAGGACCACCACCACGGGCCGGTGGGTCGAGAAGCGCTCGATGAAGGTGACGGCGGCGGCCGTGGCCTCCTCGCGCGCCCGGGTGGCGTCGATGCTGCGAAGATCCGACTCGTAGCCCATGAGGTAGAGCAGCCCCTGGAGCACGCGGTCGACCTCGGCGTCGTCGGCGCCGTCGCCGAGCGAGGTGCGCACGGCCGTGGCCGCGAGGTCCACGGCCCTGGACGGCGCGTCGCTGGAGCGGATGCCACAGCCGTGACGGAGCGCGTCGGCGACGGGCCACCAGATGTTGGCCTCGCCGTAGGGGACGCAGCGCCCCTCGAGGACGAGCGCGCTGTGCTCGCACGCCGCGCTCGTCGCCAGCTCCTCGGCCAGGCGCGACTTGCCCACGCCCGCCTCGCCGAGCACGAGCAGGAGCGCGGCCCGCGAGTTGCGCACCGCGTTGTCGACGCTGTGCGTCAGGATGCCCAGCTCGCCGTCGCGCCCGATCAGCGCGGCGCGGTCGCGCTGGGGCCGGTACCCGGGGGGCGCCATCGCCGCCTCGGCCCGCCAGGCGGGCACGAGCGCCTCGCGCCCCTTGACGTCGATGGGCTCCAGGGGCTCGTAGCGCACGACGCGGCGGGTGGCGGCGTAGGTCGCCGGGCCGACGAGCACCTGGCCCGGCGGTGCCGCGGTCTGCAGGCGGTTGGCGGTGTTCACGACGTCGCCCATCGCGGTGTAGTCGCCGCCGGCGCGCAGCGCGCCGACCAGGACCTCCCCGGTGTTCACGCCGACCCGCATGCGGATGTCGAAGCCGAGGTCGGCGCGAGGCGCGCCCGAGCGTCTCCTGCATGCGCAGCGCGGCTCGCACCGCGCGCTCGGCGTCGTCCTCGTGTGCGAGCGGCGCGCCGAAGAGCGCCACGATGGCGTCGCCGATGATCTTGTCGACGCGTCCGCCGAAGGCGTCGATGTCGGCGACGAGCTGCTCGAACCACCCGTCGATCAGGTTCTTGACCTGCTCGGGGTCGCGCAGCTCCGACATCGCGGTGTAGCCCACGAGATCCGCGAAGACCACCGTGACCACCCGTCGCTCGTCGCCGCGCAGGCGCAGGTCCTGGCCGCACTCGGCACAGAACCGTGCACCCGCTGGCACCTCGGCACGGCAGCTGGGGCAGGTCACCAGGCCTGAATCTACCGGGGCGGCCCGCTGCAGCACCGAAGGAGATCGCCGCGGTCTGCTTGCCCGGGAAAGCATCGAGGGCTCCTGCCAGCGCTTTGTAGGGTCACTGCCATGACCGCGACCGCACCACCTCCGGCGCCCGGCACCACCGTGGCGGCCCAAGCCATCGAGGCCACGAAGATCTACGGATCGGGCGACACCGAGGTCCGGGCGCTCGACGGTGTGACGGTCGAGTTCGAGCAGAGCCGCTTCACCGCCATCATGGGCCCGTCGGGCTCTGGCAAGTCGACGCTCATGCACTGCGTGGCCGGACTCGACCAGCTGACGTCCGGCATCGTCTGCATCGGCGGCACCGACCTCACCGAGCTCGACGACCGTGAGCTGACGAAGGTGCGCCGCGACCAGGTCGGGTTCGTGTTCCAGAGCTTCAACCTGATCCCCACGCTCGACGCCCTCGAGAACATCACGCTGCCGATGGACCTGGCGGGCCGCAAGCCCGACCAGGCATGGCTCGACGCCGTGATCAACACCGTGGGGCTCGCCGACCGGCTCTCCCACCGCCCGAGCGAGCTCTCCGGGGGACAGCAGCAGCGCGTCGCGGTGGCCCGCGCGCTGGCGGCCCAGCCACAGATCGTCTTCGCCGACGAGCCCACCGGCAACCTCGACTCGCGCTCGGGATCGGAGATCCTCGCGTTCATGCGCCACGCCGTGACCGACCTCGGCCAGACGATCGTGATGGTGACGCACGATCCCGTGGCGGCGTCCCACGCCAACCGGGTGCTGTTCCTGGCCGACGGCAAGATCGTCGACGAGATGGCCGACCCCACCGCCGAGCAGGTGATCGACCGGATGAAGGGCTTCGGCGAGGCCTGATGCTGCGCGTCACCCTCCGGTCGTTCTGGGAGCACAAGCGCCGGCTGGTGTCCACCGTCGTCGCCATCGTCCTCGGCGTGGCCTTCATGACCGGCACGTTCATCCTCACCGACACGCTCGACCGGGTCTTCGACGACCTCTTCGCCGAGGGCGGCGAGAACATCGACGCCCAGGTCCAGGGCGAGGTGCTCTTCAGCGATCCCTTCGGTGGTGACCAGCGGGCGCTGCTCGATCCCGGCCTGGTCGACGCGGTCGCCGCGGTCGAGGGTGCTCGCGTGGCCGAGCCCTACGTCGCCACGTTCGGGTTCGGGAGCACCAACCGCGTGCTCGACGACGAGGGCGAGCCGGTCGGTGCCTCGCAGGGCCCACCCACGCTGCTCGAGAGCTGGATCCCCGGCAGCGAGCTCACGCCGTACAACGTGGCCGAGGGGCGAGGGCCCGAGCGCGACCGCGAGATCGCGCTCAACGTCGCCGCCGCCGAGGACGGCGGCTTCGCCGTCGGCGACGAGGTCACCCTCGTCACCCAGTTCGGGCGCGAGACCTACACCCTCGTCGGCACGGTGCGCTTCGGGAGCGCCGAGAGCTCGGCCGGGGCGGTCTCGGTCGAGATGAGCCTGGCGGAGGTGCAGCGCGTGGCGGGCACCGACGGACGCATCCAGAACGTGCTCGTCGGCGCCGAGGACGGCGTCTCCCAGGAGCAGCTCGTCGCGGCGATCGAACCGATCCTGCCCCCGGGGGCGGAGGTCATCACGGGCGAGGAGGCCATCGCCCAGCTCTCCTCCGACGTGCAGGAGGGCTTCGCCTTCTTCCAGCAGGCGCTCACCATCTTCGGCGCCATCGCGCTGCTCGTCGGCGTCTTCGTCATCTCCAACACCTTCTCGATCCTCGTCGCCCAGCGCACCCGCGAGCTGGCCCTGCTGCGCGCCGTCGGTGCCAGCCGCGGCCAGGTGCTCGGCTCGGTGATGCTCGAGGCGGTGCTCGTCGGCCTGGTGGCTGCGGTGCTCGGCCTCGCCGCGGGCTACGGGCTCGCGGCAGCGGTCACCGCGGCGCTCGAGGCGGTCGGTGCCGACCTGCCCACCACGACGCTCGTGGTGCTGCCCGCCACGGTGGTCATCGCGCTCGTCATCGGGCTCGTGGTCACGCTCATCGCCGCCCTCGTGCCCGCGGCCCGCGCCATGCGGGTCCCGCCCCTCGCCGCGCTGCGAGACGTGGCGATCGACCGCTCTGGCGCGTCGAAGGTCCGCATCGGGCTGGGCATCGTCGTGTCCGCCATCGGCGCCCTCAACCTCTCCGTGGCCTGGCGGGCCGACGGCGACACCGACGCCATCCCCACGGTCGGGCTCGGCGCGCTGGCGCTGATCGTTGGCGCCATCATCGTGGGCCCGGTGCTCGCCAGCCCGAGCATCCGCATCCTCGGTGCGGTCCTGCCGCGCTTCAAGGGCGTCACGGGGCGGCTGGCGACGGAGAACGCCGCCCGCAGCCCCAAGCGGACCTCGGCCACCGCATCGGCGCTGCTGATCGGGGTGGCGCTCGTCGGCTTCATCACGGTCTTCGCGGCGAGCGCCACCGAATCCGTCTCCGCCGAGGTCGAGCGGGGGTTCGCCGGCGACTTCGTGATCCAGAGCTCGGCGGGAGCGTTCGGGCCGCCGTCGGGCTTCCCGGCCTCGGTCGCCGAGGCCGCGGCCCAGGTGGAGGGCGTCGACACGATCGTCGGGCTGGGCTTCACGCGGGCCGAGCTCACCTATCCCGACGGCGAGACGGCGACGCAGTTCGTCACCTCCGTCGAGCCCGAGGGCCTCCTGGAGGTGCTCACCCCCCGGATGGCCGAGGGCGAGATCACCGACCTCAGCGACGAGGGCATCGTCGTCGACGAGGCCCTGGCGGAGGACCACGGCGTCGAGATCGGCGACCGCATGCTGCTCACCGTGCCCGGCGGCGACACCCTCGAGCTCGAGGTCCAGGCGATCAGCGACGACACGACGTTGCTCGGCTTGTTCACCATCACCCGCGACACCTTCGCCAGCGTCGCCCCGGAGCTCGTCGACATCCAGGTGTTCGGCACCGTCGAGCCGGGCGCCGACGTCGATCGGGTCCTCGCCGACGTGGAGGCGGCGATCGACGACACCCCGTCGCTCGAGGTGCTCGACCGCGACGGCTTCATCGGCGACCTCGCCAGCCAGATCACCTCGTTCGTCACCGTGATCTACGGGCTGCTCGTGCTGTCGATCGTCATCGCCCTGATCGGCATCGCCAACACGCTGTCGCTCTCGATCAATGAGCGCACCCGCGAGCTGGGGCTGCTCCGCGCCGTCGGGATGGATCGCCGCCAGCTGCGCTCCGCCATCCGGTGGGAGGCGGTGCTGATCTCCGCGCTCGGGACGCTGGTGGGGCTCGGGCTCGGGCTGCTGCTCAGCTGGGCGATCGTGACGTCGCTCGAGGGCTTCGGCCTCTCCAGGTTCGCCGTGCCGATCCAGCCGCTCGTGGCCATCGCCATCCTGGCGGCGCTGCTCGGCACGCTCGCCTCGATCCGACCGGCGCGCCGGGCGTCGCGGCTGGCCATCCTCGACGCCATCGCCACGGAGTGAGCGCTGCGCCCCCGGGCGCGGTGCCCTCGCTTGGCAGCGAACACCCGTTCGTCTAGCCTCGGTGCCATGGCCGCGGTCGAGCCACACGTCACCTGGCAGCCCTCGCTGCTCGCCGGCGGCGCCGAGGCGGACTTCGACCCCGCGCTCGACGGCGCACGCCGCCGCTTCCTGCCGGCGGGCGCATGGGTCGACCACGTCCCGGCCTGGGTGAGCGGCGCCGACGCCCTCTTCGACGAGATCGTGGCGACGGCGCCGTGGCAGGCCGAGCAGCAGCGGCCGATGTACGACCGCATCGTCGACGTCCCGCGGCTGACGACCGGCGGGTGGCACGAGGGCCGGCCCCGGCTGCTCGACCGCATGGCCCGCTCGCTCGGCCGGCACTACGGCGTGCGGCTGCCGGCGATCTCGGCCAACCTCTACCGGGACGGCAACGACTCCGTCGCCTGGCACGGTGACCGCATCGGCCGCCACCGCGTCACGACGATCGTGGCGATCGTGTCGCTCGGCTCACCGCGCCGCCTGCTCCTGCGCCCCGATGGCGGCGGGACCTCGATCGGCTACACGCTGCACTCCGGCGACCTGCTCGTGCAGGGCGGCACCTGCCAGAGGACCTACCAGCACTGCGTGCCCAAGCGGGCGCAGGCCGGCCCGCGCGTCAGCGTGATGTTCCGCGAGCTCCACGGAGCATGACGGCCCGGCGACGCCGGCCCGCCGGGGTTCAGTCGTCGGCGGGGCGCATCTCGGCGGGGTCCCAGAAGGCGCGCATCGTGGTGATGCGGCCGTCGTCGGCGAAGGTCATCACGTCGATGATGTCGACGACGAAGGTGCTGCCGCCGATGGTCGGGCGCGCCTGCATGGGGAACGCCGCCTCCCCGGCCGCCACCCGCACGGGCCCGGTCTGGCGCAGCTCGATGGCATCGGCCATGCCGCTCGACTCGTCGAAGAACGCCCCGATGCCCGCGTGGCCGTCGCGCCGCGGCGTGCCCACGGGATCCTCGATCCACGCGTCGTCGACGAAGAGCGCCACGTAGGCGTCGCGGTCGCGGGCGCTGAAGGCGGCGCAGTAGCGCTCGACGGTGGCACGGATGGTGGTGGCGTCAGCGGTCATGGCTGCGGACGCTACCGGGAGCCGCCGCAGGAGTCGTCCGATCCTGGTCGGGGTCGAGGATGAGGCGAGGCCCTCGGTCCCAGGTGAGGTAGTTCCACGCCCAGTTGAGCAGCACCGAAGCGCGGTTGCGCTTGCCGACGAGGAACACGAGGTGCAGGCCGAGCCAGGCCAGCCACGCCGGGCCGCCGCGCAGCTTGATGCCGAGCGGCAGCTCGGCCACCGCGGCACGCCGGCCGATGGTCGCCATGGTGCCCTTGTCGCGGTAGCGGAAGGGCTCCGTGGGCCGGGCGTCGAGGAGGCGGCGGATCTGGCGGGCCACGTGGCGCCCCGACTGCATGGCGACGGGCGCCAGCTGGGGCAGCACGCCGCCATGGCGGTCGGGGGCGGCGGCGATGTCGCCGATGGCCCAGCCGTCGGGGCGCCCGGTGATGCGGAGGTCGGGGTCGACGACGATGCGACCGGCCCGGCCCTGCGGCACCCCCACCGCGGCGGCGAGGGGGTTGGCCTGCACGCCGGCCGCCCAGATGAGGGTGTGGCACGGGAGCACCTCGCCGTCGCCGAGCACGACGCGGCCGGCGCCGACCTCCGCCACCTTCGTGCCGAGGCGGACCTCCACGCCACGCGAGCTCAACGTGGTGCGGGCATGACGGCGGCTCGGTGGCGAGAAGGGCCGCAGCAGGTCGTCGACCATCTCGACGAGCACCACGCGGGCCCGGCTGATGTCGAGCGTGGGGTAGTCGCGCCGGAACACCACGGCGAAGAGCTCGGCGAGGGCGCCGGCGGTCTCCACGCCGGTGGGCCCACCGCCGACCACCACGAAGGTCAGCCCGCCGTCGTCGATCACGGCGGGGTCGCGGTCAGCGGCCTCGAACCGCTCGACGACGTGGTTCCGAAGGCGCACGGCGTCGCCCAACGTGTAGAGGGGGAACCCGTGCTCGTCCGCGCCCGGCGTGCCGAAGTAGCTGACCGTCGCCCCGCCGGCCACGACGAGGTGGTCGAAGGGCAGCCGGTCCTCGCCGTCGAGCGCGACCGTGCGCGCCTGCCAGTCGACCCCGGTGACCGTGGCGCGCCGGAAGCGCACGTTGTGCTGGCGGTGGAGCACGCCGCGCACGACCGTCGCCACGTCGGCCGCGTTCAGCCCGGCGGTCGCCACCTGGTAGAGCAGCGGCTGGAACGTGTGGAAGTTGTTGCGGTCGAGGAGGGTGATCTCGACGGGTGCATCGGCGAGGTGCCGCACCACCTCGAGCCCCCCGAAGCCGGCTCCCACGACGACGACCTGCGGCACCACGGCCATGGGCGCGAGCCTAGCGAGACCGCTTTGTGAAATGCTTCACGAAGACGTGGCGGGGGGCGCCGCCGGGGACGGGGCGAGGTTCCGTGCCGGGATCGGGATCAGGTGCGCGTAGCGAGCGCTCAGCGGCCCGAGGATCACGGTGATCAGGACGTAGGCCGCAGCGAGCGCGCCCAGCTCCGCCCCGTCCGCCGTGTCCGCGCCGAGGGCCGCGATGATGATCGAGAACTCGCCGCGCGCGATCAGTGCCGTGCCGGCGCGCACCAGGCCGGGCATGCCCGCGCCGATGCGGGCCGCGGCCACCCAGCCCGTCACCAGCTTGCCGAGGGAGGTGACGATCGCCAGCCCGAGCGCGGGGAGCAGCACGTCGACCACCTCGGCCGGGCGGATCTGGAAGGCGAAGAACACGAAGAACGCGCCCGCGAAGAGGTCGCGCAGCGGCGAGATGAGCGACGCGGCCCGCTCCTGCACCGGCCCTGACAGCGCCAGGCCGACGAGGAAGGCACCGATGGCGGAGGACACCTGGAGCCGCTGTGCCACGCCGGCCACGAGGAGGGTCAGGCCGAAGACCGCCAGGATCAGCGATTCGTCGGACCCCTTGGAGAGGTGGTGCGAGATGTGGAGCCCCCGGCGCACGGCGATGCTGAGGATGACGGCGACCGCAGCGAGCGCGACGGCGACGCTGAGCACCGTCGCCGCGGCGTCGCGGCCCGTGACCATGGCTGCCACCACGGGCAGGTACGCCGCCATGGCCAGGTCTTCGAGCACGAGCAGGTTCAAGACGGCCGGTGTCTCCCGGTTGCCGAGCCGTCCGAGGTCGGTGAGCACCTTGGAGATCACGCCCGACGAGCTGATCCAGGTGACGCCGCCCAGGAGCACGGCGGCCTCGAGGTCCCAGCCCAGCAGGAGCCCGGCCGCGAAGCCCGGCGTGAAGTTGACGACGGCGTCGACCGCCCCGGGGACGCCCCCCTCCCGCAGGCCGCGACGCAGCTCAGCGTCGGAGTACTCGAGACCGAGCGTCAGCAGCAGCAGCACCCCGATCTCGGCGGTGAGGGCGATGAACTCCTCGCCGACGTCGACGGTGAGCAGGCCGCCCTCGCCCACGGCGAACCCGGCGAGCAGGTAGAAGGGCACCGCGGTCAGGCTCAGCCGCGACGCGAGGCGCGCCATCATCGCCAGCAGCAGCGTGACCACGCCGAGCTCGACGAGCACGCGCGCCGTCTCGTCGCTGGCAGCGAGGACGGCGCCCATCTGCGAGTCAGCGCTGGAGCAGGTCGCGCAGGTCGTCGAGCCCGTGCTGCGTGCCCACCGACACGGCCACGTCGCCCACCTCGAAGGCGAGCTCGGGGCCCGGGGCAGGGATCGTCACCTCACCCCGGACGACCGCCACGATGGAGCAGCCCGTGCGGGTGCGGAACTGGCCGTCGCCGATGGTGGTCCCGACCACCGAGGAGTCGGCGGGCACGACGAGCCAGTCGATCGCCAGGCCCTCGATCTGGTGCTGGACGGCCGACACGGCCTCGCTCACCTGGCTGGCGCCGAGCAGCTCGGCCAGCGTGCGAGCGTCGTCGGGGTCGAGGTCGAGCAGCGCCCGGCAGGCATCGGGGTCGGCCTTGTCGTAGATCAGCATCTCGCGGCGCCCGTTGCGGTGCACGAGCACGCCGACGCGATCGCCGTAGCTGGTCGAGAACTCATGGCGCACCCCCACGCCCGGGAGCTTCGTCTCCGTCACCTGGGCCATGACGTCCTCCTCTGCCTGCTCGCCGACGCTATCGGTCCGTCCGCCGCGCCGGCGCGTGATGATGGTGCGGTGGAGCGCACGCGGATCGACCGGTGGCTGTGGGCCAGCCGCCTCTACAAGACGCGGGGCGAGGCGACCGAGGCCTGCCGGGGCGGCCACGTGCGGCTGAACGGCCGCCCGGTGAAGGCAGCCGCCACCGTGTCCGCAGGCGACCGCCTGGAGGTCCGCGTGCACGGCCGAGATCGCGACCTCGAGATCACGACGGTCATCGAGAAGCGTGTGGGAGCCGCCGTGGCCGCCGAGTGCTACGTCGATCACAGCCCGCCCGTGCCGGAGCGGGAGCGCCTCGTCGTCGCAGACCGCCAGCGAGGCGCCGGGCGGCCGACCAAGCGCGAGCGCCGCGAGACCGATCGGCTGCGCGGCCGTGGGCGCTGAGGTCTGCGCCGGCGTGACAACCTCGACGCCGTGACGGCCCCGCTCGACCTGCGCTTCGTCCTCTCCGCCGACCGCGTCGAGGCGCTGCCCGACTCCCCGAGCGAGGTCGCCGTGGTGGGACGGTCCAACGTCGGCAAGTCCTCGCTCCTCAACGCGCTCGCCAACCGCAAGGGCCTGGCCAACGTCTCCAAGACGCCCGGCCGCACGCAGCTGCTCAACTGCTTCGCGCTGCCCGGTGAGCGCCCGCCGACCGTCGTGGACTGCCCCGGCTACGGCTACGCATCGGTGTCGAAGACGACCCGGGCTTCGTGGTCGCGCATGATCGAGGGCTACCTGCTCGAGCGCGAGCCGCTGGAGATGATCCTCGTGCTCGTCGACGGCGAGATCGGCCCGACCAAGCTCGACGTGCAGATGCTCGACTGGCTGCAGGCCCACGCGCTGCCGCACACCGTCGTGGCGACCAAGCACGACAAGGTCAAGGCGGCCAGGCGCGACAAGCGCAAGAAGGAGCTGGCCGCGGCCTGCGGGCTGGAGCCGTCCGACGTCGTGTGGGTGAGCGCCGTGAAGAACGTCGGCATCGACCGCCTCCGCGACCTCGTCCGGCTCTGGCTCGGCGTCGGCTAGCAGCGGAGGCGCAGGCGCGCCCGGGAGCATCGACGTGGTCCCTGCCGCGGTCGTGAGCGGGTCCCAGGATGCGCTGGCGCGACACTGGTCAGGTGCTCGTCGTCGACGCCGCCAACGTCATCGGGTCACGGCCGACGGGCTGGTGGCGAGATCGGGCGGGGGCGGCACGGAGCTTCCTGGAACGGCTCCGCGCCGCCGTTCAGTCGGGCCGGTTGGACCCACCGGTGACGGTGGTGCTCGAGGGCCGAGCCCGGGCGGGCGCCGAGGAGGGTGACGTGGACGGGGTCGCGGTTGTGCATGCGCCCGGCGAGGGCGACGACACGATCGCCGCCATCGCCGAGGCGCTCGACGACGTGGTCGTGGTCACCGCGGATCGGGGCCTCGCCGAGCGGGTACGAGCGGCTGGCGCCGAGGTGGTGCGGCCGAGCTGGCTGCTGGACCGGCTCGTGGAGTGACGCACCGCAGCGCCGCCGTGCGCGGTGCTGGTCAGCCGCGGCCGAGGGGGCGGGCGAAGCTGAGCTCGTGGCCGTCGGGGTCGCGGATGTGGAAGTACCGCTCGTCCCAGGGCGCGTCCGCCGGTTCGTCGTCGGGTCGCAACCCCGCGGCGCGGGCGCGGGCGTGCATGGCGTCGACGTCGTCGACCCAGAAGATGACACGACCCCAGACCGGCTCGACCGGTGGCCGGCCGGCACCGGCTTGGAGGTTCAGGAAGCCGTCGCCCACGCGGTAGCTGGTGAAGTCGGCGTCGGCGCCGCCGTAGCGAAGGCGGAACCCGAGCGCGTCGTAGAAGGCGACGGCGGCGGCCATGTCGGTGGTCACGAGCGTCACCGCGCTGATGCACTCGACGGGCTCGCCTCCCTCCCCCATGCGCTCAGCCCTCGAGCCCGAGGAGCATCGGGATCTGTGCCATCAGCGTGCGGTCGCCGGACGCCGGCGTCGCCAGGCCGAGGTGACCGCCGGCGGCTCGTAGCCCGCGTCAGCGGGGTTGAGGTTCGTGCCCGGCGGCACCGAGCGCGTCGATGGCGTCGAGCGTGGCGTCGTCGAGCGCGATGTCGGCGGCGCCGAGGCACCCCTCGAGCTGGTCCATGGTGCGCGGCCCGATGATCGTGGCGCTCACGGCGGGGTGGGCGAGCGTGAAGGCGAGCGCCAGGTGGGTGAGCGACACCCCGGCATCCGAGGCGACCTGCTCGAGCTGGGGCACCAGCGCCAGCTTGCGCTGCACGCCGGGGCGCTCGGGGTCGAACCGCTCCGGGGTGCGGGCGGCCCGTCCGGTCGACGGCGGGGCCTCGCCGGGGCGGTAGCGGCCGGTCAGGAAGCCGCCGTTGAGGGGGCTCCACGGGATGACGCCCATGCCGTAGCGCTCGCAGGTCGGCAGGACCGCTGCCTCGATGCCCCGGGCGAAGATGGAGTACGGCGGCTGCTCGACCCGGAAGCGCTCGTGGCCGCGCCGCTCGGCGGTCCACTGGGCCTCGACGATCGCCTCCGCAGGGAACGTCGAGGAGCCGACGTAGCGGACCTTGCCCTGGTGCACGAGGTCGGAGAGCGCGGAGAGCGTGTCGTCGATGTCGGTCGCCTGGTCGGGGCGGTGGACCTGGTACAGGTCGATGTGGTCGGTGCCCAGCCGGCGGAGGCTCGCCTCCACCTCACGCACGATCCAACGCCGGGAGTTGCCGCGGTGGTTCGGGTCCTCGCCCATGCCGCCGTGGAACTTGGTGGCGAGCACGACGTCGTCGCGCCGCCCGGCGAGGGCCTTGCCGACGATCTCCTCCGACTCGCCGGCCGAGTAGACGTCGGCGGTGTCGATGAAGTTGAGCCCGGCATCGAGCGCGCGGTGGATGATCGCGCACGCAGTCGTCATGGTCGCGGTTGCCCATGGCCCCGAACATCATGGCGCCGAGGCACAGCGGGCTGACCTTCACCCCGGTGGTCCCGAGCGAGCGGTACCTCATGTGCAGTCCCCCTTCTGGTGGTCGAGCCAGTCTGCCCCCGATCTGCTCGCCAGGACCGCCCGCAGCGGTCTCTGCTGCGCGTCAGCGGCGATCGTGCGCGTCGTGACCGGGGTGGATGTCGATGGCCCCGCTGAGGCGCAGCGGCGGACCCGGCGACGGGCACGCGACCTCGACCGGCTCGAGCAGGTAGGCCTCGTGGTCCCCGTCGATGGGATGCCGCGCCAGGATGCGCCCGACCATCCGGTTCGGACAGGCGCCGAGCAGCGGCACGGAGCCCGGGCCCGGGGTCGAGTCGACACCGACGAGCTTGTCGACCTGGTCGCCGGTCTGCCCGCCGAAGTGCTCCGCAACGGCGTGGTCGTCGACGGTGAGGAGGTGCACCGCCAGGTGCGTCGACCGCCTGGCCAGCTCGCAGGTGCGGTTGGCGACGGACAGCCACACTGCGTAGCGGGGCGGGTCGATGCTGCACTGCGAGTGGAAGCCGACCAGGCAGCCATCGCGCTCGTCCCCCGCTGCGGCGGTGACGACCACCATCGCGGGGTCCATGGCGGCAACGAGCCGGCTGAAGGCGTCGCTCACGGCCGGACCGCCCGGCAGGTCCAGCCCCGGTGGGCCTGCTCGAAGCCGCCCGGCGTGTCGCCGGTGCGCATGCCCACCGTCGGCGGATCCAGACCGAGCACCTCTCCACGCTACCGAAGGGCACCTGGCGACCCCGGTCAGCGATCCCGCCGGTTTGGCTCGGCAGGCCGCGCCTGCCCAACATGCCTGCATGGAGCGAACCCGCAGGCATGGCTGACGTCCTCGCCGCCTTCGCCGTGGTGCTCCTCGCCGAGCTGGGCGACAAGACGCAGCTCGTCGCGCTCACCCTGGCAGGGCGCTACCCGGCGCTGCGGGTGCTCGCCGCCCTCGGGGCGGCGATCGTCGTGCTGCAGACGCTCTCGGTCACCGCGGGCGCCCTGATCAGCCGGGCGGTGCCCGACCGGGCCATCGCGGTCGGTGCCGGGCTGCTGTTCCTGGGCTTCGCCGTGTGGACCTGGCGGTCGGGCGACGAGGACGACGACGGGGACGGGGTCGCAGCAGCCGCCGGGCGCGCCGGTCTGGTCGGTGTGGCCGTGGCGTTCTTCCTCGCCGAGCTGGGCGACAAGACGATGCTGACCACGGCCACGCTCGCGGCGGACCGAGGCGCCGCCGCGGTCTGGGCGGGCTCGCTGGTCGCCATGGTGACGGCGACGGCGCTGGCGGTCGTGGCCGGGCGGGCCCTCACGCGGCGGGTCGCACCCGGCGCGCTGCGCCGCGCCGGCGCGCTGGCGTTCCTCGTCGTCGGTGTCGCCACCCTCGTCGGCGCTGCGCTCGCCTGAGGGCCTCGCCGCAGCGGTCAGCGGGCGTCGTGCACGCCGGCGGCGTCGAAGGTCGCCATCTCGCGCAGCACCCGGGCGGCCGCCTCGACGACGGGCAGCGCCAGGCAGGCGCCCGATCCCTCGCCGAGCCGGAGCGCCAGGTCGAGGACGGGCTCGAGGCCGAGCCGGGTGAGCACGGCCGATGCGCCGGGCTCCGAGGAGCGGTGGCCGGCGATGGCGTAGGCCACGACCCCCGGGCACAAGCCCTCGGCGGCGAGCAGCGCGGCAGCGGCGATGACACCGTCGATCACCACCGGCACGCCGTGCGACGCGCCCCCGACGATGAACCCGGCGAGGGCGGCGATCTCGAGGCCACCGACCTCGGCCAGCACGCGCCTCGGCGGCGCCTCCGGCGGCAGGCGACCGAGAGCTCCTTCGATGACCGCCACCTTGTGCCCCAGGACGTCGTCGTCGATGCCGGTTCCGCGACCGGTCACCGACGCAACGGGCAGTCCCGTCAGCGCCGCGATCACCGCCGCCGAGGCGGTCGTGTTGCCGATCCCCATGTCGCCGGTCACGAGGGCGCCAGCGCCGCCGGCGACGAGCATGGTCGCCACCTCGGCGCCGGCATCCAGCGCGGCGCGCACCTCCTCGTCGGTCAGCGCCGGGCCGTGGGCGAGGTTGCGGGTACCCGGGCGCACGCGGCGATGGACCAGGCCGGGCGCGTCCGCCAGACCCAGCGGGGCCAGGTCTGCGGCCACACCGACGTCGACCACCGTGACCGTGGCGCCGGCGTGACGGGCGAGCACGTTGATGGCGGCTCCGCCGGCGACGAAGTTGGCGACCATCTGCGCCGTGACCTCCTGGGGCCAGGGCGTCACGCCCTCGGCGACGACGCCGTGGTCGGCTACGAACACGGCGACGGCCGCCGGCGCGGGCACGGGCGGCGGGTCGCTGCCGGCGATGGCGGCGAGCTGCACCCCGAGGTCCTCCAGCCGGCCCAGGCTCCCGGGCGGCTTGGTGAGCTGGTCGTGGTGGCGGCGGGCGCTCGTCGCGGCCACCTCGTCGGTGGGCCCGACGAGCGCCGCCGCGGCGGCGCAGGCGCCCTCCGCCTGCACGAGCACGCGGCGCAGCGCGTCGGCCAGGGACGTGCCGCCCCCGACGCGCGCGAACGCGACGCCAGCGGCGGCCGCCGCCCCCGCGTCGACCTCCGCGTCGCCGACGAGCACCGCCTCGTGCGGCGCGGCGCCGAGCGCGGCCAGCGCGGCCAGCACCCCCCGCGGATCCGGCTTGGGCGCGCCGACCTCGCCGGAGGTGATGATCACCTCGAGCAGCTCGTCGAGGCCCGTGCCCTGCAGCGCCGTGCGCACGTCGTGGGCCGTCATCACGGCGGTGTCGGTCACCGCGCCGAGCCGGTGCGTCGTGGCGAGCGAGCGCAGGGTGCGCGCCACACCGTCGAGCAGCTCGGGGACGAGGCGGTCCACCGGCGTGCCCGGCGCGGCAGCGCGCACGAGCGTGTCGCCGATGTCGAAGAGGACGGTGGTGATCACCGGCGTCGCAGCGCCTCGTCGAGGCGGGCGAGGCCGCGGTCGTCGGGCAGCGCGAGGCGCGCCTGGCCGGGCAGGCCGAAGCTGGCGCAGTCGCGGACGACCACGCCGCGCCGGGCGAGGCGCTCGCGCAGGCCGGGCGCCTCGACCAGCACCCAGGGCGCGTCTGCGGCGTGCACCACCAGGCCGTGCCCGTCGAGCAGCGACACGAGCGCGGCGCGGCGCCGTGCGATGGCGCTGCTCCAGGCGGCGAGATCGGCCTGGGCGAGCAGCTCGGGGAGCGTGGCGAGCGCGACGCCGTTGACCGGCCAGGCGGGCTGGCGCGCCGTCAGGCGAGGGGCGTCGTCGGCCAGCACGTAGCCGAGCCGCAACCCGGGGCAGGCGAAGACCTTGGTGAGCGACCCGACCACCACGGCGCCCTCGTCGCCCCTCGTCCACGAGCCCGTGGCGAGCGGGTAGAAGGCCTCGTCCCACACGTCGGCGCGCTCGCCGGCGGCGGCCAGGACGCCCGTGGGGTTGTGCGGGTTGCTCCGCCACCGCGGGCCGCTGCCGCGCGGGTGGAGCGAGAACTCGGGCTCGCTGGCCACGGTGCCGCCGATGGCGCCGGCCACGAGCGCGATCGCCTCGCTGCCGCCGTTGGTGAGCACGAGGCGGCCGGGGTCGACGCCCATCGCCTCGGCCAGGCAGCGGGTGGCGGAGCTGGCATCGGGGTAGCGGCGGACGGCGTCGGCGTGACGGCGCACGAGCGCGCTCACGTCGGGGGCGAAGGGGTTGAGCGACATCGACAGGTCGAGCACCGCGTCGGGGTCGACGCCCAGGGCGCGTGCGACGGCCACGCCGTCGCCGCCGTGCGGCCCGGGCGCTGGGATCGTGCTCACCAGCGCCGTGCCCCGTGGCGGCCGGCGCGCAGGATGCGACCGGCGCCGTCGAGCGCGAGCAGCGCGGCGGCGAGCGCCAGGCTGACGTCGCGGCTGAGGCGCACGGCTCGGGCGATGTCCTGCGTCCCCGGGGCCACACCGTCGCCCAGAGCCGGCCGCAGCTCGATCCGGTCGCCGTAGCGGCTGGCACCGCCGAGGCGCAGGCCGAGCGCGGCGGCGAAGGCCGCCTCCGCGACGCCGCTGTTCGGTGAGGGGTGCGCCGCCGCGTCGCGGCGCACCACCCGCCACACGTCCGCCGCGGCCCGGGGCCGGCAGGCGGCGACGAGCGCCGCGGTGGCTCGGGCGGGCACCCACGCCGCGGCATCGTCGAGCCGCGCGGCGGCCCAGCCATAGCGCCCGTAGCGGTCGTCGAGGTGGCCGACCATCGCGTCCATCGTGTTCACGGCGCGCTGCGCCAGCACGCCCGGGGCGCCGGCGGCCACGGTCCACAGCACCGGTGCCACGACGGCGTCGACGGTGTTCTCGGCCACCGACTCCACCACGGCGCGCGCCACCTCCTTGTCGTCGAGCGTGGTGGGGTCGCGGCCGACCAGCGCGGGGAGCAGCGCGCGGGCTCGCTCGAGGTCGCCCGCGGCCAGCGCATCGCCCACCGACGTGGCGGCGTCACCCAGGCCCCGGCCCGCGACGGCGGCCCACGTGGCCACGGCCGGGGAGCGCACGGCGCACCCGGCGAGCGCGCCGAGGGCGGTGCCGGACAGCGCATGCGCGACGCCACGCACCCGGTCGTCGCGGTAGATCGATCGCTCGACGGCGGCCATGGCGCGCCCGAAGGCCGCGACGGGGTGGACGCGGGCCGGCGGCTCGCCCAGCAGGCGGTCCGCCAGCACCCCGATGGCCGCACCCCGCAGCCGGCTCATCCGGCCGCCCCGGGCCCGCGGCGACCACGACGGGCACCCGAGCCCACAACAGGAGGAGGCACGTCGGGGCGCGTCACCATCGGGCGGCCGCCACGAGGAGCGCCACGGTCTCGGCGATCATGCCGGCGGCGCCGAGGACGTCGCCGGTGAAGCCGCCCAGCCGACGACGAGCGAGCACGACCACGACCGCGCCCGCCGCCATGCCCAGCGCCACGGCGAGCTCGGTCTGGCGACCGTCGGCGAGGGCCCCGAGCGACACGGCGAGCACCAGGCCGTACAGCCCGACGGGTCGCCAGTCGCCGCCCAGGAAGGCGCGGGCGAGACCGCCCTGGGGGCGCGCGTAGGGCAGCGCGCGGGCAGCGACGGCCATGGTGGTGCGGGCGCCGCACCATGCGCCGGCGACGAGCAGCACGCTGGGCGACATCGACGCCAGCGCCGCGAACCGCACCAGCAGCACGACGGCGAGCGCCGCGGCGCCGTAGGCCCCGACGCTCGGCTCGGCCATGACCGCCAGGCGCCGCTGGCGGGACATCTGCGGGAGCAGGCCGTCGGCGCTGTCGGCCAGGCCGTCGGCATGCAGCAGACCGGTGACCGCGAGGTCGAAGGCGACCACGAGCGCTGCGGCGACCGCCGGCGGCCACAGCTCGGACGGCGCCCCACCACACCGCGCCCACGACCGCGCCGATGAGCGCGCCGGCGACCGGGAACCACGACAGCGTGCGGGCATCGGGGGTGGCTGCGCCGCCGAGGGGCGTGAGGAAGGCGATGGCGCGCCTCACGGGCGCTCCAGGGGCAGCACGCGCCCGGCGACGACGAGCACGACGTCGTCGGCGACGTCGGCGACGGCGGCGTTGACCTCGCCGAGCACGTCGCGGAAGCGCCGGCCCAGCTCGGACGACGGGTGCACGCCCAGACCGACCTCCTCCGAGACGACGATCGTGTCGCCGTCGCGCCCGGTCAGGGCCCTGCACAGCGACTCGACGTCGGGCGCGAGGTCGTCGTGGGCGCTCACCCACGTGCCCAGCGAGTCGACGACCACCGTGCCGCCGGTGGCAGCGAGGCAGGCCGCCAGGTCGACGCCCGCCTCGACGGTCGACCACGCCGGGTCGCGCCGGGCTCGGTGCGCCTCCACCCGCGCCACGTGGTCCGCATCGGTCGCCTCGACGCGCGCGGTGGCCACGTAGGTGACGGGCGGCGGGTGCCGGGCGGCCAGCCGCTCGGCCAGCGCCGACTTGCCCGAGCGGGCCCCGCCGAGCACCAGCGTGATCACGTCGCACCGCCGCGGTGCCGCTCGTCGGCGGCAGGCGCGCACGCCTGGGCCGCCAGGAAGCGCCGGGTGCCGTCGCGCACGGCGGCGTGGACGGCCCGCGCCAGCGGGGCGCCCCACGCCGACCGTGGCCCGCCGTAGGGCTCGGACCCACCGGGCGGGCAGCACAGCGCGACGGCGTCCGAGGCGGTGCCGGTGCCGGGGACACCGGCCTCGAGCAGCGCCTGGGCCTTCGCCTCGGTCGCGGTCACGACGGCGTTGGCGAGCGCTGCGTCGGCGAGGGGCGCGGGGACCCAGCACACCAGGTTGATCGTGCCGGGCTGCCAGCGCGACCAGGCGCCGTCGGGAGCGGCGGCCCACGTGGGCGTCGACACGCCGACCGTCGCATCGCAGCGGACGCCGCCGTCGGCCGCCGACACGACGTCGAGCACGCGGGCGGCCGTGAGGAAGCCGATGCCCGCATCGTCGCCGAGGCCGAGCTCGTGGCCGATGTCGGCGGCATGGCCGGCGGGGTCGGCGTGGCGGTAGTCGCAGGCTCACCTCGGCGTCGAAGGCCCACGAGCGCTCTCCGAGGCCACCACCGAGCACGGTGGTCGCCAGCGTCCGCACCGGCTCCGCGAAGCGCCAGACGAGCACCGGTCGCGCGCCGTCGCGCAGGTGACGCACCTCGTGGTCGAGCATCAGTAGTCGATGCCCTTCTTGGCGATGACCCCCGTGTCGTAGGCGTGCTTGACCTTGCGCATCTCGGTCACCGTGTCGGCGACCTCGACGAGCTCGGCGGGCGCGTCGCGCCCGGTGCAGACGACGTTGACCGGCGCCGGGCGCCCCGCGATGCGTCGCGACCACGTCGTCGCCGTCGATCCAGCCCCACTTCATCGGGTAGGTGATCTCGTCGAGCACCACGAGCCGGTGCGCTCCGGCCAGCGATGAGCGCGCGGGCGTGGTCCCAGGCCGCCGCGGGCCACCGCCTCGTCCTCGACGAGGTCGGCGGAGTCCCACGTGAACCCCTCGCCGATGGCGAACCAGTCGACGCCGAGGCGGTCGCGGCAGACCTTCTCCTCCCCCACCTGCCAGCGGCCCGACTTCAGGAACTGCACGACCGCGACCGGCCACCCGCGAGCGACGGCGCGCATCACGACCCCGAAGGCGGCGGTGGACTTGCCCTTGCCGTCGCCGGTGTTGACGATGACGAGGCTCTCGACGCGCCGCCGCTCGGGGTCGCGGTGCTCCGTCGGGACCTCAGCTGGTCCGCTCATCGATCCTCCGGTGCCGGACGGGCAGCACGACCGGGTGGCCGTCGTCGTGGATGATGCGCACCTTGGCGCCGTAGTAGGCGGCCAGGTTCGCCTCGGTGAGCACCTCGGCGGCCGGGCCCTCGACCACCACGCGGCCGCGGTCGAGCAGCACCAGCCGCTCGGCGTACTGGCCGGCCAGCGTGAGGTCGTGCATGGTCGTCACCACGGTGAGGTCGTGGTGCCGGCGCAGCTCGTCGACGAGCTCCAGCACCTGCTGCTGGTGGCCGACGTCGAGCGCGGTCGTGGGCTCGTCGAGCAGCATGACGGGCGCGCCCTGGGCGAGCGCACGGGCGATGAGCACCCGCTGACGCTCGCCGCCCGAGAGCGTGCTCACGTGCCGGTCGGCGAGCTCGAGCAGGTCGAGGCTGACGAGCGCCTCGTGCACGGCAGCGAGGTCGCGCGGGCCCTCCACGGCCAAGGCGCGGATGTGCGGGGTGCGGCCGAGCAGCACGTAGTCGACGACGCTGGTCGCCTCGGGGATGACGGGGACCTGCGGCACGAGGGCGACGAGCTGGGCCCGCTCGCGGCGGCCGAGCGAGTCGAAGGGGCGACCGTCGAGGCGCACCTCGCCGTGACCGCGCACCGCGCCGGTCAGGTAGCGCAGCAGCGTCGACTTGCCCGCGCCGTTGGGGCCCACGATCGACAGCCACTCGCCGCGCTCGACGTCGAGGTCGACGCCGTCGAGGACGACCTTGTCGCCGAGCGTCACGGAGACGCCACGGCAGCTGATCACGCCGTCGTCCCCAGCCGCCGCGAAGATCGCAGCACGAGCACGAAGAACGGCGCGCCGAAGAACGCCGTGACGACGCCGATGGGGATCTCGGCGGGCGACGACAGGGTGCGGGCCAACAGGTCGGCCACGCACAGGAAGGCCCCGCCGAAGAGCAGCGACAGCGGCAGGACCACGCGGTGGCTGCGCCCGACGAGGAGCCGCACGGTGTGCGGCACGATGATGCCGACGAACGCGATGAGGCCCGACACCGACACCGCTGCCGCGGTGCCGAGCGAGGCGGCGATCACCACGACGATGCGGCTGCGGTGGGCGTGCACGCCCAGCGCTGCGGCCTCGTCGTCGCCGACGGCGAGCACGTCGAGGATGCGCCGGTGGGCGAGGATGCACGACCCAGGTGGCCAGCGCGTAGGGCAGCAGCAGCCGCACCTCGTGCCAGCCCGCGGTCGAGAGCCGACCGAGGATCCAGGTGTAGACCTGGCGGATGGTGTCCTGGTTGCGCTGCTGGACGTAGGTCTGCAGGGCGGTGAGGAAGCTCGCCACCGCCACGCCGGCGAGGATGAGCGACGCGGTCGACGCCCGCCCGCCGCCCGCGGCGCCGAGCGCGTAGGCGAGGGCCACGGCGGCCAGCGCGCCGACGAAGGCGGCGAGCGGGCGCCGCCCCCGGCGTCGTCGATCCGTCGGCGCTGCCGACGATCACGAGGGTGGCGCCGAGGCCGGCCCCGGCGGCCGCGCCGAGCAGGTAGGGGTCGGCGAGCGGGTTGCGGAACACGCCCTGGTACGCCGCGCCCGACAGCGACAGGGTGGCGCCGACCAGCAACCCGAGCACCACCCGCGGGAGGCGGATCTGCTCGACGATCGCCACCTGGCGGGTCTCCAGCCCCGACGGCAGGCCGAGCAGCTCGCGCACCACGTCGACCGGCGACATCGAGACCGGCCCGATGACGAGTCCGGCGACGGCGGCCACCACGACGGCGACGACCCCGGCCCCGAGCCACACCGGCCGCAGGCGTGCGGCTCGCAGCGGCGGGGCGGGGGCCATCACCGTCGTGGGCGGCGTCACGCGGCCGGCACCGCCTGGACGGCCTCGACGATCTCGGAGAGGAGGTCCACGACGCGCGGGCCCCACCGGCTGGCGATGTCGTCGTCGAGCAGGACGACGCGGTCGTTGGCGACGGCGCTCAGCGCGCCGAAGCCCGGTCGAGCCGCGAAGGTGTCCGCCGTCTGGGCACAGCACTTCGTGTCGGCCAGGAAGACCAGGTCAGGGTCGGCCTCGACGAGGTACTCGGCCGAGAGCTGCGGGTAGCCCCCGGACTGGCCGTCCGCGTCCGCGCGGGTCGGCGATGTTCTCCAGGCCGGCCAGTGACGTAGAGCTCGCCGATGAAGGTGTCCGACGTGACGGAGTAGAGCGTGTTGTCGAGCTCGTGGTAGAACGTGAGCGGCTCGTCGCGCTCGGGCACGTCGGCGAGCAGGGCCTCGATGTCCTCCTGCATCGAGTCGACCAGATCGGCTGCCTCCTCCTCGTGACCGGTGGCGGCGCCGAGCTCCACGATCTGCTCGTAGCTGTCGTCGATCGTCTCGGCGGCGGGTGCCTCGAGCACCTCGATGCCGACCGTCTCGAGCCCGGCGATCAGCTCCGGATCGGTGGCGTCGAGGACGACCAGGTCAGGGTCGTACGCCGTGATGGCCTCGACGTTGGGCTCGTACGCCGAGAGGTCCGTGGTGGGGGCCTCCTCGGGGAAGTTCGACTGGTGGTCGACCGCCACCACCTGGTCGCCCGCGCCGATGGCGAAGAGCATCTCGGTGGCCGAGGGCGACATGGAGACGATCCGCTCGGGCACCGGCGCGCCGGCGGCCGTGGTGGAGGTGCTGTCGCCAGCGCCCACGTCGCTGGTGTCGTCGCCGCAGGCAGCGAGCAGGGCAAGCGCCGCCACGAGGGCGGCAAGGGGTCGTCGCATCTTGATGGTTCCTCCTGTCTGGTCGAGGTGTGGGTGCTCGACGCCAGGAGGGACCCTGCCGTGCGAACCGGGCCCGTCCTCGAGGCTGGTTCGTCACGCCGACCCGGCAGGCGACCTGGCTCGCCTCCCCGAGGGGAGGACCACAGTTGCGGGACAGCACCGGAGTCGCACCGGTTTCGCTGCCGGGTAGCAGACGCGCTGAACCTACGACCGCCCGGTCCCGACCGTCAATCGAGCGCTCGACGCGGGCCGCTGCGCGCCGGCGGCAGGCGGTAGCCTCGGGCCATGGCTGACTACCAGACCCCGGAGTTCCACCCAGCCTTCGAGGAGTACTGCGAGGCCATCTTCGAGCTGCAGGAGGACGACGTCGACGTCATCCAGGCCCGCATCGCCGAGCGCCTGCTGGTGTCGCGCCCAGCCGTGTCCGAGATGATCAAGCGCCTCGAAGCCGAGGGGCTCGTCAAGCTCGACCGCAACGCCATCAACCTGACCGCCGCGGGCCGCCGCCTCGCCGAGCGCACGGTCCGGCGCCACCGGCTGGCCGAGCGGTTCCTCACCGACATGCTGGGCCTCTCCTGGGCCGAGGCCCACAAGGAGGCGGGCAAGTGGGAGCACGTCATCTCCACCCCGGTGGAGGAGGCGATCGTGCGGGTGCTGCACGACCCGACGACCTGCCCCCACGGCAACCCGATCCCGGGTGCCGACTACGTGGCACCCATCTCGGTGCCGCTCAGCGAGGTCACCGTCGGCGGGGGCTTCACGGTGAGCCGCATCCCCGAAGAGCTCGAGTTCACCCCGGGCCTGCTGGAGTTCCTGGAAGACGCCGACGTGGTGCCCGGGCGCGCCGGCAAGATCACCGCGGCGTCACCTGACGGCACGACCACCGTGGAGATCGAGGGTCGCCACATCGGCATCGGCGCCTTCGCCTCCCAGCGCATCCTCGTCACGACCTAGGCGCTGCGCCGCGTAGCTGATGGCCGGTGATCCGACGTAGCTCAGCGAGACGCGGTCGCCACGGCGGTGCTCGGGTGACGACCCGGCGCGCACGCGCACGACCGGGCCCGCCGCCGGTCGCACGAGGTAGACGGTGTCGTGCCCGTAGAACTCGACGAGCTGCACGACCGCGTCGCCGCCCGACACGAGCCGGAGCTCCTCGGGTCGCAGGAGCACCGTGACGGGCCCGTCGGCGGCCGCTCGCAGCGGGACCCGCCCCGCGACCGTGTCGGCGGCCCCGCCCGACGCCAGCGCCGCGACGAGGTTGGCGTCCCCGACGAAGCCCGCCACCCACGGGGTGGCGGGGCTGCGGTACAGGTCGGCGGGCGGCGCCTGCTGCACGATGCGCCCGTCGGACATCACGGCCACCTCGTCGCCGAGGACGAAGGCCTCCTCCTGGTCGTGGGTCACGAACACCGTGGTGATGCCCAGCTCGACGAGGAGCTGGTGGATCTCCGATCGGACCTGCAGCCGCAGGGCGGTGTCGAGGTTGGAGAAGGGCTCGTCGAGCAGGAGGACACCGGGCTGGGGCGCGATGGCGCGGGCGAGCGCCACCCGCTGCTGCTGACCGCCCGAGAGCGTGCCGGGGTGCCGCTTGGCGAGCCCGCCGAGGCCGACGAGCTCCAGGGCCGTCTCGATGCGGTCCGCGGTGCGCTGCTTGCGCGGCAGCCCGTAGCCGACGTTGCCGGCCACGTCGAGGTGCGGGAAGAGCGCCCAGTCCTGGAACACCATGCCGATGCGGCGCTTCTCCGGCGCCACCCGGACTCCGGGTCCGACCACGACCGCACCGCCGACCTCGATCGTGCCCACGTCGGGGTGCTCGAGCCCGGCGATGGACCGCAGCAGGGTGGTCTTGCCGCACCCGCTCGGCCCCAGCAGGGCCAACAGGGTGCGAGGGGCGACCCGCAGGTCGATGCCCTGGAGCACGTGCTGGGATCCGAAGCGCTTGTGGAGCCCACCGATCTCGATGGCGCCCGCGACGTTCAGCACACCTGACATCGTATCGGCGGCCTGCCACACCGGTCGCAGCCGAGCGCGGGAGCGCCTCTCAGCGGTCACCCTCACGTCGCACGAGCACCGCCAGCGGCAGCGCCGAGAGCACCACGAGCGCCAGGGCCGGCGCGGCGGCCCGGGCGAAGAACGCCTCCGAGGTGGCGCTCCACACCTGGGTGGCGAGGGTGGGATAGCCGGTGGGCGCGAGCAGCAGGGTGGCCGGCAGCTCCTTCATGCAGGTGAGGAAGACCAGGGCCCCGCCGGCGAGGAGACCCGGGCGCGCGAGGGGGACCACGATGCTCCACAGCGTCGCCATCGATCCCCGGCCGAGCAGCCGCGACGCCTCCTCGAGCCGGGGGCTGATCTGCAGGAGCGACGCGCGCATGGCGCCGATCGCCTGGGGCAGGAAGAGCACGACGTAGGCCAGGGTGAGCAGCCAGTGGGTCTGGTAGAGGCCCGGCACCACGCGCGCACCGAAGAACACCAGCGACAGGGCCACCACGACCCCAGGGAGCGAGTGGCCGGCCCAGCAGGCCCCCTCGACGGCGCGCCCCAGCCAGCCCCCGCGTCGCACGGAGAGCACCGCGACGGGCCATGCGGCGGCGACGGTGGCGACCGCGCCGAAGGCGGACGCCCGCAGGCTGTTGCCGATGAGCGTCCCGGTGAGGCGCATCGGCTCGCCGGCGTCGATCCCCCGGAGCAGCCAGGTGCAGATCACCGCCATGCGGGATCACGAGGGCGACGGACACGAGGCCGCACAGCAGCGCGAAGACGGGCCACCGCCAGCGACCGAGCTGCGTCACGGGCGGCCGCCGCGCGCCGCCGTGGTGCAGGCGGTGGTACGTCGTGCGCCGGCGAGCAGCCGACTCCCCGGCGAGGACCACCAGGGTCAGTGAGACCAGCACGAGCCCGAGCACCGCAGCAGTCGAGCGGTCGAGGGAGGCGCGGTACTGGACGAAGATGGCGCGGGTGAAGCTGTCGAAGCGAAGCATCGACACCGCACCGAAGTCCGACAGCGTGTAGAGCGCCACGAGCAGCGACCCCGCGGCGATCGAGGGACGCAGCTGGGGAAGCACGACGCGACGGAACGTGGTCCAGCGCCCTTGGCCCAGCGTGCGGCAGGCCTCCTCCAGGCTCGGGTCGAGGTGGCGCAGGGCCGACCGGACCGTCAGCAGGACGTAGGGGTAGGTGAAGAGGGTGAGCACCAACCAGGCGCCCGGGAAGCCGTAGAGGCTGGGCAGCGTCTCGACCCCCAGCGGCTCCAGCCACCCTTGCAGCACCCCGCGGGGCCCCGAGCGCGCCGATGAAGGCGAAGCCACCGACGTAGGTCGGGATGGCGAGCGGCAGCGCGGTGACGACGACCCAGAACCTGCGCAGGGGCAGGTCGGTGCGCACCGTGAGCCACGCCAGCGGGACCGCGATGGCGACCGACGCCGCGGTGACGCTGGTGGCCAGCAGACCGGTCCGCCACAGGAGCCCCGCGACGCGCTCGCTCAGCGCGATGTCGGTGATGCGTCCCCAGCCCAGCTCCGCCGCCCGGACGACCAGGTAGCCCAGCGGCAGGAGCGCCGCCGCGGCGACCGCCACGCCCAGGACCGCGATCACCGGTGCACCCCGCGGCCGACGCGTCGGACCGTCGTGGCCGAGGCCACGACGGTCCGACGTCAGCGTCTCCACGTCCGCCAGGATGCCCCGCGGCACGTCACCGCGCCGAGCGCCCGGCGCCCGGTCAGACGATGCCCAGCTCGGTGAGCAGCTCCAGCGTGCCCGCCAGGTCGTCGAGCTGGTTGAGGTCGAGATCGGGCAGCGTGATGTCCTCGAGCGTGGGGACGCCCGCCACCGGGTCGACGCTCGCCACGAGCGGGATCTCGAAGGTCTCCTCGGCGAAGTAGGTCTGCGCCTCCACGGACAGCAGGAAGTCGATGAAGGCCTCCGCCTCCGCGGTGTTGTCGGCCGTGTCGAGGATGCCGGCGCCGGCCACGTTGACCAGCCCGCCCGGGTCGCCGCCGCCGTAGAGCTTGTTGCTGGCGGCGTAGCTCGGGTCCTCGGCCAGGTAGCGGTGCAGGTAGTAGTGGTTCACGAACCCGGCGTCGATCTCACCCGCTGCCACGGCCTCGACGATCGGGCTGTTGCCGTCGAAGACGGCGGGCTCGTTGGCTTGGACGCCCTCGAGCCATGCCCGTGCGCCCTCTTCGCCTTCGAGCACCCGCAGCGCCGTGACGAACGCCTGGAAGGATCCGTTCGTCGGCGCCCAGCCGAGCCGGCCCTTCCACGCGGGGTCCGTGAACTCGAGGATCGAGTCCGGAAGGTCGTCCTCGGCAAGCGCTTCGTTGTTGTAGACGACGACGCGGGCGCGGCCCGACGTCCCGACCCAGCGGCCCTCGTCGTCCTTCAGGCCGTCGGCCACCAGGTCGAGCTGGTCGTCGGCGAGCTCGACGAGCCGGCCCTCGGCGGCGAGCGCCCCGAGCGCCCCGGCATCCTGGCCGTAGTACACGTCGGCAGGCGAGTTGTCGCCCTCCTCGAGGATCTGGGCCGCCATCTCGGCGGTGTCGCCGTAGCGGATCTCGACCTCGATGCCGGTCGCCGCCTCGAACTGCTCGATCAGCGGCCCCACGAGCTCCTCGTTGCGGCCCGAGTAGACGACCAATGAGCCGCCCTCGAGCGACCCCTCGTCGGCCTGCGACGACGTGGTCGTGTCGTCGTCGCCCTCCGGAGTCGCCTCGCCGTCATCGCCACAGGCAGCCGTGAACAGCGTCAGGGCCAGCAGGAGCGCCAGACCTCGGTGCAGACGTCGCATCGTTCCTCCACACAACAGGGGTTAAGTGAGCCTTACCTTTGTCGGTGAAGGTCCCTATTGTCCAGTCAGCACCTCGGGCAGCGGCCGCTCGTGCACGAGGGCGAGCCGCTTGGTGGCGCGGGTGAGCGCCACGTAGAGCGCTCGTGCGCCCTGCACCTCCTCCTCGAGGATGGCGGCCGGCTCCACCACGACGGAGGCGTCGAGCTCGAGGCCCTTGACGAGGCTGACCGGCACGAGGGTGATCTGGCTGGCGAGGCCGTTGCGCGCTGCGCGCCCGTACTCGACGCCGGCATCCTCGAAGGCGGACGCCACCGACCCCAGCAGCGAGTCGGGGACGATGACCGCCACGCTGCCGGGCTGGACCGCATCGCGCTCGGTCAGGGCTTCGCGCACCGCTGCGGCCGCCAGCCCGCCGGCGTCGGCGGCGACGAAGCGCGGCTCGTCGCCGTTCTGGCGGACCGACGAGGGCGGCGTGAGGTCGGGCGCGGCGAGCGCGAGGACCTTGGTGGCCAGCGCCATGTTGGGCCCCGGGAGCCGGTAGCCGATCGTGAGCTCGGTGCGGCGGGCGGGACGCCGGTCGGGGAGCTGCTCGAGGACCTCGTCCCAGTCGGCGTGGGCCCAAGCACCCGTCGACTGCGCGATGTCGCCCACCACCGTCATGGACCCGTTGAGCGAGCGCCGCGTCAGCATGCGCAGCTGCATCGGCGAGAGGTCCTGCGCCTCGTCGACCACGATGTGGCCGTAGGTCCGCACGTCGTCGGGGTCGGGCTGGCCGTTCCTGCGACGCCGCGGCTTGGAGCCCAGCAACGACCGGGCCTCGTCGAGGAGCGGCACGTCGTCGACCGTCCAGGTCGCCTCGTCGATCGATCCGGCCCGCTTGCCATGGAGCGCCCGCCGCTCCTCCTCGGAGAGGACGTCGCCCGCGGCGAGGTCGATGAGCGCCCGCGACCCGAACAGGTCGTGGAGGAGCTCGGCAGGCGTGAGCACGGGCCACATGCGCTCGAGCGCCTCGCGCACCTCCGGAGCGTGCCGCAGGCGGTCACGGACCTCGTGGGCGTCGACCGGCACGCGCGCGCTGTCGGCGAGGGTGGCGTAGACGCTGGCCTCGACGTGGCGCCGACCGGCGTTGTGGACCCGGAAGCGCCGCTTGGCGTCGGCCACGATGGCCTTGGACTGGCCCGGCGTGAGGCTGAGGGTCTGCAGGCCGTAGCCGACCCGCATGGTGCTGGTGAGCGGCCGCTCGCGGTCGCGGACGGCCTTGGCGAGGACCTGCGCCATCCGCAGGTCGCCCTTCACCCGAGCGGTGCCGGGGAGGTCTCGCCCCTCGATGTCGGGGGTGCCGGGCGCGTCGAGCAGGTCGGCCAGCACGGCGAGGTGGACCCCGGCCTCGCCGAGGCTCGGCAGGACCTGCTCGATGTAGCCGAGGAAGAGCCGGTTGGGCCCCACGACGAGCACCCCCTGGCCCTCCAGCGGGAAGCGGTGCGTGTAGAGCAGGTACGCCGCGCGGTGCAGGGCGACCACGGTCTTGCCGGTGCCGGGCCCGCCCTGCACGACCAGCACGCCGGGGAGCTCGGCACGGATGATCTCGTCCTGCTCGGCCTGGATCGTGGCGACGATGTCGCCGAGGCGACCGGTGCGGACCTCTTCGAGCGCTGCGATCAGCGTGCTCTGGCCACGGATCTCGCGGCCGTCGTCGGTGATGGCGAGCTCACCGCCGAGGATCCCCGAGGACTCGCCGAACAGCTCGTCCTCGATGGCGAGGAGCTGACGCCCCCGCGTGGCGAAGTGGCGCCGCCGCACGAGCCCCATCGGCTGGCGGCCCGTGGCGCGGTAGAAGGGCTCGGCGACCGGGGCACGCCAGTCGACGACGAGCGGCTCCCGCCGCTCGTCGGAGACGGCCAACCGGCCGATGTAGAACGTGTCGCCTCCCTCGCTCTGCGTGCGGTCGATGCGACCGAACACCAGGCTGGCGTCGCCGAGCTGGAGGGAGGCGAGGCGCTGGGCGATGCTGCCCTCGATCATCTCCCGCTCCCAGCGGGCCTGCTCCGTGCCGCCCTTGCCGACCTCGACCATGGAGCGCAGCCTCGTGGCGTCCACGCGCGACCGCTCCAGGCTGTCGTACGCACGATCGATGTGGGCCTGCTCGGCGGAGAGGTCGGGATGCGCCGCCATCGTCCTCCCGGAGGTTCAGGGGATTCGTGATCTTATCGGCCCCTCCCCCGGCCCGCGGACATGGCGGTCAGGGGCCGGGGTCCTCGCCGATCTCGCGGAGGGCATCGCGCAGGGCGACGCGCAGGCGCCGGGCGATGGCCGGCGGGAGGTGGGCGATGAGCCCGGCACCGGCGGCCCCGACCTCCTCCACCGTGAGCACGACGCGGGGCTCGCCGTCGTCGTAGTCGTCGCTGATCGCCACCGCCCACGAGATCCGCTGGAGGTCGTCGTCGCTGGCGGGCATCTCCTCGGGGGTGAAGGGGTGGTCGTCGATGGAGCGTCGCACCGCGCCATCTGACCACGACTTCGCCGCTCTCGGGGACCCGCCGTAGGTTGGTCCGGTGACCGCCCCGCACCCCGGCCTGCACGAGGCGCCCCTGCTCCAGGCCGCGTGGGGCCGGCCCGCGGCGCACGTGCCGGTGTGGTTCATGCGCCAGGCCGGCCGGTCGCTGCCCGAGTACCGGGCGCGCCGTGGCGCGGGCAGCATCCTCGACGCCATCGCCAAGCCCGAGCTGGCCGCCGAGCTGACGCTCCAGCCCGTGCGGCGCTACGGCGTCGACGCCGCCATCCTCTACAGCGACATCGTCGTGCCCGCAGCCGCCATCGGCTTCGGCGTCGACGTCGAGCCCGGCACCGGGCCCGTGGTCGCCGAGCCGTTCCGCAGCGCTGCCGACCTCGAGCGGCTGCGGCCGTTCGAGCCCGACGTCGACGCGCCGTACGTGGCGGAGGCGGTGCGGCTGGCGGTGGCCGAGCTGGGGCCGACGCCGCTGATCGGCTTCGCGGGCGCGCCCTTCACCGTCGCCAGCTACCTCATCGAGGGCCGCCCCTCGCGCACGTACGGCCGGACCAAGGCGATGATGCACGGCGACCCGGACCTGTGGCGCCGCCTGCTCGACCGCCTGGCCGACATCGCCGTCGCCTCGCTGCGCGCCCAGGTCGCGGCCGGCGCCAGCGCCGTGCAGCTCTTCGACTCGTGGGCCGGCGCGCTCTCGCCCGACGTGTACCGCGACCTCGTCATGCCCGCCAGCGCCAAGGTGCTCGGCGCCCTCGCCGACGCCGGCGTGCCGCGCATCCACTTCGGCGTGGGGACCGGGGAGCTGCTGACGCTGATGGGCGAGGCCGGCGCCGACGTGGTCGGCGTCGACTGGCGCGTGCCGCTCGACGTGGCGCGCCAGCGCGTCGGGGGCCGCGCCGTGCAGGGCAACCTCGACCCGGCCGTGTGCCTGGCGCCATGGGACGTCGTGGCCGAGCGCACCCGCGACGTGCTGCGACGCAACGGCGGCCGGCCGGGGCACATCTTCAACCTGGGCCACGGCGTGCTCCCCGAGCTCGACCCGGGCGTGCTGGCGCAGGTCGTGGAGCTCGTCCACGAAGAGGGCCGGAGCGACGGTGGGCCTGGCTGACCCGCCCCTCGGCGTCGTGGTGATGGCCTACGGGACACCCGCCTCGCCCGCCGACGTCGAGGCCTACTACACCCACATCCGCCGGGGTCACCCGCCGTCGGCCGAGCAGCTCGCCGACCTGCGCGCCCGCTACGAGGCGATCGGTGGCACCTCCCCCCTGGCGGCGCGCACCGAGGAGCAGCTCGCAACGCTCCAGTCGGCGCTCGACCACCTGGCCCCGGGCCGTGCCCTCGCGGTGCTCGGCCAGAAGCACGCCCCGCCCCTCGTCGAGGACGCCGTCGAGGCGCTCGCCGCCCGGCAGGTCCGCCACGTCGTGGGCCTCGTGCTCGCCCCGCACTTCTCCCGCGCCTCGGTGGGCGAGTACGACGCCCGCCTGCAGGCCGCCTGCGCCGAGCACGGCCTCACGGCCTCGACGATCGACAGCTGGCACCTCGAGCCGAGCTACGTCGACTTCCTCGCCGGGGAGCTGCGGGTGGCGCTGGCGTCGCTGCCGGCGGCGACGCGGGTCCTCTTCAGCGCCCACTCCCTCCCCGAGCGCGCGCTCGTCGAGGACCCCTATCCGGACCAGCTCCACGCCACGGCCTCTGCCGTGGCGGCGGCCGCCGCGCTCTCGCCGGGCTCGTGGTCGCTCGCCTGGCAGTCCGCGGGCCGCACAGCCGAGCCCTGGCGCGGCCCCGACGTCCGCGACGTGATCCGGGAGATCGCGCGCCGCGGCGAGGCCGACGCCGTGCTCGTCTGCGCCCAGGGCTTCGTGAGCGACCACCTCGAGCTCGTCTACGACCTCGACATCGAGGCCGCCGCCGTGGCGCGCGAGGCCCGCCTCGCCTTCGCCCGCACCCGGGCCCTCAACGCCGATCCCGCCGTCCTGGGGGCGCTCGCCGCGCGGGTGCTCGCCGCCGCCCCGGCATGACCCGCGTCGTCGTCGTCGGCGGCGGGATCTCCGGGCTCGTCGCCGCGCGCGAGCTGTGCCGTGCCGGCATCGACGTGGACCTGGTGGAACCGGACCGGCCCGGCGGCAAGCTCCGCACCAGCCCCTTCGCCGGCGGCGTGCTCGATGAGGGAGCCGACGCGTTCCTCGCCCGCGTCCCGGAGGGTACCGACCTGTGCCGCGAGCTCGGCATCGACGGCACGCTCGTGTCGCCCGCCGAGCGCCGGGCGCACGTGTGGAGCCGCGGCGCGCTCCGGGCGCTCCCCGAGGCGCAGCTCCTCGGCGTGCCCACCGACCTCGACGAGCTGGCGGCATCGGGGATCGTGTCGCCCGCGGGCCTCGACGCCGCCCGCGCCGATCTGACCACGCCGCTCACCCGACCCGACGGCGACGTCGCCATCGGGTCGCTGGTGCGCGCTCGCCTCGGCGACGAGGTGGCGGAGCGCCTCGTCGACCCGCTCGTCGGCGGCATCAACGCAGGCGCCATCGACGAGCTCAGCCTCGCCGCGACCGTGCCGCAGCTCGACGCCGCGGCCCGCAGCGGCGCCGGGTCGCTCAT
Organism: uncultured Microthrixaceae bacterium; assembly: GCA_963715505.1. Taxonomy (GTDB): domain Bacteria; phylum Actinomycetota; class Acidimicrobiia; order Acidimicrobiales; family VFJN01; genus VFJN01. The sequence goes on from OY970242.1 coordinate 2,463,886, forward strand.
CGAGGCCTGCCGGGCGCAGCGGGCCGGCGCGGTCGATCCCACGGCACCGGTGTTCTTCGCGCCTCGCGGCGGGATGGGGGCGCTGGCCGAAGCGCTCGCCGTCGGGGTCGGCGACGCCGGCGCGACCGTGCACGCCGCGCGGGCGGTCGGTCTCGAGCGGGAGCGCTCGGGCTGGCGGGTGGCGCTCGAGGGCGGCCGGGCGCTGCCGGCCGACGGGGTGGTCGTCGCCACGCCCGCTGCGGTCGCGGCCGGGCTCGTTCGGCCCCACGCGCCGCGCGCCGCCACGCTGCTCGCGGCGATCCCGTACGCGTCGGTGGCGCTGGTGTCGCTCGCCGTGGCGCGCCACCAGGTCGAGGGCGAGCTGGACGGCAGCGGCTACCTGATCCCCCGCGTCGAGGGCCGCGCCACCACCGCGTGCTCGTGGGCGTCGGCCAAGTGGCCGCACCTCGACGCCGCCGGCGCCGTGTGGCTCCGCGCCTCGGTCGGCCGCGACGGCGACGACAGGGCCCTGGCGATGGGCGACGAGGCGCTCGTCGCCGCGGTGCTGGGCGACCTCGCCGACACCATGGCGCTGCACGGGGCGCCCCTGGAGGTGCGCGTCAGCCGCTGGCCGCGCTCGTTCCCGCAGTACCGGCCGGGCCACCTCGAGCGCGTCGGCGTCCTCGAAGCCGACCTCGCCGCTGCCGCGCCGACGCTGGCGCTCACCGGCGCCGCGCTGCGCGGCCTCGGGGTACCGGCGTGCATCCGCCAGGCCCGGGCGGCCGCCGTGCGGGTTGGCTCGGCCCTCGACCGGGCATCATGACCAGCGTGGGGGCAACCGCGGCACCGCAGTGGACCACCCGCCTGCTCGTCGTCGGCATCGTCGCCACGCTCGCTGCCTCGGGTGGGCTCGTCGCCGCCGAGTCGCTGCCCGACGACGTCGCCGACGCCGCCCCGGCGCCAGCGCTCACCCCGGCGGCGCCGGACCTCGACCCGATCGGCCGCGCGGGCGCCACGCTCGTCGATCACCTCAGCGCCGATCTTCCCGTCCCCCAGCCGGTACCGGGCGATCCCTACGCCCCCACCCCCGAGGTGCGCCACGGGATGCTCGAGATCCCCGCCATCGGCCTGGCGCAGCCGCTGTTCGAGGGCGTCACCCTGACCTCGATCAACCGCGGCCCGAGCCACTGGCCCGGCACGGCGCTTCCCGGCGCCCTCGGCAACGTCGTCGTCGCCGGCCACCGCACCACCTACTTCCGCCCGTTCCTGGACCTCGACCTCCTGAAGCCCGGCGACGTCCTGATCTTCACCATGGCCGACGGCGCACGGCACGTCTACGCCCTCGACCGCACCGAGATCGTCGACGACTCGGCCATCCACATCGTCGACCAGCCCTACGCGCTCCGGGCAACGCTGTTCGCCTGCCACCCGAAGGGCAGCGCCCGCCAGCGCATCGTCGGCCACTTCAGCCTGGTCGGCTCGAGCCTCACCTGAGGCACCGCGCCGGTCAGGCGCGCCGGAGCAGCCGGCAGAGCTCCTCGGGATCATCGACGGTGACGGTCACCGAACGGTGGCCGATGATCCCCAACGGCTCGATGGCGCGGTGCGCCCGGGCGAGCTGCAGGCACGCCCCGGCATGCCGGTTGGTGGCGAAGGTCACGCCGCCGTCGGCCAGGGACAGGTGCGGTGGCCCGGCCACCTTCAGGAGCTGGTACGGCCCGGTCACCTCGGCGGAGCTGACGTCGGTGCGGGGGAAGGACATCGACCAGCGGCCGAAGCGGATGGTGACGTCCTTGCCGTCGACGTCGACCCCGCTGGTCGAGGGCCGCACGCCGAGCAGCAGCGCCGCCGGCAGCAGCAGCGGCTCGAAGCGGAAGGCGAAGTGCCGCACCAGCGAGGGCGCCTTGGGCGGCCTCGAGGGCTTGTCCTGCTCGACGCGGGGATGGTGGCCCGGCTGGTTCTGCTCGGGCACGGGCCCCAGCCCGTCGGTCGGCTCGTGCAGCGGCTGCGCCTTGGGCATGTCTGGTCCTCCTCCGTGCCCGGCCACGGGGGCCCCTACCCGCCGTGCCGCAGGCCAGACGCGCTCAGCGCTTGAGGGCCGGGTGCTGGCGGGCGAGGAGCGGGAGCAGCGCCCGGCGGGGCGCGAGGTGGGCGAGCATGGCGCCGACGCGGTTGGCCACGCCCGGGATCACGACGCTGCGCCCCCGCTCGATGCCCTCGATGCCTGCGGCCGCCACATCGGGCGCGGGCACCCACATGAAGCGCGGGAGGGCGTCGCCGGCCTGCTCGTCGCCGAGCCCGGCGGCCTCGGCGAACTCCGTGTCGACCGGCCCGGGGCACAGCGCGGTGGCGACCACCCCCGAGCCGCGCAGCTCCGCCGCCATCGCCCGGGTGTAGGCCAGCACGAACGCCTTCGACGCCGAGTAGCCGGCCTGGCCGGGGAGGGGTTGGAAGGCGGCGGTCGAGGCGACGTTGAGCACGGCACCCCGACCGCGCTCGACCATGCCGGGCACGAACGTGCTGCAGAGCTGGACCACGGCCTCGACGTCGGTCCGGACCATCGCCACCTCCCGGGCGGGGTCGCTGCGGTGGACCGGGCCCATCGTGGAGAACCCGGCGTTGTTGACCAAGACGTCGACGGTGAGGCCCCGCGCCGTCAGCTCCGTCGCGATCGAGGCGCGCTCGGCCTCGTCGGCGAGGTCGGCGGCGATCACCTCGGCGCGCACGCCCGTGCCGGCCCGCAGCTCGTCGGCGAGGTCGCGCAGGCGCGCCTCGCGACGGGCCACGAGCGTGACCCCGAGACCGCGCCCAGCCAGGAGGCGGGCCAGCTCGGCACCGATGCCCGAGGACGCGCCGGTCACGACGCAGGTGGCGTCCGCGGAGGGTGAGGGAAGGGCCATGGCGGCGAGCGTAGACCCGGCGCCGCGCGCCGCCCAGGGCCCCTGCACCGTGGAGATGTAACCGACGTCACGCCGTAGACGGTGGAATTCCCGGGGACGTCCGTAGGTTGGACCATTGCACACGCAACGATCTCCTTCGGAGCCGCAATGTCGAACGCGACCGAGTCAACCTCCCTCCCCGTCCTGCCCCTCCCCGACGGCGTCATCCTGCCCACGATGGTGGTCACGATCGCCTTGGAGTCGGTGGAAGCGCAGACCGCTGCGGGGCTCGCCGAGTCCGATGGCACGCTGCTGCTCGTCCCCAAGGTGGGCGACCGCTACGCCACGGTCGGGACCATCGCCACGGTGGAGTCTGCCGGCGAGCTGCCGGGCGGCACCGCCGCTCTGGTGGTGCGCGCCACGGGCCGGGCACGCATCGGCGCATGGGTGGTGGGCTCCGGCTCGGGCCTGTGGGTCACCGCCGAGCCGGTCGTCGAGACGGCCCCGAGCGAGGAGGCCCTGCGACTCGGCAACGAGCTGCGCGCGGCCATGTACGCGCTGCTCGAGCACCTCGGTGACCGCCAGGTCCGCAGCATCCTGCTCAGCGTCGCCTCCGACGACCCCGGCGCGCTGGCCGACCTCGCCGGCTGGTGGCCCGAGCTGACGCTCGAGCGCAAGGTCCAGCTGCTCGAGACCACCGACGTGGAGGAGCGCGTCCGCCTCGTGCTGGGCTGGGCCAAGGAGGCGCTGGCCGCGCGCGAGCTCACCGAGAAGATCTCCAACGACGTGCGCGACGGCATCGACCAGCAGCAGCGAGAGCACCTCCTGCGCCGCCAGATGGACGCGATCCGCAAGGAGCTGGGCGACGAGGAGGCCGAGGGCGAGTCGGCCGACGACTACCGCCAGCGGATCGACGCCCTGGAGCAGGCCGGCGTCGCCGGCGACGTCGTGAAGGCGCTGCGCAAGGAGCTGGGGCGCTTCGAGCGGATGCCCGAGCAGCACATGGAGCGCGGCTGGATCCAGGGCTGGCTCGACACGATCCTCGGCCTGCCCTGGACGGAGCGCACCGACGACGAGCTCGACATCGACGTGGCCCGCGCCACGCTCGACGCCGACCACACCGGCCTCGACGAGGTCAAGGAGCGGATCGTCGAGCTGCTCGCCGTGCGCAAGCTGCGGGTGGAGCGGGGCATCGACGACATCGGCACCGCGCGCCGCAAGCCGGGCGCCATCCTGGCCCTCGTCGGCCCGCCGGGGGTCGGCAAGACCTCGCTGGGCGAGTCGGTGGCGCGCTCGCTCGGCCGGCGCTTCGTGCGGGTCGCCCTGGGCGGCGTGCGCGACGAGGCCGAGATCCGTGGCCATCGCCGCACCTATGTCGGTGCCCAGCCCGGCCGCATCGTCCGGGCCCTGACCGAGGCCGGCGCCATGAACCCCGTCATCCTGCTCGACGAGGTGGACAAGGTCGGCAACGACTGGCGGGGCGACCCGTCGTCCGCGCTGCTCGAGGTGCTCGACCCGGCGCAGAACCACACCTTCCGCGACCACTACGCCGAGGTCGACCTCGACCTGTCCGACGTGCTCTTCATCGCCACGGCGAACGTCCTCGACACGGTGCCGGGCCCGCTGCTCGACCGCCTCGAGATCATCCAGGTCGAGGGCTACACCGAGGACGAGAAGGTCGCCATCGCCCGCGACCACCTGCTCGAGCGCCAGGTCCGGTCCAACGGGCTGCACCACCACGAGGTCGAGGTCAGCGACGCGGCCCTGAGCGGCATCATCGCCGGCTACACCCGCGAATCCGGGGTCCGCGAGCTCGAGCGCCAGCTCGGCAAGGCGCTTCGCAAGGTGGCGGTCGCCGTCGCCGCCGGCGCCGGCACCCCGGTGACCGTCGAGCCCGCCGACCTCCGGCGCCTGCTCGGCCGCGAGCGCTTCCACGCGGAGGAGATCGCCGAGCGAACCGCGGTGCCCGGCGTGGCGACCGGCCTCGCCGTGACCGGTGCCGGCGGCGACGTGCTCTTCGTCGAAGCCACGTCCATGGACGGCGACGCCAGCCTCCAGGTCACCGGTCAGCTCGGTGACGTCATGAAGGAGTCGGCCGAGATCGCCCTGTCGTGGGTGCGCAGCCACCGCGACGCGGTGCCCGTCGAGGCAGACGAGCTGGCGAAGCGCTTCCATGTGCACTTCCCGGCAGGCGCCGTGCCGAAGGACGGGCCCAGCGCCGGCATCACGATGACCACGGCACTGGTCTCGCTGCTCACCGGCCGGCCCGTCCGGCGCGAGGTGGGCATGACCGGCGAGGTGACCCTCTCGGGGCGCGTCCTGCCGATCGGTGGCGTCAAGCAGAAGGTGCTCGCCGCCCACCGTGCCGGGCTCAGCGAGGTGATCCTCCCGGCCCGCAACGGTCCCGATCTCGACGACCTTCCCGACAGCGTCCGCGACGCGATGACCGTGCACCTCGTCGACGACGTCGCCCAGGTGCTGGACCTGGCCCTCACCGCCTGATCACCCCAGCAGGCGGACATCACCTCGGCCGGTCGGGGCTGGCAGACTGCCGCTGTGAAGCGGGCCACAGCCATCAGCTTCGCCCAGGCGCTGGCCGCGGCGGGCACCGTCGAGGAGGTCGACTCGGTCATCCACGAGCGCCTGCCCGCCGTGCTCGACGCGCTGGCGGCGTCGCTGGCCATCATCGACCCGGACGCTCGCGAGGTGCGCCTCCAGCCCTCGGACATCGTGCCGCGGGAGATCGCGGAGCGCTACGGCCGGCTGCCGCTCGACGCTGCCAACCCCCTCGCGGAGGTGGTGCGCACCCGTGCACCGCTGATCCTGCGGGGCGACGACGACTGGCGGGCGCGCGCGCCCAAGGACCTCTGCGATGCCGTCGCCGCAGCCGGCATCGAGCTGACGATGTGCGTCCCGCTCGCCGTGCCCGACGGCGAGGTGCTCGCCACCCTGACGATCTGCTGGGACGACCCCGACGCCCTCGACGACGCCACCCGGGCCACGGTGGGGACCGTCACCGAGCTCTGCGTGCAGACCCTCGAGCGCGCCCGCACCACGGATCGCATGGCGCACCACGCCATGCACCTGGCCCGGCTGGCCGAGCAGCTCGCCGACGCCCTGACGGTCGACGAGGCGCTCGACATCGTGACGGTGGCGGGCCGGGCGCCGGTCGGGGCACAGCACACCAGCATCGGGCTCGTCGACGAGACCGACGGCGTCCTGCGCGTCCGCCACGGACCGACCGTGCCCGACGAGGTGCGGGAGCGCTACGTCGACCCAGCGCTGGACGCCCGCTTGGCCTTCACCGACGCGGCGCGCACGGGCGAGGCCATCTACATCGAGGACTACGACACGTACCTGGCGCGCTACCCGGAGGGCGCCGCCACCACGGGCGAGCTCGGCTTCGGCGCCAGGGCCGCGCTGCCCATCTGCACGGCCGAGGGCGCCCTGATCGGCGCGATCGTGCACGCCTGGCCGGGCCCGCGCACCTTCGGCTCCACGCTGCGGTCGGCGCTGACCACGATCTCCGACATGGCGGGCCAGGCCATCGAGCGGGCGCGCCTGGTGGAGCAGATCCGGCGCCACGCGGCGCGCAGCTCGGCGCTCGCCGAGCTCGCGGAGCTGCTGGCGACCGCCCGGACCAGCGACGACGTGGCCGACGTCGTGTCGCACCACGCGGCGCGCGTCATCGGCTCCGACTCCGCCGACGTGGCCCTGCTCGACCCTGCCTCGGGACGGCTCCTCGTGCGCCAGGACCTCGACGTCGCCCCGACGCAGCGCGACCGCTACCGCGAGGTGCCACTCGACGCCTCGCAGCCCCACGTCGACGCGGTGCGCGACGGCGGGTTGCTGGTGTTCGAGGACCTCGACACCTACGAGGCGCGCTACCCCCACCTCGTCGACGACCTGAAGGCGCAGGGCCGCTCGAGCTGCGCCATCGTGGCCCTGCCCGACAGCCGCGGCGAGCCGCTGGGCGCGATCGGCTTCGCCTGGACGGAGCGCACGCGCATCGACGACGACGCGCGCGCCGCCCTGGAGGGCGTCGCCGACCTCTGCGCCCGCGCGCTCGAGCGGGCCGGCATGTCCGACGCGGAGCACCGCCTCGTCAAGACGCTCCAGGAGAACGTCCTCGCGCCGCTCCCGCCCATGGCCGGCATCGACACCGCTGCCCGCCACCTGCCCGCGGCCCGGCACATCGGCATGGGGGGCGACTGGTACCAGGGCATCGAGCTCGACGACCACCGCTACGCGGTCATCGTCGGCGACGTGGCCGGGCACGGCCTCACCGCCGTGGGTGAGATGGCACAGCTGCGGGCGGTGACCGGCGCCCTCGTCATGCTCGGCGTGCCGCTCCAGGAGGTGTTCCGCCAGGCGACGACGCTGCTGCGCTCCGCGGACCACATGGTCACGGCCACCGCGGTCGTGGCGGTCGTCGACACGTCCGCGGAGACCGTCGCCTACGTGTCGGCCGGCCATCCCCCGCCGCTGCTGCGCACGCCCGACGGCAGCGTCCTGCTCCTCACCGATGGCCGCCAACCGCTGCTCGGCGTGCCCGCCGAGGCGGCGGTGGCGGTCGGCTCGCGGACCTTCGGGGACGGCTCCACGCTGATCCTCTACACCGACGGCCTCGTGGAGCGACGAGGTGAGCCGCTCGACGAGTCCATCGAGCGGCTGCGCCGGGGTGTCGAGGAGCGCACCGACGCGGGCGGGACGGCGGACGAGCTGGCGTCGCAGCTCCTGGCGACCCACGTCGAGGATCGGGACCCCGACGACGACGTGGCGATCGTCGTCGTGACGCGGCGCCGCTAGCAGAGCGTCGTGCCTGACCGCTCCCCTGCCGCGCGCGCTCGACGCGAGCCGCCGACCTTCCACCCCGTCGAGGTGCGTCGGACGGCGCCGCTCACCCCGCACCTGGTGCGGGTCACCCTCACCGGCGCGAACCTCGACCGGCTGGTTCCCGAGCTTCCCGCCGCGAGCGTCCGCATCCTGCTGCCGTCGGGGCCCGGCGAGCCGCTCGTCAGGCCGACCTGGCGGGGCAACGAGTTCCTGCTGCCCGACGGGTCGCGCCCGGTGATCCGCACCTACACGCCCCGCCGCATCGACGTCGACGCGGCAGAGCTCGACGTCGACATCGTCATCCACCAGGAGGGCGCCGCCTCGGCCTGGGCGCTGACCGCCCAGCCGGGCGACCCCGCGGCGGTGTCCGGTCCGGGGCGGGGCTACGCGGCCGACCCCGGCGCGGCGCGCTTCGTGCTCGCCGGCGACGAGACCGCCATCCCCGCCATCGGCCAGCTCCTCGAGGTGCTGCCCGACGGCCCGGCGGTGGACGTCGTCGTCGAGCTGGCCCGGCCCGGCGCGCGGGTCGACCTGCCGCCACGACCGCGCACCACGGTGGCGTGGCGGGACCTGCCCTCGGGTGCCCCGCCGGGCGATGCGCTCGTGGCGGCCGTGGCCGCCGTCGAGCTCGACCCGCAGGACCGGCTGTGGGTGGCGGGCGAGGCCGCGGCGGTGCAGCGGATCCGCAAGCACCTCTTCGGCGAGCGCGGGTTCGACCGCTCCCACGCGGTGGTGCGCGGCTACTGGAAGCACGGCCGCCGCGGCGACACGGAGGAGGGCGGCTGAGCAGCCATCATCGCGCGGTGCCCCACCGAACCCAGCGCCTCCGCACCCTCACGCTGGCGCTGGCGAGCGGGCTGTGCCTGTGCCTGTCGTTGCCGCCCTTCGGCTTCTGGCCGCTGGCCTTCGCCGGCATCGTGGGTCTCGATCGCCTCGTCGCCGACCAGCCGGCCGGTGCCCGCTTCGCACGGGGGTGGCTGGTCGCCATGGCGCTGTTCGTGCCGTCGCTCGTGTGGATGACCGCTCTCACCGCGCCCGGCTACGCCATCGCGTGCGTGGCCTACGCCGCCATGCTCGGGGCGGGTGTTGCCGCCGCTCCGCCGGGGCGCGGGCGCTGGCTCGCGCTGGCCGGCACCTGGACGCTCGCCGAGCTCGTTCGCTGGTCGTGGCCCTTCGGCGGCGTGCCGCTCGCCAACCTCGCCGTGGGGCAGGTGGCGGGACCGCTGGCGGGCGTGCTGCGCGTCGGTGGCGCGCTGGCGCTCGTCGCGGTGACGGTCCTCGCCGGCCAGGCCCTGGCTGCGGCCGCCCGACGGCGCTGGCGCCCCGCCCTGGGACTGGCCGCCGCAGTCGTCGCGGCCGTGACGGTCGCCGCCGCGGTCCCGGACGGTCGTCCCGAGGGCGAAGCGACCGTGGCGCTCGTGCAGGGCGGCGGCGAGCAGGGCACGCGCAAGTCCGACACGGGCGTGATCGAGGTCTTCGAGCGCCACGTGGCGCGCAGCGACGACGTCGATCCGCCCGTCGACCTCGTCGTGTGGCCGGAGGACGTCATCGACACGGAAGGCGACTTCGTCGACGACCCGTGGGCCGCCGAGGTGGGCGAGATCGCCCGGCGGCTCGATGCGCCCCTCATCGTCGGGACGGTCGAGGGCGCCGGACCCGACGCCTTCCGCAACGCCGCCGTGCTCGTCGGCGACGACGGCAGGGTCCTCGACCGCTACGACAAGGTGCACCGGGTGCCCTTCGGCGAGTACGTGCCGCTCCGCTCGCTCCTCGAGCCCTTGGCGGGCGACGCCCTCCCCGACCGGGATGCACTCGTGGGCGAGCGGCCCGCGCGCCTCGACGTCCCGGGGCGGGTGGGGCGCGTCGCCGTGGCGATCTCCTGGGAGATCTTCTTCGCCGACCGCACGAGGGAGGGCGTGGCCGACGGTGCCCGGCTCGTCCTGAACCCCACGAACGGCTCGTCGTTCACCGGCACGATCGTGCAGACCCAGCAGGTGGCGTCGTCGCGCATGCGTGCCATCGAGACCGGCCGCTGGGTGCTCCAGGTGGCGCCGACGGGGTTCAGCGCCGTCATCGACCACACCGGCGAGGTGCTCGAGCGCTCCGCCGTCAGCGAGCCACGCGTCATCCGAGCGCGAGGTGCAGCTGCGCGAGGGCCTCACGCCGTACACCCGCCTCGGCAACGTGCCGGCGCTGGCGCTCGCCGTCCTGGCCGTGGCGGCAGGCTGGGCGGTGGAGCTCCGGGGCCGGCCGAGGGAGTGAACCGCTCAGCCTTGCTGGCGCGAGCGTCGCATCGAGGATGGACGGCCGGGTTGCCGGGTTGCCTGACGGCGGGCCTCGACCGTGACCGCTGGCTCGGGAGAGCTGCTCCGAGTGGCTCGGAGGATGCGTTCGAGTGCTTCGGTGGTGAGGGGCTTGGTGAGGTAGGCGTCCATGCCTGCAGCGAGGGCGGCTTGCTCGTCCTCTGGGAGGTCCCGCGCGCTGAGACCCACGATCAGCATCCGGTCACGGCCGGTCTGCGACTCGATCGCGCGGAGGGCGCGGGCGGTCTCGAGGCCGCTCATGTGCGGCATCTGGATGTCGAGCAGCACGACGGTGAAGCGTCGATGGGAGGCCAACCCGATCGCTTCGGGGCCGCTGCGAGCGAAGCTGATCTCGCCCCAATCCTCCAGCAGCTGCGCTGCGAACACGTGGTCACCTTCGCGATCGTCGACGACGAGGATCCGATCCGTCCGCGGCAGCGCAACCGCGTCGTGTCCTGCTCGTGCCATGACGAGATCCTTGAGCTCGTCGAAGCTGAGTGCCGGCGCGAACAGGTAGCCCTGCGCTCGGAGGACACCGAGCTCCAGGAGGGCGTCTCGTTGGTCCTTGGTCTCGACACCTTCGGCGACGATGTCCTTTCCCAACCGGCGGGCGAGGTCGACCGTGTTGGTCACGATGTCGCGAACGCTGGGATCGCCGACCAGGCTCGCCATGAAGGTCTGGTCGATCTTGATGGTGTCGATCGGCAGGTCGCGCACGCCCGCCAGGGATGACTGGCCGATCCCGAAGTCGTCCATGGCGATGCGAAACCCGCGGAGCTTCAGCTCGACGAGCTGATCGACGAGACAGGCTTGGTCCTCGATGAGTCCGGTCTCGGTGACCTCGATCATCACCTGAACCGGCAGCGGATCCGCCCGAACGAGCTGGTCGACGTGGCGCACCAGCCGACCGTCTTCGATGAACTGGGCCCTCGACACGTTGACGCCCACGTACTCGATCGGGAGAGGCGTGCCCCCCAGGGCTCGCTTCCAGGCGCGCATGTCTTCGACGGCGCGCTCGAGCACGTGAGCTCCGAGAAGGTGGATCAGGCCGGTGCGCTCGGCAAGGGGGATGAAGCGGTCTGGGGTGACGATGCCGTCGTCGGGGTGATGCCACCGCACGAGCGCTTCAGCACCGACCACCGCACCGCTGTCGAGGCGGACGATCGGCTGGTAGCGAACCTCGAGCTGGCGTTCCTGGATCGCGGCGCGCAGCTTCGTCTCGTCGCGCAGCGACTCGCGCCGGGCCTGCTCGTCACGAACCGCGGCATGCGCCAGCGCAGAGGAGACCGAGCTGACCAGGGCAAAGAACACTCCCCGCGTGACCCAGTCCGAGGTCTCCTGCGGGACCGCGGTGGCGACCACCGCTGGCAGCAGTGGACCGGCGAGCACCGCCACACCGACGCTCGCGACCAGTGCCGCCGGAGTCCCGAAGCGGATCCCGAGAACGATCAGCGGGATGTAGAAGCCATGTGGCGGTACCGCTGAAGCGCCACCTGCCAAGAAGCTCAGCACGTACGCCAGGACGCACAGCACGAGCACGGTCGCGAGCGCTCCCCGCGCCGTCCCCCGAACCGCGACCGCCACGAGTCGTGTCCCCAGCGGAGCCATATCGGAACATCGGCTCCTACTCGGGCAGCCTTGACCGGACTCTCCCCCAAACGGGGCCCCCGTTGCTGGCCTCGTGGATGTGGTCGATCTCGGGTCGCTCGGGGACCCTCGTCGCAGAGCGGGTGGAAGCACGTGCGGTCGCGGATCTCGATGGCCCGGCGCAGCGCCCCACGGAAGAAGCGGCGCTGCGCACCGACGTCGATGACCCGCGACGGGCTGTCGAACACGATGCGCTCCACGTCGGCGTCGACGAGCCAGTCAGGGACCGTCCCGGCTGAGGCGTCTCGCCGCAGGATCAGCCGGTCGCCACCACGCGGAAGGTGCCCGGCCTGCCCTCGTCACAGAGGTCCATGAGCGTGCCCAGCACGGACGCGGTGTCGGCGTGGCTGCGCATCGCCTCGATGGCACCAAGGCTGGGCCATGGCCCGAAGGAGTAGAACTGGGATGGGTCGTCCACGCTCTGCACGAGCGTGCCTTGGCCCGGCGGTTCCGGCAGGTCTCGGAAGTGGCGGCCGACCGCCCGCCAAGCCTCGACGAACTCGGTCTCCATCCCGGCCTTCACGCGCCACGCTCCGAGTGTGAACACCTCGTCGGCCATGGAGACGGCTCCCCTCACGCGATCGGCTGCACCCAACGCAGCTGCTCCGATCGTAGACAGGGACCAGCTGCCCGAGCCCCAGAGCAACCAACGTCTCTGCATGCGCACGCCGCATGGCGGCCGTGGCGGTTCAGAGACGTTGGAGGTCGAGGGTGCGGGTGGTCCGCACGGCGTCGAGGAACATGCGGTCGTGGGTGACGAGCAGCAGCGTGCCGTCGAAGCCGGCCAGCGCGGCCTCGAGCTGCTCGATGGCCTCGAGGTCGAGGTGGTTGGTGGGCTCGTCGAGCACGAGGCAGTTGACGCCCTGCGCCATCAGCTCGGCGAGCTGGGCACGGGTGCGCTCGCCGGGTGAGAGCTGCCGTCCGGCACGCTCGACGTGCTCGGCACCCAGCCCGAACTTGGCGAGCAGCGAGCGCGCCTGGGATCGCTCGGCCCCCGTGCGGTCCATGAACGACGCCAGCAGAGCGTCGTCGCCGCCGTAGACCCAGCGGCGCTGGTCGAGGACGCCCACCTCCACGCCTGGTCCCATCCACCGCTGCCCCGACGCCAGCGGCTCCTGGCCCAGCACCGCCCGCAGCAGCGTCGACTTCCCCGAGCCGTTCGGACCCAGGATCGCCAGCCGGTCCTGCCAGGCCACCTCGAGGTCGATCGGGCCCAGGCGGAACGACCCCAGCTCCACCACGGCCTGGTCGAGCCGGGCGACGACGTCGCCCGATCGCGAAGACGCGGTGAGCTCGAGCTGGAGCTGCCAGGGCTCCCACGGCTTGTCGACCACGTCGAGCCGGTCGATCGCCCGCTCCGTGGCCTTGACCTTGGCGGCCATCTTCTCGGAGCGCTGCGCCTTGAGGTGCGGGACGAACTTGTCGTTGTCCGACTTCTTCTTCTTGGCGTTCCGCACGCCGGTGACCGCCCACTGGCGCTGCGTCTGCTGGCGCTGCTGGAGCCGGTCGCGCTGGGCCACGAACCCCTCGTAGCCCTCCTGCTGCTGGCGCCGGGCCAGCTCGCGCGAGGCGACGAAGTCGCTCCAGCCACCGGCGTGCTCCGTGGCGTCGTGGCCGGGCAGGCGGATCTCGAGGATGCGGTTGACGGCGCGGTCGAGGAACGCTCGGTCGTGCGACACGGTGACGACGGCGGCCGGCGTCGCTGCCACGAAGGACTCGAGCAGGTCGAGGCCGGCGAAGTCGAGGTCGTTGGTGGGCTCGTCGAGCAGCAGCACCTCCTGGCGCGAGAGCAGGATGGCCGCCAGCGCCGCTCGCGCCGCCTGGCCCCCCGACAGGTGGCCCACCTCGACGTCGAGGCGGTCGGCGGGCAGGCCGACCTCGGCGAGCACGGCTCCCGTGCGCGCTTCGAGGTCGTCGCCACCCACGGCGAGGAAGTGCTCGAGGGCGTCGGTGTAGGCCTCGATGCTGCCCGGCGCATCGGTCATCGACGCGGCCGTTGCGTCGAGCGTGGCCGACGCGGCGGCGACGCTGGTCCGCCGTGCCAGGTAGGCGCGCAGCGTCTCGCCGGGCTGCGCGTCGGGCTCCTGGGGCAACCAGCCGACGGTGGTCGTGGCCGGCGATCGCTCCACCGTGCCGCCGTCGGGCGACTCGAGCCCCGCCAGGATGCGCAGCAGCGTCGACTTGCCGATGCCGTTCGGGCCGACCACGCCGATGCGCGCACCGGGCGTGACGGCGAGCGACACGCCACCCAGGACGACCTGCGCGCCGTGGTGGCGGAGGAGGTCCTTGGCGACGAGCACGACCTGCGACGCTACCGCCGCGCCGCGCCGGGGCCCCTCGGGTTCGGGGCAGGGCAGCTCGTCCCGGACTGGGCGGATCGCCCTACGGTGGACCGAATGCTCACCATGCGCGCCGGTCCGGCGTCCGTGCGCGTCGATCGTGGTGTCGGTGGCCGCCTCGCCTCGCTGGAGGTGCACGGCCAGGAGCTGCTCGTCCAGCCACCGCTCGACGGACCGGACGACGCGCTGCGCTGGGGCTGCTTCCCGATGGCGCCCTTCGCCGGGCGCATCCGCGGCGGCCGCTTCCGGTGGAACGGCACGGTGCACGAGCTGGCGACGAACCACGCCGGCCACGCCATCCACGGCACCGTGCTCGGCGAGCGCTGGCTGCAGGAGCATGCCGACGGCCGCTACGTGCGGCTGCGGGCGCGGCTGCGGCCGGGCTGGCCGTTCGAGGGCTGGGCGATCCACGAGGTCGCGCTGCTCCCCGACCGGCTCGAGCTGCGCCTCGAGGTCCACAGCGCCGGGGCTCCCTTCCCCGCGACCTGCGGGTGGCACCCGTGGTGGCTGCGGAGCCTGTCGGTCGGTGGCGAGCTGCGGGTCGACCTGCGAGCGGAGCGGTACTACCCCCGGGGCGTCGACGGGCTCCCGCTGGGTCCCGTCGAGCCCCCACCGCGCCGCGGACCCTGGGACGACTGCTTCACCGCCGTCACCTGGCCGGTCCGGCTCAGCTGGCCCGGCGCCCTGCAGCTCGAGATGACCTCCACGTGCAGCCACGTCGTGCTCTACGACCAGCCACGCCACGCGGTCTGCGTCGAGCCCCAGACCGGCCCACCGGACGCCGCCAACCTCGGGCGGGCCCAGATCGTGCGCGCCGGCGAGCCCCTGGTCGCGGAGACGCAGATCACCTGGACGACCTAGCCTCGCCGCCATGGAGGCCGTGGGCACCGTCGCAGAGCTCTGGCGCTACCCGGTGAAGTCGATGCAAGGTGAGCGGGTCGAGCGCCTGGACCTCGCCCCCGGCGGCGCCGCAGGCGACCGCGAGCTCGCCGTGGTCGATCCCGCTGCGGGCAAGGTGCTCTCCGCCAAGCGCTGGCCGGCGCTGCTGATGGCCTCCGCCGCTTCCCGATCGGGCTCCATCGTGCTGACCCTGCCGGACGGCTCCCAGCACGACGCCGCCGATCCTGCCGTCCACACCTCGCTCTCCGCCTGGCTCGACCACGAGGTGCGCCTCGAGGCCCCGCCGGCGGCCGGCGTGTTCCCGATGGAGATGCACACCGGCATGTCCGACGACACGACGCCGCTGTTCGACTGGCCCGGCCCGGAGGGGACCTGGCTCGACCTCGCCGACGTCCACTGGCTGACGACCGCCAGCCTGGAAGCCATCGCCGCGCTGCACCCCGACGGCGACTGGGACGTCCGGCGCTTCCGTCCCACCGCCGTGTTCGCCGTGCGCGCCGAAGGGTGGCCGGAGGACGCCTGGACGAGCGTCGACGTCGGCTCGGCCCGGTCGCAGGTGCTGATGCCCACGCCACGCTGCACCATGCCGTCGCGGGCCCAGCCGGGCCTCGACGTCGACAAGGCCATCGGCACCACGATCCGTGACCGACACGACAACAACCTCGGGATCTACGCCTCCGTCTCCCAGGCGGGCCCGGTGAGCGTGGGCGATCGGGTGCACGCCAGCTAGCGCGGTGCTCGCGGCTGGCAGCCGCCGGAGCGGGCGGCACGGCTTGACCGATGGGTCAACTCCCGAGAAGGCTGATCGGACCATGCCCACCGACGCTCCCCTCCGGATCGCCCTGCTGGCGTACCGCGGCAAGCCGCACGTCGGCGGGCAGGGCGTCTACACGCGCCACCTGGCGAAGGCCCTGGTCGACCTGGGGCACCACGTCGAGGTGCTGGGTGGACAGCCCTACCCGGTGCTCGACGAGCGGGTGCCGCTGGTCGAGCTGCCCAGCCTCGACATCTACAACGACCACTTCCCGATGCGCATGCCCGGTGTCTGGGAGCTCAAGCACTGGACCGACTTCGTCGAGGTCACCGCCTTCTCGGCGGGCACCTTCCCCGAGCCGCTGGCCTTCTCGCTGCGCGCCTGGGACCACCTGCGCGGCCGCCGGGGCGAGTTCGATCTCGTGCACGACAACCAGAGCCTGGGCTACGGGCTGCTCGCCATCGAGCGTCGGCTCCACCTGCCGGTGATCGCCACGATCCACCACCCGATCACGGTCGACCGCCGCCTGGAGATCGGCGCCGCGCAGGGCCGCTACAAGCGCCTCACGCTGCGCCGCTGGTACGCCTTCACCTCGATGCAGACCCGCGTGGCCAGCCGCCTGCAGCGGGTCATCACCGTGTCGGAGAACTCGTTCAAGGACATCGCGACGGACCACCGCGTCGCGCCCGAGCGGATGGCCATCGTGCCCGTCGGCGTCGACATCGACCTGTTCCGGCCGCTGCCCGACGTCGCCGTCGTGCCCGGCCGGCTCGTCACCACCGCCTCGGCCGACGTCACGATGAAGGGCCTGAAGTTCCTCCTGGAGGCGGTCGCCAAGCTCCGCACCGAGCGCGACGACGTCCACCTCGTGGTGATCGGCAAGCGCAAGCCGGGCGGTGCCAGCGACGCCACCATCAAGCAGCTGGGCCTGGAGGCGCACGTCGAGTTCGTGACCGACGTGCCGGAGCAGCGCATCATCGAGCTCTACTCGCAAGCCGAGCTGGCGGTGGTGCCATCGCTCTACGAGGGCTTCTCGCTGCCAGCCATCGAGGCCATGGCGTGCGGCACGCCCCTCGTCGGCACCACGGGTGGCGCCGTGCCCGAGGTCATCGGCCGCGACGGCGACACCGCGCTGGTCGTCCCGCCGGGCGACAGCGAGGCGCTGGCGACGAAGCTGCGCTGGGCGCTCGAGCAGCCCGACCTGCGAGCCACGATCGGCGCCCGCGGCCGCCAGCGGATCGTCGAGCGCTGGTCCTGGACCCACACCGCGGCCAAGACGGTCGAGCAGTACCGCGTCCTGCTCGACGAGCAGCGGCCGTGCTGACGGTCCGCTTCGAACGGCTCGGCGTGCGACCGGGCGAGCTGCTGCTCGACATGGGCTGCGGTGCCGGTCGCCATGCCTTCGAGAGCTTCCGGCGCGGCGCGCGGGTGGTGGCCTTCGACTACTCGGCGGCCGAGCTGAAGGACGTGGGCGGCCTCTTCGCCGCCATGCGCCAGGCCGGCGAGGCCGGCACCGAGCCGGGAGCCATGGCGGCCACGACCAACGGCGACGCGCTGCGGCTCCCCTTCGCCGACGACACCTTCGACCGCATCATCGCCTCCGAGGTGCTCGAGCACGTCGACGACGACCAGGTCGCGCTGCACGAGCTGCACCGCGTGCTCAAGCCGGGCGGCACGCTGGCGGCCACGGTCCCGTCGTGGCTTCCCGAGCGGGTGTGCTGGGCGCTCTCGGAGGAGTACCACGCGCCCTTCGTCGAGGGCGGCCACGTCCGCATCTACTCCGAGGCGCTCCTGCGCCGGCGCATGCGCGAGGCGGGGCTGCGGCCTGGCGCGGCCCACCACGCCCACGCCCTGCACTCCCCGTACTGGTGGCTGCGGTGCGCGGTCGGACCCACCAACGACGACCACCCGCTCGTCAAGGCCTACCTGCAGGTGCTGCTCTGGGACATCGCCCAGACCCCGCCCATGGGGACGATCACGCGCTGGACCGAGCGCCTGCTCAACCCCGTCCTCGGCAAGAGCCTCGTCGTCTACGCCCGAAAGCCCAGGAGCTAGCCGTGCCCATCGACGTACCCGGCCTCGTCTCGGCCACCGACCTGTACGCGACCGTGGACGGCATCGCGGAGTGGCAGCTCCCCTCGGGCATGGTGCCGTGGTTTCCCGGCGGCCACGCCGACCCCTGGAACCACGTCGAGGCGGCCATGGCCCTCGACCTCGGCGGTCGTCGCCGCGAGGCCGACCGCGCCTACGAGTGGCTGGCGGACCTTCAGCGCCCCGATGGCTCCTGGCACCAGTACTACGTGGCGGGTGAGGACGGCAGCACGCAGGTGGAGCAGGACAAGCTCGACGCCAACGTGTGCGCCTACGTCGCCGCCGGCGTCTGGCACCGCTGGCTCCTCACCGGCGACCGGGGCTTCGTGGAGACCCTCTGGCCGACGGTGGAGCGCGCCATCGACTTCGTGCTCGACCTGCAGACGCCCCGCGGCGAGATCCTCTGGGCCCGCCACGCAGACGGCACGCCGTGGAGCTTCGCGCTGCTCACCGGCTCGTCCTCGATCTGCCACAGCCTGCGCTGCGCCATCGCCGTCGCCGAGCTGCTGGGCCACGAGCGCCCCGACTGGGAGCTGTCCGCGGCTCGCCTCGCCGAGGTCATCGCCACCGTGCCCGAGGCCTTCGCCCCGAAGCACCGCTGGGCCATGGACTGGTACTACCCGGTGCTCGGCGGCGTGGTGCTCGGCGACGCCGGCCGGGCGCGGCTCGAGGAGCGGCGCGACACCTTCCTGATGGAGGGCCGCGGCGTCCGCTGCGTGTCCGACCGGCCGTGGGTGACGGTGGCCGAGACCTGCGAGTGCGCCCTCGCGCACCTCGCCGTCGGCGACCGCCAGAGCGCGGAGACGCTGTTCGGGTGGGCGCAGCAGTTCCGCCACGACGACGGCCGCTACTGGACCGGCACGGTCTTCCCCGACGAGGCTCGCTTCCCCGGTGGCGAGCGCTCCACCTACACGGCGGCCTCGGTGATCCTCGCGGCCGACGCCCTCGCCGGCTCCTCCCCCGCCTCGGCCCTCTTCGCCGAGACCGCCGCCGTCCTGCCCCCGCTGATGACGCTCCCCGCCGACCTCTGAGGCCCTACCCGACGCGGCGCAGGACGCGGAGGCTTCCCAGCGCCTGCTGCTCCTCGAAGCGACCGGACTCGAGGGCGGGGCGGTAGATCTGCTCGTACGGCGGCCGGCCGCCGTCGGCGGGGTCGGGGAAGACGTCGTGGATGCAGAGCAGGCCGCCCGGCACGACATGGGGCGTCCATCGCTCGTAGTCGACCCGCGCCGGCTCCTCCCCGTGGCCGCCGTCGATGAACAGCAGCGCCAGGGGCGTGCCCCACGCGGCCGCCACCCGCGAGGAGTCGCCGACGACGGCGACCACGCTGCCCTCGAGACCCGCGTCGTGGATCGTGCGGCGGAAGAACGGCAGCGTGTCCATCTTGCCGACCGCCGGGTCGACCAGGTCGGGCTCGTGCCACTCCCACCCGGGCTGGTTCTCCTCCGAGCCGCGGTGGTGGTCGACGGTGAACAGCACGCGATCGAGGCGCCGCGCCGCGGCCCCGAGGTACACGGACGACTTGCCGCAGTAGGTGCCGACCTCCAGCAGCGGACCGGGCACCGCGAGCGACGCAGCCGCGTCGTGCAGCGCCAGCCCCTCGTCGGGCGGCATGAAGCCGCGCGCGGCTTCGGCATGGCGCCGCAGCGCCGGGTCCATCACCAGGTCTCGACGTGCAGGATCGGGTCGAGCGGCACGAGCGCGCCCTGCATCAGGTCGGTGGCATGGCCGCCGACGCTACCCGTGGCGCGCGGGACGGTGCTACGCGGCCTCGGCGGCCAGCGGCTCCTCGTCGGGCCGGGCGAACATGACCGTGTCGAGGAAGAGGAACTTGGCGACCCAGAGGATGCCGAAGCCGCCGATGCTCGCCGCCATGATGACCAGTGTGGAATCCGAGGCACGCTCGGCGAGGGCCACCAGCGCCGTGGAGAGGAGGAGCCCGGCGATGGTGAACACCCAGAACGGCAGCACCTCCCGGCGGAAGCTGACCTTGCCGTCGCGCAGCCACACCCATCGCTTGCTCAGCACGAAGGCCGGCACGACGGTCAGGCTCACGGCGGCGACGTTCGACCAGGTCGGGTCCTGATCGAGCAGGCCGACGAAGACGAGCAGCAGCGTCTGGGTGATCGTGACGCCGATCACCGACACCATCGAGTACTTGATGGCCAGCGCGCCACGACCACCGGTGACGCGGTCGAGGACGGCAGCGGGAGACATCTTCACTGCATCGGAGCCTACGGCGTGGCTCTTGAGGCGCGGCAACCCGGGCTAGTCGACCAGCGCGTTGGCACGGGCGACACGACCCAGCCAGCGGGCGCTGGGCTTCGGTGTGCGGGCGAAGGTCGTGCGGTCGACGTCGACGAGGCCGAAGCGGGGCCCGTAGCCGAAGGCCCACTCGAAGTTGTCGAGCAGGCTCCAGTACGTGTAGCCGCGGACGTCGATGCCGTCGGCGAGGCAGGCGAGCACGCCCTCGAGCGCGCTGCGCACGTAGCGCGATGCGCTGCGCGTCGTCGTCGGTGCCGATGCCGTTCTCGGTGACGAGGATCGGGACCTCGCCGCCGGTGACGTCCCAGGCCCGGCGGATGCTGGCTTCGAGCGCCTCGGGCCAGAACTCGTAGCCCATGATCAGGGTCGGCACGCCCTCCTCCGGGCCCAGCGCGCCGTCCGGGCCGATCCGGCTGCGGGAGTAGGTCTGCACGCCGACGAAGTCGTCGCCCGCCGTCGCCTCGAGGAACACGTCCTCCATCGACCGACGGATCTGCTCGAGCTTGGACTCGCCGCCGTCGACGGCCTGGTAGTCGGCCATGGACAGCGTGAGCCCGACGGGCACGCCGGGCGCGGCGCTGCGGATGGCGTCGACCGCCTTGCGGTGCGCGTCGACGAACACGTCGTTGACCTGCTGACGCACGCCGCGGTCGGCGGCGCCGGGCGGGAACATGCCGGCCAGGTAGCCCATCGTCGCGACGATGTTCGGCTCGTTGATCGTGCAGGCCCGCCGCATGAGCGCCAGCCGAGGCGCGCCGGCGGACCGCTCGCAGAAGTCGGCGAAGCGGTCGGCGGTCTCCGGCTCGGCCCAGCCACCCCGATCGGCGACCCAGCGCGGCGTCGTGAAGTGGTGGAACGTGACGACCGGGTCGATGCCGGCGCTCGAGCAAGGCCTCGCACATGCGGCGGTAGTGGTCGAGCGACGCCGTGGACGACTCGCCCTCCTCGGGCTCGATGCGGCTCCACTCGATGGAGAACCGGTAGTCTGTCGAAGCCGAGCTCGGCGAGGAGGGCGACGTCCTCGGCCCAGCGGTTCCAGCTGTCGCAGGCGTCGCCGCTCGGCTCCCGGCAGCCCGAGCCGGGCGTGTGCTCCCAGCGCCCACCAGTCGTTGTTCCAGTTGCCGCCCTCGATCTGGTGGGCGGCGGTGGCGGTGCCCCAGCGGAAGCCGTCGGGGAAGGCGGGAACGGTCGTCGACATGGGGCGGGACGGTACCCGCGTCCCGCTACGCGAGGATGTGCAGATGTCCCAGCAGGCGGTCGACGCGCTCGTGCGAGCTCCTCGACCTCGAGCCGATCGAGGTGAACATCTTCCGCGGCGTCTCGCCCGACGAGGACCGCCAGCGGGTCTTCGGCGGGCAGGTCGCGGGCCAGGCGCTCGTCGCGGCAGCTCGCACCGTCGACCCCGTTCGCTCGGTGCACTCGCTCCACGCCTACTTCCTGCGGCCCGGCGACCCACTCGTGCCGATCCTCTACGAGGTCGACCGGATCCGCGACGGGCGCTCGTTCACCACCCGGCGCGTGGTCGCCATCCAGCACGGCAAGGCCATCTTCAACCTGCAGGCCAGCTTCCAGGTGCCCGAGCAGGGCCTCGACCACCAGGCGCCGATGCCCGACGCCCCACCACCGGAGGAGCTCCCCGACATGCGGGAGCGGATGGCCCCCTACGCCGATCAGCTCGGCGCCTGGTACCACCGCCCGAGACCGATCGACATGCGCTACGTCGACTGGAACCCACCCGACCGCCACGAGCCCCTCCCGCCGCAGCAGCGGGTGTGGCTGCGGGCGTCGGGGCGCCTGCCGGACGATCCGGTGCTGCACGCCTGCGTGCTCACCTACGCGAGCGACATGACCCTGCTCGACACGGCCCTGCTCCCCCACGGCGGCAGCTGGCAGGACCCCAACCTCTTCATGGCGAGCCTCGACCACGCCATGTGGTTCCACCGCCCCTTCCGAGCCGACGAGTGGCTCCTCTACAGCCAGGACACCCCCTCCGCATCGGGCGGGCGCGGCCTCGGCCGGGGCTCGATCTTCGCGGCGGACGGCCGCCTGGTCGTCACCGTGGTGCAGGAGGGGCTGATCCGGGTCGTGCGCCCGTGAGCCGCGCCCGCCACCGGCTGCTGGCCGCCCTGGCGGTGACGGGCCTCGCCGCGGGCGTGTGCAGCGGCGAGGCCAGCGAGGATCCCGAGCCGCTGTCGACCACCACCACAACCCTCGAGGGCACGACGAGCACCACCGCGCCGCCGGCGGAGGGCCGCCTCGACGAGGTGGACGTGGCGCTCGAGGAGATCGCCGTGGTCGAGTCGCCCACCGCGCTGGCGCGCCGACCGAGCTCGCCGGACCTCTACGTCGCCGAGCAGGGCGGCCGGGTGCGGGTGATCGACGTCACGGAGGGCACCTCGAGGCGCGGCCCGCGCTACCAGCTCCTCAACACGCCGGCCCTGGACCTCTCCGACGAGGTCCTCGCCACCGGCAACGAGCAGGGCCTCCTCGGGCTGGCCTTCTCCACCGACGGTCGCACGCTCTACGTCGACTTCACCGCCCGGCCCGACGGTGCAACCAAGGTCGTGGAGTTCCAGATCGGCGACGACGCCCGCGTCGAGCTCGATTCGCGCCGCGAGCTGCTCGAGGTCGACCAGCCCGCACCCAACCACAACGGGGGCACCCTCGCCATGGGGGCCGACGGCTACCTGTACATCGCGCTCGGCGACGGCGGCGGATCCGGCGACCCGCAGGGCAACGGGCAGGACCCCACCACGCTGCTCGGCTCGATCCTGCGCATCGACCCGCTCGGCGGCACGGCCGGCCGGCCCTACGGCATCCCGGCCGGCAACCCCTTCGCCGACGGCGACGACGGCCGCCCCGAGACGTGGCTCTACGGCGTCCGCAACCCGTGGCAGTTCTCCTTCGATCCCGCCACGAGCGACCTCTGGGTGGCCGATGTCGGGCAGAACGCCTGGGAGGAGGTCAACCGCCTGCCCGCCACCGACCGCTTCGATGCTGGCCGTGGCGCCAACCTCGGCTGGAACGCCATGGAGGGCACGCACCCCTACCGGGGCGACAACCCCCAGGGCGCGGTGCTGCCGATCTACGAGTACGGCCGCGACGACGGGTGCTCCGTCATCGGCGGCTTCGTGTACCGGGGCGAGGCCATCGAAGCCCTGCGCGGCGCCTACGTCTTCGGCGACTACTGCGCGCCGGGGATCCGCGCCATCGAGGTCGAGGGTGACGCCGTGGTCGACGAGCGGAGCTGGGATCTCGGCATCTCCGGCCTGCACGCCTTCGGGCGCGACTCCGATGGCGAGCTGTTCGCGCTGCTGGAGAGCGGTTCGGTCCGCAAGGTCGTGCCGGCCGGCTGACGCCGAGGACCCGCCCGGACCAGCCCCTACGCTGACGAGCTCATGGCTCGCTCTGCCTCCCTCCTGCTGGTCGGCGTGGTGCTCCTCGCCTCGGCCTGTGCACAGCGAGCCGACGCCGGCGATCGGGCGGCTGGCGCAGCGGGGCAGGCCCCCTCGGCGTCGACCACCCTCCCGCCCGCCACGACCACGACCACCGCGCCGACGACGACCCCCACCACCGCTGCGCCGGTGGACATCCACGCGCTGCGCCCGCCCCGCCCGGCCGGGGATCCCGCCGGGCTGGCCGCCCAGATCAGCAGCGCCGAGATGACGCTGCGCGACCCGGCCTCGGACCGGGCCGAGGTCGCCGAGGCGGCGCTGCTCCAGCAGGTCGCCTACCGACAGCTCGGCGCGCACCCCGAATGGGACGGCGCGGTCCTCGCTGCCGTGCCCGTCGGCCTGCACCAGGCGGTCACGCAGCACGCCGCGGCGCGGCGGGAGTTCCGCGGCATGCACCGCACGCTCTCCCCGAACCTTCCGGCCTGGCGCATCGTCGCGCCGCCGCCGCTCGACGAGCTCGTCGCGACCTACAAGGAGGCAGAGGCCGCCTTCGGCATCCCCTGGAAGTACCTGGCGGCGATCAACCTGGTCGAGACGGCGACCGGCCGCATCCGCGGCACCTCGAGCGCCGGCGCGCAGGGCCCGATGCAGTTCATGCCCGCAACGTGGGCCGCCTACGGCGCCGGCGGCGACGTCAACGACACCCACGACGCCATCATGGGCGCGGCGCGCTACCTCGCCGCCAACAACGGGGCCACCGACATCGACAACGCGCTGTACCGCTACAACCACAGCGACCGCTACGTGCGCGGCGTCAAGCTCTACGCCGAGCTCGTCGCCGAGCACCCCCACGGCTTTCGCGCCCTGTACCACTGGGGGGTCTGGTACCTCACCGACCAGGGCGACGTGTACCTGCCCGTCGGCTACGAGGAGCAGGTGCCCCTGGGGGTGGCCGAGCACCGGAGCCGGTGAGCGGGCGCGCGGCGCACCGCTTTCGCCCGGTTCCGCGCCGTTCGGGCCCTTACGGTGCCGTCTGACGCACCTCGTGGCTTCAGTCCGGGGCCCCGCGAGCCGATGGCTCGATCAGGGTCCGCTGCGCAGGCTGGAGGCAGGGTTGAAGAGTTCACGAGGACGGCTGGTGCTGGTCGACGACGACCTCGCGGTGCGGCGGCTGCTGGCCGAGGCGCTGCAGCTCGAGGGGTTCGAGGTCGAGGTCGGGAGCGACGCCGAGGAGGGCTGGCAGGCGATCGAGCGGACCGGGCCCGAGCTCGTCGTGCTCGACGTGATGATGCCCGGAGCTGACGGACTGAGCCTCCTGCGCCGCGTGCGCGAGTCGTCCGCCTACCGGGACCTCCCGGTGATCCTCCTCAGCGCTCGCTCCCAGCCCGACGACCTGCGCAGCGGCGACCGAGCCGGTGCCGACATGTACGTCACCAAGCCCTTCTCCATCGAGCACCTGGTCTGGTGCATCGACGAGACGATGCGGAAGCGACCGCGGTCGCGGGTCGCCTCGCTGCCCGGGCCGCTCGAGCGGCTGCGCCGCCACGGCCCGATCCCGCTCGACGAGCTCGTCGGGACGCAGCGCGCCCGTCAGGACGACCTCGCTGCGAAGCGGGTGCGATGATGCGCCGCCCCCTGCTCGGTGCGGTCCTCGCCGCCACGATCGTCCTCGTGCCGTCCGCGACGGCGTGGTCCAGCCCGGCGAAGCCGCCCTCGCACGCGGCAGGCCACGACGCACCCGCCAAGGGGCCCAAGCAGGGTCCCAAGCAGGGTCCCAAGCAGGGTCCCGAGCAGGGTCCCGAGCAAGGGCCCGAGCAAGGGCCCGAGCAGGGGCCCAAGCAGGGGCCGCGCGGCGAGCAGGGCCTGAGCGTCGTGGCGGAGGCCGTCAACGCCACAGCAGACCCCGATGCCGGCGACGGCGTCGGCATCGCGCTCATCGACACGGGGGTGTCACGCTCGTTCGCCGCGTCGCACCCGCAGGTGGTGCTCGGGCCCGACTTCACCGACGACGGTCGCCACGGTGACCGCTACGGCCATGGCACCTTCCTCGCCAGCCTGATCGTCGGCGGCACCGGCAGCTCTGCGCCGGTGAAGGGCATCGCACCCGGTGCGACGCTCGTGTCGATCGAGGCGGGCGACGAGGACGGCACGACGGACCTCCGGACCCTGATCGATGCCATCCGGTGGACCGTCGAGCACCGCGACGAGCACGACATCCGGGTGCTCGTGCTCGCGGTGAGCGTCGACCGGGTCGGCTCCTACCTCGACAGTCCGCTCTCTGCAGCGCTCGAGATCGCATGGGCCTCGGGCATCGTGGTCGTCGTGCCGTCCGGCAACGACGGGGCGGGCAGCGTGACGCACCCGGGCGACGACCCGTGGCTCTTGTCGGTCGGCGCTGCCGACACCCACGACACCCGCGACCTCTCCGACGACACCGTGGCGCCGTGGTCGGGCCGCGACGTGCTCGACGGCGAGGCACGGCCCGACGTGCTGGCCCCCGGCACGTCCCTGGTGGGCGCGAGGGCGCCGGGCTCCACGGTCGACCGCGCCAACCCGAGCGCCCGGCGCGGGCACGGGCTCTTCGTCGGGAGCGGCACGTCGATGGCCGCCGCCGTCGCGGCGGGCGGGGCCGCGGTGGTGCTCGAGCACCACCCCGCCGCGACGCCCGACGACGTGAAGGGCGCCATCCGTGGCACGGCCCGCACGATCGATGGTGGCAGGGTGCTCGACATCGGGGCCGCCATCGCGGCCGAGGCCTCACCGAGCTGGGTGCAGGACCACGAGATCGCCCTCGACGGCATCGGCGGCCAGCTGCCGCAGATGCCCTGGACGGGCGTCTCCTGGACGGGCGTCTCCTGGACCGGCGTGTCCTGGACCGGCGTCTCCTGGACCGGGGTCTCCTGGACCGGCGTCTCCTGGACCGGCGTCTCCTGGACCGGCGTCTCCTGGACCGGGCTCGGATGGGGCTCGACCACCCCGACCTGAGCCGGACGCGCAGCCGCGCGCTGCTCACGGCGGTCGTCGTGGGCACCGGCGCCGCCGGCGTGCTGGCCTGCCTCGCTCCCACAGGCGCCGACCTGGCGCCGCTCCCGTTCTCCCTGACCGCCCTGGGCTTCCTCGTGGCCGGCCGGTACGCGCTGCGACTCGACCTCGGCCGGCACCGCTGCACGATGACCGCAGCGCCGGTGGTGCTGGCGGCCGCCGTGGGGCTGGTGCCCGCCGTGGCGCTCGGCCTCGCTGCCGCGATCGGGGAGGCGGCGACCCTGCTGCGCCTGCGCGTCGGAGCGCAGAAGATGCTCGTGAACCTCACCGCGCGGTGGGCAGCGGCGGCGGTCGGAGCCGCGGCGTTCGAGCTGCTCGCACCGATCGGCGAGCACCCCACGGCCATCGGAGCGCGCAGCGCCCTCGCGGCGCTCGCCTACACCGCATGCAACGCGCTCGCCGTCTCCGCCGCGATCGCTGCGGCAACCGGTCGATCGATGCGCGCGATCCTGCACCAGACGGCCGCGGCGAGCGGCATCATCGCCCTCGCCGGCGGTTCACTCGGCGCCTCCGGGCGCGCGCTCACCTCGCTGTCCGACGCTGCGCCGGCGCTGCTGGCGCCCACGCTCCTCGTGGTGTGGATGGCCTGCCGAGCCGGAGTCGCACAACGCGACCAGCACCTCCGCACCCTGGACCTCTACCACGCGGTCGCCGAGACGGTCCCGCTGGCAGAGCCGGCCGGTGCCCTGGCGAAGCTGTGCGCGCAGACGGCGAGGCTGGCGTCGGCGGACCGTGCCGTGGTCGTGATGGCGTGGCCCGGCACAGCCGCATCGGGTGCCGCCATGACCGACGGCCAGGTCCGGCGGCTGCCGCCCGACGTCGCCGATGCCTGCCTGGCCTACGGCACCTCGCAGCCCTCGCGACGGGTGGGGCCCGGCGAGTGCCCACCGTCGATCGCGTCGATCGTCGGGGCGCGGTCGCTCATCGTCGCCAGCCACGTGGCCTCGGAGGGCGCCGCGGTGACGCTGCTGGCGGCGCTGGCCGACGACGCCGACGCGACGCCGGAGCAGAAGCTCGACACGCTCGTCACCTACGCGTCCCACGTGGCGCTGATCGCCAGCAACTTCGGCCTGTACGCCGACGTGCAGGAGGCGCTGCGCCACCAGGTCGACCTCAACCAGCGCAAGGACGAGTTCGTGGCGACCCTGTCCCACGAGCTGCGCACGCCGCTGACCGTCGCCATCGCTGCCCTCGAAGCCGTCAACCGCTACGAGGGTCGGATGCGTCCCGAGCTGCGCGCCGAGCTGCTGAGCGACGCGGCGACCCAGGCGCAGCGCCTGCGCGAGCTGATCGACGACCTGCTCACCGTCGCGGCGGGACCGTCGCACACGGCGCCGACCGAGGTGGCCTTCGACGAGCTCATGGCGGCCATCCGAGGCGCCATCGCGCCGTCGCTGTCGTCGCGGGTGACGGTGAGGGCACCCGAGCGGCTGGATCGGTCCGCGCTGACCCACGTGCGCTCCGTGGATCGCATCCTGGTCAACCTGCTCAACAACGCCGGCAAGTACGGCGGCTCGGAGCCGATCGAGCTGCGCGTGGCAGCCGTGGGTGACCACCTCGAGGTGTCGGTCATCGACCACGGCCCGGGCATCCCCGAGCACCTGGCGCCGCTCGCCTTCGACCGGTTCGTGCAGCTCGACCAGTCCGACACGCGCGCCGGCGCAGGCGTCGGGCTGGGGCTCTACCTGTGCCGCAAGCTGGCGGACGAGATCGGCGCCTCGCTGGAGCTCACCACCACCCCCGGAGGCGGCGCGACCTTCACGCTGCGCATCCCGCTGGCGCCCGATCCGGCGCTGCGCGGCACCACCCGCACCGCAGCGGCGACGGCACCAGCACCAGCGATCGCCTCCTAGCCCGCAGCGGCCCCGACGGTCAGCGCTCGCGCGCCGCCTCCGCCCGCTCCTTGGCCTCGGCCGCCAGCTCGGCCGCCCGCTCCGTGGCCGCCTCGATGCGAGGCGCCACCGCCTCTTCGACCTCGCGCAGCTTGGCCCGTGCCTTGCGACCACGGTGCTTGGCCTCCACCTGCGCCCGCTCGGCCGCCTCCCGGCTCGCCTTGGCTGCCCGGCGCGCTGCGGCGCGGCCCTTGCGGCCGGCTGCCTTCGCCTGCTGCTCCACGACGGGCTGCGCGGCGACCACCAGGTCGCTGATCGCCTCGAAGGCGCGGCCCCGGTGCACCTCGGGCTCGGCACGCCGTCCACGCCGTCCACGCCGCCCGCGCCGCCCCTTGGCCTTGGCCGCTGCCTTCGCCTCGTGGAGCGCGCTGAGCTCGGCCTCCCGGACCTTGCGCTTCGCCTCGCTGACGCGGCGATCCGCCTCGGTGCGAGCGTGGTGCTCACGGTCGAGCTCCGCCTCGGCGACGCGCCGAGCCGCTTCGGCGCGTCGCAAGCGCTCCTTCTTCGAGCGGAAGGGGACGATCCCGAGCGTGGAGATGGACACGGTCTTGCGGATGATGCCCACCGTGGGCCTCCTTGTGTCGACGTCGACACCATCCTTACCCGCTTCTGCGTCTCGCACCCCCTGGATGCGGGGGCTCGCGATGCCGTTACGCTCGCCTGCCGTGACCGCCCCCCGCTCGTACCGCCAGCACCGCTTCGTCGCGCCGCCGGGCGCCACCGAGCTCCTGCTGGTCCGCCACGGCGAGTCGGAGGCCGCGGTCGAGGGAGAGACCTTCGCGCTGGTCGACGGCCACGGTGACCCGGCGCTCTCGCCCGAGGGCCGCGAGCAGGCCCGGCGGGTGTGCCGGCGCCTGTCGGGCGAGTCGATCGACGCCATCTACGTGTCGACGCTGCGACGGACCTCGCAGACCGCTGCGGACCTCGCGCGGTCCCTCGGCCTCACCCCCGTCGTGGAGCCCGACCTCCGGGAGGTGCACCTGGGCGATTGGGAGGGCGGCACCTTCCGCCAGCGCGTCGCGGAGGGCGACCCGATCGCGGCGCGCATGCTCAGCGAGGAGCGCTGGGACGTGATTCCCAACGCCGAGCCCGCCGACGCCTTCGCCGCGCGCGCCTGGCTGGCGGTCGAGCGCATCGCCGCCGCCCACCCCGGCCAGCGGGTGGCGGTGTTCGCGCACGGCGGCATCATCGGCCAGATCCTCGCCATCGCCAGCGGCTGTCGGCCCTTCGCGCTCGGCGGTGCGGACAACGCCTCGATCTCGCACCTCGTCGTGGCAGGCGAGACCTGGGTGGTCCGCCGCTTCAACGACACGACGCACCTCGATCCGAGGCTGACGGTGGAGCCGGCGCCGCTCATCTAGCGCGCGCCGCCGCGCTCGGGCCTGTCCCCCCCAGCGCTCAGGACGGTTCGTGGCGCCGGCGGATCCCGGCCTGGCGGTGGGCGAGGAGCATCAGCTCCGCATCGCTCCAGGTGGCCTCCTTGGGAACCATGAGGTTCTCCAGCGCAGCGCAGGCGCTCTTGGTCATCGCCAGCGCGAGCGGGTCCATCGACAGGAGCCGCTCGGCCATGCGCCGGGCCTCCGCCTGCACGGCGTCGTCCGGGACGACGCGGTTGAGGAAGCCCCACTGCAGGGCCTGGGCGCTGGTGAAGCGCTCGCAGAGCATGGCGAGCTCCTTGGTGCGCGCTGGGCCGACCTCGCGCATCAGCCGGGGCAGGGCCTGCCAGCTGAGAGGGAGGTCGAGCTCCACCTCGGGGATCGAGAACCATGCCGACTCGGCAGCGATGCGCAGGTCGCAGCAGCTCAGCAGCACCACGCCCCCGCCGATGGCCAGGCCGTTGACCGCACCGATGACCACCTGCGGGAGCCGGTCGATCAGCTCGCACGTCCGGCCGCCGAGGTGCACCCGGGCGCGACGGTCGATGTCGTTCAGCGGTGGTCCGTCCCGGCGTGCGCCGAGCTCCGCACCGGCCGAGAACGCCCTGCCTGCCCCGGTCAGGATCACGACCCGGGCGCGGTGATCGGTCTCGAGGCCGCCCAGCACCGCCTGGAGCTCGTCGTGCAGCACCACGTCGAGCGCGTTGAGCTTGTCGGGTCGGTCGAGGGTGATGGTCACCAGCCCGTCGAGCTCCGCGTGGCGCTCGACGGACAGGCGCTCGTGGTCCGTCATGGCCCGAGTCTCGCCCAGCCGGGGCCCCCGGCCGCGCTCACCGGCGCTGCGCCGCGGTCGGCCACAGCGACCAGGCGCTCACGGCCGTGACCACCACCAGCAGCGCGACGTAGCCGACGGTGTGGCCGGCGCCGCGGTCGAGCTCGTCGCCGTGCCGAGCGAGGGCCAGGGCCTGCAGGACGCCGAAGACCACGCCCGTGAGGCCCAGTGGCCGCAACGAGGGCTTGTCGTCGAGCAGGCGGGCGTGGGCCGAGGCCACGCCGAGCCCAACCAGCCAGGCGCCGATCGCCCTCGCCGTGAGCGGCGTCTGGGCCCATGGCAGGGCGCCATCGGCCCACGACGGCGCCACCAGCAGCGCCACACCGAGCGCGAGCAGCACGGCGGCCAGCACGACGAGCGTGGCGCGCACGACCCCGGGCAGGCCGCTCGGTGGCGGCACCGCGACGCCATGGCGCCGCTGGGCCAGGAGGGCGACGACCATGAGGACCGGCACGACGGCGTAGACGGCGATCCATGCCCAGGTGACGAGGCGGGTGTCGAGCGGCAGGTCGTCGTCGAGGTGGAAGCTGTCGAGGTGCACCACGGTCACGACGAGGGTGATGGTCGTGAACACGAAGACGGCCGGGATGGCGATGCGGGCCTCCGCCCAGCGCGCTGCCCGGGCGGCGGAGAGCTCGAGGCCCACGGCCGACCAGTAGGACGCCCCGAGGAACACCGCGGTCATCGGCGACCCGATCGTCCACGCGAAGTGCTCCTCGGTGCGCAACGGGAAGACGAACAGCTGCACGCCGGCGAGGAACACGAGGGCCGCCGCCACGTGGAGCATCCACCGCACGGCCGGCGCCACCCCCGCGCCCGTCGCCGTGCTCGGCCCTGCCACCACGGCCGCTAGCGCCTCGCGCCGACCGACGCCGAGGCGTCGGCCAGGTAGCCGTGCAGCACCTGGACGACTGCGGCGCCGTCGCCGACCGCGGTGGCGACCCGCTTGACCGAGCCGCGCCGCGTGTCCCCGATGGCGAACACGCCCGGGACGCTGGTCTCGAGGGCCAGCGGCGCACGCGCCGTCCCGTCGAGCTCGTCGCGCGCGACGTCGCCGCCGGTGAGCACGTACCCCGACTCGTCGCGCTGCGCCGTGCCGTCGAGCCAGTCGGTGTGGGGCCTCGACCCGATCAGCACGAACAGCCCGCCCGCCGGGAGCTCGTCGGTACGGCCGCTGTCGAGGTGCTGCACCTCGATGCGGTCGAGGCAGTCGTCGACCGCGGTGCCGCCGACGACCGCTCTGCGGTGGAGGATCTCGACGTTGCGGGTGCTGCGAAGCTGCTCGATCAGGTAGTCGGACATGCTGGCGGCGAGCCCCTCGCCACGCACCAGCAGCGTCACCTGCTTGGCGTACTTGGCGAGGTGGAGCACGGCTTGGCCGGCGGAGTTGCCGCCACCCACGACGAAGACCGGCTTGCCCGCCATGGCGGTGGCCTCGGAGACGGCGGCTCCGTAGTAGACGCCGCGCCCGATCATCGCCTCGAGGTCGGCGACGCCGAGGCGGCGGTAGTCGACACCGGTGGCGACCACGACGGATCGGCCGCGCACCTGGCTGCCGTCGGAGAGCCGGACGAGCCGCTCCGGCCCCTCGACGCCGAGCCCGGTGACGGCGCGCATGAACGTGAACTCGGCACCGAAGGACCAGGCCTGCTGGAACGACCGGTAGGCGAGGTGGGCGCCGCTGATGCCTCGGGAGAACCCGGGGTAGTTGCGGATCAGCGAGCTGGTGCCGGCCTGGCCGCCCACCGCTCGGCGCTCGACGACGAGCGTGGCGAGGCCCTCCGACGCGGCGTACACCGCAGCGGCGAGGCCGGCGGGCCCCGCGCCGATGATGACGACGTCGTAGGCGCGGTCGGGCGACGGCGGCGTCATCAGCCCGAAGGCGTCGGCGATCTCGATGTCGGTCGGGTTCACCAGCGTCGTCGGTGGCGACGTGAACTGGAGCACCAGGACGGGCAGCTCGGGATCCTCGAGATCGAGGGCGTCCAGCGCGCGCCGACCGGCCTCGCTGTCGGCCGGGTAGAAGCCGATGGGGATGTGGTTGCGGGCGAAGGCGTCGCGCAGCGTGTGGGTGCGCTCGTCGGTGCGGCCGATGACCCGCACGGCCTCGAAGCCGCTGCCCCGGCTGAGGTGCCAGTCGTCGAGCACGTCGGTGATGGCGCCGTGGAGCTCCTCGTCGCGGCGCCGCTCGGGGCGCAGCAGCAGCGTCTCGGCATGCCCTTCGGCGATCGTGCGGAACACCGCCGACGTGCTCTCGAAGTCGCCCCACGTCACCACGACCGCCCGCTTCGCCGACGGGTGGATGCCCCGCGCTCGGCGCAGGAACGTCAGCCCGTCCCGGTCGGCGGGGTTGTAGCAGGAGATGACGAGGGCCACCTCGCGCTGCCAGCGACGCAGGCCCTCGAGGATGGCCCGGCCGTGCTCGTAGCTGGCGCAGGTCACCACCTCGTAGTCTGTGCCGTAGCGGCCACGCAGCTCGGTGTCGAGGATCGAGCGCGAGGTGTCGTCGACCGTCGCGAGGAGCACGACCGGCGGTCCGTTGTCGCTCACGATCTCCCCCGATCACCTCGGCGCCCTGTCCCGGCACCTCCTCGGAGGCTACCCCCGGGGTTCGATCGCTTCTCCGGGGCTCGGCCACGCCGAGCCCGCCACGCGCCGGCGGGGCATCCTGGGGCGATGGAGCCGGTGACCTTCGACGTGGTGGACCCGGGCTCGAGCGAGGCTCGCGGCGCGATGGCGCAGTACTTCCACGAGCTCGCCGACCGCCTCCCCGGCGGCTTCGACCACGGCGACGCGCTCGACGAGGGTGCGGCGCAGTACCAGCACCCGACCGGCGTGTTCCTGCTCGCCAGGCGCGGCAAGGAGGTCGTCGGTTGCGGCGCGCTCGGGCTCCTCGACGCCTCCACCGCCGAGATCAAGCGCATGTGGATCGATCCCGCCGCACGTGGGGCGGGGATCGGCCAGCGGCTGCTGGCCCGCCTCGAGGACGAGGCACGGCGTGCGGGTTGCTCGACCGTCTTCCTCGACACCAACGCGACGCTGACCGAGGCGGTCGCCATGTACGAGTCGTCCGGCTACGCGCGCACCGAGCGCTACAACGACAACCCCTACGCCGAGGTGTGGTTCACCAAGTCCTTCGGCGACCCGCCCGAGCCCGCCCGCTGAGCGCCGGTCTAGCCCTGCAGGTCGAAGCGGTAGACGTTCGTCTACCTTCCGAAACGAGAAATCGCGCCGGCCTCGCAGCATCCGGGCTACACCGCCTCAATGACCACTTGATCCGCGTAAGCGGCGAGCGCGTCGAGATCATCAGGATCGGACGTCATGACCGTCGAGCCCGGCTCGGCCAGGGCGACAACCAGCGCGTCGATGGCGGAGCCTCGCCGAGCGCGTCCCCGAAGTTGTCCTGCCCGTCGCGCGCGAAAGGGACGTCGCCGCGGAGTCCGCCCGGCGCAGCGTCGCAAGGCTGAGCTGGCTCTGGCCGCCGATCGACGCCTGCAGCAGTGCACCCACGATGCACAGGCCGACCGCACCGGGCAACGTCGCCCAGGCTCGCTCCTCTGCTCGTCGGTCTCGTAGGCCAAGTCCGACGACGGGGTCAGCCGATGACGAGAAGGGAGGCGTCGTCGCTCCGC
Organism: uncultured Microthrixaceae bacterium; assembly: GCA_963715505.1. Classification (GTDB taxonomy): domain Bacteria; phylum Actinomycetota; class Acidimicrobiia; order Acidimicrobiales; family VFJN01; genus VFJN01. The sequence goes on from OY970242.1 coordinate 2,498,048, forward strand.
TTGTGCTCGTACATCGCGACGTCAGCGCGTCGGAGCGCCTGGTCGAGGCGGTCCTGCGGCTCGACGAGGACGGCGCCGATGCTCCCACGCACCGCCAGGGCTTCACCGTGGACGAGCACTGGCAGCGGCGGCAGCGACCGGATGCGTGCCACTAGCTCCTGCAGCCCCTCGGCGCCATCGACCGGTGCGCACAAGACCGCGAACTCGTCGCCGCCGACCCGGCACACCCGGTCGACGGCACGGGTGGCGGCAACCAGGCGACTGCCTGTCTCGACGAGCACCCGGTCGCCGGCGTCGTGGCCGAACGTGTCGTTGACGGTCTTGAACCCGTCGAGGTCGAGGAACAGGAGGCCGACGTCGCCGCCGGCACGAGCCCGGAACTGCTGGGCGTCGTCGAGGGCAGCACTCAGGGCCCGCCGGTTGTCCAGCCCGGTCAGCGGATCGACGAGGGCGGCCGCGCGCAGCTCCTCCTCGAGCAGCCGACGGTGGGTGACGTCATCGCAGGTGACGACAGTGCCGATCGTGCCATCGGTGAGCGTCAGCGGTCCCGCCCTGGTGGCGTACCACGCCCAGCCCCCGTCCGGGAGTGCGTAGCCCAACGTCGCTTCGCGGTCAGAGCCTTCACGGATCGCCGTGACGACCGGGAGGCTGCCTCGGTCTTGCAGGCGACCGTGCTCGTCGATCACGGCGACGTGGTCCATCATGGCGCTGGCGCTGGGCGCCACGTGCGAGACGTCAAGCCCAAGCCGGGCGAGGAACCGCACCGTGGCCGGGTTGGCGTGGAGCAGGGAGCCGTCGGCCGCCCGCAGCATCACGGCGATGGGGAGCGCATCGAGCACCGCCAGCAGCTGAGCCTCGTGCACCTCGCCCGAGCTCCTTCCTGCTTGTTCCCGTTGCAAGGCCTCCACGGAGGCTTATCGACCGAGCCGGCTCTGACCTTGAGCGACCGACACACGGCCGAGATGCCGCAGCCCGAGTCGGATCGGTTCCTCGCATGGCTATGAGCACGCGACACCGACCTGGCCGGCTGCAACCAGGCAGACATCGACGCCTGGTTCGCCGACGGACCCAGCCATTCGCACCCCACGCCCGTCGTTCCTCGACCCGCTACGAAGTACCGATCGCGTGAAGGCCGAGCGTCAGCATCTCCCATCGACGTAGGTGCGAACGTCGTCCCGGGCGGCGTTGATGGCATCGGTCCCAACGCCGCCAGAGCAATTCAGCACAAGGTCGACCTCGTCGCGGATGTCCCCGGCGCTGTCGACGCGAGGACGGCGATCCGAGAGCGCAACTCGGCGGATTCCGCAACCGCGTCGCTCTGCGTTCTCGTCGGTGACCTCGACGACCTCGATGCTCCCTTGCGACGAACCTTGTCACCTATCGCACGGACACATCCGCGGAAGGGCGCTGCCCTGGAAGTGCCGTTGGGGGCGCATGGCGCTCGACAGCGGGCGTGCGGTCGGGATGTCGCCGATGTCGCCGATGTCGCCGATGTCGCCGATGTCGCTCCGAGAAGGCTTGCACTACGTGCCGGGATCTCTCGCTTCTAGCTCGAATCTGTACACGTTCGTATACGTTCGAAAGCTAGAAACGGCGAGCCACCTCCGGAGCGGTGATTCCAGGCTCGACGTCGACCTCCCAGGCCGACGGCCGTCATCAAGGTCGTAGTCGCAAGACAGACGTCTGTCTGATGCGGTGCCGTGACGTTATCGCAGGTCACGTCAACGTCGTCGTCTGTCGGGTGCGGCCCTGTGCGGTGGAGTTCGGTCCAATAGATGGCCAAACGGATGGCCAACAAGCGAGCGACCACAACGGTTCGCGCGCGGTGATACAACGCGACCGTTCGCCCTCACCTCAGAGCCTGGCGGACCACGGGTTGCACGCGTGCCCCCCGCGCCGTAAGCCGTGTCCGTGGAGGCACCTGACCTGTATGGCGCCTACCCGCGGCTAAGCGGGGAACAGATCGAGCGGCTCGCCACCCAAGGCCAACGTCGTGCCACCCAAGCCGGTGATGTGCTGTACCGCGAGGGCGACCACCAGTGCGACTTCTACGTGATCCTCGACGGGAGCGTCGCCATCGTCACCGGCCACGGCGGCCCGGACGAGCACGTCCTCGCGGAGCACGGGCCAGGGCGGTTCCTCGGCGAGCTCGGCCTGCTCACGGGTGAGGTGGTGTTCGTGACCGCCGTGGTCACCGAGGCGGGGGCGGTTCTCGTGCTGCCTGTGGCCAGGCTCCGAGAGCTCGTTGCGGGCGACAATGCTCTGGGCGACACCATCCTCCGCGCCTATCTGCTTCGCCGGTCGATCCTGCTCGAACTCGGAGCCGGCCTGAAGATCGTCGGGTCGCGTTACTCCGAGGACGCCCGACGCCTGCGCGAACTCGTCGCCCGGAACCGGGTGCCGCACAGGTTCATCGACCTCGAGGAGGACCCGTCCGCGGAACAGCTCGTACGCCAACTGGGTCTTCCACCCCAGGACACGCCGATCGTGATCTGTCCCGGCTACGAGGTGCTGCGAAACCCAACGAACGCAGAACTGGCGCGGGTAATCGGCCTGCCGGCCCGCCCGCCCCCGGATTCGGTCTGCGACCTGCTCGTGGTCGGTGCGGGTCCTGCCGGTTTGGCGGCGGCGGTGTACGGCGCCTCGGAAGGGCTGGCCACCTTCGCATGCGACGCCGTCGCCACTGGTGGCCAGGCCAGCACCTCGTCACGAATCGAGAACTACCTCGGCTTCCCGTCCGGCATCTCCGGTGCTGAGTTGGCGGAGCGGGCGGAGATCCAAGCGGAAAAGTTCGGCGCGATGTTCAGCGTGCCGGCGGAGGCACACTCCATAGAACGTCGCAACGGACACTATGTCGTGCGGTTCGCGGATGAGGTTGTGTCGGCCCGCGCGGTGCTGATCGCCACTGGCATGCGCTATCGGAAGCTCGACGTCCCCCGCGTCGAGGAGCTCGAGCCGACGAGCATCTTCTACGCGGCCACGCTCGTGGAGGCCCAGATCTGTCACGGGTCACCGGTTGCGATTGTGGGCGGCGGCAACTCCGCGGGCCAGGCCGCCGTATTCCTCGGTGAGCGCGGCAACCGGGTCGTGCTCGTCCTGCGAGGCGACCGGCTGGCCGAGAACATGTCCCGCTACCTCGCTGATCGCATCGAGCGTCACCCTCTCATCGAGGTGCTCCTGCACACCGAGGTGCGCGAGCTGATCGGAACCGGCTCGCTCGAAGCGATCGTCGTCGAAGACGTCCACACCGGAGATCGGCGCACGCTCGAAGTGCGCCACCTGTTCGTGTTCATCGGCGCCGAGCCGCGAACGAGTTGGCTCGGCGACAATCTTGAGCTTGATGATCGAGGCTTCGTGCTCACCAGGCCGGGGCTGTCGGCGCGGCTGCCGCTGGAGACGAGTTGGCCCGGGGTGTTCGCCGCGGGCGATGTGCGAAGCGGCTCGGTGAAGCGCGTTGCCTCCGCCGTGGGAGAGGGCGCCATGGCCGTGCAGATGGTGCACGAGTACCTCGCCAGCGCGTTCTGACGGCAGCCCGGCATGGACGCACCAGAACTCGGAGGTTGCGTTGGCGCCTCACGATTCGGGAAAGGGACTGTCTGGCCGACTCGTGTTGTTGGTGCGCCGCGGGCCTGACCGGGTCACCCCTCACAGGAGGAGGCACGGAGATGGCAAAGGCTGTCGGCATCGATCTGGGGGCGACGAACTCCGTGGTCGCCACCATGAAAGGTGGACGTCCCACCGTCATCCCGGACGCCGAGGGCTCCCGGACCACCCCTCGGGGGTCGTGGGGCAAGGCGTGGGGCGCCAGGCCATCCTCCATCCAAATGGGGCTATCTACTCGGCCAAGCGGTTCATCGGCCGGCGCTAGGACGAGGGCCGAGGCGGTCATCACCGTCGCGGCCTGACCTAGGCGGCGCCGATCCCGGCCGGAAAGGCAGGCCAGATCCTGGGGACCACATCTGCGACCGACCGCCCGATGTGCTCCTTGACGGACGGCCCGTTGATCGACGCCAAGGCTTCGTTGACGCGTACGTAGCGGAACGAGCGATCAACGAAACCGACGCCCATGGGCGCGGTCGACTGCAGGGTTTCCAGGAAGGCGAGCGCGTCGGTGCCGATGACCTCGCGCTCGCGTGACTGCTCCTCCGGTCCATTGACATCCACCGCGCCACTGTCGCGAACGTGTCCCGCACCAATCCTCCTGCAAAGAGGCGAATCCTCCGGCACGCGACTGGGCGGCCCAGGGTGCGCCGCTTCACGAGGGAGGCGAAGTGGCCCACGAAGACAACCTCCACGAGCAGCTCGCGTCGCTCCACTCGATCTCGGTGGAGATCGCCGGCCTCCATGAGCTGTCGGAGATCCACGACCGTGCGCTGGAGTACTGCCTGCAGCTGACCGACTCCGAGTTCGCCTTCACCGGCCTGCTCCGCGACACGAACGTGGGGGTCGTCGCCACCGGTCAGATCGAGGTGAGCGACCACGTCATGGATGTCGCGGCGATCAAGGGTTTCGACGCCAGCCCCGGTTCTACGAGCTCTTCCACCTCATGGCGCTTCGTTCCAGCGTTGTAGGAGTCGCCATCAAGGAGAACCGCTCGTACATCGCCAACGACGTCGTCGACGACCCTCACAGCGTGGGACAACCGCTGGGCCACCCACCCGTCCGGAGGTTCCTTGGCGTCCCGCTCAGGCTGGGCGACACGGTGATCGGGATGATCGGCGTCGCCAACAAGCAAGACGGCTACGAGTCCGGAGACGAGCAGCTATTGACGACCTTCGCCGGCCAGGTCGCTGACTTCATCCCCCGGGGTCGAGCAGGACCCGAGGGTTCCCCCCACCGGGACCAAGATCGCCGGCCCCGACTTCCGTACCGTTCGAAACGAGCGTTGATCTGCCACGAGAAGGGAGGTATCCATGCCCAACGGGACGGGGAGTGCGCCGCTTCCTCCGAACCCGGCCAGTGGACGCCCAGGGTCCGACTGGCCGCGATGGGAAGTTGGTGGGGTCGAGGAGTCCGACGACATCCACATTGGTAGGACGCGGGCCTCCCGGCCTGCCGTCGGCCAAGGCATCGCAGAGCTGGTCCGCCTCGACGAGCTGCACGACACCAGTCGCGGCTCGCTGCTCGTCGGACTGATCGCCCACGACGACTTCCGGCACGCTCGGAACACGGCCGAGGCGCTTCTGCCCGGAAGCGATCGCCCTGGAGGCCATGCCGCCCTGGCCGAGGCGCTGACAGCCTTGGCAGTCGTCGCGCTGGACGACGGGCGGGTCGCTGAGGCTCTCGGCCTGTTCCGAGCGGCAGCGCGGCGGACCGACGTCGCCCCTCTCCCCGCCCGTCGCCCGTGTCCGCACCTCGGGCTCGCGCCCCTACTCACGGCACTCGGTGAGTTCGACGAGGCCGAGGCGGTCATCACTGCCAGCGCCACTCAGATCGAACTGCTCGGTGACAAGGCGCTGGCCGGCGCACCCGCGATCCGTCTCGCCTGCCTCCACCTGGCGGCGGGACGCCTCGACTCCGCGCTCGCCGAGGCCGACGCCGGTCTCGCGACCGCGGATGAAGTGGGAACTCGCTTGTTCGTCCCGGCTGCCGTGTCGGTATTCGCCGCTGTGGCTCTGCTCCGCGGCGACCTCGACGCAGCCGCAGCACACACAGCGCGGTACCGAGATGAGTTGCACTCGAATCTTGAGATGCCCTCGGATCACGCGCCGGTGAGCTCGGGGACCAGCGCCTGGTTGGAGGCGCGACTTGCTGATGCCCGGTATGGCGCGCGCCACGCTGTGAGTGTCCTCGCGCCCATCTACGACGACCCCGTCGCCCACTCGCGGTTGTTCGTGAATGAACCGGCCGCCACTGCGTGGATGGTCCGGCGGGCTCTGGCCGTTGGTGATCGCCCACGGGCCGAGCGCGTTCTGGCCTGCGCCGAAGCGCTCGTGGACCGCAACCCGGGGTTCGCATCGCTGCTCGCCGGAGCCAGCCACGCTCGAGGGCTGATCGACCGGGACGCGACCATGCTTGACCGGGCCGCTGCCGGCTACCGGCACCCGTGGGCTCGGGCGTCCGCCTGCGAGGACGCGGGGGTGATGCTCGCCGAACGCGACCGTGTGACAGCGCGCGCCCAACTCGAGCGCGCGCTCGCCACCTACGAGCAGGCAGGAGCCGATCGCGATGCCGCCCGCGTGCGGGCTCGGCTGGGCGCGTTGGGTGTTCGACGCTGCGGGTCGAGCCGCGCGCGTCGACCGGTCTTCGGCTGGGAGAGCCTCACCGACACCGAGCGTCGCGTTGCCGATCTCGTCGCCGAGGGCCTGACCAACCGCGAGGTCGCACAGCGCATGTTCCTCTCGCCGCACACCGTCGACTTCCACCTGCGCCACGTCTTCCAGAAGCTCGGCATCAGGTCTCGCGTCGAGTTGGCGCGGCTCGCGCTGTTGCAGGGCGCCGACGCCCGATAGGGCGCCTGCCGCTCCGAATCCGACATTCCCGCAGGGTCGCGTCAGGTGCCTCGCGCGCTGTCGCGCCCGGATCGACCAACGGAGGAGGACCGTGCGCATTGCCATCATCGCCCCGCCCTGGGTGCCCGTCCCGCCGCCCCTTTACGGTGGCACCGAAGCGGTGCTGGACGCGCTCGCCCGTGGTCTCACGACTGCTGGACACGACGTGCTGCTGTACACGACGGGTGACAGCACCTGCCCAGTGCCCAGGTCGTGGACCTACGAACACGCTCCCGGTATCGGGTCCGGCGGCGTCGTCGCAGAGTTGCGCCACGTCATCGACGCCTACGCGGCGGTGCGCGACGCCGATGTCATCCATGACCACACGCTGGTGGGGCCCGTCTACGCCGAGCGGTTCGCTGGCCTTCCCGTCGTCACCACCAATCACGGCCCGTTCGACCGTGACCTCGCGACCGTGTACCGGGCCGTCGGACACCGCGTGCCCATCATCGCCATCTCGCACCACCAGGCGTCCACGGCCCGTGACGTCCCGATCGCGGCTGTGATCCACCACGGCGTCGACACTGCGCAGTTCCCCGTCGGCGCCGGCAACGGCGGCTACGCCCTGTTCCTCGGCCGCATGAACCCTGACAAGGGCGTGCACACCGCGGCCCGAATCGCACGCGCCGCCGGTGTCCCACTGCGCATCGCGGCCAAGATGCGCGAGCCAGCCGAACTCGACTACTTCAACGAGCGGGTCAAGCCGCTCCTGGGCGGCAGCATCGAGTACCTCGGCGAGGTCGGCGGCCGCGACAAGTTGAACCTTCTCGCCGGGGCGGCATGCCTTCTGAACCCGATCGCGTGGCCCGAGCCGTTCGGCATGGTGATGATCGAGGCGCTCGCCTGCGGCACGCCGGTCGTGGCGACGCCGTGCGGAGCCGCGCCCGAGATCGTCGACGACGGCATCACCGGGTTCGTGTGCAGTGATGAGCACGCCCTCCTCACCGCGCTCCGCAAGGTGACCGAACTCGACCGAGCCGCCTGTCGTCGGGCCGTCAAGGACCGCTTCTCGGCCGCTCGGATGGCCGAGGACCACATCGACCTCTACACCAGCGCGCTCGCGCGAGGTCACGGCCAGACAGCGCGAAGAGTTCCGCAAAGGCGGCGCCGCTCGGTTGGGATCCACCAGGGTCCGCACGCCGACCGGCCGGAGAGGCCCGAGAGCAGCAAGGTCGGCGCAGTCTGATGCTTACCGGTCGGAGAATGAGGCGAGTGATCCGGACGATTGCCCTCGCGGCCGGACTCGTCCTCGTGGCCATGGCGTGTGGCGGCGACGACAACCAGCCGGCGGTGGAGACCACGAGGTCGACTTCGACGACGACGGCACCGGCCAGGGAGCGGTGCTCCGCCAGCGGGCTCCAGGCCGATCCCGAGCCCCAGGACGGCCTGCCCGACGCAGTTGCCCGCACGCGGCAGGAGATTGTCGCCGCCGCGGTCGCGTGCGACTACGACGGGCTCAGCGAGCTCGCCGGCGACGAGTTCAGCTACACCTTCGGCCGCGCGGAGCAGCCGCCGGGCGAGTACTGGCGCGACCTCGAGGCCGGTGGGGAGGAGCCGTTGCGCGCACTCGTCGAGCTCCTGAACATGCCCTACGGCACCATCGACGCCGAGGGCGCCACGGTGTACGTGTGGCCGTCGGCCTTCACGTACGAGAGCTGGGACGCCGTTCCGGAGGAGGACAGGCGCGCCCTCGAGCGGCTCTACGACGACGAGGACTTCGAGGCGTTCGAGACCTCCGGCGCTTACCTCGGCTACCGGGTCGGGATCCGCGGGAATGGCAGGTGGCTCTACTTCATCGCCGGTGATTGACGTCGCCCCCAACCCGAACCGTCTCCATGCCGCCGGGGAGCAATGACCGTCTTCAGCGCCGACAAGCGTCCTCGCAGGACGATCGAGGCTTGGTGATTCGTCCTGTTGGGCTCAGGACGCACTGGTACCGCTCGCCTATGCTCGCATCAGACAAAGGGGGGTCTCGATGACGGATCCGGTTGCGTTCGGCATCCCCGGGCTGGAACTGACACCGGGTGATCATGTGTGCGCCTTCTATCGAAGCCTTCCCGAGCGGGACGGGATTCTCGTCCCCTATCTGCGGGAGGGCCTCCGAGCCGGGGACAAGTGCATCTGCGTTGTCGATGCCACCGAGCCGGACGCGCTGCTAGCTGCGCTCGGCGCCGACGTCGATCTCGGCTCCGGTCCGCACGGCCAGCTCGAGGTTCAGGGGTCTACGGACGCGTATCTGGGCAACGGCGGGTTCTCGACAACCGCCATGCTGGGCTTCTGGGACCGAGTGATCGGTGGCGCGCTCGCAAGCGGTGGAGAGTTCGACTTCGCCCGGTCGGCCGGGGAGATGACGTGGGCGCTTCGTGAGGTGCCAGGCGTCGAGGAGCTGGTGCGCTACGAGTCGGAGCTGAACCGCTTCCTCCCCCGCTACCCGCAGGTGATCCTCTGCCTGTACGACCTCGAGCGTTTCGGCGGCGAAGTCCTGGTCGACATTCTCAAGACCCATCCGAAGCTGCTCCTTGGCGGCACCCTCATCGAGAACCCCTACTACCTCGCTCCGGACGAGTTCTTCGCCACAAGGCGCTGACCGTGCTCTCCATCTCCGCGCGTCCCCTCGCCGGCGAGGACAACGCGGCGCTGCGGAACCAGCTCTCGAACCTCCAGGCGCTTCTCGTGCTCGCCATGCTCATGACCGAGAGCGGGGACGAGCGTCAGATCCTGCACCTCGCGACCACGTCGGTGCCCTCATTCGGGAGCTGCCACACAGAGGGCGTCTACCTCGCCGACGGGCGATGGATCGAGACGGCGTTCGCCTGCGCCTCAGCCGAGGGGCAGGCGGCGTTGGAGCCCCAGGTTCGCATGCTCAGTCGAGGTGGCGGCGCCGTCGTGATCCTGGGGGAAACCTGGGGATGGGCATTCCCACTGCGAAGCCTCGAAGGGCACGCCGGCCATCTCATCGTGGGGGCGCCGGACGAGCCCCCGGCTGCCGAGCAGTTCCTTCTGCGCGTCCTCTCGCAACAGGCAGGTGCCGCTCTCGCCAACGCCCGCCTCCACGCAAAGGAGCGGGCTACCGCTGACGAGCTTCGCGACACCAATGCGGCACTCGAAGCGACCGTTCGACAACTGGAGCACAGCACGCAGATCCACGAGCTACTGACACGCGTCGCTATGGCGGGGGAGGGCCAGGACGGCATCGCGAACGCGGTCCACGAGCTCACTGGCCTCCCGGTCGCGGTGGAGGACCGGCATGGCAATCTCGGGGCGTGGGCAGGGCCGAACCGTCCCGACCCTTACCCGAAGCACTCACCGCGGCGCCGCGAGCAGATGCTCCGCCGGGCGTTGCGGGAAGAGAAGCCGATCCGCGAGGGCGACCGGCTGATCGCGATCGCGAGCCCCCGCGCCGACGTGCTCGGCGTCTTGGCGCTCATCGATCCGGCCGATACGGCCGGGGACCAGGCCCATGTCGCCCTCGAGCATGGTGCGACGGTCCTGGCGATGGAACTCGCGCGGCTACGCAGCCTGGCCGAGACCGAGTTGCGTGTGCGACGAGACCTCGTGGAGGAGTTGCTGTCGGGCACCGACGAGGACAGCGCCTTCGCCCGCGCGCACGCGCTCGGCTACGACCTGGCGCGTCCGCACAGGGTCCTTGTGGTTGAGGGTGGCCGTCGGAACCGCGACGAGGAGGCCTTCTTCCACACAGTGCGGCGGGCGGCGCGGGACACGGGTGTCGGCTCCCTGCTCGTGGCTCGGCACGGTGCGGTCGTGGTCCTCGCCGATGGGGACCAACCCTGGGACACCTTCCGCGCCGCGGTCTTGGCAGAGCTCGGTGGTGGACGCTGCCGGGTAGGAGTAGGCGACGTTTGCGAGCGTCCGCGCGACTTTCCCCGCTCGTATCGACAGGCACAGTTGGCCCTGAAGATTCAGGGCGCGGCAAGAAGTGAGGACCGGGCGACCACCTTCGAAGAACTCGGCGTCTACCGGATGCTGTGCGAAGTCGAGGATGCCTCGACGGTCGAGCACTTCGTCCACCGCTGGCTGGGCCCGCTCTTGGACTACGACGCCCGCAAGCACGCGGAACTGGTCGGCACCCTCAGTCAGTACCTGGAGTGCGGCGGGAGCTACGAGGCCACGGCGGCCGCACTGTCGGTTCACCGCAGCACCCTGAAGTACCGGCTCCAGCGGATCCGCGAGATCTCCGGTCACGATCTCGGGGATCCCGACACGCACTTCAACTTGCACCTGGCGACGCGCGCCTGGCAGACGCTGCAAGCCCTTCGCGCGTAGCTCGGCGCGCGAGCAACGGCGCAGTCCCGAGGCCGGGTTCGTCGACCGTCTCGGCGCGACGTCTCACCTCCTCGTGGTCTCACGTCAGGCCGGCAGGCGCCGGCGCGGCTTACTCGGAGGTGTGGTCGGCTCGTACGGGGTGGGGATGTACTCGACGGACGGCAGCAATCTGCTCGGCCGCGCGCCTTTCGGATGGTCCGCGGGCCGGGCGACCGGGTGCGGCTGCTCGGCGTCGCACTGCATGGTGCAATCGTCGCGTTGTGGCTGGTGTCGCGAGCTGTCGGGTTTGCACTTGTTCCGGGAGCCGAGGAACCGACTCCGGTCGGCGTCGCCGACGCGACCGCCAACCTCTACTCGCTTCTCGTCGTGGCGACGCTCGCCGCGACATAGTGGTCGTCGCGACACGGTCGCCCGCCGCTGGTACTGCTGCGACGCAATGGACTGATCGTCGGAGTCGTCGCGGTCGGCGTGCTCTTTGCCACCGTGCCTGCTGTGCTGGCCGACCATGACCACACGGGTCACGAGGTTCCCGCAGGACACCACCCGGTCGGCAACGGCCATCACGACGACGGCGACCACCATGGTTGACCGTCACAGATGGAGCGCATGATGGATTGGGGAGGCTGGGCAGTGTTCGGGCTCGTTGCGACGACGGTGCTCACCGCCGTCTTGATCCTGCTCCAGCTCGCGGGGCGGACCCGGCTCGACCTTCCCCTGCTCCTCGGTTCTGCACTCGTCGCCGATCCCGACCGGGCCCGGGTGGCCGGGTTCGCGGTGCACCTCGTCTTCGGCCAGGTGTTCGCCGCCTTCTACAGCGCGGGATTCGCGACCCTTGACCGGGCGGGATGGTGGCTGGGCGCGCTGTTCGGTCTCGTCCACGCGGTGGTCGCGCTCACCGTCCTGGTGCCACTGCTGCCCGGCGTCCACCCGCGCATGGCGAGCGACCGCGCCGGTCCCGATTCGACCGCCGTGCTCGAGCCACCGGGCCCGTTCGCCATCAACTACGGGATCGCGACGCCGCTGGTGACCATCGCCGCGCACGTGGCGTACGGCGCCGTGCTCGGCCTCGCGCTGCACCCGACGTGAGCGAGCCCCGTCGCATCCCGATCGGCGAGTACGGCCTGATCGGTGACACCCGGACCGCCGCGCTCGTGGCGCCCGACGGCGCCATCGACTGGTGGTGCCTTCCGCGCTTCGACTCGCCTCCGGTGTTCGGCCGGCTGGTCGGAGGGGACGACGCCGGTAGCTTCGAGGTGGGTCCGGCCGAGCCGGCGGTGCTCGAACGTCGCCGCTATCGCGAGGCCACCGCGACCCTCGAGACGAGGTGGTCGGTCGAAGGTGGTGAGCTCACGCTGGCCGACTCGATGATCGCCGAGGTCTCCGGCCGGCTCCTGCCGACCTCCACGCTGGTCCGTCGACTCACGAGCCGCGGCCGACCGATCCGGGTCGCGGTTCGACTGTCGCCTCGCTTCGGTGACGACGCGGGCGACCGCCGCGACGGTGCGGCGGCGCCCTGGCGTGCTGGTCGTCGAGCACCATGGCCTCGGGTTGGCGGTCCTCACGGACGCACCGATCCCCCTGGCCGTGGATGAAGCGGTCGTCTTCACCGTCGAGCCGGCTCGACCGGTGACCATCGTCTTCGGCGCGAGCGACCGATCACCGCTCGTATTTGTGCCGCCCGCGGTGGCCAGCGCCGAAGTCGAGCGCGACGAGCAGGGGTGGCGTCGATGGGCAGACGGCATCGCAGCCGCGCCGGAGCACCGCGCCGCGGTGGTGCGAAGCCTGCTCACGCGCAGCTGCTGACCTACTCCCCCTCCGGCGCGCCCGTCGCCGCGCCGACAACCTCGCTGCCCGAGCTGCTCGGGGATGAACGGAACTGGGACTACCGCTTCGCGTGGCCCCGAGACGCATCCATCGGCATCGCCGCGTTCCTCGCCGCCGGCAAGCACCGCGAGGCGCGGGCGTTCCTCGCCTGGCTGTTGCACGCCAGCCGGCTGGCGCGACCTCGCCTTCCTGCCCTGTTCACCCTCCACGGCCGGCCGGGCCCGGCAGAGCGGGAGCTGCACGGCTGGCCTGGCTACGCCAAGAGCCGCCCGGTTCGCGTCGGCAACGGGGCCGCCGACCAGCATCAACTCGACGGATACGGCTGGGTGCTCGACGCCGCCTGGCTGCTTACCGACGCCGGTCAGGACCTCGACGGCGAGACATGGCGGGCGATGCGCGGCTTCGCCGACCACGTCGTCGCCACGTGGGAGCAGCCCGACGCCGGGATCTGGGAGCGGCGTGACGAGCCCCGTCACCACGTGCACTCCAAGCTGATGGCATGGCTGGCGCTGGACCGCGCCGCCCGCATCGCGTTCGGCGCGGCGGGCGCGCCGCTCGGCGGGCGCCCGCGTGGCAAGCGGCACGCGACCGAATCGCGGCCGACGTGCGGGCCAACGGGTTCGACGACGACCTCGGCGCCTACACGGCCGCCTATGGGTCCGGCGACCTCGACGCGGCCGTGCTCCTCCTCCCGATCCTGGGCATCGAACCGCCCGACTCGCCACGGGTCGTGGGCACCGTCGACGCCATCCGCCGCCGACTCGGCGCCGGCGGGCCGCTCATGTACCGATACCTGGACGACGACAGCCTCGCCGGCCGAGAGGGGGCGTTCCTGCCGTGCTCGTTCTGGCTGGTCCAGGCGCTCGCCGCCATCGGCCGTCGCGCCGACGCCGAGCGCGATGTTCGACGAGCTCGCTGCCCTCGGCGGGCCGCTCGGGTTGTTCGCCGAGGAGATGGACCCGGGCACGGGCGCGCACCTGGGGAACTTCCCGCAGGCGCTGACCCATGCCTCGCTGCTGCAGGCGGCGGCGGCGCTCGACGCGCCTACGACGAAAACAGCGCCGGTCTGACCAAGAAGTCGATCGCGAGCCGCACCGGTTGGTCGATGCGCAGGAGGTGGGCCACACCCGGGGGGATGGGCTGCTGGTCACCGGCCGCCAGGCGTGCACTGACCGGCGGGGTCGTCTCGATGGCGAACACGACCTCGCCTTCGAGCACCCGAAGCAGGCCCCAGGTGCGGTCGGCGACGAAATGAGCCCGCCGCAGCGCGGCCGGCAGCGTGCCGGCGTCAAAGGGCCCGGCCGTTCGCACGCATTCGAGCCCGGCGGGGAGCTCCAGACGGTCGCAGAGCGGGCAGTCGAGCTGGGCACCGACGTGCGCGGCCCGTCCCGCGTCCGAGGTCACCCATGGCCGCTCCTGAAATGGCGGCTGGTGGCGGACGTGCTGGCTGTGCAGGCACGAGAGCTCCGCGACCCAGTCCCCCTCGTCGTCCTGGTGGAACCCCTCGATGATGCGGATCACCCGCCGTGCTCCCGGCACTCGACCGCCGCCTGTCGGAGGACCTTCTCGGCATCGCGCACCAGCTCGCGGACCACGGCCGCGGCCGACAGGAGGCCGGTCACGGCGCCGACCGACTCCCCCGCGTACAGCGCTGCGGAGGCCGCCGGGCCGTCGAAGGCGCGGGTGGGCGGCAGCGGTGAGCGCTGCCCGGGATCGAGCGTGGACGCATCGACGCACTGGCGGAGGACGCGGTGTGGCGCGTGCGGCCATCCCATCGAGAACGCCTCGGTGAGCACCGTGTCATGGGCGCCGGCCTCGATGAGCGCGTCACGGTACGCGGGGTGCACGTCGGCTTCGGTCGTGGCGACGAAGCGCGTACCGACGCGGACAGCGTCGGCGCCCGCGAGCAACGCTCTCGCCATCGCCGCACCGGACCCGATGCCGCCGGCCGCGACCAGGGGAACCGACGTCGCGCCGCGAACCGCTTCGAGGAGCGGCACGAGCGGGGTTGTACCGCGGACGTGACCGCCGGCCTCGACGCCCTGCACGACGATGACGTCGCAGCCGGCGTCGACCGCGGCGCGGGCTTCGTCCGCAGAGCCGACCTGCCACGCGGCAAGGGCGCCGCCGCTGTGGATCCACTCGACGATCGCGGGAACCGGGGTGCCGTAGAAGCACTCGACGAGTGCAGCGACCTGGCTGGCGGCCTCGAGCACATGGTCGTCGATGAAGGGCACGAGGAAGTTCACCCCGACCGTTGCCCCGTCGCCCGCGAGCTCGAGCGCCGCAGCTACTTGCGCGCAAAACCGGTCGGCGGTGAGGCCGGCGGCCGCGACCATGCCAAGTCCGCCCTCGGCGGCGACCGCCGCAACCAGAGCAGGGGTCGTGACGCCACCCATGCCTGCCTGCTGGAGCGGGAGTCGACAGCCGACGAGGCGGGTGAAGGGGGTGGGAGGCAGCGTCATGGTGGTCCGCGGCCAGTCTGCTCAGCCGGGCGGCGCGTCGCCGATCAGGTCGAGGACGCGCTCCGGTGGGCGAGCGACGACCGCCCGGTCTCCGACGATGACGATCGGCCGCTCGATCAGGATGGGATGTGCCGCCAGAGCGGCGACGATCTCGTCACCCGTGGCGTCGTCGAGCTGCAGTGCCCGCCAGAGCGGCTCGCCGGTGCGGGCGATGGCACGGGGATCGGTGGCGCCGAGCATCTCGAGGACGCGCTGCAGCTCCTCGACGGCCGGAGGCTCGTGGAGGTAGTCGAGGTACGTCGCGTCGATGTCACGGTCGGTGAGGATCCCCTGCGCGGTCCGGCACTTGGAGCACGACGGGTTGAACCAGACGACGGGGTCAGGCATTGGCGACGACCTTGGCTTGGAGGCGGTGCAGCACCTCGGAAAGGGACCGGGCAACGGCTGCGACGCCTTGGGCTTCGAGGGTGCGGCCGACGTCGTCGAGGTCGACGCCGAGGTCCGCGGCGCGAGTGAGGATCGCGGCTGCGACGTCGGCGTTCTCGTCGATGGTGCGGGCGACCGTTCCGTGGTCATGGCATAGGCGCGGCGGGCCTGGGCCACCGCGACCTGTCCCTTGATCGCTTGTCCGTCGGGGGTGTTGGGGAGGCGGCGGTCGACCTCGGTGTCGACCCGGCTGACGAAGAACGAGGCGACGCTGTGCACCGTGGAGGGGTCACCGCCGCTGGCGGCGAGGGCCTCGAGGCCGGTGAGGTAGGCGTCGATCACCTGGGCGTAGCGGTCGAGGGAGAAGATGAGGGTGACGTTGATGCTGTGACCGGCGGTGGTTGCTTGACGAATGGCGCCGATGCCCTCGGGGGTGGCGGGGATCTTGACAAGCAGGTTCGGCCGGTCGATGCGCCGGTGCATGTCTGAGGCCGCGGCGGCGCTGCCGTCGGCGTCGTGAGCGAGCGCGGGTGCGACCTCGAGGGAGACGAACCCGTCGCTGCCGTTGCTCGCCTCGTGCAGCGGTGCAAGCAGGTCGAGGGCCGCGACGACGTCGGTGATCACGAGGTCCCAATAGGCGTCCTCGGTTGTGGCGCCGCCGCTCACGAGCTGAGCGAACTGGCCGTCGTAGGCGTCGGACCCGGTGATGGCGTTGGCCAGGATGGTCGGGTTGGCGGTCACGCCGCGTACACCGCCATGCACGAGCCGTTCGAGATGCCCGCTGAGCAGATGATCACGGGTGAGGTTGTCGAGCCAGGGGCTCTGGCCATGCTCGTCGTACAGCCGGTGGAGCTTCGTCATCGGAGCAGCTCATCGAGTGGTATGTCGGGATCGGCGAGGCGTGCCGGATCGACCGGAGCCTCTGCCTCGATGATCGCCTTGAGATCGTCGACGACGTCCCAGATGTTGACGTTCATTGCTGCGGTGACGATGCCGTCTCGGTGCCAGAAGGCGATGAACTCGAGGGCGTCGCGGTCGCCGCGGACGACGACGGCGTCGGTGCCGTCGCCGTAGCCGACATACTCCATGCCGAGGTCGTACTGGTCGGAGAAGAAGTACGGCAGCCGCGTGTACGCCTCGAGGTTGCGCGGCCGCATTGCGACCCGCGGTGGTTCCCTGGTTGAGGGCGTTGGCCCAGTGCTCGACGCGCAAGCGCTTCCCGTAGTGCGGGTGGAAGGCGTTGGCGACGTCCCCGGCGGCGAAGATCCCGGGAGCGGCGGTGGCGAGGTGCTCGTCGACGAGGATCCCGTTGTCGACGGCCAGTCCTGCCGCCTCGGCGAGCTCGGTACGGGGAGCGACGCCGACTCCGACGACGACGACGTCGGCTCCCTCGACGCGGCCGTCGCCGAGGACGACTGCTTCGACGGTCTCGGTGCCCCGCAGTTCGGCGACCCCGGTGCCCAGCCGGAGGTGCACGCCGTTGTCGGTGTGGAGGCGGGCGAACACGGCACCGATGTCGTCGCCGAGGACGCGCTGCAGCGGGACTGGAGCAGGATCGACGAGGACGACCTCGGCGCCCATTTGCCGGGCCGACGCCGCGACCTCGGAGCCGATCCACCCGGCGCCGATCACGACCACGCGGGTCGCGGCGCGGATGGCGTCGCGAAGTCGCTCCGAGTCGTCGACGGTGCGGAGGTAGTGGACGCCACCGAGGTCCGCTCCGGGGATGCTGAGGCGTCGGGGGACGCCCCCGTGGCGAGGACGGCGGTATCGAAGTTGATGGTCTGACCGCCGGCAAGGCCGATGGTGCGGACCGCGGGGTCGAGGGTGTCGACGCGGTCGGTGACGAGCTCGATGTGGTGCGCGTCGTAGAACCCCTCCGGGTGGACGCGAGCGGTCCCAGCGTCCTTCTCGCCGCGGAGGACGGCCTTGGACAGCGGGGGCCGCTCGTACGGCAGCCGAGCTTCGTCGCCGACGAGCACGATGTGGCCGGCGAAGCCAGCGTCGCGGGCGGCCTCGGCCGCCTTGGCGCCGGCGAGGCTGGCGCCGACGATCGCCAGTGTGGGTGTGGTGCTCATGGCTGGATGCTCCTGATCGGGGCGGGGCGGTCGAGTGGTGTCACGGCCGCACGCCGGTGAGGGAGAAGAACTCGGCACGGGACCGGTGATCGGAGCGCAGGAGCCCGTGGAGGGCTGAGGTGACGGTGCGGGACCCCTCGGCTCGTACGCCGCGTAGGGACATGCAGAGGTGCTCGGCCTCCATCACGACGCCCACGCCCTTGGGGTCGAGCTGATCCTGCAACCAGTCGGCGACCTGCTTGGTCAGCCGCTCCTGAACCTGCAGGCCGCGGGCGAACAGCTCGACGACCCGGGCGAGCTTCGACAGGCCGAGGATTCGCTCGCCCGGGAGGTATCCAACGTGGGCGATGCCTTTGAACGGGAGCATGTGGTGCTGACAGAGGGAGTGGAAGGGGATGTCCCGTGCCAGGACGAGCTCGTCGTAACCCTCGTCGTTGGGGAAGGTCGTCAGGTTGAACGCCCTGGGTGTGAGCATCTCGGCGTAGGCGGCGGCGACTCGTCGAGGGGTGTCGCGGGTGTGCTCGTCTGACGGGTCTTGGCCGAGGGCGACAAGCAGGTCGGCGACGGCGCGCTCGGCGCGGCGGAGGTCGATGTCAGCGCCACCCCGGATCATCTCGAGCTGCGGCCGGTGGGCGTCGGCGGTGAGCTCGGCGACGGTCATGCGGCTTGCCCTCCGTGGCAGGGGTTCAGGTTGATGGAGTGGCGGTGCAGCGACAGGAACCGCTCGGGGTGCGGAAGACGGGGCCCGCCCTCGTCGAGCCAGCGTTCGGTGGCGGCGCGGGCCCGTTCGACGAGCAGCGCGCCGTGGCGGAAGTCGGTGGAGCTGACCGAGAGCGGGCACAGCGGCGGGAGGACGCGGATGTCGGTGCGCTCGGCGAAGTGCGCGACCTCGAGGATCAGCCGCTGCTCGATGAGCAATGTGAGTGCCTGCAGCGCGCTCGACAGCGAACTCGACGGTGCGTCATCGAGCGCGCACGCGTAGCCGGTGGGCAGCACGTAGACCACGTCGGCGCCGAGCGCGACCGCCTGGGACACTGCGGCGTTGTCGGCGACCCCGCCGTCGATCAGGTCTCGGCCGTCGATGCGCACCGAGGGGAACACGGCCGGGATCGCGGCGCTGGCCACGATCGCGTTGACCGGGTCACCGGCCGAGAGGACGACCTCCTCGCCGCTGCGCACGTCGGTGGTGACCACGTGCAGTGGGATGGCGGCGTGCTCGAGGCGGTCGAACGCGACGTGCTCGGCGACCAGGCGACGCAGCGACCCGTTGGGGCACAGCGACGGGGCCCGGCCCACCGCGGCGGCGCCGAGACGCGCGGGTTGCAGCGGGAACACGTCGCGGCGGCGGAGCCCGGCCCAGATGGCGGCGAGCTCGTCGAGCGCCGCGGTGCTGGTACCGCGGGAGGCGACGAAGCCGGCGTTGAGCGCGCCCGCCGAGGTCCCGATCAGCAGGTCGGGTTCGACCCCTCGGGCGGCGAGGGCCTGGAGCATGCCCACCTGGACCGCTCCGAGGCTCCCCCCGCCCGACAACACGAACGCCGTGACCATGGCCGGAGCCCGCTATGCCCGCGTCGGGCGGTCGAACGCGGTGGCCAGGCGGGCCAGGGTCAGAGCGGCGAGCAGGAGCCCGAAGTCGCGCAGGGCGATGTCGTAGAAGTCGGCCTGGAGCAGCAGGTTGGTGATGATCCCGGCCAGCCAGGCGGCGACGAGGTAGCCGCCGAACTTCGGCCGCACCGCGACGACGATGCCGGCGACGATCTCGACGACCCCGATGGCGAGCAGCGCCTGGTGGGCGTTGCCGGGGACGAGGTCGTTGATCTCGGGGGCGAGGTAGATGCGCCAGTCGACGAGCCAGTCGAGGAACTTGTCGAGCCCGAACAGGATCGGGGCGACCGTGAACCCGATGCGCAGCAGCGTGAAGGCCTGGAAGGCGGGGTTGTCGAGCCGGTGGGCGGTCACGCCGGGGACGACGGCTCGGTCGGTGGTGATGGTGGACATCGAACCTCCTCTATAAGTCGTTGATCTTGACGTTAGAGGTGGAGTGTTGTTTCGTCAAGGCGAATCTGTTTTAGACTGGCGCGCATGGAACCTGCGGAGGACCTCGAGCGGCGCATCAGCGGCATCGCCGCTCTGGACCAGCCGGTACGACGTGACCTGTATCGGCTGCTGTCCGAGCGCGACGGGTGGGTCACCCACGACGAGGCATCCGAAGCGCTTGGCATCCCGCGGTCGGTCGCGGCCTTCCACCTCGACAAGCTCGTGGAGGCCGGGATCGTCGAGATCACCTTCGAACGAATGACGGGCCGCACCGGTCCTGGGGCGGGACGGCCGGCCAAGCTCTACCGGCGAGGCACACGGGAGGTGTCGGCGTCGGTCCCCGAGCGCCGCTACGACCTGGCCGGGTCGCTGCTGGCGACTGCGATCGCCGAGGCGGAACGGACCGGTGCGCCGATCGCTGACTGCCTCAGCGCCAGCGCCCGCGACGCGGGGCGGGTCATCGGCAAAGAGGCGGCTGACGCGACGGGTGAGCTCAAGACGCGGGAGGAGCGGCGGCGCGCTGTCCTCGACCTGTTGGCCCGCCACGGCTACGAGCCGACGCTGGGCAAGCGTGGCGAGATCGCGCTCGTCAACTGCCCCTTCCACCGCCTCGCCGAGGAGCACCGCAGCCTTGTGTGCGGCATGAACCTCGACTTCCTCGCAGGACTCCTCGAAGGGATGGGCCCGGCCGATCGCCTCAACGCCAGGCTCGCACCCGAGCCGGGCTACTGCTGTGTGCGCATCAAGGCGGCGTGAGCAACGGCGCGACGTCAGCGGACAGATCCTGCTCAGGCCGCCATCAGCTCGGCGAGGTCGACGAGCCGGTTGGCATACCCAAACTCGTTGTCGTACCAGCCGAGAACCTTGACGACTCGTCCGCTGGCCATGGTGTCGCGCGCCGAGAAGACGCAGGATGCGGCGTTGCCAAGGATGTCGTGCGACACGAGCGGCTTCTCGGTGTACTCGATCACTCCCCGGTAGCTCTTGCATGGACGGCGTCCCGGAACGCCTGGTTGACCTCGTCGGTGGTCACGTCACGATGGAGGGTGGCGACGAAGTCCACGATCGAGCCGTTGGGAACCGGCACCCGAAGCGCGATGCCGTCGAGGCGTCCGGCGAGCCGGGGGAGCGCGGCTAGGGATGTCCCCCCGATCATGCCAGAGCAGTCGAGATGGAGTCGTGCCGCCTCCGACATGCGGTGGATGGTCCACGGCGGGTCTCACACGAGGTTGACCTCGACGTCGTCGACCGGGGACGTCCTGGCAGCGGTAGACGAGCTGAGCTTCACGATGCTCCTGCGCGAGGAGCTCCGCGAGTTGTGCCGCCTGCTGGCGACATGGGAACGGCTCGAACCCGCTTCTCGGGGCCCGCACCCGAGCCGGGCCGGCTCCGCCGAGTAGCGCGGGCCGCCACCGGACGCGGCCCCCGGCCCGCCCCCGTGGCCGCCTGACAGCTTGACCCACCGAGAGGATGACCATGCCGCTATTCGTCGCCGCGCTCGTCGTCGCCCGCCGGCGACGCAACGCAACCGTCCCTGTGCCCGTGCCCGCCCCGCTGTGGTGGTGGCTGCTCGTCGATGAACTGACCACCGCCCTGCGCGCGGCATGGCGCGCGTCGCCGGCCGCCGATGACCGAAGGACATGGCCGAACCGATGACGAGGATCGTCGTCGGCACCGACGGCTCCCCGTACGCCACCGCGGCGATGCGCTGGGCCGCGGACGAAGCCGAGCTCCACGGCTCGACCTTGGAGGTCGTGCTGGCGTGGAGCTTCCTCGACCAGCACCACCCCGACCACGCCGACCGCTTCGACAATGACTACAACGCGGCCAGCGCTCGCGCCGCGCTCGCCGCGTGGGTCAACGAGGCGCTCGGCGCCGACGCCGTCGTCGAGCAGCGTGTGGTCTGCGACCTGCCGGCCCGGTCCCTCACCGCGCTGCGATGGGCCGCTGCCGAGGCCCGCATGCGCGCCGCCGACCTCGTCGTCGTCATCTCACGGTACCTACGGCACGAGCGCCGTCGCGAAGACGACGATGGCGAGCGACGAGACCAGCCCGGCGATGGCGAGCGGGCGCGCCAGCTGGGGTCTGGCCATGGCGATCGTGCCGTGCACCGCCGCCAGGGCGATCGAGATGACCACGAGCACGAGCTTGATCCCCAGCAGTCGCCCGTAGCCCGGGTCGTCGAAGCTGCCGAACGTCACGCCGCGGTGCCAGGCGAGCGCGATGCCGGTGGCGACGAGCGCCGGCAGCAGGCCGACGTTCGCAACGAGCGCGAAGCGCCGCGCTGTCTGCCGAACCAACGGCACCCGCTCGGCCGGGGGGAGCTGCGAGCGGAGCACGGGCAGCACCACTGCGCTGAGCAGGAGCTGACCGCCGACCCATCCCATCGCCGCGACGACGTGGACGAACCGCACGAGGCTCCACGTGTTCACGCTCACCCGACGCCTCCTTCGACTGGCC
The DNA here is from genome assembly GCA_963715505.1 of uncultured Microthrixaceae bacterium. Taxonomy (GTDB): domain Bacteria; phylum Actinomycetota; class Acidimicrobiia; order Acidimicrobiales; family VFJN01; genus VFJN01. The sequence goes on from OY970242.1 coordinate 2,520,113, forward strand.
TTCCCGCGCCAGCCAGCCTAGTATTTCAAGTGTCTGCTAGAAGTAATTGTGGAGGTTCCCCGTGCGTCGTCCCTTCGTGCTCCTGCCCATTGCCGCCGTCGTGGTCATCGCTCTCGGGAGCTGCGGTGGTGACGACGACGCGGGGGACGCCGCACCCGCGGACCGCCGCGACGGAGGCGTCGAGGTCGTCGCCCGCGACATCGAGCTCGGCAAGAGCGAGTACGCGGCGACCGCCGGCGACGTCCAGCTGCGCTACGTCAACGAGGGCAGCATCGCCCACACCCTGCTCATCGACGACGTCGACGGCTTCAAGCTCGAGGTGACGGGCAACGGCGACGAGGACCAGGGCAGCGTCGAGCTCGAAGCGGGGACCTACACCCTCTACTGCGACGTACCCGGCCACCGCGAGGCGGGCATGGAAGCCACCCTCCAGGTCAGCTGATGCCGGCCCATGCCACGTCGTCGACGGCCGACATCACCAGCCGGAGCGACGTGCACGACCTCGTCGTCGGCTTCTACCGGGAGATCGTCTTCGACGACGTGCTGGCACCGGTGTTCGCCGAGGTCGCCGAGACCGACTGGACCGTCCACATCCCGAGGCTCATCGACTACTGGTGCCGCATCCTGCTCGGCGAGCCCGGCTACCGCGGCGCGATCGTCGCCGCCCACCGCCACGTGCACGACCTCGACGCCTTCCGCGTCGAGCACTTCGACCGCTGGTACGAGCTGTGGGCGCGCAGCATCGACGCCACCTGGCAGGGCCCCGTCGCCGAGAACGCCAAGCGCCATGCCGCCCGAGTCGGCGCTTCGTTGACCCGCCGGCTGCTCGGCACCGACTGGCAACCCGTCGCGCTCGCCCCGACCCCGACCACCGAGAGGACCCGACCGTGACCGACCCCGTGTACACGCTCCCCGACCTGCCCTACGACCCGGGCGCGCTGGAACCGCACATCAGCGCCCGCATCATGGAGCTGCACCACGACAAGCACCACGCCGCGTACGTCAAGGGCGCCAACACCGCGCTCGACAAGCTCTCCGACGTCCGCGAGAAGGGCGACTTCTCGACCATCGCCATGCTCGAGAAGAACCTCGCCTTCCACGTCTCGGGTCACGTGCTCCACTCGCTGTTCTGGACGAATCTGAGTCCCGCCGGCGGCGGCGTACCCGAGGGTCCCCTCGCCGACGTGCTCGACGAGACCTTCGGCGGCTTCCCGGCGTTCCGCCGGCAGATGACCGAGGCTGCGGCGACGATCCAGGGCTCCGGGTGGGCGCTGGCGTCGTGGGAACCGGTCGCCGGCCGGCTCGTGGTGCAACAGGTGCACGACCACCAGGGCAACCACGGCCAGGGCACCGTCCCCCTCCTCGCCATCGACGCCTGGGAGCACGCCTACTACCTGCAGTACGAGAACCGGAAGGCCGAGTTCTTCGACGCCGTGTGGAACGTCGTCAACTGGGTCGACGTCGCCCGCCGTCTCGCCGGCGCCAGGGGCACGGCGGCGGCCTGACCGTCACGCACTGTCGTAGGCGACACCGCGGCCCACCCGTCGAGCGCCGGGCGTGACCGGGTGGGCCGCGATCCGGCCGTCGTGGAAGACGTCCGCGACGTCGACCCCTGCGACGAGGACCAGATGATCGGCGAGGAGCCGGCGGTGGCACCTCCACCACACCGACTCCGAACACATCACCGCCGACGGTGACCGGGCGGCGACGTCGAGCAGCTCATCGACCCCAGCGGCGAACTCCGAGGACGACATGTGGTCGGCATAGGCACGGAACTGCAGGTTGCGCAACGCGACGTTCGGCGACTCGGTACGTACGCGTCGGCGACCACCCAGAGCCTCCATCCACCGGTAGTCGAGCCCGGCAGCCGCCAGCCACGCCGCCATCGCCTCGCGCCCGAAGTGCGGATGCCGGCGGCTACCGGGAGAGCGCCGCACGTCGACCACGGTCCCGATGCCGGCGGCTTCCAGTAAGCCGACGAAGTCATCCGCCGACGCGGTGCCGTGACCCACCGTCCAGATCCGCGTGCCGCTTGCCATCACCGTTTATTTCTACTATCTACTAGAGTATTCGACTGTAGAAGGGACCTCGATGGCAGAGACCGCCCGCATCCACGAACCCGAACCTTCCGTCCTGGAGCCGAAGCCGGCGCTGCAGCTGGTACACGGCACAGCCGGCGCCGGGACGTCGTCCGAGGCGGCTATGCCGAACGTCGGGCGCACCGCGGTGATCGGGTACGTGGTCGGCCTCGTCGCCGCCACCGTCGTGATCACCGTCGCCGGAACGCTCGGCGGGCTCGGCTTCGGCGCCTCCCTCGGCCTCGGCGCCTTCGTCGGCATCTGGGGCGGCGGCGGCTTCGGTTTCATGATGGGCGGCACCATCCCCCTCGCCCGTCACCTCGACGCCCAGTCGGCCCACTCGACCCACCACGGACAAGGAGAGACCCATGACACTGCAGCTCGGTGACACCGCACCGGACTTCACCGCGGAGACGACCGAGGGACCCGTCGGCCTCCACGAGTACCTCGGCGACAGCTGGGGGATCCTGTTCTCCCACCCGGCCGACTTCACGCCGGTGTGCACCACCGAGCTCGGCGAGTTCGCCCGGCGCAAGAAGGAGTTCGACGACCGCAACACCAAGATCATCGGTGTCAGCGTCGACTCGGTCGACTCCCACCGGGGGTGGTCCGACGACATCGCCGAGACCCAGGGAACCGGCCTCAACTTCCCGCTCGTCGGCGACGAGGACCGCACCGTCGCCCAGCTCTACGGGATGATCCACCCGAAGGCGCTCGAGACGGCGACCGTCCGCACGGTCTTCGTCATCGGGCCCGACAAGAAGGTGAAGCTCACCCTCACCTATCCCGCAGCCATCGGCCGCAACGTCGACGAGATCGTGCGGGTTCTCGACGCCCTCCAGCTCGCGGCGACGCACGCCGTGTCGACACCCGTCAACTGGAACGACGGCGACGACGTGATCATCTCGCCCGCCATCTCTGACGAGGAAGCGACCACGCGGTTCCCCAAGGGCTTCACCACCCTCAAGCCCTACCTCCGCCTCACGCCACAACCGAACCGATGAACCAGCCACGCCGGTGACCGGCGGCGCGGCCGGGCACACTGGACGGAGCACGCCATGAACCCCACCACGCTCCAGGAACAGGCAAAGGCGCTCGGTGACCCGACGCGCCACGCCATCTTCCGCCACATCGCCCAGGCCGGCCGCGCTGTCGGCGTCGCCGAGCTCAACGACCAGTTCCCCTTCAACCACAACGCCATCCGCCAACACCTGGCCAAGCTGGTCGCCGCCGACCTTGTGGTCGAGACCACCGCGCCTGCTGTCGGGAGAGGCCGGCCTCGCCTCGTCTACGAGATCAACCCTGCCGTCGAAGGGCAATGGGGGACCACCGGTCCCTACGAACGGCTCAGCAGGTTGCTCGTCGAGATCATCCGCACCGGGCTCGATCCCGAGGAGGTCGGCCGCCGCGCCGCCGACCTGTTCCGCGTGCCCTCCCCCTCCGGTGACGTCGTCGCCGACGTCACCGCCGCCATGGCTCGCCAAGGCTTCGATCCTGAGGTCCGGGCCTTACGAGGCGGCGCCGAGATCGTCCTGCACAGCTGCCCGTTCGCCACCACCGCCCTCGCCGACCGCGACACCATCTGCGCGCTGCACCTCGGCATCGCCGAAGGGCTCACCGACACCGCCGCCGCGACCGTCACCGAGCTCGTCGCCTACGACCCCCGCAAGGCCGGCTGCAAGCTCCGCATCAGACTCGCCCCCGACGACGACGAAGAGGCGGGCGGGACACTCTCCCTGCGCGGCAAGGCCGGCGCCCGATGACCGCCCCCGACGAGGGGGGCGAGGCTCCCTGCTTCGCCCACCTCCTCGACGAGCCGCCGCAGCTCACGGACGAAGCGCTCGCCGGCCTCCTCCGACAGCTGGCCGATGCCGTCGTGATCGCCGACGCCGACGGCACCATCACGTTCTGGAACGACGCCGCCACCCGGCTCTTCGGCTGGCCGGCCCACGAGGCTCTCGGTCGCAGCATCGATCTCATCATCCCCGAACGCCTCCGCGCCCGACACTGGGCCGGCTACCGCCAGACCATGGCTACCGGCCACACCAGCTACGGCGACCGGCTGCTCGCGGTGCCGGCGCTGCACCGCGACGGGCGCACGCTCTCGATCGCGTTCACGGTGTCGCTGATGCACGACCCCGACGACGGCAAGCCCTCCGCGATCGCTGCGGTCCTGCGCGACGACACCGAGCGCTGGCAGGAGCGGCGACGGCTGCGCGCCGAGCTCACCGCCCTTCGGGATGGTGACGCCATCGGGCCGGCGAAGCCCTCCGCGGATACGCGCTGACGCCATGGCGAGAGCGACCGAGCTGGCCGGCTTCGTCGGCACGGCGCTGGCCGGCCTCGCCTACATCCCACAGATCTGGCACCTGATCCACGAGCGCTGCTCCGCGGGCCTCAGCCGACTCGCCTTCACCCTGTGGCTCACCGCGTCGATCCTCGTCACCAGCCACGCCGTCGCCATCGGCGAGGCCGTCTTCGTCGCGCTCGGTGCCGTGCAACTGGCGGCGACGTCTCTCATCCTCGCCTATACAACGAAGTTCGCAGGCTCGTACTGCGCCAGCCACCTGCCGGTGAACCTCACCCCTCTGGTTCGCCACGACCCGACAGTCGCCCTCGAAGCCGACCATCCGCTGCCGTCGACGGGCGCGTAGCTCGATCTCAGACCTCCGGCTCCGGCAGATCGTCCCAGAGGCTGGCGAACTGCGACCGAAGCCTTGACAGCTCCTCGAGGTGCGCGCCGGCGAGGGCCTCCACCTTGCGAACGCCCGAGTCGCTCAGCCGAATGCGGACGACGCGCTGGTCGTCGACGTCGTGTATCCGCTCGACCAGACCTGCGGCGACGGCTCGATCCACGAGCTCGACGACACTGTGGTGTCGGAGCAACAGGTGCTGGGCCACCTCACCGATCGATGGCGGCCCGCGGTGACCGCGGACGGCGAGCAGCAACTGGTGCTGGGCGGACGTCAACCCGACCGCCTTGGCCTGGTCCTCGCTCCAACGTAGGAACCGTCGTAGCCCGTCGCGGAACATCAGCAAGCGCTCGAAGTCCGCATCCGTCAACCGACTTCGCCGTGCCATATCGTCCCACGATAGTATCGTGCCACGATGATCGTGCGGACCCCGACCAAGCGACTCGTCCTGCTCGCCGGGATCGCCGCCCTCCTCGGCGTCGCCGGCGGCGGTGCCGCGTGGGTCCTCGTGCATCTCATCGAGCTGCTGACCAATGTCGCGCTGTTCCACGAGCTCACGACCGAGGGCCGCTCGCTGGCCGAGCTCGACCCGGGCGTGCTGCTGTTCGCAGCGGCGGCGACCGGCGCACTTCTCATCAGCGCCTTGGCAAAGTGGGCACCGGTCATCCGCGGTCACGGCATCCCCGAGGCCATGGAAGCAATCCTCACCAAGCAGAGCCGCATCGCCCCCCGCACCGCCATCGCCAAGCCGATCTCCGCGGCGATCGCCATCGGCACCGGCGCGCCCTTCGGCGCCGAGGGGCCGATCATCGTCACGGGTGGCTCGATCGGCTCCCTGCTCGGTCAGGTCATCCCGGTCACGCCCTCGGAACGCAAGATCCTGCTGGCCGCCGGCGCGGCGGCCGGCATGTCGGCCACCTTCGGCGCGCCGCTGGCCGCCGTGGTGCTCGCCATCGAGCTGTTGCTGTTCGAGTTCTCCGTGCGCGCCTTCATCCCCCTCGTCGTCGCCACCTCGATCGCCGGCGGCATGCACTCCGCGCTCTTCGATGACGGCCCCCTCTTCCAGGTGCCCGTCCACGACTACGCCGGGCTCGACGTCCTGCCCGCCTTCGTGCTCCTCGGCCTCGCCTGTGGCGTGCTGGCGATCGTCATCAGCCGAGGGCTGTTCCTCATCGAGGACCTCTACCGGCGCCTCCCGGTCGGCGAGTTCTGGCACCCGGTGCTCGGGGCGATCGGCTTCGCCACCGTCGGCTTGTTCGTCCCCCGAGTCCTCGGCGTCGGCTACGACGCCATCGGTGACGTCCTCGACGCCCGTCTTGCGGTCGGCACCGTCGCCGCGCTCGCCGCCGGCAAGCTCGTCGCCTGGTGGCTCGCCCTCGGCTCGGGAACGTCCGGGGGCACCCTCGCACCGATCCTGCTGATCAGCGCCTCCTTCGGCACCGTCGTCGGCTCAGCCTTGAACGAGGTGCTGCCCGGACCGGACGTCGCTCTCGGCGGCTACGCAGTTGTCGCCATGGCCGCCACCTTCGGCGCCGCCACGCAGGCCACGTTCACCGCCATCGTGTTCGTGTTCGAGCTCACCCGTGACTACGAGGTGATCCTGCCGCTCATGCTCGCCACCGTCATCGCCGACCTCGTGTATTCGGCCGTCAACGAGGACAGCCTCATGACCGAGAAGCTCCGCCGACGCGGCTTGCGCATCGGCCGTCACTACGGCATCGACCCCTTCACGCACGCACGAGTGGTCGACATCATGACCGTGGACGTGGAGACGCTCCCCGAGGATGCAACCGTGGGCACCGCCCGTGCGCGCTTCGCCGACGGCGGCCACGGCGCCTACCCGATCATCGACGGCGACCGCGGCATCATCGGCATCATCGCCCGGGGCGACATCCTGCGCGACGACTCCCCCGACGAGCACCAGCTCCTCGACCACGCCGCCCGCCAGGTCGTCACCGTCCGAGCCAGCGACCCAACCCAGACCGCCCTTCGAATGATGATCGACGAGCACGTCGAGCACGTCCCGGTCGTCGACGACAGCAACCGCCTCGTCGGCATCTGCACCCGCACCGACCTGCTCAAGGTCCGGCGCCGCCAGCTCGACCTCGAGCGCGTCCAAGCCGGCGCCACCCGCCTCCGACGCAACGGACGGCGCCCGACCGAACCCGTCGAACAGGAGATCACGCCATGAACGACGCCGTCCCCCTCCGCACCATCCTCGTCGGCACTGACAACTCGACCGCCGCGCAACGCGCCCTCACCTGGGCTGCCGCCCGCAGCCGCGAGTCCGACGCCCGGCTCGTCGCCGTGCACGTCCTCACGTATACACACGAGTTCGCCACCGATCTGTCACCCGCCACCATGACCACCTGGCGCCGCGACCTCGAACGAGACCTCGCCGGACCGTGGACGGACGCAGCCCGGGAGATCGGGGCGACGGTGCGCACCCTCGTGGTCGAGGACGAGACCACAGCCGCCGGGATCCTCAACACGGCACACCGTGAGCACGCCGACCTCGTCGTGCTCGGCGCACACGGCCGCGGGAACCTCGCCGACCGAATCCTCGGCGCGACCACCTACACCGTCACCCACCGGGCCAACACGCCCGTCGTGATCATCCCGCCGGACTGGCAACCGGCCGCTGCATGACCAGACGCGGCGCGCCCACGCCACCCACAAGCCCAGCTCCACCAACACGACAACACCCCCCAGGTCGAGACGTCGCGGCTGACCCGAGCGTGCAACGCAGCCACGACGGTCGTGCAGACCTCTCTAGCTCGGTGGCTGACTACTGGGCCGCCAGAACCGGTAACTCGATGCAGCAACACTCCGGGGTGGCGATCGCACGGCCTCACGATCACGCCCCGCTCGACGAGACAGCCGCATCATCGGCGCAGAGCATCTCCACATCGCTTGTCTGCCAACGTCGAGACCGTTAGCCCGTGCCGGAAGGCCCGGAGTCGCCTCGCACCCAGCCGCCCGAACTGCATACCGAATCGGCATCGTTCCGGGCGGTCGCTGGACCTTCGCATCGGCGAACAGAACATCGGTCCCGACACCTGCGGCGTCGGCTCGAGCGGGCGATGTCGCCGAAGTCGCTGTTTCGAGGCTTGCAAAGCTTGCGGCGAGGACTACGTCTCGAGCGTCATCCTGTACAAGTTGGTGTCGCGCGGCACGAAGCCAGCCTTGCGGTAGAGGTGGTTGGCGGCCTCACGGCTGGGGCGGCTGGTGAGGTCGACCGTGCGACAGCCGAGCTGGCGGGCACGATCGACCATGGCGTCGGTGAGCAGGCGACCGATCCCCTGGCCGGTGGCCGCCTCGTCGACCACGACGTCCTCGATCCAGGCCCGCGTGCCCGTCGGCACGGGGAACGCCGCCAGGCTCGACACGCCCACGATGGTGCCGTCGCCGTCGCGCGCCAGGAACTGGGTGACGGCGTCGTGCGCGAGCATCTCCCGAACGGCCTCAACGTCCGGAGCCGGGCTCGAGCGCGAGAGCTGGGGCACCAGGCGCGCCAGCGCCGCGGTCAGCTCCTCGGCGTCGCCGGCACCGGCGATGGAGATCCTCACGCCAGCGGCCACGGGCCTCAGGACGGGTCGGGGACGGGCTGGGGCGGCGGCGGCCCGACGTAGCGGGCAGAGGGGCGGATGATCCGGTTGTCGGCGGCCTGCTCGAGGATGTTGGCGCACCAGCCGATCACGCGGCTCGACGCGAAGGTCGGCGTGAACAGCTCGCGCGGCAGCCCGCAGTGGTCCATGACCACGCCGGCGTAGAACTCGACGTTGGCGTAGAGGTCACGTCCGGGCTTGAGCTCGGCGAGCACGTCGACGACCGTGCGCTCGACCACCTTGGCGAAGTCGATCTTCTCGGCGCCGATCCGCTCGGCGACGCCACGCAGGAACACCGAGCGCGGGTCGTCGGTCTTGTAGACCCGGTGGCCGAACCCCATGATCTTCTCGCCGGCGTTGACGGAGTCGATCAGGTACGGCCTGGAGTTGTCGACGGTGCCGATGGCGTCGAGCAGGTCGAGTGCCCGCGAGGGCGCACCGCCGTGGAGCGGGCCGGACAGCGCGCCGATGCCGCCGACGACGGCAGCCGCGACGTCGGCGCCCGTCGAGGTGATGACGCGCGACGTGAACGTCGACGCGTTGAAGCCGTGGTCGATCGTGGTGATCTGGTACTGCTCGACGCCGCGGCCCTTCTCGGGGTCGGGCTCCTCGCCGGTCAGCATCCAGAGGTAGTTGGCGCCGTAGCCGAGGTCGTCACGCGGCGCGATGGGCTCCAGGCCCGACTTCAGGCGGTGCAGGGCCATGATCAGCGTCGGGATCACGGCGCAGACGCGCAGCGCGTTGCGGCGCCGCTCGGCGTGGTCGATGTCGAGCGTCGGGGCGAAGCCCTCGGCAGCGCCCACCATCGACACGGCGGAGCGGACGCCCTCCATCACCGTGTGGCTCGAGGCGGCCAGGGCGGGCAGCAGCCCGGAGATCGAGTCGGGGATGGCGCGCAGCGGGCTGACCTCCGCCGCGAACGCCGCGCGCTCGGCGGCGCTCGGCAGGTGCCCCTCGAAGAGCAGGAACCAGACGTCTTCGAGGGCCAGCTTGTCGGCGAGCTCCACCGCGTCGTACTGGCGGTAGTGGTAGAAGCCCTCGAGTCCGCGGACGTCGCCGACGGACGTCTCGGCCACGATGACGCCCTCGAGTCCGGGCGGCGCCTCGATGGTGGAGGGGTGGACCACCGGCTGGATCTGCGCCAGCGACGACAGCGAGCGGAGCGACACGACGCCGACGAGTCGGTCGCCTTCGACGATCGGCAGGTGCCGGTAGGGGCGCTCGGACAGCTGCGCGAACGCCTCCTGCACGGAGAGGTCGGGTGCGGCGGTGTCGGGCGAGCCGGTCATCCATTCGCTCACCTTGGTGTCCGCGGCCGCTTGGCCCGTCGCGTTGAAGCGCACGAGGTCGCGCTCGGTGAGGATGCCGATCGGGCGCTCGCCGTCGACGACGATCACGGCGCCGACGCCGTTCTCCACCATCCGGGTCGATGCATCCGCGACCGTCTCGGAGGAGTGAGCCGTCACGACCGGGGTTCGCATCACCTCGGCGACGGTGCGGGTGGTGCTCGTCGTGGCCATGGGGTCGATCCTACCGACGCCGCAGCACCGGCGGCTCCGGCCAGGGGCGGCCGGTCAGGGGGAGCGCCGCTGGAGGACCGCTCCACCGATCAGGACGGTGAGCAGCGCGGCCACCCCGGCACCGACCAGCCACGGCGTGAGCGAGCCGCCGCCGTCGTCGCGGGTCTCCGCTTCGAGCGCCGTGTCAGGCAGGTCGTTCGTCGTCGGCGGCGGCTCGGTCGTGGTGGTGGAGTCCGCGGTCGTGGTCGTGGCACCGGCCGCCTCGGCGACGACGGTCACCCTCGGCGCCGGGTTGGCGCTCTCGGAGTCGCCCTCGTCGTCACCGATCCACGCCAGCTCGCCGGACTCGGTGATCTGCACCGTCGGGAACAGGAGCTCGCCGGTGGCCTCCGGCAGCTCCACCACCAGCGGGAACCGGCCCTCGGTCCCGTCCGGCACCGAACCACCCCTCCAGCGGACGACCCCGGCCTCCTCGTCGACCGAGCTGGTCCAGCCGGCCACCTCGGGCACGTCGACGACGGTGACGCCGGCGGGGAGCTGCACGTCGAGGCCGGTGGTGGCCGAACCGCCCTCGCCGCCGTGGTGGAAGGCGAAGGTCAGCGTCGTCGTGGAGCCGGCCACGGCCTCGGGCGGATCGATCTCCACGTGCGCGCCCGCGGGCGCCGCGACCGCGAACAGCACTGCGGAGGCGAGCAGGAGCGCGTGCAGGGCGTGACGTCGCATCGAGGTGTTCTAGTGCAGGCGCGCACGAGGTTCACGTCGCCAGGCGCGGCGGTACCGTGGAGGCATGGAGCACCTCCGCTGGACGGCGCATCCCGAGCTGCACGAACCCGTGGTCATCGCCGCCTTCGAGGGCTGGAACGATGCCGGCGACGCCGCCACCACCGCGGTCCGCTACCTCGTCGACCGCTGGGACGCCGCGCTGGTGGCCGAGGTCGACCCGGAGGAGTTCTACGACTTCACCTCCACCCGCCCGCAGGTCCGCCTCGACGACGACGGCCAGCGGGAGATCGTGTGGCCGGCGACGGAGGTGTACGCCGCATCGATCCCAGGCGGTGCGGGCGACGTCGTGTTCGTCGTCGGCGCCGAGCCGCAGCTGCGGTGGCGCACCTACTGCGCGCAGCTGAGCGAGGTGGCGACGTCGCTCGGGGCGAAGCTGTGCGTGACGCTCGGCGCCCTGCTCGCGGAGGTGCCCCACACGCGACCCACGCCGATCGTCGGGACGTCCCACGACGCCGACCTCGCCGCCGGAGGTGACCTGCGACCCTCCACCTACGAGGGCCCGACCGGGATCGTGGGCGTCCTGCACGACGCCTGGCGCCGGGCGGGGTTCCCCTCTGCCTCGCTCTGGGCGACGGTGCCCTCCTACGTGCCGGGCGCCCCGTCGCCGAAGGCGGCGCTGGCGCTGATCGAGCGCACCGCGGCGCTGCTGGACACGTGGGTGGCGACGACGGACCTCGAGATCGCCTCCGCCTCCTACGAGCGCCAGGTCAGCGAGCTGGTCGAGGCCGACGAGGAGACCGCCACCTACGTCAGCGCGCTCGAGGAGCGCCACGACGAGGAGCCGGGGGTCGTCCCGACCCCGGAGTCGATCGCCGACGAGGTGGAGCGCTTCCTGCGCGATCGGTAGCCGGCGGCTCAGCGGGAGGGCGCGTGCCGCTGCCAGGGGTTGGTCTGCTCCCAGATGCGAGCGAGGCGCAGCGGGACCTCGTCGCGGTGGCGTGGCGCGGTGATCTGCAGCCCGACCGGCAGGCCCTCGCCGGTGAGGCCGGCGGGCACGGAGATGGACGGGTTCCAGCACAGGTTGGCGAGCATCGTGAACGGCGTGGCCATGGCGCCGCCGGGCGGGGGCCCCTCCGCCGCGAACGCCGGGACGGCGGTGGTCGGGGTGAGCAGCACGTCGACGCCCTCGAACAGCGCCGCGGCATCGATCGTGAGCTGCTCGCGCGCTCGCAGCGCGCGCGCGAACTTGGAGACGGGGTAGTCCTTGGTGCGCTCGAGCACGTCGCGCGCGTAGCGGGTCAGGTCGTCGGCGACGTCCGGCCACATCGCCTCCTCGATCTCCAGCCAGAGGTCCATGGCGCCGCTGCCGAGCCACGCCTTGACCGGGTCGGCGAGGCGCACCTCGCCCGCGGTGAGCTCCAGCCCGGCTGCCCGGACGAGGGAGCTGGCGGCGGCTTCGGCGATGGCGGCGACCTCGCGGTCGACCTCGGGCACGAAGCCGAGGTCGAGCGACCAGCGGGCGCGCAGGCCGGCCACCGGGAGCTGCTCGATTGCGTCCTCGTACCGCAACGTCGGCGGCGGCAGGGAGAGGCGGTCGGTGTCGTCGGGACCGGCCGTCAGGTCGAGGTGGCGAGCGCTGTCGGCCACCGTGGTCGTCAGCAGCCCGAAGACCGAGGTCTGCGAGCCCGAGGCGCCCGGGTGCGGGATGCGACCGTGGCTCGGCTTCATGCCGACGAGCCCGCTGAACGCCGCCGGGATCCGAGTCGAGCCGCCGCCGTCGCTCGCCGTCCCGCAGGGGATCAGCCCCGCCGCGACCGCGGCAGCGGTGCCCCCGGACGAGCCGCCGGGGGTGCGCTCGGTGTTCCACGGGTTGCGCGTGACGCCCCAGGCCTTGCTCTTGGTGAAGCTGAGGGTGCCGAACTCCGGTGCCGCCGTCTTGCCGATCGGCACGGCACCAGCGGCTCGCAGGCGCGCCACGTGCAGGGAGTCCCGCGCAGCGGGCGGCGCGCCCTTGTAGACCAGCGAGCCGTGCGTGGTCGGCATGCCGGCGCAGTCCTCCAGGTCCTTGACGCCGATGGGCACCCCCGCGAAGGGGCCGGGGTCGCGGCCCGCCGCCACGTCGGCATCGACGGCTTCAGCCGCCGCGGCGGGCCAGGCCCTCGTCGAGGTGCACGAAGGCGTTCAAGGCGGCGTTGCCGGCCGCCACCTCGGCGAGGCACGCGTCGAGGACCTCGACCGCGCGCCGCTCGCCGCGCCGGACCGACTCGGCGATCTCGATGGCGCTGTCCTGCACGGGTCCTCCCCCTCGGCTACCTGGCCTCGACCCTAGGCGTCGTGCTCGTCGTCGGGTGCGTGCCAGGGCTGCGGGCGAGCTTCGTCGAAGAGGACGTCGTGGGTCTCACCCCGGATCGCCGCGAAGGCGTGGGCGCCCCACTGGGAGACGCCGACGGTCATGGCCGGCAGCTCGTCCTCGGCGAACCACCCGACGTCGGCCGTCTCGAGGGGGTGGGCGGCCAGCTCGCCGCCCGTGGCCCGGCACAGGAACACGATGGAGTACAGCGGGATGCGGGTGAAGCCCATCCGCATCCCGTCGAGCACGGCGATGACCCGCTCGGGCACGCAGGTGATGCCCGTCTCCTCGAGCACCTCCTTCACGGCGACCTCGCTCGCCGAGTAGCCGACATCGGCCCAGCCCGTGGGGTAGAGCCACACGCCCGAGTCGGCGCGCTGCACCAGCAGGATGCGCTGGCGGTCGTCGTACACGACCGCCCCCGTGGCGGCCTTCGGCGTCACGTAGCCGGCCACGCCGTCGCCCACGCTGCGCATCCACTCGTCGACGTAGTGCTCGACGTCGAGGTCCTCGTCGGCCGACAGGGCGGCGCGGATGTCACCCGCGACGTGGAGCACCTCCTCGAAGCGCTCGCGCTCGTAGAGGCTCTGCGTGAAGCCCAGACCGGTGCGGGCGATCCCCGCCAGCGCCTCGGACCAGCGCACGAGGTCCTGTCGAGTCGGGGGGAGCCGGCGAGCCACGCTGCAGACGCTAGAGGAACCCCGGCGACCCGTGGCCGCTCGGCGAGGAGACCAGGACGTGCAGCAGGGCGCGCTCGACCTCGACGATGGTGTCTGCGTCGGTGAGCTTGCCCCCGCCGGGCCCTCGGACGTAGAACGCGTCGACCACCCGCTCACCGAGGGTCTGGACCTTGGCCGAGGTGATGTCGAGCTCGAGCTCGGAGAGGGCCAGGGTGATGCGGTAGAGGGTCCCGATCGAGTCGGGCGCGTGGACCTCGATCACCGTGGCATCGGCCGAGGCGTCGTTGTCGACGACGACCTGCGGCGGCTCCTCGATCCCGCTCGTGGCCCGGGCCCGGCCGTAGACGCGTGCCCGCTCGGCGAGGCGGGCCTGGAGGGCGAGGCGACCCTCCAGGGCCCGCTCGAGGTCGGGGAGCACCTTGTCCCAGCTGATGACGGGGCCGAAGCTCGACTCGACGCGGAGGACCTCGAGCGCCATGCCGTCGAGGGTCGTGACGGCCGCATCGAGCACGGCCAGGCCGTGGAGCGCGAGCACGCCCGCAACCCGGCTGAACAGGCCGTGGCGGTCCGCGGTGACCACGGTGAGGCGGTCGCCGTCGCCGGCGAGCGAGTGCTGGCCGCGTCGGAGCAGCTCGAGGTGCGCCGCCGTCGGGAAGTCGTCGCGGACCTCCTCGGGCCTGCCGCCGCGCAGCACGTGGCCCGCTCGCGCCACGAGGTCGCGCGACGAGCTCGGCCTTCCACGGGCCCCAGGCGGCGGGTCCGGTGGCCAGGCTGTCCGCCTCGGTGAGGGCGCCGAGCAGGGCGAGGGTCCGCTGGTCGCCCGCCGACTGCGCGACGGCCGTGATCGTGGCGGGGTCGTCGAGGTCGCGGCGGGTGGCGACGTCGGGCAGCAGCAGGTGGTGCCGCACGAGCGCCTGCAGCACCTCGACGTCGTCGCCAGGCAGGCCGAGACGGGCGCCGATGGTGGCGACGAGGCCGATGCCGACCTCGGTGTGGTCGCCGGGGTAGCCCTTGCCGATGTCGTGCAGCAGCGCGCCGAGCACCAGCAGGTCGGGCCGATCGGTGCGGGCGACCAGGCCGGCGGCGTTGGCCGCGGCCTCCATGAGGTGCCGGTCGACGGTGAAGCGGTGGTAGGCGTTGCGCTGCGGCTTGCTTCGCACCGCCGCCCATTCGGGGATGAGCTGCACCCACAGCCCGAGCTGGTCGAGGGCCTCGATGACGGGGATGGCACGGGGACCGGCCAGCAGCAGCTCCACCAGGGCGGTGCGAGCCGCATCGGGCCAGGGCTCGGGGACGGGCGCCGCGCCGGCCGCCAGGCGGTCGAGCGAGGCGCGGTGGAGCCGCGTGCCACCCGCGGCGGCGACGGCCGCTGCCCGCAGCACGAGGCTGGGATCACCGGCGACGTCGGCGTCGACGGTCAGGTGCACCTCACCGTCGCGCACGACCAGGCCCGGCCCGGCCGGGCGGTCGCGGCGCGCGCGCGCCAGCCTGGCCCGCGCAGCGACGCGTCGATGCGCTGCCAGGCGTCGTCGCTGCGCCAGGCGATCGTGCGGGCGGCCGTGGCCAGCTCGTGCATGAGCGCGTCGGCGGAGGGGTGCTGCAGGGCCTCCGCCACGGCGTCCTGCTCCTGCAGCAGCAGGCGGTCGCCGGGACGACCCGTCCGGCGGTGCAGCTCGACGCGAGCCGCGAGGAGCGCGCCGTAGGCGCTGTCGAGGGCGGGGTCGTCGCCCTCCCAGAGCAGCCGTCGAGCCGCCTCGGCCCAGCGCAGGGCGTGGACGTCGCGCAGCCCGCCACGGCCGTCCTTCAGGTCGGGCTCGAGGAGGAAGGCCACCTCGCCGGCGCGGTGGTGCCGATGTGCGACGCGCGTCGACAGCTCGGCGAGCCACCGCTTCGACCGCTTCTCCCACTGCTCGAGGGCGCGGCCACCCAGCGCGGCGGTGAGCTCGGGGTCCCCGGCCACGTGCCGCAGCTGGAGCAGCGACGTCGCCGTGTCGAGGTCGTCGGCGGCGAGGACGAGGGCCTCCTTCATGGTGCGCACGGCGTGGCCGAGCTTCAGCCCTTCGTCCCAGATCGGGTACCACACCCGGTCGGCCAAGGCGCCGATGTCGGAGCGGCCACGGTGGAGCAGGAGGACGTCGATGTCGGACTGGAGGCTGAGCTCGGCGCGCCCGTAGCCGCCGACGGCCACCAGCGACACGTCGCCCGCGCCGTGCTCGTCCTCGGCCGCGCCCAGCAGGTCGGCGAGCCAGGCGTCGACGGCGTCGCTGTAGCGCCGACACAGCGCGTGGCCCACCAGGGACGGGTCCTCCTGGAGCGCCGTGCGCGTGGTGGCGAGTCCCACCCGAGCAGTGTGCCAGGTCGGCGACGGCCCCAAAATGGGAGGTGGCCCCGGGCGCCGAACCAGCCGAAGCCGGTCGGCGGCCCTGGGGCCACCTTCGGCCGAGCGTCCACCAAGCGACCGTTCAGCGGCGTTAGCCTCGTCACGATCACCCACATCGCCCGTCGGAGCCGAAGCTCTGGCGGGCGATGCCCGTTCGTGGCCCTTGCACCGGGGTGCTCGAGCCACTCCCCGCTGGTCTCCGGGGTTCCCCCCGACTCCGTTGCGGGCCGCCCCAGCAACGAGGCTCTCACCTCGTCGGTCGGGCGGACGGTGGATCACTCGTCCTCCCACGACGGGCCGGTGGTGGCCGGTCCCGGTGGTTCTCCCTCCGCCGAAGCGTCTGGTCATCCCCCGGTTGCGACCGCTCCGTTTCCGCTGCGGTAGAGCCGACAATGGACCCCCGCGCCGGAGGCGTCAAGAGATCTCTTCGACATCCCCAGGGTTATCCCCGAGGTTTCTCGGATATCCCCAACCGCCCCCTGGTTGTCCACCGCGAGGCCACAGCCGCGCCCACAGGCGGCCCGGCCTGGCGCGGCGTCAGACGCGGTCGGCCACCACGCGTGCCGCGATGGCGACGGGGTCCCAGACGCTGGAGAACGGCGGCGCGTACGCCAGGTCGAGATCGATGACCTCCTCGACGCGCATGCGACCGTGCAGCGCCGTCGCGACGGTGTCGATGCGCTTGGCGGCGCCCTCACCGCCGACGATCTGGGCGCCGAGGAGCCGACCCGTGCCCCGCTCCGCGACGAGCTTGACGGTCATCGTGTCGGCGTCGGGCAGGTAGCCCGCCCGCGTGGTGGCGTCGATCGACGCCGCCACGGCGTCGAAGCCCTCCTCGGCCGCCTCGCGCTCGGTCAGCCCCGTGCGGGCGACCTCCAACGAGCACACCTTGGTGATGGCGGTGGCCACGACCCCCGGGAAGGTGGCGTAGCCGCCGCCCAGGTTGACGCCCGCCACCCGGCCCTGCTTGTTGGCGACGGTGCCCAGCGCGACGTGCACCTGGCGGCCGGAGACGAGGTGGCGCGACTCGCAGCAGTCGCCGGCGGCGTACACGCCGCCCACGGGCGTGCGCTGGCGGCGGTCGACGACCAGCGCCCCCCGCGCGCCGGTCGCCAGCCCGGCTTCGGCCCCCAGCTCGGCGTTCGGGGTGACGCCGATGCCGAGGACGACGAGGTCGGCATCGATCGACGTACCGTCCGCCAGCAGCGCGCGCCCGGCTCGAAGCTCGCCACGCGCGTGCCGAGGCGGACGTCGATGCCGATGGCCTCCATGGGTCCCACCAGGCGTGCCGCCATGTCCGCGTCGAGGGTCTGCATCAGCTGGTCGGCGCCGTCGACGAGCGTCACCTCGGCGCCCCGGCGAACGAAGGCCTCGGCCATCTCGAGGCCGATGTAGCCGCCGCCGACGACGAGGACCGACCGGCAGCGCGACGTGCGTGCCCGCTCGAGCAGGGCCTTGGCGTCGCCGAGGGTCTGCACCCCGTGCACCTGCTCGCCGTCGATGCCGGGCAGGTCGGGGCGCGTCGGCCGGGCGCCCGTGGCGAGGTGGAGCTGGTCGAAGCCGAGCTGGAGGGTGCGGTGGCGCAGGTGGTCGCGCACCTCGAGCCTGCGAGCCGCGAGGTCGATGGCCAGGACCTCATGGTGGAGGCGCACGTCGATGCGGTGCCGCTCGCGGTGCTCCTGGGGGGTGCGGGCGACGAGGTGGTCGATCGACGCGACGTCGCCACCCACGAGGTAGGGGATGCCGCAGGCGGAGTAGCTCGTCCAGGCACCCTGCTCCAGGGCGACGATCTCCAGGTACGGCTGGCGGCGGCGCGCCTGGGTGGCCGCGCTCATGCCGGCTGCGTCCCCTCCCACGATCACCAGGCGATCGGCCACGCCCGGAGGCTAGGGGACCGTCGAGGCGGTCCTCGTCGCCGCCGGGCGCGAGACTCGATCCGATGGCTGTGCGCAAGGACTGCCGCCACTACTCCACCCGGACGACCGCCGACGACGACGTCGTCCAGCGCTGTCGCGTCAACATGGCCGAGGCGATGCCCTTCGCCTGCCCGGAGGACTGCGTGTTCTTCGAGCCCCGCTCCATCACCGATGCCGGCTGGCAGCGCTTCGAGCAACCGCCGGGCGGGGGCGACTGACTAGCCGCTCGCCCTGCGGCGGCGGGCGAGGACGACATGGGCCTTGGCAGCGCCCCAGACGAGGCCCGGCTCGTGGAGCGCGGCGTCGACGTCGGCGAAGGCGGCAGGCGCCAGCTCGTAGATGTCGTCGGGGAAGAGCCGCTCGGCGTGGGCATCGCGCTCGACGGGCGGCACGCCCAGCCCGCGCAGCACCGCGGTGGGGTGCACGACGGCGGCGCGCAGGATCGACAACGGGTTGGTCCGCTGGGCGTCGACGTCGGTGGCGAGCAGCGCCCGCAGCGCGGGCATCACGGCGTCTCGGGCGCGCTCCCCCGCGGCGCGGCCGGCGCTCGCCACGGCGACCGACGCGGGCTCGCCGGTCCATTGCGCCCACCGGTCCGTGACGGCGCGCTCGACCCAGCCGGCGACGGCGGCGTCGACGGCGTCGGCCAGGGCGTCGGCGCATCGGCGCAGCGCCGCCGCGTCGGCAGGGTCGTCGGGCGGGTTGGCAGGCGCAGCCATGCCGACCATGCTGGCCCCATGCCCCCGCGATGCGTCGGACCCGAGCCGTAGACGATGCGGATCCGAGCCCTGTCGGTCTTCGAGGGCGTCGTCTACCACTGCTGGTGCGTCGATCGATCCGACCCGTGCCGGCCCACGCTGGAGGTCGACGCGCTGCTCCGCCCCGGTGACGCCGACGCCGAGTCGGGGCCACTGCTGCTGTCGGTCGCGGACTACATCGCCATGGCGGGCGGCATCGAAGCCGCCGGTCCCTGCCTGGCGCGGCTCGACGCCAAGGGGCGCGTCGTCGCCCACCTCGACGTGCCACACATCAGCTTTCCGACGTGGACCCCCCACGACGGCGCCGAGCCCTGAGGGCCGCGTGGCGGTGGCGCTTCAGCGAGCTCGCTCGCTCGGGGGTTCCAGGAGGGCGTTGAAGCCGCCGCTGACCAGGCCGGCGAGGTCGAGGGTGCTCCAGCGGTAGCCGGCGGCGCGCACCGCGGCCACGACGTCCGCCCGCCGGGCGAGCACCGCATCGAGGTCGGCCTCCGGCACCTCGATGCGGGCCAGCTCGCCGTGGTGGCGCACCCGCAGCTCGCGGAACCCCAGCGATCGCAGGCCGGCCTCGGCCCGCTCGACGGCGCTGAGCCGTCCGAGCGTCACGGGCGTGCCGTAGGGCAGGCGCGACGCGAGGCACGCCGCGGCCGGCTTGTCCCAGGTCACCAGGCCGAGCCGCCTCGACCAGGAGCGCACCTCGGCCTTGGTGAAGCCGCTCTCGACCAGCGGGAACACCGCTCCTCGCTCCGCGGCGGCACGCTGCCCCGGGCGGTGGTCGGCGAGGTCGTCGAGGTTGACGCCGAGGCACACGACCGCACCGCGCTCGTCGGCGATCGGGCCCAACGCCGCCAGCAGCGCGTCCTTGCACCAGTAGCAGCGATCACCGTCGTTGCGCGCGTAGTCGGGGTTGGCGAGCTCGTCGGTGAGCACCTCCTGCCAGCACAGCCCCCAGCTCTCCGCCAGCGAGGCGCACCCTTGGCGCTCGGCGACCGGCAGCGACGGCGAGACGGCCGTGACGGCGAGCGCGCCGTCCGGGCCGAGCGTGTCGTGCGCCACCCAGGCGAGGAAGGCCGAGTCAGCGCCACCGGAGAACGCGACGACCACCCGCTCGAACTCGCGCAGCCGCCGGCGCAGGGAGGCGAGGTCGGTGGTCACCCCTGCATTCTGGCGCGGCGGCGGCGCCGGCCGGGCAGCCCGCCGCGGGGGCCGTGCTTCGGCCACGTGAAGATGGGGGCGGTGACCAGCATCGGCGGCGTGCCCTGTGTAGTGTCGCCAACCACATCGTCCCAGGTCACTGGGCTAGGGGAGGCATGCAGCACATGAGGCACAGAAGGTTCGTAAGGATGGTGGGCGGGCTGGCGGCGCTCTCGCTCTTGGCCGCAGCATGCGGCGACGACGACGACGACGCCGCAGACGACGACCCGGAGACCACGACCACCGCGGAGGACAGCGGCGGCGGAGGTGAGCTGGTCGGCGCCAAGGGCACCACCCCGGCGCCCGAGACCACCGACGCGGTCCGCGACTTCCAGAGCCGCATGGACGCGCACGCCGAGGAAGCGGGCATCAACCTCGACGGCACCTACGCCTACGGTCCGGAGGCCTACGACTCCACGATCATCATCGCCCTCGCTGCGCAGGTGGCAGGCACCGACGGCAGCGCCCATGCCGGCGAGATCGTGAACGTCACGAAGGACGGCGAGCAGTGCAGCACCTTCGCCGAGTGCCTCGCGCTGGTCGAGGCCGGCACCGACATCGACTACGAGGGCGTCTCGGGTCCGACCAACATGTCGGGCAACGGTGAGCCGATCATCGGCTCCTACGCCGTGCAGGTCTACGGCGACGACAACCGCCTCGACCCCGAGCAGGAGACCTTCGTGACGGTCGAGGCGAGCGAGGAGTTCAAGGCGATGCCGGTCGACGCGGTCGAGGTCGACCGGGCCGGCGACGGGATCCTGAAGATCGGGACGCTGCTGCCCGAGACGGGCAACCTGGCGTTCCTCGGACCACCGGAGATCGCCGGCGTGCAGATGGCCGTCGCCGAGATCAACGAGGCGGGTGGCGTCAACGGCGCCCCGGTCGAGCTGGTCGAGGGCGACTCGGGTGACACCACCACCGACACCGCGGTCCAGACCGTCACCCGCGAGCTCGCCGAGGGCGTCGATGCCATCATCGGCGCCGCCTCCTCGAGCGTCTCCGCCAGCGTGATCGACCAGATCGTCGAGCGCGGGCGTGACGATGTTCTCGCCTGCCAACACCTCCAAGCAGTTCTCGGACTACCCCGACCGCGGGCTCTACTTCCGCCTCGGGCCGTCCGACATCCTGCAGGGCCAGGTGCTGGCCGAGGTCATCGCCGGCGACGGCAACGCCTCGCTCGTCATCGTGAACTTCGACGACGACTACGGCAACGGTCTCGCCGACGACCT
Organism: uncultured Microthrixaceae bacterium; assembly: GCA_963715505.1. Lineage (GTDB taxonomy): Bacteria > Actinomycetota > Acidimicrobiia > Acidimicrobiales > VFJN01 > VFJN01. Next base: position 2,541,239 of record OY970242.1, read on the forward strand.
GGCAGCGTCGTTCACGGCCGGCGGTGGTGAGGTGATCGACACGATCACCTACGACCCGCAGGCGCAGACCTTCGACGCCGAGGTGCAGCAGGTGGCCGAGGCCGACGCCGACGCCATCGCGCTGATCGGCTTCGACGAGACCAGCCGCCTGCTGGTCACGCTCGTCGAGCAGGGCCTCGGTCCCAACGACATCCCGACCTACATGGTCGACGGCAACATCGGCAACCCGCTCGGCGAGCGGTTCGACGCCGGCGAGTAGCCAACCTCTCGAGGTGCAGCGAGGCCCCGGGGTGACCCGGGGCCTCGTCGCGTCCGGGGCCCCGACGCCGACTACTTGGCCTTGGCGAGCGTGCCGAGGTACAGCTCCACGACCTTGGGGTCGTTGAGCAGCTCCTCGCCGGTGCCGGAGTAGGCGTTGCGTCCCTGGTCGAGCACGAACGCGCGGTGACAGATCTGCAGGCACCGACGGGCGTTCTGCTCCACCATCACGATCGACACGCCCGTCTCGTTGATCTGCCGGCAGCGGATGAACACCTCGTCCTGCAGGGCCGGCGACAGCCCTGCCGAGGGCTCGTCGAGGAGCAGCACCGACGGGCGCATCATCAGCGCCCGTCCCATGGCGACCATCTGCCGCTCGCCGCCCGACAGCGACCCGACGCGCTGCTTGCGCCGCTGCCCGAGGCGGGGGAACAGCGAGCAGACCTCCTCGAAGCGGGGCGCGAAGTCCTTGGGTCGCTGGTACACGCCCATCTCGAGGTTCTCGCGGACCGTGAGGCTGGGGAACACGTTGTTGTTCTGCGGGACGTAGCCCACGCCGAGCGCCACCAGGCGGTGGGCCTTCTCCCGCGTGATGTCCTGGCCGCGCAGCCAGATGGAGCCCGAGCGCACGGGCACCAGCCCGAACATCGCCTTCAGCAGCGTCGACTTCCCGGCGCCGTTCGGGCCGATGATGCCGATCAGCTCGCCTTGCTCGAGCTCGAGGTCGCAGCCGTTGAGGATGTCGACGCCCGATACGTAGCCTGCGACGATCGAGCGGGCGACCAGGAGCGGTCCCTCCCAGTCGGGCTCCTCCACGGGGACGAGGTCGACGGGGGGCACCTCACGCTGCTCAGGCATCGTCGCTGTCCTCCTCCGCGGCGAGGGCCACCTCGTCCTCCGCCAGGTGCATCTCGGCCTCGAGCGCGTCGACGGGCGCGTCGTGGTGGGCGCCGAGGTAGGCGTCGATGACGGCGTCGTTGGCACTGACGTCCTCGGCGGTTCCCTCGGCGATGACCCTGCCCTCCGCCATCACGATGACCCAGTCGGAGATGTCGTGCACCACGTCCATGTCGTGCTCCACGAACATCACGGTCATCCCCTCCTCCCGCAGCGACTTCACGTGGGTGAGCAGCGACTGCGTGAGCGCCGGGTTCACGCCGGCCATCGGCTCGTCGAGCATGACCATCGTGGGCTGCACCATCAGCGCGCGGGCCATCTCGAGGAGCTTGCGCTGGCCGCCCGACAGCGAGCCGGCGAGCTCGTCGCGCATGTGGTCCATCTTGAAGCGGGCGAGGAGCGCCTCGGCGCGCGCCTCGACCTCCGCCTCCTGCGCGCGCCACAGCGGGCGGACCATGGCGGCGAAGAACCGCTCGCCGCGCTGCCCGGTGGCGCCGAGCTTCATGTTGTCGAGCACGGTGAGGCGCGCCAGCGACTTCGTGAGCTGGAAGGTTCGCACCATCCCCTGGCGTGCCACGCGGTGAGCGGGGACGCCGACGAGGTCGTGACCGTCGAAGGTCCAGCGACCTGCGTCGGCCCGGTCGAAGCCCGTGAGCAGGTTGAAGAACGTGGTCTTCCCCGCCCCGTTGGGGCCGATCAGCGCCGTGATGGCGCCGCGCTGCACCTCGAGGTGCTCGACATCGACCGCGGTGAGCCCACCGAAGGTGCGGCGCACCCCGTCGGCGACGAGGATCGGATCGGGCTTGGCGACGCCCGGCACGGGCGCGACCGCCGCGAACGCCCCAGCAGCGGGCGACGTGACGGCCTGGTCATCGGCGGACACTGACGGCCACCTCCCCCTTGTCGCCGATGAGCCCCTGCGGCCGGAAGATCATCAGCGTCATCAGGCCGATCCCGACGAGGATGTTGCGCACGATGCCCACCTCGTTCGCCACGAGGAAGGTGATGACGTCGGCCTCGATGGCCTCGCGCAGCGCCACGTCGACGAAGGCGCTGAGGAAGAAGAAGACGACCGCTCCCAGCACCGGCCCGAGGACCCGTGCCGCGCCGCCCAGCACCAGCGCCGTGTAGGCGAAGAAGGTCAGCAGGGTGCCGAGGCTGTCCGGTACGACCGACTGGCGCGAGACGGCGAAGATGACACCGCCGATCGCACCGATCACGCCGCCGATGGCGAGCGACTGGAGCTTGTACACGTACACGTTCTTCCCCAGGCTGCGCACGGCATCCTCGTCCTCGCGGATGGCCTTGAGGACGCGACCCCAGGGGCTTCGCACGAGCAGGTACACGAAGAGGCAGGCCAGGGCGACGAGCGACCACCCGACGAGCAGCACCCACACCTGGTTCGACGAGTACGACACGCCGATGTCGGTGCCCGGGAGGAGGAGGTCCTTGCGGCCACGTGGGAACGGGTTGAGCTCGAAGAAGTCGCCGGCGAAGTTCTGGATGCCCGCCGCCCCGCCGGTGGTGTCCGTGAACGTGTTGGCGCGCAGGACCAGGCGGATGATCTCACCGGAGGCGATCGTCACGATGGCGAGGTAGTCGGCGCGGAGCCGCAGCGTCGGCACCCCGAGGACGAGGGCCAGGATCGACGCCGTGACGAGCGTCAGGAAGACGCAGAACCAGAACGACAGCCCGAACGTGTCGACGCCCATGGCCACCGTGTAGGCGCCGACGGCGAGGAAGGCGACCTGACCGAAGTTGAGGAGCCCGGTGTAGCCGAAGTGGACGTTGAGCCCGATGGCCGCCAGGGCGAAGACGACGGCCTGCGGACCGAACGCCGTGGTGAGCGAGACGCTGGCGATGAACTCCCAGTCCATGTTGCTCCCTCCTTCAGCCGATCCGCTCGGCCCGCCCGAGGATCCCCTGCGGGCGGATCAGCAGGACCACGATGAGCACGAACAGGGCACCGACGTTCTTCAGCTCGGTCGGGATGACCAGCGGCGACACCTCGACGAACAGCCCCACGACGAAGGACCCGACGAGGGCGCCGTAGGCCGTGCCGAGCCCGCCGAGCACGACGCCCGCGAACATGAGGAGCAGCAGCCGGAAGCCCATCTCGAAGTGGACCTGCTGCTGCAGGCCGAACAGCACGCCACCGAGCGCTGCGAGCCCTCCGCCGAGCGCCCAGACGAAGACGATGACGCGATCGACGTCGATGCCCGAGGAGGCAGCGAGGTCGGGGTTGTCGGAGACGGCTCGCATGGCCTTGCCGATCCGCGTGTACTGCAGCAGCGAGGCGACCGCCACGATCACGACCATGATGAGCAGGATCATCCAGAGGTCCTTCGGGGTCGTGGTGATCGGCCCGAGGTCGAACCCGTCCTGGCGGTAGTACTGGCGGTAGGGCCGGAAGACGCCACCGAAGAGCAGCTGGAACAGGCTCCGCGCCGCGAGGCTGAGGCCGATGGAGACGATCATCATCGCCACCAGGCTCATGCCGTTGCGCCGCAGGCGCGACCACAGCAGTCGATCGACGATCGCCGCGGCCGTGGCACCGATGGCGATCGCCAGCAGCGCGGCGGGGACGATGTGGATGCCGTGGTCCGCGTTGAACCACCAGGCGACGATCGCCCCCAGGGTGACGTGCTCGCCGTGGGCGAAGTTCACGAGGCCGGTGGTGCCGAAGATGAGCGAGAGCCCGACGGACGTGATGGCGATGATGAGGCCGAAGCTCAAGCCGTTGAAGACGAGCTGCGGCACCTTGTCGAGCGTGCTGGTGGTCGCCCGCTCCCGGTCGCCGAGCGTGAAGTTCAAGAACCGGGCCCTCGTGGGGTCGATGGAGACCGACTCCTGCCCCTCGCGCGGCAGGCCGACGTCGTCGGGCAGCGACTCGAGGTCGAGCGTCGCGGTGTACTGGCCCTCCCCCGGCAGCGTGATGGTGGCCCGGCCCTCGTCGTCGGTCACCACCTCGTCGACCACCTCGTCGGAGTCGTCGGTGACGATGATCACCGCGCCCTCGACGGGCTGGTCGTCCTCCCGGTCGGCCGTGCCCTGCCGGTCGATCACCGTGACGCTGATCTCACGCTCCTGCGTCTGCGCAGCCGCCGCGCCGGCGAGCACGACGAGGGTCGTGCACCCCAGGAGCAGGCCCAGCAGCAGACGGCGCATGGTGGTTCCCCCGAGCACGATCGGGGGAGCATACGGCACTCCCCTGTTTCGGGGGCGTTACGTCGTGAGCCCCACAGAGCGGAGCACGTCGTCGAGCGGCGCCACCATCCCGGTGTAGAAGGCGCCGAACTCGGCGTAGTGCGCCGAGGCCTCGTCGAAGCGCATCGTGTACACGACGTCCTTCAGGTCGTCGGGGTGCACGGCAAAGAGCGTGACGCCCCACTCGTAGTCGTCGATGCCGGTGGAGCCCGTCACCACCTGGAGCACCCGACCCGCGAACTTCCGCCCACTCGCGCCGTGTGCGTACATCAGCTCCTTGCGCTCGTCGTAGGGCGTGGTGAACCAGTTGTGCACGTCGCCGCGGCGCTTCGACATCGGGTAGAAGCAGAACGCGGTCTTGCCCTCGGGCGGCAGCACGGGGTGCAGGCGCGCCTCCTTGAGCTCGTCGGGCACGCCCTCCGCGTACTCGGAGAGCTCCGTCAGCGACACGTAGCTGTCGATCACGACGAGTCCCGCCGCCGACAGCTCCGTCTGGAGCTGGCGGAGCCGCCAGAGGTTCGGGCCGAGCGCCATGAAGGCGATGTCGCCCTTGTGGCCGAGCATGGCGACGGGAACGACCTGGTGGCCGTCGGCCTCGGCGGCGCGCACGGCGGCGGTGACGGCGTCAGGATCGGCGAGCGGCCCTGGCGTGCAGAAGAGGTGGAGGACGCCCCAGCCGACGCTGGGGACGAGCGGGTCCGGCATGCCCCGAGGGTAGCCACGCGCCGCCGCGCTGCTGGCCGGGACGGCGCTCAGTCGGGCGGAGGGCCCTGGCGGCCCTGCCACCAGGCGTAGGCGAGGAGGCCGACCAGCGGCACGACGAGCACCGCGATCGTCGTGGTGGCGGCAAGCACCACGACGAGGAGCGCGGCCGCCAGGAGGGCGCCGCCGACGCCGGCGTTGCGCTGCGCCGGGGCGCGACCGGCCGGCGCGGGGGCGCTGCGGCCCAGCGAGAAGCTCGCCTTGCGCGCCTTCACGAGCTGGGGCTTCACCTGCGAGCGCCACAGGGCCTCCTCGCGCGCCCGGTGCTCCCGGATGCGAGCGGCGAGCAGCCGAAGGTCCTCGGGCGAGCCGGCCCCTGCCTCGACGAGCCGGCGGATCTCCTCCGCCTCGTGGGCCAGCGCCCGCGCCTCGGGGCCGTCGGGAGCGGCGGCTCGCGCAGGCGCCGGGTCCTCGGCGGGCTCCCCGGGCTGGTCGTCCATGGTGCCCGGACGCTACCGCCGGGCGCCGGGGCGGCGCATGGTGCACCGGCCCTCGCGCGCGCGACCCTTTCCTGCGTGGAGGAACCTGTCCCGCGCTCGCCGTCGATCGCGATGCTGCTGTGGCGGGGCGTGCGGCGCCGCTGCCCGCTGTGCGGGAGCGGCGGCTGCTTCACGTCGTGGTTCGAGGTGCGTGACCGCTGCCCGACGTGCAACTTCCCGATCCGGCGCGAGGAGGGTCACTGGATCGGTGCGGTCGGCATCAACACCGTGGTGAGCTTCGGCCTGCTGCTCCTCACGCTCGCCACGACCGTCGCCCTGACGTGGAACGACCGGCGCGCCGCGCTGATCCTGATCCCGTGCTTCGTCGTGGCCGCGCTCGTGCCGATCCTGTTCTTCGGGTCGTCACAGACGCTCTGGAGCGCCATCGACCTGGCCATGCGCCCCCTGGAGCCGAACGACCAGGTGGATCCGAGGTACCTGCCCGGACCCAGGGGGCGACGGCGCCGCTAGAAGTCCTCCATGCCGCCGCCGGGCATGGCCGGCGCCGACTCCTCGGGCTTGTCGGCGATGACGGCTTCGGTGGTCAGGAACAGCGCAGCGATCGACGCCGCGTTCTGCAGCGCCGAGCGGGTGACCTTGGCCGCGTCGATGATGCCGGCCTTGACGAGGTCCTCGTACGCACCGGTGGCCGCGTTGAGGCCCTCGGTGGGCGAGTCGAGCCCTCGGACCCGCTCGATGACCACGCCGCCCTCGAGACCGGCGTTCACGGCGATCTGCTTCAGCGGCTCTTCGAGCGACGACGCCACGATGCGAGCACCGGTGCTCTCGTCGGAGGCCTTGAGCTTCTTCGCCAGCTCGAGGACCTTGCCCTGGGCGCGCAGCAGGGTGGTGCCACCGCCGGCGACCACACCCTCCTCGATGGCGGCCTTGGTGGTGCTCACCGCGTCCTCGATGCGGTGCTTCTTCTCCTTGAGCTCGACCTCGGTGGCGGCACCGACCTTGAGGACGGCAACGCCACCGGACAGCTTGGCGAGGCGCTCCTGGAGCTTCTCGCGGTCGTAGTCGGAGTCGGTGTTCTCGATCTCGTTCTTGATCTGCTGGATGCGGCCCTTGATGTCGGCCTCGGACCCGGCGCCCTCGATGATCGTGGTCTCGTCCTTCGTGACGATCACCCGCTTGGCCCGCCCGAGCAGGTCGAGGGTGGTGTTCTCGAGCTTGAGGCCGACCTCCTCGGTGATGACCTGGCCGCCGGTGAGGATGGCGATGTCCTGCAGCATGGCCTTGCGGCGCTCGCCGAAGCCCGGTGCCTTGACGGCGGCCGACTTGAAGGTGCCGCGGATCTTGTTGACGACGAGCGTGGCGAGCGCCTCGCCCTCGACGTCCTCGGCGATGATCAGCAGCGGCTTGCCGCTCTGCATGACCTTCTCGAGCACCGGCAGCATGTCGCGCACGGCGGAGATCTTCGACCCGACCAGCAGGATGTACGGCTCGTCGAGCACGGCCTCCATGCGGTCGGGGTCGGTCACGAAGTACGGCGAGATGTAGCCCTTGTCGAAGCGCATGCCCTCGACGAGGTCCATCTCCATGCCGAAGGTCTGGCTCTCCTCGACGGTGATGACGCCGTCCTTGCCGACCTTGTCGATCGCCTCGGAGATCATCTCGCCGATCTCGGCGTCAGCGGAGGAGATGCCGGCGACCTGCGCGATCTGGGCCTTGGAGTCGACCTCCACGGCAGCATCCTTGATCGCCTTGACGGCGACCTCGACGGCCTGCTCGATGCCGCGCTTGAGCGACATCGGGTTGGCGCCGGCCGCGACGTTGCGCAGCCCGTGGCGCACCATCGACCACGCCAGCACCGTGGCGGTGGTGGTGCCGTCGCCGGCCACGTCGTCGGTCTTCTTGGCGACCTCCTTGACGAGCTCGGCGCCGATCTTCTCGTACGGGTCCTCGAGATCGATCTCCTTGGCGATGGACACGCCGTCGTTGGTGATCGTCGGGGCGCCCCACTTCTTCTCGAGCACGACGTTGCGGCCCTTGGGGCCGAGCGTGACGCGGACAGCGTCGGCCAGCTTGTTCATGCCGGTCTCGAGACCGCGGCGGGCCTCGTCCTCGAAGGCGATGATCTTGGGCATCGGCGGGTAGTCCTCCGTTGTTAGCACTCGCGGTATGCGACTGCTAAGCAGTCAAGCACCTCGCATCAGCACTCGCAACCGAGGAGTGCTAACGAGCGACCCGCCTCGTCAGCCGCCGGCCACGGCCGGGATGATCGACACCGTCTCACCGTCGGGGACCGGCGTGTCGAGCCCCTCGAGGAAGCGAACGTCGTCGTCGGCCACGAAGACGTTGACGAATCGACGCAAGCCCCCGTCACCGTCGAGGATCCGCTCGACGAAGCCGGGATGGCGCGCCTCGAGGGCGCCGATCACCTCGCCCACGGTGCCCCCCTCGACGGCGACCTCGGCCTGGCCGGCGGTCAGGGTGCGAAGGGTGGTGGGCACACGGACGATCACGCTCATGGTCGGGGTTCCTCACGGGGCGTCGGTCGGGGCGGTTGCTACCGCCGGACGATGGTAGTGAACCGGTCTGCGGCGGCGGCCATTCCCGACACGGCGCCGGGAAGTTGCCGAGCGGATCGACCACCGGTATGCATGGCTCGTGCGACGGCCCATGATCCGGACGTTCCACCACGAGGACTTCGTCGTGGGCGAGCTCGTCGACCACAAGCGGCGCCAGGCACAGGTGGTGTCGCTGTGCCTGCCGGCCCGTGACGAGGAGGCGACCGTCGGCGCCATCGTCGAGGTGGTGCGCCGCTCGTTCGTCGACTCGGTGGGCCTCGTCGACGAGATCCTCGTGGTCGACGACCGCTCGAGCGACCGAACCGCCTCGGTCGCGGCCGACGCCGGCGCACGCGTCGTGGCGGTGGACGACGTCCTCCCGCAGCTCGGTCCGGGCCAGGGCAAGGGCGAGGCACTGTGGAAGTCCGTCGCCGCAGCCGAGGGCGACCTCATCGTCTGGTGCGATGCCGACATCGTCGACTTCGGTGACCGCTTCGTCGTGGGACTGGTGGGGCCCCTGCTCGTGCGGCCCGACATCGGCTTCGTCAAGGGCTTCTACGACCGCCCGGTCGAGGCGGGCCGCGACGGCGGCGGACGGGTCACCGAGCTCATGGCCCGGCCCCTGATCGCCTCGCTGTTCCCGCACCTCGCGTCGATCGTGCAGCCGCTGGCCGGTGAGTACGCGGGACGGCGGTCGCTGCTCGAGCGGCTGTCGTTCGTGCAGGGCTACGGCGTCGACCTGGCGCTGCTCGTCGACGTGGCCGCCCTCGAGGGCACCGACCTGATGGTCCAGGTCGACCTGGGCACCCGCCACCACCGCAACCGCCCGCTCCACGAGCTCGGACCCCAGGCGCTCGCCGTGCTGCAGGCCGCCCTGTGGCGTGCGGGGGCCCGTGACGGGAGCCCCGCCACGCTCGTCCGGCCCAACGCCGAACCGGTCGAGCTGGCCCCCGCCCAGCGGCCCCCGCTCATCGAGGTCCCGGCGTACCGGCGCCGCACCGCATGACCGCTACGGCGGGTTCGCGGCAGTAGGCCGTTTGGCCCAGGAAATCGCTAAAGGTCGTCCTGGAGCCTGGCCGATGCTGAGGGTGCACACCCAGGGCGGGGCGGGAACGGGAGCATTGCGACCATGGCGGCCACCGCGATCAACCGCAACCCTCACGTGACGATCCACCTCGACGATCCCGACCCACCTGCCGCCCACCGCCTCACGGAGCTGGTGCGAGCGCTCGCCGGGTGCAGCGTCGGCGATGCCGAGCTGGCGGTCGGCGACCCGGTGCCGGAGGGTCCCATCACGAGCGACGACGCGCTGGCGGTCCTCGCCACGGCGATGGTCCGCCTGCGGCGCGCCGCCGATGGCGAGACGGGCGGCGAGGAGCCGGCGGCGGCGTCCTACGACGAGCCCAGGGCCGAGGCGCCGGCCCCGCCCGCCACCGAGCCGGACCGCAGCTCCTCCTCGTCCTGACCCTCACCGGCGCGTCCCTCGGCCTCGCCGTCGGGATCGCCCTCGGGCTCGTCACGGTCGAGTGACTCGACCGGGCCGACGCCCGGAGCGGCATCGTCGAGGATCCACTGGGCCTCGATCTCGTCGAGCGGCTGCTCGAGGACGAAGTGCCGCCAGACGTGCCCGACGACGATCTTCAGGGTGGCCGTGGCCGGCACGGCGAGGAGCAGGCCGAAGAAGCCTCCCAGCGTGCCACCCGCCAGCAGCGCCAGCATCACCACGGCGGGATGGAGCTTCACCGCTCGCTGCATCACGATCGGGCTGATGAAGTGGTTGTCGATCTGCTGGACGATCGCCATGGCGACCGCCACCCAGATCGCCTGCGTGAGCCCGCCGCCGGTGGTGAAGGCGATGATGATGCCCGGTACGGCTCCGACCCAGGGCCCGATCAGCGGGATCATGTTGAACAGCCCTGCCACCATGCCCACGATCAGCCAGAAGGGCAGGTCGATGATGCGCATGGCGATCGACGCCATGGTCCCGACGACGAGCGCCACGGCCAGCTGCCCGCGGAAGTAGCCGCCGATGGCGTTGCTGAGCCGGCGGCTCACGACCATGACGTCGCCGCGGGACCGCTCGGGGACGAGGCTGCGCATGACCCGGCGGATGTGCGGCAGGTCGACCAGCATGTAGAACGCGATGATGGGCGCCAGCACGAAGATGATGCCGACGTGGAAGACCCGCAGGCCCAGCTCGCGGGCGGTGTCGAGCTGCTCGGCGAAGCGGTCCTGGCGCTCCTCCTCCGAGAGCTCGCCGTCGCCGTCGGCATCGGCGGTCGTGTCGCCCGAGAACTGGCGCTCGAGCTCGTCGTAGCTGGGGATCTCGATCGGCCAGTCGTCCTCGACCGAGCGCTCGGACAGGTCGTCGATCGACTCCTCGAGGTCGCGCCGCAGCTCGGGCCACTCCTCGGCCAGCTGGTCGTACTGGCGGGTCGCCAGGGGGGCCACGAGGATCACCACGAGCGCCACGAGCGCGGCGACGCCGAGGTAGGACGCAGCGGTGCCCGCGGCGCGGGGGATGTGGTGGTGCTGCAGGCGCGTGACCACCGGGTTCAGGAGGAAGACGATGGCGCCGGCGAGGATCAGCGGCGGCCAGATCACACGGAACACCCAGGCCACGACGCCCAGGAGCGCGACGAGCGCTGCCAGACCGACGACCGCCCAGCTCAGCGAACCAGCGCGTCGGATGCGGTCGACCACGCGTCGAACGCTACCGGACGGGTAGCCGGCGGGAGCGTCCCTGCAGGAGCCCCAGCGCGATCTCCTCGATGCACCCGAGCGCGTCGGAGCGGGCGCGGGCCGCGCCGTAGCGCTCCACGAGCGAGACCGCCTCGACGCGCGAGGCCGCCTCGTCGAAGACCTCGCCGGCGATCGCCACCACGGGCACCCCCGCCGCCCGTGCCAGCTCGGCGACCCCGCCGACCACCTTGCCGTCGAAGCTCTGCTCGTCGAGGAAGCCTTCGGCCGTGATGACGAGGTCGGCGCCCTCGACGTGGTCGTACAGCTCGGCCTCCTCGGCGACGAGATCGAAGCCCGAGACGAGGCGTCCCCCCGCCGCCGCCAGGCCCCCGGCGAGACCGCCGGCGGCGCCCGACCCCTCGAGCGCGCGCACGTCGACGCCGTGCTCGGTGCCGTAGACCTGCGCCAGGCGCTCGAGGCGCCGCCGGAGCAGCTCGACCTGCGCCGCGCTGGCTCCCTTCTGCGGCGCGTACCGCTCGGCGGCGTCGAGGAAGGTGGTCCGCACGTCGCAGGCCACGAGCAGGTCCACCCCGCGCAGCCGGCCGAGGGGGTGCAGGCTCCGCAGCGCGGCGAGGCCCCCGTCGGTGGTCGCCGAGCCGCCGACCCCCACGATCACCCGCGTCGCCCCGGCATCGAGGGCGGCCACGATGAGCTCGCCCGTCCCCGCGGTCGAGGCCGCGACGGGGTCGTTGCCCTCGGCGCCGCCGACCAGGTCGAGGCCCGACGCCTGCGCCATCTCGATGACGGCCAGCCGACCGTCGAGCCGCCAGGCCGCCTCGACCGGGGCACCCAGCGGTCCGGTGACCACCGTGGTCCGGTTGGCGCCGCCGAGCGCGTCGAGCGTCCCCTCGCCGCCGTCGGCCATCGGCACCTCGTCGCAGTGCCAGCCCGCCGCGGCCGCGGCCCGGTGCAGCGCGGCCGCGACCTCGGTCGCGGTGGCGGTGCCTCGGAGCTTGTCGGGTGCGGCGACCAGGCGCATCGCCCGACATCGTGGCCCATCGCGACTCGGTACGGTGAGCGGTCCATGGCGACCCCCCGCACCGATCGGCCCGTCGTGGTGGTCTCCAACCGAGGCCCCGTCTCCTTCGAGCGCGGCGACGACGGTGCGCTGAGGAGCCGCCGCGGCGCCGGTGGGCTCGTCTCGGGGATCGGGCCGCTGATGAGCGAGGCGGGCGCCACGTGGCTGGCCGCCGCCATCACCGACGGCGACCGCGAGGCCGCTGCCGGCGGCGTCGTGGAGGCGGACGGGTTCCGGGTCCGGATGCTGGCCATCGACGAGGAGACCTACCGGTTGGCCTACGACGTCGTCAGCAACCAGGTGCTGTGGTTCGCGCACCACGGCCTGTGGGACCTCACCCGCCAACCCAGCTTCGACCGGTCGTGGGACGACGCGTGGGGTGCCTACCGGGCGGTCAACCACGCCTTCGCCGACGCCGTCGCCGAGACGGCACCCGAGGGCGCGCTGGTCCTCGTGCAGGACTACCACCTGTGCCTCGTCGCGCCGCGGCTCGCCGAGGCGCGGCCCGATCTCACCAGCGTGCACTTCAGCCACACGCCCTTCGCTCCCCCGCTGTGGCTGTCGGCCCTACCCGAGGCTGCGGTGCGTGAGCTGCTCGAGGGCATGGCCGCCCATCGTGCGTGCGGGTTCCACACCGCTCGGTGGGCCCGAGACTTCCAGGCCTCGGCCATGGAGCTCGCCGGGCTGGAGCCCCGGTGCTTCGTCTCCCCCCTCGCCTCGGACCCCGGCGACGTGCTGGCGGCCGCGACCTCCGAGGAGTGCCTGGCGGCGCTGCGCCAGATCGAGGAGGTCGTCGGCGACCGCGCCGTGATCGGCCGGGTCGATCGCGTGGAGCTGTCGAAGAACCTGCTGCGCGGCTTCCTCGCCTACGACGACCTCCTCGCCCAGCACCCCGAGCACCGCGAGCAGGTCGTCTTCGTCGCCGGGGCCTACCCGTCGCGCCAGACCGTGCCGGAGTACGTCGCCTACCGCCGTCACGTCGAGACGCTCGTCGCGGAGATCAACGACCGGTGGGCGACGGCGCGCTGGCAGCCCATCGTCCTCCACGTGGACGACGACCACCCCCGGTCCATGGCCGTGCTGCGCCGCTCCGACGTCCTGCTGGTGAACCCCATCCGCGACGGGCTGAACCTCGTGGCGTCGGAGGGCGTGCTCGTGAGCGACCGCGACGCCGTCCTCGCGCTCTCCCCCGAGGCGGGCGCGTGGGAGCGCCTCCACGAAGGCGCGCTGAGGGTGCCGCCCTTCGACGTGGCCGGCAGCGCCGACGTGCTGCACCAGGCGCTCACCATGCCGACCCAGGAGCGCCGGGCGCGAGCGGCTCGCCTTCGCGAGCTCGCTGCCGAGCGCACACCGCGCGACTGGCTCGCCGAGCAGCGCGCCGCCGGCGCCTGAGGGCGCCGGCCTCGCCCGGACGGCGAGCGGCGGGCGCGCCGCTGCGGGATGATGCAGCGGTGATCGTCGACTGCGCGGTGTACACCGACGGGCGACGCCGCGCCGGGGCCTTGCGGCTGGACGAGGCCTTGCAGGCGTCGAAGGACCCCGGGTCGTTCGTGTGGATCGAGATCTACGAGCCGACGCCGCAGGAGCTCGACGCGGTGCGAGCCGAGCTGGACCTGCACGAGCTCGCCGTGGAGGACGCGCTGACGGCGCACCAGCGGCCGAAGCTCGAGGTCTTCGGCGACGACCTCTTCGTCGTCCTCAAGACGGCCCGCTACCTCGACGCCAGCGAGACCGTGCGCCTCGCAGAGATCCAGCTCTTCGTCGGCGCCACCTACGTGGTCACCGTGCGCCACGGCGAGGCGAGCGACCTCGCCCACGTGCGCGCCGAGATCGAGCGCGACGTCGACCGGATGCGCTGTGGTCCCCTGGCGGTGCTGCATGCGGTGATCGACCGGGTCGTCGACGACTACCACCCGGTGATCGTGGGCCTCGACAACGACCTGGCCGAGATCGAGGACGCCGTGTTCGACCCAGCGCGCCCGCGGGGGTTCGATCCGAGCCAACGGATCTTCAAGCTCAAGCGGGAGGTCCTCGAGCTCTACCGGAACACCGAGCCGTTCCTGGACCCGCTGGCACGCCTCGCCGGGGGCCAGGTGCCGAACCACCGCGAGGAGCTGGCGAGCTACTTCCGTGACGTCGAGGACCACCTGACCCGGACCGTCACCTCGCTGGCGCAGCTGCGCGACCTGCTCACCGATGCGCTCGACGCCAACATCGCGCAGGTGACGGTGCGCCAGAACGACGACATGCGCACGATCTCGGCGTGGCTCGCCATCGCAGGCGTCCCCACCGTCGGCGGCGCCATCTACGGCATGAACTTCCAGCACATGCCCGAGCTGGAGTGGACGTTCGGCTACCCCGCCGCGATGGCGGTCATGGCCGCGGCCTGCCTGGCGCTCCACCGGCGCTTCAAGCAGATCGGCTGGCTCTGAGCGCTACTCGTCGTCGTCATCGGCGAGCTCGGGCAGGGCCAGCACCCCGCTGGTGAGCGCGAGGTAGGCCGCCCCGACCGCTGCGCCGAGCGCAAGCGCCACCGCCCCGCGGTCGAGCGGCTCGGGGAGCGCCGTGGGCAGGACGGGCTCGAGCAGGACCGTGAAGCGCAGCAGCGCCCAGCCCGACAGCGCCGCCACGGCGGCCAGGACGGCAACGACCCCGGCGGTCGCGCGCGCGCGCACGACGCCCACCAGGGCGGCCGCCAGCGCCACGGCCGGGAGCGCCCAGAGCGCGACGTTGCCCTCGCCGCCGGGGGTCTCGGCGAGCTCGAAGCGCCCGACCACCACGGCGGCGGCCGATGCCACGGCGAGCACGGCAGCCGCCGAGCGCAGCGCTGCGCGTCGTCCGAGCCAGGCCAGCAGCGCAGCCACGACCGCTGCGCCCGCCACCCACGGCAGCGGCGAGACCGCCGGCTCGAAGGTGAGGATGCCGCGGATCTCTGCCGGGTCCCCGTCGACGGTGATCGGCACGCGCCAGGGGTCGAAGATCCGCTGCCCGCGCTCGACGTTGGGCGTGGCGCTGCCCATCCAGTGGATGCGGTGGTCGTGCCAGGCGTAGGTGCCGCCGTCGGCCACGGTCTCCCACTCGGGCTCGGCGTCGTTGTCCGCGACGGCCGGCACCTCGACCTGGGCGAGGCGGTCGTCGTTGAGGTAGGTCGCCTCCGAGCGGGCGTTGCGCTCCACGGTGCCGTCGGGCCTGAAGCGCAGGTACGGCTCGCCGCTGTAGCCCTCGACCACGACGAGGTGACCCGGCTCGACCTCGAGCTGGAGGAAGGAGTCGCCGCCCCGCACCTCCGCCGCCACGACGTCGGTGGGCGGGACGATCTCGGTGACCTCCGAGCGGAAGTCGCTGGGCCCGGCGGGATCGGCGCCGGCCGGCGGCGCGCCGGCCACGACGAAGGCGAGCGCGGCCGCGACCACCCGTGCCGCACGCCACGTACCCCGGCGCCGGGGGCGGGCGGGTGGGCGGGGGGCGGGCAGGGGCATCTCGATCCTCGTTGGGTGGGGCGACGGGAGCATGATGGCGGCTCAGCCCGAGACCGGCACCTCGACGGTGCCCGTCTCCTCGCTGA
Organism: uncultured Microthrixaceae bacterium; assembly: GCA_963715505.1. GTDB lineage: Bacteria > Actinomycetota > Acidimicrobiia > Acidimicrobiales > VFJN01 > VFJN01. The sequence continues at coordinate 2,556,683 of OY970242.1, forward strand.
AGCGGTCGACGCGGGCGATGATCTCGATCACCCACGTGCCGGCCGTGGCCAGCGTGTCGCCGTCGAGCTGGTGATGGGCCGGACCGGCCCGGTAGGGCTGCCGCTCGATCGGCCCCAGGCCCGCCGCGGGCAGCGACAGCTCGAGGGTCAGGGACTCGGCGATGTCGGCGGGACGCCCCGAGGGATCGTACGTGTACAGGTGGATCTCGTTGTCACCGGCGCGGGCCGGGTCGACGACGATCTGCACGGAGCCCGCGTCGCCGAGCTGGACGGTCTCCTCGAAGAGCCCGGCGATGCCGGCTGCCGTGCGGGCCGGCGTGACGTTCACGAGGACCGCGGCCAGCGCGACCACCACGACCAGTGCTGCGGCCTCGACGGAGACCGTCCGGCGGATGCGGGCCAGGGCGGCCTTCGCCTTGCCGGCTCGCATGGCCGGCACCAGGCCGAACCGGTTGTAGAGGGCGATCGCCGCCACGACGAGCACGATCCCCACCTTGGCGACGAGCACCCACCCGTAGGTCGTCGACGTGAGCGCCTCGGCTGCGCGGACCTCGATCCACGTCATGGCCGAGCCCGCCGCTGCGACGACCAGCAGCGACACGGCGGCCAGGCTCGAGAACCGGCTGACGACCGACGCCGTCTCGTGGGCGTCGGCACCGGCGCGGGCGCGGGCGCGCAGCGTGCGCCAGAGCAGCACCAGCCCACCGAACCATGCCGCCGCGGCCCACACGTGGATGACGTCGGCGACCCTGGCCAGCCAGGCGGGCTCGCTGGCCGTGGTGTGTCCGACCAGCACGAAGGCTCCCGTGGCCACCGCTCCCCCCAGCGTGGCGGTGGCGGACCGGCGCCACCTGAGGCCGAGCAGCAGGGCAGCGGCCCCGACGACGCCCAGCGCGATCGACCAGCCCAGGCCGTCGCGCAGCACGTCGCGCGCCACCCCCGCCTCGAGGAGCGATCCGGCGCCCTGACCGGTGCCGAGCGCGGCCTGGACCGGCACGGCGACGAGCGAGGCGACGACGCCCACCACCGCCGCGACGGCGACGATCCTCGCCAGCTCGTCGCGCTCCGCGCCGCGGGCACGGTGCACCACGGCGAGGAACAGGGCGCCGCCCGCAGCCAGGAGCAGGCCCGCATAGGCGAGGGCGCGGCCCACGGCCCCGACCACCTCCCAGAACCGGTCCTCGGACGTGTCGAGGAACCCCCCGAGCGCGCTCGGGTCGGCGGCGCCGTCGCCGACGGAGAACACGAGGCCGCCCCGCACCGGATGGGCGTCCGCCGAGATGATCCGGTAGGTGACGACGTAGCTGCCCTCGCCGAGATCGGGGACGACGTCGACCTCGACGACGCGGTCCTCGACGCGGACCGCGCCGCGGTCGACGCGCGTGCCGTCAGCCGCGAACACCCGCAGCCCGCCCAGCTCGGCCGAGACCGGCTCGCTGAAGGTGAGCCGCACCTCCTCGGGCGCCTCGCTGAGCTTCGCCCCGTCGGCGGGATCGGCCGACACGAGCAGCGCGTGCGCACCTGCGGGCGCGGACCGCACCGCCGTGGCGCCGGCGAGGACGAGCACCACGAGGGCAGCGGCGCGGCACAGGGTGGGTCGGCGGATCACCGCAGGAGGCGGAGGAGCTCGTCGTGCACGTGCCCGTTGGTCGCGATGCCGCTGCCACCGGCGATGCCGGCGCCGCCGGAGAGGTCGGTGAAGCAGCCACCCGCCTCGGCGAGGATGACCGGCATGGGCGCGATGTCGTACGGCTCCACGACGGGATCGACCATCGCCGCCACGCGCCCGGTCGCGACGAGCGCGTAGCCGTACCCGTCGCCCCAGGTGCGCACCAGCCCCCCGGCGTCGTGCACGGCGGCCAGCTGCTCGGGCCGCCACGACGTGAGGCCGCTGCTCATGATGTAGGCCCCCTCGACGCTTCGCTGGGCGCTCACCCGCGCCGGCCCCCGCTCCGACCAGCACCCCAGGCCACGCCCGGCCCACACCGACTCGCCGAGCGCCGGGAGGTTCACGACGCCGAGGGCGATGCCGTGCTCGTCCTCCATGGCGAGGAGGTTGGAGTAGAGCGGGACCCCGCAGGTGAAGGCCTTCGTGCCGTCGATCGGGTCGATGATCCAGCAGCGTCCCGTGGTCGACGGCGTCGGCGGCTCCTCCTCACCGACGATGCCGTCGCCGGGGAAGAGCTCGCCGAGCCGCTCGCGCAGGAAGCGCTCGGCGTCGCGGTCGGCGGCGGTGACCGGTGAGCCGTCGGCCTTGCGGGCGATCTCGAGGTCCGGCGCCCGGAACCACCGCAGCGTGCGGTCGCCGGCCTCGCGCAGGAGCGAGACGGCGGTGTCGAGGGTTGCCTGGTCGACCGTGGCGTCGGGCACGGACCCGAGTCTCCCACCTGACCTGCACCGGTCCGACATCGCGCCGTCGTCCTCGGCCACACTCGTGCCGTGGCGCACGTGCACGACCACCACGACGGCTCGGGTGCCCCACCGGTCACCTCGGCGGCGACGCAGCGCGCCCTGCTGGCTGCGGTCGCGGTGTTCGCGCTGGCGGCCGTGGTGGGGCTCGTCACGCTCTGGCCCGATGCCGAGCGGCCCGTGCTCGCCGAGGAGCTGGGGCTCGGCGCCGAGCTCGTCGACGCCGAGGTCACCTTCGCCGACGTCGTGCCGTGCGCCAACACCGACGCCTCCCAGGGCATCCTCTGCCAGCGCGTCGAGCTCGAGGTGACGAGCGGCACGCCCGAGGGTGAGCAGGCCAGCTTCGAGGTCCCGATCACCGAGGCGTCGGTGCGCTTCGAGCCGGGCGACGCCGTGGTGCTGACCTACCAGCCCGGCAACGAGGCGGGCTTCGAGTTCTTCTTCTACGACTTCCAGCGCTCCTCGCCGATGCTGCTGCTCGCCGGCATCTTCGTCGTCGCCGTCGTCGCCCTCGGCCGCTGGCGCGGCGTGCGCGCGCTGCTCGGGCTGGCGGTCACCGGCATGGTCATGGTGGGGTTCCTGTTCCCGTCGATCCTCGACGGCAACGACCCCACGGCGGCGGCGCTGGTGTCGGCCGTGGTGATCGGGCTCGTCGCGCTGTACCTCACCCACGGCGTCACCGAGCGCACGACCGTGGCGCTGCTGGGCACCTTCGCCGCCCTCGGCCTGACGGCGGTGCTGGCGGCGATCTTCAGCTCGGCCGCCCACTTCACCGGCTTCGGCACGGAGGACGCCTACTACCTGCAGGTGGCGTCCACGCGCGTGGACATCCCGGGCCTGGTGCTGGCGGGCATCGTGATCGGCAGCCTCGGCGTGCTCGACGACGTCACGGTCACGCAGGTGTCGGCGATCTGGCAGCTGCACGCCGCCAACCCCTCCGCCGGCATCCGGCGCCTCTACCGGGCAGGCGTCGAGATCGGCCGCGACCACATCGCCTCCACGGTGAACACCCTCGTGCTCGCCTACGCCGGGGCCTCGCTGCCGCTGCTGCTGCTCTTCACGCAGGCAGGTCGTGGGCTCACCGAGGTGGCCCAAGGCGAGCTCGTCGCCGTCGAGGTGGTCCGCACGCTCGTCGGGTCGATCGGCCTCGTCGCCGCGGTGCCGCTCACCACCGCCCTGGCCGCCTGGGTGGTGACGCGCGGCGACGCCGCACCCGCCGAGCCCGCCGAGCCCGACGAGCCCGCGCCCGGTGCCGACGGGCCCGACGACGACATCGGCTGGGAGCGCTTCGCCCCTCCGGAGCGCGCACCGTGGTGAGCGACGCCGTCGTGTCCCGGGCGGTCAGACGAGCAGGGCGCGCAGCAGGTCCAGGGCGCCCTCGGGGCCCTCGACCTGCGCGTCGGCACGGTCGACGACGTCCGCCACGGACTCCGCCGTCGTGACGGCGACGCGCAAGGTGGCGACCCCGCGCTCGGCGAGGCGGTCGAGGGCGTCGAAGGCCGGGAGGTCGCCGACGTCGTCGCCGAGGAAGCAGGCGGCGCGCGCCGCGCCGGCGAGCTGCTCGACCACCGTGCCCTTGTCGAGCGCGACGGGCGGGTGCAGCTCGACCGACCGCTTGGCGGGGCGCAGGTGCAGGCCCGACCGGCGCGCCGCCTCGCTGGCCCAGGCCACCACGACGTCCTCGTCGTGGGGGTGCGTCCGGAAGTGCAGCGTCAGCGACAGGCCCTTGTGCTCGACCTCCAGCGCCGGGTCACCCGTGGCGAGCGCGGCGCGGGCGACGTCGTCGACCACCGGCAGCCACGACGTCGCATCGCGGTGGCGCTCGACGGTGCCGTCGCGCCAGGACTCCAGCCCGTAGACGCCGCGCATGACCACCGACTCCGGCAGGTGCGCCGCGAGGTAGCGCACCGGGCGGCCGGACACGACCGCCACGAGGCCGTAGCGGCGGCTCAGCGCGTCGAGCGTCTCGACCACGCCGGGCAGCGGCACCGCCTCGTCGGCCTGGTCGACGATGGGTGCGAGCGTGCCGTCGAAGTCGCAGAGGATGGCCGCGCCCTCGGGGTCGTCGAGGAAGGGCGCCAGCAGCGGCGCGACGGGACCCATGCGGCGACACTAGGGCTACCGTGCGCCGATGCACCGACGGGTCGCCGCGACGGTCCTGCTCCTGGTGGCCGCCGCCGCGAGCGGCGCATGCCGCCCGCACACCGTCGACCTGGGCTTCCGGCCCGACGTCGGTGAGCGCTACGCGTACCGCTACGAGATCGACGCCGTGGTGCGCCAGGTCGTGCCCGGCGACGAGCCCGACGTGACCGACATCGACACCGACCTGTTCGTCGAGCAGCACGTCGAGGCGCTCACCGACGAGGGCGTCCGGGTGGCGGTCGAGCTCCGCAGCGAGGGCGGCGCACCGCGATCGGTCGTGGTGCTGCTCGACCGGGCCGGCTCGCTGGAGGGCATCGAGCTGGTCGAGCGGCTGCCGGGCCCGGCGCCGTCGTTCGCCGCCGGCGCGGGGGCGCTCGCCATCCCCGAGCGCTCGCTCGCGCCCGGTGAGCGATGGCACGTCGGTGGACCTGGTGCCGCTGGCACGGCGCAGCTCGAGCGGCTCGGGGTGGTCGACGGCGCCGACGTCGCCGTCGTGAGGGCCGAGCTGACCGAGGAGGTCGACGAGCTGCTCGACGCGGCGGGTGGGGCGGCGCTGCGCGGCACGCGGTCGTCGGACTCGACGACCAGCTACGACATCGCCGACGGCGCCGTGCGGCGCTCCGTGTCCGTCTCCCACGCCGAGCTCACCGCGCGCATCGAGCCGCCGGAGGGCGTCGAGGCCGAACCGGTGGACGTCACCATCACCTACGACGTGCAGGTGCGCGTCACCAGGTTGCGCTGAGCCCCGCGCTCGGGGGGTCAGCCCGTGGTGGTGGTGGTGGTGGTGGTGTCGGCGCCGGTGGTGGGGGTGGGGGGCGGGACCTCCGCGAGGTCCGGCCCGAGCACGACGACCACGACCGCACCGTCGATCGGACCCGGTGGCGCCGCGCCGAGGGGCATGGGCTCCAGGTCGGGTGCACCGATCGCCGCGGCCACGGCCCGCGCCTCGAGCTCGTAGCCCTCGGCGTAGAGGATCTGCGTGCTCGGCACGGTGGCGTCGGCGTTGGCGCCGTCGGGGTTGGTGAGCTGGTAGCCCGCTGCGGCGAGCACCTGGCTGTAGGTGCCGGCGGCGCCGGTGACCCCCGACCCGTTGAGCACGATCGTGGGCACCTCGGCCGGCGGGCGCGTGGTGGGCGTCGTGTCCTCGGTGGTGTCCTCGGTCGTGTCGTCGGTGGTGCCGTCGCTGGCGCCGTCGCTGTCGTCGGCCGAGGCCTCCTCGCCGTTGGACGAGCGGACCACCTCGGAGGTGTCGATGCCGTTGCGCAGCAGGAACAGGCCCGCCAGCACGGCGATCACGACGAGGACGACGCCGCGGGCAGGGTTCACCGTCGGTTCGGTGGGACGACGTCGCGCCATGGGTTGGGTCTCCTTCGGGTCCGCTAGGGACGCCCGTCGAGCTGGCTCATCGGCCGACCCTCGATGCGAGCGCGGCGACGACGTTCGCGCACGCGGCGCAGCCGGCGCACGAGCAGCGGGTCGTAGCCCAGGGCCTCCGGATCGTCGAGGAGCTCCGTCAGCAGCTGGTAGTAGCGCGTTCCCGACAGCTCGAAGTGCTCGCGGATCGCAGCGTCCTTCGGGCCGGGCTCGGTCCACCAGGTGCGCTCGAAGTCGAGGATCGCCCGATCTCGGTCAGTGAGTGCCATCGGCAACAGGCTGGCCGACCGGACCCCTCGGATCAAGGACCCTCGCCACCCGGCGGTACCATCCGCACTGACCACGCCGGGTTAGCTCAGCTGGTAGAGCACTTCTCTTGTAAAGAAGATGTCGTCGGTTCGATCCCGGCACCCGGCTCCGCGCAGGCGCTAGGCGATGAGGGCGAGGTCCTCGTCGTGGTCGGCCTCGGCCCGCTCGCGAGGTGCAGCTCGAGCTTGCGCTTGATGCGCTGGAGGGCGTTGTCGATCGACTTCACGTGGCGGCCGAGGTGCTCGCCGATCTCCTGGTAGCTCTTGCCCTCGACGTAGAGGGTGAGGACGTCGACCTCGAGGCTCGGAGAGCACCTCGGCCAGGCGCTCGCGCATCGCGTCGAAGCGCTCGTCGGCGACGATGCGGTCGGCCGGGTCGCGTCGCGGTGGCGGACGTGGATGAGCTCCTCGACGGTGCGCTCGCCGGAGTCGTCGCCGCTGCGTCCGCCGGAGATGGAGACGTACTGGTTGAGCGGCTGGTGCTTCTGGCGGGTGGCGGTCTTGATGGCCGTGATGATCTGGCGGGTGATGCACAGCTCGGCGAAGGCCCGGAACGACGACTGGTGCTCGGGCCGGAAGTCGCGGGCCGCCTTGTAGAGGCCGATCAGCGCCTCCTGCTCGACGTCGTCGCTGTCGGCGCCGACCAGGAAGTAGCTGCGGGCCTTGGCCCGGGCGAAGCGGCGGTAGCGGGTGATCAGCACCTGGAGGGAGTCCTGGCAGCCGCCCTGGAAGCGGGCGACGAGCTCGAGGTCCGTCAGATCGGTGAGGTTGAGCGTGTTCCAGGCGAAGATGCACGGCGTTGGTGCTCCCTGGGGTGCTGCGACGTAGTGGTGCGAGTGCTGCTACGTGGAGTAGCCGGATGGACTAGTCAGGTTGAACCATGCCAGGTGATCTGTGTCAATGGTCACGCAGCGTGTTCGTCGAGAAATGTGGGCGCATATCGACGAGGAGGTCCGAAACCGGAAGAACCAGAAGCAGATCCGGGCCGTGGTTGACTAGTCCGCTCGCCCGCGCCCGGGCGACCTCGAAGCAGGCCAGCGCCCCCGCCGCGGCCACGTTGAGTGAGCCGACGGGCGCCGGCCAGCGGGATGCGGACCAGCTCGTCGCAGCGCTGCCGGGCGAGGCGGGACAGGCCCGCGCCCTCGGCGCCGAGCACGAGCGCGATGGGGCCGTCGGCGGCGGGCAGGTCCCACAGCGACGTGGACCCGTCGGCGTCGAGGCCCACCACCCACACGCCGAGCCGGCCGAGGCTGCTGGAGCGCGGCCGGCAGGCCGCCGACGACCGCGAAGCGCAGGTGCTCGATGGCGCCTGCCGCCGCCTTGGTGACGGTGGGCGTCACGTGCACGGCCCGGTGCCGGGGCAGGACCACCCCGGTGGCGCCCGCGCACTCGGCCGAGCGCAGCAGCGCGCCCAGGTTGCCCGGGTCGGTGACGCCGTCGACGGCGACGAGGAACGGCGGGCGGGCCGCCGCGCGTCGCCGCCAGGTCGTCGAGGACCGTCCTCCGGCAGCGGGGCGGCCTTGGCGAGCACGCCCTGCGGGGCCTCGCAGCGGGCCTCGGCGAAGAACTTCGCCGCGGCCGACCTCGCGCACGGGGACGCGCTCGGCCTCGGCGAGCTCGACGATGTCGTCGAGGATCGGCGACGGGTCCGCCTCGGCGAGCAGCCAGCACCTCGCGCACGTTGCGGCGCCCCGCCAGCAGCAGCTCGCGGACGGCCTGGCGGCCCTCCACCTGGTCGCCGCCCACGCCCTGGCGGCGCACCGGGGAGCGCGCCGCCCGCCCGGTGCCCGCGCCCCCGCCGACCTTGCCCGTGGGAGCGCCCGGGGCGGCCCGACCCTTGCGTCCCGGCGCAGCGCGACCCGGTGTCGGGGAGCGGCGCGTGACGCCCTGCCGGTCGCCCGGCTTGCGGCCACTGCCGCGGCGGGGCTTGCTCATGTGGACCCCGGCGTGACCAGCGCCACGGCGAAGCAGGCGATCCCCTCCTGGCGACCCGAGCGCGCCGAGACCCTCGGCGCGCTTGCCCTTCACCGTGACCGGCGCACCGACGGCGTCGGAGAGGAGGCGCTCCATCTCCGCGCGGCGTGGCGCCAGCTTCGGCGCCTCGAGCACCACCGTGCAGTCGACGTTGCCAGCCTGCCATCCCGCGGCGCGCACCGACGGCCGCTGCCCGGCGCAGCAGCTCCATGCTGTCGGCGCCTTCGAGCGCCGGGTCGCTGTCGGGGAAGTGCTGCCCGATGTCGCCGAGGCCGGCGGCGCCGAGCAGCGAGTCGGCGACGGCGTGCGCGACGACGTCGGCGTCGCTGTGGCCGGCCAGGCCGCGCTCGCCGTCGAAGACGACGCCGCCGAGCACGAGGCGGCGCCGGGCGTCGTCGGAGAACGGGTGGACGTCGAAGCCCTGGCCGACCCTCACCGGCACAGCAGGTCCGCCAGGGCGAGGTCGACGGGCGTGGTGATCTTCACGTTCGCGGGGTCGCCGTCCACGACCACCACCCTGCCACCTGACGCCTCGACGAGCGACGCGTCGTCGGTGCCCTCGGGCGAGGTGGCGTGCGCCGCTCGCAGCGCGCCGGCGCGGAACGCCTGCGGGGTCTGCACGGCGACGAAGCCCGCTCGGTCCACGGTGCGGCCGTCAACGGCGCGCAGCGTGTCGGTCACCGGCACGACGGGCACCGCGGCGTCCGCGCCGTCGCGCACCGCCGCCAGGACGCGATCCCACACCTGCGGGAGCGGCACGGGCCGGGCCGCGTCGTGGACCACCACCACGTCGGCACCTGCCGGCACCGACGCGAGCCCCGCACGCACCGAGGCGGAGCGCGTCGGGCCGCCGGGCACGACGATGTCGGCCCCGGGCTCGGTCTCGCCGGCCAGATCGGCGGGGACCACCGCCACGATGCCGTCGCAGTGGGCACGCGCCGCCGCGCAGCGACCAGTCGAGCACCCGCGCGCCGCCGAGCACGAGGTACTGCTTCCGCTCGCCGAAGCGGCTGCCGCTCCCCGCGGCGACGACGATGGCCCAGGTGCTCGACACGGGCGGAGGGTACTCCGGAGGCGGGCGCTCACTAAGGTGCGAGACGCATGGTGGACACCGAGCTCATCCGCGGCACCGAGCTGTTCGCATCGCTCGACGACGAGGCCCTGCGGCAGGTGGCGGCAGCGTCGGTCTCCCGGGAGCTGCGACGTGGCGACGTGGTGTTCGCGGAGGGCGCGCCGCCCGAGCACCTCTACATCGTGGAGGAGGGTCGCATCGCCATCGCCAGCAAGTCGATCGACGGTCGGGAGTCGGTCTTCGCGCTCATGGAGCGCGGCGAGCTCTTCGGCGAGATGGGCCTGCTCGACGGCTTCGGACGCTCGGCCGAGGCGCGCGCGCTCGAGCCCTCGCAGGTCATCGAGATCCCCTACGCACCGGTGCGGGCCATCTTCGAGGACAAGCCGCAGCTGCTGTGGGGGGTCGTCGCCCTCCTCGCCGGCCGGCTCCGCACGATGGACTCCGTGCTGGCCGACTCCGTCTTCCTGGACGTCACCGGCCGGACCGCCAAGCGCCTGCTCGAGATGGCCGCCGGCGAGGACGAGTTCTTGCTCCCCGTCACCCAGGAGGAGCTCGCCGGCATGGTCGGTGCGTCCCGCGAGCGCGTCAACAAGGCCATCGCGAGCTTCGTGCGGCTCGGCTGGATCGACCAGTCCGATCGGCGCTACGTGATCCTCGACCGCGAGCAGCTCTCGCGTCGAGCGCGCTAGCAGCGCGCCGCAGCGGCCTCAGCTGTAGCGATCGAGGATGCTCGACTCGGTGAGGCGCGAGAGCCCTTCCTTGATGGCGCGGGCGCGCGTCTCACCGACGCCGGACACGTCGTCGAGGTCGTCGATCGTGGCGCGCATGATCTTCTGCAGGTTGCCGAAGCGGGCGACGATGCGCTCCACCACCGGCTCGGGCAGGCGCGGGATCCGCGAGGAGCCGGTAGCCGCGCGGCTGGAGGCTCTCGTCGAGGTCGAGGGGCGCGTCGGGCAGGTGCAGCGCGGCGCCGACGGCCTTCAGGTCGAGCAGGTCCTCGGTGCCGAGCTCGGTCAGCGCCTCGAGCGCCTCGTCGACGTGCCAGCCGGCGTCCTCGTGGAAGTAGTCCTTGATCACCAGGCGGCGGTCGTACTCGACGCCGCCCATGAGCTCCTCCAGCTGGAGTCGGACGAGGCGGCCGTCGATGCCGAGCTCCACGATGTCGAGCTCGATCTCCTCGGCGACGCGCCGCACCATCTCCGTGCGCTGCAGCACCGTCACGACGTCGCGGACGGTGACGAGGTCCTCGACCTCGACGGTGGAGAGCGCCGCGGTGACCTCGTCGAGCCGGTTCTTGTACCGCTCGAGGGTCTGCAGGGCCTGGTTCGAGCGGGTGAGCAGCCGCGGGATCGGCTCGAGCGTGTGCTTCTGGTCGCGGGCGTAGACCGCGACGATGGCCATGTCCTCCGACACGGAGATCACCGGGACGTCGATCGAGCGCGCCACGCGCTCCGCGGTGCGGTGCCGGGTTCCGGTCTCCGACGTCGGGACGTTCGGGTTCGGCACCAGGTGCACGTTGGCGCGCGCGATGCGGCTGGCGTCGGCCGCCAGGATGATGGCGCCGTCCATCTTCGCCAGCTCGGAGAGCCGCTGGGGGCTGAACGCAGCGTCGAGCAGGAAGCCGCCGGAGCAGATGTTGAGCACCTCGGGCCCGTCGCCCACGACGAGCAGGGCGCCCATGCTCGCCTGCAGGATGCGGTCGAGGCCGTCGCGCAGGCCGGTGCCGGGCGCCACGACGCTGAGCGCCGCCAGGAGCTCGGCGTTTCGTCGTGCGGCCATCGCCGAATGGTACTTGGCCGAACGTACCTGCCTGCCTAGGACGCCCAGCGCTCGACGCCCGCCTCCGCCGGTGCCACGCCGGCCAGCTCGACTGCCTCGCGGAGCGTGGCCGCCCGGAGGAGCTCGATCCCCGCAGGTGCCGGGGGCGCGCTGGCGGGCACCAGCGCCTGGCGGAAGCCCAGGCGCGCCGCCTCCGCCAGCCGCCGCGCCGTCTGGTGGACCTGCCGCAGCTCGCCGCCCAGCCCGATCTCGCCGCACGCCACCACGTGGTCGGCGATCGGTCGCCCCGTGCGGGCGGACACCAGCGCCAGCGCCAGCGCCAGGTCGGCGCCGGGCTCGACGACGCGGACGCCGCCCGCGACGACGGAGTGGATGTCGACCCCGGTGAAGGGGATGTCGACGTGCTGCTCGAGGACGGCCACCACCAGCGCCAGGCGACCACCGTCGAGGCCCTGCGCGGAGCGACGCGGCGCGGGCAGCGACGAACGGCCCGCCAGCGCCTGCAGCTCGACCAGCAGCGGGCGGTGGCCCTCGAGGACCGGCGCCACGACCGAGCCCGTCGTGCCCGGGCGCCGATCGGCGAGGAACAGCGACGACGGGTCGGGCACGCCGTCGAGACCGGCGTCGGTCATCTCGAACAGGCCCAGCTCGTCGGTCGATCCGAAGCGGTGCTTCACGGCGCGCAGGAGGCGCAGCGCGTGGTGGCGCTCGCCCTCGAACGACAGGACGGTGTCGACGAGGTGCTCGAGGACGCGCGGGCCCGCCAGGCCACCGTCCTTCGTGACGTGCCCGACGAGCAGCGAGGCCATGGCGCGCTGCTTCGAGGCGCGCACCAGGCGGTGTGCGCACTCGCGCACCTGCGCCACCGAGCCCGGCGCGGACGACAGCGACGGCTCGTAGACGGCCTGGATCGAGTCGACGGCCACGACGGCCGGCTCGACCGTGGCGATGTGGTCGAGCACGTGCGGCAGGGCCGTCTCGGCCACCAGCCACAGGTTCGGCGGCAGCGCGCCGAGGCGCTCGGCACGCAACCGCACCTGCTGGGCCGACTCCTCGGCGGTCACGTAGAGGCAGCGGCGGCCGGTCTCGGCCAGGGCCGCCAGGGCCTGCAGGAGCAGCGTGGACTTGCCGATCCCGGGCTCGCCGCCGAGCAACGTCACCGAGCCGGGCACGACACCGCCCTGCAGGACGCGGTCGAGCTCGCCGAGGTGGCTGGCGAGCGGCGCCCACGCCTCGCTGTCGACCTCGGCGATCGGCCTGGGGCTGCCCGCCTCGCCGAACCGGACCTCGACACCACCCGCTGCGGGGACGTGGGGGTCGACCAGCTCCTCGACGAGCGTGTTCCAGGCGTCGCAGGCCGCGCAGCGCCCCGCCCACTTCGGTTGGGCCGAGCCGCACTCGCTGCAGCGGTAGGTGGTCCGATGCTTGGGCATGGCGCGACGCTACGCAGGCGGTGCGACAGCGCGGGCGACCCGGCGGGGCGGCCGGGCTTGGTCTAGGAATGGCGGCGTGTCCCGGACGGACTGGAACCCGGTGCTGCGCTCGCAGCTGCGCGAGCCCTACTGGGCCGAGCTGCAGCACTTCGTCGCCGAGGAGCGCGCCCGCCACGTCGTGTTCCCTGCTCCCGGCGAGGTGTTCGCCGCGCTGCACCTCACACCGTACGAGTCCGTCAAGGTGCTGATCCTCGGGCAGGACCCCTACCACGGCCCGGGACAGGCGCACGGGCTGTGCTTCTCGGTGCGACCCGGCGTGCCCGCGCCGCCGTCGCTGCAGAACATCTTCACGGAGCTGGAGGCGGACCTGGGCATCCCGGCGCCCGACCACGGCTGCCTCGACGCCTGGGCCGCCCAGGGCGTGCTGCTGCTCAACGCCACGTTGACGGTGCGGGCCCGGCAGGCGGCGTCGCACCAGGGCAGGGGCTGGGAGACCTTCACCGATGCGGTGATCCGCGCCGTGAACGACAAGGCCGAGCGCGTGGTGTTCATCCTGTGGGGCGCGTCGGCTCGCAAGAAGAAGGCGCTCATCGACACCAGCCGCCATGCGGTCATCGAGTCGCCGCACCCCTCACCGCTGTCGGCGCACAACGGCTTCTTCGGCAGCCGGCCGTTCTCCCGCGCCAACGAGGCCCTCGTGGCGGCCGGCCGCGAGCCCGTCGACTGGCGCATCCCCCCGCGCTGAGCCCGCGACCGTGCGCTGGGCTACTCGGGCGGGGCGGCGGTGCGGCGCATGGCCACGCGGATCAGCACGACGACCAGCAGCACCAGCGCGAGGACGACGGCGAGGCCGACCAGCACCAAGCTGGACGTGCGCCGCTGCGAGCCCTCGGCTTCGAGGTCGACCGCGCCCTCGCCGAAGCCCACCTGCCACACGGCGCCGTTGTCGGCCTGGGTGGTGGCGTTGGAGCTGACCTCGCCGGGCAGCCGCACGCGCACGCGCACCTGCAGGACCCGGCTGAGCGACTCGCCCAGCTGGGCCTCGATCTCCTCGACGCTGCGACCGAGCGGCTCGCCGTCGAGCTCTTCGGCGAGCGCGTCGTCGCCGAGGGCCTCGAGCCCACCGCTGAAGTCGACGCGCCCTGAGAACGCCCACTCCGTCGTGGCGAAGGACACGTCGCGGCGCAGCTCGAAGTCCTGGAAGGGGCCCTCCGCCCCCGCGATCTCGGCGAAGATCTCGCCCGCCTCCTCCGGCGTGCCGAACGCCCGTCGCACCTGCAGGCGGGTGGAGCCGTCGGGGTCCTCGGTCGGCCCGTCGACGGTCCACCCCGCGCTGCGCAGGTCGTCGAGCTCGACCACCGCAGCGAGATCGCCGCCGATGCGATCCACCGCCTCGGGATCGAGCGCGGTGACCACCTCGACGGTGCCGCTGCCGTCCTCCTCCATGGCCACGTTCACGTCCAGCTCCAGCCGGCAGCCCGTCGCAGCCAGGACCGCGCCGGTGAGCGCCACGAGCCGCAACCACCGGCCCGTCGAAGCCCGCCGAACCAGAAGGCTCACGTCGTCTTGACGACGAGCAGGCTGCAGGGCAGGTGGTGGGAGACCTTGTTCGGCACCGAGCCGAGCCGGAAGAAGCGGGTGACGCCGGTCATGCCCTTGTTGCCCATCACCAGGAGGTCGTGGCGCCCCGAGGACGCCTCGTCGATGAGGGCGCTGACCGGGTCGGCGTCCACCACCAGGGTCTTGATCGGCACCCCCGATCCCTCGTGGGCCGCTGCGGCAGCGCTGACCACCGCCTCACCGCGCTCGGGCCGTGCCGCGGTGAGGATCGTGAGGCTGGCGCCAGAGCTCCGGGCGACCTCGACGGCGCGCTCCACGGCCTTCGCCGCCGTCGCCGACCCGTCGGTCCCCACCAGGATCCGCTCGTACATGGGGCCGGACAGTACCCGCCGGAGCAGGAGGGCGATGGCGGCCGGGGCGCCGTGAGCAGCGCGGCAGCAGCCGAGCGACGAGGAGCTACCCCTCGGCGGGCCCGGCCTCCGCGAGCTCCATCGGCGGGGGCTCGAAGCCCTCGACGGCGCGGAAGCTGAGCCCCAGCTCACCCGTCTCCGGGTCGGTCTCGGTGTCGACGACGACGAGCTGGCCGGCGCGGAACTCCTTGTAGAGGAGCTTCTCGGACAGCGCGTCCTCGATGAGCCGCTGGATGGCCCGGCGCAACGGGCGGGCGCCCAGCGTCGGGTCGTAGCCCTTCTCGGCCACGAACGTCTTGGCCGCCGGGGTGAGCTCCAGGCCGATGCCCTGGCCCTCGAGCTGCTTCTGGGTGCGGGCGATCATCAGGTCGACGATCTGCGTGACCTCGCCCTGGGTGAGCTCGTGGAAGACGATCGTCTCGTCGATGCGGTTGAGGAACTCGGGCCGGAAGTGCTGCTTCAGCGCGTCGTTGACCTTCTCCTTCATCCGCTCGTAGGTGATCGCCTCGTCGGCCTTGCCGAAGCCGAGGTTCGCCTTGCGGAGGTCGGCGGTGCCGAGGTTGGAGGTCATGATCAGCACGGTGTTGCGGAAGTCGACCGAGCGGCCCTGGGCGTCGGTGAGGCGCCCCTCCTCCA
Source organism: uncultured Microthrixaceae bacterium (assembly GCA_963715505.1). Lineage (GTDB taxonomy): Bacteria > Actinomycetota > Acidimicrobiia > Acidimicrobiales > VFJN01 > VFJN01. The sequence continues at coordinate 2,571,780 of OY970242.1, forward strand.
GGATCTGGAGCAGGGTGTTGAACACGTCGGGGTGGGCCTTTTCGATCTCGTCGAAGAGCACCACGCTGAAGGGCTTGCGGCGGACGGCCTCGGTGAGCTGACCGCCCTCCTCGTAGCCGACGTAGCCGGGAGGCGAGCCGACGAGGCGGCTGACGGTGTGCTTCTCCATGTACTCGGACATGTCGAGGCTGATCAGCGCCGTCTCGTCGCCGAAGAGGAACTCCGCGAGGGTCTTGGCCAGCTCGGTCTTCCCGACGCCGGAGGGCCCGAGGAAGATGAAGCTGCCGCTGGGGCGCTTCGGGTCCTTGAGGCCCGCACGGGTGCGGCGCACCGCCTGGGAGACGGCCTTGATGGAGTCCTGCTGGCCGATGACCGCGCTTGTGGAGCTCGTCCTCCATGTGGAGGAGCTTCTGCGTCTCCTCCTCGGTGAGCTTGTAGACGGGGATGCCCGTCCACATGGAGAGGACCTCGGCGATGGCCTCCTCGTCGACCTCGTCGAAGAGGTCGACCCCGGAGTCCTTGATCTCGCGCTCCTTGCCCTCCTTGGCGGAGAGGAGCTCCTTCTCCTTGTCGCGGAGGCGGCCGGCCTCCTCGAAGTTCTGGGCCTCGACGGCCTTCTTCTTGGCCTCGACGACCCCGGAGAGCTCGTTCTCGATCTCCTTGTAGTCCGCCGGGGTCTCCATGCGCTTGATGCGCAGGCGCGACCCGGCCTCGTCGATGAGGTCGATGGCCTTGTCGGGCAGGAAGCGGTCGGCGATGTAGCGGTCGGCGAGGTTGGCCGAGGCGACGAGGGCCTGGTCGGTGATCGTGACCCGGTGGTGGGCCTCGTAGCGGTCTCGCAGGCCCTTCAGGATCTCGATGGTGTGGGCCACGGTGGGCTCGTCGACCACGATCTTCTGGAAGCGGCGCTCGAGGGCGGCGTCCTTCTCGAGGTGCTTGCGGTACTCGTCGAGCGTGGTGGCGCCGATGGTCTGCAGCTCGCCGCGAGCCAGCATGGGCTTGAGGATCGACGCCGCGTCGATGGCGCCCTCGGCGGCACCGGCACCCACGAGGGTGTGGAGCTCGTCGATGAACAGGATGATGTCGCCGCGGGTGCGGATCTCCTTGAGGACCTTCTTGAGGCGCTCCTCGAAGTCGCCCCGGTAGCGCGAGCCGGCCACCAGCGCACCGAGGTCGAGCGTGTAGAGCTGCTTGCCCTTGAGCGTCTCGGGCACGTCGTTGGCCACGATCTTCTGGGCGAGGCCCTCGACGACGGCGGTCTTGCCGACGCCGGGCTCGCCGACGAGGACGGGGTTGTTCTTCTGCCGGCGCGAGAGCACCTGCATGACCCGCTCGATCTCCTTGGCACGCCCGATCACCGGGTCGAGCTTCTTCTCGCGGGCCTGCTGGGTGAGGTTGCGGCCGAACTGGTCGAGCACGAGCGACCCGGAGGCCTGCTCCGCGCCGGGCGTGCCGCCGGGACCGGCGGACTGGCCGGCCTTCTCGGCGGAGCCGCCGGGGCCCTGGTAGCCCGAGAGCAGCTGGATGACCTGCTGGCGGACCCGGGACAGGTCGGCGCCGAGCTTCACGAGCACCTGGGCCGCCACGCCCTCGCCCTCACGGATGAGGCCGAGGAGGATGTGCTCGGTGCCGATGTAGTTGTGCCCCAGCTGGAGCGCCTCGCGCAGCGACAGCTCCAGGACCTTCTTGGCGCGTGGGGTGAAGGGGATGTGCCCGGATGGCGACGAGCCGCCCTGGCCGATGATCTCCTCGACCTGGCTGCGCACGGCCTCGAGCGAGATGCCGAGCGACTCGAGGGCCTTGGCGGCGACCCCTTCACCTTCGTGGATCAGCCCGAGCAGGATGTGCTCGGTACCGATGTAGTTGTGGTTGAGGAGCCGAGCTTCCTCTTGAGCGAGCACGACGACCCGTCGAGCCCGGTCGGTGAACCGTTCGAACAATGTGAGCCTCCCGCCCTGTTCGGGGGAATCGTGGGACCGAGTGTACCCGCCGCCTCTGCCAAGCCACGCGGTCACCCGACACCAGGTTCTTCCCTGTCAGGATCGGCACGTCCGGTGCTCGGCGTGAGCGGTTCTTCCGGTTTCCGGGGCCGCCGGGGCCTGACCTACCCTCAGGTCGTGCCCGCCGAGAGCCCGCTCCAGCAGCTGCCCGGCATGGCACGCCACCGCCAGCGGGTCGAGGCGGCCCTGCGGGCCGCCGTGGCGGCCGAGGACGAGCTGATGGCGCAGATGGGCGGGCACCTGATCACCGCCGGCGGCAAGCGCGCCCGACCGCTGTTCGCCGTCGCCTCGGCGGCAGCGCTGGCGGAGGACGCGGCGGGGGTCGAGGCGGCCGTCACCGACGAGGTCATCCTCGGCGGCGTCGCCGTGGAGCTGGTGCAGGTGGGGTCGCTCTGCCACGACGACGTGATCGACGAGGCCGAGACCCGCCGCGGCGTCCAGAGCGTCAACGCCCGCTGGGGCAACCTGAAGGCCATCCTCGCCGGCGACTTCCTGCTCGCCAAGGCCTCCGAGATCGCCGCCGGGCTGGGCACCGAGGTGGCCGGGCTGCTCGCCGCCACGATCGGCCGGCTCTGCGAGGGCGAGGTCCACGAGCTGCGGCGTGCCTACGACGCCGACCGCACCGAGGCCTCGTACCTGGCCGCCATCGAGGGCAAGACGGCGGCGCTCTTCGCGACGGCGTGCCGGGTCGGCGGGATCGTGGGCGGTCTGCCCCGTGCCTGCATCGACCAGCTCAGCGAGTTCGGCCGGAGCTACGGGATGGCGTTCCAGATCGTCGACGACGTGCTCGACGTCATCGCCACCGACGAGCAGCTCGGCAAGCCAGCCGGCCACGACCTCGCCGAGGGCATCTACAACCTGCCGGTGATCCGGGCCCTGGCAGGTGGCGCCTCGGACCTGCGCCCGCTGCTCGGCCGGCCGGTGGCCGACCGCGAGCTCGACATCGCCCGCAAGCTCGTGCGCGAGTCCGACGGCGTCGAGGAGTCCATCGAGGTGGCCCGCGGCTACGTCTCCCGGGCCGTCGAGGCGCTGGCGCCGATCGGCGACCGCCCCGCCACGGCCGCGCTGGCCGGCGCCGCCGAGCACCTCCTCGTCGACGCCGAGGCCCTCGCCGGCGCCTGATCGGCCGCCGCCGCGGGCGAGCTCAGCCGGCAGGGAGCGCCGCGGGGAGGCGGCGGGCGGCGGCGACGCCGAGCAGCGCCACCACGAGCATCATCGCGAAGGCGAGGCCGAGGCTGGTGTCCAGCGCCCAGCGCCGCGACTCGCCGAGCGCCACGAACGCTCCCGTCAGCCCGGTGCCCAGTGCCGTCCCCAGCACGTCGGTGAGCTGCAGCGACGCCGACGCGGCGCCCTCGCGACCGGCCTCGGCGAGGCCGAGGACCGTCACGGACAGCGGGGCGTAGGACAGGCCGACGCCGAAGCCGGCGAGCGACCACAGCGCGATGGCCGCCGGGACGGGGAGCGGCCCGAGCGCGCCGAGCATCCCGGCGATGCCCACGGCGAGGATGGCGAAGCCCGCCATCACGAGGCGCCGGGGACCAAGCGTGTGGACCAGGCGCTGCTGGACCCAGGCGGCCGATGCCCAGCCGAGGGTGGCCCCGGTGAGCGCAGCGCCGGCCACCCAGGTGGGCCGGTCGCGCACCTCCTGGAACGTGAGCGACACGTAGGCGTCGGTGCCGAAGAAGCCGAGGGTGAGCAGGCCCCGCACGAAGATGGCGGCGGGCATGCCCGGCGCCAGCCGCAGGGTGCCCGCGGGCACCAGGCCCACGAACGCTCGCACCGCGACCGATCCCCCCAGCGCCACCAGCGCCACCGCGACGAGCGGGGGCGGACCGCCGAGGCCGGCGAGGACGAGGGCCGTGCCCGCTGCCAGGAGGACGGCGCGGCCCCGCGCCTGGCGGATCGCTCGCCGCGACGTGCTCGCTCCCCCGGGCGGTTCCCAGGACAGCGTCGGGAGCGTGATGAGGGCGGCGACCACGACGAGGGGCAGCAGCGCCAGGAACACCCAGCGCCACCCGAGCGTCTCGGCGATGCCGCTGCTCGTCGCCGGGCCGATCAGCCCGGGGATGATCCAGGCGGAGGCGAAGACGGCGAACACGCGTGGACGCATGGCGGACGGATAGCTCCGACCCACGGTGGTGTAGGCCACGGCAGGGATGGCGCCCGCACCCACCCCCTGCGCCACCCGGGCGGCGACGAGGACCGGCATCGAGGGCGCCAGCCCGCCGACCAGCAGGCCGACGCTGAAGAGCGCCAGCCCGACGGCGAAGGGGAAGGCGGTGCCTCGCCGGTCGGCCGCCTGGCCGGCGGTCACGATGCCGAGGAGGCTGCCGAGGAAGAACCCGCTGAACACCCAGCCGTAGAGGCCGAGGCCGCCGAGGTCCCCGGCGATGACGGGCATCACCGTGGAGATGGCGAGCGACTCGAAGGCCACGAGCGTGATGGCCAGGACGAGGCCGACGGTCAGCCGACGGCGCTGGGGCGCCCAGACCCCGTCGCGCCCGGCGGCATCCGGGATCGGCACGACGGCGCCTCGCTCGAGCGTCACGGCTGCATGGTGGCCCGACCGAGGGCTCGGCGGCGAACCACACGGCTCGCACCGCCCGGCGTGGCCGGCGCGCCGGCATCGGCCACGGGAGCGACCTCGGTCGGGACCGGGGGCCGCGGCGCGGCGCGCGAGGATCTCGGCCATGCAGGCCCGAGCGATGCGCAGAGCGATGTCGGTGGCGGTCGCCGCGGCGGTGGCGGTGCTCGGGGCAGCGCTCCCGGTGGGCGGCTACCCCGGTGCGCCGTGGTTCGAGCCCGGCGAGCCCTACAGCGAGAACTTCCCCGATCCCAGCGTGGTGTGGGACCCCTCGACGAGCACCTACCACGCCTACGCCACCACGACCGGGGGCGCCTACCTGCCCGTCATGACCTCACCCGACGCGCAGCGCTGGACGGCACGGCCCGCCTACCCGCAGCCCGAGTGCGTTCCGCACCCGAGCGACCCGTACTTCAACGACGCGCTGCCGTGTCCCGCTGCGTGGTCCCCCAACGTCTCCGGCGGCCGGCTCAGCAAGGAGGTCCGGGCCCCCGGCGCGGTGCGCATCGGTGGCCGCTGGCTGGTCTTCTACGCCGCCCGCGACGCCGCCGGCGGGCCGGAGCGGTTCTGCATCACCGTCGCCGCCGCGTCCTCGCCGCTGGGGCCGTTCACCGACGCCCGGAGCACCCCGATCGTGTGCGACAGCGACCCCAACGGCTCGCTCGACCCCGCACCCGTGGTCGACCCGGCGACGGGCACGCCGTACCTCGTGTGGAAGAGCGAGGGCGTCCCCGGCAGCCAGCCGACGCGGCATCTGGTCGCGGCGGCTGGTGCCCCAGGGGACCGCCTTCGCAGCCGGGTCCGGCGCCACCCTGCTGCTCGCCACCAGCCAGGCGTGGGAGGGCAACGTCATCGAGAACCCGTCGATGATCCGCCACGCCGGGCGCTGGCTGCTGTTCTACTCGGGCAACGAGTGGAGCTCCGCCAGCTACGCGACCGGCGTGGCGTTCTGCGACGGGCCCGCGGGGCCGTGCCACAAGTCGCCGCACAACCCCGTGCTGCGCAGCAGCGGCTCCGTGCTCGGCCCGGGCGGCGCCAGCGCCTTCGTCGACGCGCAGGGCGTGCTGCGCCTCGCCTACCACCACTGGCGCGCCCCCCATGTGGGCTACCCGGCCGATCCCGGATGCGACGGCATCGACCCCGAGACGGGTGGTCCCCACTGCGTCAGCCAGGGCCAGCGCCGGATGCGGATCGGCTACGTCGCCGTCGGGACCGACCGGGCGACGGTCACGAGCTCGCCGCCGGTCGTGGTCGTGGCTCGCGACATCGCCGACGCCTGCCCGCCGTCGGTCCCCCGCGGCCGGTTCTCCGACGTCGACCCCGACTCCACGCACGGCCGGGCCGTCGACTGCATCGCGCACTGGCAGATCACCCAGGGCCGAGCCGACGGCGCCTACGGCCCGGGCGCACCCGTGACCCGCGGCCAGATGGCCTCCTTCCTCGCCGCGGCGCTCGACGCCACGACGCGGCCGCTGCCCCCCGAGGCACCCGACGCGTTCGACGACGACGACGGGACCATCCACGAGTCCAACATCGACCGCCTCGCCGCGGCGCAGATCGTCGCGGGCACCTCGCCCGGACCGTTCCGGCCCTCGGCGCCGGTCACGCGGGCGCAGATGGCCGCCTTCCTCGCCCGCGTCGCCGAGCACGTCACCGGCGAGGCGCTGCCGCCGGGGCCCGACGCCTTCGCCGACGACGCCGGGTCGGTGCACGAGGCGGCGATCGACGCGGCGGCTGAGGCGGGGATCGCCACGGGGCTCGCCCCGGGAGCGTTCGGGCCCTCCGGCTCGGTGTCACGGGCCCAGATGGCCTCCTTCGTGGCCCGCCTCCTCGACCTGCTCGTCGAGGAGGATCACGCCACCGTCCCCGGCGGCTGAAGCCCCAGCCAACGCTGGTGCGTCGTCAGCCGGTGGGGGTGCCGACCAGCACGCGCTGGGTGGGCGGCGTGGTGTCGTCGTCGTCGGGCGGACCGGTGAGCGAGAGGAAGATGCCGTCCGCCGTGACGGACAAGCGCGAGGTGTGCCCGTCGAGGTCGGCGAGCGCGTCTCGCACCGCCACGGTGGCGAAGGCGACGCCGTCGGTCGAGTGCAGGAGGTGCAGCGCCGGCACGGCGTCGTCGCCGTCGCGGACGGCGACGACCGCGGCCAGGCCCAGGGGCCCGAAGGCCACCTCGTAGACGTCGACCTTGCCGGTCTCCCCGTCGAGCAGTGCGCTCAGGTCGGTCGTGGCCCACGAGCCGTCCTCGAGGCCGGCGCGCAGCACGGTCGTGCCGTCGGGCTGGTACAGCGCCACGGCCGGACGGCCCGCCAGCGATCCGGAGCGCAGCGGCGAGCCGGCGAGCTCGCCGGACCGCGTCCAGGTGTGCCCGTCGCCGGAGCGCAGCACCATCGTGGTTGCCTGCGAGGCCGTGCCGCTGCGCGGCGCGAAGAGGTGGTAGCCGTCATCGGTGGCGACGACCTGGCTGCCCCAGCCCCCGGTCCCCTCCGGCAGGTCGACGGGGCGGAAGGTGGCGCCGTCGTCGGAGGCGTAGAGGTAGGTCCGGCCCCGCACCATCGCTCGCAGCTCGGGCGCGACGCCGAGCTCGTCCCAGCTGTAGGTGCCGATGATGCTGTCGGGCTCACCGCCCGCCTGGCGCACCGTGTCGGTGGTGATCTCGCCACCGGGGCCGACCGCGGTCGTGGAGGGGGCGACGGCCGGGTCCTCGCAGGCAGCGCCGCCGCTCGTCCCGACGGAGCAGGCCTCGACGGCATGCACCGTCAGGCCGTCATCGGTGTACTCCCAGCGGGTTGCGCCGCCGGACTCGGGGACGACGCTGAAGTCGACGACCGTGGTCACCACGACGGAGGCCACGAGGTGCGTGGCGTCGCGCGCCGCGATGGACAGCGAGCTGATGGCGACCTTCCCGGGATGGCGGGCATCGAGCTCGCGGACCTCGGACGGGAGCTCGAGCTGCGACCAGGTGCGGGCGCGGTCGCTGCTCGCCACGACCACCAGGTCCCGGGAGCCGCCGCCGGCGGGCGCGGTGCCGATGGCGTAGAGGGTGTCGCCGCTGGCGGCGAGCGAGGAGGCCGAGAGCTCGTCGGGAAGCTCGACGGCCTCCCACTCGGCGCCGTCGTCGGAGCGGTAGAGCCGTGGCGGCTCCGCCTGGTTCGCCTCGACGGCGGCACCGGGCGCGCTCGACAGGCCGTAGAGCGCGCCGCCGGCGAGCTGCACCTGCGAGCGCGAGAAGCCGAGCCCGCTCGTGGGCGTGACGACGGTCCAGTCATAGGTCGACCGATCGACGGACACCTCCCCTGAGCCGAGCGCCAGCGAGTCGTCCCGGTCACCGGCGTCGAGGGTGGCCACCGAGGTGGCCACGAGCGCCAGCGCGGCGGCACAGCCGACGACGGCGACCCGGCGCCGGTTGCGTCGGCGGGCGCCGCGGCGCTTGACCTCCGCTGGATCGGCGGGTGCCAGCGAGATGGTGCTGGCCTGGGCGGCCAGATGTCGGCTCAGGCGGTCGTCGGTGCTCATGACAGCTCCTCGTCGGGGGCGATGTGGTCGCGGAGTCGGGCGTGGAGGATCCGATGGGCGCGGTGCAGGCGGCTCTTGACGGTCCCCTCGCGGATGCGGAGCGCGGCGGCGGTCTCGGCCACGGACCAGCCGAGCAGGTGGCGGCAGACGATGACGCTGCGGTGCTTGACGTCGAGCTCCCCGAGCGCGGCGTGCACGTCGGGGTCGCGGATGGCGAGGCTCGTGTCCTGGGGGTCGTAGAGGCGGTGCTGGCTGCGGCGACGACGGCGCAGGATCGACAGCGACCAGTTCATGGCGACGCGGTAGACCCAGCCCTCGGGCCGCTCGAACCGGCTGAGCGTGGTCCAGCGCTCGTAGGCGCGGGCCATCGCCTCGTCGGTCGCCTCCGTGGCGAGGTCGACGTCGCCGAGGGCCAGGGCGATGGCGCGGGCGATCTCCGCCCGGGCGGCCGCGTAGAACTCGTCGAAGGGTCGCGCGCTCTCCTCGATCACGGCGCCGCCGTCGAGCTGCACGACCAGGCGGGCCCCCGGGTGCGGTCGTGGCGGGATCTGCGGGGCCCGGGCACGGATGGGCCCCGTCGTCGCCGTCGATGTGGAGTGCATGTCGCTCCCACGCTCGGCAGGCCGGTTCGGTTCCATCACGGCGTGCGGCGTCCCACCGGGACCAGGGCCTGCCAGCGACGCCGCGCCTCGCGCGCGGAGGCCTCGTCGCCGTCCACCGCGGCGAGCAGCTCGGCCTGCCGCCAGGTGGCGGTGTCGTTCGGGTCGCGCGCGAGCATGCGGTCGAGCTCCGCCCGTGCGGCCTCCACGTGCGCCGGCACCTGCGTGGCCGCCGCTCGCGCCACGAGCACCGCAACCCGCTCGCGCCGGACGATCGGATCGTCGGGGGACACCTCGAGCGCAGCCTCGAGCTCCTCGATGGCGGCGAGCGTCCCCCGACGGTCGAGCAGCAGCGCCCGCGCCGCCAGGACGCGGTTGCGGACGACGTCGGGGCGCAGGGCCACGGCCGCTTCGGCGGAGCGAACCGCCGCCGCACCGTCACCACGGGACAGCGCGCGCGCCGCCTGCTCGGCGTGACGGTCCGCAGCGACGAAGGCGACACCGGCGACCAGGGCCACCAGCGCCAGCGTCGCCAGCGCCATCGGCACCCCGCGGGGGACCCGGCGCGAGGGCTCCCCCGGCGATGCGACCGCGGCGACCACCAGCCCCGCCACCAGCCAGGCCACCAGCTCGAGCTCCACGACGGGAAAGAGGAGCAGCTGCCCGGCGAGGTGGGCGACGAGCCCTGCCGCGATGCCCGTCAGCCACGGCGGGCCGGATCGCAGGGCGCGCAGCACGTGGCGACCGACGAGCGCCACGACGGCGGCCCAAGCCGCCAGGCCGGGCAGCCCCCCGGCCAGCGCCACGTCGAGGGGGCCTGCGTGGGCGCGGTCGGGGTGCGGGTCACGCCCGTGCGCGCGCTCGTAGCGGGCGTCGACCGCCGTCGCGAACGCCGCGCGGTAGCCCTCTGGTCCGACGCCGGTGAGCGGGTGGTCGGCGACGACGCGTGCCGCGACGCGCCACTCGTCGAGCCGTCCCCGCCCGCCAGGCTCGTCTGGATCCGTCACCGAGGCGATGCGGTCCCCGGCCGGCGTGACCGTCAGCAGGACCCCAGCGGCCACCAGGCCGAGCAGCGCCAGCCCGCCGAGCGCGCGGCCGTGGCCGCGCAGGCGACCCCGGCGGGCGACGAGCGCGACGACCAGCGCTGCGGAGAGGCCCACCCAGGCGGCGCGCGCCCCGGAGCCGAGGCAGGCCACGGCGAGCAGCGGCACGCTGAGCGCCGCGGCGCCGCGCACGACGGGCCCGGCGCGGCCCTCGAGGGCGAGGCCCACCATGGCGGGGAGCAGGAGCGCGGTGGCCGCACCGAGGTAGGCCGAGGACCCGAAGGGTCCGGTGAGCCGACTCCCGACGTCGAGCACCGCCGGCTCCCAGCCGAGCGCCTCGGCCGTCGCCACCGCACCCGTGCCCAGCGCCGCCACCACCAGTCCGGCGCACAGCGGCCCGGCGTGGCGTGCCGGATCGAGCGAGCAGCCCACGGCGAGCGCCAGCGCGGCCAGGGCCCACGTCAGCACCCCGAAGTGGCGCTCGGGCGTCCCGGTCCAGGCGTAGCGGGGATCGAGCCCCACCAGCGCCGCGGCGCCCATGGCGACCACCAGCGCGGCCAGCGCGACGGCCAGGGCGCGCGGCACGCGCAGCGGCTGCGCTGCAAGGACCGCCGCCGCGCCGGCCGGCAGCAGCACGGAGAGCACCAACCACTTGCCCGGCCCGAACGGGAACCACCCGGCGGGGTCCACGGCGAGCACCGACAGCGGCGCCAGCGCGCCGAGGAGAGCGATCCCGATCCGTCCACGCACCCCGGCATCCTGCACGCTCGGCCCCGACGACGAGCGTCGCCGGCGCGCTGCGACCGCCGCGGGGCGTCCTCAGTCCTGCTCGGGGCGCAGCGTCGGGAAGAGGATGACGTCGCGGACCGAAGCGGTGTCGGTGAGGAGCATGACGAGGCGGTCCATGCCGATTCCGAGGCCCGCGGTCGGGGGCAGGCCGTACTCGAGGGCGCGGAGGTAGTCCTCGTCGACGACCATCGCCTCGTGGTCGCCGGCGGCGCGCTGGCGTGCCTGCTCCTCGAACCGCGCACGCTGCTCGTCGGGGTCCACCAGCTCGGAGAAGGCGTTGCAGAGCTCGCGCCCCGCGACGATGCCCTCGAAGCGCTCGACCATGTCGGGCAGCTCCCGATGGTCCCTGGCGAGGGGCGAGACCTCCTTCGGGTAGTCCGTGACGAACACGGGGCCCCAGAGCTGCGCCTCGGTGGTCTTCTCGTAGATCTCGAGCACGAGCTTGCCCGGCCCGTCGGTGTCCTTCACCTCGACACCGTGTTCCGTGGCGATGCTGCGCAGCTCCTCGATGGGCATGCCGACGTCGACGTGCACGCCCGCGTGCTCCTCCACCAGGTCGGTCAACGAGGCGCGCCGCCACGGCGGGGTCAGGTCGAGGTCGCGGCCGCCGTAGGTGAGCCTCGTCGTGCCCCGCAGCTCGAGCGCGAGGTGGGCGACGAGCTGCTCGGTGAGGGCCATGACGTCGTGGTAGTCGCCGTAGGCCTGGTACAGCTCGAGCATCGTGAACTCCGGGTTGTGCCGGGTCGAGAGGCCCTCGTTGCGGAACACCCGGCCGATCTCGAACACCCGCTCGAAGCCGCCGACCACGAGCCGCTTGAGGTACAGCTCGGGCGCGATGCGCAGGTAGAGCTCGAGGTCCAGGGCGTTGTGGTGGGTGGTGAAGGGCCGGGCGAGGGCGCCACCCGGGATGGGGTGGAAGACGGGGGTCTCCACCTCGAGGAACCCGCGGTCCTCGAGCCACCGGCGGGTCAGGCTGAGGATGCGACTGCGGTCGGTGAAGGTGGCGCGCGCCTCGGGGTTGGCCCAGAGGTCGACGTAGCGCTGGCGGTAGCGGGTGTCGACGTCGGTGATGCCCTTCCACTTGTCGCCGAAGCCCCGGCGGGTCTCGGCGAGCATCGCCCACGACTCGACCTTGACCGACAGCTCCCCTCGCCTGGTCTTCACCACCTCACCCGTGGCCCCGACCCAGTCGCCGAGGCTGATCCTGCCGAAGCCCTCGAAGTCGTCGGTGACCGCCGCGAGCGCGAAGAGCTGCACCTCGCCGCCGCTGCCGTCGCGCAGCGTCGCGAAGGCGAGCTTGCCCTGGGCGCGGTGGAGCATCACCCGCCCGGCGACGGTGACGGTGATGCCGGTCTCCTCGCCGTCGTCGAGGCCGTCGTGGGCGGCCCGCAGCTCGGCCGCGGTGGCGGTCGGTTCGAACCGGTACGGCGGGCGGGCGTCGCTCACGTGTCTGCGTTCTTCTCGTAGATGAGGCGCAGGCCGTGCAGCGTCAGCCACGGCTCGACGTGGGAGATGGCGCTCGACAGCGGTCCGATGAGCCCGGACAGGCCGCCCGTGGCGACGACCGTGGCATCGGCGTCGAGCTCGGTGCGGATCCGCTCGCACATGCCGTCGACGAGCGACGTGTAGCCATAGATGGCGCCCGACTGCATCGATTCCGCGGTGGAGCGCCCGATGACGTTCCGGGGCTCCACCAGCTCGACGCGTCGCAGACCGGCCGCTCGCGTGAACAGCGCGTCGAGGCTGATGTCGATGCCGGGGAAGATGGCTCCGCCGAGGTACTCGCCCTTGGCGGAGATGGCCTCGAAGGTCGTCGCGGTGCCGAAGTCCACCACGATGGTGGGGCCACCGAGGAGGTCGAAGGCGGCGACCGCGTCGGCGATGCGGTCCGCACCGACCTCCTTCGGGTTGTCGTAGAGGATCGGCAGGCCCGTGCGGACGCCCGGCTCCACGACGAGGGCCGGGAACCCGAAGTAGCGCTCCGACATCCGCCGCAGGGAGCCGGTGACCCGGGGCACCGAGGAGCACAAGGCGATGCCCTGGATGTCGTTGTCGTCCCACGTCGAGCCGTGGAAGCCCAGGAACTCCTGCAGGACCAGGGCGTGCTCGTCAGCGGTGCGCTCGACGTTGGTGGCGATGCGCCAGTGATCGATGAGGCTCGTGTCGGCGAGGCGGCGGTCGAGGTTGGGGGCGTCGTCGGTGTCGAGGTCGTAGAGACCGACCACGGTCTGGGTGTTGCCGACGTCGAGGGCGAGCAGGAGCACGGCGTCAGACGCTACGGCGGCGCGCCTGAAGGGTCGAACCCGTACCCCGAGATCGCTGGGGCTGCGGCCTGCGACGGCGAGGGTGGCGCTCCACGGGAGTGGTCAGCGGATGTCGAGTCCGATGTCGAGGGCGGGAGCGGACTGGGTGATCTGGCTGCTGGAGAGCAGGTCGACGCCGCTCGCCGCGTAGGCAGCCGCCGTCTCCAGGGTGATGCCGCCGCTGCACTCGAGCAGCGGCCTGCGTCGCGCCTGGGCGGCCGACCACTCGTCGACCAGCGCCACCGCCGCCGTGGCGCCCTCGGGGGTCATGTTGTCGAGCAGCACGGCGTCGGCCCCCGCCTCCAGCGCCTGGCGCAGCTCGTCGAGGGTCGTCGCCTCGACCTGCACGAGCCGCCCGGGCCACCAGGCGTGCGCTGCCGCCACCCCCTCGCCGATGCCGAGCACGTCGAGGTGGTTGTCCTTGAACATGACCCAGTCCGAGAGGTTGCCACGGTGGTTCCGACCGCCACCGGCGCGCACGGCGGCCTTCTGCAGCGTGCGCAGACCTGGCGTCGTCTTGCGGGTGTCCCAGACGCGGGCGGTGCCGCCCGTCGCGGCGGCATCGACGAACCGGCGCGTCGCCGTCGCCACGCCCGAGAGGTGGCAGAGGAAGTTGAGCGCCGTGCGCTCGCCGGTGAGGACCGGCGCCATGGGACCCGCCACCGACCCGATGGGCTCGCCCGGGCGGATCGCGTCGCCGTCGGTGACCGCCCACGTGACCGTGACGCGCGGATCGAGCTGCGCGTACGCCTCGACGGCGCAGGCGCTGCCGGCCAGCACCCCCGCGCGGCGCGGGATCAGCTCGGCTTGGGCCCACGCGTCGGGGGGCAGCAGCGCAGAGGTGATGTCGCCGAGCGGCGACAGATCCTCGGCGAGGGCGCGCGCCACGGCGTCGCGCACGGCGTGCAGGTAGGGGTCGGCTGCGGTCACGGGTGGCTCAGCCGAAGCCGCGGCTGTCCTGCTTGAGGGCCGTGTCGACCGCCAGCGACGACGCGACGACGAGGGACCGCAGCGGTTCGTCGAGCGGGCGGTGGATCTGCACGACGAAGTTGTCGGCGGTGGTGAACGCCGTCTTCGCCAGCCCCTCCCAGGTCTTGGTGATCCGGGCGACCTCCGTGCCGGCCTGGTCGGCGACGTTGAAGTTCCAGGCTCGCCAGTTCTCGGCGTTGATGGACCCGAGGACCTGGCCGCCGGCCTCGAGGTTGAAGCGGATCTTGCCGATGGCGTTCTGCTGGGCGATGACCCCGACCTCGTTGCCGTGACCGTCCTGCACGATCACCCGCGACTTGAGGACCTTGGCGGGCCGCGTGAGCGCCAGCGCCACGTTGCCCTCGTTGTCCACGACCTGCAGCTTGTGCGTGAGGAACTGGTCGTAGGAGCCGAGGAGGCGCACCGCCTTCTTCAGCATGCTCTGGCCGACCTGGCGCACGGCGCCGATCTGGGTGCCGTGCTGGTCGTAGATGGCGTACTCGTTGTTCAGCTCGATGAGCTTGGCCTTCTGGTTCACCACGAGGACCGGCTCGGTGAAGATCGTGCCGCCGCCCGTCGCGCCGCTGGCGGCACCCGCCTTGTGCACGTCGCCCACGACCTTGTCCGTCTTGCGCTGCGTGGTGGGCACGGCCCCCTCGCCGGTGGGCGGGTCGATGCCCTGCCGGCCGTGCGACGACACGTGCTCGGTCCACCGGGCGCCGTCCCAGTAGCGCAGCTCGTGGCGGCCCAGCGGATCCGGACACCAGCTCGCGGGGATCTGCTCCGGGGCGCCCGAGTCCGTCATGGAGCCGACACTACCGAGTCACCCGCCGATGACGATGCGGGCCTGGAACGCGTCGTCGACGGTGTCGTGCTCGCGCCGCGTGTGGGCGCCGCGGCTCTCCTCGCGGGCGAGCGCCGCGGCGCAGAGGGCACGGCCCACGGTCGTGAGGTTGCGGAGCTCCCAGGCGGCGGTGTCGTCGCCGGGCACCACACCGCCGCATGCCGCTGCGGCGCGCCCGAGCGAGGCCGCAGACCGCAGCACCCCGGCCTCGGCGGTCATGGTGCGCTGGAGCGAGTCGCGGTCGGCGGCGCGCCCCGTGCCGCCGGCCGGGACGGTGAGGCGGATGCCGCCGATGTCACCCCCACCCAGCAGCGACCGCATGGCGCCGCTGGGCGCCGGGCCTTCCACGCCGCGGTCGATCGCCTCGACGACGCGGGGCCCGAACACCATGCCGTCGAGCAGCGAGTTCGACGCCAGGCGGTTGGCCCCGTGCACGCCGTTGCACGCCGTCTCCCCGGCGGCCCAGAGCCCCGGCAACGACGACGCTCCGTCGAGGTCGACCAGCACGCCGCCACAGCTGTAGTGCGCGGCGGGTGCGATCGGCAGCCAGTCCGTCGCCGGGTCGAGGCCGACGGCGCTGAGCTCGGCGTGGATCGTGGGGAACCGCTCGGCGAAGCCGTCGAGGCCCGTCGCGTCGAGCCAGAGGTGCTCGACGTCCTGGTCGAGCATGCGGGCGGTGATCGCCCGGCTGACCTTGTCGCGGGAGAGGAGCTCCTCCACGAAGCGCTCGCCCTTGGCGTCGCGCAGCAGCGCACCGTGGCCCCGCAGCGCCTCGGAGAGCAACGGCCTCGGCATCGCCGGGTGGTGCAACGCGGTCGGGTGGAACTGCTCGAACTCCAGGTCGGCCACCGCCACGCCCGCGCGCAGCGCCATCGCGACGCCGTCGCCGGTCGCCTCGGCCGGGTTGGTGGTGACGGCGAAGAGCTGGCCGAAGCCGCCGGTGGCGAGCAGGACGTTGGCGGCGCGCACCTCGATGCGCTCGCCGGTGGGCCCCTGGGCGATGACACCCCGGCACCGGCCTCCCTCCACGATGAGGTCGAGCGCGAAGGTGGTCTCGTGCACGACCTGCACGATCAGGCGCACGGCGTCGACGAGGGTGCGCTCGATCTCCAGGCCGGTCGCCGCACCACCGGCGTGCACGATCCGCGGCAGCGAGTGGCCGCCCTCGCGCGCGAGCAGCAGCTGGCCGTCGAGGTCGCGGTCGAACGCCGCGCCCAGCGCGATCAGCTCGTGGACGCGCGGCGGCCCCTCGTCGACGAGCACGCGCACGGCGTCGACGTCGCAGAGGCCTGCCCCGGCGGCAAGCGTGTCGGCGAGGTGCAGGTCGGTGGAGTCCGGGTCACCGCCGAGGACGGCGGCCACGCCGCCCTGTGCCCAGCGGGTGGTGGCCTGCTGCAGCTCCGCCTTCGTGAGGACCCCCACCGCCATCCCGTGGATCTCCGCAGCGCGCACGGCCGCCGACAGGCCCGCGACGCCTGAGCCCAGCACCAGCAGATCCAGCTCGCTCACGTCGAAGGTCTACCGGCCTCGCCCCGACGACGGCCAGACCACCCGCGGCTGCGCCGCCCGGAGCGTCCCGACCGGCGCCGAGACCCGCACGAGTCAGGCTCGACGGCCGAGCTCCGCGTCGACGTCGACGTCGACATAGGCGTGCGGCGCGGGCCCCTGCTGCTCGGCGGCGATGAGCTCCGCGGTGAGCTCGTCGATGGGCTGGTTGGCGCGGTCGACGTGCACGATCGTGGGCCGGTAGCCCTTGAGCTCAGCGGCCTCGTAGTCGGCATAGCTGATGACGATCACCCGGTCGCCGGGTGCCACCAGGCGGGCGGCAGCGCCGTTGAGGCAGATGCTCCCCGACCCGCGCTCGCCCTCGATGACGTAGGTCTCGAGCCGGGCGCCGTTGTCGACGTCGACGACGGCGACCTGCTCGTACTCCAT
Organism: uncultured Microthrixaceae bacterium; assembly: GCA_963715505.1. GTDB lineage: Bacteria > Actinomycetota > Acidimicrobiia > Acidimicrobiales > VFJN01 > VFJN01. The sequence continues at coordinate 2,588,359 of OY970242.1, forward strand.
GAGGTCGGCGAGGTCCATCAGGTCGCGATCGACGGTGATCGAGCCGACGTAGTGCAGGTTGGCGTCGGTCACCGTGGCGCGGTGGATCTTCGACTTCATCATGCGGCGACGCATCAGCTGCTCCCTTCGGTGGGCGCCGCCGCAGCGGTCGCCCCCTGGTCTGATCCCATCATCGCCGCTCGCCGGCGTGCGCGCCAGCGGGCGGCACCTGCGCACCGACGTTGTCGATGAGGCGGGCGGCACCGAAGCGGGCGGCGCCCAGGAGCCGCACCTCGCCCACGAGCGGGTCGATTCGCTCGAGGGTGTCGGCATCGACCACCTCGAGGTAGTCGAGCTCGGCGGCCGGCTCCAGGCGGAGCCTCGCCTCCATCGTGGCCCGGACCACCGCTGGGTCGGTGGCGCCCGACGCGACGAGCGCCGCTCCCGCCCGGAGGGCCTCGTGCAGCACGGGCGCGGCGGCGCGGTCGTCGGGCGAGAGGTAGGTGTTGCGGCTCGACATGGCGAGGCCGTCGGGCTCGCGCACGGTCGGGCAGCCGACGACCGACACCGGCATCGACAGGTCGCGGGCCATCCGGCGCACGACGGCGAGCTGCTGGAAGTCCTTCTCGCCGAAGTAGGCGCGGCATGCGCCGACGATCGAGAAGAGCTTCGCCACGACGGTCGCCACCCCGTCGAGGTGCGTCGGCCGCGAGCGGCCCTCGAGCGTGGCGGCGAGGGCCGGCACCGAGACGGTCGTCCGCACCGGCTCGGGGTAGACCTCCGACACAGATGGCACGAACAGCACGTCGACCCCGCACCGCTCGGCGAGATCGGTGTCACGGGCGAGATCCCGGGGGTAGGCGTCGAGGTCCTCGCCGGGCGCGAACTGGAGGGGGTTCACGAAGATCGAGGTGACGACCAGATCGGTCTCGGTGCGCGCCGTCCGCATCAGCGACGCGTGCCCGTCGTGCAGGTAGCCCATCGTGGGCACGAAGCCGACGCTGCGGCCCGCCGCGCGGGCGGCGTCGAGGCGCCGGCGCAGCTCGGCGATGGACTCGACGGTCGTCACGGGCACAGCCGAGCAGCCTCCCTGGCGAGGGCCTCGTACCCCGGGCGCTCATCGGCGGGCAGCGCGTCGAGGTGGTGGGCCACCGTGGCGAGGTCGCCGCGGCGGACGGGCCCGGTGAGCGCGCTGGCCGCGCCGAGCGCGGCGACGTCGGCCACGGCGCCACGCGCCAGGTCGAGGTAGGCGGAGACGGGCGCACCGACGAGGGCGGCGACGCGCTCGACCTGGCCGAGCAGGGCGACGAGGTGGTTCGAGGCCATCACGGCGGCGGCGTGGTACCGGGGCCAGTCGGCCTCGTCGACCGGGATGGCCCGGCCACCGAGGCGATCGACGATCTCGGCGGCGATGGGGTCGCCCTGGGCCGACACGCCGAACCAGCACCCCGCGAGGCGCTCGGCACCGGTGGCGGCGTCGGGCAGCGTCACCAGGGGGTGCAGCACGGCACGCCGTGGATGGGGATGGAGCGCGTCGAGCCCCAGCGCGCCGGAGAGGTGTGCGACGACGGTGGTCTCCCGCGGCGTGATGGCGGCCGCGACCTCGGCGACCGCGCGGTCGGGGGTGGCCACGACGACGAGGTCGACGGCGAGGGCGGCCGCATGCACGTCGTCGTCACGGCCCAGGACAGGCGCGACCTCGACGCCGGCGCGCGCGAGCGCGTGGTGCAGCGACGTGCCGGCCCGGCCGGGCCCGATGATGCGGACGCGCGTCATGATCCTCCCGATCCAGCCCCAGCGCGGGTGCCGGTCGCGGCGCGAGCCTACCGGGCGTCGTCGCCGCTGCCGGTCGGTCGCGGCGCCACGTCGGCGAGCGCCCCGACCAGCTGGACCGCGCCGGCGGCGGCGGCGATCTCCCCCGGCGCGACGAGCTCTGGTGCGAGGTCGGCGAGCGGGACCAGCACGAAGCGACGCTCCCGCATGCGGGGGTGCGGGACCTGGAGGTCGGGCTCGACGAGCTCGACGCCGTCGACCCAGAGGATGTCGACGTCGAGCGTGCGGGGTCCCCAGTGCTCGCCCCGGCGACGGTCGCCGTCGGCCTCCAGGGCGCGGCAGCGGTCGAGGAGCTGGCGGGGATCGAGGGCCGTGTCGAGCTCGACGACGAGGTTGAGGTACAGGCCCTGGCCCGTCGGGCCGCCGACGGGGTCGGTCTCGTAGACGGGCGATACGGCAACGACCTCACCCGAGGACTCGAGAGCAGCCACGGCCTCGCGGAGGTAGCTGACGCGGTCGCCGAGGTTCGAGCCCAGGCCGAGGAAGGCGCGCGTCATCCCGGTCGCCTCCGCATGATCCGGACCCCGGAGGTGCGGAGCTGCTGTGCGACGGGTGGGCGGAGCTTGCGCACGGAGATCACGACCTCGTCGATCCGCTCGTCCGCCGCGAGGAGCGCTGCCGCCAAGCGCTCCGCCAGCGCCTCGAGCAGCGCGTGGCTGCTGCGGGTCACGACCGACTCGGCGATCCCGCAGAGCCGGCCGTAGTCGACCGTGTCGGCGAGGTCGTCGCTGGCGCCCGCGGCCGCCAGGTCGGCGACGACGTCGATGTCGAGCTCGAGAGGCTGGGGCTGGGCCTGCTCGTGCGGCAGGACCCCCACGACGCCCGCCACGTGGAGGCCGCGCAGCTCGATCCGATCGCCGGCCGCCACGGTCGCCTCAGCGGGGGATGGCGCCGGCCATCGCCACCAGATCGCGACCGAGCGGGCCCATCTGGCGGGACAGCAGGCGCTCGACGACGGAGGTGGCCTGGGGGGCGAGGGGCACGACGCCGGCCCAGAGGAGGTAGCCGGCCATGAGCCCCGCCACCCGGTCGGACAGCTCGTCTTGGTGGACCAGGACCTTGCCGCCGCCTGCGAGCATGGCGGCCAGCTCCGGGAAGAGCGTGGAGGCCACCGTGTGCGCATCGTCGTGGGGTCCGAACGGGAGGTGCCGCCACGTCACGCCGAGCTCGTCGTAGTTGTGCAGGTTGTGCGGCGAGGGGATCAGCGTCACCACGCAGGAGAAGCCCTGCTCCCGGATCCAGATGATCTCCTCCTGCCGACGCACCCGCCGGTGGTTGGCGCCGTAGCCACCGGGCCGCTCGCAGACCGCGAGCTTGTCCTTCAGGATCCACGAGAAGTTCCGTGGCTGGATCCCCTGGGCCCACTTGCCCTTCATCGGCACGTCTGGCGCTCCCTCTGCATCGGCGGCGGCCGCATCATGCGGCCGCTCGTGTGGTGATCTTCCCGGCGACGACGCTGACCGCGTGGACGGTGGCGCGCACGTCGTGCACGCGCAGCATGCGAACGCCCGCGGCCATGGCCCAGGTCGCCGTGGCGAGCGATCCCTCCAGGCGGTCGTCGGGCGGTGTCGGCGCGCCGGAGGCGTCGGCCTGCGCCAGCAAGCGGCCCAGGAAGCCCTTGCGACTCGTGCCGATCATGACGGGGTAGCCGCACGCCACGAGCTCGTCGAGGTGGGCGAGCAGCGTGAGGTTGTGCTCGGCGGTCTTGCCGAAGCCGATGCCCGGGTCGATCCACACGTCGCGGACGCCGGCGGCACGAGCCGCCTCCGCGCGCGCGACGAGGTGGTCGCGCACCTCGACGACGACGTCGCGGTAGCTGGGCGCGTCCTGCATCGTCGCCGGCTCCCCTTGGGCGTGCATGGCGGCCCACGACACGTCGAGCTCGGCGGCGAGCTCGCCGAGCGAGGCGCTGACGTCGTTGAGGAGGGACGCGCCGGCGGCGACGGCGGCGCGCGCGACGGCCGCCTTGCGGGTGTCGACCGACACCCGCAGCCCGTCCCCGGCGAGGGACTCCACCACGGGCACCACCCGGCGCAGCTCCTCGGCCTCGTCGACGGGCGCGGCGCCGGGCCGGGTCGACTCCCCGCCCACGTCGATCCAGTCGGCGCCCTCTGCGGCAAGCGCACGGCCGTGCGCCACCGCGGCGCGGTGGTCGGCGAAGCGTCCCCCGTCGGAGAAGGAGTCGGGGGTGACGTTCACGACGCCCATGACCAGCGGGTTCACGGCCCCGAGTGTAGGACCGCGTTGCCGCTGCTGTTCGAGGTGTGCCGTGATGTCTCGGTGTGCCTCGTGTCAACCCCTGCCGACGATGAAGCGCATGGCCTCCTCGCGGGTGGCGATGTTCTCTCGGAACAGGCCCCGGACGGCCGAGGTCACCGTCGTGGACCCGGACTTCTGGACGCCGCGCATCGACATGCAGAGGTGCTCCGCCTCGACGACGACCATCACGCCCCGCGGCTCGAGCGTCGACTCGACGGCGTCGGCGATCTGCACGGTCAGCTTCTCCTGCACCTGTGGGCGCCGGCTGAACCCCTCGACCATGCGGGCGATCTTGGAGAGGCCGGTGATGCGGCCGTCGGTGCCGGGGATGTAGGCGACGTGCGCGCGGCCGATGAACGGCACGAGGTGGTGCTCGCACAGCGAGTGGATCGAGATGTCGCGCACCAGCACCATCTCGTCGTGGGCCGCCTCGAAGGTCACGATGAGGTGCCGCGCCGGGTCGTCGTGCAGGCCCTTGCAGATCTCCGCGTACATGCGGGCGACGCGTCCCGGCGTCGCGAGGAGGCCGTCGCGATCGGGGTCCTCGCCGATCGCCTCCAGGATCTCGCGGACGGCCTTCTCGATGCGCGGAAGGTCCATCGGCGCGTCGAGCTCGCCCGGCACGAGCCGCTCGGTCATGTGCCGCTGGGTCGCGGGGCGCGCACGCCGATCCGCCGCCACCAGCGGCGGCGGGCCGCCACCGGGGGCACGGCGAGGCCGCCCGCACGGGGCGCGGCGTCGGCCTCGACCACGGCCGCGCCCACGGGGGCGCCGACGAGCTCGGGCACGACCGGGGCGGGGACGTCGATCGGCTCCGGCTCGGATGCCGTGATGCCGGCGCCCTTGTCGATGGAGCCGAAGATGTCGGCGAGATCGGCGTCCTCGAGCGTCTCCTTCTCGACGAGGGTGGTCGCGAGGAGGTCGAGCGTGGACCGGTGGGTGTCGAGGATCGACCGGGCACGGTCGTGCGCCTTGTCGATCAGCACGCGCACCTCGGTGTCGACGACACCCGCCACCTCGGCGGAGTAGTCGGCCTCGTGGCCGAAGTCGCGACCGAGGAAGACCTCGCCCTTGGCCTTGCCGAGCTGCTGGGGCCCGAGGCGCTGGCTCATGCCGTACTGGGTCACCATGGCGCGCGCGATGTCGGTGCAGCGCTCGATGTCGTCGGACGCGCCGGTGGTGATCTCACCGAAGACGAGCTCCTCGGCCGTGCGCCCACCGAGGAGCATCGCCATGGAGTCCTCGAGCTCGGCACGAGTGCGCAGGTACTTGTCCTCGGTGGGCAGCGCCAGCGTCCAGCCCAGGGCGCGGCCGCGGGCGACGATCGACACCTTGTGGATCGGGTCGGTGCCCTCGAGCACGTGGCCGACGAGGGCGTGGCCGCCCTCGTGGTAGGCGATGGTGAGCTTCTCGCGCTCGCTCATGACCCGGCTCTTGCGCTCGGGACCGGCCAGCACGCGGTCGATGGCGGCCTCGAGCTCGGCGTGGCCGATCAGCTGCAGGTTCCGGCGGGCGGCGAGCAGCGCAGCCTCGTTCATCAGGTTGGCGAGGTCCGCGCCGGTGAAGCCGGGCGTGCGCCGGGCGAGGACGTCGAGGCGCACGTTGGGCTCGAGCGGCTTGCCCTTGGCGTGGACCTCGAGGATCGCCTTGCGCCCCTCGAGGTCGGGCCGGTCGACGACGATCTGGCGGTCGAAGCGGCCGGGTCGCAGGAGGGCGGGATCGAGGATGTCGGGACGGTTGGACGCGGCGATGAGGATGACCCCGGTCCGGGCGTCGAAGCCGTCCATCTCGACGAGCATCTGGTTGAGCGTCTGCTCTCGCTCATCGTGTCCGCCGCCGAGGCCGGCGCCGCGGTGGCGTCCCACGGCGTCGATCTCGTCGACGAAGATGATCGACGGTGCTGCCGACTTGGCCTGTTCGAAGAGGTCGCGCACGCGGCTGGCGCCGACGCCCACGAACATCTCGACGAAGTCGGATCCCGAGATCGAGAAGAACGGCACCCCCGCCTCCCCTGCCACCGCACGCGCCAGCAGGGTCTTGCCCGTGCCCGGTGGGCCGTAGAGCAGCACGCCCTTGGGGATCTTGGCGCCGATGGCCTGGAAGCGGGCCGGGCTCTGCAGGAACTCCTTGATCTCCTGGAGCTCCTCGACTGCCTCGTCGCAGCCGGCGACGTCCGCGAAGGTGACCTTGGGCTCGTCCTTGGAGACCTGGCGGGCCTTGGACTTGCCGAACTGCATCACGCGGCTGCCGCCGCCCTGCATGGAGTTGAGCAGGAAGAGGAAGACGCCGATCAGCAGGACCATCGGCAGCAGGCTGAACAGCAGCGAGGTCCAGATGGAATCGTGCTGGGGGTCGACCTCGAGGTCGATGGCGGGTTCGGCCGCGGCGATCTCGGTGGCCAGCTCGTCGGCGTACTCCTGCGGGTAGGACACCTCGTACTCGGCCCCGCTGGTGAGCTCGCCGGTGACCTCGTTGGAGCGGTCCTTGATGGTGGCGGTGGCGACCTCGCCGTCCGCGACGGCAGCCTGGAACTCGGTGAAGGTGAGCTCGGTGGTGTCGTCGCCCTGCCGCAGCCACTGCGACGCGACGAAGACGACGACGACAGCGAGCAGGACGTAGGCGATGGTGGCGCGGGAGGGTCGCTTCACGCTGGCGAAGGCTACCGGTCGCCCGCCGGAACAGGTACTCGTCCCGGGCTACGCCTCGCCCTCGAAGACGCACACGTAGGGCAGGTTCCGGTACTTCTCCGCGAAGTCGAGGCCATAGCCCACGACGAACTTGGGCGGGATCCGGAACCCGATGTAGCGCAGATCGTCGTCGGTCTTCTGCAGGCCCTCGCGGACGAGGAGCGCGCAGACCTCGAGGCTGGCGGCGCCGCGCGCCGCCAAGGTGCGGCGCAGGTAGCTCAGCGTGAGGCCGGAGTCGACGATGTCCTCGACGATGAGGACGTGGCGCCCCGTGAGGTCGATGTCGAGATCCTTGACGATCCGCACCACGCCGGAGGTGCGGGTCGCGTTGCCGTAGGACGACACGGCCATGAAGTCGATCTCGAGCGGCAGCGCGATGTGGCGGGCGAGATCGGTCATGAACATGATGGCGCCCTTCAGCACCCCGATCAGCAGCGGTGCCCGGCCCTCGTAGTCGCGCGTGATCTCGGCGCCGAGCTCGGCCACCCGGGCCTGCAGCGTCGCGGCGTCGACGACGACCTCGCCGAGGTCGCTGGTGTCGATCAGGTGCTGGTGACCCTCCTGCGACGCCATGAGGGCAAGGTAGTGGACGCTCCTGGGCACCACGAGCGCGTCGGGGCCGCGCCCTGCGGCGAGTGCCGGAACGGGTGGGCTCAGCCGAGGGTGAGCCGTCCCCGGCTGCGGCGCACCTGGCGGCCGGCGCCGACCTCGCATGCCAGCGCCTCGCCGCGCGCCACGGCCAGGACGCGCCCGACCGTGGCGGCATCGGGAGGGTGGGCCTCGTCGCCGTGACGCAGCCAACGGCGCACGGCTCGGGCCGCGAGCGGCACGGGCGCGGCGGCGAGCGCGCGGGCGTCGGTGGGGTCGAGCGCTGCGCCGAGATCGTCGAGCAGGCCGGCATCGGCGCGCAGGAGCTCCGCCTGGCGCGCCAGCACCACCGCCACGTCGCGGCCCGCGATGTCGTCGAGCAGCGGCAGCAGCTCGTGGCGCACGCGGTTGCGGCGGTGGCGGGGATCGGCGTTCGACGGATCGACCACGGGTTCCAGGCCGAGCTCGGCGCAGAGCGCCGCCGTCTCGTGCCGGCGCAGGGCGCGCAGCGGCCGGCAGGCGGGGTGGAACCCGCAGAGGCCGTCGAGCGAGGCGCCGCGCAGCAGGTTGAGCAGCACGGTCTCGGCCTGGTCGTCCGCGGTGTGCCCCGTCAGGGCGCCCGGCGGCAGGGCGCGGTAGCGCGCGGCCCGGGCGCGGGCCTCGAGGTTCGGGCCGGCGGCGACCGCCACCCGCTCGGCACGGAAGGCCGTGCCGAAGCGCGCCGCGGCGGCGGCGACCGTGGCGGCGTCGTCGCCCGAGCCCGGCCGCAGGCCGTGGTCGACGTGGACCGCCGTCACCTCGCACCCTGCGGCGACGGCCAGGGCGAGCAGGGCGAGCGAGTCGGCGCCACCGGACACGGCGCAGCTCACGGCGGTGCCCGCGGGCGGGAAGGCGCAGCGGCGCAGCAGCGTCTCGACGAGCGTGGCGGGCGCCGCCTCAGCCATCGACGGTCGACGCCAGCTCGCCGGCGCGGAGCCGCCGGAGCAGCTCGGAGATGTCGGTCACGCCGAGCTTGCGCCCCACCCGTCGCAGGCTGGCGTAGACGTTCGACCGGCTCATCCCGAGCTCGGCGGCCACGGTGCTGACCGAGGTCGACGCCTGCAGCGCCCTGAGCAGCGCGCGCTGCTTGTCCGTCAGCGCCGGCTCCTCACGCCCGGCGGCGGCAGGCGGGACGGCCCGCGCGGCGGGCCGCGGGCGCTCGAGGCGGCTGAGCCGGGGACCGCCGCCGAGCGGGTCGCTGCCGCGCCCGCCACGCTCGATCCGGGCCAGGCGCTCGAGCGCGCGCTGCTGGGCCGCCTTGCGCTGTGCGGGCTCGGGACCCTGCCCGAGCACCCGGTCGACGGCCTCGACGAGTGCGTCGGAGGAGACCGGCTTGGCGAGGTAGCGGATGGCGCCCTCGATCCCGCCGCGCACCTGGTCCTCGTCGGCCACCAGGGCGGTCAGCATCACGACCGGCACGGTGCGGATGGCGTCGTCGGGGTCGGTCTTGAGCTGGCTCAGCACGGTCCAGCCGTCGACCTTGGGCATCATCACGTCGAGCACGATGGCGTCGGGCGGCTGGGCGCGCACCGACGCCAGTGCCGCTTCCCCGTCGGCGGCGGTGCGCACGGTGTGGCCGGCCTGCTCGAGCACGATGCGCACGAACAGGACGATGTCCGGTTCGTCGTCGACGATGAGCACGGTCGCCACGCCGCGGGAGCGTACGCCGCCCCGCGTCGGACCGGGACCTAGCCCACCAGCTCCTCGGAGATCCGGACCCGGTCGAGCCACTCCTCGGGCTCGCGGATCTCGGCCAGGGTCGGCAGCCAGCTGGCGCCGCGCCACACGGGTGCGAGGGCGTCGACGCCCCCGAGGCGCTCCACCTCGGTGATGAAGCGCTCGCCCTGCGCATACTGCTTGATCTTCGCCTCGATGCCGACGAGGCGCTGCACGAGCCTGGCGGCGGCGTTGGCGTTGGCGCGGCGCTCGCGGAGGACCCGAGCGAAGCGGTGGGCGCTGGCGATGTGATCGGCGCCGGCGCGGTCCATGGTGATGTCGCCGTGGCCCTCGAGCAGGCTCATCAGGCCACCGATCTTGTCGATGACGGCCCGTTGCTCGGCGGTCGCGAAGAGCGTGGCGATGCCGCCGTCGTCGAGCGGCTTGCGGCCCGATCGGAGGTCGGCGACGACGCGCGCCAGCGCGTCGACGAACCGCTTCGGGTCCGGGTCGACGGCGTCGAGCGTCTGCTGGACGAGGCCGAGGTAGTGCTCACGCAACCAGGGCACGCCCGTGAACTGGGCCCGGTGCGTCACCTCGTGCAGCGCCAGCCACAGCCGGAACTCCTTGGGTGGGAAGGCGTAGCGCTTCTCGAGCGCCAGGACGTTGGGGCCGACGTAGTACACGACGTCCTGGTCGTCGGGCGACTCGGCCGGGTCGTCGATCACGAGCAGGTCGTACTGGCCGAGGACCCGACCCGACATCCAGCCGAGCAGGAGGCCGACCTCGAGCCCCGCAGCGCGCCGGGCGAGCCCACCGGTGACCGAACCGCCGAGCCGGTCGCCCAGCTTGTCGGTGAGCGGGCGGAGCAGGCGCTGGAAGGAGGAGATGTTGGCGTGGACCCAGCCGGCGCGATCGGTGACCCGGGCGCGCGCGGGTCCGGCGAGCGAGCGCAGGCCCGTGGCCTGGGCGACCAGCTCCTCGGCCTCGGCGGTCGCCTCGTCGAAGTCGCCCTGGAGCGACTGCGAGAGGTAGGACTCGGCGAAGGGCTCCCGGCCGGCGGCCCGGACGGCGACCCGCTCGGCGAGGTTCCAGTCGACGGGGCCGGCGTCTGCCACCGCTACTCGCTGCGGCCCGGGTACTTGGGGGTCTGCGTCTTCCTCAGGTACCCCGCGACCAACCCGATCGTGGCGGGGATGACGGCAGCGAGCACGAGCACGACGGCGATCCAGTAGTGCCAGATGACAGCAGCGAGCATGGGGTCGATGGTAGACGGCCCGACCGGCGTTGGTTGCTAGTGGGGTTCGTGGTCGATGGCGGCGGCGATGCGCGCCAGCAGCTCGGGCGGGGCGGTGTCGTGGCAGCGCTGCTGCACGCAGCGCCGCAGCTCGGCGTAGAAGTCGTACGGCTCGGCGCACGGTGAGCACTCGTCGAGGTGCACCTGGATCTGCTCGCGCTTGGCGTCGTCGATCTCACCTGCGAGCAGGTGGTAGATCTCGTGCAGCGCATCCTCGCACTGCGGCTTGAGCGGGGCGTCGTCGGTGCTCATGGTCAACGGACGTGGTCGGGTTCGCGGTCTGCGAGCCTCCGAGACACGGCAAAGTCGTACAACAGCTTCTCCAGCGCCTTTCTTCCGCGGTGGAGCCGGCTCATCACGGTGCCGATGGGGATGTCCAGGATCTCGGCGATCTCCTTGTACGAGAAGCCCTCCACGTCGGCGAGGAGCACGGCGATCCGGAAGCTCTCGGGCAGCTCCTCGATGGCGGCCTTCACCTCGCCGTCGGTGAAGAGGTCCATCAGCTCGTCCTCGGCCGAGCGGCTGGCCCGGGCGGCCTCCAGGCCGCCGAGGCGACGGTAGAGGTAGAGGTCCTCGACCTCGTCGAGGTCGGTCTCGTCGGGTCGGCGCTGCTTGGCCCGGTAGGAGTTGATGTAGGTGTTGGTGAGGATGCGGTAGAGCCAGGCCTTGAGGTTGGTGCCCTCCTCGAAGCCACCGAAGCCCCGGTAGGCCTTGAGGTACGTCTCTTGGACGAGGTCCTCGGCGTCGGCCGGGTTGCGCGTCATCCGCAGCGCGCCGGAGTAGAGCGAGCTCATGTGCTCCATGGCGAGCTCGGCGAAGCGCGACTGGTCGGCCACGCCGTCGAACCTACAGTCCGAACTCCTCCTTGACCCCTTCCACGAAGCGGTGGAAGGCGATGTGGTCGGAGCTGAACGAGCGCTGCTCGCCGTCCTTCTCGACGACCACCGTGTCGGCCGCGGCGGACTCGGTCACGCTCACCGGCGTCCAGCCGTCCTCGTAGACCAGCGTCCGCAGCTCGGCGAGCTGCGGGTCGTCACCCCATCCGGCCACCCGGACCTCCTTCGCGGCGTCGCCCGGCGTGGCGACGAGGGCCGAGCGTACCGCCGGCCTAGCGGCGCGACCGGCGCCGGGCGGGCTCGTGGGGTTCCGCCGGCGCGGTGCGAGCGCCCGGGCTGCGCCGCAGGGCGTGGAAGGCGAGGTGCTTGGCGACGTGCTCGGGGTCGAACGGCTTCGTGAGGTAGAGGTCGGCGCCGAGGCGCGTGCCGCGCAGGATGTCGGCCTGGCGCGTGCGGGCGGTGAGCATCACGACGGCCATCGCCCGGCCGTGCTCGGTCTGCCGCAGCTCGGCGAGCACCTCGAAGCCGTCCTTGCCGGGCATCATCACGTCGAGCACGACGCCGTGGGGCCGCTCGGCCTTGGCGAGCGCCAGCGCCTGGTCGCCGTCCTCGGCCTCGTGGACCTCCCAGCCGTCGAGCTCGAGCACCGCTCGCAGCAGCTCCCGGATCGGGCGCTCGTCGTCGACGACGAGGGCCCGCAACCCGGCCCCGGCGACTTCGCTCATCGCGGCGATCGTAGAGCGCGGCTGGCGTCGGACGGATCCAGAGCCCGGGATCGGAGTCGAACCGACGACCTACGCATTACGAGTGCGTTGCTCTACCAGCTGAGCTACCCGGGCGGAACGGGCGAGTGTAACGCGAGGCCCTCGCCAGCCCGACCGCTCAGGCGGGCAGCGGCGGCAGGTGCGCGAGGAGGGCCTGCAGCAGGAGGGCCTCGTTGGGGAAGCGCTCGAGGGCCAGCGCGGCCTCGTCGATGCGGTGGAGCCCGGCGACGACCGCGTCGGGATGGCGCGCCGTGGCCAGCTCGTCGCGGTAGACGGCGGCGAAGGTCGCCAGCGCCAGGCGCAGCTCGGCGGTGCGGTGACGGCGCACCTCGCGCTTGTGGCGGTCCGCCAGGTCCTTCTTGCCGCTCCCGCGCTCGCCGTAGCGCTCGACGCGCTCCTCGAGCTCGGCGAGCTCGCGCGGCGTGGCGCGCGTCGATGGCGTCCTGTGCGTCGTCGATGAGTGCCTTCACCTCCGCCGCCAGCTCGGCGGCTCGAGCACCGGAGCCGTCGAGGCGGGCGGGCATGGCGCGCAGCGCCTCGGCGCGCACGGCGAAGCGGGCGTCGGTGGCGAGCAGCCGGGCTCGGTCGAGGTCGCCGGCAGCGGCGATGGCGATCGCCTCGGCGGCGCCAGGCGCCACACCCTCGGCGACCAGGCGATCCACGACGATGGTGAGCGGCACCGGTCCGAGGTCGATGCGCACGGCGCGCGAGGCGATCGTGACCAGCTCGGGCGGCACGTCCTCGGCGAGGATCAGGAAGACGGTCGACCGGGGCGGCTCCTCCACGTACTTGAGGAGGACGGCTGCGGCGTCGCCGATGAGGTGGAAGTCCTCGAGGACGAGGACCTTGCGAGCCCCCTCGGCGGGGCTCCGCACGGCCTGCTTCACGATCTCCTTCGCCACGGGCGTGCTGATGGCGCCGGTGGCGAGCGTCGGCTCGATCACGTGCAGGTCGGGATGCGCCTCGGCGAGCGCGAGGCGGAGGTGGCGCTCCGCCGCCTCACCGGTCGATCCCTCGGCGAGCAGCAGCGCCGCGAAGGCCCGCGCCGCGGCCCGCTTGCCGGCGCCAGCAGGCCCCACGAGCAGGTAGGCGTGCGTGGGGCGCGCGGCGGCGGCCTGCAGCTGCGCGATCGCCGCCTCCTGACCGATCACGTCGGCCCAGACGTCGAGCTCGAGGCCCGCAAGGGTCGTCATCCGAGCATCATCGCACCCGTTGCCGCAGCGAGGCGGTGCTGCGGTGGAGCGCCGTCTACGGTCGTGTGCGGGCGGCCACGCGGCCAGGAGGGGAAGATGACCCAACACGACGTGCGCAGCGAGATCCAGGTCGTGGAGCAGTTCCTCGGCGCGCTGGAGAAGCTCGACATCGACGCGGCGGTGGCGCTGCTCGACCCGGGCGTCGTGTACCAGAACGTGCCGCTGCCGCCGGCCCGGGGGCTGCCGGCCGTGGAGAAGCAGCTCCGCGGGATGGCCCGCTACGGCAGCGGGTTCGAGGTCGTGCACCACAACATCGCCTCGAACGGGCCGGTGGTGCTCACCGAGCGCACCGACGTCTTGTCGGTCGGGCCGATCGACGCCGCCTTCTGGGTGTGCGGCACCTTCGAGGTGCACGATGGCAAGATCACGCTGTGGCGCGACCGCTTCGACATGGTCGACTTCGCCTTGTCGTGGCTGCGTGGCGCGGCCAAGGCGCTCCTCGGCGGCAAGCGGCGCTGATCGGGCCGGGCGCGCCTCAGCGCGCTGCCGGCGCCACGACGGGCACGACGAAGCGCTCCAGCAGCGCCCGCTCCTCGGCCGCGTCGCGCCCTGGCATGGCGAGCAGCGACAGCACGACGCGGACGATCCAGCGCGCTGCCTGCCCTGGCGCGGCCTGGTCGTGCTCATCGACCGATGGCCCCACCAGCGAGGCGATCACGCTCGACGAGGCCGCCACGCTCGAGGCCAGGCCGGCATCGCCACCGCTGAACCAGGCCGCCAGCGTGGGGTTGGACCGCACTGCGGCGAGGGCCGCGATGACCGCCTCGACGAGCCGCTCGCCGGGGTCGTCGAGCGCGCGGATCCGGTCGCGGACGTGGGCGCCGACCCGGCGGGCCTCGCGGTGCACGAACGCCACCCGCAGCGCCTCACGGTCCTCGAAGTAGCGGTAGACGGTCGGTCGCGAGCAGCCCGCCGCCCGCGCGATGTCACCGATCGTGGTGGCGGACACCCCCTGTTCGGCGAAGCAGCGGCCGGCCGCGTCGAGCAGGCGGTCGGGTGCCATGGCGCGGTCGTCCTCGCCGAGCCAGGTGTCACCCATCGGGGCTGAACGGCAGGTGCTCGTACCAGCGGACGAACTGACCTGGCGCGAAGCGCCCGGCGGCGGCATCGACGCTGAAGCGGGGGCACCGCTCGAGCAGCTCCTCCAGAGCGACGCGACCCATGAGGCGCGCTGCAGCGGCCCCGAGGCAGTGGTGCGCCCCGAACCCGAAGGTGACGTGCTGATGGGGCGCACGGGTGATCTGCAGCTCACCGGCATCGGGTCCGAACGCTCGCTCGTCGCGGTTGGCCGAGGCGTAGAGGAGCAGGACCTTGCGCCCCTCGGGGATGGCCACGGCGCCGATCTCGACCGGCCGCGTCGTCGTGCGGGCCAGGCCCTGCACCGGCGATGCGAGCCGCAGCAGCTCCTCGACGGCAGCGGGGATCAGGTCCGGGTGCGACGCGAGCAGGTCGCGCTGGCCGGGGTTGGCGGCGAGCAGCTCGAGGCCGACGCTGAGCAGCCCGGTGGTCGTGTCGTTCCCGCCGGTCACCATGGTGAAGGCGAAGCCGAGGATCTGCAGGGCCGAGACGCCTGCCTCGTCGCTCGCCCGAACGAGGTCCGACACGACGTCGTCGCCCGGGTCCTCGCGTCGCCACTCGATCAGCTCCGTGAAGTAGCCGAAGAGCTCGGCCACCGACTCGCCGGCGAGCGCCGGGTCGCCCAGCGCGTTGGCCGCCACGATGCCGTGGGTCCACACGTCGAAGCGGTCGCGGTCGCGCTCGGGCACGCCGAGGTAGTGGGCGACCACGAAGCTCGGCAGCGGCTTCAGCAGGTCGGCCACGATGTCGCCGCCGCCCGCGGCGCGGAGCTGGTCGATGCGCGCGGCGACGAAGCGCCGCACGTCGGCTTCGATGTCGCTCACGCGCCGAGGCGTGAAGCCACCCGCGACGAGCCGACGGAACGCGGTGTGGTCCGGCGGGTCGAGGAAGACCATCGGTGCGATGAGCTCGAGGCCGGCCCGCTTGCGCTCGTCGTACTCGAAGGTCAGGCCCTGGGCCGACGAGAACGTCGCCGGGTCGCGGGTGGCGGCGAACACGTCGGCGAAGCGCGAGAGCACCCAGTAGTCGCCCTCGGCGACGTGGTGCACCGGATCCTCGTCGCGCAGGCGCCGGTACATCGTGAAGGGATCCCGCCATGCGTCCCCGGAGCGGGGCCGGAAGGCCACCGCTCCCCCCGCGTCGGTCGTCGTGGTCGTCATGGACCCGACGTTACATCTTGCTGAAGTTGTAACGCCAGGTTCAGGCGAGGTCGGGGAAGCGGATCTCGATCACCGACCAGATGGCCGCGGCGACCTCGTCCTCGGGAAGCGACCCGTCGATCACCACCCAGCGCTCGGGATCGGCGATCGCCTGGGCGAGGAAGCCGTCGTGCACCCGGTCGTGAAAGCGCGCGCCGGCCGCTTCGAGGCGGTCGCGCGCACCGCCGGTGCGCGCCGCCGACACCGACGCCTGCACCTGCAGCAGCACCACGAGATCGGGCCGGAGCTCGTCGGTGGCCCACTCGGAGAGCGAGGCGATCTCGCGAGGGTCGAGCTGGCGGCCGTAGCCCTGGTACGCGACGGAGGAGCCCGAGTAGCGGTCGCTGACGACCGTGCGCCCCGCCGCCAGCGCCGGGCGCAGGACCTCAGCGACGTGCTGCGCACGGTCCGCCGCCATGAGGAGGGCCTCGGCGCGTGGCGTGATCTCGAGGTCGGGCTGGTCGAGCAGCAAGGTTCGCACCGCCTTCCCGAGCGGCGTGCCGCCCGGTTCGAACGTGAGCAGTGCGCCGATCCGCTCGGCCAGGCGCGCGGCCTGCGTCGACTTGCCGCTCCCTTCGCCACCTTCGAAGGCGATGAGGTGGCCGGCCATCATTCGTCCTCGTCGTCGGTCTCGTGCTGGCGGCTGCGCTGCACCTCGGCGTAGGGGTGGGTGACCTCGCTCATCAGCTCGGCGCCCTCGTGCAGCAGCGCCTCCCGGTCCACGACTTGGCGCTCGGGCCGCGAGGGCGCTTCCTCCGCCACGTCGGCATCCTCGCTCAACCCGGCGCGCAGCGACATGACGGCGAGCACCCCCGCTCCCATGATGATCAGCCCGGCGAGCCAGAGCGTGAGGCGCACGCCCGGCACCGCGATCTCGACCCCGAGCAGGGCGATCTGGCGGTCGAGGAACCGCAGGCTCAGCCGGTCGAGCAGGTCGGAGAGGAGTGGGCCGATGGCGAAGGCGAGCAGCACGCAGAACCGCACGAGGGTGTACAGCGCGCTGAAGATCCGACCGCGCAGCTCGTCGTCGACGCTCTCGTGGAGCAGCGTGAAGCCCAGCACGTAGACGGAGCCGGCGCACACGCCGAGGATGGCGACGAACAGGGCCGCCCAGGTGAGCGTGACCATCGACGCAGCCACGATGAGCGACGCACCGGCGACGATGACGGAGCCCGCGAAGACCCTCGCCTTGCGGACGCGACGCTGGAAGACCGACAGCGCCACGACGCCGACGGCGACGCCGCAGCCGAGCGCGAAGATGAAGAACCCGAAGCCGGCGGATCCCGCGCCGAGGATCCGCTCGGAGAACACCGGTCCGAGCGGCACGAGCATCCCGCCACCGATCAACCCGGTCGCCAGGCCGATGTTGACGGCCCGCACGACGGGATTGATGAAGATGAAGTGCCAGCCCTCCTTCAGCTCGTGGAATGCCTGCCCGAAGTCGACGCGGCGGCCGTTGCCCTTCGGCCGCCGGTGCTGCTTGGGCAAGGCCAGGCGGGAGATCATCACGGCGGACACCAGGAAGGTGAGGGCGTTGACGTAGAACGCCACGCCCTCCTGGTTGGTGCGCAGCACGTCGAAGGCGTCGATGCGGCCGAGGAGGTCCGACACCTTCGCCAGCAGCGAGAACAGCCCCGCAGCGAGCGGCATCGTGCCGTAGGCGGCCACCAGCGACAGCGAGTTTGCGGTGGTGAGGTGGTCCGGGGGCACCAGGTTGGGGACCGACGCCTCCTTGGCCGGCGTCCACAGGAGCGTGAAGCACTCCAGGACCAGCGACGCCACGACCAACCCCAGGACGGTGTCGACGAAGGGCAGCGTGACCAGCACCGCCGCACGGCCGACGTTGCAGGCGACCATCACCTTCTTGCGATCGAAGCGGTCGGCGATGACTCCCGACGCCGCACCGAGGAAGAACCCGGGGACGATGCGGGCCGCCATCACGACGCCGACGGCGGCCTCGGGCGATCCCCCGCCGATGCGGGCCGCCAAGGCCGCGATGGCGAGGAAGCCCAACCAGTCACCGATGGACGACGCGACCTGGGTCAGCCAGAGGTGGAAGAAGGCCGAGGACCCGAACATCCGCACGTGGAAGCCCGGCTTGTCGCCGATCGGCAGGACCGCTGCCTGCTCGGTGGGCGCGTCGAGGCGATCTGGCCCGGTCCCCGGCACGTTCACCTGGCGCGGCTCCGCCATCCGGTCCACGTTACGGGGCCGCCGCGGCGGACCCCGACGATCACTCGTCCGCAGCCGGCGGCGCCTCGGCGGGCGCCCGCTTGGCGGCGGCCTGCTTCTTCGTCGCCTTCTTGGCCGCCTTCTTGGCCGTCTTCTTGGCGGGCTTCTTGGCGGCCGCCTTGCGGGCCTTCTTCTTGGCGGGCCCCGCCTCGCGGCGCATCTGCAGCAGCTCGGCGGCGCGCTCGATGGTGACGCTCTCCACGGTGTCGCCCTTGCGCAGCGATGCGTTGGTCTCGCCGTCGGTCACGTAAGGCCCGAAGCGCCCGTCCTTCACGACGACGGGCTTGCCCGACACGGGATCGTTGCCGAGCTCGCGCAACGGCGGGGCGGGCGCCGCGCGGCGGCGACCGAACTTCTTCGGCTCGGCCAGCAGCCGGACCGCCTCCTCCACCGTCACGGTGAGCAGCTGGTCCTCGGACTCGAGGCTGCGGGTCTCCTCACCCCAGCTGAGGAACGGGCCGTACCGCCCGTTGGCCGCGACGATCTCGCCGCCCTCCGGGTGCTGTCCCACGACGCGGGGCAGGCGCAGCAGGGTCAGCGCCTCGTCGAGGGTGATGGTCGACAGCGACATCGTCTGGAAGAGCGACGACATCTTCGGCTTCGTGCCCTCCGGCAGGGTGTCGGCGTCACCGAGCTGCACGTAGGGCCCGAACCTGCCGCTCTTGGCGTAGACCGGCAGGCCGGTCTCCGGGTCGGTCCCGAGCGGCTCCCCGCCCTTGGGCGCCGAGAGGATCTCCACCGCGCGCTCGACGGTGAGCTCATCGAGCGGGAGGTCCTCCGGCACCGAGGCGGTGTCCTCGCCGCGGCGGAGGTAGGGGCCGTAGCGACCGTTGCGCACGACGATGGGCTCGCCCTGGTCGTCGACGCCGATCGGGATCGTGTTGATCGCCTCGGCGTCGGCCTCCTCGAGCGCCTTCTCCTTGAGGGAGCGGACACCCGGCGCACCGTTGCCGAACCAGAACTGGCGCAGCCACGGCTCGCGCTGCTGGCGCCCGCCGGCGATCTCGTCGAGGTCGTCCTCCATGCGCGCCGTGAACTCGTAGTCGACGAGGTGCGCGAAGTGCCGCTCGAGCAGGTTCACGACGGCGAAGGCATCGGTGGTCGGCACGAGGGCCTGACCCCGCTTCCACACGTAGCCACGGTCCTGGATGGTCTGCATGATCGACGCGTAGGTGGACGGGCGGCCGATGCCCTTCTCCTCCAGCGCCTTCACCAGGGTCGCCTCCGTGTAGCGGGAGGGCGGCTGGGTGGTGTGGCCCGCGGCCGCCACCTCGGGAGCCGGCAGCAGCTGACCCTCCTCCAGCGTCGGCAGCTTGGCAGCAGCGTCGCCGGCCTCGTCGGCGTCGTCCTCGCCGCCGTAGCCGTACACGGCCTGCCAGCCGGGGAACGTGATCGTGCGACCTGACGCGCTCCACTGCGTCGCCACGCCGCCCGACGTCGCGGCGTCGATCCGCGCCGTCACCGTGCTGCCCCGCGCATCGGGCATCTGGCTGGCGAGGGTGCGCTGCCAGATCAGCTCGTAGAGGCGCAGGTGGTCACCCGACAGCTCGCCACGGAGCTGGTCCGGACCGCGCCAGCTGTCGCCTGCCGGCCGGATCGCCTCGTGGGCCTCCTGCGCGTTCTTCGACTTCTTGGCATAGGTCCGCGGCCCGTCGGTGAGGTACTCGCGGCCGAAGCGCTGCTCGATCGCCTCGCGGGCGGCGGTGATGGCCGAGCCCGACAGCGTCGTGCTGTCGGTCCGCATGTAGGTGATGTAGCCCTCCTCGTAGAGCCGCTGCGCCACGCTCATCACCTGACGGGAGCTCATGCGCAGCCGCGAGCCACCGACCTGCTGCAGCGTGGAGGTGATGAACGGCGGCTTGGGACGGGAGGTGTACGGCTTGGTCTCGACCGACGTCACGGTGAACGGCTGGCCCGCGAGCCCGTCGGCGAGCGCCCGCGCTGCGGCCTCGTCGAGCACGGCGACGTCGTCGCGGCGCGGGCGACCGCCGGGATCGAAGTCGCGGCCGCCGGCGACGCGGGAGCCCTCGACCGTCGCCAGCGCGGCGGTGAAGGCGGGATCGGTCGGGAAGGCCGCTGCCAGGTCCCAGTAGGCGGCCGCCACGAAGGCCATGCGCTCGCGCTCGCGCTCGACGACGAGGCGAACGCTCGGCGACTGCACTCGACCGGCCGAGAGCCCCTGGCGGATCTTGCGCCAGCAGACCTCCGACACCGGGTAGCCGTAGAGCCGGTCGACGATGCGCCGGCTCTCCTCCGCGTCGACCAGCCCGTAGTCGACGTCGCGGGAGTCCTCCACGGCGTGCTCGATGGCGGCACGGGTGATCTCGTGGAACACCATCCGCTTGACCGGCACGGTGGGCTTCAGCACCTCGAGCAGGTGCCACGAGATCGCCTCCCCCTCGCGGTCCTCATCAGTCGCGAGGTAGAGCGCGTCAGCGCCCTTGAGGGCCTTCTTCAGGTCGGCGATCACCGACTTCTTGCTGGCGTGCACCTCGTACTCGACCTTGAAGCCGTGCTCGGTGTCGACGTTGAGGCCCTTGGCGGGCAGGTCGCGCACGTGGCCCATCGATGCCAGCACGGTGTAGTCGCCGCCCAGGAAGCCCGAGATGGTCCGGGCCTTGGCGGGTGACTCGACGATCACGAGGGGGTTGGCCATCGGCGCAACATTGACCCCTCGCCCCGCCCAGTTGTCAAACGGCTGCCACCAGGCAGCCCCCGGCTCGGGTCGTTCGCTGGCGGCTAGAGCGTCCGGACGAGGATGGCGTCGCCCTGGCCGCCGCCACCGCACAGCGCCGCAGCGCCCATGCCGCCACCGCGGCGGTTCAGCTCGTGGAGGAGCGTGAGGGCCACGCGGGTGCCGGACATGCCGACCGGGTGGCCGAGCGCGATGGCGCCACCGTTCACGTTGGTGATCTCGTCGGTGATGCCGAGGTCGGACATCGAGGCCAGCCCCACGGCGGCGAAGGCCTCGTTGAGCTCGAAGAGCGACAGGTCGCCGATCTGCTTGCCGGAGCGCTCCAGCGCCAGCTTGATGGCCCGGGCCGGCTGGGTGAGCAGCGAGGGGTCGGGCCCGGCGACCTGGCCGTAGCCGACGATCTCGCCGAGCGGCGTCGTGCCGAGCCTCTCGGCGGCGTCCTTGGAGGCGACGACGACCGCCGCTCCGCCGTCGGAGATCTGCGAGGCGTTGCCGGCCGTGATGTTGCCGGCCTTGTCGAACGCCGGCCGCAGCTTGGCGAGCGACTCGACGGTGGTGTCGCCGCGCACGCCCTCGTCGGTGTCGAAGACCACCGGGTCGCCCTTGCGCTGCGGGACCTCCACCTTGACGATCTCGTCGTCGAAGAGCCCATCCTTGGCAGCCCGTGCGGCACGCTCGTGCGAGGCCGCAGCAAGCGCATCCTGCGGCTCGCGATCGAGACCGGCGGAGGCGGCGTACCTCTCGGTGCCCGCGCCCATGGCGACCTGGTCGAACGCGCAGAAGAGGCCGTCGTACATCATCGAGTCGACGACCTTCTGGTCGCCGATGCGGTAGCCCGCCCGCGCGCCGGGCAGGAGGTACGGCGCCTGGGTCATCGACTCCATGCCGCCCGCCACGACGATGTCGGCTTCCCCTGTCTGGATCATCTGGTCGGCGAGGTGGATCGTGTTCAGGCCGGACAGGCACACCTTGTTGACGGTGGTGGCCGGCACGGTCATGGGGATGCCGGCGTTGGCTGCCGCCTGGCGGGCGGTGATCTGCCCTGCGCCCGCCTGCAGGACCTGGCCCATGAAGACGTAGTCGACCTGCTCGGGCGACACGCCAGCGCGCTCGAGGGCCTCCTTGATGGCCAGGCCGCCGAGGTCGGTGGCGGAGAAGCCCGCCAGCGCACCGGAGAGCTTGCCGATCGGCGTGCGAGCGCCGGCCAGGATCACGGAACCAGCCATGTGGGACCCCCAGGGATGTCGAGACGTGGTGGAGCCAGCGTAGTGAGGTGCCCGCGACCTGGGCCAGACGGCCCAGGTCGCCGGGCCGGGTTGTGGTTCGCCTCCGCTGCCGTCGGACCGCTACCGTGGAGCGACCTGCGCGGGCCAACGTCGTCCCACCGCAGAGCCCTGGACCACGCAACGATCCACCGCTCCACGGGAATGGACAACCGATGACCCACCTGCCCCGCACCCAGGGCACGTCCGGCGCACGCGCCGACCGTCGCCCCGGCCGCACGACTGCGCCCCCCAAGCAAGGCCTGTACGACCCACGCTTCGAGCACGACGCCTGCGGCGTGGGCTTCGTCGTCGACATCTACGGTCGGCGCAGCCACCGGATGGTGGAGCTGGGCCTGGCGTCGCTGTGCAACCTCGACCACCGCGGCGCCACCAACGCCGAGCCGAACGTCGGCGACGGCGCCGGGATCCTGATCCAGGTTCCCGACCGGTTCCTGCGGGACGTGGTGGACTTCGAGCTGCCCGCCGCGGGCAGCTACGCGGTCGGTACGGCCTTCCTGCCCCGTGACGACGACGCTCGGTCCGCGGCCATGGCCGGGATCGACAAGATCGCCTCCACCGAGGGCCTCCAGGTCCTGGGCTGGCGCGACGTGCCCGTCGACGACTCGATGATCGGCCAGCAGGCCCGAGACGCGGAGCCGGCCTTCAAGCAGGTGTTCGTCGCGTCCGCCGAGGGGCAGCCACCGCTCCTGGGCCTCGACCTCGACCGCCGCTGCTTCGTGGTGCGCAAGCGCGTCGAGCACGAGCTCGATGCCGGCGAGGAGCCCGTGTACTTCCCGAGCCTGTCGTCGCGCACCCTCGTCTACAAGGGGATGCTCATCTCGCACCAGGTCGGGGCGTTCTTCACCGACCTGGGCGACGAGCGGGTCGAGTCGGCGCTCGCCTTGGTGCACTCGCGCTTCTCCACCAACACCTTCCCGTCGTGGCCGCTCGCCCACCCCTACCGCTTCGTCGCCCACAACGGCGAGATCAACACCGTGATGGGCAACGAGAACTGGATGCGGGCGCGCGAGGCGCTCCTCCACTCCGACCTCCTGCCCGGCCTCGACCGCGCGCTGCCGATCTGCACGCCGGACAGCTCCGACACGGCCCGCTTCGACGAGGTGCTCGAGCTGCTCCACCTGGGCGGCTACTCGCTGCCGCACGCGGTGCTGATGATGATCCCCGAGGCCTGGGAGCACCACGAGTCGATGCCGGACTGGAAGCGCGACTTCTACCGCTTCCACGCCAGCGTCATGGAGCCCTGGGACGGACCCGCGTCGATCGCCTTCACCGACGGCAGCGTCATCGGAGCCGTGCTCGATCGCAACGGCCTGCGACCCTCGCGCTACTGGGTCACCGACGACGGCCTCGTCGTGATGGCGTCGGAGGTCGGCGTGCTGCCGATCGACCCCGCCACCGTCGTGCAGAAGGGACGCCTCCAGCCGGGACGCATGTTCCTGGTCGACACCGAGCTCGGCCGCATCGTCGGCGACGACGAGATCAAGGAGGCGCTGGCGACGTCGCAGCCGTACGGCGAGTGGCTCCACGCCGGGCTGCTGCACCTCGACGACCTCCCCGCCCGCGACTTCCTCACGCCCCAGCACGCCTCGGTCGTGAAGCACCAGCGGGTGTTCGGATACACGACCGAGGAGCTGCGGATCATCCTCGGGCCGATGGCCCGCACCGGCGCCGAGCCGATCGGCTCGATGGGCACCGACACGCCCGTCGCGGTGCTCTCTGACCGCTCCCGGCTCCTCTTCGACTACTTCCAGCAGCTCTTCGCGCAGGTGACCAACCCGCCGCTCGACGCCATCCGGGAGGAGCTCGTCACCTCGATGGGCAGCACGATCGGCCCGGAGGCCAACCTGCTGCGGCCCGGGCCTGCCTCGTGCCGCCAGGTCGTGCTGCCCCAGCCGATCCTCACCAACGCCGAGCTGGCGAAGCTCCTCTACATCAACGACGACAACGACATGCCGGGCTTCAAGCCCTTCGCCATCGACGGCCTCTACCCCGTCGCCGAGGGCGGGGAGGGCCTGCGCCGGGCGCTCGACGAGGTGCGCGCCAAGGTGAGCGCGGCCATCGCCGAGGGCGCCAAGGTCATCGTGCTGTCCGACCGCTACTCCTCGGACGAGCTGGCGCCGATCCCGTCGCTGCTGCTGACCTCCGCGGTCCACCACCACCTCATCCGGGAGAAGACCCGCACGCAGGTGGGGCTCGTCGTCGAGTGCGGCGACGCCCGAGAGGTGCACCACATGGCCCTCCTGCTGGGCTACGGCGCCGGGGCGATCAACCCCTACCTCGCCTTCGAGACGATCGAAGATCTCATCGACCAGGGCGTCCTGACGGGGGTCTCCAAGCAGCAGGCCATCAAGAACTACGTCAAGGCCAGCACCAAGGGCGTGCTGAAGATCATGTCGAAGATGGGCATCTCGACCGTGGCCTCCTACACCGGCGCCCAGGTGTTCGAGGCCATCGGCCTCGGGCAGGAGCTCGTCGACGAGTACTTCACCGGCACGACGAGCCGCATCGGGGGCGTGGGCCTCGACGTCCTCGCCGAGGAGGTCGCCGCGCGGCACCGCTTCGCCTACCTCGACCGGCCGGAGGAGGCGGCCCACCGCGACCTCTGGGAGGGCGGCGAGTACCAGTGGCGCCGCCAGGGCGAGCACCACCTCTTCAACCCCGAGACGGTGTTCAAGCTGCAGCACGCCACGCGCACGAAGCGCTACGACATCTTCAAGGACTACACGAGCCGCGTCGACGACCAGGCCCGCAAGCTGGCCACGCTGCGGGGCCTCTTCGAGCTGCGTGAGGGGCTGCGGCCGCCCGTCCCGATCGACGAGGTGGAGCCGGTCAGCGAGATCGTCAAGCGCTTCTCGACCGGTGCCATGAGCTACGGGTCGATCTCCATGGAAGCGCACCAGACCCTCGCCATCGCCATGAACCGGATCGGCGGCAAGTCGAACACCGGCGAGGGCGGCGAGGACCCCGACCGGCTCTACGACCCGGAGCGGCGCAGCGCCATCAAGCAGGTCGCGTCGGGGCGCTTCGGCGTGACCTCGGAGTACCTGACCAACTCCGACGACATCCAGATCAAGATGGCCCAGGGCGCCAAGCCCGGCGAGGGCGGCCAGCTGCCCGGCGGCAAGGTCTACCCCTGGATCGCCAAGACGCGGCACTCCACCCCCGGCGTCGGGCTCATCTCGCCCCCGCCCCACCACGACATCTACTCCATCGAGGACCTCAAGCAGCTGATCCACGACCTGAAGAACGCCAACCCCGAGGCGCGCATCCACGTCAAGCTGGTGGCCGAGGTCGGGGTGGGCACGGTGGCAGCGGGCGTCTCGAAGGCCAAGGCCGACGTCGTGCTCATCTCGGGTCACGACGGCGGCACGGGTGCGAGCCCGCTCAACTCCCTCAAGCACGCCGGCGCGCCGTGGGAGCTGGGCCTGGCCGAGACGCAGCAGACGCTGCTGCTCAACGGGCTGCGCGACCGAATCGTCGTGCAGACCGACGGCCAGATGAAGACGGGGCGCGACGTCATCGTCGCCGCGCTGCTCGGCGCCGAGGAGTACGGCTTCGCCACCGCACCGCTCGTCGTCTCCGGCTGCATCATGATGCGCGTCTGCCACCTCGACACCTGCCCGGTGGGCGTGGCGACGCAGAACCCGGAGCTGCGTGCGCGCTTCAACGGTGCACCGGAGTTCGTCGAGACGTTCTTCGAGTACATCGCCGAGGAGGTGCGCGAGCACCTCGCCGCGCTCGGGTTCCGCTCGCTCGCCGAGGCGATCGGCCGCGTCGACGCCATCGACGCCAAGGCGGCCATCGACCACTGGAAGGCGAGCGGTCTCGACCTGTCGCCGATCCTCCACCAGGTCGAGAGCCCCTTCGAGCAGGACCTCCACTGCACCGGCACGCAGGACCACGGCCTCGACGCCGCGCTCGACAACGAGCTCATCGCCCTCGCCCGCCCTGCCCTGGACGACGCGCTGCCCGTGGAGATCGACCTGCCGATCCGCAACGTCAACCGCACGGTGGGAACGCTGCTCGGCCACGAGGTCACGAAGCGCTACCGCGGCGAGGGCCTGCCGGAGGACACCATCCAGGTGCGCTTCACGGGCTCGGCCGGGCAGAGCTTCGGTGCCTTCGTGCCCCGGGGCATCACGCTGCGCCTGGAGGGCGACGCCAACGACTACGTCGGCAAGGGCCTCTCCGGCGGCCGGCTGGTGGTGCGCCCACCGCACGACGCGCATCCCGGGTTCGTGCCGGAGGAGAACGTCATCGCCGGCAACGTCATGCTCTACGGCGCCACCGGCGGCGAGGCGTTCGTGCGCGGCATCGTCGGCGAGCGCTTCTGCGTCCGCAACTCCGGTGCCACCGCGGTCGTCGAAGGCGTCGGCGACCACGGCTGCGAGTACATGACCGGCGGGCGCGCCGTGGTGATCGGTCCGACCGGCCGCAACTTCGGTGCGGGCATGTCGGGCGGCGTGGCCTTCGTCTACGACGGCGACGACACCTTCTTCCGCCGCCTCAACACGGAGATGGTGGAGCTCGAGGCGCTCGACGTCGACGACGGCGCCTGGCTGCGGCAGGTCCTGCGCACCCACGCCGAGGAGACCGGCTCGACGGTGGCCACCCACCTGCTCGAGCGCTGGCACAGCGAGGTGCGCCGCTTCAAGAAGGTCATGCCCCGGGACTACAAGCGGGTCCTCGAGGCCGCGCAGATCGCCGAGGAGACCGGCAAGAACGTCGACGAGGCCATCATGGCCGCCGCGCACGGATAGGGACTGAGCGATGGGTGATGTGAAGGGCTTCCTGAAGCACGACCGGGAGCTGCCGAAGCGGCGGCCCGTGCCCGTGCGCCTGCGCGACTGGAAGGAGGTCTACGAGCCGTTCCCGGAGGGGCACCTGGAGACGCAGGCGTCGCGGTGCATGGACTGCGGCATCCCCTTCTGCAACAACGGCTGCCCGCTCGGCAACCTGATCCCAGACTGGAACGACCTCGTCTACCGCGACCGCTGGCGCGACGCCATCGAGCGGCTCCATGCCACCAACAACTTCCCGGAGTTCACCGGGCGGCTGTGCCCCGCGCCGTGCGAGGGCGCCTGCGTGCTGGGCATCAACCAGGATCCCGTGACCATCAAGCAGGTCGAGGTGTCCATCATCGACCGCGCCTGGGACGAGGGCTGGGTCATGCCCGTGCCGCCCTCGGTGCGCACCGGCAAGAAGGTGGCCGTCGTCGGCTCGGGGCCGGCCGGCCTCGCTGCGGCCCAGCAGCTGACCCGCGCCGGGCACGACGTCGTCGTGTACGAGCGCGCCGACCGCATCGGCGGGCTGCTGCGCTACGGCATCCCCGAGTTCAAGATGGAGAAGCGCCACGTCGACCGCCGCATCCACCAGATGGAGGCGGAGGGCACGGAGTTCCGTGCCGGCGTGAACGTCGGCGTCGACCTGCCCGTCGACCAGCTCCGCGCCGACTACGACGCCGTCGTGCTCGCCGGTGGTGCCACCCGCTGGCGCGACCTGCCCGTCCCGGGGCGCGAGCTCGGCGGCATCCACCAGGCGATGGAGTACCTGCCGTGGGCCAACAAGGCCCAGGAGGGCGACCTGGCCGTCGACGATGTGCCGATCACCGCGGCCGGCAAGGACGTCGTCATCATCGGCGGCGGCGACACGGGCGCCGACTGCCTCGGCACGGCCCATCGGCAGGGCGCGCGCTCGGTCACGCAGCTCGAGATCATGCCGCGGCCCTCCGACGAGCGGCCCGACGCCAACCCGTGGCCGACCTTCCCCATGACCTACAAGGTGACCTCCGCCCACGAGGAGGGCGGCGAGCGCATCTACGCGGTGAACACCGAGTGCTTCCTCGGCGACGACGACGGCACGGTCCGAGCGCTGCGCATGAACGAGGTGCAGATGGTCGACGGTCGCTTCGAGAAGGTGGAGGGCACCGACACGGAGATCCCCTGCCAGCTCGTGCTGCTCGCCATGGGCTTCCTCGGGCCCGAGCCCGAGGGGCTCCTGACCGAGCTCGCCGTGGAGCTCGACCCTCGCAGCAACGTCGCCCGCGACGCCGACTTCGCCACCAACGTCCCCGGCGTGTTCGTCGCCGGCGACATGGGCCGCGGCCAGAGCCTCATCGTGTGGGCCATCGCCGAGGGCCGCAGCGCGGCGGCCGCCGTCGACCGCCACCTGATGGGTGGCACCGCCCTGCCGGCGATCGTCGCACCCACCGACCGCCCGCTCACCTGAGCGCGACGCCCGAGGGGCCGCCGAGCCAGCGGCAGGGCTCGTGACTGGCATCGAGAGCCATGGCCGACATGGACGCCTCGGTCCCCTACCCGACGCCGGCCGCCCGGGCTCGGAGCGAGGTCGCTCGCCGGGTGCTAGGCCGCCGAGCGAGGCGCCCAGATGTCGCTGCAGCGCTCGCAGATCTCGCGCGGGATCACGCCCAAGCGCATGAGCAGCGCGAACGCCTTGCAGCCCAGGCACACGCCGACGACCGCCTCCAGCGACGCGGCGGCCGCGAGCAGGCCGAGCACCACCTGCGCGGCGCCCCACCGGTCGGCGCCGTAGGCGAGCAGCAGGGCCGTCACCGAGAAGCCGACGCCGATGGCCTGCGCGAAGCGCTTCGGGGGCCCCGGCACGAGCCGCGGCCCGACGCCCAGCCGGGGGGTGATCACCCGGGTCACGAGCTGGCCGAGCGGGCTGAGCGTCGGGCCGGTGAGCACGCGGGCGACGAAGCCGTAGGCGATCACGGCCACGAGCCAGCGCAGGTCGAGGGCGATCGCCGTGACGCTCATCAGCACCACGCCGCCGGCCACGAGCCGCGCCGACACCTCGTTGACCGGATCGGGGAAGCCGAGCACGCGCACCACCCCACGATACCCGACCAACTCGGTCAACAATCCCCCAACCAACCGAACTTGCGGCACTCAGACGAGGTCTTGTCGTGTCAGTGCCGCAGGTTTGCCGTGGGTGGGGACCACGTCCGGAAACCAAACCGAACTTGCGGCACTCAGACGAGGTCTTGTCGTGTCAGTGCCGCAGGTTTGCGTGGGGTGGTGTCAGTGCCGCAGGTTTGCGTGGGGTGGTGAGTCAGCGGTCGACGGCGGCGCGGAAGGCGGCGACCGCCGCCTCGCAGCGGGACAGCGGATCGTCGAGGTGGCGGTCGAGGGCGAGCAGGTTGACGGTGAGATCCGTGACGCCGGCGGCGACGAGCTCCGGCACGGCCGCCATGGTGGCGCCCAGCTCGACGCGCCCGTCCGCCAGCACCGGCGACAGCGCGGCACGGACCTGCAGCTCGCCCGGGTCGCGACCGGCGGCCTCGAAGGCGGCGCGCAGCTCGGCGGCGCCGCGGCGGACCTCGTCGGTGCTGGCACCCATGATCGGGATCCAGCCGTCGCCCAGCTCGACGACCCGGCGCACGTTGCGTGGCGTGAGCGTGCCCGAGAACCAGACCGGCAGTCGCAGCTGGATCGGCTTGGGCGCGCACGAGATGTCGGTGAACGACACGCTGGCGGACGCGAACGTCGCCGGGCCCGGCGCCCACAGCGCGCGGCACGCAGCCATCGTGTCGGTCAGCACCTGGCCTCGCTGCGCGGGATCGACGCCGAGCGCGGCGAGCTCCTCCGCCTGCCAGCCGGTGCCGACGCCGAGGTCGAGGCGGCCACCCGAGAGGACGTCGAGGGTGGCAGCGGTCTTGGCGAGCAGCGGAGCTGGTCGCAGCGGCGCGATCAGGATGCCGGTGGCGAGCCGCACCGTCGCCGTCGTGGCGGCAATGGCCGTGAGGACCGTGAGCGGCTCCAGCCAGTCGCCGTCGGGTCCCGTGGGGAACCGCCCCCACGGGTAGTCGGCCACGCGTGGGCCGTTGACGACGTGGTCGGACACGAGGACCCGGTCGACACCGGCGGCCTCGGCGGCGCGGGCGAGCTCGAGCAAGCTGCGCCAGTCGCGGCCGGGGAGGGCGCCGAAGGTCGGCAACCCCAGCGTGAGCGTCGGCGTCGCCGGGCCGACGAGCTCGTCGCTGCGGTCGACGTGCAGCTCTCGCCGCTCGATCCGCCACCCGGCGGCCGTGCGGACGTAGCGATCCTGGTAGCGGAAGTGCAGGACCTTGTCGCAGGGCGCGCCGTCGCCGTGGCGGAGGTGGTGACCGACGCCGTGCACCTCACCGGTCGCGTGGTCGCCGTCGATCCGGTAGCGCCGCTCGCCGAGCTGGTGCACGGTGGCGCGGTAGTCGCGAGCGAGCTGGCGCACGACGCCCGCGAGCGCCTCGTGGCCCGCGATGTCGAACCGCGCCGCGGCGGCGCCGGGATCGAAGCCGGCGAGCGAGCCCTCGCGGGTGAACACCTCCCGCAGGCGCTCGACGTCGCGGTCGTCGACGGCTCGGGCGTAGCGATCGCTCAGCGCCCGCAGCTCCAGCTCGTCCACCGGCGCATCATGGCACCGGCCCGATGCGGCACGGGACGTGACGACATGGCGCGCGGGCAGGGACCCGGTCAGTCACCTCGCGCCGTCGACCACGCTGGCGGCGTCAGTCGCCGTGGGCGGCCCGCTGCGCGATGGCGTAGGCGAGCTGCAGGAAGTCGCTGCCGGTCACCGCGCTGAGGATCGACGCGACCAGCCGGGTGGCCCGCGGCGCCAGCACGAGCCCGAAGGCGAGCACCGTCGCCACCCAGACCGCGGTGCAGAAGGGGCACGTGAGCAGCTCGCCGGCCGCGTGGCGCATGCCCTGCCCGCGCACCTCCTCGTGCACCTCACCTTCGCCGGAGGGCTCGGCGAAGGTCGTGAACGGGGCGCGCACGACGGCCGTGACGGAGTCCTTGGAGATGAGCCGGCTGAGCTTGTGCGTCGCCACGCCGAGCAGGACGAGGTCGCCGGCGGGCAGCCGCTCGGGCAGGCCGCCGCGGCGACGGACGAGACCGGCCAGGACGGCCCAGACGGCGGCGTAGATGCTCATGAGGACCGCGTAGCCACCGAGCGGACGCTCGACGCCGTGCGCGTAGCGCTCGGCCTCCTGGCGCACCGCGTCGGCGGCCTGCTGCACGGGTTCGGGACCGGCCATGGCGTGGTCCTTGCCCGTCGCGCCGTCGGCCCAACCCGCCGCGCCAGGTTCGACTGGCCTGGTGACCGATCGGTAGGTTTCGCCCATGCAGGAGTTCGTGGACGCCATCGAGAGCGGCGCCTCCGCCGAGGACATCGCCGCCATCCCGATCCCGGAGAGCTACCGCGCAGCCCACGTGCTGCGCAGCGAGCAGGAGATGTGGGAGGGGGTGGAATCGGCGGAGAAGGACCCCCGCAAGTCGTTGCACGTCAGCGAGGTGCCGACGCCCGAGCTGGCGCCCGACGAGGTGTACCTCGGCGTGATGGCGAGCTCCATCAACTTCAACACGGTCTGGACGTCGATCTTCGAGCCGCTGTCCACGTTCGGCTTCCTCGACCGCCTCGGCAAGGAGTCGGTGTGGGGCAAGCGCCACGCGCAGGACTTCCACGTCGTCGGCTCCGACGCCTCCGCGGTGGTGCTGCGCGTCGGGTCGGCGGTGCGCAACTGGAAGCCGGGCGACCGGGTTGTCGTGCACTGCAACCACGTCGACGACCAGGACCCCTCGGCCCACGACGACTCGATGCTCGCTGCCAACCAGCGGATCTGGGGCTTCGAGACGAACTTCGGAGGCCTCGCCGACCTCGCCGTCGTGAAGGCCAACCAGCTCATGCCCAAGCCCGACCACCTCACCTGGGAGGAGTCGGCGGTCAACGGGCTGTGCGCCTCGACCAGCTACCGGATGCTCGTCGGCAAGAACGAGGCCCGCATGAAGCAGGGTGACTCGGTGTTCGTGTGGGGGGCCACGGGCGGCATCGGCGCGTACGCCATCCAGCTCGTCCTCAACGGCGGCGGCATCCCGGTGGGCGTCGTGTCGAGCCCAGAGCGCGTCAAGCTGCTCCAGGCGATGGGCTGCGACAACGCCATCGACCGAGCTGCCGAGGGCTACCAGTTCTGGAAGGACGAGCACACCCAGGACGAAGGCGAGTGGCGCCGCCTCGGCAAGAAGGTGCGCAGCCTCATCGGCGACGACCCCGACATCGTGTTCGAGCACCCCGGCCGCCAGACCATGGGCGCCTCGGTGTTCATCGCCAAGCGCGGCGGCACGGTCGTGACCTGCGCGGCGACGTCCGGCTACATGATCGAGTACGACAACCGCCACCTCTGGATGAAGCTGAAGCGGATCATCTCGTCGCACTTCGCCAACTACCGGGAGGCATGGGACATGAACCAGCTCATCGCCCGGGGTGCGATCCAGCCGGTGATGTCGGCCTGCTACGACCTCGAGGACGTCGGCGAGGCCGCGCTCCTCGTGCACCACAACAAGGCCGAGGGCAAGCTCGGTGTGCGGTGCCTGGCTCCCGCCGAGGGACTGGGCGTCACCGACCCGGAGAAGCGGGCCCGCATCGGGGAGGACAAGATCACGCTGTTCCAGCGCCATGCGAGGGGGGAGCTGTGATCCTCACCGAGATCGACCACGTCGCCATCGCGGTGCGCGACCTCGAGGCCGCCATCGCCTACTACCGCGACGCCTTCGGCGCCGAGGTGCACCACCGCGAGGTCGTCGACAGCGACGGCGTCGACGAGGCGCTCATCAAGGTGGGCGACTCCTACATCCAGCTCACCGCGGCCACCCGACCCGACTCGCCGATCGCCAAGTCGATCGAGAAGCGCGGTGAGGGCCTGCACCACGTCGGCTACCGGGTCGACGACTGCGCGGCGGCCCTCGCGGCGATGGTGGCCGCAGGTGCCACGCCGATCGACCAGGCGCCACGTCCGGGCAGCCGGGGCACGACGGTGGCCTTCGTGCACCCCAAGGGCAGCTTCGGCACCCTCATCGAGCTCGTCCAGGAGTAGCGACCGACGACCTGAGCCCCGACGGCCGCCACGCGCCCGTGGCGGTTAGGGGCCTTGGCTGGCGAGGGCGGTGATCCAGGCGGTGGTGACGGCGTCGAGCTGGGCAGGGTCGCTGCCCTCGACCACGAGCACCAGGCCCTCGTGGCGGAACACGCGCGACGACCGCCGGCCGTCCTGGTTCGTCGAGGCCAGGACCACGCGGTCGACCACCTCCACCACCTCCGCCACGGTGCCGGCGGCGCGCGCTGCCGCCAGGTCGCGCATCGCCGGTTCGAGCGCTTCGGCCGACGGGAACGTCGCGGGATCGACGGTGAGCGCCCACACCAGGCTGCGCCGTTCGCCGGCCACGACGCCGTAGCGGCCCTGCGCGGCGGCGCCGGCCAGCGGCGGCGGGTCGGGCGGGGCCTCGTCCTCCGGCGGCGGGAACGGCGTGAACGACAGCGTCGGCTCGGGCACGAAGGCGTCGCCGACGGGCGTGGCCGGCAGTGGGGTGAACGGCGCGGCGCTGCCGACCTCGCCGCGGGAGCGCGCCTCGATCTGGCGGGTGGCGATGAGGACCGCGTCGCCGTCCGTGGGAGCGCTCACCACGACGAGCAGGTTGCCCTCACGGAAGCTCACCACGCCGCCGGCGCCTGCGGTGGCCCGCCGGACCGGGCGGCCGGCGATCGACAGCTCGGTGCCCGCGCCTCCGGCCAGGCTGCGCACGATGGCGACCTCGAACGCCGCCAGCGCCTCCTCGTCGAACAGCTCGGCACCGACCATGCTCAGCACGACGACCTCGCCGAGTGCCCGGGCGTCCGCCCGGTCGTACACGGCGCGGATGGTGACCGTGGCGAC
Organism: uncultured Microthrixaceae bacterium; assembly: GCA_963715505.1. GTDB lineage: Bacteria > Actinomycetota > Acidimicrobiia > Acidimicrobiales > VFJN01 > VFJN01. Next base: position 2,621,749 of record OY970242.1, read on the forward strand.
CTCGGGATCGGCGGTGAAGGCGTCGGCGGCCGCCTGCCGGCTCGGCAGCGGCGTCCCGAAGGCGAGCGAGTCGCCGACGAGCACCGTCGCCGGGTTGAGCTCGTCCAGCACGATGCCGCCGGTCAGCGTCGCCGGCGGTGCCTCGTCCTCGGCGCGCGGCCCATCGTCGGGCAGCGCGTCGGCCGGGCCGGCCTGGTCGCTGCTGCACGCCGCCGGCACGAGCACGGCGAGCAGGGCCAGCGCGCCCAGCCGCCGGCCCGGGCGAAGCGCGGACGCGGGCGAGCGAACGTCGGATCTCACGGCAGGGGCGACGCTACCCGTGTCGGCCGCGAGACCAGCACCAGCGGCGACCGCGTACGCTGCTCGAGGATCGATGCCGACGGAGGCAGGGAGACATGCAGGAACCGCTGGAGCAGCTGCTCGACGACCTGAGGAACGCCCTCGACGCGGCCGAGGCGGGCGCCGGCGACCGCGAGGAGCTCGCTCGTCTCGCCGGCGAGGTGGAGCGTCGCCTGTCCGACGACGACCCCGACGGCGTCGTCGAGGAGCTGCGCGAGGAGGTCACCAGGTTCGAGGCATCCCATCCCCGCCTCGCCGAGGCGATCGGGCGCGCCGCCGACGCCCTGAGCGCCATCGGCCTCTAGGACCACCGCCGCCCTCGCCGGGGGCCGGTCAGGCCGACGGCGAGGGGTGCATGGAGGGCCCTCGGGCGGGGAAGGCACCCGACATGGCGAGATCCATCTGGACGGGTTCCATCTCCTTCGGGCTGGTCAACGTGCCCGTCAAGGTCTTCCCCGCCACGGAGTCCAAGGACGTGAGCTTCCACCAGTTCCAGGAGGGAACCGGGGAGCGGATCCGCTACAAGCGCGTCGCCGAGGGATCCGACGACGAGGTCGACTACGACGACATCGTCAAGGGCTACGAGGTGTCGAAGGGCGAGCACGTGCTCGTCACGCCCGACGAGCTCGAGTCGGTGGAGCCGGGCAGGTCGCGCACCATCGAGATCGAGGACTTCGTCGACCTGCACGAGATCGACCCGGTCTACTTCGAGAAGTCGTACTACCTGGTTCCCGACAAGGGCGGCGAGAAGGCCTACGCCCTGCTGCGCGAGGCCATGGAGCGCTCGGGACGGGTCGCCATCGGCAGGTTCGTGATGCGCACGAAGCAGTACCTCGCGGCGATCCGCCCGGCCGGCGAGGTGCTCGTGCTGGAGACCATGTACTTCGGCGACGAGGTGCGCGACGCAGCTGAGCTGGGCGTGCCCGGCGACGTGGACCTCTCCGAGCGCGAGCTGCGCATCGCTGATCAGCTGATCGACTCGCTCAGCGTCGACTTCGACCCCAAGGCCTACCAGGACACCTACCGCGATCGGGTGCTGGAGCTGATCGAGCAGAAGGCCAAGGGCCAGGACGTCGTCGTCGAGCGCCCCGAGGAGGGTGACGGCAAGGTGGGCGACCTGATGGCCGCGCTCGAGGCCAGCGTCTCGAACATCCGTGACGCACGCAGCAGGCGGAAGGGTCGCGAGGACCTCGCCCAGCTCTCCAAGGACGAGCTCTACGAGCGGGCCAGCGCCGCCGGCATCGAAGGTCGCTCGAAGATGTCCAAGGACGAGCTGATCGAGGCGATCCGCCGCAAGGCGTCCTGACACCGCGCCGCGCCGGGGGTACAGCGACGCGCCTGCCAGGATGCGGCGATGGGTCTCGACGTGCACCTGGTGGACGGCACCTACGAGCTGTTCCGCTACCACTTCTCGCCCGGCAACCGGGAGCCGGAGACCGGCGCCACCCGGGGCGTCGTGTCGACGTGCCTGATCCTGCTGGAGCAGGGCGCCACCCACGTCGGCGTGGCCACCGACCACGTCATCGAGTCGTTCCGCAACGATCTCTGGGCCGGCTACAAGGACGGGTCCGGCATCGACCCGCTGCTCCGGGCGCAGTTCCCGGTCCTGGAAGACGCGCTCGACGCCTTCGGCTTCACGGTCTGGCCGATGGTCGAGCAAGAGGCCGACGACGCGCTGGCCGCCTCGGCCGCCGTGGCCGCCGCCGACGAGCGAGTCGAGCGGGTGGTCATCTGCACGCCCGACAAGGACCTCGGGCAGTGCGTGGGCGGGAAGGTCTGGCAGTGGGACCGCCGGCAGGACAAGTGGTTCGACGCGCAAGGCGTCCACGAGCGCCTCGGCGTGGCGCCGGCGTCGATCCCCGACCTGCTCGCTCTGGTCGGCGACGCCGCCGACGGCTTCCCGGGCCTGCCCGGCTGGGGCGCCAAGTCCGCGGCCGCCGTGCTCGACCGCTGGGGCCACCTCGAGCAGATCCCCGAGGACCCGCTCGCGTGGGATGCCAACGTGCGCAGCGCCGCCAAGCTCAACGCGACGCTGCGCCACGAGTTCGAGCTCGCCCTGCTCTTCCGGCGCATCGCCACGGTGGAGACCGACGCCGAGGTGGGCGCCGTCGACGAATGGCGCTGGAGCGGCCCGACCGAGCGCCGCGGCTGAGATCGCAGCGCGCCTGGGTGCCCCCGAGCTGGTGGTGCGCGCCGAGAAGCTGGCGGGGCTTCGCTCCTAGCGCTCAGACCCGCAGGTGAGCTCAGGTCACCCCGTCAGTCCTGCTTGCGAGCGATGGCCTGCGCCAGCTCCTGCTTGTCCATCTTGGACCGGCCGGGCACGCCGAGGTCCTTCGCGCGCTCGTAGAGCTCTTCTTTGGTGTGGCCCAGCACGTCGACACCACCAGCGGTGTCACCGCCGTTCCGGCCGCCCGCCGCGCGGCGGTCGGACGGCCCCTTGGCGTCCTTGGGCTCCCAGTGGTCGCCCACCTTCTCGAACGAGTGCTTCACCGCGGCGAAGGCGGTGCGGTGGGCGCGCTCCTCGGAGTCGTACTCCTCATGCGCGGCGTCGAGCGCCTTCTGGTAGGTGCGCTGCGCCTTCTTCGGCGAGCGCTCGAGCGTGCCGGGGAGATCTTCCTGCTTGCTCGGCATGGTCGTGCCTCCTCTCCGCCCGCAGATCGCTCTTCGCGATCTACCCAGCCGGAGGGAGCACCCAAACAAGCGGACGGCACCCAGCGCGCCGCGGCTAGGTGTTCTTGGGCAGGTCCTTGAACGCGGCGGTCTTGTCGTTGTTCGGCTCCTTGGGAAGGCCCAGGACGCGCTCGCCGATGATGTTCTTCTGCACCTGGTCCGTGCCGCCGTAGATGGGCGGCGCCTGGGCGAACAGCGCCATCCCGGTGACCATCGGCAGGAACGGGTTGCCCGTGGCGTCGTTCAGCGACTCCTGCTGGTCGGGCTTGTAGGCGTGGAGCGTGCCGTAGGGCCCGACGATGCGCAGGCCGACGTCGCGCTGCTGGCGCACGATCTCGCTCATCGAGAGCTTGGCGATGTTGGGCATCGCCGGGCTGATCTCCTGACCAGCGGCCTTGGCGGCCTTGGCGCGCAGGTTGTTGAAGCGACCGAGCTCGTTGAGCGTGTGCAGCCGCATCAGGTCCTGGCGCACGGAGGGCTCCGAGATCGTGCCGTTGCCCTTGGCCAGCTCCACGAGGAGCTGGTAGGAGCCCGCGAACATGCCGCCCCCGCCCGAGCTGCGGCGCTTGGGGGCGCCGCCCTGCGACACGAAGTCGCCGGCGCGGCGAGCGAGGTCGTTCACGACGGTGCCCGGGGTCGCGGCGCTCGCCGCCGCGTGCCCGCCGCCCGCGCCCAGGCCCGCGCGCTCGTTCATGAGGGTGGTGTTGGCGACGGCCCAGCCGTTGTTGAGGCCCCCGATGAGCGCGCTGTCGGGGACGACGGCCTCCTCCATGAACACCTCGTTGAACATGGCGTGGCCGGTCATCTCGACCAGCGGGCGGATGTCGACGCCCTTCTGGTGCATGTCGATGGCGAAGTAGGTGATGCCCTGGTGCTTCGGCACGTCGGGGTCGGTGCGCGCGATGAGCATGCCGAGGTCGGCCACCTGGCCGCCGGAGGTCCACACCTTCTGACCCGTGACGATCCACTCCTCGCCGTCCTTGACCGCGCGGGTCTGGAGCCCCGCGAGGTCCGAGCCGGCGCCGGGCTCGCTGAAGAGCTGGCACCAGGCCTTCTGGCCGGTGACGATGTCGCGGACGTAGAGGTCGATCTGGTCCTGGCTGCCGTGGGCGGCGATGGTCGGCGCGGCGAGGAGCAGGCCGAGGCCGCCCGGCGCGCCGAGCGCCCCGAAGTCGGCGATGGCGCTCTGCACGGCGACGGCGTCGTTGCGGTTGAGACCGCGGCCGTAGGCGTTCTCGGGCAGGCCCGGCGCGGCCCAGCCCGACAGCCCGAGGCGCTCCCACCACTCGGCGACGGTGAGGTCGGGGTCCCAGTTCTCCTCGAGCCAGGCTCGCACCTCCTCGACGGCGTCGGTGGACTGCTCGGTGCGCTCTGCGGTGTCGGTCATCGCTCCCCCTGGGTTGGCCTGCTGACCGGCGGACGCTCAAGCACAGCGCGATCTTGACCCACCGGTCAAGTCGCGCGGGCGCGGCTCGGAGCGACGCGAGGCGGCTCGTTGGGCTGCTTCGGGTAGACGGGGGGCCAGGGCGCATCCATCAGCCCGGCCGCCATGTCGCGGCGGGATCGCTCCAGCAGCGGCTCGAGGTCCTGCGGGCGCTCAGCCATGCCTGCCCACGGGTCGCCACGCTCGGCGAGGCGGCCCGGCACGGTCGCGATCGTGAGCTCGTCAGGAGAGACGGCGCTCAGCTCGTCCCATTCGATGGGCGTGGAGACCTGCGCGCCCACCCGCGGCCGCACGCACCAGGCCCCGAAGACCGTCTTGTGCGGCGCGTTCTGGTTGAAGTCGACGAAGACGCGCCTGCCGCGCTCCTCCTTCCACCACTGCGCCGTGATGAGATCGGGGTGGCGGCGCTCCAGCTCGCGCGCCAGGGCGACCGCTGCGGCGCGCACCTCGTAGCTGTTCCAGCGGGGTTGGAGCCCGACGTAGACGTGCAGCCCGCGTGATCCGGAGGTCTTGAGGTGCGCCTCGATGCCCAGCTCGTCGAGCAGCGCTCGCACGAGCGCCGCGGCGTCTCGCAGCTGTGGGAACCCGACGCCCGGCGAGGGGTCCAGGTCGATGCGCAGCTCGTCGGCGAGGTCGAGATCGGGGAGGCGGTTGGGCCAGACGTGGAAGCCGAGGCAGCCTTGGTTGACCGCCCACACGATGTGGGCCAGATCGGCGGCGACGAGGGCGTCGCTGGTCGTTCCGTTGGGCGTCGACACCTCGGTGGTGGTGAGCCACGCCGGCGCGGACTTCGGGACGCGCTTCTGGAAGAACGACTTGCCGCCGGCGCCGTCGGGGAAGCGCTCGAGCAGCACGGGACGGTTGCCCAGCGTGCGCAGCAGCGGCTCGGACACGGCCTGGTAGTAGCGGACCAGGTCGAGCTTGGTCGCACCGTTGGCCGGGAAGAACACCTTGTCCGGGCTCGACACGGTGACCTCGGTGCCGTCGATGTCGAGCGTGACCGAGCCCGTCATGGCACCACCTTGGCATCCTCAGTGGAGATCCGCGGCAATTCGACGGCAGACTTGGCGGCCGGTCAGGCCCACCACTCCCCATGGCACCCTCCCTGCGCGACATCCCTGGGGCCAACAGCCCCCGTCGGCGCTTCGCGAGCCAACGCGACGTGTTCACGCCGTCGCGCTCGCCGATCCTCGATCTGACGCCGCGCGGCATGCGCCTGGAGCGCGGCCGCAAGCCGCTCTTCGGCCGCGATCGCCAGGTCGACGTCGGGCGCTGGCTGCTCGCCCTCACTGCGCTCGCGGTGGTGATCTGGCTCGCCTCCGCCTTCTGGGGAGCCACCAGGGTCGAGGCGCAGCTGACCGGCGTCGAGAGCGGCGTGGAGCTCACGCCCGAGGACGCCGCCGAGCTGGAGCTGGCACTGACCATGCCGTCGTCGGAGGAGCGCTACCGCGCCCGGGTCACCGTCGACGGGGTCGACGTGCTGGATCAGATGGACTTCCGCGGCGACACCCTGGTGCTGCGACCGGCGGAGCTGGTCGAGGCCGACCTGGTGCCCGGTGCGCTGCGCGACGGCGAGCACGAGATCCGCGTGGCGGTCACTCGCCTGTTCCTGAGCGACTCCAGCTTCCGATGGACCTACGTCGTCGACAGCGTCGCGCCGGTCCTCGAGCTGCCCGGTCTCCTCGAGCCGGTCGGCATCCGCGACGAGGTCGCCGTCGGCGGCAGGGTCGAGGCCGACGCCGAGCTGTTGTTCGAGGGGGAGCCGCTCGAGCACGACGACGGTCGCTTCAGCGTGGAGTTCGAGCTCCCGCCGGCGGGCCCGCTGCGCTTCGAGGCGGTCGACGCCGCCGGCAACCGCACCGTCGCGCAGGCCGTCGTCCCCGTCACCTACCCCGAGGACAGCCGGGCGGTGCACGTGTCACCTGCCGCATGGGGCAACGAGGAGCTGCGCGCCGGGGTGCTCGACCTCGTCGAGCGCGGCCTCATCGACACGGTCCAGCTCGACATCAAGGACGAGGGCGGCATCGTCGGCTACGCCTCCGAGGTGCCGACGGCGAAGGCGATCGGCGCCATCCGGCGCGAGTTCGACCTTGCCGAGACGGTGGCGCTGCTCGAGGACCGCGGCATCCGCGTGATCGGTCGCATCGTCGCGTTCCGCGACCCGATCTACGCGGAGCACGCCTGGCAGGCGGGCCGCCACGAGGAGGTGCTCCAGACCCCTGAGGGGGGCATGCTCAGCGCCTACGGCGGCTTCACGAACTACGCCCACCCCGACGTCCGCAGGTACAACCTCGACCTGGCGCTCGAGGCCGTGGAGCTCGGCGTGCACGACATCCTCTGGGACTACATCCGCCGCCCCGAGGGCCACCCGTCGACGATGGTGATCCCCGGCATCGACGGGCCCAGCTCGCTGGTGGTGGCCGACTTCCTCGCCGAGACCCACCGCGAGCTCCGACGGCGCGGCGCCTACCAGGGTGCCTCGGTGTTCGGCATCGCCGCCCAGGCGGGCGACAGCATCGCCCAGGACATCCCCACCATGGCCCGCGTCGTCGACTACCTCGCGCCGATGATCTACCCGTCGCACTGGGGACCGGGGCAGTATCGCGTCGACAGCCCGATCCACGAGCCCTACGAGATCACGTCGCGCTCGCTCCGCCACTTCCAGGAGGCGGCCGAGGGCTCGGGCGTGCGGTTCCTCCCCTGGATCCAGGACTTCGACCTCCATGGCGTGGCCTACGGCCCGGCCGAGGTGCGGGCGCAGATCGACGCCGCCGCCGAGCTCGGCATCGGAGGCTTCCTGCTCTGGAACGCCAACGTGCGCTACACCCCCGAGGCGCTCGACCCGATCCGCTAGGGCGAGCGGGGCTCGAAGAGCGCCGCCAGCTCGGCGGGGGCAACCTCCTCGAGCTGCGCGTAGGTGCACGAGCGGGGCTCGCGGTCGGGACGGAACCGCTCGAGGCGTGCCCCATGACGGAAGCGGCCGGCGAGCACGTGCTCGTAGCGCACCTCAGCGACGAGCTCGGGGCGCAGCGCCTCCCACGACAGGTCCTTCTGGTTGTTCCACCGGCTCATCCCGCCGGGCATGCGCGCGCCCTCGTGGGCCGCCGCCTCCGCCCACTCCCGCCACGGGTGGCCGTCGAGCGCTCCTGCCCGCAGGGGCGCCAGCTCGTCGACCAGCTCGCTGCGTCGCTTCGCCGTGAAGCTGCTGGCGACGCCGACGTGGTGCAGCGTGGCGTCGTCGTCGTAGAGGCCGAGCAGCAGCGATCCCACGCCCGCGCCGTCCTTGTGCCAGCGGAAGCCCGCCACCACGCAGTCCGCCGTCCGCTGGTGCTTGACCTTCCACATCACCCGCTGGTCCTGGCGGTACGGCAGGTCGGCGGGCTTGGCCATCACGCCGTCGAAGCCGGCGCCCTCGAAGCGGGTGAACCAGTCCTCGGCGACGTCGGGGTCCTCGGTCGCCGGCGTGAGGTGGACGCGGCCCAGACCCGGCCCGAAGATCCCCTCGAGGGCTCGCCTGCGCTCGGAGAAGGGGGCATCGGTGAGGTCGCGGTCGTCGAGGGCGAGCAGGTCGAACGCCACGAAGCTGGCGGGCGTCTCCTCCGCCAGCCGGCGCACCCGCGACGCGGCCGGGTGCAGGCGCTGCTGCAGGGCGTCGAAGTCGAGGCCGGCGCCGGTGACGATGACGACCTCGCCGTCGACGACGCAGCGCTCGGGCAGCGCCTCCTGCAGCAGCTCGACCAGCTCCGGGAAGTAGCGCGTCAGGGGCCGGTCGTTGCGTGAGCCGAGCTCGAGCTCGTCGCCGTCACGGAAGACGATGCAGCGGAAGCCGTCCCACTTGGGCTCGTAGCACAGGCCGGCGTCGCGGGGCATCGAGTGCACGGCCTTGGCGAGCATCGGCTTGACGGGCGGCATCACCGGCAGGTCCACGGTTCGACGCTACGCGGCGCAAAGAACTAGAACCTGTTCTAGTGGATGTCCACGACAGCCCTGCCGAGGCCGCGGTCCGCGCGGAGGCGCGCTCCTGGCTCGCGTCGGTCGCCAGGCCGCGCGGCGAGGGCGACGGCGCCTGGCGGTCCTTCCGTGCCCGCACCGACGTGGAGGACCTCGCGCAGCTCGAGGTGGCCAAGCGATGGCAGCGCACCAAGTTCGACGCCGGCTGGGCCGCCGCCCACTGGCCGTTGGAGCACGGCGGCCAGGGCCGCACCGCCATCGAGGCCGGGGTGTTCGCCGAGGAGGAGGCACGCTTCGACGTCGCCGCCAGCTTCTTCGTGGTCGGCGTCGACATGGCGGGCCCCACGCTGATGGCGCACGGCAGCGCCGAGCAGCAGAAGCGCTTCCTGGAGCCGATGCTGCGCGGCGATGAGGTCTGGTGCCAGCTGTTCAGCGAGCCGGGCGCCGGTTCGGACCTGGCGTCGCTCGCCACCCGGGCGGAGCGCGACGGCGACGAGTGGGTCATCACCGGCCAGAAGGTGTGGACGTCTTCGGCACACGTCGCCGACTGGGCGATCTGCCTGGCACGGACCGACCCCGACGCGCCCAAGCACGCCGGCATCACGTACTTCCTCCTCGACATGGCCGCACCGGGTGTGACGGTGCGGCCGCTGCGCCAGATCGACGGCGCCATCCACTTCAACGAGGTGTTCCTCGACGGCGTGCGAGTGCCCGCTGACCATGTGGTCGGCGACGTGGGCGACGGCTGGCGCGTGGCGATGACGACGCTCACGGCGGAGCGCACCTCCATCGGCGAGGGCGGCCAGACCGGATGGCGCGACATCGCCGAGGTCGCCCGCGACGCTGGCCGGGCCGGCGACGCCATCGTGCGCCAGGACCTCGCCCGGCTCCACACCCGCGAGATGATCCAGCGCTGGCTCGTCTACCGGATCCGCACGGCCGCGGCGAAGGGCGTCGCCCCGGGCCCGGAGGCGTCGGTGCTGAAGCTGCTCAACAGCCACCAGGTCGAAGACGTCGGCTCGGTGCTGATGTCGGTGCTCGGCGCGGCCGCGACGCTGTGGCACGACGACGCGCCGGAGGGCGGCTTCTGGCAGGACGTGTTCCTGTTCCAGTGGTCGAGCCGGATCGGCGGCGGCACCGAGGACATCCAGCGCAACATCATCGCGGAGCGCGTCCTGGGCCTGCCCCGCGAGCCCGACCCCTTCCGTGGCGCGCCCTGGCGGGACCTCCCCAAGGGCTGACCGCTACCACCCCGGCAGCTCTTGCGGCGTCAGGTGACGGCGCGCGACACGTCGCGCCGCAAGATCGCCGGCTCGGGTCGGCCGCGGGCCGCGTCAGAAGCGCACGAGGCGGCCCGGACGGGCACCGGTGGCCTCGCCGTCGCGGCGGGTGACCTCTCCGGCTACGAGGGTGGCGACGTAGCCGTCCGCTCGCTGCACGAGGCGCCGGCCGCCGGCGGGGAGGTCGAAGACCATCTCGGGTGCGTGCAGCGCCATCGCGTCGAGGTCGATGAGGTTGAGGTCGGCCCGCTTGCCGGTGGCGACGATGCCTCGGTCGCCGAAGCCGTAGGCGGCCGCCGTGCGCGACGTCTGCAGGCTGATGGCGCGCTCGAGGCTGAGGCGCTCGCCCCGCGACCGCCCGTTGACCCAGTGGGTGAGCAGGTAGCTCGGCATGCTCACGTCGCAGATCAGGCCGCAGTGGGCGCCGCCGTCGGAGAGCCCCAGCACCGTGTTGGGGTCGGTCATCATCGTCCGCAGCGCCTCGTGATCGTGGTCGGCGTAGCTGGCCAGCGGTGCGAAGAGGAACGCCTCGCCGCCGCGGTCGAGCAGCCAGTCGAGGGCCACTGCCTGGGGCGGACGGCCCTCGCGCTCGGCGACGGCGGCGATGCTGGCCGACGCCGGGGGCTCGTAGTCGGGCGGGTCGCCGAGCGGGAAGATCTGGTCCCACCGCTGCATCAGGCCGCGGGCGATCGGGTTGCGGGTCTGCGGCTCCTCCGCGAGCAGCGCGCCGCGCACCTCGGGCCGAGCCAGGCGAGCGGCGCGCTCGGCGAGCGGCAGGTCGGCCAGCGCCCGGTAGGTCGGGTGGGTGGTGAAGGCGTGCAGCGACGACTGGAGCCCGAAGAGCATGCCGGTGGGCCGGCACGACACCTGCGGGATGATCCGACGGCCCGCCGCGCGGTCGTCGGCGGCGGACAGCAGGGCGTCGCGCCAGGCGTCCGGGGCGTAGCCGGCCTGGGCCAGCGCGTAGGTGGCGGTGGCGCCGGTGCGCTCCACGAGATCGACGAGCCAGGCGCGGTCGCCGGCCCCGCCCTGGTGGTCGGAGACGAGCTGGAACACGCCGTGGCCGGCCCTGCCGATGGCGTCACCGAGCGCGAGCAGCTCCTCGGGCGGCGCGTCGGTGCCGGGGACGAGCCCGTGCTTGGAGCTGTGGAGGATCGTGCGGCTGGTGCTCACCCCGCAGGCGCCGGCGCGCAGGCCCTCCTCGGCGAGGCGCGAGATCTCCGTGATCTCGGTGGCGTCGGCGTCGCGCTCGTGGGCGCGCTCGCCCATGACGTAGGCGCGCAGCGCGGCGTGGGGCACCTGGGCCGCGATGTCGAGCGCGCGCGGCGTGGCCTCGAGCGCGTCGAGGTACTCGGGGAAGCTCTCCCACGCCCAGTCGATGCCCTCGTGCAGCGCGGTGCCCGGGATGTCCTCGACGCCCTCCATCAGCTCGATGAGGAACGCCTGGCCGCCGGGCTGCACCGGTGCGAAGCCGACGCCGCAGTTGCCCATCACGACGGTGGTGACGCCGTGCCAGCTCGACGGGGTGACGTCGGGGTCCCACGTCACCTGGCCGTCGTAGTGCGTGTGGATGTCGACCCAGCCAGGCGCCACGACCAGGCCGTCGGCGTCGAGCTCTTGCGCACCGCGCCCCGAGACCCTGCCGACCTCGGTGATGCGTCCGTCGTCGACGGCCACGTCGGCGGTGGCCGCCGGCGCTCCGGTCCCGTCGACCACCGTGCCCCCGCGGATCACGAGCTCGTGCATCTGCCCCTCCGACGTCCTCGAACCCTGCCGGCCGCATGCCGACCGTGTGGTTCGGACACGTTGTAGACGGTCTTGACCGGTCGGTCTAGTTTTCCGGCGCAGCGGCCTCGCCACTACCGTGGCGCCCGTGACCGAGCACCCCATGAGCGAGCGGCTGTCGGAGCTGGCCAAGCGCAAGGAGCAGGCGCTGCACGCCGGTTCGGAGCGCTCCGTGGAGCGCCAGCACGCCAAGGGCAAGATGCTGGCACGGGAGCGCATCGAGTTCCTGCTCGACCCCGGCTCGTTCCACGAGCTCGACATGCTCGCCCGCCACCGCGCCCACGACAGCGGCCTGCTCGAGCGCCCCTACACGGACGGGGTCGTCACCGGGTGGGGCACGATCGACGGCCGCAAGGTCTTCATCTTCAGCCAGGACTTCACCGTGTTCGGCGGCGCGCTCGGCGAGGTGTTCGCCGAGAAGATCCACAAGGTCATGGACCTCGCCGCCAAGGTGGGTGCACCGCTCATCGGCCTCAACGACGGCGCCGGCGCGCGCATCCAGGAGGGCCCGGTCAGCCTGGCCAGCTACGGCGGCATCTTCCACCGCAACGTGCTGGCGTCGGGCGTCATCCCGCAGATCAGCGTGATCCTCGGGCCCTGCGCGGGTGGTGCCGTGTACTCCCCCGCCATGACCGACTTCATCTTCATGGTGAAGGAGCACTCGCACATGTTCATCACCGGCCCCGACGTCGTGAAGACGGTCACCGGTGAGGACGTCACGCTCGAGGAGCTCGGCGGCGCCATGGCGCACGCGTCGAAGTCCGGGGTGGCCACCTTCGTCGGCGACGACGAGGAGTCGGTGCTCGAAGAGGTGCGCTACCTGCTCGGCTTCCTGCCGTCGAACAACCTGGAGGAGCCGCCGGCGTTCGTCCCCACCGACGACCCCGACCGCGACTGCCCCGAGCTGCGCGAGCTCATGCCCGCCAGCCCCAACATCCCCTACGACATGACCACCGTCATCTCCTCGGTGGTCGACGACGGCGAGTACTTCGAGTACTTCCCGCACTGGGCCGGCTCGATCACGTGCGGCTTCGGGCGGCTCGACGGCCGGCCCGTGGGCATCGTCGGCAACCAGCCGATGGTGCTGGCCGGCGTGCTCGACGTGAACAGCGCCGAGAAGGCCGCCCGCTTCGTGCGCACCTGCGACGCCTTCAACATCCCGCTCGTGACCTTCGTCGACGTGCCGGGCTTCCTGCCCGGCGTCGACCAGGAGCACGGTGGCATCATCCGCCACGGCGCCAAGCTGCTCTACGCCTACTGCGAGGCCACCGTGCCGCGCATCCAGGTCATCACCCGCAAGGCCTACGGCGGCGCCTACGTGGTGATGAACTCCAAGTCGATCGGCGCCGACCTGGCCTTCGCCTGGCCCTCGGCCGAGCTGGCGGTGATGGGCCCGCAGGGCGCGGTCGAGATCGTCTACCGCAAGGAGCTCGCAGCGGCCGACGACCCCGTCGCCAAGCGGGCCGAGCTGGTCGACGAGTACACCGAGCGCTTCTGCAACCCCTACGTGGCTGCCGAGCGCGGCTTCGTCGACGACGTCATCGACCCCGCCGAGACTCGCCGCAAGCTCATCGCGGGTCTCGAGCTGCTGCGCTCGAAGCGCGAGGAGCTTCCCAAGCGCAAGCACGGCAACGTGCCGCTGTGAGGCTTCGCTAGTGGACGTCTCCCCTTCGCCCACCGATGAGGAGGCCGCGGCGATCGCTGCTGCCATCGAGGTGGCCTGGCCACGCGTCGTCGTCTCGGCGGCACCCCCGGAGCCTCCGCGTTGGCGCTTTGCTGGGCGCTGGTGGACCAAGCCGATCCCGGTCCGGCGCGAGCGCCCCTGGTAGCAGCGCTGTCGGGTGCGGCGGCCACGTAGTGTCGGACGGGTGAGCGACCCGCCCCCGTTCTCGTCAGGCGTGAGGCTGCGATGGCGGAGCTGACCACCGTCGCCGACGACGAGGCGGTCGTCCACGACGGCCACGAGGTGCACCGCTACGAGGGCCTCGCACCTGACAGCGACCATGAGATCCACGGGTTCGCCTTCCGCACGCTGCCACGGCCGGGCGAGCGCCTGGCCACGGTGGCCACGGTGAACGACGTGCACTTCGGCGAGGAGGTCTGCGGGGTCATGGAGGGCCTTCCCGACGGACCCGTCTTCCGTGTCGAGCCGGGTGCGGAGCCCTACCCCGAGATGATGAACCGCGGCGCCATCGCGGAGATCGCCGCGATCGACCCCGACGCGGTCGTCGTCAAGGGTGACCTCACCTGCGATGGCCTCGACGAGGAGTACGCCGCCTTCCTCCGTGCCTACGGGGGCGCCTTCGGTGCGCGCCTGCACCACGTCCGGGGCAACCACGACGCCTACCGCCACCAGACCTACGCGCCCTCGGGCCCCCAGCGCATCGACGTCGACGGGCTCACGCTGGCGCTCCTCGACACGACGATCCCTGGCCGGTCGTCCGGCCAGCTCCCCGCCGACCAGCTCGCGTGGCTGGAGGACCTCGCCGCCGAGGCGGACCGACCGGTCCTCGCGCTGGGCCACCACCACGTCTGGAGCCCCGAGTCTCGGTCACGGCCGGCCGAGTACTTCGGCATCAACCCCGACGACTCCGACCGCTTCATCGCCGCCGTGGCGCGCCACCCGTCGATCATCGGCTACGCCGCTGGACACACCCACCGCAACCGGGTCCGCCGGATCGCCGCCACCGGCGAGCGGCCCTGGATCGAGGTGGCCTGCGTGAAGGACTACCCGGGGACGTGGGCGGAGTACCGGGTGTTCGACGGCGGCGTGCTGCAGGTGCACCGTCGCGTCTCCACACCCGAGGCGCTCGCCTGGACGGAGCAGACCCGGCACATGTTCGCCGACCTGTATGCGGGCTACGCGTTCGGCGAGCTTGCCGAGCGCTGCTTCGCCTTCCCGTCGCCGTGAGCGACGCCGAGCCGGGCTCGACGCCGCGGTCGGGACCGCTGTCGGGCATCCGCGTGCTCGACCTGGCCACCGTCATCGCGGGCCCAGGTGCAGCGCGCTACCTGGCCGACTACGGCGCCGACGTGCTCAAGGTCGAGCGCCCCGGCACGGGCGACAGCACGCGCGGCATGGGGGTGCCCGACCCGGACGACGGCGTGTCGCTCTACTGGAAGCTCGTCGGGCGCAACAAGCGGTGCTGCACCATCGACCTCAAGCGCGACGACGGCCGCGCCACGCTGCTCGATCTCGTGACCGACGCGCACGTGCTCATCGAGAACTTCCGGCCCGGCACGCTCGAGCGGCTCGGGCTCGGCCCCGACGTGCTGCTGGCGCGCAACCCGGGGCTGATCATCACGCGGGTGACCGGCTTCGGCCAGGAGGGCCCCTACGCAGGCCGCGCCGGCTTCGCGACGCTCGCCGAGGCGATGTCGGGCTTCGCCGCGATCAACGGGGAGCCCGACGGTGGACCGCTGCTGCCGCCGATCGCCCTCACCGACGAGGTTGCCGCCCTCGCCGCCGCCTTCGCCACCATGACGGCGCTGTGGTCCGGCGTCGGCCAGGTGGTCGACGTGAACCTCCTCGAGTCGCTGTTCCAGTGCATGGGCCCGCTGCCCGGCGCCTACGCCAAGTCCGGCTACCTCCAGCCACGCCTGGGGTCGGGCATCCCGTACTCGGTGCCGCGGGGAACGTGGCGCTGCGGCGACGGAGGCTGGGTCGCGGTGTCGACGTCCGCAGAGTCGGTCGCCGAGCGGGTCATGGCGCTCATCGGGCTGGGTGACCGGGAGGACCTCGCCACGTTCAACGGGCGAATCGCCGCTCGTGAGGAGATCGACGCGCGGATGTCGGAGTGGTGCGCGGCGCGGTCGCTGCAGGAGGTGCTCGCCGAGTTCGAGGCAGCGCAGGCCGCGGCCGCGCCCGTCTACGACATGGCCGACATCGCCGGCGACCCGCACTACGCGGCACGCGGCACCATCGTCGAGGTCGCAGGCGTCCCGATGCAGGGCCTGCTGGCACGGCTCTCCGCCACCCCGGGCCAGATCCGCTGGCCCGGCCCGGCGCTCGGCGAGCACGACCCGCCCGCCTGGGACACCTGACCCCTTTGCGAGGCAATAGGCCCCGCGACGACCAGCATGAGGCAATGCGCCCCGCATGCGGGGGGCATTGCCTCGAGAGCCGGCGCGCGGGGCCTATTGCCTCGCGCGTGCTACCCGAGGGGGCGGGCGACCTCGATGCGGTCCTGGGGCCACTCGCGCGCCGCGCCGAACGCCGTGCGTGCCACCGCGACGACCTCGGACGGCGTCAGGGCGTGCGCGGGGTAGCAGGCGACGCCGGCCCGCAAGGTGCGGCCGCCGGGTCGCGTCGCGAGGGATCGGCGGAGGCGCTCGACGGCCCACACGGCGCCGTCCTCGGACGTGTCCTCCAGCAGCAGCCCGTAGGAGCCGTCGCCGAGGCGCGCGCCGATGTCGGCAGCGCGCAGCGTGGCGCGCACCATGGCGGCCACGACCTGCGGGTCCGACGGCACCACCGGTCCGTCGGGCAGCCCGTCGACGACCTCGACGAGTGCCAGCGTCAGCGGCCGCAGGACCCGTCGACAGGCGATGAGCCGCCAGCTCACCGTCGTGAGGAAGAACGGCTCGGAGTACAGGCCGCTCGCCGGGTCGAGCATCGACGAGTCGACGGGGAGCGCACCCGAGTCCTCCGCCTCGCCCTCCGCGCCGTCCGCCATCGGCGGGACGCTACAGGCGGTGGCCCACGGCGAGGTCGACGATGTCGCCCATGATGCGCGTCAGCTCGAAGTCCTTGGGCGTGTAGACGGCGGCCACGTCGGCTGCCAGCAGCCGCTCGCGGTCGTCCTCGGGGATGATCCCGCCGGCGATGATCGGTGCGGTGACGCCTCGAGCGCGCGCCAGGCGCACCACCTCGGGCACCAGCTCGAGGTGGCTGCCGGAGAGGATCGAGAGCCCGATCACGTCGACGTCCTCGTCGAGCGCCACGGCGGCGATCTGCTCGGGCGTGAGGCGGATGCCCTGGTAGATCACCTCCAGGCCCGCGTCGCGGGCGGCGACGGCGATCTGCTCGGCGCCGTTGCTGTGGCCGTCGAGGCCGGGCTTGGCGACCAGCAGCCGCGGCGGCCCGCCGGCAAGGGCCTTGACCCGCTCGGCGACGGCGCGCAGCCCCTGGCTGCCTGCGACGCCTGCTGCCGCCGCGACCCCCGTCGGCGCGCGGTACTCGCCGAACACCTCGCGCAGCACGCCGGCCCACTCACCGGTGGTGCCGCCCGCGTGCGCGAGGTCGATCGTGGCGGGCATCACGTTCTCGCCCGCCACCGCGACGCGACGCAGCTCGTCGAGCGATCGCTTCACGGCGTCGTTGTCGCGCTCGGACCGCCATGCCTGCACGCCCGCGATCGTCTCCGCCTCGAGCGCCGGATCGACCCGGAGGATGGCGCCCTCCCCCTCGAGCGGCGACGGAAGCGCTTCGGTGAACCGGTTGACGCCGACGACGGTGAGATCACCCGACTCGAGGCGCCGCATCCGCTCGGCGTGGCTGGCCACCAGCCGTCCCTTCAGCTCGTCGATCGCCTCGAACGCCCCGCCGAGCGCGAGCACGTCCTCGAGCTCCGCCCAGGCTGCGTCGACGAGCTCGGCCGTGAGGCGCTCCATGACCACGGACCCCTTGAAGAGGTCGGGGTACTCGAGGAGGTCGGACTCGTAGGCGAGCACCTGCTGCATCCGTAGCGCCCACTGCTGGTCCCACGGCCGCGGCAGGCCGAGCGCCTCGTTCCACGCGGGGAGCTGGATCGACCTCGCCCGGGCGTCGCGCGAGAGCGTCACGCCGAGCATCTCCAGCACGATCCGCTGCACGTTGTTCTCGGGCTGCGCCTCGGTGAGGCCGAGGCTGTTCACCTGGACCCCGTAGCGGAAGCGACGGGCCTTCGGGTCGGTGACGCCATAGCGCTCGAGGCCGATGCGGTCCCAGAGCCGGGTGAAGGCGCGCATCTTCGCCGTCTCCTCGACGAACCGGATGCCGCTGTTCACGAAGAAGCTGATCGAGGCGAACACCGCAGGGAAGCGGTCGTCGGGCACCTGGCCCGACTCCTTCACGGCGTCGAGGACGCCGATGGCGGTGGCCAGGCTGTAGGCCAGCTCCTGCACGGGCGTCGCGCCCGCCTCCTGCAGGTGGTAGCTGCAGACGTTCATCGGGTTCCAGAGGGGCACCCACTCCGCGCAGAAGGCCACCATGTCGACGATGAGCCGGCGTGACGGCAGCGGCGGGAAGATGTACGTGCCCCGCGAGAGGTACTCCTTGACGATGTCGTTCTGGGTCGTGCCGCGCAGGTCCTTGCTTGCCACGCCGTGCCGCTCCGCGTTGGCGACGTAGAGCCCGAGGAGCCACGCGGCCGGCGCGTTGATGGTCATCGACGTGTTCATCTCGCCGACGGGGATCCCGTCGAGCAGCTCACCCATGTGGCCGAGGTGGGCGACGGGGACGCCGACCTTGCCGACCTCGCCCTTGGCGAGCACGTGGTCGGGGTCGTAGCCCGTCTGCGTCGGCAGGTCGAAGGCGATCGACAGGCCGGTCTGGCCCTTGGCGAGGTTCGAGCGGTACAGCTCGTTGCTCGCCTTCGCCGTGGAGTGCCCCGAGTAGGTGCGGATCATCCAGGGGCGATCCGGCTGCTCCAGGCGCGAGGTCATGCACCCATGATCCCTCCCGCCACGGGACGACGACAAACGCCGCTCACCCAGCCCGCCACGCAGCGTGGGCAACTCGCTGCGTTACGCGCGTGACCTTTTGCGGCCCCGGTGCGATGGCAAGGGCATGCACATCTCACGCCGCACCATCGCCACCGCCGCCGCCGGGATCACCCTGATCAGCTGGGCCGGCATCTCTGCCGCCCAGGAGGGCGACCCGAGCCTCTCCGACGTCGTGGAGGAGCGCGTCGAGGGCCTGCCCGCCAGCGCAGCCGACGCGCTCGAGCTCGCCGAGGAGAAGCGCCACCAGGCCGAGCTCGAGGAGGAGGAGGAGGAGGAGCAGCAGGAGGCTCCCCTCGTCGAGGAGACGGAGCTCGAGGAGGCCGACGAGGTCGACGCCGAGCGCCCCCTCAACCACGGCTACCACGTCTCCGAGGCCACCAAGACCTGCCCCGAGAGCGGGCCCGAGCGTGGCGCCTGCATCAGCGCCGTGGCACAGGGCGACGCCGGCAAGCCCGAGGGGGCCGGCCCGCCCGAGGGCGCCGGTCGTCCCGAGGGCGCGGGCAAGCCTGAAGGTGTCGGTCGTCCCGAGGGCGCCGGCAAGCCCGAAGGTGTCGGTCGTCCCGAGGGGGTCGGCGAGCCCGACGATGGCGACGAGACCGACGACAGCGGCGACATCGAGGGCGCGGGCAAGCCCGAGGGTGCCGGGCCGCCCGCCGGCGTCCCCGGGGCGCCACGCGGCTGACCCGCTCGGTCAGCGCCAGCGGCCAGGCAGCGGTAGCTCCAGCGCCGCGCTGAGCCGCTCCAGATAGGTCGGGCGCGGCACGTCGAGGGCGCCGAGCGAGGCGAGGTGGGCGGTGTTCCACTGCACGTCGAGCAGTCGCCCGTCCGCGTCGCCCGCCTCGGCCAGCAGCTCGGTCAGCACCACGAACGCCACCTTCGAGGCGTCGCGGCGACGGTGGAACATCGACTCGCCGGCGAAGAGGCCGCCGATCGCCACGCCGTAGAGGCCGCCGGCCAGCCCGTCGTCGTCCCAGGCCTCGACGCAGTGGGCCCATCCCAGCTCATGGAGCGTCGTGTAGGCGCTGCGGATCTCGGGCGTGATCCATCCGCCGGGTCGCGTCGGATCGCCGCACGCCGCGATGACCTCGGCGAAGGCCGTGTCGACGCGGATCTCGTAGCGCCGCCGCGCGGCCCGCAGGGAGCGGCTCACGCGGACGCCGGTGAGCGGCACGACCCCGCGGGGATCGGGCGACCACCACGCCATCGGCGACCTGCGCTGGAGCGGCATCGGGAACAGGCCGCTGCGGTAGGCGAGCAGGAGGGTGCCCGGCTCGAGGTCGGCACCGGCGCCGACCACGCCGTGGGCGTCGGCAGCCGTGGCATCCGGGAACCGCCATTCGCTCGGCGGCGGCTCCACGGGCACGGCGCCTACTTCGTCGTGGCGATGCCGCCGTCGACCGGGATGACGGTGCCGGTGAGGAAGGCGCCCGCCGGCGAGCTGAGGAAGATGGCGGTGCCGGCCATGTCCTCGGGGCGGCCGATGCGCTTGAGCGGCATCATCCTCGCCATCCCGTCACCGGCCGCCTCGAGCGTCGCGCGCATCATCCGCGACTGGAACGGACCGGGCGCGATGGCGTTCACCGTGATCTCCGGGGCGAGGTGCTTGGCGAGGTGGCGGGTCAGCTGGTGCACCGCCGCCTTCGACGCGGAGTACGAGTAGGTCTCCAGCATCGGCACCTGGATGCCGTCGACCGAGCCGATGTTGATCACCCGCGCCGGTTCCTCCGCCGTGCCGGCGGCCTGCAGCAGCGGGAGGAGCGACTTCGTGGTGTGGAACACGCCTTCGACGTTGAGGTCGAGCACCCGCGACCACGACGTGGCGTCGTGCTCCACGAGGGGCGCTCCCCAGGTCGCGCCGGCGTTGTTGACGAGGATGTCGAGCGAGTCCCACCGCTGTGCCACCGCCTCGCCGAGCTGGCGGCAGCCCTCCTCGGAGGAGAGGTCGGCGACCACGTAGGCGCACGCACCGAAGGCGGACAGCTCTGCCGCCACCTTCTGGAGCGACTCCTCCTTGCGCGAGGCGATCAGCACGCTGGCCCCCGCCTCGACGAAGCCGCGGGCGATCATCTCGCCGATGCCGCTGGAGCCGCCGGTGACCACGGCGCGCTTCCCCGAGATGTCGAACAGGTCCGATGCGCTCATGCGCACCGTCTACTACTTCTTGGCGTAGTCGTAGAACCCGGCGCCGGACTTGCGGCCGAGCTGGCCCGCCGTGACCATGCGGCGCAGCAGCGGCATGGCGGAGTAGTTCGGGTCACGGAACTCGTCGTAGAGCGCGTCGAGGATCGACAGCGACGTGTCGAGGCCGACGAGGTCGAGCAGCGCCAGCGGGCCCATCGGGAAGTTGCAGCCGCCCTTCATGGCGGTGTCGATGTCGTCGCGGCTCGCGGTGCCGGATTCGAGCATGCGCACGGCGTTGTTGAGGTACGGGAAGAGCAGGGCGTTGACGATGAAGCCCGCACGGTCCTTGACCTCCACGGGCTCCTTGCCGCACGCGATGGCGAAGGCCTTGGCGGCGTCGATGGTGTCGTCGCTGGCGGTGAGCGGGCGGACGACCTCGACGAGGCTCATCATCGGCGCCGGGTTGAAGAAGTGGATGCCGCAGACGCGGTCGGGCCGCTCCGTGACCATCGCCATCTCGACGACGGGGAGGGTGGAGGTGTTGGTGGCGAGGATGGCGCCCGGCTGCACCAGCGCGTCGAGCTCGCGGAAGAGCTGCTGCTTCACCTCGAGGTCCTCGACGACCGACTCGAGCACCAGGTCGCAGCCCTGCAAGGCGTTGAGATCGTCGGTGGCGCTGACCCGCGCGGTGATCTCCTTGGCCTGCTGCTCGTCGAGCTTGCCGCGCTCGACCTGCTTGGCCAGCGACTTGTCCAACGAGGCCACCATGGCGTCGGCGGTCTGGCGCTTGCGGGAGCGCAGCACCACCTCGACGCCGGCCTTGGCCGCCACCTCGGCGATGCCCGACCCCATGATCCCCGATCCAACGATGCCGAGACGCTTGATGCTCATGGCCGACGACGCTACCGACCGGTAACGAGGAGGGTCCAGATCGGACGATACGGTGCCCGCCATGGCTGGCACCCTTGCCCTCGTCGGCGGCGCCGAGTGGCGCGACGGCTGCGACTTCGACCGCGACCTGCTGGAGCTGAGCGGCACCGACGAGGTGGTGGTGCTCCCGACGGCCGCCGCCTACGAGCATCCCGAGCGCACGATCGAGTGGGCGAGCCGGTGGTTCGGCGATCTCGGTGCGCGGGTGCGCAGCGTGCCGGTGCTCACCCGAGCCGACGCCGTGGACGCCACCCACGTCGACCCGCTCGCCGAAGCTCGCTTCGTCTACCTCGCCGGCGGCTCCCCCATGCACCTGCGCTCGGTCCTGAAGGACAGCCCCGTGTGGGACGCGCTGCTCGCGGCGTGGCAGGGCGGTGCGGTGCTGGCAGGCTCGTCGGCCGGGGCGATGGTGCTGTGCGACCCGATGGTCGACCCGCGAGGCGGTGCGCTGACCCTCGGCCTGGGACTCGTCGAGCAGCTCGCGGTGATCCCGCACCACGACACGTGGAGCGAGGACAAGGCGAAGCGCACGCTGCGGATCGCACCGAAGGGCCTGCCGGTGGCGGGCATCGACGAGCGCACCGCGCTGCTGCGAGGTCCTGACGGCGCCTGGAGCGCGGCGGGCACGGGTCAGGTGGTGGTGTACGTCGACGGCGAGGTCGCCGACCTCTCCGTGCTGCCCTGACCGCCCGGACTAGCCGCGAATGGCCCGCATGGGCCATGGACGCACAGCTGCCGGAACGGGACGATGCGCACCGAGGGCGGGCGGCCCTCCGGAGGAGCGCGACGTGGACCGCAGCGAGCGATGGCACGACGAGCTGCGCGGCCCGTTGGGTGCAGCCGCCGGCGCCTTGACGGTCGTCCTCGTCGGGGTGCTCGTGCTGTCGCCCCGGCTGCTCCCGCTCGTCGTCGTGCCCGCCGTCGCCGCAGCCGTGGTCGCCCGGCGCCTCCACGCCCCTCCGGGCCTGCAGATCGCGCAGATGGAGCGGCTTCGACGGGCAGAGCTCGCGCTGGCCGCCGCGGGGAGCACCAGGGCCGCAGCGACGGAGATGGCCGACCATGCGATGGCGCTGCTCGGCGCGTCCGCCGCGACCGTGCTCATCGAGGGCATCGGCGACACGGTGCGCGTGACGCGTGGCGACGCGACCGGATCGGTCTACGGCGACGGCAGCCGCATGCGGCTGCTCGACGACGACGGCGTGCCGTGCGGCTCGATCGCGGTGAGCGCGCGCACCGACGGTCGCCCCTACACGCCGCAGCAGGAGCGGATGCTCGACGCGCTGGCGCAGCGGGTGTCGTCCACGCTGCACCGGCTGTCGCTGTTCACCCGACGTCGAGGCGGAGCAGCGCACGCTGGCGGACGTGCTCGAGTCGTCCTCCGATGGCATCTTCACGGTCGGTCCCGACCTCGCCGTCGACTCGTGGAACCCGGCGATGGCGCGCATCGTCGGTGTCTCCGCCGACGACGCCATCGGGAGCCCGGTGGCCTCGGTGTTCCGGCCGCTCGGCGAGGACGGTGAGCCGCGGCACGGCCAGGCCGACCCGGGCCGCTCCAACCGGACGAGGGTGGAGCTCGTGCAGGTCTCGGGCGCCGCCGGCACGGCGCGGTGGCTGACCTGCAGCTGGTCGCCCCTGTCGGAGGGCGGCTACGTGGTGGTCGCCCGCGACGACACCGAGCGCAAGAACGTGCAGGACGACAAGGACGGCTGGATCGCGCAGGTGAGCCACGAGCTGCGCACGCCGCTGACGCCGATCAAGGGGTTCCTCCACACGTTGCAGCGCCGCGACGTCGAGTTCGGCGCGGACGAGCGCCAGCGGATCTACGAGGTGATGCTGCGGGAGGAGGAGCGGCTCGAAGAGCTGGTCGACAGCCTGCTGCAGGCGACCACGCTCGACCAGCACGGCGCGGTGGTGGTCCCCGAGGTGATCGACTGGCCGGCGGCGGTCGCCGAGCAGGTCCGACGCCCACCGCGAGGCCGACCCCAGCCGGACCATCAGCCTGGAGGTGCAGCCGGGCGTGCACCTCGTGGTGGCCGACGCCGCGCTCGCCGAGCGCGCCCTCGCCAACCTGCTCTCGAACGCCCTGAAGTACACGCCGCCCGGCTCTCCCGTCGAGGTCGAGGCGCGCATCGACCGCGGTCGGTCGGTCACGACGGTCGCCGACCACGGCGACGGCATCGCGCCGGGCGACCGCTCCCGCATCTTCGAGAAGTTCACCCGCCTGGGCGACCACCTGACGCGACCCGAGCAGCGGTGTCGGCCTCGGCCTGTACATCGCCCGTCGCGCCGTCGAGCAGATGCACGGCGAGATCTGGTGCGATGCGGTGCCCGGCGGCGGGACGTGCTTCGGCTTCTCGCTGCCGCTGCACGAAGCGCCCGCCGGCGCCGAGGCGGCGAAGTGGTCGCAGGCGTCGCTGCGGGCCGAAGGCGCCCGTTAGGACGCGGTGATGGTGACCGACTCGATGGTCGTCGGCTCCGTCGGCGTGCCGCCCGCCGATCCGGTCGCCTCGATGGCGTGCACCACGTCCATCCCCTCGACCACCCGGCCGAACAGCGTGTAGCTCGCCGGCAGGCCCGCACCCTCGTCGCCCGTGACGACGAAGAACTGGCTGCCGTTCGTGTCGGCACCCGAGTTGGCCATGGCGAGCGAACCGACCTCGTAGAACGGCGGACCGTCGGTCGGCAGCTCGTCGTCGAACGAGTAGCCCGGGCCGCCCGTTCCCGGTGGGTCGCCGTTCGGGTCGCCGCCCTGCACCACGAAGCCCGGGATGATGCGGTGGAAGGCGACGCCGTCGTAGTAGTGGTGCCGGGCCAGGAACACGAAGCTGTTGACCGCCTTGGGAGCCCGGTCGTCGTCGAGCTCGACGGTGAAGTCGCCCCGCGAGGTCGCGATGGTGGCGGTGTACGACTTGGCCGTGTCGATGCAGGCGTCGGGCCCCGACTCGAACTGCGTGGAGCGCTCCGCGGCGCCGTCCACCGGCGGGCACGGGGCGTCACCGATGGCCGGATCGGCCACGGCCGACGCCTGCTCGCCGGCGGTCGTGTCGCTGGTGTCCGGGGCCTCGGTCGTCTCGCTGGCTTCGGTGGTCTCCGTCGTGCTGGTGCCGTCGCTCGACACGTCGGTGTCGTCGTCGTCGCCTGCGAACACCGAGATGGCGAACGCCACGGCGACCAGCGCCACCAGCAGCAGCACCAGCCCGCGCACCTGCCGGGCCCGCTGCGCCCGCCGATCGGCGATCTGCTGCTCTTCGAGGCGGCTCAGCCGCCCGAGGTCCTGTCGCTGTCGCTTCTCGCTCGGCATGGTCTCGGACCCTACTGGCGGCCCCCCGCCCGCTCCGAGTCAGGCCGACCGTCGCTGCGAACCCGATGGCTGTCGGGTCCGGAGCCGGTGAACGGGTTCGTGACGCACCACGAGCGGCGGTAGCGTCGCACCTCGTGCCCCTGGTCGTGCAGAAGTTCGGCGGCACGTCGGTCGCCGACCCGGAGCGCATCCGAGAGGTCGCCGACCACGTGGCTCGCACCAAGCGTCGAGGCGACGACGTCGTCGTCGTCGCCAGCGCCATGGGCAAGGAGACCGACGAGCTGCTGCGCCTGGCTGCGGACGTGTCGACGGCCCGGCCTGGCCGAGAGCTCGACATGCTGATCACCGCCGGTGAGCGCAAGGCGACCGCCCTGCTCTGCATGGCGCTGCACGACCGCGGCATCCCCGCCGACAGCTTCACGGGCAGCCAGGCGGGCTTCCTCACCGACGGCACCCACACCAACGCCAAGATCCTCGAGCTGCGCCCGGAGCGGCTGCGCGAGGCGCTGGCACAGGGCAGGACCCCCGTCGTCGGTGGCTCCCAGGGCGTGTCACCCAGCCGCGACGTGACCTTCCTCGGCCGTGGAGGCTCCGACACGACGGCGGTGGCGCTGGCCCATGCCCTCGATGCCGAGTCGTGCGAGCTCTACACCGACGTGCCCGGCGTGTTCACCGCCGATCCCCGGCTCGTCGCGGGTGCGCGGCGCATGAGCACCATCAGCTTCGAGGAGATGCTCGAGATGACCGCGTGCGGCTGCCCGAAGCCGGCCATGCGCTCGGTCGAGTTCGCCCGCACCTGGGGCGTGCGGCTCCACGTCCGATCAGCGTTCACCTGGGAGCCCGGCACCTGGGTGCAGGAGGAGGATCCGTCCATGGAGCAGGCCATCGTGTCCGCCGTCGTGCACGACACCTCGGAGGCGAAGGTCACCGTCACCGGCGTGCCGGACCAGCCGGGCATCGCCGCCCGGCTCTTCCGCCTCCTCGCCGACCGGGACGTCAACGTCGACATGATCGTGCAGAACGTCTCGGACCACGGCGTGACCGACATCTCCTTCACGGTCCCCCACGACGACCTCGCCACCGCGAAGGACGTCACCGCCGGCCTTGCCGAGGAGATCGGTGCGACCGGCGTCAGCTCCGACGCCGACATCGCCCGGGTCAGCCTCGTGGGCGCCGGGATGAAGTCGAACCCCGGCGTGGCGGCGCGCACCTTCGAGGTGCTCGCCGGGGCCGGCATCAACATCGAGATGATCTCCACGTCCGCCATCCGCATCTCCTGCATCGTGCGCGAGGGCCAGGTCGAGGAGGCGGTGCAGGCGCTCCACGCCGCGTTCGAGCTGTGATGCCGGAACCGCCTTGGGGGTCTGCACCGACGCGCCGTAGCCTCTGACCATGCGCGTCGGCCTCTTCGGCGCCACCGGCCAGGTCGGTGGCGTCATGCTCCAGCTCCTCGCGCGAGCGGTCCTTTCCACTCGACGACCTGCGCCTCTTCGCCTCGGCTCGCTCGGCCGGTCGCACCATCGACTGGGGCGGCCGCGCCCTCGTCGTCGAGGACGCCGACACCGCCGCCTACGACGGCCTCGACCTCGCGCTGTTCTCGGCCGGCGCCACCGCGTCGCGCGCCCTCGCACCGCGGGTGGCGGCCGCGGGTGGAACCGTGGTCGACAACTCGTCGGCCTGGCGGATGGATCCCGAGGTCCCGCTGGTGGTGCCGGAGGCCAACGCCGACGCGCTCGGACTCGCTCCCCAAGGGCATCGTGGCCAACCCGAACTGCACGACGATGGTCGCCATCCCCGTGCTCGTCGCGCTGCATCGGGAGGCCGGCCTCGAGGCGATGGTGGTCAGCACCTACCAGGCCGTGTCCGGCGGCGGGCTCGCCGGGGTGGCCGAGCTCGACGACCAGGTCCGCAAGGTGGCCGAAGGCGCCGCTGCGCTCACCCATGACGGCCGTGCGGTCGACTTCCCGCCCGCAGTCAAGTTCCCGCGCACCATCGCCTTCAACGTGGTGCCCCACGCCGGCAACCTCGTCGACGACGGCAGCGGTGAGACCGACGAGGACCAGAAGCTCCGCAACGAGAGCCGCAAGATCCTGGGCCTGCCCGACCTCGCCGTATCCGGCACCTGCGTGCGGGTGCCGGTCTTCACCGGCCACTCGCTGTCCATCAACGCCCGCTTCGCGCGGCCGCTCAGCCCCGAGCGCGCCCGGGAGGTGCTCGCCGATGCGCCTGGTGTCGTGCTGTCCGACGTGCCGACCCCGCTCGACGTCACGGGTGGCGACGTGACCCACGTGGGCCGGCTCCGGCACGACCCGACCGCCCCCGACGGTCGCGGCCTGGCGCTGTTCCTCTCCGGCGACAACCTCCGCAAGGGCGCGGCGCTCAACGCCATCCAGATCGCCGAAGCCCTCCTCGCCCGCCGCTAGTCGCCGCGCGCACCCTCACCGCACCGTGCCGGCGCGCTCAGTGCCGACAGGTGCACGGCATGGCGCCGCAGCGTGGGCAGCCGTCCGCATAGCGCCCGGCGGCCTCGTCCAGCGAGAGCCCCAGCTGGTCGGCGAGCGATGCCAGCCATGCCAGCACGTCGCCGAGCTCGTGCAGCTGCTGCTCGGCCGTGCCCTTGCGGACGGCCTGGGCGAGCTCACCGAGCTCCTCGGTGAGCCACGCCACCGTGGCGGCGACGCCGCGAGCCCGGTCCTGCGCCCCGTAGGTGGCCGCCATGAGCCGCTGCAGCTCGCCGAGCTCCATGCCCGGACGCTAGAGGCTTGGCGATCCCTTCTTCCTGGTCACGGGCGACGCCTTCCGGTCCCAGGCGCTGTGGGCCTTCGCCCACGGCATGGTCGTCCTGGAGATCGACGGCCGCTTCCCCGACGGCTCCGACCTCGATCGCACCTGGAAGGCCGGCGCCGCCGCCTTCAGCCGGACCGCCTGAGGCGAGCCTGCCGCGGCTGGCCCGCGGGATGTCCGAACGCTGGCAGGCTGGGGCGATGCGGCGGGTGTCGATCGTGGGCGTTCCCGGCTCCGGGAAGACGACGCTGGGCCGGCACCTGGCCGATCTACTCCAGGTGCCCTTCGTAGAGCTCGACGGCATCTTCCACCAGCCAGGCTGGACCGAGCTGGCTCGTGACGACTTCCGATCCCGCGTCGGTGACCGGGTCGCAGCCGATGCATGGGTCGTCGACGGCAACTACTCGGCGGTCCAGGACCTGGTGTGGGCGCGGGCAGACACGGTGCTGTGGCTCGACCTCTCTCGCTCAGTGGTCATGCGGCGAGTGATCGCCCGGACGGTCCGCCGCGCCATCACCCGCGAACAGCTCTGGAACGGCAACCGCGAGCCGCTCACCAACCTCTACCGACTCGACGAGAGCAAGAACATCATCCGCTGGGCCTGGGTAAGGCACGCCGTCTACGCCGAGCGCTACGCGCAGGAGATGCACGCTCCAGCCCGCAACCACCTCGAGTTCATCCGCCTGCGATCGGTGCAGGAGGTGATGCGGTTCCTCGACCGCGTCACCTCGCCCTAGCTGCTCGCGCGCGGCCGTGCTGCCTTCGCCCGGCCCCGCACCGGGAGCAACCCTCGAGCGGTCGAGCTGCTGACGGCCTCGTCGGTGGACGGTGGCGTCAGCGGCCCTGTCCGGCCGCCGTGAGGGAGAGGAGCTCGTGAGCGAGCTCCTCGTCGGCACAGCGGAGCATCGCCTCCTCGAGCGGGGGTGGAGGCTGGGCTGCGTCGGTGCCGGTCCGGATCGCATGCACGAGCGTGACCTCGGTGCCCGAGTCGTGGTGCAAGAGGATGCCGCCGTCGGCGAGCAGCTCGTCTCCGAGGATCCTGCGGCACGACCGGGGTGCGACGGTCGTCGCGAAGGCGTGGACCTGGGCGTCGCCCATCGCGATGCGATAGAGGCCGCCTGGGTGGATGCGGTCCCCCGACGCGACAGCGATGTCGATGGCCGGTGCGACGCCTTCGTCGAGTCCCAGGAAGCGCAAGCGGTGCCCGGCCTCGATCTGGCAGTGAGCTCGGGTCACGGCGCTTCGGTACGCGCAGGGCGAGATCACCCCGTCCACCGGCACCGGCTCCCGCACGACGTGGAGCAGCGTCTCGTCACCGTCGCGCAGACGAAGCCGGATCCCCGGCAGCGCGTGCGCGACGGTCGCTGACAGCCGCATCGGCACCATCGACAACGGCCTCATGCCACGCGGATCTCTGGGGCGGGGTCCCACGAGGTCGGGATGGGTGGTTGGGCGATCGCACGGCCGGTCATCGTTCCTCCCTGTCGCGTGCAGCATCGAGATGCGGGCAGCGGCCGGATGGGTCGGCGGGGAGCACGAGGCGCGCGGCGACCCAGCGGCGCGCACCGCATCGTCGGCACCGCCACGGGCCGTCGCCGATGAGGGCCTCGCTCCCCACGGCGGTGTTCAGGTCGTCGCCGTCGCAGCGCGCGCAGCGACGGACCCACAGCCGGCCGGTCTCGGGGGACGAGGATCGCCGCCTGGGCGCGCCGTCGGCGACGGTGGGGACCAGGAGCTGGTGGGGCGTGGAGGCGGGTACGGGTCGCATGGTCAGGCCCTCGGCTCACGGGAGCTTGGTGACCGCGGCCGCCAGGTCGGGGAGGAGCTGCTCGAGCGCGATGGGGAGGCTGAGCACGGTCGAGTGCGCCATGGCGCCGGCGACGGTGGGGTCGGTCAGGAAGACCTCGCGATCGTCCTGAGCCACGGCGAGCGCCTGGTAGAGAGCGTTGTCCTCCACGGTCGGGAGCTGGGCGAGATCGGCGGGCTCCCAGAGCACGACGTCCTGGTCGAGCAGGTCGAGCCGTTCGGCGCTGATGTCGTGGTAGAAGCTGTCGGCGCCGAGGGCGGCGAGCTCGTCGGGGATGACGAACCCGAGGTCGAGCAGGATCTGCACCCGAGTCGATCCCTCGGTCTCGACGTAGTACTGCCCTTCGCCGTAGACGCCCGCGTAGGCGAGACCGACCCCGGCGAAGTCGGGATGGTCCGCTCGGGCCTCCTCGAACATCGCCTCGACCTCGTCGACGAGGGCCTCGGCCTGCTCGGGCTTGCCGACGGCACGGCCCGCGGTCAGGGTCATCTCCTGCCACGGCGTCCCGAAGGCGGGGTGCTCGCCGGACTGGGCGACGGTCGGTGCGATCCGCGAGAGCGTCTCGTAGTCGGCGTCCTCGAGACCGATGTAGAGGCCGAGGATCAGGTCGGGCTCGAGGGCGGCGATCGCCTCGAAGTTCAGCTCCTCCGCGCCGAGCACGACCGGTTCGGCGTCGCCCAGGAGGGGTTCGGCCCAGGGCCAGACGCCGCGATCGTGATCGCCGTACCACTCGCGCAGCCCGACGGGGACGACGCCGAGGGCGAGCAGTGCGTCGTGGTCCGTGAACCCGACGGTCACGACGCGCTGCGGCTCCGCTTCGATGGTCGTGGACCCGAACTCGTGCTCGATCGTGACCGGGAAGGCGCCTGCGTCGGCTGCTTGCACCCTGGCGTCGGCTTCGGTGCTCCCACCGTCGCCGCAGGCCACCAGGCTCAGGGCTGCGGTCAGGGTCAGCGCTGCGGTGAGGAGACGTCGGGACGGGACGGGCCTGGGCATGGGACCTCCACGGAAGCGGCCGACCCGGTCGGACGGCGTGGCGTTAGGTCTACCGAACAACTTGTATTCAGGTCAGCTGCCACCAGTCCGGAGGTGCTCGACCAGGCGTTGGCGGCGGGAGGTGTCGTCGCGGAGGGGGCAGGTCGTGCAGTAGCCGTCGCGCGGGTCGGGCGGCTGGGGCTGGGTCTTGTAGTAGAGGCAGCACGTCCCCTTCACGGGGAACAGGCTGCGACCCTGATCGACGTCGACGCTGAACGGGCGCGGTCGCGTCCGGATCCACGGCGCACGCGCAGCGAGGGCGTCGGTCACCGCGACGGCGGTGCGCCACGCCGCGTCGAGATCGGACGCGCCGGCGCGGGCAGCCCAGAGTGCGGCGCCGGCAACCTCGTCGGCGGCGGTCCCCCACAGGCCGCGCCTGCCGAACGGGGCCAGTGCACGGATGGCGTCGAGGACGGGGGTCAGCCGGGCGGCGAGGGCGTCGCCGTGCGCGGCGAGGAGGCCGGTGCCGTCGACGACCGTGGCGTCGGGGTGACCCGATTCGGGGTCGTCAGCGGTGACGAGCACCTGCGGGCTCTCGAAGGCGACACCGTCGAACCAGCCCTCACAACGTCGGTGCACCCACAGCGGCCCGGCGGGATCGGGGAGGCACCGGTGGAGCACCACTGCCGCGGTGGGGACGCGGATGGCGGCTCCGGCGAGCCAGCCACCGAGGTAGGAGCCCGCGACGTCGCGATGGCCGTCGTGACGTCCTGCGAGCTCGTCGACCCAGCCCGAGAGCCGGTCGTCGGTGGCGATGTCGTCGAATCGGAACCAGCCCTCCTCCGCGGGCGGGCCGACTCGAGCGGCGAACCACGGGTCGACCCGACCGAGTCGCTCGAGGGTCGCGGCGAGCGGGCCGTCGGTGGAGGTCAGGAGGATCAGCCCTGGTGTCCATTGCCCGTCGCGAGTGCGAAGAGCGGGGCGGCGTGACGGTCGGATGCCACCGCGCCGGCGGTCATCGTGGGTACGGGCAGCACGAGCGGCGTTCCGGTGAGGGGGTCGGGGATCACCCGCGCCTCGAGGGCGAAGACCTCCCGCACCAGCTCCGAGGTGACCACCTCACGGGGTGGACCCTCGGCGGCGATGGCGCCATCGGCCATGGCGACGAGGTGGTGGGCGTAGCGGCACGCCATGTTGAGGTCGTGCAGGACGGCCACGATCGTGCGGCCCTCGGTGGCGTTGAGCCGGGCCAGGAGATCGAGGACCTCGACCTGATGCGCCAGGTCGAGGAAGGTGGTCGGTTCGTCGAGCAGCATCAGCGGGGTGCCTTGGGCGAGAGCGAGGGCGATCCAGACCCGTTGCCGCTGGCCGCCCGAGAGCTCGTCGACGCAGCGGTCGGCCAGGTCCGCCGTGCCGGTGGCGGCGAGCGCGGCCTCCACGGCGGTCTCGTCGTCGCTGGAGAACTGGCGGAGCCATCCTTGGTGGGGGTGGCGGCCACGGGCGACGAGGTCGGCGACGGTGATGCCTTCGGGCGCCACCGGTTGCTGGGGCAGGATGCCGAGGCGGGTGGCGACGTCCTTGGTGTGCCGGCGGTGGATGTCGGCGCCGTCGAGCAGCACGGCGCCGGCGCGGGGCTTGAGCAGGCGAGCGAGGCCGCGCAGGAGGGTGGACTTGCCGCAGGCGTTGGCGCCGACGATGACGGTGATGCTGCCGTCGGGGATGACGACGGTGAGGTCGTCGATCACGTGCCGGTCGTCGTAGCCGAGCGACAGGTGCTCGGTCCGGAGGCTGGGTCGATCGGTCATCCGCCACTTCCGATCTTGTTGGCTCGGGCGAGGAGGTACAGCAGGTACGGGGCGCCGACGATGGCGGTGATCACGCCGACCGGAAGCTCGGTCGGGGCGAAGAGGCGGCGGCCGACGAGATCGGCGGTCACGACGAGCAGGGCCCCGCAGGCCGCCGCGGGGAGCAGGGCGAGCGAGCGGTCACCGACGAGGCGGCGGGCGATCTGCGGGGCGACGAGGGCGACGAACCCGACGGGACCGGCAGAGGCGGTGCCGACGGCGGCGAGCGCGACGCCGACCAGCAGCAGGGCGCCGCGAGCGGGTTCGACTCGGGCGCCCAGGCCGCGCGCCGTGTCGTCGCCGAGCTCGAGGGCGCGCAGCTGCCGGGCCAGGACGAGCGCCACCGGGACCAGCGCGGCGAGGGCGATGGCGATGGGCCGGACGTGCTCCCACCCGCGGGCGTTGAGGCTGCCGGTCAGCCAGACGACGGCGCGTTGGGCCTCGTAGATCTCGGCCCGGGTGAGGAGGTACTGGGTGACCGAGGTGAGCACCGCGGTGACGCCGATGCCGACCAGCACGAGGCGGTAGCCGGTCACGCCCCGCTTGTAGGCCAGCAGGTAGATCGCCGCTGATGCGACCGTCGAACCGGCGAGCGCGCCGAAGGTGACCTGGAGCCCGCCAGCGCCGACCACGACGATCATGAACACCGCAGAGGCCGCCGCGCCGGCGTTCACCCCGATGATGTCGGGGCTGGCGAGCGGGTTGCGGGCCAGGCGCTGGAAGATGGCACCGGAGAGCCCGAAGCCGGCCCCCACGAGCAGCGCGGTGAGGCCCCGCGGGAGGCGGAGCGTGCGGACGATGAAGGCGCTCTCGTCGGAGCCGCCGCCCGCGAGGGTCGCCAGCACGTCGCTGATGGCGATCGGGAAGTCCCCGACCGACAGGGACCAGGCGAAGACGACGAAGGCGGCGCAGCACAAGGCGACGGTGACCGCCACCGAGCGGGCGTGGACCCGGGTCGACCAGCCCAGGCCCGGCATCCGCAGGATCACCAGGCCGGTGCGCCGCCCGGGCACGGTCGGTGCCGTCACAGCTCCGCCAGCCTGCGACGACGAACCAGCGCCACGAAGAACGGCGCGCCGAGGATGGCGGTCAGGATCCCGACCTGGACCTCGCCGGGCCGTGCCACGAGCCGGCCGGCGACATCGGCGCCTAGCAGCAGCGTCGGAGCCAGCACCGCCGACCACGGCAGGATCCACCGGTAGTCCGGACCGCAGATGGCACGCGCCACGTGCGGCACCGTCAACCCGATGAACCCGATCGGCCCGGCAGCAGCGGTGGCGCCACCAGCGAGGACGATCACCGCGAGGCCCGAGGTGGCGCGGGCCGCGCCGACGCGCTGGCCGAGCGAGCGGGCCACGTCGTCGCCCAGGGCGAGCGTGTTGAGCGACCGGGCCGTGGCGAGCGCGAGAACGGCACCAGCCGCCAGGAAGGGGGCGACGTCGGCGACGATCTCCGCGTCGCGCCCGGCGAGGGAGCCGACGACCCAGAACCGGAACTGATCGAGGGTGGCGATGTCGAGCAGCAGGATCGAGGTCGTCAGCGACCCCAGCAGCGCCGACAGCGCGGCGCCGGCGAGCGCGAGCTTCACCGGGGTCGCCCCACCGCGGCCGAGGGAACCGAGCAGGTACACGACGACGCTGGCGACCGCGGCCCCGGCGAAGGCCAGCCACACGTAGCCGTTGAACGAACCGATCCCCAGGGCGTAGATGCCGACCACGACGGCGAGGGAGGCGCCGGCTTCGACTCCCAGGATCCCCGGGTCGGCCAGCGGGTTGCGGGTGACGCCCTGCATCACCGCGCCGGCCAGGCCGAGCGCGGCGCCGACGAGGAGCCCCAGCACGGTACGGGGCACGCGCAGGCTGCGGATGATCAGGTGGTCGTCGACGGTGGCGTCGTAGGACCAGATCCCGTCCCACACCGTGGCCAAGGCGATCGGCTTGGAGCCGTAGGCGACCGAGGCGAGGCCGACGGCCAGGAGCAGCACAGCCGCGCAGGCGAGACCTCCACCGCGGGTCCAGCCTCGGTGGAGCAGCCCCGATCCAGCTCCGCCCCCGCGGAGCCGAGCCAGCAGAGCCGCCCGATCAGGAGCTGCGTCATCCCGAGCGCACCGACCGGCATCGGAGCGACGCGGCCGACTCGGCGCGGAGGCGGCACGCATGTCAGGTGACCCTAACGATTCGACCTAGGCACTCTCAAGTTCCTAGGGTCGGCGCCGCCAACCGGCTCGACGTCTGGAGGACGATGTGATTCGACGACCGCTGCGCTGTGTGATCGGTCTGCTGCTGGCGCCCACGTTGGTGTTGAGCGCGTGCGGTGACGACGACTCGCCCGACCGCGCCTCGGGATCCGAGGCCGAGGGCCAGTGGAGCTTCACGGACGACCGCGGCGTCGAGGTCACGCTTCCGGAGCAACCCCAGCGCATCGTCGCCTACGACAACGCGGCGGCTGCCCTCATCCCGCTCGGCGTGCGCCCGGTCGGCATCTTCGGTGGCTCGGAGCCCGAGGACAGCTCGCTCCTCACCGGTCTCGACCTCGACGACATCGAGTCCGTCGGCGCCGTCTACGGCGAGCTGAACTTCGAGGCCCTCGCAGCGGTCGAACCGGATCTCATCGTCACGCTCTTCGACCCGGCGCAGGAGGGGCCGGCGTTCGGGTTCCTCGAGAACGCCCAAGGCACCGCCGAAGCCGTCGCTCCCATCATCGCCCTCGACGGGACCGCCGACCCGGCCGCCGCCATCGAGCGGTTCGAGGAGCTGGCCACGGCGCTCGGCGCCGACCTCGATTCACCGCAGATCAGCGCGGACCGTGATGCGTTCGCCGCCGCGCTCGACGAGCTCGAGGCAGCCGTGGACGCCAACCCCGGGCTGCGGGCGGTGGCGCTCCAGGCCTATCCGGGCGACGGGATCTACTTCGCGCGACCCGACGCGTTCCCCAGCCTGCGGCTGTTCCGAGAGGCCGGGCTCGACATCGTCGAACCCGACGGCGACCCCGGCGACGTCAACGAGGACTTCGTCAACTACTTCTGGGAGCTCGTCAGCCTCGAGCTCGGTGGCAAGTACCCGGCGGACCTGGTCCTGCTCGGCAACAACGAAGGCGCCATGGACGCACAGCAGATCCTCGACGTCCCCACCCTGGCTGCCCACCCCGCGGTCCAGGCCGATCAGATCGTGACCTGGCAGGTCCTCGACCGGTACAGCTACGCCGCCTTCACCGAGCAGGTCCAACAGCTGACCGATGCCATCGATGGCGCCGGCGGCTGAGCGCTCACCCTCGCGTAGGGCGCCGATGAGAAGTGGCGCCGGCAGTCGTCTGAGCTCGGTCCGGTGAACGCGCGACGCGCATCAGGGGAGAGCAACGAGATGAGACCACTTCGATACGCGATCAACGTCACGCTCGACGGCTGCTGCCATCACGAGGCAGGGCTCCCCCCGGACGAGGAGTCGATGCGCTACTGGACCGCTGAGATGGAGCGAGCCGATGCCCTGCTGTTCGGCCGGGTGACCTACGAGATGATGGAGTCGGCGTGGCGGCGGCCGGCCAGCGGCTCGTGGCCTGACTGGATGGGTGAGTGGGAGATCCCGTTCGCCGAGACCATCGACCGGGCGAAGAAGTACGTCGTGTCGAGCACGCTGAGCGAGGTCGACTGGAATGCCGAGCTGCTGCGAGGCGACTTGGGGCAAGCGGTGCAGCGGCTCAAGCAGGAGCCAGGCGAGGGCCTGTTCGTGGGTGGCGTGACGCTCCCCCTGGCGTTGGCAGATCTGGGGCTGATCGACGAGTACGAGCTCCTCGTGCAGCCGGTCCTCGCCGGACACGGGCCGACTCTGCTCGCCGGCCTGCGCGAGCGCATCGAGCTCGAGCTCGTGGATCGCCACGAGTTCCGGTCGGGAGCGGTCGCCCAGCGCTACCGGCCCACGCGAGCTCCGGCCTGATCTGACCTGTCCGGGCACGTCGGCGGCCGGTGAGCCCCTGCCGCCAACACCTGGCGTCGTACTCGCCGATGGCCACGGTGCGATGAGATCAGGCAGCGCCGATCGTCTGCACACAAGACGCGAGAGAGGACCGCCATGGAGACCATCAACCTGGGGATCGGCGACGACCTGCCGCCGGTCGATTGGAGCATCATCGTCGAGCGGATGGCGGATGGTTCGCCGCCTGCTCCCGACGCCCACAACGCTCGCACGACGTGGCTCACAACGCTGAACGCCGACGGGAGCCCGCATGTGACCGCTGTGGGCGCGCTCTGGCTCGACGACACCTTCTGGTTCCAGACCGGTGCCGGCACGAAGAAGCATCACAACGTCGAGCGCGACCCGCGCTGCTCGATCGCGGTGTCGGTTCGCGACGCCGACGTCGTCGTCGACGGCCACGCCTCCCGGGTGACGGACCCCGCCGACGTGGCACGGGCGGCCAAGGGCTGGGCAGACGGCGGATGGCCGGCCGAACCCGATGCCAGCGGCACGGGGATCACCGCTCCCTTCAACGCGCCGGCGCAGGGCCCACCGCCATGGCACGTGTACCGCATCGAGCCCCGCACTGCGACCGTGGTGCTGGGGATCGAACCCGGCGGGCTCACGCGCTTCAAGTTCTGATCGGGCGGCACTCCCGGCGTTTGGGGCCACCCCGCTCAGTAGCCTCGCTCAATGCCGCTCAAGCTGGACAACGTCGGCATCGTCGTCGAGGACCTGGAACCGGCGATCGAGTTCTTCCGTGAGCTCGGCCTCGAGCTGGAAGGCCGAGGCATGGTCGAGGGCGAGTGGGCAGGGCGCGTCACCGGCCTGGGTGACCAAGCCGTCGAGATCGCCATGATGCGCACGCCGGACGGCAACGGGCGGCTCGAGCTCTCGCGCTTCATCGCGCCGCAGGTGGTCGCCGATCATCGCAACGCTCCGGTGAACGCCCTGGGCTACCTCCGAGTGATGTTCACCGTGGATGACATCGATGACACGCTCCACCGGCTGGTCCAGCACGGTGCGCAGCTCGTCAGCCGCGAGGTGGTCCAGTACGAGGAGTCTTACCGGCTCTGCTACGTCCGCGGGCCTGAAGGCATCCTCATCGGGCTCGCCCAAGAGCTCAGGTAGCCCGAATCCGACCAAGATCTCGGCGAGCACCATGCGGGCATGCTCACAGATGCCCCCCGGCTCGACGCGCTCGAATTGGAGCGGTGTCCGTCTGGTCAGTGACTCTCGCTGGTGTCGGCGGCAACCCGGCGCGCTGCGCCGGGGCCGGCAGAGGACTGAACGTCACGACACGGTGAGCGGCGGCAATGAGGACAGCGGGGATCGGCACGTCGGTGCGGGTCAGCGGTTCCGTTCCCGGATGTCGCGAAGAAGGCATGCAGCCGCCCAGATGCAGCTGCCACCCGCGATGAGAGCAAAGAGAAAGAGCCAGTCGCCCTCGAACACTCCGTAGAACTTGCGGCTCTCGTAGTGCTCCGCCGCCGCCCAACCCATAACCGGCGAGGACGCTGCGACCAAAGATCACGTCCCGCGGAGTGGTGTAGGTCGGCGCCGGGTTTGAGGTGCTCGACGTCGACAGTGTGGCTCAGGCGGTGACGGCGAGGGGCGCCTCCTCGATCAGGGTGTCGGCAGGGGGAGCGGTGTAGAGCTTGGCCATGGATTCCTCGGAGAGGTAGCGGCGTTCGGCGACGGCCCATTCGTCGTGGGTCTCGAGGACGACGGCGGTGACGAGTCGGGCGACGGAGGCGTCGTTGGGGAAGATCCCGACAACGTTGGTGCGGCGCTTGATCTCGCCGTTGACGCGCTCGAGCGGGTTGGTGGACCAGATCTTGCGCCAGTGGGGATGCGGGAAGGCGGTGAAGGCGAGGAGGTCCTCGGCGGCGTCGGTGAGCATGGCGGCGATGTCGGGGAAGCGGTCCTCGAGCATGCGGACGACCTCACCGAGCTGGGAGCGGACATGTTCGGCGTCGGGCTGGGCGAAGATCGTGCGGACCGCGGCGGCGACCATCTCCGCGGAGGCCTTGGGGACCTTGGCGAGCACGTTGCGCATGAAGTGGACGCGGCAGCGCTGCCAGGCGGCGCCGATGAACACTGAGGCGATGGCGGCCTTGAGGCCGAGGTGGTGGTCGGAGATGACGAGCTGCACACCGCCCAGGCCCCGGGCCCGGAGGCCCTGCAAGAAGGCGGTCCAGAACGCCCCGTCCTCGCTGTCGCCGACAGCGACGCCGAGGACCTCGCGGTCGCCGTTGCGGGTGACGCCGGTGGCGATCACCACCGCCCTCGATACGACCCGGCCGTTGACGCGGCCCTTGATGTAGGTCGCATCGGCGAACACGTAGGGGAACTCGACGTGGTCCAGCGGCCGGTTCCGGAACGCCTCGAGATCACCGTCGAGCTGGGCGCAGATCCGGCTGACTTCGCTCTTGCTGATCCCGGAGCCGACGCCGAGGGCTTGGACCAGGTCGTCGACCTTGCGGGTCGAGATCCCGTGCACGTAGGCCTCCATCACCACCGCGAACAGGGCCCGGTCGATTCGCCGGCGCCGCTCCAACAACGACGGAAAGAAGCTGCCCTCACGCAGCTTGGGGATCTTCAGCTCCAAATCCCCGGCCTTGGTCGACAACAACCGGGGCCGGTGCCCGTTGCGCTGCGTGGTGCGCGCCTCGCTGCGCTCGTGCGGGCCGGCGCCGATGAACGCCGTCGCTTCGGCCTCGATCAGCTGCTGGAGCAGCCACTCCAGGCTCGTGCGGATGGTGTCGGTCATCTCGCCCGCCTTGAGCGCGGCGAGCAGGTCGGACAGGTCAGACTCAGTGAGGGCCACCGGTGTGTTCTCCTCTTCGTGATCCGGGCAAGGAACACGTCGAGCCTCATGCCGGTGGCCCACCCCAGAGGTGGACCCCTACGCCGATCTACACCACGTCACGGGACGCCAACCGACCAAAAAGCAGCACGAGCGCACCGGCCACTCGTGCCAGACGTTCCATGAGGCCCAGTTTGCCGAGCATCCGTGCGCGCCGCGCTTGCCGCTCCGTTGAGCTGGCTCCCTAATGGGGAGCGATCGGCTTCCTGTTGGGGGAGGCTGATCCCGAGCCATTCGGCCGGTCAGCACTCATGACTCCCGGAGCCGTGGAGTTCTAGGCCTAGATCGTGCGCCGGTCGGTGGTGAGGGGACCTCGGATGGCTGGTGGGATGACGTGCTTCGAGCACTGAACCATTAGGGAGCTGCTGGTCGCCTCGGGCTCGAATCAGATCCGATCCAGGAGGCGCCGATGGCGAAGGTGTTCGTAGGTCACGATTGGGCTGAAGCCCATCACGATGTGTTCGTCGAGGACGCGCAGGGCCGCCGGCTCGGCGGTGGCCGAGTCCCGGAAGGCATCGATGGCGTCGCCCGCTTCCATGCGATGGTCGCCGATCACGTGGAGGATCCCGCCGACGTGGTGGTCGCGACCGAGACCGACCGTGGCCTCTTCGTCGGGTCGCTGATCGCGGCGGGCTACACGGTGCTGGCAGTCAACCCGTTGTCGGTGTCGCGCTGATCGAGAGCGGCTCTCGACGTCGGGCGCGAAGTCCGACCCGGGTGATGCCCGCGTGTTGGCGGAGCTGGCCCGCACCGATGGTCACAACCATCGGCCCGTCGCCGGCGACAGCGAGGCGGTCGAGTCGATCAAGGTCCTGACCCGGGCGCATCAGAACATGATCTGGGCCCGGCGGCGGCAGCTCAACCAGCTGCGCTCGGCCCTGCGGGAGTTCTACCCGGGCGCGATCGACGCGTTCGGCGACCTTGGCAGCGCCGATGCCCTGGCCGTGCTGGCGGTCGCTCCAACGCCTGCTCTGGGCCAGCGGCTGTCGAGATCCAAGATCGCTGCGGCCCTTCGCCGTGGTGGCCGGCAGCGACGCGTGGAAGAGCGATCGACGGAGATCCAGGCGGCGCTGCGCATCCCGCAGCTCGATGCTCCCGATCTGGTGAGCGAGTCGATGGGCACCGTGGTCCAAGCGCTGGCCGCCGTGGCGGTTGAGATGACCGCCCAGATCGCTGCGCTCGAGGCCGACCTCGCTGACCGTTTTGACCAGCACCCGGCCGCCAAGGTCATCCGATCCCTGCCAGGACTGGGGATGACGCTCGGCGCCCGGGTGCTCGCAGAGTTCGGGGACGACCCGAACCGCTACGCGGATGCCAAGTCTCGCAAGAACTACGCCGGCACATCACCCATCACCAAGGCCTCGGGCAAGAGCCACGTCGTGCTCGCCCGCTACGCCCGCAACAAGCACCTCGCCGACGCCTGCTACCTCTGGGCCTTCTCCGCCATCACCGTCAGCCCCGGCGCCCGGGCGTTCTACGACCAGCACCGAGCCCACGGCGACAAGCACAGCCAAGCTCTCCGCGCCCTCGCCAACCGCCTCGTCGGCATCCTCCACGGCTGCCTCCGCTACGACACCGCCTACGACGAACACACCGCCTGGGGACACCGCGCAGCCATCGCCGCTTGACGAGATGCAGCCGTGGGATGTCTAGGCCGGCCGTGCTCGATCGATCATCCCGCGAGAGAACCAG
The DNA here is from genome assembly GCA_963715505.1 of uncultured Microthrixaceae bacterium. GTDB lineage: Bacteria > Actinomycetota > Acidimicrobiia > Acidimicrobiales > VFJN01 > VFJN01. The sequence goes on from OY970242.1 coordinate 2,662,193, forward strand.
AAGCAAGCCACGGTCCAGCCGACCCCCATCACGACGCCCATGACGTTCCCGGATGCGAGACACACGGCAGCGCCGACGGCGCTGAGGACGCAGAGCAAGCCGATGGCGCAACCAGCCACGAGCCAAAGCAATCGCCGGGTAGGTCCGACCCGCTCCATTTCACGAGGCTAGGTGGCGGGTCTTGAGAGTGCGCTGCGCCGGGGCGGCAGACTCGTCGTTCGGGCACAGTAGTGAGGATGAGGACAACCCGGTGCGTGGTGGCCTTGGCCAGTTCCGCAAGTGCCCTGACCCTTGGTGGCTGTTCGTCAGGTGCGGACACGGAACGGTCTGACTGGTGGCTCTCCGAGCCAGTTGATGGCACCCGGCTGGAAGTGGTCACGTACGTCGGATCCGGCTCGTGCAATGACTTCGACCGGGTCGATGTTGACGAGAGCACCGAGAGAGTACTGATCCACGCCTACGTCACGGCGAAGGGCGGCGACACCGACTGCACAGACGACTACACCTGGCAAGCCACCGAGGTTGAGCTGGAGGAGCCTCTCGGCGACCGCTCACTCTCAGGCTGTATCGCCCCGGCAGATGCTCATCGAGCTCCCGACCTACCGCACGACAGCACGTCATGCGAGGACCTCATTCGACCCGACTACGCGGGCACTGCTACCGGCGACTACCCGGACGAGTAGGTCTGCGACTCCACGTCGGGCCTCTGCCGCCCCGGGTGCAGAGTTCTGGATCAGGTCCCCCGTACCGTCCGCCTCAGCTGCCGGCGCTTGCGTGGCTTGCCTGCCGCCCCGGTGCAGAGCCTCTTGGGAGCCCTAGTCCGGCGCTTTGGTGCGGACGATCGGCCTTGGTGGTGGGTGTGGCGCGATTGACTGCGTCAGATGCTCTTGCTCATGAAGGGGTGATGTGGGCCGCGACGAGGATTTCGAGCGCTTCTTCCGTGAGGTTGAGCCCCGGCTTCGTCGCGCGTTCGTTGGCACCCACGGCATGGACGCGGGGGACGCCGCAGCCGAAGCGTTGGCGTGGGCGTGGGAGGAGTGGGCGAAGGTGCAGACGATGGAGAACCCGGCCGGCTACCTGTTCCGAGTGGGCAGATCGAAGTCGCGTTTGCGCAAGGTGCCGAGTCTTCGTCCGGTGGAAGTGCTCGATCTCCCTGAAGTCGAACCTCGGCTCGTCCCGGCTCTCCTCGGCCTTCCGTCCCGCCAGCGCACGGCGGTCTGGCTGGTCCACGCGTGTCAGTGGCGTCCTGCGGAAGTTGCCGAGGCCATGGGCGTCAGCGCGTCGGCGGTCAGCACCCACCTCGGTCGAGGACTCGAGCGGCTGCGCTCGATCTTGGAGGTGACGGACCATGCCTGACCTGATCGAACAGCTTCAGCAGTACGCGGACGCGGCCGCGGATGACATCAGGCCCGTCGACATGGACCGTGTGCGACGCCCGAGGGCCCGTCACCGGTCTCGCGTTCTGGTCACCGCTGCGGCCGTGGCGGTGGTGGCGGTCGGCACCGGGCTCCTGCTTGTGAATCGGGACGAGCCCCCCGTCGGACTGGTCACCCACCCTCCGGCGCAGGAGACGTCCCTGCCCCCGACGAGCACCACGGCGGACCAGACCACGACCACCGGTCCCGATACGCGGACGCTCCGAACCTTCCCGGTGGTGGCATTCACGGGCAGCGAGTATCTCGTGTGGTCGGGCGAAGTGGGTGCCAATGACACGTCGCAACGCGCCGACGGGTTCGCAGTGGACGTAGCGACCGGTGAGGTCCGCTCGATCCCGGCGGCGCCGATCGCCCCCCGTTCCGGGGCGACGGGCGTGTGGACAGGCACCGAGCTGATCGTGTGTTGTGGCACCGGTCAGGCCGACGGGTTCAACGCCGACACCCGATCGGCGGCCGCCTGGAGTTCCGACACTGGCGAATGGCGACGCCTCGCCCCACCACCGGCCTCGATCGCTCGGTCCTACCCGACCTCGATCTGGACCGGCGACCTGATGGTGGTCGTCGCGACCGGGCCGGCCGCCGCCACCTACGACCCATCCACTGACCAGTGGACCGAGATCACCCCACCACCGAGCACAGGCCGCCTGCCGGAGTCGGTCTGGACAGGCGAGGAGATGATCCTCTGGGACTCCCGCTACGGATCGGGATCCCCGGGAGCCGACGACATCGCCGACCAGGGGTGGTCCTGGACGCCCGGCCAGGACGCGTGGACGCCACTGCCGCCACTACCTCCCGGCCGTCGGATCCAGCTCGGGAGCATCGCCTGGACTGGTTCCGACCTAATGGTCTGGGGTCAGTCCACCAGCGACGAGTCCCTCGGCGTCGGCGCACTGTGGCGGCCACGCTCGAACGAGTGGCGCGCCGTTCAACCTTCGCCGCAAGGTCCCGTCCCAGATCCATACAACGGCACACCGGGCAGCCAGTCGCTCGCGTCCGCCGACGGGCGAGTGCTGGTGAAGGGACTCGACGGCGCTACCTCCGCCGCCCTCTACCTCTACAACCCCGATAGCGACAGCTGGACCATCACCGGGCTGACCGTCGAAGGCTTCCAACCTCTCATCTCAGTCGTGGACGGCCTCGTACTCGTGCCCGACTCCGACAACCCGATCGTCGGAGACCTCAGCCGATGACGACCTTGCCCGGCAACGCGCACCGGTCCAACTGCGGGTGGCAACCCGGCGCGTTGCGCCGGGGCGGCAGAGGAGTTGTTCGTTAAGTGCGTCAGCCTCGGCTGCCGTCGTACGACTTACCGCGGCTGACGGACGGCGAGCAGGAGGCTGCCGAACTGGGCTGCCATGGCCGAAACGATGGGTCCGTTGGGGTCGAGGATGGCGTGAACAACGAAGCCGTTTGCCACGGCAACGAGGACAGCTGACATCGCTTCGGGGTCGAGCCAAGGTCCAAGCTCGCCTGCCTCCTGTACGGCGCGCATGTCGGCGGCGAGCACGGTCCGCAGTTCGCTCCATAGGTCGACGATGCCTTGTCGCAGTGGGTCCGAAGCTGGAGCATGGGCCAGCGCTTGTAGGTAGGCGGCAGCCCCGTCTCGATGCTCTTTGAGGGTCGAGAGCAACGACTGGATGGCCGCGATGGTTCGAGTAGCGGGGTCGCCCTCCTCCTCGAGCAAAGCGATCGTCGGCGCGAGCCACGAACGGAAGCCCTCGAGCAGCGCGTCGGCCACGAGTCGCTCCTTCGACCCGAAGTGGTAGGTGATCGCAGCCAGGTTGGCGCCTGCCTCGCTGGTGATATCTCGGGACGTCGTCGCGGCGAGACCATCTCGCGCCACGCAGGTCCGCGTGGCTTTCTTGAGTGCCGTTGCGGTGTCAGTCATACGTACGTATGATACCTGCGTGGGTGAGCAGCGGAGGTTGATCCTTGTTGTCGGGGCAGTCGTCATCGCTGCGGGCGCTGTCTTCGCCGTGATCCGATTCTTCGGGGAAGTCCCGCCAGGCCAGAACCTCGAGGCCGCTGTGGGTGCAACCGCATTCGGCGCGGTGATCGCGGCGCCGGGTCTGCTTGCCCTTCTCTCGCTTCACGACAGGCCCGCGCTTCTGCTCCCGGCCGCGCTGGTGCTGGTCCCCTTGAGCTTCATTTCCTTCGCCCTCGTTACGCTCCCCCTGCTGATCCCGGCGTTCCTCATGTTCCGCACCTACGCACGGACTGCCTCGAAGGGATCGGGTGGCGTCGCCGTCGTCATCACCGCTGCCGTGCTCGCGCTCCTCGCCGCCGCGTTCAGCGTGCTCCTTGCCGGCCATGACGCCCGCGAGTACGTCACCGCCAACTCCGTCTACAGCACAAGCGACATCATTACCTACGTCGAGGCCGCGCAGTCTCTTGTTCTCACCGCGACAGCAATCGTCTTCGGGTGGTGGGCGGCTGGCCGACAGTCCCCGCCGGACAGCACGCCACGCACTCCGAGTCCGGTCTCGGCCTCCAGGAGCTAGACCTCTGCCGCCCCGGCGCTGAGGTCAACCGGCCAGTCCGGCGTTCACGAACCGTTCCGGTCGCAGCGTCCCAAGAGAACTCGAGTGTGTGCCTCGGCTCCGGTAACAGCGTCGAGCGGATCTACGTACGGGTGCGGCTGTTTTGCCGGATCCGGACGAACGCCGGAGCAAGCTCGACCCGAAGCGCAGCAGGCTCGGCGCGCGTGTAGGCGAGCCAGACTTCCGCATCGTGAGCCTGGATGGAGATGACCGTGAGCAGGTCGGTCCGGGTGGTGAGCGCGTTTAGAGCGGTAGCAACAAGCATTCCGGTGGCGGCGCCTTCCAGGCCGAAGCCTCCGCCGATGAATCCACCTCCGCGCGTCGTCTTGCCGGGTCCCCCGATCTCCATTGCGGTGACTGCGTCCATCGGGATGATTTCCGATACCTCCTCCCCGGCGAAGTGGAAGCCAGCGGGGTCAATCGTGACCTTGAGGGGTCGGCGCATCGGGAGCGGGTAGCCGTACCCACCTAGTTGTAGGTCCCAGACACGTTGTCGACGCGGGTGATGGGTGGTTGGCCGCCGAGGGCGGTGTGGCAGCGGTGATGGTTGTAGAGGTGGAGCCAGGTGTCGAGTCGTCGACGTCGTTCGGCTTCTGAGCGGTAGGTGCGGGTGTAGGCCCATTCCTCGAGGAGGGTGCGGTTGAAGCGTTCGACCTTGCCATTGGTCTGGGGCCGGTAGGGCCGGGTGTAGCGGGCGGAGGCGCCTCCGGCGACGACTTCCTTCAGCCACTCGCGAGAGCGGTAGCAGCCGCCGTTGTCGGTGAGCACGGCACGCACGGTGACGTCGTGGGCTTCGAAGAAGGTGCGGGCTCGCCGCCAGAACCCGGCGGCCGTGACGGCTTGTTCGTCGTCGTGGATCTCGCTGTAGGCGAGTCGGGAGTGGTCATCGATGGCTGAGTGCACGTAGCAGTAGCCGACCTTGCGTCGGCGGGCCGCCGAGCGGCTCTCGGTCGTGCGACCGTTGGCGCGCCAGCCGCCGCCCGGTGGGATCTGACCGAGCTTCTTGATGTCGACGTGGACCAGGTCGCCGGGGTGGTCGTGCTCGTAGCGGCGGATCACCCGACCGGTCGGGCGGTCCATCCACGCCAACCGAGAGACCTCGTTGCGGACGAGGACCGCGTGCACTGTCGATGGGGCGATCTCCAGACGCCCCGCGATGCGGCCGGGGCCAAGCTTCTTGTTGCGACGAAGGCTCAGGATCTTCCGTTCGAGCTTCCGGCGGGTCTTCGCCGGCGAGCGGTGGGGGCGGCTGGACCGGTCCCGCCACCACGCGCCGTCAGGTTCGGCATGGGCGCGCCGCCACCACTTGTAGACCGTGTCTCGCGACACGTTCATCTGCCGGGCGACCGTCGCGGCCGGAGTCCCGGCGTCCATTCGACGAACGAGCTCTTGTCGGCCCCACTCGGTGAGCCTGGCGTTACGGTGCAATCGAGCCTCCTTGGAAGCGTTGTGACCTCGACAGCCACACGTTTCCTCGGAGGCTCAACTCATCGGTGGACCCGCCTACCTGTCAGCAACGTCCATGGGACCTACACCTAGTGACCTGAGTCGCTGATCCGCGCGCAGTATGTGGCGAGGCTGTCGAGGATCTCGTCGGCGGTCTTGTGCCAGACGAAGGGCTTGGGGTTGTCGTTCCAGTTGGCGATCCAGGTGCGGATCGATGCGACGAGCTGGCGGACAGAGCGGTGGGTGCCTCGTTTGATCCATTTGGTGGTGAGCTCGGCGAACCAGCGCTCGACGAGGTTCAGCCATGAGCTGTAGGTCGGTGTGAAGTGCAGCGTGAAGCGCGGGTGGCGCACGAGCCAGCGTTGGATCGCCGGCGTCTTGTGCGTGGAGGAGTTGTCGAGCACGACGTGAACGTCGAGATGCTCGGGCACCGTGTCGTCGATGAGGTTCAGGAAGCGGCGGAACTCCTCGGCGCGGTGCCGCTGGGTCATCGACGAGATCACTTGTCCAGACGCCACGTTGAGGGCGGCGTAGAGGTTCGTGGTGCCGTTGCGCACGTAGTCATGCGTGCGCCGTTCCGGAACGCCGGGCATCAACGGCAGCACCGGCGCGGTGCGATCCAGTGCTTGGATCTGGGACTTCTCGTCCACGCAGAGCACCACGGCGGCATCCGGTGGGTTGAGGTAGAGCCCGACGATGTCACGGACCTTGTCGATGAACTGCGGGTCCGGCGAGAGCTTGAAGTCCTCGACCTTGTGGGGCTTGAGCCCGAACGCACGCCAGATCCTCGACACCGCCGTCTGGGACATCCCTGTCGCCGAAGCCATCGACCGCGTCGACCAGTGCGTCGCGTTCGTCGGCTGCTCCTCGAGCGTCTTCACGATCACCCGCTCGACGTCGTCGTCGCTGATGGTGCGGGGTTTGCCCGGCCGCGGCTCGTCGTGCAGGCCGTCCAGGCCGTGAAGCGCGAACCGGCCACGCCACTTGCTCACCGTCCCACGGCTACAGCCGAGCCGATCGGCGATGTCGATCGTGTTCTCGCCCTCAGCGGCAGCGAGCACGATCCGGCACCGCAGCGCCAACGCCTGCGCGCTCTTCGGGCGGCGCGCCCAGCGCTCCAACGTCTCCCGCTCATCCGCGGTCAACACGACTTCCACTCGTGCACCCATCGCAACCTCCATCGTCGTCGCTCGACGACCAAGTTCGCGACCTACAACCCAACCTCCTGCCAGGTTTCTACGAACTCACGCCTCAGGTCACTAGTCCGGACCGGCACTTCGGGGGCATGTCTCAGGACGACGAGTATGCGCGGTAGGACACGATCGACGGCCGCGAGACTCGCGTATCTGCTGTGGCCACGATCGAGTAGGGGACTCAGCTCCAGCGAAGCCCGCAAGCCCGAACTAGAACTCGTCTTCGCAGTCGCCGTCGTACTCGATCGTGGTGCGATCGCCGCAGGTGGAGCCGAACTCCTCTTCGAAGCTCCCGACCGGTGACTCCCAGTAGAGGTCGTCGCACGCCTCCATGTTGCCGTCATCGCACGCGACGAAGAGGTCGCCGAGGTCCGAGCCGATCTCATCCTCGGTCTCGTCAAAGCCATTCGCTGAATCGGCCTGCTCGAACCAGCCGGTGTCGCCGTCACCGCCGATCGCGGCCACGATGGTGGCGGCGACGACCAACACCACTGCCCCGCAAATGAGGACAATCCACATGGTGCGCCAGCCCGATCGCTGGGGCGGAGTCGTCGCTGTCATCGACTCACGTCCGCGTTGTGGCCGCACATAGGACAGAACGCCGCCTCGGCGGGCACGCCCTTGCCACATGAAGGACACCTTCGCTGAGCGGCGGGTGCGCCTTGAGGCGCGGCGGGTGACGGGGAAGGTGGAGTCGCTGCGAGCGGCGGGGGTGGAGGTGCCAGCGGGGTCCCAGGAACGTCGGGCTGGACCTGCGCGATGAGATGCACGTTGGCGCCCCTGGCCCAGAGGACAGCAGCGAGCACCGCGCCGATCATGCTCGACAACAGTGCCAGCCCGAGCGTCGAGAGGACTGATGGGCGGGCCACCGCGGCCCGCCCGAAGACGTCCTGGTTGCCGTCAATGGCCACGCCGTAGGCGAGGAGGGGCATGACCAACGCCGCGAGCCAGGAGACAAGCGCGTAGCCAACCGCGACAAGTAAGGCGCCGCCGAGGACCGTCTGCCCGGTCGTGGGGCGGGCGCGGTTCAGGTGACGCCAGGTGACGATGGCCCCAAGCAGCGGCGGGAGCAGCACGAGTGGCCAGATCCACGGCGGAGTCGAATCCTCGTCGCCTCGCGGGATCTCCCAGTTGAACAGGGACAGATGTGAGTCCATGACCTCGGTTGTGTATCCGGTCTCGGCGCTCGCGCCCACGACGAGGCTGTGAGCGACGGCTCCCGCGTTCGCAGACGCGAACGGAGTGGCGACGGCGGCGGCGACTCGCTCGTCACCGCGGTCGGCGGCGATCAAGGCCACGACCGACGCAGACAGACCGAGCATGACGATCGCGACGGCGGCCGCGGCCGCCCCCGCGAGGCCAGCCCTGGGCGCCCAGTCCCGGATTGCGGGCCTACGTTCGATCTCCGATGCGCCCACCACCAGAATGGTGACGAGGAGCCACCACGCGGCCTCGCCGATCCCGACCTCGGCGATGACCTGGAGGCCCGGACCCGAGGTCCCCTCTTCGAGGTCGCCGATCGCTACCACTGACCCGACGATGGCGAGGAGGATGGCGGCGACGACAGCGAACTTCGCCACGAACGCTCGTCGGGTAGGCGCGTCCCTGCGAGTGCGCGGGAGCGCGCCGCGAATCAACGTGCGAGCGAGCAGGCCGGTGCCGAGCAGAGCGAGGGGCGACACCGCCCCGAATGCCCAACTCAGCCCGCCCTCGCCGGCTTGGGCGACGACGCTGGTGTCGGCCCCGAGACCGGCGAAGGCGAGGTACGTACCGGCGATGGCACCGACATATCCCTCAGGGCCGAACCCGTTGGCCGCCACCCCGGTGGCTAGGCCGAGCACGGCGCCGGCCAAGGCGAGCCCGCCGACCAAACCCAAGCCGCAAATCACGACCAATGGCCAGTCCGACGCGAGCCATGGTGGCGCAGCCACCTGTTGAGGGGCGACGGCCGCCGACGGTGCGCTACTCGTGGCGGAAGGCGGCGGAGGGGGAGGCGGCGCCGCCGATTCTGACCCGGGCGCACGCTGTTGGGTCCCGCAAGAACTACAGAAACGGCTACCAGACGCGAGTTGTGCGCCGCAGGCTGTGCAATAGAACGCTTGTGTCATTCTTCGGATTCGTAGACGGTCAGGCTCATTCCGCTATCAGGGTGGTAGTTCCAGAAAGCCTCGAAGTCGCCCCATGACGCTTCCAGGGTGCCGTCAAGCGCGCGGGTCTGGTCCATCTGGTTGACGACGCGATCGGGTACCTCGAGCTCCCCTAGCACGCAGACCACATCGGAGTAGTCGTCACCGGAGAGGTCATCGGCTCCCTCGGTGTCGAACGAGATCGACGAGCCGTCATCGCCGACCTTGTCCTCCATCCCGCATTCCTCAGCAGCGTCGGAAATCGGAGCTGCCGCGTTCGAACCACGACTCGTCGCGGCAACAACTGCGACGCCGATTGCTATTGCGCCGACGAGTGCGATGAGCAAACCCTTCCTCGGTTTGGCGCCGCTGTTCAGATCGGTGCTGGGCGGAGGAGCGACCCCGGCCCCAGCGACACCGAGTTGCGGGTTGGGAGTCGACGTGATCGACGATTGTGCGACAGCGCCCTCAGTCGTCGAGGCATCGCTGCCGGCGGTCGGTGCCGGCGTGCCGCAGGCGCGGCAGAAGCGATCATCCGATGCCAACCCAGCGCCGCAGTCCGCGCAGTTCGACATAGTGCCCCTTTCGTCCCAGCGGAGCGTAGTGGCGGTCCGGGTGACCCGCTATCGGGCCACTGGTCAATGACATAGAGGCATTGATGTACGAATTGGGCCAGGTGGCTCAGAGACACCGGAGAGTGTTGGTGGCAGCATCGACTAGCGCCGGGCTGGACCCGGGAGCGCACTACGAGCGCTTGGGGAGATTGCAATGAGCGATCAGAGTCAGGGCCCCGGGTGGTGGCTGGCGAGCGACGGCAAGTGGTACCCGCCGGAGACCCATCCCAGTTTGGTGGCGCCCGCCCCGCCGTCCCCGGCGCTGGCGGCGCCGGTTTCGGATGACGCCACCAGCGCGCCGGCGCGCGTGTGGCGCAAGTACCGCGGCTGGCCCATGTGGGCGCAGATCGCGAGCGCGCTCGTCCTGTTGGCTGTGATCACGGCGCCCTTCAGGAGCACTGACGACACCAAGAATGTGAGCTCGACGGACGGCGGGTCGGAAGTCGCGTTGTCGGAAACGACGACCCGCGAGGCGACTACGACCACGGAGAAGCTCACGACAACGACCGAGGCGCCTACCACGACAACCACGGCCGCTCCAACGACGACGACCGTCCCGACCACTACAACAGCACCCAAGCCTCAGACGACCACCAGCCAGCAGCACGCACTGGGCGCAGCGCAAGACTACTTCGACTTTGGGATGCACTTCTCCCGACAAGGCCTCATCGACCAGCTCTCGTCGGAGTACGGCGACCAGTTCTCAGTTGCTGACGCCACCTACGCCGCAGACCACTGCGGGGCCGACTGGAACGAGCAGGCCGCCGGAGCGGCGCAGGACTACCTCGACACCGGGATGCACTTCTCCCGGCAGGGAATGATTGACCAACTCAGCTCAGCCTACGGCGACCAATTCACGAGAGCCCAGGCTGAGTACGGCGCCACCGCCGTCGGTCTCTAGGAAGGCTGGTAGCGAGCGGGCATATGCGCCGCTCAGACACTCGCTGATGTATCGCACGGTCCAGAGCTCTGCCGCCCCGGCGCAGGCGGACGAGGATTCACGGTCGCCGGTCGGTGGCCCTGCACCTCGTCTGCATCTCGTCCTCGGCTTCGTGCCGCCCAAGGAAGGGTCCGGACGGCGGCACTTCGGGCCTAGTCATCGTCACCCCTACGCTGGTGTCGTGACGAGCCTTGGAAGGTACTTGCGACTGAAAAGCGCGATCGCAGCCGCGATCGATTCTGCGGGCGACTCTGCGTTCGCGGCCAAGGCACTCGGCGACGCGTACGGGAAATTCCGGGAAGAGGCTTTGGCGATATCAAAGGAAACCCAGACGGAAGAGGAGTTCGAGCGCCTCTTCCCTGCTCGGCCTCAGCAGCGCGAATCCTCGGTGCGATCAGGGTTTGACCCCATCCAGGCGAGCTCTTCTGCGCATGAGGCCCGAACGCTGCTGGCTTCAATGGCCGGTTGGCTTGATGGGTTCGTCGTGGAGGGCGAGCGGAGGCCTCACGACTAGACAGAACTAGCCAGGGGGTAGTCGTGTCCTTGCGTCGAGCGAAGCCCAGACATCCGTCCTGAGCCACGCAGTGCCGCCGGTTTCCGTTGCGCAACCAGCATCGGCGAGACGAGTAGCGAGGGCATGCAGCGGTGGTCCTGTTCCGTCGAGTCGCACGGTGTTCACGCCGTCCAGGTCACTCGGCAGGCGCACGGATCCAATCTCGACAAATATCGTCCGTTCTCGACGGTAGGCGAGCGACATCCCGGCTTCGAGAAGGACGTTGGGTCGCGGCTGACACGCCCAAGCGCCCTCGCCGCGGGGGTCAGCTGTAGGGGCGAGCCCCGGATGCAGCCGCGATTCGTCGTCGGGTGTGAGCAACACGACCGCTGCGACCGCCACGCCAAAGAGTTGCTCGACCACCGATCGATTGCTGGGGGCACCAGAGCCGGTCGCTCGAACCAGTTCGGTCCACTCGAGTGGGTGCAGGTCCAAGGCCCGCAGGTAGTCGAACAGCGCCTCTGTCGCAGGGCCGTCTCGACCGTGGATTACTGCGACCCTGCGGGGATCGGGCTCCGGGAGATCTTCATCGTCGACCTGGCGCCGCAGTCCCGGCGGCTTTGTGATGAATCTGTCGGTGACGTCACTGGAGGCGTCGTGGACGGTGATCCAAGCGGCAAGGCTGTTGATCACCTCATCGTCCTGCTTCGCGCCTTCACGAACCTGAACGCGATAGTCGCCGGGCTCGAACACGTGTCCACCCAAGACGATCGGCGTCCCGTCCTCCCAGGCAGTCACGAACTGATCAACCACTGCCTTCTCGTCCAGGTTGTAGCGGGCTGCGCTGTTCAACGAGAAGCCGTGGCCACTTACCTGTACGTGAAACGGCATGCCTGGATCGTCCCACGTGTACTGCTGGCCGGACGGCGAGATGCTCAGGCGTTCGATAGTTCGCCTGCATCTACGTCGGGCGTCGCCCTACCTTGTCCCGGGGGCAGAGATCCCGATCGGTCCCACCACACCAGCCTCGAGCGACCACCGCTTCAAGTGCGTCACTACTTCGACTCGGGTGCGATCATCGCTGCGATTCTCTGCAACCCGTCCAGCGAAGCGATGACGCCCCGCGGAGTGGTGTAGTTCGACGTCGGCGTGAGCTCGATGTCGTTGACAGTGTGGCTCAGGCGGTGATGGCGAGGGGCGGCTCGTCGAGGATGGTCTCGGGTCGGGCTTGGCGTAGAGCTTGGCCATGGATTCCTCGGAGAGGTAGCGGCGTTCGGCGACGGCCCATTCGTCGTGGGTCTCGACCACGACGGCGGTGACGAGCCGGGCGACGGAGGCGTCGTTGGGGAACACACCCACGACGTTGGTGCGGCGCTTGATCTCACCGTTGAGCCGCTCGAGCGGGTTCGTCGACCAGATCTTGCGCCAATGGGCTTGGGGGAAGCCGGTGAACGCGAGCAGGTCCTCGGCGGCGTCGAGGAGCATGTCGGCGACGTCGGCGAACTGGCTTTGGAGCATGGTGGTGACTTCGGTCAGCTGCGAGCGGACGTGGTCGGCGTCGGGTTGAGCGAAGACCGTGCGGATCGCTGCGGCGACCATCTCGGTGGAGGCCTTCGGCACGCGGGACAGGACGTTGCGCATGAAGTGGACGCGGCAGCGCTGCCAGGTGGAACCGATGAACACCGACTCGATGGCGGCCTTGAGGCCGAGGTGATGATCGGAGATCACCAGCTGCACTCCGCCGAGGCCGCGAGCCCGGAGGCCCTTGAGGAACGCGGTCCAGAACGCCCCGTCCTCAGAGTCGCCGACCTCCACGCCCAGCACTTCCCGGTCGCCGGTGGCGGTCACCCCGGTGGCGACCACGACCGCGCGCGAGACGACGCGGCCGTTGACCCGGCCCTTGAGGTAGGTCGCATCCGCGAACACGTAGGGGAACTCGACGTGGTTCAACGGTCGAGCCCGGAAGGCGTCGAGGTCGGTGTCGAGCTGGGCGCAGATCCTGCTGACCTCGGACTTGGAGATCCCGGACCCGACCCCGAGAGCGGCGACGAGATCATCAACCTTGCGGGTCGACACGCCGTGCACCCACGCCTCCATCACCACCGCGTAGAGGGCCCGGTCGATCCGCCGGCGACGCTCCAACAGCGACGGGAAGAACGAGCCCTGCCGCAACTTCGGGATCTTCAACTCGAGATCGCCGGCCTTCGTGGACCACAGACGTGACCGATGCCCGTTGCGCTGAGTCCTGCGCTCGAACGGCGCGGCCCCGATCTTGGCGGTGGCCTCGGCCTCGATCAGCTCCTGGATGATCCACTCCAAGCTCGTGCGGATCGTGTCGGTCACCTCCCCAGCGCGGAGCGCGTCGAGCAGGTCGGACAGGTCAGACTCGTGATGGGTCACTGGCGTGATCTCCTTGATGTGAACCTCGGCTAAGGAACACACCGAGCCTCACGCCAGTGACCCACCCCACAGGTGGACCCCTACGCCGATCTACACCACGTCACGGGACGCCAACTCGCTCGGCGCCTGGGAGTGAACGACCGCCACGTCCGTCGGCTCGTCGCCGAGCGGCGGATCCCGTTCGTGAAGTGGGGCCACCTGATCCGGTTCGATCCCGTGGCGATCGAGCTGTGGCTCGAGGAGCATCGCCAGGCTCCCCTCCCGTCGGCATGATCTCGGGCCTCGGTCAGCACGCGGGAGTACCCTCGGGCTCACGTCGCCGATCCGTTCAGATCGTGCCTTCAGTCCACCGGCTCGGTACAGGAGCCTCGCCGTGATCGAACGTCGGACGACCAGCTCGGGTCAGGTCCGCTACGAGGTTCGGTTGCGCGCGCCCGACGGCAGGGAGCGGTCGCGCACGTTTCGCTCGAAGGCCGAGGCAAAGGCGTACGAGGCGGCCGAGGTGGCCAAGCGGGCCCGGGGCGAGTGGATCGACCCGCGGCAGGCGAGCATCGCGTTCGAGGAGGTTGCGGCCGAGTGGCTCGAGTCGAACCCGGCCAAGCGGGCGTCGACGTGGGTGCGCGATGAGATGACCCTGCGGCTGCAGCTTCTCCCCCACTTCGCCACGAGCACTTCGGCTTCCACGACCTTCGACGGGCCAACGCCACGGGCCTGGTCAGCAGTGGTGTCGACGTCCGCACCGCACAGAGCCGTCTCGGCCACGCCGACGTCCGTATGACCCTCGAGGTGTACGCCCGGGCGACGAGCGAGGGGGATCGAGCCGCCGCAGAGGCCATCGGGCGGCTCTTCGACCCTGACCGGATCGAGCGCCCGGTGCCCGCCCACGTCGCGCGGGACCCACGCGGGATCGAACCGAACCGCGGGATCTCGCGGGATCGCCGCGGGACGCGGGCGAACCGCGGGCCGGGACGACAGAAGCCGCAGGGCGATGACCTGCGGCTCCACTGGTCGGGTGGGGGAGATTTGAACTCCCGACCTCTGCGTCCCGAACGCAGCGCTCTACCAAGCTGAGCCACCACCCGGATGGGGAGGGGTCAGGGTACCGCATGGCCGGTATCGCTCCCCAAGCCGAGGCGGGGGGCGGCGCCGCGGCTAGAGCGGGTTGACGTCGGCGACGAGCGCCGGCTCGGCCGGCGGGCGAGCGAGGTCGCGCCGACCCTCGAGGATCGCCATCGCGGCGCGGCGCAGGGCGAAGGCCTCGAGGGGCTTGACGACCCAGCCGTCGGCGCCGGAGCGTCGCGCGAGGAACACGTCGGAGGCACGGTCGAGCAGCATCAGCACCGGCACCTCCGGCAGCCGGCCCATCCCGGCCTCGTGGCGCAGGTGGAGGCACGCCGCGATGCCGCCCATGTTGCCGATCTGCAGGTCGAGGACGACGAGGTCGGGGGTGGCCTGCGCCACGAAGGGGCCGACCTCCTTGCCGGAGCGGACCCGGTGCACCCGGGTGGACTCGTCGGCGAGCGCCGCCTCGACCTCGTCGAACACGGCGTCGGCGTCTGTGGCGATCAGGACCTCCGTCACCTCGTCGACGCTAGCCCCGGCACGCGCACCCTCTCGATTCGGCGGTTGCTGGCCGTGCAGGATGCGGACGATCTGCCGCCGAGGCGCCACGGTCGAGACCTCGGTGGGGCGGATCGTCCCGCCGGCCTCGCTACCATCCGCGGGTCGCCTGCCCCTGGAGGACGTGTGCTCGACATCGAGGTGGAGGAGTCCACCGACTACACCCTGTGCCGGCCGGTCGGGGAGCTCGACGCCTACACGGTCAGCCAGTTCCGCGAGGCACTGGGTGGCCTGGCAAGCCAGAAGTACCTGCTGATCGACCTGTCCGCGGTGCCGTTCATGGACTCCGCCGGCCTCGGCGCGCTGATCGGCGGCATCCGCCGGGCGCGGGAGGCGGGCGGCGACGTCGCCGTGGCCTGCAGCCGTCCCACCCTGACCCGCCTGCTGCACACCACGGGCTTCGACCGCATCGTGTCGGTGACCGAGACCGTCGACGAAGCAGCCGCCGCCCTCGCCGACGGCAGGTGACCCGCCGCCTCTGGGGCTAGAGCATGTGGCGGGCGAGGGCGCTGAGACCGTCGAGGTCGTGGACGTCGCTGCGGAGGAACGGCACCCGGACCACGGGCGCCGGCGCCACGGCGTCCGCCAGGCCGGCGAGGTGCTCCTCCTCGTGCGACGCCACCAGCTGGAAGTCGGCCAGGTTGCGGTAGAGCCCGCCGAGGTCGGTGCCGTCGAGGGTCCGGGCCCGCTCGCGCGTCGCCTCGGCCAGCCCGTCGCCGAACGACGGGTGCATCCGGTTGACGACGAGCGCCCGCACGGAGATGCCGGCCTCACCGAGCCGCTCGGCGAAGTAGCGGGCCTCGTCGATCGTGTCGCGGCGGGGTGAGGCCACCAGGACGAACGCCGTGTCGTCGTCGGAGAGCAGCTCCAGCACGGCTTCCGCGCGGGCGCGGAAGCCCTCCTCCATGCCTTCGAAGGCCTGGAAGAACGCCACGGCGTCGTCGATGACCTCGGCGCCGACGACCTTGGCGACCGTGCGGAGGAACGCCTGCGCGGCGACGTTGACCGCCTTGGCGATCCCCCGGCCAGGTGCCGTGATCATCCGGAACAGCCGGTGGTCGAGGAAGCGCGACAGCCGCCGCGGGGCATCGATGAAGTCGAGCGCGTTGCGCGTGGGCGGCGTGTCGACCACGACGAGATCGAAGTCGCTCTGCTCGTGCAGCTCGTAGAGCTTCTCCATCGCCATGTACTCCTGGGTGCCCGAGAGCGCCCCGGAGATGTTGCGGTAGAAGCGGTTCTGCAGGATGCGCTCGCCCTGCTCGGGTGTCGCCGCGTGCGCCACGACCAGGTCGTCGAAGGTGCTCTTGGTGTCGAGCATCAGGGCCCACAGCTCGCCCGGCCAGTCACCCTCGATCCGGCTGGGCGAGCCCGTCAGTCCCTCGAGCCCGAGCGCATCGGCCAGCCGCTTGGCCGGATCGATGGTGACCACCACGGCGCGCCGACCCGCCCGTGCGGCCTCCAGCGCGAGCACCGCAGCCGCTGTCGTCTTGCCGACGCCCCCCGAGCCGCAGCAGACCAGGATGCGCCGCTGCTCGACGAGGTCGCGCAGCGAAGCCTCACCGGTCCGCGCCGTCGCGGTCACACCGCCTCCGGGAGCGCGTCGACCTGCGCGAGCAGCCGGTCGGCGAGCAGGTCGAGCTCTGCGGGACCGATCTCCGTGGTGAACACGAAGGGCAGCCGGATCTGGGCGAGGGGCAGCTGCTCGGCGAGGCGCGCCACCTGGTCGACCTGCAGCGCGATGCGGTCCGACCGGAACGAGGCGGCCTCGGCGAGGGCGTCGGCCTCGCCGGCGCGCAGCGTGGCCCCCGCCACCGCCGCGGCAGCGGCCGGCTCCGTGGCGAGGCCCTGCACGTCGTCGTACATGCCGTTCACCACCACGGGCGCCAGGCCGACGCCCACCCGGTCCTCCAGGCTGAAGGCGGTGTCGACCAGCTCGTTGACGGGGGTCTCCTCCGGCAGGGTGACCAGCAGCACCCGGCAGCGCTCGTGGTCGGTGAGCATCTCGAGCACGTCGCGGGCCTGGGCGTTGATCGGTCCCACGCGCACCGTCTCGAGCAGCGCCCGGGCCGACTGCAGGAAGGTGATGGCGTGGCCGGCCGCGGGAGCGTCGAGGATGAGCAGGTCCGCCACCCCGGAGCGCTCCAGCTTCTTGACCTTGCCGAGGACGAGGATGTCCCTGATCCCCGGCGCCGCCGTGGCCACCACGTCCAGCGCGCCGGACGACACCAGGCGCTTGGAGATGCGCGAGAGCCCGTGGTCGCGCGAGGTACTCGAGCAGCGCCTGGTCAGGCGTCAGGGTGCTGGCGCGCACCTCGCCCTCCCCGTCGGGCCCGCCCCCCGCCGACAGGGTGACCTCGTCGTACTCGAGCTGGCGCTGGCCGTACATCGTGGCCAGACCGGACTTGCCCTCGACCTCGACGATCAGCGTCGACAGCCCGACCTTCGCCGCGGCGCGCGCCAACGTGGCGGTGACGACGGTTTTGCCCACACCGCCCTTCCCGGCCACGATGACCAGCCGAGATGCAGCGAAGAAGCGCGCGCGATCCAAGAACGACCTTCCTGGCCGGGGCCATCCCGGCCGCGTCGGCACGGCGTCGGACGGGCCCGAGGCTACCCAGCGTGGCCCTGGTGCTCGTGCACCTCGTCGCGCTTGCGCTGGTGCTCGCGCGCCGGCAGGCGCGGCTGCGGTGCAGGCCGAGGAGCCAGGCGCCGGTGACGACGACGCGGGCTACGTGTCGGTCATCGAGGTCAGCGGCCTGCTCGACCGCGTGCTCGTCGACTTCATCGAGACGCAGATCGAGGCCGCTGAGGAGGGTGGCGCGCTGGCCCTGGTGCTGCAGCTCAACAGCAGCGGCGCCGTGGTGCCCGACGACCGCCTGGAGGCCCTGCTCGAGCGGATCGAGGGCGCCGAGGTGCCCGTCGACGTGTGGGTCGGACCCTCGGGCAGCCGCGCCGCCGGCGACGCCACCGCGCTCCTGGCCGCAGCCCGCACGGTGGGCGTCGCACCCGGCAGCACCGTGGAGGTCACCCGCAGCCTGCTCGCTGGGCGCAGCCTCGACGGCGAGGCCGCCGTCGGCGACCACCTCGGGGCCGAGGAGGCGCTCGAGCTGGAGCTGGTCGACAGCACGGCGCCCACCATCGGTGAGTTCGTGCTCGGGCTCCCCGGCGTCACCAGCGAGGTCGTCGACACGCCCGGCGGCCCGGAGCGACGTCCCGTGACCCAGGCCCGCTTCGCCCAGCTCCCCCTGGCCGGGCAGCTCATGCACACGGTGTCGAGCCCGCCCGTCGCCTACCTCCTGTTCGTGATCGGCCTGGCGCTCGTGCTCTTCGAGCTGTTCACCGCCGGTGTCGGCGTGGCCGGCATGGTCGGCGCCGGCTCGCTGGTCCTCGGCTGCTATGGCCTGGCCGAGCTGCCCACCAACCCGCTGGGCGTGGCGCTGCTGCTCGCCGCCATGGTCGGCTACGCGATCGACGTGCAGACGGGGGTGCCACGGCTGTGGAGCGCCATCGCCACGGTGTGCCTCGTGGTGGGATCGCTCGTGCTCTACGACGGCCTCTCGCTGTCGTGGGTGACGCTGCTGGTCGCCATCGTCGGCATGGCGCTCGCCATGGTCGGCGGCATGCCGGCCATGGTGCGCACGCGCTTCTCCACGCCCACGATCGGCCGGGAGTGGATGGTCGGCGAGATCGGCACCGCGGCCAGCGCGGTCGCACCCGAGGGGATCGTGCGGGTGCGGGAGGCGCCGTGGCGGGCCCGCACCAACCGCGCGACGCCGATCCCCGCCGGCGCGGAGGTGCGGGTGACGTCGATCGCCGGCCTGCTGCTCGAGGTCGAGCCGACCGAAGGAGCCCGTCACGACGACCCGGATCGAGGCTCCAGCACCTAGCGCCGACGCCCTCCATTGACCAGATCTCGGTGGGTCGCGGCGGCGACCATGGAAACCGCAGCCGTCATCGGGGCCTCGGGGCACCCCTGCTGACCTGCGACTGTTCGCGATGTCGAGCGCTTCGCTCGCGAAGGTTGTCCCTTGTTCGGGCGAAAGAGCGGGTTGTAGCCTCGCCGCCGAAAGGGGGGATGCCACGTGAGCGCACAGCGTGTCGACGAGGCATGGCAGATGAAGGCCGCTTGCCGTGGCCCGCAGGCGGAGGTGTTCTTCCCGCCGTCGCACTTCGAGCGCAAGGACGAGAAGCTCGAGCGCGAGGAGCGCGCCAAGAGCATCTGCCGCACCTGCCCGGTCCGCCAGCCCTGCCTCAGCTACGCAATCCGCATCCGGGAGCCCCACGGCATCTGGGGTGGCCTCAACGAGTCCGAGCGCAAGCAGGTCGGCCCGCAGCGGGCCATCTGACGATCTGACCGCCTTCGGCGCCGCTCCCCCGCGGAGGAGCGATGATGGTGCGGTGACTCGCGTGCTGAAGCTGGGGGCAGCGGCCGTCGTGCTCGCCGTGCTCACGCCCATCACGTCGGCGGGCGTCATGCTGGCGGCGTACCTCTTCCTGCCGCTCCCCGCCGACCTCCCCGAGCGCACACCGCCTGCGCCGTCGCAGATCAGCCGGGTCTACGACGCGGCGGGCAACGAGATCGCCACGTTCAAGCAGTTCGAGACCAGCATCCCCGTGCAGCCCGAGGACATCCCCGAGGTGCTGAAGCAGGCGGTGATCGCCGCGGAGGACCGCAGCTTCTACTCCCACGGCGGGGTCGACGTCCGCGGCACCCTTCGGGCGCTGTGGGCCGACGTCCGCAGCCGCGAGCTGGACCAGGGCGGCTCGACCATCACCCAGCAGCTCGTGAAGAACACGGTCACCGGCAACGAGCGCTCGATCCAGCGCAAGATCCGCGAGGCGATCCTCGCCAGCCAGCTCGACCGCCAGATGGACAAGGAGGAGATCCTCTTCGAGTACCTGTCGGTCATCTACCTGGGTGAGGGCGCCTACGGCGTCGGTGCCGCCGCCGAGACGTACTTCCGCAAGCCGGTGCGCGAGCTGACGCTGTCGGAGTCCGCCGTGCTGGCGGGCGTCATCCCGGCGCCGAGCCGCTACAGCCCGCGGGTCGACGCCGCCACGACGGAGATCCGCCGGCTGAGCGTGCTCGCCACCATGCTCGACGAGGGGATGATCAGCCAGCAGGCCCACGACGAGGCCGCCGCCCAGCCGATCTGGCTCGCCGTCTTCGGACCGCCACCGGGGCCGGCGACCGTCGTGCACCCCGCGGAGACCCAGCAGTCGACCGACCCGTACTTCACCGACTACGTGCGGCGCTGGCTCGGCGAGCACCTGCCCGGCGGCGAGGACCAGATCTTCCGTGGCGGCCTGCGCATCGAGACCACGCTCGACCCCGACCAGCAGGCCGCGGCGCGCGAGCAGGTCGCTGCCTTCCTCGAGGGCAGCGAGCCTGACCTGCGCACCTCGCTCGTCGCGGTCGAGCCCCCGACGGGCTACGTGCGCGCCTTCATCTCGGGGCGCGACTACGCCACCGACCAGGTCAACCACGCGCTGGGCCGCACCTCCGCCGGCGTGCCCGACGGCGGCGGGGCCTCGGGGCGCCAGCCCGGCTCCGCCTTCAAGCCGTTCGTGCTCGCCGCGGCGCTCGAGCGGGCATCCCGCCGGCGCCACGTACTCGGGCTCGCCCCACGACGTGTCCACGGCCTGCCACTCCCCCGGCACGGTGCTCGAGAACTACGGCGGCTCGCGGCTACGGCACGATCGATCTCCGGCAGCGCCACCTGGAGCTCGGTCAACACCGTCTACACCCGGCTGATCCTCGACGTCGGCGTCGACAAGACGATGGTGACTGGCACGGCAGATGGGCCTCACCGGCGTCAGCGACTACGACGGCAGCCGGCACTGCGCCAGCATCGCCCTCGGCGCGGAGTCGGTCTCGCCGCTCGACATGGCGTCGGCCTACGGCGTGTTCGCCGCTCGGGGCCTGCGAGCCGAGCCGACGCCGGTGCTGCGCGTCACCGACCGCGACGGCAACGTGCTCATCGACAACTCCGAGCCGGCAAGCACCCGCGGTGCTCGACGAGGACGTCGCCGACAACGTCACCGACATCCTGCGGGGCGTGCTCACCGACGGCACCGCCAGCGGCCGGGGGCTCGACCGCCCCGCCGCCGGCAAGACCGGCACGACGCAGGACAACAAGGACGCCTGGTTCGTCGGCTTCACGCCGACGCTGTCGACGGCGGTGTGGATGGGCTACGAGAACAAGACCGTCGAGACCGCCAAGACGCTCGACATCAAGGGGCGCAGGTCACCGGCGGCTCGCTCCCGCTCGCATCTGGCAGGGGTTCATGCGCACGGCGCTCCAGGGCGTCCCGGTCACCGAGTTCAGCGAGCCGGCGCCGATCCAGGCCGTCCCCGACGCCGCCAAGCTGCGCCGGCGCGAGGGCTTCGCAGCCCGGGCGCCGCCGGTACCCGGCCGATCCCCCCGGTGGCGCGAGCTACGTCGAGGACGTCCCCGTGCCCGAGGTCGACCCGCCCACCACCACGACGACCACGCGCCCGACCACCTCCACCTCCTCGACGACCACGACCACCGACGAGGACGACGACGGCTTCTTCAACTAGCGGGTTCAGGGCTGGGCGCCCTCGGGGCAGGCGACGACCTGGGCGCACGAAGCGCGGATCGGCACCGCGAAGAACACGGCCTCCGGCGGGAACCCGAGCGGCGAGTAGGCCCGGCTGGCGAGACCGATCACCTCGCCCGCCGAGCTGATCAGCGGGCCGCCCTGGAACGCCGCGCCGACCGGCGCGTCGTGCTGGATGCCGTTGGCGGAGACGTCGGCCACGAAGCCCTGGCTGATCGAGCCGCCCGCCGCACCGAGCCCGGAGACCACGAAGACCCGGTCGCCGATCTGGGGCGACGCACCGTCGGCGACCCACGACAGGCGCGGGAGGTCGGGCTTGGCGATCGCCAGGAGGGCGAGGTCGTTCGCCGGGTCCCACTGGATCAGCTCCGCCTCGAGCTCCTCGTCGCCCTTGCGCACGGTGATGCCCGGGATCGGCTGCTGGGTGTCGGCTCGGACGGTGTTGTACGAGGTGAGCAGGAACGACTGCTCCGAGTCGGAGAACACCACGAACGCCGAGCCCACCGACGGCTGCCCGGCCTCGTCGAGCGTCGAGACGAACCACACCGAGGGCTGGGCCTGCTCGAGCAGGCCGCTGAGCGTCTCGCCGCTGGCGGCGAACTGCTGGAGCTCGTCGAGCTGGCCCTGCACCTGGCCCACGGCCTCCTCGCGCTCGGCGCCGATCCGATCGATGGCTGCATCGACCTCGTCCTCGAAGCCCGCCTCGAAGGCGTCGACGCGGTCCTCCGTGCGGCCCAGCCGGTACTCGTAGAAGGCGTAGAGCACCGCTCCGGTGAAGGCCGACGCCACGCTCATGCAGAACAGCAGCACCGCCAGACCGAGCGCGGTGCCGGGCAGGAAGCGCTGCCAGGAGGCGTGGGTGCCACCGTCGGATGCGGTGATGGCCCGGCTCCGACGAGGGCGCGAGGCGGCCTGCTTCGCCGGGTCGGTCGCCATCGGGGAGACGGTAGCCCGGCGGTAGGCTGGCTCGATGGTCGGTCTGCTCGCGCTGCTGTTCCTGGTGGTGCCGATCGCCGAGCTCTACGTCATCGTGCAGGTCGCCGGCGGCATCGGCGTCGGCAACACGATCCTGCTGCTCATCGCCATCAGCGTCGGCGGCGCGTGGCTCGCGAAGTGGTCCGGGGTCGGGGTGCTGCGGCGCCTGCAGGCCACCGTCCGCCAGGGGCGGGTGCCCTCCGCAGAGCTGGTCGACGGCGCGCTCGTGCTGCTCGCCGGCGCGCTCATGCTGACGCCGGGGTTCCTGTCCGACGCGCTCGGCGGTCCTGCTGCTGCTGCCGCCCACGCGCGCCGTGTTCCGCGCCACCATCCTGCGCCGCATCCGCGCCGGCGGCGGGCTCGTCACGGTCGTCGCCGGCGGCCGCGGCCCGGGCGCGCCGCGCCGCGGCGGCACCGAGGTGTGGGACGCCGACAGCTGGGAGGACCCGCCGACGCCGCCCGGGCGTCCGGGCCTCGGCACATGACGACCGCCGCCGACCACCGCGCGGGCGTGCACCGAGGACACCGATGACCGACCACGCCGAAGCTCCCGAGCCTCCCGGCCCGAAGCCGATCGTCCATGGCGTGGCCAGCGCCCTCAGCCCGCTCGTGCGCCGCATCGTCGCCCCGAACCCCTCGATGATGACCGGCCCCGGCACCAACACCTACCTCGTCGGCATCGACGAGATCGTGGTCGTCGACCCCGGTCCCGACGACGCGTCGCACCTCGATGCCATCGCGGGCTGTGGCGGCGACCGCATCCGCTGGATCGTGTGCACCCACACCCACCAGGACCACTCGCCCGGAGCTGCCGGCCTCAAGGAGCGCACCGGCGCCGAGGTCCTGGCACTCGACGCCCGCGACGACCTCGTGGTCGACCGGGCGCTGGGCGACGGCGACGTGATCGAGGCCACGGAGTTCGTGCTGCGCGCCGTCCACACGCCCGGCCACGCCTCCAACCACCTCTGCTACCTCCTCGAGCAGGAGCGGATGCTGTTCTCCGGTGACCACATCATGGAGGGCTCCACCGTCGTCATCGCGCCCCCCGACGGCGACATGGCCGCGTACCTGCGGTCGCTCGAGCGGCTGAAGGGGCTGCGGCCACGGCTGCGCTCGATCGCGCCCGGTCACGGCCACCTGATCGAGGACCCGCAGTCGAAGATCGACGAGTACCTGCAGCATCGCCTCGCGCGCGAGGCCCAGGTGCTCGCGGCGCTGCGCGCTGCGGGCACGACGAAGATCGACGCGATCGTCAAGGAGCTCTACGCCGACGTCCCCGAGGAGCTCCACGGGATGGCCGCCTCGTCGGTCTGGGCGCACCTGCTCAAGCTGCGCGACGACGGCAAGGCTGCGGGCGACGCGCTCGACGGCGAGTGGTCGGTGGTCGGTCGCTAGCTCAGGCGTCCTGCGCATCGAGCGCTGCCACGGCAGCGTCGAGCATGCGGGCCGAGCAGCCCGCCATCTCCGAGGGCGGGATCGCCTCGGTCAGGATCCGCTCGGCGATGGCGCGGAACGCGTCGGCCGCGGGCCCCTCCCCGAGGGCGACCGGCTCGCCGCTGTCGCCTCCCGCCGCCACCGAGGGCTCGAGGGGGACGGTGCCGAGCAGGGGGACGCCGGCGTCGCCGGCGAGCTGCGCTCCCCCGCCCTCGCCGAAGAGCGCGTAGGACGTGCCGTGCTCGCAGGTGAAGCTGCTCATGTTCTCGATGACGCCGGCCACGCGCAGGTAGCTCTTGCGCGCCATCGACACGGCCCGCGTGGCCACCTTCTGCGCGGCCTTGGCGGGGGTGGTGACGACGAGCACCTCGGCGCGCGGGAGCAGCTTGGCGACGCCCATCTGCACGTCACCGGTGCCGGGGGGCATGTCGACGAAGAGGTAGTCGAGGTCGTCCCCCCACTCGACGTCCTGCAGGAAGTGGGTGACGCCGCGGTTGAGCATGAGCCCGCGCCACATGAGCGCCGACTCCTCGTCGTCGACGAGGAAGCCCATCGAGATGATCCGCAGCACGCCCTCGCCGACCGGTCGCTCGTGGGGCACCATCACCTTCTTGCCCTGGTGCTCGCGACCGGCGAGCCGGCCCTCGACGCCCAGCATGCGCGGCACCGAGAAGCCCCAGATGTCGGCGTCGAGCACGCCCACCTTGCGACCGGTGGCGGCGATGGCGGCGGCGAGGTTCACGGTGACCGACGACTTGCCGACCCCGCCCTTGCCGGAGGCGACGAGGACGACCTTGGTGCTGAGCGCGAGGGAGGTCTCCTCGGGTCGCTGCGAGACGTTGAAGCGGGCCTTCGCCATCGCGGAGGAGCGCTCCTCCTGGGTCATCTCGGTCCAGTCGAGCTTGACGTGGGTGACCCCGGGGAGCGACCCGACGCGGGCCCGCACGTCGCGCTGGATCTGCGCTCGCAGAGGACAACCCGCCGTGGTGAGGGCGATCGTGACGTCGACGCGCCCGTCGTCGTGGATCCTCGCGCCCTTGGCCATCCCGAGGTCGACGATGTCGCTGCCCAGCTCGGGGTCGATGACGCCGCGCAGCACCGCGACGACGTCGTCGGGGGTCGGGCGCTCGGTCTCGGCCACGACCCGGATTCTACCGGCAGCACCCGTGTAAACTCTACGTCGTGACCGTCGCGGCCTCAGGCTCCTCCGACGCCCCGCGCCTCGAGCTGCTGAAGGCGCTCGGCGACAACACGCGCTACGCGATCTACCTGGAGCTGGCGCGCGCGGCGGTCCCCTTGGCGACGGCGGAGATCGCCGAGACGCTGGCACTGCACGCCAACACCGTGCGGCCGCACCTGGAGCGCATGCGCGACGTCGGCCTCCTCGAGGTGGTCACCGACGCGCGCGGCACGGTGGGCCGGCCGCAGCACCGCTACTCCCTGGCCGCGGATGCGCCGTCGCTCGGCTTCGAGCCGCCTGCGTTCCCCGTCCTCGCCCGGATGCTGCTGCGCCTCGCCGCGTCGGCCGACGTGCCGCCCGCCGACGCCGTCGAGGCCGGGCGCGAGCACGGCGCCCTCGACGCCGACCGCCCGGACCGGGCCGGAACCTGCCAGGAGGCGCTGACCGCCGAGCTGGCGGCACTGGGCTTCGATCCGGAGTCGGTGGTCGACGACGTCGGGATCACCGTCGCCTTCACCCGCTGCCCGTTCCGGGAGCTCGCCGAGGCCAACCCCGACCTCGTGTGCAGCCTCCATCGGGGGCTCGTCGAGGGCTTCGTCGACGCCCGCGGCGACGGGGTCGTCGTCGACTTCCACGACCTCGCCCACCGGACCCCCTGCCAGGTCGAGATCGAGCTCGCGCCCCGGTAGGATCTCCAGTGCAACCAGTCCTGCAGGAGGACCCTGACGTGATCACGCTCACCGACACCGCCGCCACCAAGGTGAAGGACCTCATCGACGCCGAGGGCACGCCCGACCTCGCCCTGCGCGTCGCCGTGCGCCCCGGTGGCTGCTCGGGCTTCAGCTACGAGATGTTCTTCGACAGCGACGTGGCCGACGACGACACGCTGAGCGACGCCTCGGGTGTTCGGGTGGTGGTCGACCAGTCCAGCGCCGAGCTGCTCCAGGGCGCCACGCTCGACTACAAGGACGGCCTCCAGGGCGCCGGCTTCGCCATCGAGAACCCCAACGCGCAGCGCAGCTGCGGCTGCGGCAAGTCCTTCAGCTAGCACCCTCGGGCGCTGAGCGCTCCAGCGCGCTGGGCACGGACAGCACCTCGTCGTCGAGCACGATCACCG
This sequence comes from uncultured Microthrixaceae bacterium, assembly GCA_963715505.1. GTDB lineage: Bacteria > Actinomycetota > Acidimicrobiia > Acidimicrobiales > VFJN01 > VFJN01. Next base: position 2,688,292 of record OY970242.1, read on the forward strand.
GTGCCGACGGAGCGACCCGGGCGAGCTCTGCGGCGCGCGCGATGGCCGGGCCGACGACGACCAGCGGGCGCGTGAGCTGTTCCGCCAGCCTGGCCACCGCCGCCTGCGCGTCGAGGGGGCCCGGTGCCGGCCGGCCGAGGCTGCGCCATGCCGACGCCCACCGGAGGCGCTGCTCACCCGTGTCGCCGGCGCTGGCGCGCACGTCGCTGTCCTGCGCGGCGACCGCCTCGGCGACGCCGTGCTGGGGTTCGGTCCGGTTCACGACGTCGTCGACCGCTCCCCCGTCGACGTCACCGGCGACGGCGGACCAAGCCCGCTCGGCGCCGCGCAGCTCCTCCTGACAGCGGGCGTGGCGCAGGGCCAGGGCCGCCCGCGCCGCATCGTGGGCGCGGCGCTCCGCGGCGGGCGGCGGCACCGGGCCCGACGGTGCCTGGAGCTGACGCAGCGCCCAGAGGCATGCCAACAGGGCGGGGACGAGCGCCAGCCACAGGGGCGCGAGGTCCAGGCCGAGCAGCATGAGCCCGAGCCCGAAGGCGGTGACGATGACCCCGATGGCACGGCTGTGGCGCGGGCCGAGCTCGGCCGCCGACACCGGTGCCGCCACGGCTGCGTCGTGGTCGGCCAGCGCGCCGCGCCGCCTGGTCGGCGTCGGCCCGGGCTGCGCGCAGCGCTGCAGCGCGCGCCCGGACGGTGTCGGGAGGCACCGCGACCGGTCGGCGCGGGGGCTGGGACGGTTCGGCGCTGGCGCGGGCCCGTTCCGCGACGCGCTCGGCTCGGGCCACGCGCTCGGCGAGGCCCCGCAGGGCGTCGAGCTGCTCCGTGGCGACCTGCGGGAGCGCCGCGCGTGCCGCGATGGCCGCATCGGCCTGCGGCAGCGTGGCGCACAGCTCGGCGCGGAGCCGCACGGCGAGAGGACCGGCGCGCCGCAGCGGTGCGGCGTCGCGCAGGAGGTGCAGGCCGGGCCCGAGGGTGGCGTGGTCGGCATCGACGGGCACCGCCCGCAGGATACCGAGCGCCCTCAGACGAGCCGGCTGAGGCGCTCGCCGAGCTCGGTCCGGTCGTAGATGACGTCGACGCGATCCGCCACGGTCCCGTCGGCCCCGACCAGGACCAGGCACGGCTCGAAGTGCAGCCCGAGCTCGGTCAGGACCGGCGCGTAGGTGTCGACGCTCGTGGCGGGGTCGCTGTACACCTCGGCGTGCAGGAAGTGGATGTCGGGGTGGGCGGGAACGAGGTCGAGGAGCACGTCGAGCACGGGCCCGCAGATGGCGATCTTGCAGAACGCCGGGCTGGCGACCAGCAGGGCGAGCGGAGTGCCCGCGGTGAGCACCTCCGCCACCGTCGCGTCGTGGAGCGGGCAGACCGGCTCGCTCGTGCAGATGGGCTCGACGCCACGGGGGTCGGCCGCGGTGGGGGTCTCGACGGAGGGCATCGGTGCGCCCGGCTGGATCACCGCGACGTCGCCGGCCGCATCGACCTTGATCGCCATCTCCGCGGCGGCGTCGCCGACCTCGGTGCGCGCCGTGTAGATGCCCGGTTCCTCGACGGTGAAGGTGAGCGGGAAGTAGGCGCGGGGCAGGCCATCGGCGTGGCGCGCGACGTCGATGCCGTCGGCCACGGGATCGCCGGCCGGGTCGAGCAGGGTGATGGTGAGCCGGTCGGGCGTGCGCTCGACGGGGAGCAGCCCGTCGACGTCCGCCACGCCGAACGGGGCGCGGGCGGGCCGGCCGGCCACGAGCACCGGGCCGCCGAAGAACTGGGCGAGCGCCAAGCCCTCGATGGCGGCACCCGCGTCGCCGCCGTCGGTGCCCTCCGCCGCGCCGTCACCGTCGTCGCTGCCGCAGGCACCGAGCAGGTAGGCGCCGGCGGCGGCACCGCCCGCCAGGCGGAGGAAGCGTCGCCGGTCGAGCACGTTCGGGGGGAGCGACATGGGGCGAACCTATCCTCGCCTCATGGATCCTCGCAGTCGCCCCCCGCTGCAGCTCGAGGTCGACGGTCGCCAGGTGGAGGTCGGAGACCGCGGGCAGTCGCTGCTCGACGTCTTGCGCGAGGACCTCGGCCTGCGGTCGCCCAAGGACGGCTGCAGCCCGCAGGGCCAGTGCGGCTGCTGCACCGTCCTCGTCGACGGGCAGCCCCGCGTGGCGTGCGTGACGCCCGCCCGCCGGGTGGCAGGGCGCAGCGTCTGCACGGTCGACGGCCTGGCGGAGGACGTGCGCGACACCTGGGCGGAGGCGATCTGCGCCACGGGTGCCAGCCAGTGCGGCTTCTGCACGCCGGGGATCATCTGCCGGCTCGAGGGCCTGCGCTCGAAGGATGCCGACGCCGGTCATCCCGCCGTGGAGCAGGCGCTGCTCGCCCACCTCTGCCGCTGCACCGGGTGGCGCACCCTCCTCGACGCCTGGGACGCCGTCGCCGGCGCCGAGCCGGCGAGCTCGGCGGGCCGCTCGCTGGTCCGGGCCAGCGAGCGGGCCACCATCGAGGGCGGTGTGCCCCAGTCGGTCTCGCCCGCCGTCGCCCTCGGCCGGGGTGGCTTCGCCGACGACTCGGCGCCACCGGGTGCGCTGGTGGCGGTGCCCGACCGAGCCGGGGGCTGGGCGGTCGGCGAGACGCTCGCCGAGGCGCGCGCCGCCGCCGGCAAGGTGCAGGGCCGGCGCACGACGGTGGAGGCGCGCCCGCCGATCGAGCTCCCGCCGGGCAGCTGGGACGCCGCGCTGCGAACCTGCTGGGTGGAGCCCGCCTACCTGGAGCCCGATGCCTCCTGGTGCGCACCGGGCGGCGAGCCGGCCTCGCCGCTCGCCAACGGCGGCGCCTTCGGCGGCAAGGTCGACACCACGGTGCAGGCGGCCGCCCGCGAGCTCGCCGACCGGCACGGCCGCCCGGTGCGGGTGCTGCTCGACCGCGAGGCGGTCGTGCAGCGCGGCCCCAAGCGCCCCCCGGTCGCCGGAGGCGCGCTCGCCGACGGGACCGGGGTGCTGCGGGTGGCGCGCACGCCCGGGATCGCAGCCGCGGTGGCCTCGGTCGCGCCCGACCTCGTGGTGGAGGAGATCGAGGTCGCGGGCCCGTCGACCTCAGCCGCCCTCCGCGCGGCTGGCTGGGCCGAGGCGTCGGTCCTCCTCGCCGGCGCGCGTGGTGCCCTGGCGCCGGTGGTCGACCCGTCCACCGGTGCGGTGGCCGAGGCCGCGATCGGCCTCGACGGCGTGGTGCGCGTCCGCGTCGAGGCGGGCGAGCCACTCGACGAGGTGGCGCTGCGCTCGTACTGCACGGGTGCGGCGCACATGGCGCTGTCGTGGGTGCGCTCCGAAGGCCTGGCGGTCGACGAGTCGGGGCTGGTGCACGACCTCACGATCCGCTCCCTCGGCGTCCTGCGCGCCGTCGACATGCCGCCCGTCGAGATCGAGATCGCGCCCGGCGATGGCCCTGCCGTGCGCGGATCCGACGCGGTCTTCGTCGCCGTCGCGGCTGCGGCGTGGCTGCACGCCGGAACCCCCGCCGACTGGCCCACCGGCGATCGGCGTCGCTGAAGCGCGTGCGGGCCCATGCCCGACGTCCACGGACGTTGTTTACTGGGGGCATGTCGAGGCCCGTCGGTCCGTACACGCCCGTCGTCCGCGTCGGTGCGTGGCTCATCGTGTCAGGACAGGTCGGGCTCCTCGAGGGGAAGCTGGTCGGCGGGGGCCTCGAGGCGGAGCTGCGCCAGGCGATCGCCAACCTGGCGGGGCTGCTCGCCGCCGAGGGCGCATCGCTGACCGACGTGGTGAAGACGACCGTCTTCCTCCGACACCTCGGCGGCGACTACCCGAAGATGAACGAGGTCTACATGGCCTGCTTCGGCGACCACCGGCCGGCGCGCTCGGCGGTCGGCGTGGCCGAGCTGCCGCTCGGCGCGCTGGTGGAGGTGGAAGCGTGGGCCCACGTCGGGGCACACTGACGCCATGCTCGGTGCCGCCCTCATCGCCCTCGTCATCCTGGTCGTCATCCCCGTCGCGGTCGCCATGACGGGCGCCGTCGTGGCGGCGATCCTCGGTTGGGCGCTGACCGAGCACGCCGAAGCCACCCACGCCGGCAGCGAGCTGGTCGAGCTCAGCTAGCAGCGCGGCGCATCACCAGCGGGTCTGACCGAAGCGGTAGCCGACCGAGCGGACCGTCTGGATGAGGTTCGCGTGCTCCTCGCCGAGCTTGGCGCGCAACCGCCGGACGTGGACGTCGACCGTGCGGGCGCCGCCGTAGTACTCGTACCCCCAGACCCGCGAGAGCAGCGTCTCGCGGGTGAAGACCTTGCCGGGGTGGGAGGCGAGGAACTTCAGCAGCTCGTACTCCATGTAGGTGAGGTCGAGCGGCTTGCCGGCCATGACCGCCTGGTAGGTCTCGACGTTGAGCGCCAGGTCGCCGTACTCCACCAGCTCGGGGCGCGTGCCGCGACCGGTCCGTCGGAAGAGGTGCTTGAGCCGCGCCTCGAGCTCGCGTGGGTGGAACGGGTGCAGGCAGAAGTCGTCGAAGAGGTCGTCACGCAGATCGAGGTCGTGCAGCTGGGAGCCGGACACGAGCACGAGCAGCGGCTCGAGCGGGACATCGCCCTTGCGCAGGGCGCGGCAGATCGCGAAGGCGCCTTCGGGGTCCTCGGCGGCCAGCACGATGGCGCCGGCCCACCCCTCGTCGGGCTCCGCGCCGGCGATCGCCGCCACGGACGCCACGCCCTTCCAGCCGTAGCCGCCCAGGTCGAGGCACTGGGCGAGCTCCGGCGGGACCGGGTCCGGGAAGATCAGCAGCGATTCCATGCCGTGGGTGGCCGGCGGCGTCAGAGCCGGGGCAGGTACCGGTCCAGCTCGAACTGCGACACGTGCCGCTTGTACGCCTGCCACTCGGCGCGCTTGTTGCGGATGAACCACGTGAAGACGTGCTCCCCGAGCGCCTCCGCGACGAGCTCGGAGCGCTCCATCTCGTCGAGCGCCTCGGCCAGGGACCCGGGCAGGATCGCCATGCCCTCGGCCAGCCGCTCCTGCTCGGTGAGCTGGTAGAGGTTGGCCGACGTCTCCGCGGGCAGGTCGTAGCCCTCCTCCACGCCCTTCAGGCCAGCGGCGAGGATCACCGAGAAGGCGAGGTAGGGGTTGCAGGACGGGTCGGGCGCCCGGAACTCGATGCGCGTGGAGTCGGCCTTGCCGACCTTGATCGGCGGCACGTTGACCACGACCGAGCGGTTGTTGCGCGCCCAGGCCACGTAGATGGGCGCCTCGAAGCCGATGACGAGGCGCTTGTACGAGTTGACCCACTGGTTGGTGACCGCGGCGATCTCGCGGGCGTGGTGGAGCACGCCGGCGATGAACCCGCGGGCGACCTTCGACAGGTTGCGGTCGTCGCCCGGGTCGTAGAAGGAGTTGGTGTCGCCCTCGAACAGCGAGAAGTGGGTGTGCATGCCCGAGCCCTGCACCTCGGCGAGGGGCTTGGGCATGAAGGTGGCGTGCACGCCGGCTTCGAGCGCCACCTCGCGCACCACGAGGCGGAACGTCATGACGTTGTCCGCCATGGTGAGCGCATCGGTGTAGCGCAGGTCGATCTCGTGCTGGCTCGGCGCGTCCTCGTGGTGGCTGTACTCCACGGGGATGCCCATCGCCTCGAGGGTGTGGATCGTGCGCTGGCGGAGGTCGGACGCCACGTCGGCGGTGGTGAGGTCGAAGTACGAGGCCTGGTCGAGCGGCTTGGGCGGACCCTCCGCCGGGTCGCCGTTGGCGAAGTAGAAGAACTCGACCTCGGGGGCGGCGTAGAAGCTGAAGCCTCGCTCGCGCGCCTTGTCGAGGTTGCGACGCAGCACCTGGCGGGGATCGCCCTCGAAGGCGGTGCCGTCGATGTTCGTGATGTCGCAGAACATGCGCGCCGAGGTGCCGTAGGAGTCGGCCCACGGGAGCAGCTCGAAGCTGTTCGGGTCGGGGCGGGCGAGCACGTCGCTCTCCTGGACGCGGCTGAAGCCGTCGATCGCCGATCCGTCGAAGCGCATGCCCTCGTCGAAGGCGCCCTCGAGCTCGGCGGGCGAGATGGCGAAGGACTTGAGCTGGCCGAGGACGTCCGTGAACCAGAGCCGGATGAGCCGGACCCCTCGCTCCTCGACCGTGCGCAGGACGTAGTCTCGCTGCCGCTCCATGGCGCAATGATGACAGCCAGCCACGACGAGCGACACTCCGTGACGGTCGTTCACATTCCGTTCACACGAGCGAAAAGGCCGGGAAACCGCCCGCTGCGAGCGTGGAGCCGCCACCGCCGGGCCATGTGCCGGCGATCCCTCTGCCCACCACTCCTACCTGGAGGAACGAAACCCGATGGCGTACAAGGCTGAGTACATCTGGATCGACGGCACCCAGCCGACGGCCAAGCTCCGCTCGAAGACGAAGGTCCTCGACGACGGCGTGCAGGCAGCAGACCTGCCGATCTGGGGCTTCGACGGCTCCTCCACCAACCAGGCTCCGGGCGACGCGTCGGACTGCGTGCTGCAGCCCGTGTTCACCTGCCCCGACCCGATCCGGGGCGGCAGCAACATCCTCGTGCTCTGCGAGGTGCTCTACATCGACATGACGCCGCACGAGAGCAACACCCGCCGGGCGTGTGCCGAGACGGCCGAGCGCTTCGCCGCCCACGAGCCGATCTTCGGCATCGAGCAGGAGTACACGTTCTTCAAGGACGGGCGCCCCTACGGCTTCCCGTTCGGCGGCTTCCCGGCGCCCCAGGGCGGCTACTACTGCGGTGTGGGCGACGACGAGGTCTACGGCCGCGACGTCGTCGAGGCGCACCTCGACGCCTGCCTCGCTGCCGGGCTGCACATCTCCGGCATCAACGCCGAGGTGATGCCCGGGCAGTGGGAGTTCCAGGTCGGCCCGGTGGCGCCGCCCCAGGTCGGCGACGAGCTGTGGGTGGCCCGCTGGCTTCTCTACCGCATCGCCGAGGACTTCGGGATCTCGGCCACGCTCGACCCCAAGCCGGTGAAGGGCGACTGGAACGGTGCCGGGGCCCACACCAACTTCTCGACCAAGGCCATGCGCGAGGGCTACGACCCGATCATCGCGGCGTGCGAGGCCCTCGGCACCAGGGTCAAGGAGCACGTGGAGCTCTACGGCCACGGCATCGAGGATCGCCTCACCGGTCAGCACGAGACGGCGCCCTACGACCAGTACAGCTACGGCGTCTCCGACCGGGGTGCCTCAGTGCGCATCCCCTGGCAGGTCGAGGTCGACAAGAAGGGCTACATCGAGGATCGCCGGCCCAACGCCAACTGCGATCCGTACGAGGTGACCCGCATCATCGTCGACACGGTCTGCGGCGCCGCCCTGGAGGCGTAGCCCACCCACCCCCCGCCGCGTTCCTGCGGCACCTCGTCGTTCCTACGACACACCTCGTCGTTCCTGCGGCAGCTGATCAAGGTCTTGCTGAGCTTCTGCCGCAGGAACGACGGGTTTTGGCAGCGACTACCGTGCCTGGTCGGTCGAACCGAGGAGGCAACGATGGAGGAGCGCACCGCCAACGAGGTGCTCGAGCTGGTCGGGTCCGAGGCGGTCGAGTTCGTCGACCTCCGGTTCTGCGACCTGCCCGGCGTCATGCAGCACGTGACCATCCCGGCCGGCGTGCTCGACGAGGGCCAGTTCGAGGATGGCCACGCGTTCGACGGGTCCTCGGTCCGTGGGTTCCAGGAGATCCAGGAATCCGACATGGTGCTCATCGCCGACCCCAACACCGCCTACCTGGACCCCTTCCGCGCCCGCAAGACGCTGGTGATGCACTGCTACGTCGCCGATCCGGTCACGGGTGAGCGCTACAGCCGCGACCCGCGCTACGTCGCGCAGAAGGCACAGGAGCACCTGTTCTCCACGGGCCTCGCCGACACCGCCTACTTCGGACCCGAGCCCGAGTTCTTCATCTTCGACGACGTGCGGTTCGAGACGAAGCCGAACGGCAGCTTCTACCAGGTCGACTCCGTCGAGGGTCAGTGGAACACCGGCAAGGACGAGGGCCCGAACCTCGGCTACAAGCCCCGCACCAAGGAGGGCTACTTCCCGGCGCCGCCGATGGACCACTACATGGACCTGCGCTCGGAGATGTCGGCCACCCTGCACCAGGTCGGCATCGAGACCGAGCTGCACCACCACGAGGTCGCCTCGGGCGGACAGGGCGAGATCGGCATGCGCTTCGACACGCTGCTGGCGATGGCCGACAAGCTGATGACGTTCAAGTACGTGCTGAAGAACGTCGCCTGGGCGGCCGGCAAGAGCCTCACGTTCATGCCGAAGCCGATCTTCGAGGACAACGGCTCGGGCATGCACACGCACCAGTCGCTCTGGAAGGGCGGGGAGCCGCTCTTCTACGACGAGGCCGGCTATGCGGGCCTGTCGGACCTCGCCCGCTGGTACATCGGCGGGCTGCTGCACCACGCCGACGCCGTCATCGCCTTCACGAACCCGACGACCAACAGCTTCAAGCGGCTGGTGCCGGGCTACGAGGCGCCGGTGAACCTCGTCTACAGCCAGCGCAACCGCTCTGCCGCCTGCCGGATCCCCCTCGGTCAGCGCAGCCCGAAGGCCAAGCGCGTCGAGTTCCGCTGCCCCGACAACACCTCGAACCCGTACCTTGCCTTCTCCGCGATGATGCTCGCCGGCCTCGACGGCATCACGAACCGCATCGAGCCGCCGACGCCGATGGACAAGGACCTCTACGACCTGCCGCCCGAGGAGCTGGCGCAGGTCCCCCAGGTCCCCGGCTCGCTCGAGGCCGCGCTCGACGCGCTCGAGGCCGACAACGACTTCCTCCGGGTCGGCGGCGTCTTCACCGACGACCTGCTCGACACCTGGATCGCCTACAAGCGCTCCCATGAGGTCGACGCCCTCCGCCTGCGCCCGCACCCCTACGAGTTCACCCTCTACTACGACATCTGAGCGGGAAGGGCGCTGGGCGTGCCCTGGTCAGAAGGGGGCGAGCATGCAGTAGTAGACGGGCGAGAGGAGCGCGTCGAGCGGTGAGCGGGCGCGCATCGCTTGGCTGGCGGCGGGGCGCGGTGGTGCGCCGTCGGGCCACGCCGCTTCCCTCGGCGGGAGACCGAGGGCGGCACGGATCTGGGGTTGGAGCTCGAGCACCCAGAAGCCACCCGTGCGCGTCGTCAGCCAGATGTGGCCGGTGTCGGGCAGGTAGCGCACGTGCCCCCACGCCTGGTCGAAGCCTCGCTGGCCCTCGAGGTTCAGCACGGGGTCGAGCGGCGACCCGGAGAGGTCGAGGAGCGGGACGTCGAACAGGCCGGGGCTGAAGTAGGCGACCTCGACCGGGGCATCGGCATCCCGGATGTCGAACACCCGCAGGCCGGCGTTCCACATCGACACCATGGCGAAGGTGGTGTCGTTCGGATCGTCGACGTCGTGGTAGTGCGCTGAGGCGTTGACGCCCGACGCCAGCTGGTCGAGGCAGTGGGCCGGGTCGTTGATCGCAAGGGTCAGGCGGCCCCGGTCGACCGGCGCGGTCTCGTCGCTGATGTCGGTGAGGAAGGCCTGGGCCACGCCGCCGACGGGCGTGAGGTCCGGCAAGCAGCCGTTGGCGGTGAGGTTGACGACCGACTCGTCCGAACGGAGCAGGAACGGGCGGCCTTCGATGGTCGCGGTGCGGATCGAGTGGCCCGGTCCCGCGAAGCGCGACACGAGCCGGGCCGGGCGGGTGGGCCAGCCTCCGATGTCGATGACCATGGACGCCTCGTCGCCGGGGAACTGGCCACCGATGTACAGCCGCGTGCCGTCGGCCGACGGCCAGGCCTCGTGCGCGAACTCGAGCTGCTGCACCCCCTGAGCCCGCAGCTGGTTCTCCAGGCTGCCGAGGTACGCCGGCCGGGTGGGGTCCGTGAGGTCGAAGGCCTGGAGCGGGAGCGTGCCCCACACGGTGCGCGCATCGGGCGAGAGCGTCAGGTTGTGCACGCTCTGCGGGAAGTCGATGGACGACAGGAGCCGGGGGTGCTCGCAGTCGGAGACGTCGTAGACGTCGACCGGCGCCGACTGGACGGGGGGCTGGAAGTTGAAGAACAGGCCGTAGCGCCCGACGACGAGGATGGAGCGGTCGGGCGCGTCGACGGCGTGGAGGGTCTCGAGCGCGTCCTTGGATCCCTGCGTCGTGAGGGTGCCGACCTGCCGTGGCGCCGAGGGCTCGGACACGTCCACCACCGCGACGCCCTCGCCCGCCACGTAGGCGCAATGACCGGCCCAGGCCATGTTGGCGTTGGCGCCCCTCCCGCCGAGCGAGCTGTAGCCGACGACCGAGAGGCCGCAGCTGTAGCCCTCGCGAGCTCGACCGGAGCGCTGGTCCGCGAGCGGGATGTCGCCCTGGATCCCCGTCTCGGGCCGGTCGTTCGCTCCGCAGTGGGGCTGGGGATCGGCCGGCGCCGCACCGGGGGGCTCGACGGTCACCTGGAGCGCTTGGTCCCCGCCGGCCGACGCAGCAGCGCTGGGTCCCGCGCCGCCCGGCCCGACCGACGCGGAGGCGGCGATCGAGCCGTCGCGCGCGCTCGGCTCGCGATCGGGCGCGGCGGTCCCGGAGGTGCGTGCCCCAACCGCGCCGAGCTGGAGCGCGAGCGACATCACGACTGCTCCAGCCAACGCCCGCGTCCTGCGCATCCGATGGTTCTTCGACGCCCGCTGGGCGACTCCTGTCTGCAGGCGCCACGCCCGGGCGCGATCTTCCCAAGCAGGAGCGGGCGTCCTAGTCTCGACTCAGCGTTGAGCAGGAGCGCCGGCGGGATCGGACGTGGGGGAAGGATCTGCGGGCAGGTGAACGGTGACTACGGGGTGGACGTCTCGAACGAGGGACGTGGCGACGTGCGGCTGTCGGTGTGGGGCATCGTGGACGGGGCGACGGCGCCCGAGATGCTCGACGCCATCCTCTGCGCCGCGTTCACCTACGACCAGGGTCAGGTCATCATCGATCTCGCCGGCGTGTCGCACCTGGACCCGACGGGGCTCGCTGCCCTGCGCGCGGCGCACCGCAACCTCGTCGCCGACGGCACGCGCCTCTCCGTGCGCAACCCGAACGCCGAGGTGACCAAGGTGCTCCACGTCAGCGGCCTCGACACCTATCTCAACATCGAGTCCGACCTCGAGCCCGGTCCCCCGGTGCTGCGGCGCGTCGGCTAGCTGTAGGTCCCATGGACGTTGCTGACAGGTAGGCGGGTCCACCGATGAGTTGAGCCTCCGAGGAAACGTGTGGCTGTCGAGGTCACAACGCTTCCAAGGAGGCTCGATTGCACCGTAACGCCAGGCTCACCGAGTGGGGCCGACAAGAGCTCGTTCGTCGAATGGACGCCGGGACTCCGGCCGCGACGGTCGCCCGGCAGATGAACGTGTCGCGAGACACGGTCTACAAGTGGTGGCGGCGCGCCCATGCCGAACCTGACGGCGCGTGGTGGCGGGACCGGTCCAGCCGCCCCCACCGCTCGCCGGCGAAGACCCGCCGGAAGCTCGAACGGAAGATCCTGAGCCTTCGTCGCAACAAGAAGCTTGGCCCCGGCCGCATCGCGGGGCGTCTGGAGATCGCCCCATCGACAGTGCACGCGGTCCTCGTCCGCAACGAGGTCTCTCGGTTGGCGTGGATGGACCGCCCGACCGGTCGGGTGATCCGCCGCTACGAGCACGACCACCCCGGCGACCTGGTCCACGTCGACATCAAGAAGCTCGGTCAGATCCCACCGGGCGGCGGCTGGCGCGCCAACGGTCGCACGACCGAGAGCCGCTCGGCGGCCCGCCGACGCAAGGTCGGCTACTGCTACGTGCACTCAGCCATCGATGACCACTCCCGACTCGCCTACAGCGAGATCCACGACGACGAACAAGCCGTCACGGCCGCCGGGTTCTGGCGGCGAGCCCGCACCTTCTTCGAAGCCCACGACGTCACCGTGCGTGCCGTGCTCACCGACAACGGCGGCTGCTACCGCTCTCGCGAGTGGCTGAAGGAAGTCGTCGCCGGAGGCGCCTCCGCCCGCTACACCCGGCCCTACCGGCCCCAGACCAATGGCAAGGTCGAACGCTTCAACCGCACCCTCCTCGAGGAATGGGCCTACACCCGCACCTACCGCTCAGAAGCCGAACGACGTCGACGACTCGACACCTGGCTCCACCTCTACAACCATCACCGCTGCCACACCGCCCTCGGCGGCCAACCACCCATCACCCGCGTCGACAACGTGTCTGGGACCTACAGCTAGCGACCGGCGGCGCCGACGGAGTCGTCGGTCGCAGCGAGGTGCCAGCGGCCGCGCCCCGCGGCCTTGGCGGCGTAGAGCGCCGCGTCGGACCGCTCGAGGAGCGAGTCGATCGACGCCCCGGCCGTGCACATGGCGATCCCCACGCTGGCGCCGATCTCGAGGCTCGCGTCGTCCAACACGACCGGCCGTTGCAGCGCCTCGATGATGCGCTGCGCCACGCCGACGGCTTCGAGCTCGTCGACGAGGCCGACGCACTCCACCACGAACTCGTCGCCACCCATCCGCGTGATGCGGTCGCCGGGACGCACCGCCCCCCGGAGGCGGTCCGCGACGGTGACGAGGACGAGGTCGCCGGCGCTGTGCCCGTGGCGGTCGTTGACCCGCTTGAAGTCGTCGAGGTCCACGTAGAGCAGCGCGGCGTCGGGGTGGCTGCCTCCACCGGAGCGGTCGAAGAAGCGCTCTCGGTTGGCGAGCCCCGTCAGGGAGTCGTGGAAGGCGGCGTGGGACAGGCGCTCCTGCATCGCCGTGCGCTCGAAGGCCAGGCCCGCCGCCGTCACGATGTGGCCGAGCTGCTCGGCCTGGTTGGGGCTCATGACTCCGGCCGTGCGCCGCGTCACGACCACGCCCGCCCGGCCGGCGCCCGTGAGGGCCCGGGGCAGGGGGTGCAGCCACCAAGCGGACACGCCGGCGGCGGCCAGCAGCCGGTGGTGGTCGTCGGTCTCGGCGGCGACGTCGGCGACCTGCGTGACCGCACCGCCGTCGAGCGCGCGCCACCACGGACCGGGGGTCTTCAAGGCCACCTGCACGGGCTCGGAGATGTGCTCCCCGCCCACCAGCCGCCGGCCGACGTCGTCCTGCACGAGCCAGCATCCCGCGGCCGAGAAGGGGCTGGCCCGGAGCGACTCCGCGAGCACCTCGAGCGTGGCGTCGACCGCGCCGCCGGCCGCGACCGACGACAGCGCGGCGGAGATGTGGGGCGCCGTCGACTCCGGGGTGATCACCACCACGATGGCCTCGACGTCCGGATCGGCGAGGAGGTTCTGCGCCCAGAGGTCACCGTGGCGGACGCTGCCGTCGACGTGGCGATAGCGGATCTTCACGGGTCCCATGGCGACGTCGGGGTTCTCCGTCCCGAACGCCAGCAGGCCGGAACTCCGCGCCGCTTCCGCCGTGCTGAACTCGACGATGTTGCGCCCGACCACGTCGGACGCCGCCACGCCCACGAGCCGCAGCGCAGCCGCGTTGGCGTCGAGGATCGTGCCGTCGGGGCTCAAGTGCAGCACCCCGACCGGAAGGCGGTCCAGGACTGCGCCCGGCTCGCCCGTCGCCTCCGAGCTCATGGGTCCTCCGTCGCCGCGGCGGCGCAGCCGCTCCTGCCGGGAGAGAGGATACGACGCGCTCAGCAGCAGGCGGAAACCGTGGTGGTGGGATCCTGGTCGGACGCCACCTGCCCGGTCGGGCAGCCCCCGGCACCGCACGCGTCGACCTGGCGCAGGTCGTCGGCGGGCTCGGTGGCGTCGGCGAGCACGGTGTAGATCTCCCATGGCGCCCCGTCGGGGTCGTCGACCCAGACCTTGTCCTGCAGCGCGTAGCAGCAGGTGACGTTCTCCTCGGTGGCCGTGGCCAGGCCTTCGCCCGAGATGCGCTGCTGGGCCGCCGCCACCTCCTCGCTCGAGAACACCTCGACGCCGAGGTGGTTGAGCGACCCGCCGCCCTCGGCGCTCTCGATGAGCACGAGCTTGAGCGGGGGCGATTCGACCGCGAAGTTGGCGTAGCCGGGTCGCCGCTTGGCGGGCTCGGTGGCGAAGAGCTTCGAGTAGAAGGCCACGGCCTCGTCGATGTCGGACACGTTGAGGGCGAGCTGCACGCGTGACATGGATGCCTCCGATATCGTCTATGGACAGCCATCAATATATCGATTGATGTCGATCAATGCAACCTGTGGACCGGACCACGAGCGAGGAGCGCCACCGTGGACGTCAAGCTGATCGAGTCCTGCTGCCCGCCGCTGCTCGAGGCGCCGCTCGACGAGGCCGGGGCGGCCGAGCTCGCGCGGGCCTTCAAGGTCCTCGCCGACCCGGTCCGGCTCCGCCTGCTGTCGTTGATCGCCGCCTCGCCCGGTGGCAGCGCCTGCAGCTGCGACCTCGAGGAACCGGTCGGCAAGAGCCAGCCCACCGTCAGCCACCACCTCTCCCTGCTGGCCGATGCCGGGCTCATCACCAAGTCGAAGCAGGGTCGCTGGGTCTACTGCAGCGTGGTGCCCGAGCGCCTCGCCGTGCTGCGCGACGCGCTCGGCGGCTGACGCCGCATCGGCGCTGCGCGGCGCGTCAGCCGAGCCGGGCGAAGGCCTCCGCCGCGCTGGTCGGCCCGGCGACGACGAGCACGTCGCCGTCCTGGAGCACGGTGTCGGCGGTGGCGTAGGTGAACGAACCGCCGGTCGGCTTCACGCAGACGACCGTCACGCCGTAGTTCGCTCGCACCCCGACATCGGTCAGCGACCGCCCGACCATCTCGTCGGGCGCGACGGTCTCGACCATGGCGAACTGCTCATCGAGCTGGAACCACTCGATCATCCGTCCGCCGAGCAGGTGCGCCACCCGGTGACCCATGTCGTGCTCCGGGTAGACGACGTGGTGGGCGCCGACGCGTTCGAGGATGCGCCCGTGCGCCTTGGTGACGGCCTTGGCCCAGATGTTCTGCACGCCGAAGTCCTCGAGGGCGGCGGTGGCGAGGATGCTGGCCTCGATGTCGGAGCCGATCGCCACGATGGCGTGGCGGATGTCGGTCACCCCGAGCTGGCGGAGGGCCTCGCTGTTGGTGGCATCGGCTTCGACGACGTGGGTGACGAGCCTGGCGTACTCCTGCACGTTGCGCGGGTTGCTGTCGATCCCCAGCACCTCGAAGCCCAGGCGGACCAGCTCGGCCGCCACGGCGCCGCCGAAGCGCCCCAGTCCCACGACGAGCACCTGCTCGCCGTCGCGGGGGTCGGCCCGTGCGACTTGCCCAGTGAGCGGGCGAGATCCCGTAGGTGACGTTCAGCCAATGAGGGGCCTCTCTTCCGGACGACGGTACAGACGATCACGCGAGCGCAGCACCAGCGCGGCGAACAAGGTCGGCGGGCCGACGCGGCCGAGGATCATGAGGCCGATCACCACCAGCTGCGCCGCCGCCGAGAGGACCGGCGTGACGCCCGTGCTGAGCCCGACGGTGCCGAAGGCCGAGACCACCTCGAAGAGCAGGTCCGACCTCGGGAGCGGGCTGATCGCCAGCAGGAGCATCGTCGACGCCACGACCGCACCGACGGCGAGCAGGGCCATGGCGAGCGCCTGGCGGTGCGCGCCGGTCGGCACGCGGCGCTCGAACACCACCACGTCGGGGTCGCCCCGGACCTCCGCCCAGATCACGAAGCCGAGCAGCGCGAAGGTCGTCACCTTGATGCCACCTGCCGTCGAGCCGCTGCCACCCCCGATGAACATGAGGACCTCGGTCAGCAGCTTCGAGGGTTCGGTCATCGCCGCGAGGTCGACCGAGTTGAAGCCCGCGGTGCGGGGCACGACGCTGTGGAAGAAGCCGTTCACCAAGGAGTCGCCTGCCGACAGGCCGCCGAGCGTGTCGACGTTGGTCCACTCGAACCAGCTGAAGAGCACCCAGCCGGCCAGGAGGAGCACGACCGTCGTCGACACGGTGAGCTTGGCATGGAGGTCCCAGTGGCGCACCGCGGCGCGGTGGCGGGCGATCTGGATCCACACGGGGAACCCGAGGCCGCCGACGATGATGGAGGCGGCGATCACCAGGAGGATGACCGGGTCGGTCTGGAACCGCACGACGCTGTCGCTGTAGAGCCCGAACCCCGCGTTGTTGAAGGCCGACACGGCGTGGAAGACGCCCAGGTACACCGCCCGTCCGAACGGTTCGTCGTGCATGGTCCAGAAGCGCAGCAGCAGCACGATCGCCGCCACCACCTCGGAGGCGAGGGTGAGCCGCGCCACCCCCAGCAGCACGCTGCGCAGGTCGCCGAGGTCGAACGAACCCGTCTCCGCGGCCGCGATCAGGCGCTGGCGCAGCCCGAGGCGCCGGGCGAGCACCACCACGATCAGCGACGAGAGGGTCATGATCCCCAGGCCGCCGATCTGGATGAGGATCAGGATGGTCCACTCGCCGAGCGCGCTCCAGTGACCGGCCGTGTCGACCACGGCCAGCCCGGTCACGCACACCGCGGAGGTCGCGGTGAACAGCGCGGTCATGAAGCTCGTGCTGCCGGGATCCTCCGAAGCAGCCGGGATGAGCAGCAGCAGGGCCCCGACCAGGCTCGCGAGGACGAAGGCCACCACGACGTACTGGGCCGGGTGGCGCAGCGCGATGCTCGTACCACCGAACCGTCCTGGCACGACCGGGGAGGCTACGTCTGCGCGCGGGGGATGTCAGGTACGCACGACGTTGCCGTCCGCGTCGAGGCAGCCGGCGGGCGGCGTGGTCTCGTCGGGGCCCCCCGGGGGGCACGGCTGGAGCGTCCGCGACGTCGTCTCGGTCGCGTCCGCCGGGCCAGGCGCGATGCCGGGATCCTGCTCGGAGGAGCACCCCGCCACCACAGCCACCAGGGCGACCGCCAGCACCCCGATGGCGCTCCTCACGCGAGCACGGCCCGCAGCGCTGCCCCGGCGCGGTCGAGCGCGTCCGCTCCGTCGTCGACCATCGCGCCCATGCGCCAGAACTCGTGGATCTGACCCTCGTAGCGCAGCAGCTCGACGGGCACGCCGGCGTCCTGCAAGGCCGCGGCATAGGCCTCGCCCTCGTCGCGGAGGGGGTCGAACTCGGCGGTGATGATCATCGCCGGGGGGAGGCCCGCGAAGCTCTCGGCGTGGAGGGGCGACACGGCCGCCGACTTGGGATCGGCGTCGCCGAGGTAGTTGCCGGCGAACCAGATCATCGTCTCGCGGGTGAGCAGGTAGCCCTCGCCGTTCTCCTCGATCGACGGTTGGCTCAGCGTGAGGTCGGTGACGGGGTACACGAGGAGCTGGAAGTCGATCTCCGGACCGAACTCGTCACGGACGCGGTGGCAGACGAGCGCCGCCAGGTTGCCGCCGGCGGAGTCGCCCCCCACCGCGACCTTGCTGACGTCGACGCCGAGGAGCTCGCCGTTCTCCACCGTCCACATGAGCGCCGTCAGGCAGTCCTCCAGCGCGGCAGGGGCCGAGTGCTCCGGTGAGAGCCGGTAGTCGACCGACACGACGACGGCCCCGGACCGGTTGGCCAGGGCGCGGCACGTCGGGTCGGCGGTGTCGAGGCCGCCGATCGTCCAGCCGCCGCCGTGGAACCACAGCAGCACGCCGACGTGCCCGGCGACGGCGTCGGCGGGTGTGTACACGCGCACGGGGATGTCGCCGGCCACGCCCGGCACCAGGCGGTCGTCGACGCGGGCCACCTCCTCGATCTCCTGCAGCAGGGCGAGGCGCCGGTAGGACGCGCGCGCCTCCTCGAGGGGCATCTGGCTGACCGGCGGGCTGTCGAGCTTGGCCATCGCGTCGAGCAACGACCTCACCTGCGGATGGAGCGGCACGCGGTTCCCCTTCCCCATCCGCCCTCGGCTGGATGGTGCGACATCATCGCGCAGGCGACTACCCCGTCACCGCTGGTCGTAGAACCGACGCTCGACGACACGACGGGCGCGGCGGGTGACGCGCCGGTACTCCTCGCGCAGCTCGGGGACCGAGCACCCCAGCGAGCGCGCCAGCGGTGCGAGCTGCTCGGGCCGGCTCGGCAGGGAGTCGCCCGCCCCCGCGACGAGGAAGCTGCGGTTCCGGGTGCCCTCGCAGAAGCGGTAGGACTCGGCGAGGATGTCCGCCTCGTCCGCGGGGAGGTGCCCCGCGTCGACGAGCGCCTCCAGCGCAGCCATCGTCGCCACGCCGGGCACGCCGTGCTGCAGCTGGAGGAGCTGCACGGTGAACTCGACGTCGGACAGCGAGCCGGGACCGAGCTTCAGGTGGAACTCCGGGTCCTCGCCGGGCGGGATCCGCTCCTGCTCGATGCGCACCTTCATGCGCCGGATCTCGAGCGCCTCGGCGCTCGTGAACGGCCGGTCCCAGACCGCCTGGTGGATGTGACGCACGAGCTGCTCGCCGAGCGCTGCGTCACCGGCCACGGCGCGCACGCGCACGTAGGCCTGCCGCTCCCACGTCGACGCCCACCGCGCCAGGTAGGCCTGCCAGCCCTCGAGGCTGCGCGTCAGCGGACCGTTGCGGCCCTCCGGCCGCAGGCCCGGGTCGACCGGCCAGATGCGCTCGGCAGGCGTGTCGCCACCGACGAAGCGCAGCATGCCGCTGGCGACGCGCTCGGCGTCGTCGGCGTCGCCCTCGTGGACGAAGGCGATGTCGAGGTCGCTGGCGTAGCCGAGCTCCGCGCCGCCGAAGCGCCCGAAGGCCACCACCGCCAGCGCGGCCTTCGGGTCCAGGACGGCCAGCGCGCTCTCCAGCGAGGCCTCCGCCAGCGCCGAGAGATCGGCGCCGACCCCCGGCACCGAGGTCTCGCCGAGCACGTCGCGCGCCGCGATGCCGAGCAGGTGGCGTTGCTTCCATCGCTGGAGCGCGCGGCGACGCTCAGCACGGTCCTCGCGCCAGCCGATGCTCGACAGCGCGCTCGCCACCAGATCCGGCCGGAGCCGGGTGCGCAACCGGTCGGGGTCATCGAGGCGCTCGATCAGGTCGGGGTTGGCTTCGAGCACCTCGCCGACGAGCCGGCTGGTGCCGAGCAGCAGGGCCAGTCGTCGCGCCACCTCGGGTGAGTCGCGGAAGGCGGTGGCGAGCTCCGCCGCCCGCCGGTCGCCGGACGCGATCCGTCGCAGGCCGAGGAGGCCCAGATCGGGGTTGGGCGACGACGACAGCCAGTCGAGCAGCAGCGGGAGGAGCTGCTGCATCATGCGCGACGAGCGGGTCAGCCCGCGGGTCAGCTCCGTGACGGCCTGGCGGGTCCGCTCGAGGTCGGTGAAGCCGAACGCCTCCAGCCGCTCCGTCGCAGCCTCGGCCCCCAACGGGCCGGCGCCGGAGAGCGACGCCAGCAGCGGCCGGAACCAGAGCCGCTCGTGCACCGACCGCACGATCGAGCGGTGCTCCGCCAGGGCACGATCGAAGGCCTCCGTGGGGCCGGCGGCCGGCTCGCCCCGGAAGCCCAGCGCTCGGGCGATCCGGCGGCGGGCGACGCGATCCGCCGGAACGGTGTGCGTCTGGTGCTCCTCGTCGAGCTGCAGCACGTGCTCGACGCGCCGCAGGAAGCGGTACGAGTCGGCGAGCGACGTCGCGTCGTCGGGGTCGACGTAGCCGCCGCGTGCCAGCGCATCGAGCGCGTCGAGCGTGGAGGGGGAGCGGATCTCTGCGTCGACCGGCCCGTGGACCAGCTGCAGCAGCTGCGCAGGGAACTCGACGTCGCGGATGCCGCCGGGCCCGCGCTTGACCTCGCGCTCGGCGGTGCCGCGCTCACGAACGGCCTGCTCGGAGCGTGCCTTGAGGGCGCGCACGTAGCGCAGCTCGTCGGCCGAGAACGGCCGGCTCCAGACGAAGTGGGCGGCTGCCTCCGCCCAGCGCGCGCCGAGCGCCGCGTCGCCGGCGACGGGGGTGGCCTTCAGGTGGGCCTGGCGCTCCCAGGGGTCCGCCCAGCGCTGCCAGTAGGCCGCGTAGGACTCCACGGTGCGGACCAGGGGACCGTCGCGGCCCTCCGGGCGGAGGTCGGCATCGACGCGGAAGCAGCGGGAGGCGAGCTCGAGGAAGGTGCGGCCCGCCCTGGCGAGCGCGGCCCCGTCTCCCTCGCCCACCAGCAGCACGTCGACGTCGCTGGCGTAGTTCAGCTCCTCGCCGCCCAGCTTGCCCATGCCGACCACCGCCAACCTGCCGGCGTCGCCGAGCTCGTCGGCCACGACCGCGTGCGCGGCGGCCAGCACGTCACGGGCGCGCGCCGACAGCGAGCTCGTGACCACCTCCACCTCGTCGCGACCCGTCAGGTCGCGCGCCGCGATGCGGAGCAGCTCACGTCGGGCCCAGGGCACGACGAGCTCCATGTCGGCACCGAGCTCGGGGGGCTCGGCGCGCCGTTCGAGGTCGTGCAGGCACGCTGCCGCGAGGGGATCGGTCTCCAGCAGGCGGGTCAGGCTCCGGCTGGCGGCGAGCACCGCCACCACCGCGGCCGCCACCGAAGGGTCGACCTCGACCGCCGCCGCCAGCTCGGGCTGGGTGTCGCGGATCCGTGCCAGGGCGGCGCGGACCCGGGTCGGGTCGGCCGAGCGGGGGATGAGCTCGGCGGCGGGGACGGGCACCACAGCCACGCACGCCAGTCTGGCGGCCCCGCCTACGCTTGGGAGTCGTGGCCAGCATCCGCCTCGCGCTCTGCCAGATCGACCCGGTCGTCGGCGACCTCGACGGCAACGTCGAGCGCATCCTGGCTGCCTACGACGAGGCCGAGGCGGCGGGCTGCGACCTCGCGGTGTTCCCCGAGCTGGCGATCCCCGGCTACCCGCCCGAGGACCTGGTGCTGCGGCCCGGGTTCATCGCGGACAACCAGGCTGCCCTCCAGAAGGTGGCAGCGCGCACCGGGCGCTGCGCGGCCGTCGTCGGGTTCGTCGACGCCGACCGCGACCTGCGCAACGCCGCGGCGCTGTGCGCGTCGGGCGAGGTCGTCGGCAGCTACCACAAGCGCCTGCTGCCCAACTACGGCGTCTTCGACGAGCAGCGGTACTTCGCGCCGGGCATCGAGCCCTACGCGCTGTACGAGGTGGCGGGCGTGAAGGTGGCGATGGCGATCTGCGAGGACCTGTGGAGCCCCGAGGGCGCCATCGCCGACCAGTCCGCGGGAGGCGCCGAGCTCGTCGTGATCCCCAACGCCTCCCCCTACTTCCAGGGCCGTCACGGCGAGCGGGAGCGGATGGTGGCCACCCGCGCCGAGGACGCGCACTGCCACATCGCCTACGTGAACCAGGTGGGCGGCCAGGACGAGCTGATCTTCGACGGCACCTCGTTCGTGGTCGACGAGCGGGGCGATCTCGTGGCGCGCTCGCCGCAGCTGCGCGAGCACGTCCAGATCGTCGACCTCGACATCCGGCCCGTCTTCCGCAGCCGCCTGCTCGACCCGCGCGGGCGCGACACGGGCCCAGCGCTGCCCGTGATCCCCGTGTCCGGCCCGGTCGCCGACCATCCCGGACCCGCGCACCCGCCGGCCATCGCGCCGCTGCTCGACCCCGTCGCCGAGACCTACGACGCGCTCGTGCTCGCCACGCGCGACTACGTCGCCAAGAACGGCTTCACCGACGTCGTGCTCGGGCTGTCGGGTGGCGTCGACTCCTCGCTCGTCGCGGTGATCGCCGCCGACGCCGTGGGCCCCGAGCACGTGCACGCCGTGTCGATGCCGAGTCGGTACTCGTCCGAGCACTCCCGCACCGACGCGGAGCGGCTCTGCGAGGCCGCCGGCATCGAGCTGCGGACCATCGCCATCGAGCCGGGCTACACCGCCTTCGTCGACATGCTGGCACCGAGCTTCGAGGGCCGAGCCGAGGACCTCACCGAGGAGAACCTGCAGCCGCGCATCAGGGGCACGCTGCTCATGGCGCTCTCCAACAAGTTCCCTGGCTGGCTGGTCCTCACGACCGGCAACAAGAGCGAGCTCGCCGTCGGCTACTCCACGCTCTACGGCGACACCGCCGGCGGCTTCGCGGTCATCAAGGACATCCCCAAGCTGCTCGTGTACGAGCTGTGCCGCCTGCACAACGAGCGGGCCGGACGCGCCGTCGTGCCGGAGTCGGTGCTCACGAAGCCGCCCTCAGCCGAGCTCCGGCCCGACCAGCGCGACGACCAGTCCCTCCCCCCCTACGAGGTGCTCGATCCGCTCCTCGAGGGCTACGTCGAGCGCGACCTGACGCGCGACGAGCTCGTCGCCGCCGGCTTCGATCGCGCGCTCGTCGAGCGGGTCAGCCGGCTCGTCGACGCCGCCGAGTTCAAGCGGCGGCAGATGCCGCCGGGGCCGCGCGTGACCCCGAAGGCGTTCGGCAAGGATCGCCGGATGCCGATCACCAACGGCTACCGCGGATGAGCGGCGTCTCGGCGGTGCTCTTCGACTTCGCGGGCGTGCTGACGTCGTCGCCGTGGGCGGCGATGACCGCGGCGGGCGGAGGATCGCTCGAGCTGATCGTCGGCTCCTACGACGAGGATGGCGACCACCCCTGGCACCAGGTCGAGCGCGGCGAGATGGCGATCGCCGACTGGGCGCTCGCCGTCACCGAGCTCGGCCGCGCGCAGGGCATCGAGGTCGACTTCACACCCATGCAGACCATGCTCGGCGAGATGACGGTCAACCAGCAGGTGCTCGACCGCATCCGCTCGCTGCGCGCCGAGGGCTACCGCGTCGGGCTCGTCACCAACAACGTCAAGGAGGGTTCGGCGACGTGGCGAGCGCTCGTCCCCGTCGACGAGCTCTTCGAGGTCGTCGTCGACAGCTGCGAGGTGGGCATGCGCAAGCCGAACCCGGCGATCTTCCACCATGCGCTGGAGCTGCTCGGCGGCGTCGCCCCGCACGAGGCGGTGTTCCTCGACGACAGCCCCGGCAACGTGGTCGGCGCCCAGCGCGCCGGCTTGCACGCCATCCTCGTCGACGACCCGGATGTCGCCCTCGCCGAGCTCGACGCGCTCCTGCTCCGCGAGCCCCCACCCTCGAACCTGCGGCACTGAGACGAGGTCTTGTCGTCTGAGTGCCGCAAGTTCAGGGGGTCGTCACCCCACGACCGAACCTGCGGCACTGAGACGAGGTCTTGTCGTCTGAGTGCCGCAAGTTCAGGGGGTGCGGGGTCTTCAGGTGGCGTGGGACGCCCAGGTGGCGACCATGGCGGCGTAGCGGCCACCGCTCGCCACGAGCTCGTCGTGGGTCCCCAGCTCGACGACCCGGCCGTCGTGGATCACCGCGATGCGGTCGGCACGCATCGCCGTGGCCAGCCGGTGCGCGATGAGGATGGCGGTGCGACCTTCGAGCAGCGTGTCGAGCGCCTCCTCGATCTTGGCCTCCGAGCGGAGGTCGAGGTTGGAGGTGGCCTCGTCGAGCACGAGGATCCGCGGCCGGGCGAGGAAGGCGCGCGCCAGCGCCAGCAGCTGGCGCTCACCTGACGACAGCGACACGCCACGCTCGTGCACGGGGGTGTCGAGGCCCTCGGGGAGCCGGTCGAGCAGATCGCCCAGGCCGACGAGTCGGCACGCCTCGACGACCTCGGCGTCCTCGGCCTCTGGCCGGGCGAAGGACACGTTGGTGCGTATCGATCCGCCGAAGAGGAACGGCTCCTGGGGCACGGTGCCGACCTGGCGGCGCACCGACGCGAGGGTCACCCCGCGCAGGTCGACGCCGTCGAGCCGCACCGTTCCCTGGGTGGGGTCGTAGAGCCGGTTGACGAGCTTGGCGATGGTCGACTTGCCGGCGCCGGTCTCGCCGACGAAGGCGAACGTCTCGCCCGGGGCGATGGTGAGGTCGACGTCGCGCAGCACGGGACGACCCGGCTCGTACGCGAACGTCACGGACTCGAGCCGCACCTCGCCGTCGAGCTCGGGCAGCTCGGCTGCCCCGGGCTGCTCCAGCACCGAGGGCTGCTCCGCCAGCAGGTCGCGCAGCTTGCGGACCGACGCCTGCCCCTGCTGGTAGGTGTTGTAGAGCTGCACCAGCTGCTGGATCGGCGCGAAGAAGGCGGTCAGGTAGAGGACGAACGCCACCAGGGTGCCGAGCTCCATCGAGCCGTCGAGCACCCACCGCCCGCCCACGACGAGGATGACGACCTGACCGCCGAGCCCGACGGCCTCGGTGATGCCGCCGTAGGCGGCACCGACCGTGGCGGTGGCGTCGTTGGCGCGCTGGTAGGCGTGCACGATCGTGCGGTGCTCGGCGGTGTTCCGGCGCTGGCGGTTGTGACCCGTGACGATGCGCACACCGGAGAGGCTCTCCTGCAGGTGGGCGAGCACGTCGGCGATCCGGTCGCGGACGGCGTCGAACGTGGAGTCCGACGCCACCCGGTACCAGAGCGTTGCGGCCACCATCGGAGGCAGCACGACGAGCAGGGTCACGGCCGCGAGCCCCGGGTGGAGGAAGAACAGCACGCCCGTGACGAACACCATCGTCAGGCCCTGCACGAAGAGCTGGACCAGGCCCTCCTGGAGCAGCTGCGTGAGGTTGTCGAGGTCGCTCGTCATGCGCGTCATCAGGCGTCCCGCCTTCTCCCGCGAGAAGAAGTCGACGGACAGCCGTTGGAAGTGGGCGAAGACCTTGAGGCGCAGGTCGTAGAGCAACCGCTCCCCCACCCGCCCGGTCCAGGCGATGCGGAGCCGGCTGGCGACGGCGCCGACCACGACGCTCAGGAGGTAGGCGACGGCGACGGCGACCACGACGCCGCGCTCGCCGGCGCGGATGCCGTCGTCGATGGCGATCTGCGTCAGCAGCGGCCCCGCCTGGAGTGTGACGGTCTCGAGGACGACCAGCACGATGGCCCCGACCAGCGCAGCGCGGTGCGGGCGCAGCAGGTGCCGGAGCGAGAACCGTCGGCGATCGGTCTGCACCTGGTCGTAGGCGACCGGCTGCCCGTCGTGGTCGGGCTCGCCGCGGAGCAGCCGGTCGACGCGCGACTGCATCTCCGGCGGCACGCCCGCGAAGGGCAGCCGAGCGCCACCGGCACCACCGGGCCCACCGAAGGGCGCGCCACCACCACCGAAGCCGCCACCACCCCAGGCCACTAGCGCGCCACCCCCGTCACGGCAGGTCCCCGAGGCCACCGAGGCGGGGCGCGGGCGCGTCGGTGTCGGCCAGCTCCGAGCGCCGTGCCGCCGCGGCCGCCGCCAGCTCCGCTCGCTCCCGACGCTCCGCGTCGGTCTCCTCGATCTGGGCGAGCACCTCGGCGTAGCGGGGCTCGGTGGCCATCAGCTCGGCGTGGGTGCCGTCGGCCACGATGCGACCGCCGTCGAGCAGCACCACCCGCTTTGCCAGGTTGATCGTAGACATCCGGTGGGCGATCACCAGCGTCGTGCGCCCCTCCATGAGGACGCGCAGGGCCGCGTGGATCTCCTCCTCCACGCGCACGTCGATGGCGCTCGTGGCGTCGTCGAGGATCAGGACCGCCGGGTCGTCGAGCAGCGTCCGGGCGATGGCGATGCGCTGGCGCTGTCCGCCCGAGAGCGTGTAGCCGCGCTCGCCGACCTCGCTGTCGAAGCCGTCGGGCAGCTCGTCGATGAACGCCTCGGCACCGGCTGCGCGCGCCGCCGCGCGCACCTCCTCGTCGCTGGCGTCGGGCCGGCCGTAGGCGATGTTCTCGCGGACCGACGCAGAGAAGAGGAACGGCTCGTCGAGCACCAGGCCGACCGCGGCCCGCAGGCTCCGCACGGTGAGATCGCGCACGTCGTGGCCGTCGACGCGCACGGTTCCCGAGGAGACGTCGTAGAAGCGCGGCACGAGCCGGGCGATCGTCGACTTGCCGCTGCCGGTCCGTCCGATGAGCGCCACGGTCTCGCCCGGCGCGAGGCGCAGGTCGAGGTGCTCCAGCACGGGCCCGGCCTCGCCGTAGCGGAAGGTGACGTCGTCGAAGGCCACCGCACCGCGCGGCTCGACGAGGTCGACGGCACCCGGCCGATCGACGATGTCGGGCTCGGCGTCGAGGATCTCGTAGATGCGGTCGGCCGAGGCGGCGGCGCGCTGGCCGAGCAGCAGCATGAAGCCGAGGACCCGGAACGGCGCCTGGAGGAGCACCACATAGGTGCTGAACGCCACGATGGTGCCCACGGTGACGGTGCCGTCGAGGGCGAGGAGCCCGCCGTAGAGCAGCACCGCCGCCAGGCCGAGCCTCGGCAGCGCCTCCATGAGCGGGGCGTAGCGCGCCCGCACGTCGACCTGGCGGATCGACGCCCATCGCAGGCGTCGTGCGGCGAGGGCCAGAGCGTCGAGCTGCTGGGGCTCCGCCGCGAAGGACTTCACGACCCGCGCACCCGTCACGTTCTCCTCCACGATCGTGGCGACGTCGGCCGTGCGAGCCTGCACCACCCACGAGATGGGGAACATGAGCTCGCGCATCTTCACCCCCACCACGTAGACCAGCGGGATCGGGGCCACCGCCACCAAGGTGAGCGGCACGTGCACCGAGAGCATGATCGCGAGCGCGACGACGAAGCTGGTGAGGCTCAGCGCCACGATCGGCATGAACGTCAGGAACATCTGGACGGAGCGGATGTCGCTGTTGGCGCGGGAGATGAGCTGGCCCGACTGGACCCGGTCGTAGAACGTGAACGACAACCGGCCCAGGTGCTCGTAGATCGAGGTGCGCAGGTCGTACTCGAGGCCGAAGGCGACCTTGAAGATCGTCGAGCGGTACAGGAAGGTCAGCACGCCGCGCGCCACGGCCAGCACGACCAGGACGACCAGGAACGGACCGAGCGCGCTCGTGCGCTGCGTGAGGGCCCGGTCGATGGCGGCCATGAGGACCCGCGGCGCGACCACCTGGGCGACCATGGCGACGAAAGCGCACGCCAGGCCGAAGGCCAGCCGCCCGCGGCGTGCCACCAGCAGCGGCAGCACGCGGCGGACCCACCCGAGCGAGCGGTCCGGGTCGATGCTGGCGACAGGCGTGGGGGCGGCCGGCCCGCCCGGGAGCGGTGGCTCGTAGGGCCGCGGCGCGTCGGCCAAGGCAGCGAGGTCGCGGTCGAGCGCCGTCACAGGGTCGGGGAACACCTCCTCGAGGGGCGCGCGGTGGGGCTGCGATGCCGCGCTTGACCAGCGGGTCAGGCGTCCATCAGGCTAGTCTCGATAACGACCGTTCTCAGCAGGCACGACCGACGATCCGGGGGATTGCGTTGGCGGATCCGACCAAGCCACGCGCACCGTTCGCACCGTGGGACCGGCGCGAGCTGCCGGGAAGCTTCACGGTGGAGGAGTCGGCGCGGCGCGTCGGGCACTACAAGTGGATCGAGATGCGCCTCTTC
Organism: uncultured Microthrixaceae bacterium; assembly: GCA_963715505.1. Classification (GTDB taxonomy): domain Bacteria; phylum Actinomycetota; class Acidimicrobiia; order Acidimicrobiales; family VFJN01; genus VFJN01. The sequence goes on from OY970242.1 coordinate 2,715,463, forward strand.
GAGGTGCTCGGCGGGTGGGTCGCCACCGTTCCCGAGCTCGACGTGAAGCTGCGCCTCGGCACCCACTGCTACCACCACGCGTGGCACGCCGAGCTGTGGCACAAGCGCCTCCCCGAGCTGCGCGAGATGAACCCCGAGCGGCTCACCGTCCCGCCCAACGACGAGCTCGTGGCCTTCGTCGACGCCCTCACCGAGCCCGAGGGGCCCGAGCTCACCATCGAGAAGCTGGTGGGCGCCTACCGGGTGCTGATCCCGGCCAAGATCGCCGCCTACACCTACCACCGCAACAACACGTCGACGATCACCGACGCGCCCACGATCCGCTCCCTCGGGTTCATCCTGCAGGACGAGCTCGACGACTGGCGCGACGGCGAGATGATGCTGCAGTCGCTCATCGAGACCGAAGCGGAGCTGCAGCGCGCCGTCGACCACCAGGCCCGGCTGCAGCAGCTCCTGCTGGCGGCCGGCGGCATCGCCGGCCCCGGCACGATCGGCGACTCCTACTCCACCGATACGGAGGCCCACGCATGAGGAAGTCCTTCCCCGTCGAGGAGCTGGCCCGCGACGGCCGCTTCGTCCGCGTCCCGATGATGGAGCGGCTCAACGACCCGCGCACCGCTCGGCAGGAGCAGGCCGGTGCCAAGGGCAAGCGCGGTCCAGGTCGCCTCACCCCCGACCGCCCCGACGCGCCCGACGCCGCCCGGGCGCTGATGCACGGCATCTTCGTGGGCGAGATCCAGGCGCTCGAGGGCGCGGGACGCACGTGCTGGGACTTCGAGGTCGGCGCGGGCAACGGTGAGGGCATCCCCGAGGTGCCCTTCGAGCTGAAGCTCGACATGGCGCGCCAGTGCTGGGACGAAGCCCGTCACTGCGAGATCTCCATCAAGCTCAGCGGCCACATGGGCACCGAGCTCGGCGAGTTCTCCGAGAACACCTTCCTCTACGAGGCGGCCTGCAACCCCGACCCGGTGCTGCGCCTCACCGGCGTCAACCGGGCGCTCGAGGGCCTCGCCATCGACGTCTTCAACACGATGCGGGAGTTCGGCGACGTGGCCGGCGACCCGGTGCTGGAGTTCTGCGAGGACTGGATGCTCGCCGACGAGGTCACCCACGTGAAGATGGGCTCCGACTGGCTGCGCCGCCTCACGGCCGACGACAAGGACCGCCAGGCGCGCGCCCTGGAGTTCCAGCGCGTCGTCGACAAGCTCTTCTCGCTGGGAGGCTTCCGCGGCGAGGAAGAGGACAGCCCGGTCCGCCTGGCCCGTCGCTTCCGGGAGCTGGCCGGCTTCAAGGAAGACGAGATGGACACCCTCGCCGACATCGCCCGCGAGGCGCGCGAGGAGATGGAGGCCCGGGTCGAGGCCAACCGCACCGCGGTCGCCGGCTGAGCGCGCCTGCCATGCCGGTGGAGATCCGGCCCGAGCAGTTCTCCATGGTGTTCTTCGACACCGCCGAGATCCGGGCCCTCGTCGAGCAGCTCGTCCGCGAGGTCGGCCTTCCCGCCGAGCTTGCCGTCGCGGTAGAGATCGACGAGACCACCCCGCTCGGCCATGCCCGCGTGACCTCGATCGATCCCGTCGTGCTGCGCCTCGAGTCGGGGGCCCTCGAGGACCCGAAGCGCCCGCGCCAGCTCGACGCCGACGGCGCCGCCGACGTGCTCGGCCGCCTGCTGCTCGAGGTGCGCGACCGCCTCGACCCCGCCTTCGGCACGCCACCGCTCGAGGGCGAGCTCACCCTCCCCCAGGCTTCGGCGTGGCAGGTCTACTGCGTGGGCCGTCTCGGCCGGCTCGGCCACCGCGTGCAGCGCCAGCGCCGGCTCTACCAGTTCCGCAACCGGCACGGCTTCACCGACGTCGCCGACGCCGCCTTCGATCGGCTCTGGACCGGCGAGTCCCTCACCTGGGCCGACATCGACGAGATCTCCGCCGGCGCGAGGGCGGCGCGATCCGCCTGAGGGCTCGCTAGGGCTGACCGCCGGCGTTGGGGTTGCGGTTGGCCTGTCCGGTGTCGCTGGCGTTGCCCGCGTTGCCGTTGGCGTTGGCGTTGCCCTGGCCGTTGGCGTTGGCGTCGTCCTGCGCATCCGCGTTGCCCTGGCGGTGGGCGTTGGCGTTGGCGTTGCCCGCGCTGCCGTTGGCGCTGCCCTGGCCGTTGGCGTTGCCCGCGCTGCCGTTGGCGCTGCCCTGGCCGTTGGCGTTGCCCTGGCCGTTGCTGGCGGGCGGGTCGGCGGGCGCCCCGGAACCGCCCGGCGTCGCAGGGTCGGAGCTGTTGCCACCGGCGTTGCTGTGCTCCGGCGGGGCTCCCGGGTCAGGGTTGCCACCGGCGCCGGGTGGTTCGGGCGGTGCGGCCGGGGTCGCCGGCTCTCCGTCGCCAGGCGTGCCCGGGTCCCCCGGCGTGGCGCCGCCGGGCGTCGGTGCCTCGATCCCGTCCTCGCCCTCGGCGCCACGCTCGCGCGCTTCGTCGCCGCGCCCGCGCCCCTTGTCGAGGCGGCCGCCGTCGTCACGCTCCTCGGCGCGGGGCACCTCGACGCCGACGAGCTCCGCGGCCGACGACACCACGTTCTGGACGCCCGCCGGGAGGCTGTTCTGCGACGCACCCACACCGACCCCCACGAGCATCGCGGCCGCTGCGCCCGCGACGATGGCGGTCTTCGCCGCGGCGAGGGTCAGGGCCCGGCGTGGCGCGAGTGGCGTGACCACCGACTCGGCCAGCTGGCGGCGCAGCGCCGCGCCCATCTCGGGCACGTCGTCGTGGCGCACGTGGCGCCGCAGGGCCCGCGCCAGCTCGGCGATGGGCGCGAGGTCCTCGCCGCCCGCGGGCACGGACCCGCGGAGCAGCTTGTCCACGTCGCGATCGGAGAGTGCGCCGAGCCTTGCCATCCAGGCATGGTCAACGTCGTCGGGCGAGGCCGAGATACGGCCGGTGAGGTCGGCGGGGCGATGCTCGTCAGTCACGGCTGGCGTCCTCGCGCTCGAGGTGTCGGCGCAGCGTGGCCAGCGCCCGGTGCTGCAGGGACTTGATGGCGCCCCGACGCTTGCCCAGCGCGATGGCGGTGTCCTCCAGCGAGAGGTCGGCGACGACGCGCAGCAGCAGCACGTCGCGCTGGTCGGGGGAGAGCACCTCGAGCAGCGCGCGGAGGCGGTCGTCGCCGAGCGCGTCGAGCGCGTCGACCTCCACGTCGCCGACGATGGCGCCCTCGGTGATCTCGGCGTCGACCAGGCGGGGCCGCCGGCCGGTGGCCCGGCGCTCGTCGACCATGCGGTGGTGCGCGATCGTGAAGACCCACGACCGGAAGCCCGCCGCGTCGCCCGTGAAGCGGGCCAGGTTGCGGTGGACCTGCGCCAGCACCTCGTTGGTGACGGCGTCGACGTCGTGCACGCCGTGCCAGCGCAGGTAGCCGGCGACCGACGGGGCCAGCGACCGGTAGATGCGCTCGAAGGCGCCGACCGAGCCCGCCTTCGCCGCGTCGACATCGCCCGCCAGCGGATCCGACCCGGCATCCCGCGGCGTCACCACGACCGCCGGCAAGGCTCAGGCGAGGTCATGGGCGCTGATGGGCTCGAGCAGGTCGATCCGGGGCGGCGCTGCCAGGAGCCCCTCGCAGGCCGTCGCCATGGCCACCATGTCGGCGGAGTCGAAGTGGGCGCGCTGGGCTTGCGGGCTCTCCCACTTCTGCACGACCACGAACCGATCCGGCGTGGTGGCCGAGAGCGCCAGGTCGATGTTGCGACATCCGGGATGGCCTCGGCTCACGACGACGTAGCGCGCGAGGACCGACTGGAGCGCTTCTGCGTCCGCGGCATCGAAGGCCATCGTGACCATCATCAGCTCGACGCCCTCGTCGCTCGCTCGCGCCATTCCGTCATCGACCTCCGCCGTGCAGCAGCGTACGCTGGTCGGCATCGGCTCTGGTCGCCCTGGCCTTGACCAGCGCTTTTGCCCGCACGGCGGTGGGTCCCCGAGCAAGGGGTTGGGACCCTTGACCGAATCGGTATCGTAGATCCGTACCCGGGTCCGGATGGTCCCAGCCCCAGCGGTGGGCGCCCGCCAGCTGGCCTCACCCGCAACCGAGCAAGAAGGTGCATCCGTTGCCCAAGGAGCGCGTCGAACGCGACGAGGAGGATCTCGTCCGCCTCTATCTGACCGACATCGGTCAGTACCCGCTGCTGACGAAGGACGACGAGGTCCGGCTTGCCCAGGCGATCGAGGCGGGCAACGAGGCACGCACCGAGCTCGACGCCGGCGGCAAGGACGTCACCCCCGCCCGCCGTCGCGAGCTGCGCCGCACGGCGCGCCACGGCGAGACGGCCGAGCGCACGTTCGTGCAGTCGAACCTGCGCCTCGTGGTGTCGATCGCCAAGAAGTACCAGGCGTCGGGCCTGCCCCTCCTCGACCTCATCCAGGAGGGCAACCTCGGGCTGATGCACGCCGTCGAGAAGTTCGACTGGCGCAAGGGGTTCAAGTTCTCCACCTACGCCACGTGGTGGATCCGCCAGGCGATCACCCGCGGCATCGCCAACACCGGCCGCACGATCCGCCTCCCCGTCCACGCCGGCGACACCCTCGCCCGGCTCCAGAAGGCCCGCGCCCGCCTCGAGCTGAAGCTGGGCCGGCCCGCCACCCTCGCGGAGCTCTCGGCCGAGGTCGAGATGCCCGAGGACAAGGTCACCGAGGCACTGCGCTTCGCCGCCGAACCGCTGTCGCTGTCCGAGCCCCTGCGCGAGGACGGCGACGCCGAGCTCGGCGACGTCGTGGAGGACCGCTCCGCCGAGTCGCCCTTCGAGGTGGCCGCCACGGCGCTGCTCCCCGAGGAGATCAACCGGCTCCTCGCGCCGCTCGACGACCGCGAGCGGGAGATCCTCAAGCTCCGCTTCGGGCTCGACCGCGGCGAGCCGCGCACGCTCGAAGAGGTCGGCGAGCACTTCAACCTGACACGTGAGCGCATCCGCCAGATCGAGGCGCGCGCCATGTCGAAGCTGCGCCACCCCTCGTCAGACACCGGCGCTCGCGACCTGCTGGCGGTCTAGCGGCGCGGCGCCGGGAGCCGGCGCCGCCAGGTGTGGCTAGCCTCGCGCTCCATGAAGAAGCTGCTCCTCCTCATCGCCCTCATCGCCCTCGCCAGCGTCGCCGCCAAGAAGGTCCGCGCCGTCTGAGCCGTGCTGGGCGGGGCGACTGCCCCCGCCCGCCGCCACAGCCACCACGCGCCCGCCGCCGCCCCGAGCGCGGCCGCGCCCCCACCCATGGCCGCGGCCTGGCGGGCCCCCGGCATCGGCACTCGCTCCCGGAGCGGCACCTCGAGCCGGAAGCGCTCCACCTGCCACCCGCGCTGGCGCGCCACCCGCTCGAGCTCGCGGTCGGGGTTCACGGCGACGGCGTGCCCGACCGCCGCGAGCATCGGGATGTCGGTCGCCGAGTCGGAGTAGGCCCAGCAGTGATCGAGGTCCAGGCCGTCACGAGCGGCCACCTCCTCGATGACGAGCGCCTTCTCGGGCCCGTACACGTAGCGCTCGGTGCGACCCGAGTAGCGGCCCTCCTCGTCGAGCTCCGCGCGGGTGGCGATGGCCTCGTCGGCGCCGAGCAGCCGGGCGATGGGCGCCACCACCTCCTCGGGTGACGCCGACACGATGAAGACCTTGTGCCCCCATGCCCGGTGGGCGCGGATCCGCTCCAGCGCCTCGTCGAAGACGATCGGTTCGATGATGTCGCCGAGCGTGTCGCGCACGAGGGCGGAGATCTCCGACTGGTCCCATCCCTTCGTGAGGCGCAGCACCGACGCCCGCAGCTTCTCCAGCTTCTCGGGCGTGGCACCGAACTGCGCGTAGAGGAGCTGCCCCCAGGCTGCCCGGAGCATGAGGCGACGGGTCAGCATCCCGGCACGGTGCAGCGGTCGGCTGAAGGCCACCATCGACGCCTTCGCGATGACCGTCTTGTCGAGGTCGAAGAATGCGGCGGCGCGGCGCTCGGGGACCACCGTCCGAGGGTACCGGCGGCGCCGCGCTCCACCCGCGACGACCTCTTGTGCCGCCCCACCCGCAGACCTACGGTCGCACCTGCTGGCCCGGGGCGCTGAGCGCAGGGCCGGATCCCTTCCCCCGATGCAGCCCGTCGCGCCCATCGGAGGGATTCATGCTCGTCGCCTGCTGGTCGTCGAAGGGCGGCTCGGGGACCACCGTGGTCGCCGCCTCGCTGTCGTTGCTGCTCGCCCGGCGCGGCGCCGGGGGCGCGGTGCTGGCCGACCTGGCCGGCGACGCGCCAGCCGCGCTCGGGCTCCCGGAGCCGACGGGGCCCGGGCTGGCGGGTTGGCTTGCCACCGGGCCCGACGTGCCGGCCGACGCGCTCGCCCGCCTCGAGATCAACGCCGAGCCGGGCCTGGCGCTGCTGCCTCGCGGCGACGGCCCGCTGGCGGAGGAGCGCGCCGAGGTGCTCACGGCACTGCTGACCAGCGACCCGCGCGCCGTCGTCGTCGACTGCGGCGTCGACCCCGCCGGGGCAGCCCGGGCCGTCGCTGCGGGCGCCACGCGCTCCGTCCTCGTCACGCGTGCCTGCTTCCTGGCGCTGCGCCGGGCCCTCGCCGCGGCGATCCGACCCTCCGAGATCGTGCTGCTCACCGAACCCGGGCGCTCCCTCACCCGCATCGACGTCGAGGACTGCATCGGTGCGCCCGTCGTCGCCGAGGTCACCGTCGATCCCGTCGTCGCCCGCGCCGTCGACGCGGGCCTGCTCGCCGCCCGCCTGCCGCGCGGCCTCGCCCGGGAGCTGGGCCGTGCGGCCTGACGATCCTGAGGCGTCGACCCTCGTCGAGGAGGTCCACGGGCGGCTGCTCCATGCCGACCCGGCGCAGGTCGCCGACCTCACCCGCATCACCGAGCACGTGCGCTGCGTGCAGCCCCTGCTGCCCGAGGCCCAGGTCGCCGCCATCGCCACGGCCGTGTGGGCCCGCGCCACGGGCCTCGGGCCGCTCGAGCAGGTCGTCGCCGACCCCGCCGTCACCGAGGTGATGGTCAACGGCGCCGGTGACGTGTGGACCGAGCGGGCTGGGCGCCTGGAGCGATCCGACGTCGTGCTCGAGCGGTCCGAGGTGGCGCTGCTCGTGGAGCGCATCGTCGGGCCGCTCGGCCTGCGGGTCGATCGCACGTCGCCGATCGCCGACGCACGACTCCCCGACGGCTCGCGGGTCAACGTCGTCGTCCCGCCGCTGGCGGTCGACGGGCCCTGCATCACGGTCCGGCGCTTCGGCGCACGACCGATCCCGCTCGCCGAGCTGTGCCCGCCGGGGATCGCCGAGCTGCTCGCCTGGGCGGTGGGGGCCCGGAGCAACATCATGGTGAGCGGCGGTACGGGAGCGGGCAAGACGACCGTGCTCAACGCGCTGGGCGCCGTCCTGCCGCCCGAGGAGCGCATCATCACGGTCGAGGACACTGCGGAGCTGCGCCTCCCCGGACGGCACGTGGTGCGCCTCGAGGGCCGCCCGGGCACCGCCGACGGGCTCGGCGCCATCACCGTGCGCCAGATGGTGCGCAACGCCTTGCGCATGCGCCCCGACCGCATCGTCGTCGGCGAGGTCCGGGGCCCCGAGGCGCTCGACATGCTCTGGGCGATGAACACGGGCCATGAGGGCTCGCTGTCGACCTGCCACGCCAACTCGCTCGTCGATGCGCTCCGCCGGCTGGAGGTCATGGTGCTCTCCGCCGGGCTCGACCTGCCCCTGGCCGCAGTCCGCGACCAGCTCACCTCCGCCCTCGATCTCGTGGTGCAGGTCGCTCGCCTCCCCGGCGGTCGGCGTGGCGTCGTGGCCGTCGGCGAGGTGATCGATCCGCCACCGACCCGCGGCCCCCGCATCCGAGAGCTGGCCGGTCCGGCCGGCCTCGACTGCCTGCCGGAGCGCCCCGTGCGAGCAGCCGACGCACCGGCGCCGCAGCGGCGGTGGTGCCGGTGACGCCGCTCGTGGCCGGCGCCGCCGGCGCCGTCGCCGTCGTCGTCGTGGCGCTCGCCGTCGGCCCGACGCCGGCCGGTCGGCCCCGTCCGCTGCCCGCCACGGCCGTGGCGCGCTCGCCCCGGGGCGGATGCCCTGCCTGGGTGGCCGAGGGCTGCCGGCAGCTCGGCGGCGCGATCGCGCCGGGCCACGCCTGGACGGTGCTCCGCTGCGCCGCGGCCGGGGCGGCACTGGTGGCGGCCTCCACGGCCGGACCCGCCGGAGCGGCGATCGTGATCGCTGCCGCCCTCGGCTGTCCGCCGCTGCTGCGTCGCGGCCTGCGCCGCCGGCGCCTCCTCGAGCGAGACCTGCAGCTCCCCGGCGCGGTCGAGCGCATCGCTTCGGCCGTGCGATCCGGCGCAGCCCTCGGGCCGGCGCTGGTCGACGTGGCAGAGCTGAGCGACGGCCCGCTCGGTGAGGAGCTGCGGATGGTCGCAGCTCGGATCCGCCACGGCGCGGGCGTCGATGCGGCGCTGGCGGGGTGGTCGTCGCACGCGGATGCCTCGCCTGACGTCGTGCTGGTGGCATCGGCGCTCGGCCTGGGGGCCGAGTCCGGCGGGCAGGTGGCGCGCGCCATCGACGCGGTGGCAGCCACCTTGCGCGAGCGCCGGGAGCTGCGCGGCGAGGTGCGGGCCCTGGCGACGCAGGCGCGCAGCTCGGCGTGGGTGCTCGCCGCGGCACCGCTGCTCTTCGCCGCTCTCGTCGCCAGCATCGAGCCGGGCGCCCTGCGCTTCCTGCTCACCACGCCGGTCGGGGTGGGCTGCCTCCTCGCCGGTCTGCTCCTCGACGCCGCCGGCACGATGTGGATGGCACGCATCGTCCGCGAGGCGTCATGAGCCTGGCCGTGGCTGTCGGTGCCCTGGCGGCGGCGGTGGTCGGCTGCGCCGTGGCGCCGAGCCGACCCAGCCGCCGCCCGGTGCGCCCGGTGGCGCTGCGTCCCCCGGCGACGCCGCCGATGGCGCTCGCCCGCTGGGGGGCGCGCTTCCGGGCCGTCGCCCGGATCCCCGCCTCGCCGCTGCCCGACGCGGGTCTCGGCGTGGTCGCCGCCTTGCTCGTGGCGCTGTTCGCCTGGGCTCCCCCGCTCGCCCTCCTCGCCGGCCTGGGGGTGTGGGCACACGCCCGGATCCGGGCCCGACGGGCGCATCGAGCTCGCAGCCGGCAGATCATCGAGGCGCTGCCCGACGGCGTCGACCTGCTCCTCCTCTGCGTCGGCGCGGGCCTCTCGCTCCCCCTCGCGCTCCCGCTCGTCGCCTCCCGCTCGGCCTCGCCGCTGGCCGGCGCGCTCGCGTCGGCGCATCGCGCCGCGGCGCGTGGGAGCCCTCGCGCCGATGCGCTGCTCGACGCCCTGCATCCGCTGGGCGACCGCGCCCTCGCGCTCGGCCACGTCCTCGTCGACCACCTCCGCTACGGCACACCCCTCGCAGCCGGCCTCGAACGACTCGGCAGCGAGCTGCGCTCGGATCGGCGGCGGCGGGCGGAGGAGGCGGCGCGGCGGGTGCCCGTGCGCCTCCTGGTCCCGCTCGTCACCTGCGTGCTGCCCGCCTTCGCGCTCCTCACCGTCGTCCCGCTGCTCGCCGCCTCGCTCCGCTCGCTCCCCACCTGACCCCCGCGACCACTCGTACCGCCGGCTCCCCCGCGGCGGGCCGACTCGGGCCCACGGCCCCGCACCGCAACCCGCCATCCCATGGAGGTCAACCATGCTCCGGACCCTCGTGTCCCTCCAGGTCCTCGCCCTCACGGCGAGCGACCACATCCAGCAGCGGCTCCGCGCCGACCGCGGCCAGTCCACCGCCGAGTACGCGCTCGTGCTGCTCGGCGCGGCCGGCGTGGCGCTCCTGCTCGCCGCCTGGGCGACGAAGTCGGACCGCATCACCCGGCTGCTCAACTCGGTGCTCGACCGCGTCCTCGCGCAGGTCAGCTGAGTGCGGCGGCGGCGCGGCGGCTCCGGTCGCCAGGACGGGCAGGCGTCGGTGGAGCTGGCGCTGCTGCTCCCCGTCGTCGTCCTGCTGCTCCTGGCGGTCCTCCAGGTCGGGCTCCTCGCACGTGACGTCGTGCTGGTCACCCATGCATCCCGGGAGGCCGTCCGCGCCGCCGCCACCGACCACGATCCCGCTGCGGCCCGTCGCGCGGCCGCCTCCTCCAGCGGTCTCGACGGCGACCGTCTCCGCGTGGCGGTCACCGGCCGTGGAGCGCCCGGCAGCCGCGTGTCGGTGGTCGTGACGTACCGGGCGCCGACCTCGGTGCCGCTGGTCGGCGCGCTGCTGGGCGATCGAACCCTGCGGGCGGCGGCGACGATGCGCGTGGAGGGCCCGAGCCCTGAACGGGGCTGACCGAACGGGATAAATCGGGATCAACCACCGCGAAGGGCACAAGATTCAGGCCACGCACAGTGGTCACCGTGGAAGGATTGCGCCCACACCCTGTCGAACCAGCAGCCACAGCACGATGCGGGCAGGGCTCTAGCATCACGACATTGCACCACGGGGGCCTCGGGCCCGGCGGGAAGGACCTCGACATGCGTACGCGGATCACAGCGATCGTTGCCATCACCTCGGTGCTGGCCCTGACCCTCATGAGCCCAGCAGCGGCCCAGACGCCCGATGCGCCCGACCAGTTCGGGTCCTACGGCGCCGCGGGCACCGCCACGGCGCTCACCCTGACCCTGCTGGGCCAGGAGCTCGCGGTCTCCAACACCTCCGCCGGCGTCGGCTCCGGCGCCGCCGGCGAGGGCCCGCAGGCCATCGCCAACGGCGCAGCCCTGCTGCTCGCCGGCACCCCCGTGCCCGGCGACGCACTCGCCACCGCGCCCGGCGGCCCCGCCGAGAACGAGGCCTGCGCGGCCGACGTGAACCTCGGCGAGCTGACGGGCGGGGCGCTCTCCGCCCTCGACCTCGGCCTGGCCTGCGTGCACACGTCGGCGACCGACGCCGGTGGTGCCCCCGGAGCCCACAGCGAGTCAGGCGAGCTGATCATCACCATCACCTCGCCGGCGGGCACGGCACTCGAGCCCATCCTCACCCCGCTCTTCGAAGGCGTGGAGCAGATCACGACGCCGGTGCTCGACGCGCTCGCACCGCTGCTCGACGGTGTCGAGGAGGTCACCCAGATCGAGCTCGACACGATCCTCGACGACCTCATCACCGACCTCCAGGACGAGCTGTTCGTGCTCGCCCAGATCGTCGTCGCACCCACCGCCAGCCAGGCGGCGGCCACCGGCGACGGCGTGTTCGCCCGGGCGGGCGGCAACGGCGTCACGATCAACCTCCTGCCGGGCCTCGCCGCGACGCTGGCCGACCTGGGCCTCGACATCGCCCCGACGGTGGCCCCGCTCCTCAGCGTGCAGCTCGGTCAGGGCGTCGCCGAGGTGTCCCGGGACCCCGAGTCGGCGGAGGCGTCCACCGACGGCAGCGCCGCCCAGCTCCTCTCGATCGAGGCCACCGACGAGCTCGGCATCCTCCAGGAGCTCACCGGCCAGCTCACCGGCGCCATCAACGGCCTGGCGATCGACCAGCTCGCCTGCGAGGCGGGCAACCCCCTCGCCGACGTGCTCTGCATCGACCTCGGCAGCGTGCGCGACCTGAGCGACGCCGAGCTCGCCGCTCGCGGGCTCGACTTCGGTCCCGGCACCGCCGGTGTCGAGGCCAGCGCCGCCAGCATCCAGATCCTGCCGATCGCGGCCGACGCCCTTGGCGGCTCGGTGCTGGGCCTCAGCCTCGCCTCCGCCACGGCGGCCGCCAACGCCGAGCTGGTCAGCCCCTCCTCAGGCCCCGGACCCGACGTCGAGGAGCAGCGCTCGCTGCCGCGGACCGGTGGCGAGGCAGCGCTGCCCGTCACCCTCGGCCTGCTCGCCGCCGCCTCGGCCGGCTTGGTCCTCGTTCGACGCACGCGTACCGTCTGATGTCGATCGGCCGGCGATCCGACGACCGCTCGGATCGCCGGCCCGACTCCCCCACGCCATGGCCCCGCTGATCGCCACCGTCGCCATCGTCATCGTGGTTGCCGCGCTCTCGGTCTACGGGCCGCTGGCACGGGCCCCCCGCCCGGCGCACCTGCGCAGCGACTCGGAGCCGATCCCCGTGCCGAGCCCCGAGCTGGGCGACGACCCGATCAGCCGGCTCATCGGCGTGCTGCGCCAGCGGCGCTGGGCGCGCATGGGCCTGACCACGCTGTCCGTGGGCCTGCTCGTGGGTGCGGTGGCCACCATCGGCTACCCCTTCTACACGAACCTCTACCAGCAGCGGCTGCAGGGCGAGCTCGACCGCCAGCTGGCCAGCCCCGACCTGAAGCAGGCGTACATCGAGCGTCAGGTCGGCGTCGGCGACAGCCTCACGCAGCTGCTCATCCCCGACATCGACGTCGATGTCGTCGTCGTGGAGGGCACCACCGCCAGCGCCCTGCGAGCCGGGGCCGGGCACTACGCCGACACCCCGCTGCCCTGCGAGATCGGCAACGTGGCGATCGCCGGGCACCGGACCACCTACGGCCGGCCCTTCCACAACGTCGACCTCCTCGAGGTGGGAGACGAGATCACCCTCAACACGCCCATCGGCAGCTGCACCTACGCCGTGAGCGAGGAGCCCTTCACGGTGTCGCCCAGCCAGATCGAGGTGGTCGCCAACACGCCCGACGAGGCGATGCTGACCCTCACCACGTGCCACCCCAAGGGCAGCGCCCGGCAGCGCCTCATCATCAAGGCGACGCTGGTTCGCAGCGACATCGGATCGACCGCCACATGATGCGCCGCACCGTCCTCGCGGCCACCACGATCGTGCTCGCCGCGGTGACGGCCGCTCCGGCCGCGCTCGCGGCACCCCAGGACTGGAACGGGTCGCAGGTCACGATGCCGGTGCCCCCGGAGCGGGTCTCGTCGTCGTCGTTCACCATCGCCTCGTCGATCCTGCGCGACTACGACGGGCGCTTCTACCGCGTCGACGCCACCACCGAGCTGCTCGCCCCGCCCGAGCAGGAGGCGGGCTGCACCACCAGCGCCGGGGCCACCGAGGTGGCGCGCGACGGCGCCAGCAACCGCCATGCCGCGGCCGCGCCGGGTCAGGCGAGCTGCAACGGCGTGTACACGATCAGGGTCACGGCCCGGCTGATCCAGACCACCACCTTCGGCGGTGGCGAGCGCGTGACCGACACCTACGTCCTCCCGCCCCATGAGATCCATGTGGTCGTGCCCCCGCCCGATGTGACCGCGGCGGCGGCCGCACCCTCCGACGACCGCTCGGTCGTCGTGGGCTGGACCCCCGTGGCCAACCCGCCGCCGGACATGCTGGGCTACGTCGTGGAGCGCGTCACCGCGAGCGGCGAGACGGCGACGATCGCCACGATCGACGACCCTGCCGCGAGCTCCTACACCGACACCGACACCCCTGCGGAGGGCGGCACGACGACCTACCGCGTGCGGGCCCGACGCTCCAGCCCCCAGGGCGAGGTCACCTCCGCCGCCGCTGCCGAGGCGCCGGCCGAGGTCGCGCCAGCGCCCCAGGAGCCCGACGATCCCGGCGGCGATCCCGATCCCGACGCACCCGGCGGCGACAGCGCTGGGGCCGGAGGCGGCGGCACCACGGGCGGAACGCCAGGCGGCGGTCGTGGGGCGCCGTTCCGGGCCCCGAACGTCGGTCGCAGCTCCGGCCGCGTCGTCCCGCCGCTCAGCGCGACGGTGACCACCCTCGACACCGGCTTCGATCAGGAGCTGCCCTTCGGTGACCGTGAGCTCGGTGGGGAGGACCCGGTGCTCCCCGACGACGAGTTCGCGTCGATGATCTACGACGACGAGGCAGGGCGCGGGCTGCTCATCCCGATCGCCACGGGCCTGCTGCTCGCCGTGTGGGCCGTCCACCTGCGCTACCTGGCCGCGGCCGCCAAGCCTCAGGAGTAGCGCGCCGGGCCGGCCCGGTCCGTCACCCCTGGAGGATCCGGCGCAGCAGGGCGACGGCGGCGTGCTTGTCGAGGTGCTCGTTGCCGTTGCCGCACTTGGGCGACTGGACGCACGAGGGGCAGCCGGACTCGCAGGGGCAGGCGGCGATGCTCTCGAGCGTCGCCGCCAGGTGGCGGTCGCCGGCCTCGTAGCCGAGCTCGGCGACACCGGCACCGCCGGGCATGGCGTCGTAGATCACGATCGTCGGCCGGCCGGTGTCGGCCTGGCATGCCGTCGACACGCCGCCGACGTCCCACCGGTCGCAGATGGCGAACAGCGGCAGCATGCCGATGGCAGCGTGCTCGATGGCGTGGAGGGCGGCGGGCAGCCGGGTGCGGTCGAGCGCGGCCTCCTCGGCGAGGCGCGGGTCGACGACGTACCACAGTGCCCGCGTGTCGAGGCGTGCGCTGGGCAGGTCGAGCGCGGCGGTGGCCACCACGACGCCGGACAGCGACTCCTTGCGCTGGTAGCCCACGACCTGCGTCTCGACCTCTGCCTCGCCGAGGAACAGCCACGCCGCCCCGACCGGGCGCACCTGCTCGGCCGACCGGAGCCGGATCCGCGTGTCGCTGCGCGCGACGGTGTAGGTCGATCCGTCGTCTGCCTCGACCACGGCCACGCCGGCATCGAGATCGAGCGACTGCACGCGCCAGTGCTGGCCCTGATGGAGGTAGGAGGCACCGGGGTGGACCTGGGCCGGGGCCCGTGCCCGGTCGACGTCGCCGACCTGGCGCCCGCTGCCGGCGGCGACGATGCGCACGGGTGCACCCCCGGCGTTGCGCAGCCCCACGCCGTGCGTCGGCCAGCCGCTGCCGTTCCAGACCGCCATCGGCTCGCCGCGCCGGCCCCGGTGGCGCACGAGCAGCTCCTCGGCCAGGACCAGCCGCCGCACGCCGTCGTCGAGCGACCCCGGCCACCAGCGCGCATCGGCATGGGTGAGGGGCAGCTCGTGCGCGGCGCAGCGCAGGTGCGGGTCGAGCACGAAGGGGTTCTCAGGGTTCACGACGGCGGGCTCGGGGCCGCGCTCGAGCAGCGCGTCGGGATGCGCCGCCAGCCACTGGTCGAGCTGGTCGTCGCCGGTGACCAGCACCGCCGCGGAGGCCTCACCATGGCGGCCGGACCGCCCCGCCTGCTGCCAGAACGACGCGATGGTGCCCGGGAAGCCGTCGAGGACGACGGCGTCGAGGCCGCCGACGTCGATGCCGAGCTCGAGGGCGGACGTGGCGATCACGCCGGAGAGCCTCCCGGCGAACAGGTCGTCCTCGATGGCGCGTCGCTCCTCGGCGAGGTAGCCGCCGCGGTAGGCCCGGATGCGGTTGGCGAGCCGGCGTGGCAGGCGACGGCGCACGTCGGCGGCCACGATCTCCACGCCTCGCCGGCTGCGAGCGAAGCCGAGCGTCGTGCAGCCCGCCTCCACCAGGCCCGCCACCACCGTGGCGGCCTCACCGTGGACCGACGCCCTGGCACCCGTGCGGGCGTCGAGCAGCGGTGGCTGCCAGAGGGCGAGCGTGCGAGGCCCGCGCGGCGACCCGTCGTCGAGCACCGGGGTGGTGTCGACCCCGGTGAGCGCAGAGGCCAGCCGCTGCGGTTCGCCGATGGTGGCCGAGGTGCAGATGAACACCGGATCGGCGCCGTGGTGCACCGCGAGTCGCCGCAGGCGCCGCAGCAGCTGCGCGACGTGGCTGCCGAAGACCCCCCGGAAGGCGTGGAGCTCGTCGACGACGACGTAGCGCAGGCGCCCGAGGAAGGTGGACCAGCGCTCGTGGTGGGGCAGCAGGCCGGCGTGGAGCATCTCCGGGTTGGTGAGCACGACCGTCGCGGTCTTGCGGATCCAGCTGCGCTCCTCGGAGCTGGCGTCACCGTCGTAGGCACCGGCCACCACCCCCGGGAGGTCGAGCTCGGTGAGGGCGCGGAGCTGGTCGTGTGCGAGCGCCTTGGTGGGGAACAGGACCAGGGCGGTACCGGGCCGGATGGGCGCCACGGCCGCCTCGGCGATCGGCAGCTGGTAGCAGAGCGACTTGCCCGAAGCCGTCCCGCTGGCCACGACGACGGAGCGCCCCGAGCGCGCCAGGTCGATCGCCTCGACCTGGTGGGTCCACAGCCGATGCTCGAGGCGCGCGCGGACCGAGGGCGGGAGCGGGCGGGCGAGCTCCGCGTGCCGCCCCGGGCGCGCCGGGAGCTCCACGAGGTGGATGAGCCGGGCCGGCAGCTGGTCGGGGGTGGGCCGCGAGGACGCGGCGCGCGCCCGGTCGAGGCGCTCCAGCACTCCCGCGAACGAGGTGGCGCCGGCGCGATCGGGGAGCGGCAGGGGCAGGATGGCCATGGGGCACGACGAGCGTACGCCTCCCGGGCGCCGCATCACAGTGCTGTAGTTCCATCGATGTCGTGCGACGGAGCGCTGGCGCGCGGCGATAGGTTCCTGGCCGTGGACATGACGGTCGAGGTGGAGCTGGTGGGCGATTGGAGCGTCATCCGCGTCGCCGGGGAGATCGACGTCGCCACCGCGCCACGCCTGCCGCGAGCAGATCGTCGCCCTGGTGACCAACGGCCAGCGCCGGCTCGTGCTCGACCTCGAGTCCGTCGAGTTCATGGACTCCACGGGCCTGGGCGTCGTCGTGGGCGCGCTCAAGCGGACCCGCTCGCACGGCGGCGATCTGCGCTTGGTCTCGACGCGGCCGGCGCTGCGCCGACTCTTCGAGCTCACCTCCCTCGACCGCGCGCTTCCGTTGGCGGACAGCGTCGCCGACGTGGTCTCGGGCGGGACGGCCGAGGGCTGAGCCGTGACCCGCGTGGTGGAGCTCGAGATCCCGCCGCGCAGCGATCACCTGGCCCTGGTGCGACTCGTCGTCACCAGCGCGGCCAGCCTCGGCGGCGGGTTCGCGGATCGCCGCGTCGACGACCTGCGCCTGGCCGTCTCGGAGGCGTGCGCCAACGCCGTCGACGCTGCGCTGGGGGCTGATGGCGGTGGCGTGGTGACGGTTCGCATCGAGGTCGACGAGGCGGCGGTGGCGGTCACGGTCACCGATCACGCCGGTGGCTTCGAGCCTGCCGAGGTCGAGGCGATCCCGGGCGCCACCGAGCCCGGCCGGCTGCGCCACGAGCACGGGCTGGGCATCCCGCTGATGCGCTCGCTGGTCGACGAGGTGACCTTCACGCGCACCGCCGACGGCACAGCCGTGCGCCTCACGGTGCGCGAGGACAGCGCCCGCTGAGCGCCCGCCCGGCGTCGCAGGAATTTCTTCCTCCGACGGGTTTGGGCTGCGATCGAGTGGGGTACACCGTTCACTACACCCCCGTGCAGCCATGCGTTGACCAGGGGCTTGTCATCTAATCGAAACCGTTGTAACGTGATCGCAATCTTGCTGGAGGGGCACGCCGAAGGCGCCCAAGCCAGCAGCTGGATCTCGGGGCACCGGTCCCGCCGTCGGTCTGTCCGCCCGCCCCGACGGCGTAGGGCCGGTGCCTCGGGCGTTTTCGCCGCCATCGCCGGCGACCTGCTGGCCCAGCAAGCGCGAGCGCCCTACGCGCCGACCTCCCGGCGGCCCTCCAGCGCCCGTCCGAGGGTCAGCTCGTCGGCGTACTCGAGGTCGCCTCCGACGGGGAGGCCGCTGGCGATGCGCGTGACGCGCACGTCGAGGTCCTTGAGCAGCCGCCCCAGGTACATCGCGGTGGCCTCTCCCTCGAGGTTGGGGTTCGTGCAGAGGATGACCTCCACGACGCCTTCGGCGTCGATGCGGGTCAGCAGCTCGCGGATCCGCAGCTGCTCGGGGCCGATGCCCTCGATGGGGCTGATGGCGCCCTGCAGCACGTGGTAGCGGCCGTGGAACTCCTGGGTCTTCTCCACGGCCACGATGTCGCGCGGCTCCTCGACGACGCAGAGGATCGTGGGATCGCGCCGAGCGTCGTCGCAGAGCGCGCAGGCATCGCCCTCGGCGATGTTGAAGCAGCGCTGGCAGAAGCGCACGCGGTCCTTGGCCACCACGATGGCGTTGGCGAGGCGCAGGGCGTCGGGCTTGTCCAGCTTCAGGAGGTGGAACGCGATGCGCTGCGCGGACTTGGGGCCGATCCCCGGCAGACGGCCCAGCTCATCGATCAGCTCCTGCACCGACGCTGCGTAGACGCTCGGCATCAGCCACCTCCGAGCAGGTCGCCGAGGGGCCCCATCGCCTCGCGCTGGACGTCCTGCAGCCGGGCGTTCACGTCGTGCAGGGCGGCGAGCACGAGGTCCTCCAGCATCCCGACGTCGTCGGGGTCGACCGCCGCGGGGTCGATCGTCACGCCGAGCACCTGGCCCGTGCCCGTGGCGCGGATGCGAACCACGCCGCCGCCCGCGACGCCCTCCACCTCGCGCTCGGCGGCCTGCGCCTGGGCAGCCATCAGCTCCTGGGCCTGTGCCAGCAGGCCGCCGAGCCCCTCACCGCCGAGCGCGTCGAGGCCGGGCAGGGCAGGCAGCGACGACCCGCTGTCGGGGTGGTCTGGCTGGTCGGGCGCGTCGCTCACGTCGGAAGCGTACGCGCCAGCCTCAGGCTCCAGGCTCCTCGACGAGCTCGGCACCCGGGAAGGCCTCCGACAGCCGGTCGACGCCGCTGGTCGCGTCCGGCGCGTCCTCGAGCGCGTGGACGTCGATGGCCTCGTCGTCCTCGGCCGCCGGCGCAGGGGCAGCGGGACCGGCGCCTGCCGGGGGCGGCCCGCCCGCCTCGACGTCGGTGACGAGGCGCAGCGGGACGGGTCGCCCGAAGTGCGCGGCCAGGGCGGCCTCGACCTCGGGACGCTTCTTCTCGCAGTGATCGCGCGTCGGCGCGTTTGCGAGCGCGAACACCGCCGACCGCGGCTCGGACTCGGCGAAGCGCCCCGTGCCGAACACCGCCTTGGTGCCAGGCTTGAGGGCCCCGCGCACGGCCCCGGCCCAGGCCTGCTCGAGCTCCTCACGGGTGGGAACGCCTCCGGTGCCGGCGTCGGGGTCCGGGGCGGGCCGGGGCTCGTCGCGCGGTGGCGCGCTCGCCGGAGGTGCGGCCGCCTTCTTCACCGGCGCACGGACCGGGGCCACCTTCGCCGCCGCTGCCGGCGCCGCTGTGGCAGCGGGTGACGCCTTGGCCTTGGCGAGCTCCTCACGGGCCGCTGCCGCCGGCCCAGCGCCCGGCGCGGGGGCGACCGCGCCCGCGCCCTCGGGCCGCGCCGGCGCGGTCGGGGCGCCCGAGGCGAGGGCGCGCTCGATGCGCTCGAGGCGATCGAAGACCGCGTCGAGCGAGCGGTCGGCCGCCGGGCGGCACAGCCGCACCAGCGCCACCTCCAGCACGATCCGCGGATCTGGCTTCTTCGGGAGCTCGACGAGCGCGTCGCCCAGCACCTCCAGCGCCCGGGTGAGACCGGCCGCGCCGAGCTGCCCGCCGAGCGCGGCCGCTCGCTGGAGATCGCTCGGGGGCAGGTGCCGGTCGGGTGCCTGCATCTCCGCCAGGAAGGCGTCGCGCAGCCGACCGATGAGCACCTCACCGAGCGCTCGCGGATCGCGCCCGGCTGCGGTTGCCTCCGCCACCGCGACCAGCGCCGCGCCGGCGTCGTGCACGGCGAGCGCGTCGAGGATCGCCTCGACCGGCTGCGCGTCCGGCAGCACCCCACCCATGGCGGCGACCTGGTCGAGCGCCGACAGCGTGTCGCGCGCCGATCCGCCACCCCGGCGCACGACGTGCTCGATGGCCTCCTCGCCGAGCTCGAGCCCGGCGTCGGCGATGACGTGGCGGACGTGGTCGGCGAGCTCCTCGGCGGGGAGCAGGTGGAACTCGAAGTGCTGGGTGCGGCTGCGGATGGTCGGCAGCACCTTCTGCGGGTCGGTGGTGGCGAGGATGAACACGACGTGGGACGGGGGCTCCTCCAGCGACTTCAGCAGGGCGTTGGACGCGCCGGTGCTGAGCATGTGGACCTCGTCGAGGATCACCACCTTGCGGTTGCCCGACGTGCCGAGGGGGATGCGCTCGATCAGCTCGCGGATGTTGGCCACGCCGTTGTTGGAGGCGGCATCGAGCTCGAGCAGCCAGTCGACGATGCGGCCCTCATCGACCGCCACGCAGTTGGCGCACTCGCAGCACGGCTCGCCGTCGACGGGTGCCTCGCAGTTGAGGACCTTGGCGAGGATGCGGGCGGTCGAGGTCTTGCCGGTGCCCCGCGGCCCGCTGAAGAGGTAGGCGTGCCCGACGCGGTCCTCGAGCACGGCGGTGCGCAGCGCGCGCATGACGTGGTCCTGCCCGCGCTGCTCGCCGAAGCGCTTGGAGCGGTAGCGCCGGTACAGCGCCTGGTACCCATCGGCCATCGGACGGACCCTACCGGTCCGGCCGGGCACAGCGACGGGCCCGCTCCCCCATGTGACGGTCAGGCGATCTGCGGCACACCGCAGGCTCCGCTGAGAGCTGCTGCCTCCCGGCCCTGACTCGGTTCACGGACTGCGATTGCACAGGACCCGACCGCCACATGCGAGAGCGGGCCGACCGACACGATAGCCTCATCGGTCCTGGCTGCCACCCCCGGGTGGACCCCTGGAGGGGTGCGAGAGCGGCCGAATCGGCACGCTTGGAAAGCGTGTGAGGGGCAACCCTCCGTGGGTTCGAATCCCACCCCCTCCGCCACGCTCGTCGCTGCGTCAGCGGCGCGAGCAGAGCAGCACGCCGAGCGCGCAGCGCCGCTCCGGCGCCTCCTCCGAAGGGGGTGGCGATGGCGGCTCGGAGGGCTGCGTGGGCTCCGACGAGGGTGGCGAGCTGCGCCCGTCGAACCGCACCGTGCCCGCCTGGTCGAGCTGCACCGGCCGCCGATCCGGGCAGCGACGCGGCCAGCTGCGAGTCGGCGTAGGCGAAGGCCTGCTGCACGGTGGGACCGGCGCGGCCTTGCAGCCACCCCTCGCGGATCATGTGGTGCACGAGGTACGACGCGCCGTGGCTGCTGCTCTCGTAGGCGAGCTGGTTCGCGCCCGCCGCCCCCGTGAGGACCCGTCCGGGTGCGAGCGCCTCCGTGAAACCACCCGCGTAGCAGGTGGCGAGCAGCAGCCAGACCTTGTCGGCGACCGTCGGGGCGAGCAGGGCGGCAAGATCCTCGTCGGTGAGGAGCGCGCCGTCGGCGGTGATGATCGCCTCGGTGTCGTCGTCGAGCTTGCGGACGTGACCGGCGTAGGCCAAGACCATCGTCGACGCGGGTCCGGCACGGGCGACGAGCGCGCGGACGGACGCGACGAGCTGGCGGTGCGTGGCCTGACTGTCCCGCAGCACGACGCGGTTGCCCCGCGGCACGTCGAAGCCGGCGAGCGCCGCGTCGATGGCGTTGGCGTCGGCGACCGCGAACCGCAGGTCCGACGCGCTGCCCGGGTAGTCGTCGATGCCGACGACGAGGGCGTACACCCCGTCGTCCGACGTGCCGACGCTCGCCGGAGCGAACGTGGTGGCCGGCGCCGCAGGCTCTGCCACCGGGCCGGAGAGCTCGACCGGCGGCACGATCGGCACCTCGTCGACGGGAGCGGCGGGCGGGGGCGCTGCCGCCACGGGAGGCGCAGCGATGATGCGCGGCTCGGACGCTCCAGCGGTGCCCGGCGGTGACCGCCGCTCAGCAGGTGGCGCCCCGGGCGCGGCCTCCATGGCCGCTCGGTCGAGCCAGCGCCCGTCGGGCACCACCTGGATGGCGCCGGGGATGGCGGCGAGGGCAACCGCGACGACGGTCGCCTTCAGCCGACCCGATCGCATCCCGCCCGCCCTCCGACCATCCGCCCGGACGGCCCCAGCGCCGTCCGATCGAACCCCTCCATGCAAGGTTCGACACCGCTGCGCCCCTTCCTGCCAACCCCAAACCCCGCGTTTCGGCGGCACTTGCTACGGGTCTTGCTGGACTTCTGCCGCAGGAACGTGGGGTGGGTGCCCGGTTAGCGTCGTGACGTGGCGGACAACGCGGTCACCCCAGGCGACGAGGCCGCCATGGAGGCGGCGCTGGAGGAGGCGCGCCGTGCCGGCGACGCCGGGGACGTGCCGATCGGCGCCGTCGTGGTGGTGGGCGGCGAGATCGTGGCGCGCGCGGGCAACGAGCGCGAGCGCCGACACGACCCCACCGCGCATGCCGAGCTCCTGGCGCTGCGGGCGGCAGCCGAGGCGCTCGGCCGCTGGCGGCTCGACGACGCGACGGTGGTCGTGACGCTCGAGCCGTGCCCGATGTGCGCGGGCGCGCTGGTGGCGGCACGCGTGGCACGCCTGGTCTACGGCGCCGCCAACGTCGACAGCGGCGCGTGCGGCACGCTCTACAACCTCTGCACCGACCCCCGCCTCAACCACGAGGTCCAGGTCGTGCCCGGCGTCAGCGCTGGAGCCGCCGCGGCGTTGCTCGACGCCTTCTTCTCGACGCGGCGCTGACCGGCCCGTTCGGAGGCCGAGGGGCGGCCAGGTATCCTCCGGAGCGGAGAGCTGCCAGAGCGGACGAATGGGACGGTCTCGAAAACCGTTGTGGCTTTCGGGTCACCGTGGGTTCGAATCCCACGCTCTCCGCCGCGCGAAGGGCGGCCCGCCGGGGCCGCCCTTCAGGCCACGCCTCAGCTCGACGGCGGCTCGCTCTCGCCGACGCAGCCGTCGGAGATGGTGAGCAGCGCGTTGCGCCCGAGCGTTCCGGAGAAGGTGGCGAAGGCGCTGTCGATGTCCTCCGGGTCGACGTCGGGGGTCAGGAAGTGGAAGGCGCCGCCGCCGCCACCGGGGCGGAACCCGGCGTAGGTCTCCCCGTCCACGTGCAGGGTCGCGGCCGACACGTCGGCCCGCCCGCCCGGCGTCAGGATCCAGTGCAGGTAGGGGTCCTGGTCCGGCGCGCACTCGACGACGCTGTCGAGACCTCGCGTGCCGTCCCAGTGGACCTGCTGGTTGGCCCATGCGGGGGCCGCCACCGCCGACACGCCAAGCACCACGAAGAGCGCGACGAGCACGCTCCAGAGCTTCTTGCTCATCATCTCGTCCATCCTCTCGGGGCCTTGCGAGCCCGATGGCCATGGACGCCGGTTTCGCCGTTCGCTCCCCACCAGGCCAGGCGACCAGGTACAGCCAGGCGGATCGTCACGTTCGCCCTTCGACGGAGGTACCGCCGATGAAGGCACTATCGCGACGAACGGCCGAGCGCGCAAGGGTTCCCTCGGCCGGCCCGCGTGCCTCGCCCGCAAGGCGGGGAACCGCCCGTACGCTCGGCGCATGCGGCGCGGGGGTCACCACAGCATGATCGGCTCGGATCCCGCCGCTGTCGCGGGCGCCAGGCTCGATCCGTCGGTGCTGCGGCGGGTGTGGCGCTTCGCCCGGCCCTACCGCACGATGCTGGCCGGGTTCCTCGTCACGATCGTGGCCGCCGCGCTCATCAGCCTGGCGCCGCCGCTGCTCTTCCGCGAGATCCTCGACGAGGCCATCCCCCGCGGCGACCGCCGCCTGCTCCACCTGCTGGCCGGCCTCATCGTGCTGGCAGCGGTCGCCGACGCCGGGCTCGCGCTCGTGGAGCGCTACCTGTCCGCCCGCATCGGCGAGGGGGTCATCTACGACCTCCGCGTGGCGCTGTTCGACCACGTGCAGCGCATGCCCATGTCGTTCTTCACCCGCGCCCAGACCGGCGCGCTCGACGAGCCGGCTGAGCAACGACGTGATGGGCGCGCAGCGCGCCGTCACCGGGACCCTCGGGTCGGTCGTGTCCAACGTCGTCACGCTGCTTGCCAACGGCACGGCCATCGTGCTGCTCGAGTGGCGCCTCGCCGTCATCTCGGTGGTGCTGCTCCCGCTGTTCATCGTCCCGGCCAAGCGCGTCGGTCGCCGCCTGCAGGAGCTCACCCGCGACCAGATGGAGCTCAACGCGTCGATGAGCACGACCATGACGGAGCGCTTCAACGTGTCGGGCGCGCTGCTGGTGAAGCTCTTCGGCCGCGCGGAGGCCGAGACGACCGACTTCGCCGGCCGCGCCGACGGCGTGCGCTCGGTCGGGGTGCGCTCCGCGGTGTACGGCCGCACGTTCTTCGTGGCGCTCGGGCTCGTCGGCGCGCTCGCCACGGCCGCCGTCTACTGGATCGGCGGCCTGCTCGCCATCTCCGGCTCGGTCACCCCGGGGACCCTGGTGGCGCTGGCGGCGTTCGTGGGCCGCATCTACGGGCCGCTCACGTCGCTCACCAACGCGCGGGTCGAGGTCATGACCGCCTTCGTCAGCTTCGAGCGGGTGTTCGAGGTGCTCGACGCGCCCAGCCCGATCCAGGATCGACCAGGTGCGGTCGACCTCGTCGCCCCGCGCGGCCGCATCGAGCTCGAGGACGTCCGCTTCGCCTACCCGACCACCTCCATCGTGGCCAGCCTCGAGTCGGGCGGATCGGTGCTCCACGAGCCGGACGCACCGACCTTCGTGCTCGACGGCGTCAGCGCCACCATCGAGCCGGGCCAGCTCGTGGCGCTCGTGGGGCCGTCGGGCGCGGGGAAGACGACCCTCTCCCAGCTCGTCCCGCGCCTCTACGACGTGACCGACGGCGCGGTGCGGATCGACGGCACCGACGTGCGCGACCTGACCCAGGAGAGCCTGCGCGCTGCGGTCGGCGTGGTGAGCCAGGACCCGCACATGTTCCACGACACGATCGGCAACAACCTGCGCTACGGCCGCCCCGACGCCAGCGACGACGAGGTCATGGCCGCTGCGACCGCCGCGCAGATCGGGCCGCTGATCCGGTCGCTGCCGAACGGGTTCGACACCATCGTGGGCGAGCGCGGGCACCGCCTCTCCGGTGGCGAGAAGCAGCGGCTCGCCATCGCGCGCATGCTCCTGAAGGACCCCGCCATCGTGATCCTCGACGAGGCGACCAGCCACCTCGACTCCGAGAACGAGGCGCTCGTGCAGCGGGCGCTCGCCGAGGCGCTCGCGGGCCGCACCAGCGTGGTGATCGCGCACCGGCTCTCGACCATCGTCGCGGCCGACAACATCCTCGTGCTCGACCAGGGCCGCGTCGTGCAGCAGGGCACCCACGAGGAGCTCATCGAGGCCGGCGGCCTCTATGCCGACCTCTACCGGACGCTGCTGCACGCCGAGCTCACCGGCGAGGCGGTCTGACCCCACGTCCTTGCGAGCGCGTCGGCGCGGCCTCGATCGGCTGCCGCCGGAGCTGGGGTGCCGGGATCTGACGGCGCGTCAGGTCGGCCGGTAGCGTCGCGCCGATGGACCTGGGGTTCAGCGCCGAGGACGAGGCCTTCCGCCACGAGGTCCGCAGCTTCCTCGAGGACAGCTTGGCCGGAGACTTCGCCGAGGTCCGCGGCCGCGGCGGCCCTGGTGACGACGACTGCCTCTTCGAGGAGCGCCTGGCCTGGGAGCGCCACCTCGGCGCCAACGGCTGGACCTGCGTGGCGTGGCCCAAGGAGCACGGCGGGCGCGAGCTGTCGCTGCACCAGCAGGTCGTCTACTTCGAGGAGTACGCCCGGGCGCGCGCGCCGGGTCGCATCGGTCACATCGGCGAGACGCTGCTCGGGCCCACGCTGATCGCCTTCGGCAGCGAGGCGCAGCAGGCGCGCTTCCTGCCGGGCATCGTGGCGGGCACCGAGCTGTGGTGCCAGGGCTACAGCGAGCCCGGCGCCGGGTCCGATCTCGCCAACGTGCAGACCCGCGCCGAGCTCGTCGACGGCCAGTGGGTGGTGGAGGGCCAGAAGGTGTGGACGAGCCAGGCGCACTGGGCGGACTGGTGCTTCGTCCTGGCGCGCACGAACCGCGACGCCGCCAAGCACAAGGGCATCTCCTACCTCCTCGTGCCGATGCGCCAGGACGGTGTCGAGATCCGCCCGATCCACCAGGTGACCGGCGACTCGGAGTTCAACGAGGTGTTCTTCAGCGGCGCCCGCACCGAGGAGGCGAACGTGGTCGGCGAGGTCGACGGTGGGTGGCGCGTGGCGATGGGCACGCTCGCCTTCGAGCGGGGCGCGTCGACGCTCGGGCAGAACCTGATGTTCCTCAACGAGTGGGACGAGGTGGTGGCGGTCGCCCGTGCCAACGGCCGCATCGACGACGCCGCGCTGCGCCAGCGCATCGTCGACTGCTGGGTGCGCTTGCGGCTGATGCGGCTCAACGCCATGCGCATCATGTCGTCGACCCACGAGGCGCCGCCCGCCGCGATGGTCACGAAGCTGTTCTGGGCCACCCTGCACCGCGACCTCGGCGAGCTGGCGATGGACGTCCTCGGCGCCGAGGCCACCCTGCGCACCGGTGCCCCACGGCCCGACGGCACCGCCGACTTCTCGCGCCTGCAGCGGCTCTTCCTCTTCAGCCGCAGTGACACCATCTACGCCGGCACGAACCAGATCCAGCGCAACATCATCGGCGAGCGCGCGCTCGGCCTGCCCAAGGAGCCGTCATGACCCGTCCCGGCGCGATGCTCGAGCGGGTGCGATGCCCGAACCGCCCGAGAGCCAGGAGCGACCGACGATGACAACACCGGCACCCACTCGGCCCCCCGCCGGGCGCGACCTGCTGGCGGGCAAGGTCGTGCTGGTGACGGCGGCGGCGGGCACCGGGATCGGCAACGCGACGGCGCGCCGCTGCATCGAGGAGGGCGCCACCGTGGTGCTCAGCGATGCCCACGAGCGGCGCCTCGGCGAGGCAGCCGACGAGCTCGAGGCGCTGGCCGGCAGCGGTCTGCTCAGCGTGGCCTGCGACGTGACGGTGGAGGCTCAGGTGCAGGCCATGGTCGACGCCACCGTCGCCGAGCACGGGCGCATCGACGTGGTGGTCAACAACGCGGGCCTCGGCGGCACGGCCGAGCTCGTCGACATGACCGACGAGCAGTGGTCGAAGGTGCTCGACATCACGCTGACCGGCACGATGCGCTGCATGCGCGCCACCCTGCGGCAGATGTACGAGCAGCGGTCTGGCGTGATCGTCAACAACGCGTCGGTGCTCGGCTGGCGGGCACAGGCGGGCCAGGCCCACTACGCCGCCGCCAAGGCGGGCGTCATGGCGCTGACTCGCTGCGGCGCGATCGAGGCGGCCCGGCACGGCGTGCGCATCAACGCCGTGGCGCCGTCGCTGGCCATGCACCCCTTCCTCGCCAAGGTCACGACCGGCGAGCTGCTCGACGAGCTGACCAGCCGCGAGGCGTTCGGTCGGGCGGCCCAGCCGTGGGAGGTGGCGACCGTCATCGCCTTCCTGGCGAGCGACTACTCCACGTACATGACCGGCGAGGTCGTGTCGGTGTCGTCGCAGCGGGCGTGATGGCGGCGTTCGAGACGCTCGACGCGCTGCGCGGCGCGGTCGGCGACCACCTCGGCTGGACCGAGTGGGTCGAGGTCGACCAGGCCCGCGTCGACCGCTTCGCCGAGGCCACCGGCGACCACCAGTGGATCCACGTCGACGTGGCGCGCGCCCGCGCCGAGAGCCCCTTCGGTGGCCCGATCGCCCACGGCTACCTCACGCTGGCGCTGTCGAACCTGTTCCTGCCGCAGCTGCTGCAGGTGCCCGGCGCGTCGGCAGGGGTGAACTACGGCACCGGCAGGGTGCGCTTCCCGGCGCCGGTGTCCGTGGGCAGCCGCGTCCGGGCCGGCGCCGAGATCGCCGCCGTCGAGGAGATCGCGGGCGGCGTCCAGACCACGATCACCATCACGATCGAGGTCGAGGGCGGCGACAAGCCCGCCTGCGTCATCGAGTCGCTCAGCCGTTGGCTCGAGTAGCCGGCAGCTCGGCCTCGGCGAGGTTCTCGATGGGGCTGGGCGAGGTCCCCTCAGGCGCCGTCGGGCTGCAGCTGGAGGACCATCGGCCCCCCGGTCGTGGCGTCGAAGAACCGGCTCGGCTCGGTGGGCTGGCGCATGGCGCCATGGTGCCCGAAGCGGTCTCGTCAGGTCGTCAGCAGGACGGCGCTCCCGTGGCCGAAGAGGCCCTGGTTGACGGTGATGCCGGCGGTGGCGCCCTCGACCTGGCGCCCCTCCGCCTGGCCGCGCAGCTGCCAGGTGACCTCGCAGACCTGGGCGATGGCCTGGGCGGGCACCGCCTCGCCGAAGCAGGCCAGCCCGCCTGACGGGTTGACGGGCACGCGGCCGCCGATGGTGGTGTCGCCGTCGTTGAGGAGGCGCTCTGCCTCGCCCTCCTTGCAGAGCCCGATGTTCTCGTACCAGTCGAGCTCGAGCGCCGTGGAGAGGTCGTACACCTCGGCCAGGCTCAGCTCGTCGGGGCCGATGCCGGCCTCGTCGTAGGCGCCCTGCGCGATCGAGTCGCGGAAGGTGCGCTCGGGCGGGGCGAGGGCCGCCGCGGAGTCGGTGGCGAAGTTGGGCATCTCGATCACCGTGTTCGGGAACTGCGGCGTGACCGTGGAGATGGCGCGGACGCGCACCGGCGCCGCGATGCCATGGGCGCGGGCGTAGTCCATCGAGGTGAGGACGACCGCGGCGGCGCCGTCGGAGGTGGCGCAGATCTCGAGCAGCCGCAAGGGGTCGGCGACCATCGGCGAGGCCAGCACCTCCTCCTCGGTGACCTCCTTGCGGTAGCGCGCGTTCGGGTTGTGCAGCCCGTGACGGGCGTTCTTCACCTTGACCTTGGCGAAGTCGGCGTCGGTGGCGCCGTAGAGGTCGATGCGGCGACGGGCGTAGAGCGCGAAGTACGTCGGGTTGGTGGCGCCGAGCAGCCGGAAGCGCAGCCAGTCGGGGTCGTCCCAGCGCTCGCCGGCCACGGGCGCGAGGAACCCCTTCGGCGTCGTGTCGGCGCCCACCACGAGCGCCACGTCGCACAGCCCGGCGAGGATGCGCGTGCGCGCCGCCTCGAGCGCGGTGGCCCCCGACGCGCACGCCGCGTAGCACGACGCCACCCGCGCGCCGTTCCAGCCGAGCGCCTGCGTGAGCGTCGAGGCGGCGACGTAGCCCGGGTAGCCGTTGCGGACCGTCTCGCCGCCGGCCACGAACTGCACGTCGGTCCAGTCGATGCCCGCGTCGTCGAGCGCGGCGAGCGCGGCGTCGATGCCGTACTCGTGGAAGGGCCGGCCCCACTTGCCCCACGGGTGCATGCCGACGCCGGCGACGGCGACGGGCTCGGGCGCGCTCACGAGCTGACCGGCTTCCAGCGGTAGATGAGGTGCTCGACGCCGTCGACCTCGTACAGCGGCTCGACGACGAGCTCGACGGCCGCCCCGACCGACAGGTCGTCGACGCCGAAGCCCTTCGCCACCTGGCCGAGCACGACGAGCTGCTCGGCAGCGAGCTCCACAGCGGCGAGCGCGAAGGGCTCGTAGGGGTCCGACGCCGGGAGGTAGGGCGGCGGCGGCTGGTACTGCGCGTCGGTGTAGCTCCACACCGTGCCGGTGCGGGACAGCTCGATGTCGTCGAACTGGCGGCCGCGGCACGCCGGGTTGCGGCAGAAGCCGGCCGAGCGCGGGAAGAACACGGTGCCGCAGGTGGTGCAGCGCGTGCCCAGCAGCCGCGGTTCGGCCTCGGTGGTGAACCAGCCCTCGACGGCCGGCACCGGGGTGGGAGACATCGTCGCTCCTCGTGGCGAGTCGGTTCCTGACGGAGCGTCAGATCATTGGCGAGTCTCGCACACGCCTGATGGCCCTCGCCGCTTTGCCCACCCGGGCGCGCGTCTGGTGGGATGACCCCTCGGGATGCCGGCAGGGCGAATCCTGGGTTTCGAACGACCGAAGAACGGCCATCGGTGGACGACGCACTCACCAAGTCGGAACGAGAGGCGCTCAAGGCGATCTACCGCCTCACCCGGGAGGGCGCCGACGCCCACACCGGAGCGCTCGCCGACGTGCTCGGCCTCTCCCCCGGCACCGTCACCACCACGGTCAAGCGCCTCGCCGACCGCGGCTTCGTCGACCATCGTCCCTACCAGGGCGTGAGCTTCACGGACCGGGGCCGCCAGATCGCCGTGGCTGCCATCCGGCGCCACCGCATCGTCGAGCGCTTCCTCGCCGACATGCTCGGCTACGCCTGGAACGAGGCCGACCGCTTCGCGGTCAGCTTCGAGCACGAGCTGCCCGACGAGGTGCTCGAGCGGCTCTTCGTCGCGCTGCACCAGCCCGTGACCTGCCCCCACGGCTTCCCGATCCCCAGCGCCGAGGACGGTGAGCTGCCGGCCACGCCGGCCCTCTACGCGCTCGAACCGGGCGACGTCGCCGAGGTGGCCCTGTCGGGCTCGACCGACCCGGAGCTGGTCACCTTCCTCGGCACGCTCGGGCTCGTCCCCGGCGTCGAGGTCGTGGTGGTCGAGAAGCACCCCTTCGACGGTCCGCTCGTCGTCAAGGTCGACGGCCAGGACCGCACGCTCGGCGAGCGGGTGGCGCGCCAGATCTACGTCACCCGGCGCGACTCCGCCACGAGCGCGTCCTGACGTTCAGCCGTCGGCGGCCGCGGCGAGGAAGGCCGGGCGCTCCCCGCCGCCGTGGAGCAGCAGGTTGGCGCCGGTGGCGTAGCCCGACAGGGGGCTGGCGAGGAACACGACCGCGTCGGCGACGTCGCCCGGCGTGCACATGCGCCCGTTCGGCACCGTTGCCGCAACCCGCGCGACGCCCTGCGCGCCGCCGTAGTGCTCGAGGCTGTCGTCGGTGGCGACGAGGCCGGCGGACACCGCGTTGACGCGCACCTTGGGCGCCCACTCGACGGCGAGCGTCTGCGTGAGGTTGAGCAGTCCGGCCTTCGCTGCGCCGTAGGCGGCCGTGCCCGGCGAGGGACGCAGGCCGCTCACGCTGGCCACGTTGACGACGGCACCGCCGTCCGCCTGCGCCTGCATCACGCGGTTGGCGGCCTGCGCCACGTGGAGCGGAGCCAGCAGGTTGAGGCGGATGATGGCCTCGCTGAAGCGCGGCGAGGCATCGGCGGCGTCGGCGCTGGGGGACCCGCCGGCGTTGTTGACCGCCACGTCGAGCCGGCCGTGGCGCGCGACCACGGCGTCCACGAGCGCGCCGACCTGGTCGGGGTCGCGCACGTCGCACGCCACGAACTCGTGCTGCGGCTGGGCCGGCTCGTTGCGACCGCAGACCACCACGGCGGCACCTGCCTCGGTGAGGCGGTCGGCGATGGCGGCGCCGATGCCCTTGGTGCCGCCGGTGACGAGGGCCACCCGGCCGCTGAGGTCGACGCTGATCGCCATCGGCGAAGGTGTACCAGACCGGGGCCGCCAACTAGGTTCCTGACGACCCGTCAGAACCGCAGCGAGGCCGCCCGCATGCCGACCACGAGCACCACCCACGACGACGGCGTCGCCGAGGTCGTGATGGACAACCCGCCGGTCAACGCCCTGACGGTGGCCGGCTGGTTCGAGCTGGCCGACCTGCTCGGCGAGCTCGGGCGCGACCCGCAGGTGCGCGCGGTGGTGCTCCGGGCCGAGGGGCGCGGCTTCAACGCCGGGGTCGACATCAAGGAGATGCAGGCGACCGAGGGCTTCGAGGCGCTGATCGGCGCCAACCGCGGCTGCTACGCCGCCTTCGCGGCGGTCTACGACTGCCCGGTGCCCGTCGTCGCCGCGGTCAACGGGTTCTGCCTGGGCGGCGGCATCGGCCTGGTCGGCAACGCCGACGTGATCGTCGCCGCCGACGACGCCACCTTCGGGCTGCCCGAGGTCGACCGCGGGGCGCTGGGCGCTGCCACGCACCTGTCGCGCCTCGTGCCCCAGCACAAGATGCGGGCGATGGTCTACACGTCGGCCACCGCGTCGGCGCAGGAGCTGCACCACTTCGGGTCGGTGCTCCAGGTCGTTCCTGCGGGCGAGCTGCGCGACGCCGCCATGGCGGTCGCACGGCAGATCGCGGCCAAGTCGCCGACGGTGATCCGGGCCGCCAAGGAGAGCCTCAACGGGATCGACCCCTGGGACGTCAAGCGGTCGTACCGCTTCGAGCAGGGTTTCACGTTCGAGCTCAACCTCTCCGGCGTGGCCGACGAGCACCGCGACGCCTTCGTCACCAAGCGCGAGACCGACACGTCGACATGACCGAGGCCCGCGACAAGCGCTGCACCGAGGACGAAGCCGTCGCCGAGCTGCGCTCGGGCATGACGATCGGCTTCGGCGGCTGGGGATCGCGGCGCAAGCCGATGTCGATCGTGCGGGCCATCCTGCGCAGCGACCTGACCGACCTGACCGTCGTGTCGTGGGGCGGGCCCGACGTGGGCCTGCTCTGCGCGGCGGGCAAGGTGAAGCGGCTGCTCTACGCCTTCGTGTCGCTCGACTCGATCCCCCTCGAGCCGCACTTCCGGGCCGCACGCCAGAGCGGTGCGATCGAGGACGAGCCCTACGACGAGGGCATGTTCCTGCTCGGCCTGCAGGCGGCGGCGTGGCGGGTGCCGTTCCTGCCGACGCGGGTCGGGCTGGGTTCGGACCTGCTGCGCGACAACCCCCGCCTGCGCACGGTCACCTCGCCCTACGACGACGGCGAGGAGCTCGTGGCAGCACCCGCCATCACGATGGACGCCGCCTTCGTGCACATGAACCGCGCCGACGCCCGCGGCAACGGCCAGTACCTCGGCCCCGACCCGTACTTCGACGACCTGTTCCTCGGCGCGGCGGCCAAGGGCTACCTCTCCGCCGAGCGCATCGTGCCCACCGAGGACCTCGCCAAGGAGGGGCCGCCGCAGACGCTGCTCGTCAGCCGGCTGCTCGTCGAGGGCGTCATCGAGGCGCCCAACGGCGCCCACTTCACGTCCTGCGTGCCGGACTACGAGCGCGACGAGGCGTTCCAGAAGGCCTACGCCGCCTCGGCGAAGTCGCCCGAGGCCTGGGCGGAGTTCCGGGAGTCGTGGCTGCAGCTCGCCGAGGCCGACTACCAGGCCAAGCTGCGCGCCGACGGAGGCGCGTCGTGAGCGCGCAGCTCGAGGGCCTCGTCGCCCGGGCCGACGTGTGCGCCGTCGCCGTGGCCGAGTGCTTCCGGGGCGACGGCGAGATCCTCGCCAACCCGATCGGCATGATCCCGATGATCGGTGGGCGCCTGGCGCGCGCCACCTTCGAACCCGATCTCGCCATGACCGACGGCGAGGCGCGCCTCATCGCCGACGATGCCGCCTTCGCCTGGCCCGGCGGTCCCGTCGTCGAGCACTTCAACCCGTATCGCCACATGTTCGACTGGGTCTGGAACGGGCGCCGTCACGTGATGATGGGCGCCACCCAGGTCGACCGCTACGGCAACCAGAACATCGCGGCGATCGGCGACTACGCCCGCCCCAAGGTGCAGCTGCTCGGCTACCGCGGTGCGCCGGGCAACACGATCAACGACGTCACGTCGTACTGGGTGCCGAACCACACCCCCGCGGTGGTGTGCGAGGCCGTCGACACGGTCTGTGGCATCGGCTACGACCGGGCCGCCGCGCTGGGCCCCGAGGCAGCGCGGTTCCACGAGATCCGCCGCGTCGTCACCAACCTGTGCGTGCTCGACTTCGAGACGCCCGACCACGCCATGCGCCTGCGCTCCCTGCACCCGGGCGTGACGGTCGAGGAGGTGCGCGACGCCACGGGGTTCGAGCTCGTCGTGCCCGACGACGTGGTGTCCTCGCGCCTGCCGACCCCCGACGAGCTCGAGCTGCTCGACACCGTCATCGATCCCGACGGCGCACGCCACCGCGAGGTGCCGACGCCGTAGGGCGAGTCGTGCCGTGCACCAGCGCACGCCACGTGGTGGTCAGCGGTGCATCGGCTCCGAGGGCGGCCTGAGGTCGGCGCCGCCGCCCAGGCTGGGGTCGCCGCAGGGTTGCGCGAGCGACGGCTGCAGCGGCGTGTCGACGCGCTCCACCGTCTGCACGGTGAACCAGGCGATCAGCCCGCCGAGCACCGCCAGGCCGGCGCAGACGAGCATGGCCCGGTCGACGCCGGCGTCGAGCGCGGCCGGTGACGCGATCGCGGTGTCGAGACCGACGGCGAGGGGCAGCACGGCGACGGCGAGCAGCCCTGCGAGGCGGGCGATGGCGTTGTTCACGCCCGAGGCCACGCCGAGGTGACCCTCGTCGGCGGCCGCCATGATCGTCGCCGTGAGCGGCGCCACCGTGAGCGACAGGCCGAGGCCGAACACGACGGCGCCCGGCAGCACGCTCGCCACGTAGCTGGACCCGGCGTCGACGGACGACCACAGCACCAGGCCGGCCGCGACGCCGAGGGGCCCGATCGTCATGGGCAGGCGCGGGCCGATGCGCTGGGCGAGGGCGCCGGCCCGCGACGAGAGCAGCAGCATGAGGATCGTGACGGGCATCAGCGCCGCGCCGGCCTCGAGCGCGGAGTAGCCGAGCACCACCTGGAGCTCGAGCACGAGCAGGAAGAAGGCACCGCCCAACGCCGCGTACACCGCCAGCGTGGTGGCGTTGGCTCCGCTGAACTGCCGTGATCGGAAGAGCCCGAGCGGCAGCATGGGTGCCCGGCGCCGCGCCTCGACCACCAGGAAGGCGACGAGTCCCGCCGCGCCCGCGACCGCGATGAGCGGCGTGCGCTCGATGAGCCCGTAGGTGGCCAGGGCCAGTCCGATGGAGGCCGTGAGCGCGCCGGGAAGGTCGAGCGGCCCGGGGTCCGAGGCGCGGGTCTCGGGTACGCGCCGCGCGGCGACGACCACGGCCACGGCGAGCGGGACGTTGACGAAGAAGGCCAGCCGCCACGACACGCTGTCGATGAGGTACCCGCCGACGAAGGGTCCGAGCGCCGTGGCGATGCCGCTGAGCCCCGACCATGCGCCGACGGCGCGGGCTCGGTCGTCACGGTGGAAGGCGGCCGAGATGATGGCGAGGCTGCCCGGTACGAGCATCGCGGCGCCGACGCCCTGCACGGCACGGGCAGCGATGAGCACCCCGACGTTCGGCGCAAGGCCGCAGAGGATCGACGCGCCGGTGAACCCGTAGAGGCCGAGGAGGAACACGCGCCTGCGGCCGTAGCGATCGCCGAGCGAGCCGCCGAGCAGGACCAGCGCGGTGAGCGTGACGAGGTACGAGTCGAGCACCCACTGCAGGTCGTCGAGGCCGGCATCGAGGTCTTCGGCGATGACCGGCAGTGCGACGTTGACGACCGTGCTGTCGAGGAAGGCGACGCCCGAGCCGAGCACCGTCGCGAGGAGCACCCACCGCGCCTGCGAGGTTCCCATGCGCACGACCGCAGGCTACGGCACCTGCGGCTCGCTTCTACGGTCGACCGACGCCTGGTCCTGCCCACCGTGGCGGTCGCGCTTGCGGCGATCCGGCAGTGCCATCACCACGAACGCGCCGAGGCCCACCGCCGCCGCGAGTGGTCCCGGCGAGCGCAGGTGGCCGGCCCAGCGAGCGGCGTCGGGGAGCTCGACCCAGACTGCGCCGATGACGTCGTGGTCGGTCGGCCGCCACACGTCGGTGTACGAGTTGTTGTCGCCCTGCGTCGTGTACCCGCGGGCGCCGTCACCGGCGATGATCCGGTGGACGACGTTGTGCCCTTCGCCCGGCTCACCCTCGGGGATGCGGTAGGCGACCACCTCGCCGATCGCGTAGGTGCTCTTGTCGTGCAGGACCACCATGTCGCCCTCGTACAAGGTGGGCTCCATCGAGGTGCCGTCCACCCCGATGAAGCTGGCCGGGCCACCGAGCGCCACGGGCCGCAAGAGC
The DNA here is from genome assembly GCA_963715505.1 of uncultured Microthrixaceae bacterium. Classification (GTDB taxonomy): domain Bacteria; phylum Actinomycetota; class Acidimicrobiia; order Acidimicrobiales; family VFJN01; genus VFJN01. Next base: position 2,750,873 of record OY970242.1, read on the forward strand.
ACGAACCACAGCACGAGCAGCACCGCCGTCGCGGCCCACGACATCGGCTTGCGCCAGCTTCGTCGAGCCGGCCGCGTCGACGGAGCGGCGACGGGTCCCTCGTGGGCCACGGCAACGGTCATGGCTTGCTCAGCGTGATCGAGCTGACGGCGTTGGCGCTCGAGTTGTACGTGAACCCGGAGCGGCTCAGGTTCGAGACCGTCCACGTCTGCGTCGTCGACTCGCCGTTGCTGAAGCCAGGGAGGCCCCCGGGCGTCGTGAACGAGCACGAGCCGCTCGCGGCCGTCGTGCAGCCGTTGCCGGACCCCAAGGCGGTCGGGCTCCAGGCGCCAGTGACCACGACGCTGCCCACGGGGTCACCGTCGCTGTTTCGCACGGTGACGGTCACGGTGGCGTTCCAGTTGCCACTGGCCCCAGCGTTGGCGGAAGAACCGGAGATCTGGCTGACGTGCAGCTGGGGCGTGATCGCTGCCACCGTGATCACCGTGCAGCTGCTGGCCTGGTCGTTGTTGGCGTCACCGGAGTAGGACGCCAGCCAGGAGTACGTGCCCGCGGTGGTGGGCGTGCGCGCGGCCGAGGTGTAGCTCTGGCCGCTGGCGCCGTTGACGGTGACCGTCTCTGCGGTGCCCACCAGCGTGCCGGCGCACGTGCCGCCGCTGCGCAGCGCGAACGTCAGGCTTCCCGCTGCGGCTGGCGTGCCGCCCGAGAGCGTCGCGGTGGTGGTGCGCGGGGCGTTCGGGGCGCCGCCGGCCGCGACCTGCGTGACGGTCACGACCGACTTGGGCACGGACACGCTGGTGCCGGCGGTGGTGAGGTGCTGCGACGCCACCCCCAACGAACCGGCGAACGCGACGGTGGAGCCGGCCACCACAGTGATGCCGAGCAGCACGACGGCGAGGCGGAGCCGGCTCACGTCGTCACCCGCCGCTCGCAGCCGACCACGGTGATCTGCTTGACCGACTTCGGGATGCGGCAGGTGTCGAAGCCGGGTCCGGCGTCGATGTGGGCGCCCTTGCTCCCGTTGCCCACCGTGATCGTGTCGTCGCCTGCCCCCGTGAAGATCCGAGAGGCACCGTTGCCGGCGATGACCGTGTCGTTGCCCGCCCCGGTCAGAACGACGTTGGCGCCGTTGCCCACCACGACCACGTCGCCGTCGCTGTCAGCACCGGTGATGATGCAGTCGCGTCCCTGGCGGCCATCGATGCGGTCCGCGCCGCTCAGGCTGTAGATGAGATCGCCCTTCGGATTGGTGCCCTCGATCACGTCATCGCCGGTGGTGCCGATGAACGAGCTCGAGAACTGCATCCCCGCGCACTCGGGGGGGATCGGCGTCGTTCCACCGGCGAGGCTGATGCCGACGCTCACGATCGGCGCCGCGTCGGGCAGCGAGTCGGGGGCCTCGACGAGGGAGACGGGCACCGCCACCGTGGCAGACGAGCCGGCCAGCGCCACGATCGCGCTCGTCAGCGTCACCTCGCCGGTGGCGAGATCCGGGGCGTCGGCGTCGCCGAGCACGACCGAGAGGACCGCGCCGTTGCACGACGGCCACGCGATCTGCGACACGACTGCGTGGGTCAGGTCGTAGCCCAGGGGCAACGTGCTGCGGTAGGCGGTGCGGTAGCCGACATGGACGCCGTCGAGATCGCACGCGCCCTCGGTGCTCTGGTGCGCGCCACCGCCCGGCGCAAGGGTGACCTTGCCGCTCGCAGAGCCTGCCGGTGATGTGACGTGTCCCGCGGGGAGACCGGCCGAAGGGCCCGTGACCGGCATGGTGCGCGAGGCGAGGAGCGCCACGAGCCCGACCGCGACGAGCAGGGAGGCGAGGCGGCGGAGCGAGCGCACGGTCACGGCCCCACGATCAGAACGGTGAGCGACGTGAGCTGCGCCGGCAGCGCGGTCGGGGCGATCGAGACGGTCGCACTGCAGGTGCTGGTGCAGCTGGTCACCGTTGCCGGGCCGCCCGTGGCGCCCGACGGGCTCGTGCCCAGCGACAGGGCGCCGCCCGCACAGCCGGCGGCGATGCCCGACACGGTCACCGCGGTGACGGCGCCAGCGCTGTTCTTGGTGAAGGAGTATGCCCAGTCGCCGGGCGTCGGATCGCACCTCGCAACCGGCGTCGTGCCGGCGCTGAGCGTGTCGCTCGACAGGTCGAGGCCGGCCGCGAACGCGCTGGCGCCCGAGAGGGCACAAGCCATGGCGACGGCGAGGACGAGACGGCGGATCGGCAACGGATCTCCCGGTTTGCGACGAGCTGGATCGATGCAGAGGATCTGGTGGGTCGACCACCGCCCGAGCAGCGGTCGACCCACCAGGTCCCAGAAGGGACGCTGAGGGCTACCCGGTGACGACTGCGCTGATGTTCTCGACCTCCGAGGCGTCGACGTCCGCAGCAGCGACATCGATGTCGTCGGCGTCACCAGTCGCGTTCAGCGTGCCGGTGATCTCGTGCAGCGAGACGCCGGCCGAGTCGGCCACGGTGACCCGGTACGCCTTGTTGGCGCACGCGGTGTCATCACCGGTGAGGGTGATCGTGTCGAGCTCGTACGAGTTGCTCACATAGGCAGCCGTGTAGCTCACGTCGACCGACTCGCAACCGCTGTCGACGGTGTCGGTGCCCGAGGCCAGCGTGTCGCTGCTGACCGTGAGGCTGTTGGCGAAGGCGAACGTGCCGCCGCCGATGGTGAGCGCGACTGCGCCCGCGATGAGATAGCGCTTCATCCGAAGTCTCCTTGTCGTGGTCGTCCACCACAGCGCCCGCCGTGGAGGTCATTCGTTGGAGACGTCGGTTTCGCCATTCGCTCGCTGCGGCCAAGGCGACCAAATGGTTGCCCGCAGGTCATCGCTCCGTCTTGAGCGCCCAGCGCGCTCTGCTCTAGGAGTGTGCGCACTGCGTCGGATCCGCGCCATGGGCCGTTCGGCCCCAACGATCGCGCGTGTCCCGACCAGGGCCGATGGCGACAAGCGTGCAGCACTGCGGCGGTTCGCTGCGCCGAGGCCCCGTCGATAACCTGACGGGGTGTCAGATCCGCTGCACCCGTCGCTGCAGACGCGGTTCTGCACGCTGGTGGGCTGCCGGCTGCCGGTGGTGCAGACCGGGATGGGCTGGGTCTCGGGCGCCCGGCTCACCGCCGCGACGAGCGCCGCAGGGGGCTTCGGGATCCTCGCCGCCGTCACCATGACGCCCGAGCAGCTCCAGGACGCGGTGCGCGGCGTCAAGGACCGCACCGACGCTCCCTTCGGCGTGAACTTCCGTGCCGACCAGCCCGACCTCGCCGACCGGGTGGCGTTCGTCGTGTCGGAGGGCGTGCGCCTCGTGAGCTTCGCGGGTGCGCCGACCAACGACGTCGTCGCCCGCTGCCACGACGCGGGCGTCGTGGTCATGCCGACGGTGGGCGCCCGCCGGCACGCGGAGAAGGTGCTGGAGATGGGCGTCGACGCCGTGATCGCCCAGGGTGGCGAGGGCGGCGGCCACACCGGCACCGTGCCGACGTCGCTGCTGCTGCCCGAGGTCGTCGACGCCGTCGGCGGTTCGATCCCCGTGCTCGGCGCGGGCGGGTTCCACGACGGCCGCGGGCTCGTCGCCGCGCTCGCCTACGGCGCCGACGGCGTCGCCATGGGCACCCGCTTCCTGCTCACCGCCGAGAGCCACGTGCCCGACGCCGTCAAGGGCCGCTACACGGCGGCGTCGGTGTTCGACACGGTCGTCACGACCGCGCTCGACGGCGCACCGCAGCGCGTCATCCGCACCGACGTGGTCGACCGCATCGAGCGCTCCTCGAGGCTGCTCCGCTTCCCGCGGGCCGTTGCGGCCGCGCTGCGCTTCCGCAAGGAGACCGGCACGCCGCTGCGCGACCTGGTGCGCGAGGGGCTCGCCATGCACCGCAACCAGGGCCTGTCGTGGAGCCAGGTGGCGCTGGCGGCCAACGCACCGATGCTCGTCAAGGCCGCGATGGTCGACGGCAGGCCCGAGGTCGGCATCCTGCCCACCGGCCAGGTCACCGGCGTGATCGACGAGCTGCCCACCATCGCCGAGCTGCTGGCGCGGATCGAGGCCGAGGCCGAGTCGGCCCTCAAGCGCCTGGGCGACCGATGAAGCGGACCAGATCCGCGAAGGGTCCTGGGGTGGCCCGATGGACCTGACCTGGTCGACCGAGGAGGACGCCTTCCGGGCCGAGGCGCGCAGCTGGCTGGAGGTGAACCTCAGCGACTGGCGCGCCGGGTGCGGCGGCGAGCCGGCGTCGGGCGACACGCGCGAGGGCTTCGCCCAGCACCTCGACTGGGAGCGACGCCTCTTCGCCGACCGCTGGGCCGCGGTGTCCTGGCCCGAGGAGCACGGCGGACGCGGTGCGTCGCTGTGGGAGTGGCTGCTCTTCGAGGAGGAGTACTACCGGGCCGGCGCGCCCCCGAGGGTCACGCAGAACGGCATCTTCCTCCTCGCGCCGAGCATCTTCGAGTTCGGGAACGCCGAGCAGCAGGCGGGCATCCTGCGGCGCATGGCCGCGGCCGACGACCTGTGGTGCCAGGGCTGGTCGGAGCCGAACGCGGGGAGCGACCTGGCCAGCGTCGCGAGCAGGGCCACGCGCGGCGACGGTGGCTGGGTGCTCGACGGTCAGAAGACGTGGACCACCCGCGGCGCCTTCTGCACGCACCTGTTCGGCCTGTTCCGCACCGACCCCGACAGCGCGCGCCACAAGGGCCTGACCTACTTCCTCGTCCCGCTCGACACGCCAGGCGTCACGGTCCGCGGGTTCGGTCGCCTCGACGGCGACGAGGGCTTCGCCGAGGTGTTCTTCGACGAGGCCTTCCTCGCCGACGACGCCGTGCCCGGCGGCGTCGTGCTCGGCGAGCCAGGTGGCGGCTGGGCCGTCGCCATGGCCACCGCTGGATCCGAGCGCGGCCTCACGCTGCGCTCGCCGGGTCGCTTCCTCGCCACGGCCGAGCGCCTCCTCGACCTCGCCCGCGAGCGGGGCGACGCGGTGCTGCACCGCCGCGCCGCGACCGCCTGGATGCACGCCGAGGCCTACCAGCTGCAGACGCTCGCCACCGTGACCAAGCTGGCCGACGGCGCCAAGCCGGGCGCCGAGGCGAGCCTCACCAAGCTGTGGTGGTCCGAGCTCGACATCGAGCTGCACCAGATCGCGCTCGACCTGCTCGGTCCCGAGGCCGAGCTCGAGGGGCCGTGGAGCAAGGGCTGGCAGTTCGCCCTCTCCGGGCCGATCTACGCGGGCACCAACGAGATCCAGCGCAACATCGCCGCCGAGCGCGTCCTTGGGCTGCCGCGATGAGGTTCGCCCTGTCCGACGACCAGTCGGCGTTCCGCGATGCGGTCCGCGACCTGCTGGCCAAGGAGTGCACGCCCGCGGTGGTGCGGGCTGCGTGGGACGCGCCGCCCGGCGAGCTCGACCGCGGCGTGTGGGACAGCCTCGACGCCATGGGCGTCCTCGGCGTGCTGGTGCCCGAGGCCGACGGTGGCCTGGGGCTCGACGAGACCTTCCTCGTGCCGATCCTGGAGGAGGCGGGGCGCGTCGGCCTCCCCCATCCGCTGGTCGAGACGGCCATGGTCGCCGCCCCGCTGCTCGGCGCAAGCGGCGCCATGGCGAGCACCGACCTCGGTGGTCCGCTCGTCCCCTGCGCCGCCGACGCCGATGCGCTCCTGCTGCGCGACGGTGACGCGCTCGTGCGCACGGTCCCGGCCCACGTGACGCTGTCGCCCGCCACCACCGTCGACGGCGCACGCCGAGCTGCGACGATCGAGCTCGCGACGACCGGCGCCCATAGCGGGCACGCCATGTCGCAGGCTGGCACGGCGGCGGTCACCGACGATCCGTCGGCCGTCCACCTCGCCCTCGACCGGGGCGCGCTCGGCACCGCCGCGCTCCTCGTCGGGCTGGGCCAGGCGATGCTCGACCTCACGGTCGGCTACGCCGCCGAGCGCCACCAGTTCGGCAAGCCGATCGGCTCGTTCCAGGCGGTGAAGCACCACCTCGCCGACGCCGCGCTCGCGCTCGAGTTCGCCCGCCCCGCGGTGTGGCGGGCCGCCTGGGCGGTCGCCCACGACGAGCCGACCCGCGCCCGCGACGTCTCGATGGCCAAGGCCATGGCGTCCGACGCCGCCGAGCTGGTCGGCCGCAAGGCCCTGCAGTGCCACGGCGCCATCGGCTACACCGTCGAAGCCGACCTGCAGCTCTCCCTCAAGCGCACGTGGGCGCTGGCCCGCAGCTGGGGCGACTCGGCCCATCACACCGACCGCGTCGCGGACGGCCTCAGATGACTGGAGCACGACATGCCTGAAGCGTTCATCGTCGATGCCGTCCGGACGCCGGTCGGCCGTCGGGGCGGCGGGCTGAGCCACCTCCACCCTGCGGACCTGGGCGCCCACGCCATCGGTGCGCTCATGGACCGCACCGGCATCGACCCCGCCGCGGTCGAGGACGTCGTGTTCGGCTGCGTCGACACGGTCGGCGGCCAGGCCGGCGACATCGCCCGCACCTGCTGGCTGGCCGCCGGGCTGCCCGAGCACGTGCCCGGCACCACCGTCGACCGGCAGTGCGGCTCCGGGCAGCAGGCCATCCACTTCGCCGCCCAGGCGGTCATGGCCGGCGTCAACGACGTCGTGGTCGCCGGCGGCGTGCAGCAGATGTCGATGATCCCCATCAGCTCCGCCATGACGCTCGCCGCGCCGCTCGGCTTCGACGACCCCTTCACCGGCTCCGAGGGCTGGGTGAAGCGCTACGGCGCCGGCGAGGTCAGCCAGTTCAACAGCGCCGAGATGATCGCCACCACATGGGACATCAGTCGCGACGACATGGAGGCCTTCGCCGTCGAGAGCCACGAGCGAGCCATCCGTGCCCGCGCCGAAGGTCGCTTCGACGGCGAGATCGCGCCGGTCGGCGACGCCGCGCACGACGAGGGCCCCCGCGAGCCGAACTGGGAGAAGATCCGCTCCCTGCCGACCCTCGTCGAGGGCGGACGGGTGACCGCCGCGGTCGCCTCGCAGATCTCCGACGCCTCCGCCGCGCTGCTCGTCGTGAGCGAGCAGGCGCTGGCCGACCACGGCCTCACGCCGCGGGCGAGGATCCACCACATGAGCGTGCGGGCCGACGACCCGATCTACATGCTGACCGCGCCCATCCCCGCAACCCGCCACGCCTTCGAGAGGACCGGCATGACGATGGACGACATCGACCTCGTCGAGATCAACGAGGCGTTCGCGTCCGTCGTGCTCGCCTGGCAGAAGGAGCTCGACGTCGACCCCGCCAAGGTGAACGTCAACGGCGGCGCCATCGCCCTGGGCCACCCGCTCGGCGCCACCGGCGCCCGCCTCATGACGACGCTGCTCAACGAGCTCGAGCGCAGCGGCGGCCGCTACGGCCTCCAGACCATGTGCGAGGGCGGCGGCCAGGCCAACGTCACGATCATCGAGTCTCTTCGGTGACGAACCGAAGGTTCGTCACCGAGCTGTCGGGCGACGGCCTGCGGCCGTCACTCAGCGACCTCCGGGACGGCAAAGCCGCCCTCCGGCCGATGTGTGGGGGAGACCCCCGCACCCCCAGCGGCTGCGCCGGGCAACACGTCATCTGACAACATCTCGCGATACGGCAGCGAGCCCGGGGGGATGCTGGTGCACGATCTGGTGATCGAGGGCGGATCGGTCGTCGACGGGACGGGTGCACCGGCGCGCACGGCGGACGTGGCGATCAGCGATGGCATGGTCACCGAGGTCGGCCGGGTCGGCGGGCTGCGCAAGCGGACGATCGACGCCGACGGCGCGCTCGTCACGCCCGGCTTCGTCGACATCCACACCCACTACGACGGCCAGGCCACGTGGGACGAGACGCTGACGCCGTCGTGCTGGCACGGGGTCACCACGGTGGTGATGGGCAACTGCGGCGTCGGCTTCGCGCCGGTGGCGCCCGACCGCCACGAGTGGCTGATCGGGCTGATGGAGGGCGTCGAGGACATCCCCGGCGCGGCGCTGTCGGCGGGGATCCAGTGGGGCTGGGAGAGCTTCGCCGAGTTCCTCGACATGCTCGACGGGCGCCGTCACGCCTTGGACCTCGGCACCCAGGTGCCCCACGGCGCGGTGCGCGGCTACGTGATGGGCGAGCGGGGCGCCCGCAACGAGCCGGCCACGCCGGCCGACATCGAGGCGATGGCCGCCATCGTGCGCGAGGGCATCGAGGCCGGCGCGCTCGGGTTCTCCACCAGCCGCACCCTCGCCCACCGCGCCATCGACGGCGAACCGGTGCCCGGCACCTTCGCCGCGGAGGACGAGCTCTTCGGCATCGGCCGCGTGCTCGGTGAGCTCGGCACCGGCGTCTTCGAGCTGGCCCCCGCCGGCGCGCTGGGCGAGGACCTGGCCGCGCCCGAGCGGGAGATGGACTGGATGCGTCGCCTGTCGGCCGCCATCGGCCGACCGGTCACCTTCGCCCTCAACCAGAACAACGCCGATCCCACGTCGTGGCAGCGCCTGCTCGACCTGGCCTCGGCCGCGGCACGCGGCGGGCGTGCCGGTGCGTCCGCAGGTGCACGGCCGCACCGTCTCGCTCCTGCTCGGGTTCCAGACCTTCCACCCCCTCGCGTTCACCAAGGCGTGGGGCGACGCCGGGATGGGCCTGCTGCCGTGGTCGGCCCAGGTCGCCCGGCTGCAGGCCGACGACGCCCTGCGCGCCCGCATCGTGGACGACGCCGCGATCCTCGCGGACGACCCCGTGGTCAACGGGTTCATGCACCCCGATCGCATCTTCGTCCTGGGCGACCCGCCCGACTACGAACCGGCCCCCGACCGAAGCGTCACCGCCATGGCCGCGGCCCGCGGCGTCGACGTGTGGGCGCTGCTGCTCGAGCTGCTCCTGGTCGACGGTGGGCGCGAGCTGCTGAACGCGCCGGTCCTCAACTACTCCGAGGGCAACCTCGACGCCGTCGGCGCGATGCTGCGCCACCCCACCTCGGCCTTCGGGCTCGGCGACGGCGGCGCCCACGCCGGGCAGACCTGCGACGCGTCGACCACGACGTTCCTGCTCTCGCACTGGGCCCGCGACCGCGGCCACGGGCGACTCAGCGTCGAGGACGCCGTCCACAAGATGACCCAGGCCACCGCATCCCTCTACGGGCTCGGCGACCGAGGGGTGCTGAGCCCCGGGCTCGTGGGCGACGTCAACGTCATCGACTTCGACGCGTTGCAGCTGCGCCGGCCCGAGCTGGTCAGCGATCTCCCGGGCGGGGCCAGCCGGCTGATTCAGCAGGCCGACGGCTACGTCGTCACCGTCAAGTCGGGCGAGATCACCTTCGAGGCCGCCGAGGACACCGGAGCGCGGCCGGGCTCGTTGCTGCGGGGGGCTCGATGAGCGCAGCGCCCCGTGAGGTCGCGGCCGAGTTCTGGGCGGCGCTCTACGAGCGCGACTGGCCGCGCATCCGCGCCTTCTTCGGTCCCGAGTCGATCTACTACGACGTGCCGACCGGCCCGAGCACGGCGGGCGTGGGGCCCGACAGCATCGAGGCACGCCTGCGCCTCGGGCTCGAGGGGCTGGTCGGCTACGAGCACCGCCCCGGCGTCGTGGCCGAGGCTGCGGGCGGCATCGTCGTCACCGAGCACACCGAGGTCTGGACCTGGGAGACGGGCGAGACGGTCGCGCTGCCGTTCGTGTCGGTCCAACACGTCGAGGGCGGGATCATCACGCTCTGGAAGGACTACTGGGACCTGCAGACCCTGATGGGGGCGGCACCGCCCGCATGGCACGAGCGGCTCGACCACGCCGACCTCTCCTGGGTGGTCGACGTCACGGGCCGCGCCTGACCCGGCGAGGGTCCCGGCCCTGCGCGAGCACACCGGCGCGGCCACTGCGGTCGGCCTGTGAGCGCACCGCGTCGTCGTGGCCGAGCGCGTCGCGCAGGTCGTGGAGCGCACCGAAGAGCTGCGTCTGCTCGGCGGCCGGCAGCGGCCTGCCGAGGTGGAAGCCCTGACCGAACTGGATCCCGAGCTCGGTCAGGACCTCGAGCTCCGCGGCGGTCTCGATGCCCTCGGCGACGACCGACACGTGGAGCTCGTCCGCGAAGCCGACGAGCGCTCGCGCCAGGGCACGCCGCCGCTCGTCGATGTGGATGTGGCGGGTGATGCTGTTGTCGAGCTTGATGATGTCCGGCTCGAGGCTGAGGATGTGGGCAAAGCTGGCATAGCCGCCGCCTGCGTCGTCCACGGCGAGGCGCGCGCCGGCCTCGCGCCACGGAGCCAGCGCGGCGATGAGCGCGCGGTAGTCCTCCACGGGTGAGTGCTCGGTCACCTCGATGACCAGCCGATCGACGGCAACGCCCGTCAGGATCTCGGAGGACCGGCCCGAGAGGAGCGTCTCGGGCGACAGGTTGACCGCCATGGAGAGGGCATCGCGCAGGCCGGGCAGCTCGTGCAGCGCCATGCTCGCCGTGGCGAGCTCGAGCGGCGTGCGCAGGCCGACCGCGTCGGCGTCCGCGAACCAGACGTCGGGCGTCCGCGCGGGCGTTGCGCTGAACCGCGTCAGCGCCTCCACCCCCGCGGTCGAGCCATCCGTGAGATCGATGATGGGCTGGAAGACCACCGCGAAGCTGCGAGCGCCGAGCAGCTCCGCGATGCGCGATCGCGCGCGCTCGTCACGGCGCGCCGCCTGCTCCTCGGCGTGGATCCTGCTGCGCAGCTCGTCCACGGCGATGCGGTTCACGTCGGGCGACATGTCGTTGCCGCCGCGCACCGCGCTCCGCAGCGCCTCGGCCAGGCGGTCGGGCGTGCAGCCCTTGACGACGTAGCCGTCGATGCCGGCGCGCAGGAGCGGGATGACCTCCGCGCTGTCGACGTCGGCGGTGAACATGACGATGCGGGTGTCGGGGCTGAGCGAGCCGATGAGCTGCGCTGCCTGGAGGCCACCGCCGGGCATCCGCAGGTCGAGCAGCGCCACGTCGGGCCGGAACCGGTCGGCCAGTGCCACCGCGCCGTCGGCGTCGGCGGCGGTCCCGGCCACGTCGAACCCCTCCATCTGCAGGGCCGCCTGGAGGTACTCGACGACGTGCGGCTCGTCGTCGGCGACGATCACGCTGGTGGCGAGCGCCGGCTGTCCTGGTCGACCCATCTGGCGTTCGCTCCCGACTGCTCACGACTGCCCTCTGAGGTCAGTTCGCCACGTACGGTGGTGGCTCCTTCCCGTTCACCCGGATTCCAAACCGTCTCGCTCAGCGGGGGCGGCGTGCAGGGCGGCCAGCGCGACGGCCGCGGCGGTGGCCACGTTCAGCGAGTCCACGCCGGCCGCCATGGGGATGCGCACCCGCCGGTCGGCGGCGGCGAGCGCCGCGTCGGACAACCCGGGGCCCTCCGCACCGACGAGCAGCGCCAGGCGCGGCGGGTGCTCGGCCGCCAGTCGGTCGATCGGTTCGCTCGCCGCCGGGGCGAGGGCCACGGTCAGGAGGCCGGCACGGCGCAGCTCGAGGAGCACACCGGGCCATGCGTCGGTCTCGGCGCGGGCGAAGCGCACCCGCAGCACGTGACCCAGCGACACCCGCGTCGCTCGCCGGTAGAGCGGATCGGCACTCGTCGGATCGAGCACGACGGCGTCGACGCCGAAGGCAGCCGCGTTGCGGAAGAGGGCCCCGATGTTCTCGTGGTCGTTCACGGCCTCGAGCACGAGCACGCGCGACGCGTCGGCAACCACCTCGGCCACCGACGCCGGCGGTGGCCGCTCCCCGACCGCCAGCACGCCGCGGTGGAAGTGCACGCCCGTGACCGTCTCCATGGCGCGGGCGGGAAGCGTGAAGACGGGGATGGCCGCAGGCACGAGGGGGGTGATCCGCTGCGCCAGCTCGGTCGTGACCAGCAGCGAGCGGGTCACGTAGGTGGACGAGAGGAGCGCCTCGACCGAGAGCCGACCCTCGACGGTGAAGATGCCCCGGGCGCGCTCGACCCCCATGCGCCGCGACGGCTCCCGCAGGTGGCGGTAGTCGTCGAGGCGGGGATCGTCGAGGACCTCGACGTGCTCGATCACCACGGCGCGAGCCTGGCACGACACGCGTCATCGCCCCGGTCGTGCGCTCCCGGGGCGATGACTAGGTGGGCTGCCGGCTGGTGCGGTCGGCGTTGTGACCCACCGGAGATCTACCCCGCGCACCCCCATCCAAACCTGCGGCAGCCACACGACAAGACCTCGTCTCAGCGCCGCAGGTTTGGCGTGGATCCGAGCGACGTCGGGCGATGCCCCCACCCCCATCCGAACCTGCGGCAGCCACACGACAAGACCTCGTCTCAGCGCCGCAGGTTTGGCGTGGATCCGGGTTCGATCTTGGGTCTGGCAGACGGCGGCTGGGCGCGCGACGCTCTGCTCGGCCGACGAGCCGTGCCGCCCTGCACGACCGTCCCGGCACTTCCCCGGTCGAACGCCGCCTCGCCGCGATGGGGGAACCATGTCCGAGCTCGACCGGAGGCTGGCGGCGGTCGCCGCGCGCCAGCGCATGCTGATCACCGTCCAGGACGTCTACGGCGCCGGCGGGAGCACCGACCACGCCATCGCGCGGGTCCACGGCGGGCGGTGGCGACGCGTCGAGCACGGTGTCTACCTGATGATGGGTGCGGATCTCGACTGGCACACGCGCCAGCTCGCGGCCGTCCTCGCTGCCGGACCCGGCGCCGCCGCGTCGCACTTCGCGGCCGCCAGGCTCTGGGGCCTGCCGGGCTTCTCCAGGGCGCCGGTCGAGCTGAGCATCCCCAGGGGCACCCGCTTTCGCCGACCCGGGATCCGCACCCACGAGAGCACCGACCTCGAGCGCTGCACGATCGTCCGGCGCCAGCTCGTCCCGGTCACCGACGCCAACCGGACGCTGCTCGACGTGGCGCGCTTCGTCGGCGACCCGAGATCGACGCGGGTCATCGAGGCCGCCCGGCGCCAGCAGCTCGTCACCTGGTCGACCCTCATCTCGACGCTGGCGGCACACGCCCGGCGCGGTCGTCCCGGCATCCAACGGCTGCGCCGCGTGATCCTCGCTGGAGCGCAGCGGGAGGAGGTGACCGACACCGACATGGAGCTGCTGGTCCTCGGTCTGCTCCACGAGGCCGGGCTGCCCGAGCCAGCGCTGCACCACCGGATCCACGACGGCAGCCGCTTCGTCGCCGAGGTCGACCTCGCCTACCCGCAGTGGAAGATCGCCATCGAGTGCGACGGCTCGGTCCATCTCGACCCTGAGGTCCACGAGCGCGACCTCGCTCGCCAGAACGATCTCGTGCTCCTGGGGTGGACCGTGCTGCGGTTCTCATGGGAGCGGGTCCGCGCCCGTCCCCTCGCCGTGGTGAGCGAGGTCCGCGCCGCGGTCGATGCCGCCATCGCCACGAGCTTGCGGCACTGAGACGACAAGACCTCGTCTGAGTGCCGCAAGTTTCGGGAGGGTGCTCGTCACACCTCGAACCTGCGACATCCACACGACAAGACCTCGTCTGAGTGCCGCAAGTTCGGGAGGGGGTTCGGGTTCGGGGTTCGGGCGGGGGCGGGTGGCGTCAGCGGCGGGAGGCGACGAGGGCGGCCTGCTCGTCGAGGATGGGCAGGACGACGTCGCGCGGGGCCGTGGGGACGCGGAACACGCACTCGGTGACGCCGATGCGCTCGAAGTGGTCGAGCTTGCCGGGATCGGGCAGCGAGCCGAACGGCACGACCTCGAGCGCCGACGGATCGCGGCCGGCCTGGGCGAGCGCGTCGCGCAGCCGTGGCAGCGCCTCGCTGAGGCCGGCACCGCCGATGGGGATCCAGCCGTCGCCGTACTCGGCGATGTGGGCGAAGAGCTTCGGGCCCGCGGCGCCGCCGAGGAGCACCGGCACCCGCCGGCGCCCGTCCGCCGACGCCTGCACCGGCTTGGGCCACGACCACGACGGGTCCAGCCGCACGTGGTCGCCGGTGAAGGCGGCCTCGTCGTCCGCCCAGAGCGCCTGCATCGCCAGGACGTGCTCGCGCGCCACGTCGCGCCGCTCGCCCATCGACACCCCGTGGTGGGCGAGCTCGTCCTCGTTCCATCCGAAGCCGACGCCGAGCGCCACCCGCCCACCGCTGAGGTGGTCGAGCGTGGCGACGGCCTTGGCGGTCACGATGGGCTCGCGCTGCGCGGCGAGCATGATGCCCGTGCCGAGCCGGAGGCGCTCGGTGGCCGATGCCGCGGCCGCCAGCGCGACGAGCGGGTCGAGGCAGCGCTTGTACTCCTCGCGCAGCTCGTCGTCGCCGGTGGGGGCCGCGGTGCGCCGGCTGACGGGGATGTGGGTGTGCTCGGGCAGCCACAGCGACTCGAGCGAGCGCGCCTCCGCCTCGCGCGCCAGCTCGACGATGTCGATGCTGACGTCGGTGGCGAACATCGTGATCCCGTAGCGCACGGCGGTCTCCCGGTTTCTGATGGACCGTCAGATCCTGCCAGACTGCGCGCATGACCGGGATCTGCGAGGGACGCGTCGCCATCGTGACGGGCGCTGGACGCGGCATCGGCCGCGCCCACACGCTGGAGCTGGCGCGCCAGGGCGCCAAGGTCGTCGTCAACGACCTGGGCTGCGAGCTCGACGGCACCGGTGGCGGCACGGGCCCTGCCGGCGAGGTCGTCGAGGCGATCCGGGCGGCGGGCGGGGAGGCGGTCGCCAACGGCGACGACGTGGCCGACTTCGAGGGCGCGGCCCGCATGGTGCAGGCCGCCCTCGAGGCCTTCGACGGTCTCGACGTGGTGGTCAACAACGCCGGCTTCGTGCGCGACCGGATGTTCGCCAACGCCGGCGAGGACGAGTGGGACGCGGTCGTCCGCGTCCACCTGAAGGGCCACTTCTGCGTGGCACGCCACGCGGCGGCGCACTGGCGCGACCGTGCCAAGGCCGGCGAGCCCGTCGACGGTCGCATCGTGAACACCAGCTCCGGCGCGGGCATCCTCGGCTCGGTCGGCCAGGCCGCCTACTCGGCGGCCAAGGCGGGCATCGCCACCTTGACGCTCGTGCAGGCTGCCGAGCTGGGCCGCTACGGGGTCACGGCCAACGCCATCGCGCCCGCTGCGCGCACCCGCATGACCGAGGGCGTGTTCACGGAGATGATGGCGTCGCCCGACGACCCGGCTGCCTTCGACGCCATGGCGCCGGAGAACGTCGCGCCGCTCGTCGCCTGGTTGGCGTCGAGCCGGTCGGCGCACGTCACGGGGCGCATGTTCGAGGTCGAGGGCGGCAAGGTGGGCATCGCAACGGGCTGGCAGCACGGCCCGACGCGCGACAAGGGCGCCCGCTGGGAGCCCGAGGAGCTCGGCCCGGTCATCGACGAGCTCCTCATCGCGGCCCCGGCGCCGGCTCCCGTCTACGGGACCGAGTAGCCGAGGCGCCCTGCCTAGTCCCGGCTGAACGTCACCATGGGGATGTAGAACCAGCTCCAGAGGCCCACGGCCGCCACCACGACCGTGACCGCGATCGCCACCGGCGTGCCGAGCACGATCGACGACACGAGGTAGGCCACCGCCGTCAGGGCGACCCCGAAGAGCACCGAGCCGGCGACGGTGAGCCGCACGGCCACCGCCAGGTGGCGCGGGGAGCGCCGGGCGACCGAGCCGTCGTCGCTGGCGCGGACGCGCTGGTGCGACGACGGCGCCATCAGCAGCAGCGAGCTGATCAGCGCGGTGACGAAGGCCGTGTAGTAGGCGCCACGCTCGGCCGTGGAGAGGTCCGCGAACTTGTCGTACAGCGGCAGGGTGAGCAGGAACGCCGTGATGAGCTGGATGCCGGGCAGCGTGGTGCGCAGCCCCTCGAGCAGCGCCCGGAACTGCTCGTCGACGTCTTGGCGCTCGTCTCGCCCGCTGGTCACGGCGCATGCGTTCCCCCGACGGCGATCGGTAAACCCGGTCTGCGCGATGGGGGTGGGGGGTACAGGTGCGGCCGTGCGCGCCAGAGCCAGGGACCTCGCCGACCGTGCGCGCCGCCGCTGGCTGGCGCTGCCCCGCTGGGTGCGCTGGCCCGCGCTGGGCATGACGGCGCTGGGCACGCTGGGGCTGGTGGCCCTGGTGGTGCTGTGGTTCACCGTCGAGCTGCCGGAGGAGCCGCCGGAGATCACCTCGGCGGTCGTCGTCGCCGCCGACGGGCGGGAGCTGGCCGTCCTCTCGCAGGACGGCCAGCGCTTCCCGGTGGCGCTCGAGGAGGTGGCCCCGGTCGTGATCGACGCGGTCGTCGCCGCCGAGGACCGACGCTTCTACGACCACGGCGGGATCGATCCCGTGGGCATCTCGCGGGCGCTGTGGCGCGATCTCGCGAGCGACCGGCTCGAGGGCGGGTCGACCATCACCCAGCAGCTCGTCAAGAACCAGTACCTGTCGAGCGAGCGCACGCTCTGGCGCAAGGCCCGCGAGGCCGTGCTGTCGATCAAGCTCGAGCGCACCGCCGACAAGCGCGAGATCCTGGAGCGCTACCTCAACACGGTGTACTTCGGGCGCGGCGCCTACGGGATCGAAGCGGCGGCGAGGGCGTACTTCGACACCTCGGCGGCCGACCTGACGTTGCAGCAGGCGGCGCTGCTGGTCGGCCTGCTGCGCTCGCCGGAGACGGGCGACCCGGCGGAGGACCCGCAGGAGGCGACCGCTCGGCGCCGCACGGTGCTCGAGGCGCTGGCCGACACCGACGTGATCACCGCCGAGCAGGCCGCTGCCGCCGACCGCGCACCGCTCCAGGCGACGCCGCGGACCGACGCCGTGACGCTCACCGCGGGCGTGGCCCCGCACTTCGTCGAGTGGGTGCGCCAGCAGACCATCGAGGCGCTCGGCGAGGATGCCGTGTACAGCGCCGGCCTCCGCGTCGTGACCACCCTCGACCTGGACGCGCAGGCCGCTGCCGAGGCAGCGATCGCCGAGACCCTCACCGATCCCGGCGGACCGCAGGCCGCGCTCGTCGCCCTCGACCTCGACGGCGCCATCCGGGCCCACGTCGGCGGCCGCGACTTCGAGGCCCTGCAGGTCGACCTCGTGCGGGGCAGCGACGGTGGAGGCTCCGGTCGTCAGCCCGGTTCGGCATTCAAGCCCTTCGTGCTGCAGGCGGCGCTCGAGCGCGGCGCCGCCCTGCGCGACCGCTACCCGGCGCCGTCGAACATCGAGGTCGACGTCGACGGCACGCCCTTCCCGGTCGAGAACTACGACGGCGACGGGTTCGGCAGCCTGACCCTCGCCCAGGCCACGGCGGGCTCGGTCAACACCGTCTACGCGCAGCTCGTCGCCGAGGTGGGCCCGTCGGCGGTCGTCGACGCTGCGCACGAGGCAGGCATCGACGCCGAGCTGGACGCGGTGCCGTCGATCGCGCTCGGCGCCGAGGAGGTGTCGCCCCTCGACCTGGCCAGCGCCTTCCTCACCTACGCCGACGACGGCACCGCCGTCGAGCCCTACGCCATCGAGCGCATCGAGGACGGCGACGGCACCGTGCTCTGGGAGCCGGACCGGCCCGAGCCCCAGGAGGGAGCGGTCGAGCAGGGCGTGGCCCGTGCCGTCACGGCGGCGCTGCGGGGCGTGGTCGACGGCGGCACCGGCGCCGCCGCCGACATCGGTCGCCCGGTGGCCGGCAAGACCGGCACGACGCAGGAGAACGTCGACGCCTGGTTCGCGGGCTACGTGCCCGGCTACGCGGCGGTGGTGTGGATGGGGTACCCCGATCCGCAGCCGATGGACGACGTGCAGGGCACGAGCGTCACGGGCGGCTCGTTCCCGGCGAGGATCTGGGCACGGTTCATGGAGGTGGCGATGGACGGGCGCGAGCCGGCCGACTTCCCGCCACCCCCCGACGAGCTGGTGCAGGGCCGCCGCGCGGCGCCGCCCGCTCCGTCCACGTCCTCCACGTCGTCGACGTCGTCCACGTCGTCATCGTCCACGACCAGCTCCAGCACCACGTCGACCACCGAGGGCAGCGACGGCACCACCAGCACCACCGACGGCGACGGAGGCAGCGCCACGAGCACCACCACGACGACCGCCCCCGTCGACCGAGCCGGAGCCGACCAGGACGAGTAGGGCGCGCACGGGCGCGCGCCCACGCGCGGGGACCGCGAGGGAACCGGGCGCGGCGGTCTGGCTAGGACAGCCGCTCGACCACCATGGCCATGCCCTGGCCGCCGCCGACGCACATCGACTCGAGGCCGTAGCGGCCGCCGGAGTCCTCCAGGCCGTTGAGCAGCGTGGTCATGATCCGTGCGCCGGTCATGCCGAAGGGGTGGCCCAGCGCGATGGCGCCGCCGTTGACGTTGAGCTTCTCGGGATCGATGCCGAGGTGCTTCATCGAGGGCAGCACCTGCGCGGCGAAGGCCTCGTTGATCTCCACCAGGTCGATGTCGTCGATGGTGAGCCCGGCTCGCTGCAGCGCCTGGCGGCAGGCCTCGACCGGGCCCATGCCCATGATCTCGGGGTTGAGCCCGGTGACGCCCGACGACACGATGCGCGCCAGCGGCGTGATGCCCAGCTGCTCGGCGCGGGTGTCGCTCATCACCACCACGGCGGCGGCGCCGTCGTTGAGGGGGCAGGCGTTGCCGGCGGTCACCTCGCCGTCGGGGCGGAAGACGGGCTTCAGCTCGGCGAGCTTCTCGACGGTGGTGCCGGCCCGGGGGCCGTCGTCCTTCGACACGACGGTGCCGTCGGCGAGGGTGACGGGCGTGATCTCGCGGTCGAAGAAGCCGCGCTCCTGCGCGGCGACGGCACGCTGCTGGGAGCGGGCGCCCCACTCGTCCATCTCCTCGCGGGTGACGCCCTCGGCGAGGCGCACGTTCTCCGCGGTCTGGCCCATGGCGATGTAGATGTCGGGCAGGCCGGCCGGGGGCGCCCAGCTGTCGGCGCCCTCCTTGCGCTCCGAGGTGCGGGCCTCGGCGTCGGCGAAGAGGGGGTTGTGGGGCCCGGTGTCGGAGGCGCCGTGCATGTAGCGGCTCACGGTCTCGACCCCGGCGGCCACGAAGACGTCGCCCTCGCCCGCCTTGATGGCGTGGGCGGCCATGCGGATGGTCTGCAGCGACGACGAGCAGTACCGGTTCACCGTGACGCCCGGGACGTCGGGCAGGCCGGCGAGCAGCGCCGCCACGCGGGCGACGTTGTAGCCCGCCTCACCGCCGGGCTGGCCGCACCCGAGGATGACGTCCTCGACGGTCTGCGGGTCGAGCTGGGGCGTCTTGTCGAGCACCGCCTTGATGATGAAGCCCGACAGGTCGTCGGGCCGGCACTCCGTGAGGCTCCCCTTGTTGGCCCGGCCGATCGGCGTGCGGGCGGTGGAGACGATGACGGCTTCGGGCATCGGGTGCCCCTCCTCATGCGATGCGGGTGGTCGCTGCCAGTCTGGCTGGCCCACCACGGGCCCACCAGTTGGCGTCGTCTCCGAGCGCCGCAGCCGCCATCCGGTCGGCGGGGGTTCAGCGGCCGTTGTCGCTGCGCTGGTCGAGCCAGCGCTGGAAGCCGGCCGCGTTGGAGTGCACCCCGTTGAGGGTGTCCATGATCTCCCGGGCCTCGTCGTCGAGGTCCTCGAGCTCGACGGCGAAGGCGTCGTCGAGCGCAGCCGCGATGTCACGACCGTCGCGCCAGGCGGCGCCGGCGACCTCCGCCCAGCGGTTCAGCGTGTCCTCCGCCTCGACGAGGATGTCGATCGGGTCGGGCACCAGCCCGAAGTGGGCGAGGGCGATGCCCGCGGGCCGGCGCTGGGCGAAGCGGCGCAGCGACGTGATGGCCTGCTCGAGGTCGAAGTCGGGCGGCGGCGTCGCCGGGCGCAGGATCCCCGCTGCGGGCAGGCGGACGCCGACGGCGTCGCCCGCGAAGAGCAGACCGCTGTCGGAGTCGTGCAGGGCCAGGTGGTGCTTGGCGTGGCCCGGGGAGTCGACGGTGGTGAGCCGGCGGTTGGCGGACACCTCGATGTCCTCGCCGTCGGCGAGGACGTGCACGCGAGCGGCCTCGGTGGCGGTGAGCCGGCCGTAGAGCGAGTCGAGCAGGTCGCCGTAGACCATGGCCGCGCTGTGCACGAGCTTGGCGGGATCGACGAGGTGCCGCGCGCCGCGCTCGTGCACGTAGACGGTGGCCCTCGGGAAGGCTGCGGCCACGTCGCCGACGCCCCCGGCGTGGTCGAGGTGGATGTGCGTCACGGCGATGCCGGCGAGCTCGTCGGCGGCGACGCCGAGGCCGTCCAGCGCGGCGAGCAGGGCCGGCACCGACGTCTGGCTGCCGGTCTCCACGAGCACCGGCGCGGCGCCGGTGATGAGGTAGCCGGCGGTGACCTGCGACCAGCCCCCCAAGAGCGTGTCGAGCTGGATGACACCCGGGGCGATCTCGGTGTGGCTTGCCACCGGTGCCGGCATGCGCGGCGGTGTGGTCGTCTCATCCGGTGCCTCGCCGGCGCTCGGCTCCGGATCGGCGTCGGCGCCGTCGGTCATGGCCGTCACTCCCCCTGCGTAGCCTCGGGACGATGTCGCTGTTCGACGACCCCGATGTGGGCGTGCCCCCGGAACCTACCTGGTCCGTCGGCGAGCTCGCCGACGCCATCGGCAACACCGTGCGCGCCTCGTTCCGTGACGAGGTCTGGGTGCGCGGCGAGATCCACGACCTGTCCCGGCCGCCCTCCGGGCACGTGTACCTCACCCTCGTGGAGGTGCGTCCCGACGGCTCGCGCGCCTGCTTGTCGGTCATGCTCTCGGCCGCCAACAAGGTCGGCGTCAACCGGGCGCTCACGCGCGCGGGCGGTGCGCTCCGCATGGTCGACGGCACGGAGGTGCGGATCCGCGGCCGGCTCGACTGGTACGCGCCACGCGGCCAGCTGCAGCTGCGCATGACCGCCATCGACCCCGCCTACACGCTCGGCCAGCTCGAGCTGGCCCGCGCCGAGCTCGTGGCCAGGCTCGAGTCGGAGGGCCTGCTGGCGCGCAACGCAGCGCTGCCGCTGCCGCTCGTCCCGCTGCGCGTCGGGTTGGTCACGAGCCTCGGCAGCGCTGCCGAGGCCGACTTCGTCGACGAGCTGCGCCGCAGCGGCCTGTCGTTCGCGGTGACGGCGATCGACGTGCGCGTGCAGGGCCCCGGCGCCCCGCGGGCGATCGCCGCCGCCATCACCACGCTCTCGGGCCGGGGCAGCGATGTCATCGCGGTCGTGCGCGGCGGCGGCGCTCGAACCGACCTGGCCGCCTTCGACGACGAGCGCGTCGCCCGCGCCATCGCCACCAGCGCGGCGCCGGTGCTCACCGGCATCGGGCACGAGGTCGACCGCGCCGTCGCCGACGACGTCGCGCACACCGCCGCCAAGACGCCCACGGCGTGCGCTCAGCTCCTCGTGGAACGGGTGCTCGCCTACCTGGGCCGAGTCGAGGAGCGCTGGAGGGCGGTCGCCCGGTCCGCGCAGCGCGACCTGGTCGCCCACGACGACCGGGTCCGAGGTCAGGGGGTCCGCGCCACCCGCAGCGCCCGTGCGGCGCTGGCGGGGAGCAGCGGCCGCCTCGACGCCGACGCCCGGCGGGCGCGCCGGGCCGCCTCGGTGGCGCTGACGGGCGCCGAGCACGGCCTCGACCGACGCACCCGGCGGGCCACCGCTGCCGCGACCGTCCGGCTGGCCCGCGCCGAGCACCTCCTCGACCGCCAGGCCGGCAGGGCGACCGGCGCAGCGCGAGCGCGCCTGCGAGACGCCGACGCCGCGCACGGGCGCGCCGCCCACCGCCTCGCCGTGCGCTCGCCACGCGCCGTCACCGAGGCCGAGCGGACGCTCGGGTCGCTCGACGCACGGGTGCGGGCGCTCGACCCCGAGCGGACGCTCGCACGCGGCTGGTCCATCACCCGCACGGTCGACGGCCGCGTGGTGCGCGCGCCCGGCGACGTGGCGCCGGGCGCCACCCTCCTCACCCAGACCGCCGGCGGCGAGGTGCGGTCTACGGTGGACGCCGATGACTGACCCCACGGCACCTGCCGCCGGAGCCGGCGCCACCGAGATCGGCTACGGCGACGCGCTCGCCGAGCTCGAGGCGATCCTCACCGAGATCGAGGACGACGCCGTCGACGTCGACGTGCTCGCTGCCCGCGTCCGCCGAGCCGCCGAGCTCCTGCGGGTCTGCCGCGACCGGATCGCCTCGGCGCGCGTCGAGGTCACCCAGATCGTGGCCGACCTCGAGCCCGGCGCGCCCGACGTCGCCGCGGCGGGCGCCAGCGACGAGACGGACCGCTAGCCCCCCGCCCCGATCTGCCGGGTCGACGGGCGGCCTCCTACGCTCAGGGCAGACATGACCCATCCCTCCCGCACGGTTCCCGCCAGCCTCCTGCAGGTGGCCGAGCGGGTGGAGCAGCGCCTCGACGCCTTGCTCGGTGCCGAGGTGGCGCGCTGGAGCGAGCTCAGCCCCGACGTCGCCGCGCCGCTCGAGTCGCTGCGACAGCTGGTGATGAGCGGCGGCAAGCGGCTGCGCCCGGCCTTCTGCTACTGGGGCTACCGGTGTGGCGACGGCGACCCGGCCGGCACCGAGGTCATCGCCGCCGGCGCGGCGTTCGAGATGCTCCAGGCGTTCGCGCTCGTGCACGACGACGTGATGGACGGCTCCGCGACGCGGCGCGGCTCCCGCACGGCCCACCTCGCCTACGGGGACCGTCACGACGACGCCGCGTGGCGGGGCGAGGGCCGGCGCTTCGGCGAGGGCGTTGCGATCCTCATCGGTGACCTCGCGCACGTCTACGCCGACCAGCTGCTGCCACAGCGCCGAGCAGAGGTCCGTGCCGTGTGGGACGAGCTGCGGATCGAGCTCAACGTGGGGCAGTACCTCGACCTGCTCGGCACGGCTCGAGCCGACACCGATCACGAGGTGGCCCGGCGCATCGCGCGCTACAAGTCCGGCAAGTACACGATCGAACGACCGCTCCACATCGGCGCAGCGCTCGCCGGGCGCCTCGCCGACCTGCAGGCACCCCTGTCGGCCTACGGCGACCCGCTCGGCGAGGCGTTCCAGCTGCGCGACGACGTGCTCGGGGCCTTCGGCGACGAGGTCACCACGGGCAAGCCCGTGGGCGACGACCTGCGAGAGGGCAAGCCCACGCCGCTGCTCTCGGTGGCCTCGGCCAGAGCCGACCGCGCCCAGGCCGCCGTCCTGGCCGGCGTCGGCCGACGGGACCTGACCGATGCCGAGGTGTCGAGCATCCAGGAGGTGCTCGTCACCACCGGCGCGGTCGACGCCGCCGAGAAGACCATCGACGAGCTGACCAGCCGCGCCATCGAGGCGATCACCACCGCGCAGGTCCCCGACGAGGCGCGCACCGCCCTCGTCGAGCTGGCCGAGTTCGTCGCCTGGCGGGACGGCTGAGGGCGAAGCTCGCGACGAGGAGCGAGCGCTACTCGGACTTGGCGAAGAGGGCCAGGGCGTCGGCGAGGCTGCACTCGACCACGCCGGGCTCGGCGGCGACGGCCTCGAGCCACGGCGGGCGGTTGACGCCGCAGACGGCGACGGCGGTCTCCAGGCCGGAGCGGCCGGCCGCCTGGCGCGGCGAAGGTCGACGCGTAGTCGGGCGGGCGGATGTCGCGGGTCAGCTCGAGCATCGCCCAGGGGTCGGGCGTGCCGCCCGGCGGCGCGACGCCCACGGCGGCAGCCACGTAGGGCGCACCGGGCACCTGGCCGCCCCCCGCCAGACCTGGACCGTCGAAGCAGGATCGCACCCCGCACGAGATCCGGCCGCGCCGCCGGCCGCGAGCAGTCCGACGTAGGCACCGAGCCCGCGCCCGAAGATGGTGACGGGGCCGAGGTGCGCGAGCGCCGTGTCGACATCGCCCATCAGCGCCTCGCAGAAGTAGCCGCCGCCGACGGCGACGTCGGAGGCGCCGTGACCGGACAGATCGAGCGCCCAGACCGGACCCGGCCAGGCGGCGAGGTGCTCGGGCACGGTGTCGGGCGAGCGCTCGCCGAGGCCGTGGAGGTGCAGGAGCGGTCGGCCCTCGTCCGCGCGGAGCTGGTGCAGGGCGAGGTCGATCTTGTTGTGGCGCAGCCGAACCGTGGCGAGGGGGCTCACGAGATGAACTCCAGGGCCAGGTCGGCGACGGCACGTGGCTGCTCGATGTGCACGAAGTGGCCGGCACCCTCGAGCTCCTCGAGCCGTCCGCCCGGTGGCAGGTGGGACCGCACGTCTTCGGGCAGCGTCCCCCACCCCATCGGATCCGGCTCGGTGCCGAGCACGGCGAGCACCGGCACGCCGATGTCCGGCAGCCGCATCATCGACCACTCGGGTCGCCACGGGCCGAAGCCGCCGAAGCGCATGGTGGGGTCGATCTTCCAGCGCCACCCGTCCGGGTCCTCGCGGGCGCCGACGGTGACGAGGTACTGCGAGCCATGCAGCCGACAGGCGCGGGTTCATGCGGCGACGCCGTGCGGCCAGCTCGTCGATCGTTCCGGGCTTGCGCTGAGGCGTCGACGAGCGAGCGCCGGTGGTCGAGCCAGGTGGTCAGCTCCTGCGCGAGGAGCTTGGTGCGCTGGTGGTCGGGCACGTCGGGGAAGCTGCGCCGCGACGGCAGCCCGTCGAGGTTGACGAGGTGGCTGACGCGGTGCGGCAGGGCGTCGGCGAGCTGCAGCATGAGGCTGCCGCCCTTGGAGTGCGCCGACGACCGGGACCGGCTCGGTGGTGACCGAGTCGAACACCGACAGCGCGTCGCGCAGGTCGGCCTCCCAGCTGTAGAGCGCGGCGTGCTCGGAGTCGCCGTGGCCGCGCTGGTCCCACGACACGACCCGCCAGCCAGCGTCGGCCAGGAGCGGCGCGAACACGTCGAACGTGCCGGCGAAGTCGAAGCCGCCGTGGGCCAGCAGCAGCGGCGGCGCCCCTGCGTCCCCCCACTCGTGCACCGCGATGGCGCAGCCCGTGGCTGTCGACGGCGCGCTGCCGGTCGGGCCGGCGCGCTCCCGGATAGGAGATCTGCTCGGCGCCCCCGCTCGTCACGCCGTCACCCTGATCGGCCGGTCGCGCGGTGCGCAAGCCGGCAGCCGCTGTGACCGACGTCATCTGGACACCGCGGCCCGGCGCCGTGTTGAGGTAACACCGTTACCTCAATCTCCTCCGCAGGAGCGTCTCATGCTGACCCGCCTCGGACGCGTCACCGTCCGCCGGCGCAAGCCCGTCCTCGTCGCTCGCCCTGGTGCTCTTCGCGCTGGCCGGCGGCTTCGGCGGCAGCGTCGCCGAGGAGCTGACCTCCGGCGGCTTCGACGACCCTGCCTCGGAGTCGTTCCAGCGCGGACGAGGCCCTGCTCGACACCTTCGGCACCGGCCACACCGAACCTGGTGCTGCTCGTCACGGCCGACGGCGGCGACGTCGACGACCCCGCGTGGCCGCGGCGGGCCGGGCCCTCACCGAGGAGCTGGCGGGCGAGCCGGGCGTCAGCAACGTGGCGTCGTACTGGTCGCTCGGCGACGCCCACCGCCGCTGCGCAGCGACGACCGGCGACCGGGCGCTCGTGCTGGCCCGCATCGACGGCGACGCAGGACGAGGTCGAACGACCGCGTCGACGACCTCGCGCCCGACTACACGCGCGACGGCGACGGCATCACGGTCGGCGTCGGCGGCTTCGCCGAGGTCTTCCACGAGGTGGGCACGACCATCGAGGAGGACCTGGTGCGGGCCGAGACCATCGCGCTGCCGATCACGCTGGTCCTGCTGCTGCTGGTGTTCGGCAGCGTCGTGTCCGCGTCGCTGCCCGCTCGCCATCGGCGCGCTGTCGGTGGTGGGCACCTTCGCCGTGCTGCGACTGCTCACCATCGTCACCGAGGTGTCGATCTTCAGCCTCAACCTGACGACCGCCATGGGCCTCGGCCTGGCCATCGACTACTCGCTGTTCGTGGTGTCCCGCTACCGCGAGGAGCTGCGGGCCGGGCACGAGCCGGCGGCCGCGGTGCAGCGCACGGTCCGCACCGCGGGCCGCACCGTGGCGTTCAGCGCGGTGACCGTGGCGGCCTCGCTGTGCGCCCTGCTCGTGTTCCCCCTCGCCTTCCTCCGCAGCTTCGCCTACGCCGGCGTCGCGGTGGCGTTCCTCGCCGGGCCTTCTCCGTCGTGGTGCTGCCCGCCGATCCTGGCCGCGCTCGGGCCACCGGGTCGACGCGCCTGACGATCTTCAAGCGGTCCACCGTGCAGCACGACGAGGGCTTCTGGCACCGCATGGCGCTGTTCGTGATGCGCCGTCCCGTGATCGTGGCCGGCGCCGCCATCGCGGTGCTGCTGCTTCCTCGGCGCGCCGTTCCTGCGGCATCGAGCTGTCGCTGCCCGACGACCGGGTGCTGCCCGAGGCGGCCGCCGAGCCGCCAGGTCACACGACATCCTCCGCGAGGAGTTCAGCTCGCGGGGAGGCCGGCGCCGCCTCCGTCGTCGCCGTCGGCATCGGCGACCCGCGACGGCCGGACCGCCGAGATCGACGCCTACGCCGCCACGCTCGCCGCGCTGCCCGGCGTCGCCCGGGTCGACGCCGCCACCGGCACCTACTGCGGCGAGGGCCTGCGGCGACCTCGGCTGCACGCCCGGCCAGCTCGTGCTCCCCGGCGGCGAGGGCCGCTACCTCGCCTTCGCCACCACTGCCGCCGGCGGCAGCACCTACCTCTCGGTGGTGCCCGACGTCGAGCCGCTGTCCGCCGCGGGCGAGGCGCTGGTCGAGGACATCCGCGCCACCGACGGCGCCGTTCGACGTGCAGGTCACGCGGCCAGTCGGCCCAGCTCGTCGACACCAAGGACGCGCTGTTCGCCCGGCTGCCCGCTGGCCGCCGGGATCATCGCCCTCGTCACCTTCGTGGTGCTGTTCATCCAGTTCGGGTCCGTGGTGATCCCCGATCAAGGCGGTGGTCCTCAACCTGCTCAGCCTGTCGGCCACCTTCGGCGCCATGGTGTGGGTGTTCCAGGACGGCAACCTGAGCGGACCGCTCGACTTCACCGCCACCGGGACCCTCGACGCGACCACGCCGATCCTGATGTTCTGCGTCGCCTTCGGGCTGTCGATGGACTACGAGGTGTTCCTGCTCTCCCGCATCAAGGAGGAGTACGACCGCACCGGCGACAACGAGCTCTCGGTGGCCATCGGGCCTCGAGCGCACCGGCCGGATCGTCACCGCCGCGGCGCTGCTGATCGCGGTCGTGTTCATCGCCTTCGCCACCAGCCACGTCACCTTCATCAAGCTCTTCGGCGTCGGGCTCACCCTCGCCGTGCTGATGGACGCCTTCGTCATCCGCGGCACCCTCGTGCCGGCCTTCATGCGGCTGGCCGGCGACTGGAACTGGTGGGCGCCCGCGCCCGCTGCGGCGCTTCCACGACCGCTTCGGCATCAGCGAGCACGTCGACCTCGACGACCGTGCCGACGACGCTGGCCGCCGCTGGCACTGCCCGCCGGTGCGCCGACCCGTCGCCGACCGCTGGCGCCGTCGAGGCGGCGAGGCCGACGACGTGCGATCCGGCGATGACGGCGCACCCGCCCGCGCCCGCAAGGGCGAGGGCGACCTGCTCCGCGCAGGAGATCCTCGAGGCCACCGAGCGGCTGCTGCTCGAGACCGGCTCGGAGGAGGCGGTGTCGATCCGGGCCGTGGCCGACGCCACGGGGGTCACGCCGCCGTCGATCTACCGCCACTTCGCCGACAAGGCGCACCTCATCTTCGAGGTGTGCGCCCGCCACTTCGACGCGCCTCGACGACGCGCATCGAAGCCGCCGTCGCGGGCATCGACGACCCGCTCGAGGCCATGCACGCCCGCGGCCGCGCCTACGTGCGGTTCGGCATCGAGCACCCCGAGCACTACCGGATCATGTTCATGGGCCCGGCCTACGCGACGCCCGAGCAGTGGGACGACCTCCTCGGCACCGGCGTCGTTCGCCAACCTCGTCGAGGGGATCGAGGCGCTGATCCGACGCCGGGGCGATGCCGAAGCGGTGCCGACGCCCTGGACGCAGCGCTGCACGTGTGGGCCAACATCCACGGCCTCACCTCGCTGCTCGTCGCTCGCCCGGGGATGCCCTGGCCCGAGCTCGACGGGTTCATCGACGAGCACCTCGCCCTGTGCCTGCGACCGCACCTGACCCCCGAGGCCGCCGCCGCGCTGGGGGGCCCGACGCCGCCGCGCACCCGTCGCCGCTCGAGCTGAGCCACGGGCGGGGCGCTGCGACGCCCACCGGTAGCCTTCGGCCGATGCTGCTCGCCCTGCGCCGTCGGGCTTCTGGCCACCGCCACCTGCTCACGGGCTCTGCGGCCATGGTGGCGACGGTGGCCGTCCAGGCCCTCTCCGGCTCGCTCTTCTGGCTGCTCGCGGCACGGTCGGACCACCAGACGACGTGGGGCACGCCACCGCGCTGTTCACCTCGGCGCTGTTCGTGGCGTTCGTGGCAGGCCTGGGGCTGCCCGTCGCGGTCGCTCGCTACGCAGCCGGTCGCACCCGCGACGACCACGTGCTCTTCACGTGGAGCATCGTGGCGACGACGCTGGCGGGCGCGGCCGTCGTCGGTCCTGTACCTCGCGGTGGTGAGCCCCGCTGCGGTCGAAGAGCTCGAGGCATGGCACCGCGTCGCTGGGACCGGTGGTCTTCGTCGTGCTCACCGCAGGCACCGCGCTGTCGCTCCTGCTCGACGTCCGCCTCATGACCCAGCGCCGCTGGGGGCTCGTGCTGGCGCGGGCGGTGCTCGTCGGTGTGGCCCGCTTCCCGCTCTTCGCGCTCGGCGGTCGGCGCGGACCGGGCCGTCGTGGCTGCTCGTGGCCGCCACGCTGCCCACGGCGGTGTCGGGGTTCGCGGGGATGGCGCTCGTCCCCAGGGTCACCGGCCGCCGCCACCAGCTCGGCCCGCGGCCGGCGGCCGCCGCGCCGATGGTGCGCTACTCGCTCGTCAACTGGGCGTCGACCATCGCCTACCAGGCACCGTCCTTCGCCATGCCCGTGATCGTGCTCGTGCACGTCGATGCCGATCGCAACGCCAGCTTCTACGTGGCGTGGGGGGTCGCCGCGCTCGCCTGCTACGTGCCCACCGCAATCGGCCAGGCGCTGCTCGCCGAGGGCGGGCGGGGCGGCGCGACCCTGCGCAGCCAGGTCCGGCTGGCCATCGGGGTGGCCGGTGGGCTCATGGTGCTGGGCGCCGTCGCCGCGACGATCGGCCGCGATCTCGTCGTCACCCTGTACGGCAGCGAGTACCGAGCCGCCGCCGACGTGCTGCCGCTCCTCGTGGCCGCGGCGATCCCGTGGGCCGCCACCTCGGTGTACCTCACCGAGGCGCGGGTCCGTCACCGCTCCGGCGCGACGGTCGCCATCACGATGACGCTCTCCCTGGCCATCCTCGTCCCGGCCCTCGTCCTCGTGCCCGAGCGCGGCATCGACGGCGCCGCGCAGGCCTTCCTCGGCGGCAACCTCGCTGCGGCGGTGGTCGCCGTGGTGGCTCACCTCGTCGGACGGAGCGAGATCGACGACTCGGCGACGGTGGCTGCGCCGGAGTCGCTCGAACCCGACGAGGTCGCCGTCGGCCTGGCGTCGCTGACGTGAGGGCGCCCCGATGGGCAGTCGCGGTCGTCGTCGTGGCCGTGGGCCTGGGGGTGCTCGCTGCCCTTGCCGCGCTCGTCGAGCTCCGCCCCGGCGGGCCCAGCCACCCCGACGCATGGGACCCCAGGGTCGCCGACCTCGCCGCCTTCGTGGAGGACGAGCGGGGTCTGACCTTCGACCATCCGGTCCACGTCGACTTCCTCACGGCTGCGGACTACTCCGCGCAGACCCGCGAAGACGAGACGGCGCTCGACGACGAGGACCGCGAAGAGCTCGAGCGCTACGCCGCGGAGCTGCGCGCCTTGGGGCTGGCGGCCGGCGACGTCGACCTGTTCGACGCCTACAACCAGGTGGTCGATGCCGGCACGCTCGCCTTCTACGACCCCGCCGAGGCGCGCATCAAGGTGCGGGGGACCACCCTCACCGTCGGGATCGGGGTCACCCTCGTGCACGAGCTGACCCATGCGCTGCAAGACCAGCGCCTCGACCTCGACCCGCTCTACGACGATGACCTCGACAGCAGCGCCCGCACGGCGTTCCTCGGGCTCGTCGAGGGTGACGCCCTCCGCATCGAGCAGGGCTACGTCACCAACGGGCTCAGCGCCGCCGAGCAGCGCGACCTACGAGCAGGAGCACGCCGACGAGCTCGAGCAGAGCCAGGCGGCCACCGCCGACGTCCCCGCCTTCGTCCGCGCCTCCTTCGCAGCGCCGTACGCGCTCGGGCAGCCCTTCGTCGTGATGCTCGCCAACGAGGGCGGCAACCCGGCGGTCGACGAGGCCTTCGAGGAGCCACCGGCCACCGAGGAGCACCTCGTCGACCCCGCCAGCTACCTCGCCGGCGACGCAGCGCAGGAGCTCGAGCTGCGTGTCGACGACGACCTGGAGGTCATCGACGAGGGGCCCTTCGGCGCCATCAGCTGGTACCTCGTGCTGGCCGAGCGCATCGACCCGAAGGCCGCACTGACCGCCGCGCTGGGCTGGGGCGGCGACCACCACGTGACCTTCGAGCGCGACGGGCGCGCCTGCGTGCGCGCCGCCTTCGCGGGCGACCGCGCCCGTGACGAGCGCGAGATGGCCGACGCCCTCGCCTCGTGGAGCGAGGCGATGCCGTCCGGCGCAGGCGCGGGTCATCGACGTCGACGGGCATCCGGGGCTGGAGTCCTGCGACCCGGGCAGCGACGTCGAGGACCCGAACCTGTCGGGCCGATCGGACGAAGCGCTGCTCCTGGCGAGCCTGTGGGGCTACCTGGTGGCCGACGCCGCCACCGTGCTCGACCCCGACGGCGCCCGCTGCTACGCGCAGCGGGTGATCGAGGGCCTGACCTACGAGCAGATCACCGACCGGGAGGGCGCCGCCTTCCAGGACCCGGACTTCCAGGCGTCGCTGCTGGAGGCGTTCGAGGCCTGCCGCTGAGCCCCCGGGTGTCGGTCAGGCATCGTCCTCGCCGGCGCTCCAGTCGCGGTCGGGCGTCACGTAGATGAGCGGCAGGCTGGCGGCGCTGACCAGTGCCTTGACGGTCAGGTTCACGAGGAAGATGTCCCACACGACCTCCCAGGGCAGGGTGAGGGCGTGGTCGGCCAGGCCCGGCAGCGCACCGAAGGCGCCCACCGCGAAGATCACGTTGTCGAGCGGGACGCTCACCGCGTTGCTGACCGCCACCCGAGCCCACTGGTGCCGCGTCGTGACGCGCCGCACGAACCAGTGGTACACCTCGGTGTCGGCGAGCTCGCTCACGACCTCCGCCAGGATCGATGCCACCGTGATGCGCCACAGCGGGGCCAGCACCGCCTCGAACTCGGGTCCGAGGACGTAGGACGGATCGGACGGCGCGGCGGCGGCCCACTGCAGGTAGAGCGCCATGAACAGGTTCACCGCCGCGGCGGTCAGCACCAGCGTGCGCGCTGCACGACGACCCAGTGCCTTGTGCACGACGTCGCGCAGCGTGAAGGTGATCGGGTAGACGAAGGTGCCCATGTCCACGGCGCGACCGCCGAGGACCCCGATCTTGAGGCTCGTGACGTCGGCGATCACCTGAGCGCCGACGTAGGCGCCGACGGCAGCGATGGCGACCCGGGTGACGGGGGTGAGGATCGGCGCGGCGCGGCGCGCGCCGGCGTCGGTGGTGGCAGACAGGGTGACCTCCGGTTTTGGTGAGGCGGGTTGGTCCGGTACCGCCAGAGCGCAGGTCAGGCTATGCGCTCCATCGTGCGAGGCGGTAGACACGCGGGCGCGCCGAACGGGCGCCACGCGACGAGGGGGACGCCCAAGATGGACGCACGTACCGCCGCCGAGAAGACCGCTCCGGCCGTCAGCTCGATCGGCAGCCACTTCATGCTCGACGGCAACACGTACAAGCGCGGGGCCGAGCTGGGGTTCCAGGGCATCGACTTCTACGTGACGGGCCGCGGCGGGGTGCTCGGCGACGTCGACGCCGACGTGGTCGCCGCCGGCTTCACCTTCTTCGAACCGGGCCACGTGCGCGCCATGTGGGAGGCCGGCCTGCAGGTCATGCCCGCCGGTCGCGCCGCTGCCGAGTTCGCTGCTTGCTGCGGGTCCTGGGCCGAGGACCACGTCCCCGACGACCTCGACGCGGCGCGGCTCGCGTCGCTCGCCCGCACCGTCGCGTCGTCGGCTCGGCCCGCCTGCGCGCCGGTGTTCGCCGGTTGGCGAGCGCTGCCCGAGCCCGCCTCCCCGAAGGCGGCCGCCGTCCACAACATGAACGTCCTGCGCGAGCTTCGCAACGGCCTGCACGGCGCAGCGGTGATCGCCGCCGGGCTCAGCCCGCTCGAAGCGCTCTCCATCAAGACCCCCGGGATGGCACCGCTGTTCGGGTGGCCCGAGCTGGCCGACGTCAGCGACCTGCAGCGAACCTGGGACGGCGCCGAGGACACCACCACCAGCGCCATCGCCCACGCCTACGAGGCGCTCAGCGACACGGAGCGCGGCGAGCTGGTCGATCTTGCCGGAGCGCTGCACGCCGCCACCAGCGGCTGAGCGACCCCGCCGTCAGGTCTTGCGCAGCAGCACCTCTTGCGCCACCGTCGCCACGTGGGTCCCCGCCCCCGTGAGGATGTGACCGACCGCCAGGCCACGGCTGGAGAGGTAGCCGTGGCTCGAGAAGTCGTGGACGTGCCACTCGTCGGCCACGAGGGGCCGGTGGAACCAGATCGAGTGGTCGAGGCTGGCCGACATGAACCCGAAGTCGAAGGCGTCCTGCGCCGGGCCGGTCGGGCGCTCGGGGTGCAAGGCCACGACCGCGTCGGTCGGCAGGTCGTCGGAGAGGTAGGCCAGCGCGCACGCCTGGAGCACGTGATCGTCCCCGACGGGTTCGCGCATGCGCATCCAGCCGACGCCACGTCCCGCCTCGGCGCCGCGGGGGCCGGCGAAGCGGCGCTCGAACATCGGGCTCCACGACGTGTTCTCGAGCTGGCCCGGCTCGGCGATCGGCGGCAGCGCGGCGATCTGCACGTCGTGACCGGCCTCGTCGACCTGGAACGACAGCGACATCGTGAGGATGGCCCCGACCGACTGGCGCGCCACGACCTGGCGGGTCACGAACGAGCGGCCGTTGCGGGTCCGGTCCACCTCGAAGCGGATCGGCTCGTCGGGGTCGCCGCGGCGGATGAAGTAGGCGTGCAACGAGTGCACCCGGAAGCGCTCGTCGACCGTCGCCGCCCCGGCGCGCAGGGCCTGGGCGATGATCTGGCCACCGTAGAGACCGCCCCACGGGTACGTGGGCCCCAGCCCGACGTAGACATCGGCACCGTGGGGCTCGAGCTGCATCATCGTCGCGAAGTCCACACCGGATGCTGGCCCGCGCCCGCTGCGCACGACAAGCGGGCTCCGCCCGCAGGCGCGGGCGCTACGGTGGTCGCACTGGACCGCTCGGGGGATCGGCGTGAGGTTCGGGGCGATGGCGGGCGTCGTCCCGGGCCCCCTCGACCGGGGAGGTCGGCGGGATCGAGGTCGTCCCCGCATGGCGCCGGGTGGGCTGGCAGGATCGCGGCGTGACCGCAGCCCGGCCATCGCCAGCCGTCGTCGGCATCCCCACGGAGGTCAAGACCGACGAGCGGCGCGTGGCGCTGACGCCCGACGGCGTGCGGGAGCTCGAGTCGCACGGCGTCGAGGTGCTCGTGCAGTCCGGCGCCGGCCTCGGCGCGAGCATCCCCGACCTCGCCTACCGGGCAGCCGGTGCCGAGCTCGTCGACGACGCCGCTGAGCTGTGGCGCCGCGCTGATCTCGTCTGCAAGGTGAAGGAGCCCCAGGCCGAGGAGCTCCCGCTGCTGCGCCCCGACCTCACGCTGTTCACGTACCTGCACCTCGCCGCCTACCCGAAGGTGGCCGAGGCGCTGTGCGCGGCGGGCACCACCGGCATGGCGTACGAGACGGTGATGCGCCCCGACGGCCAGCTGCCCCTGCTCGCCCCGATGAGCGAGGTGGCGGGGCGCCTCGCCGTGCAGGTCGGCGCCCGCTTCCTGGAGGCACCACAGGGCGGGCGGGGCGTGCTGCTCGGTGGGGCACCGGGTGTGCAGCCGGCGCGCGTCGTGGTGATCGGCGCCGGCAACGTCGGCTGGAACTCGGCATGGATCGCGGCGGGCATGGAGGCCGAGGTCAACCTGCTCGACAAGGACCTCGACCGGCTGCGCTTCGTCGACCAGATCCACCGGGGGCGCATCACGACGCTGGCGTCGAACAGGGGGACCATCGAGCGCTGCGTGGCCGAGGCCGACCTCGTGATCGGGGCGGTCCTCGTGGCCGGCGGCCGCGCTCCCGTAGTGGTCACCGAGGACATGGTTCGCTCGATGCGCCCCGGGTCGGTGATCGTCGACGTCGCCATCGACCAGGGTGGCTGCGTGGCCACCGCGCGGGAGACGACGCACCACGACCCGACCTACGTCGAGCACGGCGTCGTGCACTACTGCGTGGGCAACATCCCCGGGGCGGTGCCCGCCACGTCGACCCACGCGCTGACCAACGTCACGCTGCCGTACCTGGTGGCGCTCGCCGTCCACGGCACCACCGAGGCGTGCCGGCGAGACCCGGCGCTCGCCGCCGGGCTCAACACCGAAGCCGGCGAGCTCGTCCACGAGGCAGTGGCCGAAGCACTCGGCCGGGAGGCAGGCACCCCCGGCTACGCCTCGACGTAGCCGGGGGTGCCGAACCCCTACACCTCGAAGTCGTCGGCGAAGTCAGCCTTGTAGTCACGCTCGAGGTTGGCGACCCCGAACGGCCGGCCGCCCTCGATCTGGAAGATCGTGGTCGACCGCGGCGGCACCCGCTCCTCGCCGTACTCGTACTCGCCCGAGAGCCCGTCGTGCGTCACGGTGCCGAGCTCCACGAGGGCGTTCTGGATGCCCTCACGGGACAGGTCGCCGAGCTCGACGGCCTTCTCCAGCAGCGCGACGACGGTCTGGGCCTGCACGTACCCGAAGCCGAAGTAGTAGTCGGGGTCCTGCTCGGGCACGAACTCCTCCAGGTCCGAGACCATCTGCGCCATGCCGGGCACGCTCTCGTCGCCCCACTCGGTGCCCTCGGCGGCGATCAGCACGTTGGCCTCGAGGTAGGGCAGGAGGTCGCCACCCGCGAACTGGCCGATGTAGGCAGGCGACTGCAGGATCCACTGGGTGGCGAAGCCCGTGGCAGCGGCGGTGCCCAGGATCGTGCCGGTCTCGGCGGGCAGCGACGTGACGAACACCATGTCGCACTGCGCCTCCTGGAGCGCGCCGATGGTCGGTGTGAAGTCCGTGTCGCCCTGGCTGTGGCGAGGGGCTGCGGCGACCTCGAAGCCGAGGTTCTCGGCCGCGAACTCCATCCCCTCGATGCCGGCGTCGCCGTACTCGGTGTCGTTGGCCGCGATGCAGATGGTGTCATCAGCGCTGCCCAGCTCGTTGACGTAGTAGTCGACCGAGTTCATCACCTGGAACTGGTACGGCGCTCCCACCGGGATCAGGTTGGGCTCGCCGACCCATTCGGCGTCGAGCGTGGCGGGCGCGGCCGTGACGCCGTCCGCCTCGAGCTGCGGGAGCACCTCGCTGATGTGGGGCGTGCCCAGGATCTGCGAGAACAGCACCACCTCGTCCTTCAGGCGGTCGTACTCGCGAGCGGTGGTGGAGGTGTCGATGTAGGTGATGTCGCCCTGCGCGTACTCGATGGGGTACTGGCCCGCGACGCCACCTGCGGCGTTGACGGCCTCGTAGTAGGCGACGTGGCCGTTCGAGAGCGGACCGCCGATGACCGCCACCGCGTCGGAGAGCGGGCTGAGCATCCCGACGGTGATGGTCTCGCCGTCGAAGCCCGGCACCGTGGCCAGCTCGCCACCGTCGCCGCCGTCCCCACCGTCGTCACCTGCCGTGACCGGATCGTCGTCGTCATCGCTGCTGCAGGCCGCGACGCCCAAGGCGAGCGCGGCGCCCATCGCCAGGTATCTGAGCATTCGTCGGTTCACGGAGACTCCCCCTCTGTTTCGGTTGCCAGCTGTTGCTAACACGTCAGTACGAGAACGGCCACGCCTTGAAGTAGGCCTTCGCACGGAGCCACAGAGCTGCGAGACCACGCGGCTCGGCGACCAGGAACACGACGATGAGGACGCCGAACATCATGTTGTTGAACGCGAACTCGTTGATGAGCGGGTCGGCCGAGCTCGGCCCCACCAGCACCACGTCGGTGCCGGGGATGCGGCTCAGGTCACCGAGCTGCCCGCTGTACTCCGTCACCAGCTCCGGCATGGCGGTGAGGAACAGGGCGCCGAGGATCGACCCGAAGATGGTGGCCAGCCCGCCCACGATGATCATGGCGACGTACTGGATGGACAGGAAGATGGAGTAGTTGATGGGGTTCACGGTGCCCGAGTACGCGCCGAGCAGCGCCCCGGCCAGGGCAGCGAGGCCGCTGGATACCACGAAGGCACCGATCTTGTAGCGCGACAGGCTCACGCCGACGACCTCCGCGGCGATGTCGCGGTCGCGGACGGCCTGCAGTGCGCGGCCGGGGCGGGACCGCACGATGTTCTTCAGAGCCAGCGCGCTGATCCCCACCACGATCCAGACGAGGTAGAAGAACCCCTGGCTGGCGGTGAGGTCCTTGCCGAGGAACGTGAGGTTGCGGAAGTCGAGGCCGCCCAGCGTCACGGTGGGCACGATGTCGACGCCCTCGGCGCGCAGCGAGCGCGTGCCCTGCGGCCCGCCCGTGAAGCTGTCCCAGTTGTTGAAGAGGTGCTGGCCGATGAACACGAGGCCGAGCGTCACGATGACGAGGTAGTTGCCTCGCAGCCGGAGCGCGAACGGGCCGACGAAGGCGCCGATGAGCCCGCCGGCGATGGCGGCGCCCGGAAGCCACAGGATCATGGGCAGCTCGACGGTGGTGTCGGTGAAGGGGATCGTCGCGCCGCGTGAGAGGTAGGACCCGACGTAGGCGCCGGTTCCGATGAAGAAGGCGTGGCCGAGGCTGACCTGGCCGGTGTAGCCGGTGAGCAGGTTCAGGCCGAGGGCGCCGACGGCCGCGATCCCGGCGTAGACGAGCACGGCCGTCCAGAACGGGTCGTCGACCAGGAACGGGAACGCCACCACGGCGAGCACGAGCGCGGCCATGCTGGCCTTCTGCGCGGCGGTCGGCCAGAGCCTGATGGCGTCGCGGTAGTCGAGGACCATCGTGGAGGAGCGACCCATCAGACCCGGTGCACCTCCTTCGACCCGAAGAGGCCGTAGGGGCGGACCAGCAGGATGACCACCATCACGATGTAGGGCATCACGGAGTCGAAGCCCACGCCGAGCCACGGTGCGTGCTCCGGCTGGTACCCGGCAGTGAGCTGCTGGGTGACGCCGATGATGATCCCGCCGACCACGGCCCCGAGCGGCGAGTCGAGGCCGCCGAGGATCATGGCGGGGAAGGCGAGGAGCGCGATGAACCCCACGCCCACCTGGATGCCCAGCCCGCCGCCGGCCGGGCCGCCGGTGAGCATGACGCCGGCCAGCGCGGCGACAGCCCCCGCGATGGCCCACGAGACGGCGAACACCGTTCGGGCGCTGATGCCCTGGGCGAGCGCCGCCTCCTGGTCGAGCGCGGTCGCGCGCATGGCGACGCCGAGCTTGGTGAGCTGGAACAGCGCGAAGAAGGCGGCGACGACGACGCCCGCGAAGAGGATGCGGTAGAGGTCGATGTTGAGCACGGTGAGGTCGCCGACCTCGGTGGTGCTCCCCCGCCACGGGTCGCGCGAGGCCGAGGGCGTCGAACCCCCAGATGGTGGTGGCGACCTGCTCGATCGCGAACAGCAGGCCGATGGTGATCATCGTCGTGGCGAAGACCGGCTGGCCCACCATGCGCCGCAGGATCACCGCCTCGACCGCCATCCCGAGCAGCGCCATCATCACCATGGCGACGAGCAGCGCGACGTAGAACGGCAGGCCCCAGGTGACCCCCGCGTTGTAGGTCAGGTAGGCACCCAGCACCACGAAGCCGCCCTGGGCGAAGTTGATGACGCCCGTGGCCTGTAGATGATCACGAAGCCGAGGGCCACGAGCGCGTACATCGAGCCGAGCGCCACGCCCGAGAACGACGAGCTCGAGGAGCTTGGTCAATACATCGCCTCGATCATCCCGGGCGAAGGCCGCCTCGATGGCGCGCCGCTTGACCTTCTGCGTGGCCGTCAGCTCGCCGTCCTCCTGGTCGAGCTCCTTGGGCAGCAGCGTGAAGTCCTTGATCGTCTCGACCTGGGCCAGGTCACGGTTGACCTCGCTCGACCCAATCGGCGATCAGCTCGCGCACCTCGGCCTTGCGGGAGAGGTCGTCGTAGGTCGTGAACGCGATGTTGCGGCGCGTCGCCCAGCTGCCGACGGTGTCGGCTTCGATGCCGATCAGCGCCGTGAGGTACTTCCGGCGGTCGCCGATCACGACCGCTTCGCGCACGAAGGGCGAGACCTTCAGCTTGTTCTCGATCTCCGAGGGGCTGATGTTCTTCCCGCCGGCGGTGATGATGATGTCCTTCATGCGGTCGGTGATGGTCAGGAAGCCGTCGGCGTCGAGCTCGCCGACGTCGCCGGTGTGCAGCCACCCGTCGGCGTCGACGGTGGCCGCGGTGGCCTCGGGGTTCTTGAAGTAGCCGAGGAAGGTGCCCGGGCCGCGGGTGAGGATCTCGCCGTCGTCGGCGATGCGCACCTCGGTGCGCGGGACCGCTCGGCCGACCGTGCCGATGCGGACGTCGTCGGCGTGGCGTGATCGTCGCCTGCGCGGTGTTCTCGGTCTGCCCGTAGCCCTCGCGCACCGGGATCCCGATCGACCAGAAGAACTCGAGCACCTGCGGCGCGATCGGCGCGGCGCCCGACAGCGCGCTCGCGCACCCGGCTCATGCCGAGGCTGTCGCGCAGCGGGCCGGAACACGAGCAGCCAGCCGAGGAGGTAGACGAGCTGGTCGAGCGGCCCCGCCGTGCCGGCCATGCGCTTGCGCGCGACGGCGGCACCGCGTGCGGTCCAGAACCGGTAGAGCGTGCCGCTTGAGCCAGCTGGCGTCGGCCATGCGGATCTCGACCGCCGCCATCATCTTCTCCCAGACCCGCGGCACGCCGAGGAAGAACGTCGGCTGCACCTCACGGAGGTCGGCCGTGAACGACTCGCCACCCTCGCCGAAGTTGATGGTGTAGCCCCACGTCACCGCGTTGACGACGGAGATCAGCCGCTCGGCGATGTGGCACAGCGGCAGGTAGGAGAGCACCTCGTCGTCGCTGCTGACGCCGAAGACCTGCGTCGGCGGTGGCCGCCGCGGCCGAGAGGTTGGCGTGGCTCAGCATGGCGCCCTTGGGCGGCCCGGTCGTGCCCGAGGTGTAGACGATCAGCGCCGGCTGGGCGGGGTCGACGGCGGCCACGCGGTCGCGGAAGCGCTGCGCCACATCGGGTGCCTGCGCCGCGCCGAGCGCCTCGAGCTCGGCGAAGCTCAGCACCATCTCGTCGTCGAGCGAGGTCGACCCCGCGGGTGTCGATGACGACGATGCGCGCCAGGTCGGGCAGCTGCGTCGCGCACGGCGAGCGCCTTGTCGAGCTGCTCCTCGTCCTCGGCGATCAGCACCTTGGCCTCGGAGTGGTCGAGCAGGTAGGCGACCTCGGCCTGCGGGCTGGTGGGGTAGATCCCGACGGCGACGGCGCCGATGCCCTGGATGGCGAGGTCGGCGAGGAGCCAGGCGGGACGGTTCTCGCGAGTGGATCGCCACGCGGTCGCCCGGCTCGACGCCGAGGGCTGCGAGGCCGCAGACCGACCTTGGCCGCCCGCTCGGCGTAGTCGGCCCACGTAGTACTCCTTCCAGCGGCCGAGGTCCTTCTTGCGCAGGGCGACGCGCTCGGGGCGTCGGACTCGGCGTGGCGGAGGAGCCGGCCGGGAAGCGTGAGCGGTGAGGTCGGCGGCCGGATCGGTGGCGGCCGGTCGAGGGCGGTCTGGCTCATGCCGATGCCTCCCAGGTAGGCCTCGATGACCCGCGGGTCGGCCTGGACCTCGTCGGGCCGGCCGGTGGCGAGCGGCCTCGCCGAAGTCGAGGGCCATGACCCGGTCGGCGATGTCCATCACCATGTGCATGTCGTGCTCGACGAGGATCATCGCCACGCCGAGGTCGGACTGGATCTCGAGGATGTAGCGGGCCATGTCCTCGGTCTCCTCGACGTTCATGCCCGCCACCGGCTCGTCGAGCAGCAGCAGGCGCGGCTCCATCGCCAGCGCCCGGCCCAGCTCGATGCGCTTCTGGATGCCGTAGGGCAGCATGCCCACGGGCTGGTGGCGGTAGCGGCTGCGAGCTCGAGCAGCTCGATGATCTGCTCGACGCGGCGGCGGTGCTCGATCTCCTCCCGGCGGGCCTTGCCGAACCACAGCGCGCCCGGCGAAGAAGCCGGTGCTTCATGAGGTGGTGGCGGCCGAGCATGAGGTTGTCGACGACGTCGAGGTTGGTGAACAGCCCGAGGTTCTGGAACGTGCGGGCCACGCCGAGCTCGGCGATGCGGACGGGCGCTTGCCCGACGAGCTCGACGCCGTCGAGGCGGATGGAGCCCCGCTGCGGGGCGGTAGACGCCGTTGAGGCAGTTGAAGATCGACGTCTTGCCGGCGCCGTTGGGACCGATCACCGCGAACAGCTCGCCTGCGCTCCACGTCGAAGGACACGTCCGCTCAGCGCCCGGACGCCGCCGAAGCGCAGGGTGACGTCGCGGACCTCGAGCAGGCGCTGCGCCGGAGGCGCCGAGTCGCGTCGCTTCACGCGCTCCACCGCTTCTTGCGCCGGTAGGTCTTCACGTCGCGGAAGGACCGTCGACCTGCTTCGCCCATGCCCAGGTAGAACTCCTGGATGTCCTTGTCGGCCAGCGAGGGCTCGGCGCCGGTGCCGTCCTTGACGACCCGCCCGTTCTCGAGGACGTAGCCGTGGTGCGCGATCGACAGCGCCATGGTGGCGTTCTGCTCGACCAGCAGCACGCTCGTGCCCTGCCGGTTGACCTCGACGATGATGTCGCTGATCTGCTGCACGATCAGCGGGGCGAGGCCGAGCGAGGGCTCGTCGAGCAGGAGCACCTTGGGCGATGCCATCAGCGCCCGACCGATGGCCAGCATCTGCTGCTCGCCACCCGAGAGGTAGCCGGCGGTCGAGCTTGCGACGCTCGGCGAGCATGGGGAACAGCGTCCATGACCCGCTCGTAGCGCTGCGCGGATCTCGGTTGCGGTCCCGTCGGGTGTACGCCCCGGCCTGGAGGTTCTCGTCGACGGTGAGCTCGGCGAAGATGCGACGGCCCTCCATCACCTGCGCCAGCGCCGCGCCGCACGATGGACGGCGGGATCGCGCACCGTGCACCGCTTGGCCGCTCGAGGGCGACCGTGCCCTTGGTGATCTCGCCCCGGTGGACGTCGAGCAGCCCGGTGATCGCCCGCAGCAGCGTGGTCTTGCCGGCGCCGTTGGCGCCGAGGACGGCGACGATCTGCCCGGTGGGCACCGACAGGCTGACGCCGCGGAGCACCAGCACGACGTCGTTGTAGACGACCTCGACGTTGGCAACCTCGAGCGCTGTCCTGGTGCGCTGCGCCGCCATGCTCTTCAGCGTGACCCCCCTGTGCCGGCCGTCACATGCCTCGCGCACATCATGGCGCATCTCGATCGCACCCGCTGGGCGCCCCTCCGATGGTGGGATCACGCCATCGCGGCGCTAGGGTGGCTCCGACGCCGGCACCCGCTGGCGGGCCGTGTCGAGCTGTGGCTTGAGACTGCCACCTCGGAGCAGCATCGCTCGCTCGACACCAACCGGCTCCGGCCGACTCGTCGTGCGTCGCCGCCTGCCTGCTCCCTCGATGCAGGAGAACACCCCCGATGCCCCCCACCTTCGCCGATCTCGGCGTCCCCACCCACCTCTGCGCCCGGCTCGACGAGCTCGGCATCGCCGCGCCCTTCCCGGTGCAGGCCGCGACCCTGCCCGATGCCCTGGCCGGCCGTGACGTCTGCGGCAAGGCGCCGACGGGGTCCGGCAAGACCATCGCCTTCGGCCTCCCGCTCCTCGCACGGGTCGCGAAGGCGGCACCCCGCCGCCCCAAGGCGCTCGTCCTCGTCCCGACCCGCGAGCTCGCCTCGCAGGTGCAGGAGCAGCTCCAGCTGCTGTGCTGGGGCACCAAGACCACCACGCTCGCCGTCTACGGCGGCGCTGGCATGGGCGCGCAGATGAAGGCCCTCGCCCGCGGCGTCGAGGTCGTCGTCGCCACGCCGGGCCGCCTCAAGGACCTCCTCGACCGCGGCTCGCTGCGCCTCGACGACGTCGACATCGTCGTGATCGACGAGGCCGACCGCATGGCCGACATGGGCTTCCTGCCCGAGGTGCGCCGCCTGCTCGACAAGACCAACCCGAAGCGCCAGACGCTGCTGTTCTCCGCCACCCTCGACGGCGACGTCGACGTGCTGATCCGGAGCTACCAGACGAACCCGGTGCACCACGAGGCCGTGTCGCTGGAGGAGCAGGGCGAGGTGACGCACCGCTTCTGGGGCGTCTCGCACGCCGACCGCATCCAGGTCGCCACGGCGATCGTCGAGCGCTGCTGGCCGGCCATCGTCTTCAGCCGCACGCGCCACGGCGCCGAGCGCCTGTCGAAGCAGCTGAACAAGGCGGGGGTGCGGGCCGAGGCGATCCACGGGGACCGCAGCCAGTCCCAGCGCGAGCGGGCCCTGGGCGCCTTCGGGCGTGGCGACGTGCACGTGCTCGTCGCCACCGACGTCGCCGCCCGCGGCATCCACGTCGACGGCGTGGCCTGCGTGCTGCAGTACGACCCGCCCGCCACCGACAAGGACTACGTCCACCGCGCCGGGCGCACCGGCCGCGCCGGTGAGGCGGGCACGGTCATCACGCTCGTGTCGCCCGAGAAGGAGAAGGACGTCCGCAAGATGCAGCGCGAGCTGCGCCGCCGCGAGCCGATCGAGGCCGCGACCGCCGACAGCGCCGCATCGGTCCTCGGCGCGGCCCCGCCCAGGCCGGTCGACCGCGGTGACGGGCTCGACGGCGTCTCGCGGCGCGAGCGAGCCCGCGCCGAGCGTCCCGAGCGCCCGGTGGGCGAGGGTCCCAAGCGCAAGCCGCACCGCAAGGGCGGCTCCGCGACCGGCGGCAACGGGCAGGGCGGCTCGCGCCGCTTCGAGCAGCGCGACGCCGGCGGTGCCCGCGGCGGCGAGGCCCGATCCGGTCGCCCCGGCGCCAAGCCCGGCCGACGACCCGCTGGTGCAGGAGCCGCCCGTCCGGGCCGCCCCGCCGGCGGCAACGCACGCCGACGCTCGCGCTGAGGGGGCGCCTGACCGCTTGGCCCGGACGGTGTCGATGAGATCGGCACCGTCCGGGTCCTTGTCGTCTCGGTAGCGCTTCACCCGCGCGAAGCGGAGGGCGACGCCGCCCGGGTAGCGGGTGCTCGTCTGGACGCCGTCGAGCGCGATCTCGACGACGAGCTCCGGGCGGACGTGCACGACGATCCCGTCACGGTCGACCTCGCGCTCCAGCAGCGCCTCCGTCTGCCAGGCGAGCAGCTCGTCGGTGAGGCCCTTGAAGGTCTTCCCGACCATCACGAAGCCGCCCTCCGGGTCGCGGGCGCCGAGGTGGAGGTTCGACAGCCAGCCCTGGCGGCGGCCGTGGCCCCACTCCGCGGCGAGCACGACCAGGTCGAGC
Organism: uncultured Microthrixaceae bacterium; assembly: GCA_963715505.1. Taxonomy (GTDB): domain Bacteria; phylum Actinomycetota; class Acidimicrobiia; order Acidimicrobiales; family VFJN01; genus VFJN01. The sequence continues at coordinate 2,794,450 of OY970242.1, forward strand.
GTGTGGACCGGCTTGACCTTGCGCCACGACCCGCCTCGCCGCCCGGCGTCGTAGGTCGAGTCGAGCGCCTTCAGCATGACGCCCTCGTGGCCGTGGGAGAGCGCGGTGTCGAGCGCCTGCTGGGCCACGGCCGGATCGTCGGTCACCACCCTCGGGATCACGAGATCGCCGACGAGGGCATCGAGCCGCGCGAGGCGGGCGCGGAGCGGCTCGTCGATGACGTCGCTGCCGTCGACGTGGAGCACGTCGAAGAAGCGCACGAGCAGCCCGTCGCCTGCGCCGATCGCGTCGTCGCGCCCGAAGGCGCTCATGGTGTCCTGGAAGGCCCGCGGCGTGGCGTCGTCGTCGACGCCGAGCACCTCGCCGTCGAGCACCGCCGCCGTGCCGGGCAGCGCGCGGGCGATCGCCACGACACCGGGCAGCCGGTGGGTCACGTCGTTGAGGTTGCGGGTGTAGACCTGCACCTCGTCGCCTTGGCGGTGCACCTGGACGCGGGCGCCGTCGAGCTTCCACTCCACCGACGCCTCGCCGGTGTGGCCCAGCGCCTCGGTGACGTCGGCCGCGCTCGCCGCGAGCATGGGCTGGATGGGGTTGAGCACCTGCAGGCCGATCGCCTCCAGCGCGGGCGTGCCGTCGTGCAGGGCCAGTGCGGCGGTGCGGCCGAGGTCGCCCGAGAGCATGGCCGCACGGCGCACGACCGCCAGCGGCACGTCGGCCGCCGTGGCGACCGCGTCGGTCATCACCCCCGCGAGGGCGCCCTGGCGCAGCTCTGCGGTGAGCAGCCGGCGCAGGAAGTCGGCCTCGTCGGCGGTGGCCCGCCCGAGCACGTCGCCGAGCAGGACCCTGCGGGCGCCCACCGACCCGGCACCCGAGGTCGCGGCCAGCTCGGTGAGCGTCGCGTCGAGCTCTCGCACGGTGATCGACGGCGCATCTGCTGGCGTCGCGTCGATGCCGTGGACGGTTCGCCAGCCCACGCCGATGCGCCCCTGGCGCGGCACGCCGACGAGGAAGCCGACGGCGATCTCCACCTCGTCGCGCTCGAGGCCCCGCAGCAGCTCGGCCAGCGAGGCCACCTTGGCCGTCCGCGACCGGGTCGCCGCCACCGCGGCCGACGTGGCGACGAGCGACGCGAACAGCACGCCACAATCGTGCCAGGGCACCAGCGGCCCCGCCCCCAACCCCAACCCCAACCCCGGCGAGGCAATGGGCCCCGTTTCGTCGAGCCGGAGGCGATGAGCCCCACATGCGGGGCCGATTGCCTCAAGAGCCGCGAAATGGGACCTATTGCCTCGCGGCGCTGGGGCCCTAGGGTGCTGCCGATGATCGACCGCCGCACCTTCCTCCGGTTGGGCGTCGGGAGTGCCGTGGCGCTCGCTGCGCCACCCGTCTTCCGGCGCGATCCGGCGCTCGCCCAGCCGGTGACGGGTCTCTTCGGCCACGGGGTCGCCTCGGGTGACCCGCTCGCCGACCGGGTGATCCTCTGGACGCGCGTCACGCCCTCGCCCGACGCCACGCCGGGCTCCGGGCTGGGCCCGCCCGTCGACGTGACGTGGGAGGTGGCGCGGGATGCGGCCTTCGCCGACGTCGTCGCCTCGGGCACGGCGCGCACCTCGGCCGTCCAGGACCACACCGTCCGCATCGACCCGTCGGGGCTGCCCGCGGCGACCGAGCTCTGGTACCGGTTCGGCGCGCTCGGCGCCACGTCGCCCGTCGGGCGCACACGGACGGCGCCGTCGCCAGGAGCGTCGGTGGAGAGCCTTCGCATCGGCGTCGTGTCGTGCAGCCACTACGAGTCCGGCTACTTCAGCGCCTACCGCCACCTCGCGCAGCGAGACGACCTCGATCTGGTGCTGCACCTCGGCGACTACATCTACGAGGGAGGCGCCAGCGTGGGCGGGGCCGCCGTCGAGATGGGCCGCCTGCACGACCCCGACCACGAGATCGTGACGCTCGCCGACTACCGACGCCGTCACGCGCTCTACAAGGCCGACCCCGACCTCGCGGCGCTGCACCAGCGCTACGCGTTCGTCACCACGATCGACGACCACGAGGTGACCAACAACTCGTGGTCCGACGGCGCCGAGAACCACCAACCGGATGAGGGCGCCTACGACGCGCGCAAGGCCGTCGCGATGCAGGCGTACCGGGAGTGGATGCCCATCCGGACCGCCGACGGCGACCCAGCCACGATCTACCGCAGCCTTGCCTTCGGCGACCTCGCCGAGCTGATCATGCTCGACGAGCGCTCGTACCGGAGCCAGCAGGTCCCGGGCCTCTCCGGCGACATCTTCGTCACCGACCCGGCCGTCGCCGACCCGAACCGCACGATGCTCGGTGCGCCGCAGCGCGCCTGGTTCGAGGAGCGCCTCGCCGCCTCGACCGCCCAGTGGAAGCTGCTCGGCAACTCCGTGATGTTCGCGCCGCTCGTGCTCGCCGACGACCCCGACGTGCCGGAGCTGTCCCCCGTCGTGCGCGACCTGCTCGCCGAGGCCGGCGTGGCCCCGCCCGTGGTGCTCAACTCCGACCAGTGGGACGGGTACCGGGCCGAGCAGTGGGCCCTGCGCGACCGCTTCGGCGAGACCGGCGGCGTGGTGATCCTGACGGGCGACATCCACTCGTCGTGGGCGGCTGAGATCCCCGCCGATCCCGGCACCTACCTCCTCGCGGTGGGCGGTCCGACCACGGCCGTCGAGTTCGTGACGCCGGCCGTCACGTCGGACTCGTTCAGCTCGGTCCTCGCCGACATCGGCATACCCGCCGGCGACGTGCTCGCCACCCAGCTCCCGCTCATCGCCACCACCGCCGGGCCGTGGTTCAAGTACCTCGACGCCGAGCGCCAGGGCTTCGGCGTGTTCGAGGTCACCGCCGATGCCGCCCAGTACGACTGGTACCACCTGGTCGACCGCACGGATCCGCAGTCCGCGGCGATCGACGGGCCGTCGTGGCGGACCCTCGCTGGCACCAACAAGCTCGAGCAGACGAGCCGCCTCGGCCCACGAGGTTCAGCAACCGCCCCGCCGGCGGTGGTGCCCGCGAGCGAGAGCAGTGCGCCAGGGGCCGCGGTCGCCGCCGCCGGCACCGACCGGCTTCCGGCGACGGGCGCCGCGGTCCCCGCCGCGGTCGCCGCGGGCACCGCAGCCGCCGGCCTGGCCGCCGCGGCGCTGGCGCGGCGCGCTGCCGTCGGCGGCGTGGCCCCCCGCCAGCTCGACGCGCAGCAATAGGCCCCGCTCCGTCGAGCAGGGGGACCGCTTCAGGCCCGGGCGCGCCGCTCCTCGTCGCTGCGAAGGATGCAGAGCTCGTTGCCCTCGGGATCGGCGATCACCATCCACCCGGTGCCGTCGTGGTTGCGCAGGTCGGCGACCGGCCGACCGCCCAGCTCGAGCACCCGGTCGATCTCCTCGTCACGGGTGCGGTCTGTCGGGACCAGATCGAGGTGCAGGCGGTTCTTCAGCCGCTTGGGCTCGGGAACCTCGATGAACAGCAGCCGGTGACCTGTCACCGGGTCGACGATCATGCACTCCTCGTGGCCCGGTTCGTTGGGATCTCCGGGCACGTCGGTGTAGCCCAGCACCTGCTTCCACCAACCGGCGAGCGCATAGGCGTCATCGCAGTCGAAGGTCGTGTGGGAGACACGCGACACCATGCTGCGACGGTACTCACGCGGACGGTGGGGTCTCCCCTCGGTTGTCGAGCTCAGCGGACGACGAAGGAGCGCTCGGCAGCCGGCGACTCGTTCGTGATTCGCAGCTCGTCGACGACCGCCCGGGCCGGTCCGACGCCCATCCATGCGACCACCCGATCGACCGCCTCGCCGTCGCCCTCCAGCACCGCCTCGACGGTGCCGTCGGCGTTGTTGCGCACCCACCCACGGACGCCTGCTGCCGCCGCGACCTCCTGGCAGCTCTGGCGATACCACACGCCCTGCACCCGCCCGGAGACGATCACGCGGCGTCGCACCATGGTGGCCACCACACCACTCCAGCGAAGCCCGTCGTGCAAGCCGACCTTCGGAGGCCGGGCGCCAGGATCTTGGATCGAGCATCCTGCCGCGGTGACCGGCAGGTCGAGGCGGATGCCGCTTCCCTTCGAGCGGCAGACCTGCCCTCCTTCGAAGGATCGGGTTGAAGCCCAAACGGGATTCGGGGCGGCTTGGTTGACCTCAGACCTACCCTCGTCCAATGGAGCAGCGAGTCAGCATCGTCACGTTGGGCGTGCAGGACATCCGACGGGCGCGCCGCTTCTACGAGGAGTTGGGATGGCGCGGCCAAGAGGTCGAGGAGACCGTGTTCTTCCAGGCTGGCGGGCAAGCCGTCGTCCTATGGGGGCGCGACAAGCTCGCTGCTGATGCCGGTCTCACCGTCGACGACGGGTGCTCATTCGGCGGGATGGTCCTCGCCCACAACGTGAGGTCGCCCGACGAGGTCGACGACGTGGTCCGGCTCGCTGCCTCCGCAGGCGCGACCGTGACTCGAAGCCCTGCCGAGACGTTCTACGGGGGCTACGCGGGCTGCTTTCGAGACCTGGACGGCCACGTCTGGGAGATCGCCTTCAATCCCGCCTTCCCGCTCGACGACAGCGGCAGCCTCACGGTCCCTCCCCTCGAGGACCGTTCCTGAGAGGCCGTTGATCGGACAGTTCGGCAGTTGCGCGAACTCGCCGGTGTCTCTCCGGAACTCCGTCCCCGTAGCGAAGAAGGCACGGACATACGCCCCCCCTTCGAGGTCACTCTCCCGGATGAGCGAGAACACCTCGACGCCCGAGCGCATGTCGCTCTCGAACACGTGGAAGGCCTGCGCCAGGCCCAGGTACTCCATCCCAAGGGTCTCGGCATGTTCAGGGGCGTCTTCCTCGGCTCGGGCGATGGCCTCGTCGAAGTCGTTCGCCAGCCACAGGGTGATTCGTTCTTCGTGTGTCGCCGATCTTGAAGATGCATCTGACGCTGAACCACGGCTCAGATCGTTCGCTCATCGTCCCAGACTGCCCGGCATGTGGCCGCTCTCGCTTCACCTTTCGGGCGGCCGTCGCCCGCGCTCGCTAGCAGAGGAGGGGCGGGTCGCTGGTCCTGGTGAGTCCGTCGGGGTCGGTGACCTCGACGGTGCCGTCTGGTCGGAGCTTGAGGTGCCAGGGCTTCTGGTGGATGAGGTGGTGGTGCTTGGAGCACAGGAGCACCAGGTTGGGGAGGTTGGTGGGGCCGCCGGCTTCCCAGTGGTGGATGTGGTGGCCTTCGCACCACTCGGCTTTGCGGTCACAGCCCGGGAACCGGCAGCCCATGTCGCGCAGGACCAGCGACGTGTAGACGGCCGGGGGGATGGTGCGGGTGGCGCGCCCGTAGTCGAGGATCGACGAGGCGCCGTCGGTGATGACGCGGTGCACGTTGGCGTCGCAGGCGAGGCGGCGCATGGTGGCGGCGTCGAGGGCCAGGCCGGCGAGGGTGCGGCCCGGGCCGCGGGTGAGCAGGTCGTGGTGGTCGATGACGACGTTGAGGTGCGGGCGGTGGCGCTTGCCGAGCTTTGTGGCCTGGTGGTCGAGGTAGAAGCGGAACACGTCGACCATGGCCTGGCCCTGGCGCTGCGCGTAGGAGCGGGGACCTCACCGGGCAGATCGGCGGTCTCGGCGAGGCGCAGCCCCGTGGCGATGACCTCGATGCCTTCGGTGTCGAAGGAGCCGTTGAGGTAGCCGCGCCCGTCGAGGGTCTGGGCGAGGTGCAGCTCGTGCGGTGCGGGAGCGGGGGGTTCGGGCGTGTCGATGACGGCGTCGGCGCGCTCGGCCCAGTCGCGCATGGCGCGGTGGGTGTCGACGACGTCGAGCGCTTCGAGCAGCGGCACCAGCTCGCGCTCGTGGCCGGCGAAGAGCGGCGCGCGGCGGTCGGTGACGTTGGCGACGATGATCTCGATCTGCCCGTCGGAGAGCCGCCCGTCGATCCATGCGGTGGCGCTGGCGGGCAGGCCGTGGATGCGGCGGGCTCGCTTGAGGGTCTGGTTGGCCTGGGTGTTGGTGAGCTGCACGTGGACCCGCATCCAGGCGGTCATCGACGCGGAGCCGTCGAGCGCCCAGGTCCCGGAGGTGTCGAACGCTGCGGTGGCCAGGGTGGCCTTGGCGCCGAGTCGCTGGTGCAGCCGTAGGACTTCGGCCAGCGCTTCGCCCGTAGGTGGGATGACGAGGTTCTCGATGGCTTCGGCGAGGTCCTCGAACATCTGCCAACCATACACCAGTTCGCCCTCTGGTGCAGGCAAAAAGTCAACGTTTCCAGGCTATTTTCGCCTCACCAGCCACGCCGGCACCTTCCACCACACCAGTCGTCGGCCGACGTCTCGGGTGTTCGAGATGACGTTCACCGATGGCGAGTGGACGAGGGCGCGACGTGGCGCAAGGACTTCGACCTCGTCTTCGAACGGGTCGTCGAGGGCGAGAGCAGCCCTTCGCATGCCTGGACCATCGAGTTGTCGCTCCAAGGCGGGCAGAACGATCAGCGCTCGACATGGTCCGCTGCGCCATCGTGGGAGCTCCGATGCGGGCCGGTGCTACCGCCCTGGCCGTCCTCGCGCTCATCGCCTTCTCCGCGGCCCGTCGACAGGGCCGGGCGCCGACGAGAGCTTGAGTTCCGCCGCCCGCTAGGTCGAGTCGGTGCGGCGCAGGACGAGCTGTGGGGCCGACTGGCCGTTCGACGACGGGTCGGGCATCACGTCGAGGGTCATCTCGGCGAGCTGCTCGGAGACCTCGGGCGCCACGATGAGGGTGGTGCCGTGCTGCTCGGACACCTCGTCGCCCTCGGCGGCGACGTCGGTGAAGCTGATGGAGAGGCCCACCTCGCCATCGGGCGCCGGAGCCGCGGCGATGCGGACGCCGTAGTCCTCCGGAAGGTCGTTTCGCTGGCGCACCGCGTCGAGCGTGGCTGCTGCGGTCGGCGTGACATGGAGCATGGCGCTCCTCCTTGCCTGGGGACGTCCCACGGTAGGGAGCGCTGCTCGCCGCCCCAACCTCAGGTGGCGAAGGTCGCGCCCGGGTCCTCGTCCTCGTCGTCGACGCGGCCGTCGGCATCGGGGTCGATGAAGGTCTGCTCGGGCTCGGAGCGCGGGAGGGTGCCGTGCTCCTCCGCCTGCCGCCGGGCCTCCTCGATGCCCTGCTCGAGCTGCTCGAGCCGCTCCTCGTCGGGTTCGCCTGCACCAGCCATGGTCGCGGCGTACCCGCACCGGGCCGCGGGCAACCGTGGCTACTGACCCGTGAAGTTCGGCGCCCGCTTCTCGAGGAAGGCGCGGGGGCCCTCCTTGGCGTCCTTGCTCGCCATGACCTCCATCCCCAGCTCCAGCTCGCGCTGGAAGGCGTCGGCCTCGCGGAGCTCGAGCGCATCGATGACCGACGCCTTGATGTTGCGCACGGCGAGAGGCCCGTTGGCGGCGAGGCGGTCGGCCAGCTCCCGTGCCCGCGCGAGCGCCTGGCCGTCGGGGACGACGTGGCCGACGAGGCCGACCTCGTAGGCCCGCCGGCCGCTGATCGGGTCACCGACGAGGAGCAGGTCCATGGCGACGGTGTAGGGGATCTGGCGCGGCAGCCTGATGGTGGAGGCCGACATGGGGAACAGCCCGCGCTGCACCTCGGAGATGGCCAGCCGGGCCCCCTCCCCCGCCACGCGGATGTCGAAGGCCTGGAGGATCTCCATGCCGCCGGCGTAGCAGTAGCCCTCCACCGCGGCGATGATCGGCTTGGCCACGTAGTGGTCCTTCAGGAACCCCTTGTAGATGAGGCTGAAGTCCTGGCGGATGCGCTCCTCGAACTCGTCCTCGGCGGGCTTGCCCGAGGTGAGCGCGCCGACGAGGCGGTCGAGGTCGGCGCCGGCGGAGAAGTTGCCGTCGGCGCCGGTCATGATGCCGACGCGCAGGTCCGGGTCTTCGTCGAGGAGGTCCCACGCGTCACAGAGGCGGCAGAGCACCTCGGCGTTGAAGGCGTTGCGCTTCTCGGGCCGGTTCAGCGTGACGGTGAGGACCGGGCCGTCGCGCTCGACGAGGACTGCAGGATCTGACATGGCGTCAGATCCTAGGTTCACCTGCCACTAGCTGTAGGTCCCAGACACGTTGTCGACGCGGGTGATGGGTGGTTGGCCGCCGAGGGCGGTGTGGCAGCGGTGATGGTTGTAGAGGTGGAGCCAGGTGTCGAGTCGTCGACGTCGTTCGGCTTCTGAGCGGTAGGTGCGGGTGTAGGCCCATTCCTCGAGGAGGGTGCGGTTGAAGCGTTCGACCTTGCCATTGGTCTGGGGCCGGTAGGGCCGGGTGTAGCGGGCGGAGGCGCCTCCGGCGACGACTTCCTTCAGCCACTCGCGAGAGCGGTAGCAGCCGCCGTTGTCGGTGAGCACGGCACGCACGGTGACGTCGTGGGCTTCGAAGAAGGTGCGGGCTCGCCGCCAGAACCCGGCGGCCGTGACGGCTTGTTCGTCGTCGTGGATCTCGCTGTAGGCGAGTCGGGAGTGGTCATCGATGGCTGAGTGCACGTAGCAGTAGCCGACCTTGCGTCGGCGGGCCGCCGAGCGGCTCTCGGTCGTGCGACCGTTGGCGCGCCAGCCGCCGCCCGGTGGGATCTGACCGAGCTTCTTGATGTCGACGTGGACCAGGTCGCCGGGGTGGTCGTGCTCGTAGCGGCGGATCACCCGACCGGTCGGGCGGTCCATCCACGCCAACCGAGAGACCTCGTTGCGGACGAGGACCGCGTGCACTGTCGATGGGGCGATCTCCAGACGCCCCGCGATGCGGCCGGGGCCAAGCTTCTTGTTGCGACGAAGGCTCAGGATCTTCCGTTCGAGCTTCCGGCGGGTCTTCGCCGGCGAGCGGTGGGGGCGGCTGGACCGGTCCCGCCACCACGCGCCGTCAGGTTCGGCATGGGCGCGCCGCCACCACTTGTAGACCGTGTCTCGCGACACGTTCATCTGCCGGGCGACCGTCGCGGCCGGAGTCCCGGCGTCCATTCGACGAACGAGCTCTTGTCGGCCCCACTCGGTGAGCCTGGCGTTACGGTGCAATCGAGCCTCCTTGGAAGCGTTGTGACCTCGACAGCCACACGTTTCCTCGGAGGCTCAACTCATCGGTGGACCCGCCTACCTGTCAGCAACGTCCATGGGACCTACAACTAGCGTCGCGCCGATGCGCTTCACCTACGCGGAGGCGATGACCGATCCGAGGCACTACGTGCCGCTCGCACAGGCGGCCGAGGAGGCGGGCTTCGACGGGTTCCTCGTGCCCGACAGCATCTGCTACCCGGCGGAGTCCGATGCCACCTACCCCTACACCCCCGACGGCGACCGCGGCTTCCTCGAGGACAAGGCGTTCATCGAGCCGTTCTCGCTCATCCCCGCCCTGGGGGCGGTGACCGAGCGCATCCGCTTCGTGGTGTCGGTGCTCAAGCTCACGGTGCGCCACCCGGTGCTGGTCGCCAAGCAGGCGGCGTCCACCGCCTTCCTGACCGGCGACCGGCTCACGCTCGGCATCGGCACGAGCCCCTGGCCCGAGGACTACGAGGTCTGCGGCGTGCCGTTCGAGCGGCGAGGCAAGCGCGCCGACGAGAGCATCGCCGTGATGCGGGGACTGCTCACGGGCGACTGGTTCGAGTTCCACGGCGAGATCTACGACGTGCCGCGGATCAAGCAGTGCCCGGTGCCCGAGGCGCCCCTGCCGATCCTCGTCGGCGGCCACGCCGAGCCCGCGCTGCGACGCGCCGCGACGGCCGGCGACGGCTGGATCCACGGCGGGGGCGACCCCGCGGAGCTGCCCCGCCTCGTCGCGCGCCTGCACGAGCTGCGCCGTGAGGCCGGTCGGGAGGGCGATCCCTTCGAGATCCACGTCATCTCCATGGACGCCTACTCGGCCGATGGCATCCGCCGCCTCGAGGAGCTCGGCGTCACCGACGTCATCGTCGGCTTCCGGTGGGGCTACACCGCGGCTCCGACACCGAGCCGCTCGACAAGAAGGTCAGCGACCTGCGCCGCTACGCCGACCGGGTGATGACCGCCCTGCGCTGAGCTGGCTCACAGCGAGCGGACGAGGTGCTCGCTCATGGTGGTGCTGCGCAGGCGCGCCATGTCGAGGCAGGCCTCGCCGCTCGCCATCATCCGCTCGATGTTCGCCTTCAGGCGCTGGCGGTCGCCACCGCCGTTGAAGAAGAGCATCGGGTCGGCCACGTGCGCGGCCGACGGCCACGCTTCCTCGACGATGCCGTGCACCTCGGGCGCGCCGGGGGTGATGGCCCGCACCACCTCGTTGCGCACGTAGCGGGCGCGCGGCTGCAGCTCCCCGGAGACGGGCGACTGGGTGCCGTGCCACCGCTCGATCCACTCGTCGTAGTCAAGGCCGGGCGGGCGGTGGATCAGCGCCACGGTGAGCACGCCCGGTGAGCGCTCACCGTCGGGCCAGTGGCGGGGGGCGGCGTGCGGCGTGGTGCCGTAGTCGTCGTAGAGCGACTCGGTGACGAGGTAGCCCGACACGCCGAGGCCCGTGACCTCGAGCGCGTCCTCGATGGGCCCACGGCGGTCGTAGCTGTCGACCCAGCACGAGACCTGCGCGACGTGGACGTCCTCCCCCGGGGGTGGCGGGACCGGGCTCGGCGCCTCGGCGGCCGCGGCATCGTGCGCGTTGACGCTGAGCGCGCGCACGCCCAGCTGCAGCAGCCGCGGCGCGATCTCCCCGAGCAGCTGCGCGCGCAGCAGGTCGCCGCGGGCGGGGTCGGCCTCGCCCCAGAGGAGGTGGACGAGCTTCTCCATGGCGACGGCGGTCAGGCCGAGATGGGGCCGCTGACCAGGGAGGCGATGGCGGCGAAGTGGCAGGCCACGGCGGCCACGACCAGTGCGTGCCACACCTCGTGGTACCCGAACACGTGCGGCAGCGGATCGGGCCAGCGGGTGGCGAGGAAGATGGCGCCCACCGTGAAGAGCACGCCCCCGATCGCCAGCAGGGCGAGCTCGGTGGCGCTGAGGTGGCGGACCAGCTGCGGCGCGGCGACCACCGAGGCCCAGCCGAGGGCGATGTAGAGCGCGCCGCGCAGGATGCGGCTCCGCCGGCCGCCGGTGAAGGACAGCAGCGCACCGAGCGCGGCACCGCCCCACGCCACGGCGAGCATCGTGGGCGCCACCCAGCCCCGCAGGACCACGAGGCACAGCGGCGTGTAGCTGCCGGCGATCATCACGAAGATCGTGGCGTGGTCGAGCTTCTGCATCCTCAGCCGCGCCATGGGTGACCAGCGGCCGCGGTGGTAGAGGCCGCTCACCCCGAACAGGGCGATGAGGCCGACGGCGTAGACCGCCGCGCCCACCCGGCCCGTGGACGACGTGGCGAGGGAGACGACGATCACCGCCGCCGGAATGGCGAGGAAGAAGCAGACGAGGTGCATCCAGCCGCGCAGCAGCGGTCGCACCAGCTCCCGCGTCATCGCGGGGAGGTGCGGCCACGACGGCGGAGCGCCCTCGACGTCGATCGGCCGGCCGTCGTCGGCCGAGGGCTGCAGCGCCATCCGGACAGGGTAGGCCCTGATCGTGCCAACTCGTGCGGCGCCGCCCGTCGATGACGGCATGATGCTCCGATGCCCGCGTCCAGCCGCACCGCCGAGCTCGTCGCGGGCGCGCGGGCCGTGGCGCCGATGCTCATCGGCGTCGTGCCCTTCGGCCTGGTGGCGGGCGCCACGCCGGCCACCACCGGCCTCGGCGGCGACGTGGCGATCGGCTTCTCGCTGATCGTCTTCGCCGGCGCGTCCCAGCTCGCCGCCATCGACGTGCTCGCCGACGGCGGATCGGCGCTCGTCGCCGTCCTCGCCGCCTGCACCATCAACCTGCGGATGCTGCTCTACTCCGCTTCGCTGGCGCCCTTCCTGGCCCGGGAGCCGCTGCGCCGACGGCTCTTCATGGCCTACCTGCTGACCGATCAGGCCTACGCGGTGTCGATCACCCGGCTCAACGCGGAGGCGGCCGACGAGCAGGCCGGCGCCCCGCCCGTGGAGCGCTGGCGGCGCGTGCCGTACTTCGTCGGCGCCGGGCTGCTGCTCTGGGCCAGCTGGCAGGTGTCCACCATCGTCGGGGTCCTCATCGGCTCCGCCGTGCCGGAGGACCTGCCGCTCGACTTCGCGGTGCCGCTGGTGTTCCTCGTGATGCTGGTGCCGGCCATCACCTCGGCACCGGCGGCGACGGCAGCCGTCGTCGGCGGCGGCGCTGCGGTGCTGGCCGCGGAGGCGGGGGCCGGGCACCTGTCGGTGATCGTCGGCGCCGTCGCAGGGATCGCCGCCGGCGCCCTGGCGGAGGTCGTGTCCGAGCGTCGTCCCGCCCGTGACGAGACGCCGCTGCCGCCCGAGCCGGGGGTCGGGCCATGAGCGCCGCCTGGCTGACCATCGTGGTCGCCGGCATCGGCACCTTCGCCATGCGCGGCGTCGTTCCTTGCCTTCGCGCACCGCCTGGCTGACGTGCCGCCCGGCGTGCAGCGGATCCTGCGCCAGATCCCGGCCGCCGCGCTGGCATCGATCGTGCTGCCGGCGCTCCTGCGCCCGGAAGGCTCCTTCGACCTCACCCAGCCGCGGCTCGTGGCGGGTGGCGTCGCCGCGCTGGTGGCATGGCGCACCCGCAACATCGCGCTGACGCTGGTCGTGGGCCTCGGCCTGCTGATGCTCCTCGACGCGCTCGGCTGACCCACGACGCCGGTGGACGCTCAGCCTCGCGATGCGGTGCCGCACCTCACGGAGATCGGCTAGACCGCTGCGCGTGCTGAGCTACGAGGAAGCAACCGCCCGCGTGACCGCGCCCGGCGAGCGGTTCGAGGTCGAGACGATCACGGTCAGCGGCGTGGCGGTCAAGGCGTTCAGCCAGGCACCCGACAGCTTCCGCGAGCTCTTCGACAGCGCCCGGGTGCGCGGCGACGCCACGTTCCTCGTCTACGAGGACGAGCGGTGGAGCTTCGCGGACGTCATGGCGCACGTCGACGCCATGGGCGCGCTGCTGGTGGAGCGCTACGGCGTTGCGCCGGGCGACCGCGTCGCCATCGGCATGCGCAACTACCCCGAGTGGGTGATCGCCTTCGCGGCCATCACCTCCATCGGTGCCGTGTCGGTGTCGCTCAACGCATGGTGGACCGCCGACGAGCTCGCCTACACGCTGGAGGACAGCGGCGCCATCGTGCTGGTGGCCGACGTCGAGCGGGCCGAGCGCGGGCTCGCGGCGTGCGAGCGCCTCGGCGCTCGGGTGCTGGCGGTGCGGGCGCCCGGTGAGCTGCCGGCCGGGGTCGACCGCTGGGAGGATCTTCGCCGCCTCGGCGCAGCGCTGCCCGAGGTGGCGGTGGCGCCCGACGACGACGCAACGATCCTCTACACCTCCGGCACCACGGGCCACCCCAAGGGTGCGGTGTCGACCCACCGGGCAGTGCTGCAGGCGCTGCTCGGCTTCGGCTGCAAGACGGCGATCGACAAGCTGCGCCGCCGCGGCGAGGGCGCGGCGCCGAGCACGGGCCCGCCGGCGTTCATCCTCATCGTGCCGCTGTTCCACGTGACGGGCTGCGTGCCGGTGATGCTGTCGTGCTTCTCCGCCGGCCTGAAGCTGGTGATGATGTACCGCTGGGACGCCGACCGCGCGCTCGAGCTCATCGAGCGCGAGCGCGTCACCAACTTCGTGGGCGTCCCGACGCAGAGCTGGGACCTGCTGGAGTCGCCACGCTTCGCCGAGACCGACACGTCGAGCCTCGTGAGCGTCGGTGGCGGTGGGGCGGCGGCACCGCCCGAGCTGGTGAAGCGGGTGGCGTCGAGCTTCACGGCCGGCAAGCCCTCGATCGGCTACGGCATGACCGAGACCAACGCCTACGGCCCGGGCAACAGCGGCCTCGACTACATCGACCACCCGACGAGCACCGGTCGCGCGACGCCGATCCTCGAGATCGAGGTGCGCGACCCCGAGGGCCGGCCGCTGCCCGTCGGCGAGCGCGGCGAGATCTGGTTCAAGGGCCCGCACCTGATCCGCGGCTACTGGAACAAGCCCGATGCGACGGCCGAGACGATCGTCGACGGCTGGCTGCGCAGCGGCGACCTGGGGCGCGTCGACGAGGAGGGCTTCGTCTACGTCGAGGACCGCGCCAAGGACATGGTGCTGCGCGGGGGCGAGAACGTGTACTGCGCCGAGGTGGAGGCCGCCATCTACGAGCACCCGGCGGTCTACGAGGCCGCCGTGTTCGGCGTCCCCCACGAGCGCCTCGGCGAGGAGGTGGCCGCGGCGGTCTACGTCCGCCCCGGCCACGAGCTCGCCGTCGAGGACCTGCAGGCACACGTCCGCGAGCGCCTCGCCGCCTTCAAGGTGCCGACGGTGGTGCGGTTCGCCACCGAGCCGCTCCCCCGCAACGCCGCCGGCAAGATCCTCAAGCGAGACCTCAGAGACCGAGGTCGCTGAGACGTCGGTCGCTAGGCGTTCTGGAGGACGGTGAGGCCGTCGACGGCCTCGAGGTACTCCTCGACCAGGCGCTGGATCACCGCCGCCGTCTTCTCTACGCCGTTGAGCTGGCCGACGACCTGGCCGACCGGGTTGAACTGCACGGCCTGGGCCTTGTCGGCGTAGCGGTGGCCGCGCGCGCACGCAGTTGCCGGACACCATGTACTGCATCGGCATCGGCAGCGGGTCCGGGGAGTCGGGCGCGTCCCACGCCTCGGTCCAGGCGCTCTTGAGCATGCGGCACGGCTTGCCGGTGAACGACCGCGAGCGCACGGTGTCGCGCGACCCTGCATCGAGCAGCTGCTGCTTCTGCGCCGGCGGCAGGTCGGCCTCCTCCACCGTGAGCCACAGCGACCCCGCCCACACGCCCTGCGCGCCGAGCGCAAGCGCGGCGGCGATCTGCTCGCCGGAGCCGACGCCGCCGGCCGCCAACATCGGCGTGGGCGCGATGGCCTTGGCCACCTGGGGCCACAGCACGATCGAGCCGACGTCGCCGGTGTGGCCGCCGCCCTCGCCGCCCTGCGCGATGACGATGTCGACGCCGGCGTCCTTGTGCTTCATCGCCTGGTACGGCGACCCGCAGAGCGCGGCGACCTTGAGGCCGGCCTCGTGGATGTGGTCGATGACGTCGGCGGGCGGCGTGCCGAGCGCGTTGGCGATGAGGCGCACCTTGGGGTGCGCCAGCGCCACCTCGATCTGGGGCATCGCCGTCGCGGAGGTCCAGCCGAGCAGCCGCATGCGCTCGTCCTCCTCCGGCGGCAGCTCGGGCACGCCGTGCTCGGCGAGGATCCGGTCGGCGAACTCGACGTGCGCCTTGGGCACCATGGCGCGCAGCTGCTCGGCGAGCTGCTCGGGGTCCATCTCGTCCATTCCCTCGTACTTGCCGGGGATCACGATGTCGACGCCGTAGGGCTTGTCGCCCACGTGCTCGTCGATCCAGGCCAGCTCCACCTCGAGCTGCTCGGGCGTGAAGCCGACGGCGCCGAGCACGCCGAAGCCGCCGGCCTTGCTGACGGCGGCCACGACGTCGCGGCAGTGGGTGAAGGCGAAGATCGGGAACTCGATGCCGAGCTCGTCGCAGAGCGGGGTGCGCATGGGGTCAGTCCTTCCGGGACGGGAGCGGTGTGGTGGTGGCGAATGCCAGTTCTTGCGGCGCGCGGTGTCGTGCAGCGTCGGATGGCGTCGCAGGAACGCGGGTGACGACGCCGCGGAGGGCGGCGACCGCAGTGGCCTCGTCGACGGCGCCGGGGTCGATGCGGCGCATCATCTCGAGGCCGAGCAGCACGCCGATGACGGCGGGGCCGGCCGAGTGGCCGGGAGGCGGCACGCCCTGGTCGGCGGCCCAGGCGGCGAGCGCGTCGTCGACCGCAGCCCAGGCGGCGCGGTAGCGGTGCGCCAGGTGGCTGCGGGCCTCGTCGTCGCGCGCCGCGAAGGACCACAGCTCGTGCTCCAGGCGGATCCAGCGGCCGTCGTCGACCGTGGGCGGCGAGGCCACGTTGCGCCACATGGCGGCCAGCCGCACGTCGAGGTCGGGCGCGGCGGCCACCTCGGCGCCGATCACCGCTGCGGCGCGCCCCGCCCAGCCGTCGAGCAGGGCGAAGAGCAGGCCCGACTTGCCGCCGAAGTGGTCGTAGACGGCACCCGAGGTGCGCTCGGCCCGCTCGGCGATGGCGTCGACGGAGGAGCCCTCGATGCCGCGCTCGGCGAACAGCTCGGCCGCGGCGTCGAGCAGCCGCTGCCGGGTGTCCGCCCGTCGCTCGACCTGCGTCGCCATCCAAGAAACATAGCGTGCGTTATGTAACTTGGCCAACCCGCGTTCCTGCGGCGTCAGGTGACGGGCGACGACACGTCGCGCCGCAAGAATCCGTCGAGGCGCGCACCCCAGACTTCCTGCGGCGTCAGGTGACGGGCGACGACACGTCGCGCCGCAAGAACCCGTCGAGGCGCGCACCCCAGACTTCCTGCGGCGTCAGGTGACGGGCGACGACACGTCGCGCCGCAAGAACACGTCCGGGCCGGCGTGACCGCTACGCCGGGGGAACCGGCGCGGCCAGCGGTTGGGCTGCGTCGGCACGCCGCGCGCTGAGCGACGCCTGTGCGAACCAGCCGCAGGCGGCGACGACCGCCGCCGCCGCGAAGGCGCCGCGGTAGGACGACAGCGCCACGACCAGCCCGAGCAGCGGGGCCCCCAGGCCCTGGGAGAGGTCGAAGAACAGCGAGAACGTGCCGACGGCCTGGCTGCGCTCGTCCTCGGGGACGCCCGACACGGCAGCGGAGAACAGGGCGGGGAACAGCAGCGACATGCCCACCGCCATGGCGACGGCGGCCACCCAGACGGCCGCCACCGACGCCCAGGCGGCCAGCACCACGGCCGCCGTGCCCACGGCGACCAGCGCTGCGCTCGAGGCCCGACGCCAGCCCAGGCGGTCGGGCAGGCGCGCCCCGAGGATGCGGATGACCAGCACGGTGCCGGCGTAGAGGCCGAACACCGGCCCGACGTCGCGCATCCCGACCTCCTCCCCGTAGAGGGCGAGGAACGCCGAGAACCCTGCGAAGGGAACGAGCCCCAGCAGCAGCACCAGGCCCGGTCCCAGCGCGGCCGGGTGGAGCAGGCGGGTCGGTCGGCGGGCGGCCACGGCCGAGCGGCCCGAGGTGCCGAGGCCGAGGAGGGCGGCCACGAGCGCCGCTCCGCCGGCCAGGAACCAGAGGGTGTCGTAGCCGTGGGCGTCGGCGATCCGCTCGCCGAGCGCAGGGCCCAATGCGAGGCCGCCGTAGAGCGCCACGGAGAAGTAGGAGGCCGCCTCGCCGCGGCGGTGGTCGGGGGCCAGGTCCTGGATCGCCGTGGCGGCGCCGACGAACACGGCCGCCTCGCCGATGCCGCTCACGAGGCGCAGCGCGACGAGCGAGCCGATCGTGTCGACGAAGGCGTAGGCCGCCACGCTGACGGCGACGACGGCCGATCCGCCGCTGATGAGGAGCCGGCGGCCGTGGGTGTCGCCCAGCCGGCCCGCCCAGGGGCGGACCAGCGCCGCCGCGACCGCGAAGGAGCCGACCGTGACGCCGACGGCCACGCCGCCACCGCCGAGCTCGTCCTCGACGTAGCGCGGCAGCGTGGGCAGCAGGGCGCCGAGCGCCATGAAGTAGGCGAAGGTCGCCGTGGTGACGACCGCGAAGCGCCCGGTGACGAGGCGGACCGGACCCGGCGCCTCGTGCGCCGGTTCAGCGGTGGCGATGATCGGGTCATCCACGAGGCGGTCCAACGCTTCGGGGTGGCCGACCCTTCCCGCGCCAGCACCGAGCGGGCCAGGTCGTCGCGGCGCGGATGCGGCAGATCCTTCGGGGGTTCACGGGCGCGTCCGGCGCGGTCAGGCGCGCTTGCGGGCGATGGTGAGGCCGTCGGCGATGGGCAGCATCACGGCCTCGACGCGGTCGTCGGCCGCCACGTGGTCGTTCACCGCCCGGATCGCCTCGGTGCTCTCGCTGGTGTCGGACTCGTCGACGACGGCACCGCCCCAGAGCACGTTGTCGAGCAGCACCAGGCCACCGGGTCGCAGGCGCGGCACGATCTCGTCGTAGTAGCTGCGGTAGCCGGGCTTGTCGGCGTCGACGAACGCCAGGTCGATCGCCGGCTCTGCCGGCAGCGACCGCAGCGTCTCGATGGCGGGCGCCAGGCGCAGGTCGATGCGGTCCGACACGCCGGCCATCTCCCAGTGCCGCCGTGCGATGGCGGTCCACTCCTCGCTCACGTCGCAGCAGAGCAGCGAGCCGCCGGGCGCCAGGCCGCGGGCGATGCAGAGCGAGGAGTAGCCGGTGAAGGTGCCGACCTCGACCGCGAAGCGGGCGTCGACGAGCCGCGTGAGCAGCGTCATGAAGGCGCCCTGCTCGGGCGCGATCTGCATCCCGCTGATGTCGCCGAGCGCCTCGGTCTCGGCGATGAGCGATCGCTGCACCTCGTCGGGCGGCGTGCCGTGCGCCACGAGGTAGGCGTGCAGCTCGGGGGTGACCGCGACGGTCTTGGGATCGGCCATGCCCCGACGGTAACGGCGGATCAGGCAATCTCGGGCAGGACCCGCTGCTCGAGCAGCGACAGGCTCTGCCATGCCAGCTCCGGTGGGATGCCGCCCATCATCGGGTGGACGACCACGACGCCGAACGGACCGGCGGCGACGAGCTCGGACACGAGCGCCTCGGGCGTCACGACGCGGTACTGGCCACTGGCGCGCAGCTCGTCGACGCTGGACGCGGCGCGGTAGCCCGTGTCAGCGCCTGCAGCCGCCGCCCAGGATCCGTAGGCGGTCGACTCGTGCACGGCGTAGGGCGCGATCGCCTCCCAGCCCGCATCGGGATCATCGGCGAGGAAGGTGAAGCTCGTGTCGCCGCCGAGGAACGGGCCTGGATCGCTGCCGGTCAGCTCCGTGCGCTCCGCGCGGTAGGCGTCCCACACGTTCGCCACCGATGGCCGGAAGCTGACGCCGAGACGGGCGGCGCGGCGAGCGGCGGCCTCGCTGCTGCCCCCGAGCGCCAGCTTCGGGCCACGCTCGCGGTACGGCTTCGGCGTCACCCGCACCTGGCGGCCGCGGTAGGTGAAGGGCTCGCCGGCCCACGCGGCGCGCAGCACCGCGACCATCTCCGTGGTGCGAGCGGCGCGCTCCGCCACCGGCACGCCGAACATCGCGAACTCCTCGGCCACGTAGCCGTTGGCGATCACGAGCTCGAGGCGTCCTCTGCTCAGCAGGTCGACGACGGCCGCATCCTCGGCGAGGCGGAGCGGCTCGTGGAAGGCGGCCACCATGGCGGCCACCTGGATCGAGATGCGCTCGGTGCGCGCCGCGATCGCGGCGGCCATCGTGAGCGGGCTCGGCAGGTAGCCGTCGGGTGATCCGTGGTGCTCGGACAGCGTCACGAAGGCGAAGCCGAGCCGGTCGGCCCACGCCGCCATGTCGAGCGCCGCGGCGTAGCGCTCGACCATCGCGGTGCCGGCGAAGTCAGGGTTGCGGAGGTCGAAGCGGATGCCGAGATGCGCCACGTCGCTCAGGCTGCCATGCCGGGTGCGCGCCGTTGTCACACCGACCTGTGAGGATCGAGCGATGGCCTTCGGTCAGAGCCCAGGTCCTCCGGCGACGGGCCGGCAGGTGCAGCGCCTCGAGGAGCTGCTGCTCGACGTCGGCCACGCCGACTTCCGCGACGCCCGCGGCCCGCTCGGTCTCAACCAGCGCCAGGCCGCCGGTCGCTTCACGCGCCAGGAGGCCGACGACCTCATCGAGCGGCTGGAGGCGGAGGCCGAGACCCTCCCGGGCGACGCGCCGCCGCCGTCGCCGGCTCGGCCAACCGCTGCGGCTCGTCGCCTGCGCGACGTGTCCGACGAGGTCCTCGCCGCCGAGCTCCAGCGCCGCGGCTGGATCGTCGTCGAGCCGTAGCGCTCCTGCCCGAACGACAGCTGCACGGCTGGCAGTCGTCGCGCACGCCAGCCTGCAGGGGGGGCCGCCACCAACGAGGTCGCCTGATTCGGCTCCCGGGCGTGCGGCGGCTCAGTCGGGGAGCTCGATGCCCTCGTCGGCCACCTTCTTGGCGACCTCGTCGGGGAAGACGTTCTTGACGAGGAACAGGTCGCGGGCGAGCGCCCAGTCAGGGGCCAGCTCCTTGGCGTAGCGCTCGAAGTAGATGAGCTGCTTGGTGACGAGCACGAGCTCCTGGGGGCTGGCGGCGCCCATGGCGTCCATCATCTGCACGATGCCCTTGAAGACCTCGCTGAGGCTGACCTGGGCGAGGCCCACGTCGAGCATGGGCCCGAACGCCATGGCCAGGCGGCCACCGATCTCCTCGTCGGTGCCGGCGTCGTCGCTGAACGCGCCGACGCGCTTGAACGCCCGGGCGATCCGGGTGAAGTCGCCGTCGATCATCGACGTGTAGAAGAGGTCCTTGAGCAGGTCGCGCCAGGCGTCGTCGAGCTCGCCCATGATCCCGAAGTCGAGGTAGGTGGCCCGGCCGTCGTCGAGCACCCACAGGTTGCCGGCGTGCACGTCGCCGTGGAAGCAGCCGTGGAGCACGGCGGCCTCGAACCACACCTTCACGCCCCGTCGCAGCGTGAGGAAGCCGTCGACGCCGAGCTCGGCGATCGCCGCGAACTCGTCCATGGGGACGCCCGACATGCGCTCCATGCAGATCATGTGCGGACCGCAGTAGTCCCAGTAGACCTCCGGCGCCGTGATGTAGCGGTTGTCGCCGAAGGCGGAGATGCCCGTCCGGAACCGGTCCTGGCGCCAGGCCTCCAGCGCCGGGTTCAGCTCCTTGAAGGTGTTGGCGTGGAGGTCGCGCACGACGCCGACGAGGTTGGCGCTCCTGCCGAGCTTGGTGCGCCTCTGCAGCGTGGACCCCAACCGGTGCATGATCCGAAGGTCGGTGGTCATGCGCTCGCGGATGTTCGGCCGCTGCAGCTTGATCACCGCTTCGCGCCCATCCGGGAGCACGCAGGCATGCACCTGGCCGATCGACGCGGCCGACAGCGGCGAGTCCTCGAAGTGGCGGAAGATCTGCGCCGGCGGGCGTCCGAGGTCCTTGCGGATCATCTCGCGCGCGGTCTCCGCGTCGAAGGGCGGCACCTCGTCGAGCGTGCGCAGCGCGGCCTCTGACAGCGGCTTGGGGAAGATGCCCGGCGAGCTGGCGATGAGCTGCCCCAGCTTCACGAAGGTGGGCCCGAGCACCTCGAAGGCGTCGATGGCGCCCTCGGAGGCGACCGTGGCCCACGAGCCGCGCCGCCGCCGGGTGAGCCTGGCGAGCAGTGCCCGCAGGATGCACGCCGTGAGGGTGAGGTAGATGACGACCATGCGGCGCAGCTCGGTGACGCCGAAGCGCTCGATGTCGGGCGCCTCGACGTGGAGCGCCTCCGGCGGCGGCCCGTCGGCGAAGGGACCACGGAAGTGCGACACGACGCCGGGCGCGCCGAAGTCGGTCGCCGGGCGGCGGGCGTCGGGATCGCTGGCGGCCATCGAGCCATTCTCGGTCAACCGGGCAGCCCGTGCCCGATCCCGGCCAGGATGGCGCCATGACCGGACCCCGCATCCCGCCCGTCCCCCGCGAGGGGCGCGACCCGCGCACCGCCGAGCTGCTCGCCGGCCTGGCCGGCCCCGACGGGTCCGAGCTCAACCTCTTCACCACGCTCGCGCACCACCCGCGGCTGCTGAAGCGCTGGTCGGCCTTCGGCGGGACGCTGCTCTACCGCGGCACGCTCGACCCCCGCGACCGCGAGCTGCTCATCCTGCGCACGGCGCACCTCTGCGGGGCGCGCTACGAGTGGGCGCAGCACGTCGCCATCGCGCGTGAGGCCGGCGTCACCGACGACGAGATCAGCCGGGTCGCGGGGAGCAGCCGCCGCGCCGGGCTGGTCCGACGCCGACGCGGACCTCCTCCGCGCCGCCGAGGAGCTCCACGCCGACGCCCGGATCGGCGACGGCACGTGGGCGGCGCTGGCCGGCCGGTTCGACCCCCAGCAGCTCATCGAGCTCTGCATGGTCGTCGGGCAGTACCACCTCGTCGCCTTCACGCTGAACTCGCTGGAGGTGCAGCCCGAGCCCGGCCTGCCGGAGATGCCGGCATGACCGACCTCGCCGGCCGCAAGGTGCTCGTCGTGGGCGCCGGCACGCGGCGCTCCGAGGAGCCCGAGGCGCCCGTCGGCAACGGCCGCGCGATCGCCTTGGTGGCCGCTCGCGCCGGTGCGACCGTGGCGTGCGCCGACATCGACGGCGAGGCCGCCGCGGCGACCGCCGCGCTGGTCGAGGCCGAGGGCGGCAGCGCGCACGTGCTGACGGGCGACGTGCGCATGCCCGACGAGTGCGCCCGCCTCGTCGCCGAGGCGGACGCCGCGATGGGCGGCCTCGACGGCCTCGTCTGCAACGTGGGCGTCGGCGCCGGCATGGGCCTCGCCGGCACGACCGCCTCCCAGTGGGACGACGTCTTCGCCGTCAACGTCCGCTCGCACTTCCTCCTCGCCGCCGCCGCGCTGCCGAGGATGTCCGAGGGAGCGGCGATCGTGTTCATCTCGTCGATCGCCGGGCTCACCGCGGGCAGCCGCATCCCGGCCTACGACGCGTCGAAGTCGGCGATCACCGGGCTGTGCCGCCAGGTGGCCGCGGAGGGCGCCCGCCGCGGTGTGCGCGCCAACGTCGTCGCGCCAGGGCTGATCGACACCCCGCTCGGGCGAGTCGCCACGGGCGGCCGGCCGTCACGCGCCAAGGCACCCGTGCCGCTGGGCCGGCAGGGCAGCGCGTGGGAGGTGGCAGGGCCGGTCGTCTTCCTGCTCAGCGATTCCGCCAGCTACATCACGAGCCAGCAGCTCGCGGTCGACGGCGGCCTCACCGGCTGCCGCGGCTGACCGTCAGCGACCGCTGGCGGAGAAGTGCTGGTAGTCCTTGCCCGACGACCAGGAGCCGCCCCAGTGCCAGCCCTGCGCCGCGAAGGCGGTCACCACCGCGTCGCCGTCGTGGATCATCCCCTGGTCGTTGCGGCTGCGGTCGGCGTAGGGCGCCCCTTCGGGCGGGTCGACGGTGGAGCCGCGCACGTACGGGTTGACGAGCGGGTTGACGTCGACGGCGAGGCCGTAGGCATGCTCGGACCAGCTGCTGGTGCCCGCCACGTTGCGGCAGTTGAAGGCGCTGGTGTTGTTGGCTCGCATCGACGCCTGGTCGTCGCCGCCGTAGGCGTCGACGGGCACCATCCGCTGGATCGGGAACCGCGCCGCGTAGATGTCTCGGAACACCGTCACCAGGCGCGTCGCGTGGTCGGCGTGGACGATCAGGCGGCCGGTGTGGACAGCCCCGTCGTAGCCCCAGTGCGAGAGCTCGAGGGCTCGGAGCTGCTCGTGGCCGACCGGGCATCCGGCCCGCCACGAGGAGCCGAGCTCCGCCGCGCTGATGCCCTCGATCGAGGACTCGAACGGCGGCGCCGTGGTCGTCGTGGTGGGCGGCCGAGTGCTCGTCGTCGGGTCCGGGATCGCCTTGGATCGGTAGCGCTCGGCCCGGCCTGGTGGCTCGGCGTCGACGGGCGCAGCGGCCGCGCCACCGACCGCAGCGGAGCGCGCCGTGCTCGACGTCGCGCCGGCCGTGCCGTCACCGTCCAGCGCATCGGCGCCGGTCGAGGTGGTGTCGGGATCGGTGAGGACGAGCTCGCGGTCGTCGGCTGGGTCGCGCAACAGCACCAACGCGGCGGCTGCGACGACGCAGGCCGTGGCGAGCGCGCCGAGGGCGGCGATCCGGCGGCGACCCATCCGGTCATTGTCGCGCCCTGGCGAGCCGTTAGGTTGCGCGGGTGGGCACGGTCGTCGTCACGGGGTCAGCGGGCGGGATGGGCCGGGCGCTGCGCGCCCGCCTCGAGGCGAAGGGCGCCACGGTGATCGGCGTCGATGTGGCGGGTGGCGAGATCGACGCCGACCTCGCCACGGCGGCGGGCCGCGCCGCCATGGTGGCGGAGGTCGGCGAGCGCGCCGGGGGCGCCATCGACGGGCTGGTGGTGGCGGCCGGCATCACCCACGACGACGGCGCGCCGGTGGTGGCGGTCAACTACTTCGGCGCCATCGCCACGCTGACGGGCCTGCGCCCGCTGCTGGCGGCCAGCGGTGGCGGCAGCGCGGTCGCCATCGGCTCCAACTCCAGCACCACCCAGCCGGCGCTCCCGCTCGAGCTCGTCGAGCGGTGCCTCGCCGGCGACGAGGGCGCCGCCCTGGCTGCGGCCGGCGACGGCATCAGCGCCTACGGGGCCACCAAGCTGGCGCTCGCCCGGTGGGTCCGGCACCAGGCGACGACCGACGAGTGGATCGGGGCCGGCATCCGTCTCAACGCCATCGCCCCGGGCTTCATCACCACGCCCATGACCGAGGGCACCGAGGAGTTCGTGTTCGGGCTCGGCGACGTGTACCCCATCCCCGCCGCCCGGCCGGGGCGACCCGAGGAGGTCGCCGCGGTCGCGGAGCTGCTGCTCTTCGATGACGGCGCCTTCTTCTGCGGGTCGGTGCTCTGCATGGACGGCGGCACCGACGCCGCCGTGCGTGCCGACGACTGGCCCACGGCGCGCCCCTGAGCCGGCGCAGCGCTCGCAGGTGGCCTGGGAGCCGAGGAGCGCGTCGACCAGGACCGCCGTAGGCGCCGTCGGCGTCCCAGTCGCCCAGCACCTCGATCCTGTGCCTGGCCCCGGACCTTTGTGGGCCGCGTCCGGAGTACGCCATCCTTGCCGTGTGGGGACCACGACCGCAGGAGACGGCTGTCTCGCGCGGTGCACGTGGGCGAGGCGAGGGGCAGCCGCGGAGCCATGGACCTCCTGAGGGGCCGGGAGCGGTTCGCTCCCGGTGTCGCGGAGCTTCGCTCGCTCGTGCAGCGCTCGCGGGAGGTGGTCGTCGTGGCGGCGCTCACCGGTGCCATCACCGGACTCGGCGTGGTGCTCTTCGCCGAGGTGGCCGACCGCGCGCTCTTCGAGCGCATGCTCGAGTCGCCGGCCTGGGTGCAGGTGGTCGGCCCGCTCGTGGGACTCGCCCTGGCAGCTGCCGCCGTCCGCTGGCTGAGCGGCAGCTCGAGCGCCGCCACCACCGACGACTACATCGACGCCATGCAGGGACCGCGCGCCGCCTTCGCGCTGCGGCCGGTGATCGGTCGGCTCGTCGCGTCCGTCAGCACGTTGGGCTTCGGCGGCGCCATGGGCTACGAGGGCCCGTCGATCTACCTCGGCGCGAGCACCGGCGCGGCCCTGCACCAGCGGCTCGGTCGTCGCCTGCGCGCCGTGGATCGCCACGTGCTCCTGGCCGCGGGCGCAGCAGCCGGCGTGGCCGCCATCTTCAAGGCGCCGGCAACCGGTGCGGTGTTCGCGCTCGAGGTCCCCTACCAGGACGACCTCGCCCGCGGCGCCCTGCTGCCCGCGCTCGTGGGCGCGGCGACTGGCTACACCGTCTTCGTCTCCTTCAACGGCACGGCTCCGCTCTTCCCGGTCGGCGGCGCGCCGCCCATCGATCTCCGCGACCTCGCCGGCGCGGCGGCTGTCGGCTTGGCGTGCGGCATCGGTGCGCGCGTCTACGCAGCGGCCATCGTCCTCGCCAAGCGCGCCACCACGTGGGGCCGCAAGAACCTGCGGGTGCTCGCGGGCGGGGCGATCCTCGGCAGCCTGGTGGTGGCTTCGCGGGCCCTGTTCGACGGCCAGGCGCTGAGCCTCGGTCCGGGCTACGAGGCGGTCGACTTCGCCCTCGACCCGGATCGGGCGCTGCTCGTGATCGCCGGGCTCGCCACCATCCGCGTGGTCGCCACGATGGTGACCGTGGCCGCTGGCGGGGTTGGCGGGCTGTTCGTGCCCCTCGTCGTGCAGGGCGCCCTGACCGGGCGGCTCATCGGGGGCGCCATCGGCGGGCCGAACCAGTCGCTGTTCGTCGTGGTGGGCATCGCCGCCTTCCTCGGTGCCGGCTACCGCGTCCCGCTGGCTGCGGTGATGTTCGTGGCGGAGACGACCGGGCATCCCGGCTTCGTGGTGCCCGGCCTCATCGCCGCCGTGCTGGCGCAGCTGACGATGGGTGACGCCTCGGTCTCCAGTCGGCAGCGCCGCCGCCACGCGGGGCACATCGAGGAGCGGGCGCGCCTGCCCATCGCGCAGGCGCTGACGACCGATCCCGCCACGTCGGGGCCAAGCGACACGCTCGCCCAGTTCTTCGCCGAGCACGTGTCGCTCGCCCGCAGGCGGGCGGTGCCCGTGGTGACCGAGGGCCGCTACGTCGGGATGGTGCTCCTCGATGACGTGCTCGCGGTCGCGCCAGAGTCGTGGACGACGGTCACCGTCGGGGACGTCCTGCGCGACGACGTTCCGGTCGGTCGCACCTCCTGGACGCTCGGGGCGGCGCTGTCAGCGATGGTCACGGCCAACGCGGATCACCTCGCGGTGGTGAGCGATGCAGGCGACCTGCGCGGTGTCGTGACGCGGGCCTCGATCCTGGATCTCCAGGACCTGCTCGACAGCCTGGCCGCCGAGGAGCAACCGCCGCGCTGACCCGGGGGCAGGGACGACGCTCAGCTGCCGACGATGGTGCCGAGGGAGAGGCCCTCGGGGCCGTAGGCGTGCTCGGGGTCGGCCCGCACGGCTCGGTCGAGCGCGTGGGCGTCGTCGCCGACGAGGATCCGCCAGGCGCCTGCCCGCACGCCGTCGAGGATGACCGACGCGGCTTCGGCGGCTGACATCGGCGCGCTGTCGCGGAACATCACGCCGAACATGTCCGCCATCTCGAGGACCTCGTCGTCGGACATCGTGTCGACGGGCAGCCCGCGCTGCACCATGGTCGTCCGGATGGCCTGGACCTGCGACGCCTCATCAGCACCCGGCTCGGCGCGGGCGTGGACGCGGCGGCTGTTGATGACGATGTCGGTGCCGATGTGACCCGGCATGACCACCGCCACCTTCACGTGCGGCGCGTTGAGCCGGAAATCCTCCAGCAGGGCCTCGGAGAAGCCCTTCACGGCGAACTTGGCAGCGCTGTAGGCCGTGTGCGGCACGCCCGGCGCGAGGCACGCCCAGAACCCGTTCACGCTGCTCGTGTTGACGAGGTAGCCCTCGGCACTGGCCACCAGCAGCGGTACGAAGGCTCGGCACCCGTTGTAGACACCGCCCCAGCAGACGGCGAAGGTGCGGTCCCACTCCGGCCGCGGCCCGGTGAGGAAGCTGCCTCCGCCGCCGATCCCGGCGTTGTTGAACACCAGGTTGACGTGGTCCGTGGCGTGCTCGGCCGTCACCGCGTCGCGGAAGGCCATCACCTGCGCCTCGTCGGACACGTCGCACACGTGGCTGGTGACCCGCACGCCGGTGGGCGCTCCCGCCAGCGCTCTCGCCGCGGTCTCCTCCATCGCCTCCGGGTCGAGGTCGCACGTGGCGACCGTGCAGCCGGCCTGCGCCAGCTGCACCACGAGCTCGCGGCCGATCCCGGAACCACCGCCCGTCACGACGGCGAGCTTGCCTGCGAACGACTCCATCGGTCCCCCTGTTCGATCTGGCCGGACCCTACCGGCGCGGCCGCGTCGTGCTCACACGATGCGATAGGTCTGCACGCCGTGGGCGACGACCACGCCGTCGGCGTCGGTCGCGGTGACCTCGCTGAAGATCAGCTCCCGGCCGCGCTTGACCACGTGCGCCGCACAGCGCAGGTCGGACCGCTTGCAGGCGCCGACGTACTGGATCGTCATCCCGACCGTCGACGCCCGAGCACCTCGCTCGAAGTCGTGGTTCGACCAGGCTGCCGCTGCACCGGTCGTGTCCATGACCGCCGCGATCACGCCGCCGTGGTAGTAGGTGCCGTCGTTGGTGAGGTCCTCACGGAAGGGCAGCCGGATCTCGGCGAGGTCGGGCTCGTAGCGCTCGATGACGATGCCGAGACCCGCGAGGTAGGACGTCGTGGGCATCAGCTCGGCCACGGCGCGGCGGCGGCGCTGCTGCTCGTGCTCGGTCAGCTTGTCGGTGTCTCCCACGGCTCGCCCTTCGTCGGCTCGGCTCTGACCCACACGCTAACTTGACCGACCGGTCAACTACGGTTCGGGCGCATCGCGATCGCCGAGCCCGGAGGATGACGCCGTGACCACCCTGCTCCCGAAGGACGACGTCGTCATCGGCTGGGTCGACGTGATGACGTCGCTGCAAGACCTGCTCACGAGCCTCGACGAGCGCGAGTGGTCCGCACCGACGCCGCTGCCCGGATGGGACGTCCAGGCCAACGTGGCGCACATCATCGGCACCGAGTCGATGATGGCCGGCATCGACGCACCCGAGGTCGAGGTCGACCTGGATGCGCTGGCCCACGTGCGCAACGACATCGGCCGCTTCAACGAGACGTGGATCGCGGCGCTCGCCGACCGCCCTCCCACCGAGCTGCTCGACCGCCTGCGAGGCGTCTTCGCGGACGCGGCTCGAGGCGCTGCGCGCCATGGACCAGGCCGCGTGGGAGGCAGAGAGCTTCACCCCTGCCGGCCAGGACAGCTACGGCCGCTTCATGCGCATCCGCACGTTCGACTGCTGGATGCACGAGCAGGACATCCGCGACGCCCTCGGGCGGGCGGGCCACGAAGCCGGGCCCGCGGTCGAACTGGCGCTCGACGAGATGGCTGCCGCCATGGGGTTCGTCGTGGGCAAGCGAGCCGGCGCACCGGCCGGCGCCGGCGTCTCGTTCGACCTCACCGGCGGCGCCGCCCGTCGGATCCACGTCGCGGTCGCCGATCGGGCGTCGGTCGTCGACTCGTTGGCTGGCCCCTCCACCGTCGAGCTGCGGATGCCGGTGGGCACGTTCACCCGCCTCGCCGGCGGTCGCCTCGCGGCGAGCGCCGCGACGGGCGTCGAGATCCGAGGCGACGCCGAGCTCGGACAGCGGATCCTCGACAACCTCGCCTACACGGTCTGACTCAGTGGTCGTGCTCGTCGGCGTCTGAGTCGGCCTTGGTGACGTGCACGGTGCCGTCGGGGTGCTCCGGCGGCGCATAGAGCGAGTAGAGCTTCAGGTCGCTCGAACCGGTGTTGACCACGTTGTGCCAGGTGCGGCCGGGCACGATGATCGCCCAGTCGTCCTGGACGTCGTGGCTCTCGTCGACCGCATCACCGGTCTTGCCCAGGTCGAGGCGCCCCCGGCCCTGCTCGATGCGGAGGAACTGGTCGAGGTCGTCGTGCATCTCCCAGCCGATCTCCTCGCCGGGTGCGAGGCGCATCACCGTCAGCTGCATGTGCTCGCCGGTGAAGAGGACCTGGCGGAAGTTCGTGTTCTCGATGGTCTTCTTCTCGATGTCGCCGACCCAACCGGTCATCGCTCGTGCTCCTTCGTCCTCGGCGGTGTGCCACGTGCTTGCCCACGCGTCCGGGACGCTAGCCACCCGAACCTGCGCTGCGACGGGCGGTCATCGCACGCTGCGCGAACCGTAGGGTGCGGGGCATTCTCCGCATTTCAGGTTCAGGAGCAGTGGCGAACCTGACGATGTTCGAGGGATGGGAGCGTCGCAGCGCACCAGCAGGTCCCGGCAGCGCCGGCGGGCGCTGTCGCCGTTCCTGCTCGGCTACGCCATCAACCCCGTGGCGCTGGCGGCCTACTGGCTGCTGCGACGCTGGGAGCTGATCGCGCACCGCCCGCTCTGGGTGTACCTCGTCGTCCTGTGGGGCGGTGCCACGATCGGCACCGCCCTCGAGCAGTGGTACCGGCGCCGCCCCAGCATGCTGTCGCTCCACGCCCGCGTCCTCGCCCAGAACGGGATCGTCACGTCGGCGATCTACATCACCGGCTGGGGTCCGGCCGCCGCGCTGTTCTACGCCTTCATGGCGCAGGAGAACATCGCCCGATCGGGCGCGCGTACGTGGCGCATCACCGCCTTCTGGTCGGTCACGGCGCTCGCCTGCGGACAGCTCGCCGTCTGGCAGGGGTGGGCGCCGTCGCTGCTCGAGCACCGGTACATGCACGGCTTGGCGATCATCAACGCCATCGGCGTCGTCTTCGTCGTGCGGATGGCCGCAGCGATCACGGAGCAGAAGGAGGGCGCCGAGGCCGCGCTCCGGGTGAGCGAGGACCGCTTCCGCTCGCTGGTGCAGAACTCCTCGGACCTGACGCTCGTCATCGGCAACGGCGGCGTGATCACCTACGCGAGCGAGGCGAGCAGGCGGATGCTGGGCCGGGCACCGGAGGAGCTGGTCGGCGAGACCGCCGCCTCCCTCGTGCATCCCGCCGATCTCGAACCGCTGCGAGCCGAGCTGCGGGCCAAGCGGGCGCGCGGCGAGGTGCGCCAGCCCGTCGAGCTGCGCGCCGTCACCGCGACAGGCGACTGGCGGCACCTCGAGGCCGTGGTGGTCAACCTCGCCGATCGGCCCTCGGTCGCCGGCACGGTGGTCAACGCCCGGGACATCACCGAGCGCAAGCGTGCCGAGGCCGCCCTCGAGCACCAGGCGCTGCACGACGCGCTGACCGGCCTGCCCAACCGCACGCTGCTGCTCGCCCGCCTCGAGAGCGCCATCGAGCGCTCGGTCCAGGAGCTCGAGAAGCCCGCCGTGGTGTTCTTCGACCTCGACCGCTTCAAGCTCGTCAACGACGGGCTCGGGCACGAGGTCGGCGACGAGCTGCTCGCCCGCGTGGCCGAGCGGGTCCGCAGCGAGATGCGGCCGTCGGACACGGTCGCCCGCCTCGGCGGCGACGAGTTCGTGCTGCTGTGCGAGGGCGTGACGGGCCTGGCCGCCGCTCGGGCGCTCGGCGAGCGGGTCCTGGCCTGCTTCGACCAGCCGTTCGTCATCGACGGTGAGGAGTTCAAGGTCTCGGCGAGCGTCGGCGTCGCGATGCTCGACGGCGGCAGCGCCAGCGACCTCGTGCGCCACGCCGACGAGGCGATGTACCGCGCCAAGGCCAACGGCCGCGGGCAGGTCCGTCTCTTCGACGAGTCGGTCCGCGAGGAGGCGCTCCTGCGGATGCACACCGAGACGGGGCTGCGGCGCGCGCTCGACGGCGACGAGCTGCGGGTCCACTACCAGCCGATCTACGACCTCTCGTCGATGGAGGCGGTCGGCGTCGAGGCGCTGCTGCGCTGGCAGCACCCCACGGGTGGGCTGCTGGGACCGGACGACTTCATGGACGTCGCCGAGGACAGCGGCCTCATCGTGCCCATCGGCCAGTGGGTGCTGCGCGAAGCGTGCCGGCAGGTGCGGGACTGGAACGATCGCCGACCGGCCGGGGTGCCGCTGAGCCTCAGCGTGAACCTCTCGGCGCGCCAGCTCGCCGATCCGGGGCTCGTGCAGATGGTCAAGGGGGTGCTCGCGTCGGAGCGCGTGGATGCAGAGCAGCTCCAGCTCGCGCTCGAGGTCACCGAGACGCTGATGCTGCGCGATCCCGAGACCGCCGCCGCCTGGATCAGCGAGCTGCGCGACCTCGGCGTCCGCTTCGCCATCGACGACTTCGGCACCGGGTACTCGTCGTTGAGCTACCTGCGCCGCTTCCCGGTCACGATCGTGAAGATCGACCGCGCCTTCGTGGCCGGCCTCGGCGTGAGCATCGAGGACGAGGCCATCGTGCGAGCCGTGGTGCAGCTCGGCCGGACGCTCGACATGACCGTCATCGCCGAGGGCGTCGAGACCGACCAGCAGCTCCAGCGGCTCCGCGAGCTCGGCTGCCACCGGGCGCAGGGGTTCCTCCTGGGCCGCCCGCAGCCGGCGGCACAGCTCGAGCTGGCGTGCCAGACCGCTGGTCGCCCCGGCGTGCTGCCGCTCGTGCACGCATCCAGGTCGTGACCGGGCACCGGCGAGCGCTGTCCCGCTAGCGTCGCCCCCGTTCGCCGAGGTCGACCAGGGGGAAGTCATGTCGTACAGCCGGGCGGAGATCCAAGCCGCGCTCGACCGGTTCGCCGGTGCGGCCGCCGACGCCGGACAGACCGGCGACTGGGGTCCGTGGGTGGAGTGCTTCACACCGGACGTCCGCTACATCGAGCACCTCTACGGCGAGTTCCAGGGACGCGACGACGTGCTGGCGTGGATCACCAAGACGATGAGCGCCTGGCCCTTCAGCCACATGCGGGAGTTCCCCTGGGACTGGTACACGATCGACGCCGAGCAGGGCTGGGTCGTCGGGCAGGTCGAGAACCGCTTCGTCGACCCGGGCGACGGCAAGGTCTACGAGGCGCCGAACTGGACGCGGCTGGTCTACGCGGGCGACGGGCTGTTCTCCTCCGAGGAGGACGTCTACAACCCTGCCGACTTCACCCCGATGGTCGAGGCGTGGCTGGCGGCCTGGGCGGCGCACCACCCCGACGAGCCGCAGGGCTGATGCACCGGCTCTACCCGCCGCCCCGGTGGATGTAGCCGACGAACAGCCCCACGCTGGCCAGGACGGGAGGAAGGACACGCCCATCGTGATGCCGGGGATGAAGCGGTCGGTCAGGCCGTCCTGCCCCGGACCGCTCGCAGCGCGACGAGCGCGTACACGAACGTCGCGACGACACGCCCGCAGCGCCCGCCAGCCGGCCGCGCCGTGTCCGAGACGCCGCGGTCGCCGCCCGCCGGAGCGCTCCCATAGGCTCCGAGCGACCCTGGGGGAGGAGCGCGTGGACTTCGAGTTCACCGACGAGCAGCTCGAGCTGCAGGCGAATGCTCGCGCCGTGCTGGCGGCGGCCTGCCCGCCGTCGCTGGTGCGCGACGTCTACGAGGCGCGCGGCGATGGCCAGGCCCTGTGGAAGCAGCTCGTCGAGCTCGGCTGGCCCGCGCTGGGCGTCGGTGAGGAGCACGGCGGCCTCGGGCTCGGCTTCATCGAGGTGGCCGTCGTGGTCGAGGAGCTGGGCCGGGTCGTCGCACCGGCGCCCTTCCTCGCCACCGTCACGCAGCTCGTCCCCGCCATCCGGGAGTCGGGGTCGGGCGAGCCGCAGCGCGGCTCCTCTCGGCCATCGCGGCGGGCTCGATCACCGGCACCCTCGCTGTCGCGGAAGGACGGCGTGTGGCGAACCGAGGCGGTCCAGGCCACGGCGCGACCGATCGGGCGGCGGCTGGGTGCTCGACGGCGTGAAGTCCCACGTCGTCGACGGCGCCACGGCCGACGAGATCGCCGTGGTCGCCCGGCGAGCCGGCACGTCGGGCGATGCAGGGCTGGGCGTGTTCGTGGTCCCGGCCGGCGCGGTGAGCGTGCGACCGCTGCCGGTCATCGATCCGACGCTGCCGGTGGCCGACGGTGGCCCTCCACGAGGTGGAGGTGTCGGCCGATCGCATGCTGCTCGAACCCGGCGATCCGCACACGGTGACGGCCGTGCGGCACGCGCTGGAGGAGGCCACCACGGCGATGGCGCTGTCGACGGTGGCCACCTGCCGGTCGATCTTCGAGACGACGCTGCAGTACGCCAAGGACCGCGAGCAGTTCGGCCGCCCGATCGGCTCGTTCCAGGCGCTGAAGCACCGCCTGGCCGACTGTACCTGGCCGTCGAGCGGGCGAGCGTCGCTCGCCTACTTCGCCGCGCTCACGATCGCCGAGGACGACGAGCGGCGGGCCGTGGCGGCGTCGATGGCCAAGGCCGCCGCCGGCGACTGCCAGCGGCTCGTCGTCGCGCGACGGCCTGCAGCTCCACGGCGGCATCGGCTTCACGTGGGAGCACGACCTGCACTTCGCCGCTCAAGCGGGCCAAGGCCGGCGACCTCGCTGTTCGGCACCGCCGCCGCCCACCGCGCCCGGCTCGCCGCAGCTGCTGGGGCTGGTCGGCATGAGGCTCCGCTTCGACGACTCGGTCGAGGCGTTCCGCGCCGAGCTGCTCGACGTGGCTGGCCGCCAACCGCCCGACGCCCCGAGGAGATGGCCGCCGACCCGTCGGTCTCGACCGGCCACGCGCCCGGCGTGGGCCCGCCGCTGGACGCGCGCGCATGTTCGACGCCGGCTGGCTGGTGCCCGGGCTGGCCGCCCGAGCGCGGCGGCCGCAACGCCGGGCCGATCGAGACGCTCGTCTACATCGAGGAGCTGGCCAAGGCCCGGGTGCCCGCGCACCACCAACGTGCAGGGCCTCGGCATCGTCGCCCCGTCGATCCTCGACTACGGCAGCGAGGACCAGGTCCGCGACTACGCCATGCCGATCCTGCGCGGCGAGGTGACCGCGTGCCTCGGCATGAGCGAGCCCGGCGCCGGCAGCGACCTGGCGTCGCTGTCGCACCCGCGCCGTGCGCGACGGCGACCAGCTGGGTCGATCAACGGCCAGAAGGTGTGGACCTCGGGCGCCAACTACGCCGACTTCTGCTTCCTGTTCTGCCGCACCGATCCCGACGCGCCGAAGCACAAGGGCATCAGCGATCCTGCTGGTCGCCATGGACACGCCCGGGATCACCGTGCGGCCGCTGCCCGAGATCGTCCACCCCGAGCACCCCGACCTCAACGAGGTGTTCTTCGACGACGTCGTCGTGCCCGCCGACGAACCTCGTCGGCGAGCTGAACGACGGCTGGGCCATGGCCAACGGCTCGCTCGCCCACGAGCGCGGCATGGTGTGGGTGGGCGCGGTGATGGGCGCTGGAGGAGGCGCTCGAGCGCGCTGCTCGGCGAGGCGCCGGCAGCTCGCTCGAGCCGTCTCACCGCCAGCCGAGCGGGCGCTCGCCGCCGACCAGATCGTGCAGCTCGCCATCGACACCGCAGGCGGCCCGCTGCCTCGGCTACCGCGGCTTCGCCAAGCTCGTCCGCGGCGGCAGCGCGCCCGAGCAGGCGCTGATGAAGCTGTTCGCCAGCGAGGCCCGCCAGCGCCTCGCGCTGGTGGCCGCCGAGCTCCAGGGCGGCCGACGCCGTCGAGGTCGGCACCGTCGACGCTCGACGGCCACCTGGCCGTCGACGAGCCGCAGGGCACCTGGCTGGAGCAGTACTTCACTCCTTCGCCAACACGATCTCGGCCGGCGCCTCGGAGATCCAGCGCAACATCATCGCCGAGCGGGTGCTCGGCCTGCCCCGTCGTGAGCTGACCGGCAACCGTCGCCGGGCTGCTCGCCGATCGTGCGCGACGACCAGAGCTCGGGGCCTGCGCGCCGACGAGCGAGCGGTGGACCTGGGCGGAGGTGGTCGCGGAGGCCGCCGCCCGGGCGGCGCTGCTCGACGATGCTCGCCGGCGTCGGCCACGCCACGTCGGCGTGCTGCTCGACGAACGTGCCCGAGTACGTCTTCCTGCTCGGCGGCGCCGCGCTGGCCGGGCGCGTCGTCGTCGGCATCAACCCGACCCGGCGCGGCGACGAGCTCGCCCGCGACATCCGCCACACCGACTGCGCGGTCGTGCTCACCGACGCAGCCCAGGCGCCGCTGCTCGACGGGCTCGACCTCGGGCGCGCCGTGCACCTCGTCGACGGTCGACGGGTGCGGAGCGGGCGTCGCTCGCGCGGGCACCGCGGCGCCGCCGTGCCCGACGCGGCTCCCGATCAGCCGACGCCCTGTACCTCCTGATCTTCACCTCGGGCTCCACGGGTGCACCCAAGGCGGTGCAGATGAGCCAGGGCCGCGCCGCTCGCACCGCCGCCGCGTCGGCGGCGGCGTTCACCGCCGACGACGTCCTCTACTGCGCGATGCCGCTGTTCCACGGCAACGCGCTGCTCGCCAACCTGCTTCCCGGCGCTCACCAGGGCGCCACCGTCGTGCTGCGCCCACGCTTCTCGGCCTCGGCGTTCCTCGCCGACGTGCGCCGCCACGGCTGCACCTACTTCAACTACGTCGGGCGGGCGCTGTCCTACATCCTCGCCGCAGCCGGAGCGTCCCGACGACGCGCGACAACCAGCTGAAGTGGTGCCTCGGCTCCGAGGCCTCGCCGCGCGACTCGCAAGGAGTTCCGGCGACGCTTCGGCTGCTTCGTGGTCGAGGGCTACAGCTCGAGCGAGGGCGCCGTGGTCATCCACGCCGTTCTCCGGCATGCCGCTCGGCGCGCTCGGCCGACCCGAGCGACGGCGTCGACGTGGTGGTCGTCGACCCCGACGACCGGCGACGGAGTGCCCGCCGGCCGAGCTCGGCGACGACGGGCGGCTGCTCAACGCCGGCGAGGCCATCGGCGAGATCGTCGGCCGCAACGGGCTGTCGCCGTTCGAGGGCTACTACGCCAACCCCGAGGCCGACGCCGAGCGCGGCCGCGACGGCTGGTACTGGACCGGCGACCTCGGCTACCGCGACGACGACGGCACCTTCTACTTCGCCGGCCGCACCGCCGACTGGCTGCGCGTCGACGGCGAGAACTTCGCGGCCGGACCGGTCGAGCGGATCCTCGGCCGGT
Source organism: uncultured Microthrixaceae bacterium (assembly GCA_963715505.1). Classification (GTDB taxonomy): domain Bacteria; phylum Actinomycetota; class Acidimicrobiia; order Acidimicrobiales; family VFJN01; genus VFJN01. The sequence continues at coordinate 2,830,592 of OY970242.1, forward strand.
TCCCCGGCGTGGCCGCGGTCGTCGTCTACGGCGTGCCCGACCCGCGCACCGGCGACCAGGTGATGGCGGCGCTCGAGCTCGACGCCGGCGTGGCGTTCGACCCGGCCGCGTTCGCCGCGTTCCTCGCCGACGCAGCCCGACCTGGGCACCAAGTGGGCGCCGCGCTTCGTGCGCATCGTCGACGCCATCCCGGTCACCGCCACCGGCAAGGTCGACCGCAAGCCGCTGCGCGCGCGAGCGCTGGCACGACCGGCGACCCGGTGTGGTGGCGCCCCGAGACCGGCGACGCCGTACCGAGCGGCTCACCGACGACGACGTCGCCGAGCTGCGCGCGGGCGTTCGCCGAGGCCGGCCGGGAGGGGATGCTCGCATGAGGTTCGCGATCACCCACCCGCTCGTCACGCACCCGTACCACCCCGACCTCGTCACCGGTGCCGGCAGTGGCGCGTGTCGCTGTGGCCGCCGAGGCCGCCGGGTTCCACGGCTTCGGGTTCACCGACCACCCGGCGCCGTCGCAGCGCTGGCTCGACGGCGGCGGGCACGACGCCCTCGACCCGTTCGTGGCGCTGGCTGCGTCGCGCGGCGGTGACCCAGCGCATCCGGCTCATCCCGAACATCGTCGTGCTCCCGTACCGCAACCCGTTCGTCGTGGCGAAGGCGGCGGCGACGCTCGACGTGCTCTCGGGCGGGCGCTTCACGCTCGCCGTGCGGCGCCGGCTACCTCAAGGGCGAGTTCGCCGCCCTCGGCGTCGACCACGCCGAGCGCAACGAGCTGCTGGACGAGGCGCTCGACGTGCTCAAGGCGATGTGGACCGAGCGACGACGTCAGCGTGCAGGGTCGGCACTTCACCGCCCGAGGAGTGACCGCCCACCCCCGGCCGGTCGCGCGAGCCGCACCCGCCCATCTGGATCGGCGGCAACAGCGCGCCGGGCCCGCCAGCGGGTGGCCGAGCGCGGCGACGGGTGGGTGCCCGTTCCCCGCGCCCGCCGTCGCTGGCCCGCACCGCCCGCACCGCCGCCATCGAGACGGTCGACGATCTCGCCCGCGGCGCTCGACGACCTCCGGACGCCGTCTCGATGCCGCGGGCCGCGACCCGGCGTCGGTCGACGTCGCGTTCACCTGCGCCGCCGGCGGCGACCCTGCTGGCGACGGCTTCGACGCCGACGCCCACCTCGAGGGGCTCGCGGCCCTCGCCGCGATCGGCGTGACCTGGGTGCAGGTCGGCCTGCCCGGCGATGGCGTCGAGCACGCCGTCGCCACCCTCGAGCGCTACGGCGAGCAGGTCATCGCCCGCGCCCCCGACTGACCGCCGAGCTCGCGGGCAGGTCAGCGCGGGAGGACCTCGGCGGGGAGCGGGTGGCGGTAGAGGCGGGCGGCGTTCTCGCAGCACATGGCGCGCAGCTCGTCCGGGGGGATGTGGCCCCAGGCCTGCTCGATGACGGCCTGGGTGTCGGGCCAGGTGCTGTCGCCGTGGGGGTAGTCGACCTCCACCATGATGTTCTCGACGCCGATGGTGTGGCGGGTGTCGATGGTGGACGGGTCGTCGATCGTGCAGAACCAGAAGTTGCGCCGCAGCACGTCGGCCGGCCGGGTGTCCCACCCGGCGCCGTAGCCGGACCGGTCGACGATGTTGTCGAGCCGGTCGATCAGCATCGCCACCCAGCCGATGCCGCCCTCGGACATCGCGACCTTCAGGTCGGGCAGCCGGGCGGGGTGCCCCGACCAGAGCCACTCGACACAGGCGGTGAGCGAGAGCTGGCCGAACAGCGTGGCGCCGAGCTGCATCATCACGGGGCCGCATCCGTCGGGGAAGTCGCCCAGCCCGGACGACCCGACGTGGAGGCAGACGACCGTGTCGGTCTCCGCGCATGCCTCGAGGATCGGCCCCAGTGGTCGGTGAAGATCGACGGCAGGCCGAGGCGGTGCGGGCGCTCGGGCAGCGTGACGGCGGTGAAGCCCCGCTCGGCGTTGCGGCGGATCTCGGCGGCGCCGATCTCGGGGTCGGTGAGCCAGGTGATGCCCATCGGGAATGATGCGGTCGGGGTGCGGCGAGTGCCACTCCTCGAACATCCAGTCGTTCCAGGCCCGGGTGACCGCCAGGCCGAGCTCGGGATCGGAGCACTGGGAGAACACCCGGCCGCAGAAGCCGGTGATCATCGACGGGAAGCTGAGCGACGCCCAGACGCCGTTGATGTCCATGTCGTGCACGCGGGCGTCGACGTCCCAGCAGCCGCGTCGCATCTGGTCGAAGCGGAACGGCTCCACCTTCACCGTCTCCGGACGGCGACCGGCGACGGCGTTCATGCCGACCTGGCGTGTGGCGGTCGCCGTCGAACTCCCACACCTCGTGGCCGCGGTCGGTGACGACGATCGCGCGGCGCCCGGTCCTGGAGCGCAGCGGGCAGGCGGCCCTCGAACATGCCGGGCGGCTCGACCAGGTGGTCGTCAACCGAGATGACGGTGGCGAAGACCTCCCGAGGCTCGGGCTCGGGGAGGAACAGCGCTGTGTCGAGCGTGTCAGTCAAGGATCGACGGGTCGGCGCGGAGCTCGCGGCGGGCCATGGCCTCGAAGAGGCCGGGGAAGGACACGTGGTCGAACGGCGCGGCGAAGCGCTCGAACACCTCGGCGCGCACGGGCACGCACGCACCCAGGGCCTCGACGTGCCACGCCTGCCGGCAGCGCCACTCGAGCACCACGGCGCGGTGGTGGGCCTGGGCGATGTCGCGGCCGACGACGAGCACGCCGTGGTTGGCCAGCAGCGCGGCGCGCCCGTCGCCCAGCGCCGCCACGCACGCCCGGGCGTTGTCGACGGCGTCCACGGAGCCGTCGAAGTCGTCGTGGAGCACCGGGTCGCCCGGGACCATCGCCGAGGTCTGGTCGTACACCGGCGGCACCCGGTGGAGGTCGGCCCAGATCGTGCCCCACCGCGGGTGGTTGTGGAGCGCCACGCCGATGTCGTCGCGCGCCCGGTGCAGCTCCACGTGCAGCGTGATCGCCGGCGTGACGGTCCACCGCCCCGCCAGCACCTGGCCCTCCACGTCGATCCGCATGATGTCCGACGCACGCACCTCGTCCCACGTGAGGCCCCAGGGGTTCACGAGGAGGGTGCCGTCGGGCTGGCGGGAGGTGATGTGGCCGGCGAGGTGGTCGTCGTAGCCCTCGCGGTGGAGCATGCGGCACAGCAGCGCCACCTCCGCCTCGGCGGTCAGCTCTGGGAGTGGCGGGGCCATCTCGTTGCGGCGCAGGTCGGTCGCCATGGTCCCCCTCCCCGTCTGGCTGACACGGATGTTACCTAGACTGCCGGCCGTGAGCGCCGTGAACCACATCGGGCTGTGCGTGACCGACCTGGCGCGATCACAGCGGTTCTACGAGGAGGTCCTCGGCTTCTCCGTGCAGCGCGAGCTGCGGGTGCCCGACGAGCCGGCCGGCCGCCTGCTGCGAGTCGAGCCGCCGGTGGGGCTGTCGGCGGTCTACCTCGAGCACGAGGGGTTCGTGCTCGAGCTGCTGCACTTCGAGCGGCCCGGCAACCCGCCGGCACGCGAGCGCCCCTTCACCGAACCGGGCCTCACGCACATCTCGGTCAGCGTCGACGACATCACCGCGGCCTGCGAGCAGGTGGCGACCTTCGGGGGCGAGGTGCTCGCCGACACGGATGTCGGCGGGATGGCGATCATGGTGCGCGACCCCGACGGCCAGCTCATCGAGCTGCTGCCCATGGGCCTCAACGTCGCAGGACGCTGATGGCCGCAGCGGTTCAGAGCCGTTGGTTGCTAGCGCTTGGGGAGCTTGATGGCGCGGTCGGCGATGATGTTCTTCTGCACCTCGGTGGCGCCGGCGCCGATCGACGTGAACCGCTGCCAGGGGTAGTTGTGGGCGGCGTGGCCGCCGTCGATGGCGTCGGGGCCGCCCTTGGCGAGCACGCCGAGCGGACCCAGCATGTCGACGTTGAGCTCGGCGAGCGCCTGGCTGAGGTGGCTCCACTGCAGCTTGGCCAGCTGCACCTCGGGCCAGGTCTTCTCCCCCTTGAGCACCTTCGACAGCGCCCGTGAGTTGAGCAGCCGGGTGAGCTCGATCTGGGTGTGCATGCGGGCGATGCGGTCGCGGATGCCCGGGTCGGCCAGCGCGTCGGGGTTGTGCTTGCGCGCCGTGGCGATCATGGTGTCGAGCTCGGAGCGCAGCCCGATGGCGAGCCCGCCGGTGCCGACCCGCTCGTGGCCGAGCGTGCCCATGGCGACCGTCCAGCCCTCGCCCTCACCGCCGAGCCGGTAGGCGACGGGGATGCGCGCGTCGGTGAAGACGACCTCGTCGAACATGGCCTCGCCGGTGATCTCGCGGATCGGGTTGCACTGCACGCCGAGCGTCGTGCATGTCGACGATCAGGGCGGTGATCCCCTCGTGCTTGGCGCCCCGCGCGATGGCGTCGGGGTCGGTGCGGACGAGGAACAGGCCCCACCGGGCCAGGTGGGCGGTGGAGATCCAGATCTTGGTGCCGTTGAGGACGTACTCCTCGCCGTCGGCCACCGCCGTGGTGCGCAGGTTGGCCAGGTCACTGCCGGCCTGGGGCTCGGTGAAACCCTGGCACCAGTGCTCGCTGGCGTTGAGGATGCCGGGCAGCCACCACTGCTTCTGCTCGTCGCTGCCCCAGCGGATGATCATCGGCCCGATCTGCCAGATGCCGTTGGCGTTGTAGATGCCGGGCGCCTTGGAGCGGGCCATCACCTCGGAGTAGATGACGTTCTGCATCACGGTTGCCTCGCGGCCGCCCCACTCCACCGGCCAGTTGATGGCCGCCCACCGCCCCTCGTCGAGCCGGCGCTGCCACGCCTGGCGCCGGGCCATGGTCCGAGCCGTGAGGTCGGAGTGCTCGTCGCCGATCTCGCCCTGCTCGACGAAGTCCGGGAGGTTGGCGTCGAGCCAGGCCTGCAGCTCGGCCCGGAACGCCTCGTCCTCGGCGTCGTAGGCGAAGTCCACGGCGGCAAACCTAACAGTCATGTCAACTAGGGTCCGGGTGTGGACTTCACCTTCAGCCCCGAGCAGGACGCGCTGCGCGACGTGGCCCGCGCCTTCCTCGCGGCCGAGGCGCCGCCGACGTACGTGCGGGCCATGCTCGACGACGCGCGCGGCGTCACCGACGCCTGGTGGGATCGTGCGACCGGGCTGGGCTGGCCGGGGCTGCTGATCGACGAGGACCACGGTGGCGCGGGCCTCGGGATGCTCGACGCGGTCGTGCTCTGCGAGGAGATGGGCCGCCTGCCGCTGCCCGGTCCCTGGTTCTCGTCGGCGCTGTGCGGCACGGCCATGGCGGTTCGCCTCGGCGACGACGCGGTGCTCGGCGATCTGGCCGCCGGTCGCCTGCGGGCGACCGTGGCCGTGGAGGAGACGGGCGCGCGCGACCCGCTCGATGCCATCGCCTGCACGGCGCGCGCCGACGGCGACGGCTGGGCGCTCGACGGCGTGAAGCCCGTGGTGCTCGACGGCCACACCGCCGACCTCGCCTACGTGGTGGCTCACGACGACACCGGCCTCGCGGCCTTCGCGGTCGAGCAGCCGGCAGGCGAGCTGGTGCCGTCGCTCGACGTCACCCGCAAGACCGCCCGGCTCGTGCTCGACGGGCGAGCAGCTCGCCGGGTCGGCCCCGCCGGCGACCAGCGCGCGCTGCTGCGCCGCGTTGTCGACGACATCGGCATCGCGCTCTGCGCCGAGAGCGTCGGTGCGTGCGACCGGGCGCTGCAGATGGCCACCGACTACGCCAAGGACCGCGTGCAGTTCGACCGGCCGATCGCCACGTTCCAGGTGATCAAGCACAAGATCGTCGACATGCTCCACCAGCTCGAGCTGGCCCGGGTCGCCACCCACCACGCTGCCTGGGCCAGCGACGTCGACGACCCCCAGCGCGAGGCCGCCGCCGCGCTGTGCAAGGGCTTCGTCGCCGAGGCCGCCACCATGATCACCGGCGAGAACATCCAGGTGCACGGCGGCGTTGGGTTCACCTGGGACGTCGACTGCCACCTCCTGTTCCGGCGGGTGAAGGCCAACGACGTGCTCTTCGGTCGCCAGGGCTGGCAGCGCCAGCGCCTGGCCTACCTCGTCCTCGGCTGAGCTGGCTCAGTCGCGGGGGAGGCCGAGGAGGCGCTCGGCGATGACGTTGCGCTGGATCTCGCTGGTGCCGCCGGCGATGGTGAGGCAGCGGTTGGCGAGGAACCCGAACGTCCACTGGGCGGCCGCGCCGTCGGCCGTGGCACCCTCCGGGCCGAGCAGCGAGAGGCCCAGCTCCTGGGTGCGCTGGTCGTGCTCCACGCCGAGCAGCTTGCGGACGCTCGCCTCCGGGCCGGGCTTGGCACCGGTGAGCGAGCGCTGCGTCGAGCGCAGCCCCAGCACGGCGATCGCCTCGGCCTCGGCCACCACCGCGCCCAGGTGGTCGAGCAGCAACGGATCCTCGTCGAGCAGCTTGGCGTCGAGCCGGTCGCGCACGAGAGCGAGCAGCGCCTCCACACCGCCGCCGAACGACGAGCCGCTACCCATGGAGACGCGCTCGTTGGCGAGCGTGGTGCGCGCCAGCGGCCAGCCGCCGTCGATCTCACCGACGACGCAGTCGTCGGGCACGAAGACGTCGGTGAAGAAGACCTCGTTGAACATCTCGAGACCGGTCATCTCGCGCAGCGGGCGGACGTCGATGCCCTCGGCACGCATGTAGACGATCAGATAGGTGATGCCGAGGTGCTTGGGTGCCGTCGGGTTGGTGCGCACCAGGCAGATGCCCCAGTCGGCCTCCTTGGCCATGGTGGTCCACACCTTCTGGCCGTTCACCAGCCAGCCGCCGTCGGCTCGCGTGGCGGTGGTGGTGAGCGCGGCGAGGTCGGAGCCGGCCCCCGGCTCGCTGAAGAGCTGGCACCAGCGGATGGTGCCGAGCAGCGTGGGGCGGACCCAGCGCTCCTGCTGCTCGGGTGTGCCGTGGGCGACGATGGTGGGCGCCGCCCAGGCCCCGACCTGCAGGTGCGGGATGCGGACCTTCGCCCGGCGCAGCTCCTCGTCGATGACGAGCTGCTCGAGCGCCTTGGCGTCACGCCCCCACGGCGGCGGCCAGTGCGGCACGAAGAATCCGGCGTCGACGATGCCGGCGCGTTGCTCGTCCGCAGGTAGCGCCGCAAGCTGGTCGGCGGCAGCTCGCACCTCCGCACGCACCGCCTCGGCTGCCTCCGGCAGCGCCAGCGTGAGCCGCCGCCGCGTGCCGGCCAGCGCCGCGGACGCCACCTCGCGCCGCCACGGCGACGGTCCACCGAGCAGCTGGCTGAGCGAGGCGGCTCGCCGGAGGTAGAGGTGCGCGTCGTGCTCCCACGTGAAGCCGATGCCGCCGAGCACCTGGATGCAGTCCTTGGCGACCTGCATGGCAGCGTCGGGCGCGAGCGCCGCGGCCACGGCGGCGGCCAGCGCCACCTCGTCGTCACCCGCGTCGCCATCGAGGGCCTGCGCCGCGTCCCATGCCACGCTGCGCGCCTGCTCGACGGCCACGAGCATGTCGGCGCACCGGTGCTTCACCGCCTGGAACTGGCCGATCGGCCGACCGAACTGCACGCGGTCCTTGGCGTACTCCGCCGCCGTCTCCACGCACCACGACGCGACGCCCGCGCTCTCGGCGGCCACGAACGCGGCCGCGAGCGCTCGCACACGAGTCCGGTCGAGCGCCGGCAGCTGGTTGCTGGCCGGCACCTCGACGTCGTCCGCCTCGAGGGTGGCGAGCCGCCTCGTGAGGTCGAGGGACGGCAGCGGCGTGACCGCGAGGTCGTCGCAGCGCAGGACGCACCACCGCTCCTCACCGTCCACGGCCACCGGCACGACGACGAGATCGGCGAGCGTGCCGGACAGCACCGGGCGGACCGACCCGGCGACCACCAGCGACCCGTCGCCGGCGACGCGCCCCTCGAGCCGCCCGGTGAGGGCGACGGACCCGACGAGCGTCCCGCCGGCGAGCGCCGGCAGCAGGTCGCCGTGGTCGCCGCCGCCGTCGCGGATCGCCGCCGCGCACAGCACCGTTGGGAGCACGGGTCCGGGCGCCACCGTCCGTCCCAGCTCCTCGAGCACCACGGCCAGCTCCGCCGCGCCGTACCCCTGGCCGCCGTCGGCCTCGGCGAGGTGCAGCCCCAGCCAGCCCAGCGCGGCGAGCTCGTCCCAGAACGGCGGCAGTGCCTCGGCGTCTCCATCGACCGCGGCTCGCACGACGGCCGGGGTGCACCGCGCGGTCACGAACCGCCGGACGGTCTCCTGCAGCGCGAGGTGGTCCTCACCGATCGCGATGCTCATCGCCTCACGCTCCGTCGACGCCTGCTGTCTAACGATCACGTCACGTTAGCGTGCCGATCGATCTACGCTGCCGGGGCATGCCGATTCACTACGAGCAGGCGGGCGACCACGTCGCGCGGATCACGATCGATCGGCCGGAGGCCAAGAACTCGCTCGACCTCTACCACTTCCGCGACCTCGCCAACGCCTGGCGCCGCTTCCGCGACGACCCCGATGACTGGGTGGCGATCGTGACCGGGGTCGACGGCTGCTTCATGTCCGGCGCCGACCTCAAGACGTACATCCCGCAGATCACCGCGCTCCAGGAGCAGATCTCCACGGGCGAGGTCGACGAGATCGACGGCTGCAAGCTCCGCGACGGCACCGACGCCGTGCTGCGCAGCCTGAAGATCTACAAGCCGATCATCGCCGCGGTCGACGGGCCCTGCGTCGCGGGCGGCATGGAGATGCTCGGCGGCATCGACATCCGCCTGGCCACGCCCCGCGCCAAGTTCGGCGTGATGGAGCCCAAGCGTGGGCTCTTCGCCGGGGGCGGCACCACCGTGCGGCTCCCGCGGCAGCTCGCCTACCCAGCCGCGATGGAGTTCCTCCTCACCGCCGAGGCCTTCCCGGCAGAGCGCGCCCTCGAGCTGGGGCTGCTCAACGAGATCGTCGAGGAGGGCGAGCTGGCCGAACGGGCCCTCTGGTGGGCCGGCCGCATCAACGCCAACGCGCCGCTGGCCGTGCAGGCCACCAAGGAGAGCGTGCTGCGCGGCCTCGCTGTCGACCAGCGCCAGGCCTACGACATCGAGACCGAGCTGGCCGGCAAGATCTTCTCCAGCGAGGACGCCAAGGAGGGACCGAAGGCCTTCGCCGAGAAGCGCGCACCCCTGTGGAAGGGCCGATGACCGCGGTCGATCCCCGCACGCCGTGCCTGGTCGGCGTGGCCCAGCGCACCGTCCGCCCGGCGGACGGGCCCGCGCCCGAGCCGCTCGCCATGTGGGACGAGGTGTGCCGGGGTGCCGCCGACGACGCGCTGCCAGGGCACGGCGGCCGCGTGCTCGGCGCGGCCGACAGCCTCCAGGTCGTCTACTGCATGAGCTGGCCCTACGACCGCCCCATCGACCGGCTGGCCGACTGGCTCGGCATCGAGCCGAGGCATCGCCTCTACTCCGGCATCGGCGGCACCACGCCCCAGGTCCTGGTGCAGGACGCGGCCGAGGCCATCCTCGCCGGCGACCTCGACCTCGCCGTGATCGCCGGCGCCGAGGCGCTCGACACCAAGCGGCGGGCCAAGAAGGCGGGCGAGCGGCTGGCTTGGAGCCACCGCGACCCCGCTCCGCCGCCGTTCCCCTTCGAGGCGCCCTTCCACCCCGCCGAGGTCGCCCACGAGGTCTTCCAGGCCTGGCTCACCTTCCCAGTGTTCGACATCGCCCGGCGGGCGCGCCTCGGCATCGCACCCGACGACCACCGCAACGCGATCGGCGAGCTGCTCGCACCGTTCAGCGAGGTGGCGGCCACGAACCCGCACGCCTGGTTCCCGCAGCGCCGCACGGCCGAGGAGCTGAGCACCCCGACGCCCGAGAACCGCATGGTCGGGTACCCGTACACCAAGTACGAAGTGTCGGTGATGGACGTCGACATGGCCGCGGCCGCGATCGTGTGCAGCCACGCCAGGGCCGACGAGCTCGGCATCCCGCCCGAGCGTCGGGTCTACCTCCGGGGCTGGTGCTACGCCACCGACCCGACCTACGTGGCCGAGCACCGCGACCTCTCGTCGTCGCCAGCGATGGCCGCGGCCTCCGTCGAGGCGTGCACGCGCGCCGGCATCGGAGTCGACGACGTCGCCCACCTCGACCTCTACAGCTGCTTCGCCAGCTCGGTGCACCTGGCCTGCGACGCGCTCGACATCGCCACCGACGACTCCCGCGGCCTCACCGTCACCGGCGGACTGCCCTTCGCGGGCGGCGCGGGCAGCAACTACGTGCTGCACAGCATCGCCACCATGGCCGACGTGCTGCGCGCCGACCCCGGGTCGCTCGGGATGGTGAGCGGCGTCGGCATGCACATGACCAAGCACGCCTTCGGCCTCTACTCCACCGCCCCGCCGCCGAGCGGCCGGGTGGAGCCGCCCGACTCGGCCGCCGTCCAGGCGTCGCTCGACGCGCACCCACCGGTCACGATCACCGACCGCCACGAGGGACCCGTGACGGTCGCGTCGTACACCGTCGCCCACGGGCGCAGCGGTGAGCCGGACTGGGCGCTGCTCGTGTGCGACCTGCCCGACGGGTCGCGCGCCTACGGGCGGGCAGACGACGGAGCGCTGCTCGTCGACCTCGAACGCGACGAGTGGGTCGGCGCCACCGTTGAGCTGGTCGCCGGCCCCGGCGACGTCAACCTGGTGAAGGCGTAGGAGAACGCATGGAGATCCGTGAGCCCGTGATCGTCGACGTGGTGCGCACCGCGTTCGGGAAGCGAGGCGGCGCCCTCGCCGGCTGGCACCCCACCGACCTGCTCGGCTTCACGCTGCGCTCGCTCGTAGAGCGCACCGGCGTGGACCCCGAGCGGATCGACGACGTGGTGACCGGCTGCGTCACGCAGTCCGGCGAACAGGGCTGCAACGTCGGCCGCAACGCGGTGGTCGCCGGCGGCCTGCCGTGGACCACGCCGGCCACGAGCGTCGACCGCCAGTGCGGCTCGTCGCAGCAGGCCATGCACTTCGTCGCCGCCTCGGTGATGTCGGGGATGTACGACCTGGCGTTCGCCTGCGGGGTCGAGTCGATGAGCCGGGCGCCCATGGCCAGCAACGCCAAGGGCGGCACCGGGCCCTTCTCACCCGCGTTCCTCGACGAGATCGACGGGCAGCTGTGGGCGCAGTTCCGGGTCGCGCAGGTGCTCGCTGACCGGTTCGGCATCAGCCGGGCGGAGATGGACGAGTTCGCCGTGCGCAGCCACCAGCGCGCCGCGGCCGCCACCGCCGAGGGGCACTTCGCGCGCGAGGTCCTGCCCGTGCCCATCAAGGACGCCGAGGGCAACCTCACCGGCGAGGAGCTGGCCAGCGACGAGGGCATCCGCCCCGACGTCAGCCTCGAGAAGGTGGCGGCGCTGCCGCCGGCGCAGTCATGGGAGCCCGACACGGCTCCCGACATCACGGCCGGCAACGCGTCGCAGATGACCGACGGCGCATCGGCCGCGCTGATCGCCGACCGCGCCACCGCCGAGCGGCTGGGGCTCCCGATCCGGGCCCGGTTGGTGCACTTCGCGGTCGCCGCCGAGGATCCGGTCGTCGTGCTGTCGGCGCCCAACCCGGTCACGCGCAAGCTGCTCGAGCGCAGCGGCATGTCGATGGCCGACTTCGACGCCTTCGAGTGCAACGAGGCCTTCGCCGCCATCGCCCTGATGTGGGCACGCGAGTTCAAGCCCGACGAGGACCTGCTCAACCCGCGCGGCGGCGCCATCGCCATCGGCCACCCGCTCGGGGCCACCGGCGTGCGCATGACCGCCACGCTGCTGAACCACCTCGAGGCCACCGGCGGCCGCTACGGCCTCCAGACGATGTGCGAGGGCGGCGGGCAGGCCAACGCCACGGTGATCGAGCGCCTCGACTGACGCGCGCTCAGGCCACGGCCACCCGGGCCACGCCCGTGAAGGAGCAGATGTAGAGGTCGCGGTCGTCACCGGGCGCCGGGAACAGCACCGACTGCACGCCGAGGCCCGAGTCCGCACGGGCCAGCTCCTCGCCGGTCGCGATGTCGAGGACGACGACGTCGGCGCCGTCGCCGGTGACCAGCTCGCCCGTGGCCTCGTAGAGCAGGAGGTGGCTCCCGTGGTCCTGGTCGCGCTGCCAGCGGCGGGCCAAGCCGTCGAGTTCGAAGGCGGTGACGACGCCGTTGCCGCTGTCGTAGCCGACCACGATCCCCCGGACCTCGTCGACCACCGGCGGGTTGGCGACGAGCCCGCCCGGTCGCCCGCACACCTCCACCATCGTCACCTCGCTCGTGGCGAGGTCGACGCGCACCAGGTGGAGCGGTGCGGTGGACACACCGTGACCGCGCAGGGTGCCCGAGTAGCGGTCGCTGCCCTCGCCGTCGTCGAGGAACCAGGCCGCGCCGGCGGCGAGCACGCAGTCCCAGCCGTAGGTCTGCCCGTCGAGCGTGCGGTAGGGCACCGTGAGCTCTCGGTCGAGCTCGAGGGTGGCGCCGGTCCACCGCACGCGCAGCAGGCTCGTGTCGCCCACCACGTAGACGTCGTCGCCGTCGGCGGAGAGCCGGGCGATCGACGGCTCCGGGAGCACGAGGCTGGCGACGGTGGAGAGGTCGTCGGGGTCGAGCACGAGGAGCTCCGCCGCCTCGCGCTGGTCCGGCGCCACCTGGAGTCCCGGGCGCGAGCCGGCGAAGTCCTTCGTCACGAGCAGGCCCTCGGGGAGCGTGACGAAGCTGTTGTAGGGGCGGTCACGTGGCAGCGTGCGCGCCGCCTGCACCTGGAGGTCGGCGCCGAGACGGTGGGCGTGGTTGCCGAACACGACGTGGATCGACCCGTCGTCGTGCACGCCCAGACCACCGGGCCACACCGCTCCGCCCGGCAGGTCCGGCGACCGTTCGAGCGGTTCGAGCGTCTTCGGGTCGATGCGCTCCACGAAGGCGATGGCGCCCTCCCCCACGCTGTGCCGCAGCAGGAAGTGACCGCCATCGTCGTCGCGCACCAGCATCGTGGCCGCCGGTGCAGCGCGGGTGGTGACCTCCAGCGCGGCGCCGGGGCGCAGGCCGAGAGCACCGGGGGCCAGCTGGCGGCGGCGCGGTCCGCCGTCCTCGTGGCGCCAGCTCACCCCAAGCCTGCGCACGTCGCCTGCACGACGAACCCGTGGTGGTCGCTGGGCCAGAGGTACCGACCGTCGCCCGTCGGCGACGCCACGTCGGCGATGCGCTCGGCGTCGGGGACGGACAGGTCGCAGCCCGGCGGCGGCCGCAGGAGCGCGTGGTCGATCCGCGACGCCATGGGGCGGTCGGGCCCTTCGGTCCACACCGCGCCACCGCCCGGTGGGCCGCCCGAGCAACCCGGATCGCCCGGCGCCGTGCACTCCTCGCCGCCGCCCGCCAGGTAGCCGTCGACGAAGCCGGCGTCGGTGAACACCCGCATCGTCTCGCTCCCCGGGCGGCTGTTGAAGTCGCCGAGCAGCACGTCGGGGTGCGGATCCGCGGTGGCCCACTCGCGCGTGATGGCCACGGCCTGGTGGGCTTGCAGCAGCCGGGAGGTGTCGCTCAGGCCGCCGAGCGTGTGCGCGAGGTGCGTGCTGAAGACGTCGAGGCCGCCGGTGGGCGTGGTGACGCGCGCCCAGAGCACCTGGCGCGCGTCGAACACGGCTGTGAAGGCGCAGAACGGGTCGAGCTCGACGCACCCCACCGCCTCGTACGACCGGGGCAGCAGCCGGCGGAAGCGCGACTGCTCGATCGGGAAGCGGCTCAGCACGGCGAGGCCCTCGCTGAAGTCACCGGGGTCGGGCAGGTTGCCGAAGGACGCGGCGGCATGGTCGAGCGGGTTTCCACCGCCCACGTCGAGGTCGGGGGTGAGCGGCACGTGGGGGTTGGACAGCGACCAGCACCACGACCACGGCTCGCCGGTGCGGGCCGCCACGGCCGACGCGAGCCGCTGGGCCACGAGGCCGTGGCGCTGTGGCGACTCGGCGGCCGGGTCGAACACCACGTTGCGGGTGACCTCCTGGGCGCCCACCACGTCGGCTCCCGACGCGACGATGGCATCGGCCTGCAGCGGGAGCCGCTCGCCGAGGCTGACGTCTCCGTCGTCGGTCTCGCTGTGGAGCAGGTTGAACGTCGCCACGCGCAGCACGCCGTCGTCGGCGGTCGCGGTCGGGCCATCGACCGGAGGCTGCTCGACACCGCACAGCGGCGTGCCGTCGCCCAGCGCTCGGCCGACCCCGGCGAGGATCGGGGCGACCGTGCCGACGAGGTCGGGGACCTGCGACTGCGCCGGCACCGACAGCGCCGCCACCGAGGTGCCGGCCACGAGGAGCGCGGCGGCCGCCCGCACCGCCCGTGCGGTCACGATGCCGGACCCCCTGGGCCGTCCGGCGTGACCGCCCGGAGGCGCTCCGAGGCGGCCGCGTAGTCGTCGGTGTCGTGGGACTGGCTCTCCGCGGCAAGGCCGTAGCCGAGGCTGCGCACCGCGTTGGCCCGGAGGTGCTGGTTGAGGATGGCCTTGGTCTCCTGGACCGCCTGCGGGGGCTGCTCGGCCAGCCGGTGGGCGAAGGCGGTGGCCTCGTCGAGTAGTCGGTCGGCGGACACGACGAAGTTGGCCAGTCCCATCGCCAGCGCGTCGGCGGCGGGGATGCGGTCGCCGGTCAGCAGGTACTGCTTGGCCTTGAGGAGGCTCGTCATCGCCGGCCACGTGACGGCGCCACCGTCGCCCGCCACGAGCGCCACCGACACGTGCGTGTCGGCGAGGAACGCGGTGTCGGCCAGGTAGACGATGTCGCACAGCGTCGCGACCGTGCAGCCGAGGCCGACGGCGGGCCCGTTCACGGCGGCCACGACCGGCACCGCGACGTTGAGCATCTCGTCGACGAGGCGGCGGGCCAGGCGCAGGCTGCGACGGCGCGCCGCCGGGTCGGTGCGGCGACGCTCGAAGTCGTCGTAGCTGCCGCCGGCGCTGAAGGCCTTGCCCGCGCCGGTCAGCACCACGGCCCGGGCGCCGTCGTCCTGCTCGAGGTCGGCCCACAGCCGCACGAGCTGCTCGTGGAGGTCCTCGGTGATGGCGTTCAGCGTGTCGGGGCGGTCGAGCGTGACGACGCGCACGGGCCCGTCGTGGCGCACCGCGATGTCCGGCAGCTCGTACAACGGCGACCCCCAGTAGGTTGCGCCGGATGGGCGCCGACCCGAGGGTAGCGATCGTCACGGGCGGGAGCAGCGGCATCGGGCTGGCCTGCGGACGGCTGCTGGCGGGCGCCGGCTACGACGTGGTGCTGACGGCGCGGCGGGAGGGCCCGCTGCGCGAGGCGGCTGCGAGCATCGGCGCGCGCTGGATCGCCGCCGACAGCGCCGACGAGGCGGCGTTCGCGTCGGTGGTCGAGGCGACGGGCCGCGTCGACCTGCTCGTGCACGCGGCGGGCGTCATGGCCGGCACGTTCGTGCGCAAGGAGACCGCGGCCACCTTCGACGACGTGCTGCGCACCAACCTGCGCTCGGCGTTCGTGGTGGCGTCGACCGCGCTGCCAGCCATGGGCGCGGGCGGTCGCATCGTGTTCCTGTCGTCGTCGTCGGCCCACGCCCCGCAGCCAGGCAAGGCCGCGTACTCGGCGTCCAAGGCCGGCCTCAACGCGTTCGCCGAGGCGCTCGGCCGGGAGGTCGACCGCGACGGCGTCGCCGTGCACGTGGTCACCACCGGGCCGGTGGCGACGCCCATGCTCGACGACGTGCACTTCCCCATGCGCACGCTCGACGCCGACGACGTCGCCCGCACCGTCGCCTGGCTCGACCAGCTGCCGCCGTCGGTCGTGCTGCGCGAGGTGGCGGTCCAAGCCGCCGAGCAGGGCCCGTTCGCACCCGCACCGTTCGTCCCCGGGGCCGCCCGCGCCCGCGGCCGCACCCAGCTCCCCTGACCCCACGCGTTCTTGCGGCCTCACGCGTCGGAAGACATCACCTCAGGCCGCAAGTTGGGGGTGGGTCAGAAGGGGCGGTCGGCGGGGCCGACGACGGGGCCGGGCGTGAACGTGGCGGGCATGCGGACGACGCCGTTGAGCTCGGGGTTGCCGGCGTAGAACTGGGTGGCCTCGCGGTCGACCTCGTAGTCGGGGATGCGGGCCAGCACCTGGCGGAGCAGCACCTGGAACATCGTGCGGGCCATGTGCATGCCGATGCAGCGGTGCGGGCCGACGCCGAGCGCCAGGTGCGGGTTGGGGGCGCGGTCGAGCACCACCTCGTCGGCCCGATCGAAGGCCCGCTCGTCGCGGTTGGCCGACAGCCAGCTGAGCATGAGGTGGTCGCCGCGCTGCAGCTGCTGGCCGCCGAGCACCACGTCGCGGGTCACGGTGCGGGTGAGCGTCTCGTTGACGGAGAAGTAGCGCAGGAACTCCTCGGTGGCTGTGGGCAGGAGCTCGGGGCGATCGATGAGCTGCCGGCGCAGGCCGCGGTGCTCGTCGAGGTGGTGCAGGGCCAGCGACGTGAGCGACGTGGTGGTGTCGAGCCCGCCGCCCACCAGGTTCCACAGGACGCTGCCGACCTCGTCGTCGGTGAGGTGGCGGCCGTCGTCGAGGCGCAGCTCGACGAGCGCTGTGAGCAGGTCGTCGCGCGGGTCGCCGCGCCGCGAGCGGGCTTCGGCCTGCAGCTCCTCGAGCATGGCCGGCACGTTGGCGATCGCGTGGTCGAACTGGGGGTGTCCGGGCCGGTAGGCGATCGTGGCGTGGAACAGCTCGGCGTAGTGCGGCCAGCTGTCCAGCGGCAGGCCGATCAGCTCCATCGTGAGGATCGCGGGCACCGGGTTGGTCAGGTCCGACACGAGGTCGATCTGGCCCGTGGTGATCCGCTTGTCGAGGAACCAGCTCGTGACCCGCTCCATCAGGGGCTCCATCCGGGCGACCGCCGCAGGCACCAGGAAGGGGTTGAGGGCGCGGCGCAGCGCGTGGTGGGTCGGGCCCTCCACCTCGGCGATGCCGGCGGTGGGCATCGTCTTGACCCTCGGCACGCCGGTGATCCCGAGGTAGTCGATCCCGTCGTCGGAGCTGCGGACGAACTTGCTGGAGAACGTCTCGCCGTCGCGCGACACCGCCGCCACCTCGTCGTAGCCGCTCACCACCCAGAACCCGCCGTAGCGCGGGTTGAACGCGACGGGGCACTTCCGCAGCGCGGCCCACTCGGCATGGCGGTCGCGGTGGAACTCCTCGCTGTGGTGGTCGAAGTCGACGGTGGCTCGCTCCATGGTCACGTCCCCTCTCCGGCCGGCCCGCGGCCGTACCGGCTCAGCACCTCGGGTGGGCCGTCGCCGGCGACGACGACGATGTCGCGCTCGAACCAGCCGCCCACGCCCTCCACGCCGACCCACGCCGACACCGACAGCACGACGCCCGGTGACAGGACGGCGTCGTCGCCGACGCCACCACCGACGACGGGGGGCTCGGCGCCGAGCCCGACGCCGTGCACGAACGGCACCTCGGGCAGCGCCTCGCCCGTGGCCTCCCACGCCTGGCGGAGGTCGGCACCGGTCGCGCCCGGCCGGCACGCGGCGATGACGCCGTCGAGGACGGCGCCGCACCGCGCCGCGAGGTCGCGCGGCGCGCCGTCGAGGGGCGACGCGCCGGCGAGACGCGTCCGTCCGATGCCGCCCTCGTAGCCCGCGAACATCGCGCCCGGGTCGAGGACGACCAGGTCGTCGCGATCGATCGGCCGGTCGGTGGCGAGCCGGCGCAACCGCACCGGCGCAGATCGCGAGGTGGCGCAGGCCACGCCCTCCGTCGGTGGCGTGGGCGCGCCGTGCGAGGCGATGTGCTCGACGTAGACGCCGAGAAGGTCCCGTTCCGTCGCACCCGGCTGCAGCGCGGCGACCATCGCGGTCAGGGCCGACTCGGCGATGGCGGTGGCGGTGGCGATGCACGCCAGCTCGTCCGGCGACTTGGGTGTGCGAGCGGCCCAGATGGCCGGGCAGCCGTCGACCACGGACGCCTCCGGTGCGAGCGCGGTGACGAACCGGCTGAAGCCCGGCGTGAGCGAGCCGGTGCCCACCCGGCGCGCGCCCGCCAGCCCCGGGATCTCCCGCAGCGACGCCATCAGGTTGGCCGGGTTCCACGCCAGGCCGTAGAGGTCGTCGTGGGTGAGCTCGGGCGGCACTCCCTCGTCCCACACCGACAGCAGGTGGGTGCGGCCGGTCTCGCGTACCACGACGCACGCCGGCCCGGAGGGGCGGGTGCCGGCGGTCCACAGCTGGCGGGCGCCGGTCGCGAACGCGACGTCGGCCGGCCGGCCGAGCACCAGCACGTCGAGCTCGTAGTCCGCCATGGCGTCGAACAGCCGACGGCGCCGGTCCGTCCGCAACCGGGCGAGGTCGACCCGACCCGAGTCGGCCAGCGCCATCGTGCCGAGCGACATCGACGCGGCGGTCATGCGAAGGGCTCGAAGTGGTGGTCGCTGAGCTGGAGCCACCCGTCGTCGGTGACGGCGTAGATGTCCTCGGCCCGGTACCCCGAGTGGCCGTCGTCCCAGACCACCGGCTCGAGCACCAGCACCATGCCCGGGGCGAGGACGAGCTGCTCGTCGAACGCCTCGCCGAGGTC
This sequence comes from uncultured Microthrixaceae bacterium, assembly GCA_963715505.1. GTDB lineage: Bacteria > Actinomycetota > Acidimicrobiia > Acidimicrobiales > VFJN01 > VFJN01. The sequence goes on from OY970242.1 coordinate 2,849,147, forward strand.
GGTGCCGATGAGCGGCATCTCCGCGCTGTCGGTGCCGACCCCGTGGGCCAGGTAGAAGTGCTCGATCCACGGCTTGGTGCCGCCGTTGGCGTCGACCGCGGCCTGGGTGAGCTCGAGCGCCGACGCACCCGGCTTGCACCGCTCCAGCACCGCATCGACCACCGCGCGCCACCGCTCGTGTTGCGAGCGCTGCTGCGGCGTCGGCTCGGGATCCAGGCCGACGATCCACGTGCGGCCGAAGTCGGAGGCGTACCCGTGATGGTGGATGCCGCTGTCGACCCACACCACCTCGCCGTCGCGCAGGATGCGGTCGCTGCTCGCGGTCGGGAAGGCGACATCGCCGTGCACCGTCCAGGGCCCGGCCGCGCGGGTCGACGGCATGGGCTGCCAGATGGGGTCGATGCCGTTGGTCTCGGCGCCGAGCTCGAACACGCAGCGGAGGAAGCGGGCGGTCAGGTCGCACTGGCGCACGCCGGGCCGCAGCAGTGGCTGCACGTCGAGCATGGCCTGCTCGTTGAGGTGCTGGGCGGTGCGGATGCAGGCCAGCTCGTCGGGTGTCTTGCAGAGCTTCGCCGCGCCGAGCACCGGCGCGGCCGCCACGAGGTCGAGGTCGTCGAAGGCGCGGAGCATGGCGTGGGTGGTCTCGTCGGTCCCGAGCTGGGCGCCGGCCGGCACCAGCTCGCGGACGGTACGCCCCATCGCCGCTGCGCCGTCGTCGGCATCGGGGAACAGCGGGCCGTGCAGGTGGTCGGCCGGCAGCTCGTCGGGTGCGCCCTCGGGGTACGGCGTGAACAGGTGTGGCGACGGGTCGCCGTGCACCACGAGGGCGACGGGCCGTAGGAGCGCGGCACGGCTGCTGTCGGTGCCGGGCACCGCCGCGCCGGTGGCGTAGGACACCGCGCTCGGTGCCGAGCAGCAGCAACCCGTCGAGCCTCTGCGCGTCGAGCTGGGCCTGCAGCTTGGCGTGGCGGTCGCGGCGCATCCGGGCCAGGTCAGGCCGGTCGGGCACCGGTCTTCCGTCCACGTCGGCCGCCATGGCCCCCCTTTCTGACGTTCGTGTCAGCCTAACGGCCACCGCGGTACGGTGCCCCCGTGGAGCTGGGCGTGCACGACCGGGTGGCGCTGGTGACCGGCGCCAGCCGTGGCATCGGCCGGCAGGTGGCGATCGACCTGGCCTGCGAGGGCTGCCACGTCGCCCTGTCGCGCGCGACGAGGGCGCGCTGCGCGCCGTCGCCGCGGAGGTCGAGGCGCTCGGCACGCGCGCCGCCGTGATCGCGATCGACCTGGCTGACGCGCCGGCGGCAGCCGTCGCGGTGCGGCGCTGCGTCACCGAGCTGGGCAGCGTCGACATCCTCGTGAACAACGCCGGTGGGGCCACCCCCAAGCCGCTCGACCGCCTCACCGACGACGACTGGCGGGCCGGCTTCGAGGTGAACTTCCTCGCCGCGGCGCGCCTCGCAGGCGCCTGCCTGCCCCTGATGCGGGAGCAGGGATGGGGCCGGATGGTGCACGTCGCGTCCACCTACGGGCGCGAGCCCGATCCCCTCTTCGCCCCGTACTCGGCGGCCAAGGCGGCCCTGCTCAACCTGTCGAAGAGCATCTCGCGCGCCCACGCCGCCGAGGGCGTGCTCAGCAGCTGCGTCATCCCCGGCGTGACGCTGACCGAGCTGGTCGAGGCCAACGCCAGCAGCGCCGCGTCGGCCACCGGCGCCACACCCGAGGAGGTCATGGCCACGGTGATGGCCAAGGACCCGGTGGCCGCGGGCCGCTTCGGACAGCCGGCCGAGGTGTCAGCCGCGGTGCTGTTCCTCGTGTCGGAGCAGGCGAGCTGGATCACGGGTGCCGCGCTCGCCGTCGACGGCGGCACGCTGCGCGGCGCCTGACCGCGGGAGGAGACGACGTGGAGCACGAGGCTGTCATCGGACCGACGTGGCGGGAGTCGACGCCCTGGTGGCCGCCCACGCCGCGGGCGCCCGAGGGCGCGCCCAACGTCGTGCTCGTGGTGCTCGACGATGTCGGCTACGCGCAGCTCGGCTGCTACGGGTCCGACATCGAGACGCCGAACCTCGACCGGCTGGCCGACGAGGGGCTGCGGCTCTCGCGGTTCCACACCACCGCCATGTGCTCACCGACCCGGGCCTGCCTGCTGACCGGGCGCAACCACCACACCTGCTCGATGGGGCGGGTGGCCGACCTGGCCATGGGGTTCCCCGGCTACTGGGGGCGCGTGGGGCGCGACGTCGGGTTCCTCCCCGAGATCCTCGGCACCCACGGCTACGCGTCGGCGGCCGTCGGGAAGTGGCACCTCACGCCGCACGAAGAGACGCACATGGCCGCGCCGCGCGACGCCTGGCCGTGCGGCCGCGGCTTCCAGCGCTGGTACGGCTTCCACGGTGGCGAGACGCACCAGTTCGTGCCGTCGCTGTTCCAGGACAACCACGCCGTCGCCCCGCCGCGCGGCCCCGGCGACGGCTACCACCTGTCCGAGGATCTGGCCGACCGCGCCGTCCAGTACCTCGGCGAGATCCGCTCGGCCGCGCCGGACCAGCCGTTCCTGCTCTACCTCGCCACCGGCGCCTGCCACTCCCCGCACCACGCGCCCCCGCACTGGATCGAGCACTACCGGGGCCGCTTCGACGCCGGCTGGGACGCCTGGCGCACCGCCACGCTCGCCCGGCAGGAGGCCATGGGCCTCGTGCCGCCCGGCACCGAGCTGCCGCCCCGGCCGCCCTGGGTCCCGGCGTGGGACGACCTCGACCCTCTCGACCAGGCCCCCGCGGCTCGCTTCATGGAGTGCTACGCCGCGTTCCTCTCGCACGCCGACGAGCAGGTCGGTCGCGTGGTCGACTTCCTCGACCAGCTCGGCGAGCTCGACGACACGATCGTCATGGTGGTGTCCGACAACGGCGCCAGCGCCGAGGGCGGCGCGCTCGGGTCGATCAACGACGTCCGCACGTGGAACGGCCAGGCCGCGGGCCGGCGCGAGCTGCGGGACCGCATCGACGAGATCGGCTCGGCCAGCGTGCACAACAACTACCCGTGGGGCTGGACCATGGCCGGCAACACGCCGTTCCGGCGCTGGAAGCGCGAGGTCCACCAGGGCGGCATCGCCGACCCCTGCATCGTGCGCTGGCCGCGCGCCGTCGGCCGGCCCGGTGCCGTCGCCCACCAGTTCACCCACGCCATCGACGTGGTCCCGACGATCCTCGAGCTCATCGGCGTCGCCGCGCCGGACGAGCTCGGCGGCATCGAGCAGCGACCGATCGCCGGCACCAGCTTCGCCTACCTGTTGGAGGACCCCGACGCGCCCGAGCGCCACACGACGCAGCACTTCGAGATGCTGGGCAGCCGGGGCATCTACGACGCCGGTTGGAAGGCCGTCACGTTCAAGCCCATGGCGGCCATGTACGACGACGGCCTCGACCCCGACGCGCCGTTCGACGACGACCCGTGGGAGCTGTACCACCTCGCGACCGACCCGACGGAGTGCCACGACCTGGCGGCCGAGCAACCGGGACGGCTGGCCGAGCTGGTCGACCTGTGGTGGGCGGAGGCCCGCCGGCACGACGTGCTGCCGCTGGACAACCGGCCCCTCGCCGCCCTGATGGATCCGCACCACACGGTGCAGGACCGCGACCGCCAGGTGTTCTGGCCGGGCGGCTCCGTGGTGCCGGAGTCCGCGGTGGTCGACCTGCGCAACCGCTCGCACCGCGTCACCGCGCACGTCGACGTGGCTGCGGGCAGCTCGCCGTCGGGCGTGCTCCTCGCGCTCGGCACGGTCCTCGGCGGCTGGTCGCTGCAGGTGCACGACGGGCGGCCGCGCTACGTCGTGAACCACCTCGGCAAGGAGCGCTACGTCATCGACGCAGAGGCGGCGCTCGGACCCGGCCGGCACGAGGTCGGCGTGTCGTTCTCGTCGGCCGGCGACCTGAGCGGCACCGCCGCGCTGCTCCTCGACGGCGAGGTCGTGGGCCAGGGAGCGATCCCGCAGGTCGTCCCCGTGCGCTACTCCCTCACCGGAGGAGGGGTCACCTGCGGTTGGGAGCAGGGTCCCGCCGTCGGCGAGGGCTACGAGGCGCCGTTCCCGTTCAGCGGCACGTTGATCAAGGTGGTGGTGGAGGTGGCCGGCGACACGCAGCGCGACCTCGAGGCCGAGCTCGCCGCCATCATGTCGGAGCAGTGAGCAGCGCGGGCACGTCGCGCCGCGACACCTTCCCCATCGAGTTGCGCGGCAGGTCGTCGACGACGACGAACCGCTCCGGCACCTTGTACTTCGCGAGCCGGGCGAGGCAGTGGGCGCGCAGCGCCTCCTCGTCGAGGTCAGCACCGGCCGAGGGCTGCACCACGGCCATCACCCGTTCGCCGAGGCGGTCGTCGGGCACGCCGGCCACCGCGCACGCGGCCACGCCGGGCGCCTCGTGGAGGACCCGCTCCACCTCGGCCGGGTAGACGTTCGCCCCGCCGCGGATGATCACGAGGCTCTTGCGGTCGCGGACGAAGAGGTTGCCGTCGATGTCGACGTAGCCGAGATCGCCCGTGCGCAGCTCGTCGCCCCGCCGCACCTCTTCCGTGGCCTCGGGCCGCCGCCAGTACTCGAGCATCGGACGGTACCGCTCGGCCCACGGCCCGCCGGTGGCGGGGCCGATGCAGAGCTCGCCGGTCTCGCCCGGCGCGACGGTGACGCCGTCGCCGCCCGCCACGCGCACTGCGAGGTGCGGCAGCGGCCGGCCGCTGGCCCCGTCGACGTGGGGCCCGCCGGGCGGGTCGATGCTGACGATGGTGGGGGCCTCGCTCAAGCCGTAGGTCGCGAGCACGGGGTGCCCGAACTTGGCCTCGAACATCGACCGCACCGCCTCCGGGCAGTCGGCGCCCCCCGTCCACACCTCGTCCAGGGACGCCAGGTCGGTGGGCCGCACCGCGTCGCTCGTGGCCAGCCCGTGGAGCAGCGCCGGCGGCCCGTTCCACACGGTGACCTGCTCGTCGCGCACCCACTCGGCGACGCCCTCGGGGTCGAGGCGGTCCATCACGATGCAGCGCCCGGCCGCCTGGGCCACGAGCACGGTCGTGAGCACGACCATGTTGAGGATGGTGAGCGGCAGGCAGTCGCCCTTGCGGAGCTCGGCGCCGTAGCCGCGCGTCGCCACGACCACCGAACCCGGGAGCAGCAGGTTGTGCTGGCTGTGCACCGCGCCCTTCGGGTGGCCGGTCGTGCCGCTCGTGTACGCGATCCCGGCGGGCGCGTGCGGGTCGATGGCGATGCCGGGCGGGCCACCGGCGGCCTCGGCCACCGCGGCCTGCCACTCGTCGACGAGGAGGGTGCGCACACCAGTGCCGTCGACCGGCGAGTCGGCGAGCAGGAGCGAGGCGCCGGAGTCGTCGAGGATGTACGCCTTCTCCGGTGGGGCGAGGGCGCGGTTCACGCCCACCCAGATGGCGCCGATGCGCATGGCGCCGTGGAACGCGAGGACGACGTCGGCCTCGTTCGGCAGCGACGCCGCCACCCGGTCCCCCGGCCGGACGCCCAGCGCGAGGAGCGCGTGGGCGGCCCGGTCGGCGAGATGGTCGAGCTCGGCGTAGGTGAGCCGGCGGGTGCGGGTGACGAGCGCCTCGCGGTCCGGAGCCTCGGCCACGGCCCGGGCGAGCACCTCGGCGACGGACCGCGGCATCGGCGCCTGCTCCATGGCGGCGACCGTACTCCCGGCCGGAGGGCGCGACTAACGTTGCTGTCACCTTTGGAGACAGGGGATCGATGGACTTCGACCTCGGCGCGCGAGCGACCGAGCTGCGAGCCCGGCTGCGAGCGCTGATCTCGGCCAACGTGCCCGAGGGCTACCTCGGCGCGTTCACCGACGATCCGGCCGACCTCGACGTCGCCCAGCGGTTCTGCAAGGTCCTCGCCCAGGAGGGGCTCCTCACCGTCGCCTGGCCCACGGAGCACGGCGGCGCCGGTGGATCGGTGTGGGAGCAGACGGTGGTGCGGGAGGCGATGTGGGCCCACCACGAGCCCCGCGGCGCGCAGTACATGGGCCTCAACTGGGTGGGGCCGGCAATCATGGCGTTCGGCTCGGAGGCACAGAAGCGCCGCCACCTGAGCGCCATCGCGGCCGGCGACGTGATCTGGTGCCAGGGGTTCAGCGAGCCCGGTGCCGGGTCCGACCTGGCCGCGCTCAGCACCCGGGCCGTGCCCGACGGCGACGGGTGGCGCATCACCGGCCAGAAGATCTGGACCTCCTACGCGGGCATGGCCCAGTGGATGGTGCTCGCGGCGCGCGTCGGCGCCGGCGAACGGCACGAGGGCATCACCATGTTCCTCGTGCCGATGGACAGCGACGGCATCACCGTGCGGCCCATCCGCAGCATGCTCGGCCCCCACCACCTCAACGAGGTCTTCCTCGACGACGTGTGGGCCGGGCCCGATTCGGTGCTCGGCGAGGTGGGCGACGGGTGGTCGGTGATCCGCACCGCGCTCGCCCACGAGCGCGTCGGCATCGCCCGCTACGCCCGCTGCGAGCGCCTCCTGTCGGCCCTCGAGCGCGAGCTCGGCGGTGTGCCCGACACGCTTCGGGCGCAGTGGGCGCGCGCCCTGGTGCAGGTCCGCGTGGCCCGGCTGCTCTGCTACCGGGCGGTGCGCGCCCAAGAGGCGGGCGAGGCCGCCGACGTGGCCGCCAGCGCGGCACGGATCGCGGTGACGCAGTGCGACCAGCAGGTCGCGGAGCTGCTCTTCCAGGCCGTCGAGGACCGGAGCCTCGACGCGGGCGAGGGCGCGCCGCTCCACGGCGCCATCGAGGACCACTGGCGCTACGCGCAGGCGGCCACCGTCGCCTCCGGCACCATCGAGGTGCAGCGGATGATCGTGTCCAAGGCGCTGCTGGGGAGCCGGCGGTGAACCCCACCCTCCCCGACATCGCGCTCGAGCTGGCCGCCACCGCTAGCCGCGCCTTCGCGGCGCTCGGCGGCGTCGACGCCGCCCGCCGCGCCGAGCTCGACTCCGGCATGCGGCAGGCCGAGGTGCTGTCGGCCCTGCAGTCGCTCGGCATCGACGACCTCGACCCGCGCGAGGGCGACGAGGCGCTGGCTGCCGCGGCGGCCCTCTGCGAGACGGCCGGCCGGGTGGCGCTGCCGGTGCCGCTGCCCGCCCTGCTGCTCCGCGGAGCCGACGACGGCGTGCCGTTCGCCGTCGTGCCGGCCGACCGCGCCCGCGTCGACCACGGCGACCTGTTCGACCGGTGGCGCGTCGCGCGCCGATCGGTGGCCCGGCGACCTCCGCTCGACCGTCTTCCTCGCCGCTGGGCTCCCGGCTCGGGCCGTTCGTGGCCGACCTCGACGCGTCCGGCGACGACGCCGGTCCGGCCGACGCCGACGTCGTGCACCACCTCGTCCTCACCTCGTGGCAGGTCCTGGGCACCTGCGACCGCGCCGTGGAGCTGGCCACCGAGCACGTCACCGACCGCGAGCAGTTCGGCAAGCCGCTCGCCGCCTTCCAGGCCGTGCAGTTCCAGCTCGCCGACGCCGCCGTCGCGGTGGCCGGCCTCCGGGAGCTGGCCGGCTTCACGCTGTGGCAGCTGCGCGGCGATCCGGCGGAGGCGCTCGTCGACGCGCTGGCGCTGCGCGTCCACGCCCTCGATGTGGCCCGCCCGGTGCTGCGCACCTGCCAGCAGCTCCACGGCGCGGCCGGCGTGTGCGACGAGTACGACATCTCGGTGCTGGCCCGGCACGTGCAGCCGGCGCTGCGGCTGCCGGTCGGCGCCGAGTCGTCGGCCGACCTGCTGGCCACCGCCATCGCCCGGTCCGGCTTCGACGGCCTGTTCCCGCACGGAGCCCTCAGCGCGTGACCACCTGGCAGGGGCCTCCGCTCGAGGAGGTCGAGGGGGTCGGCGCGCTGACCATGGGCGCGTTCCTCGAGGAGGTGGCGCAGCGCTTCGGGCCACGCGAAGCGATCGTCTTCGACGACCCGCTGGCCGACGGACGCACCGTGCGCTGGAGCTACGAGGATCTGCGCGCCCACGCGCGCGCGGTCGCCAAGGCCCTCATCGCCACCGGGCACGGCCGGGGCAGCCACGTCGCGGTGCTCATGGGGAACCGACCCGAGGCGGTGGCCGCCATCTTCGGCGCCGCCATGGCCGGCGCGGTCGCGGTGCCGCTGTCGACATTCTCCCCCGGCCGGAGCTGGCCTTCCTCCTCCGCGACTCCGGGGCTGACATCGTCCTGACCCAGACCCGCCTGCTCGACCGCCGCTTCCCCGACGACATCGCCCGCATCGTCGGCGACGGCGTGGCGCCGAGCCTCCGCGACGTCGTCGCCGTGGGCCCTGACGCCGGCGGCTCGGCCACCGCCTGGGCCGACTTCCTCGCCGCGGGCGCCACCGTCGACGACGCCGGGCTCGATGCGGCCACGGCCGGCGGGCACCCCGACGAGCCGGGGTTGGTGATCTACAGCTCAGGCACCACGAGCGCCCCGAAGGGCGTGGTCCACGCGCACCGTGCGCCGACGCTGCAGTTCTGGCTGCAGGCGCAGATCTTCCGCCGCGACGAGACCACCCGGATGTGGACGCCCTTGCCCGTGTTCTGGACGGCAGGGCTCAACACCGCCGTGGGCTCCACCCTGGCGGTCGGCGGGTGCTGGGTGGCCCAGGAGACCTTCGCGCCCGGCGAGGCGCTCGCCCTCATGGCGCGCGAGCGGGTCACCGAGCCCTACAGCCTCCCGCACCAGACCGCGGCCCTCGAGGAGCACCCCGACTGGCTCGGCACCGACCTGTCGTCGCTGCGCTGGGTGTTCGGCAAGTCGGCCTTCGCCCGCCACCCGAGCGTGAACGGTGACACGACGTGGAACATGCCGGTCGGCTACGGGCTGTCGGAGACGTGCGCGTTCTTCACCGCGCACGACGCCAGCACGCCGCGCGAGGTCCTCCGGCGCAGCATGGGCACCCTCCTCCCCGGCAACGAGCTGCGCGTCGTCGACCCCGAGTCCGGCGAGCCCCTGCCCCCGGGAGAGGTGGGCGAGCTGGCCATCCGCGGCCCGACGCTCATGCTCCACTACGTCGGCAAGGCCCCCCACGAGTGCGTCGACGCCGACGGGTTCTTCCACACGGGCGACACCGGCTACGTCGACGAGCACGGCGAGCTCCAGTTCACCGGGCGTCGCACCGAGATGATCAAGACGGGCGGCGCCAACGTGTCGCCCGCCGAGCTCGAGGTGCAGCTGCGCGCCTGCCCACCGGTGAAGCTGGCCCGTGCTGTTGGCATCTCCGACGGGCTCGCTGGGGAGATCGTGGTGCTCTGCGTCACCCTAAAGGACGGCGCCGGCGCATCGGAGGACGAGATCAAGGCCTTCCTCCGCGAGCGGGTCGCCGCCTACAAGGTGCCGCGCCACGTCCTGTTCTTCGAGGAGGGCGAGATCCCGATGACCCGCAGCGCCACCAAGGTGCGCGACGACGACCTCGTCGCCCTGGTGGAGGCGCGCCTCCGACCGACCGTCCCATCGACCAGCGGGAGCCAGCGATGACCACCCTCGACGATCGCGACGCCGACACCGGCGCCCTCGACACGTCCGACCTCGACCAGCACATGGGCGTCCCCATGGAGCCGGGCGAGCTGAAGGAGCCGGTCGCGGTCAACGACATCCGCCGCTGGGTGCAGGGCATGCACTACCCGAACCCGCTCCACTACGACGAGCAGTGGGCGGCCGAGAGCCGCTTCGGCGCCATCGTGGCGCCGCAGTCGTTCACCGTGGCGTGCGACACCAGCCACGGCTGCTCGCCGGCCCAGGTCGGCAAGATCCCCAGCTCGCACCTCATCTTCGGCGGCGACGACTGGTGGTTCTTCGGTCCGCGCGTCTGGCCCGGCGACAAGCTCGTCTGCCACCGGATGCCCTACGACTACCGCGTCACGGAGACGAAGTTCGCGGGGCCGACCTGCTTCCAGCGCGGCGACACGCTCTACATCAACCAGCGAGGCGAGCGCGTCGCCCTCCAGCGGTCGACCGCCATCCGGTACCGGGTGCGCGAGGCCAAGGAGAAGGAGCTCTTCGACCAGCCGCAGGAACCGGAGTGGACCGACGACCAGCTCGCCGACCTCGAAGCGCGGAAGCTCGAGTTCATCCAGCAGATCCAGGAGCTGCGCCACGAGAAGCGCCTCTTCGAGACCGTGAGCGTCGGCCACCGGCTGGCGCCCAACGTGCTCGGGCCGCACAGCCTGGCCAGCTTCACCACCGAGTGGCGCGCCTACCCGATGACGACGTGGGGGGCGATGGCCAAGGGCCCCACCACCGTGCGGGCCGAGGCGCTCGGGTACACGAAGGAGATGGCGGGCTTCGAGGGCGACCGCAAGATGGAGCGGGTCAACCCCGAGCTCACCGACGGCGCCTACTACGGGCCCTCGCGCGGCCACCTCCAACCCCGATGGGCCAAGCACGTCGGGATGCCGCGGGGCTACGGCTACGGCGCGTCGATGGGCGCGTGGATCATCGACTACGTGGCTGCCTGGGCGGGCGAGTGGGGCGAGGTCACGCACTCCTCGGCGCAGTACCGCAACCCCGCCTTCACCGGCGACGCCACCTTCATCACCGGCGAGGTGGCCGACACGCGCGTGGAGCGCAAGCGCAAGCACCTCGTCACGGTGCAGGTGGAGCTGCGCAACCAGGACGACGCGGTCATGGCCAAGGCCACGGTCGAGGCCGAGCTGCCGGCCAGCTGACGGGTACCGCGTGCGCAGCCGCCAGGCGGAGCAGCTCCAGCTGCGGGTCACGATGGGCGAAGCCCGGAGCCCCGAAGGGGGGCGACCAGAAGCTCAGCTGCGGTGGATGAGGTTCATCCTTGCGGTGAGCACGACGTCGCCCTGCTCGTCGCGGTAGGTGGTCTCTGTGACGAGGAACGTCATCGTCCGGTCGCCTGACTCCTTGGCGTAGAGGTCGACCACCTGGCTCTCCGAGGTCAGCCGCTCACCCGCGACCACCGGCCGGTGGTAGGTGTACTCCTGCTCGCCGTGGAGCACGATGCCGCCCGTCGCCATGAGCCCGCCCATCACCTCGTGCATCGGGTTGGGCTCGGGCACGGCGTCGGCCGGCTGCTCCTCGGGGAAGGCGCCCCAGAACTCGGCGGCCGAGAACCAGTAGGTGGGCGGCACCGGGACGTCGTCGAAGCCCGCGGCCTGGGCGGCGTCGCGCCGGCGGTACTCGGGGCTCGTGTCGGTGACGGCCTCGGCGAAACGCGCCAGCGGGCCGCGCTCGAGCACGACCGTGGCCTTGCCCAGCGACCTGCCCACCACGTCCTCGCGCCGCACGCTCATGACGACCTCCCCCCGACCTGCTTAACTGGCTACCTGACACGCGTGTCAGGTTTCGGGGCATTCAAGCACATGGGGGGCTGATGGAGCTGCGGGACCACGAGGGGGCGACGCGCTACGGCGCCTTCCCCGTGATCGCGCTGGCCTCCACCCTGATGCTCGAGCAGGGCGAGCGCCTCTCGCTCGCCCAGGCCTTCGACGGCATCAAGAGCGACTTCGGCGTGAGCGACACCGCCCTGGGTGGCCTGGCCGCGGCGATGGTGATCGTCGGCGTGGTCGGCGGCATCCCGCTCGGGGTGCTCGCCGACCGCTCCCGGCGGGTCGCGCTCCTCGTCGTGGCGATGGCGGTGTGGACCCTCTGCATGGGGCTCAGCGCCATCGCGCCCGGGTTCATGCTGCTCCTGCTCGCCCGGCTCGGCGTCGGAATCGTGGAGGCGACCGGGTCGGCGTCGTTCTCCCTCATGGCCGACTACTACCCCGTCGGGTCGCGGGCGCGCATGATGGGTCGCTACCAGCTCGGCAGCGCCGTCGGTGGCCTCGGCGGCGTCGCCCTCTCCGGCGTGCTGGTCGACACGTTCGGCTGGCGGGCCGCGTTCTGGATGTGGGTGCCGGTCGGCATCGCGGTCGTCGCCATCCTCACCAAGCTCCCCGAACCCGACCGGGGCGCGCAGGACCGCGCCTTCCACCTCGACGCGCTCGCCGGCGACCCCGCCCCCGTGCTGGGCGGCTCGGCCGTCGACGTCGCCGTCACGCGGCTCAGTGACGACTACGCATCGGCCACCTGGCCCGAGGTGCTGCGGGAGCTGCTGCGCATCCGCTCCATGTGGTTCGGCGTGATGTCGCTCACCATCTCCAGCTTCCTGCTCGGCGCCCTCGGCGTGTGGGGCATCGAGTTCTTCAAGCGGGCCCACGACCTGTCGGCCACGCAGGCCAGCGCCTTCGCGCCGGCGATCGGCCTCGGCGCGGTGATCGGCCTCGTCGGCGGCGGCGCCTTCGCCGACCGCCTGCTCGCCCGCGGCGTGGCCAACGCGCGGGTCTACGTCACCGCCTTCGCGTCGGTGCTGGCCAGCGCCCTCCTCTTCCCGGCTTTCCTCGCCACCTCGCTCACCGTCTCGGTGTCGCTGCTGTTCGTCGGATGCATCTGCCTCACGGCACCGGTGGCGCCGAGCGAGGCGCTGCTCTCCGACGTCGTGCCCGGCGAGCTGCGGGGCCGGGCGGCCAGCGTGCGGTCGATCGTGCGGGCGCTGTCGGCCGTGGCCCCGTTCGTGGTCGGCGTCATCTCGGACTCCACCGACCTGCACACCGCGCTCGCCGCGATCACACCCATGTACGCGATCGGCGGCGTGCTCATGCTGCTCGCGGCCCGCACCTACCCCGAGGACCTGGCGCGGGTCGCGACCGAGGCCCGCCGCGGGCTGTCGGCGGGGGTGCCGCGATGAGCGATCGCCCGGTTATCCTGGCTACCGCGCCGCTGCGCGGCCCGGGCCTCGACCTGCTGCGCTCGCTCGGCGAGGTCGTGCTCGACCCGTGGATCGACCACCAGCCCCTGCGGCTCTACGACGAGGCGCAGCTGGCCGAGCGGGCGACCGCGGTCGGCGCCACGGTGGTCGTGTGCGAGGCCGACCGCTGCGCCGGCCCGGTGCTCGACCTGCCCCTGATCGCCATCGGGTCGACGCGCGGCGACCCCACCAACGTCGACCTGGCCGGCGCGACGGCGCGCGGCATCCCGGTGCTGCGGGCGCCGGGCCGCAACGCCGACGCCGTGGCCGAGCTCACCGTCGGCCTGCTGATCGCCGCGGTGCGGCGAATCGTGCCCGCCGACCGCGACGTGCGGGCCGGGCAGGTGTTCCGAGACGGCTCGATCCCCTACCAGCGCTTCCGCGGCTGGGAGCTGCGGGGCCGGGTCGCGGGGCTCGTCGGCCTCGGCGCCGTCGGCCGGGCCGTGCGCTGGCGGCTCGAGGGGCTCGGCCTGCGCGTCATCGCCGCCGACCCGTTCGCGCCCGAGGCCACGCACTCGCTCGACGACCTCCTCCGCGAGGCCGACATCGTGTCGATGCACGCCGCGGTGACACCGGAGACGGTCGGGCTCATGTCGGCCGAGCGATTCGCGAACATGCGCGAGGGCGCCGTGTACCTCAACACCGCCCGGGGCGGACTCCACGACCTCGACGCCCTCACCGCGGCCCTGGCGTCCGGCCACCTGGCCGCTGCCGCGCTCGACCACTTCGAGGGCGAGGTTCTCCCCGTCGACCACCCCGTCGCCGCCATGAGCAACGTGCTGCTCACCCCGCACATCGGCGGCGCCACCTACGACACCGAGGCCAACCACACCACCCTCATCGCCAACGGCCTCGCCGCCCTGCTGCGCGGCGAGCGGCCGTCCAACATCGCCAACCCGGAGGTGCTCGACCATGGGTGACGCCGTCACCTCGCCGACCACGACCAAGGAGGCGGTGCTGGCCACCGCCAAGCGGATGCTGGCCGACGGCCTCGTGGAGGGCACGTCGGGGAACATCTCCGGCCGCCTGCCCGGCGACCTCGTCTGCCTGTCGCCGTCGTCGGTGCCCTACGACACCATGACCCTCGCCGACCTGGTCGTCGTCGACCTCGACGGCACCGTGGTCGAGGGCGAGCGCTCCCCCACCACCGAGAAGGACCTGCACCTCTCGACGCTGCGCCGCTACCCCGAGCTCGGTGCGGTCATCCACACGCACGCCGTCTACGCCACCATGTTCGCCCTGGCCCACGAGCCGGTGCCGGCGGTCATCGAGGAGGTCGTCGTGTACCTGGGCGGCGACGTGCCGTGCTGCGACTACAAGGGCACCGGCACCGCCGAGCTGGGCGAGGAGGTGGCCGCCCGCCTGGCCGATCGCGGCGCCGCGTTGCTCGCCAACCACGGCCTCGTGACATGCGGGGCCACACCCGAGCAGGCGCTGCACAACGCCGCCCTCGTGGAGCGCACCGCCAAGATCGTCTGGGGGGCCCGCGCCATGGGGGCCACCATCCACCCGCTACCGGAGCGGGTCGGCACCGACATGGCCGGCGTCTACCGCTTCGTTCGAGAGAACCCGTCCACATGACCCCGCGGACAGCGCTGCAGCTGACCCGGATACCGTGGCCCCTCCTGGGGGCTAGGGGGTGACGTGCCCATGAGGATGCGTACCGTTGCGCTGCTGCTGACCGCCGTCGTGCTGGCGGCCTGTGGCACGCGCCTGCCCGACTCGGAGTTCGCCACCGAGGGCGCGGTGGAGCTCGACGAGGGGTCCGAGGTCGCCGGCTCCGACGGCAGCGACGCCGAGAGCACCGACGGCGGGTCGACCGGCACCGCCACCGGCGGCACCGACGGGGGTGATGCGACGGGCGGCGGTGCGACCGGTGGCACGGGCGGCACCGGAGGTGGCGCGACCGGCGGCGGCGACGGTGGCGGGCCGAGCGGACCGAACCAGGCGTCCGACGTCGGCATCACGCCCACCTCGATCACGCTCGGCAACATCACCGCCGAGAACGGCGTGCTGGGCGACGCCTTCGCGCCGGCGGCCCGAGGGCTGCGCGCCTGGGTCCAGCACACCAACGCCAACGGCGGCATCGGCGGCCGCGAGATCATCCTCAAGACCTGCGACGACCGCGAGGACCGAGCCCGCGCGCTGGCCTGCGCCCGCCAGCTGGTGGAGCGCGACGAGGTGTTCGCGCTCGTCGGGGTCAACACCCGCGCCATCGGCGGTGCTGCCCAGTACCTGAACGACCAGGGCGTGCCCGTGCTCGGCTTCCCGATCACCAACAGCTTCGCTCGCTACCCGCACTTCTGGAGCACCTACCCCAACGGCTACCCGCGCGACGGCCAGACCGTCGGCAACAACGGCGAGCTGATGTGGACCACCGGCAACTACCGCTGGTTCCGCGAGGAGCTCGGCCTCGACACCGCAGCGGTCTTCTCCTACGACATCGACGAGTCGAGGCAGGCCGGTGCCGCGTTCGCCGAGGGACTCGAGCTCGAGGGCTTCAACGTCACCAGCTACTCGGTGTCGTTCGCGGCGCCGAGCTTCGACCAGGCGGTCGCCGACATGGAGCGGCGAGGCGTCCAGATCATCATGGACTCGATGGACGACGGGGCCAACCGCAAGCTCTGCGACGCCATGGCCCGTCGCCGGTTCACCGTCGAGGCCAAGGTCTCCACCGTCGTGTCGTTCGGCGACTCCGTCGGCAACGACTACAACGACACCTGCCGCAACTCGGTGTTCATCCCTGGCCAGTCCGTGCCCTACACGGCCACGAACGTGCCCGAGGTGGCGGAGTTCCGAGACGCCTACTCGCGCTACCAGCCGGGGCTCGAGGTGCACCAGTGGGCACTGGAGTCCTGGGCGCAGGCCAACACCGTCGCCGAGGCCATCACCGGGATGGGCCCGGCCCCGACGCGCGAGGGCCTCGAGGACTTCTTCCGCGGCATGCGCAGCTACACCGCCGGCGGGATCTTCGTCGGCCTCCAGTGGGTGCCCAACGACTACAACCAACCCTGCTTCAGCATCGCGCGCTGGCTCGACTCCGAAGGCGGCTGGGTGACGGCCACGTCCGACTTCCCGTTCTGCTACCCCGAGGTGCGGCAGTACAGCACGCCCGCCCTCGAGGACGGCGACTGACGTCGGTTCACCACAGGACCATCGAGAAGGAGCGGCAATGCCAGGGATGTGCGAGGGAAGGGTGGCCATCGTCACCGGAGCAGGCAGGGGCATCGGGCGCGAGCACGCGCTGATGCTGGCCGCCCAGGGCGCCAAGGTGGTCGTCAACGACCTCGGCGCGTCGGCCGACGGCCGCGGCGCCGACGCGGGGCCGGCCAACGAGGTGGTCGCCGAGATCGCCGGCATGGGGGGCGAGGCGGTGGTCAACGGCGCCGACGTCACCGACTTCGACCAGGCCGGCGAGATGGTGGCCCAGGCGATCGAGGCGTTCGGCCGGCTCGACGTGCTGGTCAACAACGCGGGGATCCTGCGCGACCGCATGGTGTTCTCGATGTCCGAGGACGAGTGGGACGACGTGGTGCGCGTGCACCTGAAGGGCCACTTCTGCCCCACCCGTCACGCGGCCGCCCACTGGCGGGAGCAGACCAAGGCGGGGAACCCGGTCGATGCCCGCATCATCAACACGTCGTCCCCGTCCGGCCTCTACGGCAACGTGGGCCAGGCCAGCTACGGCGCCGCCAAGGCGGGCATCGCGTCGTTCACGCAGGTGTGCGCGCTGGAGCTGGCGCGCTACGGCGTGACCGCCAACTGCCTGGCCCCGACGGCGATCACCCGCCTGGTCGTGCCGGTGATGGGCGGCGACGAGGCCATCTCCGACGAGGTGCGCGAGGCGCTGGCGCCGCGCTGGGTCGCAGCGGTCGCGACGTGGCTGGCCAGCCCGGCCAGCGCGGGCGTGACGGGCCGGGTCATCGACGTGCGGGGCGACCGCGTCGCCATCGCCGAGGGCTGGCACCGGGGCCCGGACGCAACCAACCCCGGCGAGCCGGAGGAGGTGGGCGAGGTGCTCGAGGCGCTGCTGGCCAAGGCCCGCCCCAACACCGACCTCGACGGCAACGACGACCCCGACCGCTGGTCCATCGCCTGAGGGCGTTGCGTCAGCGGGGGGCGACGGCGCCGGTGTCTACCAGCAGGTCGAGCGTGCGGGACACGAAGGTCGACATCTGGCCTCGGGTCACCGGGTTCTTCGGGGCGAAGGTGCTCGCCGTGTTGCCGGCGGCGATCCCCGCCGTGGCCACCCGGTTGATGTTCACCTCGTGGACCGAGCCGGCGTCGTCACGGAAGCGGTTGACGCCGTCGGCCAGCGTCTTGCCGGTCACCTCGCGGTGGGCCCGGACCAGGATGGTGGCCATCTCGCCGCGGCTGACGAGGGCGGCGGGCCTGTAGCTCGTCGCCGTCTTGCCCTGCACCACGCCGAGCGCGGCCAGCTGGTTGATGCGCAGCTGGTGGATGGAGTGGTCGTCGTCGGCGAAGGCGTCAGGCGGGTTGCTCGGCAGCGACACGCCGGACGACTCCAGCATCTGGGCGATGAAGGTGGCGACCTGCTGCCGCGTGATCGCGGCGTCGGGCTCGAACGTCGTCGGCGTGCGGCCCGAGGCCACCGCCCAGTAGACGACGCACCCGACGCTCTTGGCGTGGGTGTTGCCCAGGAGGTCGAGGAAGCTGGTCAGGGTCGTCCCGGCCGGGCAGGCGTTCTCGATGCCGCGGATGGGCGTGGGCGGCAGCGGCTCCAGCACCGGGTCGAGGCCGGTCGTGCCGGAGATGGCCGGGCCTTCGAGGAACCGCACCGTCACCCAGGTCTTCCCGCCGGCGTGCACGACGCCGATCCCGACCCGGTTGAAGCGGCCCGACATGATGTTAGCGCGGTGGGCCGTGGAGCCCATGAAGGCGTCGTGCAGCTGCTGGGTGCTGAAGCCGGTACCCACGTTCTCGCCCACGCTGCGCCAGGCGGGCTCGACCGACGTGGCCACGGCGGCCAGGTTCGAGTCGTGGAAGAGCCGGTTCTGCCCGGCCATGATTGACGACCACGAGCGTGACGTGGCGGCCAGCGCGCCGTCGGACACCATCGGCGGGAGACCGGCCCCAGTGCGGGACTGGTTCATCAGCGTGAGGAGCTCCGATTCGTCGCTCGCCGGGGTGGCACCGGCCGGGGTGGCGGTACCGAAGACGGACAGGAGCAAGGCCAGCACGAGCGCACTGCACACGAGGGAGGCGGTGTGGCGAGCAGAGCGGAGCACGTACTGAGGATCGACCTCCGGGCTGCCCATTTTGAGGGGCCGTTGCTGCCCCGCGCGCCGCGTCTGGGCGGTTCGTGCCGACCGTCGATGACCTCAGGTGTGCTTGGCCAACGGGATCTTGTAGAGGCGCTCCCAGTTGGGGCCGCAGATCTTGGCCTTCGACTCCTCCGGGAAGGGCAGCTTGTCGAACGTGTCGACGGCGTGCGGGTACTGCGAGTCGCCGTGGGGGTAGTCGGTGCTGAAGACGAGGTTGTCGTCGCCGAACCAGTCGAGGTACTGCGTGGCGGTGGCTTCCTCGGCCTCGACGCCGAGGAAGCACTGGCGGCGGAAGTAGTCGGACGGCTTCATGGTGAGATCGGTGGCCTCGTACCAGCCGGTCCACTCGTGGTGCTCGTCGAGCCGCTCGAGCAGCCACGGCGCCCACGAGCAGTTGCCCTCGAGGAGGGCGATCCGCAGGTTGGGGAAGCGCTCGAGCACACCACCGCCGCAGAGGCTCACCGTGCAGAACTGGATGGCGAGCGGCTGGTTGAAGGTGTGCCAGAGCATGAGCTTGTCGAGCACCTGCAGCGAGAAGTCGGGCGTGAGGTAGGTCTGCCCGCCGCCGTGGAAGGCGAGCGGCACGTCGAGCCGCTCGATCTCGGCCCACAGCGGGTCGTAGGCGGGGTGGTGCCAGGGCCGGGCGTTGACGCAGCCCGGCGCCAGGAACACCGCCTTGAAGCCGAGCTCCTCCACCGCGCGACGGGCTTCGAGGACAGCGCCGTCGACGTCGTGCGGGGCGACCATCGCCGCGCCGAACATCCGCTCTGGCGACTCCTTGCAGTAGTCGGCCAGCCAGTCGTTGTAGGCCCGGGCGATGGCCGACGCGTAGGCCGGTTCGAGGCCGTCGCTGCCGATGTGCTCGCTGGAGTCGAGCCCCAGCACGAACAGCCCTCGGCTCGGGAACATCACGGCGAGGTCGAGGCCTTCGACGTCCATGGCCCGGATGGTGGAGGCGGCGTCCCAGCCGTTGGCCTCGGCGTCGGCGTAGACCGACTCGTGCTCCGGGCGCCATCCGGTCTTGCGGCCGTCGACGTGCTGGGGCCGAACGGCGCCGAGGCGCAGCAGCGTGTGGTTCTTCACCCGCACCCGCATGTCGCGCACGAGCTCGCTGAGCCCCACCGGCGCGGCGTGGCGGTACTCGGGAGCGATGTAGCGCTGCCACAGGTCGGCCGGCTCCATCACGTGCAGATCGCTGTCGGCGATCACCTGGTCCTTGAGCGCCACCGTGCCCCCGTTCGACGAGCGGCTGCGTGTTGCGAATCTAACAGCCGTGTCAGCCCGCCGGGCCTCGCAGCTGCTGGTTGAGGCGGGCGGCCTGGCGGGTCTGGTGGTCGCGCTCGGCGAGGTTGGGGGCGTTGCGGGCCGCGTCGGCGTAGAGGCGGGCGGCCAGCTCGAGGTCGCCGTTCTTCTCGTGCAAGTAGGCGGCCACCGCCTCGCGCCGGGGGACGCCGTCGTCGACCTCGGCCAGCGCGGCCAGCCCGGCCGGCGCGCCGTCGGCCTCCCCCACCGCCACCGCGCGGTTGAGCCGGACGATCGGCGTGTCGGCGACGCGCAGCAGCTCGTCGTACCACTCCACGATCTGGCTCCAGTCGGTCTCCTCGACGCAGGGCGAGTCGGCGTGGAGGGCGGCGATCGCCGCCTGGGCCTGGTACTCGCCGAGCCGGGCGCGTGCGAGCGCGGCCTGGAGGACGACGATCCCCTCGGCGATGAGGTCGCGGTCCCACAGGCTGCGGTCCTGCTCGGCGAGCGGCACGAGGCTGCCGTCGGGTCGGGTGCGGCTGCGGCGGCGGGCGTGGTGCAGGAGCATCAGCGCGAGCAGGCCGTGGACCTCGGGGTCGTCGGCCAGCGTGGCCAGCTGCCGAGTGAGCCGGATGGCCTCGGCGGCCAGGTCGACGTCGCCCGAGTAGCCCTCGTTGAAGACGAGGTACAGCACCCGCATCACCGTGGCCACGTCGCCGGGGCGGTCGACGCCGGCCTGGGCGACCGTGCGCTTGGCCCGGCTGATGCGCTGCGCCATGGTGGCCTCGGGCACGAGGTACGCCTGCGCGATCTGGCGGGTGGTGAGGCCGCCGACGGCCCGGAGGGTCAGCGCGACGGCCGACGACGGCGTGAGGTCGGGGTGGGCGCAGAGGAAGTGGAGGTGCAGCGTGTCGTCGGCGCTCGGGACGGCGCCGGCGGGTGGCTCGACGTCGAAGCGGACCTCCCGGTCGCGGCGGGCCAACGCTGACCGGGTCATGTCGAGGAAGGCCCGCCAGGCGACCGTGACGAGCCATGCCGTCGGGTCGGCCGGCGGCTCGTCCTCCCACGCGGCGAGCGCCCGGGTGAGCGCCTCCTGCACGGCGTCCTCGGCCGTCGCGAAGTCCGCTCCGCGACGGACGAGGACGCTCAGCACCCGCGGGACGAGCCCCCGCAGCTCGACCTCGTCGACGCTCACTCGGTGACGGTGGGCGGCGCGGAGAAGAAGGGCCGGAGCTCGAGCCACTCATGGATCGGGTTGCCGCCGGCGCCCGGTGCGAGGGAGAGCTCGGCCGCCAGCTCGACCGCCCGCTCGTGGCTGTCGACGTCGATGACCATCCAGCCCGCGATCAGATCCTTCGTCTCGGCGAACGGGCCGAGGCGGACCTCGTCGACGAGCTCAACCTGATGATCGAGCCGGTGCGGCTCGGCGGCGGCAAGCGGCTCTTCCCCGACGACGGCGAGGCGCGTCCGATGCGGCTCGTGTCGCACAAGGTCGCGTCGACCGGTGTCCAGGTCTGCAAGTACCAGCCGACCGGCGAAGCGCTGCAGCCCGGTCACAGCGACGAGCTCTACGAGGATCCCGACGCCCCGCCGGTCAAGCCTGGGTGAGGTTCATCTCGCGGCGGCGTCACGCCGGCAGGATCCCAGGCGTCAGGTGAGCGTGCCGATGGCGGCCAGCAGCGTCGTGGCGCCGGCGATGGCGCCGCCCAGCCACACGGTCTGTCGGTGGAGCGCTTCGGCCAGCTCGGCGCGGAGGAACTGCTTGGTGACGAGCTCGTCGGCTTCGAGAGAAGGGAACTCGGACATCAGGAGGTTCGCATCGTGCTCGCCCAGGATGGGCACGAGGCTCCGGTAGATCGACGACCGGCTGCGGGCATCGAGGGCCATGGTGGCTCACGTCCTTCGTGGAGACAGCTGACGAAGGGGGAAGACGTGCTCATCGTACCGAGCGGGTGAGACGGAGTGATCGGCGTGACGTCACGTCGGATGGGCGGCGAGGCAGAAGACGTCGTCGTACTCGGCGATGACCGCCACCAGCCGGTCGATGTCACCGGCGGACGCGGCGTCGTGCATCGCCACGAAGAACTCACCGGTGCGCAGCGCGGGTCGGGTCGACCAGAGGACGGTGGCGGGCTGGTCCGTGTGGTTGCGCAGCTCGTGCACCGTGCCCGCCGGGACCTCCACGACCGCTGGAGCCGCGTGCTCAGTTCGCACGCCGTCAATGACGAACTCGACCGCACCCTCCAGGATCTCGAAGGTCTCGTCCTGCGCAGGGTGGATGTGCGACGGCGGCGGGTCGGAGTGCGGCCCGTAGGTCACGCGCATCTGGTGGAGCTCGCCGGCGGACTCGGCGCTCGTCACGACGAACTCCATCCGCACCTTCCCGTGCTCCAGCACGACCCCCGCCTGGAGCTCCGTCATGTCAGCGGGTTCGCACGTCAGGCGAGCGCGCCGATCGCGGCCAGAACGAGTGCTGTGGCCCCGGCGATGGCGCCGCCGAGCCACACGGTCTGGCGGTGGAAGGCTTCGGCGATCTCCGTACGCAGCTCCGCCATCTCGGCGCGAAGGAACTGCTTGGTGACGAGCTCGTCGGCTTCGAGGGAGGGGAACTCGGACATCAGCAGGTTCGCATCGTGCTCGCCCAGGATGGGCACGAAGCTCTGGTAGATCGACGATCGGCTGCGGGCATCGAGGGCCATGGTTGCGCACGTCCTTCGCGGCGACAACTGACGAAGGGGGAAGGCCGCTCATCGTAGTGGGAGCGGTGCGACAGCCGGCTTCGGTCAGCGAAGGCGTCGCTTCGGCGGTTTCGGTGGCTTGGATCTGGCGTGGTCGACACCGCGGCGCACCCACGGGGTGAGCTGGCGCTTGGTGCGCACGCCCTCGTCGGACACTCGGATCCAGCCGGACAGCTCGCGGCCGCGCATCACCATCGGGCGGGTGTGGGGCTTGGTGAGGAGCTTGGCCGAGTCGTCTGGATCGACGCCGAGGAGCAGGCCGCCCTCGCCGCTGGCCGCGACCGCCATGTGGCCGTTGACGAGGAAGGCGAGCCCGCCGAACATCTTCTGCTCGCGCACGCCGACACCGAGGTCCTCGAGCAGCTCCCGGATGCGGTCGGCGAGGTCCTCGTCGTAGCCGCGCCGGGCTTGCTGCTGGGCCGGGCCCGCGAAGTCGAACGCTTCGGCGAGCAGACGGGCCCAACCCGACGGGTCGGGCTCCGGGATCGCCACCCACTCGCGGAAGACCTTGCCGTTCGGGGCGAACGGCTCGCCGGTGCCCTCGTCGATGAGCGCCTCGACCTGCTCGGCGG
This sequence comes from uncultured Microthrixaceae bacterium, assembly GCA_963715505.1. Taxonomy (GTDB): domain Bacteria; phylum Actinomycetota; class Acidimicrobiia; order Acidimicrobiales; family VFJN01; genus VFJN01. The sequence goes on from OY970242.1 coordinate 2,871,762, forward strand.
AGAGCTTCACGACCAGGCCGTCGCCCTTCGGGTCGAAGGAGGCGAAGAAGCGCCCGGCCCGCCGGACGCACGGATGTCCCATCATCGTCGACCGCCCGACCGAGGGGTCGTAGAGCAGGTCGTCGGTGAGGTCGTCGTACAGCTTGCGGGCCGGGCTGGCGTCGTCGGTCACGAGCGCGAGTCTTCCTTCGGTCAGTCCGGCGGGGGCGCGAAGACGCTGAACAGGTTGCCGAGGGGGTCGCGCAGGTAGGCGTTGGGCGGGCCAGCCTTGGGCGACAGGTCCTCGAGCACGACGATGCCGCCCAGCTTCTCGGTGGCCCGGCACATCTCGCCGACGTTGGCCACGGCGATGGAGAAGATGGCATGGGCCGGCATGGCGCCGCCGGTGGCGAGGACGCCGCCGAACGGCGGGCCGCCCTCGGGCTGGGTGGCGACGCGGTAGTCGACGCCGACCTCCTCCGGGTCGGCGAACGGTGCGAAGGTCCAGCCGAACAGGTCGGTGTAGAAGGGCGGTTGCCTTGTCGGGGTCATCGGTGGCGACCTCGAACCAGGCCAGGGTGTTGGTGGGGTTGGTCATGGCCCCACCTTCCGACCGCCCGGCGACAGCCCTATGTCGGTGTTTCCGACATTCACTCGAAGGTGAGCGACCGAGCCTCGTAGTCCTCGACGCCGTGGTCCCGGACCGGCTGGAGGAACGGTCCCGAGAGGGGTTCGACGGTGTGGATGCGGTCGAGGCGAACCAGCGCTCGTCCTCGCGCAGGCGACACCACGCCGCCACATACGAGCCGTTGGGTCCGAGCGCGACCTGATGGGGCTCGATCTCCCGCACGGTGTCGCGGCCCCCGACGTCGAGGTAGTCGATGCGGATCGGCGTTCGGTTCTCGACCGCCTGGACCACGGCGTCGGCCATCGCCTGGTCGGGCCGGCTGACCGGTTGCGCGAGAAGACGGAAGCCGTCGGCCAGCTTCCGGGCCCGGTCGGCGTCTGTGTCGGGCATGGCCGCCACGATCTTCAACAGGGCGGTGCGAGCGTCCCGGGCCCAGGGCGTGTCGTCGAGCCGGCGAAGCCCGATGGCGGTGGCCACCGCTTCCGCCAGCGTGAAGTTGAGCGGCGGCAGCGTCATCGAGCGATCGAGCAGGTAGCCGCCGCGCCGGCCGACCTGGGACGAGATGGGGACGCCCGCCTCCTGCAGAGCGAGGATGTCGCGTTCGATCGTTCGCACGCTCACCTCGAACCGCTCCGCCAACCGACGGGCGCTGCGGCCCCTCGGCCCAGCTGCACGTAGCTCCTCCACCACCGCGTACAGCCGATCCACGCGATTCATCGTCAGCCGACGCTACCTACGGCGCGAGCGACCCCGCATCGCCTACCTCCACAACCTGCTGGCCGACTGGCTCAGCGACGACGCGGCGGCCAGGGGCCCGCGGGTCGGCCTCGTGGCGACGCGACTTCGATCCCTTCGCCTGGATGCCCGACCGCCCCTGGACCGGCGACTGGCTCTAGCGCATGGGCGTCCACCCGGCAAGCGCGTCCTCAACGGCGTGCCGCGCTGCTCGTAGCCGATCTCCCCAGGCGGCGACTCCTCGGAATCAGTATTCACACCCACGGTCTGCGCTGAGGTGGGCGAACCTTGGCGATATCAAGTGTCGCGTCGAGCGCGCCGTTGCCACTCATGTTGCCAGTCCGCCCCGATGAGCACGCCGACCCGACGGCAGCGCGCATCCCACTGAGGACTCAGGCCGGAGTGATGGTGACGCTCAGGATCTCATCCATTCTCTGGGTGAGGCGGTTCGCCGTCGCCGCGCCGCTCGTTGTCGAGCCGATCCTGAGCGAGATCCCACGACACCAGCGGCTGGTCTTCGGGTGGTGAAACCGAGGGGACGGCCCGCGGCTCGGAGTCCGCGGGCTCGGACTCGGCGACGGCCTCCTCGACGATCTCGGGGGGCTGTTCTTCAGGCGGCTCAGCGAGGTCGGCGGGCACTGGCTCGTCGAACTCGTCGAGCGGCGGCGGCTGAAGATCGATTCCCGCCTCCTCGGCCGCCGACCTTCCCGCCTTTGGCAGCTGTGGCGCCTTGGCGGTCCAGGGGGTGATCTGCTGGGCGACTGCCTCGTAGAAGCCATCGATCGCGGTCAGCACGCTGTCGATGAAGCCCCCGCGACCAGTCCCGCGCTTGGTACCCATCGGCGACGCCGCAGCGATACGGAACATGCGGAAGTCCTTTTTCGGGTCGTCGATGAGGAGCGAAGGGTTCTCACGGACGTCTGTGAGGAGTTCGCTTGTCGACGTACGGGCATTGGTGGTGAAGGCGTCAACACGTAGTCCTCCTGGCGCGTCCTTGAGTTGGCGCATTAGCCAGTTGATCCGAGTCGCAGCGCGACCTTCGCGGGGGGCATCGACGTCGATCGAGACGGTCACACGTCCTCCCCGCAGATCGGCACTCACGTCCAGCGGAGCAGCGGCGTCAGGGACGCGGAGCGAACCTGTCAGTGCTGCGTCGGTCACGAGCGACTGGGTCTGCGCTGCGAATCGCACCGACGGGTCCGCCGCCTCCTTGCGCGACAACGAGACCTGAACCTCGGCCCCGAGTTCTCGACCAAGACGTAGGGCGGCGAACCGCAGCAGTTGCTCCCAGCGGGATACAACCTCGGGTAGCCCCTTGTCGTTAGCGCGAAGGGTGCCCATTGCTACGGCCTCGCGGATGGGCACCCAGGCGGAGCCCATGTCGGCGAAGTCGAGCGCGCCGCTCTTGGGGTGTTCGAGGTACCGGATGAGTTCACCGAGGATCCACGCCTGATCGGGGTCCGAGACTCCGCGATGCACACGCTGCTGCACCGCTGCCGTCAGCATTTCCGCCCACGACAGGTGGTGCAGGTTGACCCGACGAAGTTTCCGCTTGTCGACGTCGACCGGGTGCACACCCGGGGCGGGCGCGAGTTGGTTCGAAATGGTGATCACCACGTCGAAGCCGTTCGCGCGGGCGACGTCGAGATACGTCTCGATCTGTGCGCGTTCGAGCTCCGACGAGCCGGTCTTGACCTCTACCAGCGCGGTCCAACGCCTGCCACCGCGCGCGGTCTCGATAAGGCCGTCCGGGTAGCAGGTCTGCTCGCTGATCTTGAACGGCACCTCGATGTACGTGCCGATCCGGCCAGCGGGGGACCCGAGCGGCTTGATGATCGCGTGGCCGAACTCGGGCACGGCAGACATCACCGCCATGAGCGCGGACGTCGCACGCCGCTCCGCCTCTTCGACGCCGTTGATCCCGCTGGTCGGGATCAGACGCGCGCTCTGCCAGTGCTCCTCCGCCATCTCGCTCCTTCCGGGGCCAGGCCTGGCGGATCCTAAGGGGGACCGTCTACGTCCCGCGGCTCGAGTTCACAGAACTCCTGAGCGGCATTGCTAGGTGCTCACGAGGTCATTGCTTCGGCTGCCGGCGGAAGCCTCCTTCGCCATTTCGACTCATCATGAGCTTCGCTGATCGCTTCTGCGAGGCCGGCCTTGGTGTCCTTCGTGACGATCATCATGCGGTCATACTCGCCATGCCTCACAGGACTACGGGGATCTGGATTTCTATCTTCATCCAGGTCGGGAAAGACGTCGCCTATGAGGCTCAACGATTTGTAGAGTTCCTGCGCAAACGGTGCCGCCTCTACGTTGAGCCGCCTCCAATAGGCAGCCCTAATGCCGGGATCTAGAACGATAATGATGTTGTACGGCGACCTAGCAATCCACTCGCGAATGACATGGTTCACGTGATCATCCCTGAATGAGTACCCAATGACGAGGAGGACGTCAGCTGCAAAGAGATGGGCTCGAAACTCATAGAGGAGCGACATAAACGGTCCTTCAAGCGTGAGCTTGCTTCGACCGCCGAATAGCAGCGCAGGGCCTCCTTCGCGATTGGATTCATTGCTGTCGGGATCAACTATCTCGTAGGACTTGGATGAGCCGCCGGGCTCATGTCGGAACGTCCACCGCCAATTCAGTGAGCCGTGCAGTTTGAGAAGGCGCACGGGCGCCGCATCCCAACCCCAGCCACCACCGGAGCCCGCCCACCGCTCGAAGCCCGTTGTGATCTGCACGCCCGCGTTGGCCGCGGCATCCTCCACGGTGAGGTCATAGTTCAATGTTGCGATCGAGACGGAGCCTTGCATGTTCACAATATCGAACAGCGGCCACAGATACGACGTGTCTCCGAATCTACCCAGTACCTTGAAAAGGCAAGCATTGATTTCCTGGTGGGCTTTCCGGAATGCGTTCTCCGGGCGATAGGCATAGGAGTCCGTGCCACTGCGAACTAGGGACGCCAGCGCTCGTGCAAGATCCCCGGCATTCTGCCGGTCCTTCTCCCTGTCGCTGAGGAGAGCGTCGCGGACCCGCGCAACGTCTCTCACATCGATCCGATTCCTACTCTCCACTGGCTCGGGAGGGTCCGGATCGAGTCGAGTTACCTTCGGATTCCAGGAATGAACAAACGGACTGAACTCGAGATCGCGTCGGTCCCGGAGGAGTTCGACAGCGTTGAGTAGTCTCTCAACATCGATGCCAGCGGAGGTCGACCGGCCGTGTCGGCCTTCATGGCCCAGAAGCTCGCCCTTGACAAATCTCAGAACGTTCAGGCTCGTGGGGATCTCTCTAATCTCCCCACTATCTTCGTCTCTTACGACGTTCTCGGCGAGAACCTTCTCAATGGCGTCGGTCAGTTCTACCGTCGTAGGTAGGTCTGCATCCTTGGACGCCCCGGCGCCCAAGAGAACTGCAAGCGTTCGCATGCGGCGACGGTACCGGTCCTCCCGTCGGTGAGGCGTCGTCAGGACGCAGAAGGGTGAGGGGCGGTGGATGCCCACGTCGGCCCGCTGCAGGGCGTGGCCTGACGTCGCGCTCGCGGTCCGGAAGACCGCGCGCAGATCGTCGTCGCGGTACGAACTCCCAGTGAACCGCCAAGCGAGTCCCGCGTTCGGGTGGGGGTCGGGACGTGCACCTGGACAGGACGACGAGCTCTGGCCCTCGGTCCACACCGACGCGCTGTTCGAGCTGACGATCGACCGCTGCCTCCTCATGCGATCGCTGGACTCGCCGGAGCTTCCCGCCGGCGCGACCGTGTGGAAGGTCGCATCGCGCTGCGGCCCTGCGGGAGGAGATCGGCCGGTACCGTGCGCACCATGAGCGGTCCGCGTGTCCCAGGAGGCGTGGTGCACGAGCTCCCGCGTGACCTGCGTGCGGCGCTGACCGCCAACGCCGCCGCCCTCGAGGCGTGGGGGGACATCACACCGCTGGCCCGCAACGAGTTCATCTGCTGGGTCGAGGACGCCAAGCAGCCGGCCACCCGCGAGCGCCGCATCCGCCGGACCCAGGAGGAGCTGGAGGAGGGCCAGCGCCGGCCCTGCTGCTGGCCCGGGTGCGCCCACCGCGAGCGCAGCCGCCGCGCCACCGCCTGACCCGATCGACTGGGCCCCACACCCACACCACCCGCGTCGAGGCCGCCCGAAGGAACGTCGTCAGTGCTTCTCGCTCTGGCGGCCCAGGGTCTTCTCCGCGGTCGCACCGAGTCGGGTCCACTGCGCCGTCGGCCGACTCGTAGGGCCCCAGTCGGCCTTGCCCTGGGCGTTCGCGCGCCAGTACCAGCAGATCTGGGCATCGTACCCTCCCACCGGGGAACCGGCGTCAGGAGCCTCGGGCCAACCCTCGGGGTCGTCCTGCCACGCCTCGCGCCGGCCGTAGAGGGTCATGTCGAGGAGACCGAGCGATGAGCAGGCGGGCTCGTTGCCTCGGCCCGTCGTGGAGTACGTCAGGAAGGCGCGGTCGCCGTCGCGCAGGAAGCAGGCGATGTGCCCCATGTCCCCGCCGATCGGGTCCGCCACGTCCCGCACCGAGTACCAGGGCTGTGCGTAGTCCATGAACTCCACGAACGGAGCCACCTCGTCCCAGGAGCCCACGGTGAGGACGGCATACGACACGCCGCGCTGGTTGAGGTACGGCGCCCCGTCCTTCATGTGCCAGACGTTGAACGTGCACCCCTCGCACTGCCCCTGGTGCGGCGCGCCGTCCCACCACATGTGCTTGTAGACGAGGAGCTCGTCGCGACCCTCGAACAGGTCGAGGAACGGGACCGGCCCCTGCGCACCCACGACCTCGACGGTCGGGTCGAGCTCGACCATCGGCAGGCGACGCCGGGCTGCGGCGATCGCGTCGCCTTCACGGGTGTGCGCCTTCTCGCGGGTGAGCAGCTCCTAGCGTGCCGCCGTCCACGTGGCCATGTCGACGATCGGCGGCCTGCCGAGGTGGGCTTCGGTGGAGCGGTCGGCATTGGTCGTCATGGTGTCCTCGGTGTCTCGCCTCGTCTGCCCGCGAGCTCTCCTAGAACCCTTGAGACGGGTGACGGTACGGAGACTCATCGCCGGACGATCCGGTGGACCGGGGCGACAGCAGCGGGACGTCGATGGGCGGAACCTAGCGACGGCCGGCGGCCAGATCTCGGCGAAGGATTTTCAGCAGCTTCGGGTGCTCTTCGGGGATCGGTTCGGCCAGCCGAGCGGCACACCGGACGGCGCGCCACCGGGCGAAGTCGTCCATGTCGACGTCGCGCCGCTTGCGGTAGTGCTCCATGTAGCGCGCCGACAGCAGCGATCCCCCGATCGGCGCGAGCAGGCGAACAAGCCGTGGCGCACCCGGTGGCGGCTTGCCGACGCGCATCAGAACAGCGCTGCGCACCATGTCCCCCATCGGGTCGCCGCGACTGGCGTCGCCCCAGTCGATCAGCACCGGTTCCGAGGCGGTGCCGAGCATGTTGCACGGGTGCAGATCACCATGGCAGAGGCGGTCGCCGTCGGGAAGCGCGTCGAGCACCGCCAGCACCTGTGGCCGCAGCTCGGCCGGCAGGGGCTCGGCAGCCTCGATCCGGTGTCGCAGTTCGTCCTTGAGGTTGGGCAGCTCTCCCGGGGCGGCGACCTCGTGCATGGCGCCATGCGCCTCGGCCATCGCCCGAGCCACCCGGTCGACCAGCAGCGGGTTGGCGCCCAGCTTGTCGAGGAGACTCACGCCGGGCACACGATCGACCACCAGCCCGGGGCGTCCGTCGACGGTGACCATCTCGTGCACGCGCGGCGCAGGGAGCCCCGCAGAGCCGAGCACGCGCAGCGCGGTCGCCTCGCGCTCGAGGCGCGGGGCATGGCCGGGCTCCCGCCAGAGCTTCAGCACCAGCCGGTCGTCCCGGAGGAACACCTCCGCCTCACGCCCCTCCGCCAGCCGCTCCAGCTTCCCCATCGTCGCAGTCTGGCCCGTCTGCTGGCCGACTTGGTCGGCCTCGAGGTTGCCGAGCAACTCGCCGCCGAAGGCGCCCAAAGCGAGGGGTCGTCGTGCGACCATCCGGCGCGCAGACCGGACTGCTCGGGCTCGGGACCCCACGAACTGGGTTGTCGCGCCGCGCGGATCTGGTCACGCTGATGCCGTGGCGCTCCCGGAGCCCGACGACCTCGTCGACGAGCAGATCGACTACTACCGAGCCCGCGCTCCCGAGTACGACCAGTGGTGGCTGCGCACGGGTCGCTACGAACCCGACGACGACTTCGGGCGTCGATGGGACGCCGGCAAGCAGGAGCTCGACGACGCGCTGCGCTCGTTCGCTCCCCGCGGCGATGTCCTGGAGCTGGCGGCGGGGACCGGCAACCTCACCGCCGCGCTGCTGGCGATCGACGGCGTTGCGCACATCACGGCCGTCGACAGCTCGGAGGAGGCGCTGTCCATCGCCCGCACGAAGGTCCCCGACCCACGGGTGACCTTCGAGGTCGCCGACCTGTTCTCGTGGCAGCCTCCACGCCAGTACGACGTCGTGGCGTTCGGGTTCTGGCTCTCGCACGTGCCACCGGCACGCGTCGAGGGCTTCTGGGATCTCGTCCGCCGGGCGCTGCGATCCGACGGCCGGGTGTTCCTCACCGACAACACCGTCCCGGTCGAGGACGCCGCCTCGGCCGACGGTCGCCAGGTCGAGACGCCGTGGAGCCGCACCTGGCTCGACCACGGGTTGAGCATCCGCACCCTCGCCGACGGTCGCCGGTACCGGATCGTCAAGCAGGCCTGGACGCCCGACGAGCTCGAGCGCGAGCTCGACGCCCTCGGCTGGTCCGCCACCGTCCGGGAGCACCAGCAGCTGTTCATCAGTGCCTCGGCGGTCCCTCACAACCTCCCGTAGCGCCGAGGAGCTCCCGAGCGATCGGTCGGCGGCGCGAGGGGCGGCGTTCGAGCACAATGGACGCTCCTCGGTGTGACCCGACTCGCCTACCCCGAGCTGATGGTCGAGCTGGAGGCGACCGCCGTCGCGTAGGTGGGCGCGAGTCGGCGGCACGACGAGCGATCACTCCACGAGCTGCTCGAGCAGCCAGCTCGGCCCCACGACTTCCGTACCCGCTGCTCGCACACGGTCAGCCAGCGCCCGGTCTGCCGTCACGACCACCGCGCCGCGGTGCTCGCGAGCGATGGCGGCGATGGTGTCGTCGCCCTCGCCGGGCGCATGGACCACCGCGACGCCGCCGACCTCGCCCTCCTCGACGCCGGCCCGCGAGCGACCCTCGAGGACGACGGTCACCGGCGAGTCCAGCCGTCCCGCCGCCACCGTGGCCCGCACCCGTTCGGTGAACCGTCGAGCGGCGCCCGGGCGGTCGCGCCACCAGCCCGTGGGGCGGGAGCCGATCACGTTGGCAGCGTCGATCACGAGCATCCGGCTGTCCTCACTCTCTCGACCCCGGGCGTCAGGTCAGCGAAGGCCGCACGAGCACGCGGGGGGAAGCCGTCGAGCACCGAGTCGGTGGCGGGTCGCACCTCGATCGGCACGCTTCCTCACTACCACGCACGCGTCGGTAGCGTCGCTGCGATGACCGACACGCCCGAAGCCGTCCGGGCGGTCGGCATCTCGCTGGGGGCCGGGGTCTGCGGCGCGCTGCAACCGAACATCAATGCCGAGCTGGGCGAGCGACTCGGGAGCTCGTTGCTGGCGGCACTCGTCAACTTCTGCGTCGCGCTGCTGGTGGCGGCCGCGGTGGTGGCTCGCCGACGGGCGACGCGGCGGAACGTCGCGCGAGTCGCGACGTGGCCGGTGCCGGGATGGACGAGAGCGGCGGGGCTCGGGGGCGCCATCGTGGTGCTCTCGGGCGTCATCACCGTCGAGCGACTGGGCATCGCCGTGTTCTCGATCGCGTTCTTCGCCGGGCAGATGACGGCCGGGATGCTCGTCGACCGGCTCGGCATCGCGCCGGGCGGGCGGCGACCGATCACCGCACCGCGGATCGCGTCCGTGGTGCTCGCCATGACCGCCGTGGGGCTGGCCCAGCTGGGGCGCCCCGTCGGGGACCTGGCGCCCGGCTTCGTCGTGTTCGTGGTGCTGGCCGGCGCAGCGTCGGCCTTCCAGTCGGCGGCCAACGGACGCATCACCTCGGCCATCGGTGACCCGGTGGCGGCGACCGCCGTCAACGTGTTGGTCGGCACCGTAGCCCTGGGCCTGTTCGGTGTCGGCGCCGCCATCGCCGGCGAGATCGTCACGCCGAGCTGGCCCAGCGAACCCTGGTTGTACGTCGGTGGGCTGCTCGGCGTGACGATCGTGCTGGCGCTGGCGGCAGCGAGCAGCGCCATCGGTGTGCTGCGAACCACCATCGCCATGCTCGCCGCGCAGCTCGTCGCCGCCTTCGTGGTCGACTGGATCGTGCGCGACGAGGCGCCGAGCGCGGGCGCCATCGCCGCCGCCGTGCTCATCGTGCTGGCCGTCACCGTCGTGAACCGCCGTACCCCGACCCCGCCCGTCGCCGCGGCCGGGGTGGGCTGACGAACGCTGGCCGCTGTCGCACCGCGCCGCCTCCGCCCGACGAGGGCCAGGTTGGGGGCACGGCAGCGCCCGTTGTGGTCACTCCGATGCCCCCAACGCGGCGGACCGCGCGGCCGTCGCCCGACAAGGGACAGGTTGGGGGCACGGCAGTAGCCGTTGCGATCACTCCGGTGCCCCCAACGCGGCGCACCGCGCGGCCTTGGCCCGACGAGGGCCAGGTTGGGGGCATGGCAGCGCCCGTTCCGGTCACTCCGATGCCCCCAACGCGGCGGACCGGGAGGCCGTCACAGCGGCGCCGACGTCGGCGAGGCGATGCTCAGTCCGTGCCGAGAACCTCGGCGGCGGCCTTGAGGGCGTCGTTGGCGGCGGGGACGCCGGCGTAGATCGACGTCTGCATCAGCACCTCGACGAGCTCCTCCTTGGTGATGCCGACGTTGAGGGCGCCGGCGAGGTGCGCCTTGAGCTCCTCGGTGCGGCCGAGGGCGGCGAGCTGCGCCACGGTCACCAGGCTGCGGTCGCGCAGAGCGAGGCCGGGGCGCGCCCAGATCATGCCGAAGGCGGTCTCGGCCACGTAGCGCGTAGAAGTCGGGCGCCAGCTTGGCGGCCGGGAAGGCGCCGGTGGGGCCCGACGCCATCTGCGGCCAGAGCTGCACCTGGATCTCGCGGCCCTTGGCCAGCAGCCGTCGTCGTCCATCAGGACCTCCTCAGTCGGCTCGGAACAGGTTCACCGTGCACACGCTGCCGCCGCCCACGAGGTGGGCGAGGCGCGCGTGCGGGCGCCCTCGACCTGGCGGGCCCCGGCCTCGCCGCGGAGCTGCTGCACGATCTCGTGGACCATCGCCAGGCCGGTGGGCCCGCCCGGGTGGCCGCGGGCGATGAGGCCGCCGTCGGTGTTGAACGGGATGCGGCCGCCGAGCGTCGTGGCGCCCTCGTCGAGCAGGCTGCTCGCCCTCGCCCTCGGGGCAGAAGCCGAGCAGCTCGTAGTACTCGAGCTCCTCGTTGGCGAAGGCGTCGTGGCAGAGGGCGAGGTGGACGTCGTCGGGGCCGATGCCCGCGTCCTCGTAGGCGTCGGTCGCCGTGTCGCGCGTCATCGTGGCCGGCCCGACGACCGGGCCGAGGAAGGTGTGGCCGGGCGCGTAGGTCTCGCTGCGCAGCGCGGAGGCGATCGGGCGCACGAGCCGGCGGTCGGGCTGGCTGGCGCCGCACCCACTCCGTCGAGGCGACGATGACGCACGCGGCGCCGTCGTCGGCCGGGCACGCCATCATCGCCGTGAGCGGCTCGGCGACCATCTGCGAGGCGAGCACCTCCTCGACCGTCACCTTGTGGTCGGGCTGGCGGTGGCTCCACGGGCAGAGGGCGCCGTGGTTCCAGTTCTTGGCCGCGATGGCCGCGAAGTGCTCGGGCGTGGTGCCGTGGTCGTGCATGCGCCGCTGGGCCCACAGGGCGAAGTAGGCGGCGGGCAGGATCGTGGAGTCGATCTCGTCGCGCCCGGTGCCCCGGCTGGCGCCGCCCCCGCGACCCATCTCGGTCATCTTGTCGAAGGCGATGGCCATGGCCACCTCGGCCCGGCCCGACGCCACCGCCCACGCCGCCTCCCGGAAGGCGACCAGACCGGTGGCCGACGCGTTCTCGACGTGGGTGACGGGCAGGCCGGTGAGCCCGAGCTCCTTCATGGCCTTGATGCCGACCAGCGGGGCGGGCTGGATGTAGCCGACGAAGGCCTCGTCGACGTCGGCGAGGGTCATCCCGGCGTCGTGCGAGCGCGGCCAGGCCGGCGTCGCGGGCGAGGTCGGGCCACCGGGGTGCCGGCGTGGCGGCCGAAGCGCACCATGCCGATGCCGGCGACCGCGGCGCCGTCGATCCTCACGTGGCACCCGCCGTGGGACGGAAGCGGAAGATCACGACCTCGTTGCCGTCCTCGTCATGGCGGAGGCTCTCGAGGTCGAGCTCGAGCTCCATGCCGATCCGGAAGTCGTCGGCGCCGCCGACGAGGATGGCCTGCACGCGCGGGCCCTCGGGCAGGTCGACCTGCCCGACGCCGTACGCACTCGACCGAGCCGTCGCGTCTTGGCGAAGAGCGGGACGTGCACGTAGGTCCAGGTGTAGCAGCGTGCCGGTGGGGCCGAGCTCGACGTCGTCGCAGCCCTCGTGGAGGCACCTGGCGCACACGAGCCGGCGGGGGAAGAAGGTGCTCGCCGCACGCCGGGCACCGGCTGCCGAGCAGGCGGGGCGCCTCGCCGGGTGTGTCGGGGATGGTGAAGTAACCCTCTTCGATGGTGATCCGGGGCAACGCTCCTCCTCGTGCCGTACCCTCCGCCGGTTCGACCAGGGAGGCTGGGATGGGTCAGGTCGGGGTGATCGGTCTGGGCAACATCGGGGGTGCCATCGCCACGAACCTCGTGGCCGACGGGCACGAGGTCACGGCGCACGACACCGACGGCGCCCGGGCGGCCCGCATCGAGGGCGCCACCGCCGCGGGCGACGTCGCCGAGGTGGCCCGGGCGGCCGAGATCACCCTCACGTCGCTGCCGACGCCGGCTGCCGTCGAGGCCGTCGCCGAGGCCTGGACCGCGGCCGCCGCGCCCGGCTCGATCCTGCTCGACCTCTCCACCACCGCGCCGGCGGGCAACCGCGCCATCGCCGAGCGGCTGCGGGCCAGCGGGCACCACCTCGTGGAGGCGCCGCTCACGGGCGGGGCGGTGGGCGCCGAGCGGCGGGCCCTCGTGTTCATGGTGGGCGGCGACGACGAGCCCGTGGCCCGGTGCCGGCCAGTGCTCGAGCCGCTGGGCCGGGCCACCATCCACCTCGGGCCGGTGGGCGCGGGCACCACCATGAAGCTCGTGAACAGCCTCATGGCGTTCGCGTGCACGTGGGCGTCGCTGGAGGGGCTGTCGCTGGCCGCCGCCGCCGGGATCGACCTGCGCGCCGCGGTGGACGTGGTGCGCACCGGCGGCGCGTCGAACTTCTTCATCGACCGGGGCGTGGAGGGCATCGACGGGCGGGGCCGCGACCCCCAGTTCGCGCTGCGCCTGGCGGCGAAGGACGCCCGGCTGATCGGCGAGCTGGCCGGCGAGCACGGCGTGCCCGCCCCGGTCGCCGCCGCCCTCGCCGGTGTGCTCAGCGACGCGGTCGATCGCGGGCTGGGCGAGCGGGACTGGAGCGACCTGGTGCTGCTCGCCGAGGCGCGCGCCGGCGTCGAGCTCCGGCTCGGCGCGGCCGACAGCACCTGACCACCCAGCACGCGCACCCCCTCGGCCACCTGTCGCCCGCCCGTCGGACGGCGCTATGGTGACACATCTGTTAGATGCCCACCTTGGCACACGGTGGTGGCCGGGGACACGGAGGAGGACGAGGGCATGGACCTGCACCCCTCGCCCGCCGTGGAGGCGTTCCGCGAGGAGGTCCGCGGCTGGCTGGCCGACCACCTCACCGCCGAGGTGGTCGAGGCGGCGCGCCGGCGAGACGACGACGCCTTCGAGGTCCTCCGCCGGTGGAACGCCACCCTCGTCGACGCCGGGTACGGCGCGGTGTCGTGGCCCCGGGCCCACGGCGGGTGCGACGCCAGCCCGGTCGAGGAGATGGCCTTCAACGAGGAGATGGCCCGCGCCGGCGCCCCCGGCCCCGTGAACGCCATCGGCCTCGCCAACATCGGCCCGGCGATCATGGCCGTCGGCACCGAGGAGCAGCAGGCGCGCTTCCTGCGACCGATGCTGCGGGGCGACGAGATCTGGTGCCAGGGGATGTCGGAGCCCGACGCCGGCTCGGACCTGGCATCGCTGCGCACCCGAGCCGTCCGCGACGGCGACCACTTCGTCGTCACCGGCCAGAAGACCTGGACCTCCGAGGGCCACCGAGCCGATTGGTGCCAGCTCTACGTGCGCACTGACCCGGACGCCCCGAAGCACCGCGGCATCTCCTCGCTGCTGGTCGACATGGCCACGCCGGGGATCGAGGTGCGCCGCATCACGACCATGGCCGGCGACACACCGTTCAGCGAGCTGCACCTCGACGAGGTGCGCGTGCCAGCGACGGCGCTGCTCGGCGAGCTGCACGGCGGCTGGAAGGTGGCGACCACCACGCTCGGCTTCGAGCGCGCCGGCGTGGTGAAGCTCTACACGAACGTGCAGCGCAAGCTGGAACGGCTCCGGGCCGACCTGCGAAGCGCCGACCCCGACGGCACCGGCGTGCGCGCCGACGCGAGCGTGCGCGACGAGGTAGCCCGCCGCCACATCGAGATCCAGTGCCTGCGGCTGCTCGCGGCGCGCGCGGTCGGGTCGGCGCAGCGGGGCGGCGTGCCGGGGCCCGAGGGCAGCGTGGCCAAGCTGCTGTGGGCGCAGGCCGACCAAGCGCTCGCGGTCACCGCCACCCGCGTCCTGGGCTTCGGCTCGCTCGCCGACGGTTGGGGGCACGACCTGTGCGCGTCGCGGTCGCTGTCGATCGCCGGCGGGACCACCGAGATCAACAAGACGATCCTCGCCGACCGCGTCCTCGGCCTGCCCCGCGAGCCGACCTAGCGGCCCACTCCGGCCCGCCCCGTGGCGGCCGAGCGATCACTGCTGGGCATCGAACGCGGCCAGCAGCTTCTTCGGTGCTCATAGACACCATGATTCCGTGACGTACTCCCGCAGCTCGGCCTTCGTCACCTTCGCGAGCACGACGAGGACCATGCGATGGCCGTCGTAGTGGGGCGTCGTGGTCAGCTGCACGGGCTCCGCCGCGAGCAGCGCCTCCTTCTCCTCCAGGCTGTCGACGTGCACCACGGCGGTCCGGCCGTCGGCGCTGAGCTTCGTGAAGAACTTGCCCCTCACGTAGAACGCCGGCGTGCCGTGCATCGGCTTCTCGGTCGCCTCCGGCAACGACAACGCGATGTCTCGAAGATGTGCGGCGGTCGCCATGGCACGATCATCCTCCCTCAGGACCCTGCTTGGCTGTCGACAGCGGCACCTCGTTGGACCACCACTCCGCTCGGCCTCCTGCGGCTCCCTCGCGCAGAGGCGAACGAAGCTGTCGATGGGCGGCGGACCGGCGTCAGGGGGTACCGGGCACTCTTCGGCAGTTATGACCGCGAGCCGAGGAAGGTGCTCAAGCGGCGACCCTCGGACTTGGCGTCGACAAAGAAGTGGAGCCCGCCAGGCAGGTCGCCTCTGAGGATCCAGCCGACGGCCTTCCTTACACGAAGGTCTGTCGTGCTTCCCGACCACACCATCCGCGTCGGGCCATCGCGGGTGACGTTCGTCTTGAACAGCGCAGCACGCTCAGGGCCAACTATGAGCACCCGCCGGTACGCCGACCAGAGCGCGGGGAGTCCGACGAGCAGGGTCGGTCCGCCGGTGCACGCGATCGTGATCGAGCCAGGGTCGGGCTCGAAGCCCAACGTCCGAGCCTCCTGGAGAGTCCACGCAGCAGTCGCTGGTCCGTCTGCTGGCTTCTCGCTCACGCGTTGCATAGTGCCCGTTCTGCAGCTGGTCGTGTTCGGAACTTGTCCCCGCGAGCCGAACCGTCTCTGGCTACCGTCGGGTCTCGTGATCGACGCGCACCTTTGCGCACCGGTTGCTGTTGTCGCACGCGGCTACCACGGCAGCCGTGGTGTCGGTGGGCAGGGTGAATGTGATCGTGCCGTCGAGGTAGCACGGCAACGGAGTGAAGTACTCGCTCGATGAGATCGACCACCACGGCTTCTCATCGCGGTGGAACGAGTCGTCCACGGCGTTGCCGGAGTGTGTTTGGCTCCACTGCCCGAGGATGCTGGGGCTGTGGAGGCTGACGATGAGCGGTCCGCACTCGTCGCCTGGCGCTCGCAGGTGCACCAGCTCTCCCGGTCGGACTGGATCGGGGGGTCCTTCGTACCGAAAGGTGAGCCGGGCGGGTCTGCCGCGGGTTCGGTTGACGGTGGTTGTGACTGATCATGCCGCCTCGGCGGTGTCGTCGTCGGGTTGAGGGGTGAAGGCGAGCTCGAACTCGACGGGAGTGAGCTTGCCGAGGGCGCGCTGGCGGCGCCGCCGGTTGTAGGTGTGCTCGATCCACACGACGAGCTCGTAGCGGAGCTCGGCGCGTGTCCTCCAGCGCCGCCGGCGGTTGAGGACGTTCTTCTGGACCAGTGAGTAGAAGGACTCCATCGCAGCGTTGTCACCCGCCGCGCCGACTCGGCCCATCGACCCTGTCAGCTCTGCGGCGCGCAGCACGGCCCGGAAGCTCCTAGCGCGGAACTGGCCGCCGCGGTCGCTGTGAACCACCACGGTGCCGACCGGTTGGCGTCGGGCGATCGCCGAGCGCAGCGCTGAACGCGCGAGCTGCGCGGTCATCCGATCACCGATCGAGTAGCCCACGATCCGGTTCGAGAAGCAGTCCTTGATCGCGCAGAGATAGAGCTTGCCTTCGGCGGTGGGGTGCTCGGTGATGTCGGTGAGCCACACCGCGTCGGGCCGGTCGGTCCGGAACTGGCGCTGCACCAGGTCGTCATGCACCGGCGGGCCTGGAACCTTCCCGTGCTTGCGGCCCTTCTTCGTGGTGGTCGACCAGACCCGGTGGTCCCGGCACAGCCGCCACACACGCCGCTCGCTCACCTGATGGCCGGCGGCGGCGAGCTCATCGGCGATGAGCCGGTAGCCGAACTCCGGGTCATCGGCATGCACGTCGACGATGGCGTTGACGAGGTGGGCGTCGTCGAGGACCCGTGGCGCGCACGGCCGGGACCGCCACTTGTAGAACGCCTGGGTCGAGAACCCCAACACCCCGCAGGTCAGCCGCACCGGGAACCCCTCGGCGGCCAGGTCACGGACCAACGGGAACATCATTGGGGGAGCGCGTCCTTGGCGAAGTACGCGGCCGCGCGGCGGAGGATCTCGTTCTCCATCTCGAGCCGACGCGCCTTGCGGCGCAGCTGCACGAGCTCGTTCTGCTCGGCGGTCGTGAGGCCATCCTTGACGCCGTCGTCGATGTCGGCCTGGCGCATCCAACGGTTCACCGACTCGACGGAGATGTCGAAGTCCGCCGCCACCTCGGCACGAGTCAGATCACCACGCCGGGCAACCGTGACCACATCACGCTTGAACTCCGGAGGGAACTTCTTGGGCATCGCAACATCCTTCCCGCCCAGCAGTGCCGGGCATAAAGAATGTCAACCGAACCCGCGGCAGACCCGGCCTGCACCATGGAGTAGAGACCAGCGGCCAACAGGAGCGGGACGACGACAGCGGGAAGCAGCAGCCACCGGCGGCGCCGGGCTGTGCCGGCTTGCCCGGCCAACCCGACCTCCGCCATGTCAACACTCTGCCCGATCTACGCGCGCCCGTGTTCGGCAGTTACGCCGCGCCGAATCGACCGTGAGCAATCTCTGCGCCAAGGGCATCGGCCCGCGCGATCGCCTCCGCCTCAGTGTCAAACCGTTCGGTAGTCAATGCCCGACCGACGGGCCATGGGCGAACCTCTAGAACCCACCCCCGCCTGCCGACGCGGTTCACCAGGGAGCTGATCGCATCAAGCGCCAGGCTTCCGATGTCACCGCCACCAGAGCTGAGACCCTTGCGGCGGACCACGAGCGCCAAGTCCCGCCCGTCGGGGTGGGTCACGATCTCGCGAGGCGTCACCACCTGCACACTCTGCCCTGAATGACGATCGGATGCAGACGCTGTGACTCGTTCGTAGCGTCTCGAGGTCTGGTGGGTGGTCTCTCCTCTGCCCTGCCGTTGATGGCTTTCTAGCGAACGGGCCGCCTGCCGGATCTCGCCTTGGTGTGGCTCGAAACAGGGGACGCGCAGCTCGACCCGATTCAGGACTGTCCGCCGGGGGCACATCCATTGGTCATGGTCCCGAGGAGTTCGGTTGTTCTCATCGGAGTAGATCCATACAAGGCATCGCACACAACCCGACCCACGGGCCTGCCCTGGCCGCGCCCGGGCTGCGCGAGCAGCGGCCAGGAGGAGCCTCGGTCCGCGCGATCGGGGCGGCGGTGAGAAACAGCGCCCGCGATCGTCTGAGTACGGTCCGGTGAACGCGCGGCGCACATCAAGGAGAGCCAGGAGATGAGACCGCTCCGATACTCGATCAACGTGACGCTCGATGGCTGCTGCCATCACGAGGCAGGGCTCCCTCCGGACGAGGAGTCGATGCGCTACTGGACGGCTGAGATGGAACGAGCCGATGCGCTGCTGTTCGGCCGGGTGACCTACGAGATGATGGAGTCGGCGTGGCGACGGCCGGCCACGGGCCGGTGGCCCGACTGGATGGAGGAGTGGGAGATCCCGTTTGCCGAGGCCATCGACGGGGCGAAGAAGCACGTCGTGTCGAGCACGCTGGGCGCGGTCGAGTGGAACGCCGAGCTGGTGCGAGGCGACCTCCGGCAAGCGGTCCGGCGGCTCAAGGAGGAGCCAGGCGAGGGTCTGTGGGTGGGCGGCGTGACGCTCCCCCTGGCGTTGGCTGATCTGGGGCTGATCGACGAGTACGAGCTCCTCGTGCAGCCGGTCCTGGCCGGGCACGGGCCGACGTTGCTCGCCGGACTGCGCGAGCGCATCCAGCTCGAGCTCGTGGATCGCCAGGTGTTCCAGTCGGGCGCGATGGCCCTGCGCTATCGGCCCGCGCGAGCCATGGCGTGACGCGCGTCGTCCGGGCGGGCCAGCCCTGGCCGCGGCCGGCCTAGACGGCGAGGTAGGCGGCGGCCGTCGAGGAGTGCTGCAGCTCGCCCGGTTCGCCCGCCCACACCACCCGGCCCTTGGCGAGCACGTAGCAGAGGTCGGCGCAGCTCGAGGGCGTAGGTGAGGTACTGCTCGACGAGCACGATGGTGCGGCCCTGCGTCGCGCAGGGCGGCGACGCGCTCGAAGAGCTGGGCGACGACGAGCGGCGCCAGGCCCATCGAGAGCTCGTCGAACATCACGACGCGCGGGTCGCCGACCAGGGCCCGGCACACGGCCAGCATCTGCTGCTCGCCGCCGGACAGCGACCCGGCGGTCTGGCCGAGGCGCTCGGCCGAGCCGCGGGAAGGTGGCCGTGATGTCGTCGAGCCACTCGTCCCACGGCCCGGCCGCGTCGCGCCGGCGCGCTGCGGTGGGCGACCCGCAGGTTGTCCCGCACGGTCAGGGCCGGGAACACGCCGCGCCCCTCGGGCACGAGCACCAGGCCGCGGCGCGGCGATGGCGCTGGGCCGGCGGTTGTCGATGCGCCGGCCGTCGAGGCGGATCGACGCCGGACGTGACCGGGAGCGTGCCGGAGATCGCCCGCAGCGTGGTGGTCTTGCCGACGCCGTTCGGGCCGAGCAGGGCGACGACCGAGCCGGCCGGGCACGTCGAGGCTGACGCCGTGGAGCACCTCGATGCGGCCGTAGCCGGCGCGCACGTCGTCGAGCTCGAGGGCGTGGCTCACGACGCACCGTCCTCCGACCGGCACGCCGAGGTAGGCCTCGCGCACCTCCGGCGATCGCTGGCGATCTCGCTCGGGCGTGCCCTCGGCGATGCACTGGCCGAAGTCGAGGACGTAGATCCGCGTCGGACAGCGCCATCACCAGCTCGACGTCGTGCTCGACGAGCAGGATGCCGACGCCGCTCGTCGGCCACCTGGCGGAGCACGTCCTGGAAGGCGTCGGTCTCGCCGCTGTCGAGGCCGCTGCTCGGCTCGTCGAGCAGCAGCACCGTCGGGTCGGTGCACAGCGCCCGGCCCAGCTCGACCAGGCGCAGCGACGCCGGTGCTGAGCGAGCCGGCCAGGCGGTCGGCGCACGGGGCCGAGGCCGACGAGCTCGATCGACCTCCTCGACCGTCGCCACGATCGCCGGGCTCGTCGTCGGTGCCGCAGCCGGAGGATCCCGGTGAAGGTGCGCCCGGGCGACGCGGCCTCGGCGGCCACCTGGAGGTTCTCGAACACGGTCATGCCGGTGAAGACCTCGAGGCGCTGGAACGTGCGGGCCAGGCCGAGCGCGGGCCCGCTCGTGCGGTCGGCAGGCCGGTGATGTCGCGGTCGCCGAGCGCGCACCTGCCCGTGGTCGGGCGGCTGGCAGCCCGGTGAGGACGTTGAACAGCGTGGTCTTGCCGGCGCCGTTGGGCCCGATGAGCGACGTGATCGACGCCGGGCGCCACCTCGAGCGACACGTCGTCGACGGCCACAGCCCGCCGAAGCGCACGGTGACCGCCTCGGCCTCGAGCAGCACGGTCGCTCACGGCGCGCCTCCGCTCGGCGAGCACCGACTCGGCGAAGGCGGTCGGCACCGGCGCGGGCGGCGGCACCGGTGCCGGCGGGCTGCCGGGCGATGCGGTACTGCTCGGCCACGCCCGCCTGCAGCGCACCGGCCGGCGACGCCGCCGAGCTGGCGCGACGAGGCCGCCCGGCAGCCGGCCGAGGAACACGGCGCCGATGCCGAAGACGCCGATGGCGCTCTGCGATGTCGAGGTCGAGCGATCGCGGGGATGGCGACGTAGAGGACGGCGGCGAGGATGGCGCCCCGCGATGCTCGACACGCCGCACACGACGACGGCCGTGAACCAGAACAGCCCGAAGCACGGGGTTGAAGGTGATCGGTGTCCCAGTTCTGGTTGGCCTGCGTGAGCATGCGCGCCGCCGATGCCGGCCATGGCCGACGACACGCCGAACACGAACAGCTTCGGCCCGCCGCAGCCCGATGCCGACCGACTGCGCCGCCGTCTCGGAGTCGCGCATGGCGGCGAGCACGCGACC
Source organism: uncultured Microthrixaceae bacterium (assembly GCA_963715505.1). Classification (GTDB taxonomy): domain Bacteria; phylum Actinomycetota; class Acidimicrobiia; order Acidimicrobiales; family VFJN01; genus VFJN01. Next base: position 2,892,233 of record OY970242.1, read on the forward strand.
GAGGCGGCCGCTGCGCAGGTTGTGGGCCAGCACGAGCATGAGCACGACCACGGCGAGCTCGTAGAAGTAGAAGGCCGCGTCGCCGCTGAGGTCGAGGCCGAAGCAGCGTCGGGCGCTCGACGTCGAGCGCCGCCGGGGCCGCCCTGGAACAGCTGGGTGTTGAACACGAAGCGGTCGATGATCAGCGCGAGGCCGAGCGTGGTGAGGCCGAGGAACAGGCCCTTGCGGCGCAGCGCGGGGTAGCCGGCGACCAGGCCGGCGACCATCGGCGACGCAGCGCGCCGACGACCATGGCGACGAGCACGGGCAGGTCGAAGGCGTTGGCGGCGCCGCGGCCGGTGAAGAAGGCGCCCAGGCCGGCGATCGACGCCTGCCCGAGCGTGAGGTGGCCGGAGAAGCCGGTGATGCACACGATCGACACGAAGATCACGATGAGCGCGAGCACGGTGTGGGCCTGCCGCAGGTCGGGGCCGCCGAGGACGAGCGGGGCGAGCAGCGCGGCGAGCGGCGAGCACCGCCGGAGGTGGCGGCGCCGCTGACGCCGGTCCGCTGGCGGCCGAAGGCGCTCGCCACGAGGCCGGGCCCTGAGGCGGTCGTCTCGCCGACCTCGTCGAGCCGGCGGAACGCTCACCAGCGCGGCGAACAGCACGATGCTCGACAGGTTCGTGACGATCGCCTGGTAGGTCTCGGCGGCGCCGCCTGTCGGCGCCGAAGGGCTCGAAGCTGTCGAGCAGGCTGCGGCCCAGGCCCATCACGAGGAACCCGAAGAGGATCGCCATGGGCACGCTCGTGAGCCGGGCCACGACGGCGACCGAGAACGTCTCGATGCCGAAGAAGATGATCCGGGTCGGCTCGAGCGACGCCCTGCGGCGATGATCAGGCCGGTGACGGCGGCGAGCGTGCAGCCGAGCGACCAGGCGACCTGCGAGACGCGGTTGGCGTCGATGGCGGCCAGCTCGGCGAGCTCGCGCCGGTCGACGACGGCGCGGATCGACGTGCCGAGGAACGTGCGGCTGGAAGAGGACGTAGAGCGCGGCCGCCGACCGCGACGCACGGTGAGCGACGAGCCCGACCTGCTCGGTGTCGAAGCTGCAGCGAGCCGACCTCGAACGGGTCGCAGCCCGAACAGGCGGGGCACGGGCTCGGTCGGTCGTGCCCTGCACGCCCGGGCCCCAGACGACGTTGATGAGCGCGAGGAGCACGACGGTGACGCCGAGCGCGGCGACGAGCTTCTCCGAGCTGCTGGCCTGCCGCGCGCTGGAGCGGTCGGAACACGACCCGTTCGAGGACGAGGCCCGAGCACCGGCCCGCAGACGAGCAGCACGATCGGGACCGCCAGCGACCAGCGGCAGGCCCCACACGCCGCTCAGCTGCCAGCCGAGGTAGCCGGCGAGCAGGGCGATGGCGAAGTGGGCGATGTTGAAGACGCCCGTCGCCGTGTAGGTGAGGACGATGCCCGTGCGCCGACAGCGCGTAGAGGCCGCCGAAGATGATCCCGAGGAGCGCGATCTGGACGTAGAACATCGAGCGCTACGACGCCGAGGCGGCGAGGCGCGCCGGCGCCGGTGCGCAGAGCGGGCAGGGGCGCAGGCCGCGCTTGCGGGCCGCGGCGGGCGTGACCTCGCTGCCGTCCTTGCCCTCGACCATCGGGCACGTCGGCGCGGTGGAACAGGTCGCCGCCCGTCGACCGCGACGACCTGCCGGGCCGGCGCGATCGGCGCCGTTGCCGTCGGCCGTCGCGCGCCGAGCGCGGTGACGGTCGGGCGCGTCGGGCCGGCGCAGCAGCGCCTGGTGGAGCTCGTCGACCATGCGCTCGAGCCGGTCGAGGCGGCCGCTGTCCTGGCGCAGCTCCTCGGTGCCGAGGAAGTAGGCGCCGACGACGGCGAGGAACACGCCGCCGATGCCGCCGGAGACGAGGTACGGGATCTGCTTGGCCGGCAGCGACTCGCGGGACACGCCGAAGTAGCCGAGCAGCATGAGCAGGCCACCGAGGCCGATGAGCACCCAGCCGACCCACGGCCGGGCCGCGTCGCCCACCCAGCGCCACAGGATCCGCGGGTCGGGCTCGTCGTCGTCGTCGATCGCGGGGCGGTCGGGATCGTCGGCGGGCATGGATTCTCCTTGCGTCACGGCGCGGGCGCCCGGGAGCCGGGCGGGCAGTGAGGAAGCCGGGGCACGAGGCACAGCGCGAGCGCGGCGAGGGTGAAGGACAGGTAGAGCAGGCTGAGCCGGCCGCCGAACAGGTCGACGACGGATCGGACCAGCCCGGGACGATCGGTCGGTGTTGTGCCCTCGACCGGAGGAGCGGCGGGCTCGGCGGCCGGGAGGTCGAGGCCCGCTCCGAAGTCCGGCGCGGCGACGGGGTCGGTGAACCCGCTGCCGACGTCGGGCACCGGCGGCGGGTCGATGATGCTGTCGTCGAAGCTGGCCGCCGTCCCCATGGCGGCGGTGGAGCCGAGGCGGATGGTCCCGCGGTAGAGGCCGTTGAGGTCGACGTCGCCCAGCGGTCCGGGCACCGTGGGCAGACCCTGCACGTCGGTGCCCATCTCGATGAGCAGGCCCCCGACGCTGGCGACGGCTGCGGTGGCCTCGTCGACCGTCTCCTCGACGGCGAGCACCGAGACCTTCACGCCGAGCGCCTCGAGCAGGCCGTTCACGCTCGTCTGCAGCTGCTGCACGAGCGGACCCAGACCGCCGGACGGCGAACCGAGCACCAGGCCCTCGTCGGTGATCTCGGCCGGCACGCCTCCGACGGTGACCCCGCTGACCTCGAAGCTGGCCTCGCTCGTCTGCGTGCCGTCGGCCGCATCGGTCACCCGCGACAGCGAGCGGATCGAGCCGATGCGCACGAGGCCGCCCACCATGCGCAGACCGGAGACGGTGGACTCGGCCTCCACGACGAGGGCGCCGTCGACGATGCGCTGGTCGGTGCGGCTGGTGGCGGCGTCGATCGTGAGGAGCGACGTGTCGAGCTCCAGCCCGGGGATGGGCAGGGCGACAGGTCCCAGGGCGGGCAGGCCGAGCACTCGGAGGTCGTGCATCACGGCGTCGGTGGTGGTCGAGTCCTCCGCGGCGTGGGCGGTGGCCCGCACCGCGTTGCCCGACACGGGGTCCGACGGCGTGCCGAGGGTGAGCGCACCAGCCGTCGTGCCGTCGGGCTGGAACGAGTCGGCGAACACGGTGAGCGGGTACTGGTACTGCAGGCACGTCTCGAGGATCGGCGCGAACTCCGGCGGGAACTGGTTGCCGAACGTGCCGCACGCCAGGCTCGGGCCGAGGATGAGGCCGTTGCCGGGGAAGAGCAGCGACGCCCGGGCCTGCTGGCTGCTGGCGCCGTAGGAGCCGCTCCCGTCGAGCGCGATGAAGCGGAACACCTCGGGCACGGGCAGCAGCGCCTCGCGGTCGAGCTCCACCGAGGCGACGAGGGCGGAGGCCTCGCCGCGGAAGCTGTCGGGCCGCGCCACCTCCTCCTCCTGGGCCTGCGTGCTCGGCGCGGCGAGGGACAGGAGGAGGCAGGCCGCCGCCGCGGCCACGAACGACCGGCTCGCCCAGCGCCGGAGCGCTCCCACCATGCCGAGGCCTCCCGTCTTCGCGCCCACGGCTCTGCTTCGACGCCCGGGCAGGCGCCTCCTCCCATCCGGCCCGGCGCATCTGACACTCATGTCAACTACGCTGCCACGTCCATGGGGGACGTGCCCGCTCGAATGCCGGCTGCGGTGCTCAAGGGCCCGGGGAAGCTGGCCGTGGAGGACGTGCCGGTGCCGGCGCTCGGCCCCGCCGACGTGCTGGTCGAGGTCGACCACTGCGGCATCTGCGGCAGCGACCTGCACATGGTGCTCGAGGGCTGGGGGCAGCCCGGCAGCGTGCCCGGCCACGAGTGGACGGGCCACGTGGTGGCCGTCGGCGCCGACGTGGCCCGCTGGCAGCCCGGCGACGCGGTGGTGGGCGGACCGGCGCTGCGCTGCGGTGCGTGCCCGGCGTGCCAGGCGGGGCGCCCGTCGCTGTGCGCCGAGCGCGACACACCCGGCATCGGGCTCGAGCAGGGCGCGTTCGCGCGGTACAAGGCGGCACCAGGCGACGAGCTGCTCGCCCGGCCCGACGGCATCTGCGCCCGGGCCGCCGCCCTCACCGAGCCGCTCGCCGTCGCCCTCCACGGCATCACCCGCTCCGGTGTGCAGGCCGGCCAGCGGGTGCTCGTGGCCGGCGCCGGACCCATCGGGGCGCTGAGCATCGCCGCGCTCCGGGCGCTCGGCGTCGACGACATCGTGTGCGTGGAGCCGGGCGAGCGCCGCCAGGCCCTGGCTGCCAGCGTCGGTGCCGGCGAGGTGCGCCACCCGAGCGACCTCGACGTGCCCAACATGGCCGAGCCCGGACGGGTGGTCGACGGCGCGGTCGACGTGGTGCTCGAGTGCTCCGGCAAGGCCGCGGCCATGGAGGCGGGGCTGGCCCAGCTGGTGCGGGGTGGCACCCTGGTGCTCGTCGGAGCCGGGATCGAACCGCCCCGGTTCGACCCCAACCGCATCCTGCTCAACGAGCTCGTGATCACCGGCGCCTTCAACTACGACGCCGACGGCTTCGACCGAGCGCTCGAGCTGCTGGCGGCGGGGTCGCTGCCGGTCGACCAGCTGCTCGAGGCGCAGGACGTGCCGCTCGACGGCGTCCTCGACGCCATGCGCGGCCTGGTCGACGGGACGCTCGCCGGCAAGGTGCTCGTGCGCCCGTGACGAGGAGCGAACCATGACCGGTCCCACCTTCAGCGCACCGCCCCGGCTCAACCACGTGGCCATGTCGGTCGCGGCCGACGAGCTCGACGCCGAGGGCAGAGCCGCGATCACCGACTTCTACGGCGACGTGTTCGGCCTCGAGGAGTACGAGCAGCTCACCGAGGACCGCCGCCGGCTCGTGCTGCGCGCCCACACCCACGAGCAGTTCGTGTTCCTCATCGCCGAGGACACACCCATGACCGCCCCTCGCATGGACCACTTCGGCCTGTCGGTCGCCACGCTCGACGAGTTCGAGGAGGTGGCCCGGCGGGCCGCCGCGTGGAAGGCCAAGGAGCCCGACGCCGTCGACCTCGTCGACCCCAGCTACGAGGAGTTCGTCGGCGCCCTGCGCCTGCACAGCTTCTACGTGCGGTACCGGCTGCCCCTCATGGTGGAGACGCAGCACTTCGAGTTCCTCGTCTAGCTGGTTGCCTAGGCGGCGGGCAGCACGGCGGTGGCCTCGCCGGCCACCTTCACCTCGCCATCGGCGTTGGCCAGCGCCACCTCGAGGTCGACCAGGTGCTCGTCGCCCTCCGTGCGCTTGGCCACCACGCTCACCGACGACACCAGCACCTCGCCGGGCCACGTCTGCTTGGTGAACCGCACCTTGAAGCGGCGCAGGGCGCCCACGCCGACCCAGTCGGTGATGGCCCGGCCCAGGATGCCCATGGAGAGCATCCCGTGCCCGAACACCGACGGCAGGCCGACAGCGCGGGCCTGCTCGTCGTCGTGGTGCATCGGGTTGAGGTCGCCCGACCGCGCCCGCGTAGCGGACGAGGTCGGTGCGGGTGAGCTCGTGGCGGACCTCGGGCGCGGTGTCGCCCTCCGACACGTCCTCGAAGCGCAGCTGGTCAGCCATCTGGTCCTCCACGTCGGTCATGTGTCCTCCACGCGCGCCACGGCAGCCGCGGTGTGGTCGAGGAACCGGCCGTACCGGTCGCTCGCGGCGTCGACCCACGCCGGGTCGGGCTCGACGGTGCGCTGGGTGCGAGCCCAGCGGGCGCCGTCGGTCATGGTCGACTCGTGACCGGCGACGCAGCGGGCGATGAACGCCGATCCCAGCGCCGCGCCCTCCGAGACGGCGGCCACGTCGACGGGAAGGCCGGTGCCGTCGGCGACGGCCCGCATCCATGCGTCGACCTTCGTGCCGCCACCCGTGGCGACGATCCGCCGCGGGGCCAGGCCGGCCTCACGGGCGCGGTCGATGTGGTGCCGGACCACGAACGCCGAGGCCTCGTATGCGGCGCGCAGCAGGTGCGCGGGCGTGTGCTGGACGGTGAGCCCGTGGACGGACGCCTGCAGGTCTCGCCGGTGCAGCGGGGTGCGCTCGCCGCGGACGTAGGGCAGCCACACGGGCAGGTCCGCGGGGGCGAGGTCGTCGAGCCCCGCGGCCGCGCCGTCGCCGAGCCAGCGCGCCACCTGGTCGAGGAACAGCCCGCCTGCGTTGCTCGGGCCGCCGACCAGCGTGCGCCCGGCCGCGGTGTGGGGGATGGTCCAGAGGCCGGGCGCCTCGCGCCACTCCCCCACCACGCCCCACGTGATCAGGGTCGTGCCGCACAGCACGAGCACGTCGCCCTCCTCGTCGGCGCCGGCGACGAGCTGCTCGGCGAAGGCGTCGATGGCGCCGCCGCCCACGAGCGCGCCCGCCGCGGGGAGGCCGTCGCTGACCTTCCCCGCCGGCTCCACGCCGCTGACGATGTCGGGCAGCGTCGCCACGTCGGCGCCGGCCTGGGCCGCGAGGTCGCGGTCCCAGCCGCTGAAGTCGAACAGCGGGTGCGCGGTCATGGCCGTGGTGGAGTCGATCGCGCCCCGGCCGCACAGCGCGTGGTTGGCCACCGCCTGGGCCGGCCAGTAGCCGGTGGCGCCGGTCGAGCTGGCCGCGTGCCAACCGAGGAAGGCCAGGAGCTCGCCCGCGTCGCCCGGGGTCGAGGCGTCGCGCCCGTCGCCGGCGCCGCGGGCGTCGCCGTAGAGCAGCCCCGGGCCGGCGGCGGAGCCGTCGGCGTGGACCGCGCCGAGGGACGGCACCATCGCGGCCACGTTGACCGCGTCGACCTCATGGTCCGCGGCCACCGCGGCGAGCGCGGCCAGCACGTCGGCGCGCCAGGCCACGTCGAGATCGTGCTCGAAGGCGCCGGCGAACGGGGTGCGGACCTCGTGGGGCACCCTGGCCCGGGCCAGCACCCTGCCGTCGGCGTCGACCGCCACGGCCTTCACGGAGGTGGTGCCGATGTCGACGCCCGCCGTCACCCCCGTACCTGACACGAGTGTCAGCCTATGCTGCCCGTGAGGCCTGGGGGGTTGGCATGGACCTGGTGATCGGCACGCTCGTGGGGCGCTGGTACGTGACGCTGTTCGGCCTCACGTTCCTCTGGCGGGCGTCGCGGCATCTCGGTTGGCGGCGCACCGGCACCTACGTGGCCGTCGCGCTCGTCGTCGGCGTGGCCGCCGAGAACGGCTCGGTGCACCTCGGCGTGCCCTACACGGAGTACTCGTTCAACGAGGGCCTGCGCGACGACGAGCTCTTCGCCTTCGACGTCCCGCTCATGGTCCCGCTCAGCTACACGTTCATGGCGTACTTCGCCTTCGCCGCGGGGCGGCTGGTGGCGTCGGGACCGTGGCGGACGCGGGCGCCGCGCGCCTGGCACGAGCTGGCGGTGGCCTGGATGCTCGCGGTGTGGGCCATCTGGGTGCTCGACCCGGTGAGCCGGCTGGGCGACCGCTTCTACCTCGGCGAGCTGTTCGAGTACGGGGGACCCGGCTTCTGGTTCGGCCTGCCGCTCGGCTCGCAGATCGGCTTCACCGTCACCGCCGGGATCCTCGTCGCCACGCTGCACCTGCTCGACCGCGACGCTCCGGATGTGCGCGTCGAGCGTGGCATCGCGGCGCACCCGCACCTGGTCGCCCTGATCACCTACCACGCCCAGGTGTTCCACCTCGCGGCCGTCGCCTTCTACCTCGACGAGGACACCCTCGCCAGCGCCGGCCTGCTCATCTGGTTCCCCGCCGCGGTGATCACCGCGGTGCACTGGAGCCAGCTACGGCTGCAGCGCGAGGGGCAGGTGGCGGACGCCGCGCACGAGGCGGCTCGGGAGCCGCTCGGGGACGCCGGCCAGCTCGTACGCGGGCCAGCGGGCCAGTAGCTCCTCGAGCACCACCCGCGCCTCGAGCCTCGCGAGGCCGGCGCCGAGGCAGTAGTGCTCGGCGTACCCGAACGAGGTGTGCGGGTTCGGCGAGCGGGTGAGGTCGAGGCGGTCGGCGGTCGGGCCGAACACGGCCTCGTCGCGGTTGGCGGACTGGTAGAGCAGCAGCACGTAGTCGCCTTCGGCGATGGCCTTGTCGCCCAGCTCGGTGTCACGCGTCGCGGTGCGACAGAAGCTCATGATCGGCGCCTCCCACCGCAGCAGCTCCTCCACCGCGACCGGCAGGCCCGATGGGTCGTCCACGAGGCGGCTTCGCTGGTCGGGGTGCTCGGCGAGCGCGATCAGGCTGTTGGAGAGCAAGGTGCGCGTGGTCTCGTTCCCCGCCACGAGCAGCGTGAGCACGAACATGTTGATGTCGAGGTCGCTCACCGACTCGCCGTCGACGGTCCCGTGGGCCAGCACCGACACGAGGTCGTCCTGGGGCGCCTCGTGGCGGGCCTTGACGACCCCGTCGATGTAGGTGAAGAGCTCGGCCGCAAGCGCCAGCGCCCCGTCGGTGAACTCGCTGGCCGCGTCGATCATGGCGTCGGACCAGCGACGGAAGTCGCCAAGGTCCGACCGCGGGACGCCGATCAGCTCGGCGATCACCATGAGCGGCACCGGCATCGAGATGGCTTCGACCGCGTCGAGGGGCTCGTCGGCGGGGAGCTCGTCGAGCAGCCGGCGCACGATCTCGCGCACCCGGTCCTCCAGGGCGCCGACCCGGCGGACGGTGAGGCTGGGGCTCACCAGCTTGCGGTGCTTGGCGTGCTGCGGGGGATCGAGGTAGAGGATCGAGTCGGCCGACACGACGGGGCGGGTGAGGTCGGTGAGCAGCACGCCCTTGCCCGAGCAGAAGGTGGCCGGGTCCTTGGAGACGGCCAGCACGTCGGCGTGGCGGGCGACCGCCCACATCGAGCCCGCCGGGCCGTCGTAGCGGTGGACGGGATCGTGGGCGCGGAGCCCGGCGAAGGCCGGGTAGGGGTCGCCCGCCCAGAAGGCGGGGTCGTGGAACGGCGGCGAGTCCGGCACGGTCGCACCCTACTAACACCTGTGTCAGGGAACTTGCTACGTTCGGCTCCGATGGGAGCGCTCGACGGCAAGGTCGCCATCGTCACCGGGGCGGGCCGGGGCATCGGCCGTGGCGAGGCGCTCGCGCTGGCCGCGGAGGGCGCGGCCGTGGTGGTCAACGACCTCGGCCTCGCCGCGGACGGGACGGCGACCGGCTCGCGGGGCACCGCGGCCGAGGAGGTGGTGCGGGAGATCGAGGCGGCGGGCGGCCGCGCGCTCGCCGACGCCAACGACGTGGCGTCGTGGCAGGGGGCGGAGGCGCTGGTCGCCGCCGCGGTGGAGCACTTCGGCCGCCTCGACATCCTCGTCAACAACGCCGGGTTCCTGCGCGACCAGATGAGCTTCAAGATGGACGAGCAGGCGTGGGACGACGTGGTCCGCGTGCACATGAAGGGGCACTTCGCGCCCAGCCGCTTCGCGGCCGCGCACTGGCGGGAGCTGCACAAGGCGGGCGACGAGAGCGGCCGGGTGATCGTGAACACGGTGTCGGAGGCGGGGCTCTACGGCGGCACCGGGCAGGTGAGCTACGTGGCTGCCAAGGCGGGCATCGCCGGCATGACGATCGGGCTGGCCCGCGAGCTCGGGCGCTACGGCGTGCGGGTGAACGCGGTGGCGCCGCGGGCCCGCACCCGGATGACCGAGGCCCTCCTCGGCGACTTCGCGGCCGCCCGCGACGGCGAGTTCGACGAGTGGCACCCCGACAACGTCGGTCCGGTGGTCGCCTGGCTGGCCAGCGAGGGCGCCGCCGACGTCTCCGGGCAGGTCTTCGTGGTCGTCGGCGGCCGGCTCCACCGCTTCCGGGGGTGGGAGATGGTGGGCGAGGTCGAGCAGGACGAGCGCTGGTCGGTCGCCGCGCTCGACGCCCGACGAGACGAGCTCTTCGGGGGCGACCCCACCGGACCGCCCACGATGGGCTTCGGTCACTGAGGCCCGCATGAAGATCGATCGCGCCGTGGCGTTCGTGACCGGCGCGTCGTCGGGGATCGGGGCGGCGACCGCGGTGGAGCTGGCCCGGCGGGGGGCGACGGTCGTCGGGGTGGCACGTCGGGATCAGGAGCTGGCGGAGACCGTCGAGCGCTGCCGTCGGCATGCCCCGACCTCGTTCGACGTCGTCGCCGATCTCTCGACCGCGGCGGGTTGCGCTCGAGCGGTCGACGCAGCCCGGGAACGGGTCGACCAGCTCGACATCGTGGTCAACAACGCCGGTGCTCCCATGCGCCGTCACGGGCTCGACATCAGCGCCGCCGATGTGGAGGCGCTGCTGCAGCTCAACTTCATGGCTGCCGTGCGGATCACGACTGCCGTGCTGCCGGCGATGGTCGAGCGCGGCCGCGGTTCGGTCGTCAACGTCACCTCCATCGCCGGAGCGATCCCGACGCCACGGGAGTCGGCGTACGGGGCGTCGAAGGCGGCGCTCCGCCACTGGTCGCACGTCCTCGCCGTCGACCTCGCCGGCGCGGGCGTGCACATCGGGACGCTGAGCCCCGGCCCCATCGACACACCGATCTGGGATGCCGGCGAGGCGCCGTCGAGCTACGAGGGCCGGCTGTTCCCGCCGGAGGACGTCGCCCGCGGCATCGCCCGGATGATCGAACGGGAGATCGTGCAGCTCACCGTGCCGCGCCGCTTCGGGGCGATGACCCCGATGTACGCGCTCCCGGGTCTCGGTCGGGCCGTGCGGCGGGGCGCGGTGGAGTTCGAGCGCCGCGGGGCGCGACGGCGCGCGTCGCGCGAGCAGCGACGATGACCGCTGCACCGGACCGGGCCATCGCGTTCGTGTGCGCCATGCCGATGGAGCTGCGGCCCATCACTTGCAAGCTGTCCCTGCGCAAGGACCGGGTGGGCGGCCTCGAGGTCCGCACCGGAGCGCTCGATGGCCGCGACGTTGTCGGCATCGTCACCGGGATGGGCACGGCGCTGGCGCGTGCCGCCACCGCGCGCTTGCTCGATGCGGTCGACGTGGAGCGGGTCATCGTGGTCGGCATCACCGGGGCGCTCGAGGACGAGACGCCGATCGGCACGCTCGTCGTGCCGGAGCTGGTCGTCGACAGCGCCACCGGCGCCGAGCACCGGCCCGCGGCGCTCGCCGGCCAGACGGCGCTGGGCCGGATGTGGACGACGGACGTGCTGCTCACCGATGCCGGCGTGCTCGCCGGCCTGCGGGCCGACGGCGTCGTCTCGCTCGACATGGAGACCTCCGCCATCGCCGACGTGTGCGAGCAGCGCAGCCTGGCGTGGTCGGTCATCCGCGCCATCAGCGACCGCGCCTCGGACGGGAGCGTCGACGAGGAGATCTTCCGGCTCAGCAACCAGGACGGCACCCCGAACCCGCGAGCGATCGCCCGGTTCCTGGTCCGCCACCCCGCCAGCGTCCCGCGGCTCGCGCGCCTCGGGCGCGGCGCCAAGCTGGCCACCGAGGCCGCGGCCGACGCCGCCATCCAGGCCGCCCGCCAGCTCTGATCGCGCCTGCCCACACTCCAACCTGCGGCACATCCTGGCGAAGACCACTGCCAACTGCCGCAGGAACGCGAGGGATCGGGCCCGTCGAGCCGGCTCGCGGGATCACTCGCCGTGGATGACGGCTCCCTGGCCGATGGTGAGCCGGACGAGATCGGCCGACGGCTCGCGCAGCGCATCCGCGAGCGGCACCTGGAGCAGGCACAGGTCGGCGTCGGCGCCCGGTTCGACCCGGCGCGGCGCGCCGCCGGGATCGTCGAGGCGCGTCAGCAGCCCGGCGAGCGCCGTCGCCGGCTCGACCCGCTCGCCGGGCCCCACGACGCACCCCGTGGCGGTTCGCCGGTCGCGTGCGGCCCGGATGCCGCGCCACGGGTCGACGTCGCCGAACGGCGCGTCGCTCGAGGCGGCCACCGCGATGCCCGCCTCGAGCAGCGACGCGTACGGGTAGAGGTGGGGGACGTCGTCCGGATCCACGTCGTCGAGGTAGTCGTCGCCGCGGTCGGCCAGCAGCACGGGCTGCGTGACGACCCGGACGCCGTGCGCGGCGGCCATGGCGGTGAGCTCCGGTGGCATCACCGAGCCGTGCTCGATGCGGTCGCCTGATCGTGGGCCCGCGTCGTCGATCGCAGCCAGCGTGAGCACGAGCGACGCCCGGGTGACGCAGTGGACCGCCACGGCGCGCCCATGCCGGTGCGCGGCCCGGATCTGGCCGGCCAGCTCGTCGAGCGGCGGCAGGTCGTGGTCGGGCAGGAGGATCTTGCACGGCCCGACCGACACACGGGCACCGGCCGGCACGGCGCCGTCGGCGCCCAGGAGGTGGACGCGCTGGGGCAGCCGCCCGTCGCGCGTCGCGGCGACCAGCGCGTCGACCGTGCCCGCGTCGAGGTCGGGCGTGGCATCGGTGACGCCGGTGATGCCGTGGCGAGCGAGCAGCGCGCCCGTGTCGGTGAGGTCGACGTCCCGGCGACCGAGGCGATCCCCGAGCCAGCGGTCCATCCGCCAGAGTCGCCCCGTGGCCCGGCCATCAGCGTCACGCTCGACGCCAGCCTCGTCCGCGTGCTCGAGGTCGAGCGCACGAGCGGCGGCCGTGTTGACCATCCACAGCCCGCCGCTGCGGTGCTGGATCCGGACCGGTGGGTTGGGGAGCCACCGGTCGAGCGCCCAGCGGTCGAGCGGCCCGGCCACGGACTCGTGGTAGCCGACGCCCCGCACCCATGCCCCCGGCGTCGTCGCCGCTCCGGCCGCGCGCAGCGCGGCGACGAGCGCCGGCTCGTCGCGCACCTCGGGCGGACCGCAGCGCAGGGACCGCAGCGATGCGGCGAGGGCGAAGAGGTGCAGGTGGTGGTCGTGCAGGCCCGCCAGCAGGGCGCCGCCTCGCGCATCGATCACCCGCTCGTCTGCGACTCGCGGGAGCGCCGGCCCGACCTCGACCACGCGGTCGCCGTCGAGGCGCACGTCGGCGACGCCCGGACCATGGACTTCGGCGCGGACGATCAGGAGCGATCTACCGCTCGTCATCGCAGACCCAGCTCCGCGAGCACGGCGTCGGTGTGCGCTCCCAGGGGCGCTGCCCGCGAGGGTGCGGCACGGATGGTCGCTGGCGCGATCGCGACCGGGCCCTCCGGACCGGTCAGCGCCCAGCCATCGCCCGCCCGCTCGACGGCGATCGGCCCCCCACCGTGGGTGATGGCGGCAGCTGGCGCGCCGTCGGGGCAGCCGGTGACGCTCCCATCCCGCAGGGTCGCGGCGGCGACGTTGCGGAGCGCCACCTCGATCAGGTCGCCCCCACCTCCGAGCGTGGAGGCCAGGGCGGCGACGGCCGCGTGGACCCCGGCCAGCGGGTCGGCGATGGCGTCACCGCAGGGCACCACCGTGGCCGTCTGCGGGTCGACCGCCACCAGACCGGCCGCGGCCGCGGTGTCGTCGCCGAACCCGACGCGGTCGGACCAGGCGCTGGAGCGGCCGTAGCCGGTGATGCTCAGCCAGGTGCGCCCGGGGCCGCCGGCCAGGACGAGGAGCGGGTCGATCCCGAGCTGCGCCATGGCGCGGGGGCGAGAGGAGTCGATCACCACGTCGGCCGCGGCGAGCAGCCGGCGCAGGACGTCGACGTCGGCGGCTTCGGCGAAGTCGAGCGCGACGGGGTGGTGGTCGCCGTGGAGCAGGTCGTAGAACGCGGGCGGACCGCGCCTGGCGCCATCGGGGCGTGCCGGGGTCTCGACCTTCACGACGCGGGCGCCGGCGAGGCCGAGGAGGTGTGCGCACAGCGGGCCGGCCCACAGCGACGAGAGATCGACCACGAGCGGCCGGTCGCGACGGTCGCCCGTCGCGCCGCTGCGGTGGACCGCGAAGGGCGCCGCGTCGGCGGCGTGCGTCCCCGGCACGACGGCCGCTGCCAGGCCCAGCGTCTGCGCCCACGCCACCGCCGCCTCGGCGCGCTGACCGGCGACCCAGCGGACGACGACGTCCCAAGGGTCCTCCACGACGACGTCCGCTCCCACGAGCGCGGGCACGAGCTCCACGTCGGTCGGGCGCGCCAGGGACAGCCCGATCGGCCCGTCGCTGGCCGGCATGATCCGGAAGGCCCCGCCGGCCGACCACGGGCCCTGGCGCCGCAGCCCGTGCGCGGCCGCGTGCTCGCCGAGCAGGCGGTGGCCGTCGATCGACACCCGCTGCCCCGCCAGCGCGCTGAGCACCTCGAAGGCGAGCAGCGCACCGCGCGCCGCGGTCGCCCCCGAGCCGGGCGGGAGGAGCGGCGGCCCGTCGCGCAGACCCGTCAGCAGGACGGTCCCCGACTCCGCCCAGTCGACGAGGGGCGACCGGGCGACGTCGATCGCGACGTGGTGCTCGTCGATGGCCAGCGATCCACCGGCCCCCGCTGCGCACGGCGCTGGCTGCACCGCAGCGCCGAGCAACCCCAGCAGCCAGGCGCCGTGGTGCACCCCGGGGTCGGCGCCCTGCACCCGCACGACCCGACCGGCCAGCGGCCCCCGGTCGGTCACCACCACGCCAGATCGTCGACCAGGCCCCACTCGGCGGCGCGCTGGGCGGGGAGCCGATCGCCGGTGAGGGCCAGGGCCGCGGTGCGCCACCGACCGATGCGGTGGGTGATGCTGACGGTGCCGCCGGCGCCCGGGATCAGCCCCATCGCCAGCTCGGGCAGCTCGAACCAGGCGTCGGTGGCCGCCGTGACCCGCCCGGCGAACGCGGGCAGCTCGGCGCCGGCGCCGATGCAGGCGCCGTGGAGGTGGGCATGCACGCGGTCGCGGTGCCGCTGCAGGAGCGATGCCGCGCTGCGCGACGTGCGGACGACGTGGGCCGTGGCCGGGTCGGGCAGGCAGCCGAACTCGGCCAGGTCGCCACCGCTGCAGAACGCCGGGCCGGCGCCGCGAAGCTCCACCTCGGTGATGGTGTCGTCGACGTCCAGCACGGTGAGCGCCTGCACGAGCTCGTCGCGCATCTGGCGTCCGTAGGCGTTGCGCCGCTCGGGCCGGTCGAGCGTGATCGTCAGCCGCTCGCCCGTGCGATCCACGCGCACCGCCCCGGCTTCGGGCTCAGTGGCGCCGCCGCCCCGCCCGTGAGCCGCCAGCCAGGCAGCGTGCTCCGGGCCGCCGAGGAGCGTGGAGTAGGCGAAGGACTCCACGAGCAGCCCCACCTCGACGGACAGCACGCTCGTCGCTCGCAGCACGCCGCACAGCGAGATGGCCGCGAGCGGGCACCGGCCGACCGCTGACTCCACCCGTGCCAGCACCTCCTCGGGGTCGCCGCCGACGGCGCGCCGGTCACCTTCCGAACCCTCGCCGACGAGCGTCAGGTCGAGCTCGTCGACCAGCCCCTCGACCGCTCCTGGCAGCGGACCGGCCGCCACGCCGACCACCACCGCGGATCGGCCGGCCAGCCGTCGCGCCGCGTCGACCGCCGCTGCCACCTCCGCGGCGTCGCTGGCCAGGTCGACCGCGACAAGCGGCTCCGTCGGGGTGCCGCCCTCCCCCAGCGTGTCGTCGCGCAGTCGCCGCCCCGCGAGCTCGGCGATGGTCAGCACGGTGCAGACGGTAGACCGCCACCCCGCGGACGACGCCTCGCTGGGCGACCACTACTCTGACACTCACGTCAGGTACGCGACGCGATCCCGGGGGGACCATGGCCGACTACGAGTTCCTGCAGTACGAGACGCACGACGACGGCACGATCGTGCGGATCCTCCTCGACCGCCCCGACGCGCGGAACGCGCAGAACCGTGGGCTGCTGGTCGAGCTCGACGAGGCCTTCCTGCGCGCCGAGGCCGACGACACCGTCCGCGTCGTGATCCTCGGCGGCACCGGGCACGATGTTCTCCTCGGGCCACGACATGGGCTCGAAGCAGGCGATCGAGGAGTACGGCACCCATCCCACCACGAAGATCAACGGCGCCACCCGCACGGGCGCCGAGAAGCGGATGCTCCAGGAGTGGCACTACTACTTCGAGAACACGCGCCGGTGGCGCAACCTGCGCAAGATCACCATCGCCCAGGTGCAAGGCCCGGTGTACGCCGCCGGCCTGATGCTGATGTGGTCGTGCGACCTCATCGTCGGCGCCGACGACGTCGTGTTCGCCGACGTGGTCGGCACCCGCCTCGGCATGTGCGGCCTGGAGTACTTCGCCCACCCGTGGGAGCTCGGCGCCCCGCAAGACCAAGGAGCTCATGCTCACGGGCGACAGCATCGACGTCGCACGAGGCCCACCGGCTCGGCATGGTGTCGAAGGTGTTCCCGCGCGCCGAGCTGGAGGACTCGCACCCTCGACGTTCGCCCGCCGCATCGCCAAGCTGCCGACCATGACGGCGCTGCTCATCAAGGAGTCGGTCAACGAGACCCAGGACAACCAGGGCTTCTACAACAGCCTCAACGCCTGCTTCACGCTCCACCAGCTCAACCACTCCCACTGGGCCGAGCTCCACGACGACGGCTGGCCGGCTGCTCGCCCGGAGGACGGCATCCCCTCCTGGCGGGAGGCGCCGCCGATCGTCCCGGCCGAGAAGGACACGGTGCGGGCGGCCGACCCCGCATGAGCCAGCTTCGTGACACGAGCGTTAGATCGCGGCTAGAACGGGCGGCGAGTGGCAGGGAGGGGGCTCGATGAGCGACACGATGGGGTTCGGCGGCAGCGAGGCCGACCTGGAGGCCCTGGCCCACCCGCAGCCGATGTACAAGATGCTGCGCGACGCGGCGCCGGCGGTCGAGGTCGACACCGAGATGGGGAAGATGGCCATCGTCGGCGGCGACGCCGAGGTCCGCCATGTGCTGCAGCACCCCGAGGTGTTCTCGTCGGGCATCGACGCCGTCGCACATCGGCCAGGTGCGACCGCTCATCCCCCTGCAGATCGACCCGCCGCGACCACAAGAACTTCCGCAAGCTGCTCGACCCGATCTTCGCCCCGAAGCAGGTCGCCCTCCTCGAGGACCACACCCGCGCACCTGGTGCGCGACCTGATCGCCTCGGTGGCGGACCAGGGGCGGTGCAACTTCCACCACGCCATCGCCGAGCCGCTCCCGACGCACGGTGTTCCTGCAGCTGCTCGGGCTGCCGGTGTCGCGGGCGGCGGAGTTCATCGAGCTGAAGGACGGCATCATCCGCCCGCCGGTCAAGTCGACGCGCGAGCGCGAGCGAGGCCGTGACGGTCACCGGCCAGCAGATCTACGCCGTGCTGCAGGAGGTCATCGACGAGCGCAAGGCCGAGCCGAGGGACGACTTCATCTCGATGTTCCTCGACGCCGAGGTCGACGGGCACCGGCTGACCGACGACGACGTGCTCGACATCGGCTACCTCTTCTTCCTCGCCGGCCTCGACACCGTCACCGCGTCGCTCGACTGCATGATCGCCTACCTCGCCCAGCACCCCGAGCACCGCAAGCGCTCGTGGAGGACCCTGCGCTCATCCCGCACGCCATCGAGGAGATGCTGCGCTGGGAGACGCCCGTGCAGGGCGTGATCCGCATCACCACCGAGGACACCGACGTCGGCGGCTGCCCCGATCAGTGCCCACCAGCCCGTGTCGGTCATGCTCGGCTCGGCCAACACCGACGAGCGGGCGTGGGACGACGCCGACGAGGTCGACTTCGACCGCGAGTCCAACAAGCACATCGCGTTCGGTGGCGGCGCCCACCGCTGCCTCGGGTCGCACCTGGCCCGCATGGAGCTCCGGGTGGCGCTCGAGGAGTGGCACGCTGCCGTCCCCGACTACCGACCTGGCCGAAGGCATCGAGCTGCGCTACTCGCAGGGCCTGCGGCCAGGTCGAGAACCTGGAGCTGGTCTGGTGAGCGTGACGGCAGGCGAGCAGCGCATGCTGATCGACGGCAAGCTGGTCGAGGCCGCGAGCGGGCGCGACCTTCGACAACGTCAACCCCGCCACCGAGCAGGTGCTCGGGGCCCGTGGCCGACGGCACCGCGGCCGACATGGCCGCCGCCGTCGCCGCCGCCCGCTCGCGCGTTCGACACCACCACCTGGTCGACCGACCACGCCTTCCGCAAGCAGTGCCTGCTCCAGCTGCAGGCGGCGATCGAGTCGGAGCAGGAGGACCTGCGGGCCGAGCTCGTCGCCGAGGTCGGCTGCCCGGTGCTGATCACCTACGGCCCCCAGCTCGACGCGCCGCTGCGCGAGGCGCTGACCTGGCCGGCGGAGATGATCGACCGCTTCGAGTGGCGCCGCGACGCTCGGCCCAAGGACGCCTTCGGCATGGGCACGAAGAGCGCTCGCGAGGTCTGGAAGGAGCCGGTCGGCGTGGTCGGCGTGATCGTGCCGTGGAACTTCCCGATCGAGATCATCCTCAACAAGCTCGGCCCGGTGCTGGCGATGGGCAACACGTGCGTGCTCAAGCCCGCACCCGACACGCCGTGGAACGCCACCCGCCTCGGCCGGCTCATCGCCGAGAAGACCGACATCCCGCCGGGCGTCGTCAACATCGTCGTGTCGTCGGACCACCTCGTCGGCGAGGTGCTCACCACCTCGCCCGACGTCGACATGGTCGCCTTCACCGGCTCGACGGCGACGGGGCGGCGCATCATGGCGGCCGCCTCGGCCACGCTGAAGCCGGTCTTCCTCGAGCTGGGCGGCAAGTCGATCAACCTCGTGCTCGACGACGCCGACTTCGCGTCGGTGCTGCCGGGGGCGTCGAGCGTGTGCTTCCACGCCGGGCAGGGTTGCGCCATGCCGACGCGGCTGCTCGTGCCCCAGGCGCGCTACGACGAAGCCGTCGAGCTCGTGGCGAAGGGCTTCGAGGGCGTGTCCTACGGCGATCCCACCGACCCCGCCAACCTCATGGGGCCGCTCGTGTCGAAGCGGCAGCAGGAGCGGGTGCTCGGCTACATCGAAGCGGGCAAGCGGGAGGGTGCGCGCCTGGTGACGCGGCGGCGGTGTGCCCGCCCACCTGCCGGTCGGCTGCTACGTCGAGCCCACGCTGTTCGCTGACGTCGACACCGTCGATGACCATCGCCCAGGAGGAGATCTTCGGCCCGGTGCTCGTGCGTGATCGGCTACGACGACGACGACGACGCCGTGCGCATCGCCAACGACAGCCCCTACGGCCTGTCGGGCAATGATCACCTCCGGCGACCTCGAGCGCGCCAAGGCCATCGCCCGCCGAGTGCGCACCGGCACGCTCGGGCTCAACGGAGGCATCTGGTACGGCGCCGACGCGCCGTTCGGCGGCTACAAGCAGTCGGGCATCGGCCGGCAGTGCGGCATCGAGGGCCTGGAGATCTTCACGGAGACCAAGACGGTCGGCTGGCCGCACACCTGACAGGAGGAGGCGCTGTGCCGGGACCGCTCGAGGGCATCCGCATCATCGAGGTCGCCAGCTGGATGTTCATCCCCTCGGGCGGCTCGGTGCTGGTCGACTGGGGCGCCGACGTCATCAAGGTCGAGCCCATGACCGGCGATCCCCAGCGGGGGCTGATCACCTCGGGGCTGCTGCCCGGCGGCGCCGGCGGCGTGAACTTCATGGTCGAGCAGCCGCACCGCGGCAAGCGTTCGATCGGTCTCGACCTGGCGCACCCCGACGGGCGCGAGGCGCTGATGAAGCTAGTCGAGACGGCCGACGTCTTCCTCACCAACTACCTGCCGCCGATCCGCCGAAAGCTCCGGATCGACGTCGACGACGTCCGTGCCCGCAACCCGAGCATCGTCGTCGCCCGTGGCTCCGGCACCGGTCCCAAGGGGCCGGACGCGGAGAAGGGCGGCTACGACGGCGCGTCGTTCTGGGCCCGTGGGGGCATGGGGATGACGATGCCCGCGCTGGAAGGAGGCTGGCCGCCCGGTCAGCCCACGGCCGCATTCGGCGACGTGATGGGCGGCCTCGCCACCGCCGGCGCCATCGCCGCCGCCCTCCTCAAGCGGGAGCGCACCGGCGAGACCAGCGTCGTCGACGTGTCACTCCTGGCCACCGCCATGTGGCAGCTGTCGCCGATGGTGATCGCGTCGAAGCTGTTCGGGTTCTCCAAGATCCCCCAGGGCGACCGCACCAAGTCACCCAACCCGGGGGTGGGCACCTACCGCACGGGCGACGACCGGTTCATCGCGGTGATCCTCCTGCAGAGCGACAGGTTCTGGGACGACTTCGTGAAGCGGCTCGGGGTGCCCGACATGGCCACGGATCCGAGGTTCTGCGACTCGACGGTCCGCTCGCAGAACGCCGAGGAGTGCATCCGACGGCTCGACGAGGCCTTCGGCAGCCAACCGCTCTCCCACTGGATCGATGTCCTCGCCGACTTCGACGGCGTCTGGAGCCCGTTCCAGACGCTCGACGAGCTCTACGACGACGTCCAGGTGGTCGCCAACGGCTACCTGCCCTCGATCACCGCCGACAACGGCGAGGAGGTGCAGCTCGTCGCCAGCCCCGCTCAGTTCGACGAGGCCGCCATCGAGGTCACGCGCGCCCCCGAGCACGGCGAGCACACCGAGCTGCTCCTCATGGACCTCGGCTACGACTGGGACCAGCTCACCGCCATGAAGGAGTCCGGCGCCATCCTCTGATCGCCCGGGCGGATCAGGCGTCGGGCATGAGGGCGCTGAAGTCGATGCTGCCGGTGAAGAGGCCGCCGCTGAAGCCACCGTCGGTGAACAGCGTGGTGGCCGTGGTGTAGCTCGACCGGGGGCTGTTCAGCATGATCAGCGCCCACGCCTGCTCGTCGGGCCGGGAGTTGCGGCCGACCGGCTTGGGGAACTTCTCGAAGAAGTCCTCGCCCATGCTCTCGACGAACGACGGCATCATCGGCGTGTCGGTCGGACCGGGGTTGATGCTGTTCAGACGTATCCCCCGCGGCGCCAGCTCGAAGCCGCGCTTGGCCACGTAGGCGTTGATCGCCTCCTTGGAGAAGCCGTAGCCGTTCAGGCCGATCAGCTCGTCGTGACCCTCGCACCACGCCTGCGCGGCGGCGAAGTCGGGCGTGGCGATCAGGTCCAGCAGGTGCGGCGCGTTCGGGATCCACCCCATGCCCGCGGCCGACGAGATGAAGCCGATCGAGGCACCTTCGCCCATCAGCGGGATGACCGACTCGGTCAGGTGCCGGTGGCCGACGAAGTTGACGAGCACGATCCTCTGACCCGGGGCCGTGGTCGGCAGGCCGGCGCAGTTGAACAGCGAGTCGACCGGCCCGCCGATGGCTGCCACGGCGGCGTCGATCGCCGACGGGTCGCCGAGGTCGCACTGGTGGAACCCCTTCACCGGCGCGGCGCACTCCTTGAGGTCGACACCGTGCACCTCAGCACCGAGCTCGGTGAGGATCGACGCGCACGACTCCCCCATGCCCGACGCTGCACCGGTGACCACCACGCGCCTGCCCTCGTACTGCAGCGGATCGTGCACGACCATGCCCCCTCGGGATCGCTACCTGACACGGACGTTAGCCCGAGGACGGACGTCCCGGGCCGGCCGCGCCGCGAGGTACGTCGCGGTACGGCACGTCGCGGTCGGCGGCCCACTCGCGCGGCATGCCGAGCACCCGCTCGCTGATGATGTTGCGCTGGATCTCGTTGCTGCCGCCGCCGAGCGACATCGCTTGGCGCGACAGCGACGCCTCCCCGAGCGCGGGCGCGATGCCGCTCGCCGCGTCGCTGGGCCAGACGACGGCCGCCCGCCCCGCGATCTCGAGCGCGATCTCCGAGCGACGAATGACCTGCGTGGCAGCGAAGAGCTTCAGGATCGAGCCCGACGCAGGCGATGCCGCGCCAATCGCCATGCCAGCCGTCAGCCGCTTCACGAGGTGCGCGCCCACCAGCTGCAGGGCATGCGCCTCACCAACGAGCTGGCGGAGGTGCGGATCCGCGGCTCGGCCGGTCTCGCGCGCCAGCGCCGCCAGGCTGCGGTCCGGCCCCGTGGGCTCGTGTCCCACCGAGCGACCGCTGGTGTAGGGCGAACCGCCGCCGACCGCCGCCCGCTCGTGCACGAGCAGCCGGGTGGCGACCGTCCAGCCGTCGTCGATCTCGCCCACCACGTCGGCCACCGGGATCGCGACGTCGTCGAAGAACTCCTGGCAGAACTCCAGCGAGCCGTCGACCTGGCGGATCTGCTCCACGGTGATGCCCGGCTGGTGGATCTTCACGATGAACATCGTGAGGCCGCGGTGCTTCGGCACGTCCCAGCTCGTACGAGCCAGGCACATCGCGTAGTCGCTCGCGAAGGCCGCCGAGCTCCAGATCTTGGAGCCGTTGAGGATGAAGACGTCACCGTCGCGGTCGGCACGGGTGAGGCAGCCCGCCAGATCGGACCCACCGCTCGGCTCGGACAGGAACTGCACCCAGAGCTCCTCCCCGCGCAGGATGGCCGGCAGGTGCCGCAGCTTCTGCTCGTGCGTGCCGAAGTCGACGAGCGTTGCCCCCAGGATCGAAAGCGTGGGCACGTTGAGCGAGAACGGCATGTCGTAGGGCAGCGACTCCTGCGTGAAGGCGCGCTGGTGCTCCGGGCCGAGCCCGAGACCGCCGTACCCGGCCGGGAAGCAGATGCCCGCGAAGCCGCCGTCGAAGAGGCGCCGCTGCAGGGCGCGCTCGTGCTGGCGACGGTCGGCCTCCGCCACCTCCACCTCGTCGACGCGCGGCATGTTCCCCGCCAGCCACGCGCGGGCCCGCTCCCGGAACGAGCCGACGGGCTCCACCTCGGCGCTCACGCAGCCGGCCCCAGCAAGGAGGTGGCGATCCGCTCCCGGTGCTCGGCGGGCGTGCCGTACATGCCGCGGTTCACGGTGGCCCGGCGCAGGTAGAGGTGCAGGTCATGCTCCCAGGTGACGCCGATGCCGCCGTGCATCTGCACGCAGTCCTGGATGATCTCGGTGGCGTGCAGGCCGATGTAGGCCTTCGCCGCGCTGACCAGCTCCGCGGCGGCTTCGTCCCCGTGGGCGACGGCGCGCGCTGCCGCGGTGGCTGTGGCGTGGCACGCCTCGAGCCACATCTTCATGTCGGCGAAGCGGTGCTTGAGCGCCTGGTACGACGACAGCGGCCGTCCGAACGAGTAGCGGTCGCCCACGTACTCCAGGGTCATCTCGAGCACCCGGTCCGCCGCGCCGACCGTCTCCGCGCACTGCAGCGCCACGGCGTGCTGCAGCTGGCGCTCGACATCATCGGCCGCGCCACCCAGCTCGCCGACCACTGCGCTGCCGGGCACGGCGACGCTGTCGAACCGCACCTCCGCGTAGCGGCGCACCAGGTCCAGGCTCCGCATCGGCGTGACGCTGAGCCCCGCCGCTCCGGCCGGCACGAGCACCTGCGTGGGGCCTGCCTCGGTCCGCACCGCCACGAGCAGGTGCTGCGCCTGCGCGCCGGCTTCGACGGGCGCGCAGGCGCCGCGCAGGAGCAAGCCATCGCCGTCGGCGGCCCCCTCGACCGGCTCTACCCCGCACCAGGCCGCCACCCGTTCGCCCGAGACGAGCTCGGGGAGCACCGCGGCGCGCTGCTCGGCGGACCCGCGGGCGGCGACCGTATGGGCCACCACGTTGGCGGGCACCAGGGGCCCCGGAGCGACGAGCCGGCCCATCTCCTCCGCCACGAGGACCAGGTCGAGCAGGCCGTGCTCGCTCAGGCTGCCGCCACCGCCCTCGGCGGGCACCAGCAGGGACGTCCAGCCCAGATCGGCGGCCTGCCGCCACCACTCTGGGCGGTACCCGACCGGGTCGTGCTCCAGCGCGCGCACGGCCGCGATGGGGCACTCGGCGGCGAGGAACTTGTGGGTCGTCTGGCGGAGGAACTCCTGGTCCTCGCTCAGCTCGAGCTCCACGCCACCTCCTGGTCGGCCCACGCTTTCGTCGCCCGGAAGGGGCAGCGTATAGTCATCTAACAGCAATGTCATCATCGCCCAGGGGGATCCGATGCCGTCTCGTCAGCTCGACTTTCCCGTCTTCGACGCCGACAACCACATGTACGAGACGCGAGATGCGCTGACGAAGTTCCTCCCACCCGAGCACGCCGGCGTGATCGACTTCGTGGAGGTGCGGGGCCGCACCAAGATCACGGTGAAGGGCCACATCAGCGACTACATCCCGAACCCGACGTTCGACCGCGTGGCGGCACCCGGCGCGCAGGAGGAGTACTTCAAGGTCGGCAACCCGGAGGGCAAGTCGCGCCGGGAGATCATGGGCAAGGCGATCGATGCGATCCCCGCCTTCCGCGAGCCCGGTCCCCGGCTGGAGCTGATGGACGAGCTCGGCCTCGATCGCGCGCTGATGTGGCCGACGCTGGCCAGCCTCGTCGAGGAGCGCCTCCGCGTCGATCCCGACGCCACCCACGCCGTGGTCCACGCGCTCAACCAGTGGATGCACGAGCACTGGACCTTCAACTACGAGAACCGCATCTTCCCGGTGCCCGTGATCACCCTGCCGATCGTCGACAAGGCGATCGAGGAGCTGCAGTGGGTGCTCGAGCGTGGTGCGAAGATCATCCTGATCCGGCCGGCGCCCGTGCCGGGCTTCCGTGGCCCGCGCTCGTTCGCCCTGCCGGAGTTCGACCCGTTCTGGGAGCTGGTGCAAGAGGCCGATGTCGTGGTCGGCATGCACGCCTCCGACAGCGGCTACCAGCGCTACCTCAACGAGTGGGAAGGCATCCGCGACGACGAGTTCACGCCCTTCAAGGGTGGATCCGGCTTCGCGGCGATCGCCGGCGCGCACTACCGCTCGATCATCGACTCGATGGCCTCGGCGATCGGCCACGGGCTCTGCACCCGCTTCCCGCGCCTGAAGATCACCCCCGTCGAGAACGGCAGCGGGTGGGTCCGCCCCCTCCTCCACGACATGGAGCGGGCCTACGCCACCAACCCGCACATGTTCGAGGAGGATCCGGTGGCCGTCTTCAAGCGGAACATCTTCGTGCACCCCTTCCACGAGGACGACCCGGTGGGCCTCGTCGGCGTGCTCGGCGCCGACAACGTGCTCTTCGGATCCGACTACCCCCATCCCGAGGGCATGGCCGATCCGATCAGCTTCGTCGACGACCTCGACGGGCTCCCGGCCGACCAGGTGGCCAAGGTCATGGGCGGCAACCTCTCCCGCCTGATGAACGTCGCCTGAGCGGCGCCGAAGCCGTGGCCGATCGCCTCCCCCGCTTCCCGGCGTTCACGCCCACCAGCGCGGAGCTGATCAGGGCATGCGCGGCGGCACACGGCGATCGCACGTTCGCGGTGCTCGGCGACAACCGGCTGACCTACGCCGAGGCCGACGAGCGCTCCGCTCGCCTGGCCAGGGGCATGCTCGCCTCTGGCGTCGGCAAGGGAACCCGGATCGGCCTCCTCGCACCCAACGGCCCCGAGTGGATCGTGGGCTGGCTCGCCGCCACGCGCATCGGCGCCGTCGCCGCACTCCTCAACACCTACAGCAAGGCCCGCGAGCTCGCCTGGGTGCTCCGCCACGCCGACGTGCACCTGCTCCTCGCCGTCGACGCCCACCTGGGCCACGACTACCTCGAGCGCCTGGAGCAGGCGGCCCCCGACCTCGCCGGCCAGACCCACGAGCGGATCCTCGTCGAGTCGCACCCGTATCTGCGGGCGGCGTGGACCTGGGGGTCGACGACCCGACCGTGGGCCGGCCCCGTCGCAGACCTCGCCGCTCGGGGTGCCGCCGTCAGCGACGCCCTCCTGCGCGAGGTCGAGAGGGAGGTGACGCCAGCCGATCTGATGGTGATCGTCTACTCGTCGGGCAGCACGGCCGACCCCAAGGGCGCGCTGCACACCCACGGCGCCAGCGTGCGCCACGCCCACAACCTGGGGCAGATGCGGGAGCTGGGTGCCGACGACGTGGTCTACACGCCGATGCCGCTGTTCTGGGTGGGCGGCTTCAGCTTCACGCTGATCGCGGCCATGCACGCCGGTGCCACGCTGGTCTTCGAGGAGCAGTTCGAGCCGGGCGCCACGTTGGAGCTGATCGAGCGAGAGCGGGTGACGCAGGTGCTCGGCTGGCCGCACATGGCCAAGGCGCTCGTCGACCATCCGACGTTCCCCGAGCGCGATCTTTCGTCGATCCGGCACAGCTCCTACTCGGCGCTGCTCCCTCAGGACCAGCAGGCGGCCGCCGAGGTGCCCCGGGCCAACTCGCTCGGCATGACCGAGACGCTCGGCCCGCACACCTTCGACAGCAAGGACACCGCGCTGCCGGCCGACAAGGAGGGCTCCTTCGGCCTGTCGGTGCCCGGGGTCGAGCACAAGATCGTCGATCCCGTCACGCTGGAGGACCTGCCGGTGGGCGACACGGGCGAGCTGTGGCTGCGCGGCTACTCCCTCATGCTCGGGCTCCACAAGCGCGAGCGCGACGAGACCTTCACCGCCGACGGCTGGTACCGCACCGGCGACGCGGGCCACTTCGACGCCGACGGGCACTTCTACTTCACGGGCCGCATGGGCGACCTCATCAAGTCGGCGGGCATGAACATCACGCCGCGCGACGTCGAGCTGGCGCTGGAAGCGCTCCCGGAGGTGACCATGGCGTTCGTCGCCGGCGTTCCCCACCCCGACCGCGGGGAGGACGTCGCCGCAGCCATCGCGCTGCGCCCGGGCGAGACGCTCGACCCCGAGGAGGCGCGCAAGCGGGTGAAGGAGGAGATCGCCAGCTACAAGGTTCCGCGCCACGTGGCGGTGTTCGCCGACCAGCGCGAGCTTCCGTTGCTCGACTCGGGCAAGATCGACCGGCGACGCCTCACCGCCCTGCTGGTGGAGCGCTTCGCCGTCCAAGGAGGGACCCACTGATGCAGCTTCGTCCCGGACTCCGCCTCGAGAGCGCCACCTGCGACGCACAGGTCGTCGTGGTGAAGGCCCCGAAGGACGCACCCGACGTCGACCTGCGTTGCGGTGGCGAGCCCCTGCGCGCGCACGGCACCGGCGGCGACCGGCTGCCGATCAGCGCGGCGGGCGACGCGACCCTCCTCGGCAAGCGCTACGCCGACGAGGAGCTCGGCCTGGAGGTCCTCTGCACCCAGGCCGGCGACGGATCCCTGACCGTAGGGGACACGCCCCTCCTGGTGAAGGGCGCCAAGCCGCTCCCATCGTCGGACTAGCCCGCCCGCCGCTCGTGGGCGGCGGTTAGCCTTCCTCCGATGGTGTTCGAGACCGTGCGGGTGGCAGCGGTACAGGCGACTCCCGTGGTGCTCGACGCCGAGGCGACCGTCGACCGGGTGATCGAGCGCCTCGGGCAGGCGGCCGACGAGGGCGCCACGCTGGTGGTCTTCCCCGAGTGCTTCGTCTCGGTCTACCCGAGTGGCGGCTGGGCGGCCGCTGCGGCCACCTGGTCGAGCGCGTGCGACGAGCTGTGGGAGCGGATGTGGGCCTCGAGCCTCGACGTCGGCGGGCCCCTCGTGGAGCGCATGGCGAAGGCGTGCGCCGAGCGAGGCGTCCATCTCGCCATCGGCGTCAACGAGCGCGAGGACGCCCGCCCGGGCTCGCTCTACAACTCGTTGCTCGTGATCGGCCCCGCCGGGCTCCTGCACCGGCATCGCAAGCTCATGCCCACCATGCACGAGCGGGTCTTCCACGGTGTCGGCGCAGGCGACGACCTGGGCGTGGTCGACCTTCCCGGAGGCGGCCGGGTGGGTGGCCTGATCTGCTGGGAGAACCGCATGCCGCTCGCACGGTGGCGGGTCTACCAGGGCGGTCCCCAGATCTGGGTGGCCCCGACGGCGGACGACAGCGACGGCTGGATCGCCTCGGTCCGCCACATCGCCATCGAGGCCGGCGCGTTCGTCGTCAGCGCGCCGCAGTTCATCCCGGCCTCGGCCTTCCCGACCGACTTCCCGCTGCCACTGCCCGAGGGCGTCGACGTCCTCGGGCGCGGCGGCGCATGCATCGTCTCGCCGGGCGGGAAGGTGATCGCGGGCCCCCTCTACGACGAGGAGGGCATCGTCATCGCCGACTGCGACCTCGACGAGGCGCTGCGCGCCAAGCGCTACTTCGACGTCGCCGGCCACTATGGCCGAGCCGATGTGCTCGACCCGGTACCTCCGGCGCAGCACGACCCCCTCGGGTAGCTCGGCTAGTTCTCGTGACGTCAGCCGGCGGTCCGGGCGACCCTGGTGTGGGAGCTGAAGGTCGAAATGCCCGCCTTGGAGCGACAAACCGACTGTCACATCACGAAGCGATCATGGGTGCATGGTTGAGCTCGTTCGTCCACCGCACCATCTCCGAGCCATGGAGCTGCGCTACGTGCTCACCTGGCGCCTCTGCCAGCTCGGTCCGCTCGACATCGGGGCTTTGGTGCGCGTGCTGGCGGACGATGGCTTCACGGTGTCGGGTCGTCCGTCGAAGACGGTCTCCGACGCGCTGCGCTGGGAGGTCCGCCGCGGCCGCATCGTCCGCTTGGCACGGGGCCGCTACGCGCCGGGCCGGATGCCGCGTGGCACCGCGCACCGGATCCGTCGCCGCGTGGAGGCGATCGAGGCGGACGAGATCAGCTCAGCCTGGAGATGCTGACGACCCGACGTTGTCGCTCCAAGGCGGGCAATTCCACCTGGTGACTGGCTGCGGACCGACATCAGACAAGGGCCGGTAAGAGCTCTCGGCGAAGGCGTCGGGAAGGCTGCCATGGCGTGCTGGGCGACCGACGTCGCCCGCTCGACGTCGGTCGCCGGACTGCAGCGCAGCCTCCGCCTCGGCGAGGAGGATCTCCACCGCGATCCACACGTAGGAGTCGGACGTCCGGCGGCGTCCAGTCCTCCAGCTCCCGGGTGGCGCCGTACATGGAGATGAGCGCCGCCATCGCCAGCTCAGGGACCGGTGGCTCGGCGTCGAGGGAGGTCACCGCGCCCGACGCGTTCGATCCTGAGCCGCAGGCCCACCTCGTCCACGACGTCGGCGCTCCCGTCGGCGCGGGTGAGCAGGTCGCGCCCGCGGGCCACCACCTCCTGCGGCTGCCCTGCACCGCCGCGGCGCTAAGGACTCGCGCGGATAGGCGCTGAACGAGACCATCCACCGGTCGTCGGTGTGGCCCGGTTCTGATGCCGGGTGCTGCCCACAAGACGACGACACGGTGGAGGTACCCGACATCATGCGCGCGCTCGAGCCCGAAGTGGTTGATGTTCTCTGGCGAACGATCGAGCCGCTGCTCCCAGCGCAGAACGCGGAGCATCCCTTGGGCTGCCACCGGCCTCGGGTGGCGGACCGGCTGTGCTTCCGCGGGATCCTCATCCGGCTCGTGACGGGGGCATCGTGGGTCGACATCGAAGCGATCCTCGATCATCAGGTGTCCGACACGACGCTGCGAGCCCGCCGTGACGAATGGATCGACGCCGGTGTGTTCGAACAGCTCAAGACCGAAGCGCTCAGCGGCTATGACCGCATCGTTGGCCTCGACCTGGACGACGTCGCGCTCGATGGGTCGCTGCACAAGGCGCCCTACGGTGGTGAAGGAACAGGGCCGAACCCCACTGATCGTGGGAAGTTGGGCTGGAAGTGGTCCGTCGCCTCGGAACGCCACGGCATCCCGATCGGCTGGGTGATCGACGGTGCCAACCGCAACGACGTCCGCCTTCTCGAACCCACCCTCGACGCCGTCGACGAGGCCGGCCTGCTCGGCGAGGTCGGCATGTTGCACCTCGACCGCGGCTACGACTCCGGCGCGGTGCGCCGACGTCTCGAAGCGGCCGGCGTCACCAGCTTCGAGATCCAGCTGCGCGGCACCAAGATCCCCGGCGTCAAGAAGCAACCGATCCGGCTCGGGCTGCGATGGATCGTCGAAGCCACCAACTCGTGGTGGTCGAACTACGGGCAGCTCCGCCGCAACACCGACCGCCGAAGCCGCCACCGACACGCCGCCCTGTGCCTCGCCACCACCGTGCTCATCGTCGGCCGACTCCTCGACTGGCGCGACCGATGGAGCCCAGCGTGACACCTATCCGCTCGGGTCCTAATCGACGCTCGTGGTGCGACGCGCCGAGTGCGGCGGCCGAGGCGCGGTCCCGATGACCGGGTTCCGCGGCCCGTGCGGCAGAGCGGCCACCGCGATCGACTGGCGGCTCACGCCGTCGGCTCCACCTGACGGACCATCGCCTCCTGGGCGAACGACGCCACCAGCTCGTCGCCGGCGAACACGTCGCCCCGCCCGTATGCGCGCCCGTGGGCCACCACGGGGCTGTGCTGCGCGACGAGCAGCCACCCGTCGAGCGGGACCGGCTGGTGGAACCAGACCGTGTGCGACGTGACCGCCGTGTGGAGCGTCACCGTGGAGTCGGCCTGGGAGACACCCTCGAACGGGCGCAGCGCCGTGCCGATCAGCGTCAGGTCGGTGGCGTGGGCGAGCAGGGCCTGGTGGACGTGGCGCTCGCCGGTGAGACCCGGAGCGTGCATCCACAGCTCGAGGCTGGCGGGACCGGCGGCGCGGTCGGCGAGGTCGACGTCGCCCACCACCCGCACCTCCCACGGCACCATGGGGAGCTGGTACGGCGCGGTGACCTCGGGCCCGCCGACGGCCGGCGGAGGGTCGCTGCGGTGCAGCCCCTCCTCGTCGACGTGCAGCGACACCAGCGCGGCGGCGATCACCTTGTCGTCCTGGGTGGCGACCACCTCGCTGGTGCCGAAGGTGCGTCCGTCCTGGCGCTTGTCGACGCGGTAGCGCATCGCCTTGGCGGTATCGCCCTCCCGCGGGAACAGCACGTGGATCGACTTGACCGACTTCCCGGGTGACGCTTCGGCCGCGGCCACGATGATCTGGGCGAGGATCTGCCCGCCGAAAACCCGGTGGTAGCCGATGTCGAGGTTCTGCCCCTCCACCTCACCCGGCGCCACCTCGCTGAGCGCCAGGCACCCCACGAGGTCGTCGAGGTCGAACGCCATCAGGCGACTGTCGCCTCGAGGTCGGCGAGCACCACGCGGCGCAGGAGCTTGCCCGTGTCGGTGCGGGGCAGATCGTCGCGGAAGACCACCACGTCCGGCGTCTTCGAGGAGCGCAGCCGGGCCCGCACCCACGCCCGGAGCTCGTCGGCCTCGGCCGTGGCGCCCGGACGCCGGACGACCGCGGCGGCGATGCGCTGGCCCCACTCCTCGTCGGCCACGCCGACCACCGCGACGTCGGCCACCGCAGGGTGCGCCAGGAGGGCGTCCTCGACCTCGGCGGGCGCGACGTTCTCGCCGCCCCGGATGATCGTGTCGTCGGCCCGGCCCTCGACGAAGAGGTAGCCGTCGCCGTCGACCCAGCCGCAGTCCCGGGTGGGGAACCAGCCGTCGCCGTCGACCGCCGTGCCCACACCGAGGTACTCGCCGGACACCTGCTCGCCCCGCACCCAGATCTCTCCGTCGCGGACGTCGACCTCGATGCCCGGCACCAGGCGGCCGACCGACACCAGCCGGCTGCGCGCCACGGCATCACCGCTGAGCGCGGCGCGGTGGTCGTCGGGGCCGAGCACGGCGATGGTGGAGCTGGTCTCCGTGAGGCCGTACGCGTTCACGAAGCCCACCTCGGGAAGGGCCTGCAGCGCCCGCTCGAGCACCGCGGCCGGCATGCGGGCGCCGCCGTAGGCCAGGGAGCGCAGTGAGGGGCACTCGCCCGTTGCGTCGCCCAGCCGTTCGACCACGCGCGCCAGCATGGTGGGCACCACCATGGCGTGGGTGACGGCCTCGTTGCGCACCGTGCGGAGCCAGTCGTCGGGCGTGAAGGCGGGCAGGTAGACGATTCGGCGGGCCGCGTAGACGTTCGACACCACGTTGGCCACACCGGCGATGTGGTAGGGCGGGACGCTGACGAGCGTGGCCTCGTCCTCGCCGGCGCAGCCGAACTCGACCGACGTGATCACGTACGACGTGAGGTGGCGGTGCCGCAGCACCACCGCCTTGGGCGCCGAGGTGGTGCCGCTCGTGTAGAGCAGCACCGCCACGTCGTCGCCGTCGGTGGCTGACGGCGAGGCGTCGACGGGCACGGCCACGGCCTCGTGCCACTGCTCGAAGGACAGCACCGTGCGGCCCTCGCCGGCGCAGCGCTCGGCGGCGTCGGCGTCGGCGACGACGAGCGCGCCCGGGTGGCGGTCGAGCAGCTCGTGCAGCTGCTCGTCGGAGAGGCGATAGCTGATCGGCACGAACGGCACCCTGGCCCACGCGCTCGCGAACAAGGCCACCGGGAGCGCCGCGTCGCTCGGTCCCACGTAGGCGAGGTGCGTCGCCCCGTGCGACCGCAGGACCTCGGCACCCGCCCCGGCGCGGTCGTGCAGCTGCCGGTAGGTCGACCCGCGAGCGGTGGAGCCGACCGCGACGCGGTCGCCGAAGGCCGAGGCCACCATCTCCAGGAGCATGAGCAGGGTCACGGCGCGCTCAGCCGGTCCCGCGTGAGGAGCATGGCGCCGGCGATCGGGCCGCCGCCGTTGGCGACCGCCGCCACCTCCACGTCCTTGCCGGGCACCTGGCGGTCGCCGCCCTCGCCGCGCAGCTGCAGGCAGGCCTCGTGGATGAAGCCGAAGCCGTGCAGCCGCCCGGCCGAGAGCTGGCCGCCGTGGGTGTTGAGCGGCAGCTCGCCGTCGAGGGCGATGCGGTTGCCGCCCTCGATGAACGGGCCGCGACTCGCCCTTGCCGCAGAAGCCCGAGCGCCTCCAGCCACGTCATGGTGAGGAAGCTGAAGCCGTCGTAGAGCTCGGCCACGTCGACGTCGGCCGGCGTGAGGTCGGTGCGGGTCCCAGAGGTGGGCGCCGGCGTCGCGGGCCGCCATCGGTGGTCATGTCGTCGAACTGGTCCCACGACGGGCCGGCCCCGCAGCGCGGTGCCCATGGCCTCGACCCGGGCGACGGGGTGGTCGACGTCGGCGGCGTGCTCGGCCGCCGACACGATCACCGCGGTGGAGCCGTCGACCGGCGCGTCGCAGTCGAACAGGCGGAACGGCGTGGTGATCATCCGCGACGCGAAGTAGTCGTCGAGCGTCATCGGGTCGCGGTAGACGGCCTTCGGGTTGCAGCCCGGCGTTGCGGCGGGCGTTGATGGCGATCATCGCCAGCTGCTCGGCGGTGGTGCCGAACTCGTGGAAGTGGCGCTGGCGCGTTGATGGCCAGCCAGTTGGCCGCCGAGTAGGCGCGGAACGGGATGTTCCACTGGAACGGCCGCCCATCCTCGGCGCCTTGCCGCCACCGCCCATGCCGCCGCCGCCCAGGCCGATGCCCTGGCGGCCGCCCGCGCCCTGCTCGGTGGACTCGGTGACCGTGCGGTACACGAGCACGTGGCGGGCCAGCCCGGCGCCCACCGCCATGCACCGCGTTGACGACCGCCGCCAGCTGGGCCGCGCCCTCGATGCCGCCGGTGTGCCAGCTCACCTTCAGCCGCAGCGCGTCCTGCACCTCGGGCGAGCCCGGGCCCGGCGAAGCCCGGCGGCCGCCGATGCCCGGCGCCCGGGTAGGTGGCGATGCCGTCGATGTCGGCGGCGGTGAGGCCGGCGTCGGCGATGGCCTCCAGCGCGGCGTCGATCGGTGAGGTCGAGGCCGGTGCGGCCCAGGCGCCGCCCGACGTCGGACTGGCCGATCCCCGAGATGATCGACCGCTGCTCGAAGTCGGTCACGCGGCCGCTCGTCGGGCTCGAAGAGCGGGAACCAGACGTCGTCGTGCTGCTCGAAGGTGACCTGCACCGGCATGCCGATGTGGACGTCGTCGGGCGGGCAGCCGACGATGTTGGTGGTGAGCCGCAGGCCGTCCTGCTCCGGGAAGGTCACCAGCGCGATGGCGTAGGGCTCGGTGCCGCCGTCCCACGGCTGGTGGTTGACGGTGAAGCGTGCACCTCGCCGCGCCCGCTGACCGGCTCGGGCTCGAGGTCGCGGCTGCCGCACTCGCGGGCAGCGGGGCAGCGGCGGGTGGAGGTAGTAGCCGCAGGCCTGGCAGCGGAGGAACCGGAGCCGGCCGTCCTCCCCGGAGGTCCAGAAGAAGCGGTTCTCGTCGTCGAGGGCAGGCAGGACCCGGAAGGGCAGCGTCGGTCACGACTCGGCCACTTGCCGTTGCCGCATGCGCTCGGCGAGGGTCATCGCGGTGACGATGCCCTCGTCCTGGAACTTGCCGGTGCCGTGGCTCACCGGCGTGGTGTCGACGTCGGTGGCCTGGGCCCGCAGGGCCCCGACCGTGCACTGCTCGCGGGGGATGTGGGCGAAGGGGTCGTAGCAGAAGTTCCGCATGGCGTTGAGGTGCGTGATCTTGTCGATCTCGTCGTCGGGCAGCGCCGTCGAGGTACTTCATCGCCATCTCGGGCGCGTTGCGGCCACGTGCGAGTCGGAGTGCGGGTAGTCGCACTCCCAGTGGATGTGGTCGAGGTTGAGGTGGTGGCGCACCTCCATGCCCACCGCGTCGTCGATGAAGCAGGTGAGGACGTTCTCGTTGAACACCTGGCTCGGGAGCTTGTCGCCGAAGTCCTGGTTCGTCCACACGTGGTGGTGCTGGTACACGTAGTCGATCCGCTCGAGGAAGTACGGCACCCAGCCGATGCCGCCCTCGCTGACAGCGCGATGCTGCAGGTCCGGGAACTTCCGGAACACCGGCGACCACACGAGGTCGGCCGCGCACTGCACGATGTTCATCGGCTGCAGCGTGATCATCGTGTCGATCGGCGCGTCCATCGCGGTGATCGACGGTCTCGCGACGACGAGCCGATGTGGAGGCAGATCACCGTGCCCGTCTCCTCGCACGCCCGCGAGGAACGGGTCCCAGTGGTCGCTGTGCCAGCTCGGCTGGCCGAGCTTCTCGGGGTTCTCGGAGAAGGTGACGGCGTGGCAGCCCTTGTCGGCCATGCGGCGGACCTCGGCGGCCATGAGCTCCGGGTCCCAGATGCGGCGGGATCGGCCAGCGGGATCATGCGGCCGGGGTAGGTGCCGCACCAGTCGTCGACGTGCCAGTCGTTGTAGGCGCGGAGGAGCTCGATGGCGATGTCCTTGTCGTCGCACGTGTAGAAGAGCTGCCCGGCGAACCCGGCGAGGCTCGGGAAGTTGAGCGAGCCGAGCACGCCGTTGACGTTCATGTCGCGGATGCGCTCGTGGATGTCGAAGCAACCGGGCCGCATCTGCGAGAAGGCCAGCGGGTCGAGGCCGTACTCCTCCGGCACCCGCCCGGCGACGGCGTTGAGGCCGACGTTCGGCAGCGCGCGACCCTCGAACATCCAGACCTCGCGGCCGCTCGTCGAGCATCTCGATGAACGGCGCCCGCTCGGCCGCCTTCTTCGAGAGGCGGCCCTCGAAGAGGTCGGGCGGCTCGACGACGTGGTCGTCGACGCTCACCAGGATCAGATCGTCGACCTGCATGCAACGTCCCCCGGGGCAGATGTGACGGCGCTGTTAGATTAGTCGACCCGGTCACGACGCGTCGGACCAGCGTGGCGATGGACGCGAGCATCGTGCGGCGGCCGCCCTTCGGCAGCAACCCGCTCGTCGGCGAGCGGGGCTCCGACACCCAGCGGCGGATCCTCGAGCGCCGCGCTCGAGGTGTTCGCCGAGGTCGGGCTTCAACGACGCCCGGGTCGAGCTGATCACCGAGCAGCGCCGGCTGCTCGCGGCCGGCCTTCTACCAGTACTTCTCCAGCAAGGACGACGTCTTCTGGAAGCTGGCCGGCCAGCTCGGCCGACGAGATGGTGCGAGCTGGCCGACCGGCTCGGCACGGTGTCGCGCCGACGCCGAGGGCGTGGCCCACCTCGCGCGGCTGGATCGACGAGTTCATGGACCTCTACGACGGCGTACGCGCCGGTGTTCTCGGCCTTCCAGGCCGCCAGCCGCGACCACGAGCCGCTGGCCAAGGGGTCGAGCGAGCATCAGCGAGCCGGCTCGGCGACGCGCTCCTCGCGCGCCTTCGGCCCCAGCGACCCCGAGCTCGACATCGAGCGCCTCGCCACGGCGCTCGTGTCGACCGTCTGATCCGCTGCAGCTTCTACTGGCGCAGCCTCGGGCGACCGTCGAGCGCGACCGTCTCGTCGAGGGCCTGGCGCAGCTCGTCCACCGCCTGCTCGCCGGACCGATCGACGGCGTGAACGTGCACGCCGCAGCGGCGCCCGCCGCGCCGCGACGGATGCCGCACGTGGCCCGACCCGCCCGACCTGGGCAGCGGCCGGGCGCTGCGGCCGCGCGGCGAGAAGACCCGCCAGCGGCTGCTCGACGCCGGCGCGGCGGTGCTGCCCCGGCCCGCGGCTACCACGACGCCCGGGTCGACGACATCGTCGAGGCGGCCGGGGTAGCCCACGGCAGCTTCTACCGGTACTTCGAGAACAAGGACGACTTCTTCCGGGTGCTCGCCGAGGAGGCGGCGACGCGAGATGATCGAGCTCCTCGACCGACTTCCCGGCTCGACGCCGCACGGCGACGACCTGCGAGCCGTGGCTGCGAGGAGTGGTTCGCCACCTACCGCGAGCAACGGCGGGGTCATCAGCACCTGGCAGGAGATGCGAGCACGCCGACCCGCGCACCGAGGCCTTCGCCCAGCAGATAGCAGCGTCGGTGTTCGACCGCCTCGCCGAGATCGCTCGGCGAGCGCGGGTTCGGCGATCCGCTGGTCGACGCCCTCGCCTGCTGGCGCTCATCGAGCGGGTGCCCTACAGCGTGCTACACGCTGCGCTTCACCAAGGAGCACGACGCCATCGAGGCCATGGTGACCGTGATCCGCCGCGGCCTGCTCGCTACTCGATGACGGTGAGCGCGTCCTCGGGGCAGTTTCGGGCGCCGCGGCGGGCCTGGGCCGCATGCTCGGGGGCGACCGCATCGACCGCCCCCGCGCAGTAGCCGTCCTCGTCGGCGTCGTAGACCTCGGGGGCCAGCGTGTAGCAGCGACCGTGGCCCACGCACGCCTCGCGGTCGAGCTCGATGCGCATGTCCCCTTGTCTAGCCGTTGCTGACGCGCGTGTCAGGTAGCGACGTGCGAGCCTGGCGCAATGAGCGGCGACGACGTCTTCCCCGACCGCGACATGAGCCATCGCGACAAGATCGAGTTCATGCTCGAGCGTGAGGGCTGGGCGCTCGATGCGGTCGCCGCTCGGGTGGACACCGACCCGCCGATGCCCCGCTACGCCTACACGGTCGGCTTCGAGGACCGCTTCGCCTTCCCGGAGATCTGCCTCTTCGGCCTCTCACCCGTGGCCTGCCGGGGCCTCTTCGGCCTCGTCGCCGACGCCTTGGCCGCCGGCACGGACCTGCCGATCGGCCAGCCGTTCATCGGGCTGCTCGACGGCGGCCAGCGGTGCGCGCTGCTCCCGGTGGACGCCGCCGGCGCCGTGGGGATGTTCCCCGCCCTGGCCGAGCACCACTTGCTCGCCCACGAAGCGCCCGACGCCTTCGCGATGGTGCAGCTGGCGTGGCCGGACCGCCAGGGCGCGCTGCCCTGGGAGCCGAGCTTCGCCAGCGATCTGGCCCCCCTGCAGCTGCTGCTCGGCGACCCGCCGGCGGGGTAGCCGCCCCGACCAGCTCAAAGCGTGGGCAGGCGTTGCGCCTTGCCGACGAGGCGAGCCATCGGGTCGCCTCGTTCGTCCAGGCGACCCAGGACCGTGCGGATCGTCCAGCGGTCGGGGCGCAGGTCCGGGTCGTCGAGCTCGTCCCACTCGATCGGCACGGACACCGGTGCACCTGGCGCGGCACGGGCGCTGTAGGGCGCGACGAGGGTCTTGTTGACGGCGTTCTGCGTGAAGTCGAGCCGCGTGCGACCGCCACGGTCCTCCTTGCGCCACTCCCAGCTCACCATCTCGGGCACGGTGCGACCGATGGCACGGGAGATCTGCTCCACCCAGGCGCGCGTCTCGTCGAAGGTGTAGCGCGCTTCGATGGGCACCCAGATCTGGATGCCCCGCTTTCCGGTGACCTTCGGCAGCGCGTCGACGCCGAGGTGCTCCAGCGCGGTGCGGTGCAGGCGGGCGAGGAGGACGACGTCGTCGAAGCCGCTGCGCTCCCCGGGGTCGATGTCGATCAGCGCCCAGGTGGGCCGGTGGACGTCCTCGATGCGCGAGGTCCACGGGTGCAGCTCGACGGCGCCGAAGTTGGCCATCCAGGCCAGGGCGGGCGGACTGTCGATCACGGCGTACCACTGGGTCTCGTCGGGATCCGCCTCGTCGTTGTGCCAGCGGTTCAGCCAGTCCGGCGCGTGCCGCGGCAGCTCCTTGTGCCAGAAGCCGCCCTGGTCGACGCCGTTGGGGTAGCGGTGCAGGTTCACGGGCCGACCCTCGAGGTACACCAGCATGAACGGCGCGACACAGGCGGAGTACCGGACGAGCTCGCGCTTGGTGACGGGTGCCTCGTCACCGCGTGCGGGGAAGAGCACCTTGTCGAGGTTCGTGAGCTTCAGCTCACGCCCCTGGAAGGTCCAGGTGCCCGCCTTGCCGAGGCCGTCGAGGGCGGCGAGCTCCTCGGCTGTGGGCGGGTCCCACCGGTGGCGACCGACACGCTCAGCGGCCTCGGCCGGTGGCTTGTCGCTGCGCCAGCGCCGGTCCGGGTCCTCGGCGACCTCGTCGTTGGTCCGGCCCGACTTCACCGACCGGGGGTGGTCCTCCGGGTCCCAGCCCTCGACGGCGTGCTCGTCGCGCTTGTGCAGCAGCAGCCACTGGTTGCCCTCCCGGCGGACCAGCACGAAGCGTCCGCGCAGCTTCTGGCCGTGGAGATCGAAGTGCAGCTCGCCCTTGGCGATGTCGCCCGCCGGGTCGGATCCCTTGGCGGGCGACCAGGTGCCCCAGTCCCACACGATGACGTCGCCGCCGCCGTACTCGCCCTCGGGGATGACGCCCTCGAAGTCGAGGTACTCGATCGGGTGGTCCTCCACGTGCACCGCCAGGTTGCGGCGCTTCGAGTCGAGCGTCGGGCCCTTCGGGACCGCCCAGCTCACGAGGACGCCGTCGATCTCCAAGCGGAGGTCGTAGTGGAGCCGGCTGGCCCGGTGGCGCTGCACCACGAAGCGCGACCCGCCCTCGGGCCGGCTGCTCGTCGCCGCGCCGCCGGGCTCGGGGGTCTTGTCGAAGCGGCGCTTCGACCGGTAGGCGGCGAGCCGGTCTGGGCGGGATCGGGGGCGCCGGGAGCCCTGCTCGGTGGTGCTCGCCACGCCCAGCGTCTGCCCGTGCACCGCCGCCGCCAAACGCGCCGCTCAACCCCCCGTCGGGAGGTCGTCCCAGTGCCGGATCGGGTGGTCGAGCCCGAGATCGTCCAGGCGCTCGTTGAGGGCGGTGACGAGCACCTCGTACTCGGCCCGGGAGGGTCGGCGCGCTCCCGACGCGATGTGCCCGACATCGGCAAGCGCAAGGGTGCTCCCGAGCGCCACCGCCGCCACCCACAGGTCGAGGTCCTGCCATCGCGCGCTGCGCACCCCGTCGCGCAGGTGACCCGCCAGGTCGAACACGGCGGCGATCACCCGCCTCGCACCACGGTTCGGGACCTGCGCATCACGACGACGATCCCGTGCGCTGCGCCGCGGTCGCGACGATGCGGGCGGCGATGTCGCGCAGCTTGACGTTCTCCCGCTGCGAGGCGCGCACGAGCAGGTCGAACGCCTCGTCGGGTTCGCAGCGCTGGGTCGCCATGAGGATGCCCTTGGCCTGCTCGATCGTCGCCCGGCTCTGCATCGCCTCGCCGAGGCGCTCACCGAGGGTGCGCGCCTCCCAGTAGGCCTGGGCATTGGCCAGGACGATGGCCGCCTGCGAGGCGAACAGCTCTGCCACGTCTCGCTCCGCCTCGCCGAAGCTGTCCTCCTGGTGGGCGTAGAGGTTCAGCGCGCCGTAGGCCTCCTTGTCGACCATCAGCGGCACCGAGAGGCTGCT
Source organism: uncultured Microthrixaceae bacterium (assembly GCA_963715505.1). GTDB lineage: Bacteria > Actinomycetota > Acidimicrobiia > Acidimicrobiales > VFJN01 > VFJN01. The sequence continues at coordinate 2,931,855 of OY970242.1, forward strand.
GCCGATCCCGTACGCGACGGCCCGCGCCCGGAAGGCAGGCCAGGGCCCGTCGCCCGCCATCGACTCGATGACGTAGCTGCGCTGCTCCCGGAAGGCGTCGAGGCACGGCCCCTCACCGGAGTCGTACTGCGCCTGGTCGATCTCGGGCGCGTCAGGATGCGTGAACACCGCGGTTCGGTTCCTGCCCTCCACGTGCAAGGTGATGCCGGCGTAGTCGACGGCCGGCACGGCGGCCACCGTGAGCTCGGCAACGCGCTCGAGGGTCTCCTGCAACGTGCCGTCGCCGACGAAGAACCGCGACAGGGCGGTGAGGCTCTCGCGCAGAGGGAGGTCGGGCACGGGGCTCCATCCCATCGCAGCCAGTCGCGACCCTGCGTCTCAAGGAGAGGCCGGCTCGACCTCCACCCTACGCTGCTATCGTTGCGGCACGCGCTGCCATTGACCGGACAGTGACAGCGCGGCGGATCGAGCACGAAGCCCGCGATGCGCCGACGTCAGCACCACAAGAGCGCCGCCAGCGCCTTCTCCGCCCACGTCGTGGACCTGCACGGCCAGATCGTCGTGGCCGTCAGCGGCGAGATCGACCTGTCCACCGGTGACGAGCTCTGGGCGGCGATCGAGGAGGCGGCCACGCGCAGCCCGCGCCTGGTGATCGACCTCACCGAGACGACCTTCATCGACTCGAGCGGCCTCGCCGTGCTCGTGCGCGCCCACCACCGCCTGGGGCAGATCCCCGAGGCCGTGGTGCTGCGCGCACCCAGCTCGGCGGCCCGCAAGGTGCTCGACATCAGCGGCGTCGATCGCCTGCTCACCATCGAGGACGGCCCGGCCACCTGAGCCTCAGCGACCGCCGGCGGCGAGCTGGCGGACGACATAGGGGAGGATGCCGCCGTGCGCGAAGTAGTCGGCCTCGGTGGGGGTGTCGATGCGCACGACCGCCTCGATCGTTCGCCCGTCGGCATCGACCTCGACGACGGTGCCGATGAGGTCGCGCGCCGGGCGACCGGCGAGGCCCCGGACCGTGAGCTGCTCCTCACCGGTCAACCCGAGCGACGCGGCGCTCTCGCCATCCGGCAGCTGCAGCGGGAGCACGCCCATGCCGATGAGGTTGGATCGATGGATGCGCTCGAAGGAGCGCGCCAGCACGGCGCGCACCCCGAGCAGCGTGGTCCCCTTGGCGGCCCAGTCCCGCGACGACCCCGACCCGTAGTCGGCACCGGCGATCACGACGAGCGGCACGCCCTCGGCTGCGTAGCGAATGGCCGCGTCGTAGATCGACATCTGCTCGCCATCGGGGAGGTGGCGCGTGACGCCTCCCTCCGTGCCGGGAGCCAGGAGGTTCCGCAGGCGGACGTTGGCGAAGGTGCCTCGCATCATCACCTCGTGGTTGCCCCGCCGCGATCCGAAGGAGTTGAAGTCCTCGGGCGCCACGCCGTGATCGAGCAGCCATCGTCCGGCGGGGCCGTCGGCGCGGATGGCTCCTGCCGGCGAGATGTGATCCGTCGTCACGCTGTCGCCCAGCAGGGCGAGCACGCGGGCCGACTCGATGTCGGTCAGCGGCGAGGGCTCGCGCTGCAGGCCCTCGAAGAACGGCGGCTGACGGACGTAGGTCGACGTGTCGTCCCACGCGTAGCGCTCGCCGCCCGGCACGGCGAGCGCCTGCCACCGCTCGTCGCCCTCGAGGATCGAGCCGTACCGCTCGAGGAACATCTCGGTGCGCAACGAGCCGGCGATGGCAGCGGAGATCTCCTCGGGCTCGGGCCAGAGGTCGCGCAGGAAGACGTCGACGCCGTCGGGATCGGACCCGAGCGGCTCGTCGGAGAGGTCGACGTCCATCGTCCCGGCGAGGGCGTAGGCCACCACGAGCGGCGGTGAGGCGAGGAAGTTCATGCGCACCTCGGGGTGGATGCGGCCCTCGAAGTTGCGGTTGCCGGACAGCACGGCGGCGACGGACAGGTCGCCCTCGGCGATGGCGGCGGAGACCTCGGGAGCGAGCGGGCCCGAGTTGCCGATGCAGGTGGTGCAGCCGTAGCCGACGAGCTGGAAGCCGAGCTTGTCGAGGAAGGGTTGCAGTCCGGATCGATCGAGGTAGTCGGTGACCACCTTCGAGCCGGGCGCCAGCGAGGTCTTGACCCACGGCTTCACCTCGAGGCCGCGCTCCACCGCGGCCTTGGCGACCAGGCCGGCGGCCATCATCACCGACGGGTTCGAGGTGTTGGTGCAGCTCGTGATGGCAGCGATCACCACCGCGCCGTGACCGAGCTCGTAGGGCGGGCCGTCGGGCGGTTGCACCGGGATGGCGATGGCCGGCGCCGGGTCGCCCGGCAGGTGGTCCGGGATCTCCTCCGGTGCGTCGGGTTCGCCCGCGCCGGTGACGCCCGGCATCGCGGCGGGCGGATCGCTGGCCGGGAACGACTCCGCCGACGCGTCCTCCGGGGAGCCGTTGCGGATGTGCACCGGCAGGTCCGGCGAGCCGTCCCGCTCCGCGAGGAACTCGGCCAACGCCTCGCGGTAGCGCTCCTTGGCGGCGTCGAGCGGGACGCGGTCCTGCGGGCGGCTCGGGCCCGCCAGGCTCGGCACCACCGTGCCGAGGTCGAGGTGCAGGTGCTCGGAGTAGCGCGGCGTCGCCGAGGGGTCGTGCCAGAGGCCCTGCTCCTTGGCGTAGGCCTCCACGAGCGCGACGTGGTCGGGCGCGCGGCCGGTGAAGCGCAGGTAGCGGAGGGTCTCGTCGTCGACCGGGAAGATGGCGCAGGTGGCGCCGTACTCCGGGGTCATGTTGCCGATCGTGGCGCGGTTCTCGGTGCTCACCGACGTGACGCCGGGACCGAAGAACTCCACGAACTTGCCCACCACGCCGTGGCGCCGCAGCATCTCGGTGACGGTGAGGACCAGGTCGGTGGCGGTCGACCCCTCCGGCAGCGAGCCCGACAGCTCGAAGCCCACGACGCGCGGGGTCAGCATCGAGATCGGCTGCCCGAGCATGGCGGCCTCGGCCTCGATGCCGCCGACGCCCCAGCCGAGCACGCCGAGGCCGTTCACCATCGGCGTGTGCGAGTCGGTGCCGACCAGCGTGTCGGGGTAGGCGTTGCCGTCGCGGTCGACGAACACGACCTGCGCCAGGTGCTCGAGGTTCACCTGGTGGCAGATCCCGGTGTTCGGCGGGACGACTGTGAGCCCGTCGAAGGCCGTCTGGCCCCAGCGCAGGAAGACGTAGCGCTCGCGGTTGCGCGCGAACTCGAGCTCGCCGTTGAGCTGGAAGGCATCGGGCCGGGCGGTCACGTCGGCGACGATGGAGTGGTCGATGACGAGGTCGGCCGGCACTAGCGGGTTCACGGTCGACACGTCGCCACCGAGCGCCTCGACGGCATCGCGCATCGCGGCGAGGTCGACGAGGGCGGGCACGCCGGTGAAGTCCTGCAGGAGGATCCGGGCGGGGCTGAACGACAGCTCGCGGGGCGTGAGCGCGTTGGGATCCCACGCCGCGAGGGCCGCCACGTCCTCGTCGGTGACCGCGGAGCCCTCGACGTGGCGCGCCAGGTTCTCGAGCAGGATCTTCAGCGAGTACGGCAGCGACTCGACGTCGCCGCCGGCATCGAGCCGATCGAGCGGCCAGATGCGGTAGCGCTGGTCGGCCAGCGTCAGGTCCTGCACCATGAGCTCCTCCGGTCACGCCCGCCGTCGGTCGGTTGCCCCTCCTGGCTACCCGATCGCGCTTCGACCGGAAACCGGGTGGCCATCGACGTCGGCGCCGGGCCGACTGTCCGGCCCAAGGTCGCCGGTACGGGTGCCGTGGCGTCAGCCAGCCACGCTGCGGATGGCGTCGGCGACCTCGTCGGGCCGTTCGAGGGGCAGCATGTGCCCGGCGCCCGGGAGCACGACGAGCTCGCACGCAGCGATCCCGCTGGCGAGCTGACGGGCGAGGCGCACCGGCGTGAGCGTGTCGCGCTGGCCGACCATGACGGTGGCGGGGATCGACGTGTCGCGCAGCGCCGTGGTGAGGTCCATGCCGGCCATGGCCACGAGGAACCCGGCCCGGGCGTAGCCGCTCGTGCGCGCCCAGCCGTCGAGGGTGAGCTCCACGTGCGCACGCTGTCGCGCCGCGCCGAGCGAGCCGCGCACGATCGACCGGCCGAGGACGCCGCGCCGCGCCCAGGCGGGGTAGCGGTCGCCGAGCACGCGGTCGATCACGAGGAAGGGCAGCGCACGGCCGATCGTGCGGGCCGCGGTCGAGACGAGCACGGCACCTCGCACGTGCTCCTTGAAGTGCCCCGGGTGCTCGGCGGCGTAGGACTGGATCGACATGCCGCCCATGGAGTGCCCGGCGAGCACCAGCTCGTCGAGACCGACCGCGTCGATGACCGCACGCAGGTCGTCGCCCAGCATGGCGATGGAGGGTGGCTCGGAGCCGTACGCCGACTCCCCGTGGCCGCGCTGGTCGTAGAGCACGACTCTGTGCCCGTGGTCGACGAGGCGCTCGGCGACCGGACCCCAGATCGCCCGGCTGCCCGTCCAGCAGTGCGACAGCACGACGACGGGCCCGTCGGCCGGGCCGGCGGTGGTCACGGCGAGCTCCACCCCGTCGTCGGTCGTGACCCGAACGTCGTCGCCCTCGGGAAAGCGCGGGGCATCGGGATCCCACGGGTCGCCCGCGTCGCGTCGGTCGAGCCAGACGGCGGCGCCCACGGCGGCCGCTGCGGCGCCGCCGGCGAGCGCCATCGTGCGCTTGGGGATCATGTGGCCACGCTACCCAAGCGGCTCGCGCGCCGGCTCAGGGCGCGGCGGGCCAGTCGGCCAGGGTCACCTCCACCTCGCGCTCCGCGCCGTCACGGACGATGCCCAGCGTGACCGAGTCACCGGGCTCCCTCGAGCGGAGCGCCGCGAAGAGCTCGTCGACGCTGGCGAGGACTTCGCCGTCGAGCGACACGATCAGGTCGCCGGTGCGGATGCCCGCAGCCTCCGCCGGGCCACCGGGCTCCACCGCCACGACGAACACCCCTGACTCGCTCGCCAGATCGAAGCGCTCGGCGATCACGGCGTTCACCGGCGAGGGCCGGATGCCGAGGTAGGCGTGGTCGGCCTCGCCGTCGACGAGCAGCTCCGCCACGACGTCATCGACCGTCGGCGCCGGGATCGCGAAGCCGAGCGCCACGGCGCCGGCCTGGGGCGGCAGGTAGGCGACGTTGATGCCGATCACCTGGCCCGCCGTGTCCACGAGCGCCCCGCCGGAGTTGCCCGGCGAGATCGGAGCGTCGGTCTGCACCAGGTCGACGAGTGACGGGGCGCCACCGGGGATCGAGCGGTGCAGACCGCTCACCACGCCGGACGTCACGGTGTTCTCGAAGCCGAGCGGGTTGCCCATGGCCAGGGCGAAGTCACCGATCGCCGGCAGCGCTTCCGCGAACGTGGCGGCCGGCAGATCGTCGCGCCCGCTGTCGAGCACGGCGAGGTCGGCGATCAGATCGGTCGCCAGCACCTCGGCGTCGGCGACGCTGCCGTCGGCGAAGGCGACCGTGACCGTCGCCGCGTCCTGCACCACGTGCGCGTTCGTGACGATGGTGCCCTCGCTGTCCCAGATGACGCCGCTCCCCTCCCCGCTGGCGTGGCGCACGGCGACCACGGAGGGGAGCACCTCTTCGACCAGGTCGGCGAAGCCCTCGGTGGCACGAGCCGGTCCGGATGCCGCCTCGGTGGGCTCCGGAGTGGGGCCGCCGTCCTCCTCGCCGTCGTCGGCGCATGCCGCTGCGAGCAGGCTGCCCGCGACCAGGGCGACCAGGACCCGGGCCGCCCGGCGGTGGGGGGACCGCATGGGGGGCTCTTACCCGCCGAGCAGGCACCGGACACCTGCTCTGCACGAGCGACGCGGACGGGCCAGCACGGATGCTCACGCCGCCGTGACGGCCACCACCTCGAGGTACTCGCTGGGGATGCGCAGGGTGCCGTCCGCGGCGGTGTTGTGCTGGGCGGCCAGGTCGAGCAGGTCCTGCTCGAACGCGGCGGCCGCGTCGTCCTCGAGCGATGCGAAGGCCTGCAACGTGGGGCCGTAGAAGCGGCGGAAGGTGTCGAGCCAGTCCGAGGCGTCGCGGTAGCGGAACACGAAGGTCCGCGGCGTCACCTGCAGGCTGGCGACCCCGGCGAGCAGCTCGGCCAGGCGGTCCTCGGTGCCCCACTCGAGCGGCGAGCGGATCCCGGCGGGCGGCGCGACGTGGCTGCCGACGGCCTTGAACATCTGGCCGATGAAGCCGCCGGGCGTCCAGTTGGCGAGACCGATGCGCCCGCCGGGCCGGCAGACGCGGACCAGCTCGTCGGCCGCTCGCTGGGGATCGGGCACGAACATGACGCCGAAGGTCGACACGACGGCGTCGAACGCGCCGTCGTCGAAGGGCAGTGCCTCGGCGTCGGCGAGGCGCGTGTCGATCGTCAGCCCCTCGGCCTCGGCGCGCGCCTCCGCCCCGGCGAGCAGCGACTCGACGTAGTCGGCGGCCGTCACGGTGCAGCCCCGGCGGGCGGCGGCGAGGGCGGCGTTGCCGTTGCCGGCGGCCACGTCGAGCACCTGGGAGCCTGCCGCCACGTCGACCGCCTCGCAGAGGGTCTCGCCGACGATCTGCAGGGTGGTGCCGATGACGGCGTAGTCGCCGCTGGCCCAGGTCGTCTGCTGGCGAGCCTTCATGGCATGGATGTCCTGTGCGGTCAGGGTTGCGCTCATGGTTCGGTCTCCTCCGTCGTCGATGGGAGCGGCGCGGGTCGCCAGCTCCACGGCTTGCCGGTCGAGTCCCAAGGCGATGAGCTCGGCGACGGACGGAACGCCGCTGCGGTGCTGGTCGCCAGGGGTCACCGCCGCATCGTCACCGCAGGGGCCCCGTCGCGCATCGGCCGGACTCGCCATCCTCCGGCGTCGTCGATGGCGTGAACCACCCACCTCGGAGCGTGCGAGGCGGGCCGAGTGGCTGGATCGGCCGATGCGCCGTCCGCCGCGCGGCGTGCACCATGCGATCGATCCGGGGGCGCCTGCCGTCGGCGGACTGAGGAGGACTGGGATGCACCACCGATTCGACGAGATGCCGATCGAGATGCAGGTCGGCGAGATCGAGACCCGAGCGTTCGAGGGCGGCGACGTCTACACCCGCTACATCGACCTTCCGGCCGGGACCGACTTCACGCCGCTGTTCGTGGGGCTCCCCGGCGACCTGTGCCAGTCGGCCCACTGGGGCTACGTGGTGAAGGGCTCGATCAACGTCCGGTACGCGGACGGGCGCGAGGAGACCAGCAGCGCGGGCGACGTGTACTACTGGCCGGCCGGGCACACCGGCTGGACCGACGAGGGCGTCACGTTCCTCGAGTTCAGCCCCACCAGCGACATCCGCCCGGTGCTCGATCACCTCGCCGCGCAGCTGATCGGCTGACCGCCGGCATGGCGCAGTACGGTCGGCGCTGGATCTGAGGTGAGGTGACGGTGGTGGCCGACCGAGGCGACGACGTGGCGGCAGGTGCGGGCGGCGCCTTGGAAGCCGCCCGCGTCGCCCTCGCCGGGTGCGACTGGGCCGGCGCACTCGATCGGGCGCGCGCGGCCGGCGAGCTCACCGGCCGAGCCGAGGCCGATCGCCTCGACATCGAAGCGGAGGCGCTGTGGTGGCTCGGTCAGCTCGACGAGTGCATCACCGCCCGCGAGCAGGCCTACGTGCGCTACGAGGAGCTGGGCGACCGCGTGCGGGCGGGGCAGTGCGCGGTCTGGCTCTACGAGCACCACCAGATCAAGGCGCGGCCGTCCATCGCCGGGGGATGGCTGCGTCGGGCTCGCCGCGCGCTCGACGACGAGCGCGACACCGCTGCCTTCGGGAGCCTCCTGCTGCGCGAGGCCGAGGGGGCGCACGGCTCGGGCCAGCTCGAGCGGGCGAACGGCCTCGCCGAGGAGGCGTTGGCGCTGGCGCGGCGCCTGGCTTCGGCCGACCTCGAGGCGGAGGCGCTGCAGACGATCGGCCGCGTCATGATCGACGCAGGCCGTCCCGCCGAGGGGCTCGCCCACCTCGACGAGGCGATGCTGTCGGTGGTCGAGGGCCGGCTCGGCCCGTACACCACGGGCAAGGTCTACTGCAGCCTCATCAGCGCCTGCGAGGAGCTGGGCGACGTGCGACGGGCGGGTGAGTGGACCGACGCGACGACCCGCTGGTCCGAGCGCCACCCGCTCGCCATGTGGCCGGGCATCTGCCGGGTCCACCACGCCGCGCTGCTGCAGCTCCGCGGCGACTGGCCCGCTGCGGAGCGCGAGGCGCGGCGGGCCTGCGCCGAGCTCGACGGCTTCCACGTCGGGAACGTGGCGGCCGGGTACGTGGAGGTCGGCGAGATCCGTCGACGCCTCAGCGACCTCGAGGCCGCCGAGGCGGCGTTCATCCGGGCCGAGGAGCTGTGCGGCCGCCAGAGCGCCGGCCTGGCGCTCGTGCGGCTCGCCCAGCGCCGCGTCGACGCGGCCACCGCCATCATCACGCAGATGCTGGCGGACCAGACGTGGAACCGCCTGGCGCGGGGCAAGCTGCTGCCGGCCCGCGTGCAGATCGCGGTCGCAGCCGGCGACCTGGATGCCGCGGCAGGCGCGGTCGCGGAGCTCGAGCAGATCGCGCTCGACTACGACAGCGCGGCGCTGCGGGCGATGGCGCTCTCCGCCCGTGGGCGCGTGGAGCTCGCCGGTGACGACGCCGCCGCCGCCTGCACCACGCTGCGCGGGGCGCTGCAGGAGTGGCAGCGCCTGGAGGTGCCCTACGAGGTCGCCACCGTGCGGCTGCTCCTCGGCCAAGCCTGCCGCGACAGCGGTGACGAGGACGGCGCCACGCGGTCGCTCGCCAGCGCCGCCGCCATCTTCGACCGGCTCGGCGCGTCGGTCGATGCGGGCAGCATCCGCGGCCTGCCCTCGGTGCCTGCGCCGGGCCGACCCGCCGGGCTGAGCGAACGGGAGGTGGAGGTGCTCGCCCTCGTGGCATCGGGAGGGACCAACCGTGACATCGCGGCTGCGCTGCACCTGAGCGAGCGGACCGTCGCGCGGCACCTCTCCAACATCTTCACGAAGCTCGGCGTGGCGTCTCGCACCGGTGCCGCGGCGTTCGCCTACGAGCAGGGCCTGACCGAGCGCTCCACAACTCCACGCTGAGCGGAGCGTCAGCCCGCCAGGCTCCGGAGACGTCCCACCCGGTCGTCGTCGGCACCGAGGTAGCGGACCAGCACGCCGAGCACGGCGTCCACGTCGAGCGCGCCGGCGGCGGCCATCTCCTCGAGGTCGGCCCAGTCCTTGGTGCGGTTGAAGAACGCCTTGAACACCGCGAGGTCACGGCAGGCGAGGAACGGCACGTCGTGACCGGCGAAGGGCTCCGAACGGCAGCGCGACGCGGCGCCGGCGTGGAACTCGGTGGTGTTGAAGAAGACGTCGACCGGCGTGGCGTCCCACCAGAGGCGAGCCTGGCCATCGCGCTCGAGGAGGGCGATGTCGTCGTCGGACCACGTGACCTCGTCGGGCAGCGCGGCGAGGGTGCCGACCACGTCGGTCGGCTCCACGAACAGGTTGACGTCGATGTCGATGGTGCCCCTCGCCCGCTGGGTGCACCAGGCGAGCGCGAGCGCGCCGCCGAAGGCGTGGGGGACGCCACCCGCGTCGAGCGACCGGTGGACGGCGAGGATCTTCTCGGTGAGGGGACCGCTCACGCGATGGCACCGAACACCGGCACGTCCAGGCGGGCGGCATGACGAGCCGGGAACGCCGCGGCCAGGTCGAGCACCGCCTCGAGCTCTCTGCCCTTGGCGATGCGCTCGACACCGGCGTCGGGCCGCGGCGCCAGCTCGAGCTCGAGGGCGAACCCGGCCGCCGCCACGATGCGCAGCACCGTGTCGACCCGGGGCTCCTTGGCTCCGGACTCGTAGGCGTGCAGCGTGGCGTGCGACGTCCCGGCTCGTCGCGCCAGCTCGCGCAGGCTCATGCCGGATCGTCGGCGCACCAGGGCGAGCGTGCTGCTGGCGGTCATGCGGTCATGTTATCCGATCGGATACCACTTGCCACGGCGGCGGAGACGGCCTGCGCTGGTTACCGTCACCTGCATGGAGGTGACGAGCAGGTGAGCGGCGACCACGGCCACGGCGGTGCGCTGCGAGCCGGCGCCCGCCACCAGCGACGGCTCGCCATCTCCTTCGTCCTCATCGGCGCCTTCTTCGTCGTCGAGGTCGTCGGCGGCGTGCTCACGAACTCGCTCGCCTTGCTCTCCGACGCGGGGCACATGCTGACCGACGTCGTCGGTCTCGGCATGGCGCTGGCGGCCATCCAGCTCGCCACCCGCCACGCCCGTCGCGCCGATGCCGGCCAGCACACGTTCGGCATGTACCGACTCGAGATCCTCGCTGCCTTCGTGAACTCGCTGCTGCTCTTCGGTGTGGCGGGCTACGTCGTCATCGAGGCAGCGCGGCGGCTGACCGGCGAGCCCGAGGTGCTGGGCGTCCCGATGCTCGTCGTGGCGACGCTCGGGTTGGTCGTCAACCTGATCGCCTTCCTGCTCCTGCGGGAGGGGGCGTCGGAGAGCCTCAACGTGCAGGGCGCCTACCTCGAGGTGCTCGCCGACACGCTCGGGTCGGTCGGCGTCATCGTCGCGGGGGTGCTGCTCGAGGTGTTCGGTTGGGGCTGGGCCGACCCCGTCGTCGGTGCGGCCATCGGGCTGTGGATCCTGCCGCGCGCCTGGCGGCTCGGCGGGCAGGCGGTGCGCATCCTGCTCCAAGCCGCGCCACCGGGGGTCGACCTCACGACGGTGCACGGCGATCTCGCGGCACTGCCCGGCGTCATCGACGTGCACGACCTGCACCTGTGGACGCTCACCTCCGAGATGGAGAGCGCCTCCGCGCACCTGGTCGTGGAGGTCTCGGCGGACAGCCACCGCGTGCTCGACGAGGCTCGCGAGCTGCTGCAGGGCCGCTACCGCATCGCGCACGCCACGCTGCAGGTGGAACCGGCCGACCACCGCGGCTGTGACGAGCTCGCCTGGTGAGCCCGGAGGAGGTCAGCCGCGGGGGCCCGCTGATGGCTCCGTGCTCGCTGGCCGCTGTGTCGGGTCCTCGGCGATGGAGTCGTGGAGGTAGCGCACCCACTCGCGCGTGAGCGCTCGCGCACGCACCCGCGCGCGCAGCGCCGGCACCGCCACGGCGAGGCTGCCGATCACGGCTCCGGACATCATCTCTTCGAGACCGACCACTGCGACGCTCCTTCCGCGGGGGGATACGGCCGCCCGCGCGACCCGCTTGACCGTGGTTGTGCGGGTGTTGTCCGCTCAGCCCGGCAGCCGGCCGGCCCGATCGGTCGCAACGCCCGCCGCCGGCGTGGGGCGGCCGAACAGGAAGCCCTGGGCGAGCGAGCAGCCCAGTGCCTGCAAGGCGTCCCGCTGCGCCCGCGTCTCGACGCCCTCCGCGATGACGAGCAGGTCGAGCTCCTGTCCGAGCGAGACGATCGACCGGGCGATGGCGGCGCACTGCGAGCTGTGCTCGATGCCGTCGATGAAGCTGCGGTCGATCTTGAGGGCGTGGACCGGGAACTGCTTGAGGTAGGTCAGGCTGGCCCAGCCGGTCCCGAAGTCGTCGATGGCCACGCGCACACCCGTGCCGGCCAGGCGATGGAGCACATCGGCGGCCTGGTCGAGATCCTCGACCAGGGCGGTCTCGGTCACCTCCAACCACAAGGCATGCGGATCGAGCCCCGATGCGTCGAGGCTCCCCATGACCTGCGCGAACAGATCCGGGTCCGTGAGCTGCCGGGCGGAGAGGTTGACGGCGACGTCGAGGGCGAAGCCGGCCTGGCGCCACGCGACCGCCTGGGCGAAGGCAAGCTCGAACACCACCCTGCCCAGCTCGACGATCATGCCGTTGCGCTCGGCGTCGCCGATGAACGAGTCGGGTGCCAGCAGCCCACGCCGGGGGTGGTTCCACCGGACCAGCGCCTCGACCGACACGACGCGCCCGTCGTCGAGCGACGTGACCGGTTGGTAGTGGACCTCGAGCTCGCCGGCCTCGATCCCCCGGCGGAGCTCGTCGGCCAGAGCGGGATCGGGCGGCTCCGGCGCTCCCGAGGTCACCGGTTCGCTGGTGGGCCGGTTGACGGAGACGACGAGCACCGGCTCCCCGCCGAGGTCGCGGAGGAGCGTCGTGGAGACCGACACCACGACGATGGAGCCGTCCCGCGCCACCTGCCGGGCGTAGCCGAACCACCGGCCCTGCTCCTCGAGCGTGAGGAGCGCCGATCGGAGCTCCTCGCTGTCCTCGGCGAAGGGCACGACGTCGAACATGTGCCGGCCCAGGACCTCCTCCTCCGTCCACCCGTACAGGCGCTCGGCGGCGTGGTTCCAGCTCCGGACGTGGAGGTGCAGGTCGGTCACGATGACGGCATCGGACACCTCGCTGAGCACGCCGGTGACGACCTGGCGAAGCCGCGAGGGCGGGTCCGTGCTCGGCCGGATGGTGATCCGGCGGGCGAGCTCCCCCTGCCACTGCGTCCGTTCCGAGGACACCTCGAGCATCGTCTCGACGCCGTCGGCGCGCTGCACGGCGAGGACCTGTGAGCTGGGCGACACGCCAGCCGTCGTCGCCTCCCGACGGAGGCGCGCTGCGGTGAGGGAGACCGGTGCGACGAACTCGAGCACGTCCCGGCCGACCATCTGCGACTCGCTCGACAAGCCGACGAGCGACAGCGCGTGCGCGTCGGCGGCCACGATCCGTCCGCGGACGGTCACCAGGACGCCCGCCTCGGCCTCCGCTGCGGCAGCGCTCGCGGCTGGCGTGAGGCTCGTGGCGTCGGCTCCAGCCGGCGGCTCGAAGCGGTACCCGGTGCCGCGCACGGTCACGAGCAGGCGCGGGGGTCGCGAGCCCGGCTCGATCTTCGACCGCAGCCGCCGGATGTGCTCGGTCACCGTCGAGGGCCGCTGCCAGTCCGCTGCGGACTGCCAGACCGAGCGCAGCAGGTCGTCGCGGCTGAAGGCATGGCCCGGCCGGGCGGCGAGGAAGGCCAGGAGGTCGAACTCCTTCGCGGTGAGCTCCACCGGCGCGCCGTCGACCGTCACGCAGCGCGCCGCGAGGTCGACCTCGAGCGGGCCGTGGGTGAGCGTGGAGTCCTTGGCGAGGTCGCGTCGACGTTGCACCGCCAGCACCCGGGCCGAGAGCTCACGGACGAAGAACGGCTTGACCACGTAGTCGTCGGCGCCGAGCTCCAGCGCCCGCACCCGGTCCTCCTCGCTGCCGGCACCGGTGAGGATGATGACGTGCGTGTCGGCTCCCAGGTCGCGCAGCGCCTGCACGAGGTCCAACCCGGAGCCGTCGGGGAGCGCCAGGTCCAGGATCGCCACGTCGAAGGTGACGTGGCGCAGCGCCCTGAGCCCTTCGGCGGCGGTGGAGGCGGGGGTCACCTCGAGGCCCTGCTGGGCGAGGCGGCTCGACACGAGACGCCGTATCCCGGTGTCGTCCTCCACCACCAGCACCCTCATCGCCGACCTGCTGCGATCGTCTCGTGCACGGCATGCAGGAGGGAGGCCTCGGTGAAGGGCTTGTGGAGGAGCGCCACGTCGTCACCGAGTGCGCGCTGCGGACCGAGCACCCCGCGCGCGTAGCCCGACATGAACAGCACCGGCAGGTCAGGCCGGTCGCCACGAAGGCCCTCAGCGAGCTGGCGCCCGGATGTCTTCGGCATCACCACGTCCGTCAGGAGGAGATCGATGCGACCATGCGCGGCGGCGAGCGCGAGCGCCTCCGCGGCCTCCGCTGCCTCGAGGACCTGGTAGCCGTTGCGTCGCAGGATGCGTGCCGTCACCTCGCCACGCCTGGCTGGTCCTCGACCACGAGGACCGTCTCGCCCTGGCCGCTGATCGGCCCGGAGGGTGCGCGCTCCCTGCGGGCGTCGACGGGGCCCGCAGCAGCCGGAAGGTACAGCTTGATCGTGGTTCCGAGGCCCTCCTCGGAGTAGATGTTCACCGCGCCGCCGGCCTCGGAGATGATGCCGTAGACCGTGGCGAGACCGAGGCCCGAACCGTCCGTCTCGGCCTTGGTGGTGAAGAACGGGTCGAAGGCGCGGGCCACCACGTCGCGGCTCATCCCGATCCCGGTGTCGCTGACCGACAGCTGGACGTAGCGACCGGGTCGGATCGATGGGTGCAAGCGCGCGTACTCCCCGTCGAGGTCCACGACGGAAGACTCGATGCTGAGCGTCCCACCGTCGGGCATGGCGTCACGGGCGTTGACCGCCAGGTTCAGGAGGACCTGCTCGATCTGGCCCCGGTCGGCGCGGATGGTCGGGACCTCTCCGCCCGTGTGGCTCATGAGCTGGATGTCCTCGCCGATGATGCGCGACAGCAGGCCGTGGATGTCCTCCACGACCGCGTTCACGTCGAACACCTCGGGCTGGACCCGCTCGCGCCGCGCGAACATGAGCAGCTGGCGGATCAACCCGGCGCCGCGCTCCGACGCGGCCATGATCTCCGCGACGTCGTGCTGGATCGCAGGGTCGTCAGGGATCGCCTCGGCGACGAAGCTGGCGTTGTTCAGGATCACCGCCAGGAGGTTGTTGAAGTCGTGCGCGACCCCGCCGGCGAGCTGGCCGAGGCTCTCGAGGCGCTGCGACTGGTTGAGGCGGTGCTCGAGCGACTCCCGTTCGCTCTCGGCGGCCTTGCGCTCGGTGAGGTCTCGTACGAAGCCGGTGAACAGCGGCGGGCCGTCGAGCTCGACGGCGGTGACGCTCACCTCCGCAGGGAAGACCGATCCGTCCGACCGCAGGACGGCCAGCTCGGTGCGCCGCCCCAGGAGTGACGTGGCACCGGTCTCGAGATGGCGCTGCAGGCCCCGGTTGTGCGCCTCGCGCTGGTCGATCGGCACGATCACCTCCGCCAGCGGGCGACCCAGCACGTCCGCAGCGGCACAGCCGAACATCTGCTCCGCTGCTGGGTTGAACTCGTCGATGGCGCCCTCGTGGGTCATCGTGATGATGGCGTCGAGCGCCGAGGCGAGGATGGCGCGCTTGCGCGCCTCGCTGCTCGCCAGCGCGTCGACCGCCCGCTTCATCTCGGTGATGTCGCGCGCCAGGGCCGATGTCCCGACGACGTCGCCCCTGCGATCCAGGATCGGCGACATCCGCACGGCCACGTCCAGCACCGCGCCGTCGCGACGCATGCGCTGGGTCACCACCGGTTCGGTCCGCTCGCCACGCGCAGCGAGCGCGTGGAGGTGCTCCGCCTCGTCGAGGCGGTCGGGCGGCACGATGAGCGAGAGGTCGCACCCGATCGCCGCCGCAGCCGAGTATCCGTACATCCGCTCCGATCCCGGGCTCCAGCTCGTGATGGTGCCGTCGATCGACCAGCCGACGATGGCGTCGTCGGAGGACTCGACGATGGCCGCCAGCTGCGCACTGGCACCCAGCTCGTGGTGGAGCGCCTCGGTGACCGAGTTGAGGTGGTCGGCGAGCTCTGCCACCTCGCGGGGCCCCGACACGGGCACCGGCTGGTGCGCCGCATCGAGCGTCGGGATGCGCAGCCGACGGGTCAGCCGGCGGATGGGCGCCGCGATCGCCTCGGACGCTGCGGCGGTGACGGCGATCAGCACGCCCAACGCCGCCAGGCCCACCGCCAGCTCGCGACGGAGGAGGCCGTCGACGGCGGCCAGCGCCTCGCCGCGGTCGGCACCGGCGTGCACCGTCCAACCGGTCGCCACGACGGGAGCCGACGCGTAGAGCCGGCGCACTCCGTCGACGTCGCGCCCCTCGGATCCCTCACGCTGCGCGGTGAACGGGCTGCCGGCCAGCGGGGCGCCGACCCACCGCGCGGCATCGATCGACCGGCTGATCGCCCGTCGATGGTCGTGCGACGTCACGACGAACTCGACGCCGCGGGGGCCTCCGAAGCTCGATGACAGGCGCGGGCCGAGGGTCTCGAGCTCCAGGAACATCGCCACCAGGCCGTGCCCGGGCACCGGCGCCGAGACGATGACGACCTCCTTCTCGGATCGTCGGTCGTCGACCGGCCCCGAGACCATCGTCGCCTCGAGGGCCGTCTCCAGCCACGCCGCGTTCGCGGTACTCGCCGGCCGTGGTGGACGGCATCGACGAGCAGGCCACCTCACCGGCGGCGTCGACGATGTCGAGGTGCCCACGTTCGAAGGCGCCGACCTGGGGGAGCTCCAGCGTGCAGGAGCTCGACGGGTCGAAGAAGGCGGGGAGCCCGGGGTTGGATGCGAGCTGCGCGACGACGCCCTGCGCGCGCTCGAGGTCCTGATCGATCTCGCGGGCCGCGAGCTCGGCAGCGTAGGAGGCGTCGCGCGTCGCCTGGCTGCGGGCGTCGCGGGTGGCCAGCGCGCGCTCGTAGGCGACCCCCGCCGCCATGACCGCGACGGTGAGGGCCACCGCCGCGAAGAGGTAGAGGCGCAACGAGGGCCGCCGTCGGGTGCGCTCCGGCGACGGGTCCTTCGGACGTCCTCGGATCAGGCGCATCGCGGGTGTCCGCCGGCACCGATCGGGAGAGGCACGCGGCACCACGTTCGTCCGTCTCGCTCTGCCCTGCTATGGCCGGATTGACCCATCTGGTGGGCAGCTGTCACTTGTTCCTCAACGCCCCCTGCTCGCCGCGCCGAGGTGGCACTAGGCATCCCGTCGTGCTCGTCCTCCGAGCAGGTGCGCGAGGAGCTCCGACTGCGAGTGCACACCGAACTTCCGGTAGACGGCGGAGAGGTGGTTTCGAACCGTGTTCTGGCTGAGGAACAGCGCGGCTGCGATCGCAGGCACTCGTTCGCCGTCCATCAGCCGACGCACGATCTCGGACTGCCGTTCGCTCAGCGCGTCGAGCCGGGCAAGCTCGCTCCGTCCCGCGCTCGGGAGCGCGCCGACATCGGCGACCTGCACCTCGATGGCGATGCGCCGGAGGTGGTCCTCCAGCCGTGCCAGGCGCCGGGCGTCCACGCTGGCGAGCAACGGGTCCGGCACAGGCGGGGCAGCGTCCGCCGGAGCCACCGCGAGCAGCGCCCGCCGGCACGGCCGGCCGCCGTCGTACGGGCGCACCCAGGTGACGACCTGGACCTCACCACCGCACGGCTTCCGGAGGCGACCACGCGTCTGGCACGATTCGATGAGGCCCGAGGCGACGCCACGCAGGATCGCTTCGACCACCGGCCAGTCCGCCGGGACGATCAGGTCGGTGAGCATCGGCCTCGGCGTCGAGGGATTGAGGCCGATCACGCCGGCGAACGCCTCGTTGAACACCATCTCCATCATCGGCATCTCGACGACGGCCACGGCGACGGCCCGGGCCTCCGGCGTCTCGGACAGAGCCTCGGCGATGCGGTCTTCAGACATGAACGGGGCGGTCTCTCCGATGCCGGCCCCGGTCAAGACGCGCTGGGCCATGGTTTTGTACCATTCAGTTCAGAATAGCTGCTGTAATCCGCGGTCCACAACGCGGGTAAGAATTCCCGCATGGCACGTCCGAGGTCGTACGAGCGCCTGCCTGTCGTCGTGGCAGCCAAGGAGATCTTCTGGCGCCTCGGCCTGGAGGGGACCGCGGTCACCGACCTCGAGAAGGAGACGGGCCTGAGCCGCTCCAGCCTCTACGCGGCCTTCGGCACGAAGCGCGCCCTCTTCGACGCCGCGCTCTCGGAGTACCTCGAGACGTTCATCGAGGACATGGTCGGGCCGCTGGAGGCTCCGGACGCGGGCCTTGCAGAGGTGGTCCGCTTCTTCCGCCGGCTGGCGACGCTGTTCTCGACCCCGCAGTCGCAGCGCGGCTGCCTCATGATCAACACCATCGCGGACCTCGCAGGCCGGGATCCCACCTTCACCGGGCCCGCGGCGGCCTTCGCTGACCGCTACCGCGCGGCGTTCGCCAACGCCCTGCGGGACGCCGCCCGCCAAGGGGCGATGTCGAGGGCCGACGTCACCCGCCGGTCCGAGCTGCTCGCCGGTGCGACGATCGGTGTCTGGCTGGAGGTGCGCTGCGACCCGCCGGGAGCGGCACGCGCGTGCCGTGCCATCGCAGCCGAGATCGCCGCCTGGGCTCCCGGCCACCCACGCCGTCCCTGAGCAACGGCCCGTCCAACGGCGAGCGGGTTGGATCACCCACCACCGGGGGTAGGTGCGGCACAGCGACCATCACCCCAGGAGGTGCCATGGCTGAGCAGCACACCGGCATGCGTGACGAGCACTACGACCTCGTGAGCGTGCTGTACCACACCCTGCAGGAGGCGGACACCGTGGAGCGCTACATCCACGACGCCCGCGACCGCGGCGACGACGAGCTGGCTCGCTTCTTCGAGGAGATCCAGCAGCAGGACCGCCAGCGCGCCGAGCGCGCCAAGCAGCTCC
The DNA here is from genome assembly GCA_963715505.1 of uncultured Microthrixaceae bacterium. Lineage (GTDB taxonomy): Bacteria > Actinomycetota > Acidimicrobiia > Acidimicrobiales > VFJN01 > VFJN01. The sequence continues at coordinate 2,950,192 of OY970242.1, forward strand.
TCGGCAGCCGCATCCTGCAGCCGACCCGCTGAGGGAGCGGCGGGCGAGCGGGGATCCTCCCCGGGGGACGTGCGACTGGCGTCCTCCCGGTACCGAACGCCATCATACCCCTACCGGGTATCCTTGGACGGTCGCGCACCCGCCGAGGGCCTGCACTCGTCCGCATCAAGGAAGGTTCCCGATGCCCTCCAGCAGCACCTACACCGTCTCCGGGATGACCTGCGGGCACTGCGTGGCCGCGGTCAGCGAGGAGGTCGGCAAGCTCGACGGCGTCACCGGTGTCGAGGTCGACCTGGCCTCGGGCCGCGTCACCGTGCAGTGGGAGCACCCCGTCGACCCGGCCGCGGTCGCTGCCGCCGTCGACGAGGCCGGCTACGAGGTGGCGCCGTGAGCGCCGGCCTCAAGCTCGGGGCCTATGCCCTGGTCCTCGCCGCCGCGCTCGGGGCCGGGGCAGCCGTGGGCGCCGCCGCGGGACCGATCGACATCGGTGGCGAACCCGAGCCCGTGACCGACGTGGCGCCGCACGACGACGGCGCCGGCCACTGACGCTCCGATGGTCTCCTCCACCACGGGCACCCCGGCCGCCAGCCGCGTCGACCTCGTCATCGGCGGCATGACCTGCGCCTCGTCCGCGGCGCGCATCGAGAAGCGGCTCAACAAGCTCGAGGGCGTCACCGCCTCGGTCAACTACGCCACCGAGCAGGCCAGGGTCGCCGTGCCCGACGGCATCAGCCCCGACGAGCTCATCGCCCAGGTCGAGGCCGCGGGCTACACCGCCCGACTCCCCGCGCCGCCGGCCTCCGCCCGACGAGCTCGCCCCGGCGGTGACGAGGCAGAGGCCGACGAGTCCGCAGCGCTGCGCACGAGGCTGCTCGTCTCGATCGCCCTCACGGTGCCGGTCATCGTGATGTCGATGGTGCCGGCGCTGCAGGTCGACGCCTGGCAGTGGCTGTCGCTGACGCTTGCCGCCCCCGTCGTCACGTGGGGCGCGTGGCCGTTCCACCGGGCCGCCTGGGCCAACCTGCGCCACGCCACCGCCACCATGGACACGCTCGTCTCGATCGGCGTGCTGGCGGCGTTCGGGTGGTCGCTCTACGCCCTGCTCTGGGGCAGCGCCGGCGAGATCGGCATGACGCACGGGTTCTCCTGGACGGCGCAGCGCGGTGCGGGCGCCGCGCAGATCTACCTGGAGGTCGCCGCCGGGGTGACGGTCTTCATCCTCGCCGGCCGCTACGCCGAGGCACGAGCCAAGCGGCGCTCGGGCGCCGCCCTGCGGGCCCTGCTCGAGCTGGGCGCGAAGGACGTCGCCGTGCTGCGCGGCACGCACGAGGTCCGCGTCCCGATCGACGAGCTCGCCGTCGGCGACCGCTTCGTGGTCCGCCCCGGCGAGAAGGTCGCCACCGACGGCGTCGTCGTCGAGGGCACCTCGGCCATCGACGCCTCGCTGCTCACCGGCGAGCCGGTGCCCGTCGAGGTCGGGCCGGGCGACGCGCTCGCCGGCGCGACCGTCAACGCCGGCGGCCGCCTCGTCGTCGAGGCCACCCGGGTCGGCGCCGACACGGCGCTGGCACAGATCGGCCGGCTGGTGCAGGACGCCCAGAGCGGCAAGGCGCCGGTGCAGCGGCTCGCCGACCGGGTCTCGGCCATCTTCGTGCCCGTGGTCATCGCCCTCGCCGCCGCCACCCTGGGCTTCTGGCTCACCGCTGCGGCGACCGCCGGTGTGAGCATCGCCTTCACGGCAGCCGTCGCCGTGCTCATCATCGCCTGCCCCTGCGCGCTGGGGCTCGCTACGCCGACCGCGCTGATGGTCGGGACCGGCCGCGGCGCCCAGCTCGGCATCCTCATCAAGGGCCCGGAGATCCTCGAGTCGACGCGGCGCATCGACACGATCGTCCTCGACAAGACCGGCACGATCACCACGGGCCGCATGGCCCTGGCCGGCGTGGCGACCACGGGCGACACGACCGTGGCCGAGGCGCTCCGCCTCGGCGGGTCGCTGGAGGACGCCAGCGAGCACCCCATCGCCCGGGCGATCGCCGCGGGAGCCCGCCACCGCGGCATCGAACTCGTCGCGGTCGAGTCCTTCGCCAGCACGCAGGGTCTCGGCGTGCAGGGCGTCGTCGACGGGCATGCCGTCGTCGCCGGCCGGGAGCGGTTCCTGGCCGACCGGGCGCTCACCGTGCCCCCCGACCTCGCGCGCCGCCAAGGAGGCCGCCGAAGCCGAGGGGGCGACGCCGGTGCTCGTCGGCTGGGACGGGGCCGCGCGCGCCGTGCTGGTGGTGTCCGACACCGTCAAGGCGACCTCTGCCGAGGCCGTCGCCGAGCTGCGCCGGCTGGGGCTGCGACCGGTGCTGCTCACGGGTGACAACGAGCGCGCCGCTCGGGCCGTGGCCGGGCAGGTCGGCATCGAGGAGGTCGTCGCCGAGGTGCTGCCCGTCGACAAGGTCGACGTCGTGCGCGGCCTGCAGGAGCAGGGACGCACCGTCGCCATGGTCGGCGACGGCGTCAACGACGCCGCCGCGCTCGCCCAGGCCGACCTGGGCCTCGCCATGGGGACGGGCACCGACGTCGCCATCGAGGCCAGCGACATCACGCTCGTGCGCGGCGATCTGCGCGCCGCAGGCGACGCCATCCGGCTCGCACGCCGGACGCTCGCCACCATCAAGGGCAACCTGTTCTGGGCCTTCGCCTACAACGTCGCTGCCCTGCCCCTCGCCGCGGCAGGCCTGCTCAACCCGATGCTCGCGGGAGCCGCCATGGCGTGCTCGAGCGTCTTCGTCGTCAGCAACAGCCTGCGTCTCCGGAGGTTCCACGCCCGATGACCGACACGCCCACCCGCGGCTACACGTTCACGAAGGACGTCTACACGAAGCGGCTCAACCGCATCGAGGGTCAGGTGCGCGGCATCCGTCGCATGATCGACGAGGACACCTACTGCATCGACGTCCTGACCCAGGTGAGCGCCGCCACCAAGGCGCTGCAAGCCGTCGCCGTCGGTCTCCTCGACGAGCACGTCCGCCACTGCGTCCGCAACGCCGTCACCGCAGGCGACGAGGCGCGCCTCGACGAGATGGTCGCCGAGGCCACCAAGGCCATCGAGCGCCTCGTCAAGGCCTAGCGACCTCAGCGGCCTTCGGCTTCCCGTTCGGCCTGCGCCAGATCTTGCTCCGTGATGACCGCCACGTCGGGATCGGCGCTGTTCGGGTCGGCTTCGAACCGGAGCCCGTCCATGTAGGGCGTCGGCTTCCTGCGGCGGTAGTCGAGGACCTCCTCGACGTAGTGGTCGCGGGCCTCTTGCACCGTCCGCTGGCCCGTCACGATGTCGTGCATGAGGTTGAGGGCCAGCATGTTGGCCTCCTCGTCGTGGCAGCGGGCGGACACCTCACCGGCCGTGCGCTCGGCGATCACGCTGCCGTCGAACTCGGCGATCGGCGTGAAGCACTCGACCGGCACGCGGTAGTCGATGACGGACTCGACGGAGTCGCCGTGGGGGCGCGGCCAGTCGTGCCTGAACACGGTCTTGGATGCCACGATCCGCTTCCAGGGCCCGACCCGGTGCCAGATCAGGTAGGACTCCGTGGCCTCGTGCGGCTCGCCGTACCTGTCGATCACGAGCTGGGCCGGTTCGCGGGCCTCCTCCGGCCAGCCCTGCGCGATCTGCGATCCGGTGGCATCGCCCATCGGGCACAGCGTCCCGTGGGCGAGACGACGGCGCATCCCGCCGTCGCGTAGATCTCAGCGCCATCACGGTCGTGGCTGCGTGTCTCGACACGGCGCTTCGCCGCCGATCGGCCGAGCTCGGCGCGCTCAGCTGTCGTAGGTGTGGAAGCCGCGACCGGACTTGCGGCCGAGCAGGCCCGCCTCGACCATGCGCGACAGCAGCGGCGGGGGCGCGTAGAGCGGCTCCTTGAACTCCTCGTAGAGCGACTCGGCGACCGCCATCGTCGTGTCCAGGCCGATCAGGTCCGACAGGGCGAGTGGGCCCATGGGGTGCGCGCAGCCCTGCACCATGCCCGTGTCGATGTCCGCTGCGGTGGCGAAGCCCGACTCGAGCATGCGGATCGACGACAGGAGGTACGGGACCAGCAGGGCGTTCACGATGAACCCCGCGCGGTCCTGGGACCGGATGACGTGCTTGCCGAGCACCTCGGTGGCGAAGGTCGACGCCTCCTCGGTGGTGTCCGCGCAGGTGACGAGCGACGACACCAGCTCGACGAGGGGCAGGACGGGCACGGGGTTGAAGAAGTGCAGCCCGACGACCTGCTCGGGACGCCTCGTGGCCATGGCCAGCTTCATGATGGGGATCGACGACGTGTTCGACGCGAGGATCGCCGCTGGGTCCTCGACCACCTCGTCGAGCGACCGGAACAGGGCGGTCTTCATCGCCTCGTTCTCCGTCACGGCCTCCACGACGAGGTGTCGATCGGCCAGCGTCTCCATCGCCGTGGCGTAGCTGAGCGCCTCCAGCGCTCGGTCCTGAGCGTCCGCCGTCAGCTTCCCGCGACGCACGGCGTTGGCCAGCGACCCCTCGATGCGGTCACGGCCGGCCTTCACCGCTGCCTCGTCCGCATCGACGACCACCACGTCGAGGCCCTGGCGCGCGCACACCTCGGCGATGCCCGAGCCCATCAGACCGCACCCGACCACACCCACCCGCTCGATCTGCATAGTATTCAGTATACAAACCCAAGGAGGAGCGATGGACCAGCTGTTGGATGCACCGGCGTTCCGCGTCGAGCTCGAAGAGGCGATGAAGGGCACGATGGCCCGCGACGCCTCGTTCAGCCGCGCCTGGGCGACCGGCAAGCTCGAGCGCAAGCACTTCGTGCACTGGGCGACGAACCACTACCACTACGTCGGGCCCTTCGGGGACATGCTCGGCCTGATGTACGCGCAGACCCCCGACTGGGCGCGCGATGCCAAGGACTTCCTGCTCCAGAACCTCTACGAGGAGGAGCTCAGCGACGACCGGCACACCGACCTGCTGATCCGCTTCGCCGAAGCGTGCGGCGGCACGCGCGAGTCGATCATGGACCGGCGCAACGCGATGCCCTTCACCCTGGGCATCCAGGGCTGGCAGTACAAGATCAGCGCCAACGAGCACTTCGCCGTGTCGACCGCCGCCACCATCGTCGGCCTCGAGTCCCAGGTGCCGTCGATCTACCGCACGCAGTACCCGGTGCTCATCGATCCTGACGGGTACGGCTTCAGCGAGCACGACTGCGAGTTCTTCGACCTCCACATCACCTCCGACGAGGTGCACGGCGAGCGCGGCTACCAGATCGTCCTGAAGTACGCCGACACGCCCGAGCTCCAGCAGCGCTGCATCGAGGCGGTGAAGGAGGCGGCCAACATGCGCTTCGCCTACACCAAGGCGCTCTACGAGACCTACGTGAAGCCCGACCTCGGCGAGTGGGCGGAAGCGCCCGCGATGGCCGGATGACCGAGCCGTCGACGAGCGCGACCGAGCTGGAGGGGCTTCCCATCGGCGAGCGTCTCGCCCGGCTCGGCATCGAGCTGGGTGACGTGCCGCCGCTCGGCTACGCCCCCAACCGGGCCATCCTGACGGTCCACGAGGGCCTGGCCTACGTGTCCGGCGTCGGCCCGATCGGCCAGACGGGCGTCGTCGGCGGCGACCTCACGGTCGAGGAGGGCTACCAGGCGGCGCGGACGGCAGCGCGGTACTGCCTGCGCCGCATCCACGACGAGCTGGGCTCGCTCGAGCGCATCGACCGGTGGGTGAAGGTGCTCGGCTTCATCCGCTCCGCGCCAGGCTTCGGCGAGCAGCCGAAGGTCCTCAACGGCTTCTCCGACCTCATCGTCTCCGTCTGGGGCGAGCGGGGCCGCAGTGCCCGGTCCGCCATCGGCACGAGCGAGCTGCCGCACAACATGCCCGTCGAGGTGGAGGCGATCATCAGCCTCCGCGAGTAGCCCGGCGCGGAGCTGACCCACGCGGCATCGCCGTCGGTCAGCTCCGCTTCGACGTGGCCTGGGACATCGTGGCGAGCGCGGCGAGGTGGTCGTCGCTGCCGTGGAGGATGGCCTGGAGCGGCCCGGTGGCGTCGAGCACCTCCGCCAGCGTCGAGCGCTCCGCCCGCCGAAGCAGCTGCTTGGTCCACCGCATCGCCAACGGTGGCTTCGCCGCGATCGTGGCAGCCAGCGTCTGGGCTGCATCGAGCAGCTCGTCGCTCGGGTGGACCGAGAGCACGATGCCCAGGGCGAGGGCGTCGTCGGGTCCGAACACCCGGCCCGTGAAGGCGAGCTCGGCCGCCCGCTGCGCGCCGACTGCCCGGGGCAGCAGCCAGGCGCCGCCGTCGCCGGGGACGATCCCGAGGTTCACGAAGATCTCACCGAACTTGGCGGTCGTCGAGCAGACGCGCAGGTCGCACGCCAGGGCGAGGTCGAGCCCCGCGCCGATCGCCGGCCCGTTCACCGCGGCGATGGTCGGCACCTCGATGTCGTGGATGGCGCGGATGAGCCGCTGGACCCCGACGCGGTAGCCCTCGACGATGTCGGCGGGAGAGCCGCCGAACATCCCCTCGCGGTCGAGCATCTTCTGGATGTTGCCGCCGGCGGAGAACGCCGAGCCGGCACCCGTCAGCACGACAACCCTGACCGAGGGATCGGCGTTCACCCCGACGGCGGCGTCGGTGAGCTCGCTCATCAGCGGATCATCGGAGATGACGTTCCGGCGCTGAGGGCAGTCGAGCGTGATCGTCGCGACACCCTGGTCGTCGATCTCGGTGGACACCTCGAGGTAGGTCACAGCACCTCCGTGGGGCGGGCGAGGAGCGCCGCCACGGGGCGGCGGCGGCGCTCGGTGATGGCGGCCACCACGAGCGGGATGGACAGGGCGACGAGCATCACTGTCGTGGTCGTGGTGCTGCGCAAGGCGACGCTCACCAGCGCGGCGCAGGCGGCCGAGGCGAGCATGAGCACCGCCCGGTACAGCCCTGCACCCCAGCTGGCGCGCGCCGGGAGCGCCTCCACGACGATCGAGTTCGAGACCGGGAACAGCATCGCGGTCACACAGACGAAGGGCGCCACGGCCCAGAGGCCCATCCGACCGGGTGGCAGGAGCACGAGCGCGCCGAGCCCGACGCCGACGAGCAGGAGGATCACAGCCGTGCGCTGTCCCCCGATGCGGTCGACGCTCCAGCCCGACAGGTACTTGCCGGCGATCGAGGCGATTCGCCCTGCGCCCACCAGGCCGGTCACGAGCGCCAGCTGCGCACCGCGATCGACGAAGTGCTCGGGCGTCAGACCGATGATGACGTAGTGGGTCGTGCCCGCCGCGACGCCGGTCATGACCGCCGTCTGGTACATCGGCGTCTTGAGGTAGCCGACGGCCGCCGCGGCGAACCCGCCGGGGGTGCCGGCCTCCGCCTCGAGGAGGTGCGGCGTGGCGAGCGCGAAGGTGGCGGCGAGGATGGCGGTGACGAAGAACACCGTGCGCCAGAGCTCCATGCCGGCGTTGCTGGAGAACGCTGCCGCGGCCAGGCCCACGGAGTACGCAAGCCCGTAGGAGGCGATCGCTCGACCGCGGGTGGCCACGTACATGCGCCCGATCAGCGCGAGGCCGGGACCGAAGAACAGGCCGCTGCCGAGGCCGATGAGCGCCTGGCCGACGAAGAGCAGAGCGATGCCGGGCGCGGCGCCGCTCGTGGCGGCACCCAGGGCGAGCAACCCGGCGGCCAGCCGGACCGCCAGGCGGTCGCTCCAGCGGGAGCCCACCCAGCCACCGGCGACGTTGGCCACCCCGATGCACACGGTGAGCACGGCGATGAGCGCGGCCTGGTCCGACACGGCGAGGTCGAGGTCGTCGCGGATGAGCGGGAACAGCGGCGAGATGAAGGTCTCCGACGCTGCGGCCAGCAGGTAGACGACGAACAGGTAGCCGAAGGCGAGCCGCCGCCCCTGCTCGGTCATCGCGCTTTCTCGTCCACCAGCCGGTTCACCAGATCCGAGAACTCGCTGGTGCTCGCGACCGCTGCGCCGGGGCCGGCCATGTCGTAGGTCAGCGGACCGCGAGCGATCGCGTCACCGAGCGCCTCCCGGACGACCACCGCCCACTTCGCCGTCTCGGGGAACCACTCCAGCAGCGCCGCCGAGCGCGAGGTAGCCGCCTGCGGGGTTCACCTTGTCGGCGCCGGCGCGCCGCGGCGCCGAGCCGTGCACCGGCTCGAACAGCCCGACGCATCGGCGGGGGTCGTCCGCGGGTCCCGGGCGGACCGACGCCGAGCCGCAGAGGGCGATCGAGCCCACCCGGCCGCAGGCGAGGTCGCTGAGGATGTCGCCGAAGAGTCCCTCGGTGAGCACGATTGCCTCCGGTGGCCCGTCGGCCGCGATCTGGTACGCCATCCGGTCGACGAGGACGTGCTCGACCGCCACGCCGTGCTCCGCGGCGACCTCGCTGACCGTGTGGCGCCACAAGCGGCTGGTCGCGAGCAGGTTGGCCTTGTCGACCGAGATGAGCGGCAGCCCGGAGGTCGCCGCGTAGTCGATGGCGATCTCGGTCAGCTCGCGGATCCGGTCGGCGTCGAGCTCGAGCACGTCGGCCGCCGGACCGGAGCCGTCGCTCTCCGTGCGGGTGCTCGACGTGTAGGCGCCGCCGAGCAGGTTCCGGACGACCGTCATCGGGGGGCTGTCCCCGCGCCACACCTGCCGGACGCTGACCCGGAGGTCGAAGTGCTGGCGAAGCGTCAGCAGGGCGAGCTCGGGGCGGTAGGCAGAGGTCGACACCCCGGGGTGCTCCCCCACGGCGCCGAGCAGGATGGCGTCGGCCTCCTCGCAGGCTGCCAACGTGCTGGGCGGGAGCCCGTCGCCGGTCTCCCCGAAGGAGGAGGCGCCGACCGGCCAGGGCCCGGTCACGTCGAGCACGTCGCGGTCCGCCAGCATCTGGGCGACCACGGCGGGTCCCGACAGCACCTCCTCGCCGACGCCGTCGCCGGGCAGCAGCGCGATCCTGATCATGGGCTGAGGAGCTCCTTGCCGTTGGTCGTGGTGATCAGCTCGAGCGTGGCGGCGCCGAGCTCGGCCTCGGTCGCCTCGAGCCAGGCCGTCGATCCCGGGTTGCACCGCCGGGTAGTGCTGCGTGGCCGAGGTCGCTGCCGAACACCAGGAGCGACTCCGGGTACATGTGGGCGACCCGGACGGTCGCCGCTCACGTCGCCGCCGTCGGCGAGGAGGTCGGCCAGCACGCCCACCTCGATGTAGGCACCGAGGTCGACGAGGGCATCCGACGTGCTCGTCCCGCCAGCCGAGGAACGGCAGCAACGGGTGGTTCACCAGGAACCGCTGGACGCCCCGCGCGCGGGCCACGCGAGAACACCTCGACGGTCTCGTCCATCGACAGGTGGCCCGAGGCGAGGATGAGATCGCTGCTCGGCCACGAGGTCGAGGACCTCGAACCACTCGGCGCGCAGCTCGGTCCCCTCGCAGACCGGCACCGCCCGGAAGCTCGACGCCGCGATGGGCCTCGAGGTCCGGTGATCGCTGGGCGCGCCTTGTGGCACGCCGAGGAGATGGTCGGCATCCACACGACCCGTGCACCGAGGCGCTCGGCGACGAGCACCGCGTCGGGGTTGGCGCCGCCGACGGGCGAGTTCAGCACGATCGAGCCGACGGCGCCGTCGCCGGCAAGCTGCGCACGCTCTGCCGTCGTGCCCTCGTGGGCCTTGAGCACATAGGTGTCGATCCCGGCCGCAGCGAGGAGCGGACCCACCTCATGATCATCGTGGTGACGCGGCACCAGGCTCGGGGACGTGTGGACGTGGAAGTCGATGATCCCGCTCACGTCAGCACGATCGTCTCGATCGGCTCGACGTCGCCGAGCTGGCGCCGACGGATCTTGCCGACGCCGTCGTCGCGGGGGATCTGCTTCACCCGCACGAGCACGACCGGGCGCATGAACGCCGGGCAACCGCTCCCGCTCCGGCCTGCACCGCCGAGAGGTCGATCTCGTCGCCGACCACGTAGAGCGCCACCTCGTCGTCGACCAGGTCGCTCGCCCGCCGCCAGATGGCGACGTCGTCGAGCACGCCGAGCTTGCGCGAAGCTGCTCCTCGACGTAGCCGATGGGGACGAACTCGCCCTTCACCCGGATCGACTCGGCCCGGCGCTCGATGAACACGAGGTTCCCGGCAGCGTCGACGCGCCCGAGGTCACCGGTGGCGAACCAGCCGTCCTCGTCGAAGGGCCGGTTGAGCCGGCCCGCCTTGCGGTAGCCCTCGAACAGCACGCCGGGACGATCGGCGCGGACCTGGATCTCGCCGTCGTCGGTCACGCGCCAGGTCACCTCGTGGCGGCTGCGTCCGCCGTAGCGGGACATGCCCTCGGGCGTGTCGTCCGGCGTCGCCCCGACGCCAGAGCCAGATGTGGCAGAGCCCGCCGGCCTCGGTCGAGCCGTAGGCCGACACGCCCATGGGGATCTCGAACTCCTCGAGGAAGTCGGCGTCGGCGAAGAAGACGATGCGCACCCGGTGGCCCGCGGCTCGTCCGGGCGGCTGGTGGCGCGCTTGAGGATCTCGACCGGGGGGGCGTGCAGGATCATCGCGGTGACGCCCTCGGTCCGGCACGTCGCGCCAGAAGCGGCTGGCGGAGAACCGCTCGGCGCTGAGCACGTCGGCACCGGCGACCAGCCCGCCGATGACGCCGTAGCCGAGCGGGTTGATGTGGAACAGCGGCAGCGGCGCGAAGACGGTGTCGCACCGCCGAGAGGGTCATGGAGTCGGCGATGAACCGGCCGAGCCGGAGGAAGTACTCGTGGGTCTGCTCGCAGAACTTGGGGGTGCCCGTCGTCCCGGAGGTGTGCATCTACCCGGCGATGTCGCTGCCCGAGCGATCGAACCCACCGAGCTCGCCGGACGTCTCCGGTGCGTCGCGCCGCTCCCCGTCGACGTGCAGGGCACCTGCGGCGGCCGCGGCCGCATCGAGGTGCCGAGCGGCCGGGTGCAGATCGGCGTCGGGTGTCGGCCCGACCCACACGACGGTGTCGGGATCGAGGTCGTCGAGCATCTCCCCCAGGAGGGAGCCCGGGTAGGTCGGGTTGATCAGCGCCGTCTGGTGCCGGCCAGCTGCAGGGCCATCCAGGTGATCAGGTACGAGCGCGAGTTGGTGCCGATCACCGCCACGCGAGACCCGGACCGACGCCGAGCTCCCCCACCAGGGTCGCCGACGCGAGCGGCACGGTCGTATGCGTCCTTGAAGGGCTCGTGGTCACCGACGAGGCCGAAGCGCTGGTGGCCCGATCGATGGCGCTGCTGGAGGAGGAGCTCCGCGAGGTTCTGCATCACAGCCCCTCGAGGTCGGCGGAGCGCAGCACCCGACGAGCGACGTAGTTCCGCAGGACCTCGAGCGAGCCGCCCGCGATGCGCAGGACCTTCACGTCGTGCATGAGCTGGCCGAAGTCCGTGTCGGTGTAGAGGCCGTACCCACCGACGAGCGCGAAGGCGTCGCTCACCGCCTGCTCAGCCGCCTCGATCGCCAGCTGCTTGGCCATCGTGGTCGCCAGGGCCGGGTCCTCGCCGGCATCGGCGATCATGGCCGCGTGGTTGCGGGCCAGCGAGGCTGCGTAGAGCTGGGTGTAGCGGTCGGCCACCGTCCACTGGATGCCTTGGAAGTCGGTCACCTTGCTCTCGCCCACCTCGCGCCCGCTGGCGTAGGCCACCGCCTGTGCGAGCGCCCGCCGGCCGAACCCGATCAGCTCTGAGGCGTTGCCCAACCGGCTGACGTTGAAGGTTCCGAGGAAGGTGTCCATGCCGCGGCCCGGTTCGTGGAGCACCGCGCTGTCGGGCACGCGCACGTCGTCGAAGTACATGTCGGCGGTGGGGATCAGGCGCAGGCCGATCGGGTCGGTCTGCTTCGACGCGACCCCGGCCAGATCCATGTCGACGAGGAACGCGGTGAGGCCTTCCTCCGCCATGGCGTACACGAGGGTGACGTCGGACTGGTGCCCGAGGTTCACGTGGGTCTTCTGGCCTCGGATGATCCAGTCGCTGCCGTCGCGGCGGGCGGTGGCCGCCATGACCTTGAGCGACGACCCGACGTTCGGCTCCGAGATCGACTCCGAGAAGATCATCTCCCCGCGGGCGATGGGACCGAGGTAGCGCTCGCGCTGCTCGTCGGTCCCCCAGTCCATGAGCCAGCGCTGGCCCTGGATGGCGATCTGCGGCGGGACGAGGCCGGTGCGACCGACCTCCTCCTCGACCACGCAGTACTCCGCGACCCCGCCGCCCAGGCCACCGACCTCCGTGGGCGCGAACGGGCCGACCCAGCCTCTGCGGCCCATCTCCTCGTAAACGGCACGCGGGAACTCACCGACCTTGTTGCAGTGCCGCAGCTCGTCGCGGCTGGCGTCGGCCAGCGCGGTCGCATCGGCTTGGAACTGGTCGAGCCAGCCCTCGAGGTTGAGCGTGAGCCCGTCAAACACTGTCTGCTCCTTGGAAGAGTGCGACGCCACCGCCGCGTGGATCACTGGCGATGCGCCAGCCGTCGGCCCGTCGCTCGACGCCCTGCAGACCGCCACCGACGCTGTCCGTGCGGCGCACCGAGTAGCCGGCTGCCTTGTCGTCGTCCGCCCAGTCGATTCCGGGCTCGGCGAAGAGGAACCACTCCTTGCCGATGCCGCCCGGGACGCCGAAGCGGTCACCCTCAGGACAGACGAACCAGCGCGGGCCGGTGATCACCTCGTCGAACGAGCATCCCCGGCGGAAGCGCTGACCGGCCTGCGCCAGCCATTGCACCTGCCGGTCCCCGCCCGGCGTCGCCACGACCGCCCAGCGCTCGGCGCTGCGGAACAGCGCCGCGCTGAGCGTGTGCGGGAGCGTCGAGCCGGGCTGTGGGTTGGCGGCGGGGAGGTCGGACCGCGTCGACAGCGAGGTGCCGACCCGGTTGCCGAGGGCGATGCCGGTCTCGCCCGCGACCCACCCGGTGCCGAACTGGACCCCGGCGAGGCTGTGGACGAGCACGGCCGCCTCGTCGCCGTCGGTGGCGACGCAGGCGGCGGTCCCGGGGACCCCGACGATGCATCGATCGGTGAGCTCGGTCTCGGTGATGGAGGCCACCGCGCCGACGAACTCGCGGCTCTCCGGACCCACAGCGGGTGGAGCCGCGGCGAGCAGGCGCGGCGTGATGCCGGCTTGGCTCGGCGCCGCTGGAACCGACACGACCACGTCGCCGAGGTCGTGGGTGATGGCGGGGCCGACCACTGGCTCCATGGCATAGAGGTCGGCCATGGTCAGGTAGGCCCCCGCCGCCTGTGCGGCGGCCACCACCTCTGCGGCCAGCCGGCCGCGGTACATCTCCTGGGCGCCCCCGTCGGCGAGGCGCCGCAACGTCCGCCCGAACCGGCGCGAGGACACGACCGCGCCCGCGCCGAGCTCGCCCGGGTCATCCAGGAAGTCGCCGAGCGCCCTCTGGTGGCCCCGGGCGATGACGCTGGCGTAGCTGTTGGCCATCCATGGCGTGACGGCGTGACCGGCGCTCAGCTCGATGGCGGCGGCGAAGAGCCGGCTCCACGGGAGCCGACCGGCGCCTCGCCATGCCGCCTCGGCCCCGGCCAGCGCGCCCGGGACGACGGCCGCGGTGGGTCCTGACAGCGTCACCGGACCTCGCAGCGGGAAGGCGGCCGGCGTGCGGGACCACCCCCCGTAGACGGTCGTCCGGTCGTCGTGGACGTGGAGGACGAAGAGGTCCCCACCGGGACCGCAGAGCGGACCGTTCACCGCCCACTGGGCGAACGCCATGGCGAGCACGGCGTCGACCGCGCCGCCGCCGGCGTCGAGCACCTCGATCCCGGCGCGCGACGCGGCGGGGTGGCCCGAGGCCACCCCGCCCTTCGTCGTCGCAGCGCCGGGGATGGTCACCGGCGGAACACGCTCGCTCCGGCCTCGGCCGCGATGTGGTCCTGGTCGGGGATGCCACCGCTGGCGCCGACGGCGCCGATGACCTCGTCCCCGTCCAGGAGTGGGAACGCGCCCTTGCCGACGACGTAGTCGCCGAGCGCGATGACGCTCTGGGCGAAGAACGGGCGCTGGGCCCAGCCCTCTTCGCGGTCGGCGGACGTCTTGCCGAAGGCGGCCGAGGTGCGGGCCTTGCGCCAGGCGATCTCCGAGACGATCCACGGGGCGTCGTCCGCCCGCTCGAAGGCGACGAGCTGGCCCGCGTAGTCGACGACCGCGATGGCCATCCCGACGCCTTGCTCGGCGGCCGAGGCGAGCCCGGCTTCCACGATCTGGCGCGCTTCGGCCAGGGTGATCTTGGACATCAACCGTTCCTTTCGGTGGGGGGTGTTCAGGTGGATGCGGGGCGGCGGAGGTAGACCGCCTTGCGCCGCGTGAAGAACTCGATCGAGACATCGCCGCCCTCACCAGGGCCCACGCCGGAGTGGCCGAAGCCTTGCAGCGGGATGTGGAAGGGCGTACCGGTGAGCGGGGTGTTCACCTTCACCAGGCCGGACCGGATGCCACGCCAGAAGGTCTGCGCGGTGTCGAGGTCGTTGGTGACGATCCCCGAGGTGAGCCCGTAGGCCGGCGTCGTTGCCCTTCTCGATCGCCTCGTCGATCGACGACACCGTCTCGTAGGTGATCACCGGACCGAAGATCTCCTCCTCGGTCAGCGATCCCTCGGGCGGCGCGACGAGCACCGTCGGCGCCATCCGGTCCTCACCCCAGTCCGGGGCGATGACCTCCTCGACGACCTGGGCCGCGTGGTCGAGGGTCGAGCGAATGCCCGCGTGCTCGCGCTCGGAGGACATGATCCCGTACTCGCCCTCCGGCCCGACCACCGGCCGCTGGGTGATCTCCGCACGGAGGCGCTCGAGCAGCATCGGCGCGATCGACTCGTGCACGAGGAGCCGACCGCACGACGTGCAGATCTGCCCGTTGTTGCGGAACGAGGACTGCATGATGATCTGCAGCGCCATCTCCGGGTCGGCGTCCTCCCAGATCACGAGCGTGTTCTTGCCGCCGAGCTCCGCCTGGAAGGGCACCTCCACCGGCAGCTGCCGGCGGATGGCCTCCGCGGTCGGGTAGGACCCGGTGAGGCTGACGCCGGCGAGGTGGGGGTCCCCGAACAGGGCCGACTCGATCACCGAGCTCTGCCCGATGAGGACGCTGAGCACGTCTTCGGGCAGACCGGCGTCCACAAGCGTCTGGCCGATGGCGAGCCCGCAGAGGGCCGAGTTCGTCGCCGGCTTGAACAGCGCGGTGTTGCCCGTCGCCAGCGCGGCGGCGATCTTGCGGATCGGAAGCGTGAACGGGAAGTTCCACGGGGTGATGAGGGTCACCACGCCGAGCGGCTCGGCGACCGTGAAGACGTCCTCGCCGGTGTCGGTCACGAAGCTCGACCCGAGTGGCGCGGTAGCCGAGCTGCCCGAAGTAGTCGAGGATGGCCGCGCCCTTGGCGACCTCGGTGTGGGCCTCGCCGGCGGGCTTGCCCATCTCCGCGGAGATCACCGCACCGATCTCCTCGGCCCGCTCCCGGAAGAGCTGCGCCGCCTTGCGCAGGATCTCGGCCCGGACGGCAGGCGCCACGCCGGCCCACGAGCGACCGGCGGCCGCGGCGCGCTCGTAGGCCGTGGTGACGTCGGCCCCGGAGGCGCTGGCGACCGTGGCGATCACCGTGCCGTCGAGCCGGGAGCGCAGCTCGAGCGCGGGGCCGTTCCCCTCGGTGATCTTCCCCGCCAGCAGCAGGCCCGTCTCGAACGGGGCCCCGAGGGCGAAGGCTTGGAGGACGTCGATCATGCGGTGGCTCCGACGGTGGGGGGGCTGACGTGGGTGTCCTGCACGACCCAGCAGGCGGTGGCGTGGCCGGGCTCGGTCTCGACCAGGGGCGGGACCTCCACGGCGCAGCGCTCGATGGCGAGCGGGCAGCGGGTGTGGAAGCGGCAGCCCGGCGGTGGAGCGATCGGGCTGGGCGGGTCCCCCTTGAGCAGGATGCGCTCCGGGCGGTGCACCGACGGGTCCGGGATGGGGGCGGCCCTGAGGAGCGCCTTCGTGTAGGGGTGCTGCGGGTCCTCGTAGATCTGCGCCTTGGTGGCGAGCTCGACGATGCGGCCGAGATACATCACCGCGACGCGGTCCGCGATGTGCTTCACCACGGCAAGGTTGTGCGCGATGAAGAGGTAGGAGAGGCCGAGCTCGCGCTGCAGGTCCTGCAGCAGGCCGACGACCTGGGCCTGGATGGAGACGTCCAGCGCCGAGACGGGCTCGTCGGCGACGATGAACCGGGGCCGCAGCGCCAAGGCTCGGGCGATCACGATTCGCTGGCGCTGGCCGCCCGAGAAGGCGTGCGGGTACCGGTGCGCGGCCGTCGACGGGAGCCGCACCATGTCGAGCAGCTCGTCGACCTTGGCACGCAGCTCAGCCCCCTTGGCGACCCCGTGGAGGATCAGCGGCTCCCCGATGATCTCCCGGACGTTCATGCGGGGGTTCAGGGATGCGTACGGGTCCTGGAAGATCAGCTGGACGTCCTTGTGCAGGTCGCGCCACTGGCGCTTCCCGAACCCCGTGATGTCCACGCCGTCGAACTCGATCGTGCCCGCCGTGAGCGGCGCCCGACCGAGCAGCGCCCGACCGGTCGTCGTCTTGCCGCAGCCCGACTCGCCGACCAGCCCGAGCGTCTCGCCCACGTGCACGTCGAAGTCGACGTGATCGACAGCGCTCACCGAGCGCTTCCCGCCCTTGCGGCCGCGCACCGTGAACTCGACGGTCAGGTCACGGGCCTTGACCAGCGCCTGGCCGGTCACGCGGGCACCCCGACGAGCGGCGCGCGTCGAGCGGAGAGTCGGCATCGCCGATGCGCTGCCAGCAGGCGACCCAGTGGCGGTCTCGGACCTCCACGAGCGGTGGCGCGTCCACGCGGCAGCGATCGGTGGCCTCGGAGCACCGAGAGTTGAACGGGCACCCCGGGATCGCATCCGCGTGCGCAGGTGGATCACCCGCGATCGACTGGAGGCGGTCGCGGACGACGTCGACCCGGGGCGACGACGCGATGAGCCCGCTGCTGTACGGGTGGAGCGGCTCCGCGAAGACCTCGCCCACGGGTGCCCGCTCGACCACGCGGCCCGCGTACATGACCTGGACGCGATCGCAGAACTCGGCGACCACGCCGAGGTCGTGGGTGATCATCATGACCGCGACGCCGAGCTCGAGGGACAGCCGCTTCAGCAGCTCGAGGATCTGGGCCTGGATGGTGACGTCGAGCGCCGTCGTCGGCTCGTCAGCGATGAGGAGCATCGGATCGGCGGCCAAGGCCACGGCGATCATCACGCGCTGGCGCATGCCACCGGAGAACTCGTACGGGAACTGCTTGAGCCGCTCGGCGGGATATGGGATGCCGACCAGCTCGAGGAGCTCGACGGCCCGCTGGCGAGCCTCCTTCCTCGACATGCCCTTGCGCTTCTCGAGCACCTCGCAGATCTGGCGCTCGACGGTCATGAGCGGGTTCAAGGACACCATCGGGTCCTGGAAGATCATGGCGATCTCGCGACCGCGGACCTCCTCGGCGACCTTGCGGTCGAGCATGTTGCGCCCGCGCCAGAGGACCTCGCCGCCGATGACGCGCCCGGGTGACTGGACGAGACCCATCGCGGCGAGCGCCGTGACGCTCTTGCCGGATCCCGATTCGCCCACGACCCCGAGGCGCTCCTGGCGGGCCACGTTCATGGTCACGCCCTTGACGCCGTACACCGGACCGGATCGGCTCGGGAACGCGACCTGGAGGTCCTTGATCTCAAGTAGCCGTTCGCTCATGCCCGCCCCTTCACGAGATCGTCGAGCTGGTGTCCGAGCTGCTTCTCGCGCTGCTTCGGATCGGTGTAGATCCGCAACCAGCTGGCCAGCAGGTTGGCGGCCAGCACGGTGATGCAGATGACGATGCCGGGCACCGTCACGAGCCACCAGGCGCTTGTCAGGTAGTCCTGCCCCTGGCCGATGATGAGGCCCCACGACGAGTCCGGCGGCTGCACCCCGTAGCCGAGGAACGACAGCGACGCCTCGGCGAGGATGATCCGCGCGAACTCGAGGACGGCCAACGTGAGGAGCGGCGACATCAGGTTCGGCAGGATGTGCCGCCACATGATCCGCACCGGTCCGGCGCCGGAGATCTCTGCCGCCTCGATGTACTCGCTGTGCCGGAGGCCCAGGACGAGGCTGCGGGTGATGCGGGAGTACACCATCCAGCCGTTGAACGAGAAGACGACGATGACGAGCGATGCGCTGGGGCCCAGCGCGTAGAGGATGACGAGCGCCAGCAGGATGCCGGGGAAGGCCAGCTGCATGTCGGCGACCCGCATGATGACGGCGTCGGTCGTCTTGCCGCGGTAGCCCGCCAGCAGTCCGAGGATGACGCCGAAGGTGCCGGCGATGGTCACCACGGCCAGCGCGACGAGCATCGAGAGCCGGGCGCCGGCGAGCAGCCGGCTGAGGAGGTCGCGGCCGAGCTGGTCGGTGCCGAGGATGTGCTCGGCGTCTCCACCGAAGAACAGCGGCGGTTGCAGCCGGGCGGAGAGGTCCTGGGCCGCCGGGTCGTGCGGCATGATCAGCGGCGCGAGCACTGCCGATGCGGTGACGAGCAGCAGCACCGCCGCGCCGACGAGCCCGGTGCCGGAGCGAAGCAGGGCGTGCAGCAGCGCCCGGACGGGTCGGGCCGCCTCCTCCTCGTCGGTGGCGCCGAGGGCTGCGGGGACCGCGACGTCGACCATCAGGAGGTCTCGATCCGGGGGTCGATGACGCCGTAGAGGAGATCCGTCACGAGGTTGACCACGACGATCATCGTCGCCACCACGACGACGATGGCCTGGAGGAGCATCAGGTCCTGCTGGTCGAGGGCTTGGATGGTCAGCTGGCCGATCCCGGGCCAGGCGAACACCTTCTCGACCACGACCGTGTAGCCGGCCAGCATCCGGGCGTACTCGTAGCCGCCCTGGGTGAGCACGGGGACCAGCGCGTTCCGCAGCGCGTGGTGCTGGATCCGGTAGAGGCTCCCCAGCCCCTTCGACTGCGCGGTCAGCATGTAGGGACGATCGAGCTCGTCGATCATCGTCGAGCGCGTCATCTGGGCGACCTTGCCCGCGGTGGGAAGCGCCAGCGCGAGTGCCGGGAGAACGAGCGACGACGCGCCCTCCGAGCCCGACGTCGGGAGCCACCCGAGGTTCACCCCGAAGATCAGGACGAGGATGAACCCGAGCCAGAACTGCGGGGCGCTCAAGCCGAGCAGGGAGATCGTCGTGAGGGTTCGGTCGACCCACGATCCGGGTCTCCTCGCCGCCGCGATGCCGACGGGCAGCGCGATGACCAGGGCGATGACGATGGCGACGGTGTTGAGGTAGAGCGTGGCAGGGAGCCGCTCGAAGACGATGTCGAGCGCGCCCTTGCCGGGCTGCCAGTACGAGTCACCCATGTCGAGGCGGGCGAGGTCGGCGAGGAAGTCGCCGTACTGGGCGAGCAGCGGCTGATCGAGGCCGAGGTGCTTCTCCACGGCGAGGCGCTGCTCGGGCGTCGCGTCGACCGGCAGGAACGCCGACTCCGGGTCGGTGACGACCCGCGTCAGGAAGAAGACGACGGTCGAGACCAGGAGGACCACGATGAGGCCGACGACGACCCGCTTGATCAGGAATCGCTTCATGAGGGGATGTGGGCTCCTCCGGCCCCCGCGGTGGCTGCCCGGAGCCGGTGGCTTCGGGCAGCCCCACGGGGGGCCGAGTGGTCAGGAGGGATCAGGGATCAGGAGCTGAGCGTCATCTCGGGGATGTACAGCGAGCCGTCCACCCGGGGCGTCCAGTCCAAGCGCTCGCTGGCGCCGTAGATGTCCTGGAGGTTCACGGTGAAGATGAACACCGGGTCCTCCTCGCAGCCGATCTCGACTGCCCTGTGGAAGTGGCTCTCGCGCTCGGCGGGGTCCGCCGCCGCCCGGGCGGCCTGGAGCTCCGCCTCGACCTCGTCGTTGACATAGCTGGAGATCCCGCCGTCGGGGAGGTAGTAGCTCTCCACCTTCGAGGCGTCGAACAGGTCGTTGGACGCCGACACGAACCCGACATCGGGTTGTGCCGGATCACCGACGGTCTTGGTGAACTCGGTGATGTACGACGAGAACGGTCGGATGTCGGTCGCGATGTTGAGACCGACCGCCTCCAGGTAGGCGACGACGACCTCGTGCATCTCGGCATCCTTCAGCCAGCGGCCGGTTGCGCCGAGGAGGGTGATCTCCTCGCCGTCGTACCCGGCCTCGGCGAGCAGCTCCTCGGCCCGCTCGGGGTCGTAGGGGTAGGCCTCGAGGTCGGGGTTGAAGCCGAAGTGCGCCTCGGTCAGGGTCTGGCACTGGGCGACGGAGGCGTACCCGCTGAAGAGCTCGTCGGCGATCGCCTCCTTGTCGACGGCGTAGTTCATCGCCTGGCGGATCAGCGGGTCGGTGAGGATGCCGTCGTAGTTCTTCAGCCGGTAGACGGGGAACTCGAGGCCGTCACGGGTGAGGACCTGGGGTGCGTCACCGGCCTGCTCCGGCGGGAGCAGGGTGGCGAGCTGGATCTCGTTCGACTGCAGGCCCGAGAGCCGAGTGCCGGCCTGGCTGATGAAGCGGAAGGTGGCCTCGGTGATCCCGGGCGCATCGCCCCAGTAGTCCGCGTTGGCGCTGAGGACGATCTGCTGGCCGCGGCTCCACGAGTCCATCACGTACGGGCCCGTGCCGATGGGGTTCTCGGCGATGGCCGAGTCGGCCGTCGCCTCGGGCGGCATCATCTTCAGCCGCACCATGCGAGCCGGCAGCACCGGGTCGGGGTCTGCGGTGGTGACGCGCACCGTCGTGGCGTCGACGGCCTCTGCGTTGGTGATGCCGCCGAAGAAGTCGACCTGGGCGGAGCCGTAGTCCGGATCCATCACCCGGTTGATGGAGAACGCGGCGGCCTCGGCGTCGAAGACCTCGCCGTTCGTGAAGGTCACGCCCTCGCGCAGGGTGAACTCCCACACGGTCGGTTCCACCTGGGTGGGCAGCTCGGTGGCGAGCACCGGAACGATCTCGTTGTTCTCGCTGTCGCGCTTGACCAGCGTCTCGTAGATGTTGTCGGTGATCGCGCGCTCGTTCCCGTCCTCGGTGAACTGCGGGTCGAGCGTGGAGGGCTCGTCCGCGATGGCGATCACGATGCTGTCAGCGGCGGCGGCGGGAGGATCGCCGCCGTCACCCGAGCTGTCGGTGTCGTCGTCACTGCCACAGGCGGCGAGAACGAGCCCGGCGACGAGTACCGCCGCCCAAGCCCGGCCGCCGCGAGGGCGGGTAGGTCGACCGGATTGCGTCATTCAGCTGCTCCATCTGTCGTTGGGACTGCTCTTCCGGCGCGCCGAACCCACCTCGAGGTGCGGTCGGTACGTCGAACTTGGCGGCCCGCCGCGCGGCGCGCGGGGGCAGAGACGTGATTCGGAGGCGAGGGCGGACCGCCGGGTAGCCTCACGGCGCGTTGCCTGCAGTGGGCGGCGCACGGCACCGGGAGTCCCACAGGCCCATGGTCTCGCCGCTCGTTCACAAGCCGCTTCGCGAGGTCGTCGCCGATGAGCTGCGAAAGCTGATCGTCGATGGAGAGCTCGCGCCCGGCGAGCGCCTCTACGAGGACCGCCTCGCCGAGCGGCTCGGCGTGTCGCGCAACCCGGTGCGCGAGGCGATCCGGTCGCTCGAGGCCCTCGGCCTCGTCCACGTGCAGCCGCGACGAGGCGCCTACGTCGTGGACGTCGACATCGGCGACATCCGCCAGATGCAGGAGGTGCGCCGCATCCTCGACCGCTGGATCGTCGAGACCGCCGCCGAGCGGCACGACAGCGACGACCTGGCCCGCATCGACGAGTGCATCGAGGTGGGCCGCCGGGCCTCTGCGGCCGGCGACGTCGTCCGCGCGGCCGCCCAGCACCGAGCGTTCCACCTCGCCATCGAGGATGCGACGAAGAACCCGTACGTCAAGGTCGCCATGGACCCGATCCGCCAGCGGGCCGAGCTGGTCTTCTCGATGCTCGCCCACCACCGCGGCACGCTGAGCTGGGACGCCCACCAGGCCATCCGAGACGCCATCGCGACGGGTGACGCCGCGCTGGCGCGCACGTTGATCGATCGGCACATCGTCGATGCCATCGACGAGTTCGAGGCCGAGACGACCGCCAAGCGCTGAGCTCGTCCGACGCCGAAGGTCGTGATCCGGTCCCTCGCCCCTCGCCGTGCTCATCGTGGACGAGACCATGCCTGCCAACGGTTGACAATGGCGCGCGGGGTGGCGGGCGGCACCACGGGCGGCCTTGCCGCGCTGTGGGGCGAGGCCGCGCTGCACGTGGCGGCTGGACCGCGTAGCGTGCGCGCAGGCGAGTGACGTGGGCTCAAGGGCCCGATACCTGGACGTCGCCTAGGGCTCTCATCCGCATGCGTGGGCCCCCCCGGAGCCGGCATTCTGCGTAACATCGTATACAGTATCATGTCTGCTAACTGTTTACAATGCCCTCGCTCCGAAGGTGTGGCTGGCGGATGACCGCTCGATAGCGGAACGCTGACGCCATGATGACCAGAGCTGCCAGCGCGCCCAGCACCAGCGCGAGTCGCAGGCCGGTGAGCGCCTGCGCCAGCGGCAGCCGCTCGTCGCCGTGATCCCGGCCCGAGCCCGCGTCGAAGAGCACGGCGGCAAGGGTGGCGCCCAGTCCTCCGAGGACGAATCGGGCGGTGTTGAACACGCCGGCGGCGATGCCGGTCTGGTCGGGCGGCGCCAGCACCGTGACGGCGGCGGCCGCGGGAGCCTGGATGAGGCTGACGC
Source organism: uncultured Microthrixaceae bacterium (assembly GCA_963715505.1). Classification (GTDB taxonomy): domain Bacteria; phylum Actinomycetota; class Acidimicrobiia; order Acidimicrobiales; family VFJN01; genus VFJN01. Next base: position 2,972,969 of record OY970242.1, read on the forward strand.
CTGCGCCGATCACCACGAGCCCCACGACGACGCCGATCTCGTTGGGCGCGGCGACGCCTGCCACCACGACGCCGAGCAGCATCGCAACGCCGCCCGCACCGAGCAGCGAGGGCAACGGCACCCGGTCGCCGAGCCGGCCTGCCAGCATGGCGCCCGCCAGCATCGACGCCGGCAGCGATGCCGTGAGCAGGCCTGCGGTCGACGCGTTGGCGCCGTTGCCGATGACGTAGAAGACCGGCACCGAGAACGTGATCGCGAACAGCGCGACCATCTGGACCGATGCGATGAGCGTCACGGGCAGCAGTCCCGGCTGCCGAAGGAGCATCGGGTCGAGGAACGGCTCCTCCGTGCGACCCAGGTGCCAGACCGCCGCCGAGGTGAGCACGACCGAGGCCATCAGGAAGCCACCCGTGTGCGGTGACAGGACGCCCCACGACGTCACCTCGGTCGTCAGGGCCACGAAGGCCCCGAGCGCCGCCGCCACGAGGGCGGCGCCGGTCCAATCGATGCGGCGGCGCACCGTCGGAAGGTCCGGTGGCACCAGGAGGGCCACCATGGCCCCGACCCCCAGGATGGCCGGAGCGGTGATGAAGAAGATGGCACGCCAACCGAGGCCGTCGACGATGACACCACCGACCGCGGGCCCCGCGGCGAGTGCGCCGGCGTTGACACCGGCCCACAGAGCGACGGCCCGGGCGCGCTCGTGCGGCTCGAAGAGCCGGCTGATCGTGGCGAGGATGCAAGGCAGCACCGGAGCCCCGGCAGCGCCCTGCAGCAGCCGTCCCGCCACCACCACGCCGATGTGGTCGCCGGTGGCGACGATGACCGACGCCACCGCGAAGAGCGCGGTCCCCGCCAGGAAGACCCGCCGGGCCCCGAACATGTCGCCCATCCGGCCGGCCAGGGGCATCAGGATGCCCAGCGGGAGCACGAACGCGGTGATGACCCACACCGCCGAGGTGATGTCGACCTCGAGGTCTCGCGCGATCGACGGGACCGCCACGTTGGCGATGCTGTTGTTGATCGTGCCGACGAAGGTGGCGCCCAGCAGCGAGGCCACGGCCAGCCAGCGCCGACGGCCCGCTTCCATCTGCATGGTGCGAGGCGCGCCGAGCGACTCTCGCACGAGCGGCGCCTCGCCCGGCACCGCGGTCAACCGAGCGCCTGGATGCTGGCGACGTTCGCGTCCAGCCAGGCCAGCGTCTCGGGATCGCATGGCCGGACGTGCACCCGGTCGATGCCGAGGTCACGCAGCGCCTCGAAGCGGCCCAGTGCCTCCTGCGCGCTCACCACGGCGCGGAGCAGCTCCGAGTCGAACGTGGCTGGATCGCACTGCGCGGTGGCAGCCAGGTGGCGGCGCTGCTCGTCCCGCTCGGCGACGGTGTCGCGCACGATCAGGTTGACCGTGGCCGAGAAGCGCACCGAGCGCCCCGCGGCGGTGGCGGCCTCCTCGCCCAAGGCGATGCGCTGTCGGAGCATGGCCTCGTCGTTGGCATCGGGGCCGTCGAAGCACGGCCGGCCGGCGCGCATGGCCTCGAGGAGGTCGATCCGGTCGGCCACCCCGGCGGCGGCGCGGATCAGGCGGGGCCCGTGCGCGCCCATCAGGATCTCGGGCACGTGCGGTGTGGCCGGCCAGGTGGCGTCGCTGCGTGCCCGGAAGAAGTCGCCCGCGAAGTCGACGTGGCCCTGATGCTCGAACATCTGCCGGCAGATGTGGGCGGCTTCGACCGCCCGCTCGACCCGCTCGCCGGGGGTGCCCAGCGCCAGCCCCAGCGCCTCGTGCTCGCTCGGGAGCCATCCCGTGCCGATCCCGAGCTCCGCCCGCCCGCCGGAGAGGCGGTCGATGCAGGCGACCGCCTGCGCGACCTCCGCGGGGTGCCGGAAGGTGGCGGCCACCATCGTCTCGGTCAGGAGCACCCGCTCGGTGACGACCGCAGCGGCCGCCAGGGAGACGAACGCGTGCGGCACCGCGACGGGGGGCTCGGGAGGGATGCCCGAGAAGAAGTGGTCGATCACGCGGACGCCGTCGTAGCCGGCCGCCTCAGCTCGGCGTGCGTCCGTCGCCGCATCGAAGCTCAACGCCTTGCCGAGGACCTGCACTGCCCCTCCTCTGGACCGGGAACCGGCGGAGCGTATGTTGTATCCAAGTTACTGTCGAACGGTCCACGGCACCCCAGCGGCGATCGCCACCAGGAACTGCTCCCGCGAGCGCTCGATGTGGCGTCGGGCCTTCTCCTCGGCGCCGTCGCCGTCACGGCGCTCGATGGCGTCCACGATCCCGGCGTGCTCGACCCACGCGGCGTGGCCGCGCTGTGGCGCCGACCGGGCGAACATCCAGGCGATCCGCTTGGCGTACTGGCTCATGAGGTCCACCAGCTGGCGGTTCCCGGACGCCTTCGCCAGGGCGACGTGGAGCTCGTTGTTGAGGTTGGCGAGCGCGTCCCAGCGGTCGGCATCGAGCAGCTCCTGGCCGGTGGTCAGCACGAGGCGGATCTCCGCCAGGTCTGCATCGGTGCGGCGCTCAGCGGCGAGCCGGGCGGCGAGGCCCTCGAGCACGATCCGGACCTCGTAGCACTCGAGGGCCTCGGCGACCGAGACGTCCGCCACCGTCGCGCCCCGCCGCGGCGAGATCGCCACGAACCCCTCGCGGTCGAGCGTGCGGATCGCCTCGCGGACCGGGCCACGCGACACCCCGAGCTCCTCGGCGATCGAGCTCTCCACCAGGCGGGTCCCTGGGGCCCGCTGGCCCAGGATGATCTGCTTGCGAAGCTCCTCGCAGACCATCGCCTCGAGGGTCTGGTGCTGCTGGCCGAGCGGGCCAAGGGTTTCCACCACTGCGCTCTCTTTTCGTCGCATGATCCGTCTTGCATACAGTAGACCTCAATGCGCGGTCGCGGTGCGAGCCCACCGCGTCACGGCAACGAGCCCCCCACGGTCCCAGGAGACCCCCAAATGGCGTCCAACGGCCCAGCCCTCACCGACGAGCACGGGACCCCCTCGCCCGCCAAGACCGGCCAGGTGATCGCCGTGGGCCTGGTGTCGGGGTTCCTCTCCGGGATCTTCGGTGTCGGCGGCGGCATCCTCATCGTGCCGGCGCTGGTCCTCGTCCTGAAGCTCGACCAGCGGCTCGCCCACGGGACCTCCCTGGCGGCCGTGCTGCCCATCGCGCTGTCCGGGACGCTCGGCTACGCGCTCGACGGCAAGATCGACTGGACGGCATCGCTGTGCCTGGCCCTGGGAGCCGCCACCATCGGTGCCGTGGTCGGCACCCACCTGCTCCACGTCGTGCCGCGCCGGGGCCTGGCGCTGGCCTTCGCCGGCGTGCTGGCGCTGACCGCCGTGCGCATGGCACTCGACAACAGCGACGCCGCCGGCCGTGGCGAGATCACCGTGGGCACCGCGGTGCTGCTGCTGCTCATCGGCATCCTGGCCGGCACGCTCGCGGGCCTCCTCGGCGTCGGTGGCGGCATCGTGATGGTCCCTGCCATGGTCCTGCTGGTGGGGATGCCTGCGGTGGTGGCCAAGGGCACGTCGCTGGCGGTGATCATCCCCACGGCCATCGCGGGCACCCGCCGCAACGTGAGCAAGGGCAACGCCGACGTGCGGCTCGCCGCGCTCGTGGGGCTCAGCGGCGTGCTGTCGTCCTTCGCCGCCTCGCAGGTGTCGCTCGAGCTCGACGAGACGCTCTCGAACCGGCTGTTCGCGGCGCTGCTCGCCGTGGTCACCGTCAAGATGCTGATCGACGAGGTGCGGCGCCCGCGTGCCGCCTGACGGAGTGCCTTGCAGTCGGCGACCGAAGGTGTATTCTGTATACACCCCGATCGAGGAGGAGCATCCACGGTGACACAGCTACTCGACGTACCCGACTTCCGTGTGGCGCTGGAAGAGGCCATGAAGGGCACGATGGCCCGCGATGCGTCGTTCAGCCGCGCCTGGGCCACGGGCAAGCTCGAGCACAAGCACTTCGTGCACTGGGCCACGAACCACTACCACTACGTCGGCCCCTTCGGCGACTACCTCGGCCTCATGTACGCGCAGACCCCCGACTGGGCGCGCGATGCCAAGGACTTCCTGCTCCAGAACCTCTACGAGGAGGAGCTCAGCGACGACCGGCACACCGACCTGCTGATCCGCTTCGCCGAAGCCTGCGGCGGCACGCGCGAGTACGTCATGGACCGACGCAACTCGATGCCCGCCACGCGTGGCATGCAGGGATGGCTCTACTACATCTCGCAGAACGAGCACTTCGCCGTGTCGACCGCCGCCACCATCGTCGGCCTCGAGTCCCAGGTGCCGTCGATCTACCGCACGCAGTACCCGATCATGATCGATCCCGACGGGTACGGCTTCAGCGAGCACGACTGCGAGTTCTTCGACCTCCACATCACCTCCGACGAGGTGCACGGCGAGCGCGGCTACCAGATCGTCCTGAAGTACGCCGACACGCCCGAGCTCCAGCAGCGCTGCATCGAGGCGGTGAAGGAGGCGGCCGACATGCGGTTCTTCTACACGAAGCAGATCTACGAGACCTACGTGAAGCCCGACCTCGGCGAGTGGGTGGAAGAGCCCGCGCTCGCCAGCTGATCCGCCGAGCCTGGCAGGAGCGCGCTTCACACCATGCCCAAGATCAGGTTCGAGACGAGCGACCGCGTGGTCGAGTTCCCCGAGGGGGACGAGGTCAACCTGCTGCGAGTGTCCATCCGCGAGGAGTGCGGCGTCCCGTGGCGCTGCGCCAGCGGCAACTGCGGCACCGATCGCGTGCTGATCGAGAGCGGGGCTGAGCACCTCAGCCCCGCTCGCCGCCGCGAGCGGGAGCGCCTCGGCGACCTGCTCGAGCAAGGCTTCCGTCTGGCTTGTCAGACCTACATCGGCGGCGACGTCTGCGTCTCGTGGGACCCGGAGCAGAAGGGCCTGGACGAGGACACCGAGGCAGGTCGGCGTCTCAAGGCCCGCTGGCTCGGGGTCATGGACACGACATGAGCGCGATCGAGGAGGCACAGCCCGAGGGCTGCTGGCACGACGCCGCGTCGGTCGACGCGCTGCGCCAGGCGACCAAGCTCAACCTGGAGATCGACGGTCGCGTGGTGCTCCTCGTGTGGAACGAGGGCGAGCCGGTCGCCATGGACGACGTCTGCATCCACAAGCAGCGCAGCCTCTCGGAAGGTGCCCTGCTCAACGGCAGGATCGTCTGCCCGGGGCACCAGTGGGCGTTCGAGCTCTCGACCGGGTACTGCAAGGCCCGCGAGAAGCACCAGCCCATCCACCCGGTGCGCGTCGAGGGCGACGCCGTCCAGGTGTTCCTGCCCAGCGCGCCGGCCTAGCGCCGCAGGCCCGAGGGCGGGTGCAGGCGACCACGGGTCCGCATGGCCGTGGACTGCATGCAGAACAGTATGCTAAGATGTGTGCCTACGACGAACGGGGGAAGCGTGGAGTTCTCGGGGTCGACCGTGATCGTCACCGGAGGTGCTGCGGGCATCGGAGCCAGCTACGTGCGCGCCTTCTCGGCCGCCGGCGCGAACGTGGTCATCGCCGACGTGCAAGAGGCGCTGGGTGCGGCGCTCGCCGATGAGCTCGCGTCGGGAGGGGCCAACGCGCGCTTCGTCGCCACCGACGTGTCCGACGACGCCGCGACCACGGAGCTGGCGAAGGCCGCGGTGGGGGCCTTCGGCTCCATCGACGTCCTCGTGAACAACGCGGCGATGTACCAGAACATCGGGAAGAAGAAGCCGTTCGAGGACATCACGGTGGACGAGTGGGATCGCCTGATGGCGGTCAACGTGCGGGGCGTGTGGTCGTGCATGAAGGCGGTCAGTCCGTTCATGCGGCAGCGGGGCAGCGGCAAGGTCGTGAACATCGCCTCAGGGGTGGTGCACGCCGGCGTGCCGTGGTTCTGCCACTACACCGCCTCCAAGGCAGCGGTGATCGGCCTCACCCGGGCAACGGCGCGCGAGCTGGGCCCGGTCGGGATCAACGTGAACGCGATCGCGCCCGGGCTCGTCGCCAACGAGTCCTCGGAGGTCATGAACGGACGCGACTACCTCGACGGCGCGATCCCGATGCGAGCGATCAAGCGCGACATGCTCGCCGACGACCTGGTGGGGACCGTGATGTTCCTGTCGTCGTCGGCAAGCGACTTCATCACCGGCCAGACCTTCATCGTCGACGGCGGCGTCACGATGCAGTGACCGTCCGTCGCGGGTTCGGCGGACGGCGCAGTGCGCTCAGCGCCTCGGGTCGAGGTTGCCGAGCACGAGCTCGAGCGAACGGGTGACGTGGGCGCGCGCGGCACGGCCGGCGGACTCCACGTCGCGAGCCAGGATGGCCTGGACCACCGCGGTGTGCTCCCCGATCGTGGCGGCCGCTTCATCGTCGCTGAGCGTCGCCGCGACGGGGTGGTTAAAGTAGTAGGCCAGGTTCCGCTCGCAGGCGTCGATGAGTCGGCGGTTCCCTGACGCCGCGAGGACAGCCTCATGGAACTCGTCGTTCAGCTCGACCTGCTCGCGCCGCGCCCCCCGCCGCCCGGTGAGCTCCTGCTCGCGCTGGTGGACCTCCTCGATGACCTTGCGCTGCTCGTCGGTGGCCCGCTCCGCGGCGAGCTCGGTGGCGAGCCCCTCGAGCGCACCGCGCACCTCGAAGATCTCCCGGATCTCGACGGCGGTGAACTCGCGCACGGCCCAGCCCTGGCGTCCGCCGACGATCAGTCCCTCGGTGGCGAGTCGCTGCAGGGCCTCGCGGACCGGTGTGCGGCTCGTACCGAGGCGGTCCGCGATGGTGACCTCGATCAGCCGCTCGTTCGGGCGGAAGTCGCCGTGCAGGATGCCCGAGCGCACGGAGTGGTACACGTGGTCCGTGGCGCTGCGGCCGTGGCGCTCGTCGACCACCACGGGGTCGGCGCGGCCGATCCCGGTGCTACGCCGAGCCATGGCTCGCGTTCGCGCCGTTCGCCAGCAGCGGCGGGATGCGGCGGTGGTGGTCGGTGCTCTGCTGGAACGACATCGCCACCCCGAGCACCGTGGCCTCGTCACGTCCGATGATCTGCAGTCCGATCGGCATCCCGCTCTGCGATGACCCGCACGGAACGCTCACGGCGGCCAGCCCGCAGTAGCTGATCGGCGCGCAGCTCCGGATGAGCCGTGCGACGAGCGGCGACACCCGGGATCCCGTCTCCGGGACCTCCTCGCGCCCGAGCTCTGGCTTCGCCGGGGGTGCGACGGTGGCCGCCGTCGGCATCAGGAGCACGTCGGCGCGCTCCAGCTCCCGCCGGAACCCGTCGGCGAGGCGGTCGAGACGTCGCCGTGCCAGCACGAGATCCGCGCCCCGCACCTGCTCGGCGCGATCGAAGTAGGCGCGGAGGTCCGAGCCGTAGCGGTCGGCTCGTGCCGGGTACCAGCCGGCGTCGAGGTGCGCCGCGAGCAGGTCGGACAGGACCACGGCGAAGCGGTCTTGATCCCATTCGTCGAAGCGTGGCGGATGTGCCTCGACCCGTCGCGCCCCGAGCTCGACGATCGCGCGCACCGCCTCCTGCACCTCGACGTCGACGTCAACGTCGACCTCGAGGCCCGCCGAACTGTCGTCGAGTGCAGCCACGGTGACCTGGTCGAGGCGAAGGGGCGCGATCTGCGGAGCGCCCGAGATGGCCTCCCACAGTAGTGCGGTGTCGGTCGCGGTCCGCGCCATCGGCCCGCAGGTGTCGTGCGTCCACGAGAACGGGACGGTGCGCTCGAGCGGCACGATCCCCATCCGCGGCCGCAGCCCGGTCGTCCCGCAGAAGGCCGAAGGGATCCGGACGGATCCCCCGCTGTCGGTCCCCAGGGCCCCGAGGCACTCCCGGGCCTGCAGCGCGGCCGCTGATCCACCGCTCGAGCCGCCCGCGATCCGGCTGATGTCCCAGGGGTTCCTCGTCGGGGGCGTGTCGATGCCGAAGGCGAACTCGTGCGTGGTGGTCTTGCCCACGAACACGGCGCCGGCTGCCCGCAGACGAGCGACTGCGGGAGCGTCTCCGTCGGCTGGCGCCGCGTCAGCCAAGACGTCCGAGCCGGCACGGGTACGAAGCCCGTTCACGTCCATCACGTCCTTGATGGCGACCGGGATGCCGTGCAGCGCACCCCTCGGGGGACCACTGGCGAGCTCGTCGGTCAGCGCACGGGCGGTGTCGAGGGCGCGTTCGGCGTCGATCTCCGCGAAGGCTCCCACGAGCGGCTCGTAGCGCTCGATGCGATCGAGACAGCCGCGCGTCAGCTCCAGTGGTGAGAGCTCGCCGCTGCGGACGAGCTCCGCCGCGTCGGCAAGCGTCAGGTCGGCCAGGGCGTCGAGCGTCATGCGGTCCTCACGTTCCGAGTGCCATCTGGTTGGCCAGGTATCCGGCGTCCACGTGCACGACCGCTCCGGTGACGCCGCCCGCAGCGGGGCTCGCCAGGTAGCTGACGGCCTCGGCGACCTCCGCTGGTTCGACGAGACGACCCAGTGCCGTGCGCTCGACGATCGGTTCCCACGGGATGGCGCCACCAGCGGTCAGCTCCGTGCGCATGTGGCCCGGCGCCACGCAGTTCACGGTGATCCCGGCGGGCCCGAGCTCGGCAGCCATCGACGAGCTGAAGCTCTCGAGCGCCGCCTTCGACGCCGCGTACTCGCTGCGCGACCGCCATCCGCCGCGGGCCGTGACCGACGAGATGTTCACGATCCGACCCCAGCCCGCCCGCTCCATCGCCGGCACCAGCGCGCGTGAGACGTTCAGCGCGCCGATGACGTTCACCCGGATCGCGCGGATCACGTCGGCATCGTCGAGATCGACCGCCTGCCGGTAGGACGGACCGAGCCCGGCGCAGTTGACGAGGACCAGTGGGGGCCCGAGGTCGACGGGGAGCGATGCGAGCGCCGTCGCGACCGATGCACGGTCACAGATGTCCGCCTGCAGCCACGCAACCGATGTGCCTGCTGTCGCGCTCCGGCGTCGATCGAGGCGCGCATCGTCGACGTCGAGCACGACGACGTTGCGGTCACGGGCGAGCCGGTCGACGATCGCGCCGCCGACGCCACCCGCCCCGCCGGTCACGACCGCCGTCGCCTCCGTCACGTGCCCGACACCAGCGAGAAGCTCCGGACCTCACTCGACCGGGCCGCCTCCTTGACGAGGTCGACGATCGAGAGCGGACCGCCGGGTCGCAGCGCCGGCGACGAGGCTGTGGCGCTGCGCATCTTGGCGAGCACCTCCGGCATGAAGAAGACCGCCAGGAGGAGGTCCTCGTCGGAGCGGAACGGCCCGTGCTCCGCCCGCACACGCTCGAGCATCGGTGGCACGAGCTCGCCCGGCCGTCCCTCCACCGGTTCCTCGCCCCGCCCCGCGGTCGAGCACGTCGGGATCGATCGGCGCCGGCGTCCGGCCCCAGTATCCGAGCACGAAGCGCCGCACCTCATCGGGGACGACCTCGTACCGGCCGTGCAGGACGTTGAGGAACGCCTGGATGGCGACGAACTGGGAGTACGGCGTCTGGATGTTCGGGTACCCCAGCTCCGCCCGAACCCGTGGCATCTCCTCGAGCACCTCCTCGAGGCGCTCCTCCATGCCGAGCTCGCGGAGCTGCGAGCGGAAGTTCGAGATCATGCCCCCGGGCATCTGGTGCGCGTAGTAGCGCGGGTCGTACTCCGCCGGCTGGCCGAGCGGCTTCCCCTCTGCCGCGGCGATCGCACGGAAGTGATCGGCGACCTCGCGCATCGCCTCACGGTCGAGGTCGACGTCGTAGCCCATCCACTCGAGCGCCCGCGCCATCGACTCGTCGGAGGGATGTGAGGCGCCGTTCGCCAGCGGCGTGGTCGCCGTCCAGATCGCGCTGGCGCCGTTCTGCAGCGCCTCGAGTCCCGATGCCGGTCCCATGCCGGTGACGCAATGCGAGTGACAGAGCACGGGGCGACCGGCGGCCGCCTCGACCACTGCCGGGATCAAGGTGCGTGCGCGCTCAGGGGTCAGCAGGCCACCGGCGTCCTTGACGACGATGCCGTCGACGTCGAGCGCGATGAGCTCGCGCACGACCTGCACGAAGAACTCATCGGTGTGGACGGGGCTGATCGTGAACTGCACGCCGCCGTCGATGTGGTTCCCGGCCTCCTTCGCCGCCCGGATCGGCACCTCGGCGGTCCGCACGTCGTTCATGGAGGCCGTGATCCACTGCTCGTCGAGGTATCGGGCGCACACCTTGGTGAACAGGACGACCACGTCGTCCGGCAGGACGCGGGAGATGCTGAAGAACTGACTCATCCCCAGCATCCGAAGTGGCGTGCGGGTGACGATCTCACGGCAGAGGCGCATGCGGTCCCACGGGTTCTCGCCGAGGTACCGGACGCACGCATCCATGTGGACCGTCGACATGTGCTCGATCGAGCGGTACCCGACGCGGTCGAGCGTCGGCAGGATCGGGAGGATCATGTCGTTGGTCATCCGCGTCGCCCAGAGGGACTGGTTCGCGTCGCGCAGCGTGGTGTCGATCAGGTTCTTGGTGGTCACGTGTCGCTCCTCGTCGGCCAGCACCGCTCGATCCACCCGGTGTCGATGTCCGCGTTCGTGAAGTCGTCCTGCCGCAGCAACCACCGGTGCAGGTCGAGCGTCGTCTCAACCCCTTCGACGCGGTGCTCGTCCAGCGCCCGCCGTGCCCGCGCCAGCGCCTCGTCGCGCGTGCGGCCGTGAACGATGACCTTGGCGAGCAACGAGTCGTAGTAGGGCGGCACGAGGTAGCCGTCGTGGCAATGCGTGTCGACGCGCACCCCCGGCCCGGCGGGAGCGGTCCAGGACGTGATGCGGCCCACGCTCGGACGGAACCCCGTCGTGGGATCCTCCGCGTTCACGCGGAACTCGATGGCATGGCCACGTGTCGCGATCTCGCTCTGGACGACTGGCAGCTCTGCCCCGGCGGCCACCGCCAGCTGCAAGGTCACGAGGTCGTGCCCGGTGACGATCTCGGTCACCGGATGCTCGACCTGGAGCCGCGTGTTCACCTCGATGAAGTGGAAGCTGCGGGCGTCCTGGTCGAAGAGGAACTCGACCGTACCGACGCCGAGGTAGCCGGCATGCGCCACGAGGGCGACCGCGGCGGCCGCCATCTCCTTGCGCGTGGCGTCGTCGAGGACCGGCGACGGTGCCTCCTCGACCAGCTTCTGGTAGCTGCGCTGGATGCTGCAGTCGCGCTCGCCGAAGCTGACGACGTTGCCGTGGCTGTCGGCCGCCACCTGGATCTCGACGTGTCGAGCTCGTTCGATGAACCGCTCGAGGTACAGCGCCGGGTTTCCCGACGACGCCAACACCTCCGACGCGGCGAGCGAAAGCGCCTGCTCGAGCTGATCGGCATCGTCGACGCGACGAAGTCCCTTGCCCCCGCCACCACCCCCGGCCTTCACGAGCAGCGGGAAGCCCAGCTCGCCCACGAGCTGCAGGGCCTGCGCCACGTCGTCGACGGCCGCCGGCGAACCCTCGATCACGGGGATGCCGATCTCCTGGGCCGTGCGGCGCGCGGCGATCTTGTCCCCCAGCAGCGCGATCGTCTCGGGGCGGGGCCCGACGAAGGTCAGCCCCGCAGCGCCGCACTGCGCAGCGAACTCGGCGTTCTCGGCGAGGAAGCCGTAGCCCGGGTGCACCGCGCTGCAGCCGGTGCCGAGCGCCGCGGCGAGGACGCGCTGCCCGTCGAGGTAGCTCTTGGCCGGAGGTCCGGCCCCGATGCAGATGGCACGGTCTGCCAACCGCACGGCCGATGACTCGCGATCGGCCTCGGAGTGCGCGACGACCGCCTCGATGCCCAGGTCGCGGCAGGCACGGACGATCCGGACCGCGATCTCACCGCGGTTCGCGACGAGCAGCCTCCGGATGCCGTGGACACCGCGACCGTCGGTCATGTCGCGTCGGCCGTCGGCTCCACGTAGAGCAACACCTGCCCGTGCTCGACCAGCTGCTCGTTGTCGACGCAGATCTCCACCACCGTCCCGGCGCAGCCCGCGGTGACCTCCGTGAACATCTTCATGACCTCGATCGTGCAGACGGGGGTCTGGGGATCGACGGTGTCGCCGACCTCGACGTAGGACGGCTGGTCCGGGGCCGAGCGCCGGTAGAACACCCCCACCACCGGCGACGTGACGGCGACCAGCCCCGCCGTGTCGCGCTCCGGCGCGGCGGCCGCCGGAGGCACGGCTCCCGGCGGCGCGGGGGAGACCGACGGCGTGGGTGTGGCCGCAGGTGCGAGCTGCGACGTACGGCTTGGGGAGGTGCTGCTGTCGGGGATCGGGGACGAGCGCTCCTTGCTGACGCGCAGCTTCACGTTGCCGACCTCGATGTGCAGCTCGCGCAGGTCGGAGTCGACGAACACGCCCAGGATCTCCTGGAGGTCGCTCGGGGACAGCTCCATGTCAGACCTCCTCCGTCGCCATGGTGGTGAGACCGGCCTGCTGCAGCGGAACGGCGCTCTTTCCCTGCACCTCGTCGAACGTCACGCCAGGCGCCAGCTCGACGACCCGCAGCGACCCCGCCTCCAGCTCGATCACGCACAGATCGGTGAGGACGCGCGACACCACGTTGCGAGCAGTCAGCGGGTACGTGCAGCGCTCAACGAGCTTCGGCTCGCCCCGGTTGGTCGTGTGGGTCATCGCGACCCATACCTGGCGGGCGCCGGCCGCGAGGTCCGCAGCACCGCCGATGCCGCCGACGCGGCGTCCCGGCAGACGCCAGTTCGCGAGGTCCCCGTCGCCCGACACCTGGTAGCCGCCCATCACCGCGAGGTCGAGGTGCCCGCCCCGGATGAGCGAGAACGAGGTGAGCGTGTCCATGAACGAGGCGCCGGGCACCACCGTGACCGGGTTCTTCCCGGCGTCGACGAGGTCCGTGTCCTCGTCGGCGGGAGTCGGTCGTGGCCCCATCCCGAGGATGCCGTTCTCGGAGTGGACGAGCACTCCCTCGGCGCTGATGTGGCCCGCCGCGAGCGTCGGGATGCCGATGCCGAGGTTGATCACCCACCCCGGCTGGATGTCCGCCGCGATCCTGCGGGCGAGCTCGTCGTTGGTCCACGCCACGATCGTCTCCTCGCTAGGCCGCGTCGACGCCCAGGAGGCGGCACACGTTCTCGACGACGACCATCTGGCGCACCTCGTCCTTGATCCCAAGAGCGTCGAACTCCTTGAGCCACCGCTCGGGCCCGAGCAGCGGGAAGTCCGACCCGAAGAGGAACTTCTCGGGGATCACGCTGTTGCAGTACTGGATGACCTCGGCCGGGAAGTACTTCGGCGACCAACCAGACAGATCGATGTGCACGTTCCCCTTGTGCCGCGCGACCGCGAGCAGGTCGAGGTGCCACGGCCACCCGAAGTGCGCGGCGATGATCTGGAGCCTCGGAAACTCAGCCGCGACGTCGTCGAGGTGCGGGATCGGCTGGCCATACCGGAGCTTGATGCCCTGCCCGCCCGGTGAACCTGCACCGATCCCGGTCGTGCCGGTGTGGACCATGAGCGGCCATCCCACCGACTGGCAGTAGTCCCAGAGCGGGAAGAACCGTCGGTCGTCGACGTGAAACCCCTGGCTGACCGGCTGCACCTTCAGCCCGCTCATCCCGAGCTCGTGGCACCGCTCGGCCTCCATCAGCGCCCGCTTGCCCTTCCAGGGTCCACGGTCGCGAATCCGATCAGCGAGCCCTCCGAACGTGCGACGAGCTCGACGATGTCGTCGTTGTCCGCACGCTCGCCGGTGCTGCTCTCGCTGTCGACGTCGAAGACGACGGCCATCATGTTGCGGTCCCGGTAGTAGGTGGCCAGGTCCCCGTCGGTGGTGCCGCCGAAGAGCTTCTGGGCGTCCTTCCACGCGGCGTTCTCGCCCTGGGCCCGCTCGCCGGTCCGGTGATGGACGTGGATGTCGAGTGCTTCGATCGTCATGGCGTGGCTCCTAGGGGGATGACCATGTCGACGAACGCCGCCGGCACATGGACGTGGTTGGGATCGATCTCGCCGGCAGCGACCACCTGGTCGACCTCGGCGATCGTGATGTCGGCGGCCATCGCCATCAGCGGGTTGAAGTTGCGTTGGGCGAGCCGGTGGACGAGGTTTCCGAGCTCGTCCGCGACGGCCGCTCGCACGAAGGCCACGTTCGCTCGCAGTGGCGGGACGAGGAAGTACCGGCGCCCGTCCGGGCGATCGAGGACCTCCCAGTCGCGGCCGAGATCGGCGTCGAGGCCTGTCGGCGTGAGGACGCCTCCGAGGCCCGCTCCGCCGGCTCGGATCTGCTCAGCGAGCGTCCCCTGTGGGGTGAGGACGAGCTCGATGTCACCGCGCTCCATCCCCTCGATGACGGGCGCCGCGGTCGCTCCGGTCGGGAAGGAGCAGATCACCCGGACGATGCCCCCGTCAGCCGCGAGGTCCCCGAAGTCGGCGTTGTTGCAGACGACGGTGAGCCCCTTGAGCCGCCGCTGCGCGAGCGCGTCGCGCAATGCGAAGGGGAACCCCGCGCCGCCGAAGCCGCCCACCATCACGGTGTCGTGGTCCTTGACCACCTCGACCGCCTCCTCGGGCGAGCGCACCACCTTGCTCGTCGTCATCCCGCCTCCACAGGGCTCGCCCAGTTGATGTGCTTCAGCTCGGTGAACTGCTCGATGCCCTCGACGCCCCGGGTGCGGCCCAGGCCGGACTGCTTGAACCCGCCCGACGGCATCTCCGGGTAGGACGTCATGTAGCCGTTCACCCAGACGCTGCCGGCGTCGACGGCACGCGCCAGGTACCACGCACGCTGCACGTCAGCGGTCCAGATCCCCGCGGCGAGGCCGAACGGCACCGCGTTGGCGAGCTCCACGGCGTCGTCCACGCCGTCGAAGGGCTCCACGGTGACGATCGGTCCGAAGATCTCGTCCTGCACCAGGGGTGAGGACGCGTCGACACCGGTCACGACGGTCGGCGTCAGATACGACGGCCCTGCGCCGTCGCCGATGGGTTCACCACCCACGTCGACGCGGGCGCTCGATCTCGCAAGCTCGACGTAGCCCGCCACGTGGTCGCGGTGCGCGCTCGAGATCATCGGTCCCATCTCGGATCGGCGATCGAACGGGTCGCCGACGTGGATCGCTCGGACGCGCTCCACCAGCGCGTCGCGGACCTCGGCGAACACCGAGCGCTCCACGAGCACGCACGTCGTCGCGATGCACATCTGACCCGAGCTGATGAACGCCGTGCGCACGAAGCTCGCGATGGCCGCATCGAGATCAGCGTCGGCGAACACGATGTTCGAGCCCTTGCCGCCCAGCTCGAGGAGCGTGGGCTTCAGCGAACCGGCCGCGGCTCGCATGATCGCCTTGCCGACGGCCGTGGACCCGGTGAAGGAGACCGCGCTCACGTCTGCGTGCTCGACGAGGGCCCGCCCCATGTCGGCACCGCCCTGCACGACCTCGACGACGCCTGGGGGGATCCCGGCAGCCGCCCCGATCGCCACGACGTCGACGCTGCTGAAGGGGGTGAGCTCGGAGGGCTTGACCACTGCCGTCACACCGGCTGCCAGCGCCGGCGCGAGGTCGCGGAGCAGGAGGAGGATCGGCCAGTTCCACGGCGCGATGAACGCCGTGACGCCGACCGGCTGGCGCTCGAGGTGGGCGGTGGTCCCGTCTGGCAGCAGGCCGGCGCGGCCACCGACGTAGCGGGCCATGCCCGCGTTGTAGCGGAGCGACTCCACGCTGCTCCGGACCTCGAACTCTGCCTCCGCCAGGAGCTTTCCGGTCTCGGTGACCAGCAGGTGGACGAGGTCGTCGGCGTTGCGTTCGAGCCCGTCTGCCCACGCCGACAGCACGGTCGACCGGAGCTTGGCGTCGCGTCGCCAGGCGGTCGTGCGGAACGCGGTGGCGGCCGCCGCCACCGCTCGATCGAGGTCAGCGGGTGAGCTCACCGGGGCGTCGCCCATGGGCGCACCGGTGGCCGGGCTGCGCAGCTCCCCCACCTGCGTGGGGAAGCTGCGCATGTCGGTCGTCATCCGTCGAGGTCGCCGGGCTCGTACGTTGCCCGGAGCACCCACGCCTCACCGTCGACGCAGAACGCCGAGAAGGGCGACGGGCTGGTCCCGCTCTCGTCGAAGTCGACGATCCCCGAGGGGCCGGTGTAGTCGATGTCCTCGCCGTCCTTGAGCGCGGCCGCCCCCTCCGCGTACGAGCTGACCGCCGTGCCGCCGGGACCGGCGACCTCGCGGAGGTACTTCTGGATCGCGGTACCGGAGATCTCGTCGGCTGCGACGGCCGCCAAGGCGGCGATCACGACGGCGTCGTAGGAGTTGGGGAGCGTGACGTAGCTCTCCTCGCTGGCGACCGCCTGATACGCATCGACGAAGGCGTCGAGCTCAGGTGATCCGTCCTGCACTCCGGCTTGCCCGGCGCAGGCTCCTTGGACCATGTCAGGCCCGACCTTGGCGAGGAACTCCGGTGAGGAGAGATCGCCGTTGAGCCCCAACCTGCCCTCGTAGCCCGCCTGGCGGATCTCGCGGATGATCGTCTGCGCCGACTCCTCGCCAGCTGCGAGGTAGAGGAGGTCGAAGTCGCCCGCCAGAGCGCTGTTCACCTGCGCCTGATAGGAGGGCTGCCCACCGTCGAACTCGACCTCTTGGACCACCTCACCATCGCCGTCCTCGAAGCTCGAGGTGAGGACCTTGACGATCCCCTGCGCAGACTCCTGGTTCTGGAAGAGCACCGAGATCCGCTCGATGCCCTCGTCGAGGAAGAAGCGCGCCATCGCCGAGCCCTCTGCGGAGTCAGACGGGTAGGTCCGGAACAGCCACTCCCCGCCGATCTCGTCCAGCCGCACGGTGCCGGCGGACGTCGAGATCACCGGGATCTTGTTCGCCTCGGCGATCGGCGCCAAGGCCACCATCGCGAAGGAGGTCGGCCCGATGATCACATCGGCGCCGTCGACCTCCACGAGCTTTCGAGCAGCCCGTACGGCGACCTCGGCGCTTCCGCCCTCGTCCTCGACGACGAGCCGCAGCTTTGCCCCACCTGGCAAGAGCCCCGCGTCGTTGATGTCCTTGGCAGCCATCTCGTAGACGGTCACGTGGTCTTCGCCGTAGGTCCCGAGCTCGCCGGTGAGCGGTGCGAGGATCCCGACGACGAACTCGTCCGAGCTCCCTCCGCCACCACTCGCAGACGAGTCGCCCGTCGCGGTCGATCCCTCGTCGTCGCCACACGCTGCCGCGACGACGGACAGTGCCATCGCAACTGCCATCGTTCTTGCAACCTTCATGCTCTCGCTCCTTGTGTCGTCGGTAGGACGCCGGCGGCCGACGGCCGACGACTACTGCACCCGCTCGCCGTAGGCGTGGTCCCCTCCCAGCAAGATGCTGGAGACATCCGCTGACCTGAGCTCGTCGCCGACGAAGGAGGCAGCGACGCTGCCCCCCGTCATGACGTAGGCCCGGTCCACGATCTCGAAGGCGGTCTGCGGGTCCTGCTCCACGACCCACACGACCGACACGCCGTCGTCGATGACGCTTCTGATGAGATCCGTCACCTGGTCGACCATCACCGGTGAGAGACCCGTGGTCGGCTCGTCGAGCAGCACCAGCCGAGGGGCCAGGATGAGCGCGGACACGACCGCCACGAGCTGCCGCTCACCGCCCGACAGCGAACCGGCCTTCTGGCGCTGCCGCTCGCGCAGGAGTGGGAACCGGTCGTACACCTCCGCGAGCCGCTCGGCGCCGTCAGGTCGCAGGTCCGCCGAGATCTGGAGGTTCATGCCGACGGAGAGCCCCGGGAACACCTTGTTGTCCTGCGGGACGAACCCCAGCCCGGCCTTGGTGATCTGCACCGGGTCCCAGTGCGACGCGTCCTGCCCACCCCATCGGATGACGCCGGCGTCCACCGGCAGCCAGCGGGCGATCGCCTTCAGGAGCGTGGACTTGCCCGCGCCGTTGGCACCGAGGATCGCGACCGCTTCGCCCTCGCCGACCTCCATCCCGATGCCGTAGATCACCGGCAACGAGCCGTAGCCGCACACGAGGCCCTCAACCTGGAGCATTGGTCCGCCTCTTCTCCCCCAGGTAGGCACTGATGACTCGCTCGTCGGCGAAGACGGCGTCCGGCGCGCCTTCGGCGATCACTCGGCCACCCTCCAAGACGAGGATGTGGTCCGCGAGCTCACGCAGGAACCGCATGTTGTGCTCGACGCAGATCAGGGTGCGGCCCTCGGCGCGCAGGTCGTCGAGGATCGCCGAGAGGCGATCCTGGAGCTCGGGCGCGACGCCTGCGGTCGGCTCGTCGAGCAGCACGTACATCGGGTCTCGCATGAGGTGACGGGCGACCTCGAGGAGGCGGGCCTCGCCCGAC
This sequence comes from uncultured Microthrixaceae bacterium, assembly GCA_963715505.1. Classification (GTDB taxonomy): domain Bacteria; phylum Actinomycetota; class Acidimicrobiia; order Acidimicrobiales; family VFJN01; genus VFJN01. Next base: position 2,991,277 of record OY970242.1, read on the forward strand.
GACAGCAGGTCGTAGCGACTCTCGGCGCGGTGGGCGAGATCGACGCGCTCGAGCACGGCGAGGGCGTGGTCGCGGGCGACATCGGTGACGCGGCGGTGGATGATCGACCGCACCAGGCCCTCGCTGCGGTCCTCCACGGCGACGAGCACGTTGTCGAGCACCGACAGGGACGGGAAGCCGCGTGGCGTCTGGAAGGTGCGAGCGACGCTGCGCCGGGCGATCGCGTGCTGCGGGAGCCCCGTCACCTCTGCGCCGTCGACGAAGACGTGACCGGTGCTCGGGCGGATCACCCCGGTGGTCACGTTGAACAGCGTGCTCTTGCCGGCCCCGTTCGGTCCGACCAGCCCCGTGATCTTCCCGGGTGGGGCATGGAACGTCACACCATCCAAGGCCTTGAGCCCGCCGAAGCTGACGGACACGTCCTGGACGGAGATGCCTCGCTCGCTCATGAGCTCGCCGCTCCGACGGCGTCGGGTGCCGCCTTCGTCCGCCCACGGGGTCCACGACGACGCAACGCCGCGGTGGACAGCACGTGCTCCGGTGGACGGAGTCGGAGGATGACGACCATCAGCATCCCGGTGACGAACAGCCGCAGCGACGAGACCATCGCGCTCTGGTCGGGTGAGAGCGTGAGCAGCCGGAGGCCCTCCTGCGAGCCGATCAGCACGACGGCGCCGAGGATGGCGCCGTAGCGGTTCCGCACGCCGCCGAGCACCAGGGCGATCCATGCCACGAAGGTGATCTCGGGCAGGAACACGGTCGGCGTTGCGATGCTGACGTACATCACGAAGAAGGCGCCCACGATCCCGAGGAGGAACGAGCCCAGCAGGAACGTCTGGAGGCGCACGGTGCGCACGTTCTTGCCGACCGCTGCGATGCCTTGCTCGTCGTCCGACACCGCCAGGAGCACCCGACCGAACGGCGAGGTCACGACCCTGCGCACCAGCAGCCATGCGGCAGCGAGGACGAGCAGGGTCAGGCCGGCGAACAACAGGTTCTGGTCGGCGGGGGCGGCACCCGAGAAGGGCCGTGCCACGCTCGGCAGTCCGATCAGGCCGTTCGTGACGAAGCGACCGTTCTCGAGGAACACGTGGAACACCTCGGCGAACGCGAACGTCATGAGCGCCAGGTACTCGCCGCGCATGCGCAAGGTCGGCCCTGCGGTCACGGCGCCCAACGCCGCGCCTGCCAGCCCTGCGCCGATCACGCCGACGACGATGGGCATGCCGAACCCGAAGTGGTGGTCGTCGAAGTCGCCGGGAGCGCCCTGGGTCAGGATGGCGTAGGCGTACGCCCCTGCCGCGACGTAGGCGACCAGCCCCAGGTTGACCATGTTCCCGTAGCTGAACTGCAGGTCGAGGGAGACCACCATCGTTGCGTAGATGGCAACGAGGGAGATCACGCTGATGAGGAAGGTCGCGCTCACGTGACGGCCTCCCGACCGAGGCCCTCAGGACGGACCAGCAAGACGATGATGATGATGATGAAGGGGATCGCAGACCGATAGGGGCTGGGCAGCCACACGATCGACAGGTCCATCGCGATCCCGGTGAGCAAGGCCGCTGCGACCAGCGTCAGGAGCGACCCGAAGCCAGCGAAGACCGTCACGGCGAAGATGAGCAGCACCTGCTGGAAGGCAAGGTCGGTCGTGAGGGTGCCGACGAGCCCGAGTGCGACACCGGCCATCCCCGCCGTCGCCCCGGACGCGAGCCACACGGCGCGACTCGTCGAGACGAGCGACACCCCCCGGCTCTGCGCGAGCTGGCGGTCGACCGAGACGGCCGTGATCTGCCGGCCGGTACGGGTGCGGGTGAACGTGACGTGCATCGCCAGCACCACCAGCAGAGCGAGACCGAGCGCGAGCACCTGATACGGGTTCACGCGGATGTCGCCGAAGCGGATCGGCGTCGGGTTCGCGATGTCCAGCAGGCTCGTCCCCGTCGGTGCCGCGATCTCGATGAGTCCCTGGACGGCGAAGGCGACGCCGACGCTCGTGATCAACAGGATCGCCGGCCCGTAGTCCTGGATCGGTCGGTACACCACGATGGCGGCCACCAGTGCCAGCACTGCCGTGGCGATCACCGCCAGGACACCCGCAAGGACGATCGGCAGGTCGAGCTCGACGTTGAACATCCACGTCGTGTAGGCGCCGAAGGAGATGTACTGCGCGTGGGCGATGTTGAGGAAGCCCTCGACCCGCCGGGTGAGGGAGAACCCGATCGACGCGAGGAGGAGGAACCCGCCTGTGGCCACGCCGAAGGCGATGTGCTGCAGGACCTCCGTCATGCCTTCCCCCCGATTCTGCATGCAGTCTTGGACACCGCACGGTATACAGTACACAACCGGTCGTCAAGGGTCTCGTGTCCGTGCTGCGGAAGCAGCGTTCGCTGCGCCGGACGTTCGGCAGCCGTGCAGAGACGTCGGCCCGGTCGGATCGCGGCGCGCGTCGAGGACATCGCGCATGGGGGGGACGCCGAGTGCGAGGCGTCGATGGGGTGGAACGTTGACGGTGGGTGTCGGCACGAGCGAGGGCCACTTCGCCGAAAGGGGCTCTCCGCCGGGCGCACGAGCTGGGTGAGGATGCCATGGTGGATCGGCTCGGTTCGATGGTGGAGACGGTGGCTCGGGTGGCCGCCCTGCCGTACGTCTGGCCGTGCCCACCGGATGCGGCGAGCGCGAGGGCTGCCGGCGCGGGGTCGTGCGCGTCGAAGCACGCGCTGCTGCGCGAAGAGCTGGCAGCGATCGGCGTCGCCAGCCGGCCGCTGTTCGTGGTCGGCGCGCTGGTGCCCGACGCACTGGCCGGTGATCCCGAGGTGGCTGTAGCCCTCGGCCTGCCCGAGGTGCACGAGTGCCTGACGGTGTCGGTTCCGGGAGGCGGACCGTGCCTGGTCGACGTGACCTGGGATCCTCCGCTGCTGGCTGCCGGCCTGGCCGGCACGCGGTTGTGGGACGGTCGGAGCGACATGGTCGTCGCGGTGGGCTCGCCGTCGGGTTGGTGGGCTCCCGACCCGGAGCGCCTCCGGGCGGAGAAGGAGGCGCTGCGCTCCCGGCTCTACGGCGACGGCGATCGCGAGCGTCGGGATCGGGCGTTGGCGGCAATGGCGTCCCGCTTCGCGGAGTGGCGCCGATGAGGGTGGGCCGCGGCGGACTGCTGGATGCGCTGGGGGTGGGCCGGCCGATCATCGGAGCACCGATGGCTGGCGGCCCATGGTGATCGACCTGGCCGACACGGCGATGCGAATCCTCGGCCGATGACCGGGCCGGCCGAGGGCTTCGATCCGTCGGCGCGGACCGGGCCCTACCTCGACCTGGTCGGGCCGCTGTTCACCCGCGATGGCGACGACGGGATCGTGATCGGCTTGCAGGTCGACCACCAGCATCTCAACGCCCGGGGGCGGGCGCACGGCGCGGTCATCTGCGGGCTGGCGGACGTCGCGCTCGGGACGCAACGTCGCTGCCCGTGCCGGCCTGGACGCGTCGCCGGTGACGGCTTCGCTGCAGGTGCAGTTCGTCGGCGCGGCCGGCCTCGGTGACTGGTTGGAGGCCACCGCGGTCGTGCGCCGGGTGGGCAGGCGCATGGCGTTCGTCGACGGCACCGTCCACGCAGGTGGTCGGCTGGTGGCCACGGCGACGGCGGTGTTCGCCATGGTCGATGGTGGCGGTCAGCCGGCGGCGGCGGCGGAGAACCCCATCCCGACGTAGTCCGCCCACGCAGCGCGCAGCCGTCTCACGCCCTCGACCAGCTGCTCGGGCGGCAGCGCAAAGGAGAGCCGGAGGTGGCGGGGGTGCGCATCGTCGACGCTCGCCGCGCCGCCGGGCAGGAACACCACGCCGTGCTGCGCGGCGTGCGGCGCGAACGCGTCGGCCGAACCCGATGGCAGCTCCACCCACATCGACAGCCCGCCGGCCGGCGGATCGAACCGCCAGCCGGGCAGCTGCTCGGCAAGCAGCCCGCAGAGCACGCCGGCGCGCTCGGCGTGCCGGGCGCGGAGGTCGTCGACGATGGTGTCGTAGGCGTCGAGGGCGCGCAGCGCGACCGCTTGCGCGACCGCGCTCGAGCCGATGTCCATGGATGCCTTCAGCCGCCCGAGCCGCATCGCCAGGGGCTGCGGAGCCCGGACCCAACCGATCCGGAGGCCACCCCAGAGGAGCTTGCTCAGCGATCCGATCGTGATCGCCGGCGCGTCCGTCCGGGCGAACGCGGCGACCGGCGGGGGCGGTGGGCCCGCGAACGTGAGGTGCGCCACGCTGGCGTCCTCCACCACAGGCACGTCACGGTCGGCCAGACCGGCCAGGACTCTGCGGCGACCTTCGGGCATCACCGCGCCTGTCGGGTTGTGGCAGGTCGCAACGACGTACACAAGGCGTGGTCGCTCGCGTTCGGCGGCGTCGACGAGGTCGTCGACCCGCACGCCAGCACCATCGACATCGACACCTACCGTCCGGGCGCCCAACCTGGCGAAGGTCTCGATGGCGCCGGGATAGGTCGGCCGCTCCACCAGCACCGGATCACCAGCGCGGACCAGCAGTCGCGCGACGAGGTCGATCGCCTGCTGGCCCCCGGTGGTCACCACGACCTGCCCTGCCGCGGTCGGCAATCCGGTCTCGGTGTGCAGCCGGGCCAGCCGATGTCGGAGCGCATGGAGACCCGCGGGCTGGTAGCCGTGCCCGGCTGCAAGCCGTTCGAGATCGCCCGCGTCCAAGTGGAGTGCGGCATCGGGCAGCGCGCCGGCGTCGGGGAGGATCGACACACCGAGATCGATCACGTCGGCCCCCGCGCCGAGCATCCGTCCGATCAGTCGGCCCGCCCGCACCGCCATGGCGCCGTCCGCGGTGAACGCGACCGGATGCGGCGCAGTGATCCACGTCCCGCTCCCGTGGCGTCGCTCGATGACGCCGTCGCTGCGCAGCAGCTCATACGCCGCGACCACCGTCCCACGCGCTACGCCGAGTGCCGCGGCCAGACGCCGATCGGCCGGCAGCAGGCCACCCGCCGGCAGATCGCCGCGCTGGATCGCCGAAGCGATCCCCCCGGCCAGACGCCGGAACAGCGGCCCCTCGAAGGTCCGCCACTCGCCGAGCGCATGGGCGACCGTCACCGATGAGACGCGCCGCATCGACATGGACCAATCGAAGCACCGATCGAGGCCCACCGCTCAGTCCACTTTCACCAGGTGGACCTAGCCAGACCGGCTCAAGGCGTCACACGATCATGGGCATGGACCACGGCGCCGCTCGCGAGCCCCGCCAGCAGCCCACCTTGAACGACAACGCCGCCACCGTCGCACGGCGACTCTGGAACGTCGCCGAGCCGATCCACGCCATCGTCTACTTCGCGCCCGAGGTCCACGAGGCCTACCGGCAGCTCGGCCTCAAGGGCTTCTGGATGGGCTACTTCGCAGGGCGCGCCCACCCGCTCGGCCCCGCCTCCTCCGAGGTCGTCGCGGCCACCTTCTTCAACTTCCACCCCGACATGGTCCGACGCGCCATCCCGGACGCCTGGGCCCGGGCGGCCCCCCAACGGGTCGCCGCAGTCCGCGTCGACGCCGTGCGAGCGGCGCTGCGTCGGCTGCTCGGCGAGCTCGCCGACACCGACGCGCTGCGGGATGCTGCAGCCCTCGCCGAAGACGCAACCGGCGGCTGCGAGCTGGCGGGACGGCCCCTGTTCGCCGCGCATGCTGCCCAGCCGCGGCCGACCGATCCGCTGCTACGCCTCTGGCGCGCCACCACCCTGCTCAGGGAGCACCGCGGCGATGGCCACGTCGCCGCCAACCTCGCCAACGCCCTCACCGGCCTCGAGGCCCACGTCCTCCTCGCCGCCGCCGGAGCGGCCGCGCGCCACGACCTGCAACCGAACCGCGGATGGAGCGACGAGGAGTGGGCTGCCGCCGAAGCCGCGCTCGCCCGCCGCGGCCTGGTCACCGACGGTGCCCTCACCGGCGCCGGTCACGACCTCCGAACCCACATCGAGGACGTGACCGACCTGCTCGCGTCCGGGCCCGTGCACGCTCTCGGCTCCGACCGAGCGGAATTGCTCGTCGAGCTCCTGCTCCCACTCGCAGCCACGATCGTCGAGGCCGGCGGCATCCCCGTGCCGAACCCCATGGGCGTGCCCTGGCCACCCGCATGACCGCGCAGTTCACCGGCTTCAGCGCCGAGGAGGCCACGGCGTTCGCCGACCGGTGGCTGCCAGCCTGGACTGGCGGCGACGCCGATCGGCTCGCCCGCTTCTACGCCGACGAGGCCTTCTACCGCGACCCGCACGCCACCGGCGGCATCCACGGCCGACCGGCGCTCGCCCGGTACTTCCGCGCGCTCCTCGCTGCCAACCCCGCCTGGGTTTGGACGCAGACAGGTGCCACCCCGCTCGAGGGCGGCTTTCTCAACCATTGGCACGCCCACATCCCCACCCCGGCCGGCCCCGTCGACTGCAGAGGGGTGTGCACCGTCGTCTTCGGCCCGGGCGGGCGCATCGCCCGCAACGAGGTCTTCTTCGATACCACCCCCCTGCTCGCGGCTGCCCGGAAGGACCGACGCTGATGCCCCTCCTCGACCTCACCTTCTCCGACGGCGCACTCGATGCGGACGCAGAGCAACAACTCCTCCGTACCTGCATGGATCTGCTCCTCCGCTACGAGGGCGCCGAGCCATCAGACCAGCGCCGCTACCGGATCGTGGTCACCGTCCCCGAAGGCATGCTCGATCCCGTCGCCCCGCTCCCCTGAGGGCTGGCATCGTTCGTGGGCGTGGGCAAGTCGGAGCCGCTGTATGAGGATCTCGGGAGGTCGTACGCGGCGACCCGCCGGCAAGACCCGCGAGTCGCGACCCAGATCTGGGCAGCTCTCGGGCCGGGCCACTCTCTTCTCAACGTCGGGGCCGGCACCGGCAGCTACGAACCAACCGACCGGACCGTCGTTGCGCTCGAACCGTCGCCGACGATGATCGCCCAACGCGAGGACCGCAGCTTGCTCGTCGTGCGAGGTGTCGCCGAGGAGCTGGCCTTTCCCGATGCCGCCTTCGACGCCGCGCTCGCCGTGTTCACTGTGCACCACTGGACTGACCGCGAGGCTGGCCTCCGAGAGCTCCGTCGAGTCGCTCGCCGACAGGTCGTGCTGTTCTTCGAACCGCTCGAGGTTCACCGGTTCTGGGCACTCGAGTACTTCGAGGACGCGAGGCAGCTGCCGAGCGAGCAGAACGCGCCAAGCGAGTCGCTGCTCCGCACTCACCTCCCCGTCCGCGACGTGCAAGTCGTCCCGGTTCCCCATGACTGCTTCGACGGCTTCGGCGCCGCCTTCTGGGCCCGTCCCGAGCGATACCTCGACCCCGCGGTCCAAGCAGGGATGTCCTGGATCGCCCTGCTGTCGCCCGAGGTCCGCCGACGGGGAACCGAGCGGCTGGCTGGCGATCTCCAATCGGGCGAGTGGGATCGCACGCACGGCCACCTCCGTCGGCAAGCGAGCTGGGACGCCGGCTACCGCCTCGCCATCGCGCACTGAAGGCCGCGGCTGGCCTCCTCGGAATCCCGGCCCCCAGAGCGGTCCGGCGAGGGGTCTCGGTCGCTGCCGGCACGAAGCCTTCTCCGCACCGAAAATGTGCAACGACCCAGGCCTCAGCAACGAAACCTCAGGTCGTCGGTTCAGCGCGCTCGGAGGGACTCGAACCCCCAACCTTCTGATCCGTAGTCAGATGATCGGACGTCCGATGCGTCCACGGCGTCCACCGGGACCCACCATCTCTGCCTTTCCGGCATCGTACCGTCCGGTCCGTCCGGAGGGTGAGGCCCGGTCCGCTCCGGGGACTCGCGTGGACTTGCAGCGCAGGTGGGGGGCACAAAGCGTTGACAAGCACGTTGACAGGGCACGCCGGTCAACGCGCCGAGAGCAGCGTGACGGGCGCGTGCCCTGCGCGGTCTCCACGTCGGTGTGGTGTTGTTCATCCCGTGGTGCTCAGCCTCGCGGCGAGCCAGGGCGCCCCACTTCGGGCGGCGATGTCCGACGCCTCGGCGCCGAGGGGCGGCGATCGCGCCACCCTCACCGGCGACGAAGAACTCGCCAACCGACGCATCGAGGCCCTCCTCGCCGACGCCACGACCCCCCGCCGGTAGGCTGGACCTGGTACCTCGCCTCCGTGTGCGCTCGGGCCTCGGCCGCCGTTGAGGACGCCCTACCGCATGGGCCACAGCGTCAAGACCCTCGGGTCCACGTTCGTCGGTGCCCAAACCGGCGACGAGCACACCGCCCACTTTGTGGAAGTGGTCCGACGCGTCGGAGCGTCAAGGGCATCCCTGCGGCGGGAGGTCAAGGTCCATCTCGTGCTCAGCGAACGGGTACACGCCGCCTGTGTTGGTGCGCACGGCGTCGTACTGCGTCGATCGTGGGCGTGCGCGAGTCGACGTTCCGACACCTTGCGGCCGGCACCCCTCGGGCCGGGGTACTACAGCCCTGAGCTGGATGCAGCGAGCAACAGCTCGTCGGGGTAGCCGATGGCGCGGCCCTTGCCAGTGGCCTTTGCCACGTACATGGCGGCATCCGCCCTGCGCACGGCCTCCTCGGGCCCGCCGTCGATCGGCGCCGTGGCCACACCCACGCTTGCCTGGAACGAGATGCGCTCGCCCTCGCGGTGGAATGGGGGTGTGAAGCACTCCAGGACGCGCCGAGCAAGGTCGAGGGCGACGTCGGCGCCCTCTTCGACCAGGACGACGAACTCGTCGCCGCCGAGTCGGGCCAGGAGCATCGACCCGGTGCAGCAGGCCGTGAGGCGGGCGCCGACCTCCTTCAGCAGCTGGTCGCCCATCGCGTGGCCGTAGCGGTCGTTGACCGCTTTGAAGCCGTCGAGATCGATGTAGACCACCGCCGGGGGCCGCTCTGCGCTGGACACGATCCCTTCTAGGTGCCGCGAGAACCTGGCTCGGTTCGCCAACCCCGTGAGGGGATCCTCGAGTGCCAGGCGGGCCAGCTCCTCTTCTCTTTGGTGCAGCGCCGTGACCGTGTCGCGCAGCTCCCATGCGGTCATGGCCTGCCGGACGAGCACGGCTACGACGAGCACGATGCCGTTCGCCGTAAGGAACGCTCCGAGCTCGCGGCCGCCCAGAACCCGAGGCACCGCCACCAGTAGGGCAAGGAACAGCGGGACATAGGGGAGGAGCAGCGAGAACGTGCTCTGCACCCGGTCGTGCTCGCGGGCAGGTCGCGTCCGGCTCGTGGCAGCGACGCCGACCAGCAGATACGCCAGGGGCCAGAGCATGGTCACCGGGTTGCTGCTCGTGTACGTGCCGTTATTCAGCATCCAGGTGAACGCGGTGTCGGCCACTGCCATCACCATGAACCCGACGGCTACCAGCCGTAGGGACCGCTGCGCCTCGGCTGCACCCCAGCACAGGACGAGCACCGCCATCGCCGCCATCACCACGTCGCTCACTGGATAGGCCAAGCTGACGACATGGGCGAGTAGGTGATCCGCGCCGTAGTGGAACGTCGGGCCGACGGCCAGCGCCCAGCCGACGAACAGGAACGATCCCCCGACGAGCAAACCGTCGAGGATGGCTCGCAGGTGGAAGTGGTTGCTCCCGCGGGTCGTGAAGAACAAGAGCCCGGCGATCGCGAAGGGGACCGCGCCGAGGTAGGCCACGTCGGCGATCGAGGGGAACGGGACCTCGACGCCGCGAACCACCTCGTAGTACGTCCAGAGGACCTCGCCGAGGCCCCATAGGAGCATGGCGATGGCCAAGAACCGCCAAGCCCGACGCTCCCGCGGCGCACTGCGTCGGGCGCGGGCAGCAGCAGCCACGCCTCCACCAAGGGCTGCGATGGCCGCGGTGACATCCGCGACGGCCACCGTGGTGTCTTCGCCTCCCCACCCGGTTGCGACGACGACCGTCAGCGCCACCCAAGCTGCGATCGCACCAGAGACGCCAAGCGCCGGCCCGCTCCAGGTCGTCTTCGCATTCACGTCCACCTCGCGATCATCGGCCGACCGGCGTGGAGGTTGAGCGAAATGGGCCTAGGACGCTGGGTGATGCCGATGTCCCTCGGCCGATTGGGCGCGAGGCCCCACGCAGGGGCATGGCAGGGTAGACGGTGCCGCCACACGCAGACCGACGGTTGTGGTCCCAGGCCAACGCGCAGGAGGTTCGTTCCTGGCGATGCTGAGCGAGGGCGGTCCTTGTCTGCACGCCAAAGTGCGAGAGGGGGCGAACGACCTGTTGTCCGACCTGCTCGACACCTTCGACGCCGAGCACCGTGAACACCTGGCGTCGTGATGGAGCCAGCTGGTGGCCACCGTCGACCCCCGGCGAAACACCCTGGGACTCTGCGTCGGCAGATTCAGGGTGAGCAATCGCTCGTGATCCGTGGATCGGTCTGGTCGCTCGGATGCAGGCGCGGCTCGGCTTCGGCCGCCGTCTTGGGGCCCCGGAGTGCGGTGAAGACGGCCGCGGCCAGAGCCAGAGCTGCCGCCAGGTACAGCGCTGGGGACATGCCGTCGACGAAGGCCTGTCGGGAGGCATCCACGAGCGAGGTTCCGGCGCCACCCATCTGTCCGGCCACGGCGAGTGCACCGCCGATGCCCGAGGTCACCGGTTCAGCGAGCTCGGGCGGCAGGGAGACGGCGGTCGGCTCGATGTTCGACCGATAGGCGGAGTTCAGGACCGAACCGATGAGGGCGATGCCCACGGCGCCGCCCATCTCGCGCACTGTGTCGTTGAGCGCGGAGGCGACGCCCTGCTTCTCCTCGGGGAGCGAGGAGGTGATCGCTGCGGTGGACGGGCTCATGGCCAGTCCGACACCGGCGCCGAGCACCAAGATGCCGGGGAGCACCGACAGGTACCCGCCGGCGGGATCCGCGAGGGTGGCGAAGAGGACGAGGCCGCCGGCGAGCAGCAGCATGCCGGTGACGAGGGTGCGCCGGAACCCGATCCGTTCGGCGATGGTCGGGGCGATCGTGGACAGCGGCATCATCATCACCGCCATCGGAAGCAGCCCCGACGCTGCCTTCAGCGCCGAGTAGCCGAGAACGGCCTGGAGGTACTGCACCAGCACCAGGAACAGCGAGAACATGACCGCGAACACCACGAAGAGGTTGACCGAGCCGGCGGCGAGGCCACGGAGGGCGAAGACGCGCACATCGACCAGCGGGTGATCCCGGCGGAGCTCGACGAGCACGAACGCCAGGGTGCCGAGCACCCCGGCAGCCAACGCCGCCACCGTGATGGAGTCGGTCCATCCTCGCTCGGGTCCCTCGTGGAAGGCCAACACGAGCCCACCAACGGCAACGACCGACAAGAGCGACCCCGCGATGTCGAACCCCGCCTCGGTGTGTTCAACCGAGTGCGGCGCGAACACCCCGGTCAGCACGAAGGAGACGGCGGCCAGAGCGATCGGCAGCGCGAAGACCCACGGCCACGTGGCGTTGTCAATGATGGCCGCCGAAACGAACAGTCCGATGATCCCGCCCGCACCCGCGAACCCGGCCCAGGTGCCGATGGCCTTGGCCTGCTCCTCGCGGGGAAAGCTGGTGGTGATCACCGACAGGGTGACGGGCATGATCATCGCGGCGGAGACGCCCGCGAGGACGCGCAGCGCGATGAGCAAGCTCGGCTCGGTGGCGAACGACGAAGCCAGGTTCGTGAGAGAGAACGCGACGAGACCGACCATGAGGACCGGCTTGCGTCCCCATCGGTCTCCGATCGCTCCCACGGGCATGAGGAGGGCGGCCAGGGCGAGGGTGTAGCCGTTGATGATCCACAACAGCTGACTCTGGGAGGCGTCGAGATCCGCGGATAGGGCCTGCTGTGCGACGTTCAGGCCCGAGACCGAAGCGACGACCGCCACTAGCGCGACGCACATGGCGGCCAGGATGAGCAGGCGACGACGTGGGTCGACGATGACCTCGTCGTGGAGCACCGGCGCTTGGTCTGAGGGCTCGACTCTCGCCGCGTGATGGTTGGTGGAGCTCAGCGGTCCAGCTCCTTGTGGGTGGTCCACGAGCCCAGAGGTGAATTCGCCGCGGCTCGGTGCTCCCGGGTCACTGGCGTCGGCATGGTCAGCTCCTGGCTCAGGTGGGGGGTGAGCCCACGGCTGGGTTTCGCCCCCTCCCGCAGGTGTCCGTCACCTAGTCTAGACAGAGGATCCAAACGACATCTCCAAGCACCTGGTGGGAAGTTGACACGAGCGTGCGGGCGTCCTCGAGCTCGATCCTGCCCGAGCTCCGCCCAACACCGGAAGGAAGAGCCCATGACAACCACACGCCTTCGCTACACGGTCGACGAGCTGCTCACCGATCCGCCGTACGCAAGGCGCATCGAACGCAACGGGGTCCTCCTCCACGGCGGCTACGACGTTGACGGCCGCTACTTGCCACCTCGCTCGACGTTCCGGGTGCCGGCCATCGCAGCGTGGACCGATCAGCTCGCCGCCGCGGGACAGCCGAGCCGGGTCATCGAGCCCGGTGCCGTTGACCGGGCGTTCGTGCCCAACACTGAACAAGCGAAGATGCTGCTCCGCAACGGCGCCACCGGGGCCATGACCCGGATCCTGACCCTCATCGGAGTCGTCGAAGGGTTTGGCAACGACGGCATCAAGCTCATTCCCGAGATGGACCTCCAGCAGTTCGTCGTCGAACCCATCGGCGAGACCTGCCTGGGTCACCTCTTCGAAGGGCTCCTCGAGGCTCACGGCAACGACGAGGCGGGCCGAGGCGACGAGGCCGGGCACGACCAGATGTGGTTCGCGGTCCGCGACGCAGCACTGGCGGACCCGCCGGTCACGCTCGACATGTTCGAGAACCTCCCCATCGCACCCCCGCCCGGCTACCAAGGTGCGGCCAAGCCGGCCCCGGAGGCGATCACCGTGGGTGGAATGCTCGACGGGCTCCGCGACGACGTCGCCCCTGAGCTTCAGCTGCTCGTACGAGCCATGGTCCAGATCCTGGTGATCGAGCTCCTCGCCTATCACACCTTCGCGTGGGCCTCCGAGGTGCTCGGCGACCCGACCTGCAGCGCCGACGCAGAGTTCGCTCGGGCCACCATCGACCACATCCGCACGGACGAGGACATCCATGTCGGCTACCTCCAGTGCGGTCTCGCCGAGCTGGCGACCATGACCGTGCGCACCACCGACGGTGGCACCATCGCCGGCGCCGACCTGGTCGACGCCGCCTGCCGGTCCGCGCTCGACAACCAGACCGGCGCCCGCTTCGACCGCATCCTCGAGTACCGCCTCAACCAAGTGCGCGCAGAGCTGGCCGCTCACGCTGACGGCGAACGGCTCACCGCCGAGTTCGACGCCCTCGCCACCCAACCCGCCGAAGCGGTCGTCTGAAGGTCGCCCGCCACCGGGGCCCGCCGAACCTCGACATCGAAGGCGTCGAGGTCGCTGACCACCTCAACCGAGCCTCGACACCGTCCTGAGAGGACTCCCGCGCAGACCCCCATGAACCTCGACGAAGACCCAGAACAGCTCGCCGCCCGAACAGCCCTCGCTGCCGCGATGCAGGAGCTCGGCCATGCGCTGGTCAGCCACCACGTCGACATCGCCACGGCTACCGACCTCACCGAGGTCGCACGTGAGTTCACCGCAACCGTTCGACGCGGCCAACCACGAGATCGTGCCACCGAGATGTTGACCAGTCCGCGTGCCACCGCCGCGCTCAGCGGAACCCGGGCGATCATCGAGGACGGCCAGGACATCGACCTGTTCCGCGACTCCATCGTCTCCGGACGCACCAACCCCATGGGCGTCGGCGTCCACGTGGTCCGCCGAGGCGACGCCGCGGTGGCCGTCACGACCCTCGGCCCGGCGTTCGAAGGTGCGCCGGGTCGAGCCCATGGCGGAGTGGTCGGCGCCATCCTCGACGAGACCATGGGACACGTCCTACCCATCATCGGCGAGATTGCCTACACCGCGAACCTCACCATCGACTACATCGGCCCAGCGCCACTCGGCGTCGAGGTCACCTTCACCGCTCGCCTGCGAGACCGCGCCGATCGCAAGCTCTGGATCGAAGCCGTCGGCGAGTCCGCCGACGGCGTCTTCGTCCGGGCCGAAGCGCTCTTCCTGGCCGTCGACCTCAGCAAGTTCACCAACGCCGACCGTCCGACTATCCCTGCCCGCCCACCGCAGGGCCCAACGTGAAGCCATTCGGCGCCCGCGGCCCGCTCCCAGTGTCGACGTGAGGCGGACGGGGTCAAGCCGCGGGCGAGCCGCCGGTGGTCGCTGGGGTGAATCGCAGCGGGAGCCGGCTGGGCCCCCAGATCCCGACGGTGGGTGGCTTCCATTCGATCGGACCATCGAGGGTCAGCCCGGGCATGCGGCTGGCGAGGAGCGGGAGTGCCTCTTGGAGCTCAGCGCGGGCAAGTGAGGCTCCGAGGCAGAAGTGGATGCCGGAGCCGAAGGTCATCTGTGGAGAGGTGCTCGGCTCGCGGGTGATGTCGAAGCGATGCGGGTCGTCCCAGATGTCGGGGTCGTGGTTGGCGGCGGCGAGGCTGGTCATCACGAGCGTGCCGGCCGGAAAGGTGATGTCGTGCAGGTCGATGTCCTCGGACGCGACGCGTGCGGTGCCGCGGACGGTGCCGAGGAGTCGCATCGTCTCCTCCACGGCGCGGGGGCGAGCTCGGGGTCGGCCACGAGCCGTGCCCACTGGTCGGGGTGTTCGGCGAAGAGGGCGATGGAGCAGGCGAGCTGGTTGCGGGTGGTGTCAGTGCCGGCCATGAGCACGGCTTCGGTCATCATGACGAGCTCGTCGGTGCTGAGCCGGTCGCCTTCCTCTTCGACGGCGATCATGTGGCTGAGGAGGTCGTCGGCGGGGCGGCGGCGTCGCTCTTCGATCATGGCCCGGACGTAGTCATCCAGACCCGCCATAGCCGCTTCGATGGCCGGGAGATCGTGGGCGATGTCGTTGTTGAAGATCCGGAAGATGTCGGTGGCCCAGTCCGAGAACAGCTTCCAGTCCTCTTTGGGGGCGCCGAGGAGCTCGCAGATGATGGGGATCGGGTACGGCTCGCAGATGTCGCCGACGAGCTCGCATGTTCCTGTGACGGCGACTTGGTCGACGAGGTCTCCGATGACCTGGCGCATGAAGGGCCGGAGGCGGTCGGTGGCCTTGGGCGTGAAAGCGGGGGACGCGAGCCGGCGGAGTCGGGTGTGCTCAGCGCCTTCGGTGGCGAGGATGGACCGCTCTTGGCGGTCGCGCATGGGACCTTCGATGCCGGACATCTGGGGCAGCAGCGACAGGGCGGAGTGGAAGCGCCGGTCGCGCAGGACGGCGGTGACGTCCTCGTAGCGGGTGACGGCGTAGCCGAGCGGGACGCGGGCGAGCCAGTGCTGCTGGCGGGCTGCTTCGAACGCGGCGATGGCCGCGGATCGGTCGAGGTTGAACACATCAACCTCGGGCAGTTCGAGGTCGTGCACCGAAGCGGTCATGGGTCCTCCTGGCGTTCGTTGTCTCGTCCAGCCGGGTTGGCGTGGTCGCGGGCGTGGCGTTCCCAGGCCTGGTGGGCGAACTCGCCGTTGGAGCGCGGGGGCGACTGCCAACCGCACGTACAGCAGGCGATGAGTCCGGAGCCGGGGCTGCGGACGGTGGGCTGCATCTGGTGTGACTGCTCGGGATCGCACATGGCTCAGCGTTGTCCGGCCGTCTGTGGTTGCCGGCGGGGTGTGGCTGCGGGCGTGCGCGGGGTGGCGGCCGGCTCGACGGCCGCTGGCGAGTCGAGGAGGTCGTTGTCGTCTGCTCGGTCCGTTGGTGCATTGGTTCCGGGTGGTCGGGGCCAGAACGCCCAGCGGCCCAGGAGCATGGTGGTGGCGGGGACCAGGAGGGATCGGACGACGAAGGTGTCGATGAGGATGCCGATGGTGACCCCGAAGCCGATCTGGCGGAGGTTGGGCAGTGGCGCCAGGAGCAGGGCGGCGAAGGTGCCGGCGAGGATGAGTCCGGCGGAGGTGATGACTCGTCCGGTGAGGGTGATGCCGCGGCTGACGGCGATGTGGATCTCGTGGCCGGCGTCCGCTTCCTCGCGGATGCGGCTCATGATGAAGATGTTGTAGTCAGCGCCGAGGGCCACAAGGATCACGAACAGGAACGGCGCCAACCAGAAGGTGATGCCTGGGTCTCCCAGGATCCCTTGGAACACGGCGACGGTGATGCCCATGGTGGCGGCGTAGGACAGGACGACGGTGGCCAAGAGGTACAGGGGAGCGACGAGGGAGCGGAGCAGAAGGGCGAGGACCATGAAGATGGCGGCGAGGATGACCACGACGATGAGCTTGAAGTCGTCGTTGCTGATCTGGCGCATGTCGGCGTAGAAGCTCGATGGCCCGCCGACGGCGATGCGGGCGTCGGTGAGGGCGGTGCCGTCGAGGGCGGCGCTGGCGTGGTCGTCGATGTTGGTGATGACGTCGAGCGCGCTGTTGTCGTAGGGGTTGCCGTCGAGGGCGACGATCAGCCGGGTGGTGGCGCCATCGGTGCCGAGCAGGAGACCGAGGCGTTCGGTGAGCTGTGGGTACTGGCGCAGGAGCGGCCCGGTGAGGCGCAGACCTTCCGGGGAGGCGAGCCCGTCGAGGAACGGTGTGAGGTCCATGGTGGCGGGGTCGAAGCCAAGCGCGGCGGGGTCGGTGGCGCCGCCGGTGAGGGCGCTGAGGTTCTCGGTGGTGAGGGGGGCGCCGGCGGGTTGGGTGACGGAGCGGACCTGACCGACACCGGGTTGGCTGCGCAGGACGTCGGTGAGCCGGTCGACCGCGGCGAGGTGGTCGTCGTCGAGGATGGGCCCGTCGGCGGTGACGATCACGTAGACGGGTGAGATGGTGCCGCCGGCGTAGTGGGACGAGACGGTGTCGAACCCGTCGCGGGCGTCGGCGCCGGCGGGAAGGTCACGGACAAGGTCGAAGGACTGCTCGTACCAGCCGAGCCCGGCGGCGGGGATGAGGAGGGCGATGAGCCCGGCGAGGAGCACCTCGGCCGGGCGCCGACGAACCACGTCCGCCACTCGTGCCCAGCGGACGGAGCCCTCGTCGCTGGTGGCACGCAGGACGGCGAGTGGTCGGGGCCAGAAGGCGTGTTCGCCGGCGACGCTCAACAGGGCGGGGGTGAGGGTGAGGCCGGCGACGAGGGTGACGGCGATGGCGATGCCGATGGCCGGGCCCATCGTCTTGAAGATCCCGAAGTCGGCGGTGATCATCGATGAGAACCCGACGATGACCGTGGCCGCCGACGCCGCGATGACTGCCCCGATCACCTTGGTGCTGCGAACGACGGTCACGGCGATGGGGTCGCCGGCGACGAGGTCCTCCCGATAGCGCGAGGTGAGGAACAGGCAGTAGTCGGTGCCGGCACCGAAGATCATCACCACCAAGAAGGTGCCGACCATGGTGTTGACCTTCAGCCCGGCGTCCGCGATGTAGGCGACGACACCGTTGGAGACCCCGAAGGCCAGCCCGATCGTGAGCAACGGGATCAGAGCCGCGACGACGGAGCGGTAGATGGCCAGCAGGATGATCAGGACCAGGACGACGGTGACGAGTGCGGTTCGGTCGAACGACTCGACGACACCGGCGGCCTGGTCCGCGGCGAGGCCGGCGATGCCGGTCACGTGGGCCTCGACACCATCGGGGGCGGTGGTCTGGAGGTGGTCGCGGAGGTTCTCGACCGCCTGGGTGCCGTTGGTGGAGAACGGGGCCCGTCGCATGCTGGCCACCATCAGCTCAGCGCTTCCGTCCTCGGAACGCAGGAAGGGGCCGAGGTCGGGATCGGTGGCGACGGTCTGGATGCCGCTGATGTCATCGGCGAACGTCGGAGAGCGGAGGTCCTCGGCCAGCTGGCCGATGTAGGTACGGTCGGCGTCGGTGAGGCCGCCATCGCGGGCGACGACGATGATGGCGGCCTCTCGGGTGGGATCGTCGGGGAACAGCCCCGCGAGGATCCGGTCGGCCTGCTGCGACGGTGCGTCGGTCGGGAGGAAGTCGGCGGTGTCCTGGGATCCGACGTCGTTCAACGAGGGCGCCGCCAACGTCATGGCCACAGCTGCCGCCACCCACGCGGCGATCACCCACCGGGCCCGACGTTCGATGGCGGTGACGAACCGGGTGAACATCAGCCGCGTTCGTCCGTGTCCGGCACCTCGGGATGCCGCAGGGTCTGTTCGACGTGAGCGTCGAAGGCGAGCACGACCTCGCTGGCGTCCACGGGATCACCGGTCCACCCGCAGCGGCAGCGAGGCCGGAACCGCGGGGCGGCGCCGGGGACACGCACCATCTCCGAGCGGACGGGCTCGTGGTCGCGTCGGGGGCTCATCGGGCGACGTCCGAAGACGCGGTCACGACGGAGGTCACGTCCCGACCGCCTCGGCAGGCTCGGCGGCACGTACGGCCCGGGCGAGCTCGCCCCACGGTCCGAGGGCCTGTTCATCTCGCGCCCAGGCCATGCCAGCGAAGTAGGAGACGATTCGAGTAGCGGTCCCCTGGTACCGCTCGATCAGGTCGTCGGCGACCTGGGCCCAATCGCCGCTGACACAGAAGTGCTCGAGCAGGTCGTCATCGATCACCGCGGCCATGCCGGCGAGGTCACCGGCCTTCTGTCGTTCCCGAAGGCGGGCAGTGGTGCCTTCCCGGCCGAGCTGGTCGAAGATGAACGCGTAGTTGGGGGTCGACCCGTAGAAGGCGACCTGCATGCGTGCCAGCTCACGCCATTCCTGCACTGCGTCGCTGGTCGAGCCGGGCGCCGCGAAGGTGGGCACGATGACCTCGAGGTCAGCTGGTGAGCGACCGGCCTTGGACGCGCCGGCCTCGAGGTTGGGGGCGACGGTGTCGCGCAAGTATGCGGGGGTGTTCAGGGGGTGGACATGGATGCCGTCCGCGACCTCGCCGGCCATGCGCAGCATCCACGGGTTGACTGCGGCGAGGTCGATCGGCGGGTCCGGCACGGCGATCGCTCCCGGGGACCACATCGCGGGTAGGAGCGAGAGGTTCCAGAACTCCCCGTCATGGTGCAGCGGGTCGCCGCGGAAGGCGGAGAACGCCGAGCGGATCGCACCTACGTACTCGCGTAGTCGGGGGCCGGGATGATCGAACTCGGCTCCGTAGCGACGTTCGATGTGGGCGCGGACCTGGGTGCCCAGGCCGAGGCGGAACCGGCCGTTGGTCGCTTCGGCGAGTTCCCACGCCACCTGGGCAGTGACCATGGGGCTGCGGGGGAACGCCACGGCGACGCCGGTGAGGATGTCGATCTCTGCGGCGAGGGCGGCGGCGGCACATCCGAGGTAGGCGGTGCGGCCGGCTTCGGTGACCACGATGCCGGAGAACCCGGCGGCGTCGGCGTCGCGTGCGAGGTGTTGCATGCGGGCCAGCGGGAGGCCGCCGGTCATGAGGTCGAACTTCACGTTCAGGGCGCCTTCGGTGCGCTGATGGTGACAGTTCCCTGCGCGGCGCCCACCAGCCGGCCGTCGTTGGTGGCGTCGATGCGGACAACGGCGGTGCGCTTCGTGAGCGAGATCACCTCGGATCGGGCACGCAGGACCCCTGAGCGGACGGGGGCGAGGAAGTTGAGCTTCAGTTCAGTGGTGGCCGCCCACGCGCCGCGTGGGATGAGGGGGTAGAGGACAGCGCCGAGGACGTGGTCGGCGAGCGCGGCGAGGGTGCCGCCGTGGGCGGAGCCGAACGGGTTGAGGAGCTCGGGGCGGACGTCGAGCTCCGCGGTCATGGTGCCGGGCCCGACCTCGACGGTGCGGATGGCGAGGTAGTCGGGAATGCCTCCCATCTCGCCGGCCGCGGTCGTCATCATCTCGGCGACGGCGGGGTCGAAGGTCTCGAAGGCGGGTCGAGGCGCGGCGGTGTCGGTCATGCCGCCGTGTACCGGTGGGGGTGGCCACGACGTACGAGCTTGCCGTCGTCCTCGAGCAGGTCGAGGTGTCCAACGACCTCGGAGACGCCGAGCATGATCGAGAAGTCGCGGATGTGGGGGAACAGCTCGCCGGACAGCTCGTACGGTGTGGCCTCGCCGAGCCGGCGAATGACCTCGAGGATCTCGTCGGCTCGGCTGTCGTGGTGGTGGCGCATCGCCTCGGTCAGCGCGGGCACGTCTTGGAACCGGGGGCCGTGGCCGGGCAGGACAAGGAGCGGGTCGATGAGGATGAACCGCTCGAGGGAGGCGAGGTACTCGACGAGGCTGCGCCGGCGCCCGTCGACGGTGTCCGGGTCGGGTTCGAGGACGGGGTTCGGTGTGATGCAGGCGAGCAGGTGGTCCCCCGAGAGCAGGACCCGTTCGTCGGGGTCGTAGAGGGAGACGTGGCCGACGGAGTGGCCGGGGGTGACGTGGACCTGCCAGTCCCGCCCGCCGGCGGGGAGGGTGTCGCCGTCGTCGAGGAGGTGGAGACGGCGGGGGTCGATGGGGTGGGACATCTGTTGGACGCCTGCGTAGAAGGCGCGGAACGTGTCACGCATCGTGTCGGGGATGCCGAGTCGGCCAACGATGTCAACCATCGAGAGCCGATCGGTGGCCTGGGTGATCTTGGGGACCTCGGCCCGTCCGCAGACGACGCTGGCATCGGCCCTGTCGGCGAGCCAACCGGCGGCCCCGAAGTGGTCGGGGTGGCCGTGGGTGATCAGCACCTGGGCGACCTCACCGAAGGTGCGCCCGTGGGCGGCGAGCGTGGCCTCGAGCAGCTCGGTGCTGTCGGCCCACATCATCCCCGGGTCGACGACGGTGACCGGGTCGTCGAGCAGGACGTAGCAGTTGACCGGTCCTACCGGGAATGGGGTGGGCAGGGCGACGTGCACGATGCCGTGGGGCAGGTGGTGGACCACCGGCGCCAGCGGGGCGCCGCTCACCGCTTCGCGCTCCGGGTCTTGCCCGCGGCGGCCATGCCGGACCAGAACACCGGGAACAGCCGGTCGGTGGTGGCGTCGACGTCGACGGTCCCGGTGCTCACCAGGGATCGGAGCCCGACGACGGTGACGGCGCCGAACAGGGCGGCGGCGGTCACGTCGACGTCGATGTCGACCAGGTCTCCAGCGGCGACACCCTCGGCGAGGATCTGGCCGACCGGGGCGTGGAAGCCGTCGTCGATCCCTGAGGCGATGGTGCCGACGCGGCCGGCGCGGCCCAGGTTCATGATCAGCAGCTGTGCTGCTGCTGGGTTGGCGGCGAGGTGGCCGAACTGGGCGCGCATCACGGCGCGCAACCGCGTGCGGGTGTCACCGCGGACCTCGAGTGCGGTATCGACCGAGACCTGTAGGTCGTCGAGCATCGACCGCAGCAGGAACGCGAGCACGTCGTCCTTGCCGGCGAAGTAGTAGTAGAGGGTGGCCCGCGGGATGCCGCTGGCCGACGCGATGTCTTCCATGCGGATGTCGTCGAACGCGACCGCGAACCCGGCGGCCGCGGACGTGAGCTTGTCGGCGAGCCCGGGCGGGACCTGCCGCGGGCTCACCGATCGCGCCGCGGCATCGGTGTCGACAACGTGTTTGGACTCATCGTCCAAACGCTAGCGCGCAGTGGCCGTGACCGGGAAGCTGGCGAAGCCGCGCAGGATCATGCTGTCGACCCGGCGGGCGCCGGGTGCGGGCTGCAGGCGGACGCCGCGGGTGGCGAGCGTTTCGCCGACCAGGCGCGCTTCGAGGCGGGCCAGGGAGGCGCCGAGGCAGTAGTGGATGCCGTGCCCGAAGGCGAGGTGGTCGCTGGGACGGCGGGCGATGTCGAAGCGGTCGGCATCGGGGAAGTGACGGCTGTCCCGGTTGGCGGCCGCGAACGACACTAGGACCATGGCGCCCGCAGGCAGGTCGATGCCGGCGAGGTTGACCGGCCGTGTGGTGGATCGGAACAAGGCCTGGACCGGCGCGTCCCAGCGGAGGACCTCCTCGATGGCCGCTCGGAGGAGGTCGGGGCGGGAGCGAAGGAGGGCGGCCTGGTCGGGGTGGGCGGCGAACGCGGCCGCGCCGTTGCCGAGCAGGTTGGTCGTGGTTTCGTTGCCGGCCACGAGCAGCAGCACCGCGAACAGCGTGATCTCGATGGGGCTGAGGCTGTCGGGATCGTCGGAGTCGGCCCCTGCGACGAGGCGGCTGATGAGGTCGTCGCCGGGCTCCTGGCGGCGACGCTCGACGACGTCGGCGAGGTACATGAACATCTCGGCCAGGGTTTGCTGGGCCTCGACGGGGTTCCAGTTGCCCGACAGTGCACCGACGAGCGCGTCGGACCATCGTTTGAAGTCGTCGCGCCGCTCGGGGGGGATGCCGAGCAGTTCGGCGATCACGATGACCGGGAACGGGAACGCGAGCTGTGCGACGAGGTCGCCGGCGCCTGAGGCGGCGGCGGCCAGGAGATCGTCGACGAGCTCGGCGCAGACCTGGCGTAGGTGCGGCTCGAGTTCGGCGATGGCGCGTGGGGTGAACGCTCGCGACAGGAGCCGCCGCAGCCGGGTGTGGTCCGGTGGGTCCGTGGCGATGAGCACCCGGAGCTCTCGCATGTCGAGGCCGAAGAGACCCCGGGCGTCGATGCGGCGGCGGCCGACGCGGCCGGACATGAGCGCCCCCATGCCGTCGGCCGAGGAGAACGTGGCGGGGTCGTGGAGCACCGCGGCGACGTCGTCGTAGCGGGTGACCATCCACAGGTTGTCCTCTTCGATCCAGCACACCGGGGCTTCGTCGCGCAGGCGCCGGTAGTGCGGGTACGGGTCGGCGATCGTCTCGGCTGCGAACGGGTCGAAACCGGTGACGGTGCTCATGCGGCGACCTCCACCGGCAGGGTGGTGAGGCCTCGCAGCGTGAGGGTGGGCCGCCACCCCGGTTCGTCGAACCGCGCCTCGATGGTGCGGCAGCGAGCCAGGAGGGCGTTGAAGACGACTTCGCCTTCCATGCGGGCCAGGGCAGCGCCGAGGCAGTGGTGGATGCCCCACCCGAAGCTGAGCGGCGTGTTCTCGGGCCGGCCGACGTCGAACGTGTCGGCGTCGGGGAAGTGGGCGGGGTCACGGTTGGCGCCGCCTTGCAGGACGATCACGACATCGCCCGCCGCGAGCGGCTCACCGGCGATGTCGGCGGGTTCGAGGGCGGTGCGCATGTTCATCTGCACGGGGCTGTCCCAGCGCAGCAGCTCGTCGACCGCAGCCGGTGCCAGGGTCGGGTCGGCTCGCCACCGCTCGAGCTGGTCGGGGTGCTGCAGCAGAGCGAGCAGGCCGTTGCCGATGAGGTTGGTCGTGGTCTCGAACCCGGCGGAGAACAGCAGGACGGCGGTGGCGATGACCTCGTCGTCGGACAGGGCGTCCCCGGCGTCTCGGCTGGCGATCAACCCCGAGAGGAGATCGTCGGCGGGGTGGCGTCGCCGCTCGGTGACGAGGTCGGCGAAGTAGCTGCGGGCCTGGTCCATGGCGTCGGCCGCGGCGGCGATGGCGGCGCCATCGCTGCTCGGGTCGAGTGCAGCCACCGCGGCGCGGATGAGGGGCTGGAACCCGGCCCGGTCCGGGGCAGGGACGCCGACGAGCTCGCCGATGACGGTCACCGGCAGCGGGAAGGCGAGCACCTCCATGACGTCGACCTCGCCGGCCTCGATCATGGCGTCGAGGTGGCGTTGCACCATCGCCTCCACCGCGGGCCGCAGCGACTCGATCCGCTTTGGGGTGAAGGCCCGGCTCACGAGGCGGCGCAAGCGGGTGTGGTCGGGCGGGTCAGCGAAGAGCATGTTGTTGCCGGCCCGGTCGAAGAACGCTTTGCGCAGCTCGGGGTCGACGTCGAACCCGGCGAACCCGAGCGGTGAAGCGCCCGCTTGGCGCAGGGCGGTGCCGCGACCGAGGCGGGGGTCCCGCAGCGCCGTGATGCAGTCGTCGTAGCGGGACAGCACGATGGGCCCGAAGCTGCTGCGCAGGACTGGGGCGGTGTCGCGCAGCTGCCGGTAGTGGGTGTAGGGGTCGGCCCGTCCTTCCGGGGTGAGCAGCAGGCGGAGCAGGACGTTGTCGGCATCGACGTCGACGACAGCAGGCATCGTGCCTCCCTTCAGAGGTCGTCGGGGGCCATGGCGCCGATGCCGACGAGCCGGTCGGTGAGGCGCGGCGAGAGCAGCCCGATCTTGCGGAGGTTGGGGGTGATCTTGGCGAACAGGACCCGCTGGAATAGCTGCAGCATCGGCGAGTTCGCCGAATCCCGCAGGCCGTCGTCGAGGGGGATGCCGAGGCGTTCCCACACCTCGGTGGCCAGGAACCGGTCGCGCATCAGCCAGGCGGCCTCGACGACGAAGTCCTCCCGTTCGTGGAGCTCGGCGGTGGTCATGTCGTCATACACGCCGGCGAGGGACAGGGCACCGAAGGCGACGTGGCGGGCTTCGTCGGCCATGACGTAGCGGGTGATCTGCTTGATGAGCGGTTCGGTGGAGAACTGGTGGATGAGCCCGAACGCCGCGAGGGCGATGCCCTCGACGATGATCTGCATGCCGAGGTAGGTGACGTCCCAACGGGTGTCGGCCACGACCAGCTCCAGGAGCTGGCGCAGGTTGTCGTTGACCGGGTAGGTCAGCTCGAGCTTCTCGTCGAGGTAGCGGGCGTAGGCCTCGACGTGGCGGGCCTCGTCAAGCACCTGCGTGGCGCCGTAGTACTTGGCTTCGGTCCAGGGGACCTCCTGGACGAGCTTGGCGGTCGCCAGCAGCGCGCCCTGCTCGCCGTGGAGGAACTGGCTGGTGATCCAGGCGTTGAACTGGCGCCCCGCCTCGGCGCGTTGGCGTTCGTCGAATCGCTCGAAGGACTCGGCGGCAATCATCGGCAAGTAGGACGCCAGGCCGCCGGTGTCGAGCGGGTCGACGTCGATGGACCAGTCGATGTCGGTGGAGGCGTTCCACTGCGACCGCTTGGCCTTGGCGTACAGCTTGGTCAGCTCGGCGCGCCCACCGGTGTAGTCCCAGCAGAACTGCACCTCGCCGTCGCGAGCTACGACGAGCCCGCCCCCCTGTGCGTCGAGGTCGCGGGTGACGGGTCGCGTCCGCAGCGCCGGCCGCTCGACGACGGCTTGGGGGGCGCCGACGAGGTGCTCGAGGATCCGCTGATCGGCCAGCAGCCGGTAGTTCGGCGCGAGCTCCTTGGCGTAGCGCTCGAAGTACAGGAGCTGCTTGACCACCAGCACCAGCTCTCGTGGCAGCACGACGTGGTAGCGGGTGGCGACCGCGAGGATGTGGCCGAGCAGCTCGCCGTAGCTGATCTCCGCCAGCTGCTTCGTCGCGATCGGCTCGAGCAGGCCGCGGACATCGGCGGTTGCCTGTGCGAGGTCGACCGGTTCGGAGGCGGCGCCGAGGTCGAACACCGCCCGCACCACCATCGCGAAGTCGCCGTCGACGAGCAGCGCCGGGAGCGCTCGGCGCAGCACCAGCCGCGTGCGGTCGTCGAGACGGCCCATGATCCCGAAGTCCAGGAACGCGACCTCGCCGGTGGGGGTGACGAACAGGTTCCCGGCATGCACGTCGCCGTGAAACAGGCCGTGCTCCAGCGCGCCGCCCAGCCAGGCCCGCACCCCGCTGCGCACGAGATCCTCGAGGTCATGGCCAGCCGCACGCAGCGTCGTGCCGTCATCGACCGGCGTCCCGTCGACGTAGGTCATCACCAGGACCCGCTCGGCGACCATCCCCTCGATCGGTCGGGGGACCACGCACCGCTCGTTGGTGACGTGGCAGGCAAGGTTGGCCGCGAACTCCGCCATCGCCGCCGCCTCCCGCCTGAAGTCCAGCTCGGCGCGGATCGTTTCGGCCAGGTCATCGACGATCGCAGTCGGGTTCAACGTCTCCCCCAACGCCCCGGCCCGGGCAAGGACGCTGGCCAGCAGACGCAGCAGGCGCAGGTCCTGTTCGATGCGGCCTCGCAGGTTCGGCCGCCGGACCTTGACCGCGACCTCGGTCCCGTCGGCCAGGGTCGCCCGGTGGACCTGCGCCACCGACGCGGCGGCAACCGGTGCGTCCTCGAAGGTGGCGAACAGCTCGCCGATGCTGGCGCCGAGCTCGCGCTCGATCACCCGCCGGATCCTCGCGGGCGACTCCGGGGGCACCGCGTCGAGTAGCTGGCGGAACTCGGTCGCCAGGAACCCCGGGAACAGGCCCGGGCTCGACGCGATCAGCTGACCGAACTTCACATAGGTCGGGCCGAGGTCGCCGAAGCTGCGCCGCAACGCCACTGCCACAGCTCGCGGGGCCTGCCGGCGAGGACGTACGGCGAGGGCCCCGCCGCGGCGGCTCACCGTCAGCAGCCCGTTGCGGGCCAGCACCACGACGATCTCGGCCAGCCGGGCCGCGTCGGTGGGCCGCGGGGCGCCGATCCTCTCACCGTCCCTTGCACGCGCCGGTGCCTGCATGGTCGCGGTCATCGACGCTCCTCGGTAGGGGCCAGGGCGGGGACGAGCACCTCGGCCAGGAAGTCGTGCAGGTCTCCCTCAGGCGGCGCCAGGATCAGCGTGACGGTCTGGCGAACCAGCCACTCGGCCACGACCCGTGGGTCGCGCCGGGCCAGCTGACCCGCGGCCATGAGCGCCTCGAGGAGTGGGGCCACGACATCAGCGACGCGGGCGGCAACGGTTCCGAGGTCACTGACGAGCACGGGGCCGAGGAGGTGCGGCTCGTCGTTGACGACCTTGGCCAGGACCGGGTGGCTGCGGGCATGGTCGATGATCGTCTCCACCAGACGCACGACCGTGTCGGGCCCTACCGCCCCCTCGAGCGCTGCTGGCAGCGCTGTGAGGAGGCGGTGCATGTCTCGGGCCAGAAGCAGGCGGGCCATGTCTTCGACGGTGCCGACCTGGCGATACACCGTCACCCGCGAAACGCCCACCTCGGCGGCGACATCGGGCACCCTGGTTCGGGTGATCCCGAACCGGGCGAAGCAGCGCGCCGCGGCGTCGAGGTACGGGTCCAGCTCCGCCGCCGGGACCGGCGGCACACCGGTGAGGCGGATGCCGAGCTCGAGGATCGAGCCTTCCTCGACCACCTCGGAGGACAAGTTGGACGCCATGTCGAAACAACCATACGATTCTGTTACATCGTTGTCGAGGCTTGATCGCCAGGAGACCCCGTGCCGCACACCCACCTCCCACCCGCGTTGGGCCCGGCTCACCCCTCCGCCGTCGCCCGCCGAGCGACCCGTACCGGCGCCGTACTCGCCCGCCACGGGACGCGATTCATTCGACGGTCCCGGCACGAACCTCGCAGCGCCGCCGGCGCCAACGAACTACGCCGCGCCTTCGAAGAGCTCGGACCGACCTACGTCAAGCTGGCCCAGCTCATCGCCTCGAGCCCCGGCCTGTTCCCCGACGTCCTCGCCGACGAGTTCCGCGCCTGCCTCGACGAGGTCCCACCCGTGCCGACCGCGGACGTCATCGAGGTCATCACCGCCGAGCTCGGCGACCATCCCGACGCGCTGTTCCGCCGCTTCGAGCCCAAGCCGCTCGCCTCCGCTTCGATCGCGCAAGTCCACGCCGCCGAACTGCTCGACGGCACCGACGTCGTCGTCAAGGTCCAGAGACCCGGCATCGCGCCACGACTCCGCGACGACCTCGCCATCCTCCAACGTCTCGCCCGACTCCTCGAGCGCACGTCATCCAAGGGACGGATGGCCAACCCAGTCGCCGTCGTCGAGGACTTCGCAACGACGCTCGCCCAAGAGCTCAACTTCGTCATCGAAGCCCGCTCCATGGAGCGCTTCGCGAGCAACCTTCGCGCCTACGGCACCAACGACCACGTCCGGGTTCCGACCGTGCACTGGCCACTCACCACACCACGCGTGCTCACCATGGAACGCATCCACGGCTACAAGATCGACGACCTCGCCCGCCTCGGCACCACCGGATGGGATCTGGGCACCGCACTGAAGCGGGGCGTGCGCGCCTGGATGGAAGGCGCGCTCCAGCACGGCTTCTTCCACGGTGACGTCCACGCCGGCAACCTCATGCTCGACACCGACGGCAACATCGTCTTCCTCGACTTCGGCATCTGCGGCACCCTCGACGACGCCACCCGCGACATCATCCGCACCGGCCTCCCTGCACTGCTCATCGACAACGACTTCCAAGCCGTCGCCACAGCCATCTACGAGATGGGCGCGGTCCTCCGTCCCGCCGACCTCGAGCAGTCGGCCCGGGACATCGCCGAGATCGTCGAGCCCATCCTTGGGCGACCGCTGTCGGAGATCTCCTACGGCCAAGTCCTCATCGACATCGTCCGCATCGGCACCCGCTACGAAGTGCGCCTCCCCCGCGAGCTCGTCCTCGTCGCCAAACAGATGCTCTACTTCGAGCGCTACGCCAAGCTCATGGCGCCCGACTGGGCCATCCTCAACGACCCCGAGCTCATCGGCTTCCTCTTCGAGGGCGTTCACACGGCTCCAACCGGCGCACCGGACTGAGGCGACGCATGCCGGGACCGCTCGGGTCTTCCATCGTTAGGAAATGACCCATGCGGGGGAGAACAGTTGGCTCAACATCGAGCCCTCATGGAGGCTCCCGCGCCGATTGGGAGCGGAGTGTTCAGGGACAGTGCGCGTCGTCCGAATCCCGCGCGGTTCCTGCTCCGGGGTGTCACGGCGCGTCCGCGTCGGTGGTGGGTGGTAGGTCGGTGAGGAACGTGATGATGGCGTCGGTGAAGGTGTCGTTGCGGTCGCCGGCCACCATGTGCCCTGCGCCGGTGACGTCGAGGTAGGTGGCGTGGGGTACCGCGGTGAGGAACTCGCGGGCGCCCGCTTCGCTGACGACGTCGGACATCGCGCCGCGGACGAGCAGCGTCGGGATCCGCAGCGCGGAGGCGGCGGCGAACATGCGGCCGTGCATCTCCGCGATGTGTGCCCGGGCTCCTGCCGGGCTCGCGAGGATGGTTCGGCGCAGTCCCTCGATGAATCGGGGGTCCCAGTGCCAGCGCCATCGGTCGCCGTGTTGGCGGAGCACCTTCTGCAGGCCGGCGGTGGTTGGTCGGCGGTCGCGGTGGGGGAGGTAGGAGGCTATCCAGTCGGCGGCTTCGTCGAGGGTGGCGAACCCGTCGGGATGGGCGGACATGAACTCCAGGACGCGGGTGGCGCCGGCGAACTCGAGGCGGGGGGCGACGTCGACGAGCACGAGGGCCCGGGCGTCGATGGCGGCCCGGTGGCCGATTCCGATGAGCGCGGCCATCCCGCCGAGGGACGCCCCGATCACCACCGGCCGCTGGAGCTGGGCGCACAGGTGGATGGTGTCCTCGAGGAACACCTCCATCCCATAGGCGTCGTCGCCGGTGGGCCAGGTGCTGTCGCCGTGGCCCCGATGGTCCACAGCGATGGCCCGGAAGCCGGCGGCGGCCAGTGCCTCGCCGGTCTGGCCCCAAGCGTGGCGAGTCTGCCCGGCACCGGTCAAGAGGACCACGGGCGGCGCATCGGGCTCACCCCACGCGTCACCGGCGAGGACAACGCCCTCGGCCACCTCGAAATGGATCGGCGAATGCCGCACTCGCAGCATGCTAGTCCGAAGGTTGGGTGATGCAGCCAAGTAGTCTGGGGGGCGTGGGACGAGACGCTTCGGGCGTGACGATCGGCGCGATCGAGGAGTCGGTGGTGGCCATCGTCCGGGCGGCGACCCGGCCGAGCGTGCAGGAGCGCGTCGTGGCGCACGCCGGGGTGGCGGTCGAACGGGCCGCCTACGGCGTGCTGGGAAGCCTGGGGGAGCTCGGCCCGGTCCGGTTGACGGACCTGGCCAGGCAGCTGGGTGTCGATCCGTCCACGGCGAGCCGCCAGGTCAAGGCCCTGGAGGAACGAGGGATGGTCGCCCGTGTCGGTGATCCCGGCGATGGGCGTGTCGCCCGCCTCGGGTTGACGCCGGATGGTGCCGCGGCGTTGGAGCTGCTGCGTGGTGCCCGTCACCGCCTGTTCGCCGACGCCCTCGCGGAGTGGCCCGCAGAAGACCTGGCCGCTCTGGCACCCCTGCTGGCCCGCTTGGCCCGCGACCTGGTCGCCGAGGGCCAGCGATCGTGAGC
This sequence comes from uncultured Microthrixaceae bacterium, assembly GCA_963715505.1. Classification (GTDB taxonomy): domain Bacteria; phylum Actinomycetota; class Acidimicrobiia; order Acidimicrobiales; family VFJN01; genus VFJN01. The sequence goes on from OY970242.1 coordinate 3,021,205, forward strand.
GTGTTCTCGACGGGATCCTGTGGGGCCATCGTGGTGGGCGTCGACGGATCGGCCAGCAGCGAACGGGCACTGATCGTGGCCGCCGAGCTGGCCGCCAACCTGGGGTGTCGCCTGGTGGCGGTGCACGTCGTGCACCCTCCGGCCGCCGCGGCCGCGTCCCCCGTTGGTGCGGGCGCGCTGGCGGTCTCGGCCGAGGAGCTCGCCGATCACTGCCATATGTGCTGCGAGCTGGCGCTGGCGGACGTGTCGGTGAAGTGGTCATTCGAGGTCCGACACGGCGCGCCCGCGGTCGAGCTGCTGCGGGCCGCGGCCGCGTCCGACGCCGCGTGCGTCGTGGTGGGACAGCACGGGCATGGGCGCCTGGCCCGGTTGCTCCTCGGGTCGGTGACGGACCGGCTGGTCGGGCAGGCGGCCACGCCGGTGCTCGTCGTTCCACCCGTGTCGCCATGATCAGCGCCGAACGCGACCCCGAGAGACCGGGTCGCGGCGACGGAGTCGGCTCCTCTCGGCGACCGGTGCCGGCACCATGACCGGTCCGCGTGACGGTGACGAGATGATCCAGATCGACGACAGCGTCGTCCTCGCCTGCTCGCCTCCGGACGCCTCGGCTTACCTCGACCACCCCGATGCCATCGCCGCCTGGTTCGGCGCCCGGCGTGAAGGGAACCGGACCACGATCCGGTCCTCGACCGGCGACCTCGAGCTGCACCGGGAGCGAGAAGAGTGGCGCCCATCCGAGGGCGTGCTCACCATCGACGGGTCGGCCGGTCCGGTCCGGTTCCATGCCTACTTCACGGTGCGCCCCTCGATCCGACCCGAACCCGGCAACTACCTGCACGAGGTGACTGAGCTGTGGGTGCACGTCGAGCTCGGCCCGGCCGCTCAGGCAACCGGGATCGCCAGCACCGCTCGGGCCGCGATCCGCCGGGGGCTCGAGCACCTCCGCCTCGAGCTCGACGCCGCGCCCGGCTCCGAGGGCTGACCGGCTACCGGATACGTCAGCAGGCCCCGGCTGCGGGGGGCGGCGGGGGACTCAGGTGGCGTGGACGGCGGCGTTCCAGTGCCGCAGTCCCGCCTTGGTGGCGGCTCGCACCGCTCGCCGGGCGCGCCGGGCGCGCCACCCCCGGGGGGTTTCGACGTGCACCCACACCGCTGCCCCCTCGCGGCCGGCGGTCGAGGCGGCTGGAGGGACGGGGAGCAGGGTGAGGTGCCCGCGGAGGACCGGTCCGTCCGCGTCGGCCGCGAAGCGCACGCCTTGGCCCGGGTCGAACTGTTCAGAGATGACCCGTAGGTGGACGCGACGGTGCCGGCCGACGAGCAGGTCGGTGGTGCCGTCCGCACGGCGGCTGCGGATCATCGGGAACCAGCGGTCGAGCCGCTCGAGCTGGTCGACCTGGGCCGCCGCTTCGGTCCAGGAGCAGTCCAGCAGGATCCGTTCGTCCCAGCTGCGTGGCTGGGCCCGCGGGGCCGTGTCGTTGCCGCGAAGGAGTCGCTGGGACTGGATCTCGGCGAGGGCGAAGTCGCCGACGGCGACGGCGGTAGCAAAGGACCGGGCGGCCCGGCGTCGTAGCCACCATCGCGTCTGGCGCCGCCACCCTGCCGGGGCACCGCCGCCCCGAACGATCCACACGGCGAGGCCCCCGACGGCACCCACGGCCGCGACCAGCACGGCGGTCAGGACCAGGATCCCGCCGAGGACCTCGACGAGCCGGGCGGAATCCCAGACCAGCGACGGCGAGCGCGGTCCCATCTCAGGTCACCTCGACCCCGTCGCCGACGGTCATCGGCCCGGCCCCGACTGCGCCCGGGGCCCTCGAGGCGGAGGCGGGCTGGCTCCCGCCGCAACCGCTGCGGGTTCGGCACCGAGGCCTGCGGCGACGCTGTCCTCGTCGTCGAGGATGGCCTGGACGAGCGGGTCGGACACGTCGACGGCGAGGTGGGGGAGCCGGCGGTCGAGCCAGTGGGGTAGCCACCAGTTGGCCGGGCCGATCAGCTCCATGACGGAGGGGACCAGCACCATCCGCACGATGGTGGCGTCGATGAGGATGGCGCTGGCCAACCCGAGGCCGAACAGCTTCACGATGCGTTCATCGCCGAGCACGAACGACAAGAAGACCGCGACCATGATGGCCGCCGCGGCGGTGATGACCCGGGCGGTGGCGGCCAGGCCGTCGGCCACGGCCAGGGCGTTGTCGCCGGTGCGGTCCCATTCCTCGCGGATGCGGGACATCAGGAACACCTCGTAGTCCATCGACAGGCCGAACAGCACGGCGAAGAGCATCATGGGCACGAACGACTCGATCGGGCCGGTCTTGGCCACCCCGACGAGGTCCTTGGCCCATCCCCACTGGAACACCGCCACGATGACCCCGTAGGCGGCCCCGATGGACAGCAGGTTCATGGCCGCCGCCTTGATCGGTACGACCACCGACCGGAACACCGCCATCAACAGCAGGCACGACAGGACGATGACAGTCCCGATAAAGAGGGGGAGTCGGGCGGCGAGGGTCTCGCCGACATCGATGAAGATGGCGGTGATCCCGCCCACCTTCACCTCGACGCCGGTGCCGGCAACGGCGTCGGGCAACACCCGGTCGCGAAGGCGGTGGACGAGTTCTTCGGTGCGCTCGTCCTGGGGAGAGGTGGAGGGGAACACCGTCATCACGGCGGCGTCACCGGCAGGGTTCAGCCGCGGCGCGCTGACCGCCGCCACCCCGTCGACGTCCGCCACCGCGACCCGGATGCGATCCAGCGCCGCGGTGTCGCCGGGGACGGACAGCTCCGCGCCGAGCAGGAGCGGGCCGTTGAACCCGGCGCCGAACCCCTCGGAGAGCAGGTCATAGGCCCGGCGGGTCGACTTCGACGTCGGGTCGTTACCGGTGTCTGAGGACCCCAGGCGAATGGACAGGACGGGGGCGGCCAGCACCAGTAGGACGGTGAGGCCGGCGAGGAACAGCGGCCAGGGTCGACGCTGCACGAAGCGGCTCCACCGGAACCACAACGAGGCCCGGTGGGCACTCTCGTCGCGCCGCAACCCGGGGATGTGGAGCCGGTCGATCCCATGGCCGGCGAACCCGAGGACCGCGGGCAGCAGCGACAGGGAGGCGACCATGACCAGCAGCACCGCGACGACCGCGGCGACGGCCAGGCCCCGGACGAAGGTCAGCCCCATGAGGAACATTCCCAGCAGGGAGATGACCACGGTCGTGCCGGCGAAGAGCACCGCCCGACCGGAGGTGTCGATTGCCACCGCGATGGCGTCGTCGGGTTCAACACCGGCGTGGAGCCCCTGCCGGTAGCGGGTGACGATGAACAGGGCGTAGTCGATCCCGACCCCGAGCCCGATCATCGTGGCCAGCTGCGGCGCGAACTGGGGCACGTCGATCACGTTGGCGCCCAGCGCCACCAGCGACAGTCCGATGCCGAGACCGAACAGGGCAGTCAGGACCGGTAGTCCCATGGCGATCACCGACCCGAAGGTGACCAACAGCACGACGATGGCAGCGAGCAGACCGATCCCTTCGGTTCCCCCCGGACCGTCGCTGTCGGCGAAGGAGACGAGGCTGCCCCCCAGCTCGACCTGCAACTCCGGACTGTTGGCGGCCGCGGCGAGCGCCATCACCTCGCGCACCCGCTCCCGGGGAACGTCAGGGCCGACCGCGTCGAACTGCACCGACGCGAACGCGGTGGTCCCGTCCGGGGACACGGCATGGACGCCGGGCTCATAGGGTGACTCGACCCCCGAGACGTGCTCCACCGCCGCGATCTCGGCGAACAGCGCGTCCATCGCCGCCTGGATCCCCGGGTCGGTGGCCCCCTGGTCGGCCCGGAACACGAGCTGGGCGGTATCGCCGGCACGGGCGGGGAATCGTCCCTCGAGCAGATCGAGCACCGCTTGGGACTCCGAGCCGGGCAACTCGAAGTTGTTGGCCGACTCCCCGCCGCCCACCGCCGCCAACCCCCCGACCGCGACCAGAGTCACCGCCCAGCCGGCCACGACCAGACGCCGACGCCGGGTCGACCACCGGGCCAGTCGTTCGAGCGCCGACACCTCACACGCCTCCCCTGCCACCGCAACCACGGTGTGTTAGCCCTAAACTACTCGCGTCATGGCCCACTCTGCCCCCGAACCGGCCGAGCTGCTCGGTTGGTGGCACGGTCACGAACCCGCGGTGGTGGCCAAGGCGGCCGACGCCTTCGGCCTCTCCATCGACGCGCTGCGCCTCCTGTCAGGGCTCAAGGCCATCGGCGCCCTGCTGAGCGAACAAGAGGCCGCAGCATGGGCGGCCGCCGGGCTCACCACCGCCCAAGGGTGGGTGCTCAGCGAGCTCGTCCTCATCGGACCCTGCCCCCAGCACCTCATCGCCAAGCGGTTGATGGTGACCCCCTCCAGCGTGAGCCAGGTGTGCGCAAGGCTCGAACGCCAGGGACTCGTGGCGCGCCAGCCCGACCCCGACGACCACCGGGTCCAGGTGCTCACCGCCACCCCCCGAGCCCAGCAACATGTACGGGTCGTCGTACCCGATCTGCGACGAGTGCTCGAGGCGGCCGAGCACGCCCTGGGACCCGCCGCCATCGCCGCGCTCATCGACCACCTCGCCGTGCTCACCGCCACCCTGTCCCGCCCAGCGGACCCTCGACCGGCATCACCCCAGGTCTGAAGTGTCCGTGGCACGACCGCAGTGGCCTCAGCCGCCGGGCGTGCGGCGGCGGTCGTCCAGCGCCCCGACCAGGCGCTCCATGAGCTCGGCCAGACGCTCGCGGTCCTCGGTCGAGAACGTGGCCAGCACGTCGGCGAGCATCGCCGTGGCCCGATCCCGGACACGTCCGAGGAGCGCCAGGCCCGATGGGGTGGCCGCAACGACGATGCCACGGGCGTCGTCGGGGTCAACCCGCCGGGCCACGAGCCCGGCTGCTTCGAGGCGGTCGATGGCACGGGTGGCGCTGGAGCGGTCGACCCGCAGGACGACCGCGACGTCGCTCATCCGGCATGGGCCGTGGGTGACGACGGCGTCGAGGGCGTCGGCCTGGCCGGGGTCGAGCGGCGCCGCGGGGTCGTACACCGCGGCCCGGACCTCCGGGGTCGAGGCGACCCGGCGCAGCTCTCGCCACGCCGTTCGGACCCGTTCCGCCACTTCCTGGTCCACGGCAGTTTGTTGCATTCCACAAGCATACTGGTTGTAGGGTGCAACGATGACCGCTGTGCCGGAGACGAGCCCCCAACCGCCTGCGTTCACCCACCGGGAGATCCTCACGGTGTTCAGCGGGCTGATGGCGGGCATGCTCCTGGCCGCCCTGGACCAGACGATCGTGTCCACCGCGTTGCCGACCATCGTCGGCGAGCTCGGCGGGCTCGATCACCTGTCGTGGGTGGTGACCGCCTACCTGCTGACCACCACGGTCAGCACCCCGCTGTACGGGAAACTGTCGGACCTCTACGGCCGCAAGCTGATGTTCCAGGCCGCCATCGTCATCTTCCTGGCCGGCTCGGTCCTCTGCGGGGTCGCGCAGAACTTGGGCCAGCTCATTGCCTTCCGCGGCATCCAGGGTATCGGCGGCGGGGGGCTGATGGCCATGGCCTTCGCCATCATCGGCGACGTCGTCTCCCCCCGCGAACGCGGCCGCTACACCGGCTACCTGGGGGCTGTGTTCGCGGTGGCGTCGGTGGCTGGCCCGCTCCTCGGCGGGTTCTTCGTGGACAACCTGTCGTGGCGGTGGGTGTTCTACGTCAACGTCCCCATCGGCATCGTCGCGCTGATCGTCACCTCCTCGGTGCTGCAGCTTCCCTTCACCCGTCGTGATCACCGCATCGACTTCGAAGGCGCCGCCCTGCTCGTCGCGGGCGTCTCGGCGCTGCTCCTCGCGCTGGTGTGGGGCGGGAACGAGTACGAGTGGGGCTCGACCACGATCGTCGGGCTCCTCGTCGCATCCGCCGTGCTGCTCGCGGTGTTCGTGATCTGGGAGGGACGGGCCGAAGAACCGATCCTGCCGCTGCGCCTGTTCCGCGGCCGGGTCTTCACGATCGGGGTGCTGCTTTCCTTCGTGGTCGGCGCCTCGATGTTCGGGGCCATCGTGTTCCTGCCCCTGTTCCTCCAGGCTGTCACCGGCGCGTCGGCCACGAACTCCGGGCTGCTTCTGCTTCCGCTGATGGCCGGGCTCATGACGACGTCGGTGGGGTCGGGACGCGTCATCGCCCGCACCGGCCACTACCGGCGCTGGCCCATGGCCGGGATGCTCACCTCGGCCGCCGGGATGACCCTGCTGTCCACTATGGACGCCGAGACCTCCCGGCTCGAGTCGTCGCTCTACATGGTGGTGCTCGGCCTCGGCATCGGCATGGTCATGCAGGTCCTCGTGCTCGCCATGCAGAACGCCTCCGAACCCCAAGACATGGGGGTCGTGACCTCCTCGGCCAACTTCTTCCGAAGCCTCGGCGGGTCCATGGGCATCTCGGTGTTCGGCGCCATCTTCGCCAGCCTCCTCTCCGACAAGCTGGGCTCGTTCCTCCCTCCCGGCGCCCTCAACCAGGCCGGGTTCAACCCTGACTCGCTCTCCGCCAGCCCCGAACAGCTCCAGGCCCTTCCCGCCAACCTGCTCGCCCCCGTCATCCGGGCCCTGTCCGAATCGATCACCGCGGTCTTTGCCTACACCGTGCCCGTCCTCATCATCGGGTTCCTCCTCAGCCTCATCCTCCCCGGCCTCCCCTTGCGCGACACCATCCACCTCAGCGGGTCACTCGAAGGCGCCGAGATCGCGGCCGCCGAGATCGCCGACGGTGACGTCGCCGACATCGAGGGCCCCGAGCCCACACCCCTCCGGCCCGGCCCCGGCCCGGTGACTCACTCCCGAGGGGCCGAACCCTCGCCGATGCCCCACGCCGGGAGCGCGGATCCTCCCAGGTCGTGACGTCGTGTCGCTCGACGCGCGCGCTCACGGGCATCGGACGAGCGGTTGATGACCGCTGCCCCACATCCATTTGTCATCCGCAGCGGCGGACGAGACCTCGCCGGGCTCGAGTGGGGCAGCGGCGACGACCACCTCGTCCTGCTCCACCCCAACGGGTTCTGCGCCGGCCTGTTCGACCCCCTCGCTCGCCGCCTCGCCACCGACCACCACGTCGTGGCGGTCGACCTCGCCGGCCACGGTCGTAGCGCAGCCCTCCCCCACGACGACTTGACCTTCACGCGGCTCGCCACCGACGTGATCGCCGTTCTCGACGGACTGGGCATCGCATCAGCTGCCGCAGTCGGGCAGTCACTCGGGGGAGGTGTCGCCGTCCTCGTCGACCGAGCGCGCCCAGGTCTGTTCCGCTGGCTGCTGCTGTGCGAAGCGGTCGCGTTCCCCATCACCGGCACCGGCGCGAACCCGATGAGCGAGCGCGCCCGGACCCGGCGCCTCACCTGGCCAGACCGGGCCACCTTCATCCGCACCGTCGCCAGCAAACCGCCGCTGGCTGACCTGGCACCCGACGCCCTGCACGCCTATGCCCGCTGGGGGCTGCTCGACCGGGCCGATGGTCGCGTGCAGCTGGCCTGCCTCCCCGACACCGAAGCGGCCGTGTTCGAGGTATCCGGCACCGCCGAAGGCGCGCCGGCCGCCTGGGCGCACCTCCCCTCACTCCACGCTCCCGCGGTGGTCATCGCGGGCGACCGTTCGTTCCTCCCCCTCGCCATGTTCGAACAGCAAGCCGCCCACGGCGGCGGCCTACCGCTCGACGTCGTTCCCGGCGGCCACTTCCTGCTGCAGGAGGACACCAGCGAGGCGGCCGACCTGCTTCGCTCCCATCTGAGAAGCGGATGACTCGACTGTCGGCCGTGCGTATCGACGCTCTCCTCTCCGGCGAAGAAACCTGGCCGTCGCCGGGCGCTCGAAGAGATCTCCCGAGCGGCTCCGCACCTCGTTCGCCGGACGAATCGGTGGCCACCACTGCGGATCGTGCAGTGGGTCACCATCGTCGCGATCCTGGTGACATCCGAGCTCGTCGCGAGCTCGGGACACGTCGGATGGAGCTACGTCCTGGACGCATTGGCGTTCCTTCAGGCGTTCGGCTGACTCCGCACCGGCCACCAGGTTTTCGCCCCCTGGCTACCCAGTGACCGCCAGCTCCCTCGGCAACGGTACCCCCAGGGGCTGCGCCTCTCTCGGGACGTGTGCCTCGGTGGGGTTCACGTCGTGCAGCGAATCACTGTGACTGGATCGACTGCACCTCAGTAGGTCCTCAGAGTTCACAGACTTTCCGGCTTCGCCGTGGGGAGCAGCGTCGTGAGCGCCCCCGGAGGGTTCGGCCTGGAGGTTGACGCGCACGCGTCAAAGGTTCTCGACCCAGATGGTGCTGCACCTCTTGACCCTTGCGGCTGCTCGGTGTCAGGTACTTACAGACACTCGCCTGGAGCCGTCATGCCTCGCCCGATCACAGCATCGGCCGCCGTCGACTGGCTGGCCAACCAGAACCCGCTGAGCGTTGTCGAGTGGGCCGATCCGGTCGTCGAGGCAGCCGGACACCCCGTGCGCAGCGTGTACGTCGAGACGTTCTGGCTCCCCACGCTCGGGCCGACGGCGATGTGGCTTCTGCGGCGCCTGTCTGCCTGGCTCGAGGCGACGCCCGACGGAATCAGCGTCGAGCTGCCAGAGCTCGCCCAGGAGCTCGGCCTCGGCCCGAGCGTCGGGCGATCGAGCCCGGTCATCCGCACGCTCGCTCGACTGCTGCGATTCCAGGCGGCGGCACCCGCCGGAGACGCCCTCGCCGTACGACGGTTCCTCGCCCCGCTCCCCCACAGGCTGGCCGCGCAGCTGCCGCCACGGCTCGCAGCGGCGCACGACCTCGATCAGCGCCGGGATCGCCCGGCGTGCTGAGGACGTCCCGCTCACCCAGCGCCGGACGGCGGTCGCGGTTGGGGAAGCCGCCCGTCGTCCGGCCAGCAACGCAGACCCGACCTTCCCACCGGTTCGCCCACCACCCTCCCGAGGAGGACCTCCGATGAATCCCACGATCACCTTCACCGGCGCCCGAGGTGGCCACGGCACCACCACGGTCGCCGCTGCTGTCGCCGTCCACGCCGCCCGCACCCGGCCCACGACGCTGGTGTCCCCTGACACGGCAGCGGCGATGGCGTTGCTCGGCCTACCGGGCGGCGCCGAGCACGCGCCGATCGACGTGCTCCCCACGCTGACCGTCGCCGCAGATATTCCGGAGACCTCGACGGATCACGGCATCGTGGTTGATGCCGGGACGCTGGCGGCGCGGTCCGCCGGTGGGCTGATTTGCGGCCGGAACTACCTGGTGCTCCGGGGGCCCTGCTACGTCGCCCTCGCCAGCGTGCTGGCGGCCGGCGTGGCGGGGCTCGACGGGGTCGTCATCGTCGCCGAGGCGCAGCGGTCGCTCACGGCGGCGGACGTGGCCGATGTGCTCGGCCTCCCCGTCGTCGCCACGGTCAACGCCAGCCCCCAGGTCGCTCGCACCATCGACGCCGGCCTCTTCTTCAGCCGCCTCATCCGCCTCAATGATCTCGCATCTCTCCGGTCCCTGGCCGATCCGCACCCTGCCCGCCGCCCCCCGAGCACGAGCCCCCCGATGACGCACACAGACTTGCCGTTATCGCACAGCGATAACGGCCGTGAGGGTCTCGCGTGTCGCGATCGGGCGTTGCGGAACCACGTATCTGAGTCGACCGACCCCGCGACAGGAGCCGCGTGTGCTCAACATCGGACGACTCGGCTCCGACGCCGCCGAGTACTACATCGGCGAGATCGCCACCTCGGCGGAGGACTACTACTCGGGGCGCGGTGAGGCATCCGGACGCTGGGTCGGCAGCCTCGCCGAGAAGCTCGGCCTGCACGGGGCCGTCGCCTCGGACCACTTCCGCTCGGTCCTGGCCGGTCGCCACCCGTTCACCCATGAGCAGCTCGCCCGGCGTCGTGGATGCGCCCACGTGCACCGAGGGCATCCCAACCAGCCCACGTTGTTCGACCAGGAGGCGTACGACGTCGCCCGCGTGGCCTCACGGCTGCGGCTGACCGTCGGGCGCGTCCGGCAGCTCCTCTGGGCCGGCGACCGGGCCCACGCCGAGCAGCCGCCGAAGCGGTACCTGTGCGGCAGGCGGGTCCCGAACGGCCGCCGGTACAGCTGGCTGGTGCCACGAGTGGAGGTCGAGCGCTTCGAGGCCGAGCACCGGTCGACGAAGGCGCGGCCTGGCTACGACATCACATTGCGCCCACCCAAGAGCGTCAGCGTGCTGTGGGCGCTCGCGCCGGAGGTGCAGCGCCGAGCGATCCGGGACGCCCACCGGGAGGCGGTCGATGCCGTGGTGACCCATCTGGAGCGCCACGCCGTCTTCGCTCGACAGGGGACCAAGGACCGAGCGCGCATCGAAACCGACGGCGTCATCGCGGCGGCATTCGACCACCGGACGTCCCGCGCCGGCGACCCACTTCTCCACACGCACGTCGTCACGGCGAACCTGACGCGGACAGCCGAGGGCCGTTGGCAAGCGATCGACGGCCGGCCGCTCTTCCAGCACGCGAGGTCTGCTGGATTCCTCTACCAAGCCCACCTCCGCCAGGCTCTCAGCGCGACGCTGGGCGTCCGGTGGTCGGGAGTGCGCAACGGCTGGGCCGAGATCGAAGGCGTGCCCAGGGCCGTCGTGCGCGCGTTCTCCAAGCGGAGAGACGAGATCGAAGAGATGGTGGCAGAGGCTGGCTACACCTCTGCACGGGCCCACCAGGCAGCCACTCTCGCCTCCCGACGGGCCAAGGAGCACGGCGTGGACGCCGATGTCCTCCAGGCTCGCTGGCGTGAGGAGGCTGCGGCCCTCGGGTTCGGACCCGAAGAGGTCGCGGCCTGCTTCGACCAGCCTCCGGCGAGAGCCACGACGGACCTGGAGGCGCTGTTCCGCTCGATGGCCGGACCGGCGGGCCTTGCGCGTCATGCCAGTACCTTCGGCCGAGCCAACGTCGTCGAGGCCGTCAGCGAGGGCCTGCCGGGCGAGCCCGGCGAGCAGATCGACGCCGTCGTGGACGCGTTCCTCGCCTCGCCATACGTCCTCGCCCTCGCTGCCCAGCCGGACAAACCTGAGTCCGTCGTGCGGAGGGATCTCGTGCGGTCCCGTTCCAGCGACTTCGCCCGCTTCTCGACGCCAGAACTGCTGGACCTCGAGCACCGGTTGTTGTCGTTCGCCGAGGACGGCTTCGGCACATCGGTGCCGACTGCGACGGTTGCGGGCGTCGACGCTGCGATCGCAGCGCGCCCCGAGCTGTCGCCCGAGCAGCTGGCCATGGTGCGGGCTGTGTGTCTCCCCGGGGCCGAGGCGCTGCAGCCGGTCGCCGGGCGACCGGGATCGGGAAAGACGTACGCGACCGCAGCGTGCGTCGAGGCGCTCGCCGGCTCGGGGGTGCCGGTCGTCGGCTGCGCCCTCTCGGCCACCGCCGCGGCCGAGCTCGAGTCGGCGACCCGCATGGAGGAGAAGACCGGGCGGGCCGCATCCACGATCGCCCGGCTTCTCCTGGACGTGGACCGTCATCCGCTTCCATCGGGCGCCGTTGTGATCGTCGACGAGGCATCGATGGTCGGTACGAGGGACCTCGCGCGGCTGGTCGGTTACGTCGCGACCGCTGGAGGTGCCCTAAAGCTGATCGGCGACCCGGATCAGCACGGAGCGGTCGAGAGCGGAGGCTTCTTCCGCCGGCTCACGGAGCTCCGCGGCGACCAGCTAATCCGCATGGAGCAGAACAACCGGCAGGTCGACGCCGACCACCGCCTCGCGATCGAGGACTTCCGTCGGGGTCTCGTCGAGTCCGCACTCTCCCGCTACGACGCCACCGGCCGCGTCGTCAGATCCCCAAGCGCCTCAGCCGCCTACGACGCGATGGTGACCGACTGGTGGGCTTATGCGTCGGACGGCGAGGCGGTGCCGATGATCGCCGGACCCAACGTGACCCGGAGCGCGCTCAACCGCCGCGCCCGGGCGCTCCTCAAGGCCGAGGCACGGCTCGATGGCCCGGAGGTCGTCGCCCACGATCGGGAGTACTGCGTGGGCGAGTGTGTCGTCACCAAGAGGAACCGCAGGGACCTCCGATCGGCCGACGGCCACTTCGTGAAGAACGGCAGCGCCGGCGTGGTCACGGCGCTCGATCCCAAGCGCCGGACGCTCACCGTCACGTTCGAGCGCGAGGGCGTCATCACCCTCCCCGCCGAGTACCTGGATGCCGGCTTCGTCGACTACGGCTACGCGCGGACCACCTACGGGGTGCAGGGCGCCACGCTCGATCGGGGCCTGTACTTCGCAGGCGACGAGTCCAGCTTCGAGGAGGGCTACGTCGCACTCACACGCGGGCGAGTTGACACGCGCATCTACATCGTCGACGGCACGTCGGTCTTTGACGAGGAGTCGAGCCACCGGGGCCACGATCCCGAGCAGACGGGTCTCGACACCGTGGCCCAAGCCATGGAGCGACGGCGTGCCAACACCCTGGCAGCAGAACGGGATCCCGCCGCCGCGGAGATCGTCCACGAGCTGGCGGGCTGGGGTCTCCGGCGGCTGAGCGAGGAGCTGGCTCGACTCGACGGCATCCTCGGCGAGGGCCCGGATGACGTGACCGAAGCGCTCCGTACGACGGTTCGACGACGGGACGCCGTGCTCGCCCGCCGTCAGGCTTGGGACGCGGGTGCAGCGGCGCCTCGGCCGCGTCGACGCAGCGCCAGCGCCAACCGCGCCCAGCTGGACAAGGAGCTGGATCGCATCGAGCGCGAGCTCACGAGCTTGGAAGGGCGGATCGACCAGCTGCGAGCGCTACATGCGGATCGCCTCGAGTTCCTCGATGCCCACCGCGACGTGGTGGAGCGGTGGAGGCTCGTGCACCGGGCGATCCAGGCGGAGGAGCTCCGAGTTCGCATCGAGGCAGGCCGCGCTACAGACGAGTTCGTCGCCGCCTTCGGTTCGCCGCCCGACGACCCCGCTGCTCGGCAGGCATGGCAGCTCGCCGCCGAGTCGGTCGCCGTTCACGTCGCACGACACGGTCGGCTGGTTCCGGGCCCCCACGTCGACGGCGCCGAGCCGCGAACTGCACTGCTCGGGGTTCGACCCGTGGAGGCCAGCGCTCGCTGGTCCTACCTCCGTGCCGCCCAGGCCGTCGATGCACTGGCCGACGGCCGAGCCCTGACCGCAGCAGACGAGGTCCTCGTCGGCTGAGGGACGCCTCTGCTACGGCTGTCCTCGCTCACGTCGGGGCGATGTTCTGAACAGGCGAGAGTGCAGCCCGTCCGGGCCGGTTCGGAACCGCTCGTGAGCGCCTTGTCGCGTCACGCCGAACGCCTTGCCAACCTCCGCCCAGGTCGCGCCTTCTTCTCGCGCAGCCATCACCTCGGTGCGGGAGATCCTCTCTGCCTCATCGGCGATCCTTGCGGCGATCCGGGCGCGCTCGAGGTGGGAGCGATCCGAGCCCGCCGCCACGAGTGAGGACACGAGCTCGACAACCGCACGCACGACCACGCGTGAACCTGGAGCCCGGCTGGCCACGCTGCTGACGGTACTCATCGGAGACGGCGTCGTCAGATGGTCCCTGACGTAGCCCGTCATGAAGGGGTGACGGGCATGTCGAAGAGGTCAGACCGGCCGCCGGCGAGGCGACCGCTCCACCAGCCGAGCTGAGCGATCTGCTGCGCAAGCCAGTCGACGGAGCGGGCGTCCACGCCCACTTCCAGCCAGTGGCGGTACAGGTTGGCGAGCTCCCCCGCTACGAGGTCGAGCCCGTCGCTCGTCTCGGCGAGAAGCTGATCGGTGAGCGCGTGGGATGCGTCTCGGTCGTACATGGCGATGCCTCCTGGCGGTGCAAGTACCTGCCGGAGGGGCATCATGCGGGCCCTCGATCGCAGTCCCACATTACCGCTGTGCCGGCCCGAGGGTGGCTGACATGTGCGGCTCACGCCCAACCGGACGACTGTCAGCGGCCCATCTCAAGCCGCCCAGCCGCGGCCCTCAGCCGCCCAACCGCGGCCAGCACGCAAGTGGCGGCCACGGATAGAAGCCACGGCGTCGATGCGCGAGCGGTCAAGCCAGAGCTCCGCGGGTCCGTGCGCGCTTCTCGGCGTCGAGGCGAGCGACGAGCCGGCCAAGGCTATGGGTCACCTCGATGTCGACGAAACCGGCCTCCCCGAGTGCGTGATGCAGGTGGTCGGGGTCGATGAGCTGGTGGGGTGAGCGGTCGGCGAGGTGAGAAGCCTTTGCGCTTCGGCTTGCGGTGAGGTCGAAGCCGACGAGACGGCCACCGGGCCGAAGGACTCGTGCGAGCTCACAGATGGCGCGCTGCCAGTCGAGGACGTGGTGGAGCATGAGGAGGCTGACCGCCGCATCGAAACGGCCGTCATCGAAGGGCAACCGGGTGGTGTCGGCCTCCTGGACGGTTATCTGCGCTCCGAAGTCGGCCAGCCGAGCGCGTGCGGGGGCGACCATCCCAGGGTCGATGTCGGTGGCCGTGATCGTCGCGCCCGGGTGCGCCGCGGCCAGCGCGGCCGTGTTGGCACCGGCGCCGGCGCCGATCTCCATTACGTCGCCTGCGAGGTCCTCCTCGCAGGACCCATGGCATGACGACCTTCGCGGTGAGGGCCCGCCAGGGCCCGCTGCGGCAGAAAGCTGCCTCCACCTTGGACATCACCGGCTTCTACTCAATCTCCGCTTCGCCCGCCTGCTGAACACATCCCCTGGGAACGGTAACATCGGCCCGTGCCGATAGGAAGGGATGTGAATGGCGATCGATACGACCTCAGATATCGCAGTGGCGGCGCAGCTGTTCCGCGGGTTCGGGGATCCGACCCGCCTGGCGATCCTGAGCGAACTGCTCGGTGGTGAACGCCGGGTCGTCGACCTGGTCGACGCGCTGGGGTGCTCGCAGTCGAACGTGTCGGGGCACCTGGCCTGTCTGAAGGAGTGCGGCCTGGTCGCGGACCGGCCCCAGGGGAGGTCGGTGCACTACCGGCTCGCCACCTCAGGAGTTGTGGAGCTGCTCCGCCAGGCCGAGACGCTGCTAGCCGAGGTCGGCCATCACGTCGCTCTCTGCCGCAACTACCGCACGGGAGGCGACCGATGACCGCCGATGTCGCACAACACCTCGAACCCGGTGAGGTGCGCTCCGGCGCCGACGCGCTGCTGCCGGCGCTGTGGCGGTCCCGGGAGGTGCGCTGGTCGGCGGGCAGCGGTCTGCTGATCGCAGCCGGCTACCTCGCTGGGCCCCTCGGCGCCCCGGGTGCGGTGTCGACCGTGCTGTTCATCGTCGCCTCCCTAGTTGGCGCCCGGTTCTTCGCCGCGGAGGCGATCGAGGAGCTCGTCACCGAACGCGAGGTCGGCATCGAACTGCTCATGACCGTTGCCGCCGCCGTTGCCGGCGCCCTCGGTGCCTGGTCGGAAGCGGCCGCGCTCGCGTTCTTGTACTCGATCTCGGAATCGCTCGAGGAGTTCACCGAGGACCGCACCCGCGATGCCATCGCCAAGCTGTTGGACCTCGCACCCCGCCGGGTGACCGTCGTCGACGCAGACGGGACCGAACGTGACGTCGACGTCGACGAAGTCGCCGTCGGTGACCGTTTCCTCGTTCGACCAGGCCAGAACGTCGCCACCGACGGAACGGTGGTCGAAGGCGCCTCCGCGGTCGACGAGGCGGCCGTCACCGGAGAATCCATCCCGGTCGACAGGGCCGTCGGCGACAAGGTGTTCGCCGGTACCGCAAACGGACACGGCGCCCTCGTGGTCGAAGCGACAGCCACGTCGGCGACGAACACGCTGGCCCGAGTGGTCGAGCTCGTCACCGAAGCCCAGGGGAGCAAAGGGCAGGGACAGCAGTTCATGGAGCGCTTCACCAACGTGTACTCGCCCGCCGTGCTCGCCGTCGGTGCCCTGATCCTGATCGCTGGTGGTGCCGTGACCGGCGACTGGGATGACTGGGCGCTGCGAGCGGCGACCGTGCTCGTCGCCGCCGCACCATGCGCGCTCGTCATCTCGATCCCCGTCACCTACGTCGCAGCCATGGGCCGCTCCAGCCGCTCCGGAATCCTGATCAAGGGCGGCGTCTACCTCGAAGAGCTCGGCCGCCTCCGTGCCGTCGCCCTCGACAAGACCGGCACCCTCACCCGAGGCAAGCCCGAGCTAACAGAGCTGCACCCGACCGGCACCCTCACCGGCGACGAGCTCCTTGCCCTGGCCGCCGCAGCCGAGCGGCGCTCGGAGCATCCGATCGCCCGCGCGATCGTCACCGCTGCCGACCGGCGGGGCATCACGGTGCCCGAGCCTGACCGCTTCGCCGCCGCCGTTGGTGGCGGCGTCCATGCCAGCGTGAACGGCACCGACGTCACCATCGGCAGCCCCGACTACCTGACCAGCCAGGGCCAGGACCTCGACGCCATCAGAGACCAGATCGAGGAGTTGGAGGCGGCTGGAAACACGACCGTTGTGCTCGCGGGACCCGACGGGCCGCTCGGAGTGCTCGGCGTGGCGGACACCCTGCGGCCACAGGCGACCGAGTCGATCGCCGAGCTCCGTCGTCTCGGGATCGAGCACGTCGTCATGCTCACCGGCGACAACCCTCGTACCGCCGCAGCGATCGGTGCCCAGGCCGGCATCGACGACATCGGCGCCGGCCTCAGCCCCGAGGGCAAAGCCGCACACATCGGCGACCTGGTCGCCCGCTACGACCACGTCGCGATGGTCGGTGACGGGATCAACGACGCCCCGCCCCTCGCGGCTGCATCCGTCGGGATCGCCATGGGAAGCGCCGGGAGCGACATCGCCCTCGAAACCGCAGACGTCGCCCTTATGGCCGACGACCTCGCCAAGCTCACCACCGCCATCCGAACTGGCCGGCGAACACGCCGGGTCGTCACTCAGAACCTCGCACTGTCGCTGGTAATCCTCGCTGTGCTCGTCCCCACGGCGCTGCTCGGGGTCATCGCCCTGCCCGTCGCCGTCCTCGCGCACGAACTATCCGAGCTCGCCGTGATCCTCAACGGCACCCGCATGGCCCGATGAGCTCGGTACACCGCCGGCTCGTTCTCGTCGCCGCCGCAACGATCGCCGTCGATCTGGTAGCGAAGGCGGCGGCCGTGCGGTGGCTGAGCGAGCCCGTCAACCTCGGCATCGTCACCGTGGGGGCGACCGAAAACTCCGGCGTCGCGTTCGGCATCGGCGCCGATCGGCCCTTCGCAGTCGTCGCCGCATTCACCGGCCTGGTCGTCGCTGCGATCACCGTCGGCGCCTGGCGCGGGCACTTCGGCGGACCGCTCGGCGCCGGACTGATCGTCGGCGGCGGCACCGCCAATCTCGCCGATCGCCTCATCGGCGGCAGCGTCGTCGACCTGTTCGACCTCGGCTGGTGGCCGGTCTTCAACGTCGCCGACGTCGCCTTGACCGTCGGCGTCGTCCTGACGGTGGCCCTCGCCTCGCGCGAGGAGCCGGCCCCCCCGGTCGGAACGACCGCCGGTGGGGACGGAGTTGCCTGAGCTATCGACGGTGCTGGTCTGGCGTTGTTGCCCGGCCTCGTGTCGCCGCCGCCAGCCCGCTCGCCGAGCTCGCCCCCTGCTCCAAAGGCTTGACCTGGTCGCTGCACGCCGCCGCTGGGATCGCGCTACTGCGCGCTGGAACGGCCTGAGTCCCATGGTTCCCCCGGTACCGGACTCAGCGACACCGTGCTGGCCAAGCGCGCTGGTTGCCGCCTCACCGAGCTGGGCGTTCTGTTGCATCTGCGAGGGTCGCAGGCGCGCTCCGCTGGGGGTTCCTGATCTCGGCCAGGAACCCCGTGCCCGGCCACGGAGAGTCGGCGGAGGTGTGCACGCTGGGCATCTCCGGGCCAGGCGATCCCGACGGTCCTCGGGGGTTGCTCTCGCCAGCGGTCAGGCCGGAGTGGACCGTACGCACCGCCTCCCGCTCGCCGAGGCCGATCGAGCTCGCGGCGTGCACCAGGATCGCCTCGACCTCCGCCTCGTCAAGGCACCCCGCAGCGACGATCTGACCGAGGCGGTAGGCGACGCGGTTGAGGGTGTCGTTGCGGGTGCCCTCGACGGCAGCTTGGAGGCGATGCAGCTCACCGTCCAGGGCTGACCGAGCCCATGCGCTGGCGTCGCGGACGCCGCTCGTACTGGCGGGCGGGCGGCGGTCTGTCTCGGGTGGCTGGAGCGCAGCGAGCAGCCAGCCGGGAAGCGTGGGGAGCTCTCCGCCACGCTTCACGACGGCGTAGCGGCCACCACTGACGTGCCGACTGGGCGGGGCCAGCACGTAGCCACCGTCGCCGCGGATGTCGATGCCGGCTCCCAGCTTGCGGCCAGCGTCGTTGCGCACGAGCCCGCCCGGATGACGGAAGTAGAGGTGCCGCCCTCCTCCACCGGTCTGGATGGTCCGACCCGGTGGGAGCGGCCCATGCTGTTCGATGACTTGAGCGAGGCTCTCGTCGCCGCCGTGGTCTGGATCGACGTCCAGGACGACGAGGCCGCTCGCCTGGCCCGTCCGGATGGCGACGTTGGCGGCTGGCCAGCTTGACCACCATCGCCGGATGAGCGCCTCGTCGGTCGTGGCCGAGTTGAGCCCTCCCGACACTCGGGGGTGCTTGGCCGGTGAGCCGCAGTCCGCCCGGAAGCACGTACAGCCTCCGACGCCGTGGCTGGGTCCGTGGCATGGGAAGACGGGCCAGCCCCGACGGCCGTAGACGATTGCCGCGTCGATGGGACGGCGGCTCCACTTGGCGATCACCACTCGACCTCCGGCAGAAGCCGGGACGCCTCACGGTCCAGTGGGGCAGCCGCAGGCTCGGGACCGGGAGGGTGCGCCGCGACATCGACGTAGTCGAGCTGGAGGTATCGGCCGATCGCTTCCGCCAACCCGGCGCGCAGCCGGCCCCACGTCGCGAAGTCGATCTCGACGGCACCGGTCGCGGTGTCGACGACCTCGACGGTTCCGGGAGTACCCGATGGCGGTCCGTCGTAGGAGGTGGCGGTCGCGATGACGCGATCGCCCCGCATGACCTCGACGCCGCCCTCTTTCAGCGACGGACCGGTGAGTGTGCCGTCGGCCTTGAGCAATGCCCGTGCTTGAAGGGAGCGTCTCGATGCCTCGAGCGGGTCGCGAGCCGGCATCGGCTCCTCCTCGAGCGTGCCGAAGCGCTGGTACCAGGAGGCGAGCGCGTGCCGATCCTCGGTGGTCGTGGGCGTGTCGCGAAGAGCGCGCAGCCCTTCGGCTTGCACGGGTGATGGAGTGATGGCACCCGGTGTCCGGCTCTCGGCGAGCCGCCGGATCCGCTCGAGCCGAACCTGGAGCGGTTTCACCGGCTCGGCCTGTGGCTCAGCCGTACGCACTGCCGCGAGCCTGGGGCCCGGGCCACCCAGCGAGGCAGGGTGTTGGCTGACTGCGTTGGACGAGCTCAACGTCGCACGCCGGCGGTGTAGGAAGGTGCGGTCGACGACAGTGTCGGCTTCGGTGGGATCGGGCGTTGTCGACTGCCTGTTGCGCTCGGCCCCGGTTCGGAACTCCGTGCCGCACATCCCGCAGGTCACCGGCCCAGCGGCGTAGACGGTTGGCGCCATCCGCAGCTTGCGGCCGCACCCGCAGCCGGCCGCGACCGAGGATGCGCGACGCCCGCCCCCTCCATAGCGACCGTCGCGGCCCTTCCCGGGCTGCTGGCCGTCGCCTTCCGCGCCGATCGTGGTGCCGCGCTCGATCTGGCGGGCGATGCGCATGGCGTCGCCAAGCGCCGAGATGGCCCCCGCATACCGCTCTTCGCCCTCGGGCGAGAGGCTTGTCGACGCCAACCCGTACGGAGGCATCGCGCGAACCGTCAGGAGCACCTCGCGTGCGGCCGCTGCGAACCGTTGGTTGTGGTAGCGACCGCCCCGTGAGGTGTCCTTGATGCCCCGAGCAGCGTTCAGGCCATGGGCTCCCTCGTGGAGGAGCACCTCGAACACCTGCGACGGTGTCAGGTGGAGCGCCTCGCCGGCGAGGAGCACCTCCCCTCTCGTCTGACCATCGGCCACCCAGCGGCCGCCCCACCAGTGACCGAGCTTCACGAGCCGCCCGCGCTCGACCCCGCTCCCGAGAACGATGACCACCGCAGGCAGGTCCGGGTGGTGCTGCTGGATCGCCGCCCACGCCTCCTCGCATGCGGCGACGAGTGCGCTGGCCGTGGCCTCCGTTGCCGCGACCGGCTGGTCCGTCTCGGTCGGGTCGTCGACCACGGCGAGCGACGGCGCGTCCGACCCCGCTTGTCCGGTGAGGCCCGGTCCAATGTCACGGCGCACGGCGCCGCCTTCCGGTTGGACCGCTCGGCCTGCCCTCGGCGATCGAGCGGAGGCCCGAATCGCTGAACCACGGACGCAGGCGGACGTGCGCCGGCACCTCCGAGCCGTAGAGCAGGACCGCCTCGCCGGTGCGAATCCGACGGAGTACATCGACCGGCGCGGCACGCCGGTAGGTGCGGTGCTCCGACACGCTACGCCGGCCTCCGTGGAGGTCCGTTGCGATGTTCCGCTCCGTCCGGTGCTCGTCGCCGACGAGCTGGCTGACGTACTCGAGCGTCGAGGTGTCCGCGATCCCGCTGCCGAAGAGCTTCGCTCGATGGTTGTTGATCACCGTCTGGGCTCGATCGTGGTACGCCGCCTTGACCTGTGCCAGGTCCTGCCAGACCGTCACGAGCGTGATGCCGTGGCTTCGGGCCGTTGCGGCGTACGTCGGCAGGTCGCGGAGCGGGGCGGTGTTCCCTGCCTCGTCGAGCAGGACGAGGCACGGGTGGTCGAGCTTGCCACCGGCGTGATTGGCGCTGTCGAAGGCGGCGCGGATCGCCTGCTGCACCAGCACCGTCAGCACCGGTCGAAGCCGAGCCTGCTCGTGGCTCGGTGCGACGACGTAGATCGTGTTGTTCCCGGAGAGCCACGCAGCAGGGTCGATCTCACTCCCCCGAGCCGCCCGTCCGACACCAGGATCGGCCCATCCGGCAAGGACGTTCTCGATCGTGGCGAACACGGAGCTCTGCAGGCGCGCTTCCTTGCCCCACAGCGCTCGGGCGGCGCGCAACGGTGACCCCGGATCGCTCGCAGCGGTGGAATCGTGCGTTGCGAGGAGGATCCGCAGCTGGTCATCGGCCTGGCGGGCGAACGCGTCGCGGAGCTCCGGCGGCCACTCGTCCGCTGGCGTCTCCGCGAGCATCGACCCGGACGGGGTAGCTGCCAGGAGCGCTCTCGCGAGCAGCTCAGTTCCCGCCGTCAGGGTCTGCCGATAGGCATCGACCGTCACATCGCCAGCCGCAGGGTCCGGGAGGTCGGCGACGAGCGCCTCGGCGGCATCCTCGAGGATCGGGCCGACCTCGGTCTGGTCCTGGGTGTCGACCCAGCGCACGACGTCGGAGATCGACGCGCCTGGCGCGTGCGCAGCGGCGAAGAGGTACGGCGCCAGGCCCTTGCGAGCCTGCGAGTACCAGTAGTCGCCGTCGGTCACGGAGTCGAAGCGAGCCTGTGCCGCCTCGGCCATCCACGCCGCCACGCGAGTGGCTCCAGCCCACGTGCGACACGCTTCGAGTGGCGACCAGGTCGACGTCGGCTCCCCCGAGCATCCAGTTGGGTCGTACACACAGACCTCGCCCTTGCGGCGACGGTGTTGGATGGTGGCGTCGAGCAGGTCGGCCTTGACGGATGTCGCGATCACCGGTCCCTGCCACTCGAGCAGGGCCGGGATCGCGAAGCCCGCCGTCTTGCCGCAACCCGTCGGGCCGACGACGGCCAGGCTGGCTTGGGCCTCGCAGGCCAGCAGGCGTCGGCGGCTGAAGCCGACCGTGACGCGACCGGCCTGTGGCCGGTCAACGGCAAGGACGCCGAGGTCGCGAGCCGACGCGAAGCCGGCCTCGGTCGGCACGCCGAGGCTGCCGGGTCCTGGGCGGCTGATGCGCTTCCAGATCCGCCACCCGGCCAGCGCGAGCAGGCTGGCGACGCCGACGACAGCCAGCTGCGCCGACCAGTAGAGGATCGGGCCTGGCAGGGCAGAGCGCAGAGGCTCGGACCAAGCGCTCGCGGGCTCGCTGAGATGTCCGGGAAGGCTGAAGACCGCTCGAGCCGCATCGCCGAACGCGATCGCCCGGGGCTCACCAGCGAGGACGCTCGCCAGGACGGCACCGGCCCACACGACGAGTGCGGTCCCCGCCCAGAGCGCGATGGCGGCAGGGAACCACCCCTCGGCGCCCTGCCGCGACGGCGCGGCAGCCGGTCCGGGCGGCGGCTTCACGCCGCCATCCGGGTGTCGGTGTCGCAGAACGCGAGCTCTTGGCGGCCGATGGCGTGCTGCACGACGGCCGTTCGCCCGCCTACCTTCCACAGCGCCCGACCACGGCAGAGGCGCGCCAGCACCGCGGCCTCGGTCGAGGTCAGGTCGAGGAGCGACCGCGAGTCGGCGATCTGGTCGGAGGCCTGCCGGAAGAGGACCCGGGTCTGCGTGTCAGCGAGCAAGCCCATGCTGACCTTGGCGCTGGCGGTCCCATCGTCGGCCTGAGCCCGGAGGTCCGACAGGCGGTGGACGATGGCGACGTTCGCGACGCCGTACGCCCGGCCGAGCTTCCACCACGCCTGCAGGTACCGGGACGTCCGCTCGGAGGCGAGCAGGCTCCACGCCTCGTCGAGCACCTGCAGTCGCGGTGGTCCGTCGGGGCGGGCGAGCACAGCTTGGAGCCACCCGGTGGCGGCGAGCATGACGAGCGTCAGCGCCTCTGGGTCGTGGTGGACGGCCGACAGGTCGATCACGACCCCGGGACCCGACCAGTCCAGGTGCACGTTGGTCCGGGCATCGAACATCCCGCGCAGTGATCCGTCCAGCAGCTTGCCGAGCGCGAACACGGCCGGACGGAGGTTCGAGGCCAGCTCGCTCGCTGACACACGCACGCGCCCGGCGAGCTCTGGCCCGGGATCGGCCAGCCGACCGGCGAGGTCTACGAGCGTGGGTTGTGCAGGGGCTGCTGTCGCTAGCTGCGTGACGGCCCAGCCGAGAGCCCCGTCCTCCTCGGGTGTCAGGTCCCGATGGAGGACCGAGGCCAGGAGGGCGCCGACCATGGTCGCCTGCCGGCGGGCCAGCTCCTCAGGGCCGTCCGACGCTCCAGCCGGGCCGGGATCGAGGGGGTTGATGCGCGCGGTGCCGCCCGGGTGGAGGCGCACGACGTCGAGGCCGAGTGCCTCGGCAAGGGGCAGATACTCACCCTTCGGGTCGGTGATGGCGACCCACCGACCGAGCACCGCGCATGAGCGGTAGATGAAGCACTTCGCGGTCGCCGACTTCCCGGTCCCGGGCTCACCGGCGAAGAGCACGTTCGGGTTCGTCACGAGCCCGGCCCGGTACGCCTCGAACGGATCGTAGGAGAAGCCAGCGCCGCCCGTGAGCACATCGGTACCGAGGTAGACACCTGCCGAGCCGCAGCCGGCTTCAGCAGCGAAGGGGTACGCGGAGCACAGGTGCGCGGTGGTCGCCCGGTGGCGCGGCAGACGGAGCCCAGTGGTCACGTCCACCTCCGTTCTGCGAGCCCCCGCCCGACCGGCAGCGCGCACACGACGCCAAGGTCGTGGCGACCGTGCAGCGCACGCAGCTCGAGTCCCGCCTGGGCTGCTGCCTGCTCGTACTCGGCGCAGGAGCGATCGAGGGTCTCTTCGTCGGCCGCGGAAACGGTGAGGAAGCCGGCGAACTCCAGCTCGGCGTAGCCAGCGACGAGCTCCGCCTCGCGCTCGGCAACGGCCGTCTGGGCCCTGCGATGTCGAGCTCCGACTCGGAAGCCGGTGCGCGCTCGCTGCTCCTCGTCGGCGGCCAGGCGAGTCGAGTCACGGTCGATCCGGCGCTGCGACCGCGACGGCGGGACAGGCTCGTAGTGCAGCGCGAAGGTGCGGACCCCGCCGCCGTACAGGAGCAGGGGTTCCAGCCAGTTCGGCGGCACGTCGAGACG
Organism: uncultured Microthrixaceae bacterium; assembly: GCA_963715505.1. Lineage (GTDB taxonomy): Bacteria > Actinomycetota > Acidimicrobiia > Acidimicrobiales > VFJN01 > VFJN01. Next base: position 3,045,136 of record OY970242.1, read on the forward strand.
TGGCCACTCGGCGACCCAGTAGGTGCGGTGGAAGGCGCCGTCTGCTCGGAGTCGGCCCCAGGTGGATTCCGTGGCGAGCGGTGTCGCGGAGTGCACGTTCAGGAGTCCGGCGAGCTCGGCGAGTGACGCCCCTCGCACGGCTATCGGATCGGCGGACTGCGGGTCGAGCCGGAGCCGGAGCGCGGTGGCCGTCTCGCGTGCCGACAGGGGCGCCGACACTGTGAGACCGGCTCCCTCCAGTCGGCTCGTCAGCAGTCGCAGCTCCTCGAAGAGGGTGTCGATGCCGGCCGCGCTGTCAGGACGGGATGTGTCTCGACGACGGATGCGCCGCTGATCGACGGTGAGCGTCACGAGGATCTCGTGCCGGATCGCGCTCGGCCCGGCCTCGGCGAGGAGCTCGTTGTAGGAGCGAGCCGCGTCGTGATCGGACGCGACGGGAGATGCGCTGGTGAGGCGAGTGCGCTCAGCCGCACCGCCGGGCGCTGCCCACTCGGTGACCCGGATCCGACTCACGGGGCCTCGCTCGGTGCAGAACCCTGCCAGCGCGTCGCCCCACAGCTGCACGATGCGCTCTTGCTCGCTCCGCTCGATGAGCGAGAACTCGCGGCCGCGCACGCGCACCGAGGCGGAGAGCGTTCGCTGGCGGCAATCGCTGACGACCGCGGCACCGTCATGGATGGTCGAGGGGCTCCAGGTGAGAGCGCCGACGTCGAGGATGGAGAGGCCAGTGAGGAACGGGGGCAGGGGCGGCTGCCGGCCCGAATCGGTAGGGGTCCCCGTGAGCAGTGGCATCTGTGCGCTCCACCGCAGCTGGCCGATGGCTCGCAGCCTGAGGTAGCGGAGGATGGTCGGCGCCCATTCGTGGAGCGAACGTCGGTCCCAGCTCGCGAACGCGAAGGCTGTCGTCAGCATCGGAGGGAGGAGCGCGACGCCGATGGGCAGACCGGCGTCGAGGAGGAGCCCTGCCGCGAAGATCCCTGCCCCAACGGCGACGCACTGCGAGCCGCTCAGACCGAGGAGCCAACCGGTCCGATCGAGCGGCGAGAAGCGGAACGTCCGGGCGGAGTCGCTCACGTGTCGTCGCCCTTTGACTCTTCGAGCGGGAGCCGCCGCTGGCCGGACTTCGGGGGCGCGGCGTGCTGATCCGCGGCGCTGGCCGCCCGCTGCGCGGCCGCACCGGCGACCTTGGCGGAGCCGGCGACGACCGTGGCGACGCCGCCGGCTGCCGCCCCGCCCACGGCGGGAACGCCCGCTCCTCCGGGCGCCGGTAGAGGCATGGAGGCCGTGGACGGGGCGGCGGCGATCGACGACGAGCCGGTGGCGCCAGAGCCTGAGAGCCGGGCGACCGACCGACCGGTCGAGTAGGTGGACATGCCGGTCTGCGCTGCGTGCGCAGGCCCGCGGGAGATCCCCTGAGCGACGAGGGCGGACTCCGCCACCGGGATGAGCTTCAGGACCAGGAACGGTGAGAAGGCCGCCAGCCCGAGGAGGACCGCACCCACCAGGAGCGTGCCCATGCCGGCGCCGGCGTCGCTGGCGATCCCCTCACCCGCCGCGTCTGCCTGGCCCGCTCCCGACAGGCCGGCAACACCGACGGCGAGTGCCACGCAGATCACGAACTTCGAGATGATGACGGCGACGAGGATCTCGACCGTCTTGCGCAGGAAGCCCCTCGCAGAGGGCCAGACCATCGCCGCGAACCCGAGCGGGCTGATCGCAACCAGCAGGTAGACGAGGGACGCCCGAACCATGAGCTCGATCCACAGCAAGAGCGCAGCCAGCACCGCGACGAGCCCGAGGATCACTGCCGCAAACCCGGTTGCGACGCCGCTGATCGCGAGGCCGAACCCGGAGAGGAAGTGGAGCGCCTGATCGTCGGTGGTCTGCAGGACGGCGGCTGACAGCGCGTCGGTCAGCTCGAGCAGGTATCCGACCACGCTCGTCGTGATCACCATGCCGGCCACCGCAACTGGAAGTGCTCCCGCCATCCGTCGGACCAACCCGACGCCGTCGCCATGGAGGAGGCCTTGGATGATCCCGAGGAACACGCAGCCGGCCAACAGCAGCACGGCGATGGTGCGCACCGTCGCATAGGGCGATTCGGGTCCCGCGAACCACGCGCTCTCGACGTCGGGACTGGAAGAGGTGCGCAGGAAGTCGATGGCGCCGTTGACGAAGAACTCGACGGCCCCCAGCACCCACTGTGCGATGCCCTCGGCGACCTCGTCGAACGCCCAACCGACTCCCGCACCGATCGCATCGGTGACGACGTCGATCGGGTTGGGGATGCCTGCAAGGGTCCGGCCCGTCACCCGAGCGCTCCGAAGTCGCTGAACCCGTCGAGCGATGCGATCAGCTGCCGGGAGGTGGCCGGCGCGCTGCTGCCGTCGAGCATCGGGGCAGGGCCGGGGACGATCGTCTCGTCCACGATCTTCCAGTCGCCCCTCTCCCATGCGAGCTCGAAGGTCGACGTCGACCAGCCGGCCTGAGGCGGCGCGATGGCATCTCTGGTGAAGACGCCGACATGCCAGATCGCGAGGCGAGCGATGTTCCTGTCGAAGGAGTCGACCCGGTACGCCAGGGCCGCCTGGCGGTAGACGATCGGGCCCGTCCCGCCCGCCACCACATCACGGAGCCCACGAAGCTGCTCCAGCGTGTCGTCGACCTGTCGGTCCACGGTCGCGGCAGACGCCATCTGACGGATCGCTTCCTCCGCCGCCAGCGGATCCATCTCGATGAGCGCCTGGCCGGTGGTCAAGAAGCTGGTCGCGGCAGCGACGGCGCCCGCTTCCGATCGCGTGAAGCCCGCCGGCACTCCTGACTCGATCCGAGTCGGACCCGGGCCGTCGACCGCTGGCGCTCGTTCGGCCTGCGATGCGTGCGCAGTGTCACCCGAGGCTGCCTCTGCTGGCGGTTCGGTTCGAGCCGAAGGTGTAGCGGCGCTGCGGAGCGCTAAGCCGGCGATGAACCCGACAGCGAGGACGGCGGCGAGTGGGCCGAGGAGCTTCGACGTGGGAAGTCGTTCCATCACGAGGCCGCCGCGTCGAACAGCAGGTTGATCGCCGTCGGTGCCAGACCCGTGAGGCAGGCGCCGATCGCTCCGGCGACGGCGAGCTGCTTGCCCCGAAAGGCGCCGTTGTAGTTCCCGGCGTTCTGGGCCAGCCCGTAGACGGCAGCCCCGACGAGGATGCTCGCCAGCGACCCCCAGAGCGCGAGCTGGGACAGCCAGCCAAGCACCTGCTGGATGAGCTCGGCCCCGGGCATCCCGGCCGCATCGGGATCGACCTCGACCTGGCCGAACACACCGGGCCCACTGAACGGGTTGCCGATCGGTAGGCGGGCGACGAGCCGAAGGACAAGCAAGGTGATTCGCACAGGACCCTCCTGGCTCGGCGGTGGCCCGGTGCCACCGACGCGTTCCAGATACGTGGTCGCGGAGCGGCCGATCGCGACATCGATTCTCGAGACGGTCGGTGTCGCTCATGCGGTGAGCGAGGCCACGTATCTGCCGTGCGTGTGGAGACGACTCGCCATGTCCGCCGGGTTGCTGATGGGCTCTCCCGTCGCGCTCGCCGCGCTCGTGGCGGGCCCGATCGAGCAGGCCCCCGCCATGAGCGATGCGGCCTTGTCGGAAATCCCCGTGGACCTGTTGCCCGTCTACATCGGTGCGGCCGCCACCTGTCCTGGGCTCCCGTGGCAGGTGCTCGCTGGCATCGGCCTCGTCGAGTCGAACCATGCCCGGGGGCTCGCCGACCCCCAGACCGGCGACGTCGCGCCGCCGATCATCGGCCCCGCCCTCGACGGCCGCCCGGGATTCGCGGCGATCGCCGACTCGACACAACCCGACGGATGGGCCCACGCCCTCGGACCGATGCAGTTCCTCTCGACGACCTGGAGCGCGTGGGGCCGAGTGGCCCCGGACCGCCCGACCACCGCCGTCCCCGATCCGCACAACGCGTGGGACGCGATCTACTCGGCGGCGGCGTACCTCTGCGGCGGAGCCGGCCGTATCGACGACCTCGAGGCTGCCCTGCGTCGCTACAACAACAGCGGCGAGTACGTGACTCGCGTGATCGAGGCAGCGACGCGGTACGGCACCGCCGAGCCGGCCGCCGCGTCAGGTGAGCTCAGAACCGTTGGAGGCATCACCGTCGCCGCGGAGCTCGCCCCAAGCCTCGAGGCGCTGCTTGAAGCGGCGGAAGCCGAGGACATCTCCCTCGGCGGCGGGGGCTACCGCTCCGGCGAGCAGCAGATCGCACTCCGCCGAGCCCACTGCGGGACGTCCGACTATGCGATCTACGAGATGCCCTCATCTCAGTGCTCGCCACCGACAGCCCGCCCCGGCAGCTCGATGCACGAGCAGGGCCTCGCCATCGACTTCACCTGCGATGGCCGGTTGATCACCTCACGGACGAACGGGTGCTACCGCTGGCTCGCTACTCACGCTGTTCGGTTCGGCTTGTACGAGCTTCGAACCGGTACCGAGCCCTGGCACTGGTCGACGACTTCAGCCTGACGAGCGGGGCGGGTGCTCTCGCCACGTGATGCGTGCTCAGCCCGTCGCTCGGCACCGAAGAGTCAGACCAGTCAGAAATCCTCGCCAGGCGCCCTGACCGTCGTGTCATCCCTTCCCACGGCGGCGGCGAGGTGGTCGGGGACATAGTCCGGATAGGTCTCCCGGAGATACGCCACGGCCTGGTCGGCGTCCGGGTCGTACTCAAGTTGGTCTCGAATGAAGCGCAAGCGGTGCTTGCACTCAGCGAGGACCTCCGCCCAACTCCTGACCCAGATCCGAGCGCCTGGTGCCGGCTCGAACAGGAGGCCCGGGGGCTGGCCTTCGCGGTAAGCGCGGCCCTTGGCGAGGTCGGACATGTCAGTAGCCATGAGCACGAAGTCCCACTGAACTGCATCCAGATCGAAGCGGCTGTCAGCGACGACAGCTCTGGCGTAGTCCTCGATCTGGTCCATCTCGGCGCGATCGATCGTGATCGACGGCCTCTTGATTTCGACAACCAGATGCTCCCGTCGTGCTCTGTTCAGCTCAAGGGCGCGACCAAACAAGAAATCAATTCGGCGGGGCTTGCCGTCCGCGTCTGTCACGGCCTCCGAGACGAAGTCCTCGCGTCCGAGCAAGCCGAGATGCGCGCCCAGTAGCGCTGTAAGGCTCTTGTCTGAGACGTGCGTGGCGAACTCCTCGCCGAACAGCCACGGCTCGTTCTCGACCATCTTGTGGAGGTGCGCTCGCTCCAAGACCTTCGGCGCATGCGCCGGGTCGAAGAGGAGAAGCTCCAGCCCCGCGATGAAGTCGAGCCTGCCTGTCACCAGGCGCATCGCATCGACGAGTGCCGTCAGCGATGTCTGTTGAAGCAGCGCACGGAACTCTTCGATCTTTGACTCTGGAAGCTTCAAGACCTCTTGCATGATGAACTCCACCGAGGACGGATCTCGCTCGACGGCGACCCGCATGGTCTGGAGACTCAGTGCCTTCGCCTGCGGATCCTCGATGCGGTTCACAGCCTCGGCGGCACTCACTGCCACGAAGTTGAACAGCGCCTGCTCGGCCATCTCGACCGCGTCCAGAGGATCCCCGGCAAACGGATAGACGTGCTCGTCACGCCATTCTTGAACGACGGTCTTGGTGTCGTCGATCCGCTTTGCACGGAAGTGTGCCCGCAACGCCTCCCGGGCGGCGTTGACGGCCGGCCCAACCTGGTCGTTGTCCATGTCGGCGAGCGGTAGGAGCGATTCGTGAGCTCGAAAGCCAGCCCATCGAACGTACGCAGTGAAGGTGAAGCCCGGGGCGTGAATGCCTGGGCTCGACTCATGCAGCGTTGCGCCGCTCTCATCGCACAGGTACATCGCGCGGTCGACGTTGCTTGACCACTCGATGACGCTGAGGGTCAGGGGGCCATATTCGTTCTCGAAGGGCACGTCGATGTCGACCTGCTCGGTGATCAGGTCATTGACGGTGAGAGGCGTACCGTCGTAGGACACGTTCACGTCCGGGTACTTGGTTAGGTACAGCGCCATGACCGACGTGAGGTCATGGCGCGCCTTGTCGTGCAGCAGAGCGTTGGGTTCCTTGCCTCCCGCGATAACGGTGACGGTCGTCCCCACGGGCTCGTCTGTATCCGCTGGCCCGGTCCAGTCGTACTCATCGAGCCGTTGATCCGACATAACGAGGCGGACCTTCTGATTCGGTTGCCCACCCTCCCCAGTCGTCACGGACTCCCACACCACGCGATCGCCCATGGCGAAGGCTTTCCACCGGCCCTCGCCCTTGTCGCCGTGCAGGATGCGGCTCCCGCCGCGTGTCTTGCGGTTGGCCGCGTAGTGCTTCCAGCTCCCACCGACAGCACCGAAGATCTCGACGATCTCGTCCGCACGGAAGCCGTGACCGTTATCCCGAACGACCAACTCGTCGACGGCATCGGCGACGGTTCGCTTCACCACGACCTCCACCTGAGTGGCATTGGCGTCGACCGCGTTCCACACCAGCTCAGCGAGGCCGAGTATGGGCTTGCTCCCGACCATCCGGCGGAGGTGGTCATCCGCTGCTTCGATCTTGCCGATGGTCATGGGGTCATTCTGCACGGGAACAGTGACAGGGAGCCGTGCGCTGAGCGTGGCGGGCGGCAACTCTGTGGTGCGAGCCGAGGTCCCGAATGGCAGGCTCCTCATCGGACCCTCTGGCGATTCAAAGTCAACCCGTCCGTCGACGGCGGCGGCTCAGGCGTTCGTAGAGGTCCATCGTCTCTGGGTGGACGTTGCCGTCCGGCTCGTCGGCTTCGATGACGCGCATCAGCTCGTCCATGGCTGCCTCCACGCCGGCGGGGTTGCCTTCCAGGTCGTGGGCGAGCATGCGGTCGCGGTAGAGGATCTCGTCGCCGGGTGATGCCTTCACACCTTGGACCGTTGCCCAGATCGCCTGCTTGGGGTCACCGCGCTCGATCGCCTGCGTCGCGAGCAGATGGGCAGCTTCAGACACCACGGATGTGATGTGCGCGGACAGGCCTTCGTTGAAGATCCACTCCCAACCACGCTTGGTGCCCTCGAACGGAAGCCCACGGACGCCTTCCAGCGCCGCTGCGAGCTCCTCGAGAGCCTCCGGGGTCGCATCATCCGACGCGGCTCGAAGAGCTGAGACGAGGGTGCGGTAGTCGCTCGTCACCCGTTCGCCCACTCGGTAGAGGCCGTCCTGACAGTGCGGCAGGTGAAAGCCGCCGTCCGACGCTGGCCCCAAGCAGGATCGCGCCCTGCTCACGGTCTGGTTGAAGGTGTGCGACGACGGTGCTTCGTCATGCCAGAGCGCTGCCTTCAGGCGTCCTTCGTCGACGCCGTCGGGATGCAGCGCCAAGTAGACGACGAGTTCCTCAGAGCGTCGACGATCGATCTTGCGTGCGCCGCCGGTCACCTCCACCGGACCGAGCACCCTCACGGTGATGACGTCGTGGTCATCACCAACGTCGAGCGGGAGCCGCGGCGGTGCTATCTCGGTCCGGGGTTCCGACTCGGCCGCAGCCTCGACCGCTGCCTCCAGCCGCAGCTCAGGGCCCGGAGCGTCGCCAGCGAGCGCGTCGATCAGATCGCCTGCCGCACCGAGGAAAGACTCGGGCAGTGCGGCCGTCTGCAATCTCAGTCCCAGCGGCTCGATGATGACCTCGTCTGAGACGCATCGGAAGACCCGACCGGCGCCGGGTTCGGTTGAGCGGAGCGCCACGCAGGCGATGCCTGTGTCGGGTCTGCAGATGGGTGCGAGCGCTTCAGCGCTGTCATCGTCGGGCACGACGACGATCGTCGGAGTCCACGCATCGGCTGGGTTGGAGACCCGAGCGGAGAGCGCCGTCGGCCAGGACCCGAGTGCCATCGCCTCCGATGTCGCCGAGGCGATCTTCTCCAGCTGGGGCATCACCTCGTGGACGTCGGTGGCGACCTCGACCCGATCGAGGTGCGCGATGCCTGGCGGCGTTGGGCCGACCCAGATCACGTGCAGGTCGTCGGCGCATGTCGTGGTTGCCAGGCCGTAGGTGAGGGACTGCAGCAAGCGTCGCGCCGCGGCCGCATCGCCAACGATGGCGGTCGACGACGGTGACTCGAGGTCGACGAGGACGGCTCGGTCATCGATCGTTCCGACCTCGACGAGGGCGGGGCAAGGAGCGGCCTGGCCGCCAGCAGCTCTGTGCAGCGCGACTGGATCGGTGTCGGGAGGGAGCGTCCACGCCCTCCGGCCTGCCGTCACCTCGAACACGCCCGGCGCTGCCTGCAGAGGACTGGAGAGCAGAACCTCGACCGCACCATCGTCCGCCACGCTCACGACGTCGACGGCCGGCGGGTGACCGGACCGACGGCCCGAGATGGCTCCGGCCAAGGCGCGCAGCGCCGCATCGAGCCGCTCGACGGGTTCACCCACAGCGAGCCGGCGAAGCCCTGCTTCAGCAGCCGTTGCGGCCGGAGTTGGCTGCCACGCTTCGTGCCCAGGCGACCGACGGCGTTGTCGAGCTCGCTGCTGCCGGTGCACCGCTGCCAGCAGTCCTGCCGCGATGATCCCTCCCGCGGCCAGACCGATCGGCACCGCACCATCGTCATCATCGGTCTCCACGTCGCTGAGCTCTTCGGCGGGAGACGCGACAGCCGTGTCCGACGGCGTCGAGACCTCGCTTGTGGACGGGAGCTCCGCTGTCGGAGGCGTGACTGCCTCGTCGGAGGGCGGGGCCTCCAACGTCGGGCTCGGTTCGGGGGCCAGAGGGGTGCTGGTGGCCGGCACCACTTCGGAGGGCGGAGCATCGAGACCCACGGCGTCCGCTGGGAAGAGCAGGGCCCAGCCCGGGTGGATGAGATCCGGGTCTTGGAACACGCGTCCGTCCGAAAACTCCCTTCCACGGTTGAGCTCCCACAGCTCACGCCACCGAAGCCCGTCACCCAGGTGGACCTCGGCGAGCCGCCACAGGCAATCCCGCTGATGGACTAGTCCCACGAGCGCCGATGGGGTGGGGTGGACGATCGGAGCGGTCGACGCGTGTGAGCCCACGTCTGCGACGGGGGCCACGAAGACCGGGGCCTCCACTGAGGCCAGTGCGAGGTTCGGCGGGGTTGCGGCTGTCCGCAAGCTCGCGCCGAGAAGGAGCGCGGACAGGACCAGGCGGCGCGTGAGTGCCTGGAGCGGAACGGCCGGAAGCCTCGACGCGACTCGACCGGTGTGCCAGGCCGCGATCTCGACGACACTGCTCAGCAGGACCTGCGCCCAGGCCAACCAGCAGACGAGCGCCAGGCCCTTCACGATCGTCCCGTCCTCGATGCTCGAGCCGCCGAGCGCATCGACCACCTGATCCAAAGCGGGGATCTCCGATGGCAACGGCCATCCCACTGCCGTAGCGAGCGCCGCGGGGACCCCGATGAGGAGGCAGCCGAGTGCAAGCAGTGCGCCCACCGATCGCAGCGCCTGCCGAACGTCGATCCGGGATGTCATGTCGACGCCTCCGTCACCCCTCGAACGGCCCGCGCCTCACCGTCGCCTTCGATCGTCATGGGTCCGACCCCGAACGCATCGAGGAGGACCAGGCTGTGCTCGAAGCTGAGATGGACCCGGACGACGTCGCCGTCGACCTCGACGCTGCCCGACCGGTCCAGGGCCGCCAGGTACTCGAGCGCGCGCCGCTCCGCCTCGCCGGCGTCGAGGACGACGTCACCCGTGGCGCGCAACGTGTCGAGGTCGACGGCTTGTGCTCCCGCTCTGGCGGCTGCCTCAGCCTCGTTGAAGGCGCGTCGGTGGGCCGCCAGCGCATACCCGCCGTCGATGACCAGCCCGGCCATCGCGAGCAGGGCCGACGTCATGATGACGACGAAGGCGGTGACGGAGCCGCGTTCGTTCACGACCCGCCCCGGAAGGCATCGATGGGTTCGACGAAGGTGGCCGTCAGCGTTCGCGTGCCGGGAACTCGGAGCTCCGCGAGGTCGGCGAGGTCAACGGTGCATGAGACCGACGTCGCCACGGTGCCGCCCGCCGTGAACCGAGAGACGTCAACCGATACGTCAAGCGACCGACAGCTGATGCCTCCCGACTCGAGCGTCGCGGAGGCCGCTGAGGTACCGGCATCCTCGGCGCTTGACGGATCCCGCGCGATCGACGCCGCCCGGGCCGCATCACGTGCTGCCCGGTCGACGTCTGCGCGCGCTTCGGCGAGACGCCCCGCACAGACGACGAACAGCAGCAAGAGGAGGACGACCGGCGTGACGAGCACGAGCTCCAGTGAGGCGGATCCGCGGGCGTCGCTCATGGTGCGCTCAGGTCAGGTCGGAACTCCTCGGTCGGGCTCGTCGCCGCCGCCTTGACGGTCAGATGAAGCCCGGGGATGACCGCGACCGCTTGGCCCGAGACCTGGACCGTGACTTCGGAGGCCGTACGGTCGGCCAGCACAGCGGGGTCGTCGACCACAGCACCACCGGATCGAGCGAGGAACAGCTCGGCTCGCCGTGATCCGTCATCTGCGGTCGCGCCCTCGACGCGCGCGGCCCTCGTGCCTTCCTGGGCGGCGGCCTGCACGACGTGTTGTGCGTGGTACCAGAGGCCGAACTGGACGACGACAAGGAGCAGGAGGAGCAAGACCGGGACGATCAAGACCATCTCGGTCGTGGCTTCACCTGACTCCTCGCGCCAGCGCCGTCTCATCCGCCGAGGCCTCCGCCCTCCTCGACCACCTGGGTTACCGGCGGGCCGTCGGTCGGGATGCTCTCGGCCTTGTCGGTGACCTTCAGCGTGATGATCGTTGCCACCGTGAGGGCCAGCGCTGCGAACAGCGCCGTGATGATGACCTTCTCGGTGGTCTCACCACGTTCGTCGGCTCGGAAGCGGTGGGCTTGCCGTCGTAGAGCGGCGACGAGTCGCTGAACGATTGGATGTCGGTTCATGTGTGCTCACCTCCTTGTCGGTTGATGATCGATGCGGTCAGATGCCTTGCAGGACGCGGTCGACGGCGGGGTAGCCGAGGAAGATCACGAACCCGAACATCAGGAGGACGACGGGTAGGGACATCAGCTCGCTGGCCGACTGCGCCGCTGCTTCGACGTCGGTGAGGCCGCGGCAGGCGCAGAGATCTCGCCTTGGCGGACAGCGAGGTCCGGACGCGAGCACCTTCCGATCCCGCCAGCGCGGCACTGGCGGCGAGCTCGCCGAGCTCGGGGATGTCGAGTGCCTCTCCGAGCGCAGCCAGGCCCGCCCAGGCGCTGTCGCCTCGAAGCTGTGCCTCGAGGAGTGCGGAGCGGATCTCCTCGAAGGGCCAGCCCTGACCCGCCTCCGCACCGTCCCGCAGCGCGGTGTCGACGCCCCGTCCTCCAGCCAGGCTGATCGACACGATGTCGAGGAAGGCGCTGAGGGCATGTCGGAAGGTCCGACGCCGGGCCTCTGCCCTCGCCCGTAGCACCAGCGAGGGATAGAGGAATCCCAGCGGTGCCAGGAACGAGGACACCCACAGAGGAAGGGTCGGACCGAGGTCGGCGCCGGCGACCCACATCAGGGTTCCGGTCAACGGAGCCCAGAGGAGGCCGGTCAGCGCCAAGGCAGCCCGCTGACCGAGGTGAGCCGATGCGGTGGTGCCGGTGACGCGGAGGTCGGTCGCGCACCGATCGATGACCCGTCGTCCGACCACCGTCTCGACCAGCCGGTGTCCGATCGAACCGGAGATCCGCCGACGGTCGTCTGCGCCAGCGGCTCGGAGGGCTGGTCGGCGGTGCAGGGCGGCGAGCTCGTCGGCGAGGGGAGCGGGAGACGGCACGAGCCCACTGACAAGCAGCACCAGGCCGCTTCCGGCCAACAACCCGACGAGCATCGCGGCGGTCACTCGTGCTCCTCGGCGTCAGCAACGAGGAACCGCTCCGGCGCGATGAAGTCGCCCATCTTCGCCAGCCACCAGAGCCCGATGCCCCACGTCACCGCGACAACGGCGAGCACCCCTTGACCCGTCGGCGTCCAGTACGAGTCGAGATAGGACCGGTTGAGGACGATCAGCCCGAGTGCCGTCAGCGCGGTGACCCCAGCGATGACTCGAACAGCGGTGCGCAGGCGGGCCCGGGCTGCCGCAACCCGGAGGCGCATGCCGGCCTCTTCGCGGGCGGACAAGGCCAGCGTGCCGAGCAAGTCGTTGAGATCGCCGACCGCGCCTGTCGAGGCGAGGCTCAGGGACGCGACCACGAGATCCGCCGTGGGATGGGCCAGATCCGTTGCGAACGCTCGCAGGGCGATATCGAGGGGCTGGCGCTCGAGCCGGACCGCCAACGCGGTCACCTCACGGCGAATCGGCGCGGGGGCCACGATGGTCGAGGTGGTTACGGCCTCCTCGAGTCCGTGAGCCCCAGACATCGTGTCGCGGAGCATCTCGGTCCACGCAGCGATCGCCTCCGTGCGGGCGGTCGCCTGCTCAGCCGCCCGCCGGCTGCCGAAGAGCTCAGCTCCGAACCATCCCACGGCCGCCATCCCGAGCGCGGCCACCGGCCATCGTGTGAGAAGGGCGGTGACCAGACCCGCTCCGAGGGCCCGCAAGACGCGCTCTCGTGGGATCTCTGGGACGGAGCGCCCAGTCCGAACGACGGGCGGCCGCAAGCGAAGACCGTCGTAGATCAGGAGCGCGCCGGCAGCGGCGAGTAACCCGACAAGCGCGGCGAGGAGGGTCATCGCTACCAAGCCCCCTGACGCCGGTGAAGCGCAGGGTCGTAGCCGACGGCGATGAGGTCTTCTGCTAGGTCGATCGGAATCGGAACGCCCGGCACCGCCCTCGCCCCAGGGCCCGGCTCGAACAGCTCGTTCGTGACGACCCGTGGGCCATCGGCACCGACGACCTGACGGACGCTGGACACGAATCGGTCGTTGCGCTTCTTGGCGATGAACACCACCAGGTCGACCGCTGCCGCGGCCAGCATCGACGTCGCCTCGATCGGGAGGCGCTCCGGGGATTGCATCGCGTACAGCGCGAACTTGTTGAACACCGTCGCGGACGAGTCGGCGTGCACCGTGCACATCGACCCCTCGTTCCCCTGGCTCATGGCGTTGAGCATCGGGATCACCTCGTCGCCCCGGACCTCCCCGACGATGACCCGGTCGGGGCTCATCCGCAGCGACATGCGGACCAGGGACGCCGCCGTGACCGTGCCCACGCCCTCGACGTTGGCTTCCCGGGCCTCGAGTGCAACGCAGTCAGGATGCAGGTCCGGGTACCGGTCGAGCCCGAGCTCGAGCTCCGTCTCGATCGTGACGATCCGTTCCTCGGGCGGGATCTCGCTCGCCAGCGCTCGGAGCATCGTGGTCTTCCCTGCTCCGGTTGCCCCTGCGATGATCACCTGCTTGCGAGCCCTGACGGCCGCAGCGAGGAACTCACGCAGGCCACGGTCGATGGCTCCCAGCCGCTCCAGACCGTCCAGGGTGACCTTCATGAACCGGTGGCGGCGAAGTGCGACGCATGGCCGGTCGCAGACCCACGCGACCGCGAAGAGCCGGCTGCCATCCGGCAGCTGGAGGTTCAGCGTCGGTCGGCTTGGATTGAACTCCCGCTCGGAGAGCCCGTAGCGACGGCCGATCTCGCGGAGCACCTCGATCAGCTCGGCGTTGCTGCTGGCAATCGGTGGGCCGGGCACCTTCGTTCCGTCCTCGTACTCGAGGAAGACCTGGTCGAAGCCGTTGGCGATGATGTTCTGGATCCGCTCGTCGTCGATGAGCGGCTGGAGCCGACCCAGCTGGAAGATCCGGTCGAACACCGCTCGGGCGAGGGCCTCCTCCTGCTCCGGGGCAAGCACCGGATCGCCATTCGCGAGGCAGTCGCGCGCGTACTCCTCGAGCTGGCCGTTGATCAGCTGGCGTGCCAGCGCCGCCTGATCGTCACGATCGAGCGCCCTCCCGCCACGGATCCGGTGCTCGCTCGCCTTGCTGGTGAGCTCAGCTGCTACCGCGCTCCGGAACCGCTGCACGATCTCCTCGTCAACGTGCGCCGGGGGAGTCATCGGTCGGCTCCGGAGACGGACAGGTCGTCGGTGCGAAGGGGTGCGACGACCCATGCGGAGCGAACGAGTGCTGACCGGCGCGCCGATGCCCTCGCTCCGCGGTAGAGAAGCGCAACGCCCCTGGCGTCGACCGCGATCACACCGGCGACCGGGGCCGCGAGCACTGACTCGACATCGACCCGCCCGTACGGACGCTCCCCGATGAGCAGCACCGAGACGACAGAGCACACCGTGCGGATGCCGTCGAGACGTGTCCGGAGGTGCTCGACGCCAGCGACGGTGGGCTCGATCGCCACGAGCGCCTGGTCGCACCCGGCCAGCGCCGCGTTCGCGCTCGTTGTGTTGGTCCAGCGTCCGAGGTCGATGACGCCCGGCACGCCGGCGGAGCGGATGGCGTCCGGGAGTCGAGACGCGAGCGCAGCAACCGCTCCGGCAGCCTGTTCCGGAGCCGTCGGTGCGACCACGACAGGAACGCCCGTGGGGAGGTGCTGGGAGTGGCCGAGCAGGTCGAGGTGCGAGGTCGGATGTCGACCGGCAGCAGCGAGGCTGACGAGGCCCGGCTCCACGGCGAGGTGTCCCCGAGCAGCGATGTCGCCACCGGCCGGATCGCACTCGACGACCACCGCGTCGGTGGCTGAAGCGGTCGCGATGGCGACCGCCGCCGTGGTCGCCCCCGGGGCGTGCTTCACCGAGAGCACACCGACGACGGTCATGACGGCGGTACCACCAGCACGAGGCGACCCTCAGCGCCGGCCACCGCGAGGTTCGACGCGTTCGAGGCTGGCACGGAGAGGGAGATCGGCGTGCCGTCCGGCCCGCCGGATGCCGCGATGGACACGATGGTGGCGGCGATGGGGTCGCGCTCCGACGAAACCGCCTCGCCGGTCACCACCACCAGGACCTCGTCGCCCGAGCGAAGCCCGAGCGGATACTGACCAGAGCGCACGAGCGCGCCGATCACGGAGGTTCCCGGCGCTCGGGGCGGGCCGTCGCTGAGCGCCCCCGCAGTGACGAGCGATCCCGGCAGCAGGCGAACGGACGACCGCATGCCGATGACCGCCGACCGCTGCGACTCAGGCATCGTCTCCACGCCGGGCTCGGCCGCAACGCGAACCACCGCCAGGTCATCTGCCTCGATCACGTCCCCTGGGTCGATCGTCCGGGCGACCACCAGAACCGGCTGGCGGTCTCCGATGTTGCTGTACACCGCAACCGCCAAGAGGGCGCTGACGGCGAGGAGCAGGACGCCCAGCGCAATGCGGCCCCGGTTACGGGCGAGCGCCTGCCCGCGTCGCGGGGGCACAGCCCCGTCCAGCCGTCGGCGAGCGTCCGAGCTCGCGGGCCGCGTGATCGTCGTCATGATTCGTCTCCAGTCATTGGTTCAACGCCTGGATCTCGGCCACCGGGATGGCGATGCTCTCGGAGCGGGGGGAGGCGCCGAGGTCGCCACCGCCGGGAGCGCCGACGATCGTCCAGGTCACGTTCCACCTCACGGTCGCGGTGACGAGATACGCGCCATCGGGTTGGCTCGCAGAGCTCCGGCCGTACGTGTAGGAGCAGTCGGTCGTCTGTTCCGATGCCGGTCGGCTCGCGTCGTACGGGGTGCCCGGTCCTTGGCATACGACGGTGTCGCCGTTGCCCATGTCCCAGGTGACGCTCTGCGGCGTAGCCGTCGCAGTCACCGTGACACCACCGGCGGCGGCCTGAGCCGACACCGGCGCCCACTGCGATCCGTCGATCCAGAGCCACGTGGGGACGTGGACGACGGATCCGTCGCTGGCGTCGGGGTTCATACGGATGGCAGGAGCGGGGATGGGCACCCGATCCTCTGCCTGCGCGGCCAGCTGCGCCGGGTCGACACGGTCAACGATCCAGACGATGGAGCCAGACGTGTCGCCGTTCCCCAGGTCGCAGATCCGTCGGTACCAGCGCCCAGGCTCCTCTCCTCGGGGAGGTCCGATCTCATCTACGGCCATGTCGTCGGCGATGTCGGACATCCGGGTGTCGAGCACCGAGTACGTGCATGGGTTCTGGGCCGAGCCGCTGCCGCTGCCCCCTTCTCGAGTACCGGTGCCGGTCGCCTCGGCGCCGATCTCGTTGTCGTCCGTCCAGGCGTCGCCGCCGCCGTCCGCCCACGCCGGGGCCGCGCTGAAGAGCACGAGAGTGCCGGCGATCACGGCGCCGGCTACGAGGTGGTCTCGGGCGTGCATCCATCGCCCTCCCGCGTCATCGAGGCCACCTTCCAGCTGCCGTCCTCGAATCGAAGCTCGGCGGTGACCAGATGGCGCACCCCGCTCTCCTGGTCGAGGCGCTCGCCCGTCTCGGCGTCGAACACGCCGCTGCGGTCGAGGTAGCAGTCGGACACGGTGGCCGTGCTGTCTGTGAGCTCCACCACGACGGGCGCCAGGTCGAACTCGCCCCGGATCACCTCGCCCGCCGACAGCCGGGCCAGGAAGGCGCCGGTCACCTGCTGCAGCTGCTCGCCGGTGGCGTGCTCCTGCAACACGGGGTGCTGTGGATCCATCGGGTCGGCCGCCTCGAGGTAGGCGTCCCAGAACGCCTCGTACGCATCGAGGACGGCGGCCTCCTCATCGGAGGCTTCGCTGGTCGAGGTGGGCGTTTCCTGCGTTCTCGTCGTGGTGGTCGTCGGGGCGCTGTCCTCGTCGCCCCCGCAGGCTGCGCTTCCGAGCAACAGCACGGCCGCTAGGAGGCACGTCCTCCGCGCGCTGGTCAGGCTGGCATCCACGATCCCTTGTCCTCTCGATCCGAACGGCCGGCCGCTGACACACGGGACGCCGAGCTGGGTACGAGAGGAGGAAGGGGGGTCCGAGACTGCAATGTGCGCGCGTCGGAAAACCGTCTCACGCGGCATCGGCAAGCTGCTGCTGCCGACCGATCTTGCACATTGGACCTGGTCGTGGCTCCGCCTCCTCGACGACACCACGCCCGCTGATCGCAAATGGTATTCCCCGGCCAAAGCGGTGTGAAGGGCCGTTTCGGGTCGTGTCATCGGACGCACCGTCGGCGAGGTGGGTCAACGGAACCCTCAACGGCACCGTCAACGACTCGCCGTTGACCGACGCGGATCCGTCGACCGAGGCCGTTGTCGGTTCGATTCGGCCTCTCCCCGGGCGCGTCAGCACCCCGGTGACCTTCCCGTTGATGGTGCTCAGCCACGGTCCGTTCCTCCAACGACAACGAGGGGGACCCCATGGACGATCGCCCGAGGAGCCTGTTCAACGAGCTCGACCTGGACTGGTGTCGGTTCGCTCGGTCAGATTCGGCACGCCGCTCGCTACAGCGGTGGAGGCGCCTCGAACCGGTGCTCGCGGCGTTCGAAACCGTCGAGGCCCTGCTCGCAGGACTCCGATCCCGAAAGGACCTCGATCACCGCGACGTCGTCTGGTTCGCGCTGCTGCGGATCGCCCGGACTGACACGGACGCCCGCCGGGTCGCGCTGTTCGCGCTGTGGCCCGGCCTGAACGTCGTCGCCCAGCGCTACGGCCGCCGGTGGGACTACGACGACACGGCAGCTGAGGTCATCGCCGCCGCCCTCGAACGCATCGCGTCGTATCCGATGCACAGGACCTCCAGCCCCGCCGCCAACATCGTCCTGGACGTCCGCAACCGGCTCCACACACTTCGGCGACGCGAGGAAGCGCTGTCAGAAGTCACCGGTGCCACTCTCGATGTCGATGCTGCGGCTTGCGTACCGACCGCAGCGCAACCTGGCTCGGCCGCGGAGCTTGTGGAGCTGCTGCGTGACGGCATCGAGGCCGGCTGCGTGACGCGACGCGGGGCGAAGCTGATCCTGTTCCACCGCGTGCTCGGCACACCGACACACGAGGTGGCCAGTCTGGAGGGACGCCGGGCGGCCGCTGTCCGGAAGGCCAGAGAGCGCGCCGAGGCTGCGCTGGTGGCCGCCGCGGGAGCGGTCGCATGAGCGGCGTGGACACCGCGCACCATGGCGATGGCCCGCCGCCCGGGGAGGTTCTCGCGATCAGCGTGGAGTCGGCTGCGGAGCTCCTCGGGATCTCCCGCAGCTTCGCCTACGAGCTCTGTGCCCGCGGCGAACTACCGACCCTCCACCTGGGTCGACGGGTCGTTGTCCCGCGCCACGCCCTCCTGGCGCTGGTCGAATCTGCTGAAAGCGATGGTCAGCAGTAGGAGCCGGCCGAACCGGGCCATCGCAGTTCGATGCCCCCGGGGCTAGCTGTAGTGACCCGGTAGGTCGTTGACGCGGCTCACTGGTGGCTGACCGCCGAGGGCTGTGTGGCCGCGGTGGTGATTGTAGGAATGGAGGAAGCCGCCGAAGGCGGCTGCCCGTTCCATCTCGGAGTCATAGGGCCGGACGTAGGCCCACTCGTCGAGCATGGTGCGGTTGAAGCGCTCGACCTTGCCGTTGGTCTGTGGTCGGTAGGGTCGGGTGAACCGGTGTCGGATGTCGCCGAGGGTGTCGTTGAACAGCTTGCTGCGGTAGCAGGATCCGTTGTCGGTGAGGACCTCGGTGACCTCGATGCCGTGGTCGGCGAACCAGGCATGGGCCCGGGTCCAGAACCCAGACGCTGTCTCCTTGCGCTCGTCGAGGAGGATCTCTGAGTACGCCAGGCGGCTGTGGTCATCGACCGCGGAGTGGATGAACCCGTAGCCAACCCGGCGTGGACCGTGGCCGTTGTTGTTCTTCACGCCGGCCTGGCGGCCGAGCACCTTGTGGCCGCCGCCATCGGGGATCTTCCCGAGCTTCTTGATGTCGACGTGGACCAGCTCGCCGGGCAGGGTCCGTTCGTAGCGGCGGATCACTCGGCCTGTCGGCCGGTCCATCCACGCCAGGCGGTTCAACCCGAGCCGGACCAGCACCCGGTGGACCGTCGACGCGGGAACACCCAGCCGGAACCCGATTCGCGCAGGCCCAAGCTTCAGCGTCCGCCGAAGGCCCTCGATCGCCGCCTGGACCTCCGGCGATGTCTGATGAGGGCACGAGCCTGGCCGGCTCGAGCGATCGACCAGACCCTCGACCCCGTCGGTCTGCCACCTCCGCCACCACTTGTACGCGGTCGGTCGGGAGATCCCCATCTCCGCCGCGACGTGAGCCACTGGACGACCCGATTCGATCCGCATCACCATCGTGAGCCGACCGACCGGCGTGAGCCGAGCGTTACCGTGCACTTCGAGCCTCCTGTGGCCGAGCGTGGGACCTAGACAGCTCCACACTCGCCCAGGGGGCTCAACTCATCACACGACCCGCGTCAACAAGGTCCGTGGTCACTACAGCTAGCCGTCCTGCGCGCCATCGGTGGAACCTCGACCCGTGAAGATGATCGCTCCGAGCTGCTCCGCCGCCGCAGCATGGATGCCATCGACAACGTGGGAGTAGCGGTCGAGGGTCAGCTGCACAGTCGAGTGGCCGAGGCGCTCAGAGACAACCTTCGGATGGATACCAGCGGTCAGCGCCAGGGTCGCTGAGGTGTGGCGCAGATCATGGAGGCGAATCGGTGAGAGGCCCGCTCGCCGGTACCGGGCCCCGAACGACCGCGAGACGTGTTGCGGTTGGAGTCGGGTGCCGTCCGGCCGTGTGAACACCAGCTCGCTACGACCTCCGAGTCCGGCGGCCAAGCGCTCCTCGGCCTGGCGCCGG
The DNA here is from genome assembly GCA_963715505.1 of uncultured Microthrixaceae bacterium. Taxonomy (GTDB): domain Bacteria; phylum Actinomycetota; class Acidimicrobiia; order Acidimicrobiales; family VFJN01; genus VFJN01. Next base: position 3,064,754 of record OY970242.1, read on the forward strand.
CGATGGTCCACAAGGGCTTTGGTGGTCTCCACGTCGAGCGACACGGAGCGCTTCCCCTTGGCCGACTTCGGATCCGAGCTCTGAACGTCGTAGTTGACCTCGACGCTGGCACGCCGGACAGCGATCCGCCCCGCTGAGGTGTCCACGTCGTCCCAGCGCAGCCCGAGGACCTCACCTCGCCGCATGCCCGTGGTGCACAGCAGCACCCACATCGCGTAGAGGCGATCGTCCTCCACTGATGCCAGGAAGGCGCGCACCTCGTCGGCCGTCCACGTCGCCATCTCGGTGTCTGCCTTGCGGGGCGGGGCGACGTTGGCCGCTGGGTTGCGGGCGAGCAGCCCCCACCTCACGGCGTCAGCGAACGCCTTGGAGACGATGCGGTGGACGTAGCGCACGGACGTCGGCGAGAGCCCGCGAGACGTCTTGCCCTTGCGGTAGCCGGAGGCGAGCAGCTCGCCGTAGAGAGCCGAGAGCTCGAGGCCCGTCACCTTGACCAGCCGGGCATGCCCCAGGGTGGGCACGACGTGGATCTCCAGCATGTTCCGGTACGACGCGGCGGTCGTCGGCTTGACCGTCGCCTCAGTCGCCGTCAGCCACCGCTCGACGAACTCGGCAACAGTCGTCGAGCCGGCGTCCGCGTAGTCGCTGGTTCGGACCCGATCGACGAGCTGACGGAGTGCGTCCTCACACGCCCGTCTCGTCGGGAAGCCGCCAACCTGCTTGTATCGCTTCTTCCCGGTGGCCGTGTCTCGACCGAGATACACGGTGTACGACCAGGTCTTGCCTCGCTTGAACACGCCGCCACGCACGGCACGCCTCCTCTGCTCCAGGAGATACGTGCGTCACGGCGGGCCGTTCGCGACATCGGAGCCGAGCTCCGGCTACGGGAGACTTGCGAGGGACTCGCGTCCTCCTCCCGCTGAGGGCCCTTCGTCAGCGACCTACGCCACTGACCAGGGACTTCTTGCGCGCTCGGAGGGACTCGAACCCCCAACCTTCTGATCCGTAGTCAGATGCTCTCTCCAATTGAGCTACGAGCGCTGGGTTGGATCGGAGACTCTACCGGAGCGGGCTCGGGGCGGTCGATCCGGCTCTGACGCGCCGCTCCCCGCGCCGTCCACAACTCTGGAAGCAGACTAACCCTGGACCTAGTCCAGAACTAGGCGTTAGAGTCGAACTGTGATCAGCGAACGACGCGAGGCCCACCGAGCGCTCCTCCGCCAGCACGGGCTGCACGTCACGGCACAGCGGTTGGCGGTGCTGGACGCGGTGTCCCGCCAACCGCACAGCACCGCCGACGTGCTCGACAAGCACATCCGCGCCGAGCTCGGCACCATCTCCCGCCAGGCGGTCTACGACTCGCTCGAGGCCCTCGTCGACAAGGGCATCGTCCGACGCATCCAGCCCGCCGGCTCGCCGGCTCGCTACGAGGACCGCGTCGACGACAACCACCACCACCTGATCTGTCAGGCCTGCGGCCGGATGGTCGACGTCGACTGCGCGGTCGGCTACACGCCCTGCCTGACCCCGTCGGCTGACTTCGACTTCGAGGTCGACGAGGCCGAGGTCATCTACTGGGGCCGCTGCCCCGAGTGCACGAAGCAGCGTCCCAAGCGAGCCCGGCGACCCGCCGCGGCGCACCAGGCGGGCCCGAGCACCAGCAAGCGAATGCCCAGAGGCAACCAAGCAGCAACGGAGGACCGACGTGCCTGACAAGACGAACACCACGAGCACCAGCGAGAGCGAGAACCCCGCGCTGGCGTCCCCGGAGCCCAAGACCGGCGGCCGCCCGCGGCGCAACCAGGACTGGTGGCCCAACCAGCTCGACCTCTCGGTCCTCCACCAGCACTCCGAGCGCGGGAACCCGCTCGACAGCGACTTCGACTACGCCAAGGAGTTCGAGTCGCTCGACGTCGAGGCGCTCAAGCGCGACATCGTCGAGGTGATGCACACCTCGCAGGAGTGGTGGCCCGCCGACTACGGCCACTACGGGCCGCTCTTCATCCGCATGACGTGGCACCAGGCCGGCACCTACCGCATCGAGGACGGCCGTGGCGGTGGCGGCGACGGCGCGCAGCGCTTCGCCCCGCTCAACAGCTGGCCCGACAACGGCAACCTCGACAAGGCTCGCCGCCTCCTGTGGCCCGTCAAGCAGAAGTACGGCCAGAAGATCTCCTGGGCCGACCTGCTCGTCCTGGCCGGCAACGTCGCCATGGAGGACATGGGCTTCAAGACCTTCGGCTTCGGCTTCGGGCGCGAGGACATCTGGGAGCCGGAGGAGATCTTCTGGGGCCCCGAGGACGCCTGGCTCGGCGACGAGCGCTACAGCGCCGGCGATGATCCGCTCGACCTCACCGACACGCCCTTCGGCAACGTGCAGATGGGCCTCATCTACGTCAACCCCGAGGGGCCGAGAGGCAACGCCGACCCCATGGCCGCCGCCCACGACATCCGGCTGACCTTCGCCCGGATGGCGATGAACGACGAGGAGACCGTGGCGCTCATCGCGGGCGGCCACACGTTCGGCAAGACCCACGGCGCCGGCGACCCCGACCTCGTCGGGCCCGAGCCCGAGGGCTGCCCGGTCCACGCCATGGGCCTCGGCTGGAAGAACGAGTTCGGCACCGGCAAGGGTCCCGACACGATCACCAGCGGCCTCGAGGGCGCGTGGACCCCCACGCCGATCCAGTGGGACAACAGCTTCTGGGACACGCTCTTCGCCTACGAGTGGGAGCTCACCGAGAGCCCGGCCGGCGCCAAGCAGTACAAGCCGAAGGGCGACGCCGGCAAGGACACCGTCCCCGACGCGCATCGGCCCGACGTCCGGCACCAGCCGATGATGGCCACCACCGACCTCGCGCTGATCACCGATCCGGAGTACCGCAAGATCTCCGAGCGGTTCCGTGACAACCCCGACGAGTTCGCCGACGCCTTCGCCCGCGCCTGGTACAAGCTGCTCCACCGCGACATGGGCCCGGTCTCGCGCTACCTCGGCCCGTGGGTCCCCGAGCCGCAGCTCTGGCAGGACCCGGTCCCCGACGTCGACCACGAGCTGATCGACGACCGCGACGTCGCCGCGCTGAAGCTCAAGGTGCTCGACTCGCCGCTGTCCATCTCCGACCTCGTGTTCACCGCCTGGTCCTCGGCTGCCAGCTTCCGCGGCACCGACAAGCGAGGCGGCGCCAACGGGGCTCGCATCCGCCTCGCCCCGCAGAAGGACTGGGAGGCCAACGACCCCAGCCGGGTCGCCACCGTGCTCCAGACGCTCGAGGGCATCCAGCAGGAGTTCAACGGCTCGCAGTCCGGTGGCAAGAAGGTGTCGCTCGCCGACCTCATCGTCCTCGCCGGCTGCGCAGCGGTGGAGAAGGCGGCCAAGGACGGCGGCCACGACGTCACCGTCCCGTTCTCGCCCGGCCGCACCGACGCCACGCAGGAGCAGACCGACGTCGACTCCTTCGAGGTCCTCGAGCCGCGCGGCGACGGGTTCCGCAACTACCTCCGTGCCGGCGAGAAGCTGCCGCCCGAGCAGCTTCTGCTCGACCGGGCCAACCTGCTGACGCTGTGCGCGCCGGAGATGACCGTGCTGATCGCGGGCATGCGCGCGCTCGGCGCCAACTCCGGCGACTCGAAGCACGGTGTGCTCACCGACCGGCCCGGGGTCCTGACGAACGACTTCCTCGTCAACGTGCTCGACCCGAACACGGAGTGGAGCACCGGGACCGACGAGCACGTCTACGAGGGTCGGGACCGCTCGACCGGCGAGGCGAGGTGGACCGGCACCGCCGTCGATCTCGTGATCGGCGCCAACTCGCAGCTGCGGGCGATCGCCGAGGTCTACGCCTCCGACGACGCCGAGGAGAAGTTCGTGCGCGACTTCGTGGCGGCCTGGGACAAGGTCATGAACCTCGACCGCTTCGACCTGGACTGACGCTGCGGCGGACCGCGGGTCGCCGCCAGGTGCACCATGCCTGGCGGCCGACCCGTGGTCCGCAGTCGACCTATGCGGCCTGCGCCGCCCGCGAGAGCGCGGCGACGTACTCCTCGAGGCCCCACGTGAGCGAGAGCGCCGTCGGCGGCGACACCGCAGCGATGAACTCCGTCCCGATCACCTCCGCGACGGCTCCGCGTTGCACTTGGGCCATCGTCTGGGCAGCAGGTGATGCGAGGAAGGCGTCGGAGGCCTCCTCGGTGTCGGCGTAGCTGACCAGGACGTCGCTCTCGAGCTCGCCGAGCCGCTCGTGGCTGAGCGTGTAGTAGAAGGTCTCGCCGCCGCTGGCCAGCTCGTCGACGCTCGGCGCGCTCGTCAGCCCGAGGTCGAGGGTGAACTGCACGCGCGAGTCCGCGGGCTTGTAGACGTAGAACGTGTCCGGCGTGTTCCAGACCATGGCGACGGACTTGCCGGCGAGCTCGGGGTGGGCCTCGGCCTGCTGCTCGAGCGAGGCGTCGATGTCGTCGAGCAGCGCGTCTGCGTCGTCGGGGCGGCCGAGCGCCTCACCGACGATCCCGATCGTCTCCCGCCACGGCGTCGACCATGCCTCGTCGGGATAGGCGACGGTCGGGGCGATCTGGTTCAAGAGCTCGTAGTCGGCGTCGGTGATGCCGGAGTAGACGGCCAGGATGAGGTCGGGCTGGGCGGCCGCGATCGCCTCGATCGGTGGCTCCTGCGCGTCGGGGAGGGTGGTCGGGATGTCATGCCCGTCGGCCTCGAGGCGCTCGCGGATCCACGGCAGGACGCCGTCGTCGTCGCCGCCGTAGGACTGGTGGGGCATGGCGACGGGGACGACGCCGAGGGCGATGGCAGCATCGGTGCTGCCCCACCCCCAGGTCACCACCCGTTGGGGCGCCTCGAGGATCTCGGTGGTGCCGAGCGCGTGCTCGATCGTCACCGGGAAGGCGGCCTCGCCGGCCCCGGAGGCCGAAGCAGAGACGGCATCGTCGCTGCCGTCGCCGCCGCCGCAGGCGGCGAGCACGACGGCGAGCACCACCAGTGGCAGCGCGGCGAGGCGTCGAAGTCGGGTTGTGGGCACGGTCGCTCCTTGTCGGTCGTTCGGCACGTTCTTCGCATGTCCTTGTACCAGGTATTAGGTATGCCTATCACAGGGTGAGCAGTCGGCATACCAGCACGAGGACGCCGGAAAACGACGAAGGACCGAACCTGACTGCAGGTTCGGTCCTTGCAGATGTCTCGCGGACATCACGACAGCGGAGCGGGTGGGATTCGAACCCACGGAGGAGTTGCCCCCTCACATCCTTAGCAGGGATGCGCCTTCAACCTGACTCGGCCACCACTCCAGGTGGAACGGCTGAGGATACCAATGCGCGGAGCGGGTGGGATTCGAACCCACGGACCCTTGCGGGTCGACGGTTTTCAAGACCGTTGCCTTCGTCCACTCGGCCACCGCTCCGTGGGCGACGATACTCAGGGGCTCAGCTTGGCCTTCTGGGCGGCGATCCAGGCGTCGGCGGCGCGCCATGCCTCCTCGGCGTCGCGGCGCCGGGCGTGGCCGTGCTCGCCTGCCGCCGGGTAGCTGCCCAAGAACTTGATGTCGGCGACCTTCGAGCGCACGTCGCGCAGGCAGTCGGCCACCAGCTCGTCGGCCAGGTGCCCCTCGAGGTCGATGATGAAGCAGTAGTCGCCGAGCGCCTTCTTGGTCGGCCGCGACTCGAGCTTGGTGAGGTTGATCGCGCGCGCCGCGAACTCCTGGAGGATGGCGAGCAGCGAGCCGGCGCGGTCGCTTCGCTGGAAGACGACGATGGTGGTCTTGTCGTGCCCCGTGGGCGGCGGCACGCCCTCGCGGCCGACGAGCACGAAGCGGGTCTGGTTCTCGGGGTGGTCCTCGATGTCGGTGGCGAGCACGTCGAGCCCGTAGATCTTGGCCGCCAGCGACGGCGCCACCGCAGCCGAGTGCCCGTCGTTCTCCTCCCCCACCAGGCGCGCCGCCTCGGCGTTGGAGTTCGACGCGATGACCTCCACCGACGGCAGCTCGCGGGCGAGCCAGCTGCGGCACTGCGCCGCAGCGACGGGGAACGTGTGCACCCTGCGGATGTCGGCGAGGCCCACGCCGGGCGGCGCCATCAGGTGCAGCTGGATGCCGAGGACGACCTCCCGCTGGATGAGCAGGTCGTGCTCGAGGGCCAGCGCGTCCATCGTGACGGTGACCGTGCCCTCGATCGAGTTCTCGATGCCGACGAAGCCGAGGTCGACACCGCCACCGTCGACCGCCGCCAGCACCTCGGCGAAGGTGCTCATGGCCACCAGCTCCTGCGAGGCCAGGTCGGGCTGGGAGAGCAGCGCCTGCTCGGTGAAGGTGCCCTCGGGCCCGAGGAAGCCGACGCGGCGGAGCGGCGCTGATACGGCGGCGTCGGTCACGAGGCGCAATGCTACTGGGGTGGATGAGGCCGCCCTCCTGCGATTGCTCGCCGACGTGCGCTCCGGCGAGGTCCACCCCGACGACGCGGTGGCCCAGCTCCGGCGCCTCCCGTTCGCCGATCTCGGCTTCGCCCGGGTCGACCACCATCGCACCTTGCGGCAGGGCCTGCCCGAGGCGGTCTACGGGCCCGGCAAGGCGCCCGAGCACGCTGCGGCCATCGTGGCCGAGCTCCTTCGGGCCGGTGCCACGCCCGTGCTGCTCACCCGCGCCAGCGACGAGCAGGCCGACGCCGCGCTGGTCGCCAACCCCGGCGGGTCGCTGCGTGGCACGACCGTCGTCTGGAACCCGGCAGCACCGCGCCCCGAGCAGGTGGTGGTCTGCGCCGCCGGCACCGCCGACCTGCCGGTGGCCGAGGAGTGCGTCACCGTCCTCGAGGCGCACGGCATCGAGCCGACCCGACTGACCGACGTGGGCGTGGCGGGCGTGCACCGGCTGCTCGCCGACGCCGACGCGCTGACCCGCGCCGACGCCGTGGTCGTGGTCGCAGGCATGGAGGGTGCGCTGGCCAGCCTGGTCGGCGGCCTCACCCCGGCGCCGGTCGTCGCCGTGCCCACGAGCGTCGGCTACGGCTCGAGCCTCGAGGGCGTCACCGCCCTGCTCGCCATGCTGTCGTCGTGCGCCGCGGGCCTGACGGTGGTCGGCATCGACAACGGCTACGGCGCGGCGTGCGCGGTCCTGCGGATGCTGAAGTGACGCCACGCCGCGCTCTTGCGACGCCACGTGCCCAAGGACGTCGCCTCGCGCCGCAGGAACGCGGCGGGAGGCGACGCGCACCGTGACGCGGCTGGCGTGGTTCCACTGCTTCTCGGGGATCGCGGGCGACATGGCGCTCGGGTCGCTGATCGACGCCGGCGCCGACGTCGACGAGGTGCGCTCGCTCGTGGAGCGGCTGCCGGTGGCCGGCTGGGCGCTGGAGGCCGAGCCCGTCCTGCGCGGCGGCATCGCGGCCACCAAGGCACACGTGCACGTCGAGGACACCACCGTCGTGCGCACGGCGTCGCACATCGCCGGCCTGGTCGAGGAGGCCCGGTTGCCCGAGCGGGTGAGCACCCGGGCGCTCGCCGTCTTCAACGGCCTGGCCGACGCCGAGGGGCGGCTGCACCGCCGGCCACCCGAGCAGGTCCACTTCCACGAGGTCGGCGGCCTCGACGCCATCGTCGACGTGGTCGGCACCTGCGCCGCGCTCGAGGTGCTCGGCATCGACGAGGTGCACGCCTCGGCGGTCACCACGGGCACCGGCACCGTGCGCAGCTCGCACGGCCTGATCCCGAACCCGGCCCCCGCGGTGGTCGAGCTGCTGGCGTCGGTCGGTGCGCCGACCCGGGGCCTCGACATCGCCGTCGAGCTGACGACGCCGACCGGTGCCGCCATCCTCGCCGCGCTGGCCACCGGCTTCGGCCCCTTGCCGGCGATGACCGTCGAGAGCTGCGGCTTCGGCGCGGGCAGCCGGGAGCTCGACGGGCGCCCCAACGCCACGCAGGTCGTGGTCGGCTCGCAGGTCGAGGCGCTCGACGCCGGCCAGCCCGTCGTGCTGCTCGAGGCCAACGTCGACGACGCCACCGGCGAGATGCTCGCCCATGCCGTCGCCGCGCTGCTCTCGGCCGGCGCGCACGACGCCTGGATCACGCCGATCGTCATGAAGAAGGGCAGGCCGGCCCACACCGTGTCGGCGCTCGCCGACGCCGCGCTCGCCGCGCAGGTCGCAGCCACGCTCACCGCCGAGACCGGCTCGCTGGGCGTTCGCGGTGCGCACCTCGAGCGCTGGCCGGTGGCGCGCCGGGAGGCGTCGGTGGAGGTCGCCGGCTTCCCGGTCGGCGTCAAGGTCAGCCCGGGGCGCATCAAGGTGGAGCACGACGACGCCGCCCGCGTCGCCCGCCGCACCGGCCTGCCGCTGCGCGAGGTGCTGTCCCAGGCGGAGGAGGCGGGCCGGCACGGACTGCGGGTGGTCGACGACCACGGCGACGCCGGGACCGGCGACGAGGTGCCGCCGCCGGACGACCAGATCCGCCACGGCGACGACCCCGACCCGGCCTGACCCCGCGTTCTTGCGTCGCCAGACGCCGCCGCGCGTCACCTCTCGACGCAAGAACGCGCTCACCGCTTCCCCGCGGTGCGCTGTACTGAGCGCCGTGCCGGTGCCACCCGAGACCTGTCCCGCCTGCCGCTTCGACGGCGCCGTCTACGGCGTGCAGGACGCCCTCGGCACGCTGCGTGCCATCTCGCCGATGTGGCGCCAGATGGCCGACGGCATCGCCGACGACGTGCTCGTCGCACCGGCGCCACCTGACGGCTGGTCCGTCGTCGACCACGCCGCCCACAGCGCCGACGTCGCGACCACGGTCGGCCACGTGCTCGAGCGGCTGCTCAGCGAGGACGACCCGCGCATCGACGTCCCCGAAGCAGCCGACCGCGACGTGTCGGATGGGATCGAGGGCGCGCTCGCCCGGCTGCACGCCGGCCTCGATCGCATCCACGTCCTCGGGGCCGCCATCGGCGGCGGGCGCGACCCGCGCTGGGCTCTGGCGGGCACCGTCGGCGGCGCCCGGCTCGACATCGCCTGGGTGCTGCGCCACGCCATCCACGACGCCACGCACCACCACCGCGATGCCGGTCGGGCGCTGCACCTGCTCGGCGCGGGTGCGCCGACGCAGGAGGGAACCGTCGCGCAGCTCAACGTGTCCGACGGTGGCGTGCCGAAGCGACCCGTCGAGTCGGTGGAGATCGGCGACCGCGGGCTCGCCGGCGACCGCCAGGCCTCACGCAAGCACCACGGCCGGCCCCTGCAGGCGCTGTGCCTCTGGTCGAGCGAGCTCATCGACGCGCTGCGCGCCGAGGGCCACCCGATCGAGGCGGGCTCGGCCGGCGAGAACGTCACCATCTCCGGCGTCGAGTGGTCGACCCTGCGCTCGGGCGTGCAGCTGCTCGTCGGCGACGTGCTGGCCGAGGTGTCGGCCTACGCCACGCCGTGCAAGAAGAACGCCCAGTGGTTCGCGGGCGGGCGCTTCGACCGGATGGCACACGACACGCATCCCGGATGGAGCCGGCTCTACGCCTGGGTGCGAGAGCCGGGGACCGTCACGACCGGTGATCGGGTCGTCGTCGAGCCGTAGCCCCCGACGCCTCGGAACCCGCATCGCGGCCGTGGCGACCGCTGCGGTTCAGAGACGTCGGTTGCTGGCTTCGGGCCGTGCCCGCAGCGCCCGCCAGAGGGCGCGGTAGCTGGGGTAGGTGAGCTCGGTCGTCACCCAGCCGGCGGCCTCGAGCTCGGCGTGCAGCCGGGGCAGGTTGCGCCACGGCACGCCCATGTCGACGTGGTGCGCCAGGTGCCAGCCGGTGTTGAGCGGGACGAGCCAGAACCGCGCCAGCCAGGACTGGCGGACGTGGTGCGTGGTGAGGCGGCGGTCCTTCGAGCGCACCATGCCCCCGTGCTCGGCGATCGAGCGCAGCCGGTTGATGACGCGCCACACGGTCATCCACGGCGCCAGCCACAGCAGCGGGTAGAGCCACCACCGGCCGATGGCGACCGCAGCGGTGATCAGCGGCACCTGCGCGGCCGCGATGCGCATCGCCATCGGGCGGGCGCCGGGGCTGCGGAAGGCGTTGAGCAGCCCCTTGAGGTTCTTCCACCCGGAGCTGCCCCGCGCGTCGCGCCACAGCTTGCGGCGGAAGCTCGCCTCGGTGATCGGATAGCCCTCGTAGAGGTTCATGTCAGGCTCGTTGGGGCCGAACTCGTCCTTGTGGTGGGCGAAGTGGCCGCGCCGGTAGGCCTCGAGCGGCACGAACGCCGGGTAGGCGAGCAGCCACCGGCCGACCTCGTCGTTCCAGCGCTTGTTGGTGAACAGCAGCTTGTGCGCCGCCTCGTGGGCGAGGATCGCGAAGCGGGCGAAGACGGGGCCCATGAGGACGAAGGCGGCGGCGTAGGCGAGCGGGTGGTCGATCCACACGGCGAGGCCGATCGTGACGAGCGCGTGCAGCCAGGTGAGGACCACGCTGCCCACGTTGCGCAGGTCGGCGATGCGACGCAGGTCGGCCCGGAGCGCCGGCACCGGCATGCCGTTGGCGGTCAGGCGGTCGGTGGGCAGGACGTCGGGCAGTCGATCAGCCGGCGGCACCACCGTCGTGCGGGGTTCCATCACCACAGCCATGCCCATACCTTACACTGCCACTGCACATGTCGCTACCTCGTAATGCCCGTCCGCTGGCGGCCCGCTCGGTGCTCGCCTCGGTGCTGCTCGGCACCGACCCGCCCTGGCTGCCCACGCCGCTGCTCGTGCGCACCGGCGCCCTCTTCGGCATCAGCGAGGGCACGGTCCGCACCGCGCTGTCGCGCATGGTCGCAGCCGGCGAGGCCGTGGCCGAGCGCGGCGGCTACCGCCTCTCGGGGCGCCTCGTCGCGCGCCAGGCCCGCCAGGCCGCCAGCCGGCGGGCGGAGCTGCTCGACTGGGACGGCACCTGGGAGCTCGCCACCGTGGAGGGCGACGGGCGACGGGCCGCCAGCGACCGCGCGGCGCTGCGCGACGCGCTCGCGGCGCTGCGCCTCGTCGAGCTGCGCGAGGGCGCCTGGGGACGGCCCGACAACCTCGACGCCGACCGCGCGCCCGACGCCAGTGCCACCGCGGCGACCTGGTGCCGCTGGTGGCGCGGCGCCCGCCCCGACCCTGCGCCCGATCCAGCCACGCTGTGGGACCTGACGGGCTGGGCCGCGGGCGCCGACGAGCTGCGCCGCGCCATGGCGGCGCTGATCCGCCCGCTCGAGGGCGGCGACGAGCGCGCCCTGGCCGAGGGCTTCGTCACGTCCGCCGCGGTGCTGCGCCACCTGCAGGCCGACCCGCTCCTGCCCGCCGAGCTGCTCCCTCGCCGCTGGCCCGGCGACGCCCTGCGCGCCGACTACGACCGCTACGACGCCGCCTACCGCGCCGTCCTGGCGCGCTGGTTCGCCTCCCGCACCTAGCCCCAGGTCCGAGGTTCGGGGCATCCGAGCGCCCGAACCGGGCACTGCCCTGCCCCCAACCCCGAGGCGGTCGCAGGTTCGGGGCATCCGAGTGCCCGTTGCGGGCACTGCCCTGCCCCCAACCTCATTGCAGGGCGTCGACGAGCGACACGAGCTCGCGCAGGTCGCGGAGGTGGTCGTGGTCCGCGGAGGTGCAGATGCCGTACGGGTCCATGTGGAGCGACCGGAGGCCGCAGGCGGCGGCGCCGTCGACGTCGTAGTGGACGCTGTCGCCGACGTGCAGGATCCGATCGGGCGGCAGGTCGAGCGCCTCGACGGTGGCGTCGTAGACGAGCGGGTCGGGCTTGCCGACGCCGACGATCCCCGAGTCGGTGATCACCTCGACCACCACACCCGTGCCCTCGCCGACGTGGACCCACTCGTGGCGGCGCAGCAGGTCGGCGACGGTGCCGTCGCTGTTCGACGTGACGGCGAGGCGCAGCCCCGCGTCCGCCAGCGCGCGCAGCCCGGCGCGCGAGCCGGCGACGGGCTGGCACCAGACCGGCGTCGTGAGCGTCGCCGCCAGCGCCTCGTGCGCCACGTCGGCGGCCGCCGCCGGCACCCCGACGGCGGCGGCGAAGCCGCGCACGTAGTCGGTGAAGTCCTCCGGGTCCGACGCCGCACGGTCGACCGCAGCCATGGCGTGGTAGTGGGCCGGGCCGAAGCGGGAGCGGTCGTGCGCCACCTCGACGCGCAGCAGCGCCGAGGCGAGCATGCCGTGGTCGGGGACCACCAGCACGCCGCCCACGTCGAGGCTGACCGCTTCGATGTGCACGCGCCATAGGGTGCAGAGGATATGAGCGTCGACGACCGCCTCTACTTCCGCCAGCTGCTGGCCGGACGCGACTTCGCCCGCGACGACCCGATCGCCCGCCAGATGGTGAACTTCGTCTACCTCGTCGGCGACCGCGCCACCGGCGAGGCCGTCGCCATCGATCCCGCCTACGACATCCCCGGCCTGCTCGACGTCCTCGCCGCCGACGACATGCGCCTCACCGGCGCGCTCGCCACCCACTACCACCCGGACCACGTGGGCGGCTCGATGATGGGCCACACCATCGCCGGCGTCGAGGAGCTGCTCACGCTCGCGCCCGTGCCGATCCACGTGCAGGCCGACGAGGTCCCCTGGGTGCTCCGCACGACCGGCCTCTCGGAGGGCGACCTGGTGCGCCACACCAGCGGCGACACCGTGATGGTCGGCGACATCCCGATCGAGCTGATCCACACGCCGGGCCACACCCCGGGGAGCCAGTGCTTCTACGTGGAGGACCGGCTGGTGAGCGGCGACACGCTGTTCCTCGAGGGCTGCGGGCGCACCGACCTGCCGGGCGGCGACCCGGCCAAGCTCTACGAGAGCCTCACCACCAAGCTCGCCAAGGTGCCCGACCACGCCGTGCTCTTCCCGGGCCACCTCTACTCCGCCGAGCCGTCGGCCACGATGGCCGACACGCGCCGCTGGAACTTCGTCTTCACCCCGAAGACCGAGGGCGAGTGGCTCGCCATGTTCGGGCGCTGACCGGCGTGAGCGGCCGGCGCTTCGGGCTGCTCGTGGCGCTCGTCGCGGCCGTCGTCGGTCTGGCGTCGTTCCTCGGCGGCGTCGCGATCCTCGACGACGACGCACCCGACGATCCACCGGCAGCGGTCCGCGATCTCGACGGTGACGGCACGACGTCGTCGAGCACGACCGCGCCGTCCGGGGGCGAGGACGGCCTGGCCACGCCGACGTGGGTGGCGATCGTCTCCTCCGAGCCCGACGAGGCCGCCGCGGGAGCGGTCGCCGACGACCTGAGCGAGGCCGGCTTCCCGGCGGGCGTGCTGCGCTCGGACGACCACGGGTCGCTCGCGCCCGGCTTCTGGGTGGCCTACACCGGGCCCTACCCCGACCGCGCCGGCGCCGACGCCGCCGTCGCGGCGCTCGCCGAGCGGGGCATCGACGGCGCCTACCCGCGCTGCGTCGGCACGAACGACGAGTGCGCCGGGCGCGGCGATGACGACGGCGGCGGCGAGGACGACGACGATGACGGCTGAGGCCGTCGACGCCCTGCAGGCGCGCCTCGCGCTGAGCCCCGTGTCGCCGACGCCCGTCGAACCGACGGACCGACTCGGCGCTGCGCTGGGCCTCGACGCTGGTCGGCTCTGGGTCAAGCGCGACGACCTCACGGGCCTGGCCGGCGGCGGCAACAAGGTCCGCAAGCTGGAGTACCTCTGCGCCGAGGCCATGGCGCAGGGCTGCGACCTGCTCGTCACCGGTGGCGGGCCGCAGTCGAACCACGCCCGCATGACCGCAGCCGCGGCCAGCGCGGCTCGGCCTCGGCTGCACCATCGTGCTGGCGGACGACCCGGTGGACCCGCCGACCGGCAACATCGTGCTCGACCACCTGCTCGGCCCGCGGATCGTGTGGGCCGGCCCGATCGACTACGTGGCCCTCGAGCGCGCCATCGCCACGGAGGCCGAGCGCGCCCGGGCCGACGGGGCAACGCCCTACCGCATCCCCATCGGTGGCGCCTCGACCACCGGCGAGCTCGGCTACGTGGCTGGCGCGCTCGAGCTGCGCGACCAGCTCGACGACATCGCGCTGGTGGTCACCGCCGACGGCTCGGGCGGCACGCATGCAGGCCTCGCCGCCGGGCTCGGCTCGCTCGACCTCGTGCTCGGGGTCGACGCAGGCACCCGGCTCGACCTCGACGTCGCCGTGCCGCGCGCCGCCGGCGAGGCGGCGGCCCGCGCCGGCCTGCCGGCACCCACGGGCGCCTGTCGGATCGACCACGACCGCGTCGGCGGCGGCTACGGCGCACCCACCGCTGCCTGCCGCGAGGCGCTCGACCTGGCGGCGCGCTGCGAGGGCCTCGTCCTCGACCCCGTCTACACGGGCAAGGCCATGGCGGGGCTCGTCGCCGCCGTGCGGGAGGGCCGAGCACCCGACCAGGGCCGCATCGTGTTCCTGCACACGGGCGGCATGCCAGCCCTCTTCGAACCCGCCTACGCGCGCTGGGCAGCGTCGCGGCCGTGAGGGTGCAGGCGGTGCGGGGGGTGCGGGGGGCAGAGGCTCCGCCGGAGCCCCCCGCCCGCGAAGGGGCGGCTCCGCCGTCCCCTGAGCAGCAGTGCGCGCGCCGAAGGCGCACCAAGCTCTCGGAGGAGGCGGCCGAAGGCCGCCGACTATGACGCTCGCGCGGCGTGGAAGGTGCGGCGGTAGGCCATCGGGCTGGTGCCGACCTGGCGCTGGAAGTGGATGCGCATCCCTGCCGCGGTGCCGAAGCCGCAGCGGTTGGCGATCCGCTCGACGGGCTCGTCGGTGGTCTCGAGGAGTCGCTGGGCGAGCAGCACCCGCTGCCGCAGCAGCCACTGCAGCGGCGTCGTGCCGGTGGCTGCGACGAAGCGCCGGGCGAAGGTGCGCGGGCTCATGGCGGACCGGCGTGCCAGCGCCTCGACGGTGATCGGCTCGGCGAGGTGCTCGACCGCCCAGTCGAGCGTCGAGCGGAACGGGTCGTCCGCATCGGCGCACATCGGCACGGGCGACTGGATGAACTGCGCCTGCCCGCCGTCGCGGTGGGGCGGCACGACCATGCGGCGTGCCACCGCGTTGGCGACGTCGGCACCGTGGTCGAGCCGCACGACGTGGAGGCACAGGTCGATGGCCGCCGCGGTGCCGGCGGAGGTCATCACCGTGTCGTCGACCACGTAGAGCACGTCGGGCTCGACATCGATCTCCGGGAAGCGCGCCACGAGCTGCTCGGCGTACATCCAGTGGGTGGTGGCGCGGCGACCGTCGAGCAGCCCGGCGTGGGCGAGGACGAACGCCCCGCTGCAGAAGCTGAGGATCCGCGCACCCCCAGCGTGCGCCGCCTGGAGGGCGGCCACGAGCTCGCCCGAGGGCTCCTCGTCGACGCGCCACATCGGGATGACGATCGTGTCGGCGTGGGCGAGGTCGCGGAGGCGGTAGGGCGTGTCGATCAGGAAGCCGCCGCCGTTCTTGGTGCGGACCGGCTCGTCGACGAGCGAGCAGACGACGAAGCGGTACCACGGGTCGACGAGCTCGCTGCGGTCGAGGCCGAAGACCTCACAGGCGACGCCCAGCTCGAACGGGCTGACGCCGTGGGTGGCGAGTGCGGCGACCGTGTGGGCGCCGTCGCGGGCGAGGTGCGGGGCCATGCCCACAGTATGGCAGAAACATAGCGAGCATGGTCAAGCCTGCCACTGGTGCCCGCCAGCGGGTGGGCGCACGATGACCCCATGTTCAGCGAACACTGCCCCCGCCACGGTCGCCGGGTCCTCGTGCCGACCTCGGCCATCGACGGGATCGACCACACGCAGCGCGCCATCGTGGTCCGCTGGCACTGCGTCTGCGGGCACGCCGGCACCACCCGCTACCCGCGCCGCCGCCTGGCCTGACCACTCGGACCCGGCCCGTTCGGGCCATGCACAATGGCCCGAACGGGCGGTGGCCCCGGGCTGATCCGGGCGGAACGATGACCGCGTGCGCACGCAGCGCGTTCATTGCACCACTTTTCGTAGTAGCCCCATGGCCCGACCCACCGACTTCATGCGCTCCGCGCGTCAGCCACCGCCGCCGCCCCGACCGGCGGTGCCCCCGCGACCCGTCGCGCCCGCCGCACGGACGGCCATGGTGCTCCTCCTCGTCGCAGCGGTGGCCGCCACCACCGCGTGGCGCTTCGGACCGTCGGGCGCTGACGGCGCCCTGCTGCTGACGGCCGGCGCCGTGCTGGGCCAGCTGACCGCGCACGCCGCCCGTCGCAACCACCCGCCCGGCACGTCGTCTGCGGACGTCGACATCGCACAGGCGGCGCTGCGGTCGAGCGAGGCGCGCGTCGACGAGGCCGCCGAGGCGCTCATGTGGCAAGCCCACCACGACCCCCTGACCCGTCTCCCCAACCGGACGATGCTGCTCGACCGGCTCACCACGGCGCTCGAGCAGGCTCGGATGTCGGGCACGAAGACCGCCCTGCTCGTGCTCGACCTCGACCGATTCAAGAACGTCAACGACACGATGGGCCACGAGATCGGCGACCGGCTGCTCGTCGAGGTGGCCGACCGGCTGCTGCGCACGGTGCGATCCGGCGACATCGTCGCCCGCCTCGGCGGCGACGAGTTCGTGGTCCTCGTCGAGTCGCTGACGACGCGCGACGAGGCGACCCAGCTCGCCGATCGCCTGCGCGCCGCCATCGCGCGGCCCATCGCGCTGCCGAAGGGCACCGTGACGGTGACGACCTCGATCGGGATCGCCTTCGACGTCGACCACCGCGCCACGTCGATGCTGCGCGACGCCGACACGGCCCTCTACAAGGCCAAGGACCACGGGCGGGATCGCTGGGACGTCTTCGACGAGTCGCTGCGCGCCGCGACCGTGCGCCGCGTCGCCGCCGAGCAGCTCATCCGCCAGGCCCTCGACGACGACGGCCTCCACGTGCACTACCAGCCCATCGTCGAGCTCGAGCGCGGTCGCGTGATCGGCGCCGAGGCGCTGCTGCGGATCCAGGGCCCGCACGGCGACCTGCTGCGGCCGGCGTCGTTCATCTCCATCGCCGAGGAGACGGGCCTCATCGTGCCGGTCGGGGCAGGCGTGCTCGACACGGCGTGCCGGCAGCTGGTCCGGTGGCGAGCCGAGCTCGGCGACCGTGCGCCCGCGACGGTGTCGGTCAACCTCGCTGCCCGCCAGCTGGCGTCGGGATGCTTCGCCGAGGTCGTGGAGCGCACCCTGCAACGCCATGGCCTCGACGCCGCCAGCCTGACCCTCGAGCTCACCGAGTCCACCCTCATCGAGGCCGGCCGACACGCCCTCGACTCGGTCGGCGGGCTCCACGAGCTCGGCGTGCAGCTGGCGATCGACGACTTCGGCACGGGCTACTCGTCGCTGTCCTACCTGAAGCGCTTCCCCGTCGACATCGTCAAGGTCGACCGCAGCTTCGTGGACGGCCTCGGCACCACGTCCAACGACACCGAGATCGTGCGAGCCGTGCTGGCCCTCGGGCAGTCGCTGGGCATCACGACCGTCGCCGAGGGCGTCGAGACGCCCCAGCAGCTCGACGCACTGCGCGCCCTGGGCTGCGACCGTGCCCAGGGGTACCTGTTCGGCCGGCCGCTGCCGCCGAGCGAGCTGGGGGCGGCGGTCGCCCGCGCCGAGAAGGTGTCCTCCATCCGCTGATCGCCGGCCGGGGCCGGTGGCTAGGTTGCACCGGTGCGCACCACCTCGCGGAGACGGCTGGACGCGGTCGTGCTCGGCGCAGCGTCGCTGGCGGCCGGAGCGGTGGCTGCCATCGGCGGCATCGCCGGGGACTCGAGCGCATCACCGGCATGTGGGTCGGCGCGGCGCTCGGGGCCGACGGCAGCGCAGCGGTGCTCGAGGTCATCGACTACGACTTCGGGCTCGCCCAGGACCGGCACGGCATCCTCCGGGTGATCCCCGGCCTGTCGCCCGACGCTCCCGTGGTGGTGCGCTCCGACTCCGCGCCCGAGCGCATCTCCGCCCGCACGCCGACGGTGCTCGAGGCCGAGCCGGCCATCGAGCTGCGCGTCGGCGAGCCCGACGTCACGATCACGGGCCGCCACCGCTACCGCCTCGAGTACCCGCTGCCCACCGGCGCGCTGGTGCCGCCGGACGGGGGCGTCCACTGGGATGCCGTCGGGCGCCACTGGGACGTCGGCATCGCCCAGAGCGAGGTCCACGTCGTGGCGCCGTGGTCCTTCGAGGCACCGCAGTGCTTCCAGGGGCCGGCCCGCTCGCAGGAGCCCTGCCCCATCCGGGAGGTCGCACCGGGCCACCTCGTGGCCGAGGTGGGGTCGATCGACGGGGGCGAGGGCGTCACCGTCCGCGCCGCCCGAGGGGCGGCCCTGGGCGCGGGCGCGCCGGCGCTGCCCGAACCGCCCACGTCGGCGCCACCCGACCCCGGCGCCGGCCTGCTGCGGCCCGCCGCGGTGGCCGCGCTGGCCACGGGCGGCACCGCGGCCGTCACGTCGCGCCTCGTGCGCCGGAAGGGCCGCGAGCGCGTGGGTGGCGACGGCGCCGCCGACGCGGCCTGGTCCGACGCCCGCGACGGCGCGGCCGCTGGCGAGGTGCTGCTCGACCACCGCCAGCTCGCCGAGATGGCCACGACCGACGTGGCACCGCCCGAGCAGCTGCGCCCGGCGCTGGGCGGGGTGCTCCACGACGAGTCCGTCCGACCCGAGCACAAGGTGGCCTGGCTCATCGACGCTGCCATCGATGGTGACGTGGAGCTCGTCGAGGAGGGCGGCGGGCAGGTGCGGCTGGTGCGCACCGGCCCCGGATCCTCCGAGCGCAGGAAGGTGCTCGACACCGCCTTCGCGGGGCGCGACGAGGTGGACCTCGGCGAGTACGACGCGGCGTTCGCGCAAGGGTGGACCAAGCTCGAGGCGCAGCTCGAGCGGTGGCGCCGGGGCAGCGGCCTGTGGGACGCACGGGGCGAGCGGCGGCTCCTGGTGGTGCGCGTCGTCGGGGTGCTCGCCGCGATCGTGGGTGCGCTCGGCGTCGCGGTGGGAGGGGCGCTCGCCGCGCGGTGGGGCGAGGCCTGGCTGGTGCCGGCGGGCGCAGCCGGCCTCCTCGTGGGCGCCGGGCTGGCCGCCGCGCTGCGCGCCTGGGAGCTGCGCGTCCGCACGCCGAAGGGCTCGGGCCTGTGGCTGCGCGTCGAGTCCTTCCGCCGCTTCCTCGCCGACTCCGAGGCGCACCACGCAGAGCAGGCCGCCGAGCGAGGCCTGCTGCGCGAGTACACGGCCTGGGCCGTCGCGCTGGGCGAGATCGACCGATGGGAGCGGGCGGTCTCGGCATCGACCGTCATCCCCGCGCAGGCCGGCATCGGCTACGCGCACCTGGCGCCGGTCCTGCTCAGCGCGACGTCGAGCGCGGCCACGGCGCCGTCGTCGAGCGGCAGCGGGGGCGGTGGCGGCGGGGTGGGCGGCGGCGGCGGTGGCGGTGGCGGCGGGAGCTGGTAGCGCCAGGCGCCGATCATGACGGTTGTGTGAAGGTTCGAGCGCCTTCTCGCCGAGCCTGGGATCATTTCTTCCGGCCAGGTGGTTGCACCAGCGGGGATGCAGCCGTCGGGAGGAGTCGGCATGTGGGCGATCGGTCGCACGGTCGAGGCAAGAGGACCCGGCGTGGTCTCGCTCGACGACGCCGCTGCTCAGACCGTCGCGCTCGGCGGCAAGGCGTCCAACCTCGCCCGGGCCCGCGCCGCGGGGCTCCCCGTCATCGAGGGCTTCGTCATCCCGGCTCCGCTCGCAGCGCGCCTCGCGCGCTCGCCGCGCGGTGAGCCGGTCGACGACGTCGAGCTCGTCCGCGCCGCCTGGGGTTCGCTGAGCCGCCGTGGGAGCGACCCCGTCGTCGTGCGGTCGTCGTCGGTCGCCGAGGACACCGCCACGTCATCACAGGCCGGCCTCTTCGACTCCGTCGTCGACGTGCGTGGCTGGGACGACTTCCTCGACGCGGTGCGCACCGTCGCGGTGTCGGGCCGGCACCTCCCCGCTGCGGTCGCCGGTGCCCAGCTCGCCGTGCTCGTGCAGCGCCACGTCGACCCGGTGTGCGGTGGCGTCCTCTTCGGTGTCGACCCCGTCAGCGGCCGGGCCGATCGCCTCGTGGTCGCGGTCGTTCCCGGCGGCCCGCAAGCCCTCGTCGGCGGCAGCGACTCCGGCACCCGCCTCGTGCTCGACCGCCACGGGCGCGTCGCCGAGGGCCGCCCGCGCCATGCGCCGCTGCGGACCCGCGAGCGCATCGCGCTCGCGCGCCTCGCCCGATCGCTCCACCGCCTCTTCGGTGGTCCCCAGGACGTCGAGTGGGCCATCGACCGAGACGGCCGCCTGCTCCTGCTCCAGAGTCGACCGATCACCTCCGCGGTCGCGCCCGGCGAGGGTCCCGTGCTCGGGCCCGGCCCGGTGGCCGAGACCTTCCCGGAGCCGCTGCGCCCACTCGAGCAGGAGCTGTGGCTCTCGCCGCTGCGCGATGCCCTGCGCGTGGTCCTGGAGATCACCGGCAGCGCAGCTCCCCGTGCGCTCGACCGCTCACCGATCGCGCTGGCCGTGGGCGGGCGAGCCGCCGTCGACCTCGACCTGCTCGAGGGCGGCCGCGCCCGGCGGCGGGGGCTGGCGCTGCTCGACCCGCGTCCGCCGGCGCGCCGACTGCGCGTGGCCTGGCAGGTCGGCCGACTGCGCTCGGGCCTGCCCGCCATGACCGACGACCTGGTCGACTGGATCGATCGCGAGCTGCGCGCCGTCCCCGCCCTCGGCGAGCTCGACGACGAGGCGCTCGTCCGCCTGCTCCACCGGGGCCGGTCGACGCTGCGAGCCGCGCACGGCTACGAGCTGCTGGCGGGGACGCTGACCGCCGACGGCGGCCGCTCGGGTGCGGCCGCCGCACTCGCGGCGCTGACCGCCGGCCGCCGGGCCGGCTGGTCCGACGCCGAGATCGTCGCGGCCGACCCGGCGGTGCTCGCACTCGCTCCCCCGGCCATCGGTGCCACGCCGGAGCTGCCCCCCGCCGCGTCCCTGGTCACGACCACGGTCCCCGGCGGCGCGGCGATGGGCGCGCGCGAGGCGCTGCGGCTGCGCATCCGCTGGCTGCACGAGCTCACCGCGCGCGCCGCGGCGACGCTCGGCGCGCGCCTCGCCGCGCGGGGCCAGCTGGCCGACGCCGCGTCGGTCGCCGACCTGGCGCTGCCCGCGCTGGCGCGGGCCGTCCGATCCGGCGAGATCACGATGCCGCCGCCGCCCGTCGCCCCCGGCCCGCCGCTGCCCGCCCGCTTCCGGCTGGCGGTCGACGGGACGCCGGTGGCCGTGGCGCACGCTGGGGCGGTCGACGGAGCGGGCACCGCGGCGGGCGGTGGCCGTGCGGTCGGCCTGGTGACCCACGACCCCGACGACGCAGCCGGCCGGGTGCTCGTCGTGGCCACGCTCGACCCGCGGCTCGCACCCGTGCTGCCCGGACTCGCCGGGCTCGTGGCGCAGACGGGCAGCCCGCTGTCGCACCTGGCGATCCTGGCGCGCGAGCACGGCGTGCCGGTCGTCGTCGGCGTCGACGACGCGCCCCGACGGCTGCCGGCAGGCGTGGAGGCCCTCGTCGACGGCCGGACCGGCGAGGCGCGCGCGATCACCTCGGCGAGGGGAGCGGTGACGTGATGCGGCGCACGGCGCTGGTCGGCGTCGTCGGCGTCCTGGCGGCGTCGGGCGCCTACGCGCTGATCTACCTGTTCCGCTGGGAGTGGCACCGCGCCATCATCACGGCCCTGTTCTTCGTGGCGGCCGAGGTGGCGCTCGGCGTCGTCGTCATCCTCCGCCGGCTGGCACGCGTCGAGGAGCGCCTCGAGCAGGTCGGGCTCGCCGTGGGACGCGGGGCCGGCGACATCGATCCGGCCGTCCTCGCCCGCATCCGCGAGGCGGCCCCGCCGCCACGGTCGCCGTTCGGGTGGCTCGATCCCAACGACGCCAAGCTCGGGGTCTTCCTCCCGTTCCTGCTCGGCGTGGGGGCCGTCGCCTCCGGCCTGGCGTGGGGCGTCGAGCAGATGGCGCGCCGCACGACGATGCCCGCCCTCGAGCACCGCCTCGCCCAGCGCCTGGCGCCCCTGGCCGTCCCGAGCGGTGGCCTGCTCGGCGCCGAGCCGCAGGTGCTGACCCGATCGTCGCACCGAGCCCGCCCGCTCAGGTTCGTCCTGCGCGTCGGCGCGGCGGGCGCCATCGCGCTGGTCGGCGCGTCGGGCATCGACTGGCTCGGTGACAGCCTCCAGACGCGTCCCGACCGCCGCGAGGCAGGTGTGTCGACGCGGATCGAGGTGCAGATGCGCGGCGCCCGCTCTGCTGCTCGGCCCGAGCAGTCCGCGGCCCTCCTGTGGGCCACGTGCAGCCACACGCTCCACGGCACCGTCGGCCCCGCTGCCGTGCGCCACCTCGGTGGCGGTCGGATGGAGGTGCTGGTGCCCGCCCACATCGGCAGCCACGCCGAGCAGCGCGTGCGTGGCTGCCTGCAGGACGCGCTCGTCGACCGCGTGCAGGCGAGCGTGCTGACGCTGGAGACGGTGCCGGCGCGCTCGACGCCCTCGCCGGGGATCAGAACCCGATGACGTGCCAGAGGCGCCGCGGCGCGTCCAAGGTCCGGCTGACCGCCACGAGGGCCGGGTTCGGTCGCTCGAGGGGCTCGCCGCGGTCGATCGACGCGGCGAAGGCGAGCTGCTCGAGCGAGGGCGGGCCGACCGCCAGGTTGGCCCGCATGGCATCCCAGCCGCGGCCACCTCGGGACACCTGATAGGCCGCAGCCATCGTGCCGGTGCGTCCGACGCCCGCTCCGCAGTGGAGGTACACGCGCCCGTCGCTCTCCGCCACGGCCTGCTGGAACTCCCCGACCTGCGACTGCGTGGGCGTCTGCCCGTCGCGGATCGGGATCGCCACGAGGTCGAGGCCGAGCTCGTCGAGGAGCCCGTGCGGCACCTGGAGGTCGCGCTCGGCCCGCAGGTCGATGATCGTGGTGACCCCCGCCCGGGCAAGCGCTCGGTAGTCGTCGGCACCGATGGCCCCGCCGCGCCAGAGCACCTCGTCGACGGCCTCGAAGTTGCGGATCCGGGCGATGTCGGCGGGGACGGCCACGGGGTTGCCCGGCCGGGTGATGGCGGCCAGCGCGCTGGCGCCGAGGATCACGAGGTTGCCCACGACGAGCACGATCACGAAGCCGCCCGCCAGGCGCAGCGCGTGGTGCGACCAGCGGCGGCGTGGACGGCGCCGACGGCCGTCGACCGGCGTGGCCGTGACCGTGGCGGGCTGAGGGATGGTCTCGTCGATCGTCGCAGAAGGCATGGCAGAAGGCATGGTGAGATGGGTTGGAGCAGCAGCGAGGGCCGGGCGCCGGCTGGTACCCGTCGAGCGGATCATCGACACGTCGCGGGGGCGACCTGAGGAGATCTCGGCGACAGGGGTGCGGCACCGTCGGCTTGGACAGGGCAGGGCTCCCCAAGCGTAGGGTCTCGGAGGCCAGAAAGCGACGGGGAGCGACGTGGACCAACCGGTGGTGGTCGTCGGCGGAGGCGTGGGCGGGCTGATGGCCGCGCTGGCCCTCGGCCGTGCAGGGCACGCCGTCACGGTGCTCGAACGCGACCCCCTGCCCCCCACCGCCGATGCCGAGGAGGCCTTCGGGGCCGAGCGGCGCGGGGCGCCGCAGGTGCACCAGACCCATGGGTTCCTCGCCCGGTTGCAGGTCACGCTGCGAGAGCGCTTCCCCGACGTGCTCGACGAGCTGATCGCGGCCGGCGGCAGCACCATGGCGATGACGGCCGCGCTCGGCGAGCCCCGCCCGGGCGACGACGACCTGAAGGTCATCATCGTCCGGCGCACCACGCTCGAGTGGGTCCTGCGCCGCGCCGCGCTCGCCCAGCCCGGCGTCGAGATCCGCACGGGCCTGGTCGTGGCGGGCCTGGTGGGCGCCAGAGCCCGCAGAGGCGCGGCTCCCCACGTGACCGGCGTGCGGCTCGAGGACGGCTCGGAGCTCCGCGCCGGCGCGGTGGTGCTCTGCACGGGGCGGCGCGGCGACGTGCCCTCCTGGCTGGGCGAGCTCGGCGTCGACGTGCCCGAGACCGTCCACGAGAGCGGGCTGATGTACCTCACCCGCTGGTACCGGCGAGCCGGCGCCGACGCCGTCGTCGATCCCAAGCTGGGCGGCGACCTCGGCTTCGTGAAGTACCTGGGTGTCCCCGGCGACGGCGACACCCTGTCGGTCACGCTGGCGGTGCGCACGAGCGACCGCGAGCTGCGGGCCGCGCTCAACGATCCGGACCGCTTCGACGAGGCCTGCCGGCTGCTGCCCGGACCCGACCGGTTCTTCACGGACGAGGCGATGGAGCCCATCGGCGGCGTGCGTCCGATGACGGGCCTGGTCAACCGGCTGCGGCGCTTCACCGACGACGACGGCCAGCCGACGGCGCTCGGCGTCCACGCCCTCGGCGACGCCCACACCACCACCAACCCGCTCTACGGGCGCGGCTGCGCGCTCGCCGCCGTGCAGGCCGTGCTCCTCGCCGACGCCTTCGCCGCCCATCCCGACGACCCGGCCGGGCGCGCCGCGGCGTTCGAGGCGGCCAGCCGGCGCGAGGTCGAGCCCTGGTTCGAGGCATCGGTGCAGATGGATCGCATGGGCGCCGACCCCTCCGGCCGCGGCTCGCTGGGGGCCGCGGCCGACGGGCCCCGCTCCGACGCTGCCCGGATGATGAGCGCGGTGTTCGTCGCGGCGGGCAGCGACCCCGTGATCGGTCGCGCCATCGCCCGCCTCATGAACCTGCTCACCACACCGGCGGAGATGATGGCGGACCCCGAGGTGCTCGCTGCGATCGCCCGCGTCATGGGCGACCTCGACGCCTACCCCGTGCCCGCACCGCTCGGCCCCTCTCGCGTCGAGCTGCTCGACCGCCTCGGCGGCGACCTCGTCGCCTGACCATCCCCGACCAGGAGCGCACCGCATGACCGCCCCCACGTCCGATCCCACCGCCGAAGAGCGCACCGTCGCCACCAACGGCGTCGAGCTGCACGTCGTCGAGGCCGGTGAGGGCTTCCCCGTCGTGCTCGCCCACGGCTTCCCGGAGCTGGCCTACTCGTGGCGCCACCAGATCCCCGCGCTCGCGGCCGCCGGGTACCACGTGATCGCACCCGACCAGCGCGGCTACGGCGGCTCGAGCCGGCCCGACGCCGTCGAGGCGTACGACATCCACCACCTCACCGACGACCTGCTGGGGCTGCTCGACGAGGCAGGTGAGGAGCGCGCCGTGTTCGTCGGCCACGACTGGGGCGCCATCGTGGTGTGGTCGATGGCGCTGCTCCACCCCGACCGCGTCGCCGGCGTCGTGGGCATGAGCGTGCCCTTCATCCCCCGGGCGCCGGCCCCGCCGATCCAGATCATGCGACGGGCCTTCGGGGAGAGCTTCTTCTACATGGTGTACTTCCAGGAGCCCGGCGTGGCCGATGCCGACCTCGGCCGTGACCCCGGCGAGACGATGAAGCGCATGCTGTGCGGCCTCACCCGCACCAAGGGCGGCGAGCGCCCCGACCTGGCGTCGCTGTCCACGCCCGACGGGCGCGGCTTCGTCGATCGCCTCCCGCCGGTCGACGAGCTGCCCGACTGGATCAGCCAGACCGAGCTCGACCACTACACCGAGGCGTTCACCCGCACGGGCTTCACGGGCGGCATCAACTGGTACCGCAACCTCGACCGGAACTGGGAGACCACCCCGCAGCTCGACGGCGCCAAGGTCGCGGTGCCGTCGGCGTTCATCACGGGCGCCGACGACCCGGTCGGCGTCATGAGCCCCACGGGGATCATGGACGGCTGGCTGGAGGACCACCGGGGCACCACCACGATCGACGGCGCCGGGCACTGGGTGCAGCAGGAGGCACCCGGCGAGGTCAACGCCGCGCTCGTCGACTTCCTCACCGGACTGGACCTGGGGGAGCGCTGAGCATGCGATCGGTCGCCCTGCGCTCCGGCCAGATCGTCGTCCGCGACGACGTCCCCGAGCCCACCGCGGGCTTCGGGCAGGTCCTCGTGCAGGTCCGGGCCTGCGGGATCTGCGGCTCGGACCTCCACTTCGCCAAGCACGGCGCCGACATGCTGGCGCTGACCGCCCGCATGGGGGGCATGCCCGAGATCGGGCTGGCGACGCAGCTCGACCTCGACCGCGACGTCTTCATGGGGCACGAGTTCTCCGCCGAGGTGCTCGAGGTCGGCCCCGACACCGTGGGGCCCGCGCCGGGCACGGTGGTGACGTCGATCCCGATCCTGCTGAGCACCACCGGCGTCCAGCCGATCGTCTACAGCAACGAGGTGCTGGGCGGCTATGGCGAGCGCATGCTGCTGTCGGCCCCGATGCTCGCCGAGGTGCCCAACGGCCTCGACCCGCGCCACGCCGCGCTCACCGAGCCCATGGCCGTCGGCCTGCACGCCGTCAACAAGTCGGGCATCGGGCCGCGCGACGGTGCCCTGGTGCTCGGCTGCGGCCCGGTGGGGCTCGCCGTGATCGCCGCGCTGCGGCTCCGGGGTGTCGAGACGATCGTGGCGACCGACCTCTCCTCGACCCGACGGGCGCTGGCCGCCACGATGGGCGCCGCCGAGGTCGTCGATCCGCGCGACGAGCCGGCGTTCGACGCGTGGGCCGCGCGGGCGGGGGCCGGCCGCTCGTCGTCTTCGAGGCCATCGGCGTGCCCGGCATCATCGAGAGCGTGCTGCGCGACGCCCCGCACGCCAGCCGCCTCGTCGTGGTCGGGGTCTGCATGGAGCCCGACCGCATCAACCCCTTCTTCGGGATCAGCAAGGAGCTGAACATCCAGTTCTGCCTCGGCTACGACCCGATGGAGTTCAACGAGACCTTCCGCGCCATCGCCGAGGGCGAGCTCGACGTGGCACCGCTCATCACCGGCGAGGTCGACCTCGACGGCGTCCCCGGCGCCTTCGAGGCGCTCGCCGATCCCGACGACCACTGCAAGATCCTGGTGATCCCGTGAGCTCGCCGCCGATGTTCCCGGAGGGCTCGGTCATCCGCCGGGTCAGCATGGAGCCTGCGCTGCTCTTCGGCGCGGGCCGGGCCCTGCTCCTGCAGCTGGCGCACCCGTCGGTGGCCCAGGGCGTCCAGGACCACAGCGACTTCAAGGGCAACCCCTTCAAGCGCCTCGAGGCGACGCTGGAGTCGACCTACGCCGTGGTGTTCGGCTCCGAGGCGCTGGCGCGCGGCGTCGGGCGCCGCATCCGCTGGGTGCACGACTTCGTGACCGGGCCGGGCTACGCGGCCAACGATCCGATGAACCTCATGTGGGTGCACGCCACGCTGCTCGACACGGCGCTGCACTGCTACACCACGCTGATCGCGCCGCTGTCGCCGGGCGAGGAAGCGACCTACTACGAGGAGATGGCACGCGTCGCGGAGGTCTTCGGCGTGGCGCGCGCCGACCAGCCCGCCACGCTCGACGAGTTCCGCACCTACCTGGACGACACGATCGCCACGATCGACGTCACGCCCGTGGGCCGCGACCTCGCCGAGTTCATCCTCGACCCCACGCTGCCCCACGCCCTGCACGTGCCGTTCACGCCGCTGCTCTCGCTGCAGCGACGCTTCACGCTCGGCTCCCTCCCACCACCGATCCGCGAGCAGCTGGGCGTCGAGTGGACCGGGCACGACCAGGCCCGCTTCGAGCGCGCCGAGCGACGCATCCGGCGGGTCATGCGCGCGACGCCGCAACCCGCGCGCGCACCGCGCCCAACCGCGCCGCCACGCGCCTGTTCGTGTGGCGGGCCGAGCGCCACCTCCGTGCCTTCGACGAGCGCCTGCGCAGCGGCGGCCGGGGCGGCGGCGAAGCAGCGGCCTAAGCGGCCTGGCATGATCCGGCGATGCACGTCGGCCTCTTCGCACCGCTCGGCAACGGCAACTCGAGCGCGACGCTGCTTCGTGCGCTGGGCCGGGAGGCGGAGGCCCGTGGCTTCGAGTCGATCTGGGTGGCCGAGCACGTCGTGCTCTTCGACGAGTACGAGTCGCGCTACCCGTACTCGCCCGACGGCAAGTTCCCGGGTGGCGCCGACACCGGCCTGCTCGAGCCGCTCACCGCGCTGACCTACCTGGCCGCGGTCACCGACCGCATCCGGCTCGGCACCGGGATCTGCCTCGTGCCGCAGCGCAACCCCGTCTACACCGCCAAGCAGGTCGTCGACCTCGACGTGCTCTCCGGTGGGCGGGTCGACTTCGGCGTGGGCATCGGGTGGCTGGCCGAGGAGTTCGAGGCCGTGGCGACCCCCTTCGAGCGGCGCGGCGCCCGCTGCGACGAGTACCTCGACGTGATGAAGACCCTCTGGTGCGACGAGCTCTCCGAGCTCCACGGCGAGCTCTACGACCTGCCGGCCTGCCGGATGTATCCCAAGCCGGTGCAGCAGCCGCACCCACCGATCCACGTCGGCGGCGAGAGCGACGCCGCCATGCGGCGCGTCGCCCGCCGCGGGCAGGGCTGGTACTCGTTCAACCGGCTCCCCGCCGACCTCGACGAGCCCCTCGACCGGCTCGACGCCGCCCTGGCCGCCGAGGGCCGCTCGCGCGCCGACATCGAGCTGACGGTCTGCCCCTACTTCAACGCCATCACGCCCGACGACGTCGCCGCCTACGCCAAGCGTGGCGTCGATCGCCTCGTCGTGCTGTGCCTCGCCTTCGACGAGGCCACCCTCATCGCCAGCCTCGACCAGCTCCGACGAGACGTCCTCGAGCCCTCGCTCGGCTGACCTCCCCCCGCCCGGCGTGCAGCCGCTACGCCGCCGCGACGGTGGGCCAGGGTCGTGCCCGCTCGACGGCGAGCGCCACGTCGAAGAGCAGCCCGTCGGCGTGGTGCCGGGCGAGCACCTGCATCCCGACGGGGAGGCCGTCGACCGTGCCTGCCGGGATCGAGACGGCGGGGTTGCCGTAGATGTTGGAGATGATCGTGAGCGCCCCCATGTTGACGAGGTCGGGGAACCGGCGGCTGGCCTGGTCGAGCAGGATCGACGGCAGCTTCGGTGCGGCCGCGGTGACGAGGCGGGTGCCGAACAGCAGGCCGCGGAAGGCGTAGCTGCGCTGCGTCGTTCGCGAGGGCCTTGTCGAGGAAGCTCTCCTCGCTGGCTGCTCGTGGTCGCGTCGGCCGGGAAGGCGGGACCGGGGTTGGTCGCCGCGATGACGAGGTCGACCTGCTCGAAGGCGCGCGCCATGCACCTCGTTGGCCTGGATGCGCAGCTCCTCGGCGACCGCCGCGGTGCGCAGGTTGTAGAGCGACTCCGACAGCCGCAGCCCGACAGCCACCTCGTCGGTCAGGTCGCCGGCGCAGCGCGGCCAGGCGTCGCCGAGGTCGGCGAGCAGCGTCGCCAGGTTGCCCATCATCCACTGGGCCGCCAGGTTCGGCGGCTCGATGCGCACGTCGACCTCGACCATGCCGGTGTCGTCGACGAGCGCCTTGGCGGCGCTGCGCAGGCTGTCCTCCACGCCGGGCTCGAGCGTGACGCCGCCGAGCGCCGGCACGATCGCCACGCGCAGGCCGCGCAGGTCGTGGGTGCCGAGCCCGGCCTCCCATCGGCCGTGGGACGGGCAGGCTCGACGGGTCGTAGGGGTGGTAGCCGGCGCAGACGTCGTAGTAGCGAGCGGCGTCGCGCACCGAGCGTGCGAGGTTGCCGAGCACGACGGTGTTGGGGCGCATGAAGGCGTGCGGGACCGCGCGGGATGCGGCCGAAGGTGCCCTTCATGCCGAGCAGGCCGGTGTAGCCGGCGGGGATGCGGATCGAGCCGCCGCCGTCGCCGCCGGTCGCCAGGCTGACGAGCCCGCCGGCGACCGCGGAGGCCGAACCGCCCGAGGAGCCGCCGACGGTGCGGCCGTGCCGCCACGGGTTGTGGGTGACGCCGTTGATCTTCGTGACGCTGACGTTGAGGCCGCCGAACTCGCTGGCCGTCGTCTTGCCGACGGGCACGACGCCGCCCCGCTCGAGCAGCCGCTCGGTCTGGTGCGACGTGTGCGTGGCGACCCGGTCCTTGTAGACGAGCGACGCCTCGGTCCAGGGCCAGCCCGCCACGGGATCGAGCTCCTTGATGGCGGTCGGGACGCCACCGAAGGGCAGCGACACGTCGGCCGCAGCCGCGGCGGCGAGCGCCCGGTCCGCGTCGACGAAGGAGAAGGCGTTCAGGTCGGAGGCCTCGATGGCGGCCAGCGTCGCCTCGAGCTCCTCCACCGGCGACCGCTCCCCCGCCCGGAAGGCGTCGACGAGCGAGCAGGCGTCGTCTTGCCACGGCGTGTCCGACATGTCCGCATTCTGTCGGCCCGGGCGCCGGCGCGCCCAGCCCTGCTCGTCAGGCGTCGCCGGCGCTGATCGAGGCGAGCGCGGAGGGCTGCTGGCGGTCGTCCACGTGCGTGACCTCGGCCTCGGTCTCGCCGTCGGGCTCCCCGAAGGCGAGGTGGCCACCGAGGTAGCCCCCGAAGGTGGCGGCGGCGGACCCGGCCATCGCCATGGCGACGCCCCGGATGCGCTGGCCGCGCCGTCGAGCCACGAAGGACAGGGCGTAGAGGCTCGTCGCCGTGACGTTGGCCGCCGCATGGACCACACCCGTGCGCTTCTTGGCGGCGGGCAGGGTGGTCCAGTCGGCCCAGCCGGTGACCGCGGTCGGGATGGCGGCGGCCACACCGAGGCCGACGAGCGCGTCGGCGCCGGGGCGGGCCCGGCGGCCACCGAAGACGTCGAGCACGAAGGCGCTGGTCCAGAAGCCGATGGCGAGGTCGGTGAGCGGGGGGTGGACGGCGTGGCCGAGCCATCGGCCCCGCAGCGCGTCGGTGAGCGGACCTGGTCGCAGCACGGTGTCGGTCGCCCGCTGGAGCGGTTCGACGAACCGGTCGAGGTCCTCTCGCTGGTCGAGCTCCTGGGCGGCGGTGCTGAGGTCCACGGTGCGCTCCCCTCGCGGCGGTCGACCTCGCCCTTCCCGTTCGCCGTGCCCGCGAAACCGCCGCGGTCAGCGCACCGCACCCGCCGCGCGATGCTGGGGAGGTGACCGAGCTCAACGTCCTCGGCGGCGACCTGGAGCCGTGCGGCACCGATCCGATGACGGGCTTCTACCGCGACGGGTGCTGCAGCACCGGGCCCGAGGACCTCGGCAGCCACACCATCTGCGCCGTCGTCACCGCCGAGTTCCTCGACCACCAGCGCAGCATCGGCAACGACCTGAGCACGCCGATGCCGCAGTACCACTTCCCCGGCCTGGTGCCGGGCGACCGGTGGTGCGTCACCGCTGCCAACTGGGCCCGCGCCTACAACGACGGCGTGGCCGCGCCCGTCGTCCTTGCCTCGACGAACGTGCGCGTGCTCGACATCGTGCCCCTCGCTGCCCTGCAGGAGCACGCCGTCGACGTCCCCGCCGACCCCGGCGCCCTCGACACCTGACCCACCCCGAACGGGCTGGGTCGACGTGGACCTAGGGTCTGGCCCGTGGAGCGCACGCCTGGGACCTCGGGTCGTCGCGCGGCGTGACCAGCACCCGACGACTCCGCTCGCGCCCGTCGTTCGGGTCGCGCCTGCTCGGTCCGCCCGACGAGAGCCACCGCCGCCGACGCATCCGGGTGCAGGTGCTGCTGACCGGGTCGATCGTCATCGCCAACGTCCTCGGCGCGGCCGCGGTCAGCGGGCTCGTGGTGCTGCTCGTGCCCGAGCGCGGGCCGACGGAGTGGCGCACCGTCGTCGCCACCGTCGTGTACCTGACCGTCGCCGTGATCGTCGGGCTCCTGTGGGGGACGCGCACGGGCCTGGCGAGCCTGCACTGGATCTTCGAGGACCGCCCACCCGACGAGGTGGAGCAGCGCCGCACCCTGCGCGTCCCGCTGCGGCTGCTCCGCGTGCAGGCGGTGTTCTGGATCGGCGCCGCAGCGTTCTTCTCGGTCGTGAACGGCGACCTGTCAGCGGTCGGCGGGCTCAAGATCGGCCTCACCGTCCTGCTGACGGGCGTGGTCACCTGCGCCATCGCCTACCTCCTCAGCGAGTTCGCCATGCGCCCCATCGCCGCGCAGGCCCTTGCCGCCCACCCGCCCGATCGCCTGCTCGTGCCCGGCATCACCGCCCGCTCGCTGCTCGCCTGGATCACCGGATCGGCGATCCCCGTGCTGGGCCTGATCATCGGCGCGGTGTTCGCGCTCACCGACGAGGAGATCACCCAGGAGCGCCTTGCGGTGACCGTCTTCGGCCTCGGCGGCGTCACGCTCGTCATCGGCCTCCTCCTCACGGTGCTCGCGACCCGGGCGACGGTCGACCCGATCCGCTCGGTGCGCAGCGCGCTCGCCCGGCTGGAGGCAGGTGACCTCGACGTCGTCGTCCCGGTCTACGACGGCACCGAGGCGGGGTTGCTCCAGGCCGGCTTCAACGACATGGTGAGCGGCCTCCGCGAGCGGGAGCGCATCCGCGACCTCTTCGAGCGCCACGTCGGCGAGGAGGTCGCCCGCGATGCGCTCGTGCGCGAGCGCGAGCTGGGCGGCGAGCTGCGGGAGGTCGCGGTGCTCTTCGTCGACATCGTGGGCTCCACGCAGCTCGCCAGCGAGCGGCCCCCCACCGAGGTGGTCGCGCTCCTCAACCGCTTCTTCACCGTCGTCGTCGACGTCGTCGCCCAGCACGGTGGCCTCGTCAACAAGCTCGTCGGCGACGCCGTGCTCGCGGTGTGGGGCGCACCGGTCGACGTCGACGACCACGCGGGGCGGGCGCTCGCCACCGCGCGCGCGTTGGCGGCGAGGCTGGCCGAGGACGTGCCGGAGGTCGCCGTCGGCGTCGGCGTCGCCGCCGGCGAGGTCGTTGCCGGCAACGTCGGCGACGAGCGGCGGTTCGAGTACACGGTGATCGGCGACCCGGTGAACGAGGCCGCCCGGCTCACCGAGCTGGCCAAGTCCGTCGCCGGGTGCGTGGTCGCTTCGATGGCGGCGGTGGAGCGCGCCGGCCCCGTGGAGCGGGCGCACTGGGTGCCCGAGGGGGCGGTGTCGCTGCGGGGCCGCAGCGCGCCGACGGCCGTGGCCCACCCCGTCGCGGCCGCACCGTAGGATGGCCGGCCGGCGACCGACCCGGCCGGAGGCAACCGTGAGCCAGCTCCGCCAACAGCTCCTCGACATCGTGCGCGAGAAGGCCTACCTCCGGCTCGACGAGCCGATCGAGCTGCGCTCCGGTGAGCGGAGCCGTGACTTCGTCGACGCCAAGCGCGGCCTGGCCCACGGTGCCGACCTGGAGCTGGCGTGCCGGGCGATCGTCGAGGTGGTCGACGAGGCGAGGATCGACTGGGATGCCGTCGGGGGGCTGACGCTCGGCGCCGACCAGTTCGCGCACGGCGCCGCGATGGTGGCGAGGCGGCGGTGGTTCGTCGTCCGCAAGGAGCCGAAGGGGCGCGGCACCAACCGCCTGGTCGAGGGCGCCACCCTCGAGCCCGGCGTGCGCGTGCTGCTCGTCGACGACGTGGTGACCACGGGCGGCTCGATCCAGCAGGCCTGGCGCTGCGTCGAGGACACCGGCGCCCAGGTGGTGGCTGCCGTCACGCTCCTCGACCGAGGCGAGGTGGCCAGCCGCTTCTTCGCCGGCCTCGGGGTGCCCTACCTGCCGCTGCTGACCTACGAGGACCTCGAGATCGAGCCCGTCGGCAGCTAGTTGTAGGTCCCAGACACGTTGTCGACGCGGGTGATGGGTGGTTGGCCGCCGAGGGCGGTGTGGCAGCGGTGATGGTTGTAGAGGTGGAGCCAGGTGTCGAGTCGTCGACGTCGTTCGGCTTCTGAGCGGTAGGTGCGGGTGTAGGCCCATTCCTCGAGGAGGGTGCGGTTGAAGCGTTCGACCTTGCCATTGGTCTGGGGCCGGTAGGGCCGGGTGTAGCGGGCGGAGGCGCCTCCGGCGACGACTTCCTTCAGCCACTCGCGAGAGCGGTAGCAGCCGCCGTTGTCGGTGAGCACGGCACGCACGGTGACGTCGTGGGCTTCGAAGAAGGTGCGGGCTCGCCGCCAGAACCCGGCGGCCGTGACGGCTTGTTCGTCGTCGTGGATCTCGCTGTAGGCGAGTCGGGAGTGGTCATCGATGGCTGAGTGCACGTAGCAGTAGCCGACCTTGCGTCGGCGGGCCGCCGAGCGGCTCTCGGTCGTGCGACCGTTGGCGCGCCAGCCGCCGCCCGGTGGGATCTGACCGAGCTTCTTGATGTCGACGTGGACCAGGTCGCCGGGGTGGTCGTGCTCGTAGCGGCGGATCACCCGACCGGTCGGGCGGTCCATCCACGCCAACCGAGAGACCTCGTTGCGGACGAGGACCGCGTGCACTGTCGATGGGGCGATCTCCAGACGCCCCGCGATGCGGCCGGGGCCAAGCTTCTTGTTGCGACGAAGGCTCAGGATC
Source organism: uncultured Microthrixaceae bacterium (assembly GCA_963715505.1). Taxonomy (GTDB): domain Bacteria; phylum Actinomycetota; class Acidimicrobiia; order Acidimicrobiales; family VFJN01; genus VFJN01. Next base: position 3,099,046 of record OY970242.1, read on the forward strand.
TTCCGTTCGAGCTTCCGGCGGGTCTTCGCCGGCGAGCGGTGGGGGCGGCTGGACCGGTCCCGCCACCACGCGCCGTCAGGTTCGGCATGGGCGCGCCGCCACCACTTGTAGACCGTGTCTCGCGACACGTTCATCTGCCGGGCGACCGTCGCGGCCGGAGTCCCGGCGTCCATTCGACGAACGAGCTCTTGTCGGCCCCACTCGGTGAGCCTGGCGTTACGGTGCAATCGAGCCTCCTTGGAAGCGTTGTGACCTCGACAGCCACACGTTTCCTCGGAGGCTCAACTCATCGGTGGACCCGCCTACCTGTCAGCAACGTCCATGGGACCTACAGCTAGTGACCTGAGTCGTTGATTCGCTGGCAGTAGGCGGCGAGGTTGTCGAGGATTTCGTCGGCGGTCTTGTGCCAGACGAACGGCTTGGGGTCGTCGTTCCAGTTGGTGATCCAGGTGCGGATCGACGCGACGAGGTCTTTGACCGAGCGGTGAGCGCTGCGCTTGAGCCACTTGGTCGTCAGCTCGGCGAACCACCGCTCGACCAGGTTCAGCCAGCTCGAGTAGGTCGGCGTGAAGTGCAGCGTGAAGCGGGGATGGCGCACGAGCCATCTCTGGATCGAGGGTGTCTTGTGCGTCGAGCTGTTGTCGACGACGACATGCACGTCGAGGTGCTCGGGGACGTTGCGGTCGATGAGGTTCAAGAACCGACGGAACTCCTCGGCGCGGTGCCTGGGCGTCAGATCCGCGATCACCTGGCCGGACGCGACATCGAGCGCCGCGTAGAGGTTCGTGGTCCCGTTGCGCTTGTAGTCGTGTGTCTGGCGGGCCGGCGTGCCTGGCAACAGCGGCAGGATCGGCGCTGACCGGTCGAGCGCTTGGACCTGGGTCTTCTCATCCACGCAGAGCACGACCGCCGACTCGGGCGGGTTCAGATAGAGCCCGACCACGTCGCGGACCTTGTCGATGAACTGCGGGTCCGGTGACAGCTTGAAGTCCTCGACCCGGTGCGGCTTCAGACCAAAGGCCCGCCAGATCTTCGAGACCGCCGTCTGCGACATCCCTGTCGCCGCCGCCATCGACCGCGTCGACCAGTGCGTCGCGTTGACGGGCGTCTCCTCGAGCGTCTTGACGATCACCCGCTCCACATCGTCATCGCTGATCGTCCGCGGCTTTCCCGGACGAGGCTCGTCGTGCAGGCCATCGATGCCCTTGGCCGCGAAGCGCACCCGCCACCTCCCCACCGTCGACGGCGTGCACCCCAAACGGGCCGCGATGTCGGTGCTCGACTCCCCGTCAGCGGCCCCCAAGATGATCCGGCACCGCAACGCCAGCGCCTGCGCGCTGTTCCGTCGCCGAGCCCACCGCTCCAGCGTCTCCCGTTCCTCGTCGGTGAGCGTGATCGTCGTCCGTTGCGCCATCGCGAACCCCCATCGTCGTCGTTGACGACAGACTTCGCGACCACACCCACCCGTTCCTGCGAACTAACGACTCAGATCACTAGGTCCGCCAGGCAGCGGCCGCCGTGGGGTCGTAGCCCCGCGGCAGCTCGAGGCGGTGGGCGGCGAGGAGCGCCGCGTCGCCGAGCAGCTCGGCGGTGGGACCGTCGGCCACCACCCGTCCCTCGTCGAGGATCACCGATCGGGGGCAGAGCTCGAGCGCGTAGGGCAGGTCGTGGGTGACGACGAGCGTGGTGAGCTCGAGCGTCAGGAGGATGTCCGCCAGCTCGCGGCGCGAGGCGGGGTCGAGGTTCGACGTCGGCTCGTCGAGCACCAGCACGTCGGGGTGCATCGCCAGCACGGTGGCGACGGCGACGCGCCGGCGCTGCCCGAAGCTGAGGTGGTGCGGCGCCCTCCCGGCGTGGCCGGCCATTCCGACGGCGTCGAGGCTCTCGCGCACGCGTGCCGCCAGGGCATCGCCGCGCAGACCAAGGTTGGCGGGCCCGAAGGCGACGTCGTCGTGGACGCTCGGCATGAACAGCTGGTCGTCGGGGTCCTGGAAGACGATCCCGACGCGGCGGCGGACCTCGGCCAGGCTGGCGCCGGTGACCGTGACGCCGCCGATCGACACGTGGCCTCGCTGGGCCCGCAGGATGCCGTTGAGGTGCAGCACCAGCGTGGTCTTGCCCGCGCCGTTGGGTCCGAGCACCGCCAGCCGCTCGCCCGGCGCGACCCGCAGCTCGACCCCGGCGAGGGCCGTGCACCCGTCGGGGTAGGCGTGGTGGAGGTCGACGACCTCGACCGCGCTCACCCGCTGAGCCTCGCGGCGAGGGCCACGAGCACGGCGGCGAGCGGTGCGACGAGCGCGACCGGCCAGCCGGGCCGGCCGCCGTGCGCCTCCTCGACGACGGGCATGGTGCCGTCGTAGCCGCGTGCCAGCATCGCCAGGTGCACACGCTCGCCGCGCTCGTAGGACCGCACGAACAGCGTGCCCGCGGTCGAGCCGATCGCTCGCGCCTGCCACAGCCAGCGCGGGTCGTGGCCGCGGGAGAGCCGGGCGATGCGCATCCGCGCGGCCTCACCCGCGATGACGTCGAGGTAGCGCACCATGAACCCGGCGATGGCAGTGAGCGTCCGCGGCACGCGCAGCCGGTCGAGACCCGCCAGCAGCGCCGGCACCGGGGTGGTGGCGGCGAGCACGATGGCGGCGGCCACCCCGAGGGTTGCCTTCGCCACGATGTTCCAGGCCGCCCAGAGACCGGGCTCGGAGAGCGACCAGCCGAGCACCTCCACGCGTGGCCCCGTGCCGACGACGGGCAGGAAGACGGCGAAGGCCAGGAAGGGCACCTCGATGCGCATGCGGCGCAGCACGAGCCGCAGCGGCAGCCGGGCCAGCGCGGCTACCGAGGCCACGACGAGGGCGTGGAGCGCCAGCGCCCAGACGGCCTCGCGGGGGGTCGCCACGACGGCGAGGACGAAGGCGACGGTGGCGGCCACCTTCAGGTGCGGCGCCAGCCGGTGCACAGACGAGCTGCCGACGTGCAGCAGCCCGTCGGTGCCGCGGTGGCCGCCGCCCACTAGCCCGGGGAGGCCGCGGTGCGCGCCGAGCGCCGGCGCGCCAGCGCGAGCAGCGCCGCCGGTGAGCGCGAAGGTGACGGCGACGCCGATGACCCCGGCGAGGCCGGTGCCGAGCCGGTCGTCGTCGACGCCCTCGACGGCGTAGCCGGCGGTGGGCAGCCCGTCGAGCGCGTGCGGGTTAGCAGCATCGGAGAAGCCCTGGTCGGTGGCGACGCGCTCGAGGCCGTCGGGCTGGCTGCTGGCCTGCGGGCTCACGAGCAGCGCCAGCGCGCACGCGATCGCGAGTCCGGCGAGGAGGAAGGCACCGAAGTGCACGCGCGCCCTCACCGGACGACCTCGACGCGCGGCGCCGTGGCGGGCAGGAGGTGGCGCGCTCCCCACACGAGGTCGGGCCGCGAGGCGAGGACGGCGGAGACGGTCATGGCGGTGATGACCCCCTCGCCGATGCCGATGAGGAGGTGCACGCCGACCATCGCCGCGGCCACGGTGCCCGTCGAGGCGCCGCCCGCACCGCCGATGGCGTACTCCACGGTGAAGGCGACCGACGCCAGGCCGACGGCGAGGCCGGCCGCGACTCCGGAGGCGACCACGACGCTCGCCGGCTGCTTGGGCAGCACGGCGCGGATGGCGAGGAAGGCCAGGTAGCCGCCGACACCGGCGACGAGCGACATGTTGAGCACGTTGAGCGCCGAGTGCGGTGAGGCCACCGTCGGCGAAGAGCAGCGCCTGGACGACGAGCACCACCGTCACGCACAGGACCCCGACGTGGGGCCCGACCAGCACGGCCGCGAGGACCCCGCCGAGCAGGTGCCCGCTCGTGCCGGCGGCCACGGGGAAGTTGAGCATCTGCGCGGCGAAGACGAACGCCGCGACGAGCCCCGCCAGCGGCACCTGCCGCTCGTCGAGCACCTCGCCCGCCCGGCGCAGCGCGACCCCGACGCCGGCGGCAGCCAGCGCGGCGGCGCCCAACGACGTCTCGGCGTCGAGGAAGCCGTCGGGGATGTGCACGAACCGACCTTACTGCGAACGGTTTGCGGATGCGTCCGGCTCGCAGCTGGCCGCGGCATGATGGCGACGATGGCGCCTGCCCACCGTCGTGACGACCACGACCACGCCGACAGCGACGAGCACGTGGAGTCGATCCTCGATCGGCTCCGGGCCGACGGCGGGCGGGTCACCACCGGGCGGCGGGCGATCGTCCGAGCGCTGCTCACGGGCCCCGACCACCACGTCACCGCCGAGGACGTGGCGCAGCTCGCCCAGGCCGAGCAGCCCGACGTGCACCTCTCGACGGTGTACCGGACGCTCGAGGCGCTGGAGCGGGTCGGCGTCGTCGACCGGACGACGCTCGGTGGCGGTGGTGCGGTGTTCCACCTCACCGATCACGTGCACCACCACCTGGTCTGCGACGCGTGCGGCGGCGTCACCGAGATCCCCGAGGAGCTGCTGGCGTCGCTGGCGGCGGCGATCGACGAGCGCTACCGCTTCGCGGTGGCCACCAGCGCACTGGTCCTCAGCGGCCGCTGCGCTGCCTGCCGCTGAGTCAGCAGCAGGGGCCTGCGGCGAGGCAAGGCGCCTGGCGCGGGCCGGCCGCGCCCGTGCTCCGGGTGCCCTGGACCGCCAGGCCGGTGCGCACGAGGAGCGCCCCGGCGTGGCGGCGCCACGTCCCCACGGCGTGCGGGCGCATGGGGTGGTGGCGTGCGGCGTCGCGGCGGCGATCCTGCACGGCTGCTGCGACCAACATCTCGATCTGGGTGGGCTGCATCATCGTCGGCTCCTCTCAAGCGGATGTCATCGTCCCCTGATAGAATCACGCAATCAACTTATTTCAGGAAAGCAGGATCAGATGGCGGTGAGGCTCCGGTTCCCCTCGGCTCGGTCGCTCGATCTCGTCGGCTTCGCCTGGTCGCCGCTGTTCGAGGCGGTGCTGTCGCTGCGCGCCGTCGTGCACCCCAAGCAGACGCCGATGCACCTGCCCTGGGCCCGGCGCTGCCGTGAGCTCCCCGAGGACCTCCTGGCGGAGATCGGCGAGCTCATCCGCCACTTCGACCACTTCGTGCCCGGGATCTTCGAGGTCGGCTTCGCCGGCGAGAGCCCGGCCTTCGACGACGAGCTCGCCGCGTTCGAGGCGATCGACGACGACGTCGTCGCCTACGAGCTGTCGCTCGCCTTCGGGGGCATGGGCTGCTCGCCGCGCGAGGGGGCGGGCCCGCACCTCGTCCACGACGAGACCTACCGGCGCGAGGTGGTCGCGGCCGCCGACGACGACGCCGGCCTCGCCGCGCTCGCCGCCGCTGCCTTCGACGACCCCGGCGCGCTGCGCGACCGCTACGCCCGGCTGCTGCGCCGCTACTGGGACGAAGCCTTCGGCGAGGAGTGGGAGCGCCTGCTGCCGAGGATCGAGGCGGAGGTCACCGCCGGCTCGCACGCGCTCGTCACGGGCGGCGTGCCCAAGCTCGTCGAGGCGCTGCTGCCCGAAGGCGCCTGGGACGCGACGAGCTCGTCGATCGTCATCGCCAAGGACTGGGACGGCGACGGCGACGTCGCCGAGCGGGGCCGGCTGCTGCTCGTGCCGACGGTGTACGGCTGGCCGCGGGTCATGATCGAGCTGACCCCGCCCTGGCCGCTGTCGGTCATGTTCCCCCTCCGTGACCTGCGCCAGCCGGCCGTCCCCCACGCCAGCGACGCCGAGGTGGTCGAGGGGTTCCGTGCGCTGGGCGACGAGGTGCGCCTGCAGATCGCTCGCATGGTGGCGGAGCACCCGCGCTCGACCAAGGAGATCGCCGCGCTGCTGAGCCTGTCGGACTCGGCCATCTCGCGACACCTCAAGATCATGGAGGCCGCCGGGCTGGTCACCAGCCGGCGCGACGGCTACTTCGTCCTCTACGGCCTGCAGTCCGACCGCCTCGACGTGCTCGGCCGGGCGCTGCGCAACACCCTCGGGCTCACGCAGGGCGCGTCCGGCGACGTGCCCGCCCTGCCCGTCTCGGTCCCACGCGCTCGCGAGGGCTGAGCCCCGCGGGGGCCGGCGAGCCTCGCCCTCGACCACGCGATCCCAGGGGTGCGGGCGCCCCGCGATTCGCGCAAGATGACCTCATGTCCATCCCCTGCGCGCACGTGGCCGGCGCCGTCCTCGACGTGCGGCCATCCAGCACCGGTTGCGAGGACTGCCTGCGCATCGGGAGCCGCTGGGTGCACCTGCGGCTGTGCATGACCTGCGGCCACGTCGGGTGCTGTGACAGCTCCCCCAACCGCCATGCCACCGCGCACTGGCTGGCGAGCACCCATCCCCTCGTTCGGTCCTACGAGCCGGGCGAGAGCTGGTGGTGGTGCTACCCCGACGAGCTCAGCTTCGAAGTCGCCGGCGCGCCGCGTGCCCCCTCGCACCCGTGAGCACCGGCAGCGTCGTGGCGGTCACGAGGTCCAGCGGTCGACGAGCTCGCGGTGCTCGGGGTCGCTCAGCCAGGCCTCGACGGCCTGCTGCTCCTCGCCCGGGGCGTGCTCGTTGATCATCAGCTCCTCGAGGCTGGCGAGGGCGTCGTCGGGCATCGTGAACCGCTCGAGCCAGGCGGCGACCTCGGGGCACTCCTCGGAGAACCCCGCCGCGGGCGATGGCGTGGAGCTGCTCGGCGTCGCCCATGGCCCCCTCGGGGTCCTCGAGGTCCTTGATGTCGTAGGCCGAGTAGGCCCAGTGGGGGTGCCACAGGGTCACCACGACCGGCTCCTCCCCGTCGAGCGCCCGCTGGAGCTCTGCGAGCATGGCCGGGGTGCTGCCCTCGACGAGGTCGTAGTCGTCGAGGCCATAGGTGGGGATGACCTCCTCACGAGTGACCCGCATGAGCCCCGCGCCGGGTTCGATGCCCACGATGCGCCCGCCGTAGCGGTCCGGGCTCCCCGCCAGGTCGCCGATCGTCTCGGCGTCGACGTAGGACGGCACCGCGAGGTTGAGGGTGCCCTGGTCGTACCAGACGCCGAGGTCCTCGACGTCGTCGGAGAACTGGTCCCAGTAGTCGGCGTGGGTCTCGGGGAGCCACGCGTCGAGGAACAGGTCGAGATCGCCGGCTGCCACCCCCTGGTAGACCGGCGCCACGTCGAGCTGCGTCAGCTCCACCTCGTGGCCCGCCTCCTCGAGGAGGTGCTGCCACAGGTAGGTGACGGCGACGTCTTCGTCCCAGGGGATCCACCCGATGGAGATGGGGTCGTCGCAGCTGCCGGCGGCCTGCTCTGCCTCCGCCGGGCCCTCGGCGTCCGGAGCGGCCGCGTCGCCGTCGTCGTCGTCACCACAGGCCGTCGTCACCAGCGCGATGACGGCGAGCACCGTGGCGAGCATCCGTGTGGGTCGTCCGTGTCGGTCGGTCGGTTCCATGGGTGCACCTCTCGGTCGTGGTCGTCGTGGAGGGATCACCGCCCGAGGTTCATGCTGCGGAAGGGGACTGCACCCGCCGGGACGAGCGCTCACCGAATGCACCGGTGAGCCGGTCGAGGAAGATGGCAAGGATCACCACCGCCAGGCCGCCCTCGAAGCCCAGGCCGATGTCGAGTCGCGTGATGCCGCGGAAGACGACCGCGCCCAGCCCACCGGCGCCGACGATGCCGGAGATGACCACCATCGACAGCGCCAGCATGATCACCTGGTTGATGCCGGCCATGATCGTGGGCAGCGCGAGCGGCACCTGGATGCGCGTGAGGATCAGCGTCGGCGGGGCACCGAAGGCGTGCCCGGCCTCCACCACCTCGGGGTCGACCTGGCGGATGCCGAGCTCGGTGAGCCGGACCGCAGGCGGCATCGCGAACACGATGGTCGCCACCGCACCGGGCACCTGGCCGATGCCGAAGAAGACGATGGCCGGGATCAGGTACACGAAGGCAGGCATCGTCTGCATGAAGTCGAGCAGCGGCCGGACGACCGGGCTGACCACGCTGGTGCGCGCTGCGGCGATGCCCACCGGCACGCCGATGACGACCGCCACGAAGCTGGAGATGAGCACGAGCGCCAGGGTCGACATGGCCGGGTCCCAGAGCCGCATGCTCTCGACGAGGGCCAGCGCAGCGAACGTGAAGGCGCCGAACTGCAGGCTCCGGACCCGCCAGGCGACGACGGCGAGGACGAGCGCGAGCAGGACCGGCGGCGGCCAGGTCAACAGGCGCTCGAGCTCCTCGATGAGGGTGGTGAGGACCTCGTCGATCAGGTCGAAGACCGGTGCCAGGTTCTCGGTGAGCCAGTCGACGCCGTCCTCGATGCGGTCACCGACGGGGATGCGGGGCAGCTCAGGCACCGGGCGCCTCCTCGCTGATCGTGTCGCTGCTGGCCGGGGCCGTCTCGTCGCCGAGCGCGGCGAGCAGCGCCACGCGAGGGACCACGCCGAGGAGCCGGTTGGTCTCGTCGACCACGGCCAGCGGGAGGAGGCTGGACGACGCCGGCGCGAACAGCTCGACCAGAGGTGCGTCGGGCGCCACCGGCTCGACGTCGAGTCGCAGGATCCGGTCGAGCGAGCGCTCGCCGCGACGGACCGCGTCGATCACGTCGTCGTCGCGCACGTAGCCCCGCAGCTCCCGGTGCCTGCCGACGACGTAGGCGGCGCTCACCTGGGCCTCCCGCAGCTGCGCCACCGCCGCCCGCGGACCCTCGTGCGGGCCGATCAGGACCCTGGGGGGCTCCATCACGGCGCTCGCCGTGAGCACCCGGGAGCGGTCGACGTCCTGCACGAAGGCGGCGACGTAGTCGCTGGCGGGATCCTGCAGGATCTCCTCGGCCGTCCCGATCTGCACGATGCGCCCGTCCTTCATCACCGCGATGCGGTCGCCGATGCGCATCGCCTCGTTGAGGTCGTGGGTGATGAACACGATCGTGTTCCCCAGGTCGGACTGCAGCTCGAGGAGCTGGTCCTGCATCTCCCGCCGGATCAGCGGGTCGAGCGCGCTGAACGCCTCGTCCATCAGCAGCACCTCGGCATCGGTGGCCAGGGCCCGGGCGAGACCCACGCGCTGCTGCATGCCGCCGGAGAGCTGCTGGGGGTAGGAGTCCTCCCAACCCTCCAGGCCGACGGCCTCGAGGGCGCGCCGGGCGCGCTGGCGCCGCTGCTCCACGTCGACGCGCGCCGCTTCGAGACCCCACGCCGCGTTGTCGAGCACCGTGCGGTGCGGGAACAGCGCGAAGTGCTGGAAGACCATGCTCACCGTGGTGGCGCGCAAGGCGCGCAGCTCCTTGGGACCGAGCGCGGTGACCTCCACCTCGTCGATGAAGATCCGGCCCGACGTGGGTTCGACGAGCCGGTTGATGGTTCGCACCAGCGTCGACTTGCCGGAGCCCGAGAGCCCCATCACCACGAAGATCTCCCCGGCTTCGACCGTGAAGGAAGCGTCGAGGACGGCGGCGACCGCGCCGGTGCGCTCCTGCACCTCGGCGCGGGAGGCACCGGCGCGCAGGGCCTCCAGTGCCGCGTCCGGGTGCGGCCCGAAGATCTTGTACACGTGCTGCAGCAGGACGCGTGCCATCGTCGGTGGCCCCGTTCGGATGGAGTCGTGCGGGCTGCGCCGTCGAGCGCCGCTTCCCGCACGTCCCCTCCGATCTAACCGACTGGGGCCGCCGCCAGGACCACGCGAGGACGGGGATTCCCGACCGAGCACATCACGCAGGACGCGTCGCCGGCGGCGTGGGGTTCGCGCTGCTCATCCGGGCGACGGGTCAGCTCCCTCGCCCGAGCGACGCCGCACCGGTGCGAAGCGTCTCGAGGACTGCCCGCTCGTGGCCGAGCGCCTTGCCGCCGTTGGTGGCTCGGCCGAGGGCCAGGCCGAGCATCGTCTCGCGGGCCATCAGGTAGTAGCTGCGGTGCGCGTCGTCGATGAGGATCGTCGAGTCCTTGCCGTCCGGGTTCACGAGGCCGGCGAACTCCAGGACGACCGGACCGATCTCGGCGCGCAGGGTCGGGTCGTTGGCCATGGCGAGCCACGCTTCGAGCACGGCCTTGAACCGGGGCTGGCCGACGAGGGCCCAGGTGGCGTCGATGAGGCCGGGGAGATCCGTGGCGGTCGGCTGCTTCGCGGTGCCGAAGGTGGCGTAGAGCCGACGGAGGGCGTCGGCGAGCAGCTCGGGGAGGTTCGCGTAGTGGTGGTGGAACGCGCCGCGGCTGACGCCGGCGCGGCGGCACACCTCGATCGCGGTGACGGCGGCCCAGCCACGCTCGATGAGCACCTCGGTCGCTGCGTCGGCCAACGCGGCCCGGGTGGTGGCGGTGCGGTCGGCCTGGCTGCGGCGGATCGGGGCTTCGGCGGTGCTCATGGGTGGCTGCGGGCGGTTCCTCATGTCGTGGCAGGCGCAGTCTCTCGCAGGCAGAACGCGACGTGCGCCAGTGGCCTCGATGGCCCTGAACCCTACATTGCATACGTACGCAAATGTTTGTTAGACAGGTCCGATGACCGGGATCCTCATCGAGGCGGAAGCGTTCGACAGCTACGGCGGCTGGGTGATGGACTCGCAGTTCGAGGTCCAGATGGGCTCGCCCTACCTGCTGGCCCACGGCATGGGTCGGCCCGTCGCCGACGCCACGACGGTGGTCGCCGTCGAGGAGGCGGGCGAGTACGCGGTGTGGGTTCGGGCGAAGGACTGGGTGCCCTCGCACTCGCCGGGGCGCTACACGCTGTCGATCAACGGCACCGAGGTCGGCGGCGAGCTCGGTGCCAACGGCCAGGACTGGTCCTGGGACCAGGTCGGCACGGTCGCCCTCCCGGCCGGCGACGCGACGTTCGCGCTGCACGACCTGACCGGCTTCGACGGGCGGTGCGACGCGATCTTCCTCAGCGCGGACGGCACGGTGCCCGTCGACGGCGCGGACGACGCGGCGCTGGCGTGGCGCCGCGAGCTGCGGGGCCTGCCGGCCGAGCCGGAGCTGGCCGGCACGTTCGACGTCGTGGTCGTCGGCGGTGGCATCGCCGGCTGCACCGCCACCCTGACCGCAGCACGCCAGGGCTGCACCGTCGCGCTGATCCAGGACCGACCGTTCCTGGGCGGCAACTCGAGCAAGGAGATCGGCCTCAGCCCCCGCGGCGAGAACGGCGGCCTCGTCGCCGAGCTCTCGGCCCGGACGCCCGACGGTGACATCGTGGCCCGGCCGATATCGAGTCGGAGCTGACGGCGTCGATCTTCCTGGAGCGCCGCGTCGTCGCCGTGCAGAGCGACGGGGACCGGATCGTGTCGATCGACGTCCGCGAGGGCCGCACCGGCCGCGAGGCGCGGTTCGTCGCCCCGGTCTTCATCGACACGACCGGTCAGGCCATCCTCGGCCTGCTCGCGGGCGCCGAGATCCTCGCCGGACGCGAGGGCCGCGACGAGTTCGGCGAGTACTACGCGCCGGCCGAGCGAGACGAGGAGCACCACGGCCACACGCTGTTCTTCCGCACGAAGATGACCGACGAGCCCGCCCCGTTCCCGGACGTGCCGTGGGCGACCGAGGTGTCGAAGGACTACGCCAACCTCAGCGGCCAGCTCGTGCAGCCCGGCAGCGAGAACGGACCCGGCCCCGCGGCCAGCGACGAGGCCCGGGCGGCCTTCGAGTTCACGAAGGCCACCGCCGACGACGACAACCTGCCCGTCATGAAGGCGTTCCCCGCCACGCACTTCTGGGAGTACGGCCAGTGGCTCGACCTGTACGAGGACGGCGAGCTGATCCGCGACTACCTGCTGCGAGCGCTCTACGGCACCTTCTCCAACGTCAAGAAGATGGAGCCCGACACCTTCGCCAACCTGGCGTTCGACTGGCTCGCCTTCGTCCCCGCGCAGGGCGAGTTCGTGCGCTACAAGGGCGACTACATCCTCACCGAGAACGACGTCCGCGCCCACACCGTGTTCCCTGACGCGGTGGTGAACAACGACGGCGCCTTCTGCATCCACATCCCGAACCAGCCCGGCGAGGGCGAGTACGACTTCCGCCTGAAGGACTGGGTGTGGGACGTGCGGGACAACAAGCCCTACGCCATCCCGTTCCGCTGCCTGTACTCCACGAACATCTCGAACCTGATGATGGCGGGCAAGCACATCAGCGTCACCCGCGTCGCCGGCACCACCACCAAGCTCATGGGCAACGGGGGCCAGCACGGCATCGCCGTCGGCGCCGCTGCCTACCTGTGCACGAAGCACCGCACCACGCCGCGCGGCGTCTACGAGGCCCATCTCGACGACCTGCAGGAGATCACCGGCCAGCTCACCGGCTGCCACCACCTGCACCTCCCGCCCGCGGAGGTCGCGCCCGCGCTGACCGCCCGGGAGTCAGCCGAGCGGCACGCCCGCAACGTGCAGAGCGGCGACTTCGAAGCCGTGATGGCCGACTTCGTCGGGAACACCTTTATGAACCTCATGGCTGGGGGCACCCTGCCGCCGATGCCGACGACGCAGTGGGAGATCCTCGCCGAGTCGCCTGAGCGCAACGCCGTCGTCTTCCACCTCCGCTACGCCAACGACACCGAGGCCCTCGAGCTCCGCACCTGCTGGGAGCAGATCGGCCACGACTGGAAGATCGTCCAGGCCGCCAAGATCGAGCAGTGACGATCGGCGCCCGAGTCGCCCGGACGGCGCGCCGAAGGATCTCTTGCAACCCGAGCGTGCGTCGGCAACCGCGTGGCAGGCTTCGGTCGTGCTGCTGAGCGGCCTCAACCACGTCGCCGTGCTGACCGGAGACACGGAGCGGTTCCTCGAGTTCTACGCGAGCGTCTTCGGCGCCACGCACGAGGTCTTGCAGGAGCGCGAGGGCTTCAAGCTCACGCTCGTGTGGGTCGGGCCAACCTCGGAGCTGAACGTCTTCGAGCTCGCCGACAACAGCGAGCACGAGCGCCAGGTGCCGATGTTCGGTCGAGGACGTCTCGACCATCTCGCGCTCGAGGCGGCGTCGCTCGACGCGTTCGAGGAGATCCGAGACCGCCTCGTCGCTCGCGGCGCCACCGACGGCTTCGTCACCGACTTCGGCCACATCCTCAGCCTGTTCTTCCGGGATCCCGACGGGCTGGAGTCGGAGGTGTGCGTGCAGAACCCCGACGCGCAGGAAGGCGTGCGCAACCCGCCGGGCACGCCCGCGCTGCGGTTCCACCCGGCCGGTGCCGCGCCGCCGGACCCGCTCGCCGACGGGCCCGGGCGGACCTGAACGGCGCCCCGGGTGGCGGCGAGGCCGGCCCCAGGCAGCCGTGCCGCCGCGAGGTGGCGGGGAGGGGGGACCTCGTCGTGACATCGAGCGACGCCGGGTCACGTTCCGGCGCCCGCTCGGTGGTCGGTGTTCACACGGCCGATCACACGCCGGTGGCGCATGGTGCCACCATGGAGACGAACATCAGCGAGATCGACTTGAGCACGCTCCTCGACGAGGCAGCCGACCGCGTTGCGACGGGGCGCGTCCATGACCTGTGGCCGCTGCTCGAGGCTCTCGCGGCGGCGGGTGGGGAGCGCCGCCCCGGTGCGGCCGCGGCGCTCGTGGATCGCGACGGTCCCGACGTCGCTCGGATGCGGGCCTTCGGGACCATCCACCGCACCGTGCTCGGCAGCGACCCGGCAGTGAGACGTCGGCTGATTGCCGAGCTGCACTCCGGCGCCGGGCGAACGCTCGCGGCATGATGTCGGTCATCGGCGCCACGCTGAACGTCCGGCTGATCGGCCGACCCCGCCTCGAACGCGACGGCCTTCCGGTCGAGGGCCCGCGGGGCAAGAAGGCGTGGGCGCTTCTCGGGCGACTCGTGCGCGCAGCGGAGCCGCTCTCGCGCCAGCAGCTCGTCGACGAGCTCTTCAGCGAGGCCGACGATCCGATGGGAGCGCTGCGGTGGTCGCTCGCCGAGCTGCGTCGCCGCCTCGACGCCCCCGACTTGCTCACCGGCAACCCGGTCAGGGTCGACCTGCCGACCTCCATCGAGGTCGATGTGACCGAGATCGTCGCCGGACGCCTGACCGGCCAGGTGGCGGACGGTCACTTCCTCGAGGGTGTCGGTGCGAAGACGTCAGCGAGCTTCGAGACCTGGTTGCTGGTCGAGCGTCAGCGCGTCGACGGAGAGGTGCTCGACGTGCTGCGTCAGTCGACCCTGCGCGCGCTGTCGAGCCGCGACCACGCCCGCGCCGTCGAGCTCGCCGCTGCCATGGTCCGGCGCAGTCCCTTCGACGAGGGCCACCACGTCCTGCTCGTCAAGGCGCTGGCCGCCTCGGGGGACGCGCAGGCCGCACGGCAACAGGTCGAGGCGAGCGAGCGGCTCTTCGAGCGCGACCTCGGGGTGGCGCCGACGCCGGCCATCCGGGCTGCGGCACGACCCGCCGTGGCCGGCGCGATTCCCGGTGTGCCGTCGGCCGCGACGGCACGCTCGCTGCTCGACGCCGGTCTCGCGGCGCTCTCGGCCGGCGCGGTGGACGCGGGGCTCGAGTGCCTCCGCGGTGCGACCGCCGCGGCCGAGGAGTCGCGCGACAGCGCCCTGCTCGCTGGCTGCCAGATGGAGCTCGGCACCGCTCTCGTCCACGCGATTCGCGGCTACGACGACGAGGGTTCGGTGATGCTCCAGCAGGCGGTCGAGAGCGCGCATGTCGCTGGTGCGCCTGCCACGGCCGCGAAGGCGCTGTCCGAGCTCGGGTACGTCGACATCCTCGCTGCCCGGCGGCACAGCGCGGCGCGCCACCTCGCGGCGGCGTGGGAGCTGGTCCCCGACGACCCTGCGCTGGCCGCGTCGGTCGTCGGCTTCGACGCCATGAACCTCAACGACTGGGGCAGGCTCGAGGAGGCGGCGGAGCGCTTCGACGAGGCACTCGAGCTTGCCAGGCAGGCTGGCGCCGTCCGCCGGGAGGCCTGGACCCTGGGACTCGGCGCCCGGACCCAGCATGCCCTCGGTCAGCTCGACACGGCGACGGAGTGGGCGCGCCGGTCGTGCGAGCTCGTGAACCAGGAGCGCTGGACGGCGTTCCGGCCGTGGCCGGAGGTGTGGCTCGCCCACAGCCGCCTCGCGCGCGGCGAGCTTCCGGGCACGGTCCGCCACGATGCCGAGGTCACGTTCGCGCTCGCTCGCCAGATCCAGGACCCGTGCTGGGAGGGCGCCACGGCCGAGCTGGTGGCGCTCACCCACCTCGCCGAGCACGACGTCGAGCTCGCGAGGATCTGGGTGGCCGACGCATCGACGATGTGCCGCCGGGTGACCGACTCGTACCGCTGGCTCGAGGTCGACATCCTCCTCGTCGAGGCAGAGGTCGCACAGCGCTCCGGCGACGTCGACCGCGCCACGACGCTCGCCCAGCAGGCGATCGCCGACGCGGCGATGGGCGCCATGGACGCCCACCTGGCCCGCGCCCGATCGCTCCTCGGCTGACCGCAGAGGACGCGGGTCATCCAGTCGCGACGGCGCCTCGCATGGCTTGGACGTCCTCGGTGCGCATCGCCTGGCCACCGATGCCCCACTCGCCGCTGGGCACCTCCTCGATGGTCACCCACGTCACGGGACGCAGCGCCTCGCCCTCGATGCTCACCATGGCGTCGGTGAGCCTCTCGATGATCTGCTGCTTCTCGGCTGCGCCGAAGACACCGTTGATGAGCTTGACCTGGATGAGCGGCATGGGTCCTCCTCGGATCCGACAGTGATCGCGGCCGAGTGTCGGACCTCGCCGTGTGAGCGACCGTGTGACGTTGCCGCCGCTGGCAGGGACCTACCGCAGGCATGGCCCGCTCCGGCAGGAGGCGATCAGTGCCGGAGGCGCTCGGTTCACCTTCGAATCGCCAGTGAGACGCTGTTCTGCCCATCGGCGCTTACGGTGTGCGTTCGGTGCCTTCCCGGTGAGCACCAGCTTGGGGGCCGGGATTCGGTGGGCGAGGGGGGACTTGCCGACCGTTCATTGGGTCACAACCCACGCACCTCCTCCGCGTGGGTCGAACTCCAGGGAATCGTGGCGCACACGCGCGCTAAGGGCAAGGGCGACTGTTGACGCGTACGCGTCAACAGTCCGCGGACTGCGCGGCCGCCCTCGTGAGGGTCATCTCTACTCCAGGCAGCCCGCCCCCACCGAGACCCGCCGAGCCGCTCTGATCTCGCTCACCCTGCTCGCTCTGGCCGAAGCGCAGGCTGCCTGCCGCGATGCGCTCCGTGACCCGCACGGCTACCATCACCGTGGTGGAGGTCTCGGCACCGTGGTGAGTCGACTTCAGGCGACGACCGGGGCTCCGAACGGTGTTCCGAAGGTGCCGTTCAATCGATGGTTCCGGTATGCGGCAAGCTTCTCGACTGCCACGCTGGATGCCGCTGTCGCCGCAGCCAATATCCCGGCCCGGGGAACCGTCCTCGACTGCTTCGCAGGAAGCGCAGCCGTCGGCGTCGCAGCGATGCAGGCGGGCCACACCTTCGTCGGGATCGAAGGCAACCCGCTCGTTGCCGGTCTCGGGGCCTTGAAGGTGGCACGCCTCAGATATCCGTAGGAGCGCGGCCGCCCGTTCCAGCCGCGATGACCGCTCGCCGGCGACGCGCCGCGCCAGGTCCGACAGCTCCCGGTCGATGTTCGGTGCAGGCACGGAACCGAACCTACGCCGTCAGAGAACTCCTGACAGTGGGCTGACCGCCGCATCGATCCGGCCTCGCCACCAGCCGAGGATCTCCAGCAGGTCGGCGAGGAAGCCGAGCGTGTCGCCACCCGCTCCGGTGCCGGCCCATTGGTCGTGCACGGTCGCGATCCGATCAGCGATCGCGTCGAGCCCAACGCCGAGCTCGACCAGGAGCGCCTCGTTCATGAGGCTGTCGACCGTCAATGCATCCATCTCGAATCCTCCAGTACTCGCTTTCGGGAGGAGAGACGTGACGTCGCCGCTCGAACCCGTTCAGTATCGAAGGTTGGAGGGTCGGATCACAAGCCCCGATGCCGGCGCTGAGATGCCCGGCGTCGGAACTTGTTCTGCGCGGTCCAGCCGTGCTTCAGCGGGCACGGGTCGCGAGAGGTAGTTAACCCCTAGCCAGATGCGAGCATTCGTGCTATCACTTCACTATGCCCGTGACCCCACCGCCGGCGCCTATCGAACCGCCCAACGAGGAAGAGCTCCGAGCGTTTGGAGAGTGGCTCGTCGAAGTCCACGGGCTCAGCGACGGACCGGTAGCGGACTACAAGAGTCGTGTCCGCCGGTTCTCGAAGGGCGTGAACTGGCCCGACCTCACCGACGGTGTCCAGGCAAACATTCGCACTGCTCTCCGTCGATTCGAACAGTTCCGCAACCGCACAGCCCGTCTCGCTGCGCAGGACCACCGCGACGAGGCACCGTCCCCGAGGAGCCTCGCGTCCGGCGCCCTGATCGATGCGATTGCCGCGACGCATGCAGCACTGCAGGCGGAAGCAGAAGACGCCAACCCTGATCCAGACCGACTCTCCCGGATCGCCACCGCGCTTGACCTGCTCCGCAAGTCCGCCTGACGCGGCTTCCACGCACCGCCGTCGTCGACTCTCAGTATGTCGGGCGGGAGCGACACCCCCGATATGCCGTTCTTGTACACCTCACCTCACGATCGGCGAGTCTCGCGACGGCTGGTCCGGCACGCGAGGATCGGCCTCCCCGGCGTGCAGGCCCGAGTGGACCGTCGCGACCGCCTCTCGCTCGCCGAGTCCGATGGACACCGCTCCATCCATCAGGAGATGCTCGACCTCGGCTTCGTCGAGCTGGCCGCCGGCGATGATCTGACCGAGGCGGAACGCGACGCGGTTCAGCGTGTTGTTCCGCTGGCCCGGAGGCGCCTGTTCGAGCCGTTGCAGCTCGCCACGCAGCGCGGCCTTGGCCCAGGCGGTCGTGTCGCCGCCGCGGTGGAAGGTCCGGGGACCGGGGAGCGTGGCCACCAGCGGCTGCTGCAGACGGTCGACGAGCCAGTCCGGCATCGGCGGGATCTCGCCGCCACGTCCGGCGACGACGTACCGACCGCCGCTGCGATGCCGGCTCGGCGGGGCAAGGACGTAGCCACCGTCACCACGGATGTCGAGCCCGTCCCCGAGACGACGGCCGGCGTCGTTGGCGACCTTGTGACCAGGATGACGGAAGTAGAGGTGGCGGTTTCCTCCTCCGGTTGCCACAACCCGTCCAGGCGGAAGCGGGCCGAGCTCGTCGAGCAACCGGGTCAGGGTGTGCTCGCCGCCGTGTGCCGGGTCGACGTCGAGCACGACGAGCCGGCTCTCGTCGCCCGTGCGCACCGCGACGTTTGCGTCGGGCCAGCGACGCCACCACCGTTCGACCTGGATCGGGTCGGTCGTCGCCACGGTGAGACCTCCGCGGACCATCGGATGCTTGGCTGGCGACGAGCAGTCGAGATGGCCGCACGTGCACGGCAGCACGCCGCGGCCTGGGGCATGGACCGGGAACACGGGCCAACCGCGGTGCGCGAAGACGAACGCGGCGTCGAGGGGACGGCGTCGCCGGTTCACAGCTCGTGCTCCAGGACCAGGGCACGCTGGCGCTCGGCCTCGAGCGCGAGCATCGGGTCGAGCGGCTGAGCGAGATCGACCGACGCGTAGTCATAGGTGACGGCGCACGCCAGCTCGGAGTCTGGCTCGACGCGCCGTGCGCCCCACGTTGCGAAGTCGACGGTGCACGTCTCGCGCTCGACGTCGACGGCCACGACGTCGCCGAGCGTTCCCGGCGGCGGACCGTCCGGGATCTGCCGAGCGACCACGAGCCGATCGCCGACCGCGACGTCGAATGGACCGAGATCGAGCTCGGGCCCACGGATCGTCCCGTCTCCCCGAAGCACCGCTCGCGCCATGGCGGAGAGCTGCTCCTGCTCGACGTCGTCGGCGGCGACCATCGGTTGCTCGTCGACCGTTCCGAAGCGCTCGTACCAGCGCTCGACCTGCGCGTCCGCTGCGTCCGTCGGCGCTCGCGAGTGGTCTGGCCTGTCGCCGTCGAGGAGGGCGACGGCGGCGTCGATCCGCTCCAGCCGTCTCGTGAGGATCGGCTCCACTCCCTCGAGCGCGGCGACAGGATCATCGATACCGGTCGCGATCCGCTCGCGGTCGCGGAGCAGTCGCTCGCGCAAGTCGGTGTCGGTGGAAGCACGGAGCGCCCGACGGCGGCGCGCCATGAACGTGTCGTCGACGTTGCTCGCTTCCGTTTCCTGTTCGACTGGTTGCTGCCGGACCGACGCCTCCGTGGTGAACTCCGTCTCGCAGACACCGCAGATCACCGGGCCCTTGGCCAGGGTGCTCGGATGCATGCGCATCTTCCGGCCGCACCCGCACGTGCTCGAGGGTGCGTTGCGGGAGCGGTCCGTGTCCGTTCCATCACTGCCGCCGCCCGCCCCCTGCTCCTGTTCTGCCTCGGCCCCGAGGCCTCGGATGCCCTGCAGCTGGCGAGCGATGCGCATGGTGTCGCCGAGCCTGGTGATGGCGTCCTCGTAGGACGCCTCGGTCGCAGATGTCAGCTCGGTCTTCGCCATGCCGTAGGGCGGCATCGCCTTCACGTCGAGTCCGACCTCGCGAGCCGTCGTCGCGAAGCGCTCGTTGTGGTAGCGACCGCCGCGGCTCGTGTCCTTCACGCCCCGTGCTGCGTTGACGCCGTGCGCGGCCTCGTGGAGCAACACCTCGAAGACCTGCTTCGGCTCGAGGTGCAGTGCTTCGCCCGAGAGCAAGACCTCTCCACGGACCTGGCCGTCGGCGAGCCACCGCCCGCCCCACCAGTGCCCGAGCTTGACGAGGCGGCCGCGCTCGACGCCAGTGCCGAGCACGATCACGACCTCCGGGAGCTCCGGGTGCCTGGCACGGATGTCGGACCACGCCGCCTCGCACGCCTCGACGAGCTTGCTGGCCGAGGGTCCGCCGAGCGCAGCGGCGTCTGTGTCAGGACCGTCGTCGACGACCGCGAGGGCGGGATGCCCCGCCTCGACGCCGAACACATGCCGCTCGACGACCTCGCGGTTCGATCGGATCCAGTCCCACACTTCGGTGGCCGGCATCCAGAAGCCTTCGGCCGGGAGCCGGGCGATGACGTCGTCTCGGAACCGGAGGTACACGTCCGACGGGACCTCGGTGGCCAACTCCCGATAGAGGAGCGCGTGCGCGAGGTCGGCCGGGCCGCTGCCTGCGTACCCCCACCCGAAGCCGTCCGGTGAGTGCACCCCGAGGTGTGGAAGTTCGCGCTCCGCCGGCGGGATGCGGGAGGCCTCCAGCCGGTCGATCAGCCGCCGCTTGCGGGCGAGGACATCAGCGCGCCGAACAGGATCGGGGTGGGCCTGCCGAGGAACTGGATCTGCGACACCTCGGCGAGCTCATCGAGGAACTCGACGATCTCCACCACGGTGGGCGGTTCGGCGCCGTCGACGATGACGACCCTCGCTCGCCCGCGTGCGTCGTGGGATCCGACATAGGTGCGCATCCTCAGCCTCCTTCCGGTGGGTGGTGACAGCGGACGGCCCGGCGAGGGCGCGCAGCTCGCGGTCGGCGAACCACGGCCGCAATCGCACGCGCGCCGGCAGCTCCGAGCCGTAGATGAGGATGCCGTCCTGCTGACCAGTCGGGACGTCGAGCTCGACCTGCTGCTACTCGCCACGGCCCGCGAGACGGCATGTCGCAGGGAAGGACTCCTCAACCTGAGGCGGGAGGACCTGAGTCCCGCACCCTCCGTGATGCTCTACGAAAAGTTCGAGGAGCGACGCGAGATCCCGATCTCGCCCCAGCTGTCCGCCGCTCTGTTGCAGCATGCGACGTCGCGATCACCAAAGGGCGACTTCGTGCTCCACTACCGAAACGGACAGCGCCTCAGCAACCGCCGCTTCGACAGCCTCTTCGGACGGATCGGCTCCCGGCTTCCTTGGGTCCGGTCGCTCGGCGTCACGCTGCATTGGATCCGCTACACGACACTCACCGACGTGCGGCTCGTCGCAGGTGAACGGGTGGCGGCTGCATACGCCGGCCACGGCGATGGGGCTGGAGGCGTGACTGCGATCTACACCCGTGCCACTTTCGCCGAGTTGCAGCGCGCGCACGCCCTCATCTTCGGCGATGGCACAGCGGCGTCATGAGAGGCCGACCCAGAGTCGGGTGAGGAGCGATCGGCGCTGAACGCGACTCCGTCCACTTGATCTCTCCGACGACTGGCATGGCTGAGGCGCGTGCTACTTGGACGCCGCAGCAAGCTTCAATCTGATCAACCCTGCGATGAGTAGGCCGCCCGGGTCTTGATACGAGTGGCCGTCGCTGAACCGCCATCGGCCAGGCGTGATGTGGTGGGAGAGATGCAGGTACTCGCCGCCCGAGAGCGCCCCGAGCCAACCTATGTCTCGGGCCCTGCCGATGCGTCCGCCCCGATCCCTCCCTGTGTGACCGAGAGCGGCGAGCGCGCCAAACGACAGTGTGTAGAGCGCGGCGTTCAGGAATATCCACGCCGCGCCGGTAGCTGGTGACACCGTCACACCCAGGATCGCGGCGAGGAGAAGCTGACCGACCGGCCCTGCCCTGAGCCATGCCCGCCAGCCGCTCGAGCGTCCTCCGACGCTGGCGAGCCATCGGCGATAAAGCCAGGGAGTTGCGACCGTCACTCGCCAGAAGCCGTCTATAGCTGGCGAATGCGGGTCACCAGGGCGGTCAGGCTGCCGGTGGTGGCTGAGGTGGACTCGGCGGTACTCGACAGGATCGATACCGATGAGTGCCCACACAACAACACGGAACGAGGCAGCAACGCCGGGGTGCAGGCGAATGGACCGGTGCGCGACGTAGCGATGCAGGTAGACCGTCGTGGCGAGCGTCGCTGCCTGCCAGGAAGCAATCGCCAAGAACACGCCGGCAAGCGCACTGCTCCGACTATCCAACTGCTGCTGCCATGATCTGGGGCAGCGCCGCGAGCATGTCCTCACGCCCGAGCTCGGCGCACCTCCCTACCTGCTCGGGAATGTTGCACACTCGGCTGATGAGCGTGTCACGGTTCGATGGCGCGATCACAACCGTCGGAATGGTTCCGGTGTCATCCGTTGCGATCGCGTCGCATGTGAGACCGGCGAGCGGGTTGCCGTTCAAGACCATGGAACGCACGCCTCGCCCCATGCGGGGCCAAGCTCGAACGACTAGTGCGCCAGCGCCCGATTCACCTGGCCGTGTGTCCCCACGAGGCCGCGTTGCGACGACGACAACTAGATCTACTCCCTGCAGGGATGCCTTGAACAGCGGGATCGGGTCGCCGATCCCTCCGTCGACATACAGGCCCTCACCAACTCGAACGCGGCGACCGTAGTAGACGGGGATGGCAGCGCTGGCGTGCAGCGCGGTGAATGGATCGACAGACTGGTCGACTTCAAAGTAGGCGACCCTGCCGGTTGGCCAAGAGGTCGCCGCGAGAATGAGTCGTGGGCCGGATGTCAGTGCGGCTGGCAGGTTCTTCAGTCGATTGAGCCGCATCCAGTCTTCGACCAAGTACTCGACATCGACCATCCGCCAGAAGCGTCTGAGCGAGATGAAGCGACGGGAGCAGAGGACCGTGGTGAAATCCTCGACGCCGTCCTCCGCCTGCCCAGCGAGCAGGTACGCGGAGCACAGGGCACCGCCGGAGGACGCGACAACTACGTCAACGTGTTTCATGAGCGCCGATTTCTGTAGCGCAGCCAACGCTCCCATCGCGTAGGCCGACCGCATTCCGCCACCCTGAACTGCCAACGCCACCTTCACGAAAGACCCTCCTGGGTGAGCCCTGTGTCGGTCCACACGAGCATCTGTTCCTGGACTACGGGATGAAAGAAGCGAAACGATGCGCCGCCAACGACAGTCGCGAGCACGCGCCGGCGCTCGAGGTCAACGAGCGCATCGTCCAGGGTCAGGCTGCGGAGTACGCCAGCGCGGCGGAGCCCTACCCGAAGCGCGTACGCCGTCGCCGGAGGCCAGCTGAATGCCACGAGCAGGAAGACGAGGGCGCCGCCGAGCCCGAGAACCGCTCCATACTCGAACCACACACTCTCACCGCTCACTGCGAACATCAGCGTGCCGTACAACAGGCCGACAACGATCCAGGTAACGATGTCGTAAGGCACGCTGGCGGCTGCCGATCGGGTGAGTTGCCGTCGGAGGGTTGACTTCCGGTCGAGGACGAACGGAAGGATCCGCTCGCCGTACTCGGCGACGGAGAACCCGATCGCAGCGACGAGCGCCGCGAGAACCCCTCCCGTCAGCACGAGAGCGGTGGAGCCAGAGACACCCACAATTAGAGCGAGGAGCACGCCCGACAGCAAGGCCCCTCGGAAGGCTCCGAAGGCGGAAATCAGCAAGGGCATAGAGCCGAGGGCGAACCACATCACGTACGGCCTGTCGAAGTCCTCAGACATCTCGTTGGCGAGTCCCACAGCGAGCAGGGCGCCGATGATCAGCCCGATGCCGGCGGCCGGTAGAAGACGACGCGCGAAGGTCGACGGTGCCTCGCGGATGCGGTCGCGCACCGCCCGACGATTGAACCGTCGGGACTGCAGTAGCCGTGGCGGAGCAAGTCTGCCGATTACATACTTCCCGACCCAGCTGCTGCCGGCGATGACCATTACAGCGGCGTAGGCCGCCGACAGGGGTAGGGCCCGCCACCCGAATCCTGCTGCCCAGCCCGCGATCAGTGTGTATGGCACGGATCCTGCTGCCAACCCGGCACCCTGGATTGTCCTTCCGAGCCATCGTCCGGCCGGAGGCAGCGTGACGGTGGTCGGAACGGCTAGGTCAAAGGTAACGACCCGCCGAGAGTGCATCGATGTCGCCATCCAGTGCAGCACTCGACGGAGGTCACCCGTCGCGTCGTCTGCGAGCGCAGTCGTCGTGAAGCGCTCGATCAGCCACTGCTCGTAGGACTTGGCATCTGTGCACTCGGCCAGGCGCTCCGATTCGGGGAGCTCGGACATGAAGCGCAGCCAGAGAGGACGTCGGAGCGCGCTGACTAGCGCGGCGCGACTCTTCTCGGAGAGAGCGGAGACGTCAGGACGGACTCGGAACAGCCAGTCTTGAACGATCTCGGGGTCGAGATCCGGCATCTCCCAGCGTTCCAGATCCAGGCGACCCGGCGTACTGAGCCGTCGATCCTGCCGAAACGTCACAACCACCGATCGGTTGGCGCTGTGATCCAACCACTCCCTCAACCCTCTAAGTGCGTCGTCTCGGTCATTGTCCAGCAGGTCGTCGAGACCGTCGAGAAACATCGTCAGACGGTCCTGCTCGACCCAGTACCTCGCGACCTGTCGCTGGATGGAGAAGCGGACGACGAGGGTGTTGACTACCCACTCTTCAAACTGGTTGGTCACGTTGGGACGGGGCGCTACTGCTGGATCCATCCAGTCGCCGAAACGGAGCATCACCACTGGCCCGGTGTTGTCGTTCGCTGCATGTTCGCTGGCAAGACGGGCGAGGAAGGTCGACTTACCGGACCCTGCCTCGCCTACCAGAACAGCTCGCACTCTTCCTGGCCTGGCAGGCACGGGCAGTCGCTCGCGTAGAGGCGAGAGATCCTCAACAAAGGCGCCCCGGGCCCGCGCGCTCTCAAGCATCAGCTGTGCGGCGCGCCCTGTCTCCGTGTTGAGCCGGGCTTGGCTATCGGCGAGGTTTTGTTCGTCTGGACGTGGGACCGGAGCCGGTTCCTGGGCTTCGGGAGGAACTAGAAAGCCGACGACCACGCCCGCGACGACTATGGCTGCGGCTAGTCCTGGATAGCCATCTAGCCATGCCAGCTGCTCGACCTTCGCTGCTGGGCTCGCCGCGAAGGCAACGGCGAGGGCCGCAAGCACTAGTGCGAAGCGGCGAGCGAACGTCTTCATCTCGAGCCCGACACTGAAGCTCCGCGGGACGTGCCCGAGGGCGAGACGTCGGAGGTGACGAACCCCATCCGCCCCAGTACGCGAATCAGGACGTGCCCGGGATCGAACTCGCGTGGAGCGATAGCCAGACGCGCCCTAGTGGGATGAGCGTGGTGATTGTTGTGGAGCGACTCGCCGGCGGTGAGGAGCATTGCGGGAAGACTTGATGTGTTCCTAGCCGTGTTGTTGTGCGGCGCTGACCCGACGGCGTGACCAATCGCGTTCACGTATCCCATGACAGCCAGGTACAACACGGTGTGCGCTAGGTAGAAGGCGAGCGCGAAGCCGGTCGAGGTGAGCATCGCCAGCGCGACGCCACCGGCGACCGGACCGGCGGCACCGGTATGCAGTAGGGCACGTCGACGCTGTGAGTTGCGTATGGCCTCTGCACGAGCCGTCAGCGACGTCCGCGCCCGAAGGCAGCGACGATAGAGAAGGGCGTTTAGGAAGAGCACCGTGGCGACTCCGCGCACGCGCGGCGAGTGCGGATCGGAAGGTGTGTCGGTGTAGCGATGATGGATCTGATGCACGTGCACCCACTCGTAGGGGCGAACGCCTGTGAAGACCCATGTCCACGCATGCAGAGCGAGGTCACCCCATCGCGAGAACCGAATAGCGCCATGGGTCAAGCCTCTGTGCAGATACACAGACGAGACGTTCACTGAGCAGGCACCAACGAGAAGTCCGGCGAGGACAGCGTGGACCGGGCGCATCATGCGCAGTGAGTGGCTCGCATTGCCCCGGCTGCTC
Organism: uncultured Microthrixaceae bacterium; assembly: GCA_963715505.1. Lineage (GTDB taxonomy): Bacteria > Actinomycetota > Acidimicrobiia > Acidimicrobiales > VFJN01 > VFJN01. Next base: position 3,124,571 of record OY970242.1, read on the forward strand.
GCGCCAACCCGCTTGCCCTTCAGCTCTACTGTCGCTGCAGCGACGGTTCTGGACCCGCAAGAGACAGTACGTGCGCGGCGGTCGTCTCGCTCGTTGACCTGGTGGGCTCACCGCAAAGGCGATGGTTGAGTTCTACTTCGCGAGCGGATGCGGCTCGCCGGTGAGGATCTCCACCGCACGAGCGACCTCACGAAGGTCCGCCTTTATGTAGGTGACGGTGACCGAGCCCGGCGTGTGCCCGGCGAACTTCGCTGCGACTGCATAGCCCGCTACACGTTCGACTGCGGTGATCGCCGTGTACCGCAGAACGTGAGCTGTGAGCGGAGTTCGCTGTGCCCACGGCACGACCGCCTGCGCCCTCGTGAATATCCGGTCGTAGGTGCGGTCGGTGATGCCGGCAGGAACTCCAGCACGAAGCCGCTTGTGGGCGAGCGCCGCGTGGTCAGGGCGAACCGAACCCCTCGCGGCAGCGAGGGAAACAACGGCGGCGAGGAGGCTGGCGCTCACCGGCTGCTCCCGTTCGGCACCGAACTTCTCCCTGAGCCACACCGTCTGTCGATCGGGGTCTAGGTCGCGAAGGCGGAGGTTGATGGCGCCCATCCGTCGGGCGCCGGTCTCGAGGTGGAACCTCACGAGCAGAAGGTCCAGGTCTGGGTCCTTCGTTGTGGCGCTGATGCCAGCCCAGACGTCATCGAGCTCGCGCTGGGTGAGGGCACGTCGACGGCTCTGCAAGCGGCGTGGCTTGTCGACCAAGAGCGCCGGGTTGTCTGGCACCAGACCGGCGCGGTGGGCCTTGTTGAACACCGCCCGAACTGCGGCGACAGCGCTCTCACGGCTGGCCCGACCATCGCTGCCGGGGCGGCGAGCCCGTGCCCTCCGCGCAGCCTCGTCTGCGACCTCGGCGATCTGATCTGCCGTGATCATGTCGAGCGGAAGGTCGCCGATCAGCTCCTCCGCGAGACGCCAATAGGAGTTGTAGGTCCGGCGCGTTCGCGCGGCGTACGCCTCGCGCACCGTCGGCAGGTAGGCCGTCAGGGTCGGCGCCGACGCCGGATCGCGGGGACTTGGGCCGGCGATGGCGAGCAGATCGGCAACGGTCAGTCCGAGCGCGTCGAGTTCGGCGAGCACCGCTCGGGCACGGACGGTGGTTACGGTCACGACTCCTCCAGGAAGCGGTCGAGGATGGCCGGCGCCCACAGGACGATCCGACCGAGGCTGTGGGCGGCGCTCACCACCGCGAGGTCGTCGAGTCCGACCTGCTGGCGGATCCCCGAAGGGACGAGGATCGCGGCGAACGTCGAGCGCGACCGGGGTGGCGCCCGGCCGGTGGCGGCCACCGGTGATCTCCCAGCGTGGGCCGCAGAGCCGTGCCGCTGGCGCCGCGCCCAGGCTCAACAGCTCAGGCAGCGCCACGCGGCCAGCACCGTCGATGGACCGGACTGAGTGGGTCCACGCCGTCGCCGAAGTAGCGGATCGAGGCTCGAAGCGGCGGAGCGTCAGCCCGTTGGAGGCCGTCGGAACGCCGTCGTGCAACGCCGGAACGATGCGCTCAGAGGCCGAACTGCAAAGTGGCTGCATGAACACCATTTCTCTGGGTTGCAGCCCAATGAGTGGTGGGCGAGGGGGGACTTGAACCCCCACGTCCTTTCGGACACTGGCACCTGAAGCCAGCGCGTCTGCCAATTCCGCCACTCGCCCGAGTGGAGGCTGGCGATCGTAGCGCGGCGGTTTGGCCGATCCCCCAGTCGGGGTGAGCCGGATAGCCTCACCGCCGATGGGAATCCGAGGGTTCGAACGACGCCTCGAGCGCATGGTCGAGGGTGTGTTCGCCCGAGCCTTCAAGAGCGGGCTGCGGCCCGTGGAGATCGGTCGGCGGCTCATCCGGGAGATGGACGACAACCGCTCCGTGGGCGTCCGGGGTGGCACGCTGGTGCCGAACCGCTTCACCGTGACGCTCTCCGAGAGCGACCTGGAGCAGTTCGAGGGCGTCCAGGACAGCCTCGCCCGGGAGCTGGCCGACGCCGCACGGGAGCACGCCCGTGACGAGGGCTACGCCTTCATGGGACCCGTGGAGATCGAGCTGGCGGTCGGCGACCGGCTGCACACGGGCGCGTTCCAGATCACCGGACGCATGGTGGAGGGAGAGGGCGGCTCGGGTGCGGGCTCGCTCGTGCTGCCCTCGGGCGATCGCTTCACGCTCACCGAGTCGGTCATCACGGTCGGTCGCCACCCCGAGTCGAACCTGGTGCTGGCCGACCCCAACGTCAGTCGCAACCACGCCGAGATCCGACCCAAGGGCGACCAGTACGTCGTCGTCGACCTCGGCTCGACGAACGGCACGCGGGTGAACGGGGTGCGGGTGGACACCCAGACGCTCCAGGACGGCGACGAGCTGGCGTTCGGGAACACCCGCATGCGGTTCGAGGCGTCCTGACCCCGAGGAACACCGACCGTGCCCGACCAGCTCCTCAACCTCCTCAAGCTGTTCCTGCTGCTCCTGCTCTACCTCTTCTTCCTGCGCGTCCTGCGGGCGGTGTGGGCCGAGGTCAACCCGCCCAAGGCCGTCGAGGCCCCGCCGAAGCAGCGCCGCGAGCGGCCGGGCCGCCGTGGCCCGCGCCGCAAGGGCGGCGCGCCGGTGCTGCGGCTGCTCGAGCCCGCCGAGCTGAAGGGGCGCACGTTCCCGCTGGGCGAGGAGGTGACCCTCGGGCGCGCGGCGGGCTGCCAGGTGACGATCGACGACACCTATGCGTCGCAGATCCACGCGCGCGTCTTCCAGCGCGACACGCAGGTCTACGTCGAGGACCTCGGCTCGACGAACGGCACCTACCTCAACCGTCGCAAGGTCACCGGCCCGATGGTGGTGCAGCCGGGCGACCGGCTGCAGATCGGCAACACCGTGCTGGAGCTGTCGTCGTGACGGTGGTCCTCCGAGCGGGTGGCGTCACCGACGTCGGCCGGCTCCGCACCATCAACCAGGACAGCTTCATCCTGCTCGCCGACCGCGACCTCTACGTCGTCGCCGACGGCATGGGCGGCCACCAGGGTGGCGAGGTGGCGTCGCGCCTCGCCATCGACACGCTCCAAGCCGCCTACCACGACCCCACACCCGACTCCCTCTCCGACGCCATGGCCGTCGCCAACCACCGCATCCACCTCCAGGCCGACGACGACCCGGACCTGCGCGGCATGGGCACCACGGTCGTCGCCGCGGCGCTGGTGCCCGTGGAGGGCGACGACGCCGAGGACCGCCACCAGCTCGTCATCGCCAACGTCGGCGACAGCCGGGCCTACCTGTTCCGCGACAGCAGCCTCATCCAGCTCACCGAGGACCACAGCCTCGTGGCCGACCTCGTGCGCGAGGGGCGCATCACGCCGGAGGAGGCCGAGGCACACCCGCAGCGCAACATCGTGACGCGCGTGCTCGGCGTCTACGAGCACGTCGAGGTCGACCTCTGGCCCGTCGATCCCGTCGAGGGCGACCGCGTGCTGCTGTGCTCCGACGGCCTCTTCAACGAGGTCGGCGACGACCAGATCAGCGCCGTCCTCCGCCGCCTCGACGACCCGCACGAGGCCGCCGCGGAGCTCGTCCGCCTCGCCAACGAGGGCGGCGGCCGCGACAACATCACCGTCGTCGTGCTCGACGTCGTCGACGACGGGGGCGTGGCCGAAGCCGCCTCGTCCGCACTCGCCGGCGAGGCCGGCGCCGCAGGCAGCGACCGTGACCTGGCAGGCTTCGGCACGGCACTCGACGACGACCGGCCCGCCCGCACCGACGTCGCGCCTCCCAGCCGCCGGGCGCGCCGGCGCGCCCGGCGCACCGCACGGCGGGCCGAACGCTCGCAGCGGACCCGCCTCACCTGGCGGGCGCTCGTGTTCAGCGCGGTCGTCGTCGCCGTCGTCGCCGGCGCCTTCGCCACCATCCAGTGGTACGGCATGAGCACCTACTACGTCGGCTTCGACGGCGACGAGGTGGCCATCTTCCGCGGCCGGCCCGGTGGGCTCCTCTGGATCGAGCCGGAGCTCGAGGAGCGCACGGGCATCGAGCGCGGCGACGTGCCCGCCAGCTACCTGGCGGCGCTCGAGACCGGCCGCGAGCAGGCGACGCGCACCGAGGCGGAGCGCTACGTGTCGAACATCGAGCGCGACCTCATCGAGGCGGCGGAGGACGAGGAGCGCACCACCACCTCCACCACGGCGGCCGTGACGACCACCGCGCCCGCCGCGTCGCCCTGATGCTGCGCGCCGTCCGCCGCAACACCGAGCTCGGCCTCATCGTGCTCGGCACGCTCGTCACCGTGGGGGCCTACGTCCTCGCCAGCCTGGCCCGCGACGCCACCATCCCGGCCAACATCGTGCCGTTCCTCTGCGTCGTGCTCGGCCTGCAGGTGGCGGCCCACGTGGCGATCCGGCGCCTCGCCCCCGACGCCGACGGCACGCTCGTGCCGATCGCCGGCCTGCTCAACGGCCTCGGCTACGTGTTCATCGTCCGCCTCGACGAGGCCAAGGCCGACCCCCAGGGGCTCGCCGGCCTCCAGGCGGGATGGATCGCCGTGGGCATCGCCGCCTTCATCGCCACGCTGCTGCTCGTGCGCCGCGTCCGCGACCTCGAGAGCTACCGCTGGACGATCGGCATGTGCGGTCTCGTGCTGCTGCTGCTCCCCCTCGTGCCGTTCCTCGGCAAGACCGTCAACGGCGCCACCATCTGGGTGGAGCTCGGCCCGATCAGCTTCCAGCCCGGCGAGTTCGCGAAGATCGCGCTGGCGCTGTTCTTCGCCTCGTACCTCGTCGAGAAGCGCGAGCTGCTGGCCGTGAGCAGCTTCCGCCTCGGCCCGCTGGCGCTCCCCGACCCCAAGCACCTCGGCCCCGTGCTCGTGGCATGGGCCACGTCGCTGGTGGTGATGGTCTACGAGAAGGACCTCGGCAGCTCCCTGCTGTTCTTCGCGCTGTTCGTGGCGCTGCTGTGGGTGTCGACGGAGCGCGCCAGCTACCTCGTCGTCGGCGTGGCGCTCTTCGCGGTCGGGGCAGCGTTCGCCCACACGCAGTTCCACCACGTCGAGGAGCGCATCGCCATCTGGCTCGATCCCTGGCAGGACCCCAAGGGCGACGGCTACCAGATCGTCGAGTCCGCCTTCGCCTTCTCCTCGGGCGGGATCACCGGCACCGGCATCAACCTGGGCAGCCCCACGCGCATCCCCTACGCGGAGACCGACTTCATCTTCGCCGCCGTCGGCGAGGAGCTGGGCCTGCTCGGTGCCACCGCGGTGATCCTCGCCTACCTGCTGATGATCGGCGCGGGCCTGCGCATCGCGCTGCGCACCGAGGTGCCCTTCGAGCGGCTGCTGGCGACGGGCCTCACGGTGCTGCTCGGCGTCCAGTCGTTCATCATCATCGCCGGGGTGATCCGCGTCCTGCCCCTGACGGGCGTCACGCTGCCGTTCATGTCCTACGGCGGGTCGTCGCTGATCGCCAACTACGTGCTGCTCGCGCTGCTGCTGCGCATCTCCGACGACACCATCGACCGCGAGCGCGAGCACGCCGGGGGGACGGCCCGGTGACCCGGCAGATCCGCCTCCTCGGCGCCGCGCTCATGGTGTGCTTCGCGGTCCTGTTCGTGCAGCTCAACCGGCTGACGGTCTTCGAGGCGGCCGAGCTCAACGCCAACCCCAACAACACCCGTGACATCCTGCGCGACTTCAGCCAGCCCCGCGGCTCGGTCGTCACCGGCGATGGCGTGGTGATCGCCCGATCGGTGCCCTCGGGCGACCGCTTCGAGTACCAGCGGGAGTACCCCGAGGGCGGCCTCTTCGCCCACATCACCGGTCACTACAGCTTCACCCTTGGCAGCAGCGGCGTCGAGAAGACCTACAACGACGAGCTGGCCGGGCGGACGCTCGACCTCACCTTCCAGGAGCTCGGCGACCTCTTCGTCGACAAGGACCGCGTGGGAAACCTGACGCTGTCGGTGCGCGCCGACCTGCAGCGCATCGCGGCCGAGCAGCTCGGCGAGCGCGAGGGCTCCGTCGTGGCGCTCGACCCGCGCACCGGCGCCATCCTCGCCATGTACTCCTGGCCGACCTACGACCCGAACATCCTCGCCAGCCACGACACCGACGCCGCGACGTCCGCCCAGCGGCTGCTCGACGCGTCCGAGGAGAAGCCACGCCTGTCGCGCGCCTACCAGGAGCGCTTCTTCCCCGGATCGACCTTCAAGGTGGTCACGGCAACCGCCGCGCTGCGCAGCGGCACGGTGACGGTCAACGAGCCGTCGTACCCGGTGACCACCGAGTACGTCGCGCCCGGCACCACGCGGCCGCTCACCAACTTCGGCGGGGCGGCGTGCGGCGGGACGCTCTTCACCATCCTGCGCCAGTCGTGCAACACGGCCTTCGCCCAGATGGGCGTGGAGACCGGGCCCGACGCCATGATCGACACCGCCGAGGACTTCGGGTTCAACCAGCCCGTGCCGATCGACCTCACCGACCCGACGCGCTCGGTCTTCCCCACCGACTTCGAGCGGAACCTCCCGGCGCTGGCCCAGTCGGCCATCGGCCAGTTCGAGGTGGCGGCCACGCCGCTGCAGATGGCACTCGTCGCGGCCGCGGTGGCCAACGACGGCGAGGTGCTGGCCCCCCACCTGCTCGACGAGGTGCGCGACGACGACGGCAACATCGTCGAGACCTACGACCCCGAGGCGTGGACCACCGCCATGGACCCCGCAACGGCGGCCATCATGCGGGAGGCCATGGTCGGCGTGGTCGAGGGCGGCACCGCCACCCGCCTCGCCGTGCCCGGCTTCGTGGTCGGCGGCAAGACCGGCACGGCCCAGCTCGGCACCTCCCCGCCCCGCTCGCACGCCTGGATCATCGGCTTCGGCGGCCGGCCGGGCGAGGCGCCCAGCGTGGCGGTGGCGGTGATCGTCCAGGGCCAGGAGGGGGCCAGCGAGCAGACCGGCGGGCGCGTCGCCGCGCCCATCGCCCAGGCCGTCCTCGCCGCCGCTCTCGGTGCCCCTTGACGCATCCTGTGGAGGCTCGGTGCCGCACACCGGAGCTGCGCCACCGCAGGTTCGTCGTCGGGGCCGTCACCGGGGCGCTACCGGCTGGTCACTAGGCTGCGATGCGCATGTCCCACCCCGGTCCCATCGTCTTCAACGGCCGCTACGAGCTGCACCGCCGCCTCGGCAGGGGCGGGATGGCCGAGGTCTCGCTGGCCCGTGACCAGCTGCTCGACCGGCCCGTGGCCGTCAAGGCGCTGTTCCCCGAGTTCGCCACCGACCCCGCCTTCGTGGAGCGCTTCCGGCGGGAGGCGACCGCCGCCGCCAACCTGAACCACCCGAACATCGTCGGCGTCTACGACTGGGGCGAGGCCGAGGGCACCTACTTCATCGTCATGGAGTACGTCGACGGGCGCAGCCTCTCGGAGATCCTGCGCGCCGAGGGCCCCCTGCACCCCGACCGCGTGGCCGACGTCGGCGCCGACGTCGCCGCCGCCCTGGGCTTCGCCCACCGCAACGGCGTGGTGCACCGCGACGTCAAGCCGGGCAACGTCATCATCGACCAGTCCGGCCAGGTGAAGGTCGCCGACTTCGGCATCGCCCGGGCGATCACCGCCACCAGCGACGACAACCTCACCCAGGCCGGCACGGTGATGGGCACCGCCACCTACTTCTCACCGGAGCAGGCGCGGGGCGACGCCGTCGACCCTCGCTCCGACATCTACTCGCTGGGCTGCGTGCTCTACGAGCTCGTCGTGGGCCGCCCGCCCTTCAGCGGCGACTCCCCGGTCGCCATCGCCTACAAGCACGTGCAGGAGTCGCCCGTCCCGCCGCGCCACCTCAGCGCCGACGTGCCCGTCGCCCTGGAGGCGATCATCCTCAAGTGCCTGGCCAAGAACCCGGCCAACCGGTACCCCTCAGCCGAGGACCTCCGCGCCGACCTGCGCCGCTACCGGGAGGGCAACCGCATCCTCGCCGAGCCGGTCATGGCGCCGCCCACCGACCCCGGCGCCACCGGGGTCATGGCGCCGACCACCGCGGTCGCCGCAGCGCCGGCCACCGCGGCGGCGACCTACGCGGCCTACGGCCCCGAGCACTACGACGACGACGGCGACTACGACGACGAGCCGCGGCGCTCCGGGGCGTTCATCGCCGCGCTGATCGTCCTGCTGCTGCTGCTGGCAGGCATGCTCTTCCTGCTCGCCCGCGCCTTGGGCGTCGGCGAGGACGGCGGCTCCGACGTGCCGCTCGTCGAGGTGCCCGACGTCGTCGGTCAGCCCGCGGACGCGGCCACCGCCACGCTGGTGGGCCTCGGCTTCGACGTCGACACCGAGTCCGAGGTCAACGAGGACTTCGAGGAGGGCATCGTCTTCGACCAGAACCCCGACCGCGGCGAGAGCGTGGAGGAGGGCTCCACCGTGCTGCTGCGGGTCAGCGCCGGCGCCGAGGCCGTGCCGGTCCCCGACGTGATCGGCTCGCCGGTCGACGAGGCACGCCGCCGGCTCAACGAGGCGGGGTTCACGAACATCCGCGAGGAGCGCCAGCCCGACGAGGATGCTCCCGTCGACGAGGTCGTCGACCAGGACCCCGAGGGCGCCGAGGAGGCGCCACCGGACACCGAGATCGTGCTCTTCGTGTCGAGCGGGCCCGAGGAGCGTGCGGTCCCCGACGTCGCCGGTCAGACCGTGTCCGCAGCGTCGAACCTGCTCGGCCAGAACGGCTTCGTCGTGGGCGGCCAGACCTCCGAGCCCTCCGACACGGTCGAGGAGGGCCTCGTGATCCGCACCGAGCCGCCCGCCGGCACGCAGCTGCCCCGCGACTCCGAGGTCGTCCTCGTGGTGTCGAGCGGCCCGGAGGAGTCGACCGTCCCGTCGGTGGTGGGCCTCTCCGAGGCCAACGCCATCAACACCTTGGAGAACGCCGGCTTCGTCGCCAACGCCACCGAGCAGGCGACCGACGACCCGACCCAGGACGGGCGGGTGATCGAGCAGAGCCCGGAGGGCAACAGCACGGCGCCGGAGGGCAGCACCGTCGACATCGTGATCGGCCGCTTCGAACCGATCGACGGCGGCGGTGACTGACCACGCCGGCCCGCTGGTGGCCTAGGCGGGCACCTCGGCGCGCGCCAGGAAGCGGCGCAGCAGGTCGTGGCCGCCGACCGTGAGGATCGACTCCGGATGGAACTGCACGCCCTCCACGTCGAGCTCGCGGTGGCGCAGGCCCATCACCGTGCCGTCGTCGGCCTCGGCGGTGAGCTCGAGGCAGTCGGGGACGGAGGCCCGGTCGACCACGAGGCTGTGGTAGCGGGTGGCCTCCAGCGGGTTGGGGAGGCCCTCGAAGACGCCGGTCCCCTCGTGGCGGATGAGCGAGGTCTTGCCGTGCATGACCTGTGGCGCCCGCACGACGGCGCCGCCGTACACCTCGCCGATGCACTGGTGCCCGAGGCAGACGCCCAACACCGGTACCGTTCCCGCGAAGGTGCGGATGACCTCGTTCGAGATGCCCGCATCCGCTGGCGTCCCGGGACCGGGGGAGACGAGGACGGCGTCGGGCTCGAGTGCGATGATCTCGGTGAGCGACAGCTCGTCGTTGCGGTGCACGAGGGGCTCCGCGCCCAGCTCACCGAGATACTGGACGAGGTTGTAAACAAAGCTGTCGTAGTTGTCGATAACGAGGACTCGCGTAGCCACGAAGGGTGGAGGGTAGTCGGATGCCTGAAGATCACCGATTGGGTTCGGTGGCTCGCCGCCTTGCAGCGACGGAGCGGGTCCTCGTCGTCGAGGACGAGCACGACATCGCCGACTTCCTGCGCGCGTACTTCCGCGCCTCGGGCTACGACCTCGTCCACGTCGACCCGGACTCGGCGAGGGCCGTCGTGGATGCGCTCGACGAGCACAGCCCCGACTGCCTGCTCCTCGACCTGAACCTGCGCGGGTTCAACGGCGCCGAGGCCTACCGGCTGCTGCGCAGCGACGACCGCTACGCCCTGCTGCCGGTCATCGTCGTGAGCGCCCGCCCCGACGCCCGTCGCCTGCTCGAGGCCACCGGCGGCGTCGACGCCTTCGTGACGAAGCCGTTCAACGTCAACACGCTCGCCGAGCTCGTGGCCGAGCGCATCGCCGGCGCCGCCCGCATCCGCGAGGAAGCTGCCGCCGACCCCGTCACCGGCCTGCTCGGCCACCAGTACGTCGAGGCGCGCCTCGCCGACGAGCTCACCGTCGCCGCTCCCGACGCACCGGCGGCGTTCGCGCTCCTGCGCCTGCTGACGGTCGGCGAGATCACCGCCTCCGTCGGTGAGGAGGGCAGCGACTACGTCGCCCGCGAGCTCGTCCGGCGCGCCCGAGCCCTGCTGCCCGAGGGCACGGCCCTGGGCCTGACCCGCACCGACGAGCTGGCCGTGCTGCTGCCCGGCACCACGGCGGGCGACGCCGCGCAGACCCTCACGGGCGTCCTCGACGACATCACCCAGGTGGAGCTGCCCGGCGGCGCCCGGGTGGCGACGCGCTTCGCGGTCGGCGTGGCCGGCTACCCCGACCACGCCTCCGACGCCGACGGTCTCTACATGGCCGCCGACGCCGCCCTCGCCGACGCCGTCGACGCCGACGGCGGGGTCGTGCTCGCGCTCTGAGCCGCGCCCTCAGATCGGCGCTTGCTCGACGGCGACGCTCGTGGCGAGCGCCGTCTCCAGGAGGTCCTTGCGGGCGTTGGCGGCGTAGAGCTCCAGGCTGATGTCGGCGCCGTCGCTGGGGGTGACCCGCACGGCGAGACGACCGTCCGCCTCCTCCACGGCGACGTCGCTGACGCGCGCCGCGTGGTTGCGGTCGAGGCCCACGGCCACTCGCAGCAGCCCGGCGAGGTGGCGGACCAGGCGCTGGTCGTCCTCGCCGAGCGAGGCGAACTCGGCGTGCTTGGCCTTGGGCTCGGACTTGCGGTGGTAGCGGGCGACGAGGGCGATGAGCTCCACCTCGTGATCGTTGAAGCCGACCAGCCGGTCGGTGCTGCGGATCACGTAGTAGCTGTGCTTGTGGTGCTGGGAGTGGCTGAGGAACAGCCCCACGTTGCAGAGCAGCGCCGCCGCTTCGAGGATCTCGCGCGCGTGGCCGTCGAGGCGGTGGTGGTCGGCCGTGGCGTCGAAGAGGGCGAGGGCCAGGCGGCTGACCTGCCGGGCGTGGGGCGGGTCCTCGTCCATCACGTCGACCAGGCCGAGGACGCTTCGGCGACGCAGGTCGGACAGGTGGTCGAGCGAACCGCCGTGCTGGCGCTGCCACGCGTCGAGCAGCACACCCTCCCGCAGCGCGTAGTCCGACACGGCGAGCTCGCTGATGCCGAGCTGGTGGACGACCTGTTCGAGGATCACGGCGCCGGCCAGGATGATGTCGGCGCGGCTCGCGTCGATGCCGGGCAGCCGGGCGCGGTCCTCCACCGTGGGCGCGGCCGCCAGCTCGGCCACCACGTCGTCGAGCTGCTCGCGGGTCAGCACGAGGCCGCGCACGGTGCGGGGCCGGTTCCCGCCGGCGCGCACCGCTGCCATGACGGCGAGCGCCTCGATCGTGCCCGACGAGCCCACGGCGACCTCGAAGCCATGGCGACGGATCTCGCGGACGAAGGGGGTGATCGTCGAGCGCACGTAGCGGCGGCAGGCGGCCAGCGCGGCGCCGTCGTCGCCGTCGTCGTCGAAGAAGCGGCGCGTGAGCCGGATGGCCCCCAGCTTGAGCGAGCGGGCGGCGAGCACCTCGCCGCGCAGGCCGACGAGCAGCTCGGTGCTGCCGCCGCCGATGTCGCAGAGCACCAGGCGCCGGTCGAACACGGGCAGCGCCTGCAGCACGCCGAGGTGGATGAGCCGTGCCTCCTCGACGCCGGAGATGATGTCGACGTGGACGCCGGCCTCGCTGCGGGCCCGGCGGATGAGGTCGTCGCGGTTGTCGGCCTCGCGCACCGCCGAGGTGGCGACCGCGGTGAGTGGGGCGTCGTGGGCGTCGGCGAGCTGACGGAAGCGGTGCAGCGCCGCCACGGCCCGGTCGACGGCGTCGCCGGTGAGCTGGCGCATCTCACCGGGGCTGGAGCCGAGGCGGACGACCTCCTTCTCGCGCTCGAGCACCTCGAAGCGAGGCTCCTCGCCGCCGCTCATGCGGGCCACGACGCCGTGGATCGAGTTCGTCCCGATGTCGATCGCGGCCAGGGTCGTGCGCGTCGGCGAGGGCGGGGGCACGGGGCCAGTCTGGTCGGGGCGGCAGGTAGTGTCGCGCTCCATGCCCAACACGCCTCCCAAGCGCAAGGTGTCGGGTGGGCGGGTGACGCCCAAGGGGGGCCCGAATGCCGCCGGCCGCCCGACCGCCTCGCGCCGCTACACGCCGCCCATCCCCCAGGAGCACAAGGTCAGCCCGCGGTGGGTGCCCTTCGTGATGTTCGGCCTGCTGGCCCTGGGCATGGTCGTGATCTTCTGCAACTACCTGGGCGTGCTGCCCGGGGGCACCAAGAACGCCTACCTGCTGGTCGGCCTCGGCGGCATCCTCGGCGGCATCATGGCCGCAACGCAGTACCGCTGAGCCGGTGATGTGCGGGTTGACAAACCCACGGTGAGCAGGCACAATGGGTTTGTGAAGTTGACCTTGGCTGAACTGCGCAAGCGAGTGACCGACGAGCACGACGCCTACCTGCTCCTAGAGGAGCTGCGTTGGGGCAAGGACCGTGACCGCCTGGCGTGCCCGCACTGCGGCAACGAGAAGGCGTACTTCCTCAACCCGAAGGGCGGCGCCCGCGGGACCGGCAAGCCGAAGGCTGACGGCAAGCGGACTCAGAGCGTGCGGCGGGTGTGGAAGTGCTCCAAGTGCCGCAAGCAGTTCTCTGTGCTGACGAACACGATCTTCCACGGCACGAAGGTGTCGCTGGCCGATTGGCTGACCGTCATGGTGCTCATGGCTTCCGCGAAGAACGGCATCTCGGCCCGCGAGGTCGAGCGGCTGATCGGGGTCACGCCCGAGACGGCGTGGTTCATGCTCCATCGGCTGCGCGAGTCCATGAAGCGTGAGCCATTGGTCGGGATGCTGCGAGGCCACGTCACCGCCGACGAGACGTTCATCGGCGGCAAGGCAGGCAACAAGCACAAGAACGTGCGACGCGCCGTGGACACGAGCGAGCCGACGCCGCTCAAGCCAGGCGAGCGGGTCCGCACGCGGCCAACGGACAACAAGGTTGCGGTGCTGTCACTAGTCGATCAGGCGACGGGCGAGGTTCGCTCGCAGGTCGTGCCCGACGTGACCGGGGCAACGCTTCGCAAGGTGATCAGCGAGCAGGTCGACATGGCGAACAGCAGCCTGCACACCGACGAGGCTCCTGCCTACCGCACCTTCCAGCCAGAGATGGGCGAGCACCTGACCACGAACCACCGGGCCGACGAGTTCGTGCGCTACGCCGATGGCGTGATGATCACGACCAACCACGCCGAGGGATTCTTCTCGCAGCTCAAGCGGTCGCTCGACGGCACGCACCACCACGTCAGCGCCGAGCACCTACCCCGCTACCTGGCCGAGTTCGACTTCCGGTACTCAACCCGCAAGCTCAGCGACACCGCTCGCTTGCAGAGGATGGTCGACCAGTCCGAGGGCCGGCGCCTCACCTACCGGCCACTCACCGGCGAATGAAAAAGCAGAAGGCCCGCCGGAGCGGGCCTTCTGTAGAGATGATCTTCGGGTAACCGAAGACACACTCTTCGCAAGTGGCCTCATCGTACACGAGGTCAGCCCGCGGCGGAAGGACGCTTAGAGCCCCGGCCGGGAATCGAACCCGAATCTCACCTCTTGCGAAGAGTGCGCCTTGACCAACTCGGCCACCGGGGCTTAGCGACACCCTACACCAGGAGGCTCCGAGTCGGGAACACACACGGGTCGTAATTACATGGAGTCGTGTTTTCCCCAAACTCTGAACGCGTCCTGTGGAAAACTTGCGGGTATCAAAACAGTACGCGAACGCCTCCGAGTTGGCTACAGTCTTGACTAATGAGGACAGCCGCCGAGCACCTGAACCGAGCGCTCAAGGATCTGCAATCACAACGAGACGAGATCGACAGGCAGATCAGCATCATTGAGCGGACGCTGGACGACCTGGGAGCCGCCGCGGGGGTAGAGGTGATCTCTGGTCGTCAGACCGTGCGCGAGATCGCCCTTTCTATGGCCCACGAAGGCATGGCGATCACGCCCACCGAGGTCGTGGAGGAATCCACGAGACGGGGCAACCCCGCAAAGTACGAGTCCGTCTCCAGCATCCTCAGCCGGATGCACAGGGAGGGCGCACTGGAGAAGGGATCGAAACGGGGCACCTACTACCTCGCGGGTCGCCTTCCCGGCCCTCCGAATCCCGACGACGAGTCACCACAGCCCAGCCCGGTCAAAGACGACGCGCCAGACCGGCCGTGGGACTCGGAGATCTGAGGCCAGCGCCCGGGTCCAAACCGGCGACCCTCAGTAAGGCCCGGGGTGGGGCTTGATCAACCCCACCCCGGCCACCCCAATCGGGGCACATCATGGTGATCACCGTCTTGGCCTTGGAAGCTGCCGGTGTCGGGTCCGAGCCCCGAGTGCTCCGCCAATCACACTACCGCCCCTACGATGGGAGTCGATGGTGACTAAGCACCACCCCACGCCAGAGGAACGCGACGAGCGCGTCAGCGTGCCGCTGCCGCCCGCGGAGTTCATCGAAGGCGTGCTCGCTGTCGACCCCGTCGACGAGGACGACGAGTCGGCCGAGGACTAGGTGAAGGCCAAGACGTAGACGGCCCAGACCGTGAACGCGGCCATGCCAGCGAGCAGTAGCAGGCCGATGCCCCCGGTGATGTTGTCGACCTTCGCTTGGAACCTCGCCCGCTTCTGACGCTCCCGCGCGGCGAGCCGATCCTCTACGAGTTCGTCAAGTAGCTCCTCCGGCGAGAGTTTCGCCCGGCGTGCCTTCTCTCGCTCGCGGAACTGGCCTTCGAAATCCACCCCCACACCATAACTGGGTTTGTCAACCCGCACATCACCGGTGAGCCGCTCCCCGAGGTGAACGCGAGGTAGCCGCCGAGTTACACAGGTGTGATCTTCCCCAGGTCTGTCCACAGCCTGTGGAGAGCTCCGGGGGCGCGTGGCGCGGGTCACAGCTCGTCGACGGGGGTGACGAGGTCCATGTCGTCCTGGCAGTGCCGGGGCGGCTCGGGCATCTCGTCGTTGGCGGCGGTCATCCGCACCTCGGTGCCGCAGATGCTGCAGCGGTACATGATCTTCACCTTGCGAAGCTCCCCCGCGGGCGGGGGCTCGGGCACGGGCATGGCGAGACCGCCGAGCATGGCGAAGCCGATCTTGAAGAGGACCAGCACCCCCAGCGCTGCGAAGAGCAGGGAGATCACCGACGCGCCCGTGAGCAGCCACGCGACGAGCACGAACACGCCCAGCAGCGCGACGGTGGTGGGAGAGATCGAGATCCGCCGCAACCGCATCATGCGCCCAGGCTAGGACCGGGCGGCGGCGGACCGCGGACTAGGAGAGGCGCTCGATGATGGTGGCGTTGGCCAGCCCGCCGCCCTCGCACATGGTCTGCAGGCCGTAGCGGCCACCCGTGCGCTCCAGCTCGTTGAGCAGCGTGGCGAGCAGCTTGGTGCCCGAGCAGCCCAGCGGGTGGCCCAGCGCGATGGCGCCGCCGTTGACGTTGGTCTTGGCAAGGTCGGCGCCGAGCTCCTTCTGCCAGGCGAGCACCACCGACGCGAAGGCCTCGTTGACCTCGAAGAGGTCGATGTCGTCGACGGTCATGCCGGCCTTGGCGAGCGCCTTCTCCGTGGAGGGGATCGGGCCCGTGAGCATCGTGACGGGGTCGACGCCTGCCAGCGCGAAGGTGTGGAAGCGGGCGCGGGGCGTGAGGCCCAGCTCGTTGGCCTTCTCCTCGCTCATGATGAGCGCAGCCGAGGCGCCGTCGGTGATCTGGCTCGAGTTGCCGGCCGTCACCTTGCCGTCGGGCTTGAAGGCGGGCTTCAGGTTGGCGAGGGTCTCGGGCGTGGTCCCGGGGCGGATGCCCTCGTCGCGGGTGACGAGCTCGTCGCTCTCGACGAGGTTGCCGGTCTCCTTGTCGAGGCGCTTCTCGCTGACGCCGATGATCTCGTTGTCGAAGCGGCCTTCGGCGGTGGCCTGCTCGGCGCGGCGCTGCGACTCGGCGCCGAAGCGGTCGAGGTCGTCACGGCTGAGGTCCCACTTGTCGGCGATCATCTCGGCGGAGATGCCCTGGGGCACGAGGCCACCGGACGGCTCGTAGCGGGCCATGACCTGCGGGCCGAACGGGAACGAGCCCGGGGTGATCGAGGCGCCCATCGGGGTGGTGGTCATGACCTCGACGCCCGCGGCGACGGCGATGTCGTAGGCACCGGCGATCACGCCCTGTGCGGCGAAGTGGGCGGCCTGCTGCGACGAGCCGCACTGGCGGTCGACGGAGGTGGCGGGCACCGACTCGGGGAAGCCGGCGGCGAGGACGGCGTTTCGGCCGATGTTGAGCCCCTGGCTGCCGACCTGCATGACGCAGCCCATGATCACGTCGTCGATGAGCGCGGGGTCGAGCTGGTTGCGCTCGACGAGCGCCTTGAGGACCTCGCCGGCGAGGTCGGCCGGGTGCCAGCCCGACAGCTTCCCGTTGCGCTTGCCCCCGGCGGTGCGGACGGCGTCGACGATGACAGCGGTGGCCATGGCTGCTCCTCTGGTGCTGGGCGTCCTGGCGGTCTCTTGACCGGACGGTCAAGTGTGGCGCTGGGCGCGGCTCAGGTGCAAACCGGGTTCTGCCGATCAGGACGTGTGCACGAGGACCGGTCATGATGACGCCAGTGGAGCGGGAGAGCGCGCAGCTGGCCGAGGTGGTGGCCGCCCTCGCGCGGGCGACAGGCCGCACCCTGGACCCCACGATCCTGCTCGAGCGGGCCATGGCGGTCCTCGACACCGTCGTCGCCAGCGACCACGCCACCCTCTGGGTCGACCGCGGTCGCGGCGTGCAGCAGGTGGCGGCACGCAGCGTCGGGGACGGTGCGAGCCGGGCCGCTGCCGAGTCGTCGCCCGCCGACACCGCGTCGCTGACCATCGTGCTGGAGGGCATCGACCGGCCGCTGGGACGCCTCGTCGTGACGCCGCCGGCGGGGCGGACGTTCAGCTCCGACGACCGGGCCATCCTCGAGATCGCCGGCGGGCAGATCGCGGGCGCGCTGGAGCGGGCCCGGCTGTTCGAGGACGTCATGGAGCTCGAGCGGCTCAAGTCGGACTTCATCGCCCGGGTCTCGCACGAGCTGCGGACACCGATCAC
Source organism: uncultured Microthrixaceae bacterium (assembly GCA_963715505.1). GTDB lineage: Bacteria > Actinomycetota > Acidimicrobiia > Acidimicrobiales > VFJN01 > VFJN01. The sequence continues at coordinate 3,141,864 of OY970242.1, forward strand.
GATCATCAACGGCTTCGTCGACACGCTCCTCACCCATGCCGACGACCTCTCCGACGAGCAGCGACGCCACATGCTGCACCGGTCGAAGCTGGCGTCGTCGCGTCTCGCCCGGCTCATCGAGGAGCTGCTGATCCTGAGCCGCATCGATGCCGGGGTGCTCACCCCCGAGCACGGTCCGGTCGACATCGCTGCGCTGCTGGCCGAGGTGCGCGAGGCCGCCATCGAGCCGGACCAGGTGCTGCTCGCCGTGCCGTCGGGCGCCACCTGCACCAGCGATCCCGACCTGCTCGGCCGGGCGCTCGGGCTGCTGGTCGACAACGCCATCAAGTACGGCGGCATCGCCGAGGTGCGCGCCGCCATGGACGACGGCGAATGGGTCTTCGAGGTGCGCGACCACGGCGCCGGCTTCCCCGAAGACGTGCGGGCCACGGCCTTCGAGATGTTCACGCGCTCCGGCGACACGACGACCATCCCGGGCCTGGGCGTCGGTCTGCCGATCGCCCGCACCCTCGTCGAGGTGCTCGACGGCCGCATCACGCTGGGGTCGGCACCCGAGGGCGGCGGGCTGGTCCGCATCGCGCTCCGACGCGAGTAGCGACACCGGCCGCGGAGGGCTCACGGGTTCGGCTTCAATGGGAGGCCACTCGACAGCGCGAGGGAGACGACGTGCCGCAGATCAGCAGAGCCGACATCGACCAGGCGGTGGCCGGGCAGACCGTCGCCAGCCGGTTCCTGGAGACGATCGCCAACCACCCCGACCAGGTGGCGCTGCGCTGGAAGGACGGCGACGGTTGGGGCGAGATGACCTACCGGCAGTACGCCGATCAGATCGCCGTGGTCACCACGGCGCTGCACAGCCTGGGCGTGGAACCGGGCGATCGCGTCGTGCTGATGATGCGGAACATCCCCGACTTCCACGTCGTCGACATGGCCGTGCTCTTCTGCGGCGCCACCGCCATCTCCATCTACAACTCCTCCTCGGCCGAGCAGGTCGCCTACCTCGCGGGGCACTGCAAGGCGAAGGTGGCGATCGTCGAGGACGCCGGGTTCCTCGACCGGTTCCTCGCCGCGCGCGACGAGCTCCCCGACCTGCAGACCACCATCGTGCTGTCCCACCCCGACGGCGCCGCCCCTGACGGGGTCGGCACCCGCAGCGACCTCTTCGAGGGGCACGAGCCCGCCGACCTCGCGGTCGCCGCCCAGTCGTGCACGCCCGACACGATCGTCTCGGTGATCTACACCTCCGGCACCACGGGGCCGCCCAAGGGCGTCATGCTGAGCCACCACAACGTGGTGTGGACGGCGGAGGGCTACCTGCGGCTCCTCGAGGCCGAGCCGGTCGGCTTCCGCGCCATCTCCTACCTGCCCATGGCGCACATCGCCGAGCGGATGTCGACCCACTACCTCGCCGCCATCGGGGGCTACGAGGTGACGACGTGCCCCGACCCGTCGCAGATCGCCGCCTACGCCGGTCAGGTGCACCCGCAGATCATGTTCGGCGTCCCACGGGTGTGGGAGAAGATCTACGCCGGGGTCCAGGCCGCGCTCGGAGCCGACCCGGAGAAGAAGAAGAAGTTCGACGAGGCGATCGAGGCCGCCATCCCCATCACCGAGCGCCGGACGCTGGGCATCGCCAGCGAGGACGACGAGGCCACCTGGGCCTTCCTCGACGAGGTGGCCTTCGCGGGCGTGCGCTCGCTGATCGGGCTCGACGCCCTCGAGGTGGCGCTCACCGGCGCGGCGCCCATCCCCGCCGAGCTCATCAGCTGGTACCGCGCCATCGGCGTGCCGCTCTCGGAGATCTACGGCATGTCCGAGTCGACCGGGCCCATCACCTGGGAGCCCTACCGGGTCAAGGCGGGCACGGTCGGCGTGGCGTTCCCCGGCTGCGAGGTGTTCCTCGCCGACGACGGGGAGGTCTGCTGCCGCGGGGGCAACATCTTCCTCGGCTACCTCGACGAGCCGGGCAAGACCGCCGAGACCCTCGACGCCGACGGCACGCTCCACTCGGGCGACATCGGCACCTTCGATGACGAGGGCTACCTGCGGATCATCGACCGCAAGAAGGAGCTGATCATCACCGCCGGCGGCAAGAACATCAGCCCGGCCAACCTCGAGGCGGCGCTCAAGCTCATCCCGATCGTGGCGCAGGCGTGCGCCATCGGCGATCAGCGCCCCTTCGTGTCGGCCCTCGTGGTGCTCGACGCCGAGGTCGCGCCGGTGTGGGCCCGCGAGCAGGGCATCGCCTTCGACTCGCTGGCCGACCTCGCCCGGCATCCCGACGTCATCGCCGAGGTCGAGCGCGGCGTCGTGCAGGTCATGGCGAGCTTCAACAACGCCGAGCGCGTCAAGAAGGTGAAGGTGCTCCCCGACGAGTGGCTACCCGACTCCGAGGAGCTGACCCCCACCTCCAAGCTCAAGCGGCGTGGCATCCACGCCAAGTACGCCAGCGAGATCGCCGGCCTGTACGGCTGACGATCTCGGTGGCGCTCGATCAGCCGACGACGCGCACGCCGGTCGCCTCGTCACCCTTGCGACCGGGCGAGACCTCGAACTCGACTCGCTGCCCTTCCTCGAGGGACTTGTAGCCCTCGCCCTCGATGTTGGAGAAGTGGACGAAGACGTCGGGGCCGTTCTCCTGGGTGATGAACCCGTAGCCCTTGTCGTTGTTGAAGAACTTCACGGTGCCAGTGGCCATGCCTTGCTTTCCTGTTCCATCGCAACGGGTCCCGCTGACCCCTGCGCTGGGCGAAGCGTAGGTCGCGGACCCCTCCCGGGCACGGGAAACCTGCGCCGCTCAGAGCACAGCCTGCGTCTGGGTGGTCTGGCTCACCAGGCGCCCCTCGTCGTCGCGCACGTCGGTCCGCACCGTGATGAAGCACCGCCCTGCGTGCTGCACGGTGGCCTCGCCGTGGACCGTCCCGGCGGTGACGCCGCGGGTGAGGGTGGTCGACGAGCTCACCGTCGTGGTGGTCGCCCCCTCGGGGAGGTTGAGGAACGCGGCGACGGCGCCCAGGCTGTCGGCGAAGGCCATCAGCGCGCCACCGTGCATGGCGCCGCCCAGCGTGGAGCGCTCCGGCGCCCAGGGCATGCGCCCGCGCACCCCATCCGCGGTGGCGGCGTCGAGCTCGACGCCGAGCGCCACAGCGAAGGGCATCGAAGCCACCATCTGGTCCAGCGCGAGCTCGGTCATGGCCCCAGCCTCGCGCTCGGTGCGCCGCCCGCACCACGACCCTGCCGTCGGGGTCTCAGGGCTCGTCGGGGACGGGCTGCTGGCTCGAGGGGAAGTCGCGCAGGGGGCCGAGCGGCGTGCGGTCCCAGGTCTCGAACGTGAGGTCGGTCTGCAGGTAGGCGGTGAGCAGCTCCGCCACGGCCTCGACCGAGTCGAGGTGGGTGCGCTCCCAGCCGTGGCTGCCGTCGAGGCCGAAGGCCACGAGGGCGGCGCGGGTGCCGGCGCCGCTCTCGATGGCGGCCGCCACGTCGGAGCGGTAGAAGCGGAACGTGTCGCGCACCACGGGCAGCTCGTGCTCCGCGCAGAGCGCCAGCAGCCGGCGCGTGAGGTGGTAGTCGAAGGGACCGGTCATGTCGGCCATGGGGATGGTGATGCCGTTCTCGATCGAGTGCTGACCCGGCGCGCAGACCGCGTTGTCGACCGACACCATCTCGGCGACGTCGGCGTCGAGGCCGTGGCTGGCGCCGTGGCCCACCTCCTCGGCGATGGTGATCAGCAGGTGCGACGACCGCGGTGGCTCCAAGCCCGCGCGGACCATGGCGCGAACGGCCGCCAGCGCCGCGGCGACGCCCGCCTTGCCGTCGAGGTGCCGCGAGACGACGAAGCCCTCCTCGGTCACCTCCGGCTGGGCGTCGACGGCGACGAAGCACCCGACCTGGACACCACGAGCGGCGAGCGCCCGGGGCGACGTGTCGCGCAGGTCGAGTCGCAGCTCCATGTGCTCCCAGCCGACCGGTTGCGTGTCGACCTCGCCGTCGAAGGCGTGGCCGCTTGCCTTGAGCGGCAGCACCGTGCCCGTCACGACGCCGTCGGGATCCTCGGTGAAGACGGTGACCCGGGCGCCATCCGCGAAGCGGGCCGACCAGGTGCCGATGGGCACCAGCTCGAGGCGGCCGTTCGGCTTCACCGTGCGGACCATCGCCCCGATGGTGTCGGCGTGCACGACGACGGCTCGGTCGGGCGAGTGCGCGAGGCCGGGCAGCTGCGCCAGCAGGGAGCCCCGACGGGTGAGCTCGAAGCTGACGTCGAGCGAGGCGAGCTCGTCGCCGATGAGCTGCATCACGGCGTCGGTGCGGCCCGACGGCGACGGGGTGCGCAGCAGCTGCAGCAGCAGCTCGGTGAGGTGCTCGCGGTCGATCGCCAGAGGCGCCGCCGTGCGCGGCGCCTCCGGGCGGCGGGTCAAGGACGCCACCCCTGGGGCAGCGGGCGGGTGGAGGGGAACAGCAGGTCGATGAAGCGCTCGGCCGTCGGCTGGGGCGCGTGGTTGGCGAGGCCGGGCCGCTCGTTGGCCTCGATGAACACGTGCTCGGGGCCGTCGACGCGGGGAACGAGGAGGTCGAGGCCGGTCACGGGGATGTCGAGGGCACGGCTCGCCGCCGTCGCGGCTTCGACCAGCGCGGGGTGGAGGTCTGTCGGTCACGTCATGGATGGTGCCACCTGTGTGGAGGTTGGCCGTGCCACGCACCCGAAGCTCCTTGCCGGCGGGCAGCACGTCGTCGTACTGGCAGCCCTCGGAGCGGATCGTCGCCTCCGTGAGGTCGTCCAACGGGATGCTGGACTCACCGCCGGTGGCTGCCGAGCGGCGCCGCGACTGCGCGACGATCAGCTCGCGGACGGTGTGGTGACCGGTGCCGACCACGGCGGCGGGACGCCGCACCGCTGCGGCGACGACCTCGAAGCCGATCACGACGATCCGAAGGTCCTCCCCCTCGCAGCGCTCCTCGAGCAGCACGTCGGGGCAGTGAGCGCTCGCCCGGGCGAGCGCCTCGTCGAGCTCGTCGCCCGACGCGACGCCGACGGTGATGCCGCGCCCCTGCTCGCCGCGGGCGGGCTTCACGACCAGCTGGCCGAGCTCGGCCAGCAGCTCGTGGTCGCCCTCGTCGAAGGTCGCCGTCTTGCCGCGAGGGACGTTGAGACCCGCCGCCGGCGACGACCTTGCGGGTGATGCGCTTGTCGTCGCATCGGCTCATGGCGACCGCCGTGGTCAGCTCGGAGAGCGATTCGCGGGTGATGATGCTGCGGCCGCCGTGAGAGAGCTGCAGGTAGCCCGCGTCGGCGTCGAGCACGGTCACGCTGATCCCTCGCCGCAGCGCCTCGTCGGCGATGATCCGCGCGTAGGGGTTGCAGTGCTCGAGGTCGTCGGGCACGTTCCCGGCGAAGAGCGCCTCGTTGATGGCGTTCTTGCGCTTCACGGCGAACACCGGGACCCGCTCGAAGCCGAGCTTCTCGTAGAGCAGCATCGCCGGCCGGTTGTCGTGCATCACGGAGAGGTCGAGGTAGGCCCGGCCCCGGGTCTGGTAGCGCTCCAGCAGCGACCGGGCCAACGCTTCGCCGACGTTGGGCAGGTGGCAGGCGGGGTCGACGGCGAGGCACCACAGGCTCGAACCGCCCTCCGGGTCGGCGAAGAGGCGCTCGTGATCGACGCCGGTCACCGTGCCGACGACCTCGCCCGTGTCGGTCTCCGCGACCAGCACGTCCACGGCGCGGTGCTGCAGCTGGTTGTCCCACAGCGTCTCGATGGGAGCGGGCACCATGCCGCAGCGCAGGTAGATGCGGTTGATCTCCTCGCAGTCCTCGGGGTTGGTGACGTGGCGCACCACCACGCCCGGGACGGGATCGCGCCGTGGCCGGTAGGCGTGCAGGTTCGATGCGGTAGGTGTAGCACGGGTCGACGAAGAGGTCCTGCGGCCTTCGTGCCACGAGGACGTGCGGGTCGCGCAGGTAGAGCGCAGATGTCACGCCGGCCCAGCGTCTCGTCGCGCAGGATGCGCTCGATCGACACGTGGTCGGCGAAGGTCTGGCCGAAGATCAGCCGGCCCCAGCCCATCTCGAGGACCACGTTGTCGCGCATGGGCTCGGTCAGGTGCTCGGGCGGCCGCTCCCACGACGTCGTGGTGATGGCGTCCCGCCGGGCCCACCCCTGCGGCTGGGGCGGCGCCGGCGGCACCGGTGGCGTTCGGTCGCCGGCCATCAGCCGGTCCCGTCGACGTGGCGCTGGAGCCACAGCTCGAGCAGGCCGAGCTGCCAGAGCCGGTTGCCGCGCAGCGGCGTGAGCGCCCGTTCGGCGTCGGCGAGGAGCGCATCGACCGTCTCGGAGCGGAATAGGCCTCGCTCCTTCGCCGCCGGTGCGTGCAGGGCATCTCGCACCAGGTCGAGGTACCGGTCCCTCGAGGTGGGTGAGCGCCGGCACCGGGAAGTAGCCCTTGGGGCGGTCGATGACCTCGTGCGGGGATGACCCGTCGGGCCGCCTCCTTGAGCACGCCCTTGCCGCCCTGCGCCAGTCTTGAGCTCTGGCGGGCAGGCGGCGGCCAGCTCCACGAGCTCGTGGTCGAGGAAGGGCACGCGCGCCTCGAGGCCCCAGGCCATCGTCATGTTGTCGACCCGCTTCACCGGGTCGTCGACGAGCATCACGTTCGTGTCGAGGCGAAGGGCCCGGTCGGTGCCGGTGACGGCGCCGGGCTCGGCGAAGTGGTCGGCGCACGAACTCGCCGCTCACGTCGTGCGTCGACCAGCCACGGCGCCTCGACGAGCTCGGCCATCTCGGCGTGGTCGCGGTCGAAGAACGCCTGGCGGTACGCGGCGAGCGCGCCCTGCGGCGGAGGCGGCACCGGGGTCGAGCATCGGCGGGTACCAGTGGTAGCCGGCGAAGACCTCGTCGGCACCCTGCCCCGACTGCACCACCTTGACGTGCTTCGAGACCTCCTGCGACAGGAGGTAGAAGGCCACCGCGTCGTGGCTCACCATCGGCTCGCTCATGGCGCCGATCGCCGCGTCGAGGGCGGGGAGCATGCGGGCGGTGTCGATGCGGATCTTGTGGTGGTCGGTGGCGAAGCGCTCGGCGACGATGTCGGACTGTAGCGGAACTCGTCGCCCTCGACGCCGCCCGCCGCCTCGAAGCCGATGGAGAACGTCGGCGAGGCCCTGCTGGCCGGCCTCGGCCAGCAGCCCCACGATCAGGCTGGAGTCGAGGCCGCCCGAGAGCAGGCAGCCCACCGGCACGTCGGCCACCAGGCGGCGCTCGACGGCGGTGCGCAGCGACGCCAGCACGGCGTCCGCGCCAGTCGCGCTCGGTCCAGTCGGCCTTGCCGGGATCGCGCTCGTAGCTGGCCGCCCAGTAGGTGCGCTCGACCCGGCGGCCGTCGGGCTCGATGGTCAGCGTCGTCGCCGGGGGGAGCTTGCGCACGCCGGCGAGGATGGTGCGCGGCGCCGGCACGACGGAGTGGAAGCTGAGGTAGTGGTGCAGCGCCACGGGGTCGATCGACGTGTCGACGCCTCCGCCCGCCAGCAGCGCCGGCAGCGTGGAGGCGAAGCGCAGCGACCCCTCCACCTCCGCGAGGTAGAGCGGCTTGATGCCGAGGCGGTCGCGCGCCAGCACCACGCGGCCCGAGTCACGCTCGGTGATGCGCAGGGCGAACATGCCGTGGAGGCGCTCGACGAAGGAGTCGCCCCACTCGGCGTACGCCCGCAGCAGCACCTCGGTGTCGCTGCCGTCGCTCCCGTCGTGGCCCGAGAAGAAGCGGTGCCCCCGGGCCTCGAGCTCGCGGCGCAGCTCGCGGTAGTTGTAGATGCAGCCGTTGAAGACGATCGCCATGCCGAGCTCGGGGTCGAGCATGGGCTGGGCGGCGGCCTCGGAGAGGTCGATGATCGTCAGGCGGCAGTGGCCCATGGCGATGTGACCGTGCTGCCAGAGCCCCCGGGCATCGGGACCCCGGTCCCGCATGGTCTCGGTCATGGTCGCCACCAGGACGGCATCGGCCGGGCCCGGGGGATGGATCTGTCCGCTGAAGCCGCACACGGCATCCCTGTGTACCCGAAAAGGGCGCCGAGGAGACGGGTCGCCACGCGTTGGCTCACCACGAGGGCTGGGTAGGTACGCCGCCATGGACCTCGACGCCGACCTCCGCAAGCTCGCCACCGCCGGCAACTTCGCCGCCCTCACGACGCTCGGGCCCGACGGCGCGCCGTCCACGCACGTGATGTGGGTCGACGCCGACGACGAGCACCTCTTGATCAACACGGAGGTGCACCGGCAGAAGTACAAGAACGTCACCCGCGACCCGCGCGTCGCCGTCACGGTGATCGACTCGGCCTCGCCCTACCGCTTCATCGAGGCGCGTGGGCGGGTCGTCGGGACGATCACGGGCCAGCCGGCGCGCGACCACGTCGAGGCGCTGTCGAGGCGCTACACCGGCGAGGGCTACACCGCACCGGTGCAGAGCGAGCGCGTGATCCTCCAGATCGAGCCCCAGAATCGCCATGGGTCCAGATCTGCAAAAAGCCGGCGCCGGCCAGGATCAGGGCGGCGAGCGCCAAGTGCTGCGACCAGCCCGAGCACCCAGAAGAACCCTGTCGTCTCGACAAGGCCAAAGCGATGGCCGAGGCCCGGCGACGACGAACAGCACCGCCGCGAAGGTCGACAGCCTTGCCGCCCAAAGCGCCGCGCGCGACGAACGCCGTTCCGCCAAAACAACCATTTCGTGCCGCCGCACCTCAGCTCAACTGCCGGCTGGTCTCATAGGCTGTCCGCCAAACGCGGTCAAAGCCGGCTCAGGCGGCCGGCAGGCGGTAGTCCTTGAACTGCGTCGCGCAGCGTCGACTTCAGGATCTTGCCGGTCGCCGTGTGCGGGATCTCGTCGACGAAGGCGACATCGTCCGGCATCCACCATTTGGCGACCTTGCCGTTCATGAAGCCGAGCAGGTCGTCCTTGCGACACCTCGCGGCCGGGCTTGCGCACGACGATCAGCAGCGGCCGCTCGTCCCACTGCGGGTGCGGCACGCCGATCACCGCCGCCTCGGCGACATCGGGATGGCCGACCGCGAGGTTTTCGAGATCGATCGACGATATCCATTCGCCGCCGGACTTGATCACGTCCTTGGCGCGGTCGGTGATCTGCATGTAGCCGTTGCGGGTCGATATGGGCGACGTCGCCGGTATCGAACCAGCCGTCCTCGTCGAACTGGTCCGCGCCGGCGCCGCCGTAATAGGCGCGCGCCACCGCCGGCCCGCGCACCTTCAGCCGGCCGAACGTCTTGCCGTTCCACGGCAGCTCGCGGTCGTCGTCGTCGGTCACCTTCATCTCGACGCCGAACGGCGCGTGGCCCTGCTTCTCCTTGATGTCGAGGCGCTCGTCGCCTTCGAGATCGGCATATTCGGGCTTCATCGTGCCCAGCGTGCCGAGCGGCGACATCTCGGTCATGCCCCAGGCATGGATCACCTCGACGTCGTAGTTCTCCTGGAATTTCTCGGTCATGGCGCGCGGGCAGGCCGAGCCGCCGATCACCACCTTCTTGAGATGCGGCAGCTTCTTGCCGGTCTCCTCGAGATGCTGCAGCAGCATCAGCCAGACCGTCGGCACGGCGGCCGTGAAGGTCACCTTCTCGGTGTCGAGCAACTCGTAGATCGAGGCGCCGTCCATCTTGCCGCCCGGCATGACCAGCTTGGCGCCGATCATCGGGGCCGCTTGCGCCAGGCCCCAGGCATTGGCGTGGAACATCGGCACCACCGGCAGGATCGTCTCGCGCGACGAAATGCCCATGGCGTCGGGCATGCGCCGCGATCATCGCGTGCAGCACGTTCGAGCGATGGCTGTAGACGCACGCCCTTGGGGTCGCCGGTCGTGCCCGGACGTGTAGCACATGCCGGCGGCGGTGTTCTCGTCGAGCGCCTTCCAGGTGAAGTCGCCGTCGGCCTCGGCCAGCCATTCCTCGTAGGCGACGACATTCGGCAGCGTCGTCTGCGGCATGTGCGCGGCGTCGGTCAGCACGATGACCTTCTTCAGCGACTTCACGCCGGCGGCGATCTTCTCGACGATCGGCAGGAAGGTCAGGTCGACGAACAGCGCCTGGTCCTCGGCGTGGTTCATGATCCAGGCGATCTGCTCGGGAAACAGCCGCGGGTTGAGCGTGTGGTAGACGCCGCCCATGCCCATGATGCCGTACCAGGCCTCGATGTGGCGGGCCGTGTTCCAGGCCAGCGTGCGCGATGCGGTCGCCGTGCCTGAAGCCGTCGCGCTCGAGGCGCTGCGCGACCTTCAGCGCGCGCGCGCGGATGTCGCGATAGTTGGTGCGCACGATCGGCCCTTCGACCGAGCGCGACACGATCTCGCGGTCGCCATGCTGGCGCGCCGCGTGATCGAGTATCTTGTGGCAAAGCAGCGGCCATTCCTGCATCAAGCCAAGCATTGCGATTCCTCCCAGATACAACTGGACCAATTGTGCGGGCGGCCGTGGCTTTGTCCAGCGATTTGCGCGACCGCCAGCGGCGACTCGGATCAGGCCTGCCGACATCTGCTGGCCACATTGCGGCCATTCGATCGGCGCGGATGCATTCGAGTGCTGGACGGGATGCTGCATGCGACCGACTGATCGAAGAGATCATCGCATGGACGCACCCTGCCGACTGAATCGGCAACGACCGCACCGATGATCGGACGAATCCGATGCGGCCGAAGCTGCTGATCGGCCGAATCGGCCGACACGAATTCGCTCGAGGCGGTCGAGCTCGAGCTCGCCCTGCACAACCAGAACCTGGTGTCGCTCGGCTTCGAGGAATCGATCCGCACGGCGCTGAAGGCGATCGGCGGCGAGATGCTGTTCCAGATGCGGCTCGGAGAACGAAGACTGCCAGCGCGTCGCGGCGGTCCGCATCGGCAACGACGAGCGAGCGCCAGTTCGCGCTGGTGATCATGCCGCCGGACGGCGGGCTGATGCGCGTCGAGCCGGTCGCGCAGAGCAGCAACCCGATCGCCAAGATCGCCGAATCCTACGCCGGCCTGATGGACGTCTTCCGCGCCGCGGCCTGAGGCATGCCGGTCAGGCAGCCGACCTGACCGACAATCGGACCAGCGCGGCATGCGGCGCTTGCACCAGCACGCGAAGGGTTTTGCGCTGACGACGCCAAGCGGCTAGGCTTCCGGCCAACCCGGAGACCGACCATGGCGAACACGCCGCCGCTCAGCAACTGGCAGACCCGCGACATCGAGTCGGTGCTGCATCCCTACACGCCGATCCACAAGCTCAAGCAGACCGGCACCGCTGGTCATCGAGCGCGGCAAGGGCGTCTATGTCTACGACACGCAAGGGCGCGGCTATATCGAAGGCATGTCCGGCCTGTGGTGCGCCGGCCTCGGCTTCGGCGACGAGGAGATGATCGAGGCGGCGACCGAGCAGCTGCGCACCCTGCCCTACTATCATCTGTTCGGCGCCAAGGGCACGGAGCCGGCGATCGAGCTTGCCGAAAAGCTCAAGGAGATCGCGCCGGTGCCGATCTCGAAAGTGTTCTTCACCTCGTCGGGCTCGGAGGCCAACGACACCCAGGTGAAGCTCGCCTGGTACATGAACAATGCGCTCGGCCGGCCGAAAAAGAAGAAGATCATCTCGCGCATCAAGGCCTATCACGGCGTGACCATCATGTCGGCGTCGCTGACCGGCCTGCCCTACAACCACAACGGCTGGGACCTGCCGGTCGACCGCGTGCTGCACACCGACTGCCCGCATTATTACCGCTTCGGCAAGGACGGCGAGAGCGAGGCCGAGTTCGTGGCGCGCATCGTGCAGTCGCTGCGCGACCTGATCGAGCGCGAGGGGCCGGACACGATCGCCGCCATGATCGCCGAGCCGGTGATGGGCGCCGGCGGCGTCATCGTTCCGCCCGACGGGCTATACGCGGCGATCCAGGCAGGTGCTCGACGAGCACGACATCATGCTGATCGACGACGAGGTGATCAACGGCTTCGGCCGCACCGGCAATTGGTGGGGCTGCCAGACGGTCGGCATGACGCCGACGACGATCTCGGCCGCCAAGCAGCTGACCGCGGCCTATGCGCCGCTCGGCGCCGTGATGGTGCCGGAGGACGTCTACCAGGCCTATGTCGACCATTCCGCGCAGATCGGCACGTTCGGCCACGGCTTCACCTATGGCGGCCATCCGCTCGGCTGCGCGCTCGGCGTCAAGGCGATCGAGATCTACCAGAAGCGCGACATCGTCGGCCATGTGCGCAAGCTGATGCCGCTCTTCGAAGCCCGCGCTGAAGCGGATCGGCGAACATCCGCTGGTCGGCGAGACGCGCTCGGTCGGGCTTGTCGGCGCCGCCGAGATGGTGGCCGACAAGAAGACCAAGCGGTCCTTCGACCCGAAGAAGGGCGTCGGCGCGCAATTCGCGCAAGTTCCTCGAAGGCCATGGCGCGATCCTGCGCGCGCTCGGCGACACGCATCGCCTTCTGCCCGCCGATGATCATCACCGAGGCCGAGCTCAACGAGCTGTTCGACCGGTTCGAAATGGCGCTCGCCGACACCGAGGCCTGGGTCGCCAAGGAAGGCCTGCGCGCGGCTTGAATCTCGGCGCGCGCGCACCGTTTCCAGATCAAGTCGTTCACGGAGTGTCGCGACATGCTGAGACTCGGCCAGAACCCCGCACCCGGCTTCAAGAGCCATCCCGAGCACACCATCACCGTCGAGCCCTTCGGCAAGCACGTGACGGTCAGGTCGAACGGCGCGGTCGTCGCGTCGTCCGACAACGCGCTGCTGTTCAAGGAGCACGTCTATCCCGCCGGTGATCTACGTTCCCTTCGCCGACATCGACTTCGAGCAAGCTCTCGGCGACCGACACCAGCACGCATTGCCCGTTCAAGGGCGACGCCAGCTACTGGAGCGTCAAGGACGGCGCCAAGGACGCGATGTGGGCTTACCAGCATCCCTTTGACGAGATGGCCGAGATCAAGGACCACGGCGCGTTCTATCCCAACCGGGTGACGATCGAGACCGAATAGTGAATGCGTGACCGTGGCTGAATCGGTGAACGGTGAGTGGTGAACAGACTCTGCTGTTTCTGACGAATAGCAAGTAGGTATCGCAAGCGTCGCGAGCTGCCCAGTTGCTGAAGGTCTTGGCTATCACTACGGCTCACTGTCGCCGCTTCGATCGACCTCGTCCACCGTCGGTCGAGGCGGACGAAGGTCACGCCCTTCGCCTTGAGGTCGAGCAGGCCCTTCACCAGGCCCGCGCCGGCCGAATGCGTCGGCTGGTTGATGTGGGCGATGATCACGTCGCCGTCCTTCGCCGATGCCAGCGCTTGTTCGGTCGTCGCCGCGCCGAGCAGCGAACCGCCGTCGGCATTGAGCGAATAGCCGGCGATCCTGAAGCCAAGCTTGCGCGATCTGCATCATCGCGGCGACTTGTCATATTTGGCGGTCGGCGCCGCGGAACCAGCGCGGCGCCGGCTCGCCGGCGTCGATCAGCGCCGAGGCGCCGTCCTCGACCTCGGCGGACGGCGGCGCGGCTGCCGGCTGCCTTGACGCCGTAGACGCATTGCCGCGTCGATCGCCGGCACATGCCGCGCGCCATGATTCTCCAGCTCGAACAATTCAGGGTGCGCGTGCATCACGGCCAGCGCCTCGGCGTTGCGCTTCAGCCAGCCGCCGGTGATCGAAGATCGTGGCCGGGATGTCGTTCTCGACGAGCGTCGAAAGGATGCGGGTGTCGGTCCGCCCGCTGCAGGCATCGAGCGTCAGCGCCACGCGCTCGCCCTGCCGGCCGATCGCTCGAGATGAGCACCGGCTCGACCAGCTTCGGCGCTGGGCTCGACCTGATTGGAGTGCATCGCCAACCGGCGGCTCTGCGCGTCGGCAAAGGGTCGCGCTCGCGGCAAGGTCGCGGCAGCAAGCAACAGGGAGGCAAGCGCATACGAGACACCCCGAGCGAATTGCGAGCATCTCTAGCGACCGATGATGGCGAGAATCGCGTTCCCTCGCGCCTGCGTCGATCGTTGGCCTTGAATATCGCAGCCTCTTCGGACGAGCGCTGCGGACCGTTTCACTCTGCGCACCTCCGCAAGTGCGTCGAGGCGGCAGGCAGTTCCGGGGCTAGAAGAAAGTCCCGGAGCGTCGGTGTACCCAATTGCAAATCGGGTACACCTCCATTGTCACCCCTTCGCCTGACCGCCGCCTGCGCCGCCGCCAGCCGGGCGATCGGCACGCGGAAGGGCGAGCAGGACACATAGTCGAGCCCGACCTCCTCGCAGAAGCGGATCGAGGCCGGGTCGCCGCCATGCTCGCCGCAGATGCCGAGCTTGATGTCGGGCCGCGTCGCCCTGCCCTTCTCGGCCGCCATGCGCACCAGTTCGCCGACGCCGTCGATGTCGAGCGAGACGAACGGGTCCTGCTCGATGATGCCCTTCTGGCGATAGGTCTCCAGGAAGGCCGACGGCGTCGTCGCGCGAGATGCCGAAGGTCGTCTGGGTCAGGTCGTTGGTGCCGAAGGAGAAGAACTCGGCCGCTCTCGGCGATGACATGGGCGCGGATCGCGGCGCGCGGCAGCTCGATCATCGTGCCGACGAGATAGTCGATCGTCGACGCCGGTCTCCTGCCATCACGCTCTTGCGCCACCGCGTCGATGCGCGCCTTGACGAAGTCGAGCTCCGTCTTCAGGCCGACCAGCGGCACCATGATCTCCGGCACGACCGGCGCTGCCGGTCTTCTGCGCCGGCCTCGACCGCCGCCTCGAAGATGGCGCGCGCCTGCATCTCGGCGATCTCCGGATAGGAGATGGCGAGCCGGCAGCCGCGATGGCCGAGCATCGGGTTGAACTCGTGCAGCGCCTCGGTGCGCTGGCGCAGCTTGTCGGCGTCGACGCCCATGCGCGGCCGCGACCTCGGCGATCTCCTCCTCGGTCTTCGGCAGGAACTCGTGCAGCGGCGGATCGAGCAGGCGGATCGTCACCGGCAGGCCGGCCATGATCTCGAACAGCTCGACGAAATCCGAGCGCTGCATCGGCAGCAGCTTGGCGAGCGCGGCGCGCCGGTCCTTCTCGGTGTCGGCCAGGATCATCTCGCGCATGGCGACGATGCGGTCGCCCTCGAAGAACATGTGCTCGGTGCGGCAAAGCCCGATGCCCTCGGCGCCGAAGGAGCGCGCCATGCGCGCATCGGCCGGCGTCTCGGCATTGGTGCGCACCTTCATGCGGCGCGTCGTCGTCGGCCCAGTCCATGATGCGTGGCGAAATCGCCGGACAGCTCCGGCTGCAGCATCGGCACCGCGCCCTTCAGCACCTGGCCGGTGGCGCCGTCGATGGTGATGATGTCGCCCTTCTTGCAGCGTCGTGGCCCATCGCCATCAGCGTGCCGGTGCGTGTAGTCGACGCGCAGCGAGCCGGCGCCCGAGACGCAGGGCTTGCCCATGCCGCGCGCCACCACCGCCGCGTGGCTGGTCATGCCGCCGCGCGTGGTCAGGATGCCCTCGGCGGCATGCATGCCGTGGATGTCCTCGGGGCTGGTCTCGACGCGCACCAGGATGACCTTGCGGCCCTGCGCCTTCATGCTCCTCGGCCTCGTCGGAGGAGAACACGATCTCGCCGGTCGCCGCGCCCGGCGAGGCCGGCAGGCCGATGCCGATGACGTTGCGCTCGGCCTTCGGGATCGATGGTCGGGTGCAGCAGCTGGTCGAGCGAGGCCGGATCGATGCGCGCGACCGCCTCCTCGCGGGTGATCAGCCCCTCGTCGGCCATGTCGACGGCGATCTTCAGCGCCGCCTTGGCGGTGCGCTTGCCGGAGCGCGTCTGCAGCATCCACAGCTTGCCGCGCTCGATGGTGAATTCGAGGTCCTGCATGTCGCGGTAGTGCTTCTCCAGCCGCTCGCAGATGTCGACGAAGGTCGGCGAAGGCCTCCGGCATCAGCTTTTCCAGCGACGGCTTGTCGGAGCCGGCGGCGATGCGCGCCGCTTCGGTGATGTTCTGCGGCGTGCGGATGCCGGCCACCACGTCCTCGCCCTGCGCGTTGACCAGGAACTCGCCGTAGAGCGCCTTCTCGCCGGTCGACGGGTTGCGGGTGAAGGCGACGCCGGTGGCCGAGGTGTCGCCCATATTGCCGAACACCATGGCCTGCACGTTGACCGCCGTGCCCCAGCTTTCGGGAATGTCGTGCAGGCGGCGATAGGTGATGGCGCGGTGGTTCATCCAGCTCGAAAACACCGCGCCGATCGCGCCCCAGAGCTGCTCGTGCGGGTCCTGCGGGAACGGCTTGCCCAGCTCTTCCTCGACCTTGCGCCTTGTAGAGCGCGATGACGTCCTGCCAGTCGGCGGCCGAGAGCTCGGTGTCGAGCTCGTGGCCGAGCCGCGCCTTCTCGTCCTCGAGGATTTCCTCGAACACCTCGTGGTCGAGGCCCAGCACGACGTCGGAATACATCTGGATGAAGCGGCGATAGCTGTCATAGGCGAAGCGCGCGTCGCCGGAATCGCGCGGCCAGCGCCTCGACCGTCTCGTCGTTGAGGCCGAGATTGAGCACCGTGTCCATCATGCCCGGCATCGAGGCGCGCGCGCCCGAGCGCACCGAGACCAGCAGCAGGCTTCGCCGGGTCGCCGAAGCGCGCGGCCGGTCGATCTGCGCCGATCTGGTCGAGCGCCGCCTCGACCTCGCGCCTCGAGTTCGTCCGGGATAGGCGCTTGCCGTTGGCGTAATACCAGTTGCAGACCTCGGTGGTGATGGTGAAGCCGGGCGGCACCGGCAGGCCGAGGCTGCACATCTCGGCAAGGTTGGCGCCCTTGCCGCCGAGCAGGTTGCGGTCGCCGGCGCGGCCCTCGGCCGCGCCGTCGCCGAACGTGTAGACCCATTTCGTCATGCTCGCTCCTCGCCGGACGAGTGTCGACGAGCGCCTGCTTCGGTCGAGCGATAGGATGCTGCAGCTGCGAAAGGCAAGGCTCAGCGCCGACAGCGCGCAGCCGGCTACAATCGATTAAGTGCCGCGGCATGCGGCATCGACGATCCGGGCTTGCCGCTTGCCATCGGCGCGTACAGTATAGAACATAACAAGAACACATGGAGGTCGCACCATGAGAACAGACCGGCAAGCTCGACTATCTCGAAATGCCCGCGACCGGCGGCACGCTGGACAGCGTCAAGGCCTTCTACAGCGCGGCCTTCGGCTGGTCCTTCACCGACTACGGCCCGACCTATTCGGCCTTCGACGAAGGGCTGGACGGCGGGTTCCAGGCCGACGCGGCGGAGGCGCCGGCAGCAGCCGCTGCCGGTGCTCTACTCGGAAGATCTGGAAGAAACGCTTGCGGCGGTCGAGGCGGCCGGCGGCACGATCGTCAAGCCGATCTTCGCCTTTCCCGGCGGCCGGCGCTTCCATTTCCTCGATCCGGCCGGCAACGAACTCGCGGTCTGGGGACCGTAGCGACGCGGAGGGCGAAAGCGCGATTGCCGCTTCATAGCGACGTCACGATTGCATATGCAGTCTGCCTATAAGGCGGCTTTCCGGCCGTGCGCCGGCCTGTTGGGGCGTAGCCAAGCGGTAAGGCAGCGGTTTTTGGTACCGCCATTCCCAGGTTCGAATCCTGGCGCCCCAGCCACGCATACCCTATCGCCAGGACAATTGATCCTTGGGCACCCGGCCGCTGGGATCAATCACCGCCACGCGTCGCGGCAGCCGATCGCTCCAAAGGCCCGCTCACTCCCCCGCCTGCAGCCCCGCCGCCTTGCCTTTGCCCAGCTTGGCAAGTTCCGCTTCGAGGTCGACCAGTTCCTTGCCGCCGGCCATCAGGCTGAGCAGGTGGTCGCGGCTGATCTCGTCCTTCAGATAGGTGCCGGTGCTCTTGCCGCGTTTCAGCAAGCGTGAAGCGGTCGCCAACCACATAGGCGTGATGCACGTTGTGCGAGATGAAGATGACGCCGATGCCGCGCGCCTTGGACTGGACGATCAGCTTCAGCACGACGGAGGCCTGGTGGACGCCGAGCGCCGAGGTCGGCTCGTCGAGGATCAGCACCTTGGCCCCGAAATAGACGGCGCGCGCGATCGCCAGGCACTGGCGCTCGCCGCCCGACAGCGTGCCGACCGGCTGTTCGGGATCGCGCAGCTGGATGCCCATCGCCGACAATTCGTCATAGGCAGTGCGATTGGCGAACTCGACATCGAACAGGTTGATCGGGCCAGCCTTCTTCAGGGGTTCGCGGCCAAGGAAGAAGTTGCGCGCCACGCTCATCAGCGGCACCAGCGCGAGATCCTGGTAGACCGTGGCGATGCCGCTGTCGAGCGTGTCCTTGGGCGAGGCGAAACTGCACCGGCTGGCCGGCGACCAGGATCTCGCCCTCGTCGGGGCATAGACGCCCGACAGCATCTTGATCAGCGTCGACTTGCCGGCGCCGTTGTCGCCCAGCAGGCAATGAACCTCGCCGGGCAGACGTCGAACGAGACGTCCTTGAGCGCGATCACCGAGCCGAAATATTTGCTGACCGACCTCAGCTCGACATACGGGGCAGTCTGCATCAGCGGCTCCGCATGGCGCGGTTGCGGACGTAGCTGTTGAACAGCACGGCGATCACCATCATGGCGCCCATGAACAGCTTGAACCAGTCGGTATCGATGCCGGTGTAGAAGATGCCCATCTGCACAAAGCCGAAGATGAAGGCGCCGAACATGCGCGCCGATCGCCGAGCCATAGCCGCCGGTGAGCAGCGTGCCGCCGATCACAACCGCGATGATCGCCTCGAATTCCTTCTGGGTGCCGCGCAGCGTATCGGCCGAGCCCGTCGCAGCACCTGGATCGCCGCGAAGATCGTCGCGGCGACGGCAGTCAGGATGAACAGCGCGATCTTCACGCGCGCCACCGGCACGCCGACGATTGCGCGCCGCGACGGATCGCCGCCGCTGGCGAAGATCCAGTTGCCGAAGCGCGTGCGCAAGAGCACGAAGGTGAAGACCGCGGTGAGGCCGATCCACCACAGGATCGACACCGGAATGCCCTGCACGGTCGGCAGGCCGTCCGGCCGCTTGCCGATGATGTCCGATCGCGGCGAGCCAGATCATCAGCGATTGCCCGAACTGGCCGGCGAACAACGGCGACAGCCAGTCGCCGGCGGCCGCTTCGTGAATGCCCGAGACCTGCGTGCGGCCGGTGATCAGCCGGCGTCAGGCCAAGCCCAAGCCCGCGCAGCATGAACAGCGAGCCGAGCGTCACGATGAAGGACGGCAGGCCGGTCTTCACCACGATCAGCGCCGTTGAGATAGCCGACCAGCAGCGCCACGGCGAAGGCGAGCAGCGATGGACGCCCAGAGCGGCCAGCCCCACTGCACCGCCGGGATGGCGATGACCATGCCGGCAAAGCCGATCATCGAGCCGATCGACAGGTCGAACTCGCCGGCGATCATCAGCAGCGCCACGGCAGCGGCGATGATGCCGAGCTGCGCCGACACCTCGAGGAAATTGACGATGCCCTTCGCGCTGAACAGCCCGCTCGAGCCGGCGGTCAACGCGAAACAGCACGAGCACCAGCACGGTGCCTGCCACCGCGCCCAGTTCAGGCCGCTTCAGCAACCGGCCGAGAAAGCCGAGCTTGCGGACCCGCTCGTCCGATGAAGCGACAGTCGTCATCCAGTCGTCCCCGTTTCATCACGCAAACCGGGCGGCCCCGGCAAGGGCCGCGCTAGTCTGATCGAGCATCGCCTATTGCGGAAGCCCAATTTCGGCTTCCGCAGCAAAGCTAGCGCTTGCCTTGCTTCGACAGGTCGATGACCGAAGCGGCGGCGTCCTTGGTGACGAAGCCAGGGCCGGTCGGATAGTCGGCGATCGGCGCGATCTTGTACTTCTTCCAGAGATCGAACATCACCACCGGAATATAGCCCATCGCATATTGCTGGGCATCGATGCCCCATTCCATCTTGCCGTCGGCGACCGCCTGCAGGATGACCGGCGACAGATCGAACGTGCCGAGCTTGACCTTGCCGGCAAGCCCCAGCTCTTCGAGAGCGGCCAATGCCGGCTCGGCCGACGATGGTGCCGCTGGCGAGCAGGAATTCGACGTCGGGAGTGCGCGCTGAGATAGGCCAGCGTGCGGGTCTTCATTTCGGTCGGATCGATGACGCCCTGCACGCACAGGCACGTCGGCGCCGAGGCCCTTGGCGAAGCCGGCGCAACGATCGTCGAGGCTACTGGTTGCCGACCTCATGGTTGAGGCACGCCGCGTTCTTGACGCCGGCCTTGGCCATGCGCTCGCCGGCCATGACGCCGGCATCATACTCCGACTGGCCCAGAATAGAGCAGGCCGCCGAGTTCTTTGGTCAGCTTGCCGCCGCCGGAATCGATCACGATGACCGGCACGCCCGCGGCGACCGCATTCTTCACCGGCGTCGCCGAGCGCGGCAGGCATCGGGGATCGAAACGACCAGCCCGTCCGGCTTCGACGCCGCGGCGGCGTCGATCATCTGCGCCATCTTGGCCATGTCGAAGGTTTCGGGCGACAGATACTCGGCCTTGACGCCGAGCGTCTTGGCGGCGTCGTCCATGCCGTTCTTCACGACCGACCAATAGGGATCGCCGCTCTGGCCATGCGTGACGAAAACGACGCGGGTTTCCTCAGCGGCCGCAAGTCCCGAGGCCGCCGACATGAGTGCTAGCCCGGCCACAAGGCCGAGCGCAGGCGTCATTAGTTTCGCAAGCGAGAACATGGCTCCTCCTGTTGGATTTCCGCCCCCGCGGTTACGGCCGGCAGTCCAGTTGCTCCTTCGTGTCGTTTCTACCCATCAGCACTGGTTCCTCCGGTGGCGGGAATCCCGCCGCCCCGTCACGCGTCCACCGTGAATCCGGCTTCGCCCGCCATGCGCGACAGGTTCTCGTAGCCCATCCTGCGCATAGGTCAGCGGATGCGCCTTGGCCGGATCCTGCTCGGCCTCGACGACCAGCCAGCCCGAATAGCCGGCATCGGCCAGGACGCTGCAGGATCGCCGGATAGTCGATGAAGCCGTCGCCCGGCACGGTGAAGATGCCTTCCATCACCGCGCCCATGAAGCTCATGTCTCGGCGCCGCGCGCGCTGCCAGCATCGGCTTGCGCGCGTCCTTGCAATGCACATGCACGACGCGCTTCACATGCGCCTTGACGAGCGCCAGCGGATCGCCGCCCGAAAATACCGAATGGCCGGTATCGTAGAGCAGGCCGACCGCCTCGCCGGTATGGCGCATCAGCAGGCCGACCTCGGCGTCGGTCTCGACGATCGTGCCCATATGGTGGTGGAACGCCATGCGCACGCCGAAATCGGCCATGCGCTCGGCGAGCGCGGTGAGCTTGCGGCCATAGGCCGGCCATTCGTCGCGCGCCGAGGTGCGGGCCGCTGCGAGATCGGCGTCCCAGATCGCGCCGTGGCGGCCGAGCGACGTATCGGCATAGACGACATGCTGTCGAGCCCATATCCTTCAGCAGCTTCAGATGCGGCTGCGATCGCATCCATCTCCGCGGCGACCTCCTTCTCGGCGCAGCGGCCGTCATACCAGCCCGAGACGAGCGCCAGCCCGTGGCGCTGCCAGGATCGGCTTCGAGCTCGGCCGAGTTGCGCGGGAACTTCCCGCCGAGCTCGGTGCCGGCATAGCCGGCCTGCTTGGTTTCGCTGAGGCAGACGTCTCGAGCGGCGTGTCGCCGCCGAGCTCCGGCACATCGTCATTCGTCCAGGTGATCGGGTTGATGCCGATGCGAACGTTCACGGGCGAGCTCCATCGTCGTCTGTCCTCGCGCCGTGGTGAGGTGAAATTGCGCAAGGCCGGCAAGCAGCGCCATGTCGCGCCGCGCCTGCTCGGCCGTGTTGCGCACCGGCTGCGCCTTCGACGATCGCCGACCAGAAACCTTTCAGCTCTTCGACGAAGGCCTCCTCGTAGCCGGTCCTGATATCGCGGCTGGTCAAGGTGTGGCCATCCGATGGTGCGGATCGTCAGCATGGTCGGCTGATGGTTGAGATACGGCGAGGGAAAAACGAGCTCGAGCAGTCGCATCATCGAAATAGAGGGTGATGCGCTCGCGATAGTCGGCAAGCGCCGGCACCGCAAGATGCACCATGTTCCATAGCGCTTGCCCGCCAAGCAGCCGCACGGCGCCCT